>NZ_MDTQ01000001.1:1832583-2279272 GCF_001709345.1 Terasakiispira papahanaumokuakeensis
AGTGGAAGGCAAATACAGAGCACCAAGAAGCCCAAAGGCTTGGCCATGAAAAATGGTATTCATCATTCAAAACTCGTATATCGAAGGTAGAACGGGACTACGGCATTTAACAAACCAATTAATCCGACCTCAATACGCTGCGCTCCTTTCGGCGGCTTATTGGGGCGTTATGCCCTAAGGAGATACAGTGGCAATAAAAATTAGCCCTGAGCGCGGTAAAATAAACGCTTTATTATTCAAAAATGAAAATGCCGGCTTGCCGATGACTCTATTTTTATCAATCTCGATAGATTTAGATGAGCTAGAGTTTCAAAACGAAACTGAAGAAACCTGCATCCAGCTAGATTTTATTAAGATCCACTTTAGATCTTTTTCCGATCTTCAAGACAAAGAATTTGAGTTCCCAGTTAACCCTGAAGAGAGATATATTGATGGATCTATTTATCTTGATAGCCAGCACATACCGGTTGATGTTACCAAGATAAGCTTCTGCTCATTTGATGGGAATAACATTAAAGCTAAAATATTCGGCATGGTCCTATTCGATCACTGCGGTTACAAAGAGCCTAATCAAGAGTTCGATCTTGAAACTACTTTGAGGTTTGAAAATATATTCATACCTCCGGATATTATTTCACCGAATGAACAAAATCTCGATATGGCAAAGAATAAGCTTTCTGAGTTTTTCAATGTCAATGAGTTATCCGAACCAATAATAGAGAGCAACGGATTTCGTGATGCCATCGTATTTCACAAATCAACCTAATAGGCATAACAAGCCAATGCATGCGAAATTAAAATGATTAACATGCCTTTTTGATTTCAAACGATGCTAAAAGAGGAAATTAATGGATTGGTTCGAGGTTATCCCATCATCAATGTCGGCTGTTGCCTCAGTAGCTGCTGCTGTTGCCGCTATTGCGTCTTGGCGTGTAAGCCGGAGGGCAACTTCAATTGCTGAGTCGACGGCTTTAGCGACACATC
The DNA here is from genome assembly GCF_001709345.1 of Terasakiispira papahanaumokuakeensis. Lineage (GTDB taxonomy): Bacteria > Pseudomonadota > Gammaproteobacteria > Pseudomonadales > Halomonadaceae > Terasakiispira > Terasakiispira papahanaumokuakeensis. The sequence continues at coordinate 1,833,568 of NZ_MDTQ01000001.1, forward strand.
ATAGTGCAGCAACTCTTGTTTATGTTCAGGAAGTTGAACAACTAAACGCGCTTGTTTCGGAACTAGACAAGTTAGCATTTGAAATTACCTCAACATGGTCAAGGCAACTTCAACGATTTGATAATCCAGACCTTGGTGGTATTGACCCTCGACCTCTTAAGCATGTTTTGCATGACGGTTATGAATTATTGGCTGATTATGCTTCAGATAGTAAAAAGCAAATTGGGGCGGCCAGTCGCAGGATACTCTCACCCATTATAAACGGAATGGGCTCAACAACAAAAGATGAATACAATAAACTACTAAAAAAAGTTGATGGTACATCATGCAGTTTTGAGGCTACTTTAGGTTCACCTTCAAAGTCTAAAAGTATTACTTCAGCTTCAGCATTCAGATGGGTCTATTACCAATTACTAAATAGAGTCGAAGGCCAAGATTGGCGTAGTGTTTGGAAAGAAGCTTGGCTTGAAGAAGGCTATTTGAATCAGTATAAGTCTCTATTCGTGAGAATTAAACCGGAACTCATCGGCTCTAGAGATCGATTAATAAATGAGAAAGAAAAACTAATGCATACAGCCTTTCCGATAGAAAAAAATCTCAACTTGTCTGAACAATACAATCAACTGCTGAGTGCGTTAGATTGTTTAATAGAAGAATGTGACTCTGAGTTAATTGAAGATTACAAAGACTGGGATTATAGCGAAGAGCAATTTTTATTGGTCTTGTGCTCTATGGGGTTGGTCTGCTTTGCGAAAAAGCAAGTGGGTGTAATTCAATATGCCAGTAGGCTCTAAGTAACCAGCAAGTTAACAAAGCATTTAAGAATGATTCCCAACGTTTGGCATTTTTCATTGCATCGTTGGGTTTCGTGTTTACGGTGTAATGGTTAGGTTTCGTGGGAAGGTGTTCATATTTCTGTGTCACCCGGTGCTTAGAGATTCACCTAGCCGTCGGCCCTCCCTCCCCTTAACGCCACCCCGACCCTAAGACATTATTCGTGAGCCGCTACATAATCGGTGATTTTTAACCCAGTCGTCGGGGTTGGCGTCTCGCAATCACAAAGGTGGACACACCACCATCAGCGCGGTTTTTTATGTCCGTAGCATGGCGAGTGAGCGGGCGTGAGTCGTTTACCTAGCATGTCCATTTTGGACTAGCGTCATCTTGTAAGATGTATCACTATTAAAAAATTACGGATATCACCTTGTGAGGGCGAATTCTGGGCTCACACAAACGTGCATGAGCAGTATTCGCAAGGTTAGGCACACATTGAGTTGACTCATGCCTGAATAGGCCGCATGGAGAAGAAAATGCAGTTTGCCAAAGCGTTTCAATATAAGCAGTGGGCCAATACTGAGTTACTTCACTTTGGAGAACGGCAACTCTCCAAACTTCCAGACAATGATCGTGAGTTTTTTCTCAGAATTTTAAATCACACAACGGTTGTTGATAGCCTTTTTATCAGCCGGATTTTAGGTGAACCTGAACGCTATACGGCTGACAATACTGTTGAGACTCCGACATTATCTAAGCTTCGCGATACAATGCATCAAAATGACACTTGGTTAGTTAATTTTACACAATCAGTGTCCGAAGAGGCCTTAAAAAGGGTGATATCATTTACGTTTGTCGATGGTAATACCGGGCAACTATCAGTAGAAGAGATACTGATCCATTTATTAACTCATGGCAGTAATCACAGGGGCATGGCATCTAGAGTGCTGACAGAAAATAACCTAGAACGCCCTAAAGACACCTTTACGCGATACCTACATCAAGCGGAACTGTCTAGAAGGGATGTGGCTTAGCACTTAACTTAACTGATCTTACCCAGCAACAGTGGGCGCTGTTTAAGCGATCACTCAAGATTCAAAAACGTCAGGATTCATGATCCCTATCGTACTGAGGCACCATTGCGAGGGCGATATAACATTCTTGAGGTGCCCACTGGTACGGGGAAGATCAGGCCGCCCCTCTTTGCCCACTTCCGTCACGCGATTTATGCCTGCTCAGGATGCTCGAATCGGCCGCACAAGGTACACTCAATCTGTATAGACATAGGTTTCACTTGAAAGGCTGATCATGACCAGGACCCCGCCACTCTATTTGCAAATACAGCAGCACTTACTGGAGCATATTCTGGGAGGCACTTGGCCCGCTCATCATCAGATTCCCCCTGAGGAGCAGTTGGCTCGGGATTTTGGGGTCAGTCGGATGACGGCGAATAAAGCCATTCGAGATTTGGTCCAAAAAGGCTATCTGACACGCCAGCCCGGGCTGGGTACTTTTGTGACTGATCGCAAAGCGGAATCGTCATTAGTTGAGGTGTACAACATTGCGGATGAAGTGCGTGAGAGAGGCCATCATTACAGCAATCGTGTTCTGGTCTGTGAAGCGATTGAGGCCGATGATGAGGTCGCGTTAAGGCTAGGCGTGCGCTTGGGCAGCCGAGTCTTCCAAAGCCTGCTTGTACATCTAGAGGACGAGACCCCGATTCAGCTCGAAAATCGTTATGTGAACCCTCGTTGGGTGCCGAATTACTTGACCAGTGATTTCTCAGTGCACACGCCCAATGAAGTGCTGGTCGCAGCCTGCCCGATTACGGATGTAGAACACATCGTCGAAGCCCTTCTCGTTGATGCCCAAACAGCTGAATGGCTCGATATCGAAACGTCAACCCCTTGCCTCAGCATGAGCCGACGGACTTGGTCGGGCGAACAATTGATCAGTTATGCCCGCCTACTGCACCCAGGCAACCGCTATAAACTGCGTTCGTCGGTGCATCGGCAGGCGTCATGATCTTAGGCCTCATCATCTGAGGCCTATCAACCGGTGATTCTCAACCCAGGGCTCATCAGCACAATTCAACCCATCACCTCAACCCATCATCAATTGCACCCAATAGCCGGTTTCCCTCAAACAGTCAGAACCATACTCACCACGCTCCCAAGTATGAATGAATATATATGCCAATACGCTCACACCCCTAAAACAATCATGAGGGAAGTTCCAACGAGTAAAAGTGCCATGATCGCATTGAAGGCCCGGTAGGCTTTTGGCTTATTGCTAATAAGCTTGCCTATAGTGACACCGAACCCAACCCAGATCGAACCACATACAAAATAAACGGCACAAAAAACCCCACTCACAACGAATACAGAAATAGTGTAGCCGCTCCCGGTAATAGTAAATGCAGACATTGCAGTCACAGCCATCGCCCAAACTTTAGGATTTAAGAATTGCAAAGTGAGGGCATTCCAAAAAGTCACACTCTCTCCATCATTATCAATGCTTACACTTGAGGCGTTAAAAATCTTCCATGCCAAGTATAAAAGATAAGTTGAACCCGCATATCTAAGGACTTCATGCAGCACCGGAAAATCATTGAATGCAGCCCCCAGACCAAATGCCACCGCCAGCATCAATAATAAAAAACCAGAAATTATTCCAAAAAGGTGGGGTAAGGCCCGATAGTAACCGAGATGGGTTCCTGAGCTCGTTAACATAATATTGTTTGCACCGGGCGTTATACTCGTAGCCACTGCAAAACCAAGAAACGGTGAAGCTTGAGAAATGATCTCTCCGAACATTACCCTTCTCCAAATAATAAATGATATAAAAGGGGCAAACATCCAAGCCTGCCCCAATTAACAAAATTTCAGCGCTAGTTTGTCAACACATTGACAACTGCACTTTCACTCTCAGTCTTTGCAATCGTTTTCCGATACAACTCTGTGTAAAATGCACAAAAAAGAGTAAAGACATTTTCAATATGTTCTTCTACTTTTTTCTTATCTTGATCGCTCTCAACAAACTTCATGAGCACATTCCATACAAAAAGGGAGTGGTCATCTTCAATATCATGACTAACATGTGCATGTTGGCCTTTTGCCATACCTTTACCAAGACGTTTCTCGATATTCTCAATCCAGTCAGGCTGGGTATAAATTGACATTTTTTCAATAAAGTATGAGCTAGACAAAGAGGCTAGCGGACGTCCTTCATGTTCAAGTCCATAATAAAAATAACCCTGCAATAACTTTGTGGAGAACATAGGATCGGTTCCATATACTTCTTTATGACTGACACCCAACCTCTCCAAATCTTTAATAAACATTTCATCATGAAGCATTTCATCTTCAGTATAAGCAGCCCATTTTTTTGCCAAGAAGGGGTTGTGCTTTGTAAAATAATGAATTGTCAGTGCGTCGATCCAACGCTTCATTCTTAGTCGAAGAATAATCTCAATGACATTTCTTTTATAGTATTCTAAATTTATATCTTCGCTTTTAAGAAGATGATCGCCGCCTTCGACCTCACTATAAAACCGACTTAAAAAAGATTCTAACTTTTTATCAATAACATTCTTGAAGTCAGGATGAGCGACTGTTTTTAAATCCCGGTCTTTAATCATAACTATTCTCTAATGGAGATTTCAAAATAAATTCAACTGGATGATTATTTATTACTGCGGAAGAGCATAGTGTCGACTTTCGAGGCTTATTCGCTCTTTATTTGGTAGGTAACGATCAAGAACTTCCAGCCCTCTGGCGACTCGAAGGACTCGCTCTTCCGCTGTTTTATCTGAAACAGAGTCGTATGGATGGCCTTGGGCACTAGCTCCCATCTTAAGCATCACTGGAGAAAGATAGTTAACCATCTCTGCGACTTCATAAAAACGTATAAATCCACCTTTGGATTTATATACATCAACAGGAACATCCAGAGCAAGGTCGGGTGATTGACGGCGCATTTCATAAAGAACGGGCAACCCTAAATCATGTGCAGTCGTGACACTATCCGCACCATTTTCAGAAAATATTTTCGCAATAAAAGGGTTCGCCGCCATACAGTGCGTAGAGGTTTTGAAAATCATATCCTTTGGTAGGACTCCCTCAACACGCATTTCACTTAAAATTCTCATTACACCAATATCATAAACTGTAATACCTCTACACCCTAACTCAGCAAGCCTGATGGCCTCCTCGACACACACTCTTATACTATCATTGTTATTTATACGCCGACCCATTTCGAGCCCAAACTGAGTTCTATAAAAGGCGCCCTTAGTATCATACTCGGGCCGAGGCCCCATACTAATCACCATGCCATACCGATTCTCACGACAGAGAGTCAGCATGTCTTTAATTTCTTGGTCAGAGAGAAGGAAAGAGCCTAAGGTTTCATTGAAACGGGAAACATAAATACCTGCTCTTTCAATCGCTTTGATAGAGTGTTCTAAAGCTCTAAGACTATTAACAACAGGAATCTCAACGCCGTACTGACCTCCTCCATCGAAGCATTGAGTAGATCCAGCAGGAGATATCATATCTGTGGTAGGATATCCCTTTTCACGTAGCCACTGATAGCCCGGTCCAGTAGAAACTATAGCTTCCTTATTCATTTTTTTACCTTCCGATATGACTTAACCTATAAAAAATCGAATTACCTCTTCACTTAATGCCCAACCGACTCATTACATATTTTTTATCCTCTTCATGATTTATGTTTATAAAGCAGAGAACTCTGTCACTTGCCGTCATTTGATTCTGAAAAAAATTATCGACGACATAATCACCGGATTTCGGTGGATCTTGCCAGAAATTATTAGAAACCGAGCCACCACCACCATAAACAATTCCTCTTGACTCATCCAACTGGCAGTCGAAGGCGACTAGGCTAGATATTTTTTTAGCTAGCAAGATATTTTCATCGCTATTTTTTTGACTTATTAATGGATAAAAAGCACATTCACTCCGAGAAAACCTTTTCATCATCACGTAAGTAATTGGGTTGTATGTTTTCATAGCTATACAATCTGGAAAATCCTCACCAGTATTGTAGACACCTTGAAAAACAGAGTTGATTAGTTTTGCAGCCAAACCAGATCTATGAAAAGACTCTGCCATCAGAATAGTTTCAACATAAAGAATAGTGCATTCTCGAATATTTTTTTTAGATAATGCAATAACACCAACGCACTGGTCTTCCCTAGATGCTACAGACAAGAATGAAGATTTTAATATTTCATCACCCTTAACATCAAAGTAATTATTAACTTCGTGCCTAGGCATGCTCTTTACGAGGGAGTCTCTTATCCATCTTACGAAAACCTCGCTATCCTTTTTCAGAGATCCAACATATCTAACACTAACTTCTGAGCGAGTTTTTTCATTCCCTTTAATTGAGTCGTGATTAAAATTGACCCTCTCGGTTATCGTTTTCATACCAGCATTAACATCCTGTTAATTGACAATTGAAAGGCTAAAATCATCGTGCCTTTTGACTCAATGCTCGTCAATAATTTTTTTGACACCGCGTCAATCACTTTTTTATTCTTTTTGAGAATAAAAGCATTAACAGTAATTCAAAAAAGTGAATTTATAACTGACGATAGTCTTCTTTTAGCTCTCAGCAGGGATAAAAAAACGCACACGGCTATTGCGACAGACTCGATATCTCATGTTGAATGAGAGGAGCTTTCTTGCTATTGAATGATAGTTCTATGAAGTTACGCCCCATGAAAGCATTTCAAAGCGCCCCAATTGATAGGAAATGGTTTTTTTACAGTTGGGGGAGGATAGGAGAAGTCAAAATCAGTAGTTATAAAGAAAAATCATATGGCAACATACTGATAGAACTTCTGTCTATACATATAGACAGACTACAAATAAATCATTCAGGCATTTTAAATATCACTTAACCTCTGGTGAGATAATGCAGCTTAATCTTTCACCTTACGATAAAGACCCGAAATATATCGCCATTTCAAAAGCGATTATAAATCTGATTTCAGAGGAAGAAATCAAGCCAGGTGAGAAGCTACCCACACACAGGTCGCTAGCCGAATCGCTAGGCGTGACGGCTGGCACTATTTCCAAAGCTTATGATGAGCTTGAACAGCAAGGGTTTGTAAGTGCGCGTGTCGGTAGCGGTACCTATGTTAGAAATCATGAAATAATTTCACCCCCTTTTCCCTATAGCCAGAATAGCTCTTGCGGGCAAATAGATCTTAGTCTGGGATTACCGCCTGGAGATCAATTACGCACTGAGGCTATGCGTAAAGCAGTGGAAAGTGTTTCGAGGAACAATAAGAGCATTGCTGATAGCATTATTTATCACGCGCCCAATGCTTTTAGAGATCAAAAATCTAAGCTTTCCACATGGTTCAAGGGATTGGGAATAGATATTCATCCGGATGAATCGATTATCTCACTAGGGGGTCAGCATGGGATTTACTTGGCATTAAACGCTTTAGTGCGCCCTGGAGAGTGTATTGCCGCTGAAAGTTTGACCTACCCTGGCTTCATTAATGCAGCTCAACAAGCTTGCTTGAAAGTTAAAAGCTTACCGCTCGATCAGGGCACCCTCAATGTTCATGCTCTGGAAAAGTTATGCGAACGAGCACCACCACGGATCGTTTATGTCTCGCCAGATCAAAACAATCCTACGGGCGCTTTTATGCCCGAAGAGACAAGGGATACATTAGCTTTTTTGGCAAAAAAATATGGCTTCTGGATTTTGGAGGATGGTGTCCAATACTTACCGCCGTCATCTAGAGGGACGCCTTTACATACACTGGCTCCAGACAATACGATTTTCATCGCTAGTCTTTCAAAAATATTGGCCGGAGGACTACGTGTCGGTTTGGTCAAAGCTCCCGCTTCAGTACTCAGCGCTTTGACAGAGTCTATTCGTTCCCACCACTGGATGCCTGCGCCATTAATGGTCGATATCGCTTGCCAATGGATTATCAGTGGTGATGCGGATAGGGTGTTGAACTGGCAGCTCGATGAGCTACACCATCGTCAGAAACTCACCAAGTCTTATCTGTATTGGTTAAGTGTTTCAGGAAATCCATATGGGTCTTATGTCTGGGTCAATATGCCCGATGGGCTGAGAAGCACTACCGTTGTCGATAGCTTAGCCTCTCAAGGCGTTCTAGTGGCTCACTCTGAGCCTTTTTGTGTTGGCAATACACCGGCCCCTCAAGCCTTCAGGATTAGCACAAGTGCAGCAAGCTCACGAGGCGAGTTAACCCATGCTTTAAAAATAATCAACTCGACGTTACGCGAGGCAAGTCGTCGGTTGTGACCATTTGGCAGCGTATAGGGATGACATACGCTTAAATTGAACCACTTCAGAAAGCGACCAAGAGTGGTTCTCCATGTGCGGTTTATCGGAATTTCAGGATGCTAGAATATACCGTCAAGAAGATTCTACAGGCTCGAGTCTACGAAGCTGCTCGGGAAACGCCACTTTCACCGGCCCCTTTTCTGTCCCGCCGATTCGACAACAACATTCTGATTAAGCGCGAGGACCTCCAACCGGTCTACTCTTTCAAAATTCGCGGCGCCTACAACAAGTTGGTTCAACTCAGCGACGAACAAAAAGACAGGGGCGTGATTACCGCCTCGGCGGGGAATCATGCTCAGGGGCTGGCCTTGGCGGCCAAACTGCTGGGTGTCAAGGCAGTCATCGTAATGCCCCGCATCACGCCGGAGATCAAGGTCGTTGCAGTACGTGCTCAGGGCGCCAAAGTGGTCCTCAAGGGTGATGCATTTGGCGAGGCGGTGGCTCATGCCCAGGAGCTGATCGAAGGGCACGGCTACACCTACATCCCGCCGTTCGACGACATCGACGTCATCGCCGGTCAGGGCACCGTGGCGGTGGAGATCTTGCGGCAAAATCCCGGCCGAATAGACGCTATCTTCGTGCCGGTGGGTGGCGGTGGACTGATCGCCGGCGTGGCAGCCTATGTGAAGTACCTGCGCCCAGAGATCAAGGTGATCGGCGTAGAATCCGAAGACAGCGCCAGCCTCAAAGCAGCCTTAGACACAGGTGAGCGCGTACAACTGGACCAGGTCGGGGTGTTCGCCGAAGGCGTGGCGGTGGCCCAGGTCGGTAAGTCGCCCTTCACAGTGATGCGCGACTTGGTGGATAGCATCATCACCGTTAACACCGACGAGATGTGCGCAGCAGTAAAGGACATCTTCGAGGACACCCGCGCGGTTTCCGAGACCTCCGGCGCCCTGTCGCTGGCCGGCCTCAAGAAGTACATCCAGCAGACCAGCGCCAGCGGCGAGACCCTGGTGTGCATCAATTCCGGCGCCAACACTAACTTCGACCGCCTGCAACACATCGCCGAACGCACCGAGCTGGGCGAGCAGCGCGAGGCGATCCTGGCGGTAACCATCCCCGAGCGGCCGAGCAGCTTCAAGACATTCTGCCGCACCATCGGCCAGCGCATGGTCACTGAGTTCAGTTACCGTTATGCCGATCCCGAGCAGGCGCACATCTTTGTTGGGATTCAGATCAAGCTTGGGGGTGAAGATCGCCAAGCGGTGATCGACAAGCTGCGCGAAGCGGGCTATCCAGTGGAAGATCTCACTGACAACGAGCTGGCTAAGCTGCACTTGCGTCATCTGGTCGGCGGCCGCCCCCAAGAACGCTTCGATGAGGAGGTCTATCGCTTCGAGTTCCCAGAACGCCCCGGCGCACTAATGAACTTTCTCACCCACCTGCCCCACGACTGGAACATCTCGCTGTTCCACTACCGCAACCATGGCGCCGCCTACGGTCGAGTGTTGGTGGGCATGCAGTTACCGGAAGACGATCGCGGACACGCCGAGGAGCATTTCGACGAGATCGGCTATCGCTACTGGAAAGAGTCGGACAATCCTGCCTATCGCTTTTTTATGAAATAATCATACACATGGATTGGCAAAGATCACTTTTAAGTCTTTCTAATCATAAGGAATATATGTCGTAGTGTTCACTTTTAGCTTAGGAGATCCCGCACACCCTCTGCAGCGAATGCGGGGTGTGCTCGTGGCTCGATATCAAAAGCTGAATATGCAAAAACAGGCCATTTAAAGTACTCAACCCATCATCGATTGCACCCAATAACCGGTGGGAATGGCTAGCAGTAGGCTTAAGGCCACGCGGATAAACCACACCACGAGCATGCGGCCGATGGAAATCGGAATGCTCGTGGAGAGAATGCATGGAATGGAGGCGGAGAAGAAGAGCACCGCTGAGACGGAGACAACGCCTGCAGCAAAGCGTGCGACGAAATCAGCTTGGGCCATCAGCAGGGCCGGTAAAAACATTTCGGCCAGCCCCGCAGCAGCGGCTTGAGAGAGGGCTGCTGCGTCGTTAATGCCCCATACCGCCACCAGCGGATAAAACAGCCAGCCCAACCATTCAAAGAAAGGCGTGTATTTGGCCACCATTAAGCCCAGCAACCCGACTGACATGATGGAAGGCAGGATGCTAATGGCCATCACGAATCCTTCTTTGAAGTTCAGCGCAACACTTTTATGCAACGCAGGGGCTTTGGCCGCCACGTCAAGCCCTGTCTGCCATGCCAATGGTAGCCGTTGGCCTGACACGGCAACGGGCTCGCCCGCTTCGACACGATCATCCATCCGCGATAAGGGCGGTAAACGCACGGTTAAAGCCGTCACTACAAAGGTAATCACAAGGGTGAGCCAGAAGTAAGCATTCCAGACCCCCATCAGATCCAAGGTGCGTGCCACGATAATCATAAAAGTCGCGGACACGGTGGAGAATCCCGTCGCGATAATGGCGGCTTCTCGCGCCGAGTATTGCCCCGCCTGGTAGACCCGGTTGGTAATCAATAGACCAATCGAGTAGCTGCCAACAAAAGAGGCCACCGCATCAATGGCCGAGCGCCCCGGCGTTCGCCAGATCGGCCGCATCACGGGCTGAACCAGCACGCCGATAAATTCAAGCAGCCCATAACTGATCAATAAAGCGAGGAAAATAGCGCCAATCGGTACGATCAAGCCAACCGGGATGACGAGTTTTTGAAATAGAAAAGGCAGCATGTCAGGCGCTTGCAAGAAAGCAGGCCCCCAACCGGTCAGTGCCATCAGTGCCGCGATCACCCCAAGCCATTTCAGCACGGTGAAGATGCACTCTGTCACATTACGATTCCAATGGCCTTTCAGCAGCGGATAAACCGCACCGGCCACAATCAGCGCCAATGCATAAACACCACTGGCTTCACCTAAAACGCTTTTTGCGCCAGTCACCAGGTGATCGAGCAATATCGTGCTGCGACCTTGTATTTCAACGGGGATGAAGAAAATCAGTATGCCTAATGCACTGGGGAAAAATAACTTAAAGATCTGAGCGAATGGGGGTCGCTGGGGGGATAAGGGACTTGAAGGGCGCATGAATATGCCTCTTGTTGTATGTCGCGTGAGTAGGGCTTGGCTACAGTGATCGCTTCACCATGCAAGGCCCAATAGCGCTCGCTTTTTGTTCTAACGTCTCTGTTTCTAATGCCTCGGTTCCTTGTGCCACAATGTATATACATATCAAGCTAAATTGAAGTAAATCGGCTACTCACCTAAACCGACATTAGTCTAATAAAACCATTTTTAAAACCGAAAAAATCACCAAAAAATAATATCAACTCATTGTTTTTATTGAAAAAATATAAAAATCAATTTTTCGACGCCCGGCGCCTTCAGGTTATTTTTTCATCGACCATCTTGACGAACCCTGTCATCCATCGCTTAACTGTATATACATTATGATTTGACATGAATCATTCAAGATCCATTTTGATTCCAGATGATGCGATCACCATGATGAAGAGGAGCGCCCTATGTCGAATGCAATGAGTCGGTGCCTGTGGCGCGACATCATCATCTTTGATGGCCTCAGAACACGGCCTGAACCCATGGCAGTGATCACCGAGGGGGCCAGGATCATCACCTTGTCACCGATGAGTGAATTTGATGAGCAGTGGGCCAAAGACTGTACGGAGATGGGGCGCGGTGGCGTGATGACGCCAGGCTTAGTGGATTGCCACACTCACCTGATTTTCGGTGGCTCCCGAGCGGAAGAGTTTGAGGCGCGGCTTGAAGGGGCCAGCTATGAAGAGATCGCCAAAAAGGGCGGCGGCATTATCAGTACGGTTCGCGCCACCCGCGCCGCCAGTGAAGATGAGCTGTTCAGGCTGGCCCAACCTCGTCTTGAAGCCCTAATGGCCGAGGGTGTGACCAGTGTAGAAATCAAATCGGGCTATGGGCTGACCCTCGAAGATGAACTCAAAATGCTCAGGGTGGCACGCCGTCTTGGTGAGCGCTTTCCCATCCAAGTGGTAACCACATTATTGGGCGCGCATGCGCTACCGCCTGAATACCAAGATCAGAGTGATGCTTACGTCGATTTAGTATGCCAAGAGATGATTCCGGCAGCAGCGGCTGCAGGCTTGGCCGACGCGGTGGATGTTTTTTGCGAAAAAATTGCGTTTTCTGTCGAGCAGTGTGAACGGATCTTTAAGGCTGCCCAACAGCATGGCCTGCCCATTAAGATCCATGCCGAGCAGCTCTCGAACCTTGGCGGAACCGCGATGGCAGCACGTCACGGCGCCCTTTCTGCCGATCATATTGAATACTTAGACGATCATGGCATTGCCGCTATGCGTGAGGCCAACACGGTCGCGGTGATCCTGCCGGGCGCTTTCCACACCTTGCGCGAGACACAACAACCGCCGATTGAGGCTCTGCGCCAAGCGGGTGTGCCCATGGCCATTGCCACCGATGCCAACCCCGGTAGCTCCCCTCTCTTTATGCCCACGCTGATGCTCAACTTGGCTTGCACGCTGTTTCGTATGACGCCCCAAGAAGCCCTGGCAGGGATGACCGCGCATGGCGCCACGGCATTGGGATTAGAAGGGCTCGGTCGCCTCTACGAAGGGGCCGTGGCCAATCTTTGTGTGTGGGATGTCGAGACCCCCGCCGAGCTGGCTTATGCCGTACAGCCCGGACGGTTACGACACCGTTTATTCCAAGGAGTCATCACCCATGGTCTCTAATACGACACCTCTCACAAGCCTCGATATGTCTCCTTGGACGGGCCGTATTGACCCGGAAGCGAATAGCGAACGCTGGCATCAGAAGATTCAACCGCTCACTGAAGCCGCGCCATCAGGCTGTGCCTTACTGGGCTTTGAAAGTGATGCGGGCGTGGCCCGAAATAAAGGGCGTACCGGGGCGGTACAAGGGCCTGCGGCCATGCGCCAAGCATTGGCGCCGCTGGCGTGGCATCGCCATGCCCCGGCTTATGATGCGGGCAATATTCGTTGTGAAGACGATGCGCTGGAAAGTGCTCAACAACAACTGGCTGATCGCGTCGCCGAGTTACTCGAAGCGGGTCACTTGCCCATTGTCATGGGGGGTGGGCACGAAGTGGCCTTTGGCAGCTGGTCAGGGCTGGCTCAATACCTCCACCCACAAGGTGAGCCAGCGCCTCATATCGGTATTATCAATTTCGATGCTCACTTTGATCTGCGCGATCCCTCTCATGTGCATTCTTCGGGCACGCCCTTTGCGCAAATTGCTCACGAATGCGCTCAACGCCATTGGCCTTTTAAGTATGCCTGCTTAGGCGTTAGCCGAGCCGCCAATACTCAGGCCCTGTTCAACCGTGCAGCCCAGCTTGATGTTTTGGTGCGCGAGGACCGGGACTTTCAACCCGAGCAAATGAGTGACATTCGGCGCGATCTGAAAAGCTTTATCGACGCCTGTGATCACCTCTATCTCACCCTGGATCTGGATGTACTCCCGGCGGCAGAGGCCCCTGGTGTCAGCGCGCCTGCTGCACGGGGCGTCTCACTGAGTTTGATCGAGCCTTTGATCGATCTCATTCGCGATAGCGGCAAGCTTCGCCTTGCCGATATCGCCGAACTTAACCCCCAGCATGATATCGACAATCGTACCGCCCGTGCCGCCGCCAGGGTGATTTTTCAATTGGCCCTGGAGCGCTAGCACCGGGCATTGCGAACGATTCGTCACCACGATTCATCATCCACGAACAAACGTTTAATAAAGGAATTTTGTCATGTCCCACCATAAACGCCATGATGCCTCCCGTCAGATTGCTGCACCGACAGGTAGCCAGCTCAGCTGCAAAAGTTGGTTGACTGAAGCGCCCATGCGAATGCTGATGAACAACCTTCATCCTGATGTTGCAGAGCGCCCTGAAGACTTAGTGGTCTATGGCGGCATTGGCCGTGCCGCCCGTGATTGGGACTGTTATGACAAAATTATCGAGACCTTGCAGCGTTTGGAAGATCACCAAACCTTGCTGATCCAATCAGGGAAACCGGTCGGTGTCTTTGAAACTCACCAAGATGCGCCGCGAGTGCTGATTGCCAACTCTAACTTGGTGCCCGCTTGGGCCAACTGGGAGCACTTCAACGAGCTGGATCAAAAAGGCTTGATGATGTACGGCCAGATGACCGCCGGTTCTTGGATCTATATCGGTTCTCAGGGCATTGTCCAAGGCACCTATGAAACTTTTGTGGAAGCCGGTCGCCAGCACTTTGATGGTGATCTGACAGGTCGCTGGATTCTGACTGCTGGTTTGGGTGGTATGGGCGGTGCTCAACCCCTCGCGGCAACGCTCGCCGGGGCCTGCTCACTTAATATCGAGTGCCAGCAAAGCAGTATCGATTTTCGTCTACGCACGCGTTATCTGGATGAGCAAGCGGACGATCTGGATGATGCACTGGCCCGGATTGAACGCTACACCGCCGAAGGCAAAGCCATCTCTATTGGTCTATGTGCCAATGCTGCCGATGTGCTGCCGGAGCTGGTCAAGCGGGGCGTCAAGCCTGATATGGTGACGGATCAAACCAGCGCCCATGATCCCTTGCACGGCTACCTGCCCTCCGGTTGGACATGGGACGAGTACGTCACTCGTGGCCAATCCGAACCTCAGGCCACCGTTAAAGCCGCCAAGCAATCAATGGCCGTTCATGTACAAGCCATGCTCGACTTCCAGAAGATGGGCATTCCCACCTTCGATTACGGCAACAATATTCGCCAAATGGCCCAAGAAGAAGGCGTCGAGAATGCCTTTGATTTCCCCGGTTTCGTACCAGCCTATATTCGCCCCTTATTCTGTCAGGGTATCGGTCCCTTCCGCTGGGCGGCACTGTCGGGTGATCCGGAAGATATTTACAAGACCGATCAAAAAGTTAAAGAACTGATTCCTGACGATCCGCACCTCCACAACTGGCTGGATATGGCCCGCGAGCGTATCAGTTTTCAAGGCTTGCCCGCCCGTATCTGCTGGGTCGGTTTAAAAGATCGCGCGCGTTTGGGTCAGGCCTTCAATGAGATGGTTAAAAATGGAGAACTGAAAGCCCCGGTGGTCATTGGTCGTGATCACCTGGATTCGGGCTCGGTCGCCAGCCCTAACCGCGAAACGGAATCGATGAAAGATGGCTCCGATGCTGTCTCTGATTGGCCCCTGCTCAATGCCTTACTGAACACGGCAGGTGGCGCCACTTGGGTCTCCCTGCACCATGGCGGCGGCGTCGGCATGGGCTATTCCCAGCACGCAGGCGTGGTGATTGTGGCCGATGGTAGCGAAGCGGCTCATGCACGCTTAGGCCGGGTATTGCGTAACGACCCCGGTACTGGGGTGATGCGCCATGCAGATGCGGGCTACGAAATTGCCCAAGCCTCTGCCCGTGAGAACGGACTCGATTTACCGATGCAGGGTCTGCTCTCTCAATCCCCGTCTTCTCAGTCACAGGAGTAAGCACCATGGCCCATCTAGAGATTCAGCCCGGCAAAATGACCTTGGCACAAGCTCGACAGGTGTTCCAATCCCCGGTCAAGGTCAGTTTGTCCGATAGTGCCAACGAAGAGATTCAAAAAAGTGTCGATTGCGTCAACCGTGTCGTCGATCACAACCGTACGGTTTACGGCATTAACACCGGCTTTGGGCTGCTGGCTCAAACCCGTATTGAAAACAATGACCTTGAAGCACTCCAACGCTCATTGGTCTTATCCCATGCCACTGGCGTCGGTGCTGCGTTAGATGATCGGCTGGTCCGGCTGATCATGGTGTTGAAGGTCAATAGCCTGGCCCGTGGTTTTTCAGGTATTCGCCGCCAAGTGCTTGATGCGTTGATCGCCCTGATCAACGCAGAGGTCTATCCTCATATTCCCCTCAAAGGCTCGGTGGGCGCCTCCGGTGATTTAGCGCCCTTGGCCCATATGAGTGTGGTACTGATCGGCGAAGGCAAAGCGCGCTATCAAGGGGAATGGATCACAGCCAAAGAAGCCCTGAGCATTGCAGGCCTTGAACCTATCGCGCTGGCGCCCAAAGAGGGGCTAGCACTGCTCAATGGCACTCAGGTCTCCACGGCTTACGCCCTACGTGGGCTATTCGAGGCGGAAGATTTATATGCCGCCGCCACCGTCTGCGGGGCTTTAACGGTTGAAGCAACGCTGGGCTCACGCGCCCCCTTTGATGCCCGGATTCATGCGGTTCGCGGACAACGAGGGCAAATCGATGCCGCTGCGGCCTACCGCCACTTACTCGGCGAAACGAGTGAGATTGGGCACTCCCATGCGGACTGCGACAAAGTGCAGGACCCCTACTCCCTTCGCTGTCAGCCACAGGTGATGGGCGGCGCCCTCACCCAAATTCGCAATGTGGCTGAGATCCT
The DNA here is from genome assembly GCF_001709345.1 of Terasakiispira papahanaumokuakeensis. Taxonomy (GTDB): domain Bacteria; phylum Pseudomonadota; class Gammaproteobacteria; order Pseudomonadales; family Halomonadaceae; genus Terasakiispira; species Terasakiispira papahanaumokuakeensis. The sequence continues at coordinate 1,850,075 of NZ_MDTQ01000001.1, forward strand.
CGAAGTTGAAGCCAACGCCGTTTCCGACAACCCGCTCGTGTTTGCCGATGATGATGAGATTATTTCAGGCGGCAACTTCCACGCCGAACCCGTCGCGATGGCTTCAGATAACTTAGCGTTAGCCATTGCTGAAATCGGCGCCCTGGCCGAGCGGCGCATTTCGCTGATGATGGACAAGCATATGTCTCAGCTTCCGCCTTTCTTAGTTGAAAATGGGGGCGTCAACTCCGGCTTTATGATCGCTCAAGTCACTGCCGCCGCGCTGGCCAGTGAAAATAAAGCCCTTGCCCACCCCCACAGCGTTGACAGCTTGCCCACCTCCGCCAATCAGGAAGACCACGTCTCGATGGCACCGTCTGCGGGCAAACGACTCTGGGAGATGGCCGAAAACGTGCGCAACATTCTGGCCATTGAATGGCTAGGGGCTTGCCAAGGGTTGGATATGCGGCATGGGCTCACCACCTCGGCCCCACTCGAACAAGCCCGCCAGCAATTACGCGAGCAGGTCACCCATTACGAGCAAGACCGCTTCTTTGCGCCTGACATTGAGAGGGCTTGTGAGCTACTGGCGGCCCGGACGCTCAACCCGCTGCTTAATGCAGGCCTTTTACCCAGCCTGCATTAATCACACTTTGGCCCCGCAATCACCGGCGTGATCACCCGTTTCGTTATCCGCCGCCGGGGCCATTTTCACGGTACTCAGTGCGCGGTGATTCATCGCACAGGGATTCAATGTCTCTGTGTTTAATGAACCTGTGCTCAATGCACCTGAGTTCAATGTCAAACCATGGCATTCCAACAATAAGAGCCAACAATTATGAACGCGATTGTATTAGCCATTCTCGTCATGGTGGGCCTGAGCCTTGCTCGTGTGTCCGTCGTGTTTGCTTTAATCGTCGCCACCTTGGTCGGTGGGCTTTACGCCGGTATGCCGATCGACTCAATTCTAAGCGCCTTTAACGATGGCTTAGGTAATGGCGCCAAGATCGCCTTGGCCTATGCCGTCTTAGGGGCTTTCGCCGTAGCACTATCACGCTCGGGCCTCACCGAAGCCATGGCCAACCGTGCCATTGCGCGTTTTCACATTGATGAGGCCAGCAGTCAACGCAAAACCGTCACCTATACCCTATTAGCGGCCTTACTCGCCGCAGCGGTCAGCTCGCAGAATCTGATTCCGGTCCACATTGCCTTTATTCCCGTACTCGTGCCGCCGTTACTCAAGCTGATGAATCACCTCAATCTTGATCGTCGTCTAGTGGCCTGTGTGATCACCTTCGGCATTACCGCCCCTTACATGCTCTTACCGGTCGGCTTTGGCGCTATTTTTCTGAACGACATCTTGCTCACCAACCTCAACCAAAGTGGCGCCGATTTTGGCCTGGAAATCACACGGCAGATGGTCCCCATGGCAATGCCCATCCCCATTGGCGGCATGGCACTGGGGCTGGCCTTTGCCATCCTGGTCAGTTATCGCAAGAGTCGCCACTATGAAGATCGCGATCTGATCAAAGGCGACCGCACCTCCACCCAAACGACACAACGCTTAACCGGCAAGCAAAAGGCCATCCTGCTCATTGCATTAGTGGGCACGGTTGTGACGCAGCTCTACACCGGATCGATGGTGCTCGGCGGGGTTTTTGGTTTCGCCTTGCTCTCGTTAAGTGGCGTTTTTCATTGGCGAGAACAAGACAGCATCTTTACCGAAGGCATGCGGATGATGACGCTGGTGGGCTTTATTATGATCACCGCCGCGGGCTTCGCCAGCGTCATGCAGGCCAGTGGCGAAGTTGAAACGCTAGCCATCAGCTCGACCGAACTGATCGGTGATAATAAAGGCTTAGCCGCGCTTATCATGCTGCTTGTCGGCCTACTGATTACCCTGGGAATTGGCTCCTCATTCTCCACTATCCCCATCATTGCCTCACTGTATGTCCCGATCGCCCTTAACTTTGGCTTTTCGCCCATGGCTACCGTCGCACTCGTCGGCACCGCCGCCGCCTTAGGCGATGCAGGCTCCCCGGCCTCAGACTCAACCCTCGGGCCCACCGCCGGGCTCAATGCCGATGGCCAACACGATCACATCTGGGATAGCGTCGTCCCCACCTTCTTACACTTCAACATCCCACTGATCGCGGCCGGCTGGACCGCCGCCATGATCTTATAAATCACCACCCTCCTGGGGCGGCACACAAAGCCGCCCTTCCCACTGCAAGCCTTCCAAAACACCTCAATTCAGATAATATCTGAGCTTTGCCACGCTTTAGCTCAAATCAGCATAAGAACCTGTGTTGAAAGTCGATGAAGAAACGCCAGTCTCGAAAATCATGAAAGCTCGGCGGAACCGTCGTTGACGCGCTTCGCTATGTCCGCCACTTTGGCTTACCAGCGGAATGAATAGAATGATTAACGAAGATAAGCTCAAAATATGGCGAGCGTTATCCGATCTATTTCTTGACACCGAAATAGAGGACTACGTATTCCGATACATTGCCCGCACAGTGTCTGAGTGCGGGCTCTCTTTGCGGGAAGCGGAAGATATTCTGTGGTACGAGGTTTACCCCGTATTAGAGGGCAATCTGCGATGTGTGGCGGGTGAATGGCAAGGCTGGTCGGATGACTGGTTGCTGCAAAATCTCCCCGCAAGGGTACGGCCCAATGCGATACACGGCCATCCCGCCATTATTAAAGAGGTTAAAGGATGTTGGCAAAAAGTCATTGAAGCTTATAACAGTCAAAATAAAGATCTATAACAGTCAAAACTAAGGAACGCGGATGAAAATTTATGGCGATGGTCTGTCCGGTAACTGCTATAAAATCAAGCTTTTATGTTCATTGCTGGATATCGAACATGAATGGATTCCGGTAGATATATTGGCAGGAGGCACATCGAAAGCTGAGTTTTTGCAGAAGAACCCCAACGGAAAGATTCCGCTTCTTGAGCTCGAAGACGGGCGATGCTTGTCCGAATCTAACGCCATACTTAATTTTTTGGCCCTAGGCAGCCCATTACTTCCATCAGATCACTTCGAAATTGCGAAGGTGCAGCAGTGGCAGTTTTTTGAGCAGTACAGCCACGAACCCTATATCGCGGTGGCGCGCTTCATCGCCAAATATCTCGGCTTACCTCAAGAACGAAGAGCAGAATACGAAGACAAGCAGTCAGGGGGACATAAGGCATTAGCGGTTATGGAGACACAGCTTTCAACTACGCCCTATCTCATCGGCGATGCCCTCTCTACGGCAGACATTAGCCTATATGGGTATACTCATGTGGCTCATGAAGGCGGCTTCGATTTAAAGGACTACCCTGCAGTTTTGGCATGGATTGGCAGAATACAACAACATCCAAAGTACATTGATATGATGTAAATGGATATGGCGTACATCGGCATTAAATCGCTGAAAAGGTTTGAAGCGAGTCGCTAGCGGCTCGTGAACAAGCCTTTTAATTGACACCGATCGCCGAATCAAAGTACATCAATTCATATCAAAAAATACTTATCCAATGCTTCACTTCCTTTGCGGGTAATCACGACTTCTCGATAACCTGGCGTTCTTTCGATCCAGTGATGGCGTTCAAAGATAGCGCATAATCCATGTCAATAGATGTTCATTTTTAACTGGCGTCATGGCGCCAGATATTTCAATATATAAAAAATTTCTTATATACCGCACTCGCTCAGTATTGAGGATATTTTTTGAAATTTAAACTTGTGCACCGGCTTGCTTTAATTACCGTAATTGATCCAATTCTGCATGCGGGTGAATTAGATTTCTCTCAGTACAAGGGTAAAAGTGATAAACAAGTTATTTGCCCAAGCGATTGGTAACTGTTAAGGAATGAATACATTGGATATCCCACGGATTTTCAACATTACGGAAAGTGAACACCGCATCCACAACCCATTCACACCTGACAAGTTCGAGACGCTCGGAGCGGCGCTGCGCCTAGCGTCAGGAGCGCGAGTGCTTGACCTGGGGAGCGGTTCAGGCGAAATGCTGTGTACCTGGGCACGAGACTACGGCATTACTGGCACCGGCGTCGACATGAGCCCGCTATTCACCGCACAGGCGAAACAGCGGGCGGAGGAGCTCGGCGTTGCCCATCAAGTCCAGTTCATTCACAACGATGCCGCAGGTTACGTGGCTGACGAGAAAGCGGATGTAGCCGCTTGTGTCGGCGCCACCTGGATTGGCGGCGGTGTCGCGGGCACCCTCGAACTGCTGGCGAAAAGCTTGCGCACTCGCGGCGTCATGCTGATTGGCGAACCTTACTGGCGACAATTACCGCCAACGGAAGAGATTGCCAAAAAGTGTCTTGCTCACTCAATCTCCGACTTTCTCAGCCTGCCAGAACTTATCGCCTCTTTTGGCGCCCTCGGTTACGACGTGGTTGAGATGGTGCTCGCCAATCAAGATGGTTGGGACAGATACGAAGCGGCCAAGTGGCTCACCATGCGCCGCTGGCTTGAAGAAAACCCCGATGATGAGTTGGCGGAAGAAATCCACGCCAAACTCAGCACAGAGCCCGAACGCCACGCGGCCTACACGCGAGAGTATTTGGGCTGGGGCGTGTTTGCGCTTATGCCAAAGCTCAATCAAAGGGCTTAACCCAAACGCTCAAAATCCATCAATTGGATCATAGCGGCCAATTGAGCGTGAACGTTTTGTTTTCACGGCTTGTTGGCCGCTTCATTTTCCGGCCAAGAGCGCTCAATCCACTAACCTGGATTTGTGGTGCTTGATCATTGTGATGAAGCAGATAACACCATTCCAGATCAAAGCAATCACGGTTTATACACCATCGCCATTCATTGCGCCCTTCAGCATTGACGCCACCTCGCCTCTAGTTAGCCTCGGGTCGGCGCCGTTGAGCGCGTGTAGCCTGTTGTGAGCGGCTGTTTTGTGAGCCCGTGCTTTGTCGGGGTTTGGTCGGGCGTCGTGTTTTTTTGCTGCCTCTTTTCCCTTTCCCTTTGGAGGCGCTGGGGATGCCTTGTAGTGGCGCCGGGTTCAGTTGGGCGATGAGGTCTGGCAGGGCGGTGCTGAGTTGAGTCATGAAGGCTTGGTAGCCGTATTCGCGGCGACTCATGGCGTCGAGATGGGATTCCCAGTGGGCGGTCATGTCGGGCCGGGCAAGCGCTTCGGGTAAGGCGGCGATCAGGGCTTTCCCCGCTGGGGTGGCGTGAATGAGTTTGCCCTGGCGCGATAAAAAGCCGCGTGTAAAGAGTAATTCCAGGATGCCCGCGCGGGTGGCTTCGGTGCCTAGACCGTCGGTGTCTCGGAGGATTTTCCGCAGTGCTTGGTCTTGCACGAAGCGGGCGATGCCGGTCATGGCGGCTAATAAGGTGGCATCGGTAAAGGCTTTCGGGGGCTGGGTGGCTTTGTCCAACACCTCGCCCCGCTCACACCATAAGGTGTCCCCTGGGTTAAGCGGTGGGAGTGAGGCGTTGGTGTCGGCTTCTGAGGCGTCGTCTTGTTCGTTTCGCTCGCCCTTGGTCGATGAGCTGATCAGTTGCTTCCAGCCCAGGTCGCGGGTTTCACGAGCACGCGCAACAAAAGTGCCACCGGCAATGTCTAGGGTGAGTTGGGTGTCGGTGTAGCTAAACGGCGGGTAAAACTGCATCAAGTATTGCCGTGCAATCAGGGCATACACCTGCTGTTCGACACGGTTTAAGGTCACCCGAGCGGCCCGTGCGGTGGGGATAATGGCATGGTGGGCCTGTACTTGTTTGTCATTCCAGGCGCGCCCTTTAAGGCTCAAATCAGCGCCCTGCACAGCAGATGCAAGCTCGGGTTCATGGGTTTGAATGGCTTGGCTGATCCCCCCTGCTTCAGACCAGTGCTCCCGAGGCAAATAACGGCAGTCTGAGCGCGGGTAAGTAATCAGTTGATGGCGCTCATAGAGCGTTTGAGCGGCATCTAATACCGCTTGGGCGCTGAGGCCATACCGTTTGGCCGCGTCAATTTGCAGGCTAGAGAGGTTGTAAGGCAAAGGCGGCGGCTGCTGGCCGGGCTTGCGAGTGGCTTGGGTCACGGTGGCGTTTTGGCCAGTAATGCGTTGAGCGACATTTTCGGCCAGTGGCCGGTGTAACACGCGTCCCTCTTCATCTTGCCAGGGCGCGCAGGCTTCGCTGGGCTGCCAGCGGGCTTTGAATCGTGCCTGTGCTGCTGTCAGCAGGTGGGCATCCACCTCGTAATAGGGTTTCGACTGAAAAGCCTCAATGTCGTGATCCCGTTGCACCACTAAGCCAAGAATCGGCGTTTGCACTCGGCCCACTGATAAGACCCCTTGATAGCCCATTTGCTGGCCTTTGAGTGTGAGGGCGCGGGTCATGTTCATACCAAACAGCCAGTCCGCTCTTGAACGTGCTAACGCGGAAACAGATAACGGTATAAACTCTGTATTGGGCCGCATTTTGTTCAGCGCTTTGCGGATGGCGGCAGGGTTGAGATCTGAAATCAGGCAACGCTGGATACGGGCGCGTTTGGCCTTGGGGACTTTGAGATAATCAATCACTTCGTCAACCAAGAGTTGGCCTTCGCGATCAGGATCACCGGCATGAACAATATCATCGGCTTGTTTCACCAGTTTACGCAGTATCGCCAGCTGACCGCGTGCACTGGCGCGAGGCTTAAGCTGCCACTGCTCAGGCACAATGGGTAAAGTATCCAGGCGCCATTTTTTATACTGATCACCGTAGGCATCGGGTTCAGCTTGCTCTAATAAATGGCCGATGCACCAAGAGACGACTTGATCCCCGCCACATTGAATCATGCCGTCTGCTTTTTTTTGCGGGCCCGGTAATACCGCCGCAATGGCCCGGGCAAGGCTTGGTTTTTCAGCAATATACAATTTCATGCAGCACGCTTGATCTCAATCTAGACCGATTCAAAGGTCAATCGATGCACGGATCGACGGGATCACGAATCGGACAAGGTGACAGACTCATAGGTTCAATGAGGGCTCAGGCTAGAACAGGATAACGGCCAACAGCCGATACTGTAAATAAACACAGCCAGGTAACTGATTTAAATACTCGTGCCATGAGGATCAGCCGAGTATGATATTACCCCTTTTGAGTAGAGGGTCGGATTCAGTTCGGCTTTCATTAGGGTGCGACAATATTAGGGTGCGACAATATGCCGCAAGGGTGTCGCAGTGAAAATGATTATCATGCAGAGCTCCTACCCTACAGCCGGTCTTATATCCCAGGTTAGTGATCACTATCCAGCCAGCCCCCTAAGCCATCTTCTTCTCTCTCAGACACACCCCATCAGATCTGCTATCTGACTGATCTTCCGCTTGATTTACTCAAGATTTTATATTGCTTTGATGCATATCTATATTCTGTGAATGAGTAGTTGATGCAGATCAAGCGTGATAACATGCCCGCGCTTAAATCTGATGAGGTCTGAACATGCGACAAATCCCTTTCCTGCGTACGTCAGGGTGGATGGTGCTCGCAGCGCTTCCGTTATTGCTTAGCGGTTGCGATTTGGCACTATTCAACCCCAAAGGCCAGATCGGGGCACAACAGAAAGATCTAATCATTCTTGCGTTTGGTGTAATGCAAGTGGTGGTGATTCCTGTCGTGTTTATGACCTTGTTCTTTGCTTGGCGTTATCGCCGTAGCAACATTGAAAAGAACAAGGCCACTTACCTACCTAACTGGTCACATTCGAATAAAATCGAAGCTGCTGTTTGGGCGGCGCCATTTATTATCATCTTGTTCCTTGGGGTGATTACATGGCAAACCACACACAGTTTGGATCCGCATAAACCACTGGATTCAGTGGACAAAGCCCCGCTTGAAGTGGATGTCATTTCACTGGATTGGAAGTGGTTGTTTGTCTATCCAGAACAAGGCATTGCCACAATCAATGAGCTGTATGCACCGAAAGACACGCCGATTAATTTCCGCGTGACATCGGGCAGTGTCATGAACTCCTTCTATATTCCTCGGTTGGGTACACAGATTTATGCCATGTCGGGCATGAGCAATACCCTGCACCTGATTGGGAATGAAGTCGGCGTCTATGATGGCCGCTCAGTGGCCTATAGTGGTAAAGGCTTTGCTGAGATGACCTTCAAGACACACATCACATCTGATGCAGACTTCCAGGCTTGGGTTGAGAAAGTCAAAAATAGCCAAGGCGCGGCACTGACCTTCCCAGAAGGTTATAACACCGTGGCTAAACCCAGCATCGCCAACGAAGTGGAATACTTCCCAAGTGTTGATCAGGGCTTTTATAACAAAGTGCTGGGCATCTTCCAGGAAGGCCACATGGCAGCCATGGCTCAGAATGAGCACGAGCCGACAGCGGGTCACACCATGTCTGGAGCTCATCATTCAGACTCGACTCAACAGCACGCGGAGGCAGTGGAGTAACTCATGTTCGGAAAACTCAGCTGGGACTCCATTCCCTACCATGAGCCGATTATCATGGGGACCGTTGCGGTCATCGCGATTGTCGGCGCTATTGTCGTAGGGTTGGTTACTTATTATCGAAAATGGGGTTATTTGTGGTCAGAGTGGATCACCTCTGTTGACCATAAAAAACTCGGTATCATGTATTACTTGGTTGCATTGGTGATGCTCGTTAGGGGCTTTGCCGATGCGATTATGATGCGCTCACAACAAGCGCTGGCCGCAGGTGGTGCGGAAGGCTTCTTACCGCCTCACCACTATGATCAGATTTTCACCGCCCACGGTGTCATCATGATCTTCTTTGTCGCCACGCCCATGATCATCGGCTTGATGAACTTGGTCGTTCCGCTGCAAATCGGTGCGCGCGATGTGGCCTTCCCCTTCCTGAACAACCTGAGCTTCTGGCTGTTCGTTGGCGGGGTCATCCTGGTCAACCTGTCACTGTTTATCGGTGAATTCGCTAAAACGGGCTGGCTGTCCTACCCACCACTCTCGGGCATTATTAAGAGTCCCGATGTCGGGGTGGATTATTGGATATGGTCGTTGCAGCTTTCAGGGATCGGTACCACCTTGACCGGCGTGAACTTCTTCGTGACCATCATGAAGATGCGCACCAAAGGCATGGGCCTGTTCCAGATGCCGATTTTCACTTGGACAGCCCTGTGCGCCAACGTGATCATCATTGCGGCCTTCCCGATTCTGACCGTCACCATTGCACTGCTGACACTGGATCGCTATCTCGGTACTCACTTCTTTACGATGGCCGCCGGCGGCAGCCAGATGATGTATGTCAACCTCATCTGGGCCTGGGGTCACCCTGAAGTGTACCTGCTGGTATTACCGGCTTTCGGGGTTTACTCCGAAGTGGTGGCCACCTTCTCGCGTAAGCCCTTGTTCGGTTATAACGCTATGGTTTGGGCCACCGTTGCCATCACAGGGCTTTCCTTTGTGGTCTGGCTGCACCACTTCTTCACCATGGGCTCAGGCGCCAGCGTCAATACCTTCTTCGGTATTATGACGATGATTATCGCCATCCCCACCGGTTTGAAGATCTTCAACTGGCTGTTCACCATGTATCGCGGCAGCATCGAGTTCAGCTCACCGATTCTGTGGACACTGGGCTTTATCATCACCTTCAGTTACGGCGGCGTAACCGGTGTGATGTTGGCCGTACCGGGGGCTAACTTTGTACTGCACGATACCCTGTTTGTGGTGGCACACTTCCACAACGTCATCATTGGGGGTGTGGTCTTTGCGATGTTGGCAGGTCTGACCTATTGGTTCCCGAAAGCCTTTGGCTTCAAGCTGAATGAAGCTTGGGGTAAATGTTCTTTCTGGTGCTGGCTGGTCGGTTTCTTCCTCGCCTTTACACCGCTGTATATCCTCAGCTTCGATGGCGCAGCCCGCCGTATGCAATCTTATGCCAATACTGATTGGCAGCCATTGATGATTGTGGCTTGGTTCGGTGCTGTTCTGATCATGCTGGGCATTGTCTCCACCGTCATCCAAATGATTGTCAGTGTGCGTGATCGCGAGAAAAATCTGGATGTTACTGGCGATCCTTGGGATGGTCGTACGCTGGAGTGGGCCACGTCTTCACCGGCGCCTTTCTATAACTTTGCCAAACTGCCTGAAGCGTCTGAAATCGATAGTTTCTGGCATGACAAGCAAAAACATGGTGCCAACGCCCACCTGAGCCAAGGGCCTTATGAAGATATTCATATGCCTAAAAACACTGTTGCAGGTCCTGTGATTACGCTGTTTGCAACCATCATGGGTTTTGCATTGGTCTGGCACATCTGGTGGCTGGTAATCGCGAGCGGTATTGGTGTTTTCGTCAGTGTGATGGCGCGCGTCTTTAATGACGACGTGGACTATTATGTCCCGGCCGCCGAAGTCGAACGCATCGAGCGTGAGCACCAAAAACGTGTGGAGATGCAGGCTTAATATGGCAACCAACACTTTGACTAATCACGACACTCATGCCCACGACGGGCATGAGCACCACGATACTGGCGCCACTACGGTGTTCGGTTTCTGGATCTACTTGATGAGTGACTTGCTGATTTTCGGCACACTCTTCGCGACTTATGCTGTGCTCATCCCTGGCGTTGCCGGTGGCCCGAGCGGTAAAGATATCTTCGAGCTGCCCTTTGTCCTGTGGGAAACAGCACTGCTGCTGCTGAGTAGTTTCACCTACGGCATGTGTGTGCTGGCGATGAACTCTGGTCGCGTCGGTCAGATGAAAAGCTGGCTGTTGATTACCTTCTTATTAGGTGCGGGCTTCATCGGCATGGAGCTCTATGAGTTCCATCACCTGATTGTTGAAGGTTTTGGTCCGGATCGCAGTGCTTTTCTGTCTGGCTTCTTTGCGCTGGTCGGTACTCACGGTCTGCACGTGACCTTTGGTCTGATCTGGATTCTGGTGATGCTGATCCAATTGAGCCAAAAAGGCATTACGCCCGTCACACGTCGTCGTGTGCTGTGCTTGAGCCTATTCTGGCACTTCTTGGATATCGTCTGGATCTGCGTCTTCTCCTTCGTCTACCTGATGGGAGCCCTGTGATATGAGTGATCATGCGACTCATCATGATGATGGTGCCCATGGCAGCGTTAAAAGCTATGTCACGGGTCTGATTCTATCCATCATTCTGACAGCCATTCCTTTTTGGGCTGTGATGGCAGGCGACTTTTCCACGCTGGCAACGGTTGGCGTGATTGTGGTGACTGCGCTATTGCAGGTGCTGGTACAGCTGGTGATGTTCATGCACCTGAATGGCAAAGCCGAAGGCGGCTGGAATTTAATTTCCTTCGTCTTTACCGCTGCGATCGTCGTCATCATCATCGGAGGTTCTCTGTGGATCATGTATCATCTGCATCTGAGCATGATGCAAGGGTGAAACAATCCGCGCGACCGAGTGTATGGCGAGATTATCTCACCATCACTAAGCCCGGCATCATTGGCGGCAATACGATTGCCGTCATGGGGGGTTACTTTCTGGCCGCTCGCGGCCAGATTGACCCCCTCCAGCTTCTCGCCACGTTAATTGGCTTGGGGCTGGTGATTGCCTCGGGATGTGCCTACAACAATGTGATTGATCGTGATATCGATGCATTGATGGCACGTACTCGTAACCGCCCGCTGGTTCAGGGGCGGTTGAGTGTCGCGGGTGTATTGAGTTTCGCTACGCTGGTCGGTCTCGCCGGCTTTGGCCTACTCGCCGCTTTCACCAACAGCTTGACCGTTGGCCTGGCGTTATTTGGCTTCTTTATTTATGTCGGGGTTTATAGCCTCTACATGAAGCGTCAAAGCATTCATGGCACCCTAGTGGGGAGCCTGTCTGGCGCAATGCCGCCGGTAGTGGGCTATTGTGCTGTGTCCGGTCAGTTTGATCTGGGCGCACTGGCGTTGTTATTGATCTTCTGTATTTGGCAGATGCCGCACTCCTATGCCATCGCCATCTTCAGATTCAAGGATTATCAAGCCGCTTCAATCCCAGTGTTACCGGTTGTTCGGGGCTTGAAAACCGCACGCCAGCATATGCTAGGTTATACCCTGGCCTTCACCGTTGCGGTGATGGTGTTGAGCTTCACTGGTTATACCGGGCCTATTTATGGGGTCATCGCATTACTGATGAGCTTGTATTGGGTCTATTTGACAATGAAGGGCTTTCGTACCACCCAGCCAGAAAGCTGGGCGCGAAAAGTTTTTGGTTTTTCGATCCTCATCATTGTGGCCCTGAGCCTACTGATGTCGCTGGATGCCAAAGAGCCCTACACGGCTATTTCGATGCTCGCCTTCTTAGGCTAAGTATTGATAAGCAGTACAGCTGATAAAAATACAGATCAACAATGTCTGCTCGAGAATGTCTGCTCGACCATGACCACTCGAAAATGACCACGGCGCACCCACCCATAGGCTGCGCCGTTTTTATTGCTGTTTAGCTTTGCGCATTGCGCGGTTTACGTTTTGCTTGCCTTACGCTTTGATTGATGAGCCTGCCGTCATTCTTCTTTGACGACCACCACAACATAAGTGGTACTTTCTCAGTTTGCGCACCACACTCGGCTGGCTGATATTTAATCGTTTAGCCAATGCATAGGTGCTGTTAGCCGTTTCGCAAAGCTGCGACAACACCTGCGACTCGTAACGTTCTAACATGTCTTTTAATGAATCGCCCTCGACCGGCTCAGCTTCTGCCATGACTTCCGAGCCCCTTGGCGTTACGGGCGCATAAGTCTCCGCAGACGTTTGGCCTGGCGCCCCAATCACATCGCCCATCGACGTCAGCCAAGCACGCTCTAACCAGTTTTCCAGCTCTCGGACATTACCCGGCCAATCATGGCTCATCAGTTCATTCCATAAGCTGGGATGAATCACACGATTGTGCCCGTAGCGCTCGTTTAAACGGGCCAGCTGAAGGTTGACCAGGCCCGGAATATCCTCACGGCGCTGGCGCAAAGGCGGGAGTGTCACAGGCAGCACATTAATCCGATAAAACAAATCCAACCTGAATCGGCCCGCTTCAACGGCTTGTGCTAAATCCTGATGCGTCGCCACCACAAGCCGAAAATTGACTTGCCGAGGTTGCGTATCGCCCAGCCGAGTCACTTGCCCATCTTGAATCACTTTTAAGAGCTTACTTTGTAACGTCAGCGGCAATTCCGCGATTTCATCCAGAAATAAGGTGCCGCCATCCGCCATTTCCAGCATCCCGGCTTTGCCCCCTCGTGCCGCACCACTGAAAGCGCCAGGTTGATAACCAAACATTTCCGACTCAAATAGATTGTCTGGAATCGCCGCACAGTTCACATCAATAAAAGGCCCCGCTTCACGTCGACTCCATTGGTGTAACTGACGGGCAAAGGCGGTTTTTCCCACGCCCGACTCACCCAGGATCATCACCGTTGCATCGGTTGGTGCAACCCGGCGCAACAGACCCGCCATTTCGCGCATGGCGTTGCTTCGAATTTCAAGCTCATCCAATGCCAACTCTTCACTGAGCCCGGCATCGGGGCCCCGCTTAAGTTGATCACTGATCCTTTTTTGTAACAACGCATACTCATCTTGCATCAGCTGTAAATCGGTGAGATCCATCGAGCGAGAGACAACACAATCAAGGCGACCATCAACAAAGACCGGGTAAGCCTCTGCCAACACCCGGCGACCCGTCCCGGTAATTTGCATCATCTGACAAGGCTGCTGAGTCTTTAACACCTGCTGACTAATCGAAGGACTCAAAACACCCTGGGCCACTAATTGGTTCACATTACTGGCCATCAAGGCTTCACGACTCATCCCATAAACAGCAGAACACCCTGGGCTGACATCCAGAATGCGCCCCTCGGCATCCACCACAAACAAATGATCGTGCGCCGTTTCAATAATCTTGTTTAACAACGCGCTTTTGTTTAATAGCGCATCGTCGTTTGTCTGTGACAGTCCAGAGGTTGTATTTGACAGCCCACGCGCTTGTTCGCCCATAACCACTCCAGCTTTTTATTGGTGCTCTGGTTACTCATCAACCCTCACCGAGCCATACAACCCTCTCGACATGAGGGTGATGCATCGATGCATCACGATTCACCGATGCATCGTGATCACAGCCCAAACAATGCAATTTTGAATCACAAAACCTAAAAGCCCTTATTATTCATAAAGTTAAAATATGGCATGAATCATGCTTAAGCCTCTGTAGTCGGCGCGGTGCACTGAACAAGCATGCACCATACCGGCCATGACCCATGATGGCTTATTAGGAGTTATGCATGACCTCATTTGGTGCACCTTTAAACCAGCCCCTCAGTGGTAACGAGATGCCACGTTTTGGCGGACTGGCCACCATGATGCGTCTCCCCACCCAAACGTCAGCAGCGGGGTTGGATGTTGCATTCATTGGTATTCCGATGGACATTGGCACGTCCAACCGCCCAGGTACTCGACTGGGCCCTCGGCAAATACGTGATGAATCGCGCATGCTTCGGCCCTATAACATGGCCACAGGGGCTGCGCCCTTTGATAGCTTGCAAGTGGCGGACATCGGCGATGTCCCGATCAATACCTTCAACCTGGCGAAAAATCTCGACATCATCACCGCATTTTACGATCGAGTATTGGCCGAGAACTGTGTGCCGCTGACCTTAGGGGGCGATCACACTCTCACCTGGCCTCTTCTCAGAGCCATCCATAAAAAGCATGGTCCCGTTGGCTTGATTCATATTGATGCCCATGCCGACGTTAACGAGCATATGTTTGGCGAAGAAGTCGCCCACGGCTGCCCTTTCCGTCGCGCTCAAGAAGAAGGGCTTTTAGCCGAGGGCAAAGTCGTTCAGATCGGCCTACGAGGCACAGGCTATGCGGCTGATGATTTTGACTGGTGCCGCCAACAAGGCTTTCGAGTCGTCACCGCCGAGGAGTGTTGGCACAAATCACTGGTGCCACTGATGGCCGAAGTGCGTCAGCAGATGGGTAATACACCGGTTTATATCTCGTTCGATATTGATGGCTTAGATCCGTCAGTGGCTCCCGGCACCGGCACAGTGGAAGCGGGCGGATTAACGATGCCCCAAGGATTAGAGATCGTACGTGGCGCCCAAGGGCTGAACGTCATCGGCGGCGATTTGGTTGAAGTCTCCCCACCTTATGACCCCAGTGGTAATACCGCCTTAATGGGCGCCACCTTGCTGTATGAAATGCTGTGCGTATTGCCCGGCGTTCACCACCGTTGAGAATTGCCATGAGCCAACTGGATATTTTCAAAACACTGTGGGGTTGGGATGGCAACCGAGCCGCCTGCTTAGCTGAACTAACGGCGATGGATGCCTGTGGCGTAGAGGCGCGTTTTGATGTTGACGACCGACAGCGGCGTCAAGACTTTGCCCAATGGTTAAACCACGAGCAACTGGACTATATCGCGGTGGTTTTCACCGGTGGCGATGTCATTCCCAAACAATCTGAGACACCGGCGGATCATTTACGACAATTGTCACGTGCTCTTGAAGCAGCCCAAGACCTCAGCCCTCGCTTTATCAATGTACTGGCGGGGAATGATCGTTGGCCACTGGCCACTCAAATCGAGTTTTTCAGCCAAGCCCATGCGTTAGGTGAAGCGGCGGGCATTCTCCTGAGCTTTGAAACCCATCGCGCAAGCTCACTCTACAGCCCATGGGTCACCTTAGAGATTGCTCAGGCTTTGCCCCAACTACGCTTTACCACCGATATCAGCCATTGGGTGCTCGTTTGTGAGCGTTTATTGAACGCAGCCGAAGATGATCTCAGCCCTTTTATTGATCAAGTGCACCATATTCAGGCTCGTGTTGGCTATGACCAAGGCCCTCAAGTGCCGCATCCTGGAGCACCTGAATATGCGAAAAGCTTAGCGTTTCACCAACAGTTTTGGGCGCAGGTCTGGCGCTCTCAGTTAGCCCGCGGCTATCAACAACTCACGCTCACCCCTGAATTTGGCCGTGACGGTTATCTGCATCATCTGCCTTTTACCGAGATGCCGGTTGCCAATCTCGACAGCCTCAATCGCTGGATGGCACAAACCGAGCGCCAGCATTTCAATCAATTCATCGCATCATCCACCACACCGTGAATGAGATTGACTATGACAACAACAATAAGCACTTCCGAAACAATAGACACTTCCGACACGCTGAACACAGAGAGCGCTCAAGCCCCGTCTCGCCCCGACCGCAGCTTTACCGCTCTGCCCATTATTGATATCAGTGGTCTTCAAAGTGAGCAGCTCAGTGACCGTCAGGCTGTCGCCCAGCAACTGGCCGAGGCGGCTCGTCATGTCGGTTTTTTTTATGTCAGTGGCCACGGCATTGATCCCGCCCTGATTGCCGGTCTGCGGGAGGCGGCGCGCCAGTTTTTCAGCCTGCCATTTGAACATAAGATGCAGCACTATATTGGCCAGTCACAGAGTCATAAGGGCTTTGTTCCAGAAGGTGAAGAGGTTTATAGCCAGGGCAAACCTGATCACAAAGAAGCCTTTGATATTGGCTTTGAAACACCGCTTGACCATCCGCTGGTACAGGCGGGCACACCGTTGATCGGGGGCAATGAATGGCCAGATCTACCTGATTTCAAGGCCCAAGTGAACGCCTACTATGAGGCGGTTTTTGCCATGGGTCGGCGTCTGTTTAGTGGCTTTGCGTTGGCGTTAGGGCTTGATGAGCATGACTTCGACCATTTGATCACCTGCCCACCATCCAAACTCCGTTTAATCCACTACCCCTATGACGATAGCGCCGAAGATAGTCCAGGTATTGGCGCACATACCGACTACGAATGCTTCACCATGTTACTGGCCGATCAAGCTGGGCTTGAGGTCATGAATGACCAAGGGGTCTGGATTGATGCCCCCCCACAAAGGGTCAACGGAGAAGAAGCCTTCGTGATTAATGTCGGCGATATGCTTGAAATCATGACCGCAGGGCTATTCCCAGCAACATCGCATCGAGTCCGCAAGGTCAAAACTGAGCGCTATTCCTTTCCGCTTTTCTTTGCTTGCGACTACCACACCCAGATTAAGCCATTACCCCAGTTTGTGGCGGCCTCATCTCATGCAGAGGATTACGACACCACCTCAATTGGTGACCACATGTGGGCACAAGCTTTGCAGACTTATCGTTATCTGAATCAGCAGCTCAAAAATGGCGAACGGCACCTGCCAGAATATGCGCGAAAACCGGGCAGTTTCGGCCATTTAAAAACGCATTCGACTGTATCTGGACGATAACGTCGAGCAAACGTAAGGCCTTTAGATTCAAGCAAAGCGCTATTGAATCAGCGATCGACTTAACCAAAGCCCTACTTAATCAAAGCCCAATACAATAATTCAAGAGAGACCTATGATGATGACGCCAACCGCTACCCTGAAACGCTGGACATTGCGCACCTTGGCCGCCACCTGTCTGACCACTGTCACCGCATTCACTGCTATCAGCCCGGCTTGGGCTGCTGCCCCCACACTTGAAGCCGGAAAGCTCCAAGTGGGTATGGAGGTTAGCTACCCCCCTTTTGAATCCTGGCAAGGCGATCAAGTTGTGGGCTTTGATGCTGATGTATCCCACGCCTTGGCCAAGCATTTGAATACGTCGGTGACATTTGAAGACACCAAATTCACCAGCCTGATACTGGGGCTGCAATCACAGAAATTTGATACCGTCATTTCAGGTATGTATGTGACCCCCGAGCGGCTTAAGCAGGCGGATGCGATTCCTTACGCGAAAACAGGCGCGCTGATCATCGTCCCTAAAAATGGCAACATCAATCCTCAAACTGAGCGCGATCTATGTGGTGTCACCATCGGTTTGCAACAAGGAACTGTCTGGGTCAGCGCCTTAGGAAAGCTCTCGACTGAGTATTGTCAGGCCAATGGCAAAGCCGCGATTGAAGTTCGAGAATTTCCCACCGCACCAGAAGTCACTCAAGCGCTGATGTCCGGCAATATTCAAGCCCAGATGGAAATCGCCGGTGCCGCCCGTATGTTTGTGGAAAGAACCCGAGGCAGACTGAAAATCAGCTCGCCAGATCTGGTCTACCCGCAAACACTGGGTATTTATGTCAAGCAAGGCAACACCGCTTTAAAAACCGCATTAGCGCAAGCCCTTCAAGCCATGCGCGATGATGGGACTTATCAAAAACTACTGGATCAATACAAACTGCAGCCCGTCACGGCTGAATAATCGCAACCGATAGCAAGGCCAACGATTGAAGAGCCAACGATTGAAGAGCCAACGATTGAAGAGCTAACAATTGAAGAGCTAACCACTGAACAACTCGCGTTACCCGCACAGGCATGGTCATGAAAGAGCCCGCAAAAGATGACCACGGCAACATAGGCCATGTCTGTGCCTGCTGTTCGACACGGTTCCGTTCAAGGTAGCTCAATTTCAACGTAGCCCAGTTCAATCGTTCATATCCAAAAAATAAGAATCGGACGCCATAAGCCATTGATTCAGGGTCGATCCCGCCCTGAAGGCCCTTTGTCCTCACCCTATACCTGATCCGGGAGCGCCTATGCCATTCGAATGGCCCTACTTCTTTTCACTGTTCACGCTGCAGTCCTTCTGGGAGGCCTGCATCACCGTGATTCAACTGAGCGGCCTCTCCTGGCTGATCGGGTTGGTACTGGGGTTTATTTTGGCTAATGCCAAAATGTCCCCGAAACCGTGGTTGAGATGGCCAGCAGCAGTCTATGTCTGGTTTTTCCGCAGTGTGCCGCTGCTGGTGTTATTGGTTTTCGTGTATAACCTGCCACAATTACTACCGTTTACCCGTGATGTCCTCGGCGTTCCATTTATGGCGGGCTTGGTCAGCATGGTGGTCACTGAAGCCGCCTATATGACGGAAATCCACCGGGGCGGCCTGATGTCGGTGTCTAGAGGCCAGCGAGAAGCGGGCCGAGCACTGGCAATCGGCCGCATCGGTATTGAACGTTTAATTGTAATTCCTCAAGCGTTTCGGATTGCGTTACCGACATTGATCAATGAGTTTGTCACCATCGTGAAGCTTTCTTCATTGGTCTCGGTGATTTCGCTACCCGAGTTGCTGATGACCGGGCAGCGCTTGTATGCCCAGAACTTTCTTGTTCTCGAAACGCTGCTGGCTGTCGCCGTTTATTACGTCATGATTGTCACCGTGTTCGGCGCCTTATTCCGCTGGCTCGAACGACATCTCGACTTACAGTTACGTCGCCCGGAAACCCTATCGACCACCGAATGCGAAAAACTTCGGCAAGACGCCATGCCCGTGCCTGCCCGCACGCTGAAGACCTCACCCGGTCAACCACAAGCGCTGCAAATACGGGATTTGCACAAAGCTTATGGCCAGCATCAGGTGCTCAAAGGCATTAACCTCAAAGTGACGCCAGGTGAGGTAATCTCGATTATTGGCCCTTCAGGCTCAGGCAAAACCTCGCTGATTCGTACCGTCAATGCATTAGAAGCCATTGACCAGGGGGAAATCATTTTGTTCGGCGAAGACTATATTACGGCCAGCACAAACGCCGATACGGCCCGCGTGCGCCAAGGTGTTCGCCGCATTGGCATGGTCTTCCAGAGCTTTAATCTGTTCCCCCATATGACCTTACTCGATAACATCATGTTGGCGCCCCACTATCATGATCTCTCCCCCAGTGATACGCAGTGCCGGGCGCAAGCACTCGGGTTGTTAGATAAGGTCGGTCTGCTGGCCCATGCCCACAAATATCCGCATCAGCTCTCCGGCGGCCAACAACAAAGGGTCGCGATTGCCCGCGCCTTAGCCATGTCACCCGACATTATGTTATTCGATGAGCCTACTTCAGCATTGGACCCTGAATTAGTCGGTGATGTGCTTAAAGTGATTCAGGATCTGGCGCGAGAAGGGATGACCATGCTGATTGTGACCCATGAAATGGAGTTTGCTTTGTCGATTTCTGATCGTGTGATTTTTATGGAGGATGGCTTAATTCAAGTAGATGCAGCGCCTGACAGCATTCAGCGCCATCCGGCAGACGATGCGCCATTAGAGCGAATCAGACAGTTTATGGGCGTTAATAAAACGAACGGTTGAAATTCATCTGCAGGCCCTCACCTGTAATGAGTGAAGGCACATAACATGCTAAACCCTCAACAGTGGGCGGCTTCAACAAGCCGCGCCCATTGACTTAAGGAGGCGACAAGATGAGTAACGCCACTTTCCCTAACCCCGGCCTAGGCACTTTTCGCCTGAACGGTGATACGTTAAAACAAAGCATCAAAGAGGCATTGAGCCTAGGTTATCGGCATATTGATACGGCACAGTTTTATGACAATGAAAGCACCGTCGGTCAAGCCATTGCCGAAAGTGATGTCCCGCGTGAAGAGATCTTTCTAACCACCAAAATCTGGCACGACCAACTCCAGCCCGATGCATTTAAAGCTGCGGTTAACGAAAGCCTGCGCAAACTCGGTACCGATTATGTCGATCTCCTGCTGATTCACTGGCCTTCTCCCGAAGACGAAGTCCCGATGGTTGACTATCTCAATGCGCTATCCGAAGCGAAAGCGTCAGGCAAAGCACGTCACATTGGAGTATCGAACTTCACGACAGCCCAAATTGACCGAGCCATCGACATTTTGGGCGAAGGCGAGCTATTCACCAACCAGATCGAAGTCCACCCTTTCTTACAAAACACTGTGTTGATTGATCACTGCCAACGGCAGGGTATCCGTGTCACCGGCTATATGCCACTGGCCGTCGGTAAAGTGATGGAAGATGACACCCTCAAGGCGATTGCGGACAGCCATGAGGTCAGCCCGGCACAAATCACTTTAGCCTGGTTGAAAGCCCGCGATATCACAGTCATTCCCTCATCAACCAAGGCCGAGCACCTGAAGTCGAACCTTGAGGCTTTCGAGCTCGAACTCACTGCCGACGAAATGGCACAAATAGGTCGGCTCGACCGCGCTGAACGCATTGCGAACCCTGACTTTGCCCCCAACTGGGATGAATAATGGGAGGATGCCATGGGAATGTTTGCGCTGTATTAAGCACATCGCCCAGGTGATATACACTCGGTAATAGACCTCTCCCCTAATAAAACAGCCCTTGTGCTTTGCTCTGCACAAGGGCTGTTTTTATCCCCCCCCACTGATGATAGCCCCCATTATCGCCTTTAAGTCACTAGAGTTACGGCCGCAAAACCATCGACTCATGCGTATTTCTAATTGGCGTCCGACTCAAACCTTTCCTATACCAATAGTCACAAGATATCAAAACACAAGATATCAAAACCGTGGACTCATGGATGGTCAACTACGGCCCTCCTGAATGCCTCTATTACAACATGCACAATGAAATTCCAGAGTTTTCAGTTTCTTTATGAGCTGAAGATGACTGATCCCTGTGTTAATTGGAGATTTCACATGAGAGTGAACTCAATCAAGATCAAAATAATGTCCCCGATTATTGTGCTATCCATTGTGTTAATTGCCATGTTTGTGTTCACCAAGTCTCTGGTGGCGATGCAAGAAAGTGCCATGTTGAAACAGAGTAAAACTTATTTTGAAGCGGTCACGACCGTACTGAATGCTGACCGTGACGTATACCAAGCCCGTTTGGCTAAAGAGAAACTACTGAATGGGGAAGGCGATTTCGACGCCAACCATGCCGACTTTACTGAGAATGCCGAGCAGGTCATCAGCCGCTTTCATAAATATCGCGAATATTTACAGGAAGAGCCCGAACTGATCACGCCTTTCGAACAATTTGATAGCATTTTCCAAAAGTGGCAAACCAATAGCACTCAAATCATTGATCAGCTCAAGCACGATACCCAACACTCTCAGCGGATACAGAACATCGATCAAGAATTTCTACAAGTTCGGGCATTATTTGATCAAGCTGGTGAAGATCTACGCCAACATGTCCGGCAACGTGAGTTTTCCGATGCCAGTGTGATGACCCATTACGTTGAGGCCATAGCCGTCGTGCTAAATGCAGATCGGGATTTTTACCAAGCCCGCCTGGCGCTCCAACGGATTGTGGATGGCTTAGGTAACCTCGATGACAATAAAAAGGATTTTGAAGAGAATATTGTTCAAGCTCTGAATCGATTTCACCGCTTTCGTGCTTACCTCGCCGATGAATACTCACTGATTGCCCCCTACGAAACCATGGATGATCAGCTCAATCAATGGCTGATTGGTGCACGCGCGCTGATCGAATCCCCACAAACCCAGAATAGTTACGCCTTAAACAACCTCGTCCAAGAGACCGACGCACAGTTTGTCAAAATTCGCGATGAGCTGGATCGAGCCGGAGAGCTCGTTCGTGAAAAATCCCGCCATATGATCGAAGAAACGCAAGAGAAGATTCAGTTTATGCAAAATCTGGCCATCACTATTATTGCCAGCGCTTTTATTGCCTCTTTGATCTTTGGCTACTTTGTCGCCCACAAATTAACCTTCAGCGTAAAACTGATCACACAACGCATT
Source organism: Terasakiispira papahanaumokuakeensis (assembly GCF_001709345.1). GTDB lineage: Bacteria > Pseudomonadota > Gammaproteobacteria > Pseudomonadales > Halomonadaceae > Terasakiispira > Terasakiispira papahanaumokuakeensis. The sequence goes on from NZ_MDTQ01000001.1 coordinate 1,872,478, forward strand.
AAGGAAATCTCTGAAGGCAATGGTGACCTGACCGCTCGCATTCATTCTGGCCGTAAGGATGAACTAGGCGACCTTTCAAAAGAGTTTGATGGCTTTGTCGAACGACTGCGCACCATTATCAGTGTGATACAGAGCAAGAGCCACGCACTGGGAGGCACCACCGATCAACTCAATCAGGTGTCGGGCTCCATCAACAACGTCTCACATGGTCTGGGGCAAACCTCTGACTCAATCGTCAGCACCAGCAGTGAAATGACCATGTCGAACCAACAAATGGCCGATGTCGCTCGGGATACCGCCGATGAAGCCAGCCACTCAAGTCAAATCACCCATCAAGGCGTTGAAGTCGTCAACACTTCCAATAAGGCCATTACCAACTTGGTCAGTGATATTGAGGTCGCGCTCCAATGCGCCACCGCTTTAGAGAAAAGTGCCGAGGATATCGGCTCGGTGTTGGAGGTGATTCGTGGCATTGCCGAACAAACTAACCTATTAGCCTTAAACGCAGCCATCGAGGCGGCTCGAGCAGGCGAACAAGGCCGCGGCTTTGCGGTGGTGGCAGACGAGGTTCGAACACTGGCCAATCGCACTCAGGAGTGCACCAACGAGATTGACACCATGATGGGAGTACTAAGAGATAAGGTTCAGGAGTCGTCGGAGTCGATTCGAAAAAGCCGTCGTAATGCCGAAAGTACAGTCGATAATTTTGATCAAGTCATCAGTGTATTTGACTCCTTGACGGAATCATTCAAACGGGTGCAAGCCTTGTCAGAACAGACGTCACAAGCGACTCAGGAACAAGCTGATGTTTCCAATGAGATTAACCAAAGCCTGATCGCACTCAAAAGCCAGACCGATGAAGTTCAGAGCATCTCTGAGCATATCAAAACGCAGTCTGACGAAATATCGGCCCTCTACCAAGAACTCGATAGTCAGGTCGGTAGCTTTAAGGTCAATTAATCAATCAAGGGGCGTGCCATCTATTCTTTTGAGATGATCTGCACGCCCCGCCACCCAACAGTCTTACGTCAACCGATTAAGCCCTATCCGCGACGCCAACTTTGGTACTTCACCAGGCCCCTTCTAGGGTAGCTCAGCGGCCTACTCGCAACGTATTCAAGCGGATAAACCAAGCGATCCTACCTCTTTTCTGGTATGCTGCTCGACAGCCATATTGACCTCGCTTGGCTCATCTCTTGCGTCTACTGCTTTCACCCACTTATTTCACTTGGATGACTCCGTGTCTGATACCGCTGATTCTGCTCACAGCACCCATTTCGCTGATCTTGGCCTGCCTTCAGATCTGACCGAAAACCTAGCCTCTCTGGGCTATCATCAGATGACGCCCATCCAGGCTCAGAGCCTGCCGCATACATTGGCAGGCCGAGATCTATTAGGGCAGGGCAAAACGGGGTCAGGTAAAACGGCAGCCTTTGGATTAGCCGTGCTGGGACGGCTCAAAGTCGAGCGTTTTCGTGTTCAATCCTTAATTCTTTGCCCCACTCGAGAGTTGGCTGATCAAGTGGCCGAGGAACTGCGCCGATTGGCGCGACAAATGCACAATGTCAAAATTCTCACACTCTGTGGTGGTGCGCCTCTGGGCCCTCAGATTCACTCATTGAGTCATGGCGCCCACATTATTGTTGGCACCCCTGGGCGCGTTGAGCAGCATTTGGGCAAGGGCACATTATCACTGAAAGACCTCACTATGCTGGTGCTGGATGAAGCCGATCGCATGTTGGATATGGGTTTTCAAGAATCGCTGGATGCCATTATTGAGGCCACACCTCCCCAGCGCCAAACCCTGTTGTTCAGTGCAACTTTTGATGATGCTGTGCGCCCTTTGGCTGAATCCAGACTGCGCCAGCCGGTGACCGTCAGTGTTGAATCGGTACATGATCAATCCACGATTCAACAGCATTTTTATGCCGTTGAAGGACCAAGCAGTCGGCTGGATGCACTGACCCAGCTACTGCTCAAGTGGCAACCGCAAAGTAGTGTCGTTTTTTGCAATACCCGCCAAGAGACCCAAGAGGTTGCCGATGCCTTGGCCGCCAAAGGGTTCAGCGCCCGAGCCCTGCATGGTGATATGGAACAACGTGAACGAGATCAAACACTGCTTAGATTCGCACAACAGAGCTTATCGATACTGGTGGCCACTGATGTCGCAGCACGAGGCCTGGATATCAGCGATCTGGATGCGGTGTTTAATTATGAGCTACCGCGGGATCTTGATGTTCATATTCACCGGATCGGGCGTACGGGGCGTGCTGGCAGTCACGGCACCGCTTACACCCTGGTCGGGCCCAAAGAGACCTTCAAACTGGCGACGCTAGAAACCCGTCTGAATGAGACACTCCCACTTGAGCCGCTGCCCTCAGCGCCCGCTAAGGCCCAAGCATTTCAGGCACCGATGGTGACGCTCGAAGTGGATGCCGGGAAAAAGCAAAAGATTCGCCCCGGTGATGTGGTCGGCGTATTGACCAATTCAGACTATGGGCAGGCGCTCCTTTTTGAGCAATTAGGCAAAATCAAAGTCACCGCTCGTAGCACTTTTGTCGCCGTCGCCAGGCCGGTCGCCAAAAAAGCCCTCGCACAATTACAGCAGGCATCACTTAAAGGCCGTAAAGTGCGCGCACGTCGATTGTCATAATCTCAATGGTCTTGAACCATCACCACTTGTCTGGCTCAGGCAAACGCCTCTGGCATCCGTGATTATTCTGGTCTATACCCATAAGGGTTGATGGCATAAGCGCGGATAAGACCAGGGGACGCCAGTGATGGCAGAGACAACACATGAAATACTGAATTCGGCCAATGAGGCTGCTGGACGAGTACTCAAAGAAGCGATGAAGGCGGCCGCTCAAGGCACTTTCGCCGTAGGCGGTTGTATCATCAATAACCAGACTGGCGAAGTGTTACACGCATTACACAATCAAGTCATGCGTCCGCTCACGTCTTCAGGCCATATCTTTACATTTGATCCCACAGCCCATGGCGAACGCCAACTGGTCTATTGGTACTATGCCAATAAAGACAGCCTGGCCCTTCCCGAGCCTGAACATCTGACGATTGTCACCAATCTCGATCCTTGCGCAATGTGTACCGGTACCTTGCTGACAGCAGGATTTAATGTCGCGACCGTTGCGATCGATGCCCTGGCCGGGATCAATTACGACCAAACTTTTCGCTTTACGTCATTGCCTCAATGCTGGGTAAGCCATGCCCAAAGTCACTTTGGTTATTATGCCTGTAGCGAATCCGACCCGGCCCTTGCCAGCTACGCACGCCCTTATACCGGCGGCGACCAGGTGGCCTTTAACAGTTCGGCCGTAAGTGCGGAGCGTTTAATGGCCTGCAGCGCTATTTTTGAAGCCAGCGTCGGTCAAGTCAGAGCCAACAGTAGCGATTCCGGCAGGGCGCCAGAGCAACTGATCGATCCGGCGGAATTACCTGCAGAAGACCTGATCAAAGTCCGCTTCAAAGCCATTGACCCACAAGCCTTCGAGTTACGTCTGACTCACCCTCGGCAACCTGATAAAGCCCTGCACGACCACCTCGTCGAGGTCATGAAGTCTCAGCCTGGGGCCCGCAACGCCGTCGCTTTGGTCGACCCTTTTGGTAATGTCATCCTGTCGTTACCCGATCACTTTCAGGAAAGCCCGGTCCATACGGCTTTCATGAATGTCACTCGAGCCTATGCTCAAGTGCGGTTCAAATTGATGGACGACCCGCAAACCCATCAACAAGCAGAGCAGACACTCACGCACCCGAAATACGGCACCTTCGTATTTTTATATGCCCCAGATCCTAACGACAGTACCACCGTGATGACACTCGGGGCCTACGGTTCGACCTTGGAAGGCACCATACCGCAAGTATTTCCAGCTAACCTTCAGTACTTTCATCCGCCGCAAAATGGCACCATGGCCGAATTAGTGGATCTGATGACACGACTCCCCCCGTTTTATACGCAGATGGCCCAAATCGCCATCGCCCCAGTCGCCGCCGATTAGCCCTCATATCGTCAATACCATGACAAAAAAGCCCCTCAGGGATAGCCTGAGGGGCTTGAGATACGTATCACATGACTCGCTTACATCAGCTCAAACGCTGCATATAATCGACGTAACCAAAGGTTCTGACCGTATGCACCGCTCGGCTGTCTTCTTCCACCCGACAAATCGAGGGCAGTCGAATCCCATTAAACGTGGTCGTTTTCACCATGGTGTAGTGCGCCATATCCGTGAACACAAGGCGGTCACCAATCTGTAGTGGCTGATCGAAGGCATAGTCGCCAATCACATCACCAGCGAGACAGGTCATGCCGCCTAAACGATAGCTATAAGCCTTTTCCCCCGGATGTCCTGCCCCAATAATCTCAGGCCGGTACGGCATTTCCAGCACATCAGGCATATGGGCGGTGGCCGAAGTATCCAGAATCGCAATCGGACCATCATTCTCGACAATATCTAAGACACTACACACCAGAAAACCGGTATTCAGTGCTATCGCCTCGCCCGGTTCCAGATAAACCGCCAGATGAGGATAACGCCTTTTAAAATCACGAATCACACGGACCAATCGATCAATATCATAATCCGGACGCGTAATATGATGGCCACCACCAAAGTTTACCCACTTAAGTGAATCCAGATAGCCCCCAAACTTGGCTTCAAAAGCGGCCAAGGTGGCTTCGAGTGCATCACTGTTTTGCTCACAGAGGGTATGAAAGTGCAATCCCTCTAAACCGTCCATATCCGCCGCGGAAAGATCCTGGGCTCGGGTGCCCAATCGAGACCCCACAGCACAAGGATCGTACAAGGCAACTTGCCCAGTAGAATGCTCAGGATTCACGCGCAAACCACAAGACGGCTGTCGAGCAGATTGCATCACCTGATCACGAAAACGGCGCCACTGGCCCGGCGAGTTGAAACTGATGTGATCGGCATAACGCAGCACTTCATCCATCTCAGAGACAGTAAACCCTGGTGAATAAACGTGAACTTCCCCACCAAATGTTTCGGCCCCTAATCGCGCCTCATCCTGACCGCTGGCCGTCGTGCCGGCCAAGTACTGACTGACGAGTGGAAAAGTATGCCACATGGCAAAACCTTTGAGCGCCAGCAGAATGCGTGCGCCCGAATCGGCTTGAACCTGTGCTAGCAGCTCAAGATTCCGCTTGAGCAGTGCATCATCCACCACATAAGCCGGTGAAGGACAGGCCTGAATATCAAACGGATACAGCGCAGAAAGCGGCTGTTTTGACGAGTCACTCATTAGGGGCATTCACCTTAAGCCAGGGGATCGTGGTCCGGATCCAGTTCGACGACCTGCCAAGGCAGACCCATTTCACCGATTCGGTCCATAAAGGGATCAGGATCTAACTGTTCAACGTTAAAGACACCTTCACCTTTCCATTGGCCCTGCAACATCATCATGGCACCCGTCACCGCCGGAACCCCGGTGGTATAAGAGATCGCTTGAGATTTCACTTCCTCATAGCTCTTCTCGTGATCACACATGTTATAGATGTAGATCTTACGGCGCTGGCCATCTTTGACCCCATCCAGGATCACACCAATATTGGTTTTGCCCTTAGTCCGCGGGCCGAGGGAGGCCGGATCCGGCAGTACCGCTTTTAGGAATTGCAGCGGAGAAATCTCGCAACCATTGACATTGATCGGCTCAATATCCGTCATCCCGACATTTTCCAACACTTTGAGGTGAGTGATGTACTTGTCAGAGAAGGTCATCCAGAAACGGATACGCTCAATGCCTTTGATATTCTGAGCCAGCGATTCAAGTTCTTCGTGGTACAGCAGGTAAATATCTTTTTCACCAATGCCATCAAAATCAAAGGTTTTTTTGATTTCCAGCGGAGCCGTTTCTTTCCACTCGCCTTTTTCCCAGTAACGGCCTTTGGCACTGATTTCGCGAATATTAATTTCCGGATTAAAGTTCGTCGCAAACGGATAGCCGTGGTCGCCGCCATTAGCATCCAAAATATCAATGCGATGAATTTCATCGAAATAATGTTTCAAACCATAGGCACAGTAAATATTGGTCATGCCCGGATCAAAACCACAGCCCAAGGTGGCCATATTACCGGCCTTGGTAAAACGCTCCTGGAAGGCCCACTGTTCTTTATATTCAAACTTGGCTTCATCCGGGTGCTCGTAATTGGCCGTATCAAGATAAGGCACACCGGTGCGCAAGCAAGCTTCCATAATGGTCAGATCTTGATAAGGCAGCGCCACATGAATCAACACATCAGGCTTGAAGGATTCAATCAGCGCGACCAGCGCATCGACATCATCAGCATCAACCTGAGCCGTTTGAATGGGCCGTGAGAGCTGTGCCGCAATCGCTTTACACTTCTCTTCATTACGGCTGGCCAGACAAATCTCACTGAATACGTCAGGATTCTGGGCACATTTGTGGGTAACCACACCACCGACGCCACCGGCGCCAATAATCAGCACTTTACTCATGGGATTAAATTCCAGATCGGGAAAGTCAACAGTGGAAGGGTCTTATCGGTAGTGGGCAACTTAAGCGCACCCCGACCCGATGCCACCCCGGTCTTGGCCCCGTCAGGCTTGCGCCACCAGAGACCAGCACAAAGCATAACGAGAAGGGCGCAGATAATGCCTATGTGGCTGCCAAGGCTCAAGTTTTTTTTACCTCCGGTGTTTTAACCTTCAGTGCTTTAACGTCCTGTCGTTTTCACGTCCATTTTTTAACTCACTACTTTTAACCACATAGAGGCTGCAATACATGTCCTTAAAACTTCAGGCCATCGACAACGCCCAAGGCGCCATCATACACCTTAGGATATGACAAAAAAGCCCTCCACGATGGAAGGGCTCTGAAGAAGAAGCTTAAAGCGGTGATGGATACCGCAATCACCGCTTATGTTTGCAACTGACTTATATTTTCAACGGGCTCATGTTTTCAATCTTATTTTTTCAATTTATAAGCAATCACATAGTCACCGATCTTAGTCCCAATGGAACCATGACCACCGGCCACCTGAACAACCATTTGCTCACCCTGGCTATTCAGATACGTCATTGGTGTCGCTTGCCCACCCGCGGGTAGACGTGATTGCCATAATTGCTCACCGGTCGAAAGATCGTAAGCCCGCATATAGTCATCAACCGCAGCAGACATGAAGACAACCCCACCGGCGGTAATGATCGGCCCGCCGATGCCTGGCACACCCATTTTAATCGGCAACGGTAACGGCGAAATATCTCGGATCGTCCCATTTTTATGCTTATAGACCGTTTCACCGGTTTTCAGATCCACCCCAGCGACATATCCCCAAGGCGGCTGCTGACAAGGGACCCCCATGGGTGACAACAACGGCTTCATATCCACCGCATAGGGTGCCCCTTCATTGGAGTTCAAGCCATGCTCACCCTGATTGGTCGGACCTAAATCAGACCCATCGTTTTTCACCAGTTGTTGCGTAAAGGCCAGATATAACGGCATGCCGAACATCACTTGACGTTTCGGATCAACGGCGACGCTGCCCCAGTTGAAGACCCCGAAATTACCCGGATACACAATCGTGCCCTGCTCAGAGGGCGGCGTATATTGACCTTCGTAACGCAGCGATTTGAACTGAATACGACAGAGCATCTGATCCAACACCGTCGCACCCCACATATCACGTTCTTGCATGGTCGGTGGGCGGAAAGTCAACGCAGAGATCGGTTGCGTCGGCGACGCATGATCCTGCGCCACAGTGCCTTGCGGTGCAGGCTGCTCAGTCACAGGGAAAATCGCTTTCCCTGTTTCACGGTTCAGCACATAGACATCACCCTGCTTGGTGGGTACCACCAAAGCCGGTTGTTTGCCTTCATCCGTATCCAGATCAACCAGCACCGGCTGAGCGGGCGAATCCATATCCCAAAGATCATGATGCACAAACTGGTGCACCCATGCGACCTGACCAGTTTTAAGGCTCAAGGCCACCACAGAGCTGGCATACTTCTCTTCATTGGCTGAGCGATACCAGCCTAACTGGTCGGGCGTGCGGTTCCCCATGGGGAAATAAACCAGCCCCAGTTCTTCATCGGCACTGGCCACAGACCAACTATTAGGCGAGCTGGTGGTATAGACTTCGTCTGGCCCAATCGGCGCCGTCTCATCAGGACGACCGGAATCCCAATTCCACACCAGATCCCCCGTTTTCACGTCATAAGCGCGAATAACACCAGAGGGTGAGTTCTTGGCATAGTTATCATTCACGGACCCCGCAACGACAACAACGCCATTGGCGACGATGGGCGGTGAAGTTGAATAATAATAACCCGCTTGTTTAAACGGCATATTGTGAGTCAGATCCAACTCACCATGATCCGCGAAGTTCGCACAAAGGGCGCCCGTGGTCGGATCAACAGCCACTAAGCGAGCATCTGAAGTGGGCATGAAGAGCTGTGCATCACATTGCACAGGCGCTTGCGTTTCAGCGCCAATATCCAGCGTTTCAACTGCCGGCGCCTTGCCTGACTGAGGCGGTAGGTAAGAGACCCCGCGACAGGTTTGGTGCTGGCGCTGGCTTTCAGCCGGTACTTTGGCATCATATTGCCAACGCAGAGAGCCATCATCGGCATCCAACGCGACCAACCAGTTATGAGGCGTACATAAAAAAAGCGTGTCGCCCACTTTTAAAGGCGTCGCTTCATAGGTGGTCTCGGTCACATCTTGAGGGCCTTTTTTATCCCCCGTTTGATAACGCCAAGCTTCTTCCAACTGACCCACATTATCAGGCGTAATCTGCTCTAGCGGTGAGTAACGTTGCCCCATGTTGGTACGGCCATAGGCATACCAACTATCGTCAGGCACATTCCCCTGCTTAGGCGTTTCGCTGACAACTCGCGTATCCATCTGACCGGACAGATCATGGGGGTTCGCCAGGAGGCTACCCAGGGTAACCACACCTAACACCGCCCAGACCGGGAAAAGCACCTTACGTCCGCCCTGATCAGCCACTTTAGACAGCAGTAGCGGAATGGCCAGCAGCATAAATAAACCGAGGCGAGCGGCCAGCGCCCACCAATCATATCCAGACTCCCAAAGAGCCCAGCCCATCGTAGCGATCAAAAACAGTGCATATAACGGGCGAGTCCATGCATGGCGCTTAAAGCCCAACCACGCATTGACTAATAAGAGAAGGCCCGCCAACACATAATAGACGCTCCCGCCTAGCCTGAGCAGGTCGATACCTCCGACCGTCAGCGCCAAGCCGACAAGCGCTACCACAATAGAAAATAAAATCATAGGCCTCATTCCAAATATTGAGAGGTATTATTGAGAAATATATAGACGTTAGTCATTTTTTCACGACATTATGCCAATGCTCATTATACCGACAGATCACAAGCATGCTAATCAAATGCTGCGTTTCCTCATTTTAACTAATTTTTTAAATGAACTTCTTTAATTAAGCCCACCGACTCACTCCATCGGAATGAATTGCCATCGGCTCAAATGCCACATCAGCCCATACAGGCTGCTTTTCAGGATAGCCAAATCTCGCCAAAGCAGCGCCAATCGTCTGCATTTTCTCATCATTAACTTCAGGGTAATGGTTTGTCATTGAAGTTGATTGATGGGGCTCATGCCTGACCTTAACGTGAAGGGAAACATCACCGAGAGGACATCACATGCAGGCCTCGTCAACCCCTTATCCAAATCCGGCCGCTGGTGCTCATGCCAATAGTACAACCGATGCTCAGTCAGGCACTCAAACCGGTACCCAGACCAAAAACCAGACCGGAAATCAATCCGCCACCTCATGGTGCCAGCAGCGTCTTGATAAACAAGCGAGGCTTGAGCAAATCCAGCATTTAGCGACAGATAAAGTCATCCCGACAGAACACATCATAGAAGCGTTAGAAGCTGTCATCAAAAGCGGCGACAAGGTGGTGTTAGAAGGCAACAATCAGAAACAAGCCGACTTCTTATCGCGTGCGTTGGGGCAAGTGGATACGGACAAGATTCATGATCTCCACATGGTGATGCCCAGTGTCGGACGACCCGAGCATCTCGACCTATTCGAAAATGGCGTTGCCCGCAAACTGGATTTTTCTTTTTCAGGCCCACAAAGTTTACGTATTGGTCAACTCATCGAAGATGGCCTACTGGAAGTTGGGGCGATTCACACTTACATCGAACTGTATGCCCGCCTTTATGTGGATCTCACCCCAAGGGTCGCACTCTTGGCAGGTTTCAAAGCCGATCGTCAAGGCAACATCTATACGGGCCCGAGCACCGAAGATACGCCTGCATTGATTGAGGCCACCACCTTCAAAAATGGCATTGTCATTGTTCAGGTCAATGAGATTGTCGACGATCCACAAGATCTGCCCCGCGTCGATATTCCCGGAAGCTGGGTCGATTTTATTGTGCAGTCGGATCAGCCCTTTTATATCGAACCCTTGTTCACCCGAGACCCCCGCCTAATTACCGACGTTCACGTATTAATGGGGATGATGGCGATCAAAGGCATTTACGCTCGTCATCAGGTGCAATCGCTCAACCATGGCATTGGCTTTAATACAGCGGCCATTGAGCTATTGCTTCCCACCTACGGCGAATCATTAGGGCTTAAAGGCAAAATATGCCGACATTGGACTCTCAACCCTCACCCCACTTTAATTCCAGCCATTGAAAGCGGCTGGGTCGAAAATGTGCATTGTTTTGGCACCGAGCTGGGGATGGAGGACTATATTGCCGCTCGCCCTGATGTGTTCTTTACCGGGCCCGATGGTTCTTTACGCTCTAACCGGGCGTTCTGTCAGCTGGCCGGCCAATATGCCGTTGATATGTTTATCGGCGCGACCCTCCAGGTGGATGCCGACGGCAACTCCTCGACAGTGACACGAGGGCGTGTCTCGGGCTTTGGTGGCGCGCCGAATATGGGGCATGACCCAGGTGGACGCCGACATGCCAGCCCGGCTTGGCTGGATATGCGGACCGATCAAAACCCGATGACCAAAGGCCGAAAGCTCGTCGTCCAAATGATCGAGACTTTCCAAGATGCCAATAAGCCGACGCTGGTAGAGAGCTTGGATGCCATTGCCATGGCTCGCGATTATGAAATGCCTCTGGCGCCGGTCATGATTTACGCCAGTGATGTCACCCATGTGCTCACCGAAGAAGGGATTGCTTACTTATATCTGGCGAAATCACCGGAAGAGCGTCGCGCCATGGTGGCCGCCGTGGCCGGTATCACACCGATGGGACTCGCCCGAGACCCGGAGGAAACCGCACGCCTAAGAGCTGAAGGGCTCGTGGCTTACCCCGAAGATCTTGGAATTCGTCGAGCTGAAGCAACTCGGGATCTACTGGCCGCGCAAAGTATCAGCGAACTGCAGCAATGGTCACAGGGCCTTTACCAACCCCCGGCTAAATTCAGGAGCTGGTAATGACGGCACAAGCCTTGATGTCTCCATTGCTTGATCGCACGGGGCCTACCGCTCAAGCCCGCTACGAGGTCACGACGGTCGCCACATTCACCAACCGGCAAAAAGGTCTCCTGGCACACTGGGCACTGCTTGAAGAGGCGCGTTTAACCCCGAAACCTGCACTGGTGGATCGTCGCTCGGGCGGCGCCCACACGGATATGAGTTTGGCATTAATGGAAGCCTCTGCTCATCGACTGGCGCCTTATTTTGCTCAAATGGCATCGATTCCGCTGCATTTACCCATCAGCTTACGCCGTCAACAGCTAGGCGCCTTGGGTCGGGCTGCAGAAGCCGCGATGCTTCAGGCAACAGGGGGCATCAATACTCATCGGGGCGCTATTTGGGCCTTAGGGCTATTGGTCGCGAGTCCTGGTGCCGAGCCCATCAACAGCGTATTCAGCCTGGATGCCTTGTTAAGCGGTGCCGCTCAGCTGGCGCAAACCCCCGATATCTCCGCACCGCCCTCGACTGACTCCCACGGCCGTCAGGTGTGTCGACGTTATCAGGTCGGCGGGGCTCGTGCGCAAGCTGAAGCAGGATTTCCAGCGGTTGCCGAACAAGGGATTCCCGTTCTCAGGGCCAGTCGTGCCCGAGGCGATCATGAATCCCATGCCCGTTTAAATGCCCTGTTGGCCATCATGAGTCAGCTGACGGACACCTGTGTCCTGTATCGAGCAGGCCGCACGGGGCTTGAAGCCATGCAAGACGGTGCAAGGGCGGTTCTAGAGGCTGGCGGCATGGCCTCGCATGCAGGGCAGCGGGCATTAAAGCAATTAGATCAAACATTACGCACACTCAATGCCTCTGCCGGTGGTGCCGCAGATCTACTGGCCGCCACCCTACTGGTGGATCGCCTTTGTCCAATGCCTTTCAGCATGCCTTCGAGTTTTTACAGCGCTTCGCAACAGGAGCTTTTATGAACACTTTTACACTCACCCTCAGTGCTCAAGAGAGAGCCTCATCTGCCCTACTGACGCCAACCCAGGTCGGTTGTGTCGCCTCAGGCGACCTAGAAGTCATGGTTGAGCCTCATCGCCATCCGGCTTCGGAACAGGCGGTCATCAATATTCAAAGTAGCGGCAGTAGCTCTGCCGAACGTTGGACTCATATTTTTCAGCTCATTAGTCAACAGCAGCCGTTACCGCCCATGCGAATGGATATTCATGACTTTGCGGCCACTCCCGGCGTGGTTCGCTTGCGTATCGAGCAAGCACTGGAAATGGCTCAGTCCTCGATGACCCAGCCCTCAGTGAATCAGCCCAATACACCTCAGGAGGGTCCCGATCATGCCATCTAAACACTCAGTGGGCGTCTCCATGCCGGTAAAAAAATACGTTCACTTTGCCGACCTCAACGCACGACAGCGGGCTCGACAGTTGCTAGATGAAGGGAGCTTTCATGAATTATTGGGCCCCTTTGATCGCTTAATGTCGCCCTGGCTGACACAGCAAGACATTGTGTCCCAATCTGATGATGGTGTCGTGATTGCGCAAGGCTGTATCGACGGCAAGCCTACGGTGATTGCCGCTATAGAAGGGGGCTTCCAGGGTGGCAGCCTGGGAGAAGTGGCAGGAGCCAAAATTGCCGGGGCTTTAGAGCTGGCCTTGGAAGACAATCTCGCAGGTATTCCTACTGCCGCAGTCCTCATCCTCGAAACAGGTGGCGTACGACTGCAAGAAGCCAACCTAGGCTTGGCGGCTATTGCCGAGATTCAATCTGCGATCGTGGCCTTACGTGAACACCAGCCGGTCATTGGCATCATTACTGGGCCTGTCGGGTGTTTTGGTGGTATGTCCATTGCCGCCGGATTATGCAGCTATCTGCTCATGACGCGGGAAGGTCGCCTCGGCCTGAATGGACCACAAGTGATCGAACAAGAAGCCGGCATTGAAGAATATAACGCTCAGGATAAACCCTTTATCTGGGGCATTTCTGGAGGCCTCCAACGTTATCAGACCGGTTTTGTCGACGCCTGCACCGGTGAAGACCTAGACGCGGTGCGTGAAGCCGTGATCACGGTGCGCCAACAAGGGATCCCCGAGCATCATCGAAGTGATCGTTGGGAGCATTTTCTCGCCCTTCTGCACACGCTTGATCCTGCAGAAACCATGGATGCTGCCGTCGCGAAAGCCATGCTGACTCGCACTTCGGCCGAAGATGACACCGCCACAGGAGCCCAATCATGATCCCCTCTGAAACCCCCACAGCAATGACAAACCGCGGACAATGTTGGTTTGATGCGCTCAGCACTGAAATGCGCTCAATCCCCACGCCGGTGGCATCATTACAAGCGGCTGAAGGCGAGCTAGGCGCCCACCCCTGCCATCTGCTGTTGGTCAAGCCCGACCCAGATAACCTTTACCCTCGTGCTCGACAAGGAGAAGTGGGGCTACTCGAAGGCTGGGGATTGGCTCAACACCTCAATACTCTCATCGAGGCCGATGCGACCCAATTCGAGACAACGGCGTCAACCAACAGTCGGATCACTCGACGCACGATCGTAGCCCTCGTGGATGTCCCCAGTCAGGCTTATGGCCGTCGCGAAGAAGCACTGGGCATTCATCAAGCGCTGGCCGCTGCGGCGGGCGCCTATGCCCGAGCTCGTCAGGCCGGCCACCCGGTGATCGCGCTGTTGGTAGGCAAGGCGATGTCCGGCGCTTTCTTAGCCCATGGTTATCAGGCCAATGCCATCCTTGCACTGAATGATCCGGGCGTGCTGATTCATGCCATGGGCAAGGCTGCAGCGGCACGCATCACACAACGCAGTGAAGAGGATCTTGATCGCCTTGCGGCCACCATTCCCCCCATGGCTTACGACCTCAAGAGCTATGCCTCATTGGGACTGCTGCACGAACTCTTGGATGTGGACAATGCCGACCAGCCCAGCGATCAGGATGTTCGACAGGTCAAGCACGCTTTAGAAGCCGCCCAAGCTCATATCATGGCTCAGCAAGATCGTGGCCTGAGTCATCGCCTGGCCGGGAAAAACCGACACGCCTCACGTGAAGTGCGTGCTCAATTACGTGCTCAGTGGCGAACACCGTGATCACGCCCGCGTTACGCCCTTGCGGGGATCATAGCTTGAGTGATCAGAGCAAGCGTCAAGCACTTGATCCAATGACGCCATGGGGTCGACCGCACGATCTACTCTGGGTGGCGCCAGGGGTGGCGCCAGAGTGCTTGCGGCCCCTTGAGGGCGACACCCTGGCCTCTTGGGTGCAGTGCTTGGCCGGGCCCGTCGTCGTCCGTCGTGGCCCAGCGCCTGTCGGCCATATCGCCATTGGTCTGCGCGGGCGACATAAAGGGGAGCGCCAGGCCGCCACCATCGCCAAGGCTGCGGTCATCAAGGGCATAACACCGGATGCTTTAGCTTCTGCCTATATCTGGGCCCATTACCGAATGGATCACCCTGTACTGCAACGACTTCAGACTGCAGCGCCCATCCTGAACGAATGGGTTGCCGCACACAAAGGGGAATGTTTGAGCTGGGGCATTACCGGCAGCTTGGGCTACGAGCTGGCTTCAGGCCTCAAGCAGCTGCATCAAAACAGCGATCTGGATCTATTGTTGCGATGTCCGCAACCGTTAGCCCGGCAACAGGCTCAGCAACTCTGGGATCAGCTCAACGGATGCCGTAATGACACCCGCCTGGATATTCAGCTCGAAACGCCTCACGGCGCCATATCATTAGCCGAATGGGCCTCCCATAGCCCCCAAGTGTTGTTAAAAACCGAACAAGGGCCGCAACTGACCGACCACCCCTGGCCCAGACCTGCACTGCATTTATCGTCACGTCATGAGGGTAAGTCACTGGAAAACGAGTCACTGGAAAACGAGTCACTGGAAAGCGAGTCAATAGAAAGCGAGTCACTGGAGGCGCGTGATGTCTAATCCGCTGAGATCCAATCACTTAATCACAAGCATACTCACTTGCCCCGGCCAGGGAGCCCAGCAACCCAATATGTTGCAGCACTGGCCCGAACACCCGGTGTTTACCCAAGCTCGAACCCTCAGTGAAGCCGTATTAGGCCAGCGGTTATCGGCACTCGATCACCCCGAAGCCTTGCAGCATAGTCGATCCGTTCAACTAGCGCTTTTGATCAATGCCGTTGCCTGGGGCCGCTACCTGTTCAGCCAAGGCTGCCAACCCAACGGGTTACTCGGCCTCTCCATTGGTGCTTACCCGGCTGCAGTACTCGCCGGCTGTCTCAAATTTGAAGAAGCCCTTGAGCTGGTGGCTTTACGCGGCACCCTCATGCAAGACGCCTTTCCAGAAGGCTACGGCATGATGGCCGTTCAAGGATTAGATCGTTACCAACTGGCGGATATACTCGCCCGCCATCAAGCGCCCGTCTATCTGGCCAACATTAATGCCGAACAACAGTGCGTATTGTCAGGGGCCTGGGCGGCACTCGACGCTCAAAAACCCGCTTTACAAGCCGCAGGGGGCCACTGTCAGCCCCTTAGGATCAGTGTGCCCTCGCACTGCCCACTCATGGAAAGCTCGGCCCAAACACTGGCTAAGGCTTTCGAGGCCATCACCATACAAACGCCTGAAATCGCCTACATCAGTGCGAGCAAAGCCCGAGTGCTCAAAACCCCTGAAGCTATACGTGAGGACCTCGCAATGAATATGGCACGCCAAGTGAAATGGTTTGATGCCAGCCGCCTCTTGGTTGAGCGTGGCCTGAAGGTCGCGATTGAGCTGCCACCCAGCGGGACATTAACCGGGTTATTGAAGCGCCTCATGCCGCAGGGACATTGCCTCAGAACTGAAACCACACGCTTGGATACGCTTCAATACCTCACTCAGCCCGACACGATTTAATGCCGCTGATTTAGACTCATGATCAATCACAGCAAAGGCAAGTAAAGCCATGCAAATGAAACGCTTACAAGGACATGATCAACCGAAACACAAGCTCAACAGCCGATTTCAGACCCTCTCCTTGATGATGGCTGACATCGACATACACCCTATCCACCACAGCCGCAGAAGGAGATTTTTTCAGCATTACCCAATATTCAGCGCTTGACTCAAGTCATCACTTAAACCATGCAACGTCAGTCATTGTCAGTCATCACCAAGGCCCATATAGCCGACGATGCAACGATCTACATCGCAATCCATATCGCAGTGTCTACAACAACAACAATGGAGCAATACGATGATCATCTATGGTGTCACCTTACTTGCTGTCTGCACCCTCACCGGGGTTGCACTGGGGCAAATATTAGGCGTTCTGATTGGTATTCCGGCCAATGTCGGCGGTGTCGGTATCGCCATGATTTTGCTGGTCGTAATCGGCCATACCTTACAACAACGCGGCGTGCTCGATCTGAAAAGTGAACAAGGCATCGAATTTTTCAGTGCCATCTATATCCCTGTCGTGGTGGCCATGGCCGCTAAACAGAATGTTTATGGCGCCCTCACCGGCGGCCCCATGGCCATTACCGCAGGCGTCACCGCAGTGGCGATCGGTTTTCTACTGATTCCCCTCATCGACAAGCTGGGTCGCCCCAGTAACGATCATGATCAGCTGACACAGACAACCGAGGAGCAACGCCATGTTTGAAGCACTGGATAAAGTATCGAATACGTACAGTATGGTGGTCGGCTTTGCACTAATCGGCCTAGTCATGTGGGTGTCTTATAAACTCTCGGCCAAATTAACGGCAGGCCGTATTCACGGCTCCGCCATCGCTATATTGATTGGCTTGGTCTTGGCCTACATTGGCGGCGTCATCTCAGGGGGCAAACACGGTATTATGGATTTACCCCTGCTCTCCGGTATTGGCATCGTAGGTGGCACCATGCTGCGAGATTTTGCCATTGTCGCCACCGGTTTCGGGGTTCATTTAAATGAACTCAAAAAAGCCGGCATTGTGGGCATTATTGCTTTATTGATGGGCGTGCTCTCTTCTTTCTTTGCGGGTGTCACCATCGCGATGGCTTTCGGTTATACCGATGCGGTCAGCCTAACCACCATTGGCGCAGGCGCCGTCACTTATATTGTCGGCCCCGTCACAGGGGCTGCGATTGGCGCAAGCTCTGAAGTCATGGCGTTATCCATCGCCGCAGGGCTGGTTAAATCCATTTTGGTGATGATCGCCACACCGGCAGTCGCCCGCTACATCGGCTTGGACAACCCTCGTACCGCAGTCTTGTTCGGCGGAATGATGGGCACCTCCAGCGGTGTTGCCGCAGGGCTTGCTGCGACTGATCCTAAGCTGGTGCCTTATGGGTGTCTCACCGCAGCCTTCTATACGGCTGTCGGCTGTCTGATGGGGCCCTCTATTCTCTTCTTTATTATGCTAGCCCTTACCGGCGGCGCTTAATCTTTAAGCTATCCGCCTATTCTTCACGGCAGAAGTACATAGGAAAGCTTCATGGAAAGGCTTCTCTCAATCTGCCAACCGCCTCAACCCCCTGCTCTGCGGGGGGTTGTCTTTGAAGTCTTCGAGCAGGGCAAAACCAGAAACTTCCGGGTCTCCTGAGCTCAGGTATAATGCCGACTAATGTCATACTTTCCGGCACCCTACGATTTCCGACATCCTAAGGTCTTACTTTCCATCATCTGACGGTACCGCGGAGGCGCTCCATGGACGACGCGATTACACTCAAAAAACTTGAGATATTCCTGACTTTCATGCGCACAGGCACATTGGCAGGAGCTGCTGAAGCCTTGGATATCAGTAGCGTCAGCGTGCATCGCGCCATTCACTCTCTGGAAGAAGCATTGAAGTGTCCACTCTTCCGCCAGGAAGGGCGCTTACTAGTGCCGCTCCCTAGTGCCGAAACCCTTGCCGAACAAGGCTTGCAAGTCATGCAGCTGATGGATGATGCCATCAAAGCCACGCGCGAGACGGCAGGCGTCTATTCGAACCAGTTCAAGCTTGGTGCCCTTTACTCACTCACATTAAATACGGTGCCACAGCTCATTGCAGGCTTAAAACTACGTAAGGGGGATCTCAATATTGAGCTGATGCTGAACTCCAATACACAGCTGTTCAAACAGCTACGCTCACTGGAATTGGACGTTATTCTGGTTGCACTACCGGAAGAGTTTCATGAAGCCGATGTGCTGACTTTGCCGCTTTACCAGGATGACATTTGCCTCGCCGTCCCCCCTGACTCACCACTACGTCACTTAAAAGAGACAGATTTATCTGGATTGGATCAAGCCACTTTTGTGACATTGAACAAAGCCTTTGCCACCAGCAGAGATAGTTACCGCGCGTTTGAAAACGCCGGTATGACACCCAATGTTGTGATGGAAGTTTCCGATATTTTTTCTTTAATCAGCATGGTCAGTGCGGGCGTAGGGTTAGCGCTACTGCCTCGACGGGTTGAGGCCGTATTTGAAAACAAAATTCGTTTGATCCCACTGGCAAAAGATTGCCAAGTGATCCAAAACATTACCATGGTTTGTCTGGCCAACCGTGAGCGAGACCCGAGAATTCTCAGCTGTATTGCAGAATGCCGACATTATGCCAGAAGACAGCACCCAGCCCCTTAAAACGTTTTGATTGTTTGAAATCGTTGACACCGAAACAAAGCGTCTTTTAACCATTCAACGACAATCAAAAAATGAGACTTATTCAGACTGAAAGCAATACGATTCCCTGCCTTTTCCAGACTCTTTAAGATCCAGCACACAGATAAAGCTGCCTTTCATTTTCATCTATTAAAAGCCATTTCTTAGATGAAAACCTCAAAAATATTTCACGCTTTTCGCCTAAAAACGACTCATTTAAATGAAAAGCGATAAAAGCCTATCATTCAAACCCCAAAACCTAGACATATAGATGAATTCAACAGAGAAATCTCGCCCCTGCTCATGACAAATGTCAGAGACCCAGTCTCATAAGACATGCATAATATACAAAATATTTTACTGACTTCTACTTAAAATCAACGACGTCGCAGGCCTCATATGAAAAAGATGGGTTTAAAAACATCATTGATATTGTCAATCACGGTGCTGGTGGCACTATCTGTTTCCATATCAAGTTATGTGCTCTACCTTCAACAAAAAGACATGCTGGCTGAGAGCATTATTCAGAAAAGCAAGGGGGATGCTAAAGCCAAAGCCTCTGCTGTCGAAACCATCATGAACGAAAAGGTAGGTGGAATCACCAAGCTGGCCAATCAATATCGTCAGAAGCCCATCACCGGCACTGATAGCGCTTTAACCGATGAAGTCTTTTTTATGGCCAACGCCATGAACCTGAAAAGCGCGGTGATCGTCAAAGACAACGGGGATGGCTATTGGACCTTAGGGACAACGTTAGCCCCTGAAACCTGGCCTAACAATAAAATGAACGGCGATGCCCGCACATTGTCTTGGTACCCCTCTACCCAACAAGCCAATGGCGTCTTCATTACGGATCCCTATATTTATGATGTCACTGGGAATGACCTCTACTGGGTCACCATTGCACACCACATTGTCAATGGGGCAGTAGCCATCAATATGCGCCTGCAATTTCTCGATGAACTGGTGCAGCAAACCAACGACATCGAGGGCGCCACAGCCGCGATTATGACCGAAGACAGCACTGTTTTGGCATCCACCTCACCGCTGCTCAAATTAGGCCAAAAGGCCTTGAATGTTACAGCGGTGAGTAACGCGGTCCAACAGGCCATTCAAGATGACAACGCCATGTCGACTTACACGATCAATGGCCAGAACTATCTATTGTTTAGCCATCCGATCAATGTCGGCGATAAGCGCTGGTATTATATGATGAGCGTGGATGAGTCTGTCGCGATGGCCAAGCTCAGCGAAGCACGTAATAGCGCCATTATGATTTCAATCATGGCGACTCTGATCAGCATTGCCGTCGGCTTATTCCTGCTACAACGGCTATATCAACCGATTCTTTCCTTGAAATCGACCATCATGGGGCTTTCTAGCGGTAATGGCGATCTCACTCAACGCTTAGTCGTGAACAATAACGACGATTTGGGGCAGATTGCCCAAGGCGTCAATCGGTTTATTGAAACCCTGCAAAAAATGATGCAGGAAATCCAGGTCGCCAGCACCTCGCTCAACAATAATATTGATCGTATCAAGCAGCAGTCAGAGCGCAATAGTACTGTTTTGCAAAATCACGCGGCCGAAACCGAGCAAGTGGTGACCGCGATAGAAGAAATGAGCTCGACCGCCGATGCAATGGCCCAGGATGCCGCTAACACAGCCAACCTCACGCAGCAGGCCAATGAAACCAGTGTTAACTCTCAACAGGCCGTTGAAAGCTCACAGCACATTGTCACAGCGTTAATCAGTGACGTTGATCAGTCTGCACAAAATGTGCAACAAATGGCTGAAGAAACACAACAAATCAACGAAATCCTCAGTGTTATCGGGGATATTGCAGAGCAAACGAACTTATTGGCACTGAATGCCGCTATAGAAGCGGCACGAGCCGGTGAACAAGGACGCGGCTTTGCCGTGGTTGCCGATGAAGTTCGTAATTTGGCCAGTCGTACCAAGGCCAGCACAGAGGAAATCGAAACAGCGCTTGAACGGTTGGGAGGCGGCACACGGAACGTCGTCAACTCCATGGAAACCACTAAAACCCGTTGTCAGGAAACAGCCGAAAGCTCAGGTGAAGTTGCCGTCAGCCTTGAAACCATGGCCACTTATGTTAGCGAAATCAACAACTTAAGCACTCAAATCGCCACAGCCGCTGAAGAGCAAAGCTCCGTCACCCAAGAACTCAGCCAAAATATGTCGGCGATTAATGGCATCGTGGTTGAGCTCAGAGCCAGCGGCGAACAGGCCTTACATGAAGCGGAAGATATTGCTCAAATCAATCAGCAACTGGTCGCCATTGTGAATCGATTTAAAGTCTAGCCTTAAGATTTAAGGTCTAGCCATAAAAGTGGATATCACCACTGACGGTCCTGGCTTGATCTCTTAGATCAGCTCTGTTCAGATGAAGCTTATAAGGGAGCCCTCAAGGCTCCCTTTTTTACATCGATTTCTTTGGTCGACTCACCAGTACGGGCTAGACTATCTCCTTGAGGAGAATCGACGAGCCAAGCATACAAGAGATGGTCATGCGAGCGTTGCG
Organism: Terasakiispira papahanaumokuakeensis; assembly: GCF_001709345.1. Classification (GTDB taxonomy): domain Bacteria; phylum Pseudomonadota; class Gammaproteobacteria; order Pseudomonadales; family Halomonadaceae; genus Terasakiispira; species Terasakiispira papahanaumokuakeensis. The sequence goes on from NZ_MDTQ01000001.1 coordinate 1,894,044, forward strand.
CCCTTCACTAAAAGACAACATCGTATCCAAGCTGATACTCGCCTGGACGCTGAACACACTATCAAGCCTGATAGTGCATGCCTCGGCGGAGACGGTGCCTCGTTCAGATGAGGTTCATTATCTAGGGATGGCGGTTTTTGATTATCACCTCACCCTGGATGATATACCCGTTGGCGGGTTATCAGGGTTGACCTATCTAGGCCGACACCAGTACCTAGCCATTTCCGATGATCGCTCTCGTCTTGCCCCTGCACGCTTCTACCATCTCGATATCAACTTAGATGATGGTCAGATTAAGCAAAACGATGTTCACTTCACTCAGTTAACGCCATTACGGCGAAAAGATGGGCAGCATTATGGATGGGGACAAATAGATCCAGAAGGGATTGGTTACGACGCTCAACGAGGCGTATATATTGCCTCGGAAGGCGATAACCTCAGTGCGATAGCGCCGCGTCTTGATCGTTACAGCCTTGAGGGTCAATGGCAACAGCAACTTCCTCTACCCGATGAATTCATCCCCGCCGAGCAACAAGGTGTGCGCAATAACCGCTCATTGGAAAGTCTTGCGTTAACGCCTGATGGGCAATTTCTTTTCACCGCGACAGAACAAGCGCTCATCCAAGATGGGCCCGAAAGCGATGAAACGCATTCAAGCCCGAGTCGTATTGTCATGATCAACCTCAACACAGCACAGGTGGTCCATCAGTATCTTTACTTAACCGATCGAAAGGGTCATGGCCTTGTCGACCTCATCGCCCTGTCCAAGACCCAGCTGCTAGCCCTTGAACGCAATCAATTATGTGCCCAGCCAAGGGAATAATATTCGTATCTATCACGTTCAACTTGAGCCAGCGACGGAGTTAACAGGGGTCGTCTCACAGAGATCGCTTATCCCCGCCCCAACACCTGCCCATAAAACTTTGCTTATCGATCTGCACGACCTGGGCATTAAGCCTGACAATATCGAAGGCATGGCCTTAGGTCCTCGCCTTTCTGAACACAGGCGTGCACTGATCCTCGTTTCCGACAATAACTTCAGCCGCGCTCAGACCACGCAGGTGATTGCGCTGGCGATACCGTCATCTCTTCTCACTGACCCACCTATTCTGACGGGTCGGCCATAATCGGGGCTCACTCAGGCCTCACCATTTGACTTGAAATCTCAATGTCTGAAATAGCCCGGCCCTCTATTTGATCGGCGACCCACTCGGCTGTCGCAGCCGATAGTGTCCAGCCCAGATGTCCATGACCGGTATTATAAAAGACACATGGTTGTTGGCCTGGCCCCACTTTAGGCATCATATTCGGCATCATCGGACGCAGCCCTGCCCAGGGCTCAGCATGTCGTGTACTGACGCCGGGGAAGCAGGCCTCCACCCACTTCACAAGAGGAAGAATACGGTTATTTCGAATGTCGCGGTTGTAGCCATTAAACTCTGCGGTACCCGCGACTCTTAAGCGCCCATTCCCCAAACGACTGGACACAATTTTGGTCGCATCATCCAGTAAACTGACCTGGGGCGCCGCCGCTTGGGAGTCAGGATCATCCAGGTGCACCGTAATGGAATAACCTTTTACCGGGTATATATTCACCCGATCCCCCAATTGAGCCGCGAGCTTCCGGCTACCGACCCCAGCGCAAATGACAATGCGATCAAAAGTGTCTCGCTGCCCATGGCCTGGGGCAGCACCAAACGTCTCACCAACTACCCAGGCTCGATGACTGTCAGCCCCAAGGTGGTTAACGCGAGTGCCATAGCGGATATGTCCGCCTAGACGCTCAACAGCTTGGGCCAGACCAAAGGTGAATTTATGGATATCTCCAGTGGCATCACTTCCGGTAAAAAAGCCGCCGTAAAAATCCCCTTTTAAATTGGGCTCAATCACCCGTATATCCCCAGGAGTCAATGCTTGCCGTGTCAATCCTCCTTGAGCCAACAGCGCTGAAACTCGCTCAGCTTGCTCAAACTCTGATCGAGTTCGATAAATATGTAAGATACCGCGTTTTGTTAAATCAAAATCAATCGACTCTTGCTCAGCCCAGGCCCATAAAATATCGCGTGCACGAATCGCCAATCGCACCGTATCGACGGTATTGCGTTGATACTGGCCTATCGCCATTGCAAACTCAGCCAACCAGCTCAGCTTATGCCAAGAAGGCTTTGGATTGATCAGTAAAGGGGCATCCTGGTGCCACATCCATTTGAGCCCTTTCCATAACGTGGGCCAGCTGTTCCAGACTTCAGCATTAGAGGCCGACAACTGTCCACCATTGGCAAATGAAGTATCCATAGCCGCATAGCGCTGCTGCTCATAAAGGGTCACCTCATGCCCACGCCGTAACAATGCATAGGCTGTCGTCACCCCTGTCACGCCACCGCCAATGATCGCAATCCGTTTCATCATGAGCGTCCCTCCAGGCCAAAACGCAACGACGATATTCAGCAGTCTAGCCTTGATCTGAGCAAAATACCGCGCACCGCATCAATCAAAAACCGTCTATCAGTCACACAAGGAGTTTATTGAACTAGATTGATATGCCATTCTGCGGTTCTGGCCCTGAACGACAGGTGTTCTGAAAGGCGGCCTTTTGCAAGCCCCGCGCTCTCAACAAATGATCGATTGAACGCTTCATCAATAGATTGAACCTTTAATCACTAGCATCTCATCAAGTTTTATCTATACTCATGAACAAAATAGCCCGTAATCAATTTGAGAGGCACTGCCCATGTTCTTCAGGACAAAAAAGCTCTCTAAACAAGTCCAGGCGCTGGAACAAGAACTAAAGAATTATCGCCATGTTAGTCAGGATTTACGTGAAGAGATGCTGTATTGCGCAATGGATGCGAAGGGTCAAATTGTTGAAGTCGACTCAACGTTTCTTGAATCATTGGGCTATAGCCAGCAGCAGATGCTCCACCAGCCGATTCAACATTTCATCGACGACAGCACCCTCAAAAAGCCCCATGGGCAACAGATGCTAAAAGCCATCCAGCAAGGTGATCATTGGCATGGTGCCCTGCATATAAAAAAATGCGACGGCAGCGAAGGCTGGTATCGGGCCATTATCCACCCCATTCCTGCGACAGAGGGACAAACCTCTACTCTCGCCATTTATGCCAGTGAGCTGACGCGCACCATTACTCAATCCCGTGCGCAACAGGATATGCTGGCGGCACTTAATCGCTCATCGGCTGTGATCGAGTTCACCCCTGATGGCATTATTCTTGATGCCAACGACAACTTTCTAAAAGCTGTGCATTACAGCAAAGATCAAATTGTCGGTAAGCATCACCGGATTTTCTGCTCCCCAGATGAAGTCAACTCACAGGTCTATGAAGATTTTTGGAGAAAGTTGTCATCCGGCCAGTTCTTTTCAGATCGCTTTCGGCGGTTTGACAGTTATGGTAACGAGCTTTGGTTAGAAGCCTCTTACAACCCCATCCATAACGATTCAGGCAAGCTGTATAAAGTGGTCAAATTTGCGACGGACATTACCGCTGAAATGCAACGCGAGCACACCATCGCAGAAACCTCCAAAATTGCTTACGAAGTTTCTCAGAAAACCGACAACGAGACCTTGCGCGGTATTCAAGTGATTGAAGATACTCGTCAAATGATGCAGGGGTTAACGCGCCGAATGGAGGCCGCAAGCCAGGGAATCGACGCACTCAACGAGCAATCGAATAAAGTCTCAACACTGGTGAACAGTATTCGCGATATCGCGGATCAAACCAACTTGCTGGCCTTGAACGCGGCGATTGAGGCCGCTCGTGCGGGAGAGCAAGGAAGAGGCTTTGCCGTCGTCGCCGATGAAGTCCGCCAGTTAGCCGCCAGGACCAACCAAACCACAGAAGAAATTATCAGTGTCGTCACTGAAAACCAGTCACTCACTCAAGATGCTGTTAACCGGATTGAAGAAAGTCTGGAAAAAGCCCAGGCGGCCTTGCAGCTTTCTCACGATGCCAGCGAAGTCATGAATGAAGTTCAAAGCGGGGCCAAGCAAGTCGTTGACGCCGTCAGTGAGTTCTATAACAGCTTATAAGCCCAAGAATATCTTATTGATAACCATTAATCTTCGACGCTGTCCAATAGCATCAAATACGCCATCATATTAGCCCGCAGGTTCATGTTTTTTGATCTCCACACGGTGGTGTGGCGATCAATCCTGGTATGATGGATTACTTACTTTACTCACATCTTCCATTAAACAAGCAACAATTAACAATTTTAAAGTTTTATCTATACTCACGCACAACTCAAATATCAGGCCGCCCTTAATCCTTCAGAGTGAGGCATTATTAATGCTCTTCAACACAAGAAAGCTCTCCAGCAAAATCCAGGCATTGGAGGCAGAACTGGACAGCTATCGCCATGTTTATCAGGATCTGCGTGAAGAGATGCTGTACTGTGCCTTGGATACACAAGGCCATATTGTAGAGATCGCCCCATCGTTTCTTGAGTCGTTGGGCTATAGCCGCCAAAATCTACTTCATCAGCCTATCCAAACTTTAATTGTTGAAGAGAGCCGTAACAAACCACACGGACAACAAATGATCCAGGCAATCAGCCGTGGGGACCACTGGCATGGCGCCTTGCATATGAAAAAACACGACGGCAGCGAAGGCTGGTATCGCGCCATCATTCATCCGATTCCGATGACAGAAGGGCAGCCCCCCACTCTCGCCATTTATGCCAGTGAGCTGACGCGCACCATTACTCAATCCCGTGCGCAACAGGATATGCTGGCGGCACTGTATCGCTCATCGGCAGTGATCGAGTTCAGCCCTAATGGGACAATTCTTGATGCCAATGACAACTTTCTCAGAGCTGTGCATTACAGCAAAGATCAAATTATCGGCAAGCATCACCGGATTTTCTGCTCTCCAGATGAAGTCAACTCACAGGCTTATGAGGATTTCTGGAAAAAACTAGGATCAGGACAGTTTATTTCAGATCGCTTTCGACGGTTTGACAGCTATGGTAATGAAGTTTGGTTAGAAGCCTCTTATAACCCTATCTATAATGATTCAGGCAAGCTATATAAAGTAGTGAAGTTTGCGACGGACATTACGGCTCAAATGCAACGCGAACACGCCATCGCAGAAACCTCCAAAATTGCTTACGAAGTTTCTCAGAAAACTGACGACGATACCTTGCGCGGCATTCAAGTGATTGAAGAAACCAGCGAGATGATGCAAGACCTCTCTCTTCGCATGGAGGCCGCCAATGAGGGTATTGCCGCACTCAATGAACAATCCAATAAAGTCTCAGCACTGGTCAAAAGTATTCGCGATATTGCGGATCAAACCAATTTGCTGGCTTTGAACGCCGCTATAGAGGCCGCTCGCGCCGGGGAACAGGGAAGAGGTTTTGCTGTCGTCGCCGATGAGGTCCGCCAATTAGCAGCCAGAACGAATAAAACCACAGAAGAAATTATCGGTGTTGTCACTGAGAACCAGTCACTGACCCAGGCAGCGGTTACGCAGATCGAAGAAAGCCTGGCCAAAGCTCAGCAGGCTTTACAACTTTCTCAAGATGCCAGCGACGTGATGAATGAAGTTCAAAGTGGAGCCAAGCAGGTTGTGGATGCCGTTGGAGAATTTTATAACAGCTTATAAATCATCATTGGGTGTTCAATCATCCGTATGGTGGGCTACCGGCTCACAATGGGCAATCTGTCTTAAGATGCGACAAAAATGTTGCGCAGGTTCCGTCAACAACTCATTTTTACGGGTCAAAATACCATAAGGCGGTAATGTCTGCCCCAAAGCAAGCGGCAAAGGCACCACACGCCCTAGTGCCATGGATTCTTGCAGTACAGTCTCTGACATCACTAAAATGGCATCACTGTGCTGTACGAGCTGCAACGACGCAAAGATTGAGCCGCATTCAATCGTATCGCGTGGGGTCATCAGCCCGGCCAGTTCAAACTCTTTTTCCAACACCTGACGCGCCGGCGTTTTTAATGGCTGAAGAATCCAAGACCAGGATTCCAACAACGCGTCCAATTGCAGCGACGCAGCAGCGGTCTGGGCCAAAGGATGGCCCGCCCGGACCACAGCACGCATCCGCTCATTGCCCAGCGTTTCAAAGTCAAATAGGTTATGTTCCAAAGCGGTGACATAGCGCGCAATGGCAACATCAATTCGATTTTGCCCCAATAGTGCCACTAATTGATCACTGGTCTCACCTAACATTCGGACTTGAAGCATCGGCCTTTGTCGCTTGATCTCCACTACAGCCTTCGCGACCAAATCTGGGGCTGCCCCCATGATCGCGCCTAATAACAGCTGTCCTTGATCACCCAACTGATACCGATGCAAAGACTCAGCACAGCGGTCCAAACGATTCAATGCCGACTGGGCAAAATCAATCAGCATCTCACCGACGGCGGTTGAGCAAACCCCTCGAGAGGTACGATCAAAGAGCACATGGCCGAAAGTTTGTTCTATTTCTTGCAGCATTCGACTGGCCGCGGGTTGCGACATATTCATCACCTCCGCAACCTGATGCAGATTCCCCCGCTCACCGAGTAATACCACCATCATCAAATGCTTATAACGCAACCGATTCAGAATATGGGGCATGGCGTCTGGCGTGTAACGAACAGTCATGAAAACCTCATCGACGGCATTATCGGATTCATATACAAACCGCCTCACCTAGGACGATTAAAAAAGCGCGCCCTCCCCCTGATCACCAACATTGACCCGCAACTGATAACAACAGGCTATCTCGCCTTTGTCGATTTATACATTGGTCTAACCCCCTATTTAACCGTTATACGTGATTTTACTGTAAACCCACGGAACAACAGGCCCGCTACCAAGTGATACCTAAAAGGTATTAAGCGACTTAACCTCTGCATTAGCCAAGCCTTGCAACCCTCCCTTAACGTTCAAGTCAACCCGATCAAAGTGCTGGATCAACCGCGCTGTATTGATTGAGCTTCCTCATGACTCAAGGAGAAAGGCCGATGGCAGTACCCACGATTAAGCAGGTTCGCGCCTACACCGTCCGTGGTGGCGGTGCCGACTATCATGACCAAGGCGATGGTCACTGGATTGACGGGCAGATTGCGACGCCCATGAGTAAGTATCCGCAGTACCGTATGACCCGGAAAAGCTTCGGACTTAATGTGCTGGGTTCGTTAGTGGTCGAAATTGAAGCCAGTGACGGAACGGTCGGCTTCGCTGTCACCACAGCAGGCGATATTGGCGCTTTCATTGTTGAGCGACATCTAGCGCGTTTTCTGGAAGGCCAGAAAATCACCGATATCGAGCTCATGTGGGATCAGATGTTTAACGCCACACTGTACTACGGCCGCAAGGGCGTTGTCGTCAACACGATTTCCGGAGTGGATCTGGCACTTTGGGATCTCCTCGGCCAGTGGCGAAAAGAGCCTGTTCACGCATTATTGGGTGGACCTGTCCGTGATGAGTTGCAATTTTATGCCACAGGCGCCCGTCCTGACCTAGCACAGCAAATGGGATTCATTGGCGGCAAGATGCCACTGCGTCACAGCCCAGCAGAAGGTGACGAAGGTTTGCGCAAAAACCTCGCCGAACTGGCTGAGATGCGTTCACGGGTAGGCGATGATTTTTGGCTCATGTTCGACTGCTGGATGAGTCTTGACCTGAACTACGCCACCAAGCTGGCTCAGGGCGCACAGGCCTATGGTCTGAAATGGATCGAAGAGGCGCTGCCACCGGATGATTACTGGGGCTACGCCGATCTTAAACGTCAGGTGCCCACCGGCATGCTGGTCAATACTGGCGAACACGAAGCCACTCGTTGGGGCTTTCGAATGCTAATGGAAATGGACTGCTGCGACATTATTCAGCCTGATGTGGGCTGGTGTGGTGGTATAACCGAATTGATCAAGATATCCGCACTCGCCGATGCCTACGGCAAACAAGTCATCCCTCATGGCTCATCAGTCTATAGCTACCACTTTGTCGCCACGCGACATAACAGCCCCTTCGCCGAGTTTTTAATGATGGCTCCCGAGGCTGATCGAGTGGTGCCCATGTTCAATCCTTTACTGCTTGATGAACCCGTCCCTGCGCAGGGCCGTTTATCGCTTTCGGCACTCGACCAACCCGGGTTTGGCGTACGGCTGAATCCAGACTGCGACCTGGCCCGACCCTATACCCACTGAACGCCGATCGCCACGATCATTTGCTCACAGATCGTGGCGATAATTTCGACCTGAATAACGATAACAACAACGACAATAAGTCGACCATCTCACGGGAGACGGCACCATGGAAATCCTGCACCTTGCGGTCACAATCACGCTAATTCTGCTACTGATCCTCTACTTAAAACTCAACCCAGCCATCAGCCTGATCGTCGGATGTCTCTATTTGGGTCTGACCATGCATCTCGGCATGACCGGCACTGTCGCGGCTATCGGCGGTGGCTTTGGTCACATCATGGCGGCCATTGGGTTGCCCATTGGCTTTGGCGTCATTATCGGACAGCTGATGAGCGACTCCCGGATGGCGCATCAGATTGCTCATGCCATGGTCAACAGTGCGCCACGGGGCATGGGCCTCTACGCGCTCGGACTCACAGGCTTTCTGCTTTCAATTCCCGTGTTTTTCGATGTCACTTTTGTCATTTTGATTCCATTAGGGGTGGCACTATCTCAGACCCTGGGTAAGCCATTACCTTATGCCATCGGCGCTTTGGTGATCGGCGCCGCGACCTCTCATACCATCGTGCCACCAACGCCTAACCCCTTGGCGGCTGCCTCCATTCTACATTTTGATATTGGATTGATGACCCTGGCCGGGCTCGGCGTCGGTCTAGCCACGGCACTGATCGTTATGAAGCTCTACTTTTGGCTGCTTGATAAAGGGCTTTGGAACAGTGAGAAGGATGAGCAGCACCTCGAAGAGGATCAGCCAGAACAACCGGAAGATATCCCATTACCGGGACTCCCTCTATGGCAAGCCTTGCTCCCCATTGCCTTACCGATTGCGTTGATTCTCTCCGGCACGCTCTATCACTACGGCCAACAGATTGGGATGTTGGCGGGCGATGAACTCCCCGCCTTCGTCGCCTTTATCAGTGACAGAATCGTTGCGCTGTTGGTCGGCGCACTCGCGGCCTATACCGTCGCGGGGCGTCTGATGAGCCGCAACGAATGTGATCATTCAGCGTCAAAAGGGCTGCAAACCGCAGGATTGGTGCTGCTGGTCACCGGCGCGGGAGGCTCATTGGGGCAAGTCATTCAAGAGACGGGCATCGGTCGATCATTAGTAGACAACCTGTTTCAGGAAACAGGCTCACCCTTGTCGATGATTTTATTGACCTATGCCCTCGCCTTGGTGTTCCGGGTCGCACAAGGCTCTGGCACTGTCGCAGGGATTACCGCCATGACCATTATGGCCGGTGCCGCCTCAACGGGTATTGTTGACCCGCTATGGATTGCACTGGCCGCGCTTTCCGGTGGTATCAGCATTGGTCACGTCAATGACAGCGGCTTCTGGATTACAACTCAACTGTCAGGCTTTAGCATACGCGGTGGCTTCAAGACCTATACCCTGGCCGAACTACTGGTCTCACTGACCATCTTGTCATTGACGCTAGTCGGCGCGCTGTTGTGGCCATCATAAGGCACTCTATTCAACCGGCTTATAGAAGAGCGGGTTCGTCATGCCAATTCATAATGCAAAGTCGTCATATAGACTCGTAATATCGGGTTGTAATACAAAGTTTTAATACAAAGTCGTAATACAAAGTCATAATGCCGAGCCACAACAATTAACGCACTGAGCTGCTCACGCCCTTAATCAGAATAGGAAAACAATATGGAACTACCTCAAAACCCTTTCAAAGCCGCACTCACCGGTGAACCTCGTTATGGCTGCTGGGCTGGGTTTGGCACCGCTTATGCCAGTGAAATTTTGGCCACAGTTGGTTTTGATTGGATGCTGATTGACGGTGAGCATGCCCCTAACCCGATACCTGCTGTACTCAGCCAGCTACAAGCCGTTGCCCCTTATAAGACCGCCCCAGTGGTGCGTGCGGTCAATCATGATCCGGCACTGATCAAGCAACTACTGGATATTGGCACCCAAACACTGATGGTGCCGATGGTCGATACCGCAGCACAGGCCCAAGCCCTGGTTGAAGCGACCCGCTACCCTCCTCACGGTATTCGTGGTGTCGGTGGTGGCCTAACCCGGGCGACGCGTTGGGATGCCATTGATGATTATCAGGCTCGAGCCCATGAAGAACTCTGCCTAATCGTTCAAGTTGAATCACGCCGCGGCATTGAGAACGTTGAAGCCATTGCCGCAGTCGAGGGTGTCGACGGCGTTTTTGTCGGGCCCGCCGACCTCTCGACCAGCGTGGGCAGAGCGGGTCAACCCAATCATGAAGAAGTGCAACGTATGATCAGGCACGCCTTCGACAGCATTAAAGCAGCGGGCAAAGCCGCAGGCATTTTGGCCCCCGCTGAAGACAACGCCAAACGCTATGCTGAGTGGGGGTTTGATTTCATTGCCGTTGGGATTGATATCAGCCTGATGCGTCAAGCAGCCCTCGAAACTTTAGCGCGTTATAAGGCGGATACCAAAGTACCGACAGGCGCCAGTAGTTATTAAATCATTAGCCATTAAATGATCAATGATGAAGTGAATCGTTTTTAACTAAAACGCTACGAAATGGCGCGATATCGGCCATCAAGCCTATATCGCGCCCTCTTGAACACACCATCCGCTGCACGCTTGTCGAGCGCTTGATTTTGGCGAAACCTATATCAACCGGGAAAACTTTGAGGCGATGCAAGGCTTCCATGCGGGAACACGGAAATCAGGCATTGGCGGTGCCGATGGTAAACATGGGCTTTATGAGTCTACACGCACACAAGTGGCCTATATTGAAATCTAAATCAATGGGTTGGAACTGGATATATTGATTGAATCAGAGCCCTCATGCCTCAAAAGGAACAGAGGGCTCGGCGCTTCACTTGCTATTAACCCTGCGCCTGCGACACCATCGCATATTGTTGAACGGGGCCAGTCACCGAAGGTGCAGCACCATTCACCATTTGCGCGACACGATCCACTTGCATTAACCCCCACTGGGTAAGCATCGACCCCAATCCCATCGCTTCAGGCGTATCAATCCGGATTAAGACGCCTTGTTGTCCATCCAACAACGTCCATATCAACTGCAACGCCTGCACCGGATGCTCGGCCACAACCGGCCCAATGAGTTTGCCGCGGCCAAAACGACGACGTAACGCCACGCCTTTGATCATACCTTCAGAAGTCACTTTGACGGCAGCATCTCGTTGCGCCCATAGGCTAGGCCAAAGTCTGGATCGATCCAGCCCTGAGGCCTTGTTCAGTAAAGTCAGTACTGCGTTAGCTTCCGCTTCAGCGACCACTGAAATGGCATCGGTCTCGGCCAGCCCGCCCATCTCAAATGATTCAACCGCCTCAGGCATTTCAGCAAGCACCGCTGACAAAACGCCCTGATGCTGACAAATCATCGCCTGATCTTTAAAGCCCAAACGCCGATATAACGGCGCTCCCGCAGTCGTCGCCGTCAGTAGCAGATGTCGTCCCCCGCTAGCCTTCATGATCGTCTGCATGAGGTGGCGTCCCCAACCTTGACCTTGATGCGAAGCCGCCACGATGAGTAAGCCAATCGTCGCCCAATCGCCTTGCGGGAAACACAATCCTGAGCCGACTAATTCAGAACCTTGCGGCTGCAAGCACCAGGCCTCACTGGAGGCCAACATCTGCGACCAATCCTCTGCGCGATGCGGCCAATTGAGCGCTTGCGTTAACCCTACTAACTGAGGGAGGTCGTCATGTGTCGCTACACGCGTCTGAATAGGCGTCATAAGCATCCTCTGTTGAAGTCAGGGCGAGCCCAAAGCCGGTCGATCACACCAGACACTAAAATGCCAAACCTTGAAACCATAACGTTTATTCCATTGACAACTTGTTAACCCACAAATGATGTAATTTATGCGAATATTTATCACCGATGGCTACGTCAATTCATTGACAACACGCGCTTTACTGAATGACGTAGGCCGCCTCTACCATGGTACAAGGGCGAAGGAATGACACCGCAAAAAGCTTGCAAAAACGCCTACTCAGTGGCCAAAGATATTTTATACATTGCCCACTACTCGCCTTATAGGCATCTGGTCAGCAATGAAATGCGTGTCACTTTAGAGTATATTCTCAGCCGTTCTGAAGTGGGGTTACGCCAGCTGGATAAACTCCACAGTCGCTCTTTTGTACTGAATACACGCTATCGCGACAAGTGGTTGATTCCTGGACAAAGTTTACAAAATGCTTTGTGCAAGCATGCTATTGAGCAGATGACGCGCGAAGCGCTGTCCTCCGGCATCGAGCAAGTGATCGTCCTCGGCGCCGGCTTTGACCCTCTTTCCACCTACCTAGCTCAACAGTATCCTAAGGTCCATTTCTTCGAAGTCGATCACCCTTATATTCAGCAATTTAAGCGTGAAGACCCAACATTACGCAGTGCCAATGCTCGATCCAAGTATAACCAGCCCGATAGAGACAACCTGCATTTCCTTGAATTTGATAGCCACCGGCATGACCTGATTCGGAAATGTCGTACTCACGCTGCTTTTGACGATGCTCGCCCGACTTTGTTTATCTGCGAGCATCTCTTGATGCATTTAAACCCGGCGCTGGTCAGCCACGTTTTAGCTTGTACGCGCACATTAACCGGTCGAGGCACTCGCATTTTAATGACGGCGTCAGAACCCCCTCAACGGCTCAGTCGCCATCGTTATGACCCCAGGCCCCTATATCAGCAGTGGTTAGGCGCGCCCGTACGATGGCACTTGGATAGCCAGCATGCGGTCCATTTTCTACAGCGCCATCATTATCAACTCTTGGGAATTCAACATACCACGGCGCTGAAAACTCGATTTATTGCGCCGACTCAGCAGCCTAAACTGCAGGGCCATTTATATCTGATGTCAGCCGTCTGTCGTTAAGCGGGACAGCATTATCACAATCACGCCTGATTCGACGGCTCTTCAGCCAACGGCGCTGCATTCGGCGGCGCCGTATTCACGCTTCCTGTACGCAAAATATCCCTACTCAAGATCTCCTTACTCAAGATCTCTTTACTCAAAACCTCCGTGCTCAAGAACCCCGCCCGCTCCGATCACAGTCCCCACGGTCACCGTCATCAATGACATCCCGAAGTGAATTGAGCCCCCAGGGTCTTTATGCCCTATTTTTTGGAACACCCTGCACCTTTCATTAGCACACCAGCTTACTGATACTGATGATGCCTATGTCATGACCGCATGACATGATGCTCTAGCGCCATATTGTCTGACATAAGCTGCAATATGACGGCCACTGTCAAAATGGCAACGTTCTAACCATAACAATGACAACAAGCTAAAAGGATCTCCCCATGACCATGATCCGCTTGCTGGATTGGCGCTTACATGCGCTGGTCACGCTCCTCGCCCTGGTTGCCGAATTGATCGGTATTATCAAAATCCCGATGGGTCCTGGTACCCTTCTACTGCTGCCCTTGTTTTATGCATTCATCGGCGGCGTGCTACTGAATCCACACCTGTTGCCGGGAACGCGTAAGTGGATTCCTGACGCTTTCAGTCAGGCCGCAGCGCCGCTGATTTTGATCTCATTACTGCCGTTCATTGCCCGCTTTGGCTCCACGATTGGTCCCGCGATTGAACAAATCATTAATGCCGGTCCGGCCTTGCTATTACAAGAGCTTGGCAACTTGGGCACGATGCTGATCGCGCTACCTTTTGCCGTTGTGGTACTCAAGATCGGACGCGAAGCCATTGGGGCCACCTATTCCATCGCCCGCGAACCGAATATTGCGGTGATCTCAGATAAATATGGCTTAAAAGGGCCTGAAGGTATCGGGGTCATGGGCGTTTATGTGGTCGGCACTATGTTCGGCACGCTTTGGTTCGCCTTGATGGCGGGCTATTTAACCTCACTGGATATCTTTGATCCGCGCGCACTGGCAATGGCTTGTGGTGTGGGGAGCGGTAGTATGGTCGCGGCTTGTTCTGGTGCGATTGCCAGTGCACTGCCAGAGGCCGCCGATGACTTAATGGCTTTTGCCAGCGCCAGTAATCTGCTGACCTATGCCACCGGACTCTATGTCTCACTGTTTATTGCATTGCCTGTTGCAGAAAAGCTCTACAGCCTGTTGGCCCAGCGCCGTCAGGGTCAGCATCAGCAACTCGATGAAAATGACCATACCGATTTCACAGAAGCGGTGATGGAAGAAGAACGCCCCGAACACCATTTAGGTAAAAGTGCTGCAGTGGTAGGAGCCGTTTGTGTCGTAGGCTGGCTCGTCAACACTATTAATGGTGCCGATCTGTTAACCGCATTGCCTGGCGTACTGGTGCTTTATGGGATGACCATGCTAGGGCTTGTGGTGACACGGCTGATGCCATTTTACTTGCCCGCCGTTGCCTGGGTCTCGCTGGTCAGTATTGTCTTGACCTTGCCCTTTTTCCCAGGCAGTCAATGGATGGTCGAGGCACTGAAATCAGTGAACTTCCTGGCGATTGTGACCCCCGTACTGGCTTATGCAGGCCTGGCACTGACCTCACGTGAATTCACCATGTTCCGCCATACGGGCTGGAAACTGGTGATTGTCTCATTACTGGTATTTACCGGCACCTTTATCGGCTCGGCTGTCGTGGCCCAAGTCTTACTTTAATATTCAAGGCCTTGGTAACTGACAATCAGCGTTATTCAAGGCCTTGATTTCATCACTCAAAATGTTTGCAGGAGTCCGTCATGAATCCGCCCATCGATGCTGAAACATTACGCGAGTGGCGTCATGCGTTTCACCGTCACCCGGAAACCGCTTTTGAAGAGCATCATACCAGCCAACGTATTATCGACATTTTGCAGCAGGCCGGTATTGAGGTGGTCTCGGGCTTGGGCGGCGGCACCGGCCTAGTGGCCATGATTGATGGCCAACGAGGCGCAGGTCGTCATATTGGTTTAAGAGCCGACATTGATGCTCTAGATGTCACTGAGGCCAACGAAGTGGCACACGCCTCAACTCAACCCGGAAAAATGCACGCCTGTGGCCATGATGGTCACACCACCATGTTGCTAGGGGCCGCCTGTAGCCTCGCGCAAAATCCAGACTTTGCCGGTCGCGTCTACTTCATTTTTCAGCCTGCCGAAGAGAATGAAGGGGGTGGTCGTGTCATGGTGGAAGAAGGGTTATTCGAGCGCTTCCCCATGGAGGCCGTGTATGGCTTACATAACTGGCCTGGATTACCCGTAGGTGAAGCCGCCGTTCACGATACCGCGGTGATGGCCGCGTTCGATGTCTTCACACTCAAGCTGACAGGACGCGGTTGTCACGCCGCCATGCCTCATCTCGGGACTGACACGGTACTGGCTGCCTGCCAACTGGTCACCCAGTTGCAAGGCCTGATCAGCCGGGAAACGCCCGCTCATGAAACCGCAGTGCTCACCATCACACAATTTCACGCGGGTGATGCTTTTAATGTGATCCCCGAGAGTGTCGAGTTACGCGGAACCTTGCGCTGTTTCGATGCCCAATTACATGACTATTTAATCCGCCGCTTTCACGAAGCGGTCGACAGCGCCGCCCAGTTCCACCAGCTGGAAGTGGATTTCGATTATCAGCGTCGTTATCCGGCGACGATCAACACGCCAGAGCATGCTGACTACTGTGCGCGCGCACTCGAAGCCACGCCCGGTATTCAGCGCATTCACCGCGACATGCCGCCCAGCATGGGCTCGGAAGATTTTGCCTTCATGTTGCAACAGTGTCCGGGCGCTTATATCTGGTTAGGCAATGGTGAAGACAGCGCCTCTTTACATAACCCGCGCTACGATTTTAACGATGCCGTTGCCCCCATTGGACGAGACTACTGGCTTTCGTTGATTAACACTCTGCTCGCGAGCTGAGCTTTAAACGTTGTAAGCCAACAGACTCGCTCAAACACATAACCTGAATCCTATTTTTGCTACGCCTGCGGGCGTGGCATGGCCCCTTTCGGCTTTAAGAAGGGCTTAAAACACCGATTGAGCCTCCACGATTTAAAACCATTTAAAACAACAAGCTATTTAAAACGACAGGTTATTTAAAACAGCACTCAAGTTCAAACAACACCCGATTTAAAAAAACAAGAGGATACGGTATGAAAATCAACGTCATTGGACTGGGCCAGATGGGCGGTAATATGGCCTTAACGCTGCATAAAGCAGGCTTTGAAGTCACCGGAATTGACACCTTTAGCGATGCTCGTGAGCGCTTATCCAGTCAAGGGTTAACCGTGGCCACGCCTGATACCTTACCTGAAGCCGATGTCTATTTATTGTCATTGCCCACTTCCGTGCAAGTCCGTGAGGTCATTGAACAAACCCCAAACCTGCTCGAAAAAGCGCGAACAGGCAGTATTATCGTCGACACCTCAACCAGTGATCCCAGCATCAGCCGAGAGTTAGCCGAAAAAGTCGAAGCTGCGGGCCTGCATTGGTTAGACGCCCCTGTCAGCGGCGGCCCTAAAGGCGCTGCGACTGGTCGATTAGGCATGCTCTTGGGTGGCCATGAAGACACCATCAAGAGGCTTGAGCCGGTGTTATCGGCCCTGTCAGCTAAAGCCACCCATGTCGGCGGCCCCGGCAGCGGCCATGTGGTAAAACTGGCCAATAACTATCTCTGTGCCGCCCATCTGCTGACCACAGCAGAAGCGGTCGCATTAGCGGCCAAAGCCGGTGTTGACCCCGCCGCCTGCTTAGCAGGGCTCAATAGTGGCTCGGGACGCAGCGCCGTCAGTGAAGTCAATTTCCCTGAGTGGATTCTCTCAGAACGCTTTGATTCAGGCTTCACCATGGGGTTAATGCGCAAAGATTTACGTTTGGCCCGCGATGCCGCCGCACACATGCAGCTGCCCGATGGCTTGTTAAATGCTGTCGTCGATGCTTGGCATGCCGACCCGGACAATCCCCAAGACACCGATGATTTCAATGCCATTACCCAAGCCTGGATGGTCTTATCAGAGACATCAACGTCGCGCCAATAACATCTTAATGAGAGACGATCGAACCATGAATACACTGACTCAAGCTCACCAAACCCGCCTCAGAACGCTTCTTCAACACTTTGAGCTGGCCGATACAGACCACTCGACAGCCGCGCTCAAGAGCAACTGGATCGGCGGACAACTCCATGTGGGCCAAGGCGATACCATTGAGCTTACTGACCCGGCAACAGGTGAATCCCTCATCCGTTATCAAGATGCAGGTGCGACATTGCTGGATCAGGCCGTGGCCGCGGCCACCCAGGCTCAAGTTCAATGGATGGCCTTAACGGCCAGCGAACGAGGCCGCTGTATGCTACGAGCGGTTCAGCAGCTGACAGGGCATGAAGAGGCCCTCGCCGAACTAGAAAGTGTGATCGCCGGGAAGCCTATTCGAGATTGTCGTGGCGAAGTTGGCAAAGTCCGTGAAATGTTTGAATACTATGCCGGCTGGTGCGATAAGCAACATGGTGAAGTCATTCCTGTTCCGACCAGCCACTTGAACTATGTTCGACATGTGCCTTACGGCGTAGTCGGTCAGATTACGCCCTGGAATGCGCCCATGTTCACCTGTGCTTGGCAGCTGGCTCCGGCCATTGCCGCCGGGAATGGCGTCGTTTTGAAACCCTCCGAGCTGACGCCGTTCACCTCTGTCGTCATCGCTAAACTACTTGAAAGTGGCGGTTTACCCAGCGGTTTGATCAACATCATCAATGGCTTAGGCCCCACTACAGGAGCGGCACTGACCGCCCATGACGATATTCGCAAACTCGTGTTTGTTGGCTCACCCGAAAGCGGCCGCATGATTGCCGAGGCGGGTGCACGTCGGCTCGTGCCGAGTGTACTGGAGCTGGGCGGCAAATCGGCCAATATTATCTTTGCTGATGCCCGCCTGGATGATGCCATCGCAGGGGCTCAAGCCGCTATTTTTGCGGCAGCAGGCCAGAGTTGCGTGGCCGGCTCTCGCCTACTGGTGGAAAGGCCGATCTTTGATGAGGTCTGCCAACGCTTGGCACGGGCCTGCGAAACAATTGACGTCGGCCTACCCGAGAGCGAGCAAACGCGCATGGGGCCGCTGCAGAACCAGCGCCAGTATGAGCGGGTGACGCAGATGATCCAAACAGCCATCGCAGAAGGCGCCCGTATTCTGACCGGGGGACAACGTCCGGATTCACTCCCCAGCGAGGCTCAAGGCTTTTACTTGGCGCCCACGGTCTTGGCGGATGTGACACCCGAAATGTCCATTGCCCAAAACGAAGTCTTTGGCCCAGTCCTGGTGGTCATGCCCTTTGACACTGAAGAGGAAGCCCTGACCTTAGCCAATGGCACTCGCTTTGGTTTAGCCGGTGCGGTTTGGACTCAAGACCCGGCGCGTGCCCATCGTGTCGCCGGACAATTACGCGCTGGCACCCTGTGGATCAACAGCTACAAAGCCATTAACGTCATGTCACCTTTTGGCGGATTTGGGGACAGTGGCTTTGGCCGCTCCAGCGGGCTTGATGGCCTTAAAGAATACACATTGCCACAAAGTGTTTGGGTCGAAACAGCCGCTCACGCCAGTGTCGCCATGGGCTACGGCAGCGGCCAAAACTGAGACTGAGGGGCATGTGTCGGCATCTGAAACACACGTCTAGAACACGGATATAAAAAGCTAGGCTCTAAAAGCCCGCATCCAGCGTTCTAAATGCCGAAGCAACTGAAGGGCGGCGCGCGGCATGCGCCGCCCGATCCGTGTCACCACATGCGAATGGGCTTGACGAAAATGATCACAATCGACATCCCGCGCCACCAGCACGCCATCTTCTAACTCTCGAGCAACCGCAAACGCCGGTAACAGGGTCATATGTAAGTTGGCCCTAGCCGCATGAGTCAACACCGTGAGCGAGCCGGTCTGCATGCCCACCTGAGGGCGCACACCCGCCGCTTGAAAGGCATCATCCATCAACTGCCGAACCCCATGACCCACTTGCCAAAGGGCCAACGAATGAGTCGCCAAATCCTCTAGAGTCAAAGAAGGGAGAGGCTTTCTCTTGGACGAATAGATGATCGGGCGACAAACAAATAGATGACAGCTTCACGAATAAGATTAATTTTCATTGACATTAGCGTTTTTTATTTCATAATGCCGATCAACAGGATGTTACTCGCTAGTAGATATTATGGAACAATCAAATCACCAATCACCTTCTAATACTTTATTCCGCCAAGAAACTTTGGATGAAGATCACTTATCCCATATGGGACAAGTATTCATTCATCAACCTTCAAGCTATGCATGGATGGCTCTTGTAGCTTTTTTTCTGATACTTCTCGTAGCTGCATTTGTATTTTGGGGCACACATACGAGAAAAGTAAGTGCTCCTGGTTTACTTGTTCTAAGTTCAGGAGTTCTGAGAATCCTCTCCCCTACTCAAGGTCAAGTCCTTGATATCAAGGTATCTGAAGGCCAGCATGTTGAAAAAGGAGAGCCTTTATTTATCATATCAGACGAACGTATTTCTAGCTCAGAGCCCTAGAGTCTCAAAAGATAACAACTCATGATAAAAATCTCTCTCTTCTTCCTGGAATGCAACTTGCATCCGACATTAATCAGGAGACACGAAGACGATATAAATGGAACCTCGATCCAATTAATTCAGTCATCAAAAGAGGTTAACTTTGAAAAAAACAATATACAAACTCATCAAAGGTTTTTTTACAGCACTCCTTGGAGGAGTTATAGGTGGTTGTATCTTAAGTCTAATCCTATATATTATTAAATTATTTTAAATGAAATAAAATGAGAGAAATAACTATTGAAGAACTGAAAGTTGCAAGTGGAGGAGCAGTCCATTAAAGATAGCAAAACCTCTTACCCTTAATCTCTACCCCATATACCTCAATAGCCTCCTGAATTTTGGGAGCCCGTTGAAATATTTATAAGCGCGTCACTCACCTCATCGATGTAGACGACACTTAGACCTGTAATCTATCTTTCCACTGGGCCATAAACACTGTACTCAGCGATCAATCATCTGGCCTCTAAAAGCCCGCATCCAGCGTTCTAAATGCCGAAGCAACTGGAGGGCAGCGCGCGGCATGCGTCGCCCCACTCGGGTTACCACATGCGAATGGGCTTGACGAAAATGATCACAATCGACATCCCGCGCCACCAGCACGCCATCTTCTAACTCTCGAGCGACCGCAAACGCCGGTAACAGGGTCATATGTAAGTTGGCCCTAGCCGCATGAGTCAACACCGTGAGCGAGCCGGTCTGCATGCCCACCTGAGGGCGCACACCCGCCGCTTGAAAGGCATCATCCATCAACTGCCGAACCCCATGACCCACTTGCCAAAGCGCCAACGAATGAGTCGCCAAATCCTCTAGAGTCAAAGAGGTTGAAGCCTCCCCTTGCGCCAAGGGATGAGCAGGTGACATCAACGCCACTAGAGGCTGGGGGCTGGAATGCCAGAACCGCAATTGAGGGTGCACCCTCTCGTGATACATCAAACCAATATGCGCTTGATCCTCAACCACCGCATCAATAATCTGGCGCGTACTGCCGGTATCGATTTCCAACTGCACGCCACGATAGCGCTCAGTAAAATCGCGCAACGGTGCATCAATTAAATCGCCGACAAATCCCTCACCTACCCGCAAGACAATCAGCCCGGTTTCCAATCGTTGATAGGCATCCAGCTCTTCATTAAAGGCTTGATCCAAGGCTTCGCGGCGACGGCAATAAGCCAATAGCATCTCACCCACCGGAGTCGGTCGCACACCATTGCGGGAACGCTCAAGCAACGGCGCCTCCATCACGGACTCGATCAACGCCAGTTGTCGGCTCACTGCTGAGGGCGCAATATTCAACCGCGCTGCCGCCTTACGGACCGATCCCGCCTCCACCGTCACTAAAAAATACACCAATCGCTGGTGCGGAATATCCATGTTGAGACTCCATAACCTCAATGCCCAGCCAGGGCTAGCCAGAAAAGAAATCAGGGAAGCGCGCTTGCAGCGCTGGAATGCGAGAGATGGTCCCTTCCAAATGCGTACGCATCGCCGTCATCGCGGCATCAGGATGCCCTTGAGCAATCGCCTCAACAAGGACCTGATGCTGTTCAACCACCTGCGCCATTTTGCCTTGCGAAGGCAAATCAAGGCAGCGCACACGCGCCATATGGCCCAGTCGTGAACGGGATAATACAAATAAACCCGCTTGCCCGGCATGTCGAAACAGGGCCTGATGAAAACGTTCATCCAACAACGCAAAAGATTGCATCACCTCAGCCGACAAGATGCCATTGGTCTGATCGAGACATGCCTTCTGTAAATCAACCCAATGTTGCAACTCGGCCATACACTCAGCCGACGCCTCCAAGCTGAGTCGACGAATCATCTCACACTCCAGCGCCTGGCGCAGACAATGGTTTTCATGCAACTGGGCCAAATCGATCCGTGTCACCTGGGTTCGCGACTGTGGAAAGATCTGAACCAGACCCACCTGCTCCAACTGTTGTAGGGCCTCACGGACAGGGGTCTGGCTGACCCCATACTCCTGGCATAACGCCTGTCGTGACAAGGTGGTTTCTGGGGCTAGCGCCAGCGATACAATGCGCTCATAAAGGCTTTGATAAACCCGCTCTACGGCTGAACGCGGCATGGGGTAATCCCGTTCATCCGCCAACCATAATGGTGGATTCAGTCGTACCGGGTTCATAGCGACTCCTTATCTTATTCAATCTGATCAAACTCGGCCGTCTTGGATGTATGCGCTATGCACAGTGTATGAGTTGTGCGCAGCCGGCTGCCCCAACACGCTGTCACCCCATCATGCCAAGCAACATTTAAGCATACCTAAGACGTTGATTTTATTCCGCACTTACTCGCATAACCGGCTTTCGATTGTTGTTTTCGAGAGGCATGTTAGCCCAAAGTTCAAGTCGGAATCATCGGTAGAAGCATTGCGCTTCACAACTAATATATTAGTATCACAGTTACAACGACAATAACCAAGGAGTTCAGTCAATGAGATTGTTTAACCGTACGTCAGGACGCGCTCTGGTGGCTTCAGCATTGGTCTCGGCACTCGCCTCAGCCATGAGCCTAATACCTGTGGCAGCGCAGGCCGAGGTGCTCAAAGTCCAAACCAGTTTCAACGCCAGTCACATCAGCCTGAACCGCTTAAACGAGCAGTGGGTGCCCAAACTCAAGGAAATGACAGAGGGTCGTATCGAACTCAAATTACTGCCTATTCGTGCGGTTGTGCCTCACCGAGAAACACCCGAAGCCGTCTCGATGGGCATTCTCGATGGCGACCTAACCGCCACCAGCTATTTCGCTGGAATGGACCCTGCGTTTGCACTGATGGGGGATCTCACAGCGGGCTATCAAGATCCTGCTCAAGTGCAAGCATTCTGTATGGAAGGCGGTGGGAAACAACTGCTGCAAAAACTCTACGATGAGTTTATGTCGGGCATTCATGTCGTCGGTTGTAGCTCAGAGAAAAGCGAAGCCTTTGTTTCCAAAGTCCCCATTCATGGCGTCGATGATCTCGAAGGTCTTAAGATCCGTTCGCCTGAAGGCTTAGCCGCCGATGTTTTCCGCCGTGCGGGAGCCACACCGGTCTCGTTGCCGGGCTCAGAAGTCTATACCGCACTGGAAAAAAATATCATCGATGCGGCCGACAGCTCCGCTTATGCCAACAACGATGCCAGCGGTATGCACAAAGTCGCGAAATATCCGTTATATCCCGGCATTCACTCAACGCCCTTCATGCAATTCACTCTCTCGGATATGACTTGGCAACGCTTAAGCGAAGACGACCGCCAAGCGCTGAATAAGTGGTTTGTGATGGCCTATGACGACTTACGCCAGTACCTGGATGCACGCGATAAACAGCTGGTGGCCCGTGATAAGGCCGAAGGAGAGTTGACGATCATCGATTGGTCGGATGAAGAACGCGCACGATTCCGTGAAATTGCGCGTCAATCCTGGCAGGCCTTTGCCGAAGCGTCACCATTAGCGCAAGAAGTTTACGACGCTCACATCGCCTTTATGCGCGATCGCGGCCTGCTATAACCCCGATATGTTTTAACAGTGGCTCAGGCCGCTGGGTCTGAGCCCTGATTTACACTGACAATCGGAGTTGTATGATGTCGGATAATATTACGTTTAACCGTTATACCGCGATCGATCACCTCAGCCATTTCTCAGGGCTGGGCATTGCGATGCTGTACCTCGTCGCAGCCGGTGCCACCTTATGGGAAGTCATCGCCCGCTACGTATTTCACGCCCCCACACAGTGGGCTTTTGAAGTGGTGATGGTGCTCTGTGCCGCCACTTGGATGCTCTCATCGGGCTATATCACCTTAAAAAATCGCCATATTGGGATCACGGTGATTCATGGCATGGTCTCAGAACGGGCACGCTGGTGGCTGGATCTTTTCGCCCTGTGTACCGGGATTGTGGCGCTGTTTCTATTACTTTCAGACGCTTCAATTCGAGCCTATACCGCGTTAAGCCACGTTGAACGCACCGGTAGCGCCTTTAATTCTCCTATGCCGATGCTGTTGAAGTTATTACTGGCTTTGGGCGGCTTCTTATATTTAGCCCAATTGATCGTCAACTTATATCGCCATGTACGATCCACTTTCGCCCAGCGCAGCACTCAGCTGCTTGGCTTGCTAGTCGCCTTCTACTTTATCAATGGTGTCCTTGCCTTTATCAGTGGGCCGGATTCCTGGTTTGTCCACCTCTCTGAGTTGACCAGCCAGCTGGCCAATAGTCTCGATCCAAGACAATGGATTGATATCCGCAGCTACGGATTAGGTAGCGTCTCACTGATCATGGTGCTGGTGTTAGTGGCTTTGATGATGACCGGTATGCCCCTGGGCATTGTCACGCTGGTCGTCTCAGTACTGATGGCTGTCGCCTTCTTTGGCCCCAGAGGCTTATATCTGGTGTCCTCCAATGCCGCCGGATTACTCGATCACTATACGTTGGTCGCCATCCCATTTTTTGTGCTGATGGCCTCAATACTGGAAAAAGCCGGTATCGCAGAAGACCTATTCGATGCCATGTCAGTTTTTGCCGGTAACTTACGCGGTGGCGTTGCCGTACAAACCGTGGTCGTCGCCGTCATATTGGCCGCCATGTCAGGTGTGATGGGTGGTGAAATTGTGATGCTCGGGCTGGTGGCGCTACCACAAATGCTGCGCCTGGGGTACGACCGCAAGATGACCATCGGCCTGATTTGCGCCGCTGGGGCGCTGGCGACTTTGATTCCCCCCTCAATCATTATGATCGTGTATGGCCTTTCCGCCGAGGTCGGTATTGGCGATTTATTCATGGCCGGAGCCATTCCGGGCATCATGCTGGCCATTTTTTATGCCCTATATATCTTAATTCGGGCTCACTTGAACCCCTCTCTGGCCCCTACCGCAGCTGAAGTTGAAGCCCAAACCGGCCAAAGCCGTCAACTGTCCCGTCACCGCTTGCACGCTGTATTACTGAGTATTGCGCTGATCGGCTGTGTCATGGGCTCTATTTATGCCGGTATTGCGTCGATCACCGAAGCCGCTGCCATTGGTGCCGTGGGTGCTATGGTCGTCGCGGCGGTTCGCCATCAATTCCATTGGCCGCTGCTACAAATCACTCTCGTCGGTACCATGGCCACCGTGGGTACCATCATCTGGCTAGTGTTGGGCGCTGTTTCTTTTGTCGGCATTTTCAATTTAGTCGGCGGCGCCGAATTTATGCGCAGTCTCTTCATGAATCTTGGCCTGCCACCGCTGGGGATCATTCTCGTGATGATGCTGATACTGGTGGTCTTGGGGACCTTTATGGAGTGGATCGCCATTGTGCTGATTACCGTACCGGTATTCGCGCCTGTGGTCACCAGCCTCGCTCCAGAGCTGGGGCTCACTCCCGATGAGGCCAAAATCTGGTTTGGCATCCTATTCGTGCTCAATATTCAGATCTACTTCTTATCGCCTCCCTTTGGCCCCGCCTGCTTCTGGTTGAAATCGGTTGCCCCCAAGGATGTGTCTTTACAAGAAATCTTCGTCTCAGTACTGCCTTTTATCGGCTTGCAAGCCATCGGGCTGGTGCTGGTGCTATTGATTCCCGATATCGCCTTGTGGCTGCCCCACTGGCTCAGTAGTTAACGGCTCAGTCATTAACGCCACCCTCACGAAGGAGTCATCACCATGATTGGACGTGATTCACAAGAAGACCTTGACCACTATGGCCTAGCGCCATGGGGCGTGGGCCTCATTATTGCGGCCTCAATACTCATCACCATGTTTACGCTGGCCGCGGGCTTTGCCTGAGCTCACGGCAGCAACCCGACAAATGAATGACTATTTTATTGAACGCTTTGGAGCACTGAATATGTCTCGCATTGAGTCTATCACCATCACCCCTATCGCCTTTCGCGATCCGCCCTTACTGAATGTGTATGGCGTGCATGAGCCTTGGGCCTTACGTACGATCATTGAGGTCCATACTGAAAGTGGCCACTACGGCCTAGGGGAAACCTATGGAGACACTCAAACCATTCAGCAATTAAGAAGTGTTGCCCCTGCACTGAAGGGGTTAGACATTTACCAGCTAAACAGTATTCGTCAGCGCATCCAAGACACCATTGAGCTGCCGGACCCGGACGCCGGGTTAGAGATTGCGCCAGGCACCCTGGGCGCCACCACCGTTCCGCGCATTTTCTCAGCGTTTGAAGTGGCCTGTTTGGATGCGATGGGTAAAATCACCGGACGCCCGGTATATGATTTACTCGGGGGTAAAGTCCGTGATCGTGTCGACTACAGCGCCTATTTATTCTACAAATTTGGCCGCCATCAATTTACTGACGACCCTTGGGTTGACCGCTGGGGCGAAGCATTGACCCCCGATCAAATTGTGCAGCAAGCCCGCAAGATGATTGACGAATATGGTTTTCGTTCGATCAAATTAAAAGCCGGCGTTTTTGAGCCAGCACAAGAAATTGAAGCCCTTAAGGCCTTACGGGCGGCCTTCCCAGACCACCCTTTACGCATCGACCCCAATGGCGGTTGGTCGGTTGAAACCACCCTCAGCTTACTATCTGAGCTTGATACTGAGCTGTTGCAATATTTAGAAGATCCGGCCCCTGGTCAGAGCGGTATGAGCCAAGTCAGCGCCGCCACCCCGATTCCCCTGGCAACCAACATGTGTGTCATTGGCGATTTTCACCTCCGCAGCGCTATGGAGCAAAACGCCGTGCAAGTGATTCTCTCTGATCATCACTATTGGGGTGGGCTCAAAGCCACTCAGGATCTGGCGTATTTCTGCAAGGTATGGAATATCGGCGTCTCCATGCACTCCAACTCTCATCTCGGCATCAGCCTGATGGCGATGACGCATGCGGCCGCCACCATCGAGAACTTAAGTTACGCCTGCGATACCCACTACCCCTGGCAAGATGAAGAAGTGATTAAAGGCGGTAAAATCACGTTCACAGAAGGCGCGGTCGAAGTCACCGACGCCCCGGGGCTAGGTGTCGCCCTTGATCAAACCGCACTGGCGCAGTTAGCACACAACTATGACACCTGCGGTATCCGAGCCCGCGATGACGTCAGTGAAATGCGCAAATACATCCCCGACTGGAAAGGTACTGTACCTCGTTTTTAAGCATTGAAGACATCAGGGGCTCAATCATCAACCTGAGCACCTGATGTCTCAATCCCAGATTTTGCTCACCACGCTCTTAAACGAATGGGCTTGATCTTATCGCTCCGTCTGGCTTATCGCCTCATTCAATAGCACTGACGAATACATATTCAAGTGAATGGCTTGTTCAAAAGAGTGGTTTGCCAAAAAGAGAAGCTCGGTCATAAGGAGAAGCCTGGCGCAATCGTAATGTTTCAAGAAAGCAAACCATGAGCCTGCACATAGAAGCTCTAAATACGACCATGATTTGCATATAGCTGCGAGGCTAATCATTTTATTTGAAATTAGTTTATGCTATTCTGCGACATCTTGTCGCACCCAAATTGCGTCCGTAATTCATCTACAATGCTTTGAATTTAAAGTAGTTTCATAAACTCAAAGTGTTTTAGGTGTCAGGGTAAAGATAAAGAATACGAATGAATACTGGTCATCCCTGAACTCAGGGCTTCGTCTCGCCAAGATGAAGCCCAAAGTAGATATTCGAGGTATCCCCATGGCGTTCAATACACCTCAGGAAACGGCTCAAATCGCAGTCAATGCTGGTGTTAAAAAACATCAAACTCCCCTCCTGCCCTTAATGATTCTGGGTTTCTTATCCGGTGCTTTTATTGCCATCGGTTTTTTATTAGATATCCGAGTCATCGGTACGATGCCCGCAGAATGGGGCTCTTTAAAGAGCTTCCTTGGCGCTGCGGTATTCCCTGTCGGGCTGGTATTAACCTTACTGGCCGGCGGTGAGCTGCTGACTGGCAACATGATGGCGCTGCCCATGGCGCTATTTTCACGCCGTATTGGCGTAATGGATCTGGTCCGCAATTGGGTACTGGTCACTATCGCCAACTTTATCGGCAGTGTCGCTGTCGCTTGGTTCTTTGGCCATTATCTGGGACTCACTGAAGGCGCGTTCTTAAAGACTACCGTCGCCATCGCCCAGCACAAAGTCGCCGCAGACTTCGGACATGCTTTTGTCTCAGGTATCGGTTGTAACTGGCTGGTCTGCTTGGGCGTTTGGTTATGCTGGGCAAGCAAAGATTTCATCGGCAAGATTCTGGGAATCTGGTTCCCGGTCATGGCTTTTGTCGCAATCGGTTTCCAGCACGTTGTCGCCAATATGTTTGTGGTACCCGCTGCGATTTTTGCAGGCGAAGTCACTTGGGCACAATACTTACCCAACTTTGTTGCGGTCTTTTTTGGCAATGCAGTGGGCGGCGCAATCTTTGTCGGTCTCGCTTACTATCTGGCTTACTTGCCTGCGGCTAAAGCCGAGCCAGCACAGCATAATGACCTTGGTGCCCAGCAGGCCGTTCAAAAAGCTTAATCGAACACCACGGGTCAACACCTAGATCATTAGAGCACCGAAGGCTTGTGCTTAACGATAAAGGCCCCGCCATCACTTAATGGCGGGGCCTTTTCATTTAGCGCTCAGTTAACACATCAACTCGACCTTTGAGCCGATGTTTTAAACCATCGGCCAGTCGCTGCAAGAGGGTCGGAAACATCACGAGGTTGCCACACAGAATCAGCACCAGCCCCACCACACCACTAGCGTGCCAATGATAGTTTTCAAATACGGTCGAAATGGTTAAAGCGACCAAGGGGAACAATAAGGTGCAATAGGCCGCGCCGCCAGCCCCAATCCGCCCGACCAGGACGAAGTAAGCGGTAAACCCGACCACCGACCCTATCACCGCTAAGTAGATTAACGCCAGCAAATAGCTCTCGCGCATATCCAATGCGAAATCAGCGCCTTGACCCCAAGCCATCGCCGCCATCAACACAGCACCATAAGTCATGGCATAGGCATTGGTTGAGGGCACATCCAAACCATGGCGCTGGTGGCGTTGGCTAATCATATTGCCTAACGAGAACCCATAAGTACCCAATACACTTAACCCGACGCCAATAAACAAATCTGGATTCGGTTCAGCCGCTTGCAGTTCAGGCCAAAACAGACTGGTAATCCCCGCCAAGCCCAGTAATGCAGCCCAAACCACATTGGCCCGAACCAGTTGGCCAAAGAAAAGCCGTGCGTTCAGCGCATTAAAAAGCACCGCCATCGAAAAAATAACCGATTCTAAACCTGAAGTAATAAAAGCCGCTGCATGGTAAAAGCAAACGAAGTTAAGGCCAAAAACACAGGCCCCTTGTGCCACACACCATAGGTGCTGAGCAGGTGATATAGGGCGCAAGCGCTTCATGATCATAAGCGCCACAAGCATCACCACAGCAGCCAAAGCAAAGCGGTATGCCACTGACACCTCTGGTGCTGTCGACCCTTGCTGCAAAGCGATCGCGATCCAAGTAGTGCCCCAAATGAGCACCACAGCCCCATATAAAACAGCGTTCATACTCCCCCCTCATTAACCCATCACCCTGACGGCCTATCCAGGCACCGTCGGATTCCACCAAAAGTCGGATTCCACCAAAAGAGTGTGTAATGTTGGGCGAGTGATTGCTTTCACAAACCAAAGTAAGTTGCACATTCTTGCGCTTTTTTTAACCCTGGGCGCAAGACCACTCGTGATCAGTGTTCAGTCGATATATGATCATGGGTAATGGCACTTATGGTGATCAACAGTGACACTGATGGTCATGGAAAGAAGCACCATAGCAACGGGCATACCGGGAACACCAACGCCAGACAGGATCTCAAGATCTGGATCAGCAATATCATGATGCAAGAGAGGCCACCATCATGTCATACGAAGGCTTTGACACCATGTCACAACACAAGTCCAGGCTACATGATGCCCTCGTGCTGGATTCGGGGATGCAGCTGGCCCATTGGTCCAATAATAACGACCGCGTTCACTTTGAAGCCAACCACCATACCTTAAGCCTCTACCTGGCTGACGGTTACGAGGTGTACCAGCGAACACCCACCGGTTGGCGCAATGGCGGAGGGCCTGATCGCTTTTGCATGATGCCTCAGCACTCAGGCAACACCTGGGATATTCGCGGCCATTTGCGCTTCACTCACCTCTATTACACCGAAGCGCATATGCGATCACTGGCCGAGCGTATATGGGATAAAAGCCCCAGCCAAATTCGCCTGGATGAGCAGATTTTTGCCGAAGACCCACAGATCAGTAGCCTTTATAGGCACTTTTTCATGGCCGCTGACTGGCAGGATCAAACCAATACTTTAATGTTATCCAGCACGGCTACCCTACTGGTCACTCATGTCCTACAACGCTACAGCCAACTGCACTGGGCACCACTCAAAGTCACCGGCGGGCTCGCACCTCACACCCTGAACCGGATCAAAGCGTATATTGACGCTCATTTGGAACAGCCGCTTCACCTCTCAACACTGGCCGCTCAAGCCCAACTGAGCGAATTTCATTTTGCCCGCATGTTCAAACACAGCACCGGCCTAGCCCCTCATCAATACGTGATGCAAGCCCGGCTACAAAAAGCGGAATCATTGATTCTGGAAGGTAGTGAACGACTGACGGATATCGCACTCAGCTGTGGATTCAGCTCAATCAGCCACCTCAGCCGCCGCTTCAAATCGGCAAAAGGCTATACCCCGTCACAGCTGAGGCGAATGTAATCCCCCACAACAGGATTAACTCAGCGAGAGTGTTTTTCGGCAGAAAACACGGTTAAGTCTGATTCACGTCGACGACCGACTTCGGCGTAACCGGTCTTCGGATACAACGTGGGTTCTCCGTCATCATTTCATTCGTATAGAGTTCCACAGCTTTGTAGCCCACGGCCTTAGTAGCTTGCTCTACATGCTTGAACAAAACCTGCCTATACCGATCCGGTAGAACGCTAATACACCCGAGATGAGATTACCCACTCAGCGTATTAAGATCTGATATGATTCGCCAACTGCGCCACCTTCTTCAGCCAAGCTTCTCGCTTGTTTGGATCAGCGCTGATGACAGGCCCAAAGTAAGTCGACGACGTATTTTTAATCCCAGTAAAGCTTAAAACGGTATGCTTTAAGTGCTTATAAATCACATCCCCTTGGATGTATCGATACCAAAAAGGTGGGCTATCAAGGGTGATAATAAGCTCAGAAGTCCGACCTTTTAATAACTTTTCCGGCGTACTTTTACCTTCAATATACTTGAATGCAAAACCAGGTAAAAAAGTCCGGTCAAGGGCACCTTTAAATTTTGCCGGTATCGTTCCCCACCAGACAGGGCTGACAATCACCAGGTGCTCTGCCCACTGAATCTTTTTTTGCAACGCCACAAGATCTGGCTCCAAGGGCATCACGCTATCATAGCCTTCGTCTAAACTGACCTTGAAATCCAAATCCCGTATGTTGATTTGCTCAACGTCATGCTGACCTGTCGCTACGGCGGCGTACTGATCCGCTAACGACTGACACAAGCTACTGGCTTTAGGGTTTGCATTGATTACAAGGACTTTTGTCATGAGCTTACTTATCCGCGCAGAGTCAAAACGCGCAGCTTAAACTCTTCCCTAAAGGTCAGAGTCAAGCAATCGGAGACACTCATCAATCGAAACCCGGTAGTGTTGAATCCGTTGCTTTTGTTGCTCAAGCGCCCGGATGCTGGCGTCAACCGCTTCTTGCTTCTGTACCAAAAACTCACTCACCAAATGCCAGTCAAAATCGTCTTGATCCCCTTTTAAAGCCACCAGATCAGCCAACGTAATCCCAAGCGTTTGCGCTTCCTTAATAATCTTGATCAGACTGATATTATCCTGGCTATAGACACGGTACTTTCCTGACCGTGACACTTTCAGTAACCCCAAAGACTCATATAGCCGAATAGCTCTTTGAGTCGCACCAGATTTTTTTGACGCTTCACCAATCAACACTTGGCTGCCCTTATTCACTGGACCAAACTAGCCATTCATGAGCAGAATCATGCTCACCCACGACGCTTTCACACAACTTTAGGCACAACTTTTTTAGGCATAACTTCATGCACAACTTTATGTGCAACAGTGCTCAAGCCACTCACACATCAGGATGAGTAATTTACTGTATATTTGATCGGAATATCATCATTGGGAAAAACCGTGGCGCTCGCTTGCGCTAACGATACCGATTATCCCATCTCGCTCAACAACGGAAGACGGTACCCAAGGAGGATAGGCTCTAGGGATTTCGTTGCGTACCGGAAGGGCGTTGCGCCCTATCAGACAGCACTCGGTGTGAAAGTTGCCCTACTTTGGTGAAGCGCTCACAGAAAAGACAACACATAAGCATTGTTTATGGTTTTTCTTAATTTATTTAATTGAAGCCATAAGTATTCAAGGATAGCTTTGGAAGGGTCCACACAATCACAACACTCAAAGGACTCGATATGACTTTTAAACGACTGTCTACGGCACTGGTCGCTTTAGCCGCGAGTAGTGCACTTTACGCTGCGGATTACCCTACTCGTAATATTAACTACGTGGTGCCTTTTGCGGCAGGTGGCGCTGTGGATTTCACAGGTCGCTTGATTGCAGATGCAGCGCCGGAGTTTTTTGACGGTAAAAAGTTTATCGTTAAGAACATGCCAGGCGGCGGGGCGGTCATTGGTCAAACTTATGTCAGTGCGGCCCCGGCTGATGGCTATACGCTGCTGGCAACGACATCATCAATCATTAACAACGCGATGACCAAACAGGTGGAATATAACCTAGATAGTTTTACCCCGCTCGCGTTGTTTAACCTTGATCCTGAGGTCATTGTCACCAGTGGTAAAAGTGACGTTAAAACACTGGATGATTTTCTGCAGGCAGCAAAATCCGGCAATGTCAGTATCGCCACACCCGGTAATGCGACATCCCACCATATTGCCGCGCTTTCTTTAGCCCAGAAGGAAGATCTGAGCTTCCGTTATGTACACAATGCCAGCGCCGCGATGCAGCTCCAGCAAATCATGGGGAACCATGTCCAGGCTGGATTTATGTCGCTGGGTGAAGCCATTGGGTTGGTGTCTGATGGCAATCTGCATATTCTCGCGGTACTCGATAGCTCACGCAGTCAATTAGCGCCCAATATTCCCACCTTTGAAGAGCAAACCGGGCGCTCAATGCAGTGGGGGACTTTCCGTGGGATTGCAGCCCCTGCAGGCTTACCTGATGAAGTCGCCGAGTCGCTGGAAAAACGTTTGGGTGAGCTGCTGACTTCACCTAAATTTATTGCCCGAATGAAAGATTCTGGCTATCAGGTGAATTATCGTGATGCAGATGCCTTTGAGGCCTATTTGAATAATACGGCCGAGCAAATGAAGCAAGTCCTGCCGCTTCTGGATACATCCTCATGATCCGTGAACGTCTGTCACCTCTGTCCGGCCATTGGCTGGACAGGGTGCTGGCACTGGCGGTGGTGGTGCTGGCCGCCACAGTGCTCGATATGGCAGAAGGGTTTTCCGAATCAGCGGCCGCACTACCTGAGATTATCGGTGTGCTCATGGTGCTTTGCGGTTTAGGGCTGTGGTGTTTCCCTGGCCGTAAAAGCGAACTTTCAGACGTTAGAGGCCGGGGCCTGCTGGTCGCACTGGCATTGTTTGCGATCACGCTTGCGCTCTTTAGTCTTGTTGGCGCTGACATTGGTTTGTGGGTGATGTTTATCGGCTGTGCCTGGTGGATGGGGTATCCCTTAGGGCTGCGTCTGTTGGTCATCGCCTTGCTGTTCACAGCGCTGATCGGTGCCGTATTCGGTATTTTATTAGGGGTGCCTTTGACGGGCCCAGTGCTGGGTTTATTGAGCACGTAAAAGCAGTCTATCAGGTACGAGGATCTTGTTATGGATTATGCTGCGCTTTTCTCGGCCGGGCTGCATATTTTCAGTCTCTGGCCTTTATTAAGCCTGTTGGCTGGGGTTACGCTGGGGTTAGTGGTGGGCTCAATTCCAGGGCTTAATGACACCATTACACTCGCGGTGTTGGTACCTATCACCTTCGCCATGCCCTCCGATATCGCTTTCCCCCTGTTAGTTGGGGTTTACTGTTCCGCCTGCTTTGGCGGTGCCTTCCCCGCTATTTTATTAAAAATACCGGGCACGGCTTCTTCTGTACTCACCGCGGTTGATGGTCATGCGATGGTCCAAAAAGGGCAAGCAGGCCTAGCTCTCGGGATTGCCACTTATAGTTCAGCGTTTGCTGGGGTAATTTCTGCCTTAGTACTGATGTTCTTTGCCCCAGTCCTGGCAGAGTATGCGCTCAATTTTGGTCCAGCAGAGTATTTCTCACTGAGCATTTTAGGGCTTTCCACGGTGATTGGTATGGCGGCAGGTAATGCCATGAAAAGCGCGCTGTCGTGCTTACTGGGATTGCTGGTTGCCATGATTGGCATGAGCCCTGAATCAGGTTTCCCCCGCTTCACTTTTGGCAGTTTCTGGCTCTTCGATGGGCTGCCGTTAACCCCTATTTTAATAGGGCTATTTGGTCTCAGTGTGGTTTTTGAGATGATGGCTAAACCAGCCCATGAAACGGCCCATGCCGCAGCGCCCAAAACTCCTATCCGCTTTGCCGATATGCTGCTCTCAGGCCAGATGATCAAACGCTTGATGCCGACCTGGCTCAGTGCCGCAGCCTTAGGTAATTTAGTTGGAATATTGCCGGGCGCCGGGATGTTGGTCGCGATTTATATGGCGTATGAGCGAGTTCGTCGACGTTTTGGCACGCAATGCGGCCAAGGTTTACCAGAAGGTGTTGCGGCACCGGAAGCCGCCAACAATTCAGTCGTAGCCAGTTCAATGGTACCGCTGTTATCACTGGGGATTCCGGGCAACTCAACATCGGCACTGTTTCTGGGGGCGCTTTTGATTCAAGGGTTGCGTCCTGGGCCTTCACTCTTTAATGACAGCCCCGATGTCGCCTATTTGATTGTAGGCAGCTTTTTGGTGGCTAACATTTTGATGTTCCCCATTGGTCTACTGTTAGCTCGACTTGTGCCCAATCTGATTAACCAGATCCCCCAATCATTATTAGCAGCGGCCATCGCCTGTTTATGCTTCACCGGGGCTTTTGCCATCAGCAACAGTCTCTTTGGGATTCTGGTCGCCTTAGCCTTTGGCCTGCTGGGCTTTCTCTTTAACCGAATGCATGTGCCATTATCGCCCTTTATTCTGGCGCTAGTGCTCGCACCGGTGATTGAGCGGGCCTACTTCCAAAGCATGTCAATTTCAGGGGGCTCTATCAGCTATTTCTTTACCCAACCCTTAAGCCTAACCATGCTGATCTTTACGATACTGTTCATGCTTTGGCCGCTTTACAAACGGTTACACCGGCGCCTGCCCTCACAGCAGGCGGCTTAACCAAGGCCACCTGCACCAGTGATTAAAATCAGTTTGGAAGGCTAGGTTCAATCACTCCCTGCTGGCCGCCGACATGGCTGGCCAGCAGGTGATACAGCTTGGTCGCCGCCTCGTTGGTATTATCTTCACGCAGATAAAGATAAAAATTCACATCTGGCAAGGCCGGTAGCCCCTGCCGTTCACCCAGCACCCTAAACTCAGGGGTCACCACTTCCACACTTCGCGCGGTAACACCGAGACCCGCTCTAACGGCTGCTTTAATGCCGGCAAGATTAGGCGCGATATAACTTTCTTTGTAATCGTGGCCCGCCTGAACCAGCGCTTCTAATGCAAAACGACGAAAGATACTGGGTTCATCGGCAATCACTAGCGGCAATGGTTCTTGCGGATCCAAGTGGTAATCGTTGGCGGCAATCCACACCACCGGGGAAGTACGTAAAATCAAGTGAGGATGTGAGGGTGACTCACGGGTTGAGATCGTCAGATCCAATGCGCCAGCGGCCATCATATCCATCAAATCAGGGCTTCGTCCGACGTGGATGGCCATAGACAAGCGCGGATTGGCACGGGCAAAGCGCTGCAAAATACCGGGTAAAACGGTATCGGCAATATCCGCAGGCGCACCAATACGCACAGGGCCGGTCAATTCTTGATCATGCAAGGCAGACCACATCTCATCATGCAGGGCCAACAATCGGCGCGCATAATCCACTAGCCGAATGCCCGCGGGGGTCAACTCTTTCTGTCGTCCTTTTTTGACGAACAAAACAACATCGAGCTCTTGCTCCAACCGCTTCATTTGTTGACTGATGGCGGGTTGAGATTTATGCACCTTAAGCGCTGCTCGGGCAAAATTGGCTTCATCGCAAATCGCGACAAAAGTGCGCAACAATGAAAGATCCAGATGGCGCATCAATTCACTCCCTTTTGATCAAATCATCCGCAGGTATGAGTACATCACTTCACGATCCGTTGACCCTTTAAACGTTGACCCTTTAAAAGCCAGCCAATTAAAACTGAACCACCCCACCATCACCCTACAACCGATAGCAGCAGCATTGATCAGCCAAGATAGTTAAGCAATACTTATATTTTAAAGCAAAATTATGATTATAAAGATAAACTATAGTGCAGTAGTGTGGAGTCATTAATCAATCCACTGTTGTTTCGAATTACTTGCTTCAGCAGGTCTGCTTGACATGACAACGATGACAAGTGCTCGCACAACGGTGTCCGACCCTATCAGCCATAGAGATCAGACCTATGACGACCCCGACACCACACTCATCTTTCACAACGACGACGCCTCAAGATCGACAAAACCTAGTCACGCAAGCGCTGAATCAGGTGAGACAGCATCTGGATCAACAAGGGCTCACACGCGAGGCACTCAGCCTTATTCTCAGTGAGCTGAAAGCACTAGCAGCTCAAACCGCATTATGGAATGCCGGTGATTTTCCTCCGCCCGAAGAGAATGAACGCCAAGCTCGCTATTTTATTGGCGAGCAGGATGACAACAGTATCGTGCTTTACTTGAATGTCATGCGTCCTGGTAAGCGTATCCCCCCTCATAACCACACCACTTGGGCTTGTATTGCTGCGGTTGAAGGTGCGGAGCTGAATACGATTTATCAACGGCTGGATGATGGCCAAACGCCAGGACAAGCCACCCTGGAAGTCGATCACGAGTTGGTCGTGGGCCCAGGTAGCGGCGTTGCCTTGATGCCGGACGATATCCACTCGGTGTTGATCGAAGGCGAGACCCCGATCCGACATCTTCACTTATATGGCCGAGCACTGGAAACGCTCACCGAACGTCTAACATTTGACCTCGACACCGGCACCTGCCGCATTATGGATATTGGCGTCAAAACACGCCGGGCAGGAGCATAATAATGCACACCATCACTCCAGAAGCGCTCAAGTCCAGGCTGGCAAAACCCGATGAAGAAACCGCTTTTTTGGATATTCGCGAGTTTGGCGAATATGGCATGGGGCACCCTTTTCACAGCGTTAATGTCCCACTGAGTCGTCTGGAAAGCTTGATCGGCACTTTTGTCCCTCGTTTGGAGGCGTGCATTGTGTTGATGGATCAATCCGATGAAGGGCGCGCCAACCATGCAGCCCAACAACTCAGTCAATTAGGGTATCGCGATGTCCGCGTCTTAAGCGGTGGCCTCAACGCTTGGAAGGCGGCGGGTTACAACCTTTTTGAAGGCGTTAATGTGGTCAGCAAAACATTCGGCGAGCTGATTCACGAGATTTACCATACCCCTAGTATTGAGGCTAAAACCTTAGCGCAATGGCAGGCAGAAGGGCGGGCAGTTCATATTTTAGATGGCCGCCCCTATCGCGAATATCACAAAATGAATATTCCCGGCAGCCTGTGTTGCCCGAACGGTGAGTTAGTGAAGCGAACCCCGGCACTGCTCAATGGTGATCATGAAACCCCTATTGTGATTAACTGCGCAGGCCGAACCCGCAGCATTATTGGCGCTCAAACCCTCTGCTGGTTAGGCTTGGAAAACCCGGTCTACGCGTTAGAGAATGGTACACAAGGTTGGCGTCTAGCGGGCTTATCACTCGAGCATGGGAGTGATCGTCGTTACCCCGACCATGCCCCCGTCCCTGCTTTACAAGCCTCGACCGCTCGGGCTTTAGCTGAGCAACATGGCGCGAGAGCGATCGATGCCACCACGGTCAACCAATGGTTGGCCGACACCACGCGTACGACTTATGTGTTCGATGTTCGAACCCATGAAGAGTTTGCAAAAGCTCATGCCCCCAGTGCTATCCACGCACCGGGCGGACAATTGATCCAGGCCACCGATCATTGGGTAGGCGTTTACCGATCACGCCTAGTCCTGGTTGATGATGATGAGTGCCGAGCGCCGACTGTAGCGGCCTGGCTTTCATTAATGGGGGTTGAGGTCGTGTGGTTAGCGGGCGGCCACCAACAGTGGTCACAACTCAATCAACGCCAACTCCCTTTGAACCACCCTACCCCCCCAGAGACCATTGATCTGGAGACGCTAAGCCAGTGGATCAGCATGCAAAGCGTGCAGCTGTTAGATGCGCGGCCGGGGATGCAATACCGCCAATCGCATCTCAGCGGTAGCCAGTGGATCAATCGCGCTCATTTAGCACGTCATCTCACAACACTAGATCTTGCCCAACCCCTTGTCTTAATCGGTGACCCGGAACAGGTGGTTGGCCTGGCCGAAGACCTGAAAACACAAGGAGCACAGCATTTGCATCAACTCCCTGCGGATCTTGAGGCCTGGGCTGATCATGGCTTGGCACTGAGCCAGACGCCAGACCAACCCTGCGATGATGACTGCATCGATTTTCTATTCTTCGTACATGACCGTCACGATGGTAACCTCGAAGCCTCAAAACGCTACCTGGCCTGGGAAGTTGGACTTGTGCCTAAACTCGATGATGAAGAAAGAGCAACGTTTGCGATTGAAATGAATTGCGATTGATCACGCTTTACTTCAGCTTCAGCAAGCTCAGAGACTCAAATAAGCATTAGCCAGAATAAAAGCCTCACGCCAAAGGCATAGGTAAGGACTCATCATGACAATAAACACCGACCTACTGCATATTGCTAGGACCGAGAATAAGCCCGGCCCAGTTAACCCTCCGATTGTTCGCACCAGCACGGTGACTTTCGATAGTCTGACCCAGATGCGAGAAGTGAAAAAGCGTCGGGCCGATGGCGAGCGGCTGTTCAGCTATGGGCGCCGAGGCACACCGACAACGCATGCGCTGGAAGATGCGATCTCACTGTTAGAAGGCGGCGAGCAAACCCAATTGCTCCCCTCTGGGGTTGCAGCGATTAACTTAGTATTGCTCACAGTACTTAAACCCGGTGACCACTTAATCATCGCTGACAGCGTTTATCAGCCCGTTCGGCAGTGCGTCAATGGATTGCTCCAACCCTGGGGCATTGATGTTGATTACTTCGATGGTTCCGTCGAACATCTCGCCACGCTGTTACGCCCTGAGACACGACTGATTTACACTGAAGTCCCTGGGTCGTTGGTTTACGAGATGCAGGATTTGTCGGCGATCACCGAATTTGCCCAGCAGCATGATATTCCAGTGGCCGTGGACAACACCTGGGCCAGTGGGCTACTGATGCAGCCTTTAGCTTTAGGAGCCAGTATTTCACTGATGGCGGGCACCAAGTATGTCGTAGGCCATTCTGACGTCATGCTAGGCACCGTCACTGCCAGCGGTGATATGGCCCACCGCTTACGGGAAATGGCGATCACCTTGGGCCAGTGCATTAGCGCGGATGATGCTTATTTAGCGCTTCGAGGTTTACGTACATTACCCTGCCGAATGGCGCAGCATGCCCAAACTGCGCAGCGGTTGGGCGATTGGTTAGCGCAACAGCCTGGAGTGGCACGAATCCATCAACCCTCTCGTCAGGACCATCCTGGGCATGAGATTTGGCAACGTGATTGCACCGGAACCAATGGATTGATCACGATTGAGTTCAATGCGGACATCACTGACGCTCAACGAGATGCTTGGGTTGAGGCCCTGACACTCTTCAGTATCGGCTCGTCATGGGGAGGCTATGAAAGCTTGGTACTGCCTGTGACACCCGCCTCAGCACGCAGCTGTAGTGCTCAAAAATGGCAAAATAAAGGCCCTTGTGTACGCCTTAGTATTGGTCTTGAAGATGCTAGCGATCTCCAAGCTGATCTGGCACAAGCCTGGACATGTTTTTCCAAATAAGTCGATTCAAGCATCAAGATAAGCCATATAAGACACAAATTGCATAACAAATCAGCGACATAAAAAATAAGCCACGTGGCGGCACCATGTGGCTTATCATCATTGATTAAATGTTAGATCATTAAATGCTGACTCGTTGAAGACGCGATAGGTTGAAGACTAGATATTAGAATGCTTCATATTAGAATGCTTCGCACCTTGAGCCGCTGCAGCAGACTCTGAGTCTGAACACGCGTCTAACGCGGTCATTTGAGAAGAGCGCTGTTCAGCCACCTTCATTTCGTGCCGTTTACTCAGCGCAAAACTGAGACTACCACACACAATAAAGCCATAGCCCAATAATTCAGTGCCCTCTTCGACAACCGACTTCACGATGTAAAGATAGTCACTGCCCATCACCCCATGCCACAAAGTTCCCATACCAAATAAACGGCTAAAGGCCAGTACGATCACGAGGCCATAGATAATCGTATTCGACTGTGGCGTTCTCAGGAAAGCGGCAAAAGTTTCCAGAGTCGTCCCTTTAAGGCACGCAGCCGTCACAATCGCCATGACAGCCGTTAAAGTGGCGGGGTACACCCAAAACCCATGCTGGATCAGATCAAACAATACATCTAATTCGCGAATCAACATAGTAGAGAAGAAACCGGCCACCAGAATATAAAACCCGCGCTGCTGCGGAAGTTGCCGGGCCAGCCATGCAAAACAGACCGCCGAGACCGCAAGCAGTACTTCCTGCGTAATTTCAGTTAAAGCCGTTTCAGATAATGGATCAGCAGATAAACTTAAATCCAAACGCAATATTCCGACAAGCGCCGCCATCCCCAGTGCAACATAAACAAACCGCATGATGCTCTGAATGACGAGCCGCCGAGCCTCGAGAAGAGAGTCACGGGACATATCATCACCTTTAGGTCATTGGAATAGGCTATATGTTTTTATTGCGGCACAGCGCGGGCTGAAGCTGTCGCAATATCACGACAAACAACCCACACCATCAAGCAGGTATGGCGGTGAACCCTACGCAAAGCAGCTGCACCTATTTTGTTAGCCAACTATTGATTCATTATACCTTAAGAAAACTTTAAGAAAATAGAAAAACATTTGTCACATATAAAAAAACAAGAAATTTTTTGGCTGTTGCCAGATCAATCAGAGAAATCTGACAGACAGGATCAGACCACAGTCCTCATAGACTAAATCGCCAGGTATGTGTGGCCCATGAGACTCACGCCCCTTGTCGAGCGCAGATATTTGCAGAGGGAATCAAAGAGGTGATACCAGAGAAGGGAATCAGTCGATCATTGTGAATGCCGCTCACGTGGAGACTTTGACGTGAGCGGCATACTGATAAGTTAGGCGATTTTAAATTGAGTGACCAATTCATCTAACTGTGTTGATAGTGACTGCAGTGTTTGACTAGAAGCGGTGAGCTGGTCAGCAATTTCAGCAGTTTCCATAGTCAATTGATTGATTTCATCGATACTCTGATTCATATCATTCACGACACTGGTTTGTTGCTCTGTGGCCGTGGCCACTTGAATATTCATTTCAGTAATCAAGCCGATGTGATGTGTAATACTCTGTAATGACACATTCGCCTCGCCAGTTCGGCTCACAACTTGACCACTCTGCTCCTGGCTACTTTCCATGGCAGTGACCGTTTTACTAGATTGTTCCTGTAACTGATTAATCATGGATTGAATTTCATCGGCCGATGACGCAGAACGGCTGGCCAAGTTGCGCACTTCATCAGCAACCACGGCAAATCCACGGCCATGCTCTCCTGCTCGGGCGGCTTCAATCGCCGCATTCAGCGCCAGCAAATTCGTTTGCTCAGAAATGCCTCGAATGGTCTCCAAAATACTGCCAATAGAATCCGTTTGCTCCGCCAATGAACCAATCACCTGGCTGACGTGAGCAATTTCATCAAACAACACTGTCATGCCATCTTGAGCCTGAGAGACCAGTTCAGCTCCTGAGTGGGCTTGGCCATCAGCTTCTTTAGCCGCTTGTGCCGCTTGTGAAGCATTCGTGGCAATATCTTCAATAGAAGCCCCCATCTCATTAATCGCGGTCGCCACCATAGTCGAACGATCACGTTCTTTGACACAGTTCGAATGCGTTTCTTGGGCTTTGGCTGAAACCTGTACAGCCGTATCGGCCAACGCTTTAGAGTTACGGGCAACCGCACTGATGGCACTCTGAACTTTATGAGTAAATTGATTGAAATGACGAGCAATATCCGCCATTTCATCTTGCCCTTGTAATGCAATTTGAGCCGAAAGATCTAATTGATCAGCCGCTTCACTGATCCCGGTTTGCAACTGATTAACTCGCTGATTAAAGCGACGTAAAACCAGTAACGACAATAAGCAAGTTGCTAACAAAGCCCCCACTAACCAGGCTAAAATCTCAAAACGCACCTGGTAATAACGAGCCTTACTATGCTCAAAAATGTCCACCGAGTCTTCTAGAAGCTGATCCAACAAATCATTAGTATCATTGCGAATCACGCGATAACTACTGGCATACTGCTTATAAACTTTATAACCTTGCGCCAAATCTCCTGCCTCAAACGCATTCAACATGGGCACTAATTCATTATTTTTAATCTGCCCAAATGTATTAATCAAACTTTTCACTTTTGCTCTTGCTTGCGGGTTAACCTGCGCTTCAAGTGCGTCATTCAATGCTTTTTCCATCTGAGGAAAATCATCTTGACGAACTTCATTGACGCTATCCACCAGCGTACGAGTGTCACTTTTATTTTTAAGCGAAGGCTCTAGCTCACGCATTAACATAGCATCGATACCCACACGCATACGTAAGTTACGCATGCCAACCTCAGCAAGTGAACGCATAGGTGCACTGGTATTTTCGGCTAATATTTGGGTTTCTGATTGCAGGCCGGAGAGCCCTCTAATTCCCGCCCAGCTCATCACTAAAAGAACCACACATGGAATAAAAACGACCAACAACAACTGTTTTTTGACTGTCATCTTATTGAGCAACACGAGATATAAGCTCCTGGACTAACGCGAAATAACGACGGTATCTTTGCATTTTAATACTCATGCACCCGTAAAACCCATCAAGAAGACGTCAATATATTTTATCATTCGTAATCAATTCAGCCGACAAACACAATAAAACACAACAAAAAATACCATCACAAACTTGAATCACATCCATGCACAACAACCATTAAAATAACCCACAAAAAATTTATTGCATCACACACAAAAAAAGGATTTACTCAACTATTCATATAGTTGTTTATAGCAATAAAGACAATCTAACTTTTGCCCGTGAAGCGAGACATAGTCAGGTAATCGCTGCTTTACCTTGAAACCATGGTGCTGTAGCACCTTTTGTGAGGCTAGATTGGCAGACACGACATAGGCTAGCAGTGTCCTGATGCCTAATAAGCGAGCCTCATGCTGAATAAGATCAACACCTCGCTTAGCCGCACCTTGCCTGGCAATCGATTGGGCGACGCGATAACCAATAAAAGCGCTACCTTGATCAAGTCTCAGGTTATGCAAATTCACTCGACCGACAATAACGCCACTCTCACGATGAATAATCAGTCGAGGCAAGCGTTTCCCCTGGCGGTTTTCTTGCAAAAACTGCCTGATATGCAAACGCACACCTGTAGGGGTATAAAATGAGTCGGGTCTAGGCTGAATAAAACGCTCAAACCAAGCGCGATTATCCAGCTCAAAACGCAACAAATGGCCCGCATCATCCATAGTGAGCGGCCGAATATCCCACATCAGCGGCATTCTCCTTTATATCATTCTGTCATCATTCGTACCGGAATCCGTACAAGTCGTGCAGCACTGATCATGAGGTCAAGCCTTGCCAATGAGATCAAAGCCTTGATCTCTACAGGAACTTTGAATACATGATACCCTCTAATTTATTGATATCATTCAACTCCAGTCGAGCGATCAATGCTAGGTACCCAATAGTTTGATGTCGAAATTTTTTTATCTTAGGGAGAGATCAGGGCTCGACATATGGCGATGAATGTCGCAATGTTAAAGAGACTGCCCATGTGGCGTCATGCTCCAGCCTTGTAAATGGCTGGATCGTCAGATG
Source organism: Terasakiispira papahanaumokuakeensis (assembly GCF_001709345.1). Lineage (GTDB taxonomy): Bacteria > Pseudomonadota > Gammaproteobacteria > Pseudomonadales > Halomonadaceae > Terasakiispira > Terasakiispira papahanaumokuakeensis. Next base: position 1,937,923 of record NZ_MDTQ01000001.1, read on the forward strand.
AACCAGGGGGATTGCCCATGCCTGTCGTGATCAAGATGAATATGAAAGGTGTTCCAACACCCAAAGGCCTGACCGTCGGCATTCGTGATACTCAGCCCGGCGACTTCAAACTCGCTGAACTTATGGATTTGATCGCCGAAGTTGAAGCTGAAGAGTGGCTTGATGAGCACCCTGAAGCAGAAGATGCTGAAGCATTTTATGGTATCCCCAGTATCCATCTCAGCCCCTACTGGCTAGATGAATAGTACTTTGAGTCTACAGTGATTTTAGTCTGTAGCACTTAGAGCCTACAGTACTTTGAGTTCACTGCACTTCGAGTTCACAGTACTTGAGTCCACTGACCTGATGAAATCACGCAGACATGCCACAAGGTGGCATTGTCACAATTGCAAAGCGTACTTATTCTTAACTGTACTTGTTCTGAACCGAGTGGGATGTTCGACAAACATGTAGAGGATTAAAACCGAGTCTGCGCCCGCAGACTCGGTTTTTTCTATCATTCACTTTTTCTTTCACTACTTTAAGCCTCAGCGTTTTTATCCCCTCTTGTTGCCACTAACGCCAACAACGCTGAAGCCACCATCAAAAATAAAGCGACTGCATTCAGCACTGGGGTCGACCCTTCACGCAATCGGTTAAATAAAGCCACCGTCAAAGGCGTATCGCTTCCCGTCAACATCACCGTGGTATTGAAGTTCTCAAAAGACATTAGAAAGGCCATGGCGGCCGCTCCCATCAGCGCAGGACGCAACCAAGGTAAAGTGACCGTGAACCAAGCAACCCATGGTGTTGCCCCAAGGTTTAACGCCGCCTCTTCTAAATGGGGGTCAAACTTGCGAAGCCGAGCCGCAATCACCAACGTTGATAATGTCGTGATAAAGCTGACCTGCCCCATCACCACCAGTGACATGCTGGGCCGGAACATATCGAGTTCAATGCCCCATTGATTGGAGACGTGATTTGCCAAGCCACTGTAAAACACCAAAATCGAGACGCCCAAAATAACGCCAGGAATGACCAACGGTAATAACATCACCAAATACAGCAGCTCTTTGCCACGAAACTGTAAGCGCTCAAAGAGCACGGCATTCACTGTGCCTAACACCACGCTCAACAGTGTGACCCATAAAGCAATCATCGCACTGTTGCCCAATGCCGAGAGCAGCCCCTGATCATGTAGCAAACCGGTACGTGTGCCATCGGCCGGATCAGCGACAAACCAATCCAACGTAAACCCTTGCCAAGGTAGTGATGGAAAAGGCGAATCATTAAAAGCGAAAACAACAGTCATCAAAAGCGGCAGGGCCAAGTAGACAAAGAAAATGACTAAATACAGCCCATAAATACGATTAAACCAAGGGGAGTGTGGTACTGAACGAATCATCGGTATTACCCCATCACTTTACGCAGAGACTGCCCCGTCAAGCGAAGCCCGAGCCAGATCATCAGTGAGGACAGCAACAACAGTAAAATCCCAAGCGCGGCGCCCTGCTCCCAGTTAAATCGGGTAATAAACTGAGTGAAAATTTGTTGTGTAAACCAAGCGCTATCTTTCCCCCCCATTAAAGTGGGCGTGAGATAACTGCCTAAGGTCAACATAAACACCACAATACACCCCGATACGATCCCCGGCATGGCCCAGGGCACCACAATTTCCCGCATGACAGTGAAATGTCCTCCGCCAAGATCATAGCCCGCCTCAACCAAGCTCTCATCAAGGCCATCAAGCGTTGTCACCAGCGGTACCACCATAAAGAGAAGGCCGTTATAGACCAACCCGACCACGACAGCGACATCGTTGTAAAGCATCTCTGTCGGGGCAAATCCAAACCACTGCAACAGGGCGCTGAATACACCACTTTCTCGCAACAGAATCATCCAACCATAAGTGCGGACGAGTTCACTGGCCCAGAAAGGAATTAAACAAGCGAGAAACAACCAGCCGCGTGCACGTCCACGAGCCAGTCGGGCGATATACCAGGCAATGGGGAAAGCCACGACCAAGGTTAATATCATCGTCAGCAAGGACATCAAACCGGTGCGTAAAAAAGTACGCCAGTAGTACGGCTCAGTGAAAAAATGAGCATACTGATCAAGCCCCCAGGTCACAGAATCCCAGCTCTCTCGCACTTGGAATGAAACGCGCAACATTTGTAAATGTGGCAACAGCACCAATAGCCCAATCCAAAGCACAAAGGGGGTTAGCAATAGCCAAAGCGAAAGTCGCCGCGCATGTTGGTGATGGACTTTATTCATTGTCTCAGCCTCACCGCACTCATGACGCCCACCCTGAGAAAACGCGGGCTTTCTCCGTCGCCCAACTCAATGCGACCCACTCACCAGGATGAAAGTGGACCGATGATGCATCCTGCGGTAAACGGGCCATCAGGGTTTGTCTGCCAATACGCAATTCAACCCGGCTGTTAGCCCCATCAAAAAGAGTCGTCACAACTTCAGCCTGACAATGCATTGAAGAGCCTTCAGGCTGCATCCCATCAGCAGACAATGAACCCGACGATAAAGGCGTCATTCGAATAAACTCGGGGCGAATAAAGAGTGAGACTTGATCGCCCACTGAGGCTGCGGGGCCCAGACACTGAGCCATCACGAGGTTATTGCCCGACAATCTCACACCAACCTGGCCGCCCTCCTGACGCTCGACGACCCCTTCTAACTGATTATTATCCCCCACAAAACCGGCGACAAAAGGTGTTTGAGGGTCATGATAAAGCGCTTCAGGGGTATCGACTTGTTCAAAACGACCTTCTCTCATGACCGCCACTTGGTCAGACATCACCATGGCTTCAGATTGATCGTGAGTGATATAAACAAAGGTGGTACCGAAGGCTTGTTGCAGATGCTTCAGCTCAACTTTCATCTGCTCGCGAAGCTTTAAATCCAAAGCCCCCAAAGGCTCATCAAGTAAAAGCAAAGCCGGACGTAAGACTAAGCATCGTGCCAGCGCAACTCGTTGGCGCTGGCCTCCACTAAGGGCAGCGGGCTGACGATGACCGAGACCGTCTAACCCCACCTGCGCCAGGACTTCATCAATCCGTTGCCGTCTGGCAGAGGCTGGCACTTTATGGCGTTTGAGGCCATACGCGATGTTCTCGGCCACCGTCATAGAGGGGAACAAGGCCAACTGCTGAAAGACTAAATTCACCGGCCGTCGATTGGGCGGCACTGGTAACATTGAACGACCTTGAATCAGGATATCGCCAGCATCAGGGGTTTCAAACCCTGCTAACATCCGCAACAAGGTTGTTTTACCGCAACCAGAGGGCCCTAAAATGGAAAAGAAGCGCCCAGCGGGCACTTCAAAGCTGACATCATCAACGGCTTGGTGCGCGCCAAACGCACGCACCAAATGTTGACACACCAGATCACAAGCAGTTGTTGCCGAATCTTGAGAAGAAGTCATCACAGAAGAGGTCATTGGGCCGCCTGAATCCGATCCAACACTTGACCTTCAGTCTGCTCAAGCCCCGGCGGAACGGGGGGATACCACTTGATATTATCTAAAGCGGCCGCGTTGAAGCTATCCCGATAAGCATCGCGCAATTTGGCTTTAACAAATTCATCGGCGCCTTTGGATGCCGTGAAATTACCGGATGAATTAGTAATACGCGCGGCGATTTCCGGCTGCATCACGAAATTAATCCACTGATAGGCCGCATCCAGATTTTCACTTCGACGCGGAATCGCAAAAGTATCAATCCAGCCCAAAGCCCCGGATGCCGGCGCCACAAAATGAATACTCGGGTCTTCAGCATGGAGCTTCCAGCCCCCCGCATCCCAGGCCATTGCAGCTTTTACTTCACCGGTACGCAATAGCGATAACAGCTGGTCACCACCGGTCCAATAGGTTTTTACATTGGATTTACAATCAATTAAGCGTTGCTCAACCTGCCGCATAATATCGCGATAGGCATCTTGATCAGCATAAGCCGCAAAGGGATCAAGCCCCATCGCATAAGCAAAACCAATTAAAGTCGGGCGCTTCAACCGATAACTCACATGACCAGCCAGTTCAGGACGGCATAAATCGGTATAGTCTTTCACTTGATCAGCGACTTCATCATGCACAATCAAGCCACTGGTGCCCCAAACGGCAGGTACACCATAAGCGTGACCTTTCAAAGCCGTAGCTTCACGCGTCGCCTTAAGCATGGAGTCTTGCAGTTGGGCAGTTTTCACACGGCTATAATCAATCGGCTGATAAATATTAAATTGCCGCTGAACGCCCACGATACGATCCTGGCTGGGCTGTGCCAAATCAAAACCGGCACCACCAGTGGCACGTAGTTTAGAGATCATATCCTCATTATTGGAAAGCGTGATTTGAACATCAATCCCGGTCTGCTTTTCAAATTCTGCCACGACATCATCCGGTGCATATCCCCCCCAAGTGATCAGCCGTAGTGTTTCTGCCTGCACCTGCACCGCGGCAACAGACAGCAGCGTCGCAGAGAATGCCACTAGTGCGCCCTTACTGAATCGAGTCAACATGACCATTCCTTAACATCAATGTGAATGAAAGATGAATCCTGGACCGGACATCAAGCTAGACACACGATATTGCATTGTCATGACAAGCCATGGCCTCAACCTCAGACGGCTTCCGATCCCTTGTCGCTTCATGACAATAAAACAGCCTTTTCACTTAAGCAATTCCTGATAAGACATACCTCAAATACAGATTTGATCAACGCTCGAATTTTTCAAACACCTTCCCTTTTGCCCAATCTCAACCATCACCCGGGGCTTCATCTATTATCTGTCCAGTATTTTCTTCCTGTATTTTTCTCAGTCCTTTCTGCCTGATCTTCTTTGAGCGTTTAACAGAATCTCTTCCGTTCTAATGAGTGCGCTGACTTAGAGCACTTGATCTTCCGCTATATTTGGTTAAACATAGCGAACCTCAACATAGTCAGACAGACTCAAACGGGACGCCATCAATGTCGATGCGGTTATTCAATTCAATCAAGGTCCATGGGCTTAAAGCTTTATCATTTAAAACTTTACTGACCATTACGCTCATCTCTAGCCCCTTCGTTGCTCAGGCCCAAACATTGACAGTCATGGCTGCGGCCAGCATGACCGATGCGATGACTGAAGCCGCCCGAGTTTACGAACAAAAAACGGCCACTCACATTCGATTGTCATTTGCCAGTTCATCAGTGCTGGCGAGACAATTAGCAGCAGGGGCCCCTGCGGATTTATATATCTCCGCGAATGAACAGTGGATGGACTGGCTGGAAGAACAACAGCTACTAGCACCGGGAACTCGAAAAGATCTGCTAAGCAATGCACTGGTGGTCATCGCCCCTGAAAGCAGTCCCTTGTCCTCTTTTACACTGACGCAGGAGACACCTCTCCTACACTATTTAGGGGAAGATCAGCGATTAGCGATGGGAGACCCCAGTCACGTCCCGGCCGGGATCTATGCCAAACAAGGGCTGGAAAATTTAAAGCTTTGGTCTAATCTCGAGCCTCATTTAGCCCGAGCAGACAATGTACGTGCCGCCCTAGCGCTGGTAGAGCGCGGAGAAACACCCTTGGGCATTGTCTATCGTACGGATGCGCAAGTCGCTCAACACACCAAAATACTGGCCACTTTCCCCGCTCACAGCCATACGCCGATCACTTATCCAGTGGCCTTGATGAAAGATCATGATTCAGCCGAAAGCCAAGCCCTACTCAAGTGGCTCTCAAGCTCTGAAGCAGGGACCATTTTTGCTCGCTTTGGTTTTGGTCAAGCTGATTCAGCACCGTGATGATGACGTCATCATTATGGGGGTTATCATCCGCTGAAATCGAAGCGCTGTTGCTGAGTTTCAGAATCTCGATGGTTGCGGTGGTCTCCGCATTACCCTTTGCGATTATTGTCGCGACCTTACTCACTCAACGCCACTTTCGGGGCCGAGTGATAGTTGATGCCATTGTCCATCTCCCACTCATTTTGCCTCCCGTGGTGATGGGCTACTTGTTGCTGATCAGTTTTGGTACGCGAGCACCATTGGGCCATTGGTTGCTGACTCAATGGGATATCCGGCTTGTCTTCAGCTGGACAGGGGCGGCTTTAGCGGCGGCGATCATTAGCTTCCCGTTTCAGGTGAGGTCGATCCGCTTGGCATTGGAAAGCATTGATCCTGGACTTTATCAAGCCGCTGCCACGCTAGGGGCACATCGGATAGACCGTTTTATTAGCATTACATTACCACTGGCCTTACCCGGCATTATCGCTGGAGCCACCACCGCCTTTGCCGCCAGTCTGGGAGAATTCGGCGCCATTATTACGTTTGTCTCAAACATCCCTGGGGAAACTCGAACGTTACCGCTCGCCATCTATACCGCCATACAAACCCCTGGGGGAGAACTCGCAGCAGCACGCCTCGCTGGATTGTCGATTGTGCTGGCTTTCCTTGGGCTCTTGGGATCTGAGTGGGCGATGCGACATATCCGCAAGAGAGAACACTCATGAGTGCAGATCAATGACATTGCATGTCGATATTCAATATGCAGTAGGCCATTTATCACTTTCAGCTCAAATTCAAATCGAGCAGCCAGGCATTACCGCTTTATTTGGGCCGTCGGGTAGTGGGAAAACAACAGTAATGAATGCCATTGCAGGTCTGATCAGACCTTCCAAAGGTGATATCCAACTGCAAGGGCGCGACTTGTTTAACCATCGCCGACACCTCCATTTGCCCGCCCATCAGCGACGTATTGGTTATGTCTTCCAGGAAGCCCGCTTGTTCCCTCACCTTTCGGTAAAAAAGAACCTATATTATGGGCATCACCGTAGCCTAGCCCCGCTTGCACAAGCACAATGCCAGCAAGTAATAGCACTGCTTGGTTTAGAGCACCTGATGGAGCGACCACCACGCCATTTATCGGGTGGTGAAAAGCAAAGAGTTGCACTGGGACGGGCTTTACTCTCCAATCCAGATATCTTGTTACTGGACGAGCCGCTATCAGCACTGGACCCTTCGCGTAAACATGACATCCTGCCGTACCTGGAGCGCATCCGGGATGAACACCAAATCCCGATGCTGTATGTCAGCCATGCGTTGGAGGAAGTGACACGCTTAGCCAATCATATTGTCCTAATGGCTGATGGACAGACCCATGCACAGGGCACTGTGGAAGCCTTACAAGATCATCCTACGCTGGCCCCACTGAAGCATCAGCTGGATATTGGCACACTCTTTAGCGGTACAGTACAACACTATGACCCAGTCACAGATCTAACATGCGTTGAGACAAAAGGGCTTCAGTGGCATATCAATGGTAATTACGGCCCGACTGGACAAGCCGTTCGACTGGAAGTCCCCCTACAATACGCGACCTTGAGCACCGAACCACTCGGCAACACCAGTACTTTAAACCATTTAAGTGGCCATATCAGACAACTCGACAGTTGCAGTATCACACTTCAAATAAGTGAGAACTTACCACCTATCAATGTGCCATTACCCCACTATCAACAAACGTTGATGGCGCTCACCAAAAATCAACGCATTTTTGTCTCGATCCCGGCGATCAAAGTACTGTCACGGATGTCACGGATATAAACATTTAAAGCCATAAAGATGAAATTAAAACCAGTAGACTCCATCGCTTACTATTCACCATAGCTCTTTAATCATCTAACTTCAGTTGAGCCGCTAATTGCGCCACGAGCTCCTGTGTCGCCTGCTCGGCCTGTGTCTGGATAAGCTCATAGCAATCGATCAAATACTGGCCTTTAGACGTCACCTCAGCCCCACCACGTCGAGCCCCCCCCGTGTGAGTTTCAACCACAGGCTCAGCAAAATGAGTATTCATTTCATTAATTAACGACCATGCGCGCCGATATGACATTCCTAAAGCACGAGCGGCTGCTGAAATAGACGCCTCTTTTTGAATGGCCTTCAATAAATCGACTTTGCCATAACCAAGACGAGTGCCATCGGGCAACTCAATTTTTAAGCGTAATTTCAATGTGTGCTCTGACATCTTCTGCTCTTTTAACATCGGCTCTTTCACAAGCGTCATCCTATTCATCCTACAAAGCTTTTATCATGATAACGCTAAAACCTTGATCAACCTGAAACATTCCCAGTGCCACGATGTTACTTTTTTGAGACACTACAGACTAAAGTCGCTTATCGGGCATGGTAGGCCACTATTCGATTAATACTATTCACGAACATTAGGGTTGAGGCTGTGCTGTTGATTGCTCAAGAGAAGCCACTTTCTTACACGCCACGTACACCAAGGACATCCACACTGACGTTAACCCTCAGTGCTGTAATACTGTCATTAACGCTTGGCCTACAAACGGCTTATGCAAACACACCTAAAATCAAAAAAGCACTCAAGCCTTTTTCTATGAAAGGCGAGTTTGGCTTAATTGCGACCACCGGTAATACTGAAACAATGGCTTTCAAAGGTGGCCTTTCAGCCCATCAGGAACTTACCGCCTGGAGTAATGATTACAAATTTGAAGCGCTCTATAAGAACGAAACCAAAGAAGATGATGACGGCAATGAAGAAACAGATGTGAGCGCTGAAAAATACTTTGGATCTGGCCAAGCCAACTACAAACTACAGAATCCAGACCATCGTCTATTTGGTTTCGCCTCTTATGAAAAAGATCGATTCAGCAGTTATAACTATCAATCAACACTGGCTCTCGGCTGGAACCAAAGGCTTTGGGAAGATGATCAATCAATGTTTGAATACAGCGTGGGTCCTGGTTACTCGTTTGCCCAAACCAGTAATGGTGAAAGCCGTGACAGCCCAATCTTGAGGACATCCCTAGATTACCGTTATCAATTTAATGATACTGCAAGCTTCGAACAATCAATCTCCACAGAATTTGGTTCTTACAACACTAAAACCAAATCCGAAACGGCCTTGGTCGCACGGCTTACTGATCCACTGGCCGTCAAGCTATCCTTAACGATGGACCATAACTCAAAAGTGGATGAAGGTGATGACGAACTCGACACACAGACCGTCGTTAGCCTGAACTATATCTTCTTTTAACCTCAATCCATTGTCCGCCTTATTGACTTGTCATCCTGACACTATACTGATCAGGCTCAGTAGAGCCTGATCAACCCCGTCATGAACGGCTATTTCCCATATGCCTGGCAAGATCGCAGAGGATGGTGCGATCCTCAATAATGATGAACTCAGCTCACCATTCACCCAAAGAGTAACCTCGGAGTGAGAGCCCACAAATAAAAAAAGCCGACCATTTAAATGATCGGCTTTTAAAATTTGGTGGAGCCTAGCGGGATCGAACCGCTGACCTCAACACTGCCAGTGTTGCGCTCTCCCAGCTGAGCTAAGGCCCCTTATGCGATACTCAATTAAATCAACATATCGAATAGCGATTTAATTTGATATCAATGTACTGAGCTTATGACAATCAATAGAGTCTTACGAGCCAATAAACGCTCACATATAAACGGTGAAATCGTTGTGGCTTAATTTCTATTCAATTATTGGTGGAGCCTAGCGGGATCGAACCGCTGACCTCAACACTGCCAGTGTTGCGCTCTCCCAGCTGAGCTAAGGCCCCACAACTCAGGAACGGAGCCATTATAGAGTTAGAATGCTGCCTGTCAAATACTTTCATTCAAATTTTGCTTGAGCTTCAGTGGCTTGGCTAATGTCGCAAGACCGTATAAAGCCCCATCCCCAATGCAATTGCACCCGTCATATAGTATTGCCAAACCGCTTCAGACCAACCGCCTGAACGCTGCTCGATCCCCTGTTGTATTGGCATTTGGTGGAAATCATAGCCCCAAAAAAGCAATACCGCTCCGATGACAACAAGTGCCACACCTATCAATTTACGCATTGTATCACCTTAAGCGCTCGTCACCTGATACACAGGCTCTATCAGTCATAACGAGTTATTGGGTCAAAACTAACCGGTAAAGAAACCCGCCGGGACCTCTCCAATAAAAGAAACGATCTCAACTTGATCGACACGAGACATCGGAGATCCAGTCCAAAGCCACTGGCAACCTTGATCAACAGCCTCATGGGTGCCTTGGAAAACCACTTCGACACTGCCATCATCACAATTCACGGCCCAACCATCCAGCCCCAACCTCAGTGCCGTCTGCTGAGTATGCTTACGAAACCATACACCCTGTACTCGTCCCCGAACACGTGCTTTCACTTGGTGCTGTTCTTCGCTCATTAATCACTCCTTTTGATCTCAGCCTTTGATTCATCATCGATGGCATTCGACTGCGCCTCCTGCAACATTACCGCCAGAGACGCTTTATGAGACGCTCGAAGTTCGGCTTGATCACGTGCGACAACTTCAGCTAGAGGCAACGCTTGCAGGGCTTGTGGCCAGCATCCAACCGCAGGCAGTTGCCAAGGCCATGATAGCAACAAGTCGGCTGACGACACCTGAGCGAAATCTCGGCCTGGCCCCCAACATTCGTCGATCTGCTGACTCAACCAACCGTGCTCACTCAGCCAAGATATCAGCTGCTGCCATTGCGCGAGATTTTTCACGCCACAACGCTGGCGCAAAGTTAACTCTGAAACATGCTCGCCTTGGATAAAAGCCTGCCATACCGCGAACAAACACATAACGCCTTGCAATGCAGGCTGTCGATCCCCTAAAGCGACAACGGTCGGTTCTTCGCCTTTCACCGCGACCCACTCAGCCCCCAATAAGATTAACCACCAAGATAAATAAATCCAGAGTAGGAAGACCGGTACCGCCGCAAAAGCCCCATAAATCAACTCATAAGAGGCGAAGTTACTGACAAATACGGTAAAGCCAAACTTAGCCAGCTCAAAGGCCACAGCCACTGCCATACCACCCGCAACAGCGTGCTTAAAACGAACCTGACAATTGGGCACCGCCCAAAACAATAATGTAAACGCTAACCCACTGGATAATAGTGGAAGCCAACGTAACAATAATCCCCTACCGCCGAGTGCTTCTGTTGTCGAATGAATCAAAGGCAACGACATCACATATGAGGTCAATAAAAAACCAGCACCCAATAATAAGGGCCCCAAGCTTAATACCGCCCAATAGAGTAAAAAGGCCTGCAATCCGCGACGCCCTTTATGAACACGCCAAATGCCATTAAAAGTTCGCTCGATGGTCAAAATCATCATCAGCGCTGTCACGATAAGGATGCCGACCCCAACCACTGTCAGTTGTCGGGCCTGCTGTGCAAACTCCACCAAATAACTCTGTACGGTCATGCCCGTGGAAGGAACAAAGTGCTCAAACAGAAAGCTTTGTAATAAGTCGCCAACGCCTTTGAATGACGGGATAGCTGACAACATGGAATAAACCACGGTCAAACAAGGCACCACTGCAAACAACGTGGTATAGGTCAAAGCTGCGGCATTGTGAGGCCCTCCATCCTGAAAGAAACGTTGAATCACACGTGTCACAATCACCCACACACGAGATTGTGTCAGGCGCGACATCAGCAAGCGCTTTGACATTTCTGGCTCCTCTCCTTCAGCCTCGTTAAAATAACCACAATTCAGCAGACCGACCTCAGCTGTCGGCTCGAATCAAGCACAAGCTCGAATCAAGCACAAGCTCGAATCAAGCACAAGTAAGTCGAGCCAACCACTCACTCGCAACAGGTCATCACACATGACAATTACGCTTTATCATAACCCACGCTGCTCCAAGTCTCGCCAAGCCCTTCAACTGTTACAGGATAATGGCGTTGAGCCGATTATTCATCGTTACCTTGATCAGCCTCTCGATGCAGATGCCCTCCGTCAACTGATTCAGCGGACGGGGTTAAGCACGCAAGCCATCATGCGAAGCAATGAAGATGAGTTCAAAGCAGCCAATTTAGGTCGAGAAGACATTACAGATGATGAGTTGATCGAGGCCCTTGTAAAAACCCCCAAACTCCTGCAACGTCCTATTGCTGATGATGGACAGCGCGCGATTATCGGCCGCCCTCCAGAAGACGTGCTAGCACTGCTATCACCCTAAGCACTATGTCTAACGCTCAGCGCTACCGATTCATCGCCCCTACTTCAAAACCGAGATTCAATCAGGAGCCCTCATGAACCTGCCTTACGTGCTGGTCCTTTATTACTCACGCCATGGCAATGTAGCCAGAATGGCAAAGGAAGTCGCCAAGGGTATCGAGCGTCTCAGCGGTATAGAAGCCCGGCTCAGAACCGTACCGTCAGTATCGACGACTTGTGAAGCAACCGAGCCCGCCGTTCCTGATGCAGGGGCAGTTTACTGCTCTGAAGAAGACTTACGTCATTGTGCTGGCCTTATGTTAGGGAGCCCGACTCGCTTCGGTAATATGGCGGCACCACTCAAGTATTTTCTCGATGGTACCAGCGGGCTATGGTTATCAGGCGCGCTCATCAATAAGCCTGCCGGTACCTTCACGTCCACAGCCAGCTTACATGGTGGTCAGGAGACAACATTGCTCAGCATGGCATTACCTTTATTGCATCACGGCATGCTTTGGGCCGGGATTCCGTACCAACATGCCGAGTTGCTCAAGACCACCACTGGGGGAACGCCTTACGGCGCAAGCCATCTAGCAGGCGGCGATAGCCAACAGCCACTCTCAGAAGATGAGATTGTTCTTTGCCAGGCTCAAGGAGAGCGCATCGCCCAACTGGCGTTACAATTACACCCGATGACGGCCACGGAATATACTTCATGAAGCTTGCGGCCCCCATACCCCATCAAGACCTCCAGCAGCGCCTTCGCTTTGCTAGGCCTCTGGTTTTTTATAGCTACATTCTATTATTGGGATTACAAGGATGGCAGCTGGCCAATACGGAGTGGAGCTCAGTCACTCGCATGGCCATGGCGACTTTATTGCAGTGGGGCCCGCTACTGATCTTTATTCCAGCGCTGATCAAACGCACACCCCGAGACCATGCTTGGCTATGTTTTGTCAGCTTGGGCTACTTTATGCAAGGCATCATGAATAGCGTGTCTCCAGAGTCCGGACTTTATGGTGGGGCAGAGGCCTTACTCGCACTCATTCTCTTTATCAGCGCAATGCTCTATACGCGTTGGCGGTCAATGGAGCTCCGCGGCGCTTTTAATTAAGCATTTTTAATTAAGCGCTTTTCATTGAGGGTTCACTTAAGGCGTTCTACTCAGCACAAGCGAGCCGGAGTGAAGGCTAGGCCGCCAGGGTCAGGCCTAATAGCATTCGCACAACCTCCTGATATGCTTCATGTTCTGAGCGGCCTGATGTCAAGGCCGCTTTAAAGGCCCCAATTTGCAGCTGAGCACTGGTACCTCGTGCCAGAATTTGCCGACATCCTTGTAGCGCAGACTCACACCCCAGCGCTTCGGCATTATCCGCCAACATATTAGCCAATTCTTCAAATAGTTGTTTATAAGGGCGAATTTGGCCCGAGGCGAGATCAACCAGGCCAGCATCAGTACCATAGCATTGTGCACGCCACCGGTTTTCACTGATCAACATCCGTGCATAACTACGCCAGCGCTGATTTTTCAGCTTCAACTGATATAAATAGTGCAATAAAACTCGGTAAAATCCGGCAATCGCCCAGGCATCTTCAACACGGGTACAGGCATCGGCCACTCGCATTTCCAATGCAGGATGTCGGCTAGAGGGCCTTAAATCCCACCAGAGACGGGAAGCATCTTCAACAATGCCCGCTTTCACCAACACCGCGACATGTGCTTCAAAATCGGCCCAAGAGTCAAATAGATCAGGCAACCCCGTACGCGGCAACTCTGAAAACGCACTGATCCGATAACTTTTAAGCCCAGTACTGGCACTGAGCCAAAAAGGTGAGCTGGTCGACAATGCCAGAATATGGGGCACAAAATAGGCCACCTGATTCATCAGATCTATCCGTAGGTCTGGATCCTCAATACAGACCTTCACTTGCATTCCACAAGTCAGCAGACGACGAGATAGATCGCGCAGTTCCAGTGCCATAGCGTGACGCTGCCCATCTCTCGTTTGCCGTTGCCGGTGCCAATCCGCAAAAGGATGGGTTCCTGCCGCCATAGGCGCAAGCCCGAAGTCGTCAGCAATACACCCTAACTGGCGGCGTAAGTCGACCATTTCGGTATAAAGCGCCTCCATATCGTGGTGAAAAGCCGTCGCCGTTCGAATCTGTGCACCGAGAAACTCAGGCCGAATACGTGGACCCAGCTCATCTTTTAGGCGCTGAATCAATGCCGGGGGCTGTTCGACAACCACGTCAAGAGAGTCTCGATCAACCAATAGAAACTCTTCCTGAACAGAAAGACTGAGGCTAGGCATATCCGCTGCGCCGATCACTTGACTATGAAACATCCTTCATCCTAGATCTGATGTGCGAGCACCATTTTACTCACAATTCAATATTCTATATAGCGCCTCAATGAAACCAAGCCGACCAAAGTCCACACTGACACATAAAACATCTTCCAACAAAACAAAAAGGCCGCCGAATCAATATTCAGCGGCCTTTGATATCAGCCCGTATTCTGGGCCTGAGTTCTGAATTTTAGCTTGGGCGCTAGAAATTCAAACTCACTAACCCTAAACGATGAATCTCATGCTTCACTTCGGTATGTGCATCACGCAGCAAACTCACCGCTTTATCAATTAACAGTTCAGCCTCACCAGGTTCAGGTAACTCAGCGACCCCAATTGATGAGTGAACCCTTAAGTTAGGGAATTCACTATATTGCATACGCGATAGCGCCCGAGTAATTTTCTCCGCCAATACCAAGGCATCTTGCTGACCACTATGGGGTAATAACATGCAAAGCTTACGCCCACTAAAGCGAGCCCCGACATCATCAGGACGGGCCACGTGGTGCATGAGTTTACCGACATGCGCCAACACCTTATCACCAACGGCCTGACCATACTCCTGATTAATCAGATGCAGGTTTTTCAGATCCAAGATCATCAGTGACAAGCGCAGATCACCCAGTCTCAACTGTTCCATTAATTCACGAAAGATCTGCAAGAAAGTTTCGCGCTGGAACAAATGAGTGGTGGTATCTTGCTGAGACTCCATCTGGGCATTAGCGAGCATTGTCTGGACCTGATCGGTCACAGCCACTCGCTCGCTCACATCTCGCCCGTTGGCCATGATGAAAGGCTTATCGTCAATGAGCACTTTCTTCAAACGGAACTCAAAGTCACGATCATCACCAACACCGTCACGAACCACCGTCACCAGTGTTTCACCAGCGGAGGGATCGGTTTCAATAATCAGCTCGATCATCGCTTCAAGTTCCGGACCAGAGAGCTCAGGCAACAATGTCGGCGTAGCCTGATCCAGTAACTTATCCCGTTCGAGTTTCAGCATTTCAGCGCCATGCTGGTTGACGAACAAGAGCTTCAAGTCAGTCGGATCAATTAACAGCATGAGATCCAAAGACTGCTCAAGAAGCTGTGCAATGTGTTGTTCGGAAATCTTCGCCAAGGCAGTGTCCTTCCGTTCAGCAAAGGTGGTTGCTTATTTTTAGCAATTCACCGGATAACATTCTAGCGAATCCGTTATTTCATCTTAGCTAAGACCATCCAAGCGCTTCACGCACAAACGGAATCGTCAGCTTTCGTTGTGCACTGAGTGACGCTCGATCAAGGGTGGCCAATGTTGCAAAAAGACCACTCATTGCACGAGACCCTCGGTGCAAGATATAGCGTGCGACTTCATCCGGCAACTCCATGCCTCTTTGCCGGGCACGCATCTTGAGGGCTTGCAACTTTTCCTGATCGTCCAACGGATGCAGATGATACGTTACGCCCCATGCCAACCTCGATGCGAGATCCGGTAAGTCTACGGATAAAGCATGCGCCGGACCACTAGCAGAAATCAAGAGCATCCGTGCATGATTACGTAAACGATTAAATACATTGAACAGTGCCTCCTCCCACTGAGGCCGACCTAACACATGATCAATGTCATCTATACAGACTAGATCCAAATGCTCCAAATTGTCGAAAACTTCCGTATTCATGGCTGCTAATTCAGCCATCGGCAAAAACACACTACGCTTCCCAGCAGCGGCAGTTGCATGACATGCAGCCTGAAGAAGATGGCTACGACCGCTATCCTCACGTCCCCATAACAACATGTAACGAAATGCGACAGGGTCAGCCAACAACATTTCATCCAACTGAGCCAGCACAGCCTCATTACCGACGTTATGAAAATTATCAAACGTCGCGTCGTCTCTTAACCCAACCGATAGTGCCAGCTGAGCGGGGGCTTCTTGCGGCATCAGCATGTTTTAATCCCAACGATTTATCATGAAGCGACATGATTTCAACGTTCATGCCACATCAACTGGATCTAGCCATTGATCGTTTACAGTAGCTTAATCGGTAACATAACCTACCGATTAAGGTACGATACAAAAAGCATTTTGTCAGTTTTATCCGTGATTTTTTTACATCCCCAGCCAGCACTCATACTTCCACATACTGATCGTTCACAACATCGCATTAATCTCAGCTTAACGCCACCGATTAATGCTGCCATTGGACGTAGGCATCAACGGCAACAGGGGCGCTTGCTCCGCCCGATGTCCCATCACCGTCACCCACCACCGAATATCTGGTACTCGTCTGGCTGGACTCATTACGAGAAAGACTCAAGAAGGGCTCACGTTTTAATCGACCGTCTAACTTGAGATTAGCCTTGAGCTGATCCGCCTGTCCTCTCAGATTGACTGAAACCAAAAGCCGACCGCCATTGACGCGCTCAATATTCAAACGATCCACCATAGCCAGACTCGTGAGATACTGCTCAAACTGAGCATAATCTTCTAATGTCGTGACACCAGAGACCAGCATTTTAAACGGCCCCTGCTGAGTGTCTACTGAACGCGCAGCATAACGATCAGCCAACGCTTCGGTTACCATATCGACCCCTGTACGCAGGACTTGACCGATATTTTGCCCCGAAGGGGTAAATACAATTTGATCCATTCCCGTCGCTAAAGTCCAACGCCCCTGCCAGCCACCACCGGAGCGCGGCTGAATGCGCGCTAACACAACCGCATCAGGGTGATAAGACGAGGAAGACCGCTGCACCTGATCAGCAAACTGCCCCCAAACATCAGACAAAGCAGGCCGAGGCTTACCCGAACCCGGCACAACCATGGGAAGCCCTCGCTCATGCGCCTCACGCTGCAGCACTTTTTGCAAAGCAGGGTTGGTCTCATCGCTGATCAGATAACGTCCCTGTTTACCTTCTAACGCGGCCCAAATCAGTACCGCAGGCCGATTATCACCCCATATAGGCGCTTTAAGGTCACGCAGGATCGACGTCACGCCCGCCGGGTCGAACTCAAGCGTCAACCGCTGAGCCAGGGTCTGAGCACCATTCGCGTTTTTGATCAATGCATTGGTCGACTCATAACGAAATTGAGTGACCCACCGTTCAGCCTCATCCAAACGCGTTTCCAACCCGTCTCGTTCCAAAGTACGTTCAGTGCCCGACACTCTGACTAGAAGTCGCGCCAACATATCTCTAGCGGCGGCCTGTCGAGTCGCTTCACCGGTATCAGAGACGAGCGCTGACAGACGATACAAATGATCAACTTGCTCCGCTGAAGCAGTTAAAGAGAATGACAATGTTCCGGCCATTAACAAACAAGCCATCGTGCACCGAAACAACAACGGGACAGCGCTTTTCAACATGTCGAATATCCAGTGGAAGTCTTATTCAGGGCTTTCACCCCCATGCTATTCGCTAAATCGAGCGAAAATGAAGCATTATTGTAGCGTCTGAGCGCAGAGAGAACACCCTGTCGCTAATTCGCACGCCCCGGTATTAATTCACACGTCCTTGCATAGAGTTATGCTGCGAGACAATGCTAGAATAGATGGCCTTCGCCAATGATCAAAGGGCTATCACCCCAAAGCAAAGTGTTATCACATAAAGACTCATGCTTCATGAACAACACGTGTTTCATGAACAACATGCGTCTTTGTTTAGTGAGACGCCGCTAGCGAGTAACAGACGCTAGAGGCAGATAGCCGCCTGGTATTGGCAAACGAACCCTAATGAAGGTGGCCTCAGCGCTGATCAGCGCCATGATCACCTTTTTCATCTACTTCTCACGTTTTCAGGACCCTCCATGACTCGCAGCAAGACTCCCCTGACCTATAAGGATGCTGGTGTTGATATCGATGCTGGTAACGCGCTGGTTGAGCGCATCAAGGGTGTGGCCCGCCGAACATCCCGCCCCGAAGTCATGGGTGGACTCGGTGGCTTTGGCGCGCTTTGCGAACTGCCACAGGGCTATCGACAGCCTGTATTGGTATCGGGCACAGATGGCGTCGGCACCAAGTTACGCTTGGCAATGGATCTGAAACGACATGACAGCATCGGCATTGATCTGGTCGCTATGTGTGTAAACGACTTGGTCGTCGCGGGTGCAGAACCTTTGTTTTTCCTCGACTACTACGCTACCGGTAAGCTCAATGTCGACGTCGCCGCTGATGTCGTCACCGGTATTGGCGAAGGATGTGCTCAAGCGGGCTGCGCTCTGGTCGGCGGGGAGACCGCCGAGATGCCAGGCATGTACGAAGGTGAAGACTACGACTTAGCAGGCTTCTGTGTTGGAGTCGTTGAAAAGTCTGAAATCCTTGACGGCCATAAAGTCGAGCAAGGGGATGTCATTCTCGGCCTTGGTGCTTCAGGCCCTCACTCAAACGGATACTCACTGATCCGCAAATTGATTGAAGTCAGCGACGCCGATCTGAATATGGCACTGGATGATGGCAAAACACTAGGCGATGCCTTGATGGCTCCGACTCGGATCTATGTCAAATCCCTGTTGAAACTGATTCGGGAAAGCGACATTGATGTCAAAGCGTTATCCCATATTACGGGGGGTGGGCTTTACGAAAACATTCCGCGTGTACTCCCCCAGAACACCTGCGCCAATCTTGACCTGACAGACTACCAGCAACCAGCCGTTTTCAATTGGCTGCAAGAGGCCGGCAATGTGCCAGCACGCGAAATGTACCGCACATTTAACTGCGGTATTGGCATGATTCTGGTGGTCTCTGAAGCACAGGCTGCTGAAGCCAGCACATTACTGGCAGCCGAAGGGGAAACAGTCTACAACCTAGGTCACATCACTGCCCAAACCGGTGATGAGCAAGTCCAGATCAAAGGGGTTGATGCATGAGCACCGGCAACATTGTGGTGCTGGTATCAGGCAATGGCAGCAACCTTCAAGCATTGATTGATGCAGCAACAACAGGCGAAGGCCTTGGTAACGGCCGCATTGCGGCCGTCATCAGCAGCCAGGCCGATGCCTTTGCGCTTGAGCGCGCGCGCCAAGCCGACATCACCACCCAAGTCGTTGAACATAAACAGCACACAGATCGTCGACAATACGACCAGGCACTGAAGCATGCGATAGATGAATACCAGCCAGACCTGATTGTACTGGCGGGCTTCATGCGTATTTTAACGCCTGAATTTGTGATGCATTACATGGGCCGGTTACTGAACATTCATCCATCACTGCTGCCGAAATATCCTGGGCTCAACACCCATCAGCAAGTATTAGATGCTGGCGACGACACCCATGGCTGCTCGGTACATTTCGTCACCGAAACACTGGATGGCGGCCCAGTGATCGCTCAAGCCAGTCTGCCAGTTGAACACGACGACGACCCAGAACAACTCAAGCAGCGCGTTCACACACTTGAACATCTGCTCTATCCGATCGTCGTACGCTGGTTCATGCTGGGACGGCTTCAAATGGAAGGCAACCAAGCCTTATTTGACGGCATTGAGCTCCCCCCCAGCGGCGTCATGCTGCCTGATAGTCACTAACCGTGAGGCTTCAGTCACCCGCTCACAAACTCTAAAACATGCGCTCTGGAAACATGCCCCTGTAAACTCTGGCAAAATTCCTAGGTACAATTCCTAGGTACAATTCCTCGGCACGATAGTCAGTCGCCAAGGCATTATCCAGAGCGCCATTTCAATGCAGCCTCCAGCTCACTGACCTCTTGACGACCACCACGCATTTCGCCGTGAAACCATACTGGACAGCTCACCACGCAAGTGACAAGATACTTGCCCTCAACGACCCACTGCATGCCTTGATGCTTGCCATGTAGCGTGTTGCCATTGTCAGGCAGCCCGCATGGAGGGCCTTGGTATGCGCTTCACTCACATGCGCCCCTTGGTATGGTGCGCCACTGAGACTAGGACCTATCATGCCTATTATTACTCTTCCAGACGGCAGTCAACGCAGTTTTGATGCCCCCGTAACCATCATGCAGGTGGCCGAATCAATCGGTGCAGGCTTGGCTAAAGCCACCCTCGCGGGCAAAATCGAAGGAAAACTGCTTGATGCCAGCCACACCATCACCGAAGATGCGAGCTTAACACTGATCACCGGACGTGATGATGAAGGTCTGGAAGTCCTCCGCCATTCTTGCGCCCACTTACTGGCAATGGCAGTCAAAGAGCTCTACCCGAGCGCACAGGTCACTATCGGGCCAGTGATCGACAATGGCTTCTATTACGACTTTGATTTTGAGCGTGGTTTCACGCCGGAAGATCTTCAAGCCATTGAAAAACGCATGAAAGAACTGGCCAAAAAAGACTTGCCAGTCAAGCGTTTCCTCATGAGCCGGGAAGAAGCCATCCCATTTTTTGAAGAAATGGGCGAGCACTACAAAGCCGAAATCATTCGTGACATCCCTCACAATGAAACCTTGTCATTTTATCAACAAGGCGATTTCATTGATTTGTGTCGCGGCCCGCACGTCCCATCAACCGGGCGCTTGAAAGTATTCAAGCTGATGAAAGTAGCAGGTGCATACTGGCGTGGCGATTCCAGTAACCGCATGCTTCAGCGTATCTATGGCACCTGCTGGTCAGACAAAAAAGACCTTAAAGACTATCTTTTTCGCCTCGAAGAAGCCGAAAAACGAGATCACCGTAAACTGGCCAAACGCTTGGACCTCTTCCATATCCAGGATGAAGCACCAGGCATGGTGTTCTGGCATGCCAATGGCTGGACACTGTATCAACAGCTTGAGCAATACATGCGCAAGGTTCTTCGCACCAACCAATATGTCGAAGTGAAGACCCCGCAGGTTGTCGACCGCCAACTATGGGAGAAATCAGGGCACTGGGAACATTACCATGAGAACATGTTCACCACCCAATCGGAAAATCGCGATTATGCGGTCAAACCGATGAACTGCCCCTGTCACCTGCAGATTTATAACCAGGGCCTCAAAAGCTACCGTGACCTGCCTATCCGGATGGCAGAATTCGGCTCTTGTCACCGTAACGAGCCCTCAGGTTCGCTGCATGGCCTGATGCGTGTTCGCGGCTTCACTCAGGATGATGCCCATATTTTCTGCACCGAAGGTCAAATGGAAAGTGAGGCGGCTGATTTTATTCGCCTCACACTCGCCGTTTATAAAGACTTTGGTTTCGAAGATATCCAGCTGAAGCTCTCCACTCGTCCAGAAAGCCGTATCGGCGATGACGCACTATGGGACAAGGCTGAGCATGCACTGGAACAGGCGCTCAACGAAATTGGCCTCCCCTGGGATCTACAGCCCGGCGAAGGGGCTTTTTACGGGCCCAAGATCGAATTCACATTGCGTGACTGTCTCGGTCGAAACTGGCAATGTGGCACACTACAGTTGGACTTCATGCTGCCAGAGCGGCTAGGTGCGCAATATGTCGCAGAAGACGGCAATCGCAAGACGCCTGTTATGCTGCACCGCGCAATCCTGGGATCCTTTGAACGTTTCATCGGCATTCTAATCGAACACCATGCGGGTGACTTACCCACTTGGCTGTCCCCGATACAAGCGTCGATCCTGAATATCACGGATAATCAGGCCGAATATTGTCGTGAATTGCAGTCAAAATTGCAGAAAGCCGAAATTAGAGTCGATCTTGACTTGAGAAACGAGAAAATCGGCTTTAAAATCCGTGAGCATACCCTAGCCAAGGTACCTTATTTACTGGTCATTGGTGATAAGGAAGTAGAATCCGGAACCGTGGCCGTGAGAACTCGCCATGGTGAAGATTTGGGCAGCATGGATATTGAGACATTGCTGGCCCGCCTGAGCGAACGCTAGGCATTTGGGCACTGGCACTAAAGTATTATCTGCATTGAGCAACATAGATAATAAGCTCATTGATAATTGGCTTAAGTGCCCAAATGAATATCACGATTACAACAGCGGACGGAGAGAGAGCCATCAAGCGTAACAATAATGCCCGGGGACGGGATCCGCGACGGAACCTTCCCCCCATCAACGAGAACATTCGTGCCAAGGAATGCCGCCTAATCGATGCTGACGGTGAACAGGTCGGCGTCGTTCCCCTGGAGGAAGCGCTCCAGAAGGCCGAAGAAATGGAACTCGACCTTGTACAAATCTCTAATGCAGACCCTATCGTCTGTAAAATTCTGGACTACGGCAAATATCTTTTTGAACAAAAGAAAGAAAAAGCTGCCCAGAAGAAAAAACAAAAGCAGATTCAGGTAAAAGAAGTCAAATTCCGTCCTAATACGGATGAAGGCGACTATCAGATCAAACTGAGAAACCTGACTCGCTTCATTGAAGAGGGTGACAAGGCCAAGGTAACACTGCGTTTTCGTGGTCGGGAAATGGCCCACCAAGACATTGGCCGTCGCCTCTTCGATCGCATTGAAGAAGAATTGGGGGATCTCGTGGTTGTAGAATCACGCCCTCGCCTGGAAGGGCGTCAGATGATTATGATGCTCGCTCCGAAGAAGAAGAAATGACCTGCTGATGCCGACTCAGGTCAGCTTCTGACAATGCAAAAGTCTTGCAAGCAAGGGACTCAAAGCAGCACCTTGAAGGACTTTAATTTGTTTAGTCGCTGTCATTGAGGCTAAGGCCAGCGACATCCGGCATTTTGAACTAAAAGAGATGTCAATCAGTGACTTGAGCAGTAATCAAGTTTCGAATATTGATAGTCTCTTGAGGTTTGAAGTGTCGGCTCTGTCTTAAGGGCCCGGGTCATGCCCAATCCCTAGAATGCATGGTTATCATGCGCATGTGGAGTTAATGAGAAATGCCTAAGATCAAATCTAACAGTGGTGCGCGTAAGCGCTTCAAACCCACGGCTAAGGGCTTCAAGCATAAGCAGTCCTTCCGTAGCCATATCCTGACCAAGAAAAGCCCCAAGCGTAAGCGTCAGCTGCGCGGCATGCAGATGATTGCTGCAGCCGATGTGCCGCTGATTAAGCGCATGCTGCCGACCGTCTAAGGTTCTTTTTTGTATTTTCGCATTCCGGCCAAGCCGGTCGTGCAATTGTCAGGAGTTAAATTACTATGGCACGTGTAAAACGTGGTGTTCAGGCGCGTCGTCGTCACAAGAAGATTCTGAAGCAGGCCAAGGGTTATTACGGTGCTCGTAGCCGTGTATTCCGCGTTGCTAAACAGGCTGTAATCAAAGCCGGTCAATATGCTTATCGTGACCGTCGTGTCCGTAAGCGTCAGTTCCGCGCTCTGTGGATTGCCCGTATCAACGCTGGCGCCCGCAATAACGGTCTGTCTTACAGCCGTCTGATCAATGGCCTGAAAAAAGCCCAGATCGCAATCGATCGTAAGGTACTGGCTGATATCGCAGTACATGATCAGAAAGCTTTTGCAGCGATTGTCGAGAAGGCCAAAGCTGCTCTGGCATAATTCAGATGACCTTTCATGGCTAATGACGTATTGATTAGCGATGAACATCATCCGAATCTAAAGGGGGAAGAGCAGCGCTCTTCCCCCTTTTTATTTATTTCAATCGATTACATTCAGAAGTCGAGTCAAAGCGGGCACACCGGACATATCGGCTCTCGCAGGTAGGTCAATAAAATAAATGTACCACTTTTATTTCATTGGCCTGGGCTGGACATCTCTTTTAATAACAGCGGTTTTTGGAGTTAGCAGATGGAAAATCTCGCCCCTCTGGTCGATCAGGCGCTGGTGGCGATCCAGCAAGCTAAAGATGCCAGTGCGCTTGACCAGATCCGTGTGCAGTACCTGGGGAAAAAAGGTGAACTGACCCAACTGCTCAAGGGGCTCGGCAAGCTTTCCCCTGAAGAGCGTCCTCAGGCAGGCGAAGCGATCAACCAGGCCAAAGGCAAGGTACAGGATGCGCTTAATACACGTAAAGCGGCCTTGGCTGAAGCAGCATTAAACGCCCAACTGGCCAATGAGCGCTTGGATGTAACCTTACCAGGCCGTCAGCAGCCTATTGGCGGGTTACACCCAGTGACTCGAACGATTGAGCGCATTGAAGAGTTCTTTGCGTCGATCGGCTTTTCTGTTGCTGAAGGTCCTGAAATTGAAGACGACTATCACAACTTCGAAGCGCTGAATATTCCAGCTCATCACCCCGCTCGCGCCATGCACGATACATTCTATTTTGATGAAAGTACCGTGCTACGTACTCACACGTCTCCCGTTCAAGTACGCTCAATGGAGTCACAAGAGCCACCGATCCGCATTATCTGCCCGGGTCGAGTTTACCGTTGTGATTCCGACATGACCCATTCTCCAATGTTCCACCAGGTAGAAGGGTTGTTAGTCGATCAAAATATCAGTTTTGCCGACCTGAAAGGCATTCTTCAGCAGTTCTTACGCGTCTTCTTTGAAGATGACGTTCGGGTTCGTTTCCGCCCCTCCTATTTTCCCTTCACTGAGCCTTCGATTGAGGTCGATATTGATCGCGGTGATGGTAAATGGTTGGAAATACTGGGTTGCGGTATGGTGCACCCGCGAGTCTTCGAAATGTCAGGCATTGATCCTGAAGTCTACACGGGTTTTGCATTCGGAATGGGCGTCGAACGTCTTGCCATGTTGCGCTATGGCGTCAACGACCTCCGCCTGTTCTTTGATAATGACCTCAAGTTCCTCAGCCAATGGCGCTAACTTGAACTCATAACGCACCTTAATTTCGCCATTTAGCCCTTTCAAGATGACAGGATTGAAGATCAATGAAATTCAGTGAACAGTGGCTGCGTGAGTGGGTGAACCCGCAGCTAGATTCCACCGCACTAGAGAGCTTGCTATCGTTGGCCGGTTTGGAAGTTGACGATTTGACCCCTGCAGCAGGCGCATTCAGCGGTGTGGTCGTGGGGGAAATTATTCAAGCTGAGCCCCACCCCAATGCCGATAAGTTACAGGTATGTACCGTCAATAACGGACAAGAGCAGATACAAGTGGTCTGCGGGGCTCCCAATGCGCGTCCTAGCCTAAAAACCGCCTTTGCACAGGTCGGTGCAGTACTCCCTGGCGACTTTAAAATTAAAAAAGCCAAACTGCGTCAAGTTGAATCCTTTGGCATGCTCAGTTCAGAAAAAGAGCTGGGAATCTCGGAAGAAAATGCCGGCATCATGGAGCTCGCAGCCGATGCGCCGGTCGGTACAGACCTTCGAGATTACCTGCAACTGGATGATCAAATTTTTGATGTCGATTTGACCCCTAACCGAGCAGACTGCCTCTCACTATCCGGCATGGCGCGCGAAGTCGGTGTAATCACTCGACAGGATGTTCAGTCCCCACAGGTGGAAGAAGTTGAAGCGCAACATGATGAGATATTCCCTATTCAGCTGGATGCACCGCAGGCTTGTCCTCGCTATTTAGGCCGTATCATCAAAGGGGTTAATATCCAGGCGACAACCCCGCTATGGATGCGTGAACGCCTACGCCGCAGTGGCATTCGAAGTATTGACCCGGTTGTCGATGTGACGAACTATGTCATGTTAGAACTGGGGCAGCCGATGCACGCATTCGATCTAGCCCAGCTTTCAGACCGAATTGTTGTGCGCTATGCAGAGCCCGGAGAGCAATTAACCCTGCTGGATGACAGCACGCTGACATTAGCGCGCCAAGATCTTGTCATCGCAGATCAGAACAAGGCATTAGCACTTGCCGGTATCATGGGCGGGCAGCACAGCGGCTGTCATCTCAATACTCAAGATATTTTTCTGGAAGTCGCCTACTTCGACCCAATTGCCATGGCCGGGCGTGCTCGAGCCCATGGACTGCACACGGACTCATCACATCGTTTCGAACGAGGTGTCGACTTCAAACTGCAACATCAGGCAATGGCCCGTGCGACAGCCTTATTACTAGAGATTGCAGGCGGCCAGCCGGGCCCCATCAATGAAGCCGTGAGCGAGGGCGACTTACCCACCCGCACACCGGTCATATTACGTAAAGACCGCCTCGCTCAATTGCTGGCCGTACGCCTTGAAGATGCCAACGTTGCCGACATCCTCACACGGTTAGGATTAATCGTGACCGATAAGGGCGATCACTGGTACGCAGAGGTTCCCAGTTATCGCTTCGACATCACCCTCGAAGTCGATCTGATCGAAGAAGTGGCCCGGATTTACGGCTATGACAACTTACCGGTCACCGCACCCCGATCCGAAATGCGCATGCAGGGTCAACAAGAGTCTCTCCGCCCCTTACGACGCCTCAGAGAGCAATTAGTGGCCAATGGCTATCAGGAAGCCGTGACTTACAGCTTCATTGACCCTAAGTGGTCCACCTTGTTTGATCCTGAACATCCCCCTATTCCGCTCGCCAATCCGATTTCAACAGACTTAGCGGTCATGCGCACCAGCCTGTTACCTGGATTGGTCAAAGCGCTGCTGCATAATCAGAAACGGCAACAACCCCGCGTTCGCTTGTTTGAAACAGGCCTGCGCTTCATCCGCGATGGGGAACAAACCGAACAGACGCCCATGCTGTCAGTACTGGCGAGCGGTAATCGCCTGCCCGAAAGCTGGCACGGCGAGGAAGCCCCGGTTGATTTTTATGACCTCAAAGGTGATCTGGAATCCATCTTGGAAGCGACGGGCGAAGTTGATCGATTCAGCTTTGAAACCGCTGAACATCCAGCGCTTCATCCGGGCCAGAGCGCACGTATTCTGAAAGATGATCAGGCGGTTGGTTGGATCGGTGCGCTACACCCAGCGCTATGCCAAACACTGGAAATCAAAGGTCGCCCACTCGTCTTTGAAATCACACTGGAAGCCATTCAGGAACGTCAGGTCACGCATTTTGAAGCAATTTCAAAATATCCTGAAATGCGGCGCGATCTTGCCGTTCTAGTGGAAGCGTCATTACCTGTCGCCAAACTCTTGGATGTCGTTCGCCAATCCACTGATGAAACCTTAGTCGACCTACGCCTATTTGATGTTTATCAAGGCCAAGGGGTGCCAGAAGGACAGAAGAGCCTTGCTTTAGGCTTGACCTGGCAGCATCCATCGCGCACTCTTACAGATGATGAAATCAATGCGCAGGTCGAAGCTGTCGTAACATCGTTACAGGAGCGCTTCGCTGCAACGCTGAGAAGCTGACAGATGCTGAGGAGCCAGCCATGGGTGCGCTAACCAAAGCTGAGATGGCAGAGAAACTCTATAATGAACTGGGCCTCTCTAAACGAGAGGCTAAAGATATGGTAGAACTCTTTTTCAGCGAGATCCGAGAATGCTTGCGTGAAAACGAGCAGGTTAAACTTTCCGGCTTTGGAAATTTTGACCTACGCGATAAACGCCAACGTCCAGGGCGAAATCCCAAAACGGGCGAAGAAATTCCAATTTCAGCACGTCGGGTCGTCACTTTCCGAGCAGGGCAAAAACTCAAAACTCGGATCGAATCGCTGGATGAGAGTGATGTTCATGTGACTCATTGATGACACTGGTCAGTTTTAGTGTTGCGCATCATGATTAAGGGCACCTTCGGGTGCCCTTGTTGTCTCTATGCTACCGACATTGCGCGACCCACAGGCAAGTCACGATTGTTTTCGATACGAGATAATGACTCAGGGAAATATGACATGTTCAAACTGACCCGCGCATTAACACTCATGCTCATGGCGATCGTTATCACAGGATGTTCCAGTCAGGCTGGTTTTGTCACAACACAGGATCCGGATACGCCTGTAACGTCGCTCCAACAATTGACGATTCTGGCATCTGGAGACTTTCCACTAGCGCACCGGCCAGCCATCGAAAAGCAGTTATGCTGGTATATTCAAGGTCAGATCTCACGTTGCGAGGGATATAGCGATGCCATCGAGCCCCCTACTCGATATCGAGAACTCTCCTCTAAAGCCTTGGAAGCCCATGCACGCAAACGCGTCAAAGGCCCACTATTGATCGTGAGCTGGGTTAAAAATCGCAGTGAGGTCCGTGAATATAACGACGGTGTACGCTGGGGATTTGGTATTGGCACCGGTCGATACTTTGGATTAGGCACAACGGTCGGCAATGATGGCCCACCATTAAGGGATCATGATTATGAGCTCACACTCTGGCAACCGAATGAGCAACATCCTAGTTGGTTAGCTAATGCGCGTGCACGCAGTCGATCAGCCGCTGATGATATTGATGGCTCGGCCATAGGTCAGCTCGGACGAGGAATCGAACAAACGCTCACCGAACAAGGTTGGCTGGCACCAGCGAAAAGCGGTCAAGCATCGGTGGAAGCGTCTACAGAATAATCATGAGCTGTTAAACTGATGATTCGGGTTTAAGCTTGGCGAATAGGCAATATCAACGCCAAGCTTAACTTGTCTCAAGACTTGGCTAACGAAGACTGCGTGTCCTCGATTCCACCTGAGCCATAAGCCTTACGGATACCTTGAATGAAGATCGTCAGTTTCAACATCAATAGTGTACGTGCCCGCCTACATCAGCTACAGACCTTAATTGATCAGCATTCGCCTGAGATTATTGGTCTGCAAGAAACAAAAGTGGATGATCCAGAATTCCCGCAGCAAGACATTGAAGCGATGGGCTATCACGTCACTTTCCACGGCCAGAAAGGTCACTATGGCGTTGCCCTACTCTCCAAAGAGCCTGCGACGCACATAGAAAAAGGTTTCCCCACTGAAGATGCTGATGCTCAGCGACGCATGATTATTGGGCGCTGGCAGTGCCCCGATGGCCAACCGATAACAGTTCTAAATGGTTACTTCCCCCAGGGGGAAAACATCGAGCACCCAACCAAGTTTCCTTATAAACGGAACTTTTATAGCCATCTGCAGCAATACCTAGAGACGCACTTAACGCCAGAAGACCGCGTATTGGTGATTGGCGATTTTAATATCTCGCCCTCAGACCTCGATATCGGTATAGGTGAACCCAATCGCAAGCGCTGGCTGCGCGAGGGTAAAACCAGCTTTCAGCCTGAGGAAAGAGAATGGCTCTCTAGCTTAGAAAAGTGGGGGCTCTCTGACACCTATCGATATCTGCATCCCGCGATCGATGACCGCTTCAGCTGGTTTGATTACCGCAGTAAAGGCTTTGATCGAGAGCCTCGACGAGGACTTAGAATTGATTTATTAATGGCCTCGCCCGCGTTACTGCCTCACGTTAAGGCCAGCGATGTCGATTATGACATCCGCAGCATGGAAAAACCTTCAGACCACGCCCCAGTATGGACTGAGTTCAGTTTCTAAAGGCATCCGCAACGATATCAAGATGATAAGCGACACTGGTTTATTCTCAGAGCAAGCCAGTCAGCCAGTTAACAGGAATACTTATGGCCACAATATGGGTTGATGCAGATGCCTGCCCCACTGTCGTCCGAGACATCTTATTTAAAGCATCAGAACGCACACAGACCCCTTTAGTTCTGGTAGCCAATCACGCGCTCCCGCATCCCAAATCACCACTGATTCGAATGCGGCAAGTCCCGGGGGGATTTGATGTCGCCGATGATGAAATCGTCTCATTAGTTGAAGCAGGAGACTTGGTGATTACCGGTGATTTGCCACTGGCTTCAGAAGTATTGGAAAAAGGGGCATTTGCGATGAGCTCACGCGGTGATGCACATACTCCGGATAACATCCGAGCACGCCTCAACATGCGAGATTTCATGGAAACCATGCGCAGCAGTGGCGTTCATACAGGTGGCCCAAATGCTTTCGGGCAGCGTGAACGTCAAGCGTTTGCGAATGCCTTGGACCGCTGGCTGGCTAAATCTAAGTAACGGTATGATGACAAAAGCCCTGAGCGACACTCTCAACCGCTCAGGGCTTTTTTCTTAATCCGACTGTCTTAACCTGACGGCCTTAATCGACCGTCTTAATCTAGCGGTTTTAATCTAGCGATTTTAATTCGACAAATTGATTGCAGTATTAACGCTTGGCAACTTCAGGATCAGCAGCATCTGACATGGCCGATGACAGTAACGCCGTAGTTTTCAAATAATCTAACCAATACTGAGTCTGCTTAGCGAGGGTCTCATCGCCTTCTTCGCGCGCTTGATGGTTCAACTTAGACAATAACGGTTGAGCCTGCTCGGCTTCATTAAGTTCAATCCAAGCCGTCGCTTGTAATAAACTCAGCTTCTGGCGCAACTCATGCTGCGCGCCAGGCATCACTGATAGCGCCTGATCTAATGAATCAATCACCCTCCGCCAATCGCCATGTGACTGGGCAAGCCCAGCGATCTGTCGATAAGCATTGGCCGCAGCTCTGGGGTCATCATTGCGAATACCCCGCGCATACGCGGCATAGGCCTCAACGGCTTTATCATACTGACGAGCCCGTCTCCAAGACTCGGCCAACCATTGACGATCACGGTGAGTCACTTGTCGTGGATGAGATTCTGCCCATCGTTGCAGTAAATGAGCAGACTCTAATGGCTGATCTTGCTGTAATAAGCTCTGAACCAACCATCTGAGCGTATTAGGTGAAGTCACAGCGCCTTGTCGCCACCCGGCCTGAAGCGTCGCGAGTGCGGAACGGTGCTGACCTGCCTGGCGTTGCAACTGAGCCAGTAAAGTCCATTGATTCTCTTGATCAGGACCCGCTAAATCCAAACGCAAGCGTTGCAACTCGATTGCCCGCGGATAACGCTTTAACTCATCATAGATTTTAACACCCAGGGCCAGCCACCCATCTTGAGGGGTCCCCTCAACCTTGCGTAGCGCTTGGTCGATAAACTTCGCTGCGTCTTCCCAATCAGACTGACGCGCATAAAGTACAGCGGCGAGATGATCCGCTCGTGCAGGCACTGTCTGAGCATGGGCCATCCATCCCTTAAGCGTTTGTAATGCCAAGCGATCTTGCTCTGCAGCCAGGGCTGTTTGTACCAACGTCCATCTCAAATCCTGAACCCGCTCGGCAGGTAATACCGAATCAGTCTGATGCTCGGCTAACGTCGCTTTCAAGCGGGGTAAAATATCACTCGCTCGATCTTCATTAATCGCCCGTGATGCTTCAAATCTGACCAGAATGACTCGCATCAACTGTTTGCCAGGTGAATCACCCTCAGCTTCATACCAGGCCGCTTGCCACAGTGTTTCCCAGTTTTCATCTGCGACGGCTTGCTGTGATGGCGCTTCACTGTTGAGTAAATCTTGTAACGCTTCCAGTCGCTTAAAATCACCGGGGGATAAAGTGATATTGCCCGCAGCCTGTGTCACGGAGGTCATTATTAACATCAGCACCCCACCGGCAATAGCACGCCGGAGGCCGCCAACCCAATGACCCGCCACTCTGTTGAAAAATCGACTGACCCGACGATGCTTAAGCGTCATAGCTGAAACTCCAATCGTTGACGGACCAAGCGCTGCCCCGACTGACCATCAGGTAACGGATCAAACCGCCAGCGCGCAATCGCACGTTTCGCGGCATGATCAAAGACATTGGCAGGATCAGCGCCGACGACTTTCATTGAGTCCGCAATCACTTTACCTTCAGCATCAATGGCAAACACCAGCTCAACCCAACCTTCAATGCCTCGCCGCTGCGCCCGTCGTGGATAGCGAGGTGGCTCGCGATACACTGGCGTCAACATCGCTGGGCCAGAAGGGCCAACATCAATACCATTTAATGATGGAGCGCCAACGGGAGAAGACAATCCATTCAAGCTTAAGTCTGGTGCAGGCAGCACAGCATTCGGTGCTGACACCGCCTGAGTTTTGGGTGTCTCAGGCGTCGGGACTTGAGGCTGCTCCTCTGGCGGCTTCATATCGGGTTTATCCGGGGCAGGCTTGCGCGTTTGAACGGCTTGCTCCTGCTCCACCTGAGCCCAATTCAGCCTCAGACTATCATCAACCGGTGGCTTCTCTTGGGGGGGCTGAATTAACCATCCCAATAATATAAATAAGGTCAACGCCACCCCGAACCCAACCAGGACAGCCATCACCCTGGTTAATGTCCGGCGACCTCGTAAGCGATAATGCAAATGCCCCATTACTTCATCCCCGGTGCGGCAGCCAAGGACATCTGTTCAATACCTGCGGCTCGCAAGCGATCCATGACGGCCACTAAGTCTCCGGTGCTCGCCTTCTCATCCGCTTGAATAATGACCTGACTACCCGGTTGTCGCGCCACCATACGGGACACCTCAGCGCCCACAGCGCCTAAAGCCAAGCGCTGACCATCAGCCCAGACTTCCCCCTTATCACTAATGGCCACCAAAACCTGACTACCCGTCTGAGCCTGTGCAGTACTGGCCTGAGGGCGACTGACATCAATACCGGTTTCATTGACAAAACTTGTGGTCACAATAAAGAAAATCAGCATGATGAACACCACATCCAACATCGGGGTTAGATTAACCTCGGCTTCATCCTGATCCTGTCCCTGAAGATGACGTCGTCTCATGCCTGTGCTCCAAGATGTTGCAGTTTAACTCTTACCCGACGCTGCCATTGCCCAAGCAACATCAAACCTGTCACCGCAACCGCCATACCTGCCATTGTCGGCAGCGTCGCGCGCGCGATCCCCGCAGAGAGTACACGTGGGCTGGTTCCCAACCCGCTGGCCACGACATCGAATACCTGCATCATGCCTGTCACCGTACCGAGCAACCCTAACAGCGGACATATCGCGACTAACGCTTTCATCCAGACAATACGCCCTTCCAGCAAGGCGCGAGATTGCTGGTGCAATGCACGCACCGCCAAGCGGTATCCGGTGTGATACGTTTCACGCCGTAAACGCGGCCAAGTCATAAGGCGTTCAACGGCCAAGGCGACTTGCAGCACGGCAATCAAAAGTAAAACAGGCATTAAAGGTCCACCGTCTTGCATCAGCTGCAACAACGGTTGCGGAATGAGCGTCATAATCCCGGCCATTAGACTGAGGCCACCGGTTCAGCAACCGCCGACTGCCGCTGATTCGATGTCCGTGACAAACGCTGTACCAGCCAATGAGCGCCTTCAGCTTCAATTAACCGGCTCAAACGACGCGCTCGCCCTTGCAGTAATAAATGAGCAAATAACAATGGCACTGCAGTAATTAACCCCAGAACAGTCGTCACCAAAGCTTGAGAAATACCTCCGGCCATCAAGCGAGGTTCACCCGCACCAAACACGGTAATCGCCTGAAAAGTACCGATCATCCCAGCGACGGTCCCCAACAGCCCGAGCAAAGGTGCGATGGCGGCTAATAACTTGATCAATGATAAGCCACGCTCTAATGGTGCCATTTCACGCAACAACGCTTCATCTAACGCATTTTCCAACACCGACTCAGAACCCGATGCCGGTAACCGCAACATGATGCGTCCTAATACATTATCTTTAACAGGCGCTTCCATCGCCTGATGCTGACGACGCATACGTTGGCTTTCCAGCGTCAAGCGAATGCCTTGAATAATCGCAATCAAAAGCCCCATCACACCCAACGCGACAATGACATACCCAACAGCGCCCCCTTGTTGCAAGCGCTCCAGCAAACTAGGTTCACGCGTATTCAATTCATGCGCCAATCCGCGCGCGGGGTCAAAAGGCACCGCCTCACTATTCCCTTCAATAAACTGGGCCGCATCACTCACCGCTTCACTTGGTTGACCACCACGAACGATGAGCAACTGACCTGATCGACGGATCGCACCATCGCGAGAAATCAAGTCAAAATCACCCACTCGCGCCACAGTTTGATGCACCGCCGTACCTTGAAGCGGGGTATAATCGGCTTTAAATTCAGCCACTTCCCCCGTTGCTTGCCAAATCAAGGGATGTAACTGCCACAACCGAGAAAGATCTTCAGCATCTGGAATGCCATGTTGATTGGCCAAAGCGTGCACCGCCTGACTCAGCTGCGGCTGGTCAACGGTAACCAATGAATCATCAAGCCGAGATTGCAGCTGTTGCACCCCATCATCAAAGGCGCCGAACACTTCTCCCAGATGCCCAGATTCTCGTGTTAACGTCTGCTGCAGTTCTTCTAATTGATTCTCTAACTGCGCCTGCTCATCTTCCAGCTTCTGACGCCGAGCCTCAGCCCGAGACAAAGCCTGGCGCTGTGCGGACAATTGCTGAGCACGTTGATTACGATCAGAGGTGAGCGCTGCTTTCCGAGCTTCTTCACGAGCCCGGCGATCTAATGCATCATGCTGGCTCTCGTTCAATAGCTGTTGCCATGCGGTATCATCAGATGCTGCATGTACAGTTAACGGCCCCATCATGATGATCCCTAAGAGCGCTGCCAGGTAACCCCGTCGATATAACTTCATGATTGCGACTCCTGATCAGCAGTACTCTGTTTCGGGCTAGGTTTCTCCGTTGGTGCTACGGATAACGGCAAAGTCAGCAAGCGCGGTACCCCTTGCTCTTTTGCCATGGCAATCCCCTGCCTTAATTCATTCAAAGCCCCACCTTCCAATGGCTGCCATTGCTGGCTATCAGATGACCACAAGCCACCTTGTCCTTGGTTATCGAGGTAATAAAGCCCTATCCGCCCTATCCGAAGCATTTGTACCTGACGGGTCTGCCCCTGAACATTCAACTGCTCATCCCAGGTCTCCAATGTGCGGCCAAAATCTAGCTCACGCCGATAACTGGCGAGTACCTGACGAAGCTTCTCGGCTTGACTGACATCCACTCGATCCAGTAATTGGCGTAGTTGTTCCACTCGCGCCAATCGCTCATCCTGATGAAAAGGCAGGTCGGCACGGATCAACTGTTCCATGCGCGAGACCATCTCGCTGAGCATGGGCAATAATGCACGTCGAGTCGATTCAAGCGAACTGATCTGGCGCTGAACATCGGCCACTTCATCACGCAGACCCTGAACCCAACGATCAAGACGTTGGTTATAAGCCTCGACCTGGAGCGTTTCATGGCGCAACTGACGATATTCAGCGAAGAACTCCTGTGCGGCCTCATCTAACTGCTCGGCTTGAGCTTGAGCCCTACGGGCAGAAGTATTAGAGGCTGATTCATTTTGCGTCACGGCTTCACTGGCGGCCATGGTGACTGGGCTGTATACCCCTTGCACCACCAGTAGCATCATCCCCAGATAAAGTCCCCAGCGGGATGAGCGGCAAAATCGCACTTGATTCACAGAAAACTCCTTGAAAGACTGAATCGCCCGAGAAATTCAAGCACCAGAACATGACGTGCGATGGCACAGTTCAGCTTGATATCAGCTCGGTTTAGATGCGCTAATTATGCACAAAATGAGACTTATTATCAAATGTATTCGTAGTGAGATATCGATTTCAAACGCCGCAGTGATGGGATATAACACCGATCACTGCAGCTTGCCGCCCCATCACCGAATCCAATACTGATAAGCCATGCGCAAAAAAAAGAGCCAGCATCGCTGCTGGCTCTTTAATAAGATGCGCACGATAAAAATACGCATTGCACGATACGTGCCATAAGAGACGTATCATGTGATACAAAGTGTGCTTCGACACGCTGCCAGGAAGATTGAGCGCAAGGTGCGCCAATGCTCACATGAACAAAGGTCAAAAACACCAAATGCAGGCTTACAACTTGCCTTCAAGCTCCGGCATCGCATCAAATAAATCGGCAACCAACCCATAATCCGCCACTTGGAAGATAGGCGCTTCTTCATCTTTATTAATGGCCACAATCACTTTGGAGTCTTTCATCCCCGCCAAGTGTTGAATAGCGCCAGAAATACCGACCGCAATATATAGTTCAGGTGCCACGACTTTACCCGTCTGCCCGACTTGCAAATCATTCGGCACAAATCCGGCATCAACAGCAGCACGAGAAGCTCCGACAGCGGCTCCCAACTTATCAGCCACTTGATAAATATGAGAGAAGTTTTCGCTGCTGCCAACACCTCGGCCACCCGAAACGACAACACGTGCCGCTGACAGCTCAGGACGATCAGATTGGGCTAATTCTTCACCCACGAACTCAGAAACGCCTGCATTTTGGACGGTGACGGACACCGGTTCCACTGAAGCACTGCCAGAGGCCGCAACAGGATCAAAGGAAGTCGGACGCACAGTAATCACTTTAACAGCATCAGTACTTTGTACTGTTGCAATCGCATTACCCGCATAAATCGGTCGCTGGAACGTATCAGCGGATTCAACTGCTGTAATTTCCGAAATTTGCGCGACATCCAACAATGCAGCCACACGCGGCATAAAGTTCTTACCGTTACTGGTCGCCGGGGCAAATACGTGACTGTAATTCACCGCCAGCTCTTTCACCAACAAGGCCACATTTTCAGCCAAAAGATGATCGTAAGCCGCATCATCAGCCAGCAAGACCTTATTCACACCAGCCAATTTAGCGGCTTCATCTGCGATCGCAGCACAACCTTGACCAGCCACCAGAACGTCGACTTCTCCACCAATGAGCTGTGCTGCGGCCACAGTATTCGCCGTCGCGGCAATCAGCTCATTGTTGTGATGATCCGCAATTACCAGAATGCTCATGAGATCACCTTCGCTTCATTTTTCAGTTTATCCACCAGCTCATCAACGCTGCCCACTTTAATCCCCGCCTGGCGCTCAGCAGGCGCTTCAACTTTCAGAAGCTTCAAGCGTGGCGCAACATCAACCCCAAAATCGGCCGGGGTTTTCGTATCCAACGGCTTACGCTTTGCCTTCATAATATTGGGCAGTGATGCATAACGGGGCTCGTTAAGACGCAGATCCGCACTGATAACGGCAGGCAATTTCAGATTCAGCGTCTGTAAACCACCATCAATTTCTCGGGTGACTTTGGCTTGTCCATCAGCGACTTCAAGGCCAGAGGTGAAAGCCCCCTGAGCAAACCCGGTCAACGCGGATACCATTTGAGTCGTCTGGTTATTATCCGTATCGATCGCCTGTTTACCCATCAGGACTAACTGCGGCTGCTCTTCCTCAATCACTTTACTGAGCAATTTAGCCACAGCCAGCGATTCCAGCGCTTCATCGGTTTCAACCAGAATGCCACGATCGGCGCCTAACGCCATCGCCGTTCTGAGTTGCTCCTGGGCCGTTTTTGGCCCAATCGAAACCGCAACGATCTCGCTCGCAATACCCTTTTCTTTCAGACGTACGGCCTCTTCAACCGCAATCTCACAGAAAGGATTCATAGCCATTTTAACGTTGGCCAGATCGACGTCGGAGTTGTCCGCCTTGACGCGGATCTTGACGTTATAGTCAATGACTCGTTTGACAGCGACAAGAACCTTCATAGAGTCCTCATTTCCTATTAGCTGATCTTATCCATTGGAATGAAATGACGCAGGTTTTATAGCATTCATTTCAAGACATTTGGATAAAACAAGCGATTGAAGTTGGCACGCACGGGATAGCAGCTGGCGTGTCACGAAACCTGCAAGATGATGACCGGAGAGGCAATTTCAGTCAAACACCACCTTAAACCAGTCAGTCACACTTTTACATCTGCTTGTCATAAGGCAAGTCTTGACGCCTTATCTATCACATGATCCTACACAACACTCGCGTTATTGTGCAGCGCACATCCACTCAATGTCAGGTTATACTTCAGGCTAATCATCATCAACAAATACGACATAGCACTTGACGCATTGCTATCAAGAACGTCAACTTAACGCAATTCGTTGACCTAAAGCAAACGACCGTTTTAAATCAAGCACTCATAATAATATTGTCCAGCCATACTTTTGTAGATCCTGATACCGGTTATAGACCCAGAGGCAGGAGAATGGCCAGGGATCGACATACAATAATCCTGATTTTAAGGACAATGGCATCTGATCTGAGGAGACCGCCGTGGAAGATGAAAATGTAATGGAGTTCGACGTTCTGATCGTCGGAGGTGGCCCGGCTGGCTTATCCGCAGCCATTCGCCTGATGCAGCAGGCCCAAAATGCGGAGCAAGAACTCACCGTATGCGTCGTCGAGAAAGGCTCAGAAATTGGTGCGCATATCCTATCGGGTGCGGTTTTTGAACCCACAGTACTGGGCGAGCTTATCCCTGACTGGAAAGAAAAAGGCGCTCCACTGAATACGCCTGTCACCGAAGATCAAGTCTATTTGCTTCAAAACAATGAGAAGGGGCAGAAATTACCCGGCCTGTTGGTGCCCAAAACCATGCACAACCATGGTAATTACATTATCAGCGAGGGCAACCTGACTCGCTGGCTGGGCGAACAAGCCGAAGCCCTAGGTGTCGAAATCTATCCTGGCTTTACCGCTGCTGAAGTCGTTTATGGTGACAAAGGTGAAGTCAAAGGCATTATGACGGGCGCCATGGGCATTAGTGCTGAAGGCCAGGAAAAAGATTCGTATGTGCCCCCAATGGCGTTGTACGGACGTTACACTTTATTTGCTGAAGGCTGTCGTGGACACCTCGGCAAACAGCTGATCACGCATTATGACTTGGATGCAGGCAAAGACCCGCAGCATTACGGAATCGGCATTAAAGAACTGTGGGACATTGATCCAGCCAAACACCAACCTGGATTAGTCGTCCATGGCTCAGGCTGGCCACTGAGTGAAACAAAAGAAACCGCTGGGGGGTTCTTCCTGTATCACGCAGAGAACAACCAAGTCTCAGTAGGATTGATCGTTGACCTTTCCTACTCCAATCCGCATTTATCGCCGTTTGATGAATTCCAACGCATGAAACACCACCCAGTGATTAAGCAATACCTGGAAGGGGGTTCCCGTGTGGCTTATGGCGCCCGAGCGATCACCAAAGGCGGGTATAATTGTCTGCCTAAAATGACATTCCCGGGGGGCCTATTGATTGGTTGCGATGCCGGCACGCTGAATTTCGCTAAAATCAAAGGTATTCATACTGCGATGAAATCCGGCATGATCGCAGCGGAAACAGTCTTCGAAGCGATTGCTGCTGGCGATGAAGGCGGTCAGGATTTGATTACTTTCTCAACCCGTTGGGAGCAATGCTGGGCGCAGGACGAGTTACATCGTTCACGTAACTTTGGGCCCGCAATGCATAAGTTCGGGACTTTCCTAGGGGGTGCATTCAACTTCGTTGATCAGAACATTTTCAATGGAAAAATGCCGCTGACACTGCACGACACTCACCCAGACCATGCACAGCTGAAGCCAGCATCCGAGTCTCCTCAAATCAACTACCCGAAACCTGATGGCGTACTGAGCTTCGATAAACTTTCTTCAGTTTTCCTCTCCAATACGAACCATGAAGAAGATCAACCCTGTCATTTGCGTTTGAAAGATCCGCTGATTCCAATCCAGCAAAATCTTCCAAAATATGATGAGCCTGCCCAACGTTATTGTCCGGCTGGCGTATATGAAGTCATTGACGGTGATGATGGTGAGAAGCAATTCCGTATTAACTTCTCAAACTGCGTTCATTGTAAAACCTGCGATATTAAAGACCCAGCACAAAATATAACCTGGGTCACACCAGAAGGTGGCGGCGGGCCGAACTATCCCAATATGTAACGAGAAATTGCCCCACTCAACATCAAAACAGCGGAGCACAACTCCGCTGTTTTGATATGAGCACAGACTCAATGTATACCATCCGGTCAGTACGATTCAGGTCGCGCAATGCGATAAAAACAATGCCGGGCCAAGGGATGATCATGAGCCAGCTTTGGATGATCAAAGTCCATCCCTGTATCCGACATGCCAATTTTCTCCATCACACGCCGTGACGGCTGATTCGCTAGCGTGGTAAAGGCATAAACCGAATCAAGATCAAGATGCTGCCAAGCCCATTGCAACACAGCTTTAGCCGCTTCAGGGGCATAGCCCTTCCCCCAATAAGAAGCCGCTAAGCGCCAGCCAATCTCAGTTAAAGGCGTCACCGGAAAACCACTATCAATGAGTTGATCATTTAACCCCACAAACCCCATCAAGGCGTGAGTACGCTTGTGTTCAAGTGCCCAAAATCCGTAACCGTTTTGGTCAATTAACGACTGCAGTCGTGCCATAAGGGCATCGCTTTCTGAGCGAGACAGTGGCGCAGGGAAATACCGCATCACGACAGGATCCGCGTTCATTTGGGCAAAAGCCGTTTGATCATACTCAAACCATGGCCGCAGCCTTAATCTTGACGTCTCAATGACGGTCATGACTGAGCCAACCATTTTTCAAACTTCTGCCGTACTCGCTCGGCCAGAGGGGCCTTGAGTGCCGCTTGTATTTGATCCACAGGTCTCGATTTGCCCGTCATTAATCGATAAAGCGATTGTATCGTCGGAAAATCAATTGAAGCCGCTTGATAGATCGCAGCATCTCCAGCTTTAAGCGGCCCCTCGTTGATCACACGCCAATAAACCCCTGAGCGCTCAGCCTGGATGAACTGTTTAGTAAACGTCGCATCCTGCATCCGAGTCGACAGAATATTACAAGGAATCCTAGGCGCGGTGGCTTCCAATAGCACCGAATCAAATTGCAAACGGTCCCCCACTCGCACCTGCTGTGGCAGCCCTTTTAACATTAAGTTTTCGCCAAAGGCTCCCGGAGCCAACTCATGCCCCAATAACGACATCCACCATTCATAATCTTCAATGGCATAAGAATAAACCGCTTGATCGGCGCCGCCATGGTGCTTGGTATGAATGATCGTATCACCTGCAAGTCCCGCGACCGTAACAGCCACCTGATGGGTTTGCGGCACTTTCACGATCCCTGAGTCAACGGACTTACCGCGATAAGTTAATGTTTGTTTCTCACCAATATTGACCGCTAAAACGGTTACCGACTGAGTCACCTTGACCTCCTTTAAAAATAGCGCTGTATCATCCAAACGACTTTTAACAATGTTTAACAACAACGACGGTACAGACGGCATCCAGCGAAATCCAACCCACTCAGATCGCTTCTCGCCAAGGGACTTGATCTGCAAAGCGCGCCAGCAATGCATCGCATAAGAGCTGTAAACGGCGTGATCGCTGACGACTTCTAGGATAAATCAACCAAACGCCGCTAAAAGGATAACGATACTGATCGAGCAAGGAGACTAAGCGTCCACTGGCAAGGTCAGGCTCGACATAATAATCAGGCAACTGAGCAATGCCTAAGCCCCGCCGAACAGCATCCAACTGTGCAGGACCCGAATTGGAACGCCAACTGGCTTCAGGACGAATCTCATAACGCTGTCCCTCACGTTGAAAAAGCCAGCGTGTACGAGACCCCGTCAAACAACGGTGATGAGCCAGCTCACTCAGCACATGAGGCATGCCAAATCGCTCTAAATAAGCGGGGCTGGCACATAAATACTCTCGCCGGTCGCACAAACGCCGTGAGAGCATAGACGAATCATCCATGGCCCCCATGCGAACGGCCAGGTCATATCCCTCTTCAATCAAATCAACACGACGATTAGTCAAATGCAAATCCAAAGAGAGTCGAGGGTGTTGCAGCATCAATTCATTCAATACCGGGGCAATAAACCGCTCACCAAAAGTGGTGGCACAAGTCACTTTCAAAGGCCCGACAGCTTCATGCGCTTCAGCACTAATGGCATGTTCGGCAGACACCAAC
Source organism: Terasakiispira papahanaumokuakeensis (assembly GCF_001709345.1). Classification (GTDB taxonomy): domain Bacteria; phylum Pseudomonadota; class Gammaproteobacteria; order Pseudomonadales; family Halomonadaceae; genus Terasakiispira; species Terasakiispira papahanaumokuakeensis. The sequence continues at coordinate 1,979,622 of NZ_MDTQ01000001.1, forward strand.
CCCTCAAGTAAGCGACGACATTGTTCATAATAGCGCTGTCCGGCCTGGCTGGGACGCAGCTTTCGAGTCGTCCGATATAGCAAAGGGACACCTAAAGATGACTCCAACTTAGCCACCAAACGACTCACATGAGATGGTGAAACTTTTAGTCTATCCGCTGCGGCCGAGAAACTCCCTTGTTTCATCACTTCAACAAAGGCTTCCACTGCTTCCCAATGATGCATACGTCGGCATACTCCTCAAATCATTCCACGCTTTTCGATCACTCAATGCTTTTCATTTTCAATCAGTCAGCGTTTCTCAACCAAAACACCGAGCACTTTATTGTTATATGACAACAATCATTTGTCATTCGTGATATTAATATTGTGCTCAGGCTCCGCTACACTGCGTGCAATTGCTTTGATAAGTGTTCCCAAGCACTCGCTGCATTGTGAGTGCTTTTATACATATTGATATCACACACTGACTTGAACCGATGAGGAGCCACCATGAAATCACGTGCCGCTGTTGCCTGGGGTGCCGGTCAACCATTAACGATCGAAGAAGTCGACGTTCAAGGCCCTAAAGCAGGTGAAGTACTGGTTCAAATCGTCGCCACAGGGGTATGTCATACTGACGCATTCACCTTGTCAGGCGCTGACCCTGAAGGCATTTTTCCCTCTATTTTAGGCCACGAAGGTGCGGGCATTGTCCAGGAAGTAGGCGCAGGCGTCACCAGCCTGAAGCCAGGAGATCATGTTATCCCGCTCTACACCGCTGAATGTGGCCAATGTAAGTTCTGTTTATCCGGTAAAACGAACTTGTGCCAAGCCGTGCGCGCCACACAAGGCCAAGGCCTCATGCCTGATGGCACAACACGCTTTTCAACCGGGGGCAAAGAGTTGTTCCACTATATGGGCACCTCGACCTTCTCTGAATATACGGTCGTGCCTGAAATTTCGCTGGCGAAAATTCATGTCGATGCCCCGCTGGAAAAAGTCTGCCTATTAGGTTGTGGTATCACCACAGGGATCGGGGCTGTCCTGAACACGGCCAAAGTTGAGCCGGGCTCCACTGTCGCCATTTTTGGCCTCGGCGGGATTGGTTTATCGTGCATCCAAGGCGCTCGTATGGCGCAAGCCGAGCGCATCATCGCCATCGACATTAACGAAGACAAATTCGAGATGGCCAAGCAGTTCGGCGCAACAGACTGCATTAACCCGAAGAATTTCTCAGACCCGATCCAGCAAGTCATTGTTGATATGACCGACGGAGGCGTTGATTACTCCTTCGAATGTATTGGTAATGTTCAAGTCATGCGTCAGGCACTTGAATGTTGTCATAAGGGCTGGGGAGAATCGGTCATTATCGGGGTTGCAGGCGCAGGTCAGGAAATTTCTACTCGTCCTTTCCAGTTGGTTACCGGGCGTGTTTGGAAAGGCTCTGCATTTGGTGGCGTCAAAGGTCGCAGTCAGCTGCCAGGTTATGTTGAAGACTACATGAACGGCAAAATTGAAATTGATCCTTTCATCACTCACACCATGGGCCTGGAAGACATCAACAAGGCCTTTGATCTGATGCATGAAGGTGAAAGCATCCGTTCTGTCATCCTCTACTGATCACATTATCGACGGCATCAGCCAGCTTAATACTGACGGAGGCCGTCGAGTAAATATTTTGTTCCAGGAGATGACCATGTCACAACAACAGCATCTTGAGCTACTCAGTAGTCAAAAAAGCTTTGGTGGTTGGCTCAAACGTTACCAGCATAGTGCCAGCAGCACCGGTACGGACATGATCTTCGCTATTTATCTGCCCCCAAAGGCTGAGCGCGAAGCCGTACCCGTGCTTTATTGGTTATCTGGCCTCACTTGTAACGATGAGAACTTCATGCAGAAAGCCGGTGCTCAACGCATGGCAGCCGAGCTTGGATTAGCCATCGTTTGCCCGGATACCAGCCCGCGGGGTACAGATCTTCCCCAAGAGCACGACAGCTACGATTTTGGTTCTGGCGCAGGCTTCTATGTGAATGCCACTCAAGCCCCCTGGGATCAACATTACCGGATGTATGACTATGTCGTCGAAGAATTGCCGACCTTAATCGAAGCTCACTTTCCCGTCACCGATCAACGTAGTATCAGTGGCCATTCAATGGGCGGCCACGGTGCCTTAATCTGTGCGTTGAAAAATCCAGGCCGCTATCAATCGGTTTCAGCCTTTGCCCCAATCAGTCACCCGACCGAGTGCCCATGGGGGCAAAAAGCCTTTACCGGTTACTTAGGGGAAGATCGAGAATCTTGGAAACAGTGGGATGCCTGTGAACTGATTAGCCAAGCACAGGAACAGCTGCCATTACTGGTTGACCAAGGTGATGCTGACAATTTTTTAGCAGCGGGACAACTCAAACCCGAAGCCTTACAAGAGGCCTGCGATCATGTCAGTCACCCGATAGTGCTTCGCTTACAACCAGGCTATGATCACAGCTACTTCTTTATCGCTAGCTTTATTGATGATCACTTAAGCCATCATGCCAAAGCTTTAAAATTGATCTAACATGATTAAGGTTGAACCGATATCACCTAAGCGGCCTTTTCTGGCCGCTTATTGACAAGCAAAGCACACCTTTCACCCCTCATCCTGCGCTGGCGGCATCGGATTAGTATTACGCAACGCCAACTCCCCAATACCGGGCAGCTTAATCCCCATGGCCATGGGGTTCACGCCAAAAGATAAACCTAGAATATTCATCTCAAGCCCTTCACGCCAGCCTAATAATACGCCTGCAATTCCGCCTAATGATACTTGTAAACCGGCACCGCCAGGGGGCACCGCAGCGACTTGCATGCCCAGATAATCCTTCCCAATCGCATGGTTAGGCAAGGCAACATTTAATGCATCGGTTTGCCGGATCACCCAGGCTACGAAAGTATTACTATTGGGGCCAGGCCAAGCCCGATATTGATCAGGATATGGGTAATCCGCGACGGCTTGTTCAATTTGAACAATGGCTTCAGCAGCCTGATCTCCACGCAAATCGGCCAGCAAAGTCGGAGACTGCCCATACCACGCCTGATCAGGGGTTTGCACTTGGGATTGAACGACAGGGCGTCTCCAGCCAATCACTTGATGGACGCGATAATCTGAAGCGCCCTCTGCTTTAGTACTGATCCAAGTATGTACGGCAAAATAACCTCGCCAACTCCAGGCCCTCGCTGCATAAACCTGAACCACCGCTTCAGAAGTCTTAACGGGATTGGGGGCCAACCCTGCACTTGAACGATCAGCCGTACGCCAACTGGTCGCGCCCTCACTATTTAAGCGAGTATCTGCTGCCACCCATAACGGACCCAGTAATAACACCATGATCATGAACAAGCTACCACTCAAAACCTTTAACCACATCGCCACGGGCTCCCTTTTCACGACAGCTGACTTCTAATGCCGTTGATGGCATCACGCTTTCACAACGCAATCACCCAACGAAATCACGACCACGGAGAACTCGACCCTAGAGATCCAAACTTAGACCACAGAACAGTGCATTTTCTCAACCGATATTTAATCAGAACGGATATACGGCCAAAAACACAATAATGACAATAATAAAAATGCCGTCTGAATAAAAATGTCATCTAAAAAAGAAGAAAACGAAGGGATGATAAGGCAAGATAAAACTAAGAAGAGTATCCATATAGAGACAAGTGATCATACCAAGATACTCACGAGATAATCTAAAGCGCATAAAGCCTGTTCAGATTCAGCACTATAGCCTGCGACGACAGTGGCTAAAAAGTGTATTCATCACATCATCAACCTATCGTCTCGGAAGACACTCTAGGAAGACACTGAGCGCAACACATCAAGGGAAATCTCATGCAGAACATGATCAAAAAAACCTTTGGCGGCCTTTCGACTCAATATTATCTTCGCCATCTGTTCTTTGGCGCGATATTGTCAGGGCTTGTGATTATGATGACACTCAATGGTCAAAGCACACTCACACTTGGCACCATTTCTTTATTACTCATCAATACACTCTTATATCCATATGCGCGTTTTGTTTACGAAAGCATTATCCATTTCATCATGGGAGACAATATCTTCTTTATTAACGCACTTGTCATGTTAATCGTTAAATTTATCACCATGGTATTATGCTGGAGCTTTGCTATTTTCATTGCACCTATTGGGCTTGCTTATCTCTATTACCATCATACAAAAGCAGCGCATTAATCGAATGCCATATAGAATAAAGGCCCTGCTTCAAACACTCACAGGGCCTTTATCGGTCACTTTCTCCAGAACACGATAAAAAATCTCAAAACATCAAGCGCTTAACACAGCATCAAGATCATCTTCTTCTGATTTCAAAGCAGCCCAGTCATCAAATACCTGGCTGACATCCAGTGAGAGACGTTGGGACAACTCAAAAGGGAAGTGGGCCATTTGATCTTCCTCACTTAACCCCTTTTGCTCAGCCTGATGAATATAAAGTGCGATTGAAATCAAAGCCGCATACGGAGAAAAAGGCTGCTGTTCTGGGTCAATATGATGACTAATCGCAAGCTGAATAGCTTCAGGAAAGTGCCAGCGTTTTGCTAATTCAACACCGACCTGAGCATAGTCATAGCCCAGCATATTACGTTCAAGCTCAACACGATCGCCACCATGGGCCACAAGCTGGTCGATCTTTCTTGCTTTTTCAGGCTCCCCCATGTGGATCAACAACTCACCAATTGAATGCATCATCCCGCACGTAAAGGCCACTTCTCGATCCACCTGAGCATGCTTAGCCAATACCTTACAAAGACTGGCGATATGAAAAGTATCACGCCAAAATTTCTGCTTATTCAGTCCAGGCACATTGATAAAAGCGGTCGTCATCCCAGAAGCCGTCACTAAGGTTCTGAGCTGATCCGTCCCCAGAAGCACAACAGCATCACTGATCGATGCGACTTTCCGTCCCACGCCATAACGTGACGAATTGGCCAAACGTAAGACTTTGGCCGCAAAAGCCTGATCCTTATTAATCTGTCGACCAATCTCATCAGCACTGACTGTTTCCGAGTTAAATGTCTCCATGAGCTCTAAGACAACTTTCGGAATACTGGGCAGTTGGTAAACGCTTTCAAACAAAGTGGCTATGGGCATAAAAGCCTCCATTACAAAAGGAGTCCAGCAATAACGCAGGTCCAGAGCGACGCCCCAACAACACCGAAGACGTCCTTATATTTACCTCAATACTTAACATCACACCTAACAACTGACGTCTTCATCATCAAGACATTGATTAAAGCAACCAGTAGCATAAGTATAGAATAACGCGTTGATCTAATCTGATACAGAGGCCCACCTTTTTTAGTTCAATGAACACCTTTGAGCCGCTTTATTTATAGCGCTCATCAACAGAACAGCCCGCCATAGTTCCACGACCATAGACTCAAGGAGCGGCAGACCACATGCGTGTTAACCAGTCATACGCATAATCTTGCTGCTGATCAATAAAAACATGGGATCCCGACCACATTTTGACACTGAGTCGATCGGGGTAGCCCCAAGCCTTCCAGACCTTCGCCATTTTATCCCAGGCTTGATATACCGCCTCAGGAGGAAATAAAGGATCCTGATCTCCTGCGAGCAACAACATCGGTTTAGGGGCGGCTAGGCTGGCGACATCAGGGTAGTCTAGAAATCTCAAGAGGCCGGGGTGTAGCATTTGCCAGGCAGACCCACCCCGTAACTGATTATTGCCAGGCACCATCAATTGCTTGGCAGGCGCCATCCAATTGATCGCAATACTGGCCTTTACCGCATCGCTCAAAGCCGCTGCCTGCCAGGCCCGAAAAGCCCCCATGGAAAAACCAATTGCGGCCACACGTTCAGCATCGGTCTCGGGCTGAGCGGCTAAGAACTCAGCAGCCCGTACATCTTCATAAGCCATCAAGCCTGCCATGGAACTCCCTAGATTCGCCATATTGGCCGCCAAAGCTTGCTGATCTTCATATGACATCGGGCCGCGATCGCCCCAGCCCAAAGCATCAACAGCCAACACCATATAGCCACGCTCAGCGAGGACATCACCGGGAAATCGACCACTGAAATAACGTTCTGCCCACACCTGGGATGCGGCTAAGCGATAGGGATCATTCCAGGTACGAATCAGCTTTTCCTTACCAATATCAAACCGTGCCCCATGATCGTGATAAAAAACAGCTGAAGGGAAAGGACCACTTCCTTTGGGGATTAATAGTAACCCCAAGACACGGCTGTCTTGTGTCAGGTTAAAGGCGACTTTACGCGCAATGTAAGTACCACGGTCAACCTCATCAACGACAACAGGATCAAACGGTACAGAGGTCGGTACCTGCCAAGTAAGAGACCAAAGTTTCTCTTGTCCCTTACGCCGCCACTGGACTAAATCCTCAACGTCTGAAGACCATGCCATGGGATATGTCATACGCGCCTTGAGCTGATCCACCATGACCGGCAATAGGTCAGGTGTCACACCTTCAGTCTGGTACCTAGGCGAGGGAACGGGAGGAGAAGCGAAAGTGTTTGAAGACATACAAAGGTTGAAAGACATACCAAATATCGCGCCAAGTAAACATACGAGCCTGAGAGATTGATTAGATTGAGCCATAGCATCCTCCTTGATTAAGCTCATTCGTTGTCATCGAATTACGGATAGCCTGCCGGAGTGATACACCTTCCCACAATAAGACAAACATATGATGTCATACTATTGATACAGTAATATTCTGGACAATGTCATATTGAACGTGACTTAACCCTTTGCATGTCTAGCGATACATTAACGCGCCATTAGCTTAAAAAAAACGCCCCTAGCAGGTAGAGGCGTCGATTCAATAACATTCAGAACAAATCTCATGCTTTAGACAATTAAGTCCACGTTTTAGCAATACGCATCGGAAGGTTTACTCCCAAGACTGGCTGCTTGTGCAGATGAGCTCAGGAATTCACCACTAGCGTTGTGGCCAAGTATGCGACCTTCAGCTGGTGCTGGCGCTCCTCCAAACAGCCATTTGACCTCGCCCGAACCATGAGAGCTGGCCACCCATCCCTGTAGGCCCAAAGGTACATTCACCGACACGGTCCCGATACTGATCCAGTGACTGCCATCGATAGAATAGTAGCCGGTCACCTTGCGACCCTGTCCTTCTACCGTCAGGCGTAACCAGATAGGTGTATTAGCGCTGACTCGCGGATAACCGTTCACGCCATGAGGAATCATGGCCTCTATCGCGGCACTATCATCCCCCGCAGATGAACGGGATTGCATCCGAATACCATGACTACCGGTACGAAGCACAGCACAGTACGCCGCGCTCGCATCGGTTGATGCTCGTGCCATCAACCCACCTTTAATCCACCCATTCACATGTGAGGCTGGATTTCCCACAAATCCGGTCAATGTCCGGTCAGGGTTGCTCATCGAGTCAAACTGGAAATAGCCGCTATCCTCTTTCGACCAGAGATCCTCAGAGTTCACCCGAATGGCAAAGAGTGCCCCTGGCTCTACCAATGGCTCCCCCTGATCTCCCCCTAGAAAATCAAAGGGATAGCCGGTTGACGGGTTATCCGTGCGCGCCCACTCATCGCTGAAGGCATTCACCTTATTGGTGGTGAGATGGTTCACCTGGTCTTGCCAACCTTTGCACCAGGAGGACTGGCTATCCAGACCATAGGCGCGACCGACAAATCCCTGCTCTTGTATGGCCTGACCGAGTGCAATATGTGACGAGCTCAGGTTAAATACCACCGCATAATCAAACTGTAGAATCTGATCTGTTTGACTGATATCCGGTGCGACAAAAGCCAACCGCTGATTTGCAGTCGCTCCGTTTTCAACGTATTGATTCAAGTGCGAATCAGGAGAACTCAAATCCCCGGTGGTGCAGGCAAAGATAAACTTGCCCCGCAGCGCCTCCAGCGAAGGCCAACCGTGTTGATGAATCGCTTGCTGCAGAGAGGGCTCAGAGCCAATCAGATCCGGCGGGCCCCAGATGGCCTCACGCCCCAGTCCTTCCACCAGCAGTTGATCCAACGCTTCGGGAGTATGATTAGTGGCAGTGAAGCTGTCTTTGATATCCAGCCAGAGGGTCATTACCTCGTGATCAGGCACCGCCAGATGAAAAGCGCGCAGCACTGCCAGTGCATCCGACAGCTGGTTAACCGTTGAGTTCTGATCCACCACTGACAGATGATAGACGTACCAGTCCCCCTGAAGCTTCGGCCAGCCGGAGGCATCATTGCCGTTATGAATATCAATCTCCAGCGAGCGAATCCGCCAATAAAGCGCCTGGTCGATGTAACCTTCACTACGCTGATAAGTGTTGTGCGAACCTTTCTGGCGCGCAGCACGATATGTAACCTCTTCGTTCATCCCTGCTCCCCTTTACGCCGTTTTAAAGTTGGTGGCTGCCCCCCAAACCACATAGCCTGCGGGCAAGAAAAAACCAGCCAGAATATAGCCCGCAATCGCAGTGTCACTGGTCGCCATAGATTTCACCGTTTGAGGTAAAGTCACCACCTTCTGCACCGTCTGATCGGATATCACACCTTTACTAGCGGCTTTCGCAGCAATGGCCTCGCGCCCAGTCCAAGCGGATTTACCCAGTGAAGTCGCCCCTCCCATAGCAGCACCGGAAGCAGCGCCACTCAAAGTCGATTTAAGTACACCCTGATACCATGGCTGATGCTGGGACACATTGGTCAGCACGGTCTTGAGGTCAGAAGTAATCGCACTTTGTAGAGCACCGCTGGCCGCATTGATGGCTGCTTTACCAAAGGCGCCACTGACGCCTTCAAAGCCACGGGTCAGACTATCGGTCGCCGCGCCTAAGCCCTTACCCAACCCGCCACTGACAAGCCCCGTAGCCGCCCCGATACCGACCGCTTCAAAGAAGCCTTTGGCGGTAAAGTCACGGCCGTGCTGGATGTCATAACTGAGACCACTGGTACCCGCACTTTGAATGGTGGAACCGAGCACATTGATACCAATGGTCGACCAGCTGGTGGAGGCCGTTTCTGTTGCAGTAGCCCCCGCAGCGACTTCCGCTGAAGCGGATGCACCGGCAGCGGCAGACCCTTCCGCCCCCGCTGCGGCAGCACCAGTACCGGCCTCGGCAGCAGCTTCAGTCCCCATGGCGCCAACTGCAGCCCCTTCAGCAGCGACTTCACTACCTTCGACCGCCGTAGCAGTACCAAGCAATGCGGCGTCCGTTGAGGCGGCAGCGGCATCCGAAGCACCACCGGTAAAGAGTGTCAGACCAACACCCACCGCGGTGATGGCCACCATCGCAATACCAATACCAACCTCGGCCCAAATAGAAATTTCACCGGTCGGATCAACAATGATCAATGGACTGTTATTGGCGAAAACATAGCCACTCGCGAACTGACGACAAGGGTCAGGCGTCAGGAAGCGACCAAGCTGCGGGTCATAGAGACGGGTACGGAAGTCGTATAGTTCAAGCTCAGCATCCCAGAGCTGTCCCTGGAATCCGTAGGGAACGGGGTCCGTGCCATGCACCTTCGACATCTCACCAAAGGGCAGATAGGTTCGGGCACTGATGAGCGCCTGATCCGCGACCACGCCCCAGACGGAATCGGTCGTGTCGGTCAGCAGGTAATAGGTGCGATCAGCGACCCAGGCCAACAACCCGGTCGGGCCATGGAGTACCACCGACCACTGACCATTGATGAGACTTGCCACCGGCACCTGTCCAGCCCCCATAAAATCAATCTGAATCTCACCACCGGTCTGCTGCTTGACCACCCTGCGCTGTGCCGAACCGTAGGCAAGGCGGGTCGTTTGCCCACCGCGACTGACCGCCGTAGTCATCCCGGTCGCCGGTTCATACTCGAACTGGCGGCCGGAATCTTCCAGTAGCTGGCCACGGGCCGAATAGAGAAGCGTTTGCAGCGGAGTGTCGGCCACCTCGATACTGCTCAGGCGGTTACTGCCTGCAAGATAGTCAAAGCGACTGGTCTCACCATCACGAGTGACCTGCCAGAGGTTGCCGTTCGGATCGTAGCTGTCGTAGCTCACATTGGAGGCCCCCTCAGCTCGGCTTAAGCGTCGCTGCCCGTCATAACCAAAGGTATCGTTGTAGCTCAGAGTGAAATCGCTGAAAGCGAAATCCACATCACGTTTGGACATCGCGCCATCGGCATCGTAGTCGAAGCTAAAGCCCAAATGTTGCGAGGCATCGGCGATGGACTGTGTCTGCATCGACAGAATCCAGCCCGGCGAGTTATAGCCGACTACCCGTTGCCAGTCGCCGGTGGTTTGGATGACGGGATAGTTCTCGGCCGAATAGACAAAGCTCGCCAAGTCATCGCTACCGGCCTTCGTACCCAGACAGACGATATTGCCTTGATCGTCGTAGCTATAGAACACCTTCGCCAGCGGCGCACCGTCGGGCAGTATCAGACAAGTGATGTCGCCCATCTGGTTATAGCTGTACCCTATAGCGCCTGAAGCCTCGGTATCACCGCTCACTTGCTGCGTCACCGTCACAATATTACCCGCGGCGTCGTAGCCAAAGGTTTCGAGGATACGAATCTCCGTACTGCCAGCGACACTGGCGGGCGCCGCATTGATTGCGGTGGTTTTCCACTTCATGCCCAGCAGCGAAGGCTGATGACCATCACCGTCATACTCGATGGTGACCGTCGAGTGATAACCCGGCGTCGAAGTCAAGGGCCAGGCAGAATTATCCGCATGGACACGCAGTGCCTCAGTATCCCAACTGGCAGTGAGGATCCCCTCTTCGACCATACGGCCAATGGCATCGTAGCGGTAGAAGATAAACCACTGTTCACCCTCTCCCATCGCTGGTTGTACAAAGCGCAGGTTACCCACAGTGTCATAGATGAACTGCATCTGACCATTATCTGGGTCCGACAAGGCGAGTGTTTCCTGCAAGGCACTGGCGTGAGTTTCGCGGACGTAGTCTGCATCACCACTCTGAGGGCCAGAAGTCAGCGCATTGGGTAATTGCTGAAGGATAGAAGCGACGGGGCCTGCTGTCGGTGCAGCATAACTGCGCTCACCTGCACTCTGATTGACCCGGCTGTGCTGATCATCAAAGAACTCCGTTGCCACCTGCTGTCCCATCAGATCATTAATCTGCGAAGACAGGGTTTTCATCGCACTCGTGACATCCGACTGCAAGTATTTACCGGAAGGTAGTGCGCCATCAGCCCCTGTCGCCGCATGGTAGGCATACTGCACCGTTTGCCGCTCAGTTTCAGGCACTGAGAGATTAATGGCGTATGCGCCCCCCGGCTGACTGGTTTCAAGCTTCACAGAACGGGGTGAGGCTTCATAGCGGACCCCCCAATACGGATAGCCTTCATCATCGGAACGGCGATAGCCCTGATCCTGCTGACCGGCGTAGTAATCGGCAAGATCGCCCTGCATGACCCAGTCAGAACCGGTAGCCGTCAGGAACGCCGCCACATCCACAAAGCCGGAACGGTAGGCAAGCACGGGAACCCCAGCCCCCGAGCCGAAAGAGCCCGGAGCACTTTTGGTCGTCGCCACTTGACGGTCCAACTTATCGAAGATCAACTCACACAGGAGGCTGTCATCGTTGTGCAGCTGGTGCACCTGACGCTGACGTCCGCCTGCATCGTTGTAGGACAGTCCGAGGCGAATATCCATCACCCCGGTTAAGTGGCGCAAGGCACTACCGGTACCACCCAGGGTCAGGCTCACCTGAGCGTTATCCGGTGTCAGTTTGTGACTGAAGAGCAGCTGGCCATCGGCGAAGAACAGCACAACCCCCTGCCCCACCACCATAAGGAGATGAGCGGCCAGGGCCGGTGGAGTTGCCAGAGCTGTCAGCGCCTGGCTGCCCAGCGCACCCGACCAGCCCTGACCATTCCAACCAAAGCTCAGATTACCAGCAGCAAGGCTAATTTGCGTGGCGGTGACAGACTCCAGTTCACAATAAACAGCATAAGTACCCTTAGGCTGACTCTGCCACTCAAGCACTGCCGGTCGGTTACCTTCGACACGCAAAGCCCCATTACTGATCTGCCACTGATCAGCCTGCTCAGGCTGCCAGCGGGTAAGCCACTGCCCCCCATCGCGGAAATCCTCAAGAATACCGCCTTCGGTGGTATGCAGGGTCAACTCAGCATTGGGCGATGCACGATCAAAGGCATCCCGGACATTGCCCTGACGGGAAAGGAAACTCATGGAGATCTCACGCACCTTACCAGAGGTGCCTACCGACACTGAGGGACGACCGCTCCGATCATAATAGGTACGGCTGGTCCGTCCACTCATGTCCATGGAAGAGAGGATCTGCTGGGAATCAGGATCAAAACTACGAATGGTCGCCCCAGCGACTTTGGGTGTCAGTAACACTGAGTCCAGATGCACATCACAAGTCGTGCTGTTATCCAATACGATCTCCAACGTCAGCGCGCCTTCAGGAAGACCGTCGAGCTCTACTGCCAAAGTTCGATACTGCCAGCGGTTGCTCGTATCCGCCCAGGGTAGACTTATGGACTTTTGATGCTGGCCATCGACCCGCACGTTGATCGTCATACCACTGGTGTTGGCAGTCAATGAAGCAGGTGTACGGTAACGGCAACCCAGCACATAGGTCTGGCGCCTGTCCGGAGTAATGACAGTACTCAGGTACGCATTGGCGGAGGCCGGCAAACGTGCCGAACGCGTTCCGCTGTAGGCATCATCCTCGTCGTACAGCACATCAGATAGTGTCCAGCCTTCGCTGGATTCATAGGCCTGAAAACCGAGATAGGCGCATCCCTCATGGGAGGCATTGGCAATCCGGGCAATCGCTAGCTCTTCTTTAAGGTCGTAAAAGGTCGCGGACGGGTTACTCAAGCCATCGATATTGGCCGCCTCCTGACCAAAACGTGTACGACGAGTCGTTCTGGCGCTTAGCAACCATCCCTCAGGCGACGAACCCGGAGTGTAGGAGGCAAAAGGAAATGCCGGATCATTACTGGTCAAGACTGCAAAACCGGCTTCAGGCGCAGGTACCTGAACCCCTTCGTTGTCACTGTTCCAATGGGTATAGGTTGTGGCATTGGAAGACAATAAAGTCTGCTGTCCCCCCTGCCCCTGCCAGTTCACAATCAGTGCTTCATCCGCCAATGCATGAATGGCGACTAACGAAGGATAAGAGGAGATTTCCACGCCAAACCGGGTCACGCTGACAAAGGACTCTTCGTTACCTGCTCCTGAAAAGTTATGTGTCGTGACCGTCACCGGCTGACCGCTGTAAGAAAGAGACAGCCCCTGATTCACATACTCGGTGCGTTTGACACTGGTCACGCCGTCACTCATTGACGTCTTTTGCTTCGCTGTCACCCATCCACCGCGCAGCGTAATCGCGGGTGCCGAGGCATCGAGCGGACTGGAGGCAACACTTTCGACCACTTCCCAGGTGGTGGAGTCACTGGCCACCAGATGGTTGCTGGCATCATAGGTCTCTGTCGCGACCAGCATGCCATCAAGCATGTCGTAGTAGTTGTCACCGGTCTGATCAGTCACACCGTTCAGGTAGCGGCTGACCACATGGCCATCGACGGCACTGCCCGGGTCGAGGGTGCCGGGATAAACGGCATTCTGATAGAACTTGACGATATTGCCGCTAGCATCAGCAGTGGCGGTTGCCGCATCAGGCAGAAAAGCCGTAGTGATCGGATCACCAAAACCATCATCCATTTCCACCGCCATCACGGTGTAATGCTCAATGGGGCCACTGACGGCATAGCCTGCGTAATGGTGAAGAAACAGCGACTGGGCCTGATCAAAACTGCTGTAATGGGATGGAAAAGCCGCAAAGACGCCGGGCCCCTGAGGCGAAACGCCTGGCCCCATCAACCCGGCATCACTGCCAGCGGCCAATTTCTGATCCGCAAAGGGCGTGGGAGCGCCCGCCAGACCACCATTGGCGATGATCAGGGTTTGAACGGATTTATCCGCATGAGATTCAACGGTATAGGTCAGGAAGGCAGGTGCCGCATCGACAAGAGACTGGGACTGATAGACCCCGTTGGCTGAGGCCGCTTCGCTGGCAATATTGGCCGTCGCGCTCTGGCTCATGACCTGCGACCAGTTGGTCGAGGAGCCACGAAAATATAGATAAGGCCCGACCACCGCCCAGTCATCACCACTGGCAGATGGCCAGTTATCGGCAGGTGTCGACTGATTTGGCAAGTCTTCTCCCAACGCCGTCGGCCCAACCCACAAAGCAGGCTGCTCAGGATCAAAGGCCAACACTTCGGCCTGAGCCTGGCCAATACCGGTCATCGGTGCCGTGACACGAATCACAAAATCCTCGCCATAAGCAAAGCGCGAATCATATCCCGTAGGCGGATTAGTGCCGGGGTTCATGGCGGTGTTTTGGCTCCAACTTTTACCATTACGACGGAACACGTTACCGTTGGTCGCCACCAACGTATCGTTCAACACCTGTGGTATCCAGGTGCTGGCCGGGTTTCCGCTGCCGAACCAGTCAGTGAAAGCACCATAGGCACTTTGTGTCAGTTGATAGTCACTATCCCAGTCCAAAATCCACTGTTGATAGGTGTTCTGCTGGCTATTGGCCGACGTGCGGTTTGTGACCACGACCAGGCTGCTACCCGGCACCAACACGGTGTCATCAACAGAGACCACCGACATACCGTCCAACTTAAGAGCGCCAGCATTTTTCCATTGCAGCGAGGAATCCAGAGCAAATAGCGAGAAGCTGCCGTTTCTGTCGAGCACTACATAGTAATCATTGCCGGCGGTCAGCCAGCTGTAAGTTGCGGCACTGACCGTCTGAGTCTCCCAACTCTGGCTGGACCAGCGCCAAGTCAGCACTTCATAGGACCCCGTCAGGCTGGAGGCGTCCATCTGACTGACAACAAAGAAGGTGCTGCCGCCCACAAAAGTCGGTGCCGCATTCGTACTGGCATAACTCAGAGTTGGTGTATTCAGTGCCGTGGTGACCTGATGAATAGTCGCGGCGCGCCACTGCCCAGGGCGAGCGCTATCACGCTCAAACACATAGACGGCTAGGTCACCAGAGGTACGGTTAAAACGCAAGGTCAGGAAATCCGCCCCCGTCTGCACATTCAGGGTTTCCAGATCGAGGCCCTGAGTGTCGATCAATGGCGAGTCCGCCGAGAGCTGCCAAATGAGCCAGGACCCGGTCCAGGTCAGTACCTGCAGGGATAGCTCCTGTGAGTTCTGGTTGTAGTAACAGACGACGGCATAATCACCGCCAAAGAAGACGCGTGGAGTCGCCCCCTCAGACACCTGCGCCGGGCGCGATACCTCAATGGAACGCTCAGCCAGCACCAACTGCTGATCATTACTGTAGGTATAACGAGCCACACCGCCTTGGGGATAGGTCACGGCCTTAAGCGCACCGGGCTGACCACCCTGAGTGTTCATCGCCAGATCATAGTCAAACCGCAGGCCCGGTGAGGCTGTGCCGTCCTGATTGTACTGAATAATGCCTGTCAGGAAGCGCTTGTAAGTGTTGCCCTTCAGCTCACCGGTAAAGTCTGTGACGTTAGCAACCGGGCTGGATGGGCTAGGCGCAAAGTCGAAGCCCAGACTGAACATTCGCTGGCCTGCCGCATCATCAACGGTGACGAGGTCCAGATAAAAAGTCTCGTAACAGTCCTGATAGGGACTGGGGTCATTCGATGGCGTTGCCGAATGGGGGTCGTAATATTCGCGGGGAGATTCTGCAGCGGCCTCCCAGAGCTTGGATTCATAGTGAAAGTTAACTTTGCGACCGTAACTGTCTTCGATCTGGCTGAGGTACACCGCCTTGGTGTAAGGCTTGCCTTCGACACCAACCCGCTGCTCGACCTCCGGCAGATAGCCCTGCTGATTACGAGTAAATCTATTGTAGCGAAAGGTGACACGGCTGCCGAAACGATCTTCCATGGTATTGAGATACCATGCCCGCGCGACCTGAATCTGGCCAGAGGTCTGATTGCTCGCGCCCTTCCAAACCGGTGCAGCGGATTCATTGGTCCACCATACAGACCAGGCGATACTGTTATCGTTAGCAGTGGCGAAACCTTCAGGGGTATTGGCCGTTTGTCCACCAAAACTGCGACGTACCGCTTGGTCACTGACAATCAGCCAGCGCTCATAGTCGGGGTAATAGAGAATCTTCCAGAACTGGTAATTCTGCAGCTGATAAAGCTCACCGCCATCATAGGCATTCAGGGCCGAGCCCTCGGTTTTCAGAACAAATTGCTGCTGCAGATCCGCATCATCCAGTGTCCATTCTGGCGCGGCACCGGCCACTTTCGTTTGCACCGAGAGCGCAAGACCATGTTCGAGAAACTGAGCACGTATCGCTGTGGGCACGGGCATGCCGTTTTCCAGCCCGCCGGCGAGCGACCCCTCCATGCAAAACAACATGGGCACGATAGACTGACGCACCAACTGATTGGCCGAGCCATTATCATACAGGGTATAGGCTCGGTTTCCCGAAGCAGGCGCGCCCTGATCTAGTGCTTCAATCCAGGTCAATGGCAACTGCCAGCCCAACCCCAACACACCAGTCGGCGCATCTGCATTCCAGGTGGTTGCGGCACGAAACACATTACTCTGGTACTGCACGCTCAATATAACGTCCAGTGCATTGCTTTGGGAGCGCCCTGGCAAGGTGAAAAGGGTCTGGGAAAGGTTAACGTCGCCACGGAAGAGATTGACCGAACTGGCGAGATTGCCTTGGGAACTGCCATCCATCTGAAAAGTTCTGACGGCGGGAGTCTGAGTGGAGCTGCTAGTTGAAGATGACGCAGGCATAACGTTCCTCCTGAACATCAATGCAAATCACCCAAAAGACCGGCCGAGTTGCCGGTCTCAGGTTAAAAAGAAAACTCAGGAAGAGATCAAGACGGTGTGACCACCACCATCACAGACACATTAGAGTCGTTATTGCTCTGTTTATGACCGGAGTCATCAGTGAGGAAAGCACGAGCATTATCGAGATTTACCGAAGTACCGTCAGCCTGCCAACCTGAGCAACCACCCCCAATGGTTTTCACGTGGTGGTCATCGCCGCCAAAGGTCACCGTCAGGTTTTGTAGTAGCACAGCGGCTTCCTTGATCGTTTTATCTTGCAGCTCATCGGTGAAATCCACTCCAAATTTGGAGTCGGTTTGCTTATTGGTTACCGCCTTGGCCAAAATACCGTTCTCGGTCGTCGACGCTGCCAGCGAGCCCCCATCGATCCAACCGCTAGCGAAATTACCACTGGTATCAACCATCTGCGCTTGTCCGGTAATTTGCCCATTGCTGCCACTCTGGGAGAAGCCGGCTGCAGTAGTGAACGTTTTTACGTGGTGATCTTCCGTCTGACTCAGATCCCAGCCAGACAAAAAAGAAGCGCTGATCGACAAGGAATTGCTGGGCAAGGGAAAGGCTGGACTCTCTGCACCCGAGGCAATGCGGTTCTCATTGACCAGCGCCACGTTAGCGTCCTGACTGCCGATGACCGCAATACAGGTGACATGAATCGAGGAGGAACCCGAGTCAATGCCATGACCAGAGTCATCATTCAGCTTAGCTGTAATCTGGGCGGTCACTTGCTGAGTGGTTGGTTTATTGGCTTGAATGGAGAGTTCCAGTTCCTTGACGTGATGGTCGTTACTACCGAAAGAGAAGTCCCAGTATGAAATTCCGACAACATAGGCCAGAACCGAGTCATCAAAATTGAAGGTCACACTGCGATTAGGAGCGGTAATTTGAGTATCGATTGAAATTGGCATTGGAGAATCCTTTCACTGTAGTTTTTGGGCATCCAGTCCAGCAACAATCAAATAGAACAAAAATCCGAAATAAACCAAGACTTTCGTCACAAAAAATTACTGGACGCAACAAAAAAATAAGCCAGTCCCATAGAAAAATCCATTTTATCTTTCCAAAAGACCACCTCGAAGACTTCAAGATCTCTACACGCTTTGCTCGTAGGCCTTACCTACAAGTAATTGAGCCCATGCATATGAATAACCTCTCTCTTTAATCCTGCCTTAAGCTCCCCCTTTTACTGTCTCGGCATACGCTGGCCCTTGAGATTAAGGTGCCACCTGATTCCCGACACCATTGCCGAGGAGACATCATGCCCCCCGAGACAGTGCCATCAAGTTCTGTGACAAGCCGTCCAATGCCCGGCAACACCCAAGAAGCAATTAAAACCCAGCCTCCAGGCTTAAAGCGTCTATATCAGGCCTGTGGTTACTCCTGGCGAGGATTCAAAGCCGCTTGGAAAAACGAGGCCGCTATTCGTCAGGAGTGCTTAACCCTATGCGGCTTAGTGCCTTTAACCCTGATACTGGATGTCAGCCATATTGAACGTGCCTTGTTAGTGGCCAGCCTGTTTTTCGTTTTAGTCGTTGAGTTGCTGAACTCCGCGATAGAAGCCACCGTGGATCGTATCAGTACCTCACACCATCCGCTCAGTGGACAAGCCAAAGACATGGGATCTGCTGCCGTCATGGGCGCATTAATCATGGCTGCGGGGGTTTGGTTATGCATTCTGCTATAATCCATTTTTGGCGTTTCCACTTGATATACCCAGCCATCACCGCCGGATGCATCGCCTCACTATGGATGCTATGGCCTTTGGATCAGATCACCGCTGACGAGCTTTATCGGTGGCAAGGCCAGCAATGGTATTTTGAACATCACTGGATCACACAAGAGGTGATTCATATTGGTGGGAAGTGGCTATCGATAGGCATGGGGCTGACGGTCTTAGTCGGCGGATTATTGGCGTGGAGAAGCCCCGAATATCGCCACTGGCAACGGCCGCTAGCTTATCTATTTTTAGCCACAGCCAGCAGCGTACTGTTGATTTCATTATTAAAGGGGATCACCCATCTCGCTTGCCCCTGGGACTTCTCTCGTTATGGCGGCACCATCGCTTGGATCAACCGATGGCATCATTGGCAGCCTCAAGGCAATATCCGTTGTTTTCCTGCAGGCCATGCCAGCGCGGGTTATGCCTGGCTTTCGCTCTATTTTGTTGCGATAGGCCATTCAAAACACTGGCGCTGGGTGGGCTTAGCTATTGGCTTATCCCTAGGCTTGATTTTTGGTTTCGCACAGCAATTACGTGGCGCTCACTTTCTTTCTCATGACCTGACAACAGCAGTCCTTTGCTGGAGCGTTTCATTGATTTGGTTCCGGATACTCTTGTGGCCCTCTTCAGAAAAACCGAAACAAGAAAAGCGCGTACTGAATCAGTGCTCATCCGCGACCTCAAGTGCTTCCTAACAAACACATCACCACTAGCCACTAAGTGCGAGATTGGATTAATGCGATATGCCATAAATAAAGCAGTTGCTTTTTTAACTAATTTTGATCGTCAATGGAAATTAAAAATCTGGCCATCATCGATATCCTTACTGATATTAAATGGAATCATCTCACTTACACTCACAATCTTCTATAATCAACACTTTTTTAGCGCCCTCTATCATTTATATCCCTTCTCGATCACTCACAATATATTATTTGTGGCCAGTGCAGGACTGACTATCACCTTAATCACATTCATTATTCTTTGCCTCATCACACCTAACTCCTTTGCCAAACCTATATTGATGCTTATTTTTATAGGATCATCCGCCACCAGCTACTTCATCAACCAATACGGTATTGTGATGGATACAGGCATGATCCAAAATATTTTAGAGACTGATGCTAATGAGGTGACAGGCACATTCAATTTAGACCTACTATTTCATTTATTCGCTCTAGGGCTTATTCCTAGCATCATAATATGGAAAATTAAAATAAAGTCTTCAAAGTGGCGCCATAGCTTACTGTTCAGAGGACTCGCGATAATGATCGCACTGGTAATGATCACATTGACACTCATGAGTTTTTCTAACACCTACGCAAGCTTCTTTAGAAACTATAAAGAAGTCAGATACAGTGCAGTGCCACTTAATTATATTTACGCCACCGGTCGCTATATTTATAACCATCAGCAATCATCGCTGGTTTATCAAAAACTGGGCACCGATGCACATCTGGGCCCAGTGGCACAAGCTCAGACCAAGCCGATCCTGACGATATTGGTTGTTGGAGAAACCGGACGAGCGGATCATTTTGGCCTCAATGGCTACACTCGCAATACCACGCCCTTGCTTGCCCAGCAGCATTTGATCAATTTTGATCAAGCCTCATCTTGCGGCACCTCTACCGCAGTATCAGTACCTTGTATGTTCTCGCGGCAAGATCGTGCCAATTACAATGAAGCCCGCACGCGATCTCAAGATGGGCTACTTCAAGTACTCCAATATGCAGGCATATCGATTTTATGGCGTGACAACAACTCAGGCTGCAAAGGCGCCTGCCAAGGCGTACCTTACCAAGACATGAGCCACCAGAATGACCCTTTGAATTGTAATCAAAGAGAGTGCTTTGATGCCGTGATGCTCAATCAGCTTAATCAAGCCATTAAAAACTCAGGAAAGAACACACTGATTGTATTACATCAGCATGGTAGCCATGGTCCAGACTACTATCACCGTTATCCATCTCAATTTGAGTTTTACCAACCCACTTGCCAAACCAACCAGTTACAGCGATGCAGTCAGGCCGAACTCATTAATACTTACGATAACACTATTCGTTATACAGACTATTTTCTCAACCAAGTCATTGAGTGGTTAAAAACACAAGAGGGACAATATAATACAGCCATGATTTATGTCGCAGATCACGGCGAATCCTTGGGGGAAAATGGTATTTATTTACATGGAATGCCCTATATGATGGCACCGAAAGAGCAAACACATGTACCATTTTTTTACTGGCTATCTGACAATTTCACACAGGCCTATCATATTGATACGGCCTGTTTAGCCGCTAAACAACACCAAACCGTTTCCCAAGATAATCTCTTCGACTCGATATTAGGCATACTGAATGTAAAAACTCATATTTATCAACCTGACCACGATATACTGGCCAGCTGTCAATACTCAGGTTAATAACGGCCAATGACTCGGCACAACAAAGCATCGCTCAGTCTCAACCCAACACTGTTGTGCCGGTTGCCAGGCTAAGTGAGCCAACAGGCGAGCCCGCCCGCTGGATTCAATATGATCAGCCAGTGTATTAATGCCTGGGGCTAAGACACTGGAATAGGTTCCAAGCCAGTCAGCAGGCGGCAATATAACAGCTGACGATAACCAATCCGTACTGATATCACTCACTCGATACCAAAACAACGATGGATCAGTGGCCAGTGCGCTGACAGGTGGCGCCATAGCCGCTGA
This sequence comes from Terasakiispira papahanaumokuakeensis, assembly GCF_001709345.1. GTDB lineage: Bacteria > Pseudomonadota > Gammaproteobacteria > Pseudomonadales > Halomonadaceae > Terasakiispira > Terasakiispira papahanaumokuakeensis. Next base: position 2,000,925 of record NZ_MDTQ01000001.1, read on the forward strand.
GCCGCCTTCCGGATAAAACAAGGCACCCGGCATGACCATGCGCCGAACCTCGGGTAAAGGTAATCCCAGAGCATTCAGTTGCGCCTGGGTGGGGTCACGCTGGCTCATAGGCAGCTGATGATTCAATAAGCGAGCAAGCTTGAGATCCAGTCGATCACATGCATTAGGCCCATGCCACAAGCCCGTCGATGGCCAACCAAGATAGAATTTAACTGCAATTTCATGGTGCTCAACTTGGCCGGTCTGGGGGTGCCGGAAAAGAAAATCGAGCTCACCTAAGGTCTTACCCTCATGATGAATCTGGATATTGCGCGCGAGCAATGTCCACCCCATCACCTGGGTCATAAGCGTTTCATACAAGGTCTCAAAATAGTGGCCGAGCTTTTGCTGTCGGGCTTCAAGTAAACGATTCTGGGTCGTATCATCATCGACTAAACGATCAATCGCCACAATTTGCCTCGACGTAATCTCATCACACGGCATAAAGCTGTGTTCACCGCGTATTAAAGGCGGCGAAGTGGCCAACCAATGCAAGTCATTCACCCAAGAGGGCTGCATCAACATCCTCGCTTCTAATAATCGGAGTCAAACGGTTTCTCGTACAAGGCCGTGTTAGTCATGCCAAGACAATGCGAATAACGACAAGACAATGCTAGGATTGCGACGTTTCTTTTAAGCGCCCTTTCGGTGTATGTTGCCACCGATTAAGTTCAAGCCGTATTCAAATCGGCGGTCATTCAGTCTTAATCTCATAAGGAGAACGCCATGTCGGCGTCTGTGTCAGCGTCTTCCGGTTTAAAGTGGCTCATTGGTATAGCGGCCGTGGTGCTGATCTTAGGGGCGCTCAAAGCAGCTGAAGCCATCGTAGTCCCTTTTTTACTCGCTGTATTCATTGCCATCATTTGCATTCCCCCTTTGACCTTCATGACTCGGCGAGGTATGCCTTCCTGGTTGTCCATCATGATCATTGTCGCCTTGCTGGTCGTGCTCAGTAGCTTATTGGTGATCTTCGTCGGGAGTGCCATTGATACATTCACAGAACAACTCCCCGAATATCAAAAACGCCTGCAGGAAGAGTCCGTCAAACTGGTGCCCCTGTTTACAGATTTGGGGATTCCGGTCACCAAAGACCAGTTTCTAACTCACTTTAACCCCGGCGCAGCGATGAAATGGGCAGGCAATGCATTGGCCAACCTCGGCGGTCTACTGACCAATTTCCTCGTCGTTGTCTTTGTAGTGATTTTTCTATTGATGGAAGAAGCCAGCCTGGCCGATAAACTCCGCTATGCCTTACCCAATGGTGAGCTTTCGTTGAAACGGACCAGCGAGTTTGTGCGGCAGGTCAACACTTATCTGGTCATCAAAACGACCATAAGCCTGATCACCGGGCTACTGGTCTGGGCATGGTTAACGTTTCTGGGAGTCGATTTTGCCGCTTTATGGGGGCTGGTCGCAGCACTGATGAACTTCATTCCCAATGTAGGTTCTATTATTGCGGCCATTCCGGCCGTTCTACTGACGGTGGTGCAACTAGGCCCTTATGATGCGCTGATCGTTGCAGCAGGCTATGTCGCCATTAACCTACTCATGGGCAATGCGCTGGAGCCGCGGTTTATGGGCAATGGCTTGGGGCTATCACCGTTGGTCGTTTTCTTATCGTTAATGCTGTGGGGGTGGATGTTTGGCGCCGCCGGGATGTTCTTGTCTATCCCATTAACCATGATTGTGAAAATTGCGCTAGAGCGCCAGGCATCCACTCGCTGGATTGCGATTATGATTGGGAGTGCACGGGATATTCAGCAACTAGAGCAGGATTCGCAACCCCATGATCAAGACCCTCCTCAATAACGAGATGTTCAGAGAAAACGCTTCACCTCAATCCTCGTAACAAAAGAGCCAGACAGTGCGTGTTGCACGCTGTCTGGCTCTTTTTGATGCCATCATTTGGCCGTCTTTGATCCCGATGGCTTAAACACGCAAATCGATCAGGATCAGTGAACACATCGACGAGCGGTGTTCTGGCCTATCTATGCTTTAAACCGCTGCGCCATATGGCGTAACTCGTCGCTGGTTTGGCTCAGGGCATCCACCGCTTGGCGGTTCTCTCGAGCAGACTCTGAAAGCTCTTCAACCATATGCTGCATTTCATCAACACTGCGGCAAAGATCGTCGGCCACCGCAGTCTGCTCTTCAGCCGCTGAAGCCACTTGGGCATTCATATCATTAATTTCACCAATTCGTTCGCTGATCCGGGCGAGCGTTCCTTTTACCGCCTCGGCCGCCTCCGCGCTTTCAGCGCCCTCAAGCCGTCTGGCATCCAGCTGAGCAGCGACCTCTCGTACTTGCCCTTGCAAATGCTCGATCACCTCACGAATTTCACGTGCGCTGGTATCCGTACGACTGGCCAGGTTACGCACTTCATCCGCCACTACAGCAAAACCGCGACCCGCTTCCCCGGCTCGAGCAGCTTCGATCGCCGCATTCAGTGCTAGCAAATTAGTCTGCTCGGCAACACCCTGAATGACTTCCAAAATCTGTCCAATACGTCCGGCCTCTTGCTCCAGCTGTAATACGCTATCAGCGGAAGCGCTTAGGCTTGCGGCCAACTGTTCAACATGATCCATACTCAAGGCCACATGCTGCATCCCTTCCTGGGCCTCGGCCTCGGCTGCGGCAGTTGCTTCTGAGGCTTGCTGAGCGGATTGCGTGACTTGATGAGCTGACGCACTCATCTGTTGCATCGCGGCCGCAGCCTGTGCGGTTTCTTCACGATGATGCTCAACATTATGCTCTGATTGTGTCGTCACCGCTTCAATATGACTGCCCGCTTGAGCCAGCGTTTCAATTTGTTGGCGCATGTTCTGAATCATCTGCTGAAGCTGATCGACAAAACGATTAAACCCAATAGCCAACAGCTTAATCTCGCCCGGCACATCGGTGTCCAGGCGATGCGTCAAGTCCCCTTCTCCCGAAGCCATCGACTGCATGGAATGAACAACATACATCAAGGGGCGAGTCAAACGCTGGCTAAACCACAAGCCGAGCAATATAAAGACGACCAATCCCACTAACGCAGTAACAGCCAACTCCCACAGGCTTTGCCTCAAATAGACCTGCTGCAAGCGTGACTGCTCAGCCATTTGCTGATCAACATCTTCAATATAAAAGCCAGTACCTAAAGCCCAATCCCATTTAGGCAGCGCCATGGTATAACCCAGTTTTTCGGCTTCATGGCCATCTCGATCCCAGTAATAGCGGGAGAACCCATCGCCTTCATAAGCACTCTTCAAGAGATCCTGAATGATGTAGCTCCCACGACGATCCTGTAACTGCCAAAGATTTTTGCCTTCCAACGCAAGGTTATGCCCATGGGCCACATTAACGCCTTGGCGATCATAGGCAAAAAAGTAGCCTTGGCCTTGATCAAAACGTAATTGACGCATTAATGCTTTAAAACGATTCTTTGCAGCTTGATCGTCAGCGCCGGCAGAGGCGTCATAAATGGGTTTCAAAGCACTGAAGGCCTGCTCAACCTGGCCTTTAAGCTGGTTTTTCTTCTGCTGAATTAAGACATCACGAGTTTGCGCCATAGTCGTACGCCCTAAATCATTGAGCGTACCGACCATCAAAAAAGCTAAAAGTGTCGTCATCACCAATAGCGGTGCAATAGTGACCAGAAGCAGTGTCTGGCGAATCGATAAAGAAGGCATGGTCAGATTTCCCGGCTGACAAAGTATAAAGTCCCGTAATTCCGCCCCTTTTAACCGATACTCTCGTGTTTTTTATGCGCTTTGTTGACCTGCCTGAGGGAAGAGTCCGCAACAAGGGGGGGGCAGAATATTATCAATAATAAACCATGCAGGATAGTCACCATCTTGCTTCAAGTCATACTTTTATAATCTTAAATAAGGTACGTCATTATCGATAAATAAAAACCACTAAAGGCAACAATATTCAACAATCACCGATCACAATAACGAACATCGACAGAGTGACAGCATTGAAAATAAGCATGCCTATTCACATCGATAAAGTACTGGCAAAAAAATTCAGAAATTGCCGTTCTTGGCGCTGAGCGTCATGTAATGCAGTTGGCACAAAAGAGACAGGGCGACCAAACTGACATTGAGCCAAAAGGTCCAACGCTCTTGGTGTAACCGCCCCCAATTTCGGGTAGCCGCCAACTGTTTGCCGATCATTCAGCAAAATAATCGGCTGGCCATCAGCAGGCACCTGAATCGCTCCCAAGCCAATCCCTTCCGAAATCATGCGTTGACTCAGTCCTTTAATCGCCCCACCTTCCAAACGAGCCCCCATCCGATCACTCGATGTCGACACCGTCCAAGACTGATCAAAGAACTGCGCCAAGGCCTCAGCGGGAAAGGCATCAACCTGAGCCCCGAGCACGACATCCAGCGTCAAATCCGCCTGATAATCGGGTATCCAGCGATCCGGCACACGACGAGCCAGCAACGTATCGGAAGGCGATTGTGCGACAAAGGGCAAAATATCACCCGCCTGGAGACGTTGGCCATTCCCCTGTAATCCTCCGGTTCCCTCACGCATCACCGTCGCGCAACTCTGTCCCAAGGATGGGGAGACCTGAAAGCCACCTGACACCGCTAGATAGGCGCGCATTCCCTGACGTGGATGACCAAAACTCAGCTCATCACCAGGCTCAACCCGATGTACCCGCCATAATGGCAAAGGCTCACCGTTCAACTGAAGCGAAAGATCAGCCCCACATACCGCAATGGCGGTGCAGGCTTTCACTTCTAGAACTAGGCCACCCAGTGCCACCTCAATCGCCGGCGCTCCCCATGAATTGCCCAATAAGTGATTGGCCCAGGCCCAGGCATGCCGATCCATGACCCCGCCATTGGCTAAACCATAATGCATCACACCACGACGACCCGCATCTTGTAGTAGGGCCAGGATGCCTGGACGCTTAACAATCATGCCCATCATTAATGCGCCTCCTGCTGCCATGGTAAATCATCAAGCCGACCACCCATTTCGAGATAACGCTCGCGATTAATCGGGCAAAACTTGACCTGTTGTCCAGCCTGTAATCGACTGGGTGGCGTTTGGTCGGGCCGAAACATGGCCTCAGGTGTACGACCAATCAAATTCCATCCCCCAGGAGAAACCAAGGGATAGATCGCCGTCTGGCTATCGGCAATACCCAATGCGCCCACAGGGACGCGCTTACGCGGTGTCGCCAACCTTGGCGTACGAAGTGTTTCAGCGACCTCCCCTAAATAAGCGAACCCAGGCGCAAAGCCAATCGCAAACACCTGATAAACCAAAGCCGAATGACACTCGATCACCTGATCAATGGTGAGGCCACTGCGCTCAGCCAGCAGCGGTAACTCAGGGCCGACTTCAGGCGCATAGTAAACTGGCAAATCAATCACAGGGGCATCGTGATCAACCTCAAGCACTTCCGGTAAGGCGGCCAATACTGGCGCAATATCGGCCAGTAAATGCGCCAAATCATCTTGTCTTAAGTCATAGCGTAAAAGTAAAGAGGTATACGCAGGGACCATATCAATCACGCGTTCTTTTAATGCGGTCGCCAAAGCGTCCTGCGCGGCTTGAATACGGGCTACCTGGGCGAGTTCAATGTCACGTCCGAAATACAGTGTAATGGCATCCACGGCAGCGATCTCATAATGCCACTGCATCACGCATCCCCTTGGGTCAATGACGAGGTCAATGCAGACGGGTTCAATGCTTCTCGAATAGCCCGTACTGCCGCAATCGATTCAGGATTATCGCCATGTACACAGAGCGTATCCACTTCAAGTGTCAACATGTTTTGACCTGAGTGGCTCTGAATCGGCTGGCCTGTGGCGAATGACTGGGCTTGAGCAACGATCTTTGCCTGATCATGATGCACTGCCCCGACCTCACGACGCGACACTAAAAAACCAGCCTCGTCATAGGCCCTATCCGCAAAAGCTTCCAACCAAAGAGGCACGGAAAATGAAGCGGCCATATCCCGCAAGGCTTGGTTATCAACCGTGGACATTGCCATCAGCGCCAAAGGTTGCGGTAAATCAGCCAACGCTTTCAAGACCGCCTCCAGAATTTCAGGAGCACGCATCATATCGTTATACAGCGCCCCATGGGGTTTCACATAACGGATTTGCCCACCTTCAGCCGCCGCAATCGACATCAAAGCGCCAATTTGATAACGCACCATGGCCGTCACTTCATCAGGCGAACAACTCAATGAGCGACGCCCAAAGCCCACTAAATCAGGATAGGCAGGATGGGCGCCTAAGGTGACATCATGCGTTAATGCCAGACGCACAGTGCGTTGCATCACTAAGGGGTCACCTGCATGAAAACCACACGCAATATTGGCTTGATCAATATAGGGCATAACCTCAGCATCCATGCCCATCGTCCAAGCCCCAAAACTTTCGCCAATATCACAATTCAGCTGTAGTTGCATCCGTTAATCTCCTCGTCCTCAACATATCAGGCACGACAGCATTCAGAAGAGCTGATCTTGCGCTTTTCTGATCATCAGTCAGTTTTAAGGGTGTACCCATCAGCACATTGCTGCCTATCAAAAAATCGACATATCTGTTCATTTATCTTTGCTCACGCCTGAACCCATTCGCCTTTCGTGTGCACACCTTTGCATACCCAGCTAAGCGGGTGCCCTCTCGCCATCCCGATGCAGACCCAGACACTCAAATCAAGTCATATCAAATACGTTTTATAGATAAATTGACAGAATTATACAAACTAAGCACCTATACATTAGGTTAATAATGCAAACAATATGTTTGACAGCCCCCAAGTAGACTCGCTACTTTGAAAAAATGGTATTCGTATGGGCAAATCCTGCGCCAAAACATCATCCCCAGAGACCAGCGTGGCATGCTCATTGCTGGACACATTATTGGGAATAAAAGCGGATGTGATGGCTCGACCCAACGGTTTGCCATCTTGGCCAATACAACACTAACAAGCGATGACAGCACTGATGGCATAACATGCTCATACTAAGAAAAGGCATACCATCCATGACTGTCTCGGAGGACAATCGCATGAGCTTGACCAAGTTTTTCAACACCCGATTTTCCAACACCTGGCGCCTCAATACTGAGCGTCTTCAGCGATCGCGCCCGCTATTAAGAGCCCTGACACTCAGTGTCTCCTTAGTCGGCATCTCGACGGCCTCACATGCAGCCACGTCTTGGGATATGCCCACGCCCTATGGAGATACGAATTTCCATACGCAAAATATCCGCCAGTTTGCTGAGGATGTTCGTCAGGCAACCGATAATGAGCTGGACATCACGGTTCATAGCAATGGCTCTTTGATTAAGCATGCAGAAATTAAAAACGCTGTGCGCCGAGGCTTGGTGCCGATTGGCGAATTGATCATGTCACGTCTGGCGAATGAAGATCCGCTCTTTGAAGTCGACTCTGTCCCTTACTTGGCTAGCAATTACGACGATGCCTGGCACTTATGGCAAGCCTCAAAAGATATCCTCGCTCAACGTTTGGAACGTCAACGCCTAAAACTATTGTTTGCGGTCCCCTGGCCACCTCAAGGCATTTACACCCAATTCAAAGTCAACACTGGCGAGGAGTTACAAGGCGTCAAAATGCGCGCCTACAACAAATCTAGTGAACGTTTAGCAGAGTTGCTAGGCGCCCAACCGACCCAGGTCGAAGTCCCTGACATTCCGACTGCATTTGGTACTGGCCGCGTCGATGCCATGATCACCTCACCCTCCACTGGGGCTAATACTCGAGCCTGGGACTACTTGACGGACTTCAACCACGCTCAGCTCTGGCTGCCCAAAAACATGGTGGTGGTGAATTTGAAGGCCTTCCGCCGTTTGCCGCAAGCCCAACAGCAGGCCATTGAGGCCGCAGCAGAAGAGGCTGAAAAACGAGGGTGGGCCGCGAGTAAAGCCGAAACCGATGCCAAAATCGGCATCATGCAAGAAAACGGTATTCGTGTCAGTGAGCCTTCAGAAGCCTTGAAAGCCAAATTGCAGCAGGTGGGTGACACCATGACTCAAGAATGGCTTGAACGTGCCGGCAGTGAAGGTCAGAAGATTCTGGATGCCTATCACGCCATGTAATGATCTTCACGATCAATCCTTAGATCGCGCCTAAACAACCCATTGCAGTCACAGGCAAGCGGTTATTAGGGCATGCGATGGGCTAGGCTGAAGCCCTCAAACAGCCGGACGAATCCCTCTGCCACGATCGTGGCAGAGGCTCCATTATTCATACAGCCGGAAAAGCCGGAGGATCCAGACCTATGCGTCATGCAATGGACCGATTTTATGGCCTAGGGGGCGCCTTGGCAGCGTTACAGCTGCTGATCATTATGTTGATGATTGTCATCCAAGTGCTGGGCCGCATTATTGATAACACGCTTCTGATGCTGCATCAGCCCCCCTGGGGGCTTAATGTGCCGGGACTAGCAGAAATAGCTGGTTTTTTATTGTTAGGCGCCAGTTTTTTTGGGCTCGCCTATACCTTCAGAGCAGGCGCCCACATTCGAGTCACCTTGATTATCCAGCATTTACCTCGTGCCTTTCGTCAAGTCATGGAAGCGCTGATGATTTTGCTAGCTTTGGGCATTACGCTTTATGCCGCTTGGAATGGTGCCTGGCTCGCCTATGACAGCTACGACTTTGGCGATGTCTCCATTGGCATGGTGCCCGTCCCCTTGTGGATTCCGCAAAGTGCGATGAGTGCCGGCTTGTTATGGCTCGCCATTGCCTTGGTCGATACCTTGTTTGAAGTACTCAAAGGCAATTTCGCCACACTCAATCATAGCGAAGTGCAGGAGTAAGCCATGGATATGATCATGATGAGTATGCTCCTGCTTGTAGGGTTGCTGGTATTGCTTGGCGCCGGCTTATGGGTTGCCTTTGCGTTAATGGGGGTAGGATGGATTGCCCTGTCTGGCTTCACATCTATTCCTGCCGGTGACAGTTTAGCCACAGCACTCTATGGCGCGAGTACGTCATGGGAACTCGCAGCGCTACCGATGTTTATCTGGATGGGCGAAATCCTGTTCCGCTCTCGTTTGTCGGAAGACATGTTTTCAGGCATTGCGCCTTGGGTGGGCCATATTCCGGGTCGCCTTCTGCACACCAATATCTTGGGATGCGGTATTTTTGCTGCGATCTCGGGATCTTCCGCCGCTACTGCCGCGACCATCGGTAAGATGTCGATTCCAGAACTCACTCGTCGCGGCTATAACCGTGAGCAAATTCTGGGCACTTTAGCAGGCTCAGCGACCTTAGGGCTTTTGATTCCACCTTCCATTATCCTCATTGTCTATGGCATCGCCACGGAACAGTCCATCGCCCGTCTCTTTGTGGCCGGCATCCTCCCTGGTTTACTGTTAATCGCCCTATTTACGGGTTACGTGATGATCTGGTCCTGGCTCAACAAAGATGAAGTACCAGAAGAAACACAGCATTTACCTTTTAGGGAAAAACTCAAGCACTCTCGCCGGTTAGTGCCCGTACTCTTACTGATAGTCGGGGTCATTGGTTCTATTTACGGCGGTTTAGCTTCGCCCACTGAATCGGCTGCTATCGGCGTATTACTGGCTCATCTGCTATCCTGGAAGTATGGGGCGTTAAGTTGGTCTACTTTTTCGCAAGCCCTCGCCGGAACAGTCAAAACATCAACGATGATTGCCTTTATTCTGGCGGGTGCAGCGTTTCTAACAACAGCAATGGGGTTTACAGGAATTCCTCGCGAACTGGCGGCATGGATCGGCACATTAGCGCTATCACCGTACATGCTATTATTCGCGTTGACCTTGTTTTTCATCTTACTGGGTTGCTTTTTAGACGGCATTTCAGTGGTAGTTCTGACAACCTCTGTCATATTGCCTATGGTTGAAGCAGCAGGGATTGATCCACTATGGTTTGGCATTTACTTGGTTATTGTGGTTGAAATGAGCCAAATCACGCCGCCCGTTGGCTTCAATCTTTTCGTACTACAAGGGCTTTCCGGCGATAATATTCTGAAAATCGCTCGGGCAGCATTACCTTACTTTTTATTGATTTTGTCTGGGGTGCTGATCATCACAATCTTCCCAGCGGTAGTAACCTACTTACCCAACCAGATGGGTCAGTGACGCCCAGCACCAGCTTCCGTCATGGCGGCCATCTTTTGGATGGCCGTTTTAGTAGAGAGGATCGCTATGCAAGTTAACGACATGGATAGACCGGATGCACAGACCTCAGCAGCCGACGACAACAAAAGATCAGTAGGTCCGATCGTATCATCCGCTCATCTGGCCTCCAGCAAAGCGGCAGAATTGTCTGAATTTGAGTTTGGCTTAATTGTCGCGGGTCATGCATTCAATCGCTGGATGATTCGCTGCATGACCGCATCCGGATTACCTGAACTAGGCGCACTGGATGTGCTAGTGCTTCACAGCGTCAACCATCGAGAAAGAGCCAAAAAAATGGCGGATATTTGCCTAGTCTTGAACATTGAAGATAGCCATACCGTCACTTATGCTTTGAGAAAACTCACAAAATTAGGTGTCGTTGGCTCAGAAAAAAGAGGCAAAGAGACTTTTTATAAAACTACCGAAAAAGGCCAAGAAATCTGCGAACGTTATGGCCAAATCCGAGAAGAATGTCTCGTTGAATCACTGAAGACACTCGGATTTTCACGAGAAGACATTGGCGATACTGCACGTTTTCTGCGAGGTCTTTCGGGCTTATATGATCAAGCAGCTCGTTCTGCGGCCTCACTATAAAACCGCTACAGCATGAGGTCGTGTAACAGCTCAATCGACTGCTCCCGTATTACCATTGCAGGCTTAATGCAGCACAACGCAACGGGGTACACATAGATTATTGTGCACCCCATATTGCAATGCAGTATGATATGAGAAATAGTAGAAAATGGAACAACAGGAAAAGATAGCAGGCGCCCTGCTTGAGGGTTCCTGACTATCTGTACGCTACCCATATCATTGCCAATACAGTCAATAGACGGGTACATGGATAGTACTTGCATATGGATAGCATTGTGGATGTAGAGGCTGACTATTGAATGGACATCACCATGAACCAAAGCCATGCAGATGCACTCTCAAAATGGGATGGCAAAGACATTATCGAAGGTCTTTGCCTATTACTCGAAGTTCAGCCCGCACATAATTTACGGGAGCTGCTCGACCTGACTTGTCTAGTTGAGTTTTATCGGGATCATTATTTTGCCAGCAAGTAGCTCACGATGACGCCATGCGGGCAAGATGCCCACTCCCTGAAAAGGTAAAGTGGCTTTCAGCACTCGGCAGTAAAGCCACCAGACGCCATCCAGGCCCAACATCCCACTGACTGCGCTCACTGAAAACTCGAATACGTCCTTTAGGATCAATGGCTAATAAGGGCAAAACACAGCGTTGATGATGATCCAAGTAGTCATCAAAACTAAAGTTCTCAGTGAGTTTTGTCTCTTTGACTTCCCCGCCTTGCGCCATCATGCTGGCTAACTGAGCATATGTGATCTGACCATCAAATAATCGGGTCAGTCGAGCATGCACCTGTTCAGAATCCTGACGACTATTATTGGCCCCTTCATTCACCATAAACACCTGGCGGGTATCAAACATGTCGCGGAAATGGTAGCCAACCAAGGAGTTCAACTGACGATAAGGTGATATCGCTAATAAATGCCCAATCCCAGTCAAATCAAGATGTTGGGCTGCATGTTCTGATAAGGGATTCCCATAATAAACCTCTAGACCCGCCATCCGAGCTTCTTGTACTAAATCCCAGTTAGGGTCAGCCAGCACGACGCGCACATTATGTGTCTTTAAAATCTGACCAAGCGCCCGGGCCAATGGATTCGCCCCCATAAAGAGAAACCCAGAAGGCGGTGGTGCTTGTACTTTGAGCCAAGCCGCTAAGGTACGAGAAGTCAGGCTTTGCAGTAAAACGCTACCGATAATAACCAGAAAAACCAAAGGCACTAGCATCTCAGCTTGGGGCACATCCAGCGCTTCTAACTTAAGTGCAAACAGTGCAGAGACAGCCGCCGCCACAATGCCACGCGGACCGATCCAGGCGAGTAGCAAGCGCTCACGCCAGGATAAGTCACTGCCTCGGGTTGATATCATGACATTCAATGGCCGTGCAACCCACAGAATCAGCGCCAATAGGGCCAAAGCAGCACCGCCAAGCCCCATCATTGCGGCCAAGTCTAAACGTGCAGCCAGCAAAATGAATAGCCCTGAAATCAACAACACACTCAAGGTTTCCTTAAACTCAAGAATATCCTCAAGATCCACACCACGCATATTGGCGAGCCACATCCCCATGACGGTCACGGTCAGCAACCCAGATTCATGAAGTATGGCATTGGATAACGCAAATAATGCAAGAACAAAGGTCAGCACCCCTAGGTTATGTAAGTAATGAGGTAACCAGTGATGTTTGAGCACCCAGCCCAATAATTGACCGCCCATCGCCCCCAAGATCAATCCCAAACACAGGGTCTCACCAAACACCCACAACGAGTGCCAATGGGAGGCGCCTGTCTGCAGTGCGACGACGTATTCAAATACAAGCACAGCCAATAAAGCCCCAATGGGGTCAATCAAAATACCTTCCCATCGTAAAATACGACTCACCGCAGCAGTAGGGCGCACACTCCGGAGCATGGGCACAATCACGGTAGGTCCTGTCACAACGGTCACAGCCCCCAATAGCGCAGCCATAGGCCAAGAAAAGTCGAGTAGAACAACAGCACCAGCACTGATTACGGCCCCATTCACCAACATCCCGGAAGTCACTAGTCGTCTGACAACACGGCCATGTTCTCTAATTTCACTCAACTTTAACGTTAAGGCGCCCTCAAACAGAATAATCGCAACCGCAAGAGACACGACCGGAAACAACAGATCGCCAAATAAAGCATCCGGCTTAAGCCACTCTAACCAGGGGCCGACAACGATGCCCGATAAGAGCAATAACAAAATAGCCGGTTGTCGTAAGCGCCAAGACAACCACTGGCACGCCAGTGATAACAGACCGATCGCAGCCAACACCAAGGCAGGTTGGGTCATGTCATTCATACTCCGTCAGGCTGAGCTGTCCTAAGAACAGCACGAAAAATTAAAAGCGGGCTATAGTGACAATGAATGTATAAATTGTCATCCAGAAATCCTGTTTTCCGCCCATTAATGCCAGGAGGTCGTTATGCTGCTGCCACAAGCCCCCAAGGATGAAGCAGCTCGACAGACACGCCTTGATGCCATCGGTTTATTAGATACAGACCGCTCAGAACGATTCGACCGCCTGACAAAACTAGTTAGCCAAATTCTAGAAATACCCATCGCGTTGATCTCACTAGTCGATCACAACCGGCAGTGGTTTAAATCCAAGCATGGTATCGATGTTTGTGAAACAGAACGGAGTATTTCTTTCTGTGCACATGTCGTATCCAACCAAGAAACACTGCTCATTACCGACACCCTAAAAGATCCTCGATTTGTCGATAACCCTTTAGTGACTGGCGCACCCTACATCCGATTTTATGCTGGCGTACCTTTGATATTAGACGGTTTTACGCTGGGCACATTATGTGTCATTGATCATAAGCCTCGAACATTACCAGCACACCAACTACAAATCCTTGAGTTAATGGCGCGTATTGTCGTCGATGAATGTCAACTATGGGAGCTGATAAAACAGCATGAACAACAAACCGCATTACAGTTACAACAAGAGCACTATCGGCAGAAAAAGAACTTACAACTACAGTTGATTAACCAAGCCCAAAAGATTTTTTTGCAAAACCAAGATGTAAAATCCGCCTGTAGTGATATCTTTGATGAACTTTTAGAATTAATAGGAAGCCAATTCGGTTTCATTGGTCAAGTCTTTCATCAGTTAGACAAGCCGCCATTTCTACGCATACACCATATTACAGATATCAGCTGGAACGCTCTGAGTCGTGCAATGTACCAGCAGTATCATGAGTCAACGTTAGACTTTCATAATCTGGATAACCTCTTTGGGCAGGCCGTCTTATCGAATACCGAAATCATCACGAATGATCCCGCCCAACATCCATTTAGCCGTGGCGTACCAGAGGGTCATCCCACTCTCCACTGTTTTTTGGGCATTCCCCTACGACACGCAGGCCAAGTCAAAGGCATGATGGGATTTGCCAACAAGCCTGGTGGGTACTCTCAAGCAGATATTGAGTGGCTGACCCCTATCAGCGATACCCTCGGATTGTTGTTCCATGCGAGAAACTCAGAAGAAGCGCGACTGAAGGCAGAGTCCGAGCTTAAAGTATTAGCAACACGTGACCCACTGACCAGCTTATTTAATCGCCGAGCGTTTATCGATCAATGCGAAGAACGTCTAGAAGCGGTCGCCGAAGGCCAGCTTTTGGTCATGTTGGACCTCGATCATTTCAAGCAGATCAACGACAACTATGGGCACGCGGCAGGCGATGCGGTTCTACGCCACATCAGCCAAAGTATGCAAGATCATCTACGTCAGCAGGATCTACTGGGACGCCTAGGCGGAGAAGAATTCGCTATTCTGCTCACCGCGCCGATCAACCATGAAAGTGCCGAGCGGATTCTAGCACGATTACACCAAGTGATCGCTGAATCCCCCATTGCTTTTGGTTCACAAGAGATCAGTGTAACCGCCAGTGCAGGCACCGCATTACAGCACTCAGGGGATCAGCTGGATGACCTCTTATCAAGAGCGGATGCCAGCCTTTATCAGGCCAAGGCTGAAGGGCGTAATCGGATATGCGGGCCACTCGGCCAATGAAATGAATAGCCTAGGGTGCTTCCAGCATTCTCACTGACTCACGAATAGGGCTCCAGCATCACGCCAGCTTCAGTGTCGATAAGCGAACAACAGCGATCAGCCAATGCTTCAACATCACTTACATCATGTGACACCAGCAAGATCGCATATCCTTGCTGCTTCATGGTATTGAACAGTTCATAAAGATACATTCGATTTTGAGAGTCCAGCCCCGTCATGGGCTCGTCAAGCAGCACCAGAGGCTGAGAACGCAATAAAGCTCGAACTAAAGTCACCCGCTGCTGCTGTCCACCAGAAAGGGCTTCAGGTAATCGATGCTCAAAACCTGCTAATCCGACTTGAGCCAGTAAAGTGCTGACTTGCGCAACCTGCTC
Source organism: Terasakiispira papahanaumokuakeensis (assembly GCF_001709345.1). Lineage (GTDB taxonomy): Bacteria > Pseudomonadota > Gammaproteobacteria > Pseudomonadales > Halomonadaceae > Terasakiispira > Terasakiispira papahanaumokuakeensis. The sequence goes on from NZ_MDTQ01000001.1 coordinate 2,016,121, forward strand.
AGAAGATAGCTTTCCCCGGGGGTTAAGACCAAGGGCAATATTGGTCATCACATCCAGGTGAGCAAACAGATTATGAGATTGAAATACACTGGTGACAGGCCGCTGCCAAGGGGGCAAAGGCAAAAGATCCTGCCCCTGCCAAGTTAAGGTGCCTGCCGTTGGCGTCAAGAACCCTGCAATGGTTTGCAAAAGTGTACTTTTCCCGGCACCGCTGCCCCCTGTAATGGCCATACATTGGCCAGGGAGTAGCTGAAAGCTCCAGTCAAAATGCTGACCTTGGGCGTACTCAAAACATAAGTGATCGACCACTAACACCGTTTACAAACCCCATCCAATCACCAAACACACTTAAATATCGGCCCTATCGAATAATGGCCGAGCAAAAATGTTTTGATCAAAAACGTTTTGATCGAGCAGGTCTCAAGCAGTGGCGCCAGAACATAAACCCCATCGCTTGTACCAACAATAAAGTCACGGCAGTTGCTGCCGCGCCTTCAGTACGATAATGACCTAATTGTTGATGTAATAACTGTGTCAACGTCGGCTCGCTCGGCATCCCCAACAAGGCAATCACGCCAAAATCCCCCAGTGATAGTGCCATCGCGTAACCCAGCGACAAGCCTATAGGCCCCCGCCATTGAGGCCATAGCCACCATCGCCACCGAGCCCAACCGGTAAGGCCCAGAGAGAGCAACAAGCGTATCGGCCCTTGCTCACCGCGAGAGTGCATAGCGGGCAGACTTTGTAATACAAAAGGAACCGCCATGAGCCCATTCAATAGCGCGACCCAAAATAGGCTTTGATTCACCATCAACACCCAGGGTTTGAGTAGTACAAACAAGCCGGTACCCAACACCATGGCAGGCACCATCAGTGTCATGCGCCCACTCACCGCCAGCCATTGGCCTAATCGTTCATGACCATATAAACGCAGCTGCCTGATTCCGGCCTGTAGACTCACCGCCAGCACGACAGCCACAAGGGCGGCACCCAAGGCAATCATCAAACTGCGTCCAAGGGCGGCCCAAATCAGCGATTGCGACCATAGGGCGGGCACACCAGACAATCCTTGTCCGATAACCAAAACCAAAGGCGGCCAAATTAATCCAATCAAAAGCAAGATGGAGAAACCATCGCTCAGCCAAGCAAATCCCCCCTGGTCGGGACGACATGGTCTGTCACCATAAAAAGCGCCCGATACTGATAGCGATTGAACATGACGATGACTCCACAGCCATATCACAGCACATGAAGCCAATTGAAGAAGCGCTAAAAAAGCCGCTTGTCCAGGCGCATCATCAAACCTTAAGGCCTGATAAATCGCAACTTCCAATGTCGTTGCTCCAGGCCCACCTCCGAGCGTGAGCACAATCGCAAAGCTGGTGAAACATAGGGTAAAGACCAATGCCCCTAAGCCGGGTAAGTACTGACGAATAACAGGCCATTCTATCGTCCGCCAAATCGCTGAACGCTGCAGTCCCAACTGACTCACCAACAACCAGTGTTCCCGGGGTTGACGTTCAAGCGCCTGTAACAATAAACGTGCGACCAAAGGTACATTGAAGAATAAGTGCGCGAAGACAATGCCATCTAGCCCATAGGGGCGCCATGACCAAGAAAACCCCATCATGTTGCCAAGCTGTGCGACCACACCCTGACGGCCATACACGCTAATCAACCCCAGCACCGCCACTAGCGCGGGCAATACCAACGTCACTTCCATACTACGCAGTAAAAGGGTTCGCCCCGGAAATTGAGGGCGTCGTAACAAAGCACAGGCCATTGGAATGGCCAACAACACACTCAAGCCAGTCGACAAGGCTGCTTGGCCCAAAGTAAAGCGCCAAACCCGCCATAGATACGCATCATGCCAGAGGGCAACCTCAGCCATATCATCGGCCTGCAAAAAAAGCCCCAAGAAAGCAGCACAGGCCAACCCAGGTAGCAGAACAATCGGTACCAGCAAGCACAGTACGACTTGCCAAGGCGTCATGCGCAACCAGCGATTCAACGCGTATAAGCCTCTAACCACTCATGAATCCAATCGCGTCGATTGGCAGCCACACGATCGGGGGAAATTAAAAGCGATTGGGGCTGAATCAAATCATGAAATGCAGGTGGCAATGCAGATCCGATATCAATGACAGGGTACATATAATTAGTCAGCGGTAACGACTTCTGCGCCTGCTCGCTGATAAGAAACTGCAAGAAATTCTGTGCCAATTGAGGATGAGCACTGTGCTGAGCAACAGCCCCCACTTCAACTTGCAGGTAGTGGCCCTCATCAAATTGAGCGGCACGATAACGATCACTGTGCTCCACCGTCAGATGATAAGCGGGTGAAGTGCTATAGGACATCACCAATGGCGCTTCACCTTTGAGAAATAGAGACTGATAAGCCTCGCTCCAACCCGGTGTGACCGTCAGAATTTTACGGGATAATCGTGCCCATGCCTGCGGCGCTTGATCACCATAGACAGCCTTAACCCACAATAGAAGCCCAAAGCCCGGCGTACTGGTGCGCGGATCTTCAATGATGACTTTCAGGTCATCGGGAGCATCCACCAAAGCTTTCAGGCTAGTCGGAGGTTGTGACAACTGCCGAGCGTCATACACGAACGAAAAGTAGCTCCAGTCATAAGGGACAAAAACAGAACTGGTCCATTCGACAGGCAAGTTTAATTCAGGCAACTCAAATTGATAAGGCGTTAACAACCCCGTCTTTTCAGCCGCTTGCATTAAGTTCATGTCTAAACTCAACACCACATCGGCAGGAGAGGCCTCACCTTCAAGACGGAGGCGCTGAAGAATACTGGCACCACCTGATAACCCTACCCAACGGAGATCGCAATGACAACGCGCTTCAAAGCTCTTTTCTAATTGAGGCCCAGGCCCCCAATCAGACGTAAAAGAATCAGACGCATAAACCGTCAAAACAGGCGTTTTATCAGCCGCAGCAGCCACAGACCCAACAGCAAAGTTCACCCATATCGCAACACATCCCACCCAGAACCACACAGTCTTCATCATTGATCCGACTTCAAGCAAGCTGCACACCACACCCAGCCGGTCAGCCAGTCAATCTCAACCGATCTCACCGCGTAGGAAGCAGCATCGTTAGAAAAATAAACCAGGGTATAAGACGGCAAAGCATCAGACTGAAGTCAGCTTCGCAGCAGGGGGAGGCATCACGTTAGCAGAAGCGCTGATATCATCCCTACGCCGGCATCACCCGGATCAGGTATTGCGGGTTTTTTCTCAGCCTATAACCTATAAACAGGCACCCCGTGATACTGGCATCATACGCATCGCACTCGCCGAAATAAAGTTAACCGCTCTCAATAAAGAAAACTAACGGCTCTCAATCAGGCAAATAGCCAATCCTGAAGCCCCCCCAGTGACGCCCATTGACATAAATGGGAACCGATAAATCATGCATCACTTCACCGGTATCCCGCTTATAAGTTTGTAACAACAACGCATCTTCATGAGCACCACAACGACGCCCCGTTGGGTCATCAAAAATGCGTTTACTACGGCTGAGTTTAAGGTCTCGCTCATAATCACCGGATGGAGGCTGGGCAAACTGAGTATTGTGCGTTGGGACATAACCTTGTTTATCGCAGGTAATCGCAAAAGCGATACCAGAATGTGATAAGAGTGGCTCTTGAATCGTAGGTAAGTGCTGATCCGTAAACTGATCAAATCCAGTGTGATATTGCTGAGGATGAGTGTTGGCGATCGCTTGATATTGCGGTTGAAAAAGCGACTGCTCGGTGAGTTGTCCAGAACGTAAAGCCTCTTCAAAACACTGCCCTACTTCATCAGCCGCTTGACGCGCTAATTCAAAAATACGTTGATGACGACTGGACACACGCTGTATAGCCAAAGTCGCGTTCATTGACTCCGCGGCCCCAACCAGCCCACTGGCTTGAGTCACCAGCTGCTGCATGTCCTGGTTCCCTGAGACCACCTGTTCATTCAGTGCTTCAACAGCCTCAGCCATCTGCGCCACATGCTGGTGGCTATCCGTCACGGCATCCGCAATACCATTCAGTTGAATCCCAACCTCTTCAAAATGATCAGCCATACTATCCAAGCGGTGACCCACTTGCTCCACTTCTTCAGCGCCCTGAGTCACCTGCTGCATCAAATCACCGATGTTATGAACCACTTGAGCCGCACTGTCATGAATCTCAGCCACAATGGATTCAACCTGTCGCGTCGACTCAGAAGTTCGACTGGCCAATAAGCGCACCTCATCTGCGACAACAGCAAAGCCGCGCCCATGCTCTCCCGCTCTAGCGGCTTCAATCGCAGCATTCAATGCCAGTAAATTGGTTTGCTCAGCGATGCCCTCAATCACTTGAGTCACAGCCTGAATGCTCTGGCTCTTTTCACTCAGGGTCTCAATTAAACTAAGCGCCTGCTGGGAGCGCTCTGACAATCGGCGCATATCCTTCATGACAGTCGCCAGGGCATCGCGACTATAAAAGCTTTCATCTCGGGCTTGATCTGCACGTTCACTGACATTGAGCGTATTGGACGACACCTGCTCAATGGCGACAGAGATAGACGTCATCGTCGATGCAACAGTTGTCGTCGCTTTGGCCTGCTCGTCTAACAAGTGCCCCATATGATCGGCATGATGAGAGACTTCAGCCGTTGCGATGGCGGTCAGGCTACTGCGATTCACCATGTCATGAACCATTAATCGCAATGCACGGTAATCCTGCTCAACGGCTGATAGCACCGCCGATGACATCGCTTGAAGTTGATCCCCATCGGCGTCATAAATTCGTTGTAGATCACTAACCGAAGCGGCTTGGGGTCGCCCTCTCCACGTCAAGATCACGCCCCCCACCAATATCATTACCCCGCCACCCCATACCCAGCCTCCTGCCATAGCACCCGTAACTACTCCTCCTGCAATGAGCAAGCTCCAAGCCATTAGGATTTGAGCCATAACGCATCCTCTGCATTTTATATTTTAGCGGCATATCACTCATATTTAGCCATCAATTTAAGCCGCTACTGATTTAGTGTAATCCTAATGCGTCTTTTCGCCGCTTCAACTTTGGGCCAAGAATCATACAAAAATGAGAGGTGCCATTATGGAAGTAATGAAATGATGCGGTATATCAAACAAACTTTAGGATGAATTGATTTGAGGGCAGGCTTTAAACACAAAAACCGCCTTCTTGTGGAAGGCGGTTTTTGACCACGAGCACTAATGCTCAATGGTTTTACAACATAGAGAAGTCAGATTAGTTCTGGCTTTCCATCTGCTGCTTGATCAGGTCACCGATTGTTGTGGCCTGACTGTTCTGGGTGCTCATATCGTCCATTGCTTTACGCTGTTCAACTTGATCTTTTGCTTTAATAGACAAGCTGATAGAACGATTTTTACGATCAACATTGATGATTTTCGCTTCAACCTGATCGCCTTCGTTCAGCGCATTGCGAGCATCTTCAACACGCTCACTGCTGATTTCAGATGCTTTCAGGACAGCTTCAACATCTTCAGCCAGCTTAACAATGGCTTCTTTGGCATCAACAGAGATCACGGTACCGTTGACAACAGAACCCTTGTCATTCACAGCCAGGAATTCGTTCATCGGATCGCTCTCAAGCTGTTTAATGCCCAGAGAGATACGCTCACGTTCCGGATCGATTGACAGGATTACAGTCTCAACTTCTTCACCTTTCTTATAGCGACGAACCGCTTCTTCACCGGCTTCGCTCCAAGAAATATCAGACAGGTGAACCAGACCGTCGATACCGCCATTCAGGCCAACAAAGAGACCGAAATCAGTGATGGACTTAATTGCCCCTGAAACGCGGTCACCTTTATTGTAACCCGCAGAAAATTCTTCCCACGGATTCGGACGGCACTGTTTGATACCCAGAGAAATACGACGACGCTCTTCGTCGATATCCAACACCATCACTTCAACGTCATCACCTACGTTAACAACCGCTTTCGGGTTAACGTTTTTGTTGGTCCAATCCATTTCAGACACGTGAACCAGACCTTCAACACCTTCTTCCAACTCGGCGAAGCAGCCATAGTCAGTCAGATTAGTGACGCGAGCGGTCACTTTGGTGTTTTCCGGGTAACGCGCTTTGATGTTGACCCACGGATCTTCACCCAGCTGCTTCAGCCCCAGGGATACACGGTTACGCTCACGATCAAACTTCAGCACTTTCACGTTGATTTCGTCGCCGACTGCAACGATTTCAGACGGATGCTTAATACGGCGCCATGCCATATCAGTGATGTGCAACAGACCGTCAACACCACCCAGATCAACGAAAGCACCATAGTCAGTCAGGTTCTTAACGATACCTTTAACTTCCTGGCCTTCGCCCAGAGTGGACAGCAGTGCTTCACGCTCAGCACTGTTTTCAGCTTCAAGCACAGCACGACGAGAAACCACAACGTTGTTGCGTTTCGGATCGAGTTTGATCACCTTGAAGTCAAGTTCTTTGGTTTCGAGGTGAGTGGTATCACGTACCGGACGAACATCAACCAGAGAACCGGGCAAGAATGCACGGATAGAGTTGATATCGACAGTAAAGCCACCTTTGACTTTGCCGTTGATCATACCCTTGACGATTTCGTCCTTCTCGAAAGCAGCTTCCAGCTCTTTCCAGGACTCGGCACGACGTGCCTTCTCGCGAGACAGACGCGTTTCACCGAAACCATCTTCAACAGTTTCCAGTGCAACGTAGATTTCGTCACCAATACTCAATTGGCTGGGGTTTTCGAACTGATTCAGCGGAATCACGGCTTCGGATTTCAGACCGGCGTTAACGGTCACTCGATCGCCGTCAATATCAACGATAGAACCGGATACAATAGCACCCGCTTCCATGTTTACATTCTTAAGGCTTTCTTCAAACAGTTCAGCAAAAGATTCGCTCATGTGCGTCCTATATGATCAACGTTTAGCAAGCGGTTAATACCGCCCTCCACGTCACCAGCAAACGTGGGCCTGTAGTCAAATATCACCGAGACATGTTAACGCTGGTTAGAACGGACAGGGCTTTCATAGGGGACCCTGGCAGCTCATGACATGGCACTCAGTGTGTCTTACTGTGTTCGATTTTCAGCTTTAAAGCGTAATCAACGCCTTAAAACTCGTTAAAATCTGGTCAAACCCGCAGGATTTTATACTGCATTTGAAGTGAGACCACGCGCTTTTAACAGCTCATGAATCTTATTCACTACAGCATCTATATCGAGATCGGTACTATCCAAGACAATCGCATCACTAGCCGCCTTAAGTGGCGCGGCGGCACGATTCATATCGCGCTCATCCCGGTCACGAATTTCCTGCTCAAGGGACGAGATATTAGCATCCATCCCCTTTTCCTGCAACTGACGAAAGCGTCGCAACGCCCGTTCTTCAGCGCTGGCAGTCAGATAAATTTTTAATGTGGCGGACGGAAAAACGACAGTCCCCATATCACGCCCATCACAGACAAGCCCTGGCGATTGAGCAAAAACACGCTGACGTTCCAGTAGCGCCTGCCTCACTTGAGGAAAAGCCGCGATTTGAGAAGCGGCCCCTCCCACAGCCTCAGTACGGATGGCTTGGCTCACATCTTCCCCTTCAAGCATGACTTGAACCAAGTCTTCATCGGTAGCGATAAACTCAACGGCTAACGCTGCCGCTGTCTCAGCCAGGTGAGCTTCATCGGCCAAATCAACCTTATGGCGTATCGCGGCCAGAGCAACCAGACGGTACAAGGCGCCAGAGTCCAATAAATGCCAGCCTAATTGACGAGCCAAACGCATACTGACGGTACCTTTGCCTGCACCTCCCGGCCCATCCAGTGTGAGCACCGGGATGCTGTTAACCTCTGAAGTCATGATTGTACAAATCTCCACATGGCAAGCTTTTGCTGTCTACTGAAGCAGTTTTAAATGCCCCGCATTATACTCAGACCAATCAAATTTGCATGGCGGCATTCACCATCAGCTTTAAACGCCATCCCCTTAAAGCCGCCCCATAAAAGTAAGCTGATGTTGAGCAAGCGTTGATCGCATCATGTGTTTACAGCTCTGGCCATTGCGCAAACTGTTTACGCAAGCCCTCATCGAGTTCGACGGTCTGATGGCGTTTCACATCAATCAACACAAAAGTGACATCGGCATCCGCTACAGGTGTCTCATCGTGCGCCAACACCACATCTTGATGTAACACGGCGCTTTTACTGCCCACGCGACGCAACCCCGTACGGATGCTCAACACTTCATTCACCCAGGCCGGGCGACGATAATTGATATTAATATTCACTGCGGCCATGCCTAAGCCTGAGCGTGTCAGTTCTTCTAAGCCCCCTTGCGCCTCAATAAAAGCCCATCGCGCTTCCTCAAGAAACTCTAAATAACGGGCATTATTGACATGCCCATAAATATCTAAGTGATAGCCTCTCACTTTAATTTCTATTGCATGTGAGGACATTCGCCTCTCCTTTTTCATTGTTATGAACGTGTAACGCGCATGCTGATCGGACTGAACAAGCCAATACTTCGGCTTATCAACCAGACGCTTTACCCTCTGACACTGATCATTGACACGCCTTCAGCACCGCTAGCCAGGGCATTCCAAGCCTTACTTTATTTCGAGTCTACGCAGATCACAGACAAAATTAAAACAACCGTTCGACAAAAGTGTAAATTTTGCGCCTGCGAAGGTGGCTTACTGACTGCACACCCCTTATCCTTGTGCCACTTAATCCTGATACCACTGAAGTGACTGCCATTCACCGGTATCATCGGGGCATGCATGCCATATCGGATGTGGCTCAATAGCCACTCAATAACACCTGAATCATTAGCAGTAGTAATGTACGAATGGGAAGGACTACTCACGTGAGTGATACTCGAACCTCACTTCGCCACATGCCCTGGCCTCGAATGGTTTTCATGTGGCTGGCACCGCTATTGCGCCTAATGGGGATGCTGCTCATCCTATTGGGGTGGTTTATGGCCGCGCCGCTTGTGCTGCTGATCCAGGAAAGTCATCCCGATGTCTGGGCCTTCGGACTTTCGATGGGTTTAACCATTGGCCTTGGATTGGTCATGGCATTTCTCGGTGCCCGCGCGCCTTTCATTCTGACCGGTCGGCAAATGTTTATGATCACCACTTTAAGTTGGTTGATGATGAGCGCCTTTGCCTCACTACCGATGATGCTGGGCTCAACCCATCTCTCCATCACTGATGCCTGGTTTGAAACCGTCTCGGGAATCACGACAACAGGTTCTACCGTGATTAGCGGTTTAGACACTTTGTCACACGGCATTTTGCTGTGGCGAGGTATCCTTCAATGGCTTGGCGGGATTGGTATTATCGTGATGGGGATGGCGATCCTCCCCTTCCTGCAAGTCGGTGGGATGAGACTGTTCCAAACCGAGTCATCAGACTGGTCAGAAAAAGCCCTCCCTCGATCAGGCAAAGTCGCCAAGGCCATTGGCAAGGTTTATGTCGGGTTAACGGCAGTGTGTGGCTTTTCATACTGGCTTGCGGGTATGAACCCATTTGATGCACTGGTCCACAGCCTGACGACTGTCGCAACAGGGGGCTTTGCCAACTATGATGCCTCCATGGGACATTTTGCTGATACCCCAATGATTCTCTGGATCAGCAGCTTTTTCATGGTACTCGGCTCGCTTCCATTCCTACTTTATGTCCAACTCATTCAGCGCAACTGGAAGCCTTTCTGGAAAGACAGTCAAGTCAGGGCGCTGCTGAAACTGCTAGCACTGACCATTCTGGCGCTCACCATATATCTTTGCGAGGTCCGTGGCTGGTATTGGTTTGAAGCGCTGACTCACGCGACATTTAACGTCATCTCTGTGGTCAGCACATCAGGTTATGCCTCAAGTGATTACAATGATTGGGGCAGTTTTTCGGTCATGGTGTTCTTTTACATCATGTTCATCGGGGGCTGCTCAGGATCAACCAGCGGTGGATTCAAAATCTTCCGTTTACAGTTGGCCGCTATTCTGATGTCTAATCAATTAAAATCCCTGCTCCACCCTAGAGGGGTTTTTTCACAGCGCTTTAATGGCCGCCCAGTACCGGATGACGTTATCCGTTCAATGGTCGCCTTTGCGTTCTTCTTCTTTTTCACTATCGCCAGCCTAGCACTCGCACTCTCTTTAATGGGGCTGGATTTTCTCACGAGCTTGAGCAGTGCCGTCAGTGCGGTGGCTAACGTTGGTCCAGCATTGGGACACCTGATCGGCCCCGCCGATAACTTCGAACTTCTTCCTGATGCGGCTAAGTGGATGTTGTCTTTCGGCATGATTCTGGGACGCTTAGAAATCGTGACATTTATGATTCTATTCACCCGGGCATTTTGGCGCTCTTAAATATCAACGCACGCCCCAACATCCATGTAAGACCCAACATCAACACGCTTAGGCTTTACGTCGCTCGCTTAACGCGACGTAAAGCCCACTCAGCTTCATAACGACTTAATTTTACAACCACTCAATTTTACAACGACTGAATTTCACGGCGAAAATCAGGTAACGCATCCAGTAACGCCTGGCCATATCGTTTAGTCAGAATACGACGATCCAAGAGCGTGACCCGACCTTCATCTTGCTCCGTTCGAATGAGCCGCCCGCAGGCCTGAACCAAGCGAATACTGGCATCCGGCACAGTGATTTGCATAAAAGGATTCCCCCCTCGGCCTTCAATCCACTCCGCCAAGGTTGCTTCAACAGGATCATCTGGTACCGCAAAAGGGAGACGCGTGATAATCACATGATTCAAATAGCGACCGGGCAAGTCAATTCCTTCGGCAAAACTCGCCAGGCCAAAAATCACACTGCCTTTACCACCGTCAATACGATCTCGATGTCGAGCAATCAAAAACCCTTTGGAAAGGCCGTCTTGCGTTAGCGTCGCTTCACGCCACTTTGAAGGCAATCGTTCATAAACCGCCTGCATTTGCTTACGTGAACTGAATAACACCAGTGCGGCCGACTGGTCACTCAAGCGTTCAGTTAAGTAACGAAAAATCGCCTCATCATGTTGATCAGCGCCTCGCCCAGGCTCCACAGCCAGATCAGGGATTTCCAAAACACCGAGACGAGGATAATCAAACGGACTTTCCACAACACGACAGGCAACATCACCGGGCAATCCCGCACGCTGACGAATACGATCAAAGCGACCCAATGCCGTTAACGTCGCTGACGTCAAGACAGCCCCATGGCATCGGGACCATAAGCGATACGCCAAATCACCCGCAGAACTGACGGGGCTAGACGCTAACTCAATATCTTCATCACCGGTTTGATTAATATGCAACGTCAACCAGCGCGCACGCGGCGAATCCTCAGGCCCTTCAACGTGAGCATAAGCACTGAACAGTTCATGTGCAGCCAGTGAGCGCGTCCACAATAGGCTGAGCATAGGCAGCCAAGCTTCCGCTTCGGCCCGATCTAAGGCCGTATTTTTTTCAGGATCAGCCGCTTCTCGCAATACAGACACCATGCTCTCAAGAGAACGGGTGATCTGTGCAAAACCAGTCAATAGATGGCCGGCAAATTGCTGCAGCGTTTCAGGAACCTGGCCTTGTGGCCATCTAAATTGTGGTGCATGACCATCAGAACGACGTTCAAACTGTGCAATGTCATAGAGCTGACTATTCAGTGCTCCCAAATCTCGCCCAATAGTCGTCAGCGGATCCGTCAGCTGATTCAGTTGGCGTCGAATGCCATCACTTTCGCCTAACGCCGACATTAACTCTGGCAAAGAACGCTCTAATAGTTTCAGCCACTTCAAGGCCCCATTGACTCGCAAACTTGAAGCAAAGTGTTTGATGGCTTTATCAGGCAAATGGTGGCCTTCATCAAACACATAAAAGGTATCTTCAGGCGAGGGAAGGACAACCCCACCCCCTAATGCTAAATCAGCCAACACCAAGTCATGGTTCGCGACGATAACATCTGCATTCTCCAAGTCTCGACGGGCTGCAAAGAAGGGGCAAGCATGGGCAAAATGAGGACAACGTCGATTACCACAACGCTGATGATCCGTTGTTAAACGCTGCCACAGACTCTCCGGCACGGTTTGGTCGAGAGTATCTTTATCACCATCCCAACGACCACTGACAAAAGCCTGCATCAACTCGTCAAGCTGAGCATCATCATCGCCTGATTGACGGCTCAAGAGTTCATTTTCAAACAGGCTCAAGGTACCGTTATCATCTTCCGTCTGGCCTCTGGCATCATTCAAACGCGCCAACTGCGCAGTACATAAATAACGCCCACGCCCTTTCGCTAACGCAAAGCTGAAATCAAGCTCAGCAAAACGTGCGATATCAGGCAAATCCCGCTGCAGGAGCTGCTCCTGCAACGCAACCGTCGCCGTCGAGATCACAAGCCGCTTACCTCGCGCAATCGCGATAGGCAGCGCGGCCAGCAAATAACCTAATGTTTTACCGGTCCCCGTGCCGGCTTCAATCACTAAAATATGATCTTGCCCCAGGCGTCGGCCCTCATCGTCTTGACGAATATTACCGAGCAGCCGTGCAATCTCGGCAATCATCAACTTCTGACCAGCACGAGGCTTCAGCTCACGCCCCTTGAGAAAGCGGCTGTAGGCCTTCTGAATACTCTGACGCAACCCCTCATCAAGGCCTTGAGCTGACATAACACTACCTGTCGATATCATGGAATGAATGCGATATGAGTGGTGGAACCCCCACCCCCATAATACTGAACAAATAAACAGTTCCCAAGCCAATGCAAATAATTAACAGCAGCGGCTCATCAAAACATGGCGTCATAAAACAACAATAGGCCAGCAGATGCTGACCTATTGTCTGTACCACTTATATCCCTACTGCTTATATCTGTACCACTAACCAGCAGTATTATCGAAACAACAACATCACCGAACGATATGATTAAGCACCTGATGAACCTGAAGGCTTCGTCACCGATGAGTCCTCATCTTCAGACCGCTTACTGTCTGACGAGTCGATTTCAGCTGACTGATCTTCTACAGCATCACCGGTAGCTTCCGACACTTTAGACAAATCAGCATCGCGTTCATCGGTATCAGCTTCAACCGGCATGTCACTGCCCTCGATATCAGCTTCGGGCCGAGCCGATGCCACCTCCGCATTGGGGTCACGCTCAACATCAGCTGAGGCGTCAACACCAGGTGAGGCTTCAACACCAGGTGAGACCTCAGTATCTGATGAAGTTTCAGCGCCAGATAAAACCAAGGTACCTGCCGTCTGAGCGTCGCTGTCTGTGTAGTCTTCAGTTTCATCGACCTCAAACTCAACGGTCACTTTAACCCCGGTAATGTCACCGTCTTCATTCACTTCTTGTACCACTTCGCGTATTGCTGAAGTGTCTTCGATAGACGTGGACGGCGTGTCACTTACCATGGCTTCATTGCCCGCTTCAGATTCCACAGAGGCCGCTCGTTCAGCCGAGGTCACAGGATCAGTAGAAGGCGTCACTGCCGCAGGGGCCGTCACTTCGCTTTGAACCTGCTCTTCGCTTTGAGACTGGGTCGTTTCAACGACCACTGTCTCTACCGAAGCACTCTCAACGGGAGCCTCTTGCGCTGACAGCGATGCGGCATCACCTCCTTCAGAGGGCTTATCGGTCAACTCAGCTTGCTCACTCACAGCGCTAGCGTCCAGAGCTTTGCGAGAAGCATCAAGTGCTTTATCAGCTTCATCCTTTGCCAACGCGTCCGTTCGATCCTCAAACTGTCCTTCAGTCATGGCCAGCTCTTCAGGCGGATAGACACAAGGAAGTTTCGCTTTTGTTAGCTGCTCAATGGCGGGCATCGCAAAAGCATCTTCTTCGCCTACAAAGCTAATAGAAGTGCCTTTAGCACCAGCACGCCCCGTACGACCAATCCGGTGCACATAGTCTTCAGGGTCTTCAGGCAAGGTATAGTTGATAACATGGCTAATATCATCAATATGCAGCCCTCGACCGGCCACATCAGTCGCCACCAGAACATCCACTTTGCCTGCACGGAAACGTTCCAACGTCGCGACACGCTTTTTCTGGTCAACTTCGCCAGAAAGCAACGCAACGTTAAAGCCGTCTTGGCGCAGCGCCTGATGTAAATCACGGGTAATATCTCGGCGGTTGGCAAAGATAATCACACGATCTAATGACCAGCGCTTGAGCAAATTCTTCATGAGCTGCAGCTTTTCACTGTCACTGACCAAAAATGCATGCTGCTCAATGTTTTCAGAAGCATTCACTTTAGAGGCAATTTCAATACGCTGAGGCTTAATCGTCCACTGCTCTGCCAAATTCATGATGTCTTGGGTAAAGGTCGCCGAAAACAACATGGTCTGGCGCTCTTCTTTACGTGGTGTCGCCCGAATAATGCGCTTCACATCGGGAATAAAGCCCATATCCAGCATGCGGTCCGCTTCATCGAGCACCAACACTTCCACTTGGCGAAGGTCAAGATCGCGTTTGCTGTGAAAGTCCAGCAGGCGTCCTGGCGTCGCGACCAGCAAGTCAATCTTTTCACCCCGCAGTTGATCACGTTGCTTCTGATAATCCATACCGCCCACAACACTCACCACATTCAGACCTGCAAACTCAGCCATGGCCTTAGCATCTTTGGCAATTTGCATCACCAGTTCGCGGGTTGGCGCGACAATTAACGCTCTTGGGGCACCAATTTTCTGGCCATCCGGCACTTCCTCTTCCAGGAAGTAAGTCATGATACTGATCAAAAACGCTGCAGTCTTACCGGTTCCCGTTTGCGCCTTACCGATGAGATCGACACCGTGCAAGGTGTAATGCAGTGACTGCGCTTGAATAGGTGTGCAGTACTCAAATCCCTGCGCCTGAACGGCCTGCATCAAGGGCAGCGGCAAGTTAAAGTCATGAAAACGAACTTTACCCGCTGCAACAGGCACCTGAAATTGATCCAAGGACCAATTATCAACCGATTGGCGTTGGGTCTGCTGGCGCTGCGGTCCACCACGGCGACGACCGCCACGGCGACGACGACGGCGTTTGGGTTGCGTTGCACTGGAGTTGGAAGCGGTAGTCTGCTCAGTCAAAACACGACCTCGAACAATTGCCTATAGTGGATAAAAAGCCGACCCATAGATAGAAAGACACAAGACCTAAGGGCCTTGTATCCGCTTGGAAATGGGAAGCCTAACGGGATATTGTCTTGACTTGGTATGACCTCACGAATGAATCATCTCCATCATGTCTTCCCCAAAATCACACCCCTCTGGGAAACAGTTCGATACAGTGATGTCAGACTGAAGTCGCAGTCAATGAAGTCTGTCCAAGTCACTCATCAGAGAAGTGGCATGGTACGCCGAAAACCTCTCAGAGGGCGCAATGATACCAACTTCTCATAGCAAATTGCATGATAAACCGCATTTAGATCACAGATTAGTGTCGTCAGGCCTGCGAAAACCCAAGAGCAAGCCATGCAAAAGCGCAGACGCCAACCCAATGAGCTGATAAAATCGCACGTCACGGCTGGACAGCCCTATGCCTTCTATTTTCACCGGCACGGTGATATTGATTGTTGTATTAAGCGTTGTATTGATCATGAGGTTGTCTTATATGACTTATGTGGTAAGTCGACGATGCCTTAAACCAATGCACTAGAACCAATGCACAAGAGTCAATGCACAAAAACCAAGGCACGAGGGGGAATTCGATTGATCATAGGGAATTCCGACAAAAAGTCGCAGCTGCGCCACATTCAGTCAGTCACCCTTTCACGAGAAGATTATGACTCGCAAGAAAAAAACCCGCTCACTGGCAGGCAAATTGAGTATCAAAACGGGAGGTGGTCGCGAAGCCGCTCGAGCCGCTCGCCAAAGCGCCCGCGAGGAAGGTCGTCAAGGCCCACCCTCACGCCACCATCAGAAAAAGCGTCAGCAGCGCAAGTTGCAGGCAGCACGAAAGATGAACCGTGATGAGCAAAATTCAGACGCCTAAGTGCACTCATTTTAAGTACACGAATTTAACATTCATGAGTAGGCACTTAAGCTCATCCATTAAACGTATCAATAACGCCATCAATTAGAACACCAAGACAGACCACCTCACGCATGATGCCTCAGCAAATGCTCAGGCATCGGAGGCGTGGCAGTGATCAACACGTCAAGAGGACATTAAAGTCATTACTGATTAGCGTCTGTTTGCATCTGCCTCAGCTGGTCCATTAACTGAGTGACCCGGCGCGTCAACTGGCGCCGACTGGCCTCCAGAGAACGCAGCTGCTCTTGATGCGTTTTCACATCCTGCTGCATCTGCGCCAAACCATCTGCCGAAAGGGAAGATAATTGATCCGCTTGAGTACTAGAAGCAACCGCCAGCTCAGTTAAACGTTGATCCATGCTCGCCAATGTATTACGCAGACTATCTAACTGTTTCTTTTGATCATCCAAACGGCCAGGCAAGACCGTGATACGGGTATTCAGCTGATCGAGGTGATCTTGTAGAGGCGCTAACTGATCTTGTAAACGGGTCACACGCTGCGCCTGGGCATTCACCTCATCGCGCAATGTACTGACCATCTGGTCAATTCGACCATCCATTTGCTGTAACTGCGCCGTCTGTTTCTCCAAGCGGCCACTCAACCCTTCTTGAGCCGTATCCAAGCGTTCAACCTTGCCTTGCAAAGACTCGATATTAGGTCGGTTACGTTTATTGGATAAATCCCAAAGCTTGCGTATTTCACTGTCAACAGTATCCAGCCGTTCTCGGAACCCCTCTCCAGCACTGGACAGATCCTTACCTGTCGCAGACAGCTGTAACTCTAGCTCTTCAACCCGATCACCTAACGTCAGCAATCCATTTTGAAGTTTCTGAACCTGAAGGTACTGCCAACCACCGAAACCCACGCCACCTAACGCAACGAGTAATGCAAACAAACTAAGCCCTTGCCCTGAGCCCGCTGCCGCATGACGTTTTGATGCCTGGCGCCGGGATGAAGATGAGGCATCACTTTGAGCCCGTTGCGGGGCTTCTGACGCACGCTTAGATGAAGGGCTAGCAGGAGTAGACTTAGACGCTGCTGCATCCGCGTCAGGCTCGCTCACATCATCATCAGAACCTGTCACCGCCTGCTCCGGCATTGGCTGGGCAGCTTGCGGTGGCGCTTGCGTTGCCGATGAAGTTTCAGCATCTTGACGTGTTCTTTTGTCTTGGGCCAAGTCATCCTGTGAGCGTTGTTCATGGCGCTTAGGCGCTGCCGGCTCTTCAGGCGTATCCAGATTCAGCTTCGGTTCTTCGCGATCTTGCATAGTCAGGTTCCTGAAAGTGTCGTAGGCATTGTGCCAAGTCTTCAGCTGCTGGCAAAGGGTTATGTCAAGATCACTATCTCAACACTCGAGTTTGAACTTCACAACAACATAAAATCTCCAGAATAAAAAGCACCCCCTGGGTTTTCGATAGCCTTACCACCTTCGATCAGATAAAGACCTAGTAAAATAATCGGATTCCCAAGATTCATTGACGGTGCTATCCTTTTAACTGTTTGGTCACGGCAAAATTCAGCACCCATGACAGCGTGTAACGATGACAGGTATCGCCATGGCCGTAAGCCTTATGATAATCGACATGATTACCAACAGGATTGCCGCACAACTTGATTGATATCAGCGTCTCAGAAGCGCCATTGAATGCTATTCGCTATGCGGACATCAAGCAGTCATGGCTGTAGCAATATGGCGCTCGCCCCGTGTGTTTAATAGGTGTTGAAAAGAAAAAAACGACCCCCATATGACACACTGAACGATGATAATGAATGGGAACCCTTGGCATCCTGGCACTCAGGGGTTCTTGATGATGAGAAGATAAGGAGACTGATCATGGCATTTGAACTGCCCGCACTACCGTATGAAAAAAACGCCCTGGAACCGCACATCTCTCAGGAAACTTTGGAATATCACTACGGTAAGCACCACCAGACTTATGTGACGAAGCTGAATGGCCTAGTTGAAGGTACTGACAACGCGGGTAAGTCTCTTGAAGAACTGATCAAGACAGCACCTGCAGGCGGCTTATTTAACAATGCGGCCCAAGTGTGGAACCACACTTTCTACTGGAACTGCCTGTCACCGAACGGTGGTGGCGAAGCAAAAGGTGCCATTGCTGATGCGATTAACAGCAAATGGGGTTCTTTCGCCGACTTCCAGAAAGACTTTGATGAAAAAGCAGCGGCTAACTTTGGTTCAGGTTGGACTTGGCTGGTCAAAAACAGCGATGGCAGCATTGAAATTGTCAATACTTCCAATGCAGGCAACCCGCTGACAGACGGTCAAACACCACTGCTAACCGTTGATGTGTGGGAACATGCTTACTACATCGACTATCGTAATTCTCGTCCGAATTACCTGAATGCCTTCTGGTCATTGGTTAATTGGGACTTCGTTAATCAAAACTTTGCTTAATGATGAACACTGATCATCTGGGGTTGATCTTTGAAAACGACCCACGATGATGAGAGTCAAAAAAACCGCCGAGGATATCGGCGGTTTTTTATCTTTAAACAGCAGCGCTTTAAATCACCACATCACAGGCTTCTCGACGAGCCATATGATTAGCTGACTTGCTCATTAAATAAGAGCGCCTGATAACCCACGAACATCAGCAATAAAATAACCCCTTCCCAGCGATTGATCTGGCCCGGCCCTTTTCGACCTAACGCCATAAACAGCATCAAAACTGTCAGCCCCGTCATAATCGGCAGATCACGATGCAAAACCACATGATCAACCGCAAATGGGGCCAGCACTCCAGGAATACCGATCACCCCGAGACTATTAAAGAGGTTAGAACCTACCACATTACCAATCGCCAATTCCGCTTCGCCTTTACGTGCAGCCGCGATACTAGAGGCTAACTCAGGAAGGCTAGTGCCAATCGCCACAATCGTTAAGCCAATCACCAAATCACTGACACCAAACGTCTGGGCCAGAGACACAGCGCCCCAAACCAGAAGTTTAGAGCTCCCCACTAACAGTAAAAGCCCAACGACGGTCCAGATCACCGCGTTTTTCATCGGCATTTCCGGCGGCAACTCTTCTTCGAGTTCATCCAAGTAGGCGTCTGACTCACTATGTTGAGCTTCCCAGAAATTGAAGCCGATGATGCCAAATAACAGCACCAACAGAATGATGCCGTCCACCACACCTAAATGAAAATCCCACATCAAAACAAATAATAAAACAGCAATCCCTAACAACAGCGGGATTTCACGCTTGATCACTCGAGACTGAACGGCAATGGGCATCATCAATGCCGTTGCACCAAGAATCAAAGAGATATTGGCAATATTAGACCCCACGGCATTACCCAAGGCGAGGCCAGGATTCCCTTCCAACGCAGCCTGCAAAGACACAATCAACTCAGGTGCAGACGTTCCGAAACCAATAATCAGCATACCGATCACCAGAGGAGAGACGCCCATCTGCTGCGCAGTTGCCGAAGCGCCCATAACGAACTTATCCGCACTCCAGACCAGCAGGGCCAAACCAGCGATCACGGCCAATATTGCGATGCTCACACATGCCTCCATATTCAGCAGTTTAGTGATGCGAAAGAGAAACTGAGGGTAAAATTAAGTGGCGCCAGTCTAACGGATAAACATGCATGACCCTATCACTCTTTCATGGTTCTATGGCCCTTTCATGGTCTTATAACCCTTTCATGCCCCTAATGACGCCGAGATGTCCTTAAAGCACTTTAACAACACCATAGCGACGCTTTGACAACCGCTTGGGACTCATCACTTACTCAAGCTTTTGCTTTTTTTAGATTCGATCATCTTTTTCTACAATGGACTGCCGACACTTCGACCGTCTTTCAAAACTCAGCCTCATAAGACCATAGTCATTGGGGAACGGATCAGAGATAATAGCGCTCCATTTTTTCAAGGATATCACTCATGTGGTTTAAAGCTCTGCGAGTCTACCAAGCCCGTACCGACGACCAATGGCCCCTGGACTCATTACGCAGCGCACTTGAGGAAAAGCGCTTTCAACACTGTAGCGGCCAAGAAGCTCACCGTTATGGCTGGGTGTCCGTACTGCCCGGTCAAGACCTGCTGGTGCACGAGCAAGCACGCCATTACTTAATGCGACTTCGCATCGAAGAACGCCTCTTGCCCACAGCCGTCCTGAAGGAACAGGTACACGAAAAAGTTGAACAAATCGAAGCGGAAGAAGGCCGTAAGGTTTCACGCAAAGAACAGAAAACATTATTGGAAGATCTTCGTGCAGAGCTGCTCCCACGTGCTTTTACCCGATCCAAATACATTTGGGTTTGGCTGGATAATGAAACACAAAGGGTCATTGTCGATACCAGCAGCGAAAAACAAGCTGAACTGGCCTTAAATGCACTGCGTGAAAGTCTAGGCAGTTTCCCGGTTGTTCCAATGGCGACACAACAATCGCCATCCACATTAATGACCCAATGGATTGAACAGGCGGCGCCAGCCGACCTAACGCCTCAAGAAAGCTGTGAATTGAGAGATGGTGAAGATGAACAAGCCGTCATTCGCTGTCGTGGCCAAGACCTAGCCAGCGATGAGATTCGCCAGCACCTGGAAGCCGGCAAGCGCGTGACACAGCTCGCATTGGACTGGCAAGATCAGATTCAATTCACCCTAACAGATCAATGGGTCATGAAGGGTTTAACATTCGCTGATGCCCTGCAGGAAGAAGCCAGCGATGCCAACCCAGACCAAGATCCGATGACGGCTTTAGATGCTGAATTTATTCTGATGAGCCGCACACTTGCGCCACTCATCACGCGCTTGGTTTCACTGTTAGGCGGCCCTGCAGGGCGAACAACAGCCTAGTCGCGCGGCTGACAAGGCTCACGGTTTAGCCTAGGGTAAAGGTATTCACCTCTAGGCATAATCAAGGCCAAAGACACAAACACATCAATTCGTACGGCAGTTCTACTGCCGTTTCCGTTCGTTAAGACTAACAATAGAGACTCATGGAAACCGCACGCATGCATGCCTCACCAGAGGCTTTTGATGATATCCGCCCTTACGAAGACAGTGAAGTTCGTGAGGTCATTGAGCGATTAGCTCACGATCAAGAACTACTCAATGCACTGGTGCGCTTTCGCTTTCCAACATGGCATGACTCTCTCCTAGCGCCGCTCTTACGCTGGGGAGTACGCCGGGTATTGCAGCGCCGTTTAGGTGACATCAGCGATGTACATACTTTTCAGCTGTATATCGCTGATTTCATGCAGCGCATGATCAGCACAACCACCCATGGATTTGAGGTTAAGGGCTTAGCTCAATTGCCCGAAGATCCACCCTGCCTCTTTGTCAGCAATCATCGCGATATCGCCATGGACCCAGCTTTTATCAATTACGCCTTGTATGAAGCAGGGCGCTCGACCGTCAGAATTGCAATTGGCGATAACCTACTTAAAAAGCCTTATGCCACAGACCTGATGCGCCTGAATAAAAGCTTTATTGTGCGGCGTTCAGCTAAAGGTATCCGTGAGATGATGGCCGCCTTTTCGCTACTGTCTCGCTATATTCACCATACCTTAAAGCAAGACCGCCAACCGATCTGGATCGCACAGCGTGAAGGCCGCGCCAAAGATGGGATAGACCGTACAGATCCAGCCATCATCAAAATGTTTCAAATGGCGGATAAAAAAACCGACACCTCATTCACGGAAACGGTCAACTCACTCAATATTGTGCCCGTTGCGATCAGCTATGAGTATGACCCTTGCGATCTACAGAAAGCCCGTGAGCTGACCATGAAGGCCAGCGAGGGTGACTATGCCAAAACAGAATTTGAAGATATTGAAAGCATTGCACGCGGTATCAGTGGTTACAAAGGCCGTGTTAGCGTCCGCTTTGGCCGCCAACTGTCAGACAAATTTGAGAATGCCGAAGCAGTAGCGAAGGCTATTGATGATCAAATACGAGAGCTATACCACCTCTTTCCCAGCAATTGGTTAGCGTATAAATATCTAGGCGGCGACATGACACAGGCCCCATTAATGACAACAGAAGAAGAAGCTGAGTTTAATGATCGCTTAGGCGCCTGTCCCAAAGCCTTGCAGCCACAATGGTTGGCGATGTATGCCAATCCGGTCAAAAACTGGCTGAATGAGTTATCAGCCAAGTAAGCTATTCACTAGGCAAGTCACCCGCCAAAATGTTGCCAGCGAAGTAAGTAGCGGTTAGCGAAAACAGGAGAACGCAATGAACCAGTCTGACCCCAAGGTAGAGGCACAAACTGCCCGTAATGTCACCTTAGTGGGCGCAGCGCTGGATTCAGTACTCGGCCTCATTAAAATTGTGATTGGGCTCGTCGCTAATTCGCAAGCGTTAATCGCCGATGGCATCCACTCGCTCTCAGACCTACTGACCGACGGCCTAGTACTGGCTGCTAATTATGTTGCACGCCAACGGCCTGATCAAAACCACCCTTACGGTCATGATCGCTTTGAAACCTTGGGCACCATGCTATTAGGCACATTACTGGTCGCCGTCGCGGGGGGATTAATATGGGATAGTATTGGGCGCTTGGGCCAACATCATCAGCTTGAAGCCGGTGCGATAGCCATTAGCGTCGCAATATTTTCAGTGCTCAGTAAAGAATGGATTTACCGGTACACCCTTAAAGTAGCGGAAAAGCTCAATTCCCCTTTACTGAAAGCCAATGCCTGGCACAGCCGTAGCGATGCGTTATCGTCAGTCGTCGTCTTAATTGCACTGGTCGGCAATATGCTGGGATATCCCTGGTTTGATCAAGTCGGCACGCTGGTCATTGGTGGAATGGTCGCCCATATGGGGGCCAGTTTGGTGTGGGGGAGTCTCAGGGAACTGGTGGATACGGCGCTACCAGAAGCCGACACCCAAGCCATTCGAGAGCAGGCGATGCAGATAGAAGGCATTCGAGGCGTTCACCGTTTACGCACCCGGACCATGTCCGGACGCACGCTGTTAGATATCCACCTCCAAGTTGAACCTCATATTAGTGTATCCGAAGGCCACGAAATTGGTGTCTGGGTATCACATCAGCTTCGCTCTCAGTTTGATGATATTACTGATGTCACCTTCCATATTGATCCAGAAGATGATACGGAAACCGATTCGCCCGACCCGACCCGAATGCGCCCATTACGCCCTGAAGTGATGACGCTACTGCAAGCCCGCTGGTCTTCAGATCAGATATGGTCAGGTATTGAACGCACCACATTACACTATATTAATGAGCGCATTGACGTTGATCTATTTTATTCCCGAACCCACCTGACTTGTGAAGAAATTGAAGAGGTACAGCAGCGCCTTCAGCAAGCCGTTCACGATTTGCCCTGGTTAGGGCAAATCAAGGTTTGGGTCGGCGCCCCTAATGCTTAAGCGCCTGATCTCATGGCAATGCTAACCCGCCCCAGTTGAGACAAGTAAGTCCTGGGCCCAAACGCGCGCTTTCAAATAAAGGTGGTTCAGTTTATGCATCGCCGACATCTTAACGTGATGCAAATTCGCCTTTTCAAACTGTATCACCAGTAACAAGATGCGCCCCAGCTCTCCTTGATAGTTCAAAATGGCTTGGCAAGTTGTCTCACTTAGCCCACTGGCTTGAATCACCGCCGGTAAAGGACGGCCGGACAAGATATCCATCATTGAAAATAAACCGACCGTAAAAGCTTCATCTTCATCCAACTCGGCATAGCCACGCGCCAGTGAACGACACATAGCCGCTCGTGTAAGCGCTTGCGGAATCGCCAATTTAGCCACAGGCCGACTACTCGATAAAACCAGTGTCGTTAGCAGCTTTTTCAGCCGTTCATTGCCCATCATCGTCAGCGCATCTTTTACAGCCGTAATGGATTTCTCCCGCCGTAGCGCTGATGAATTCACATATTGCAGTAACTTCAAGCATAAATCGGGCGATTGCAGTAACACGGGTTCCAGGTCAGCAGTGTCCGTATCTTCTCGACATAACAGCGACAACAACTTCAATTCAACACTTCGGTTCCCGGTTTTACTTTGCTGCGTTTCACTATGAATCTCTGGCTGAGCAACGTCCTGTCCTTGAAACCAACTGATGCCTGCGGCCTGACACTGCTCGAAATGCTTAATACTAGCCACATCCGTTGCCATCAAATGCAGCCCAAGCTGCTGCCAGCGAGTCAAATGGGCCTGATCCGGCAGTGCCTCTGCCGAACAGCAGATCATATCAACAGCGCTTTTTAAAACCGCATCATCCTCAAGCTCAGGTGTTTCCAGTACAGTTTCAGCGCTCACCACCAGGTGATAACCGGCTTCTCGGGCCACTTTAAAAGCTTCCAGCGCACGACTATCCAGCACTTCATCGGCCGACACATTTAACCAGATACGTTCGGCAGGCCCTGGTAATAAGTGAGGGCGCACCACCCATTGCAAAGGCGCACTCACGAAAACCAGACGATCACCAACTAATGCATCCAAACCGATATCATAAAACACAGTATTAAGAATACGGGCCGTCGCGATAGTGTCATTATCGAGCTTAGCGTGTGCATCTTCGACAGAATGACGATAATGAATTTCATCGGCAATATGCTGCCGACGCACATCACAAACTGGCTGTAATGCCGCACAGTAATGACTCTCACTCATGATGATCTCCCGACCCAAGCATTTTACAAGCTTAGTCGCACAATCAAGACTTTTAAATACTACTTTATCGCTCTTATCGCCTCTCCAAATTCAGACATGACTCAATAACACTGCTCAATGGCACGACTCAATAACACCCTTCAATATTGTCGAATACGAATGCTTGGCCAACACCATATGCATCAATAAAACAACAGCGAACTCTTGGCTCGCTGTTGTGATCACTCATAGGGCACAAGTCAAATATCCACTCGTAAGCGTTTACGCTCCGCTCTTCGACTGATATACCAAGCCAATAGCACAACAAGAGATACCGTCAAAATAATCACCGTCGCCAATGCGTTGACATCAGGTGATACCCCTAACCGAGCAGATGAGAACACTTTCATCGGTAAGGTCGTGGCATTTGGCCCGGTCACAAAACTGGCGATCACCAAGTCATCCAATGACAATGTAAACGCCAGCAACCAAGCTGAGGCCAGTGCAGGCAAAATGATCGGTACTGTGATTAAAAAGAAAGCACGCAGAGGTGTCGCGCCTAGATCCAATGCGGCCTCTTCAATGGACTGATCCAATTCACGCAGTCTTGACGCCACGACAACGGTGACATAAGCGCTGCAAAAAGTCGTATGTGCAATCCAAATCGTCACCATTCCTCGATCTGCCGGCCAACCAAATGAAGAGGCCATTTGTACAAACAGCAGTAGCAATGACAACCCAATAATGACATCTGGCATCACCAGAGGGGCAGTGATCATGCCGGTAAACAAGGTTCGTCCTTTAAAACCACCGAAGCGTGTCATGATTAAAGCGGCCATAGTCCCAAGCAGTACAGCGGCTGAAGCAGTAAAAAAAGCAATCTGTAAGCTCGTCCAAATCGCATCTAACAGACTGTCATTGTGTAACAACTCGCCATACCACTTAAATGAAAAGCCGCCCCAAACCGTCACCAGTTTGGAGGCATTGAAGGAGTACAGCATCAAAATGACCATAGGGGCATACAAAAAGACCAAGCCACCCCATAAAACAGTATTGGCAAAGCCTCCCTTACGCCACGTCTTATTTTCAGCAGGCTGGGTCATGAGGAGGCCTCCAGACTTTTGGATTGATACCGATGAAACAGCATGATAGGAATCAATAGAATGACCAGCATAATAATCGCCAATGCCGACGCCACAGGCCAATCACGGTTACCGAAAAACTCTGCCCACAAGACGGTGCCAATCATCAACGTATCAGGGCCACCCAGTAACTCGGGAATGACAAACTCGCCCACTACCGGAATAAACACCAACATAGAGCCAGCAATAATGCCGTTTTTAGATAAGGGTAACGTGACACGCCAAAACGCAGTAAAACGCCGCGCCCCAAGATCAGAAGCAGCTTCTAGCAATGTTGAATCCAGCTTCACTAAATTGGCATACAGCGGCAAGATCATAAAAGGAAGATAGGCATACACAATACCCACATAAACCGCAAAATTGGTATTGAGCATCTGAATGGGCTCATCGATTAATCCCATTGCCTGCAACAACCCATTAATAACGCCTTCGTTGCTGAGAATCCCCATCCAGGCATAAATCCGGATCAAAAAAGAAGTCCAAGAAGGCAGCATGACCAAAAGCAACAGCACGGTCTGATTTTTCTGTGGCGCTTGAGCAATGGCATAAGCCATTGGATAACCGAGCAACAACGTCAAGATTGTTGCAAAAAATGCCATTTTGATTGACCCCCAATAAGCCAAGTAATACAGGGGATCATCCAAAAGGAAAGAGTAGTTGCCCAAATTGAGCAAAATTTTCAGTTGCTGGTCGGCGTAGCTGAAAACCGCTTCATAAGGCGGTACGGAAAAGGCGGCGGTGGATACACTGATCATCAACACAATGGCAAATGGCAGTGCAAAGAACAACAATAGCCACGTATAGGGGGCTGCAATCAACCAAAAGCGCCCGGTCATGAGTTGGCGAATCAGACTGATCATAAGCGCAGCACCACAGCAGAATTGGCATCCCAACTGATAAAGACTTGGTCATCCCAGGTTGGACGCTCTCCACGTCGCTCACTATTCACCATGCTCACCTGGACAATACGCCCATTACTGAGCTGAACATAGTAGACAGAAATCCCTCCTAAGTAGGCGATGTCATGCACGACACCTTTGGACCAATTATATTCACCCTCGGGCTGAGTCGTATCCAGAAACGTTTTCTCAGGCCTCACCGCCACCCAAACAAGGGGATCATCCACTGACGTACTAATACCGTGGTCAATATAGATGGATTGATCGAGCTCAGGTGCTTCAATAATGGCATGGTCAGACTCATCCACCACAACCGTCCCTTCAAACACATTGACCGAGCCAACGAACTCAGCCACCATGCGGCTTTTAGGGCTCTCATAAATATCCATAGGCGTGCCAACCTGAGCAATCCAGCCTTCATCCATAATCGCAATACGTTGCGCCATCGTCATGGCCTCTTCCTGATCATGGGTAACCATGATGCAAGTGACGCCAACTCGCTCAAGAATCTCCACCACCTCAAGCTGCATACGTGTACGTAACTTTTTATCCAAAGCGCCCATGGGCTCATCTAACAATAATAATTTAGGGCGCTTAGCCAGGGAGCGCGCCAAAGCAACACGCTGTCGTTGCCCTCCAGATAGCTGATGGGGTTTTCGCTTGGCGTAACGCGCCATATCAACCAGTTTCAGCATCTCCTGAACTCGGACATCAATGTCTACTCGGGGCAAACCATCCTGCTTCAAACCAAAGGCAATATTCTGCGCCACCGTCATATGGGGAAACAGCGCATAAGACTGGAACATCATGTTGATAGGGCGCGCATAGGGCGGCAAATCGGTGATATCCACACCATCAAGCCAAATGCGCCCTTCTGACGGCTTCTCGAATCCCGCCAACATGCGCAATAAAGTGGATTTACCCGAGCCAGAGCCCCCTAATAAGGCAAATATTTCGCCTGGCATCACATCTAATGTAACGTCATCCACTGCACGGGTGTCATCAAAGACCTTACTCACGCGCTGAATCTGAATCAGAGGGGCAGCGGGCGGGGAAGACACTTTTACAGCACGATCAGTCACGGCAGTCTCAGCCATTAACCTTCTCCTCAGACAGGTGCAACAAGTGACTTAAGCAAGGGCAGAAACATCATCACAACAGTGAGTTCAACGCCACGACGTTAAAACACTACAGCGTTAAAACACCACAAAGTTAAAACGCCATGGCCTCACAAAACACCATCAAATCCGAAAGACTCAAAGCACTTGCGTCAACAACACTTGCTGCCATTAAAACAGGCATCCAGAAACGCACAGGAGATGTCCTATGCGCTCGTCTCAATGCGCGCGATCAATTAACGGCCCGTTTTAATCCGGGTCCAAGTCCGGGTAATCAATCGTTGAGCACGCATAGAGCGCGGCTGTTGAATATAGAGCCGCTCTAAAGTCTCTTGAGGAGGATAAACACCAGGGTCAGTTCGAATCTCATCATCAACTAGAGGCTGAGCTTTAATATTGGGGTTGGCATAAGCGACATAATTGGTAATGTTCGCAATGACTTCGGGGCGCAATAGATAATTAATCAACTGATGAGCAAGCTCGGGATGAGCCGCATCGGCAGGAATAGCTAACATATCGAACCATACGTTAGCCCCTTCTTTAGGAATGCGATAAGCCACATTCACCCCATTGCCAGCTTCTTCAGCTCGGGCCTTGGCTTGCAACACATCACCGGAATAACCAACAGCGACACAAACTTCACCGTTAGCCAGATCGGAGATATAACGAGATGAATGGAAATAAGTCACATAGTCACGCACCTTGCTTAAAATAGCCTCGCCCTGAGCAATATCAGCAGGCTTTTCAGAGCTGGGATCAACGCCCGCATAGACCATCGCTTCGGGAATCATTTCATCTCCCGAATCCAGCATGGTGATGCCACAATCCGCTAATTGACTGGCATACTGCGGGTCAAACAGCAGTGCCCAGGAGTCAACCGGTGCATCCTCACCAAGGATCTTTTTCACCTTATCAACGTTATAGCCAATCCCTACAGTTCCCCATAAATAGGGCACGGCATACTGGTTATCTGGATCAACACTATTAAGCTGCTTCAATAAAACAGGATCAAGATTGTCATAGTTTGTTAGCAAACTTTTATCCAGTTTTTGAAAGACACCGGCTTTAATTTGCTTGGCTATAAAATTGTTTGAAGGGACCACAAGGTCATAAC
This sequence comes from Terasakiispira papahanaumokuakeensis, assembly GCF_001709345.1. Taxonomy (GTDB): domain Bacteria; phylum Pseudomonadota; class Gammaproteobacteria; order Pseudomonadales; family Halomonadaceae; genus Terasakiispira; species Terasakiispira papahanaumokuakeensis. The sequence goes on from NZ_MDTQ01000001.1 coordinate 2,045,026, forward strand.
CAGAACGACCTGACAATAGTTTGGCTTCTAAGCTTTCATTATTATCAAACACATCATACTGAACTCGGATCCCCGTCTCTTTGCGGAAGTTATCTAAAGTGTCTTCCGCAATATAATCCGACCAGTTATACATATTCACGATATCTTCAGCATGCGCTGAAGATATTGAGCCGATGGATGCCGTCATTAGGCTTGCCGCCAGTAACGCCTGAACTCGGCCACTCATTAAGCCTTGTGATGTCATGGATGCCTCCCGGTTGCTTAGTGGGCTAAAGCGCTTCATCTAAAACGCTTTATTAAGCGTTAGTTATTGGTTATGAACTCAACTCTAGATTGCTTACCCTGATTTATTGTTATCATCACCATGCTGCTTAACAGCATCAGTACATCTTTGACCCACATTCAGCACCTGCTTGGCGATCCACACATGCACGGACCTAAACTGAACCACAGGGCTGAAAACATAGCGTGATGAGCCACCCATCACCGCTCTGAACTTAATGCCTCCCACGTCATATCTAAAGCTTGACGTGCTTTCGTGACCAACTCATCAATTTGCTCAGTGGTAATGACCAATGGCGGCGCAATGATCATCGTGTCGCCAACAGCTCTCATCACCAACCCAGCTTCAACGGCATAATCACGACAACGTTCGCCCACTTTGAGCGATTCAGCAAAACGCTCGCGTGTTTCACGGTGACGAACCAGCTCCAAAGCCCCCATTAGCCCCAGTGACCGAGCCTCTCCCACTAAGGGATGATCTGCCAATGTCAACCAAGCTTGAGCCAAGTATGGCGCCGCAACATCACGAACATACTCAGGAATCTTTTCCTCTTTTAAAATGCGCAAGTTTTCCAATGCGGCGGCAGCCGCAACAGGGTGCCCAGAATAAGTATACCCATGGAAAAACTCACCACCGGCCGCTAAAACCTCAGCGACTTTATCCGCCACAATCACACCACCCATCGGCAAATAACCAGACGTCATGCCTTTAGCAATCGGCATCAGATCCGGTGTCAGATCATAGTATTGGCAACCGAACCATTCGCCGGTGCGACCAAAACCACAAATCACCTCATCCACTACCAGTAAGATGTCGTATTGCGCCAAAATCCGTTTTACCTCGGGCCAATAACTCGCCGGCGGGATAATGACCCCGCCAGCGCCTTGAACCGGCTCGGCCATAAAAGCCGCGACTTTATCGGGGCCAACCGCCTGAATGCGCGCTTCCAGGGCTTGCGCCGCTTTCAAACCAAGCTCATCAGCAGACAAAGCTCCGCCTTCGCCAAACCAATAAGGCTGTGCGATATGCTCAATGCCTGGAATCGGTAACCCTCCTTGGCGGTGCATCGGCTTCATGCCCCCAAGACTGGCAGCCGCTACAGTGGAACCATGATAGGCATTCTCTCGAGTGATCATGACTTGCTTCTCGGGCTGTCCTTTTAGCGCCCAATAGTGACGAACCATCCGCAGTACCGTGTCATTGGATTCTGATCCTGATCCGGTGAAAAACACATGGTTCATCCCTTCAGGTGCCAACGTTGCCAGTTCATGCGCAAGCTCGACAGCCGGTGGGTGAGTACACTGGAAGAAGCTGTTATAGAAAGGCAATGTCTGCATTTGTTCATAGACCGCATCAGCGATGCTCTTGCGGCCGTATCCCACATTCACACACCAAAGACCAGCCATGCCATCAAGAATCTTCTGACCGGCAGTATCTTCGATATAAACGCCATCCGCCCGTTCAATAATCCGTGTACCTTTCGCTCCCAGATCATTGTGATCCGTAAAAGGGTGCATAAAATGCGCATGATCCAGTTGCTGTAATCGGCTGGTTTCAATCTCTGCTGACATTGATCTCTCCTTCTGGGCGCCCAGCCCTCAAATCGACGATATACTCATCTAGTCATGCCGGAACTCATACAGACAGTAATAAGAATTCACGTTCCCAGGAGCTAATCACCTGTTTAAAGTTTTCGTTTTCAACACGCTTCACTGCAACATATCCACTGAGAAAAGACTCGCCCAGATACTGTTTAAGCATTCTGCTTTGTTGCATCTCCTCAAGCGCAGTTTCCAAAGTCACAGGCAACTTCAAATTACGCCGTTCAAAAGCCCGTCCCTGGATCGGCGCCGAAGGATTAACCCCTTCAATCATGCCGACATAGCCACATAACAAACTGCTGGCAATCGCCAGATAAGGATTAGCATCAGCGCCCGGCAAGCGATTCTCAACCCGTCGATTTTGCGGGTCAGAATTAGGCACACGTAAGCCACAAGTACGGTTCTCTTCGCCCCATTCAACATTCACTGGAGCCGAGGTATCGGGAAGAAAACGTCGAAAAGAATTCACATTAGGTGCAATTAGTGGCAAAGCTTCAGACATATATTTTTGTAAGCCGCCAATATGGTGGAGAAATAGCGAACTCATACTGCCATCAGGTTGCGAAAAAACACTCTGCCCACTGCTGATATCAATGACGCTCTGATGCAAATGCATCGCACTGCCGGGTTCATTGGTAATGGGTTTCGCCATAAACGTAGCGGTCACGCCATGCTTTAAAGCCACTTCGCGCAAAGTACGTTTAAATAGGAAGATTTGATCAGCCAATGACAAGGGAGCACCATGACGGAAATTAATTTCCATCTGAGCCGTCCCTTCTTCATGGATCAACGTATCAAGATCCAACTCTTGTGCTTCACACCAGTCATACATGTCTTCGAACAATGGATCGAACTCATTGGCCGCATCAATAGAAAAAGACTGGCGACCCGTTTCCTGGCGCCCCGAACGCCCAACGGGCGGAATTAAAGGCAAATCGGGATCGGTACTGCGTGTGGTCAAGTAGAACTCCATCTCAGGAGCGACCAAAGGACGCCACCCTTGAGATTCATACAAGCTCAATACTTTCTTCAACACATTGCGCGGCGATAATGCAATCGGATTGCCCATACGATCATAGGTGTCATGAATCACTTGCGCAGTGGCTTCCTGCGCCCATGGCACAATATGAGCCGCATCTGGATCAGGGATACAGAGCATGTCTATATCTGCCGGATCTAGCAGCGCATAATAGACATCATCGTCAACGTAATCCCCCGTCACGGTCTGCAACAGCACGCTCTCAGGTAATCGCATACCACGTTCGGCAATAAACTTACTGACCGGGGCAATTTTGCCTCGAGCAATACCGGTGATATCACTGACGACACATTCAACCTCAGTGATCTGGCGTGCTTCTAGCCACTTAGCCAAGCGATCCATCGTATGATCAGCGACTTCTCGATCTAACACTGCCGACCCTTTAGCGGGTTGCCGACTTTGCATAACAGCCTCGATTTTTGTTCGTTTTTTCACACACTACAAGCAAATCCTTATTGGCGCAATGCTTCTTAAAAAAGAGGCTAAATCACATTATTCAACACCGTAAAAAAACATCATCACCACCTATTCAAAAGGATTTAACAGTAGAAACAAGCTTTATTTCGTCGAGATCAACAGCGCTGATGTTTGACTTTATTGCGCGTTTGAATTTCACTGACAGAGCCAACACGGCGATCGATATTTTTTACAAAGGAAATAGCCATGCCTGGGCTCAAAAGCGATCACACGGCCAACACCAGTTCTGATATTGCCTCCAGCCATGAGGCCAGCGCTTTCGTGCACCGGCATCCAGAGCTGCAATTTGTCGATTTATTGATTGCAGATATTAATGGCGTTGTGCGCGGGAAGCGCATTGATAGCGCCAGCCTCGACAAGGTGTATAGTAAAGGGGTCGCCATGCCGGCCTCTTTATTTGCGTTGAATATTCAAGGTTACACCGTCGAAGAAACAGGTTTGGGTCTGGAAATCGGCGAAGCCGATATGATTTGCTATCCGATCAGCGAAACCCTTTGCATGACCCCTTGGCAATCTCGCCCAATCGCTCAACTCTTGATGAGTATGCACGAAGATCGGCAAACCCCTTTTTTTGCTGATCCCCGCCATCAAGTGGTCAAAATGCTCGAGCGATTTAAATCGCTTGGCTTAACGCCTGTCACCGCATTTGAGCTAGAGTTTTATCTGATCGACCAAAAGCAAAAAGACGGTCGCCCTCAACCACCTTGCTCTCCGATGAGTGGTAAGCGTCCTGACACCATTCAGGTATATTCAATTGACGACCTTGATGAATACTCGGACTTCCTGATCGCTTCGATAGAGGCGGCTCACGCCCAAGGGCTCCCTGCCGACACCATCGTCGCTGAATCCGCACCAGGCCAGTTTGAAATCAACCTCAGCCATATCGATGATGCACTCACCGCTTGTGATCAAGCGATTCTTCTCAAACGGGTTATTCGTAATGTGGCTTACGAACATGGGATGGATGCCACATTTATGGCTAAGCCCTATGAGGAGCAGGCAGGAAGTGGTATGCATGTACACATCAGCCTTTTGGATGAACAAGGCCGCAATGTCCTGGCGCCACAGCATGAAGGGGACCTACCTAACGACACCCTGCGTTGGGCGATGGGCGGCTTATTAGAGATGATGGGCGAAAGCTTTGCTTTTTTATGTCCCAACATCAACTCATACCGACGCTTCGGACCCGGCTTTTATGTCCCGTCAGCGCCCACATGGGGAATGGATAATCGCACCACCGCACTGCGAGTGCCCACAGGTGATGACAATGCCACCCGTATTGAGCACCGAGTAGCAGGCGCCGATGCCAACCCCTATCTCGTCATGACCGCATTATTAGCCGGTATCTACTACGGCATTACCCAACAGATCGAACCTGGAGACCCGATTGAAGGGAATGCTTATGATCAAACAGAAGCCAGCCTACCGTGTAGTTTGCGTGATGCACTGCGTTTACTAAGAGACAGTAAACAACTTGAGCAGGATCTTGGTTCAGAGTTCATCGATGTATTCTGTGCCTGCAAAGACAATGAATTAGAAACTTTTGAACAAACGATTTCTGCACTCGAATACCGCTGGTATCTCAATACGCTTTAGTACCCTGCATCAGCTCCGTTCTATCACATCAAACTCCCCTCTTCGTTCAAGGCCCTGTTGTAATTCGGGCCTTGGATAGCCGAATGATGCGCTTCAAAATACTCAGGCGGGCATACCCCAGCCGTGCATGCGGACTGACACCATATAGCCTCTCTCAACGAGGGTCATCTCTCAACGATAACCACCCTCAACGATAACCCCCATCCTCAACCGCAATTAGCACGATAAAGGGTTCCGCTTCAAAAGGTTATGGTATAACATTTCAAGTATTATCAAGCCGACACGGATTCAGATAGTTATGCCCCCTACAGCCCAGCCACCTAGCGCGCTTATTCAAACCCGGCAGTTATCGCTGACTTTTGGGACAAAAACACTGATTTCCTCACTGAATATTACCCTTGAACGCAGTGAAAGGGTTGCTCTGGTCGGGCCTTCGGGGGCCGGAAAAAGCCTCTTAGCTAAAGCATTTTTAGGATTACTCCCCCCCAACGCACAATCCCATGGTGAACTCTGGATCCAGCAGCATCAAGTCAGCCAAATGACGGCAATGCAGCGACCTTTGTCAACGCGGTTAGGGATGATTCTGCAAGATACACTAAGTGCGCTGAATCCGACCATCACTGTAGGGCGCCAGCTTATTGTGCCCTTTCAGTATTTTCATCGGCAGTCCCGCAAGAACGCTTGGGAGTCGGCGTTAACGCTGCTCGCTGATCTCGAATTCAGTCATCCTGAACAGATCATGGCCGCAACACCACTGGCGCTTTCGGGCGGTCAGCGCCAGCGTTTGAGTATAGCGATGGCTTTGGCAGGGAAAACTGACTTTTTAATTGCTGACGAGCCTACTGCTGCGCTAGATGAACATACTCAAGCTCAAGTACTTGAAGTGCTGCGACGACATACAGGCCATGCCGGTCAACCCGGTTGCTTACTGATCACACACGATATTCATCAGGCTCAAGCGTATTGCAATCGCATCTTAGTGCTAAATGATGGTCAGTTGGTTGTCGATCGTCCCGCTCAACAATTTTTCGCAGCACCGCGGTCAGCCTATCTAGAAAATCTGGCCGATGCCTTATCAAAACGCCAATTATTGCGTCGACAACGGGGCTCAAAGAAAGCCCTTAGTGCCACAGCCATCACCCTCAATGCCGAGCCACCTATTCATCAGCCAAACACCGGTGATGCTGACGATATCGTCACACCACCATTACTCGAATTTAAATCGGTTAGCGTCAAAACACGTCGCCAGGACCAAACCATATTAGAGCCGATGACATTAGCCCTTCATGCAGGAGAAAAGGTCGGGCTTATTGGGGCTTCAGGGGCGGGCAAGTCAACATTGCTCAATTTAATGATGGGGCTGATCACGCCTCAAACCCAACCGCTCTACTCAACAGGCCAATATCACCTCAAAGGCGCAAGACTCACGCCCAGTCGCCTGGATGAGTACCGACAGACAGTGCAATATATCCCGCAAGACCCAAGGGCTTCACTCAACCCTTATATGACGGTTGCCGAATTAGTCACAGAACCTTGGCATTGCTTAAAACATGAGCCATTAGCTTTAAAAGCACTGCATCACCAACTGGAACAGGTTGGCCTTACCTCCGCACAGTTATCGCTCTACCCCCATCAATTATCGGGTGGTCAGGCGCAGCGCGTTGCGATCGCTAGAGCACTGGTTGTGAAACCTCAGTTTCTGATTGCAGATGAAGCCACCAGCGGCCTGGATCTTGAGCGCCGCCATCAGATCGAGCAACTGATCGCAAGGCTATGCCAAGAAACAGGAACCGGTCTTTTGTGGGCAACTCATGATCTCGACAGCGTGATCGCATTATGCTCACGCACTTTAATCATTAGAGAAGGCATGATCAGTTATGACGGGCCGACTTGCCCTCATTTATCTGCATTATTGACGCTCCCGACATCGCAATTCAGCCCAGCTAATGGCATCAAAATCAGATCACCAGACCATCAACCGCAAGCCCTATTGTCATGAGAACCAGGACCCTGAAACACCTGATTCTTGAATACCAGGGTCTAATGTTTGACACAAATAGCGATCGCTAAATCGATGTATTGCCCTTTTCGATGCCGCGCAAGATGCACTATATATTCACTCAAGATGCACGATATATTCACCATAGTCTCAACGGAAAAGACTCCATGCCCAAGCTCAAAGGTTTGACTCAATTTATTTTTCAATGGTCACTTAGTGGGATACTTTTGCTGCTTACAGCTTGCAGTGATCATGATGCCTCCCAGCAAGTCACAGAACGACTGGAATCCAATCGTTTGCATTTGGCGATGCTGCAACCTCCTCGCTCAGGACTCAACCCCTTCTCTGACGATGCCTTCAAACTCTCTCGTTGGAGTACCGCAGAAACTTTAATCAAGCTAAACCCTGAAGGGGAACCCCAGCCCTTCTTGGCCACTGAATGGACTCAAATAGATCCACTGACTTGGCGCTTTACCCTGCGTGAAGGCGTTCAATTCCACAACGGCGAAACACTTAACTCAGAACAGGTTGTCACCGCCTTGACGGCAGCCACCCAAGCCATCCCACGCCCGCGGATTCTGGATGGATTTACACTGAGGGTCCGTGCCGAAGGGCCGCATCAAGTGATCGTCAAAACACAAGTGCCAGATCCACTTTTACCCAACCGGTTATCTAGCCCGCAACTGGCCATCTTGGCGTCTGAGGCTTACACCAACACCAAACACGTCAGCCCCGTAGGGACCGGTACAGGGCCTTTTGAGTTAACCCGCATAGAAGGCACTCGAAGTGCTCATCTGGATCGCTTTGATGGTTATTGGGGAACGCCTGCAAAACTGGCAGGTATTGATGCCGACTTTGTCCCTGACGGTACCGCACGTGCAGCCGCATTACGGACAGGCGATGCTGACTTAGTTGAGGCTATTCCCGTATCGCAAGCGGCACTGATTGATGACGAGCTCATTCATGAAGTGCCTATGCCGAGAACCAACACACTTTATTTGAATACCCGAAAACCACCTTTTGACAACCCTGCCCTGCGCGCAGCCGCTCGCGAAGCCATCGAACGTGCTCAAATCATCAAAACAGTTTACGAAAACCGAGCCGACATAGCTGAGGGCTTATTAGGGCCTGCTTTGCCGTGGGCGGCCACATTACGCCAACCCATTCAATACCCCATCGCGGAAAAACCAGCGCCAGGCACTCAGATTACACTGGCCACTTTCACAGACCGGGCCGAGCTCCCTGAAGTGGCGGTCCTCGTTGCCCAACAGCTGACAGAAGCCGGGTTTACTGTCACGCAAGATATTCGCGAATATGCCAATATCGAATCGGATGCTTTAGCCGGTCGTTTCGATGCCTTCATTTTATCCCGCGCCACGGTACTAGATTCAGGCGATCCAGTCGCCTACATGAAAAGTGACTTCAGCTGTTCCGGTTCTTTCAATATTGCACAGTTATGCGATCCAAAAGTCGACCAAGCGCTGGAAAAAGCCGCTCTAATCCCCACTGGGAGCGGTCGCAAAGAAGCCATCATGGAGGCCGAAGCCGCAATATTGTCCACCGATGCCGCGATTCCCATGTTGCATGAACGAGTCATTCAAGGCGAGCAGGCTTATCTAAAAGAGGCTATTCGTGACCCTCGCGAACGACGTCTAATCAATCAAAATACTCAGTTCGTTGACGCCAAAGATTCACTATGAAATCAATCGCTTTGTCATTCCGGGCCTGCTGGCACGGAATGACGCCTTATATATCGCGACTATTATCACTACTGGCAGTATTGAGTTTAATTGGCAGTCTGCCTTGGTGGTCCAATCAAGACCCCGCTGCTCGACTCTATCAGGCCCGCTATGGAGAACCCGGCCACAGCCCTGAGCAATTGGCATCAATTCGAGCAGAGTTAGCCCTAGATCAAGGCCCCGTTCACTATTTACTGAACTGGGCCAATAACCTACTTCAAGGTCAGTGGGGCGAGTCCTGGATTTCAGGCCAACCTATTTTGCCCGGAGTCGTCGATGCTGTGGTGGTATCACTGCACTTGATGGCAATGGCACTTATCGTGGCCTTTATTACTGCCATCGCTTTAAGTGCTCCTAGTATGTTACTCGGGCTCAAAGGGCGTGCTCGCCCTTCATCTGAAGGGCTTTCCATCGCCTGTGTCGCGCTACCCGAGTTTCTACTGGCGACACTTTTACTGCTCATTTTTGCCGTTGGGCTCGGCTGGCTGCCGCCTTATGGTTGGTCAGCCCCCTCGCACTGGATATTACCTGCGCTAGCTTTAGGCTTACCCGCAGGAGGTTTACTGGGGCGCCTACTCAGCGATGGGCTCAGCCACACCTTTCATGAGCCTTGGATTGCAACGTGGCAGGCCAGTGGTTTCTCTCAACGCCGTATTATGATGGCCGTCTTGAATAGAACCATTCCTGCGCTCATTCCTCAAATCAGTTTGGTGATGGTGGGCCTAACCGGCGGTGCCGTCGCCGTCGAGCAAGTCTTTGCGATTCCAGGCATTGGGCGCGCAACGCTTGGAGCAGCAGTCGCTTATGATTTACCTCAGCTACAGGGCGGCATTCTTTGTCTACTCATGATCGCCCTGATACTGGGGTTAGCCAGTCGACTGATCCATTACTTAATGCTGGGGCGATATCTACGCTCAGGCGCATTGCCAACAGCCACACCCATTCAATATGCAGCCAAGCACCCAAGCCGAACCATTTGGCTATTAGGGGTATTACTCATCGGAGGCTGCTGGCTAGTCGGCATTACAGGCGATCCCATTTCATCAGAGTACACTCGACTCGCCCCCCCCTCCTTAAACTTGTGGCTCGGTGCCGATGCCAGTGGGCGTGACCTATTAGCCCGCTTAGCACATGGCGCCCTAATCACCCTCGGCTTAACACTTCTTGCAGGGATCATTGCGTTCACCACAGGCCTACTTCTGGGCTTACTCAGACAAGGCATCGATGGACCCGTCGAAATGGCGAATGCAACGCCACCGGTTTTAGTTGGCATGACCGTCACGGCTTTAAATGGCCCCAGCCAATGGGGAGCCCTACTGGCGGTATCTCTTGTCTCCTGGGCACCACTCGCCGCACATACCAGGGCATTGCTGGAGGAAACCAGAGCACAACCCTTTGTTCGTATGGCCCCCACATTAGGCGTCAGCCCATGGCGTAACTTATGGCGCTACCAACTGCCTGGAATCATGCCAACGATTTTCCGTCATGCGTTAGTTCGGCTTCCTGGCACAGCCTTGGCACTCGCCAGTTTAAGCTTTTTAGGATTAGGCAGTCGGCCACCGACTCCGGAATGGGGACGCTTATTAGCTGAAGGCATGCCTTATATGGAACGCGCCCCCTGGGTCGTAATGGCGCCCACACTCGCTTTAATCCTCTTTGCGATCGTAATCTTCAAACTATCGGCTTACTCATTGTTATTAAAGCGTCAGGCTAGAGCATAACTGATGCGGTTCATTTGAGGAGGTCTAAAACACCAATAGGCGCCCAAGGCGCCTATTGGTTGAACATATATCAATTAGTTCATGCTTCGTTTTTTTTCATCCGCCGACGTAATATAGGCCCAACAACCATGGGTAAGATCAACCCTAATGCTGCAACAGCCCATAAACCAATCGATAAACCACTCGACCAGAGTATCGACCAATCACCATCAGAAATCGTCATCGCATGGCGTAAGTTTTTCTCCATTTCCGGTCCCAGCAATAAACCTAAGATCACCGGCACCAGCGGAATATCCAACTTACGCAGCACATAACCTATGACACCAAAAGCGATCATAAAATAAAGATCAAACAGCGAATGGCTAATCGAGTAAATCCCGACAAAGGCCACCATGGTGACGATCGGCAGCAAGAAGTAGGGCGGCACTGATAACAAACGCACAAAGATGCCAACCAATGGGATATTCAATAGCAATAGCAAGACATTGCCGATCAGCAACGCAGCAATCACGCCCCAAACCACATCAGCATGCTGAGTGAACATCATCGGCCCCGGCGTAATGTTAAGCGAGATCAGCATTGCCAGGAGCACAGCCGTTGTGCCAGACCCTGGCACACCGAGCGTCAACATCGGCACTAAGGCACCATTAGCCGCTCCATTATTCCCGGCCTCGGGCGCAGCAACCCCTCGCGGGTCGCCGGTACCAAAGGCACCTTTATCCCCGACCACCTTCTTTTCCAGGGTATAACTGATAAAGCTGCCTAATGACGCGCCAGCACCGGGTAAAACACCTGAGATAAAACCAATAATCCCGCCACGGAAAGTGGTCGGCAGAATATTCCGAATGTCAGCCCAGCTCAGCTTCAACGGGTTCATATGAATAATTTCATGACCCTTGCCCGCACGATGTTCAATGAACACTAGCAGTTCAGAAATCGCAAACAAGCCCACAATGGCAATAATAAAATCAATACCTTCATACAGCTCCAACACGTTGAAAGTATAACGCTGAACCCCAGTCGACAAATCGATTCCAACCGTCGCGATCATCAGGCCAATCGACGCCGCCATTAACGTTTTCACGGGGTTCTTTCCCGTAATCCCGCCCAAGGTCGCAAACGCCAGCACAAAGAGTGCAAAATACTCAGCCGGCCCAAATGACAAGGCCACCTTAGCTAATACTGGCGCAAGCAGAATCAAGCCAATCGTCGCAATAAAACTCCCCAGACAAGAAGCAATGGCAGAAATAGCCAACGCCTCAGCCGCTTTCCCTTTTTGTGCCATAGGATAACCATCTAGACAGGTCATCATGGCAGGTTCATCGCCAGGGATATTCAATAAAATAGAGGAAATTCGTCCACCATACATGGCGCCGGCATACACCGAAGTCAGCATGATCAAAGCAGTCTCTGGCGGTAATCCTAGAGAAAAAGCCAAAGGAATGAGAATCGCCACACCATTGGCTGGACCCAAGCCAGGCAAAGCACCAATGAGCGTACCTAAAAAAGCCCCCATCAGGGCAAACATCAGGTTTGTTGGCTCAAGCGCCACCGCAAACCCTTGAAGTAAATAATGAAGTGTATCCATGTCAGACGACCTCCAAGAGACCGGCTGGCAAAGGAAGCTCCAGCACGAAATTAAATAGGAGATACACCACAACCCCACCCAGGAAAGCCACCAGGAAGGCAGATTTAAGGCGGGCGCCCATACGCCAGCATAAAATGCCCACAGCCAAGGTTGTCGAGATCACAAAACCCAGCTCCTCCAAAATAGCGGTGTACGCCAGTAACACAATAAGCACCACCACCATCTCAGTCAGTGTCCGGCCTACAGGCCAGCCGTTATCGGGATCGGGGCGGAGCATCATATATAGACTGCAAAATCCCAACAATACCGACAGCAGTATGGGGAAAGTTTCAGGGCCAACAGCCTCGGCCTCACCAAACGGAACAGGGAACTGCTGGGCACCCCAGCCGTATGCCACGGCCAGGGCTAGCATCAGCAGACCGAAAATACGGTCACTCATTAGCGCGTCAGCCCAATTTCTTTAGAGAGTTGACTGATATCGTTAATCTGCTGCTTAACGAAACTTTCAAATTCAGGGCCTGTTTTATGGAAAGGCATCAGGCCATTACTACGCATAACAGATTTCCACTCATCTGACGCATAGAGATCATCCAGATGCTTGATCCACCATTGCTTAGCCTCTGGGCTAATGTCTGCGGGCATGTAAAAACCACGCCAGTTAGGTCCAACCGCATCAATGCCCTGCTCACGGGCAGTAGGAATATCAGCAAACTCACCCGGTAGTCGCTGTTCCGATAACACCGCCAGCACACGAAGATCGCCAGACTCCATAAAGCCTTTTACTTCAGAGATGTCGCCGGTAAAGGCATCAACGTGACCACCGACCACCATCGTCATCGCCTCGCCCCCATTATTCAGAGACAAGTAAGGTATGCGTGGCAAATTTTGTACACCAGCAGCACGCGCTGCGATCAATACTTTCAGGTGATCCCAGCCCCCGTTGGCACTACCACCGGCAAATTTGACTGAACGTGGATCACTTTTAAGTGCATCCATCAAATCATTCAGGTTCTGATAAGGAGAGTCTTGACCGACAGCAATGACGCCATAGTCAGCGCCCAAAGCCCCCACCCAGTTGACCATATCGGCATTCATACCTGGGAACTGGCCTTGGGCCAAACGTGTTGTCGTGGCCGTAGACGCCGCGACAATGACATTCTCATCACCATCTCGCTTAGAGACCGTATGGGCAAATGCCACACCGCCACCCGCTCCCGCCATATTCAGGGTCTGCACATTACCGGGGACATAATCCAACTCGGATAAAAGCTTACCAACGCTACGGCAAGTAAAATCCCAGCCACCGCCAGGATCGGCAGGAGCAATACACTCCACTTTATTCGCAGGCTCGTAAGCCATAGCACTTAATGACAACCCCAAAGCCGTTGCGGCTACGGCGGTGCGCGCCATATTCAGCCAGTTTTTTTTACGCATCATGGTCTTCTCTCTCGTCATTGTTGTCGGACACTCATCATTATGGCGTCACATTATTATTCTGGATTAAATGCCTTTTGATATCGCATAGGGCTTGATATCGCACAGAGCTCAATCTTGCATATTGAACTGATCAAAGGACACATAACCGAATATCCAGATCTCTTGAACGACTTCACTATGGTAGTATGAGACAGTGTTAGCTCGTTCATCTTTTTATTATCATGAGCACTTAGATCAGCATGAGCCCCATCCAGACCTCTCGATTCTGGTGCCCCAACCTTTCACCAACCTTTCACACAGTATGATCACGCATTAGTCTTTAGTCTCAAAGAATCGTAATACCCAGAAAAAAACATCAAACTCAAAGCACACAGAAGTGCTCACACAGTGTAACGACTGCTATTGGTAACGACTGCTATTGAAAACAGGGCTTAGAAAACCGCTATGCGTCTCCTACTCATCGAAGATGATCCTCTACTCGCCAGTACTGTCCGGGACAGCCTAGTCACCCTGAAATACACTGTCGATGTGGCCGACAATGGATTATTAGCTGATCACTTACTGCAACATCATCACTTTGATTTGGTTTTGCTCGACTTATCACTCCCCGACCGAGATGGCCTCGAAGTACTTAAATCATTACGTCATCGTGGTAACCATGTACCGGTACTGATCGTGACCGCGCGGGATCATATTGGTGAAAAGGTCAAAGGACTTGATCTAGGCGCTGACGATTATTTAGCTAAGCCTTTCTCGCTCGATGAATTAGAAGCCCGTATTCGCGCTTTATTGCGCCGCAGCCAAGGTCGTAGTCACTCCACTTTACAACTAGGGCCTTTAGTTTATAACAGCAGCACACAGGAACTTTTACTCGACCACCAACCCTTACAGCTACCCAGGCGTGAATACTCACTACTGGTGGGCTTATTAAATAAAGCCGAACAAATCATCCCGCGCGAACTATTAACAGAACAAGTTTTCAGCTATGAAGACACCGTAGGCAGTAATGCGATTGAAGTTTATATCTCTCGCCTGCGCAAACGGCTAACGCCTTACGGACTCAACATCACAACGATTCGCGGCATCGGCTACCGTTTGAGTTTAGAGCACCATGCGCGCTGAAACTTCTTTAAAACGGCGATTATTGATTTGGCTGTTACTACCACTGACCGGTATTGTCACGTTAGTGCTTATTCAGGCCTATACCAGCGCAGTACGCACCGCTGATCGCACGCATGACACCTTGCTTGCAGCCAGTAGTTTGATTATTGCAGAACGCATACAGTGGCAAGATGGCCAACTGTGGCTGGACTTACCTGAATCAGCACTCAAAATCATTTCCGGCCCCGATCAAGAACGCGTTTTTTATCAAATCACCCAAAGTAACGGAGAACGATTAACGGGCAACGCGACATTGCCGTTGCCTGGTGATAAGGCGCTATCCGAGCCAGGAAATAACGTGTTTTTTTATAACGGACAACTTCATGGCATGCCTTTAAGATTGGCGCTGCGGCATGCTTACATCACCACCTGGGATCAAAGTCGGCCCTATGACATTATCGTGGCGCAAACACGCCATACGAGGAATCAACTCGCGCACACCTTGTTCGAAGGCTCATTACTCCGTACCGTAATTCTTGCTGTGCTCACCTTGCTTGGAATTCGGCTAGCCCTCGGCATTGCTTTGCGGCCATTAACCCGTCTACGGCAGGCTATTCGTCAACGCCAACCCAATGATCTTTCACCACTCACCTTGAACCTGCCCCATGAACTAGACGAGCTGGTGAATACCCTTAATAGCCTACTAAAAGATCAGGCCACGTCACTTAAACGCATGCAACGCTTTATCGCGGATGCCGCGCATCAACTCAGAACACCACTAGCAGGCCTACAGGCTCGCGCAGAATTAGCCTTGAGGAAAACGCAGCCAGAAGATTGGTACGCAGCGCTTCAAATCCTTCAGCACAATGCAATGCGCACCACACGACTATCCAATCAACTACTGGCGCTCAGTCGTGTCGCACCGGATACAGCGACCCCTCATACCCTTTGCGACCTCACACAACTGGCACGTCAAAGTGTTATGGACGACCAAGACCGAGCGCTTGAACAGCACATTGACTTGGGCTTTGAAGGAAATCGCAGCGCTTGCTGGGTCACAGGAAACGAATGGCAACTTGAGGCGCTGCTCAATAATCTACTGGATAATGCCTTAAATTATTGCCCACCTCACAGCCGCATCAATGTTAGCTTGTCATGCGAGGAAGATTATATTCGCCTAAGCGTTGAAGACGATGGACCTGGCGTCCCAGCCGAGTCTTACCCGCATTTATTTGAACGTTTTTACCGGGCAGCCAGTGCAGACACTCAGGGCTGCGGTCTAGGCTTGGCGATTGTGGCCACAATCGCGCAAAGCCATGGTGCTGAATATCAATGCCGACCCGGTATCGACGGTCAAGGATTCGCTGTTGATATCACCTTCCAGCGCTCCTCACCCACTTCTGCCGGCTTTCAAGACTAGGTGTCCACTATGCCACAACCATGGCGAAACACCCCCTGCGTCATCATCACATTAATGCTCACAACAATACTGGGCATGGGCCAAGGGCAGGCGAGTGAACGCTTTCACTATCCCGCACGGGTCGAGCCATCATCGCCATTAGAGATTGATGCCGCTCTAGACCACAATATGGCGGAGCCTTTACTTAAGGCCTTTACCGAAAAGCATCCCAACATTGACTTAACCTATACTAATTACAATACGTTTGAAGTCTTCAACCGCGCGCAACAGTCGCACTCATCTAAGACCGCTGCGGATGTATTAATCAGTTCAGCGATGCCGTGGCAAATGCAACTGGCCAATGCGGGCTATGCCCAACCGATCGATACCCCCAATGCCCGTCAGTGGCCTCAATGGGCTCAATGGAGAAGAGAGCTTTTCGCCTTTACTTTCGAACCCGTGGTCATGGTCTATCGCCAAGATTTAAGCCAACAGATGCCCCCCCCACGCAGTCATGATCAATTATTAACAGCATTAAACTCGCCTCAAACACAACTTAAAGGACAGGTGATTACCTATGATCCCCACGTCAGTGCCTTCGGCTTGATGTTGGGCATGCATGATGCGCGCTTTTCACCACAATTCTGGGCGCTGGCCAATGCATTATCACAGGCCCGATTTCAAGAGGGCGGCACAACGAATGAGATGATCCAAAAAATTATCGAAGGTCAAGCCAGACTGGGATATAACTTACTAGGCTCATATGCCATTCAAGCCGCTAAACAACATCCGGAATTGATCGTTCAAGTCCCTGAGGACTATGCACTGGTCGTCACACGGCTCGCCTTACAGCCACGCAACGCTCCCCACCCGAAAGCGGGCCGATTGTTTATCGATTTTCTATTAAGTGATCAAGGGCAATCACTCATGGCCACCCAAACCCCTTTATTTGCTTTAAAACATTCGATCCAGGGTCCTTGGACCGCACAATCACTTAAATCCAAGGCTGGCACAGCATTACACCCCATTCCCATCGATACGGGGTTACTCACTATCCTGGATCCATTAAAAAGACGTACATTTCTCAGACGCTGGGACCAAACGAGAACCGACTCAAAATAAGTCGCTCGGTGAGAGGCAACCTTTATTTCTGAAGGCAAATAAGTGGTGCCTCATCTAGTGATACGATTCAGCACCGGTGCGCTTACACAGCAACAACAGCTTAAAAATAAAAGCGCACCTACTTGAGGTGCGCTTTTATCACAACAGCTGAGACAGTATTAATCTGTATAACAGCTTACAAAGTGGCGATTGATTAATCGCGCTCTTCTACGACCCAACCTTCAACTGTTTCATTACCAAACTCAGCCTTCCAGGCTTTCAAATCTTTATGATTGCCACCGCGGGTTTCAATCACTTCACCGGTATTTGGATTTTTATAGACTTTCAATTTACGTTTGCGACGGCCTCCAGCTTTAGCTTGAGCCGTACCTGATGAGCTGGTAGATGCCAAACCAAATAGTTGAACCAAATCCTTAGGAGAACGCTCATAGCGATCGAGAACGGCTTCAATATCTTTTTTGAAGTTCAATTCTTCCTGAAGCTGCTTATTCTCTTCCATGCGGCGCAATTCATCCTGCAATTTGCGCATCAATTCTTCTTTTTCACGATAACTTGCCAGCATGGACATTTAGATAGACCTCATATGGATTAGTAACATTGGATAGTTTCGGCTATATTCTAGTTAAAAAAAATCAAGCCGCAACCCTATTTGATGAAAGCTTAACATTTAATTTGCTCACAATAAAAATTATATGCTGTCTAAAGGTTCCGATTTCGAACACCTATATCTGAATCTGAGAATACTCAATATTGCATCTGATGACAGAAACCACTCATATTACCTTCACATCATATGCTATAGCGCACATACATTAATGCCTGCGCAACGCATCGTACCAATGCAACATAGTACCAATTTAACACTGCACGCGCTTGATACTGATTGAGCTTCTGGAGATTGGAGATTGAAATCATTTGAGGGTAAAACAGAAGACCCACAAACCCAAACAGATCGTTTAGGGTAATCACAACCTGAACCGAATAAACGACACCAATCTTTAGTGTAAAAAGCTGCATGGCTATAATTGAGATCATAAAAAAGCAATGCCCCGACGATGCCAGGGCATTGCTATTGAAGCCACGACTTAACGCTATCAATACTCAATCATGAATGACTGCACAGCAATAGGGCATTTAATTCCTAGTCACAGCCCATGACAAGCATAGTGAAAGCACTTGGCTGAGCTCTATTGCATATCCAAAACAATACGCCCTTCAATTTGCCCATTCAGCATTTTATCAAAGATATCGTTGATATTTTCTAGTCGATCACTGGCCACGGTCGCTTTGACTTTACCTTCACCGGCAAAATCCAACGCTTCCTGTAAGTCCTGACGTGTCCCGACAATTGAACCGCGTATGGTAATACCATTCAAGACGGTATCAAAAATAGGGAGCGGGAAATCACCCGGCGGCAGGCCATTTAATGCAATGGTCCCCCCTCGCCGCGTCATTCGTTGAGCTTGATCAAAGGCTTTAGGTGAAACCGCAGTGACCAGTACGCCATGAGCCCCGCCAATTTCTTTCTTCAGGTAAGCCGCTGGATCCGTCTTCATCGCATTCACGGTCACCGTAGCCCCCAGGCGCTCCGCCAATGCCAGCTTAGCATCATCAATATCAACAGCCGCTACATTTAACCCCATCGCCTTCGCATACTGTACCGCCATATGACCCAAACCACCGATACCTGAAATTACCACCCACTGTCCCGGACGGGTGTCGGTCATTTTCAGACCCTTATAAACCGTCACACCAGCACAAAGCACAGGCGCAATTTCAAGAAAGTCGACATTGTCAGGCAAACGGCCGACATAGTCCGCAGCCGCCAACGTATAATCGGCAAAACCACCATTCACAGAATAGCCCGTATTCTGCTGGGACTCGCACAGTGTTTCCCAACCGCCTAGACAATGCTCGCAATGCCCACAAGCAGAATACAACCAAGGTACACCGACTCGATCGCCTTCTTTCAAATGACTCACACCTTCACCGACCGCCACAACATGCCCGACACCTTCATGGCCTGGAATAAAAGGCGGATTCGGCTTAACCGGCCAATCACCATGCGCCGCATGTAAATCGGTATGGCAAACCCCTGAAGCAGCCACTTTAACCAGGACCTCACCTCTTCCAGGGCGAGGGACCTCAACTTCTTCAATTGCTAGCGGCTTGCCAAACTCCCGAACAACAGCAGCTTTCATTGTGCTATCCATAAGGCTGACTCCTAATTATTTTATTGTCATTAATCCAGGATTTGCTGAACAAACGAGAAAAAGCGCCGCACTGGGCGACGCTTTTTCGAATGAACTAGAAGAATCCCAGTGGATTGATGTCATAGCTGACCAAGAGGTTCTTCGTTTGCTGATAATGATCCAGCATCATTTTATGGGTTTCACGACCGATCCCTGATTTCTTATACCCCCCGAAAGCAGCATGTGCGGGATACTGATGGTAACAGTTAGTCCATACTCGACCCGCCTGAATACCACGTCCCATCCGGAAAGCCGTATTAATATCACGACTCCAGACCCCAGCGCCTAAACCAAACTCGGTGTCGTTAGCAATTTCCAAAGCTTCAGCCTCAGTCTTAAATGTGGTTACTGACACCACTGGACCAAAGATTTCCTCTTGGAAAATACGCATTTTATTATGGCCTTTCAGCAACGTTGGCTGAACGTAATAACCATTACCATAAGGGCCATCAAGGCGTTCACGATCCCCACCAGCCAGAACTTCAGCGCCCTCTTCACGCGCAATATCCATATAAGACATAATCTTATCAAACTGCTCTTGAGATGCTTGAGCCCCCACCTGAACATCCGTATCTAGCGGATTACCTCGTTTGATAGTTTTAACTCGCTCAAGAACACGCGCCATAAAGTCATCGTACATATCTTCATGGATCAACGCGCGTGAGGGACAAGTACACACCTCGCCTTGGTTGAAGAAGGCTAGCACCAACCCTTCAACGGCTTTATCAATAAACTCGGGCTCGGCTTGCATAATATCCGGGAAATAAATATTGGGAGATTTACCGCCCAGCTCAACCGTAGAAGGGATAATATTATCTGCAGCACACTTCAGGATATGGGCCCCGACAGGCGTTGAGCCAGTAAAGGCAATTTTAGCAATTCGCTTACTGGTCGCTAGCGCCTGCCCGGCCTCGGCACCATAACCATTGACGATATTAATCACACCTTCTGGCAGCAAGTCTCCGATCAACTCCATGAGTACCAGGATTGAAGCAGGCGTCTGCTCTGCAGGTTTCAGCACGACACAGTTACCCGCAGCCAACGCCGGCGCCAACTTCCAAGTTGCCATCAACAGCGGGAAGTTCCACGGAATAATTTGCCCCACAACCCCGAGCGGCTCATGAAAATGATAAGCCACCGTATTGGCATCAATGTCAGCAGCTGTCCCTTCTTGGGCTCGAATACACCCTGCAAAATAGCGGAAATGATCAACAGCCAAAGGGATATCGGCATTCAATGTTTCGCGAACAGCCTTGCCATTATCCCAAGTTTCAGCAACCGCTAGCGTTTCTAAGTTTTGTTCAATCCGGTCGGCAATTCTCAACAAGATATTAGAGCGCTCAGTCGCGGATGTTTTCCCCCAGGCTGAGAAAGCGGCATGCGCTGCATCCAGTGCTTTTTCAATATCAGCAGCACTCGAGCGCGGAATTTCACAGAACACCTCCCCATTGACAGGAGAAACATTCTCAAAATAACGTCCCTCAACAGGCTCTACCCACTGCCCGCCGATATAATTTCCATAGCGCTTCTTGAATGCCACCTTGGCATCTGACTGACCCGGTTGAGCATATATCATGACGCAACTCCTGGATTATTATGTAAACAAACTGTCCAACATCGTTACCTGCTTAACCCTGCCTTGCTTCTGAACTTACTGCTTGTCTGTGAGTCGCAAGCAGTGTTCCTTAAATCTCATGGCATCATCAGAGAACAGCCTTGAGTGAGTGCAAGTCAGCGTATGTTCAGCATAGTCAATCACGCAACAGCCATCGCGCAAGACAGCAGAAGTAGGGTGCCGAAAGACGATGACTGGAACAGTCGCAAAGTTGACCCCATATAGAACACAGATATGACATTGGCATCGCGATAACATGAGGCAAGTTAGCAAGTGCCCCAGATTCAGCCTAAGACGTTACGCCAATAGTCTCCTTGATCAATATCAGGCAAGCTCGGTGTTTAATGGGCTAATAACGATAAATCAGAGGGTGTCCCATGTTTCAGATCTCTCGATTAAAGGCCGCCAGGGCCAAGCCAACCCAATGGATTGAAAATCGTATCAGCTTTCATAATGGCAACCTGGAATTAAGCCTCTATGACACCTATGAACCCGCCAATAGAGTTCCGTTACATGCTGAAGCACTGCTTTTTTGCGGTATGTTGCAAGGCAAAAAAGTTATGCATCAGGCGGATCAAACGGCCAGCGAGTTCCTACCCTACGAATCATTTGTAATGGCGCCAGGACAAACCGTCCATATTGATTTCCCAGAGGCACAACCGGATCACCCCACGACATGCATGGCATTGCATATTGATCAAGATCGGATAGAGCAAGAACTCACCCGACTCAATCAAAAGCAACCGCGACACGATGAACTACCTGACTGGCAATACTCACCACAAGTCATTCACACAACCCACGGTGCGGCAACCCAGCAACTGCTGGAACGCTTGGTAACTTTATTTTGCGAGCCCGATCCTGATCGCAGCTATCTCATTGATTTAGCAATCAGTGAGCTCATTGTCAGAATGTTACGTCACCAGACGCGAGCATTACTCATCCAGCAGTCGCTATCCCCCAATCCCCCTCATCACAGCCTAGAGGCGGCCCTTAAGTGGCTTGAGCAGCATGCGCATGAACCTTTCGATCCAGTCGCATTAACTCGCGCAGCTTGCATCAGTCGACCTCACTTATATCGGTTATTTCGACAAGAGTTGGGCTGCACACCCCAAGCTTATCAACAACAACTGCGTATTAAAGCGGCATGCCGTGCTTTGATGGAACCTCGACGTAGCATTACTCAAATTGCTTATGACCTAGGCTTCGCCACACCGAGTCACTTTTCACGTCAATTCCGACAAAACACAGGCATCTCCCCCTCAGCCTGGCGTTCCAAGCAACACAAACCTAATGCCATACCATTACCTGCCTGATCGAATAAGCCGCTTGATTTTGATTAATGTCTGACAAGGTCTCACGATGAACCGCTGAAGACTCGCGAGCAGTATTCAGCGGCGAGTTCGCTGTATTAAATTGAAATGCACCGGCCCAAAGCGCATGTCCACCATTTCCGTTCATAGATCAAAATATCGACACCATGCCAAACATCGAAATGACGGGACATTGAGTTAAAATTCAGTCTTCATTAGATGGATCATGTAAAGTACATCGGTCTAACCCAAGGATTAAATGTCGAGCAATATGATAGGGCTCGACCGAAAGTGCTTAACGTCAGAATGAAGGACAGACTAATGAGACGATGTGGACATCAAGTCAATCGCTTAATCAACCCACGACTGATCACCTTGTGTTTAACCGCTCTGCTTCTATTCACATCGGTGACCAGCTGGGCCAATAGTCGTATTCAGGTTGCAGTCTCCCCTGAATTCGAACAACCCATACGCGCCCTTCTACAAGAATATCGCCAACAACAACCCTCCACCATTACCGAAGTATTGGTCATCCCAACCAAGGATTTTCGGAATAACCTACGTTCTGGCACACAAAATGAAGTCGCGTTTTACATTGGCTTTACCCTCAAAGAAGGATTGAAGCTCGTTCAAAGAGGCAATGCAGATGAAGTCCGTCAATTTGTGGATGGCCAACTGGCTTTATGGGCGCCTCAAGAGAGTGCCCGAGACCTTGATGTTCTTTTATTACAAGATCGGTTGATCACATTACCGGATCCGACGGTATCACCCTATGGGCAGGCCGCGCTTGAAGCCTTGAATGCCGCCGGCTTGAAATCCCGTTTAAGTAAACGATTAGTGGAAGCCCCGACCTTAAAAGATAACGCCCTCTTTATTCGATTGGGTGATGTCGGCGCAGGTTTTTTTAATTATCGGGAACTTTTATCCATGCAAGTCGCGCCTGCGCGAGATGTTCTGCGTATTCCACAACGTATGTACCAGCCTATTCATTATTCGATGATTCTGTTGAATCAAAGTAACCGAGACCGTGCGGTCCAAAGGCTAGTGCGCTACCTGACCAGTGAAGATGCACGTCCAGCATTACTCCAGGCGGGTTACCTCTGAAAATAACAATCGTCAATTCAATAGTTCATTGCCACATATCGGCTTTTAAAAGCGCGTCATTTGAAGATTGGTCTTTAAGACTGGATCAGGCTCCTCTTACTATTCGCCCCCTGATATTAAGGCGGCGCCTGAACAGTGCTCATCAATAGCGCCCATCCGCAGCCCCACAGCATAAAGATACAAAGATATAGATCTTGATCATCCCCCCTCTCAAGCCTTATACTTTAGTCTAGATCAAATAACCTAAGACTACTGCACTGACCTGAGTCCAACCATGATTCGTGACGCTTTCCATTATGCTGAAATGATGAACTATGGTGATTTGCGAGGCTTTCAGCTTGCATTGACCCAACCGGCCAAGGACTCGGTCTGGCAAGACATCTACACGCGCTATCCAGAATGGCATTTTTGGATGCTGCAAAACCCTTCCTTCCCAACGGCACTGGCAGATACTCTGGCCAACAGTGATGATGTTCGCCTGCGCCACATGGCCGCTCGCAAAGGCAACCTCAGTCAACAACGACTAGAGC
Organism: Terasakiispira papahanaumokuakeensis; assembly: GCF_001709345.1. GTDB lineage: Bacteria > Pseudomonadota > Gammaproteobacteria > Pseudomonadales > Halomonadaceae > Terasakiispira > Terasakiispira papahanaumokuakeensis. Next base: position 2,068,942 of record NZ_MDTQ01000001.1, read on the forward strand.
AGCTGATCATTGACAATGAACCAGCCGTTCGTTTAGCCGTCAGTCAACGTGCAGACCTGAATTCACAGCATCGTCAACGCCTCTGTCACGATCAAGATGTTGATGTCGCGGCTTACGCCAGACGCCACTTCAGTTTGGACATGCCACAACAAGTGGCAGGTTTTTAGACCATCACTGAAGCATTGATTATTTCAATGCGCGCTATTGCAGTACCGGCCACCTAAATCATCGCTATTATCAAAAAAGGAAGCGCTGACACCCGCTTCCTTTTTTGTATCTCTTCCTTCTATACCCGCACGTTGTCATGCATGGGTTTCTCAGCCTCTCCCCAATCTAACCTAACCCGCTTACTAGCCCCACCCGCTTAACGCGTTTTTTATCCCGATGTCATAATCAACCGGACAATAATGAGAAAAATTATCGATAACCACTTGCAAGCCGGTTATCCACCGCCAATTTCGGTGACATCGGTTATTCACAAAAGCTGTGCATAACTCAGTGGAAAACAATTGATCAAGTCGCTCAAAAAGCTATCCTATCAGGCTTAGAGACAGGTTGGCTAAAAAGCCACCAGCTCATAAAGAGGATTCTCAAAACATCGTGTCAAGGGGTTGACAAAATGCTTTAAAAGCCCGGCATGGCGCTATGTATGGCTCATCACACCACACACAGAAGGCACGCAGATATCAATAAAAATCAGCTTCGACCAGACAATTTAGGGTTGACAAGTGGAGACCCAGCCATCGCCTCACCAACACTCAAGTACGATGTGGATATCCCTTGACATCCATCATCAAAAAGGCGGCATTGACGTATAAAAAACCCGGCATTTGATGCCGGGAAAAACGACCAGAACAGGATTCACATCCATGTGCTTTAAGTTGGAAAGCAAGCCTCACAATAGGTTCCAGCAAGCTTAAGTTCACGATCGAGTCGTCTTTTTCTATCGTTTTTAAACCCATGAAATCGTTTTTAAGCCCATGAATAAGAGAAACGCCCAAACCTCACCACCAATCCCGCGGCATGCATATAAATCATGCATCAAATAACCCATCATCATTTGAGATCATGCCTGTAAACACCGATAATTCGCAGGCTAGACCCCACATGCGCAATCACGCATCACCCATCGATGATGACTCACAAGAAAGGATCCCCCCCCATGAAGCAGCATTTATCTCATGCCTTAGGCTTATTAGAAGGCTGCTTTTTGATTGCCTTGGGCGTTATATTTTTAAAGTCGACCGGTACCATGACAGGCGGAGCCCCTGGCATGGCCTTGCTGCTCTCTCACCTGAGTGGACTGTCAATTAGTTATAGTCTTGTGATCGTTGCACTGCCCTTCTTTATCATGGCATGGCTCACGATGGGACAGCGCTTTATGACAAAGTCTATCAGCTGTGTCACCTTGGTAGCCGTACTCAGCCATGGCCTAAACGCTCAGCTCTCTCTGAATGTCACGCCCTTGTTAGGTGTACTCGCCGGCTCATGTTTGCTGGGCTTTGGTATGGTCGTGCTGTTTCGGCACAATAGTTCGATGGGCGGTACGAATGTACCTGCACTTTGGTTAGAACATCACTTTGGTTGGAATACCGGGGTCGTGTTATTAGGACTCGATGCCTTAATTCTATTGGCCACGGGCCTGCTACTCGGTTGGCACTTAATCCCCTATGCACTGCTCAGCGTATCCTCAATTGCCTTGATCGTGGGACGCTATCGTAAAGCTCAAACCCAGCGTCATACCGCAGCCCCGATACAAGGCGCGATGTCGTCTTGAGCCGTTATAAGCAGTCGTTTTGACCAAGCCTTTTGGAAACCCAGCCCCTTGGGCAGTCAAACCTTTGGAAAGCCGGCAGAGTTTAATTCAGGACTTTTGAATCCAGAGTTTTTTGGCCCAGCCGATGGCCGCAAATGGATGGCCGGTTTCTGATTCAAGCACTTATTGAGCGTTTACTCGTTCGTCTCATCACCCACCAAAATAGACTTTAGTCTAAAAAATGACGTTTACGTCAACTGCATATATTGTGATTCCCCCCTCACACCGCTACATTGCTTTGAGCAGTGCCGAACACATGAATTGACAATGCCAGATGAAAAGTGATGTCAGATGAAGAGTAGTGATCCTACTCAGCGTGTTCGGCTCATGCGGACACAATCCGCCAGCCAAAAACACAATAAGAAGGTACTGCCATGAGTGACCAACGTCATTGGGCAGAACATCAGGTCAACCAACCGGTGTTCTCAGACAGCTTGCAACAAGCAATACCGACATTCTGTGTACTTCAAACCGACGGTCAGGTTTACCCTGACGCCACCATGCCTGATATCGATCAGTCTCTAGCACAGAAGATTTATCGAACCAGTTGTTTTATTCGTGCTTTAGATGAACGGATGCTGGCCTCCCAGCGCCAGGGACGCATCAGCTTCTACATGACGGAAACCGGGGAAGAAGCCGCCGATATTGGAAGCTGTGCTGCCCTCACCGATGATGATCTGATTATGGGGCAATATCGGGAACAAGGCGCTCTGGCTTTCAGAGGGTTTACCGTTGATCAGTTCATGAACCAGATCTTCTCTAACGAGCAAGATCTAGGTAAGGGTCGCCAGATGCCCGTGCATTACGGCAGCCGCGAGCTTAATTACATGACCATTTCATCCCCGCTGACGACGCAGCTTCCACAAGCGGCAGGCTATGCCTATGGGATGAAGCTTCGCGGACAATCGAGTTGTGTGATCTGCTACTTTGGCGAAGGCGCAGCTTCAGAAGGTGACTTTCACGCCGCATTGAATATGGCTGCAGTCAAACACGCCCCTGTTATTTTCTTTTGCCGCAACAATGGATACGCCATTTCAACCCCAGCACATGAACAATATGCGGGCGATGGTATCGCATCACGAGGGCCGGGGTATGGCATTCGCACAATTCGTGTCGATGGCAACGACATGCTGGCGGTTCTAAAAGCGACACAAGACGCCCGAGCTTATGCCGTTGAATCACAAAAGCCAGTATTAATCGAAGCCATGACTTACCGCCTCGGCGCTCACTCGAGTTCGGATGATCCGACAGGTTACCGAAGTCGCAAAGAAGAACAATTATGGCGCCATAAAGACCCTGTAGAACGCTTTAAGCTGTGGTTGATGGCTCAAGGCTGGTGGGATGAGGCACAAGATCAAGCACTCAAAGAAGAGTATCGGCAGTCAGTCTCTAACGCCATGAAACGCGCTGAGAAAATCCCCGCACCTCACTTAAGAGATCTAGTGACGGATGTTTATCAGCAGGTTCCTGCCCATTTAGAAGCCCAATTTGCCTCGCTGGAAGCGCATATTCAGCGACACCCTGAGGCCTATCCTAAAACAGCAGGGAGGCTACACCATGGCTGAGATGAATTTATTGCAAGCCATTAATAGTGCGCTGGACCTCGCCATGAAAGCGGATGAACAAGTGCTCTGTTTTGGCGAAGATGTGGGTCAATTTGGCGGAGTTTTCCGGGCTTCAAGCCAACTCCAGGAAAAATATGGCAGTGACCGATGCTTTAATACACCTTTGACCGAGCAAGGTATTGTTGGCTTTGCCAATGGCTTAGCCGCTCAAGGTATGCGTCCAGTCGCTGAAGTACAGTTTGCAGATTATATTTTCCCGGCCTTCGATCAGATCGTCAACGAAACGGCCAAGTACCGTTATCGATCAGGTAATCAGTTTGATGTCGGCAGCCTCACCATTCGCACCCCTTATGGCGGTGGCATTCACGGCGGCCTATACCACTCACAATCTCCAGAGGCCTATTTTACGCACACTCCAGGCCTTAAAATTGTGGTCCCTCGTAACCCTTATCAAGCCAAAGGATTGTTGCTGGCCTCGATCCAAGACGATGACCCCGTCTTATTCTTCGAACCCAAACGTCTTTACCGGGCCGCCGTCGGTGATGTCCCTGAAGACGCTTATACCTTACCGCTCAGCAAGGCTGAAATTGTCCGCGAAGGTCAGGATCTCACGCTGGTGGCCTGGGGCGCGCAGGTCGAAGTGGCAGAAGCCGCCGCACAGCAAGCATCAGAATCAGGTATTGAGTGCGAAGTCATTGATTTACGCACGCTACTCCCCTGGGACAGTGACACCATTGCTGAATCGGTGCGCAAAACCGGCCGATTAATTGTGACCCATGAAGCCCCCAGAACCAGTGGCTTTGGTGCTGAAATTTGCGCCACCCTACAAGAGATGTGCTTCCTTTCACTGGAATCACCGATCATGCGAGTCACTGGGCTCGACACGCCCTTCCCCCTGGCATTGGAAAAAGAATACTTACCCAATGCATTGAAGCTAGTGGATGCGATCCACGACAGCCTAAACTATTGATCTCGGAGGATGATATGAAAACTGATTTTATCCTGCCGGATATTGGCGAAGGCATCGTTGAATGTGAGCTGGTCGAGTGGCATGTGCAGCCGGGTCAAGCCATTGAAGAAGACCAGCCCGTCGCCGATGTCATGACAGACAAAGCTCTGGTTGAGATAACCGCCATGCATACTGGCACAATCAGCCAGCTCTATTGGGCTCAAGGCGAGACCGCACGCGTGGGTCAGCCACTTTTTGAAATTGAAGTAGACGCAGACCATGAAGAGACCACCGAAACAGTCACTCAAGGCGATGCTCTCAATGCGGAAAGCTCATCTTCAAACAGTGCAAACCCTTGCTCCGAAAGCACGACATCAGATCACAATACATCAGCAACGACAGTCTCTCGGCCAGGCAAAGCCCTTGCCAGCCCAGCGGTCCGACGCATTGCCCGTGAACGCTCACTGGATTTAAGCCTAATTCAAGGCAGTGGGAAAGATGGCCGAGTGCTAAAAGAAGACCTTTTAAAAGAAGACCTTTTAAATGATCAGTCGAATCATCAAGGCGACGTCTCCTCGTCTTCACACCAAACGGCTGACAATATGCCTGCCGTTGGCACATCGCATCAACCCGGTAGTGATCGCACTGAGCCCATTAAAGGGGTTCGCGCCGCGATGGCTCGACAAATGGAAGAGGCCGTCAAGTGTATTCCCCATTTCACCTATAGTGATGAAGTTGATATCACGACACTTGATCAGCTTCGTCAGCAATTAAAACAAGAGATTGAAGTGGAAGGGATCAAGCTCAGCTTGTTGCCCTTTATGATGAAAGCACTGGCACTCGCCATTCAGGCTTATCCGATCCTCAATAGTCGAGTGAATGATGACTGCACAACGCTGACGTATCTGAATGATGTCAATATTGGCATGGCTGCAGATACTCCCATGGGATTGATGGTGCCTAACATCAAACAAGTTCAGCACAAATCCTTAAGAGAGATTGCCGCTGAAGTGACTCAACTCACCGAACAAGCCAGAGCCGGCCGGCTCCCCCCTGACAGCATGAAACAAGGCACCATCAGTATTTCCAATATCGGGGCACTGGGTGGCACCACAGCAACCCCCATTATCAATAAACCGGAGGTCGCGATTGTGGCATTAGGGCGCATGCAGTCACTGCCGCGATTCAATAACCAAGGCGATGTCGAAGCGCGCAAAATCATCCAGATCAGCTGGTCTGGCGATCACCGTATTATTGATGGCGCCACCATGGCGCGCTTCAGCAATCTATGGAAATCTTATTTGGAACAACCGGTGACCATGCTGACTGAACTGCGTTAACCCATGACAAAGCTGCCCCAGCGCCCTAGCTCAAGCGCAGAAGACCCCTCTAGGGCCTTGCTCCAACAGTTTTATATCAGCGAGGAGCAATCCCTTTATCTGATGCGCCATGAAGATGCTGAGCGTATTCGGCAATGGGTGCAGCTTTGCCAAGATCAACTTCGCACCCTAGGCTTTCGTAATGTGTATTTTATCGGCAAGGGCGCTTATGGCTTTGTTTTCGGTGCACAAGAGGCCGACAATTCAAGGCGTTCTCATCAAGGGACCGCTAACGCAACGGCCCAAGTCTCCACGCTGGCGCCTCATCAAGCTTACGTCTTTAAGTTCTCACGCATTAATCTTCCTCAAGCCGTACAAGACCGCTTAGAAGAGGAAGCTTGGATGCAAGCCCGTATCGAGCATCCGAATATCCCAAAGGTCATTGAGTTCACACGTATTCAACGCCAATCTGTTTTGATTACACAAAAAGCCCAGGGCTTAGACTTGGATCGTTATATCCTGAGGCACGGGCCACTCTCTCCACGACTGGTCGTCAAAATTGCACTCCAGCTGATCGATTTACTGAGAGCCTTACGTCACCATCGCAACGACAATGGGGAACCGACCCCCTTAGTTCATGGCGATATCAAACCCTCTAATATTGTATTTGACTCCGAGCAGGAACAAATACAACTCGTCGACTGGGGATCGAGCGTGTTCGCTCAAGAAGACCACCAAGGTCTGCCAGTCGGCCCCACACAAATGACCCGAGTCAGTGAGCATGCCCATCAGACGAATGCCAAATTAGGTGATGTTTATTTTATTGGGGAAGAGCAGCTCAATGGTTATCCAAGCTCGCCTCGTTTTGATGAACAAGGGTTTGCGGCAACCCTTTATGCCATCGCCTCAGGTCAGACCTGCCGATATGGCTATGAAGCCATACCGGCCACAGCACTCGGCCTACCTCGCCCATTTGCTGAAGGGTTGCAACAACTACTCAGTGGTTCACCCATTGAACGGCAACAGGCCGGGGATCAACTGTTACGCTCAGGCCCCTTAATGGAACACTGGGTCATGCTTGATTTACCCAATCCACCATTAAAACCACAGATTCCGATCTGGCATTACGATGGCGACCCCGAGATAGAAACCGTTGTCTACAGCTCGCGTTTGAGCTTTCTGCGTCAAGGTCAAGCCGATCCCGCTGTCTTAGCTTATGTCGGCGATGTCGAGCTGGAAAAGTATTATAAAAACTTCATGGACGGCATGGGCCCGACCGAACGTGCCCTTATGGCCGCCGTCAGTCGCTTGGGGCGCTATCCTATTGTCGGCGGCCTTGCCATTCGTTGGAGTGAAGAGCAACTGTTAATTGATTCCAGTCTGAACTTACATGATTCAACGCTTAAACTGCCGTTTATTCATGCCGTGAACACACTGGTCACGCTGGCAAGAGCGCTACATCATGAGGGCGTATTTAAATGTTGTATGTTTGACGCCAAAGTCACGCGTCACCTACATCGAGACGATGAGCAATCACCTTTTACCCCCCCCAAAGACTGGCATATTCCCTACACCATGGCGTCCATTGCGCCAGCAGATGATGATCAGAGTCGTCATCACTCTTACTTTGAAGATGGCGATGACCCTGACGAGCTCCTTCAGCTTCCGCACTCAATTTTAAATAAAATCGCTCAGTTAAATGAGATTCGACATACCGGGCTCATTATCTTCGAAGTGCTCCCCACACACCTTAAGCTACATAGTCACTATGTTTTATTGGATGCCAGCCGAGAAACAGCGTTTGCAACGCTACTTAACGATATTGTCCAGGCGATTCCCGATATTCAAGGGCTTGGCGTATCCGGCTTTATGAAAATGCCTTATAAAAACACTCGATACTTTACAAAACAGACCCGGTTGCCCGACCATTTCTACCCGCGCAACCCCAAAGCAATGGAGCCCTCACGCTCACAGGATTGAAGAGTGCAGCCATGACGTAGCACCACTCACGACAAGATCATATCCCGAATAGCGAGGGAGAAAACGGTCATCATCAACGGTTAATCGCGTTTTTTGATCGCCATTTGAAAAATGATCGATAAAAAAAAGCTGAGCGCTTTAAGTGAAGCGCCCAGCCATTATCACAAGAAAACAGAAAAGTGGATTAACATCTGCTGCCCCAATTACAACGTATAATCGACGACAATTTTACCCAAATGCTGACCACTGATCTCATACTCAAAAGCATCGCGCAAATCAGCCAGCGCAAAAGCACGATCAATGTGAGGCTTCACCCCGGTGCTCTCAAGCGCAGCAATAAACGCCTGCTGGTGCTCACGGCTCCCCACAACAATCCCTTTCAAGCGCTGCTGTTTTAGCATGAATTCGCCTGTAGGAATTTGGCCATCAAAGCCTGTCAGTACACCAATGAGTGAAATATGCCCCCCCACACGGCAAGCACGAATGGATTGTCCCAATGTGGCCGGGCCGCCAACTTCCACAACCTGATCAACACCTCGCCCTTGGGTCAACGCCTGAACCTGCTCAGACCATTCCGGGTGTGTCCGATAATTCACAACCTCATCAGCCCCCATGGCTTTGAGGGTCGCCAACTTCTCATCGGAAGACGATGTCGCAATCACCCGAGCGCCCATACTTTTAGCCAGCTGCAACGCAAAAATAGAGACACCCCCGGTCCCCATCGTCAGTACCGTATCCCCCGCTTTAAGACCTCCTTCAACCACGAGCGCCCGCCAAGCCGTCAGGCCTGCAGTGGTCAAAGTCGCCGCTTCAGTATGAGAATAGCCCTTTGGTGCATGCGTAAACCACTGTGCGGGCGTCACCACAACGTCTCTTGCGTATCCATCAATACCATCCCCAGGCGTTCCGGAAAAATCTTGCACGGGTACAGGCCCTGTTTGCCACTGCGGAAAAAAGCAAGACACGACAGCATCGCCTACCTGGAATTCACTGACCCCCTCACCTACCGCATCAATAACACCAGCACCATCAGACATCGGAATCCGGCCCGGCGCAGCGGGCATATTACCGGAGGCCACACCTAAATCATGATAATTCAGTGAACTGGCATAAAGACGTACTTTAATTTCACCAGGCCCTGGCTGGCCGGGCTCAGCGACATCTTCTAGCGTCAGTTGATCAAGGCCTGTCGGCTGTGCAATACGAATTTGTTTCATGGTCATACTCCCCAAACGGATCTAAGCCAATATGGCCCTATGGGGAAACGATGTGGGGGCAAAAGCGAGTGAGACAAGCCCCCACATTAGGTGGAATATTCGAACGCCAATCCAGCCTATCAATCCATCATCCCATTCGAATGGCGCACTTATAACTTAACGCCGGGCTTTTGAGCCACCATCGTCACAAACCGCAATGCAATCCGATTACCCGAGGCATCCCGGCGATGTAGATGCCCGACATCCTCATTATATTTTTTGAAATCCCAGCCCTGGTAATACTCAGCTAATTCATTGGGCTTGAAACCGAAAGACAAAAAGTCATCGGGTAATGGGTAATCCGGGCTATCGACAGCACATACGATCAGGTTATACCCTCCGGGCACGGTACACGTCTGCATCGTTTTAATGGCATGCGCAATTTGGCTTTTTTCCAAGAACATCAACACAACCGTCGACAAAACCCAGTCAAATTGCTCACTAAGATCGACATGACCAATATCATCAACAAAAGCGCGGATATGAGATAAATGCTCATCCTGAATAATCGTTGTTAATGTATCGACCGACTTTTCATTTCGATCAAACGCCGTGACCTCAAAACCTCTTTGTTGCAAATACAATGTATTACGCCCCTGCCCACACCCCATATCCAACACTTTACCTGCGGGAATATACTGAGCGGCTTCAATCACCTCGGAATGAGGCGCGGTTAAGCCATATTTCTTAGCGTAATAGTCTTGAGGCCGACAGAAAAAGGACAATTGGCAACGTAAGTCCCTATCCAGAGGCTCAACACGATGCCATGCCTGAGGCTCTACATAAGGCGTTTCACTATGCTGATCGAAAATAACGCTCTCCTCCACATTTCCATCAGCATCAAGCGCCTCATACTTTAACCGCCCGGATAGAATCTCAAGCTTAGCCCAAGTCCCCGCCCGAGTATTATGCTGCTCACGAAAACTTCTAGGCAAAGTCTCGAACTGCCACTCAGGTAATACTTTATAGCACACTAAATTACTCATTTGATGCACACCTATATCAAGCATTGAAATCAGTTCGATATCACTTTGATGATCATATTGCGCGCAGTCAATTCCACCGGTAAAGGCCTATTTTAAGTCTGCAAAGCATTCTTCATTATGAGGACAGTGGTCTAAGGAACTGAGCATCAAGAGGCTTGATGCTCAGTAGATGACAGATTAGCTGGAGGATCTCTTTCTGAAGGCCTATTTTGGCTTGATCATAATCATTGACCAAGCTCCAAGGGAACCTGATATGAGAGAAGCAAAAGAATGACAAGAAAGGGCTCAACAGCAACAAGAAAACCGCAATAAAAAAACCCGATCAAATCAATGATCGGGTTTTAAATCTCTAGTTACAAACCCGCATTAAAGGGGTTTACGTCGGGATTAACCCGTACGTCGAGATTTTTGCTGCTGGCCACCACCATTACTGTTACCCAGGCGCTGACGACGGCGTTCACCCTGTGCACGCTGACCACCACCACTACCACCAGGGCGCTTACGTCCACGAGTATTGCGTTTATCGCCTTTCGGGCCCGCTTTAGGAATGGCACGTGTCGGCTCAAACCCCTCAACTGGACGACGAGGTAAGGTTTGACGAATCAAGCGCTCAATCGCGGAGAGCTGGCGGAATTCATCAGCACTGACCAGTGACATCGCTTGGCCAGTCGCCCCACCACGACCTGTTCGACCAATACGGTGTACATAGTCTTCAGGCTGATCAGGCAGGTCAAAGTTCACGACCTGAGGCAAGTCTTGAATATCAATGCCTCGAGCAGCGATATCTGTTGCGACCAGAATCCGAACCTTCCCTTTTTTGAAACCATTCAAGGTCCGACGACGCATGCCTTGCGTTTTATTACCATGGATCGCTTCAGCTTTGATGCCTTCATCATCAAGGAACTCAGCTAAACGGTCTGCACCATGACGTGTGCGGGTAAACACAAGGACTTGATCCCACTGATTATCGTTGATCAAACGTGATAACAGTGCAGATTTCTGTTTACGATCAACCGGCGTCACCCACTGCTCAACAGCGTCAGTCGTGACTTGTTTTGGCTCAACCGCAATTTCCAGCGGATCTTTCACCAACGACCGCGCTAACTTACGCACAGCATCAGAGAAAGTTGCTGAGAACATCAGGTTTTGACGAGACTCAGGCAACAACCCAATGATCCGACGAATATCGTGGATAAAGCCCATATCTAACATACGATCCGCTTCATCCATGACCAACACTTCCAGACGGTCAAAACGCATCGCATTTTGCTGGTAAAGATCCAGCAATCGGCCAGGTGTGGCCACCAGAATATCGGTGCCACGACGTAACCGGGTAATTTGCGGACGAATCGGTGTACCGCCAAAGACGACAGCAGAACTTAAGCGTAAATGACGACCACAGCTCACTACACTATCGCTAACTTGTGCCGCCAACTCTCGAGTTGGGGTCAAAATTAAAGCGCGCACATGGCCACTACGCGCCGGCTTACCTTGAGATAACTTTTCCAGCAATGGCAAGGTAAAACCTGCCGTTTTACCTGTCCCAGTCTGAGCAGCAGCCATCACATCACGACCGCTTAGCGCGGCGGGAATAGCTTGTGCTTGAATGGGAGAAGGTGTTTCAAAGCCTTGATCTTGCACGGCTTTCAATAACGGGGCCGACAGGCCCAGGGAGGCAAAGCTCATTCAGTCTACTCTTGTAGGTCACTAAGGCCCCACAGTGTCGGACTGAACGACGCAACATCAGGGCCAGTCCTATAGGGGGGCGTGAAGCTTACAGGAAATACGGGCACGATGCCATCTTTACTTTGATGACCATCATCCCAAATCTACCTGACGGTATCAGACGTGTATTTTTTCAAAAGACACGCTCTTGATGAACTTGATTCAACCTTCAAATGAAGCAGGACATTTAAAGGTCTTATCTTGAAGGCCCTATCGGGCTTAATTCCCATAGAGCGGCACAGGAGGCCTACTGAAGGCCTCCTGTGGGTAGGCATTTACGGCTGACCAGCACCATTACTCATTTCAACATCCGCTTGTTGGCGCAACTGAGATAGCATCATTTGCTGTTGCTGCTGCATCTGGCGCCGTATTAAAGCTTGCTGGAAGTTGCTGACACCATCACTGTCCGGGCTCACTTTGGGGCGGTGTACCGCATTCAACTTCACAAGCGCAACATCACCATCAGATAAATGCACTCGTGCAACATCTTGGGCATCAAGTGTCAGTTTAAATGCCTGTTGATTCACCGCAGCCGGCGCTTCAGAGCGGCCTCGAGCAGCGTTATCTACTGACTGCCAGCTCAAAGAGGGTTGCTTACCTTGCTCTAAAGCATCCAGCATTTGCTCTGCACGCGCCCAGTTCTGATCAGCAACACGTTCTTTGAGCAACTGCTTACGCACATCATCTTTAACCTCAGACAAGGCTTGTTGCTGGCGAGGCTGGTACTCTTCACTTTGGAACGCCACATAGCGCCCATCTTTAAGTGAAACAGGTTCACTAATCCAGTGATCCTCAGTGATCTCTTTAGAAAACAACGCGGCCGCCACCTTATCTTCGGCCCAGAACCCCGTCAACTGACCTTTTACTAGAATAGGGCTTTCGGACAGTTTGAGATTCATCTCATCAGCCACCTGAGTTAACTGATCGCGACTGAAACTCAAGTTCTTCAAAGTTTCAATACGATCACTCATCTTGGCCTTTAGAGGCTGCTGAATAATTTGTTGGCGCAACTGAGACTTGACGTCAGACAAAGGCGGAACTGGTTTGGCATTTAATCCTGTCAGCTCAATCAAATGCAGCCCATAAGGTGTCTCAACAACAGGCGAGATATCGCCTACTTTTTTCAGTTGATCTAATGCCGTTTCAAACTGATCATCCAACGAGCCAGGCTGAATCACCCCAAGTTCACCGCCTTTATCTGCAGTGGCCGGATCTTCTGAATACTGCTGAGCCAAATCAGCAAAATCAGCCTCACCAGAAGCTAACTGCTTACGCATAGTCTCCAAACGAGACATTTGCTTCTCACGCTCAGCCGGGCTGTCAAATGTCAGCAAAATATGAGCGGCCGAACGCTGCTCAGTTTTACTCATTTGTTCACGATAACGCTCATACGCTTGCTGATACTGATCATCGGTCACGTTAATATCATCAGCAAAGTCCTGAGGATCTAACACGACGTATTGAACCTGAATGTGCTCAGGTGCCATATAACGATCCAAATGCGCTTGGTAATAAGTATCCAGATCCTGATCAGAAAGCTCGATCTTATCAGCCAACGCTTTAGCGGAAAGTACCGCATATTGGTAATCACGTGTTTGAGTGACAAGCGCTTGCGTTGCCGCAGCTTCTTCTGGCAGAACGAACTCAGAGGCCGCAACACCTCCGATCAACTGCTGAGCAAGCAACTGCTCATGTAACTGCTGACGGTAAGCAACCGGTGTAAGCCCTTGCTGACGCAAACGTTGCTTGAATAATTCAGCATCAAAACGGCCTTGATCATCAGCGAATGCGGGGTTTTGTACAATCATTCGCTCAACCAACGCATCACTGACCCGCATATCCAACTGATCGGCAGAGTGACGTACAACGGCTTTTTGAATCAGCTCATTCAATGCAAATTGCCGTAGCATATCCTGATTAATATCTTCAGGAGATACTTGATCATTATTCGACAGCACCTGACGCAGCATTTCTTGTGCCCGGCGCTCAACATCAGGCCTAGTGATCGATGTTCCTTCAACCTTCGCCATCGTACTGCCATCGTTACCCATGGCACCCACCAATGACTGTACACCCCAAAGTGCAAAAGTTAAGGCAATAACACCGACCAAGGTATACGCAATGATACCTTGTGACTTCTCTCGAATTCGCTGCAGCATGGAGCCCTCGAACGAAAATAATCCTTTCAGAAGCGTCTTATTATACCGACTTGGGCTTTCGACGCCATGACCGTAACAGAATTGCCCGCACACTTATCGACTCTAAAGTCTGTATCCGGTTCAATCGTGCATCAACGCCACCGGCTAATCAGCCCAATTAGCGTCAACAAACCAGCAGGCCTCATCGAAGTTGCACGATTAATCCTCTGATCCAACCTCATACACTAAGTCGATAATGTGTAGGCCGTTGCATTCAAAAACATTCACTCGACAATAACGGTTCGCAAACTGTTATTCACACATAAGCATTAGCAAAACAAAAACTTTAACACATAACAAAAAGCGCACCCGAAGGTGCGCTTTACGACATACTTAGCAACTCGGAACGCCCGTCCTTTGGGCATTCGTAACCGGTATGACTAGTTGACCGCGTCTTTCAGAGCTTTACCAGGCTTGAAAGAAGGAACTTTGGCCGCAGCGATTTGAATCGGCTGACCCGTTTGGGGGTTACGACCGGTGCGAGCAGCACGATCTTTCACATCAAAAGTGCCAAAGCCTACCAGAACAACAGGCTCGCCCTTTTGCAAAGAACCACTCACAGTTTCAATCAGCGCATCCAACGCACGTCCAGCAGATGCCTTAGGAATATCGGCAGACGCAGCAATGGCATCAATCAGTTCAGATTTATTCACATTTCACCCCTTAAGCAAGGTTATCTGATCCATTGTTCAATCAAACCAGCGCCGGTATTGGTTTGAACCAGCGCTGTCAATAAATACGGTCAGGCTGCTACGAGCTTAACACGAGAGGCATTGACACTCAGTAGCACCCAGCCAGTACACGACCCAGGTCAACATTTACACTTTCATACAAGCCAAATATCGAGTAAAGCAGTCTTTCACATCTCAGTGTGCATTAGCTCGTGATTCATCACTCGACTCATCTCGACCCGAGGCCTCTTCCTGAGGCAGTGGCTGAGGCTGGTAGGCTAGCGCGATTTCAAGGACCTGGTCAATCCATTTCACCGGATGAATCTCTAAAGCATCCTTAATGGCATCCGGAATTTCTTTCAAATCACGCTCATTCTCATGAGGAATGATCACTTTTCGAATACCACCACGACGTGCAGCCAGCAGTTTTTCTTTCAAGCCGCCAATTTGTAAGACTTCACCCCGAAGATTAATCTCCCCTGTCATTGCAACATCCGCTCGTACAGGGATGCCAGAGAAGGCCGAGACCAGCGCTATACACATGGTAATGCCGGCACTGGGGCCATCCTTAGGGGTCGCCCCTTCAGGCACATGAATATGCGTATCTTGCTTTTCAAAAGTCTCAGCAGGAATACCCAGTAAACGCGCACGACTGCGCACCACCGTCAAAGCAGCCTGAATTGACTCCTGCATGACATCTCCGAGCGAGCCGGTCTTCACCAGGCGTCCTTTTCCAGGAACAACAGCGGCCTCGACATTCAACAACTCACCGCCAACACTCGTCCAAGCCAAGCCATTCACGCGGCCGATCTGATCTTCTTGGTCAGCCAGCCCATAACTATATTTACGGACTCCGGCATAATGCTCAATTTCCTGGTCAGACAAAGTGACAGGAGATTCCAGCTTACCTTCACCGAGCTCCCGCACCACTTTCCGACAAACTTTCGTAATTTGACGTTCCAGCTCACGCACACCCGCTTCACGCGTATAGTAACGAATCAATTCAAGCAAACCGGCATCATCTAACTCAAACTCATCGGCCTTTAAGCCATTGCGATCAACTTGCTTCGGCACCAAGTAGCGGCGCGCAATATTTAACTTCTCATCTTCGGTATAACCCGGTAAACGAATTACTTCCATACGGTCTAATAAAGGACCAGGAATATTCATAGAGTTAGCCGTACAGATGAACATGACTTCAGATAAGTCATAATCAACTTCGAGATAATGATCCCCGAATTTATTATTCTGTTCTGGGTCCAATACCTCAAGCAAGGCTGAAGCAGGATCACCGCGATGATCCATCCCCATTTTGTCGATTTCATCGAGCAAAAATAGCGGGTTTTTAACCCCCACCTTACTCATCTTTTGCACCAGTTTACCGGGCATTGAGCCAATATAGGTACGGCGATGGCCGCGAATTTCAGCCTCATCACGTACCCCGCCCAAAGACATACGCACAAACTTACGGTTAACCGCACGTGCAATAGAGGCGCCTAAAGACGTTTTACCAACACCCGGCGGCCCAACCAAGCAGAGCACAGGGCCACGCAATTTTTTAACCCGCTGCTGAACGGCGAGGTAGTCCAATATGCTGTCTTTAACCTCGTCCAACCCATAATGATCAGTATCAAGTACTTCGGTGGCTTTGTGCAGATCAATTTTGGAACGAGAGCGCTTTTTCCAAGGTAACCCCGTTACCCACTCAAGATAACCTCGAACAACAGTCGCCTCGGCCGAGGTTGGCGACATCATTTTCAGCTTATTCAGCTCAGCATGGGCTTTCTCGCGCGCTTCTTTACTCATGCCCGCTTCATCAATTTTTTTCGCAAGCTGCTCTGCTTCACTGCCCGCGCCATCCAGCTCACCCATCTCACTCTGAATGGCTTTCATTTGCTCATTCAGGTAATACTCACGCTGACTTTTCTCCATCTGTTGCTTCACTTTGGCGCGAATACGCTTTTCGACCTGTAATAAGTCTATTTCAGACTCAATAGAGGCCATCAAGTGTTCGAGCCGATCTCTCACACGATCCAGTTCTAGCAACTTCTGTTTTTCACTGACTTCCAGCGAGATATGCGCTGAAATAGTATCGACAAGCCGGGTCGGATCAGCAATGCCTTGAAGCGTATTCAAGACTTCATTGGGAACTTTTTTAGAGAGCTTGACATATTGCTCAAACTGATTCATGAGGGTGCGCGTTAAGACATCTTGCTCGCGATCGTTCAGCCCTTCACTATCAAGCCACTCCACTTGAGCCTGAACAAAGGCTTCTTCACCTTCATCATCATATTCAGAATCAAGCTGTTCGAGACGCGCACGGGCCTCACCTTCAATCAGAACCTTAACTGTACCATCAGGCAAACGTAGGAGCTGAAGGATATTGGCAATCGTCCCAATACTAAATAAATCACTTAATGTGGGATCATCTTGTCCGGCATCTTTTTGTGCCACCAAGAAAACGCGTTTATCGGACTCCATCGCAACTTCTAGCGCCTGGATGGACTTTTCTCTTCCGACAAATAACGGAATCACCATTTGCGGATAAACCACAACATCACGCAGTGGTAATAGCGGTAATGTTAAATGCTGCTCGTGTTCTGTCTGCGTCATCGCAGAAGCTCCTCGTCGCTCAGACCTGCCGAAAAATGAAAATAGCGACAGGTGCATACAATGCAGTCGATATGGGGATCACTCAATGCTTTTCAATAGGCACTTAGCCAAGCAATGGTAGGCGGTAGACAGCCGAATGACGTATAAGCCCACCTTAAGTCGTCAGAGCTTCTAATAAAAAAGGGCCCGCAGGCCCTTTTTGCGGTACCACCGTCAATAAACGATCAATCGTTATTCACGGCTTTGGCTTCTGGCTCGTCATTTTCATACATTAATAGGGGCTTATTATCGCCCTTAATGACGCCTTCATCGACCACGACCGTTGAGACGTTCTCAAGAGAAGGGATTTCATACATGGTATCAAGCAGGATGCCTTCAAGAATAGATCGCAAACCTCGAGCACCGGTTTTACGTTCCAGCGCCTTTTTAGCAACAGCTCGTAAGGCATCTTCTCTAAACTCAAGTTCAACACCTTCCATTTCGAACAAGCGAGCATACTGCTTGGTCAGCGCATTTTTAGGCTCATTCAGAATCTGAACCAAAGCCGCTTCATCTAACTCACCCAAAGTCGCAATCACGGGTAAACGGCCAATAAACTCAGGAATCAAGCCAAACTTCACGAGATCTTCCGGCTCAACATCAACCAGCACATCTCCAACAGCTTTATTGTCTTCCTTGCTTTTCACCGTGGCATTGAACCCTATACCGCCCTTCTCTGAGCGATCTCGGATTACTTTCTCAAGACCAGCAAAAGCGCCCCCACAAATAAATAGAATATTGCGTGTATCGACTTGCAAAAATTCTTGTTGTGGATGCTTACGCCCGCCTTGAGGAGGCACTGAAGCAACAGTGCCTTCAATCAGCTTGAGCAGTGCCTGCTGAACCCCTTCCCCAGAAACATCTCGTGTGATTGAAGGATTATCCGACTTACGAGAAATCTTATCGATCTCATCAATGTAGACGATGCCTCGCTCGGCTTTCTCAACATCATAATCACACTTCTGCAACAGCTTCTGGATGATATTTTCAACATCCTCACCGACATAACCTGCTTCAGTCAGCGTGGTTGCATCAGCCATGGTAAAAGGCACATTCAGCAGTCGCGCCATCGTTTCAGCCAACAGCGTTTTGCCTGACCCCGTTGGGCCGATCAGCAGAATGTTACTTTTACCCAGCTCAACATTGTCATCGCGCTCACTGGCAGGTTGGCGCAAACGCTTGTAGTGATTATAGACCGCTACGGAAAGCACCATTTTGGCGCGATCCTGACCAATCACATAGTCATCCAGAGTCGCACGAATCTCTTTCGGAGTGGGTAAACGCTCACCCTCCCCTTCCTGCAGGTCATCACCGGCCAGCTCATTGTGAATAATGTCAGTACACAGGCTGACGCAATCGTCACAAATATAGACCGAAGGGCCTGCGATCAGCTTTTTCACTTCATCCTGACTTTTACCGCAGAATGAGCAATATAAAAGCTTGTCTTTGTCTTTCTTGCCGTCGGTCATTCAAATACCCCGTCATGCCTCATGGCGCTTCGGCCTGTTTAAGGATCAGCAAGAGAGGGCTGATCCTGTCACTCACTTCAGTGAATTGGAGCGCTATAAAAGAAATGTCGAAAGATATCAAATCTTTTCAATCGACGCTTCCTTCGCCGGACTTTAATTTAAAGTCTCTTCACACCGACTTTGATCCAGACAACAATCACCGGAAAACCATTACCAGAAAACAGTCTCCAGAAAAACATTTATGCCGGACGCTGCTCCAACACTGCATCAATTAGACCATAGTTGACTGCTGCTTCACCGTCCATGAAGTTATCACGATCAGTGTCTTTAGCAATCGTTTCAAGATCCTGCCCCGTATGTTTCGCCAAAACTTTATTCAATTTTTCGCGAATCGTCAGAATTTCACGGGTATGGATTTCAATATCAGAAGCCTGACCCTGATAGCCACCCAACGGCTGATGGATCATCACACGCGAGTGGGGCAGACAATAACGTTTACCCGCAGCGCCTCCAGCCAACAAAAGGGCACCCATACTGGCAGCCTGACCAATACACATCGTCGAGACATCAGGCTTAATAAATTGCATCGTATCGTAAATCGACATACCTGCTGTCACTGAGCCACCGGGAGAGTTGATATAAAGGAAAATATCCTTATCCGGATTTTCTGACTCAAGAAATAGCATTTGGGCGACGACCAAGTTTGCCATCTGATCTTCAACAGGCCCAATCAGAAAAATAACACGTTCTTTCAACAACCTGGAATAGATATCGTAGGCACGCTCTCCGCGAGCACTCTGCTCTACGACCATAGGGACCAGACCGCCGGCGTTCTGGATATCCAGCGCTTTGCTCATGCTTGACTTGCCTCCGAAAGTGGAACCGGCGCCTGGGCGCCGGTTCCGTGGCTTGGGTTACCGCCCAATCAACATATGCCCGTTACGCAATTATTGCGCCGGTGCAGTCAGCTCTTTAAAGGTTTTGGTCACATCAGTAACCTGCGCCTGAGCTAATAACTTGTCAACCACCTGCTGCTCAAGAGCGGCACCTCGCACCTGCTCCATCAGCTCTTTATTGGAGCGGTAATATTCAATCACCTGCTCCGGCTGCTGATAAGACTGAGCCATTTCATTAATCAGTTTATCAACATCCGCATCGTCAGCCTTCATATCATTCACTTTGACGACTTCACTAATCAGCAGGCCAAGCTTAACGTTCTTTTCAGCTTGATCCTTGAACAGGTCGCCTGGAATCTGACGGAAATCAAAGTTATCGCCCAAGTTATACTGCTGAGCGGCCTGACGACGCAGATTATCGATTTCATTATCGACCAGCGCTTTAGGCACTTCAATTTCATTAACGTTCAACAGAGCGTCAAAAGCGGCCTGCTTCACCGCATTGCGCAAAGTCTGCTGAAGCTGGTTTTCCATATTTTTACGCACTTCAGCACGGAAAGCTTCTTCACCACCTTCGCTCACGCCAAAGCCTGCAAAAAACTCATCATTCAGCTCAGGCAGCTTTTGTGCCTCGACTTTATTGATGTGAACTTTGAATGTGGCTTCTTTCCCAGCCAGCGTTTCGGCTTGATAATCTTCAGGGAAAGTGACAACGACGTCTTTATCATCACCCGCTTTCGCGCCAATTAATTGCTCTTCAAAGCCGGGGATAAAGGAACCAGACCCCAAGGTCAGGTTATGGTTTTCACCTTTACCACCCTCAAAAGCTTCATCATCGATAAAGCCTTCAAAGTTGATATTAACGCGATCATTGTCTTCCGCCGCACGATCAGCTTCTTCCCAGTCGGCACGCTGCTGACGAAGATCGTCGATCAAGGCATCAACATCCGCATCAGTCACTTCGGAAGTGGGGCGCTCAACAGTTTCACCCTCAAGCGTTTTTAACTCGACTTCCGGGTAAACTTCAAACGTAGCAACAAACTCGAGCGGCTGGCCTTCAACATTTTGCTTGGGCTCAATATCGGGCATGCCGGCAGGATTAACGGATTCCTGAGTAATGGCTTCCACAAAATGGTTACGCATCAACTCGGAAACGACTTCCTGACGCACCCCCGCCCCAAAACGTTTTTTGACAATGCTCATGGGCACTTTGCCCGGACGGAAACCATCGATACGCACATTATGTGCAGTCTGCTTCAGACGATCCTGAACAGCGGCGTCAACTTTCTCTGCCGGCACCTGAATGGTCATGCGGCGCTCGAGCGTAGAAGTCGTTTCTACAGAAACTTGCATGGACAATCCTCGTAAACACTGTGGACTATGGCTATATGGACTTTTCAGCACAAGCCAGCAATTCTAAGGGGTTGCAATCAAGGCAGCAAGCACAGAACCGCCTAATGATCGCGGTTTACAGGCTTAAACAGAGAAAGGAAGGAATCACAAGATACAAAAAAAGCCCCTGAAGGGCTTATTTTAGCGTGAACGACTGGGGTGGATGATGGGACTTGAACCCACGACCACCGGAGTCACAATCCGGGGCTCTACCAACTGAGCTACACCCACCACTACGTTCTTTTCGTTGCACTCAACCCTGCATCACCGCCAAATAATTGGCGCGCCCAGCAGGACTTGAACCTGCAACCCACGGCTTAGAAGGCCGTTGCTCTATCCGGTTGAGCTATGGGCGCTTATGATATGCCCCATCCTTTATGCTGTCAACCCGAAATTAGCAAAATTTCACGTTTTATCAGCAACTTACCGATCACTGAAATCAGTGGTCGGGGTAGAGGGATTCGAACCCCCGACATCCTGCTCCCAAAGCAGGCGCGCTACCAGACTGCGCTATACCCCGATAATCGACATCAGCCAAGGGCTGTGTGGTTACGTCCTCAACGAGATGCGCATTATATAGATCCTTCTTGCGGCGTCAACCCCCTATTTTAATTTTTTTACTGATGGCTCAGCGTCTTAGCCTGCTAAAGAAGATCACGCAATGGGACTTTGCCGGATTCTACGCGCATGCGACAATAGACAGGTCATTGAAACTGGCAGGGTGATGATTGAAACCTGTCACATTAAATCGAGGCATTGCTAACCTGGTGACACAGGCTCAAACCAGCCTCAAAGCATTGCCCTATGAAATTAATGCATCTCGCATCAGCCAGAAACAAGCCCATACCCGAATTAATGAAGGAAATTTGCCGCCCATGAACGCCCAGCTGATTGATGGCAAGCAAGCTGCCGCGGATATCCGCCAGGATATTACTCAACAGATCGAAGCCCGCAAGGCTGCCGGTCAACGCCTCCCTGGACTGGCCGTCATTCTAGTAGGAGACGATCCCGCCTCCCAAGTCTACGTCAAAGCCAAGCACAATGACTGTGAACAGGTCGGCATTCGCTCTTTCTCTTATACTCCAGAATCTGACATCACTCAGGAAGCACTCGAATCACTGATCGACCAGCTTAATGATGACGACGAGGTGGATGGCATTTTGTTACAACTGCCACTGCCAAAACACCTCGATGCGGCCCCCTTGCTTGAACGCATTCGGGCTGACAAAGATGTCGACGGCTTCCACCCCTACAACATTGGCCGCCTAGCCCAACGGATGCCGCTCCTGCGCCCTTGCACGCCCATGGGCATCATGACACTCCTGCATCAGCTACCAGTGAATTTAAAAGGCCTCAAAGCGACAATCGTTGGCGCATCGAATATTGTCGGCCGACCGATGGCATTAGAACTGCTACTGGCAGGCTGCACGATCACGGTCACTCACCGGTTTACTCAGGATTTACAAGCTGAGGTCGAGCAAGCGGATTTAGTTGTTGTCGGAGTAGGCAAACCCGGACTGGTTCGTGGCGAATGGATCAAACCAGGCGCCATCGTGATTGATGTCGGCATAAATCGCCTTGAAAACGGCACGTTAGTGGGAGATGTCGACTTTTCTACTGCCGCCGAACGTGCCGCCTGGATCACCCCCGTTCCAGGAGGAGTCGGCCCAATGACTCGCGCTTCTCTACTACAAAATACGCTACAAGCCTGCCAGCATCATGAAGCGAGTAAGCGCTGATTGATGCCTGCTTAGACGAATACCCACCAGCCATCAGAGCTAGAAGGCAGGCTGAATAGGATAATCATTATGCGACTTGTTGGAATCATTGGTGCCATGGAAGAAGAAGTGGCACTCATGTTAAAGAAAATGGAAAACCCTCGGACTCAGCGTCACGGAGGTGCTCTATTTCATATCGGCACACTGAACGGACAAGCGATCGTTTTGCTTCAATCAGGCATTGGCAAAGTCAACGCCGCGATGGCAACAGCTTTACTGTTGGAACTTTATCAACCGGACGCCGTTATCAATACAGGCTCAGCAGGTGGCGTAGGCGAGCAGTTAGAGATCGGCGACATCGTCATCTCAACAGAGGTCTGCCATCATGATGCCGATGCCACTGCCTTCGGCTATGTCTATGGCCAAATCCCACAAATGCCAGCCACCTATCCTGCCGATCCATCCCTCTGCAAGGTGGTAGAAAGGGCGATCGCAACACTTGGTGAAGCACGAGTCCACCATGGGCTGATTGCCAGCGGCGACAGCTTTATGGCCGACCCCGAGCGCATCATGGCCGTCAAATCACGCTTCCCCGCCCTACTCGCTTTGGAAATGGAAGCTGCGGCTATTGCACAAATCTGCTACCGCTATCACACACCGTTTGTCGTCACACGAGCGCTATCAGATATTGCAGGCAAGGAATCGCCTATCAGTTTTCCTGAGTTCTTAGAAAAAGCGGCCGTGCAGAGCACCTTAATGGTGGAGGCATTATTAGGCGAGCTGCGAGACTAGCGCCATAAATAGGCCGCTCGCCAAGCTTAAAGTCTTCAAGTGAGCAATAAAAAAACCGCATCAACATTGATGCGGTTTTTTTGCAGATCAATGGCCGTCAAATCAAGCCAAAGACCACCGCGTGCCTTCACGACTATCTTTCAATACCACACCTTCAGCGGCCAGCTGATCTCTAATCTCGTCTGCTCGGGCGAAGTTTTTGGCCTTTTTCGCTTCAGCACGCTCAGCAATCAAAGCCTCAATACGCGCCTCATCGACATCTAAAGACTCTCCCTGCTGCAAGAAAGCCTGGGGCGACTGCTGCAATAACCCTAGGATTTCAGCAAGAGAGACTAATTCAGTCGCAAGCCCTTTAGCCGCGGCCCATTCACTCTGTTTACAGTGAGCATTAAGCTGCCGCACAAGCTCAAACAAGACAGCCAGAGCCTCTGGCGTATTAAAGTCATCATCCATTGCCGCCATAAAGCGATTGCGCCACTTAGGTTCAGCAGGCAAGGACTCACACTCAATACCTTCCAATTGGGCTAAGGCGTTATAAAAACGCTCTAAGGATTTGCGAGCTTCATCCAAAGCGGTTGCGGCATAATTAATCGATGACCGATAGTGACTGGCAACCAATAGATAACGCACGACTTCAGGATCATGCTGCTCAAGCACTTCACGAATGGTAAAGAAGTTGCCTAATGACTTAGACATTTTTTCCTTATCAACCCGAACCGCTCCTGCATGCATCCAGATATTGGCATAAGCCTGGCCCGTCGCCGCTTCACTTTGGGCAATTTCATTTTCATGATGGGGAAAAGGTAAATCAGGCCCACCACCATGAATATCGAAAGTATTACCAAGACAGCAAGTTGACATCGCAGAACATTCAATATGCCACCCAGGGCGCCCTTCCCCCCAGGGAGAGGCCCAGGCCACTTCTCCAGGCTTTGCCCCTTTCCAGAGCACAAAATCCAGCGGGTCTTCCTTTAACTCATCGACTTCAACCCGGGCACCTGCTTGCAGGTCATCCAACTGACGATTTGTGAGCTTGCCATACCCCTCAAAACGACGCACTCGATAATAAACATCGCCATTAGACGCTGGATAGGCATATCCCTTATCCACCAGCGTCTGAACCATCGCAACAATGTCATCGATATGCGCAGTTGCCCGCGGCTCTTGATCTGGGGGTAGCACGCCTAAACGCCGCTCGTCTTCGTGCATAGCCTCAATCATGCGCGAAGTCAGCGCTTCGATAGGCTCACCATTGTCATGAGCGCGGCGAATGATTTTGTCATCAATATCAGTGATATTGCGCACATAAGTGACTTGATAACCGCACTCTCGTAGATAACGGCTAATCACATCAAAGGCCACCATGACTCGAGCGTGGCCGATGTGACAATAATCATAAACCGTCACACCGCAGACATACATTTTAACTTGTCCAGGGGTCAAAGGCTTGAAAGGTGCCTTTTCCCGCGACAAGGTGCTATAAATTTTCAGTGCATGCTCACTCATACCTCAGCTGCCTTTCTTCTGAATTTTAGCCCACGAGTCTTTCAATCCAACCGTGCGGTTAAAGACAAGGCGTTCAGTATCACTGAGGTGACGGTCTGCACAGAAATAACCCACGCGTTCAAACTGATAATGCGCTTCCGGATGAGCTTCCGCTAACGCCGGTTCCCCATAGCCTTGAACCACTTGCAAAGATTCAGGGTTCAGATGCTCCAGAAAATCCTTATCTTTATCCGCATCCGGTGCTTCTTCCAGGAAGAGGTTATCGTAGAGACGAACCTCAACAGGTACCGCATGTTCAGCGCTCACCCAGTGAATCACACCTTTCACCTTGCGCCCTTCTGGGTTTTTACCCAAAGTATCGTGATCGACCGTGCAACGGAGCTCAACGAGCTCTCCCTGGTCATCTTTAATGACCTCTTCACACTTGATCACATAGGCATTACGCAAACGCACTTCTTGGCCTGGCGCCAAACGGAAGAATTTCTTCGGTGGTTCTTCCATAAAGTCATCAGCATCAATCCAAAGCTCTCGGGTAAAAGGCAGCTCGCGTTCACGAAAATCATCGCGCGCAGGATGTCCAGGGGCTCTCAACCCTTCAACACGCCCTTCATCCCAATTGGTCAGTACGATTTTAATGGGCTTCAAAACACACATCGCACGCACAGCATTTTCTTCCAGGTCACGCCGAATCGCCGAATACAGCATGGCAATATCCACGACCCCATTGGCTCGCGTCACCCCAATCATGTCGCAGAAATTGCGAATAGATGCCGGGGTATAACCCCGTCGACGCATACCGGCCAATGTGGGCATGCGCGGATCATCCCACCCCTCCACAATGCCTTGGTCAACCAGCAACTTCAGCTTTCGCTTAGAAGTGACGGTGTAATTAAGGTTCAGCCGCGCAAATTCAATCTGACGAGGCTTAGCCGGTACCGGAAGGTTATTCAAAAACCATTCATACAAAGGCCGGTGGTCTTCAAATTCAAGAGTGCAGACCGAATGGGTGACGCCCTCAATCGCATCTGACTGGCCGTGCGTAAAGTCATAGCTGGGGTACAAACACCACTTATCCCCCGTCTGGTGATGATGCACATGCCGAATACGATATAAGATCGGGTCGCGTAAATTAATATTCGGTGCAGCCATATCAATTTTGGCACGCAACACCTTGGCACCATCAGGAAACTCGCCTTGGCGCATACGCTCGAACTGATCAAGATTTTCTTCAACAGTGCGCTCACGATACGGACTGGGCCGACCGGCTTCCGTTAAGGTGCCGCGGTATTCACGCATTTGTTCGGGATTAAGCTCACACACATAGGCCTTACCCGCTTTAATCAGCTCAACCGCCCAAGCGTGCAACTGATCAAAATAGTCTGAGGCATAACGGATATCACCGGCCCACTCATAACCCAGCCACTGAATGTCTTCTTTGATGGCATCAATATATTGCTGCTCTTCCTTGGCAGGGTTTGTATCATCAAAACGCAAATGGCAGTCACCCCCAAACTGCTCTGCCAGGCCAAAGTTCAAGCAGATACTTTTGGCATGGCCGATATGGAGAAACCCATTCGGCTCTGGCGGAAAACGCGTCACAATTTTCCCTTCCCGCCCCTGTTGCAACTCTTCAGAGATCTGGTTACGGATGAAATTAGGTGCACTGACAGCTTCGGCTTGGCTCATATCACTCGCTTCTTCGCTTGAATTGCTGGGCAAGACGCACTGCCCGAAGAGCACGACACTTAAGTGCCGACAAAGGCTCTAAGGTTGGTCGTGTCCGTCAAAGAGATTATTATACCTAATGCCGCCTACTTGCGGCCATTGGCCAATCTAGATCGGATTGGCCTTTTTCATAGCAACCAGGCCCACATAAAGCCCGGTTATGCTTACAATGATCGCAGCACGCACTCTGATTATTCAGCTTACGCCTAGAACATTAAGCATTGCGTGTCACACGATCACTATTAATCGACATATTCAGGAGTTTCCAGTGGCCACAGTTATCCTGCACACCACTTACGGTCCCATTACCTTAAAGCTCAACGAGGAAAAAGCCCCCAAAACCGTGGCAAACTTTCTTGAATACGCCAAGAATGGCCACTATGACGGCACGTTATTCCATCGCGTGATTGATGGCTTTATGGTTCAAGGCGGCGGATTCGATGCTGAATTCAACCAAAAACCCACACTTGACCCTATTGAAAATGAAGCCGATAACGGCCTGAAGAATACAACAGGTACGGTGGCTATGGCACGTACCCAAGACCCCCATTCCGCAACGGCCCAATTTTTCATCAACGTCAGCGACAATAGCTTCCTGAACCATACCAGCAAAAGCGTACAAGGATGGGGCTATTGTGTCTTTGGAGAAGTCATCGAAGGCATGGATACCGTCAATCAAATCAAAGGGGTCAAAACCACCTCACGCTTTCCCCACCAGGACGTCCCAGCAGAAGACGTACTGATTGAACGTGTCGAAATTGTCGAAGAATAAGCCTGCTTTCGAAAGACTTCAGGCGCTAAAGTATAGCCTATAAGCGCCATCATAAGCATTCGATGTCGAAGCAGTATCGTCCAATGACGCCATCGACAAGCACGCCGCAATAGACAGACCAATCATTAAGGGCTCCCCGTGAGCCCTTTTGGGGACCCCTGGCATGAGTACACTGTTCATATCTGACCTTCATTTACAGGCCCGGCACCCTGCCATGGCCCATGGTTTCATCCATTTTTTACAACACCAGGCGGCCCATGCAGAGGCCCTATATATCTTAGGTGACTTTTTCGAATTCTGGATTGGTGACGATTTTCAGACCGAATTCGAAACCCACATCATGCAAGCGCTGAAGAATCTGACTGAGCAAGGCACACCCGTCTATTTCATGCATGGCAACCGAGACTTTTTAATCGGCAATACCTTCGCGGAAAAAACGGGCATTACATTATTAGCAGATCCCACTGTGATTGACCTTTATGGGACTCGCACCCTGTTGATGCATGGCGACAGCCTCTGCACGGCGGATACAGGCTATATGCAATTTCGCCAAATGGTACGGAATCCCGCTTGGCAACAGCAAATCCTGGCAAAAAGTGTGGAAGAACGCCTTGCCCTAGCTCAGTCGATCCGCAGCGAAAGCCAACAAGGCAATAGCATGAAAGCCGATGACATCATGGATGTCACAGAGGAAGAAGTGGTCCGTGTCATGGAACAGCATGGCGTCCAACAATTGATTCATGGCCATACCCATCGACCAGCAGTCCATGATTTAGTCGTTAATCAAGCGCCAGCCAAACGCTGGGTCTTGGGCGATTGGTCTGAAACACAGGGATGGAAAATCACCGCCACTGAGCACCAGTGGGCACTAGAAGCGTTCCCGCTCTCAACAACGGCCTAAACTCCACCGAACGCCGTAACTGAAGGGAGCGCCAGTCGAACACATCGACAATCGACTCACCAGCTTACTTTGATGCTGATAAAAAACGGCCTGGGAGGTCATCAAAACCATACCCCAGGCCGCTTTTATATTGAATCGCCTAAGTTGATAAGTGCTATTTGCTCAAGGCACGAGAGCGGCTCACCGCAGTGGTGAACACCACATCAGTAGAGCTATTCAATGCGGTTTCGGCTGAATCCTGAATTACGCCGATAATAAATCCAACGCCGACCACCTGCATCGCAATATCATCAGAGATGCCGAAGAGCCCACAAGCCAGTGGGATGAGTAAGAGAGAACCACCGGCCACTCCAGAAGCGCCACAAGCCGACAATGCAGCCACGACGCTCAATAAGACGGCCGTAGGCAAATCAACCGTCACACCAAGGGTGTGAGCCGCGGCCAATGTTAATACCGTAATCGTGATCGCCGCCCCCGACATATTAATCGTCGCCCCAAGCGGAATAGAAACCGAGTACAGGTCTTTATCGACACCGAGCTTATCGCACAGGCTCATATTGACCGGCACATTCGCAGCAGAACTCCGCGTAAAGAAAGCCGTGACACCGCTTTCACGCAAACAAGTCCAAACCAAGGGATAAGGATTAGATCGAGTCTTCCACCACACAATAACGGGATTGATCACCAACGCCATGACCAACATTGCGGCCAACAGTACGCCGAGCAAGTGAGCATAGCCCCATAGCGCCTCAAAACCGGTGGTTGCGACCACATTGGCCACCAACCCCAACACACCAAGCGGCGCAAGGGAAATCACCAATTTCACCACATGAGACACGGCATCAGACAAGTCACTAAAAACCTGTTTGGTGGCATCAGTCGCATGGTGCATTGCCCAACCCAACCCAATCGCCCAGGCCAGGATGCCAATGAAGTTGCCCGTCATCAACGCGTGAACAGGATTATCCACGGCTTGGAATAAAATACCGCTTAAGACCTCACCCACCCCTTTTGGGGGAGCAACAGATACTTCTTGAGTATGCAAAACCAAACTACTGGGGAAGGCAAAACTCAGCACAACGGCAGTTAATGCCGCAGCCAAAGTGCCAACCAAATAAAGGCCAACCACAGGCTGCATGCCTGATCGGCGATCACGGTTTTGATTCGCAATGGAAGCCGCAACCAGAACAAATACAAGCACTGGCGCTACGGCTTTTAACGCTTTAACGAACAGGGAACCCAGGAGGGCAAGATGAGTGGCGACACTGGGTATAAAAGCACCGATCAATATTCCCAAAATCAGTGCAACAATGATTTGACGAACTAGTGTCAATCCAGTTTTTTGATATACCCAATTCCCGGGCATTGCGATGGGCTGTTGCATGGAGCGCCTATCAGTTGCTATTACGGTGAATCATTCAGAGCATTATCAAATAACACCCCGGCGAAAGCATGCTAAAGGCGCAAAATTTTAGCGAAAAAAACAGCAACAAACACCCATTAACGACAAATTATCCTTCTAAATAACCATTAAATTGATTTCTTTATGCGGCAATGGGAACACCTGAGTGAAATCTAAACTGGGAATCAGGCGACTCAATCAATTGCTGCTCCAGCGTTAAAAAACAATCGAGACGCGGCTCAATCGGCTCATGACTATAAAGCCGAGCGAGGGATAAATAATCTTCGAAATGGCGCGCCTCAGACTTCACCAAAGAGCGGTAATATCGGGCCAAAGGTTCATCCAAATGAGGGATTAAGGCCACAAACCGCTCACAAGAGCGCGCCTCGATAATCGCCCCAACAATTAAAATATCGATCAAACGCTCTGGTTCTTGTTGACGTACGGGCTGGCGCAGCTGCTCAGCATAGCGTGCCGCAGTCAAGGGCTCATAAGGAATGGATCGTTCTTCAAGCAAATTGACGACCTGCTCAAAATGCAAAAGCTCTTCCCGAGCCAATTGAGACATTTTTTTAAGCAGTTCCGGCCGATCCACATGCCGATACAACAAACTCATGGCCGTAGAGGCTGCTTTTTTCTCGCACTGCGCATGATCAATCAACAAAATATCGAGTTGAGATAATGCCGCCTCCACCCAGGCTTGAGGTGTAGCACAACGTAAAAACTGTTGTATTTCCGGAATAGCTGGCGGCTGAATATCATGAGACATTAACAAGATTCCTGATGGTTAAGCGTTACAGCCCGAGTTCCCAAGCCTCGACTGCATCAGCATACAAACGTTGATTCATCGCGTTAAATAACTGAACGATACTCAGGCCTTGATGAACAGGCTTCAGCTCTAAGCCATAAGCGGACAAGTCACGCATTTTCTGACACCCTACACGTAACAGATCCATGACTTTAACCTCTAGAGGGGCCATGGCATGCGAACGAACGCTGTGTTTTACCAACTGTTCCTGCAACACTTGAGGTTCACGAATCACTAGATATTCATCAACAATGGCCATCTGCCTCGCCCACAATCTTTGCCACACCGCTTCGCGTGACGCTTCAGACATTAAGTTCCAGCGCAGCACCTCTTCCTGATAGCGTTTACAGCCACGACACACAGGGTCACCAAAAGTCGTCGAACAAAGCCCAACACAAGGCGACTTCACGATCTCACCTCCGGTTAATAATGACTATACTGCCCCTCAAGGTCAGTGATTTGACGATGATCAGGCGGCGTATCTTAGCAGAAAAGAAAAGGGGTGAGCGTCGCCGACTCACGTTTCCTAACCTCAAAAGCCGACCAAAGTTTTAGCGCTCAATCTAAGGCCCAACTTAACATTGTTGACACTTTAAACTAGAATGGCCGCGCTTTCTGAGGATCGACGCATCCATAAAATGCCTTGACTGATGCCCATATTAAGATCTTCTTTGGTCTAAAAACGGGGCAAAAGAATCAAGGCATCAGATACAGATGAGGGTCTTACCGTGCTTGAAGCTTACCGCAAACATGTCGAGGAACGCGCTGCAGAAGGCGTCCCACCCAAACCTCTAGACGCCGACCAGGCTGCGGCGCTGGTGGAACTTTTGAAAAACCCGCCGACAGGTGAGGAAGAGTTCTTGCTCGATCTATTGAGCAATCGAATCCCCCCCGGCGTCGACGAAGCCGCCTATGTCAAAGCAGGCTTTTTGTCTGCAATTGCCAAAGGCGAAACCAGCTCACCGTTGGTCGATGCTAAGCACGCCGTTGAACTGCTGGGCACCATGCAAGGGGGCTACAATATTGCCACTTTGGTTGAGCTGCTGGATCATTCCGAGCTCGCCCCAGTTGCTGCGGAACAACTGAAGCACACGCTGTTAATGTTTGATGCTTTCCATGACGTGGCCGATAAGGCCAAAGAAGGCAATGAACATGCCAAAGGCGTCATGAAATCTTGGGCTGAAGGTGAGTGGTTCCAACACAAGCCCGCAGTCCCAGAAAAAGTCACCGTAGCCGTTTTCAAAGTGCCCGGTGAGACCAATACCGATGATCTATCACCGGCACCCGATGCTTGGTCACGCCCGGATATTCCATTGCATGCTAATGCCATGCTGAAAATGGAACGTGACGGCATTCAGCCAGAAGAGGCTGGCGTTAAGGGCCCGCTGAAACAGATTGAAGACGTTAAAGCTAAAGGCTTCCCGGTTGCTTACGTCGGAGACGTTGTCGGCACAGGCTCTTCTCGAAAATCTGCGACCAACTCAGTGTTGTGGTTCTTTGGTGATGATATCCCGAATGTCCCCAACAAGCGTGCAGGCGGCTTCTGCTTTGGCGGCAAAATTGCTCCGATCTTCTACAACACCATGGAAGATGCCGGCGCACTCCCCATTGAGATGCCGGTCGACAACCTGAATATTGGTGACGTCATTGATGTTTACCCCTATGAAGGCAAAGTCTGCAAGCATGGCACAGATGACGTCATCTCGACGTTCGGTTTGAAAACGCAGGTCTTGTTGGACGAAGTGCGCGCCGGTGGCCGTATTCCATTGATCATTGGCCGCGGGTTGACTGAAAAAGCACGCGCCGAAATGGGTATGGGTCCTTCAGATCTGTTCCGTACACCGGAACAACCGGCCGATAGCGGCAAAGGTTACTCGCTGGCCCAGAAAATGGTCGGTAAAGCCTGCGGTATGGAAGGTGTTCGCCCGGGCATGTACTGCGAACCCAAAATGACCACAGTGGGCTCTCAGGATACCACAGGCCCAATGACTCGAGATGAGCTGAAGGATCTGGCATGCCTGGGCTTCCAAGCTGATCTGGTCATGCAGTCTTTCTGCCATACAGCGGCCTATCCGAAGCCCGTTGACGTACAAACGCACCATACTCTGCCCGATTTCATTATGAACCGTGGCGGCGTTTCTCTACGTCCTGGCGATGGCATTATTCACTCATGGCTGAACCGTATGCTGCTGCCTGATACCGTGGGCACCGGTGGCGATTCTCACACCCGCTTCCCGATGGGAATTTCATTCCCTGCAGGTTCAGGCTTGGTGGCATTTGCTGCCGCGACAGGCGTTATGCCTTTGGATATGCCTGAATCCATCTTAGTACGCTTTAAAGGTAAGCGTCAGCCGGGTATCACATTACGTGACCTAGTACACGCCATTCCTTATCAAGGCATCAAAGATGGCCTGCTCACTGTTGAGAAATCGGGTAAAAAGAATGCGTTCTCTGGCCGCATTCTGGAAATTGAAGGCTTGGAAGATTTGACTGTTGAGCAAGCATTCGAATTATCCGATGCCTCCGCCGAGCGCTCTGCCGCAGGCTGTACCATTACGCTGTCGGAAGACTCGGTTGCCGAATACCTGCGCTCCAACATCACACTGCTTCGCTGGATGATCAGCAATGGCTATGGCGATCCCCGTACACTGGAGCGTCGGGCAAAAGCGATGGAAGACTGGCTGGCCAACCCGAGCCTGATGCG
The DNA here is from genome assembly GCF_001709345.1 of Terasakiispira papahanaumokuakeensis. Taxonomy (GTDB): domain Bacteria; phylum Pseudomonadota; class Gammaproteobacteria; order Pseudomonadales; family Halomonadaceae; genus Terasakiispira; species Terasakiispira papahanaumokuakeensis. Next base: position 2,102,144 of record NZ_MDTQ01000001.1, read on the forward strand.
TGCAGATCAAGATGCCGAGTATGCAGAAGTGATCGAAATTGATCTTGACCAGATCAAAGAGCCCATTCTGTGTGCCCCAAATGATCCGGATGATGCCCGACTGCTGTCTGATGTGGCAGGCACCACCATTGATGAGGTCTTTATCGGCTCTTGCATGACCAATATTGGTCACTTCCGCGCGGCAGGCAAACTCCTTGAAAATTACAAAGGCAGTTTACCCACACGCCTCTGGCTGGCTCCGCCAACCAAAATGGATCAGCATCAGTTAACCGAAGAAGGCTACTACGGTATTTACGGCCGAGCCGGAGCACGCATGGAAATGCCTGGCTGTTCACTGTGCATGGGGAACCAGGCTCGAGTGGCCTCTAAATCAACGGTTGTTTCGACTTCAACCCGAAACTTCCCGAACCGCTTGGGCGATGGAGCCAATGTATTCTTGGCCTCTGCTGAACTCGCTGCGGTTGCGGCCATCAAAGGCAAGCTACCCACACCCGCTGAGTACCGAGAAATTGCTGACGGTATCAACACGATGGCGGATGAGGTCTACCGTTATTTGAACTTCGATCAAATCGAAGAGTTTCAGAAGGCTGCTTCTCAGGTCATCCCAGTGGCGCAAGAAGCTTAACAAGCCTATCGATACAGCGACTGCTTAAAAGCAGTGCATGCTTCAAGCCCCGCTTCGGCGGGGCTTTCTACTTTCTATTAATCACTTATCTATTAATCACTTATCTATTCAGCACTAGGGCCAGCTCACCAGCATCTCGCTGGCAATCCGTTCGGCTTCGTAATGATCACGCAATCGGGTCACCAACGTTAATGCAAAGGCCAATGCTGAGCCGGGGCCTTGGGCCGTAATCAAGGCGCCATCTTCAACCACCGCCGCATTTTGCCATGGCACGCCCAAACGCTCAGCAAAGCGGGGATAGCAAGTCGCTGCCTTACCAGATAGAAAGCCTTTCTCACCCAGTACCAGTGCCGGTGCTGCACAAATCGCCGCCAACACTCTCCCCGTCGACACTTGATATTTAACGCGCTGTTGAACCTGAACAGAGGCGGCCAAACGCTCTGCACCCTCAACGCCACCAGGAAGCACTAACATCGGATACTGAGCAGCATCATCAAGTGCATCCAAGCAAATATCAGCCTCTATGCGAGTACCACGAGCACAAGTGACCTGAACATTGTCCTCAATACTGGTCAGCAACAACGGAATATTGGCCCTTCTTAATACATCAATGATTGTCACTGACTCTAAGTCCTCTGACCCATTGGCGATCAGCAGCAAAACTTCAGCCTGCATCATAATGCCTCCTATTTGAATCAATCGAAAACTCAATTATATCAGTGGTGTAATAGCACATTTGATGCGCTTATCACGATACACACCCACTCCATTTTGAACCTGATTAACGATCATTGATCCAATGACTGACAAGAAGGCCAATAAGTACAAGACTTATAGAATACATGGGCACAGTGCTTTGAGCGCAATCAAAGTAGCCAACATGCTGACAAAGAGTGTCTAGATCAATGCTCTGACAAAAGATGTCTTCTGTATTAAAGCCACTACAGAACACATCAAATGACAACATAGCGCTATAGACAACAATACTGACAAAATCCCAGATTCTGTATCAGATTTTCGCTAAAAACTTTGCTACCATCAAAACGTTCATCACAAATGAATTTTTCATTATTAAGCTAATTTGAGTTGATATTGACCATAGACAACCCGATATTATCAAAACAACTCCGTCCATCTAAGCGATAAAAGCGACACTGGACACCACTAATAAAGCAACAGCAAACTATTTCCGCATGATCCCAAATGGAGAAAAACCATGAGCCAGACTGATTCGCTTGATGAAGTTTATGCCGTTTTCGGTAATAAAAATCGACTCAAGGCAGTGCTTCGCCGCCTAACGCTGGATGAGCTCGAAAAAGCGCGTGATGCCATGACACTGGTATTAGACGAGCGTATGGAAGAAGAAAAGCAACGTGAAGAAGAAGAGCTCAAGCGACGAGAAAAGCTTGCAGAGCTCACTAAAATGATGGAAAAAGAAGGCATTGCTGCAGAAGATTTAGTCGAAGCCTTAGGGCAGAAAAAACGCCGCGGGCGCCCACCTAAAAAAGGCAACTAAATCAACATTCCATAGTCAATAACAAGCCGTAGTTAGAGGACTGATAAGCACAAGCTTAATTAGCATAAACAACAGTAAAAGGGTGGCAACAAGCCGCCCTTTTACTATTAAAAATGCCAACGACAGGCTCAAACAGGCTCACCCCTACACCTTAAGTCACACCATGACACCTATCTCAGCCCAATCCGATAACCGATATAACGCCAAAGAATATCATGCTCACCAGCGATTAAATCGTCCACGTAGACAACACAACAGAGCCCATCTGCAGCAGTCCAAAAGAAGCCATTAAACGCCCGGTGCGAGGCGGTAGGCCCTGACGCTGGCCCGCAGGTAATGTTAGATATCCCCAGAGATTAGGGATAAGAAACAATGCAAGACATGTTAGCCATCCATAAGGCGCTTCTCCCAATGCCCAGAGCAAAAGCATGATCACAAAAGGTAACAATGAAAGGGCTTTATAGAGGGTTATGGCTCGCGGGCGGCCAATACGAACAGTCAATGTCTTCTGACCTTCGATCGCATCATACTCACTATCACGCAGCTCATTAGACAACAATAAAAGAGACATCAGACAGCTAATCGGTAAAGACAACCATAAGACATGAAGGGATAAATGTCCTGCCATGACATAGTAAGCCCCCTCCACCATCAAGATACCCGTCAACCAGAAAACGGCGACCAATCCCAGCCCTCGCCCTTTAAGGTCAAGAGGGTCTTGAGCATAACCCAAAGCCCCTAACACACCGCACAATCCGATCCAAACCAGCCATGGACCAGACACCATCACGAGCCCGATACCGAGTAAAGCGCCCACCACAATACAGACTAATCCAATGTAATAATTATATTGGATCGTTTGCGCCAAACGCGTTTTCTCATCATGGGTGACTTGGGGAAAGCGACTATCAAGCTGCTCTCGATCGCCGTAATCATTAATCAAATTAACCCCGGCCTGAAGCAAAAGACTGGCCATCATCGCCACCAAAGCGGGCCAAAAGGGTTCAGGATGAAATGCCCACCCGAGCAGAAGTCCAAGCCCACAACTGATTAAGGCCACAACGAGGGAAAAAGGGCGCAAAGCGCGCTTAAAAGAGTACTTATCAGTTGACCACTGGGGGGCTAACTCGGTGGCGGTCGACGACATGCCGAACTCCTGTCAACTAAATCTAAAAGGATAGGCGAAAAAAAGCCCGCATAATTTGCAGGCTTTATTGTCTCATTTCAGGCGGTTAGACACCACGACAGAACATACCGCGTGACCAAATCACTTCAAGTCACGCATCAGCAAAGCGAACTCAGCCTCATGATCACTTAGTTGGTGTCCCGGACAGGGAATCCGTACCACATGACCTGAACCAGGTGCCACGTCACGAGATTCACCTTGAAGACCTTCCATCGCATCCAACTTAAAGCGACGATTACCCGCAGGTGTCATCAGCTCAACCGTATCACCCAACTCAAACTTATTCTTCACTTCAATTTCGAGCCAGCCATCTTTAGGCATCCCTTTCACGTCACCCACAAACTGCTGATGAACCCCGACAGAGTGCCCACGCTCATAATTCTGATACTCATCATGCACGTGGCGGCGATAAAACCCTTCGGTATAACCCCGATTGGCTAAGTTCTCTAACGCATCCATGAGATCCATATCGAACGGACGCCCGGCAACAGCATCATCAATAGCCTTACGATAAGCTTGAGCCGTTCTGGCCACATAGTAGGGACTTTTGGTTCGGCCCTCGATTTTGAGAGAATCGACACCAATCTCAGCCAACCGTGCCACGTGCTGAACGGCCCTTAAGTCTTTAGAGTTCATAATGTAAGTACCATGCTCATCTTCATAGATCGGCATATACTCACCTGGACGACTGGCTTCTTCGATCAACGCTGACAGTTCTTCCTGACCATCAGTACCCCCTGAAGTTTGACTGCCTTTGCTGCCCGGCGTCCAAACCCCACTACTATCGGCCTGAGCCGTCGGAATCAGATCACCAGTATCATCAGTCGTGGTCTGAATGGTGTTGTAATTCCAACGACAGGCATTTGTACAAGTGCCCTGATTAGGATCACGGTGGTTAAAATAACCTGAGAGCAGACAGCGACCAGAATAGGCGATACACAAGGCGCCGTGAACAAAGGTTTCAAGCTCAATATCGGGGCACTCCTGTCGCACCTCTGCAATCTCATCAATGGAGAGCTCACGCGATAGGATAATGCGGCTTAACCCCATTTTTTCCCAGAATCGCACCGCCGCATAATTCACGACATTGGCCTGCACCGACAAGTGAATGACCTGATCAGGCCAACGTTCACGAACCATCATGATTAACCCTGGATCAGACATAATCAGGGCATCAGGCTTCATCTCAATAATAGGGGCCATATCATCAAGATAGGTACGCACTTTGCGGTTATGAGGTGCGATATTACTGGCCACGTGGAAACTTTTTCCCCGTGCATGGGCATATTCAATGCCTCGCGCCAAGTTCTCCAACTTAAAGTCGTTATTACGAACGCGTAGCGAATAACGCGGTTGTCCGGCATAGACCGCATCAGCCCCATAAGCAAAGGCATAACGCATATTGACAAAAGTACCAGCCGGGGACAGCAGTTCGGGGCTTTTCATTCAGAAAAATCCTGATATCTTGAATACGTCGGTCGACCAATACTTGACTAACTTGGTCGGAATCGATGTATTTTAGCATACCCACATCCCGCTCCAAGGGGTTAATCACTTGTATCCACAACCGATTGCCTGACAACCACTCTTTTAGTGACTCAATTATCGATTATGACTATCTCCGAAAATCGCTCCCAAGAGTCTCATCGTTGTCGCCCAGGCTGCGGCGCCTGCTGCATTGCCCCTTCAATTAACACCCCCTTTATGGGCATGTCTGAAGGGAAACCAGCTGGAACGCCTTGTATTCATCTTACAGTACAGTGGCAATGTGCCATTTTTGGCCAGCCAGAAAGACCGAAGACCTGTCGTGACTTTAATTTTGACCTATCAGTGTGTGGCTCAGACCGTGATCAAGCGCTCGATACCATTCAAGTACTCGAAGTGATGACAATGCCTGGATAAACAACTGATCCGAAGTCTCTATAAGTCCAAGCGCTTTATTATTTATAGCGAGCACTGATCTTTTAAGGCCAACCGATAGAACAAGCTAATTAACCAGCAATGACAATTAATGAGAAAGCAGATCTTTACAGAACAAAGTTTAAAACAAGCAAAGCGTTAAGTAGAACAGAGCACCACTCGCACCCAATTGATCAGTAGTTTTGAATATAAGATCACATTATTGTCAGCAGGTACGCGATAAGGTTATTAATGACAAACAGACACATTTGAACGCGGTATTCAAGCGAAACTAGCAGGTATGAGGCCTCACACTTCAAAAGCGTTGCGCTCAGCATCATAAGACTCACCTGATTCACATCAATAATTTATTCGATATTTTTCAATAACCACAGAAGCCATCAAAACAAACCGTCATAATAACGGAATCATCACTCAGACATTGATTGCACGTGATCAAGGAGCCCGGTATGCAGGCACTAAAGAACATGAAGCTTCGAACTAAATTAATTTTAATGGTGTCTGGGCTTTTTCTGGGCGTCATTTTGATCGAGGCGAGTGCCCTATCCAGCCTACACACCCAACTGTTGGATGCACGTAAAGCAAAAGTCAGAGAGCAGGTTGAAGCGGCTTATACGCTTGTACAACACTATTACGAGCAGCGCCAATCCCTGGGCGAAGACGTTAGCAAGCAAAGAGCACTCGATGCGCTGCGTGTGTTGCGTTATGGCGATAACGGCTATGTCTGGATCAATGATATGCAAGCCAAGTTGGTGCTCCACCCGATGAAGCCAGATCAGGAAGGTCGGGATATGAGCCACGTAAAAGATGGGGCGGGTAAACTGCACTGGCAAGCCATGATCGACACCGTCAAACGCACGGGTAAAGGCTTCGTTGACTACACCTATATCGGACCACAGTTCGATACTCCGCAAGATAAGGTGTCGTATGTTAAAGGGTTCACCCCATGGGGCTGGGTCATTGGTAGCGGTGTATTCCTCAGCGATGTGACCCATCTGTTCTGGCAGAGTGCTCTGAAATCATTAGGCCTAACACTTGTCGTGCTCATTATCAGCATGGGGCTTATTTGGTCATTGACTCGTTCGATCACCTTTTCTGTTAACCGCGTTCTCACCGTGGTACGCCGTGTGGCAGAAGGCGATTTAACCCAAAGAACTCATGCGACTCGTCGTGATGAGATTGGCGAACTTTCTCGTGGCGTTGATCAAATGACCAACCACCTCACCGATCTCATGAATAACATTCAACAGGCTTGCCTCAATTTACAGCAAGAAGCCGATAGCCTGAGTGCTAGCAGTGAACAAACTCGCAGTGCGATGCGCCATCAATTTGAAGAAGTGGATCAAGTCGCTACCGCGATGAATGAGATGAATGCCACGGTACATGAAGTGGCCTCACATGCCAGCGATGCATCTGACGCCGCGAATCATGCCAGCGAACAAGCAGAGCTGGGACACCGCGATGTGGGACGCAGTATTGATGCAATGCAAAACCTGGAAGCCAGCGTCAACCGAGCCGATGCCGCTATGCGAGACCTGGAAAACCAGACCAGTGAAATTGACCAAGTGGTCGAAGTCATTCGGAATATCTCGGAACAAACCAATCTTCTAGCACTGAATGCAGCGATTGAAGCGGCTCGAGCCGGTGAGGCAGGCCGAGGATTTGCCGTTGTCGCCGATGAAGTCAGATCACTGGCTCAGAGAACTCAAAGTTCAACTGGGCAAATTCAAGAAATGATCCAACGTCTCCAAGATCACGCCCGAACAGTCGTGGAAGAAATGCATCAGAGCCAAGAACAGGCCAAAGGAAGCGTCAAAGTCGTTGAGTCCGCTGGCGAAGACTTGCAGCACATTCTCAACGAAGTGCAACGCATTAACGATATGAATGCACAGATTGCCACCGCCTCAGAAGAGCAGTCGGCTGTGGCTGAAGAAATCAATCGTAATTTAACATCAATTCATGGCAACTCAGAAGAAGCATTAGATGCAGCAAGCACGATTACTGAAGCCAGCCATCATTTAAAAGACGCCGCTGGACAGCTTTCAACACAGGTTAAACGATTCAAGCTGACGTCATAATGCGTTAACCTTGATTGAGTCGAACACTCGAAGATTGAGCGGGGGTGTCATCATAATGATTGAAAAAAGGCCCCCTGCCCTCACCGCTCCAACAAAATATTCTTTAAGTGAATCAATCTGCCCCCATATTGTCTCATTAAAGTGGAGTACAAACATCAGCATGGCCAAATGTGGCCAATAGCAGTGAATACTTCCACTGAGAGACTTGGTAAGGGACAATGCGATGGGCGAATGACGCTGGCTGAAAACACTAGACATTAGCCGCAAACACAAGCATTGTGCCCCTAATCATCAGGTTCTCATTTTAGCATTCAATGAATGGAGGTAGACGGGATGCGCTATCAGGTGAACTCACAGACGGATACCCGCTCCAGGGTCATGGACAGTGAGGCCCGCAAGGTCTTGACCAATACTTACTGGTTGCTAGGCATGACACTGGCGTTTAGTGGCTTGGCTGCTTTCTTCGCTATGTCCACAGGGCTAACCATGCATCCGATCATCTTTTTAGTCGGAGCTTATGGTTTGATGTTCCTCACCCATAAACTCTCTAATAGCGGTTGGGGCTTAGTCTCAGTCTTTGCGTTTACTGGCTTTATGGGTCTATCGTTGGGCCCCATTATCAGTGCCTATTTGGGTGCAGGCATGGGAGATGTCGTCACCACGGCGTTATCTATGACCGCACTGGTCTTCTTCGGATTATCGGCAGTCGCACTGATTACCAAGAAAGATTTCAGCTTCTTGGGTAAATTCCTGATGATTGGCTTCTTTGTATTGCTTGGGGGGATGATTGCTAGCTTCTTTATTAGTGGTCTGCACCTCGTCATCAGCGCTGGCTTTGTGATCTTTGCTTCAGCAGCGATTCTGTTTGAGACCAGCCAGATCGTACATGGCGGACAACGTAACTATATTCTGGCCACAATCAGCTTATTTGTGGCAATTTATAACCTCTTCCTGAGCTTGTTAACTTTGTTGGGAATGGGTAGTAACGACTAACGACAACATTGTCGTGAGTGATCAAAAAAACGCCCCTGCGGGGGCGTTTTTGCATGCGACGGACTTCAACGCTATGGCATCTTTTATCATTAATGTAATGGGGGCACCCTATACGAGCCAAGCCCCACACTCTGCACTACGCTTCGCTCGAGCCGCCCTAGCCCAGGGCCATACGATCGTACGCGTTTTTTTCTACGCCGATGGTGTTCACACTGGCTCAGCCCTAGCCTGCCCACCTCAAGATGAGCCCCATATTCCCCAACAATGGCAAACACTGGCTGAATCAGAACATATCGAGCTTGTAATCTGTGTTGCAGCAGCACTGCGTCGCGGAATCATTAATGAAAGTGAAGCCAAAAGATACGGCCTGACGCAATATAATTTACGTTCAGGATTTTCTCTAAGCGGCTTGGGACAATGGGCGGAAGGTATACAAGTCGCCGACCGAACGATCACCTTTCAAGCGTAAGTGATCGATCTGAATCGCCAGACCCAGGCACCATCCCGATATGATGAATGCCCGCAGGTTACGAAAGACACACTTATTTAACTGCTAACGGCTATAACGACGACTATGACGGCTTCAAAGAATCACTTCGATGTGCTGATGATTATGCAGCACCCGCCTTTAGCCAACAGCATGCCCCGCGAAGGCCTCGATATGGCCCTTGTCGCAGCCACTTTCGGACAGCAAGTGGCCTTATTGTTCGCAGGGGAAGGCATCTTCCAGCTTCTGCCAGGACAAGCCCCCGAGCAACTGGCATTAAAAGGAACGCATCGTATGCTAGAAGCGCTTCCTCTTTATGATATTGAAAGTGTCTTTGTTTCTGAACCAGACTTAAGTAACTACCGGTTAGACGCTCAGCAATTACTGCTATCGCCCCAGCCCAAAAGTGCTCTTGAAATACAACATCTGATTGCATCGAGTCGAACAGTCTTCAGCTTCTAATATATCCGAATATTCCAATAACAGATCAAGCGCTAACCCCAAAAGAGAATCTAATGACCACGCTCCATCAAATCCACCGCGCAGATCGCCTGAATCAGAATATCGTTCAATGGTGGCAAGCCGATGATACGTTATTGCTGATTGAGGGCGCTGTGGTCGCATTGACGCATGCTCAATGGCGCCACGGTCTACCTGAGGGCATTCGAGTCGCCGCCCTTAAAGATGACATCATCGCTCGAGGCCTACCGCTCGACAACCTACCCCAGGACGTCACTTTGCTCAGCGACCAAGATTGGGTTGCATTGACCATACAACATGATCGCGTTCTCAGCTGGAGTTGATTGATGACCACACAGCCGACACCTCATCTCGACCCCGAAGGCCACCTCCTTCACCTCGAAGACTGGTCACCCGAAGTGGCCCAATGGCTTGCATCCGAGAGTGGGATTACCCTCACACAAGCCCATTGGGAAATCATTCAAACGCTACGGGACTTTTATCAACGTTATGATATGGCACCCGCTATGCGACCTTTGACCAAAGCGATCAAAGCACAACATGGCCCAGACAAGGCTCGCAGCATTTATCTAATGCAGCTATTTGGCGAAAGTCCCGCACGAATGGCAGCTAAAATTGCCGGCCTTCCCAAACCGGATAATTGCTTATAACGGCTCAACATCCAGAGTAAAAAACCACCACGCCTCAATATGAAATCGCCAAGATTTCAGTTCATTGAACTTTATCCGCTTCATCAGTCCAATGAGGTTATGCAAGCGCCAAGCGCTTGAAGCAAACACCATGGTTAAAATCAGGAGTGATGATGACCACACAAAGACAGCGCATCGTACTGGCCCAAAGACCACAAGGCACACAGGCCCAGAGCATTTCCGCCTGGAAACTCAAGACATTCCCGCATTATCGCCGGGGCAGATTAGAGTCAAAAACCAGTTCCTCTCGCTTGATCCTTATATGAGAGGGCGCATGAGCGATGCCCCCTCTTACGCCGCACCGGTTGAAATCGGCGAAGTCATGGTGGGCGGCACTGTCGGCCTTGTTGAGGAAAGCCAATCGAGCCACTTTAAAGCAGGCGATCAAGTGGTCACTTTTGGCGGCTGGCAAAGTCACAGCGTGGTACCAGAACAGATGGCGCAACGCCTTCCCCCGGCGTTAACACAACCGTCCCTGGCCCTCAGTTCCCTGGGTATGCCCGGCTTTACCGCTTATATGGGGCTGACCGATATCGGTCAGCCCCAACCAGGAGAAACCATCGTCGTCGCCGCAGCCAGTGGCCCCGTCGGATCAGTAGTCGGTCAAGTTGCCAAACTTAAAGGCTGTCGGGTCGTCGGCATTGCAGGTGGTGAGGCTAAATGTCGATATGTTCAAGATGTGCTAGGTTTTGACGCCTGTCTTGACCACAAAATGCCAGACCTAGCAGGACGCTTATCACGCCATTGCCCTGATGGTATTGATATTTACTTTGAAAATGTCGGCGGTCGAGTGTTCGATGCGGTGTTGCCATTATTGAATCCCAAAGCACGTATTCCACTCTGCGGCTTAGTGTCACAATATAATCAATCGGCACTCCCAAAAGGCCCAGACCGTATGGGCCAATTAATGGGGCAACTTCTAGTGAAACGGGTAAAAGTACAAGGCTTTATCATTTTCGATGATTATGGCCACCGCTATGGCGAATTTCTGGACAAAATGCTGCCCTGGGTACAAGAAGGTCGAATCCAAATGCGTGAAGATCATGTACAAGGGCTCGCCCAAGCCCCCGAAGCCTTCATCGGCATGCTCTCAGGACAAAATTTTGGCAAATTAATCGTCGATCTATAAATCCTGGCGCAAATGCAGGGCTCAACCTGCTTTGAGATCAAGAAGCGTAAAAGAAGTATTGAGTAAAATCATGGCGTCCTCTGCGTATAATCCAGAGGACGCATTGATTTTGCGTGAATTTCTTGTCCTAATGGAAGTACCTGAAAGATTTGGATCAACGCACAGGACTCCCCATGACAGATAACAAGCTGGTCGATAATCTCAACGTCATTTCACAAGACCTGCTGATTACCCCTGACCGCCTTAAAGACAAGATTCCTCTCACCGCCAACGCTCAGCAATCAGTGATGGAAGGCCGCCAAACGATTCAACGGATTTTGGATCGGGAAGACCCTCGCTTGTTTGTTGTCATTGGCCCTTGTTCTATCCACGATGCCAAAGCCGCCAAAGACTATGCGGAACGCCTCAAGGCATTGGCAGAAGAAGTCAAAGATACGCTATACATTGTCATGCGGGTCTATTTTGAGAAACCCCGTACAACGGTCGGCTGGAAAGGCTTAATCAACGACCCTTATTTGGATGACTCCTTTGAAATTGAAGAAGGTCTCCAAATCGGCCGACAGCTCTTGGTTGATCTCGCCGATATGGGGCTACCGCTGGCAACTGAAGCATTAGACCCGATTTCTCCACAGTATATGCAAGACTGTATTGCTTGGTCTGCCATTGGCGCCCGCACCACAGAGTCCCAGACTCACCGTGAAATGGCCAGTGGTTTGTCATGCCCAGTAGGCTTTAAAAACGGTACCGATGGCAGCCTGGATGTAGCAATCAACGCGCTCCAATCGGTCGCCCACTCGCATAACTTCCTAGGGATCAATAATGAGGGGCAGGTGGCGATTATCCGCACCAAAGGCAATGCTTACGGCCATGTTGTATTACGGGGAGGCAATGGCAAGCCCAACTATGACTCGGTGAGCGTGGCCCTGTGCGAAAAAGACCTTCACAAAGCCAACACCTGCAATAACATCATGATTGACTGCAGCCATGCGAACTCAAACAAAGACCCAGGCCTACAGCCACTTGTCCTCGACAATATTACCCACCAAATTAACGAGGGCAACCTCTCCATAGTGGGAATGATGATCGAATCCAATATCGGCTGGGGTAACCAGAAAGTACCCGAAGATAAAAGTCAGCTCAAATATGGCGTCTCGATCACAGATGCCTGTATTGATTGGCCCACGACAGAAGAAAGCCTGAGAAAAATGGCCAACAGTCTCCGTGACAAGCTGCCTGAGCGGATGAACCAAGCCAAACAAACCTGTTTACCAAAAGCGTAATCGCACTGATCATTCAATCCATATTGTATGAATTGAATTTGAGCCACCCCATGTCGCGTTAGGTGATGCGCCGTGAGGCGGCTCAAATATTATCGTAATCCTTTAACTTATGAAGAAAAGGCTCTATTGAACAAGAACAAGAAACGAATCCGCCTGATTAATAGCCCCGATCACGATCTACCACCCCATCCATAGGCCTCCCCTGAAGCGTTCGCTGAATATTCGCAGCAACCTGCCGTACGGCTGGCTCAATCAAAGTCGCCGCAGCAATATGAGGCGTTACAACAACACGGGGATGGTGCCAAAATGCATGTGTCTCCGGTAAAGGTTCTTCATGGAACACATCCAGTACTGCACCACGCAGGTGCCCACTATCCAGTAGCGCTAATAGCGCCTCATCTTCAATCTGGGCACCTCGTGCGACATTGATTACCACAGCCCCTTGCGGTAATTGAGCTAAAGTCTGAGCATTCAATACACCTCGCGTTGATGGCGTATCCGGCAGCAAGCTGACGAGCACATCAGAACGCGCTAACAACTGCTCAAGCCCCTGATCACCACTGAACACCTCAATACCCTCAAGGGTGACGGGCTGTCGTTTCCAACCCGCGACATCATAATCCATCTTGGCTAAACGATGCGCGACCGATTGACCTAAAGCGCCTAACCCCAAAATACCCACACGAACTTGCTCTGCCTCTCGTGCATCATGCTCCATCCATTGCGCTAATACTTGTTGCTGAGCATAACGATCAAAATCACGCTGGAACCGCAAAATAGCCCATACAATATACTCAAACATCTGCCGAGCCATTCCGGCATCTTGCAATCGAACCAAGGGCACCTCGGCGGCAAGATCATCACGATTCAAGAAAGCATCAACACCTGCCCCAAGCGCAAAAACAGCCTCAAGATGAGGAAACTGATTAAACAAACAAGACTCAGGCTGCCAAGCCGCCACCCATCGGATCTGCTCAGGTTCAAAGTCGTCACCAGGCCCAACGATGCGTATTTCCGGCAATGCCGATCGAAAAGCCTCGATCCATTGATGACTCTGTGCGTGCGCGTGCAAATACAGCATGAAAGGCTCCTTGAATAATCTCTAGGTTCGGCAGGGCTAACTGCCTTACGACCCCAAGAGAGGCATAAAGTGAGTCAACTTGTCAAACTAGCAGCTTTTATGCATAATGATAAGTTATGAATAACAGAAAATATGATAATTACCCAAAATTAAACTCATCACTGGTTTTTCACATTGCCTTTGCCGGTTTAGCACTGGCGGTCATCGCCATTGGGCTTAACTAACGCAATGCCCCCATGCCCCTCACGGGTCGACCCTCACCCTCTAAAAGTGCATTAGTCACCCAACAATGAAAGCGGCCCAACACGCGCAACCACCCGTTGCCAAGCCGGGTCAGCCTCGACTTTTTGCAGAAAGGCCCTAATTGAGGGGGCATTTGATCGGGAATCACGAGCGGCCATCGCTTGCACAGCAAAACTCATTTGAATGTCTGCCGGTGTTGGCCATTGGGCCGCAAATTGTCCATCAAAACGTGCTAAATGGGATTCAATGAACTCTCCATGGCGTTGGATCTGAGGCTGTAAAAACTGCTGTTGAACGCCTTGGCAAATACCTTTGGCAATAGGCTTGAGCCACCAGGGCATTTTTTTTGGAACGGTTCGAAAAACGAGTGTCATCACGAGTAAAGGCATTAAAGAGCCCTCAGCATAGTGCAACCAGTAGCGCTGATTCAGCCACTCATGACTGCCGACTGTGGGCTCAACCCACCGATGCTCGCCATAACGTGCCATAACATAGTCGACAATCGCCCCGCTCTCAGCAATCACCAAATCCCCATCTTCCAAAACTGGCGACTTGCCTAAGGGGTGAACCTGCCGTAGGGATTCTGGCGCCAGCATTGTCTTGGCATCACGCGGATAAGTGACGACCTCATACTCTAACTCCAGCCACTCGAGTAACCACAACACACGATGTGAACGTGACTGTTCCAGATGATGTACTTTCAACATATAAGGTGTCCTGTCGTTTCGTTGGGCCTAAGCCAGATGGAGGTGCCAACACTGTACTGGCGCCACAGCTCATGACGCCACCCTTAAGTCGATCAAGCAAGCACTAACAAGTAAGCACTCACTTGCGATGACCAATCTTGTGATACCCAATCTGATGGTACCAGAGCAGAATTCAGCCCTTTCATCAAAATCAGTGGCGGTCTCCAGCTTAGCGTTAATCCGGATTAAACGCCTATCCTAATCAAGTGATGCGCTTTTACGCTTCTACCGGGTCTGCTGCACAAAATCGCTGATCACTTCGATCCATGACTCAAAAAAAGGCGTCCAAGTTAAACGACTGGTCGGGGGGCCCGACTCTCCCGATTGCCAAGCACTGAACCATAATTGATCTTTAGAAAGCTGTAAGCATTGCTCTTGACTCATTCCATGAGGCTCAATACACCGTGAAAGCGGGCCTTGCTGACCATAAAGAGGATTATCCTGGCTGAAGTTCAATGACATGTGAGAAATATTTAAAATATGTGAATCCGGAAAATAACCAGCCCAAGCCCACATCTTCGTCTCATCCCACCAGTCAGGCAATACTGAACGCTGATCATAAAACATGATCCAGCGGCTGTTTTTCATGTCAGCACTTCGCTTAAAGTAAGTGGCTAAAACGTCAACATTGATCACCGAGTCTGATTCGGCCGTAAGCATCAGTACCGGGAAAGGCCAAGGCCCTTGAGAAGATAGTCGTGACTGAACCTGGTCAAGTACCACACCCACTTGTGCCGCCGCATTCATCGCAAGGGATTGGTACTTTACTGGGTTTAATTCTTCTTTTGTTTTAACAAAATCGACGAACCAAGCGGCCACAGGAGTTAACCACAAATAACGCTCAACAGCCCCCTTAAGAGCCCAGGCAGGCGCCACCGTGATAAGCCCTGAAACATCATCAGGATGCACCAAAGCCCATGACGTCACTAAAGCGCCGCCCGTAGAAAATCCGCCTAAATAAATAGGATGACCTGTGTCCTCGACCAGCTCACGAGCTTTTATCGAAACACTCCGCTGCCAATCTTTTGCATTAGCCTCAACCATATCGCCCGGCCGGGTACCATGTCCCTGAAGCAAAATAGTACGCACCCAAAGACAATGTCTCTCAGGTAATGCACCAACCAGCTCACGGAACACATAAGGTGAGTCATTCAGGCCATGCACCCACAGCATGCCGCGAATCTCACTTGGCCTACAAAATGCCGCAGGGCGCCGTTCAAACGGTAGGTTCCATTGCAATTGGGCCTCATGATCAAACCCAGCGACAGGAATACGATAGCGTCGCAAATGCGCTTCAACATAAGACACATAATCATCAAAATTAAGATCAGGCTGAGGCGTCAGTTGGACAGGTGCGGGCCGATACCGAAAAGCGGGGTTCACGCTGGGAGAAGAAGCAGCAGGCAAAACGGAATGATCAGAAGATGAAGGGGTAAAAGAACGACAGGCCGACAAACCTAGACAGGAGATCACCACAGCAACCAGAAACCAATAATGCATAAACGCTCCAGGCTCATCCTGAGTAGGCGCATAATTGAGATCAGGGCTCACACCTAACAATCACTCCGAACAGCAATCGCCATATTCAATGAGAAGGCGGCGTTGAACCTGAAGAAGCTTGTTTCCATACCCGTTGCCATAATGTCATCCCGCCTCGGCATCCACCTTTCACGCCCCACCAAAGTAATGCCCAAAAGCCCCATACCAAAACGGCAACAAGTAATGCCCATATCAAAGCATCGATCGTCAAGGGTAATGTCGGGGAATAAATCTCCAAAGTCCGTTTGGCGATATGCACATCCAGCGTTTTGATGAAGTGCCAAGAAGATAAAAACGTCGAGGGATCAGAGAGCCCATTCCAAGCCTGCTCCAAGTGCGCTTCTCGATTCAGCTCTTGTTGCAAAAGCTGTCCCTGAGCGCGTAAGACCGGCATCTGACTGCGTTCTAATGAATCAATAAAACCTGAAAGCCCTTGCTCTGAGAATTGTTCAGTCAATTGCCGATAACTATTCAGCCAACGCCTAGATTCATCCAGATGACCACCAAGACGCTGTCGATAAGCCTCTAAAAAGCCCGGCCATTGCGCTCCGAGAACGGCACCTAAAACAACCAGAACACGATCAATAAACCCTGCTAGCATCAGGCCGACGGCGTTCCCCCATCGCATCAAACTGGATCCTTAGGCTCCTCAACAGGGGCCACGTCATCAGGTAGCTTCTGAGGTGTATCTTCGCGAAAACAGATTTCGACAAAGAACTGTCCCGCTTCAGCTTGGAAAGGCAAAAGGATCGTCGGTCCTCGGTTACTATGCTGGATACGATAGCCATTATTGCCAGATAGAATCACCGGTTGAGACAAATAAAAATTATATCCTCGCTCGGCCAACAGACGCTTAGCCCCGCCTGTCACCATATTGGTGATTTCACCAATTAAATCTTCAACCGTATCGTCGATCTCGGTCAACCGTTCGCCCAACATCCGAGACACTAAATCCAATGCCACGGGTTTGGAAAATGAAATCGCAAGAGAGCCCGCAGTTTGCTCTCCCATCAAATCAATAAAGCCAGTCACCACACCACGTGCCACATCATCCTGTTTGAGTGCGGCACGGCCTAACTGAGGCTGCATATTAGCCATAGTACGCAGTACATTGAGCACAGCATGCAGGAAGGGATTGACGAAGTCAGCACGCATTAGATATTCCTTATTTCATTGTGCACCGAGGTCATCTACAGGATAACCCATCAACACCAGTTTGTTTGCACTGCAATAGCGTATTTTCGTTACAGCATTAACTCAATGCAGCCTGGAGATACACCATTTGACGCTCACCACTGAGGGCTGTCTCACAGACCTCACTCATACACCCGACTTATGAAAAACAATCAACAACATCAATAATACACCTTCGCATCCGAACCCCATTAGACTCCGAACCCAATTAAACATAGAAACACGCAACAGATATGAGTCAATATTAGACTACAACAGGCATGACATCTCCCCAGAGCGACTGGATATCGTCTACCTTGCATGGGAGAGCCAAGAAGAACAAGTCCGGAGGACTATTATGACCACTTCATTGACAGAATACCCACTTTGGCAGCCGAGTCATCAATATATCCAGCATAGCCAAATGCAACGATTTATGGATAAAGCTAATCAGCATTATGGCCTGAACCTAACCCACTACGATGACTTATACCAATGGAGTGTCGAACATCATCAATCTTTTTGGGCTATGGTATGGGAATTTGGCGGCGTAGTGGCTGGCGAACAAGGTGCCAAGGCACTTATTGATGAATCTAAAATGCCAGGAGCTCAATGGTTTCCCGAAGCCCGCCTCAATTTCGCCGCCAATTTATTGCGTCATCACGGCAACAAAAATGCCATTATCAGCCTGCAAGAAGATGGACAGCGAACTTCACTAAGTCGGGATCAACTCTATCAACAAGTGGCCCAGCTCGCACTGGCTCTAGTCAAAGCCGGTGTGAATAAGGGAGACCGGGTGGCGGGCTTTGTGCCCAACTGCCATTATGCCGTCATTGCCATGCTTGCCAGCGCCAGTTTGGGCGCAATCTGGACATCCTGCTCACCAGATTTCGGTTTTAATGGTGTACTGGATCGCTTCGGTCAAACAGCGCCCAAAGTTCTTTTCGCCTGTGATGGCTATCGCTACGGCGGCAAAACAATAGATACCCGCGACCGGATAGCCCAAATTGCGACCTCTTTACCGAGTCTGGAACAGGTGGTCATACTGCCCTACCTCTCCCCGCAGCCCAACATCACTCAAATTCAAAACGCGGTTCACTGGGATGACTTTATCTGTCGAGAAGCTCGCGAGATTGATTTCGCCGAACTCCCTTTTGATCATCCGCTTTACATCATGTACTCATCAGGCACGACTGGCGAGCCTAAATGCATCGTGCATGGTGCAGGGGGCACGCTGCTTCAGCATTTAAAAGAACACCTTCTTCACACCAACCTCTGCGCAGATGATGTCATTTTCTATTACACCACCTGTGGTTGGATGATGTGGAACTGGCTGGTATCAGCGCTGGCCACAGGGGCGACGCTAGTGCTATTTGATGGTTCACCTTTTGAACCTGAGCCAAAACGCTTATGGGATATGGCAGAACAAGAAGGCGTCACTGTGTTTGGCAGCAGTGCCAAATATATCGCCGCCTGCGAGAAAGCCGGGTTAAAACCGATAGCAACCCATGACTTATCAAAACTAAAGGCGCTCTTGTCTACGGGCTCGCCTCTGGCTCACGAGTCATTTGATTATGTGTATCGTGATATCAAAGAAGATGTACTACTCGCCTCGATTTCAGG
The DNA here is from genome assembly GCF_001709345.1 of Terasakiispira papahanaumokuakeensis. GTDB lineage: Bacteria > Pseudomonadota > Gammaproteobacteria > Pseudomonadales > Halomonadaceae > Terasakiispira > Terasakiispira papahanaumokuakeensis. The sequence goes on from NZ_MDTQ01000001.1 coordinate 2,120,932, forward strand.
TGGCACCGATATTGTTTCCTGCTTTGCTCTAGGCTGTCCCATTCGCCCCGTCTACCGCGGAGAGCTGCAGTGCCGTGGTCTAGGAATGGCCGTTGAAGTATACGATGATGAGGGGCACCCAGTATCACAAGAAAAAGGAGAACTGGTTTGCACCAAGCCCTTCCCCAGCATGCCCATTGGTTTTTGGAACGACCCTCATGGCCAACGTTATCATAGTGCCTATTTTGAACGTTTTCCGGGGGTATGGGCCCACGGTGACTATGCCGAAATCACGGCCCATGACGGCATCATTATTCATGGCCGTTCTGATGCGGTATTGAATCCTGGTGGTGTGCGTATCGGTACTGCTGAAATTTATCGACAAGTCGAAAAAGTGGATGAAGTTCTCGAAGCATTATGTATTGGGCAAGAATGGCAAGATGATGTCCGAGTGGTGCTCTTTGTTCGTTTAAAAGAAGGCTACACACTGAACGAAGATCTCAGCCGAAAAATCAAAGACACCATACGCGCAGAAACGACACCACGTCATGTGCCTGCTCGAGTCATTCAAGTCGCCGATATCCCTAGGACATTATCGGGCAAAATTGTCGAATTAGCGGTACGTGAAGTTGTTCATGGCCGACCGGTTAAAAACAAAGAAGCGCTGGCTAACCCTGAGGCACTCAAGCATTTTGAGCAACATCCCAAACTACAGGATTGATCACATCAGATCAGGAAGAATAAGAGGGTTCCGGAAATAAAAAGTGTCGTAAATAAAAACACGGCAATAAAACAACAGGCGTGCCTATATCAGCTGACAAGATCATGCCGGCATGATGAAATGGAACAAGATTGAAATCAAAACGGCTGCAAACAGAACCGCCGACAGGAGAATCTCATGCCCATGCTGCGTCGACGGCGCTGGCTATTAATTGCCTTATTATTGCCACTATTACTGCTGCTACTGGCAATACTCAGCAGTAATTTGTGGATACCACGTTTATTGACCTATCTTGGGCAAGATTGGCAAGTCAAAGTTGAGCAGAGTGATCTACAGCTCTGGAAGGGGCGTTGGCAATTATCAGGCTTACAGGCGGGCCGCAGCGAAACCCCCATCACCTTAAGCCGAATCACACTGGATTGGTCTTGGGCTGATTTGTGGCGCCAACGCTTGAGCATGGGGGTTCAACTGGGCGATATTCATTTACCGCTAGATCCCGATGCACTCACACTAGGTGGCTGGACAATAGCGCAGTGGCAAGCGCCACTACAAGCGGAACAGACAGCCCAAGGCCCAACAGACCAGGGCACAGAAGTTGATACAACACCGTCCAATAAATGGCAGTTCAAGTTAACGGGCTTCGAACTTCAACAGCTCGCCATAGAACTCCCAAAAGAACGATGGCCCGAGGCGCCCCTGTTAACCCCACTCAGCACAGGAGGATGGGTGAGCACCCATCCAAATGATCCAGTGCCCTTCCATTTAACGCTGTTACAGCACCCAGAGGCTTATTTAGATCTCCAAGGTGAAGTTCGCCTCGCCACGTTAAAAGGCTCGGGGGATATCAAATTCCATCACCTTGATCTCGCACCATGGCTGAAGAAATTCACGCTCCCCCTCGAACAAGGCCTTTTGGATGGCAATCTCAATGTACAAACACAATGGTTAGCCCCCTCTCAGCAAGCCTCGGTTCAAATCAAGTCAGACCTGAAGCTAAGCCAACTGTCAGGCCACTTTCCAGCGCCCCTTCAGCAAGCCCATCTAGCCCAACTGAGATGGCAAGGGCAAGCGCAATGGACACCTCAAGACAATGATGTCCTCCAAATACAAGGGCGTCTCAGCACACAGGCTTTTCAAAATGAAATCAGTCAATGGGGAGCCGCTTCTTGGGAAGGTCGCAGCCGTTGGAATGGGCAAACCGAGGCTGGACTAAAAAGCATTGATATTGATGGCGTATTAACCGCTCATGATTTAAAAACACGGTATGTCGTCGATCAGCAGCCGATCACAGGACAGCTCGATACATTGCACTGGGCTCAGCACCATGCATCTGGCACCCAGGAGTTCTCCGGTAGCTTACGTATTACCGGGCTTAAAACAACGGTAACACCAGCCGCATTGAGCTTGAATCAAATACAGATTCCACACTTCCAACTAACCCCGGAATCACTCGATGTGGATCAGATGGCCCTGGAACAACTCAAGGTCTACCCCGAAGATCAAGACTCAGCGTTGCATCAACTTGACCAAGTACAACTTCAGCAGATTCAACTGAATTGGGTCCAGCATGAGGCCAAAGTTGAGGGCATTCTTTTAGGTGCAGCCCATCATGAACTGACTTTAAATGCCCAAAACCAGTTGATTCCCTGGCAACCTTGGGCGACTCAATGGCAATCACAATTCAATAGTGACCGCCAACCACAGCCCGCACCAACTCAGCCACTGCAGTCAGACAGTACAACAGCGGTCACGGCGACTGAAAATGAAGCCACTGATAATCGTACAGAGACAGCGCCATGGCACTGGCAAGTTGGCCGTATTCAAATCACCGCACCGTGGCAAATCAAACTCAATAACCAGGCGCTCAAACGTCCCTGGCAAACGCAACTTAGTATCGATAAAGCCCACATAGGACCACTCGACTCAACGCAATCCCCCGCTAACTTCGATATCGACGCACGCCTGGATCAGGAAGCCCATATTCAACTCACGGGACAATTCCAACCCCGTGACCGTCATACGACGTTGAATGCCGATATTAAAGGGCTCGATGCAGCTTCCATCACACCCTATAGCGAAACCTATGCAGGTCTAGAGATCAATAATGGACGCTTCAATGTCGATGTTTCACTCAAACAACAAGGTGAAGCCATAGAAGGGCGCGCCATTGTAGATCTCTATAGTCTAGACGCAAAACCTATCTCAGAAGCTGACGCGAGCCGTCTAAAGCGCTTGCTCAATATGCCCGTCAGTAGCTTGATTGACGTGCTTGAAGATGACCAACGACATATCCATCTGGAGCTTCCCATTCACAAAACAGCCAACAGCACCAATGTCGGCTTATCCGATGTCATTTTATTGGCCACTCGAAGAGCGGCAGAGCAAGCGACGATGTTTTATTTAGGCCAAATGCTGCAACCTTGGGCGACCGTCTATACCGTGGGTAAGTTTGCTTATAACCAAACGGAGAAAATGCTCCGAGTAGATTTACCCCCACTGGCCTTTACGCCTGCGACAACGGCATTAACCTCTGCCCATCGACAGTACCTCGATCAAGTCACACAGGTGCTGAATGAACGTCATTCTCTCGGGTTACATTTATGCGCGGGTATTGGCCAGCAAGAAGCACTTCTATTAACAGCATTAGCCGACCCGGCTCAGGCAACAGATAAGACAAAAGCACTCATTCAAGCGCTTCAACCGATTGAAGAAGCCCGCCAAAACCTCGACAAAGCACCCAAAATCAAAGCTGAAGCCACAGCCAGCGAATGGTCACGTTTACGGATGCAACACGCTCGAAGCGCGCTGGTTGATCGAGGGATTTCACCAGAGAGGCTGTTCTTTTGCACCCAGCCAGGCCAACAGCAGCCCCAAGAAGAGAGTCACCTCACGATAAAACTTCAGGACTAAAGGGCAGCCGATGCTCATCACATAACAGCGTCATCACATAACAACGCCATCACAACACCATTACCACAACATGCTGATTAACCCTTCGGGGGCCCCCTTCCCCGAGAGGTTAATCAGCACTAACGGCCGACGGTCCTAAAACGCTTATGGAAGTGACCCTGAGCATCGGGTGAGAGCCAAGCTCGCAGAGGTTCAATGAGGGGATGATCATGAGATTGCGCTGAGACCCAACCGTTGAGCGACCATTGCCAGGTGTTCAGCTCAAGCTGCCGTCCAGAAACCGACATCTTCAGCGTATCATCCTCTTGAACCATCGCATCTAGCGACCAACGACTATGCTCGAGACACCCCAACGCAACATCAATACGCGGAAACAATTCCTTATGTTGTCCCGGCCAAACAATCTTCAAGGGAGTCCAAGCGGTCTGGCCCTGCGTAACTTTACGACACTGAACGCCCATCCCAGAGACATCCATTTGGCCTTCTGCGATACCGACCAGCTGCACGCCCCAAGCGCGAGTATCGATCCATCGCATATCACCATTTGAGAATATTAAGCGCCACCGGTCTCCACCTTGCCAATCGAGATGCCCAACCCAGGGCGATGCTTGAGTAGTCCCCAGCTGCCAGTTTAATCGCTGATGCCAGGGATCCAACTGCCACTGCCAAGGACCAATGCGCGTGCCCAAAATCATCAATTGCGACGCCGTACCAGACCACAAAGAACCGGTAACACCATGAATGCGCCAGCCGGGAGGTAATTGTTGATTCAACCAGGGTGTCCACATCTTCAACGGCCAACACAACACCAGCCCTAACAACAACACACTCGCAACAGCGACAGCTAACAGCCATTTAAGATAACGCTTCGTCATACGTTCGCCGCGTCATTTAAGGCCTGAACAAATTCTTCGACTGAAAGCGCACCCTGTAACCAATGATGTTCATTAATAATCCAAGCCGGTACCGAGGTGATGCCCATCTCATGCAGACGTTGATGATTAGCCTGCACCGCATCTCGGCCTATATCACTATCAATAATGGCTAATGCTTCTTCGGTATCCAACCCCGCTTGCACAACCGCCGTCAGTAACACTTCCGGAGAGCAAGGATCATCGCCATCTTCAAAGTAATGTTCAAACAGTGCTTCTTGAAGCGCCGTTTGAGCCTCTGGCCCAGCAGTCGCCCCGGCCCATAACAGTAAACGGTGGGCATCAAAAGTATTATAAACTCGCTTTACCCGCTCATAATCAATCGGAACGCCCACCAGCGCAGCTTGCGCTTCAATTTCTTGTCGTACCGCTTGGCGTAATGAATCATTGTGCGCTAGCACACGATACAAATAATCTTCAAGTAACTCACCGCCCGATGGCATATCAGGGTTTAACTCATAGGCATGCCAATAAATCGTCGCATCAACTTGACCTTCCAGTTGTTTCAATGCCTGCTTAAGCGCGCCATAACCGACATAACACCAAGGACACACAATGTCAGACACAATATCAATACGCAGAGCAACGGCAGCCATGAAACGCTCCATTCATTATCTAAAGAAGGCGGGAAAATTAACCCGTATATGATCCGCCATCACTTGGGGGTTGACCAGTGTCGCGAGTATTTTTTTGCAGATCCCCCATAGTCAGTGCCATGGCCTCTATCTTCGCCCACCCAACGCCGATCCATATCCTTTCAGAATCTCAAAACCTCTTAAGTACACTCGATAAAGCCTGAAAAAAGACCGCAAGCTTGGCAGGTGGTCGTGACAATGCCCGGAGCAGATAAATATCATCTTCACGCGCTGCAGGGTCGGCAAAAACGGTGACAAGCTGGCCACTGGATACCGCATGCCCAGTGACCCAAGTCGGTAAATAGATCAGCCCTATTCCCGCTAAGGCAGCTAAAAGCTGTGCTTCAAAGTCATCACAAGCGAAGACCTGATTGTCTGTTATCTCAGGTATAAAGCCAGCAGCAGCAAGCCCGCGCCAACATTGCTCAGCAGGGTCGTGACGCTTATCGATCAACCGATGCGCAGCCAGCTCAGCCAAAGTCGTGGGATAACCTCGACAATGCAAATAAGAGGGGCTAGCACAAATAGACCAACACTGAGTCCCTAAGCGTTGAGCATAGAGTCGACTGTCACTAAGCGGACCAATGCGAATCACCCCGTCTAGTCGCTCACGCACAGGATCAGTCAACCGTTCACTCAACTCTAACTCAATGCGTAATGCCGGATACTGTTCGAGCAAAGTAGATAACAATGGCAAGACATGATGACGGCCAAAAGTGGGGAGGCAAGCCACCCGGAGCACACCTCTAGGCTCACCACTCAATGCGGTGATTTCAGCACGCAAATCCACCAACTCATCCAGTAAAGAGGGCGCTCGCTCAAGCAATAACTCACCGGCATCAGTCAGTGCTAAACCACGTGTGGAGCGCGCGAAAAGCCGCATGCTGAGCGCGGCTTCCAAGGCATCAATGGATCGCATCACCGACGACGGGGCAATGCCTCGACGAGTGGCCACAGCTGAAAAGCTTCCCGCTCGAGCGACGGCAATAAAAACTGGTAAGTGTTCAGCATAAGCAATAGAGGTCATATTTTGCATTCTACGCAAAAGTATTGCGCCTTGGCGAGACGTTCTATATCGACACCAACGCTCCTAACATTGCTCGAGCGTCAATGTGACCCAGTTAACTGAACGGAGTTTATGCCATGGCTCAGCCTTCGAGTACTGCTGCGACCTTATCCGGGCACGGCATCATCGCATTATCAGCCATCTGCGGTTTTGCGGTAGCCAACCTCTATTATAGTCAGCCGCTACTCCCCCAAATGGCGGCAACCTTTACTTCAGATGTGTCAGCACAAGGCGCCATTGCCATGTTGACTCAAGCCGGATACGCCGTCGGATTACTGTTATGGGGACCGCTAGGTGACCGGCTCGACAGGCGACGGCTAATGACCGTGCTATTGGTGATCAACCTAGCCAGCTTATCACTTTGCGCAACAGCCTCTAGCCTGAGCGGGTTACTGATGGCATGCGTCGCGATCGGTCTGACAGCAGTAAGCGCACAGATCATTATTCCGGCAGTATCCGGCCTAGTGGATGCCCGTCATCGCGGTCAGGTCATAGGCAAACTGATGAGCGGTCTATTCGCTGGCACATTATTAGCGCGAACCCTAAGCGGTTTTGTCGCAGCTCATACCAGCTGGCGGACAGTATTTGAATTGGCCGCCATAATCGATGTTGCCATGATTGGCCTGATCTGGCGTTACTTGCCTGCCACAGAGGCGACTAGCCATTTACCCTATCCCCGGCTGTTATCTTCGCTGTGGCATTTGCTCGTCAAACAACCATTACTGCAAGAAGCATGCTGTATGGGGTTTCTATTATTTGCTGCATTCAATGTAGTGTGGGCGGCACTCGCATTAATGTTAGCCCAGCCACCTTATCACTATGACAGCGAGGCGGTGGGTCTCTTTGGGCTGGTCGGTGCGGTGGGGATACTGGCATCATCAAGCATTGGCAGCCTGACCGATCACTGGGGCGGACGCAGCGTAGTCACATTGGCTGCGGCACTGATTATGTTAGCCTTCATATGCGTCATAGGATCCAGCCTTCACCTCATATTTCTAATGATTAGCCTGATCATCCTCGACCTGGGAAGTCGAGCGAATTTAGTCGCTAATCAGACTCGGCTTTATGCGCTTTTACCTGACGCACGCAGTCGCCTCAACACCGTATTCATGACCAGTTATTTTTTAGGCGGTGCTGCGGGCTCAGCAATGGGCACATCGGCCGCAGAATGCTGGGGCTGGAATGGCATAGCGGCAACAGGTGTTCTGTGTGCATTGTTAGCGCTACTGATTGGACATATTTACCGTAAGAAGGTGAACGCCATGGTTGAATGATGTAGACAGACCCAAGGGCTTAACCGAGTACAAGCGTTATATACGAGGAGATTAGCTAGCCCCTTGCATCAAATGAGCATGCAATAAATCTAGGCCTGGCCGAGACGCGCTATTAAACAAAGGAGTCGGCACTTCGTACAATTGGCCTATTGGGGCTCCCACTCGCTCTCGACCAGACAGCCCCTCTTCTACATCAAAACCAAATCGCCGCCAAAAATTACGCCGTGCCGCTAGTGGTTCAAGATCAACTCGACGAGGCTTGCCCAAACGTCCACCCAAAACCACATCAGGATCAATGACCGGCTGTAACGTTGCAATCAGGCTATTCACCAAAAAAGAGGATACCCCTTGTCCCGACATAGGATTAGGTAAATCATCTTCCGTTAAAGGTGATGTCCCTATTAATCGCTCAATACGTAGCGCCCCTAGCTGGGTCGGGGTCACTTCAATATGGGCATGACAAACCTGACCTTCAGGTTTGGCACTGAATCGCAGTGCCAACATATCACCTTTTTTACAGCCCGATAACATCACAATGCCACCCGGGGTACGAAACTGAGTACGTAACCCATCGACCATTTCTAACAGCCGGACATAATTTTCAGCAGACATTGAGCGTGACCAAGCAGTTTAACGAAGGATTAATAAATTATTATATAACGACGTAACGATATAGCGCACTCAGTTTAAACCCTGTAACAAGCCGTATAACTGCAGTGCCAATAAATTTAAACAAGTCATGACCATCAAAAAGCCTGAGTTATGGCGCACCAATGTCAATGCATTCACACCAAACCGGCCCTGCATGGCTAAATGCGTTCCCGAAAAAGCCGATATATTGACGCCCAGGGACCAACTCATCAGGAATGTCATTCCCAAAAGCTGGGGATCAGGATTAACACTCGCCACCAATCCGCTTAACGTCGCGATGCCAGTAACCGGATGCACCCCTAGCAATGCCATCGCCAACAACAGCAGCAATAAAAGGCACGCTTGATTGGCACCGAAATGCTCAATACCTAAAGAAAACCCAGTCACCTGAACCACCGCACTAATGCCTGCCGCCAGTACGCCTGCCGCCATAAATAGCAGCATTTCGCCCGACATCCCTGGCAATCCTTGCTCCACATGCCGTTTCAACGGTATCAAGAGCATGACCCATCTGCGCGATGTCCAGGCGCGATAACTGAGCGTGAAGATGACCATTAATAATGCCAATCCCGAAATCAGCGCTAGAATCGGCCCTGATGGCCATAACCAATGAAGCAACAGTACTGCTGCAGCCAACCCTCCCGGCATTGATAAGGTTTTCCACTGCATGGGAAAGCCCGACATCTGAGCAATGTCAGGTAACCGTTTGAGCTGCCACGCCGTCAACCATAATCCCATCGCAGCCAATGGCATGCCCGCCAATAATAGCCCCCAGAGAGAAGCCCCAGGGGCATTAGTTAATGCAACCCCCATGGCCACGAAAAAGGGCGACCATTGAGCGGCCAGACTAAAACCCCGTGTTAACGTTAGCGCTTGCCATAAGGTCAGCTTGCCGTCTCGAGCCATACGTTCACCCATAATCATCATGGATGAAAAGTTAATCACGGCACCGAGCAAATGAACGCCTAATAAGGTCCGATATAAAGCACTTGGTCCCGTAGGTTGCTGATCATGCTGATCAATTTGAGCCACCAGCCGTAAAAAGCTTACAGACATCAGCATCATCAATAGTGCTTGATTCGCCAGTAACACTTGAGGCCATGCGGTCGCCCACACATCAGGAGATCGCCATAAAGCCCAAGCCATTAACACGACCCCAACCAGCAGCATCAGCAACACTTGTAGGCGCTGTAACCCGCGTAGCTGACGAAATAAAACCCCAGCAGCCACCCAAGCCAACACCCCACCCAACAAGGGCCAGACCGACTCTCCCATATCGAAGAGTTGTGCCCATAGCGCCAAGACCACCATCCCGGCCTGACATCGCCCAGCCCATGCTAAATGACGCGGCCAGATCATTAAGCCCATTGCTCCCAGAAGTAGCGTCCCAACATCACCAAACAGACACTGACCAAAATAGGCTTAATCAAACGCGTTCCACCCAATACCACCGCATGAGTGCCGAGCCAGGCACCACAGGCTTGTCCCAACATCATGCTAAGCCCAGCCAGCCATACAACATGACCACTGAAAACGAACACCAGCACAGCCGCCAAGTTAGTCGCAAAATTCATCACCTTGGCATTCAGTGTGGCCTTCACCAAAGCCTGACCGCGCAATGCAACACCGGCCGTTGAGAAAAAAGAGCCCGTTCCTGGCCCAAACATACCATCATAAAATCCAATCACGGGAACGACGCAGAAGCGGTAAAACGCTGGGCCCACTCGCGGAACAGTATCCACATCACCGGCCCGAGGTGCTAGCAGGTAATAAAGTGCAATCGCCCCTAAAACGACCGGAATAATGATGTCGAGAGAGTTTGCATCAATAAATTGCACACATAAGGCACCAACGGCAGAACCTAATAGTGCAGAAACAAACAGCGCACGGACCTGAGACCAACGCAACAATCGTCGACGCAACAGAGTCGACGTTGATGTAAAGGTGCCCGCCACTGCTTGAATTTTATTCGTCGCCAGTGCTTGCAAGGGTGGCACGCCGGCCAATAACAATGCAGGAATCGTAATTAATCCACCACCGCCTGCTAACGTATCAATAAATCCTGCGACCAGGGCAACAAACCCCAGCATCACAACAACATCCATCGACAAATCAATCACTTCAAGTCTCCAGACCGAATCACCACCATCCCAATGCGATAATGGCTCAATAAATAACCCGCTCTATCACTAAAATATCCCCCCATAGCCCTCACCCATTAGCCGCGAGGTAGCGCCTATCCATATAAAATCAGGGGGTACCCGCAACAGTGGAGGGCGCCAAAGCGTCGATTTCTTTAACCGTTAACATGCGCCAATGTGCTTTTTTTAAATCAGGATCTAACTTCACCGCACCCACTTGTTCACGATGTAGTGCCACGACACGATTTCCCAATGCAGCCATCATCCGTTTGACTTGATGATGACGCCCTTCTTGAATCGTTAATAACACTTGAGTCTCTGAAATACGCTCAAGATGAGCCGGCCGAGTAGGCGTTGTTTCGCCATGTAGCATCAAGCCATCGCGACAATATTGTTCTGCTTCACTGATCAAAGGTTCGGCCAGATCAATACGATAGACTTTATCGCAAGCGTGATGAGGCGAAGTAATCCGGTGTGACCATTGCCCATCATCGGTAATCAGCACCAGACCTGTCGTATCAGCATCTAAACGACCGGCAACATGCAACTGTGATTTGGCGGGCAACTGAATCAAGTTCATCACCGAAGGATAAAGCTCATCGACATTAGAGCAGATATAACCCTCAGGCTTATATAACATGAGATACCTAAGGCCTTGCGGCGTAATCACCTCGCCCCCCCAGACAACCTCATCATCTGCCGCTAGCTGTAGCGCCCCCTTTTTAACCACAGCACCATTCACCGTCACTTGGCCCTGCTGAAGCTCACGCCTAGCATAAGTTCGGGTTAAATCCGTATTATCACAAAGAAATTTATCTAGGCGCATCAGATGAATGCTTCCCTTAATATGACTTGAGTTATATGACTTGAATTAACTGGCTTCAGTTGATGATCATCAAAGCTTGTGAATACGCCTAAGGCGCGCGATCAATCGCGGGTATTGTACCCTTAGGGCATCACACTGAGAACGATTGGAACATGTGAACGACTACGACACACTAACGAAGGGAGCGCCTTGGCCCTTGCTTTAGCCAATACACTAAAACCCGTTCACCCGCTCGCTGAAAGTCAATGAGTCTTTTTCTGCTGATCAATAGAAAGGATAAAATTGTGAACCCTCATTTAGATCAAGCAACACCGCAGCCGTTGATCACGCTGTACTCCGAAGGTCATCACCAACATCACGGTCAAGCAGAACTCAAAGATGGGCAGCTTGTCCCTTGTTTTGAAAAGCCGGCACGAGCCGACATGATTCTGGCGCAACTTAGAGAGGCCCACTTAGGCGCGATCAAAACACCTGAAGAAGTGTATCCCGAAGTGCAATCGCATTGGCAACAAACACTCGCCAAAGTCCACAGCCAGGACTACATCGATTTTCTAGCCAATGCTTGGCGGGAATGGAGCGCTGCAGGCCATCAACATGACATGCTACCCTTAGCCTGGCCTCCTAGAAGAACAACCTCAATACGAATACCTGACAGTCTCGATGGCCGTCTCGGTTATTACAGCTTCGACGCAGGCGCCCCCATCAATGCCGGTACCTGGCCTGCGATTACCGATACAGTTCAAGTCGCGATTGCGGCGGCAGAATTACTACACCGCCAACAGAGTCATGTCTTCGCACTCACACGTCCTCCAGGCCACCATGCCGGCCGTGACTACATGGGGGGATACTGCTATTTCAATAATGCGGCTGTCGCTGCTCAGCATTTACTTGATCGAGGCGCTCAACGCATCGCGTTACTTGATGTCGATTTTCATCATGGCAACGGCACGCAGGATATCTTCTATGCGCGCGATGATGTTTTGTTTCAATCCATTCATGGCGATCCTCGCGCTTGCTATCCCGGGTTCACAGGTTATGCGGATGAAACAGGCGAAGGTCCGGGCAAAGGATTCAACCAAAATTATCCTCTTTTACCCGGCAGTGATTGGTCCGAATGGTCTCAAGCACTAGCGCTGTCCATCATCAAAATCAACCACTATGCAGCAGATGCCTTAGTGCTATCTCTTGGCGTTGACACTTTTGAGGGCGACCCTATTTCGCACTTCAAACTTAAAAGTGAAGACTACATCAAGATGGGACAACGCATTGCCGAAGCCAACATACCTGTCGTCGTCATTATGGAGGGCGGCTATGCTGTTGAAGAGATCGGGCTGAATACACGCAACCTATTAATAGGCCTCATGACGCCACCGCAAGAGTCATAAAGGGCTGACCAAAACCAACAAACCTCAGGGCCAAAACTCGACCCTGAGGCGTTGTCATTATACGGCAATCACCTGCTGCACTAATTTCAACAGATCAGCAGACTGATAATCGGGCTGAAAGCCTTCATCATCAACCGCTTTTCCTGGCCGAGCAATAAACCCTGTCTGCATACCTGCTTGCGCAGCGCCGATCAGATCCCAGTCATGCGCCGCAATCATTGTGATTTGATCGACAGCTTCACCGACTTGCTCAATGGCATAGGCATACACTGCCGGTGCGGGCTTGTACGCCTTAACCGCTTCAACACTGAGCACACGGTCAAAAAACGGACGTAAACCGGCATGGGATAACTGTTGTTCAACCGCCTCAGCCCCCCCATTGGTTAACGCCACCACTTGCTGCCCATGATCTTTCAGCCACTGTAATGCAGGAATAACATCCCCATGAGCAGGCAATGTCATCAGTCGCTCAACCAACCCATCTTGATGAGTATGGCTGAGCACAATGTCATGTCGGGCAGCAACCTGCCGTAAAGCACCTAACGCTAATGTAATAAACGGGGTAAATTGGCCTGTCAGCGTTTGTGCCATCCATGCCGATTGCAAAGTCAGAAACCACTCGACTCGACCATGCCCACTTTCAAACCGATCACCAAAATAACGATCTAGTGCCCCAAAATCCAAAAGAGTTTCATTCACATCAAAAATGATGGCCATGTAGCGACTCCATTCAACGCCTTGATCAAACAACATTGTTTTGATCAATAACACGCTCAGTATCGGCCAATCTCATAGGGAAAAGCCAGTGAGCGATCTTAATTGTCTGTTAACCTAATGATTTCAGCATGTCTCCAACATGATTCTCAGTCCATTGAGGGTCTAAACATTGATCAAGAGATTGCTCAACGAACTGCAAGAAACCGAAGGCTGCGCGCGGTAAGCGACAATCTCGACGCGCAATAAAGTGCCAGTGGCTTTCTAGCGGAAAACCCTCTACCGGCAAAATCGTCAAACCGACATCTTGTGCCGGTAATACATGCCGGGATAATACCGCCAGCCCCATGCCAGAAGAGACGCCAATACGAATAGCTTCATTACTGGCCATTTGAAGTGTAGCGCCTAAAGTTAAACCTTGGCTTTGAAGCCAGCTTTCAAACAACATTCGTGATGCCGATCCAGGCTCACGCAATAAAAAGCGCTCATCCAATAAATGAGATAAGCTCAAGTGCTCACTCTCGGCCTTAGGGTGACCTTTCGGTGCCACCACCACTAAAGGGTTTCGTAAAAACCGTCCAGCACAGGTCGCTTCAGATGCGGGTGGGTGGCTGAACACATAAAGATCATCTAATTGTCGATCAAAACGCGCTAAAACCTGTTGCCGATTACCAATCTCTACCGTGACCTCCACTTGTGGAAATGCATGGCTGTATGGCCCCAGAATTCTAGGCAGCACATATTGAGCCGTATTGACCAATGCAATACTGAAACGCCCTTTCTTGCCCGCCTCCAACTCACTGAGATAATCATCGAAATCATCAAAGCGTCCAAGCACGTCGACACAGGCTCGATATAACTCTCTCCCGGCATCGGTGAGTTGCCACTGATTCCCCTGAGCAGTAAACAAAGGCACGCCAACAGCCTCAGCTAAACGTTTTAATTGTTGGGACACCGTCGGCTGGGTTAAATGCAAACGCCGTGCCGCTTCGCTATATGAGCCCGTTGTCACAACCGAGACAAAGACTTGCAGCAACCGAAATGTCAGATGTCGAATATTCATAAAGTCCAATACAGCCTTCTACCTAATTGCCATTAAGGCAGCATATAGCCAACCACATACTCACCACATATTCACCACATACTCGCTACATACTGAGTCTAACTTCGGACACCCCAGGTCCCCATCGCGATCCTCTTGCATAGATTATCATCTATGCCAAGTGAGATTAGTTTTAATTAGTCACTATACCCATGACACGCCACAATGCGCACTACTTCAGTTCAGAGCACTCAACCGCATCGCTTAATGCACTGAAATCACGATCAAATACTTTTCATGAACTTCATCGAGAGAATCGATCATGCCTGACATAGTAGTGATGTTTTTTCTTTTAGGTGTCGTCGCAGGGCTTGCCCGCTCCGACCTCAAAATCCCGAAAGCCGCTTACGATACTTTGAGCCTACTGCTGATGCTGACGATTGGTTTAAAAGGTGGGATGGCCCTTCATGGCCATTTACGCTGGTCGATGCTGCCGGAACTATTGATGGTCACCATACTCGGCATCATCATTCCATTAGCGGTTTATCCCATTTTGCGCAGATTAGTACGGCTGCCACAGGCCGACAGCGCCAGCATTGCCGCCCACTATGGTTCAGTCAGTGCCGGCACTTTTGCGGTGACGATTGCTTATGCTGAAAGCCTCAATATGCGCATTGGTCCAGAAGTCACGCTCTATTTAGCACTATTGGAGCTTCCTGCCATTGTCACAGGCATCCTCATCTTCAGACGTGTCAATACTGACCGCTCGGGATCGACAGAAGGCATGTGGCATGAAGCACTGACCAGCCGAGGGGTGATTTTACTGGCAGGCGGTGTTGTCATTGGCTTGCTCTATGGTCCACTGCAAGGTGCTGCCGTTACAGACCTGTTTACCCATGCTTTCAAAGCCGTATTGGCACTCTTCCTGCTGGAAATGGGATTAACCGTATCCGAAACATTACGTCCGATTCCCTGGCATCGCTGGAAAGTTCTATTATTTGCACTGGTCATGCCGACGATTCTGGCTATGCCAGGGTTGTTGACAGGCCTTCTGCTAGGCCTGCCGGATGGCTCAACCCTGGTACTGGCCGCATTAACGGCTAGCGCCTCTTATATTGCCGCGCCTGCAGCCATCCGCAATGCCATTGCAGATGCGGATATTGGCCTTGCCATGATGGCCTCTCTAGGCGTGACCTTTCCTTTTAACGTTATCGTCGGGATTCATCTTTACCATCAGATTCTGTTGGCCCTTTAAGATCACCCAACGCCCACATGAATTCTCTGACCTGGGCATCTAACGATGTCCAGGCTTCCAACCCACCCACTTCTCGCCACCACAACGTCACCGTCGCACTGCCACGTTCGACCGCCAAGACTTCATCAGGAAGAGCCTGCAAAAAATGTTGCAAGGCTTGATATTCCGCTGGATTCAAGCGGCTTTCATCGCCCTGATCGCAATACCAGCCTATTGATGAAGTACACTTGTTTTCAGATGCCGAGTCGTCACACGGCTCATGAGGTTGTCGTAACCAGCGCATATAGCTCAATGGCGCCCCAGTCGACTCTCGTACCCATTGATAGGCCGTTGCAGGATACATTTTATCTTTTATTTTCAAAGGCCCAAGGCGGACCCGGACACCTGACGTCGCAGCTTGCTGGCGCCATTTCATACGTAAGCGTTCGCGGCTAGAAGGCCACAACCAACTGATTGGCGCTAAAACCAACAGTGCAGCTAATAAAAGCCAACCACTCATGCCATCTCCTAGACTGAACTCAATAAACAGCGTCAATTTAAAGTGGCAAAGTGACGCATCACATAGCCGAATGTTATAAAAAGGAGGTAAAGTGTAATGCGTACCGCAACAGGCTGCGAATGTTTATAGGCAGCCTGCTGGCGCCATCAACCAATATCAACCACACAAGGACACTGGCAATGAGTCATTATCATAATATCCTGGTAGCGATCGACCTGAGTGATGAATCTAAAAAGGTATTGGATCGAGCCTGGCAAATTGCCGAGCGTAACCATGCGGAAGTCTCTGTTCTGCATACACTGGAGCCGCTGGGTTTTGCTTACGGTGGGGATATTCCGATGGACTTGTCCAGCATTCAGGATCAGCTGGATGAACATGCGCATAAACGTTTAAAAGAATTGGCTGCTGATTTCAAAATCCCTGAAGAGCGGCAGTATGTCGTTGTCGGGATGCCCGATACTGAAATCCACCGAATGGCCAAAGAGAAAGACTTTGATCTCGTTGTCGTCGGCAGCCATGGTCGGCACGGCCTGCAACTACTACTCGGCTCAGTGTCCAGCGGCGTCCTTCATGGTGCCCCATGTGATGTTTTGGCCGTTCGCGTGGGTGAGAGCCAGTAACGCCCCCAAACCAGCTTCAGCTCAGTGCTCCGTTAATGCGCTGATCCATGAACAGCCCCATTTAGGGGCTGTTTGCTATAGAGTGAACCGCTATAATTAAGCCAAACCGATTCAACGATGAGCCAAGAGAAACACGCTAAGATGACTGCTTCAAGCTTACCCGATGCCGAACATCAGCTCGATACTCGTGGACTCTACTGTCCTGAGCCCGTCATGATGTTACACAACCAAATTCGTGATATGTCTCCAGGAGAAGTCGTCCATGTACTGGCGTCTGACCCTGCCACCGAGCGCGATATCCCCAAATTTTGTAACTTCCTCAAACAATCATTACTGGCTTCAGAAACGACAGAACAAGAGTTTCACTATTGGATCAAGAAGAGCTAATTCCCCCATGTTGCCATCTCCCAAACAACAGATGCCGGCATGAGAATGGCGCCCTTTCATTGCTATCCAGGCGCGCCTGTTTTTGATCAAACCCTAGTAGCATCAAGCCCAAGAGGCGTCGAGCCCAAGCTGAATCGCTAAAGAGGCCATCACAACCGCCACAGTCAGATCAATACAACGCCAAGCCCAAGGCCTTGCCAACCAAGGCGCAAGCCAACTCCCTAACCCCGCAAGCCCCAAAAACCACAGCGCGGACCCGCTGATAGCGCCCAGAATAAAAAGAGAGGGCAACTCACTTCGCGAACCGACGATCCCCACCAGTACCAATGTATCCAAATAGACATGAGGGTTCAGCAAAGTCACCGCCGCCGTTGATGCCAAAACAGCCCATAGCTGACGGTTCGACACTTGCTGAGCGGCAAGCACTTCGGTCGAACACAACGCTCGTTTAAAGGCTAAGAGGGCATAACAGCTTAAAAATATGACAGCTCCCCAACGAATCATATTGAGCCACGAAAGGTGCTGCTCCAAGAAAAAGGCCACGCCCAAGACACCTGCACTCATCATGATGGCATCACAGACTAAACAGAAAAATGCGACGGGCCAGTGATGCTCACGTCGCAAGCTTTGTCCAAGCACAAAGGCATTTTGTGAACCAATGGCAATGATCAGGCCTGCTGACAGCATCAGACCGTTCATATAACTCTCAAACCAGAAGCTGCTTTCCATCTCCACGATCACTATCTCTGTATGTGTATTTCAGCTCATCATGCTCATGGATAGTTAATAAGAAAAGTTAATTATGCTATACAATCATTAGCAAAATTAATAACAATGGACGCAAACGACATCATCAGATCTCATCGGAACCCCATCAATGCTGGACTATAAATTACTCGCGGCTTTAGCCGCCGTCATCGAGCAGGGTACTTTTGAGCGCGCAGGCCAACATCTTGGACTGACTCAATCGGCCATCTCTCAACGAGTCAAATTACTGGAGAGCCGACTAGGTTGCCCAGTACTTAAAAGAACCCACCCGCTGAGCGCAACAGACGTCGGCCAGCGCCTCATGAATCACATTCAACAAGTCAGACTGTTGGAAGGTAACTTAATTGAGCATGTCCCTGCGCTTGGCCCCATTGAACAACGCCTACGCATTGCGCTTAATGCCGATTCATTGGCGACTTGGTGGTGCCCAGCAACAGCCTCATTGGCCACCGAACCAGCCGGGCTCATTGAGCTTGTGATTGAAGATCAGGCCATCGGCCTCAAAAGAATGCAAGAAGGCGATGTCGCCGCTTGCCTATGCAGTAGCGAGATGCCCATACAAGGGGCACGCAGTCATTTCTTAGGTCATATGCGTTATCGTGCTCTGGCCAGTCCTGATTATGTGAATCGCTACTTTCCTAATGGCACAACGTCTGAAGCTCTTAGCCAGGCTCCAGCACTGGTCTTTGGTCCAAACGACAGGCTGCAGCATGACTACCTTGCATCCATCGGCTATCACCACACGTTTCCCTATCATGGCTGCCCAACCGTTGAGGGATATTTAAGAATGGCTCTGAACGGCTGGGGATACGGCATGATCCCTGAGATTCAAGCCCCAGATGCGCTAAAAGAAGGGAGACTCGTCGATATCCAACCAGGGACTTGGCTGGATGTGCCACTTTATTGGCATCACTGGCGTCAAAGCAGTCGTTGGATCGAGACCTTTACTCAGCAGCTCATCAAACAGGCGCCTCAATGGCTTAAGCCGTAAAAGCGCCAATAAATATGAATAAGCAGACGACAAACCAGTGGAAATCAAAAAGACTGCAACTCAATACGTTTATAGGCCAACAAGAGGTCCATCGTCACTGTCAACGACCGAAAGAATAGATTGCGTCCAGCGCTGGGCTTGAATAAAAAACTCATTCATTCTTTGCACCATCTCTGAAGACAGCTCATCTTTTCGCGCCTGCTCAAATAAACGAACACGGTGCAAAATACTACCTAAAGGGCCCGCTTCATCCGTAATAGCAGTACGGACATTTTGCGCAAAGCGTACTTGAGAAAGCACTTGGTCTAAAGGTTGATCCAATAAACGATCCATCATTGAGAAAAAGCCAACCGTAAAGGCGCTTTGAGCACAGACATATGGGCTCATCAGGTGGAGTGCTAAACGTTCACACAGAGCGGCTCTCATCAACGCTAAAGGCAGCAACAAACGACTAGACGGACTATTATCCGCTAAGATAATCGTCATCACCAATCGCTGAACATTACGAATACCCAATAACGTTAATGCTTGGCGAATACTCGAGACCTCGTGACGTCGTCGCAACGCCGATGAATTCACATAGTTAAGCAATTTCAGACATAAGAAAGGATCTTGTATAATCAGCGCCTCGATATCTTCAATCTGAACATTATAATCATTCAGACGCCGCATCAATTTAAGCTCGATCGCCTTATTACTACTGCGCTTTCTCCGCGTTGCCGCATGAACCTGCGGCCGGGCGAAAAAATACCCCTGAAAAAGATTAAATCCCGCCTGGCGGCAGCGCTCAAAATCAGTTTGTGTTTCCACACGTTCAGCAAGCAACTGCAGCGGATATTGCCTTAATAAGGATAAATCGGAAGACGAAAGAGGAAACCTTAAATCAACCTTGATGATATCAGCCAGTGGCAACAAAGCCCGCGTACTATCATTGAGTACAAAATCATCTAGCGCAATACGATATCCGAGTGATCGTATAGACTGCAAAGACCGAATCAGCGACTCATCCGCCACAACATTTTCCAGTACTTCGACCACAACTTGGTGTGCAGGCAGAGGGAGCAATTCAGGCTTTAATAACCACTCACGCGGTGCATTAAAGAAAATATCACGCTGACCAACCAGCGCTTCTGGTCCGGTCTCAAAGAATACCGCATTGAGGACGCGCGCCGTAGCGAGTGTATCATCTTCGATACAAGCTCCGGATGCATCCGGATGGTCACGATATAATAGCTCATCCCCAATATGTCGTAACTGAGCATCGCAGATAGGCTGTAACGCCACACAATATTCAGCCAAGTTGCTTCTCCTCGCCCCTGGTGCTTAATGCTGACATCCCTGAAGCAAGGTCAACTCACGCATAGAAACCACGCATCAATGAGTCATCCCAGGCTGTTGATCCGCCTACCTCCATTCAGGCAAGTTGCCATGATAACATTCTTTTATCTTAAATCTTTATAACATATGCAACAGGCCCCGAAAAAAACCGCATCACCACGAAGCACTAGACTTAATACTCAATATTTGAGAACAATTTTTATGCCACACAACTCAAATCCACCCTCTCATTATATAGGGATATTTCAACACAATCACTTCAAGGCCATTACGCCCTTCAACCCATATCAAGCTTAACTGAATCAGCTCAACGGATCACCAGAAGCTTCATCGATTACAGCACTCACTTGGCGAGGAGGAGCGGCCCGAGTTGCCCACCAGCACATCAACGAGCCTACGACGACCAACCCCGCCCCGATCCAAAACGCATAGCCCAACGCAGTCGAGAGTTGCCATGCCGCCAAAACAGCAGAAAACACAGGCACAAAGTAAGAGAGCGTTGATAATAAGGTCATATTGCCATGCAGAATCCCTAGATTCCAGGCCGCATACCCACCGCCCATAGCCACTGCTGCCATCAATAAAGTAGCGATTGAAGACCAGGAAAACGACGCCAGAGATAATGTCGTGACATCACTGACCGCATATTGACTCCAGAGAGTAATTGCCGTCAGCGAGAAAAAAATCACAATACCGTTATGTCCTTTTGCCATGAGCGTTGTGACATTACAGTATACCGCCCATATCACAGCCCCACAGAACGCCATAACATAGCTCGTCGGTGCTGCGCCCACACGCAATAACATCTGGTTCAGAGACCACTCGCCTTGCCCAGAAAGCACCCAGCTGATTCCAGTAAATGAAACGATCAGCCCAATCAGTAAACCTACTTTAAAACGCTGTATGCCTAATAAAACAGCGACTGCAACAGTCAACCCAGGCCAAAGATAATTCACCATCCCAACTTCAATAGCCTGAACCCGGTGATGTGCTAACCCAATAGAGAGTGACAAACAAAGCTCATAGGCCACAAATAAAATACTGCCGATGATCAAATAGTGTTTTGGCATCAAATGAACCTTGGGCCAACCACACAGAAGTAGTTGTAGAACAGCACCCAAGGTATACACCAGTGCAGCACCGGCAACAGGCCCGAAATCCTCACTCACCAGCCTTAACAAACCAACAATGCTGCTCCAAAGAAAAATAGCCACTAATCCAAGGGCCGTTCCTTGACGAGAGGTCATCAACACATCCTATATGGGGTATCTTCAACGGGGGTCAACGAGTGATCAACATGATGAACTATCAGGCGAGGGTCAAAAGCGCTTACGTCTGAAAGAAACACTCAATTCAATATTTGAGCACATAAACACAAGAACCAAGGACTTTATTCAAGCAGGATCCAAACACTCGACTCCTGACACCGACTCAACATTCATTCAACCTAAAGTAAGGCTTGCACACTCTCTACTTTATCCCGTAAAGATTGTGAGCGATCGGTTCTTGTGCCTAGTCGCATACTCGTTGAGATACGGGGAGCGCCCATATCATGGACAACTTCATGGCAACGTTTGACAGCCGCCATCACCTCGTCCCACTCACCCTCCACATTCGTGCCGTTGGCATGCAAGGAATAAGACAACCCCTCAGCATCTAAGATACGCTGGCAAGCGGCAACATAACGGGCAATCGATCCCTCCACGCCCATAGGCACGACACAAAAATCAATCATTAATTTCATATCACCCCCTTCTCGGTGAGACCAACCAAGGCAATGAAGATTATTCACACTCAATAAACTCACAAGCCATTAGGTTGTTAGCATACGATCAGATCCTTCATAAAGGAAACCGCATTATTGTCGCGATGAGGGATCGTGATCTGAAGGTAACCAGTCCAAGCATGGCTCATTCACCCACTGATCGAGATTCGGCCAAGGCTGAACAGGCTCATGAGAAGAAGCATAACAACTGATCTGTAACCGGAAACGCGTCAGGAAAGTAATTTCACTCAACATCAGACTTTGATCGAACTGATAAAGCCGACTAGGCACATGGGCTAGGCGATGATGCCCGGTACACCGGTACTCACTCTCAGGAGGAGGAAAGACACCTTGCTGGTACAACCATGTCCCCGTTGGCGTTAGCACCATGAGCCCATGAAATTCAACATCAATATGTTCACCGCGATCCGTTTTCAACACATAGCGCATTTCTAGCTCGCCAAGACCGGCATGGAGCTTTTCCAAAAAAAAGCAACCATGCCCTGGCAGTATACAACCTCGAAAACGCTCATCAGTTGATTCAAATGAACCACCGCCAACAGAAGCATCACAGCGGCTAGAAATCGCAGGACAACACGGCGACTCATCCAAATCAAGAGATACCGATAAAAGTCGTTTAGGCGGCACCTGGAGGTCATGCTCAGTATTCATTGGCCTAGAACTCATTGATTTAACCCTATTTATTATAGTACTTAGTCATCGAATAATGCTCATCGGCTTAAGCATAAGCGGCTATTTTTATAGCATTCTGATTATACAATGTGTCACAAAATTGATCAAAATAGTCCACATCGCGCTCAAAC
Source organism: Terasakiispira papahanaumokuakeensis (assembly GCF_001709345.1). GTDB lineage: Bacteria > Pseudomonadota > Gammaproteobacteria > Pseudomonadales > Halomonadaceae > Terasakiispira > Terasakiispira papahanaumokuakeensis. The sequence goes on from NZ_MDTQ01000001.1 coordinate 2,143,655, forward strand.
AAATTACGAAAACCGCCTCAAAACTTGCATTACCTTATAACACAGAACATTAGGCTTGGAGCAAGAATAGAAAAAAGAGCAATTAATTCAAAATTAAATAAATAAATCACCCAGATAAATTTTATCAACCAGGCAAAAAATCAAAGCAAATCACAACCTACAACACGAATAAAAACCTTATACTTGTTATTCCGAAGCCCCCACCAAGATGGCAGGTGACTCGAGACACCAAGACCCTATCTTTCACATGGAGATGACAGCCTCTAAACGTCTAACCTATCAGAATGAAAGCATCACAGTATTATTGATGCTCTTCCCGGGCGGCCATTATTCAGCTAACCCCATGAAATCATTTAAAATTAAATTGAAATGATATAAAATAGCCATCCTAATATCAAAAATGATCGCCACGCACCTCACATCAGAGACATTTAATCAATACAACATCCAATAAAAAACAACAAGCAACGCAGCTAAAAATAAAGCGCTTATATACAATTAAACATTTTAATCGCCACAAGGCTTGATTATGACCTTCTCCATACCTAGCACTCATCCAACTGACATCCTCGACAATATGCTATCACCGAGCGACATTCTGAAGCATGTTTGTAGCCGATGGGGGGCGCGTATACTGATTACATTGAACCAACATTCAAGCTTACGTTTCAGTGAGTTGAGAAGTGAACTCAAGAATGTCAGTGAAAAAATGCTAGCACAAACCTTACAAACACTCGCGCACGATGGGTTTATTCTGCGAGACGCTTACGCCACAATGCCGCCCATTGTCGAATATCGACTCACATTACTCGGTGAGGAGCTTGCCGGGCATGTGGGACAATTAGTCCAATGGATTGACCTTAATCTGGAGCAGATTCAGCAGGCCAGGAACCAGGAAGTTGCCACTCCAGACATTCCACAATGAGGTCAGGGATCCAAAAATAGACACTCAATATGAGCAAGATCATCCAAGTGAAACTCATAAGTTGAGCCTCACTATGACTATATTTTGAAAAGGAGCTTCCCATATGATGAATGTGCTTAATCGCCTGAATACTTTGTGCGATCAGCCGGATCTTGGCAAACTGATTCTACGCTTAGGCGTCGGAGGATTAATGCTTTTTCACGGCATCCACAAGGTTTTACATGGTATTGGCCATATACAGGGCTTATTAAGCAGTCATGGACTACCCACACTGATTGGCTATGGTGTTTATGTCGGAGAAGTAATTGCACCTATCCTACTGATTGCTGGAGTCCTATGTCGCCCGGCTGCACTCACAATGGTAGGGACAATGCTCTTCGCTTGGATATTGGCCGACCTAGACTCGACCTTTGCCCTCACAGCAGTGGGAAGTTGGGCTCTAGAAAACATCATGTTTTTTGTCTTTGGCAGTCTAGCCATTTTATTTGCAGGATCTGGCCGCTATAGCCTAGCAACGAACCCACGTTGGCAATAACCTCACGAAAACCAGCATCCAAAACCATTTGCCGCTACACTAAAATAAGTAGGCTGCTTACTACAAGCCCGCATCAATCTTTTGGCGCGGGCTATACTTATGCTTAGTGAAAAAGCACTTAACCTCTGAGGCTTCTATGAAAATAGCGGTTATTGGAGCTGGCATGGTCGGTATCAGTATTTGCGATTACTTGTTACTGATGGGGAACTGTGCCGAGCTTGTCCTAGTCGACATCAATCAAGAAAGAGCAGCGGGAGAAATCATGGACTTCTCCCATACGACAGCCCTGTCATTTTCCAAAAATACACGTTTGGTCGCAGGAGATTATAGTGACTGCCGTGGCGCTGATATTGTCATTATCACCGCTGGCGCACAAATACAAAAAGGGCAAACTCGAGATCAACTGGCAAGCACTAATGCCCGAGTGGCCATCGATATTGCTAAAGCATTAGAACCCTATGCGCCCAATGCCACCTTGATTCTCGTATCTAACCCAGTAGATATCACAGCCTATTTCGTTATCGCCCATACAGGCTATCTCCCCCACCAGGTGATCAGTTCAGGCTGCATCATTGATTCTGCTCGGTTAATGACTATTCTAGGCCAAAGCTTAGACATTGACCCTAAAAATGTCGCGGGATATGTCTTGGGAGAGCATGGAAAAACAGCCTTTATCCCTTGGTCACTTTTAAATATTGCGGGGATGTCTCTAGAGGACTACTGCCGACTCCATCAAGTACAACTGCCAAATCATGAGCAAATACTAGAAGACGTTAAGCAAGTAGGCATTGAGATTTTTAATCGCAAGGGTAATACCAATCATGGCATCGCCGCCAGTGTATTCAGAATTGTGCAAGCATTGACGGTCAGCGAGCATTCCATCTTACCTGTTGGCGTGCTCCTTCAAGGAGAGTATGGGCTTGATGATGTCGTGCTCAGCGTACCCACTGTGATTGACAGGCATGGTATCGCCCGAATTATCAAAGCGCCTTTGACTGAGCAAGAAATGCAACAACTACATGCTTCTGGCCAATTTATTCAAGACCTTATTTCAGAAGTCAAAGAACACTTCAGGTATGACAATGAATCAAAATAAGGATAATAAAAAAGCAAGGCCTTAGGGGCCTTGCTTCAGTTCAAGATCACATTTCACTCAAATCGATACAGCTATTAACCTATCAGGCTATAAAACCATTAACCGATAAGACTATCAATCGATAAGACTATCAACCGAAAACACCGCCAACATACTCACGTGTTTTTTCATTATCAGCATGGGTAAAGATTTTTTCAGTTTCCCCAAACTCAACCAGCTTCCCAAGATACATAAAGCCCGTATAGTCAGAGATACGTGAAGCCTGCTGCATGTTATGCGTCACAATAACAATCGTATAATCATCACGTAGCTCTGTAATGAGCTTCTCGATTCCTTGAGTCGCAATTGGATCTAGAGCTGAAGTCGGCTCATCCATCAAAATTACATCGGGCTTCAATGCAATAGTCCGTGCAATACAAAGACGCTGTTGCTGACCACCAGACAAGCCACTTGCTTCCGAGTGTAGCTTATCTTTCACCTCTTCCCACAGCTGAGCCTTTTCGAGTGCCTCTTGAACACGGGCATCAAGATCTCGACGAGATAATCGGTGGTACAACTTTAAACCAAAGGCAATATTGTCATAAATCGTCATCGGAAATGGGGTAGGCTTCTGGAAAACCATGCCCACTTTAGAACGTAAAGTATTCAAATCAATCGGTCCTTTAAGAATCGATTGCTTGCCCAACTTGACGTCACCTTCAGCATATTGACCATGATAAAGGTCATAAATCCGATTCATACAACGCAATAAGGTTGATTTTCCGCAGCCGGAAGGACCAATCAACGCCGTCACACGGTTGTGATAAACGGGCAGATCAATCTCATAAAGGGCCTGTTTATCTTTACCATAATAGAAATTCAAACCCTGAACTTCCATCGAATGTTCCAGTGCAGACTGAGCATACTGAGGCTGATAATCTGATAACACGGCAACTTGGCTCATGAGGCTCTCCGCTTATTCAATCCAGGTAAAATTCGTGAAGCAATATTCAGGGCGAGAATCGCCAGAGTAATGAGCAAAGCGCCTGACCAAGCCAGCTGATTCCACGACTCATAAGGACTCATTGCAAACTTATAAATCGTCACCGGTAGGTTCGCCATGGGCTCATTCGGGTTAATCGTCATAAAACTAGAATTCAAGGCAGTGAAGAGCAACGGCGCTGTCTCACCACTGATACGAGCAATCGCTAATAGAATGCCTGTGACAATGCCTGTCCCCACTGCGCGATAACTTAAAGAAAACGTTACGCGCCAACGTGATGCCCCTAGCCCTGCGCCTGCTTCGCGTAAACTGGTGGGTACGAGCTTGAGCATCTCTTCAGTCGCACTGATAATGACCGGCAATGCAATCACGGCTAAGGCAATAGCGCCAGCCCATCCAGAAAAGTGCCCCATAAAGACGACGACCATCTCGTAGACAAACAGGCCGATCAAAATAGAAGGCGCACTCATCAACATACCGTTAAGGAAACGAATCAAATCAGCAGTTTTTGAGTTGCGACCATATTCAGCCAACCATGTCCCCGCCATCACACCAATAGGCGCAGCAATCACAATCCCCAGAGAAGTCATAATTAAACTACCGACGATGGCATTGGCGAGACCGCCTTCACCTCCAGGACCAGGCGTCACCTCAGAAAATAATGCCCAGTTCATGCCTGCGAACCCTTTCTGAAAAAGCGTCATCAGAATCAACAATAAAATCCCAATGCCTAATGCCGTGGCCGCGACGCATAACCCTTTAAAAACATGGTTTTTGAATTGTCGGCGTGTCATTGCTGAGCGCTCCTACGTAACAGAATTCGGGCTACACCCATCACAATGAAAGTAATCATAAAGAGCACCAAACCCAGACCAATCAATGAGGAAATCTGCAATGCGCCAGTGGCTTCATTGAACTGCTCAGCGATAGTCGCCGCAATGGACGTCGCCGGCATAAACAGACTGGAAGAAATGCTTTGTGCACCACCAATCACAAAGGTGATGGCCATGGTTTCACCTAAGGCTCGCCCTAGCGCCAAAATCAGAGCCCCAAAAATCGGCCCTTTAATCGCCGGTAACAAGACATGAACAATCACTTCAAACTGAGTGGCTCCAATACCATAAGAAGCCTCCCGCAACACATTAGGTAACGTCGACAACGCTTCTTTGATTAAAGATGTCAGGATCGGCAGGATCATAAAGGCCAAGATGATGCCAGCGGTGAGCAGTCCAACACCCATCGGGGGGCCTTGAAACATCCCGCCAATCAGCGGTAGACCGGCGAGATGCTGGCCTGCCCACAACTGAAATCCCTGCGAAAACCAAGGTGCAAAAACAAACAGCCCCCACATTCCGTAAATAATACTGGGAACAGCAGCCAATAATTCGATCCCAATATAGATTGGACGCGACCAGTTCTGCGGACAGAGCTCAGAGAGAAAAACCGCAATGCCAATACTGATCGGTAACGCTAATGCCACGGCAATAACAGATGAAATAATCGTGCCGTAAAGCGCATTGAGCGCTCCAAACTCCTCGGTGACTGGATTCCATTGCGCACTGGTAAAAAATTCAAAACCAAAATGCTGCAAAGCGGGCCAAGCCCCCATGATCAACGACAGCATAATGCCGAGCATTAAAATGCCAATTAAAAAAGCACTGGCCCGGCAAATGCGCTGAAATACAGCATCACCATTTGTGCTTGTCGGTGCAGTTACGATGGTTGCTTTCATCATCCCGCTTATGACTCCTAAAGACGCAAGCTCGAAGCACGTAAACCCCCGCCATGCAGACGGGGGCTACGCTTTATGACATCATCACTTGAACAGCACTTCACCAGAAGTCGACTTAATCTGGTTATGCCAAGTGTTCTCGACCATCTCAACGACCGAGTCAGGCATCGGCACGTATTCCAGCTCTTTCGCTAAGCCATCGCCTTTTTCATAGGCCCAGTCAAAGAACTTCAGCACTTCTTTAGCGGTTTCAGGGTTGGCTTGCTCTTTGTACATTAAGATGAAGGTTGCCGCTGTCATCGGCCATGATTCTGCACCTGGCTGATCATTGAGGATCAGTTTAAAGCCTGGCGCATGAGCCCAATCAGCATTCGCCGCTGCAGCCTGGAAGGATTCCATTGTCGGGGAAACAAACTCACCGGCTTTGTTTTTCATCTGGGTATAAGACAGGTTGTTGGTGTGCGCATAAGCGTACTCAACATAACCAATCGCACCCGGCGTACGTTTCACAAAGTTGGCAATACCGGCATTCCCTTTGCCACCTAACTGGTTGGCGTCCTGCGGCCAAGCCACCTCTTTGCCAACACCGACATTATTTTTCCAGTCGCTGCTCACACGAGAGAGGTAATCAGTGAAGTTATAAGATGTGCCCGAACCATCAGAGCGGTGCACGGTATAGATCGGCATATCGGGTAAATCCAGACTTGGATTCAGCGCTTTCAAAGCAGGATCATTCCAAGTTTTGATTTTACCCAGGTAGATATCAGCAAGGGCTTCACCCGACAGGCGCATCTCGTCAGGACCAATCCCTTGGAGATTCACAACCGGCACGATAGATCCCATCACCGCCGGAAACTGAACCATGCCAAACTCATCGAGCTCAGATTTATCCAATGGCGCATCAGAAGCCCCAAAATCAACGGTCTTGGCTTTAATCTGCTTGATACCACCACCAGAACCAATCGCCTGATAGTTCAGCTCAACCCCAGTTTCCTTGTTGTACTGCTCAGCCCACTTGGCATAAACCGGGTAGGGGAATGACGCCCCAGCACCGTTGATTACAGTTGCAGAGAATGCCGGTGCAGAACACATGACGGCTAAGCCTAGAGCAGCCCCTTTAAACAGCTTGTTCATCAGTAAGCCCTTGTGATTCGTTATGAATAATAAGTTTTGGACGTCGTTTGACCTCCACACGCAGGGCATTCTTACACTGAAAAATGACGCTTATGTGACACCAGAATGACATTTCGGAGTCTGCCAACATCTGTGGTCTATACAGAGGTGAGGCATTTGAAGGGAGATAAAAGAGAGATAATAGGAAGATAACAGAGACCTTAAGATAGAAGAGAAGGCCCAACTCCAAAGAAAATCGATGTGTCGCTGAGCAAGTCCAATGCAATAAGGCTCTTGCAAAAAAGGCTCTTACCCAAAAGCTGCTACACAAAAGCCCCTGCATAACAGGGGCCCAGGGCCTTAATCAGTGGGTAAAGTATTACCCTGCTGCTCAGGCCGCTCAACATGCAAATGGAACAGGCTCGCTTCACCACTATGCTGTTGCATCACACCGGCTATTGGCTGCCCCTGATGCACCAGCACATGCCCTCCTTGACCACCAACACCACCAATGACACTGCCGACCAAATAAGTCGGGAAAATGTCGGCATCATTTTCATAATTAGGATTATGGATCAAACCAATCATCTGAAAACGTCCACGTGTATGCCGTAACGACTCCAGAGAATCCTGAATTAAACGACGATGCGATAGCTTAGAAAACAGACCATCTAGCACAATCACACTCTCTCGGCCCACTTGCTCTCGCTGTCGTGCAGGCGCCGCGTAACCTCGTAGATCTCGCTCTATCGCAAACTCAGAGAGTTTGACTAACCACATCAGCGAAATCGCTTCGCGTTGACCTTCAGACATCTGTTCATTGAGAGAAAACAAGCGCCCATGAGGACGAATCGCAGGATGGCGCACTCGAATAGCCACAGACTTAAACAGCCCGCGATAAATGCGTTGACGCACTTCTTGCTGAAGATCACGTTGCAACTGATCTTCACGCGCCACATCGCCTTCAGCCTGACGCTGTTGCCACTGAGCATGGCGCATTTCAATATCACCGAGAAGTTGCTCAACGAGAGCGGTAATCTCGTCATCCTCAATGACATCGGCTTGAACATCAAACCAGGCCCCTTTTTCTCTATCTGCCGTCGCACGCGCCACCCGTCGTAATAATGCGAGATTACCGGCAGCATCAATAATAATCCGAGATAGACGCTCTTGAAGCCCAGACTCCACTTGTGCACTGCTATTAAGCAACTCATCCACCCGTTGCTGATGAGCCTTCAATTGATCATGCAAAGTCTGCCTTAAACGGGCTAAAGCCTCCGGCATAGGCAACAAGTCACGCTCATTATTCGATTGTTGCCAAACCTCCAGTCGGGCCTTTTCGCTGGCATTAAATAAACTCGATTTTTCCAACATGGTTTGCAGCAACTTCAAGAGGCTCAAGCGACTTTTTCGAGTGTCCTGGTGCAAATGCTGTAGTTGTTGACCTTGTTCAGCCACACGAGTGTCATGTAGCAAGTCTTGTATTTGCTGCTGCAATAACTGCAAGGGCGCTAAATCAACGCAATCCACTTCAACATCCGAAGCCATTTCCGTATACGCCGACAGCCTCGTCAGATAATCCGCCAACAACGGCACCAACGGATGTGCTTCCAATGCACTGAGCGGGAACTGCTGTCGCGCACTCTGACGCAAGTCAACCGTCAGTTCTCGACACTGAGACAACCATTCCACCGCCAGCTCATCAACCCAGCGCGTGGCTTCCCGCGCTTGCTCAATCCGCTTATTCAGCGCTTCTAACTGTTGGCGTTGTGACGTCAACTGTTGCTGGAGTGCTTTCACTTCATTCCGCGCCGTCGCAATAACCTGCTCTCGTCGTCCTTGCTGTCCCCCGTCATCACGAACCGCCAGATACTCTCGAATACGCTGTAGGGGGTAGTTGGCACGCTGCTGTGCCCTGCTCACAGCCTCACTTAACACCGTCTCTTGCGCCTGCGCATTGCGCATAAAGTCAGGTCCGCCATCCGCACAATAAGTGACCAGTTGTTGCAACCGGTCACGCGCTTGAGCGGTAAGCAAATCATCAGCATCATGGTCGAGCTGTACGAGCAACTGCTGCTGCTCATCCAATAACGTGTCCAGTTCGGTCAGCTGCTGCTCCAATATGGCCACTTGCTCAGACCAATGCGTTTGCTCAGCGGCCAGTGATTCTTGCTGTGCGACACCTCCGAGCTGTTCATAACGCTCAGCATCAAAGTAAACGCGCTGAGCTTGCTGAAGAGGTGCGCTCCGTGTCTCGATTTGCTCTGATAACGCTGACAAAGTGAGATCGGCTTCTGCAAGCTGTTCACCCAGTTCCTGATAACGCTGCATCCCGCCTAACGAAAGAAATTGCTGATAATCCTGAATCAGCTGCAACCCGGCATCAGTCGTACGCTCACTTAACCGAGACAAGGCTTCGTCAAGCTCTTCACGGCGCTGCTGCAATGCCACCAGCTGTGCTGGCGCATTATCCCGAATAGCCATTTGGGCCGTCTGGGCTAAACGAAATAACTCGCCATGTGGTTCAACCGTGGCCAACTCAGCCTGCAAACGTCGAAACTCATCTTTCAACGCCGATTGCTTGGCCTCCAATTGCTCACGCAGTTGTACCAAATAGGTAGGGTCAGAGGCCGCTTTGACCGCCAAAGTCGCTTGCCCCACGACAGCTCCAAGCAAAGGCTGGCCCGATTGCCATAAAGCGGTCACGCCTGTGAGCGATAACACCGGCACATTCAAGCCACTTTCAAGCAAACGACCTGCGGCTTGCGCAGCTTGCTCATTGTCGATGAGTACAGGGGCAAATAATAAAGCTGCGGCTTGCGTCATCACCCCTCGGCGCTCAGTCTCACTGGCATTGTGCAGCACCGATTTTAAGCACTGATGTAAAGGGGTGACCTCCAACCCTTCAGCCTGTAACAAGGCAAGTGCTTCCTGCTCTTGAGCAGACGGCATCAATGGATCCTGTTCCAAATGGGCAAGATGCTCATCCAGTCGAGTCAAGCTCTGCTGCAGTTGCTCCAAACGCTGTAACCATTGCGGATAAACCGATTGTGCATGGTCACACCATTGGTCGGGATCCTGATCAGGCACACGTTGCTGAAAGCCTTTCAAGGCATTCACTTGTGCCTGGCATTGTTGCTGTTGAGGTTCAAGTTGGGCACTTTCTGACTGCAACGCACGCACTTCTGTAAGTAAGCGCTCACGAAGGCTAACGGGTTTATCATCACCATGAAGACGCTGATAGTCTGCTTCCACAGAGATCAAACGGCTTAAGGCGTCATAGTCTTGTCGATCCTGTGCCAGCGACTCAGTGAATTGTTGATACTGCGTTTGAAGCGACTGAAGCTCAGTTTGCGCCTGCTGTAAAAAACCACTGGCCGAAGCGCCGGGATGCAACTGTTGGAATGTTCGATGTGCCTCAGCCAACTGCTGCAGCTCATCTCGTTGCGGCTGTAAACGATCGTGCTCACGCTGCGCTTGGGCTACTTGCTGCTGCAATGGGCCCCGTTGACCTTCTAATGACGCCAGCTGAGCTTTAACCGCTTGCACTTGTTTTTGATGCTGCGCTTGACGGTGATCATCATCGGTTAATACATCCTGAGGCTGACGTTCAGGCTCCAAACGTCGAAAATGTTGCCATTCGGCCTCCCAATGACGCCATTGCCCGACCTGTTGATGATGATCCGCCAACGCCTGACGCGCTTGCTCCACCTCGGCCTGAACCTTTTGGGCCGTTTCATCAGGGGCATGCAGCTCGGCCTCGCTAAATAACCCCTGGGCTAAGGCATCTGTATAGTAGGTTTGGTTATCGGTAAATTCCCGATGACGCCGTTCGAGTGACTCAACCTCAAGGCGCTGTGCCTCTAAACGTTGCTCTAATGACTGCACATCCTCTTGCAATTGGTGGCGCCAGATTCGGTCAGCCTCCCATTGTTCACGAAAAGGATTGCTATCGGCATCCAGAAATATTTCCCAGGCCTGATCAAGACGTGCTAAGGCGGCCAAACGATCCACATCAGAGGCAAAACTTTGGTGCATCTCCTGTAACAGCGCTCGAACGCGCGACACACTGTACCAACGCACCTGACGTTGCTGCTCACTGACGCTATCAACGCCCATGACTAAACGTCGGGTGGTCAGCGGATGAACCCCCACTTGGTCAAAATAATCACTTAGAACTTTGGCTTTTAGACCACAGACCTGAGCTAACCCCTGCAACTCAATCAAAGGTTCCCGCTCACCTGGGGCCCAAGCCATTGCCTGAGCCGAAGCAGATGCCTCGGCCATGTCCCCAGCGTCTGCGGCATCAGGCCATTGAGGAATACCTGGGAGAGGCTGGGACTGTACAAAATGCTGTAGCACAGCAGCATCACGCGCCAATTGAGCATTGCCTTCATCCAAAGCCTGCTGCTTATGCAGCCAATCGTTGGCTTGGTGCCCCAACTGATCTAATGCAGTGACTTTACGTTCCGCACGATCGAGATCCTGACGTGCCTCACGCAATCGATGACGTAGTTCGGATACATGACGCCCCGAATTGACCACCACATCTTCAATAAACTCTTCAGCTTCATCAGTCTCGCCCTGTGTCGCACCGGCTAAAACCTGAGGCGCTAACACTTCATAAAAGAAAGCTTGGTCAGCTTTTTCGCCTCGTTTGGGGCGAATCGCATTAAAGATCTGACTCTTATCAGCGCCACCTTCTTTCTGAAAAGTCGCCAGTTGCTCTAATTCTTTACGGCTGATGTGACGACTGATTTGATCCAGCCACTCATCCCGGGTCGCAGGCTTTTGCACATGAGCATCGCGCATCAAGCGTTGAAAATCTTGATTAGGGTGCAACACCCGCTTTTGATCACGACTGATATAGTGCACGGGACAATCTTCTAATTGCCCCGGGTAAAAATAGAACTGGAGTTCGCTGTCACTATGACCATAAAGACCAAACACCCAGGGGTCGCCAGCCACCGCACTCCCTTGGCTGGCCAGCAAGTCATCTTGCCCCGGATCAGTATGACGTAACAAAAACTCCACGCGAAGATGGGAGTAGCTCCCTTTTACCGCAGGACAGCACTTACGCCGTGTATTCGAAAGCAGTTTACGATCGCGGGAAAGAAGCCCAATGAGCGCTTCAGAAAGCGTTGTTTTACCAAAGCCATTCTCCATGCTGACAGCCGTCGACTGCCCTTTCAGATCCAGCATAAGATGGCGCATCTTGGCTTCCCAAGGGGTCTGAATATCGCCATGTTTATTCAGGAGGTTAGCCACCTCGATCCGGTTAATCACACTCATTCAGACTTCTCCGAATCGTCATCCACATCAGTCATGGAATGATCTTCCGTCTGAGTGGTGTCATCAGGTAAAGGGGGCAGCACTTCATCAATTAAATGACGCAGATGATGCAAACCCGTTTCTGCCGTATCTAAAGCGCCTAATAATGTCTGCTGCCATACCTCATCACCATCCGCCGCTTTCTCAATGAGACCTGCACGCTGCATAATGCCGACAAAAGCACGGCAGCGGCGGCTGATATCATCACCTCGCGCATTCACTAAGGTTTCAATCAACTCGCGCTGATCACCTTGATCCGCATGCTGACGTAAATGTTCTAAATGCCGTTGCACACTGTCAACTAACTCATCGATCTGAAAAGTGGCTTCCTGGTAACGGCTGACATCCGAAAGTGCTCGGTTATAGCGGGTATAGAGCAGCGCCAATAACAATAACCACAGTTGCAGATACCAAACGGACAGTAATGCTTGGCTTTCCTGACGCAAACGCAAAGCCTCTAACGCCGGCTGGCGACTCAAAATGTCCGGCAAATGGCCATCAGCATGACGCTGCAATAAATAAAGGCAGTTACCGGGCGAGATACCTGGATATTCACTGTCTTCCAAAATAGTTAAACGCAATCCCAAGCCTGCCAGCAGCTGACGAAGGCGATCTTTTTCAGCGTCAGTGGCCCCGGCCAGCAGCTCCTCCGCATCACGCTCAGCCAATAGCCCCTGGCGCGCCGGTCTGCGCGGTCGACCTTGAGGGTGACGTTCAATCATACGGTAGTGCAACAAATAGGCTTGCACCTGACCAATCTCAGACATATTCATGGCATCAGGGCCTCAACAAACTCAACCATCAAACTCCACCCTCAAATTCACAAGGCACTATAAAAGAACAACAAGCAAGCAATAAAAAAACAACAAGTAGGCAATGATAACGGTTCACTCATCGTTCACACGATAACGTAGACGAGGGTCATCTCCAGTCAGTCGACGGCCATCCGGCATGACATATTCAAATGGGATAGAAGGAGACTCCAACGCAACCTCCAGCGCCGGATCTAATTGACCAGGGTCGACAAACATATTAATCAATTGGGGCAAGCTGTCATCGTCCCCAAGTTGAGCCCAACCACACGCTAAAGCTTCAGAAAGCGGCAAGGGACCTTGCGACAACCGCTCACGCATTGCCGGACCATGAGTCGAAATGAACCGTTGCAAGGCAGTGGCATCCTGCGACAACGCCTCCCCTTCATCAAAGACTAAAGTGCGAGTGGAACGCTCACTACGCTCCACTCGAATCAAACGCGTCAGGGGCTCTATATCGGGAATACACACCGACAGCTGCCAGGGTATAATTTGTCCGATTAAAGCGTCTTGCTGAGACTCACTCGGCGGCGTCAACAGCAGTTGCTGAGCCAATGCCATAAAGTCAGTCACCCCCATACTTTGAACGCGATCTTCAGCAATATCAGCCAAAAGCTCACTCAGTCGCCGACTTAAATTCTCAATCGCATTTAAGACACGATTAAGGCTGACCGAAAGCTGCATTAAATCCCAGGGAGGAACTTGCTGATCAGCCCATTGAATAAACCGCTCGCGCCACTGCGGGACACTCATCTGCTGCCGACAATCCAACAGCGTTTTCTGGAGGCCATTTAAGGCATGGTGATAGTGCTTTTGTTGGGCCCTAAAAGCCTCCAGTTTACCCTCACGTGTCGGGTTCTCGCGCATTTGTCGCAGGGCCTGTGTCATGCCGCGAATAGTCAATAACAAGCGATTGCATAAATCTGGCACTCGCGCATAGTCATCCCGGCGCATCGCCGTTAACACTTTGGCTGCATCGTGTTCAGAATAAAGTAAATCTTCAACCTGCAATGAAAGTTGTGCCGCCTGCCGCCCACTATTACTAAGCCTCACCAACCCTGTCTGACGCTGTTTTTCGAGCAAAGCCGTTTGTTTGGTACTGGCCTGAAGGGCAACCCCATCTTCCATCTGGCGTCGACGGAAAAATAACTCACTCGGAGTGGCCAACATATTAACGAGATACAGCACATCATCGGCCTTGAGGCCAGGTTCAAACTGTCTCAAGTAACTCAAACAACGAGATTGGGGGACAAAAGCACTATTGGTGCGATAATCTTCTTCTAATAAATAATCCAACATCAAACAGGCCAGTTCGAGCCAAAAGCCATCACGTCGCCCTGGGCGCTCCTCGCGACCGACCTGTACCGCAGCAGACCCTGGTGCATGGGCCGAATCATGCAAATCGAGCAGCCGTGTCGTTGCCAGTAAAAGATTAAGCCAAGGGGTCATAGCACACACTGCGTATCAAGAATGCTCTACTCATGAATTACTCTTTGTTCAGTCGTCACTTCTACTTATTCAGTCATCACTTTTGTCAGCAATAACACCCGATGGATTGGGATTTCGCCCATTCGCCATAAAGCAGTCATTATGCCATGAGCCGTTTCAGTGCGCTTTTGTTGGCTCCAACATACAACCGCTCATAGCACGTAACCTCAGCACACGATCCCAATAAACAACCTCAACAAACACCAAACCACGATCACAAGATGCTAGACCATCGATGTCAAGCCACAAAGTACGGTTTACGCCACCCGCGCGAGCATGTCAGAGTGACTCACGGGTACGAATAAACACGGTAAGCACTCGATGACAGACGCATCCGAACGATCCTGCCTCACCGAGAAGGAGATTACGATGACAACCGATACATTATCAGCGTTAAGTCAGCAACATTGCGAAGCTTGTCATAAGGATGCCCCTAAGCTCACGCCAGAAGCCATATCAGCACGACAACATCAGCTTCCTGACTGGCAATTAATTAACCATGAAGGGGTTGACCAACTACAACGTATTTTCTATTTCGATAATTTCCAGCACGCACTGGATTTCACTTGCAGCATTGGCGCTCTGGCAGAAGCGGAAGGTCATCACCCCGCCTTGCTGACGGAATGGGGCCAAGTCACCGTCACATGGTGGAGTCATAAGATCAAAGGATTGCACCATAATGACTTCATTATGGCGGCACAAACCGATCAGGCCGCACAGCAGGCGACAGGACTGCGCCATTAAGTCTGCTGGACATGCCATACCCAAAAATCATTAAATCCATTAAAAACTCGATGATCATGGCGACCCTTTATCATCATCCCTATCTCATCATCAAGCGGAACATGATGATCAGCGGCCATGATCATCGTCTGAATCGCATTAGGCGGTGATTATCCGTTAATCCGAATATGCCTCATCCACGGATTGCAACCCTTTTAAACCTATTGAGCGCTTTCAAATCGATTGCCCTCTTTTTTTAGCGCACAACCAACGCACAATCAGGCGTGCCATTAAAGCATTTGATTTGACTGTGACCTGAGCCTGCCGCAAGCTGAGAATGTGTATTAAACACGCAGGAAGAAAATTCGTCATGAGCCAGCACTGGTACAACGAAGAAGGTTACTCCAAGCTTGAGGAATGGTTACACAGCATCACCCATGGGATCGGTGCTGTTTTATCGTTAACAGGCATGGTGGCATTGCTTGTGATGACAAGCATCACGGCCCATGTTGATGCTTGGAAACTGGTCAGTTTTAGCATTTATGGCCTCAGCTTAATTTTGCTGTATACCGCGTCATCGCTTTATCACGGAGTTCAACATCCGCGCCTTAAAAAGCTTTTCAAACTGTTTGATCACTGTGCAATTTTCTTATTAATTGCAGGCACTTACACGCCTTTTTTGCTCGTCAATATGCGTGGCCCAATCGGCTGGACTTTATTCGTCATAATTTGGTCTCTCGCTATTGGTGGCATCACTTTGAAGCTACTTTGGCCCGAGCGCTTTCGATTTATTCGCGTCATGATTTATTTATTGATGGGCTGGCTGATCGTCTTTGCCTATGGTGATATCGTCGCGAATATCAGTCCGCTCGGCATGAATCTACTGGTGAGCGGCGGTGTTATTTATACTGTTGGCGTTCTATTTTATTTGGTTAGGCAGATTCCGTTTAACCATACCATCTGGCACTTATTCTGCATTGGCGGTAGCGTCTGCCACTACTTTGCGATGGTCTACGGTGTACTGCCACAGTTGGGATAGACAACCACTGGGATAAACAACCACTGAGATAAACCACCACTGGGATAAACTAAACTCACACCCCTATCCTAGAGTTATCGATCACGAGGCCGGCCATGCGTTTAACTCGAATTACAACCCGCACAGGGGATGAAGGCATCACAGGGCTAGCAGATGGGCAACGTCTACCCAAGCACCACCCTCGTATTGCCTTAATGGGCGAACTGGATGAGCTCAATTGTGAACTCGGCATGCTCCAAGCACTGCTTCCTGATCCTGATATACATGAACTCGCCCCATTATTAACCCGGCTCCAGCACCATTTATTTGATCTTGGCGGCGAATTAGCCATGCCTGGCCACCAAGCGTTAGGAGAAGCCGCGCTTGAGCGCCTCGATCAGGCCATTGAAACCCTCAACAGCACATTACCCCCGCTCAAAGATTTTATTTTACCGGGAGGGTCCAAAGTCGCCGCACAATGTCACCTAGCTCGCGCCAAAGCCCGCCGTGTAGAACGTCAATGGACAGGCACCAGCCACGAAATCGAAGGCTTAAACCCTGTGGGACAAGCCTATCTCAATCGTTTATCTGACTTGCTATTTATTATGGCTCGCCGTTTGGCACGTGATACAGGTGAAGAAATATTGTGGCACAGCGGTCAAGATGCATAACGCCCCAACATAGGGCATGCAGGAAAAGCTAGTGTATAGACACAACAGGCGCTTTTAAGGCAGGTAAAGTGTGGTGATTTAAAAGCCCCTTCATCAGTGGCACACCCCGTCATGCACAAAACGCATAACCCTATGCACAATCGTGATTCAGGCTGAGGGGTAAGTTAAACTAGATGACAAGTGGTTTTTATTGGCAGGCCGGATGCTGCGAGCCCAGCATCTGATTTGATCACACTCAGCGCACTAGCGGCGAGGATAAGACACTCATGTTCGCATCGATCGAACGCGTACCCGGAGACGCCATCCTGGGACTGATTGAACTGTTCAATCAAGATAACAACCCCAATAAAATTGACTTAGGGGTTGGCGTATACCGAAACTCTCAAGGGCATACGCCAATTCTTCAGTCTGTTCGAGAAGCCGAGGCCTTATTGCTCACGCGAGAAACCACAAAGGCTTACATTGGCTCTCATGGTGCCCCCGACTTCGCACAGCACATGTTGCCGATGATTCTGGGAGAGCAGTCCCCCGTATTGGCTCAACAGCGTGCTAGCCTGACCCAGTCTCCCGGCGGAACGGGGGCGCTACGTATTGCCCATGACTTTATCAGCCGCTGCTTGGGGACAGATCGCCGAGTCTGGGTCTCCAACCCGACATGGCCGAACCACCATGCCATTATCAAAGCGGCAGGCCTAACCTCAGCGCAATACCGGTATGTGGATGAACACAACCAGCTTGACTTCAGTGGCATGCTGGAAGATTTACAGCAAGCCCAAGCCGGTGATGTGGTGCTACTGCATGCATGCTGCCATAATCCGACTGGCTTTGATCTCAGCCAAGCACAATGGCAACAGCTCCTTGAGCTTATCCGCGAACGACAGCTCCTGCCTTTATTGGACTTTGCATATCAGGGATTCGGTGATGGCTTGGAAGAAGATGCTTATGCGGTTCGTCTGTTTGCCGAGCAATTACCAGAAGTTTTGATCACAGCTTCATGCTCCAAGAACTTTGGTTTGTATCGTGAACGCGTGGGCGCTTTTGTTGCTATAGCAGCAGATGCAACCCAAATGGAGACTATTCGCAGCCAAATCGCTGTCGTGGCACGCGCCAACTATTCGAACCCACCGGCTCATGGCAGTGCGATTGTCGCGACGATTTTAGGCAGTCAAGAGCTGTCCACATTGTGGCATGACGAGGTAAGCCAGATGCGTCAACGCATTAGCCATCTTCGTCACTCGGTTGTCGACGCACTCAAACCTCATGGACTGGATCAGCAGTTTACATGTTTTACTGAACAGCGTGGCATGTTCTCTTATTCGGGATTAACACCTGAACAGGTAACCCACCTCCAAAAAGAGTTTGGTATTTACATGGTCAGTACCGGCCGCATGAACATGGCAGGCCTGACAGAGCACAACCTCACTTATTTCAGCCAAGCGTTGGCGGCCGTCTGCCGCTAAAGCACCCCACAGTTTGATCACCCCCTGATAGGATTGATCATTCAGCCGCCCACACTGGGCGGCTTTTTATTCCTTTCATGCGCCAAAACAAGCAAAAAACTGACTGACCAGTTAAGATGGCGCCCTTTACAAGATCAAGACAGCAATCATCACTGGAAACACAAGCATGGCTCAGACTGATAAACCACATACTCTCTGGCTCGGGCGCTGGGGATTTTTCCTAGCCGCCACCGGCTCTGCCGTAGGTTTAGGCAATATTTGGAAGTTCCCTTATATGACGGGAGAAAACGGAGGTGGCGCCTTCGTTCTTATTTATCTCGTGTGTATTTTATTGGTGGGTATTCCACTGATGATGACAGAAATCATGATGGGGCGACGAGGCCGCAGCAACCCGATTGATGCCGTCCGTAAAGTCGCCATAGAAGGCGGTGCATCCCCTTTATGGCGCATTGTGGGCATGATGTCGATGCTATCAGGCTTTCTGATTCTTACCTTCTATGCTGTGGTCGCTGGCTGGTCGTTTGAATATGTGCTCACGATGGCGTCAGGCCAGCTTTCAGGGGCTAGCCCAGAATTGGTCGGGCAAACCTTTGGGCAATTTTTAGAAAGCCCTGGACGCTTGCTGATTTGGGACACATTGATTGTGGTCATTACGATGACTATCGTCGGTTTAGGGGTTCAAGGCGGTGTAGAGCGCAATGTCGGCTGGATGATGCCCGGCATGGTCGTTTTGCTCATTGCCATGGTGATCTACGCGGGTAATTCTGGTGGCTTTATCGATGGCCTCACTTTCTTATTCGCCTTTGATTTCAGCAAAATCACACCAACGGGCATCCTCTCCGCTTTAGGCCATGCCTTCTTTACGTTGAGTCTAGCGGCTGGGGCCATTATCGCTTATGGCGCTTATCTCCCTCAGGATAAATCAATCGTCAAAACTACGCTGACCGTGGCCTTCGCTGATACCGCCATTGCATTACTGGCCGGCATGGCCATTTTCCCGATTGTTTTTGCCAATGGGTTAGAAACCGGCTCAGGACCAGGCTTACTCTTTGTCACCTTGCCCACAGCATTTGCACAGATGCCTTTTGGCAGCCTATTTGGCACGATATTCTTCGTTATGTTGGTATTGGCCGCGCTCACTTCATCTATTTCGATGGTTGAAGCCTCCATGGCCATGGTCACAGAACGCTTTGGCTGGAGTCGCCCCAAAGCAGCCGTGATTCTTGGCTTGCTTGTCTGGTTGCTGAGCTTGGGGACCATTGTCTCTTTTAATATTGGGGCGGACTGGAAGCTATTTGGTCGCACTATTTTTGAGAATATCGACTACCTCACCGCCAACCTGCTGATGCCCTTGGGTGGCTTATTGATGGCGATTCTAGCAGCCTGGATTCTGCCTAGGAAAATCACCGCCAATGAGCTTAATATGGGTAACACTTATACCATGTGGCTCTGGGTACTCCGTTTAGTGACGCCGACTTGTATTGTGCTGATCTTCGCCCAGCAGTTAGGGCTTATTCAATTCAGCTGATACAACCGTGGGCTCAACGCCCACCAGCAAAAAGGGCCTGCACAAGTGCAGGCCCTTTGGGTTTTTAATGTTTCTATTCTAAATGAGACGATCGCCCTAGCTGACACTCAGCGTGAGGAGGATTTGAAGCGTCCCACCATATCCTGTAGCTGTTCGGAGAGATCATGAATAGATACGGCTGATTGAGCAACACGGTCAGAAAGCTCATTGGACTTCATCGTACTATCATGCACCATTGTCACGTTTTGATTAATCTCTTCAGCAACAGAGTGCTGCTGCTCGGCCGCTGTACTAATCTGAATCATCATCTCGCCAATAGCTTGAATAGACTGCATGATCTGTCCAAACACTTGCTGAGTCTGTGACGCCAGTTCAACGGAGCTGTGTACCACTTCAACGCTGGATGACATTTTCAACGCGACTACATCCGTTTGCTGGTGCAATTGAGTCAACAGTCGCTCAATCTCGTCTGTCGATTCAGCCGTCCGTCCTGCCAGCGTTCTCACTTCATCGGCCACCACCGCGAAGCCTCTGCCCTGCTCACCGGCACGCGCCGCCTCAATCGCTGCGTTCAATGCCAGTAGGTTAGTCTGTTCAGCAATCGCTTTAATCGTGTCCAAAATGGTGACAATGCCTTTGGATTCATTGGATAAGGTCATCATTGAATCATTGGCATCATTCATTTCCGACTGGAGGCGCTCCAGCGCTGACATCGTTCGCTGAATCAACTGGTTCCCTTCATTCACTTGCTGCTCACTTTGTTCAGCGGAAGCCGCAGCAGAGCTACAGTTTGAAGCCACTTCATTGGCCGTCGAGACCATTTCATTAAATGCTGTCGAGACTTGATCCATAAAGTTCATTTGATGGCTCACAACTTCACTGAGTTCATGAGAAAGGCGCTCAGATTCGTGTGAAACCGCCATCATGTCATGACTGGAGGTTTTGGTTTTTCCCACAATGTCATCAATGGAGCTGACAAAAGTATTAAAAGCACCTGCCATTTGTCCAGACTCATCACGACTGTCAGCATTGAGCCGTTGTGTCAGATCACCATCACCCTGACTAATATCAGCCAGACGCGCAGACATCAGTTTAATCGGGCGGATCACCACCAGAGACATGACATAACCTAAAGCACCAAAAATAATCAACATCGCGATCACAAGACCCACAGCCATCATGGCCAGTTGATTTGCGCTGGCCAACACAACACTCTTGGGCACCAACCCAATAAATTTCCAACCTAATTGATCCGATGTATAAACAGTCGCTAACCAAGTGTCATTATTGATTTGCAACTCTTGAATCTCGGTACTATCAGTTAATGAGGCATAGGGCTTGGAAGCTTGATCAAGCGGTTTAAAATTATTTGCAGTATCAGAAGGATCGGCCAAAACAGTTCCCGTCTCTTCCACCATCACGACATAGCCTTCCCCACCAAAACGTACCTTAGATAAGATCTCAGTTAGCTTACCCAGCGTGACATCCATACCCACAGCACCTTTAAAGCCACTATCAGTCGTGAATTGATGGACATAATCAACAATAGGGGCGCCAGTGGTCGCATCAGCATATGCAGGTACGCGTACAGGGCCTGTTTGAGAAAAAGCTTGGCTATACCAAGGCCGTTTTACCGGATCATAGTTGTCAGCATTATTCCCCTTTGGCCACTGAACATAGCCAGAATCTTCAGTACCGACCCAGACATAGGCCAAATCAGGATGGGTATCTCCAAAGCTTTTCATCCAAGAAAAGATCTGCCGTTCAATCCTGGAGTTTTGATCAGGAGTCATCGGTTGTGAGGGCTTATTGACGTATTGAGCCAAATCGTTTGGCTCCAATTTTGCGATTAAATCTGAACGCACAAACGCGGAGACATTTTCGGCTAAATTATTGAGATATTGTGAAAATAAGGTATCAACATAACCGATTTCAACGCGGCTAGACTGATGAAAATCCTCAACAGCACGGCTACGGACATTATTTAGAATAATAAAAGAAATGATCACTACAGGGAGGATCACACTCGCCAGTACTAACGCCATGACTTTTGTTCTGATTGTCATCTAGGTAGACCCCTTCAGCATTATCATCACTTGATCACTACTATTTGATGTGCTTCATGCCGAATTTAAATATGACTCCATTCCGTTGAGCCCCCCTTGGTTAACAACCTGTATCGGGGTTTGATTCGCTTCGACATATAGGCACCATGACCTTTTCAATATAGTGACTTTCCCTCCACATTTCAGAGCTTTGATTGCAAGACGTTGATGACAGTATCAAAAAAGGATTTAATGCTAATAGACCTATCAAACATCGAAATATAACTTCAGCCTCAATTTCAGTCTCTTAGCACACCTCGAGGCGCATATTTCAAGGTATAGGTTCCAAACAACAAGGTCTTATCGGCCGAATATTTATTGCGCTTGGCACTCCAGTGGGACACTCTGACCAATACTCAAGGTTAAAAGATCACCTTTGCCCTGAATCTGAGTGGGACCATTGACATACTTATACCCTGAAGCCGAAGGCACTTCTTGAAGCTCAAGGGTTTCAGTGCCCCGCCACAGCATCGCCCGATCTTGTTGAGGCCAGAATTGTACGGTAATGCTTTCTCCTTCATTACACACGAACATCACATCATTACGCTCGGGGGCAGACGTCTGCCAACTGCACCCTGTTGCCCAAAATAATAGGCTATAAACCATAACAAGTCTTTTCAGCATACGACCTCCTTATACGAATACTAAAAAAGCCTGCATAAGCAGGCCCTTAGACACGAAAACAGTGAATATAGAATGCTTATGTCAAGGTCTCGAATTCGAATCACGCGCAGCAAAATACATAGACACCGAGTTCAAACAAAAACGCAGCCCCGTTGGTGCAGGACCATCGGGAAAGACATGCCCCAAGTGGCCATCACAACGTGCACACCGAATTTCGGTACGCACCATGCCATGACTATGATCCTCTATTTCAACAATATGATCACGATCAACCGGTGAATGAAAGCTTGGCCAACCTGAGCCTGATTCAAATTTATCCTCAGAACGGAATAACGGCAAGTCGCATAGTCGACATAAGTAATCTCCGGCCTGGTGGTTATCCAATAACCCACCACAAAAAGGAGGCTCAGTCCCTTGATTTAAAAGAACACGTCGCTCTTCATCACTCAGGTGAGCGGCTTTTGCCTCACGCTCATCGGGTGTCAGAGGCGTCAAATCATAACCACTATCGGATACGGTCGGTAATAAGGCTCTTGCTGTCATCGCTTGCCTCCCCTCACAACGTCATTAAAGACTTACTACGTTAAAAACTTGATACATTAAAGAAACAACACTGACCCATAACCGATCAATGAAACATGTGCTCAACGGGACTTCAGCTGTTCAGGAAACGCGGCTTTAAGCTTCTCTACTTTGGGCAAAGCCACGGCCTGGATATAGGGCTGATCCGGGTTATAAGCGGCATACTGATGATGGTAAGCCTCGGCTGGATAAAACGTTTCCAATGGTTCCAAACGCGTTTGCAGTGGCGCCTTAAAACACTCAGCATCAATAAGTTGCTGTATGTAGCCTTCAGCCACTTGCTGCTGAATGTCATCACGATAGAAAATGGCCGAACGATATTGACGCCCAATATCATGGCCTTGCCGATTCTCCTGGGTAGGATCATGGGCGATGCCAAAGAATAACTTCAAGAGCTGACCCATTGAAATCACATCAGGATCATAGCTCAACTCAACCACTTCGGCATGATCAGTCTGTCCAGTACAGATGGTTTTATAATCAGCCGTTTCAGAAGTCCCGCCGGCATACCCCGGACGCACCTCAAGCACGCCTTCAACCGACGCAAAAACAGCTTCAACACACCAAAAACACCCCCCCGCTAATACGAGCTTAGCCGGAGATAATGAGGGTTTCGGGTCATAGTGAGCCTCCGGTAGTTGACCTGGCCCCACATTTAAGGCACCAAAAGGCACTTGGCATACATCAGTCATTGGCCCGCTCTCCTCTATTGAACATCATGACACATATTATGGAACATCTTTAATTGAACCGATATCACCACATAACGATCACCGCATTCATGCCGTAACGTAGGCATCAGCCACATGAAAGCACATGGCCAGTCACTCTATTCACTATGGGGCCAACACCAGCAAAACAAACCCTTTAGAGTCAAGCTCGACGATGGCTTAACTCAGAGAAAAGCTGAACGCTGATCAATGAGAAGGTCCCGCTTGAGAGGCGGCGTCTTTTGAAGCATCGGCAAAAGCAGAGCGCGTCACTTCCAACTGACTGTGAATGGGCTCAGGATTAAGCAAAGGCAATAACAAGCGATCGTCAATTCTGCTGTGATCTGTATAGCGTTGGTCAGGATTTTGAGCCGGCGCGCCGGAGACAAAAGCGCCTTGACGCCAATACTCCACCCAAACCGCCTGACCTGAAATAATATCGTGTGAGGTCACTTGTGCTTGCTGGCCCTGAGCATAACGGATGGTTAAACGCGGCTGATTGGTATATTCATCACGATAAATGGCGCGCCCTTGAACATGATCCTGCTGGATCTTGGCAACTGAAGGGGCAATCGGAAGTCGACGCTCAACCCAGCGTTCCCCAGTCGCTTTGGGGCCACAAGACGCTCTCACCTTAGCTAAAGCCGGCACATCACCTCTCAGGTCCATCGGCAGCAAACAGCGCCCTTGATCATCCAACGGCCGGACTGACCCATGGCGCCACCACCAAATAGCCATCATACCATCGGGAAGACCTTGATTTAGCGTGACTTCAATCCGCATTAAGCCATCAGGCGCCTCAAGCTGGAATCGTCCCGAGGCCAGCTCCGAGACAACCCGCTTCCCCTGAGCATTATGGCGCACCCAGTGATAAGCACCTTGATGCCAGCGAACTTGATCAAAATCATGTACGGCTTGCTGGCGCGCATTCACTCCCAGCATGATGGCACCCATAACCAAAAGGCCAATCCCGAGCAATCCCCAAACACCCGCCTGACGCATGTTCACCTCCAGGATTCACGCTGCCATCACACAGCAAGCGCAGCGCCTTAGACAAAACAGGCCCCGAAAAAGGGGCCTGGCACGCTCAACACCACAAGCGTCACAAGATATGGATTAGACTCACAAAGTATTAAACAAATTCAATACCCGCCATATAAGGCTTCAATACTTCCGGCACTTTGATCCGACCATCGGCTTGCTGGTAGTTTTCTAGTACCGCCACCAAACAACGGCCAACGGCTAAACCAGAGCCATTCAAAGTATGCAACAACTCAGGTTTTTTCTGATCCGGAGAGCGGAACCGAGCTTGCATACGGCGTGCTTGAAAGTCTTCGCAATTCGAGACAGAAGAGATTTCGCGATAGGTCTGCTGGCTGGGTACCCAAACCTCCAAATCGTACGTCTTGGCAGCACCGAAGCCCATATCGCCGGTGCAAAGACTCACGACACGGTAAGGCAATTCTAGCTTCTGTAAAATAGCCTCTGCATGTCCGACCATTTCATCGAGTGCCTCATAGGATTTCTCCGGATGCACCAATTGCACCATTTCAACTTTTTCAAACTGATGTTGACGAATCATACCGCGGGTGTCGCGGCCATAAGAACCCGCTTCAGAACGGAAACAAGGAGTTTGAGCCGTGAGCTTAACCGGTAGCTCTTTGGCCTCAAAGATTTCGCCTCGCGCGGTATTTGTGAGCGGTACTTCAGAGGTCGGGATCAAATAATACCCCTGCTCATTGTTCATTTTGAACAGGTCTTCCTCGAACTTGGGTAATTGGCCCGTCCCCATCAAGGAATCAGCATTCACCATATAGGGTACATAGCATTCGGTATAGCCATGTTCGAGCGTTTGTGTATCGAGCATCAATTGCGCCAAAGCACGATGCAAGCGGGCCATACCACCACGCATGACGGCAAAGCGGCTACCCGTGATTTTGGCGGCCAGTTCAAAATCAAGCAAACCCTCACGTTGGCCTAAGTCCACATGATCCTGAATGTCGAAATCAAATTCCCGCGGTGTACCCCAGCGACGCACTTCGACATTATCGTCCTCATCACGCCCCACAGGCACGCTATCGTGAGGCAAATTAGGGATGCCGGCGAGAAAGTCATTTAATTCGTCCTGAACCTGGCTGAGGTTTTGCTTCGCCTCATCCAGCTGGGATCCCAAATCCGCCACTTCATCCAGTAACGGCTGAATATCTTCCCCAGAAGCTTTGGCCTTACCAATCGCTTTCGAACGAGTGTTACGCTCATTTTGCAGCGACTCGGTAGCCGTTTGTAACTCACGACGCTTCTCTTCCAGCGTATTAAAAGCCGTTTTATCTAAGTTAAATCCGCGCTTGGCCAATAGCTCAGCAACACGGTCCAGATCATTACGCAGCAGTTTGGGATCGAGCATGACGACCAGATGTCCTTAATGATAAAGCCCACCAAAGTGGGCCGAAAACAATATAAGCTCAAACAACATAGGCTCAAACAATATCGGTTAAAGCCATATATTGGTAAAAACTATACACGAACAAATTACACATCAGCCGCCATACACTGGCGACTGATGAAAATCATATCAATGTCATGCACACACTGATTTAAGTGCGACATGCTTCGTATGTATTGTAAAGAAAAGCAAGAGAGGGCTCCATGCTTACGGGCATCAAACCGTGCCACTCAAGCATCGGGCTCAGCAGACCGTTGATGGTGACTCGCTTCATCCAACGAGCGCAAGTGCTTGAGCTTATCCATAATTTTCAACTCCAACCCTCTAGGCACAGGCTCATAATAACGCGTCCCGACCAGCATATCGGGAAAGTAAGTCTCTCCCGCCGCATAGGCTTCTGGCTCATCATGGGCATAGCGATATTCAACCCCGTAGCCAAGCTCACTCATCAGGCCTGTCGGCGCATTACGAATATGCAAAGGCACTTCAAGACTAGGCGTTTGACTGACATGCTGTTGAGCCGCTTTAAACGCTTTATAAACAGCATTGGACTTGGGCGCGACCGCTAAATAAACCACCGCATGGGCAATGGCCAACTCCCCTTCGGGGCTGCCTAAACGGGTTTGCACATCCCAGGCATTCAACGCCAACTGAACACCACGAGGGTCAGCATTACCAATGTCTTCACTGGCCATACGCACGACCCGTCTAGCGATATAAAGAGGGTCACACCCCCCATCTAACATCCGGCACATCCAGTACAAAGCGGCATCAGGATCAGACCCTCTCATCGATTTATGCAGTGCCGAGATTTGGTCGTAAAACGCTTCCCCCCCTTTATCGAACCGACGCCAGCGCTCTTGCACCACCTCTTTAACCGTCTCGAGGGTGATCTGGTGTTCATGAGCCAAGTCACTGGCTACTTCCAAAAGATTGAAGGCCTTACGTGCATCACCATCAGCCGCTCGTGCGAGAAAGCTCAAGACCTCTTCACTGGCGTGTAGCTGCCGCTCGCCTAAGCCTCGCACGGCATCATCCAACGCATTTTTCAGTGCTTCGAGTAAAACGGGCTCCGACAAGGGTTTAAGTACATACACCCGAGCTCGCGATAACAGGGCACCGTTGAGTTCAAATGATGGGTTCTCAGTAGTGGCCCCAATAAAAATAAAAGTACCATCTTCGATATAAGGCAAAAAAGCATCTTGTTGTGCTTTATTAAAACGATGCACTTCATCGACAAATAGCAACGTCGGCCGGCCATCACGGATTTGCGCTTCCCGTGCCTGCTCGACCGCCTCTCTGATTTCTTTCACACCACTCATAACTGCGGAGAGGCTCACATAGCGCAGATCGCCTTGCTCGGCGATCAAACGCGCTAACGTCGTTTTTCCAACACCAGGCGGCCCCCATAAAATCATCGAATGGGGCTGACCGGCTTCAAGGGCTTGCCGAAGCGGCTTATCCACCCCCAACAAGTGTGACTGCCCTAAGTATTCGTTCAATGTACGCGGCCGCATGCGAGCGGCCAGCGGCTGCCAGCGCTCAGCACTTAGGCTAAATAGATCACCACTCACACGCCCTCACCTGCCCTTGCTTGTTCACGAATCACATCGACACCATCAGGGATCTCAAAATCAAACCGATGCGCAGGGATATCAATGTTGTATTGCACGTCGTGCAACTCAACAAGTGTCCGTTGCCCCAAGCTATCTTCCATTTGGATAGACACCAAACGATCCTGCTTAAAGCTCATCCGTAACACTTCAAACAAGGTATCTTCCGTCGTGGGTCGCAAGGTATAGCTCACGGTGCCACTTCGCTCATCCCGACTCACTTCGAAATTCTGAGTTAATGCTTTGGCACTACCGGATAGCAAAAGTGCAGGGGTATGCGTCACACGCTCATCCATGGGACGAATCGTCACCTGTTCTAGATCAGGGTCGTACAGCCATAAGGTTTGGCCATCTGAAACCAGCGTTTGTGGAAAGGGTTGCTGCGCTTGCCAGTAAAAACGCCCAGGCTTTTGCAGTGACATTACACCCTGTGTTTCCTGAACCTTTTGACCACTCGGGTCTTGTATCAACTGCACAAAATCAGCGCTTAGGCTACGTAACGATTCTAAACGGTCGGTCAATTCAGCAGCCGGGTCAGCAGCTCGGACCGCAAAGCTCATCAACATCATTACCGTGACCAGCAAGGCACTACTTATTATGCGCATCGATGACACCATGCGATTCCCCTTAACAAAACAATAAAATGAGTGTCTGATCTCCATACTTTGAGATCACACTAACCGGAATCATGACTCCTGGGCACCAGCACTTCACGCTGGCCGTTACTTTGCATCGAAGAGACCAAACCCGCAGATTCCATCCCCTCAACCAAACGCGCCGCCCGGTTATAACCGATCTTGAAACGCCGTTGAATGGCAGAAGCAGAGGCCCGTCCGGAATCGATCACAAAAGCCACGGCCTCGTCATATAGATCATCCTCAGTTTCAGCAGAGCCCTTATTATCGCTGCCTTCCGCTTCAAGGCCCGCTAATGATGCCGCTTCAACATCACCTGACAAAATACTGTCGATATAGTCGGGCTCACCACGCAACTTCCAGTCTTCAACCACTCGATGGACTTCATCATCATCAACAAAAGCCCCATGAACACGAAGCGGCTGTGAAGCCCCCGTCGGTAAATACAACATATCACCGTTACCGAGCAGCTGCTCGGCACCGCCTTGATCAAGAATGGTTCGAGAATCAATCTTGCTAGAGACCTGAAACGCAATCCGAGTAGGCACGTTGGCCTTAATCAACCCCGTAATCACATCAACTGAAGGTCGTTGTGTCGCTAGAATCAAGTGAATCCCTGCCGCACGCGCTTTCTGAGCCAAGCGTGCAATCAACTCTTCGACTTTTTTGCCCACAATCATCATCATGTCGGCAAATTCGTCAATCACCACCACGATATAAGGTAACGCTTCAAGATAAGCGTCATCACCTTCCGCGGCCAGGGGATCAGCCACCTTAGCCCCTGCTTTTTGTGCCTCAGCTAACTTGTCGTTGAAACCATTAATATTTCTGACCCCCATTGCGGCCATCAGCTTATAGCGGCGCTCCATTTCAGCAACACACCACCGCAACGCATTAGCTGCTTCTTTCATATCGGTGACAACAGGCGCCAGCAAGTGAGGGATGCCTTCATAGACCGAGAGCTCCAACATTTTCGGATCGATCATGATTAAGCGCAGTTGCTCAGGATCCAGTCGGTACAAAAGCGATAACAACATCGCGTTCACACCGACCGACTTCCCCGAACCGGTTGTACCTGCCACCAACAAATGAGGCATTTTGGCCAAATTAGCCACTACGGGCTCACCGGCGATATTCTGTCCAAGCGCTAAAGGCAGTGTATCTCGAGCGTGATCAAAAGCGGCTGAAGACAATACCTCGTGAAGCCGAATCATGGCACGTTGGCTATTAGGGATCTCAACTCCGACCGTCGACTTACCCGCAATCACTTCCACAACGCGAACAGCAGGTACTTTCAATGCACGGGCTAAGTCTTTGGCGAGGTTGGTAATCTTACTGGATTTCACACCTGGCGCCAGAGCCAGCTCAAAGCGCGTGACGACAGGTCCGGGCATCACCTCATCCACTTCAGCTTTAATCCCAAACTCGACGAGCCGCTGCTGAAGCAATTCGGCCAAGGCAGTCAATTCATCAGCAGAATACGAGGCTTGACCGCGCTTATTCGGCGTAAGGAGCCCCAGCGCTGGCAACTCCCCTTCACCACTTGCAAGCGTTTTAGGCTTAGCAGGCTGTAAGCGATCCACAGTCCACACCTGTAAATCGCTGGCCGGGGCTTCTGCGGATGTCTCGGTTGTCCAAGGCAGAGCATGCTGCGCTTGAGATTGCGGATCCCCAGTAGCGCTTTGATCGCCAGCATCAGACGTTTCATCAAACATCGTCGCTGCTGAATGAGGCATCAGGGACTCTGAATGAGCTTGTGAAGTCGGAGATTCGGCCGCTGGCTGGCGTTTTTTGGGGGCAGTGTCAGCCATGGGCGCCGGCGCAGCAGTCTCTAACCGAGGCTCCACCTTTTGAGGGTCATCAAAATCAATGACATCATCTTCAGTCTCATCTCGATGTTGAAAAGGCAACTTCAAACGAGAGAGCCAACCCGCACTTGAGGAGGTGGGTTCATCGACGTCCTCAACAACTTCTTCCTCGACAACCTCCTCTTTGACAGGAGCACTCAACGCTCTCCTTGACGACGCTAAATGAGCCGTTGAGCCCGCTTCCTCATAAGGCTCGTCATCCACTTCAACAGGCTGCACGCGATCCCATAACCAGTACCCCGCCTCGACTAAAGCATGACCCAGCTCGTCCATGATGGAGAGCCATGACCACCCCGTCACCAGTGAAACAGCCGCTAAAAAGCCCGTCAAAAACAGTAAAGTGGAACCCACTTGACCTAATTGCAAATGCATCAAGCTGGAAAGGCTCTCGCCTAAAATCCCCCCAGCCCCGTACGGCAAAGCATCCACATCAAAATGTAAAGCCCCTAACGTACTGGTACAAATCAACAGCAACAGCAGTCCCAAAGCGCGCAGACTAGGAATCAAAGGGTCCCAATCCTCCGCCAACCAGGGCTTACGTATAATCTGAATGCCAAGATGAGCCAACCATAAAGGTAAAACATAGGCGGCATACCCGAGCAGTGATAGCGCCACATCGGCTAACCAAGCACCGCTCAGACCAATCAAGTTATGTGCTTCTTGCCGGCCAGTGCTATTCCACCCAGGATCATCGGCATCAAAACTCACCAATGCCAAAAATCCAATAATCGCGACCAACCAAACCAGCAAGGCAATACCCTCAAAGGCCGCCCGCCGCAAGCGATCTACAAGTAAAGGTGGAGATGATTGCTTCAAACGTTTTGAGTTCTGATGCACGTCGGATAAATTCCGTGGTAAGCCGAGCCGCAAAAGCGGTCACAATATTGAGGGTATAGCCTAACATGTTAGCCCTGCGCCTTGGTGCGTCGCGATTAAAAGACACCTCTATCTAGACGCCCTCGCTTATTTAGAGCACTCACTAATTCACTAAGACCGACATGTTACAACGGCATATTACACCGATCTTTTAACGACCAAGCAGGTCACTTACCTTATTATATGATTTAACAATGCCTATGACAGAGCATGATTTAGGCGGATCCTTCTGACCCTCAGCAATATGCGGTTTGAATAAGTACAGCATTGATTATTGGTACGGGAGTATACATGCGCAGTATCTGGCAGCTTGATGACCCATTATGGTTTCCCCCTGCTGACGAAGCTCTTGATGAACCTAATGGCCTACTAGCCGTTGGTGGAGATCTCAGTGCTCCTCGCCTAATCAAAGCTTACCGGCAAGGTATCTTTCCATGGTTCAGTGAAGAAGATCCGATTCTATGGTGGTCTCCTGCACCACGCATGGTATTAATACCACGTCAAATACGCATTCATCGAAGTTTACGTAAAGTATTACGAGGCCGAAGTTTTCATGTCACGTTTGATCAAGCGTTCGAGGCGGTTATCCATCAATGTGGCGCACTGCGCCAACACCGTGAAGGCACTTGGATCACAAGCCAAATGAAAACGGCCTACTCCGAGCTCCATCAACAAGGCTATGCGCATTCCGTTGAGTGCTGGCGAGATGGCGAATTGGTCGGGGGGCTATATGGTATTGCACTAGGTCGCGTATTTTTTGGTGAATCGATGTTTAGCAAAGCCACCGACGCTTCTAAAGTCGCGCTAGCATCGCTCTGCTATCATCTGGATCAATGCGGTTATCAGCTGATCGACTGTCAGGTGCATAGCGAACACCTTGAACGACTCGGCGCTCAAGAAATCGACCGCGCCCTATTTCTTGACTATCTTAGTCAGGAAGCAAATGAAGACACTCAAAATGCATGGACCACACCTTCAGCGTTTGCCGGGGTGCCTGATCAATTTCCGTCATCATCACGACACTGAGATCATAACGCTAACTAAGGACAAGCAGGTCAAATTACGACAAGTGGTCCAAGGGTTGCGTCACTACCGATATCACCATCAACCGCGACCATCCCATACATTGACTTCGAGGTGCCTCAGGAAGAAGAGCCTCAAACATGAGTAGGAGGGGCCTGTGACCAGTCATACTCCCCACGACCAGGATAAAGGGCTAGCGTTACGCTTCTATCAAACGCTGCCACACCCTTGCAGCTATCTGGCGGAGCAGGAAGCCACAACATTATTTCTAGACCCGCAACATCCGCCAACCCCGGAAATTTATGATGCGTTGAGTTTGGCGGGCTTTCGCCGAAGCGGTCAAAATTTGTATCGCCCACACTGCCAGCAATGTCAGGCCTGTCGGTCGGTCCGAATACCCGTCACCGAATTTGAACCCAACCGACAACAGCGCAAGATTGCCAACCGCAATCGCGATTTAATCATAGAGTGCAGCCCCGCCACATTTAATGCTGAGCACTATGCACTTTACCAACATTATATCGAAACTCGTCATGCCGATGGCGACATGTATCCGCCTAGTGAAGAACAATATCGGAGCTTTCTAAATCTCGATCAAGACTATGCCATGCTCACGTCATTCCGCGCCCCCAATTCAGGCGAATTGCTGGCCGTCGCCGCAATAGATCAACTGAACCATGGGCTCTCAGCCATTTATACCTTTTTTGCTCCGAAAGAGCGTCGCCGAAGCCTTGGCGTTTTTGCAGTGCTATGGCAAATCGAACGGGCGAAACAATTGAAACTCCCCTATTTATATTTGGGGTATTGGATTTCAGAATGTCGTAAGATGCGTTATAAATCGCAGTATCAGCCGATGGAAGTGCTACAAGGGCAGCGATGGATCAAAATGACACCCAGAAAGGACGATCAGGTGATTGCCAGAGGTTAATCAGACCTTCATAATACACTTGATTTCTACGCCTGTTTTTGCACTTCGACCTGTTTTCGGGCAAAATACCGTAATCCCGTAGAAAAGAACGCCAATAATTACGGATGGCTCAACAGCCATCCGTTTTCAATTGCATATATCAGAGGTAATAACTGAATGGCGAAGGAAGATCATTTTGAAATGGAAGGGGTTGTCGTTGATACCCTGCCCAACACAATGTTTCGTGTTGAACTGGAAAATGGGCACGTCGTGACGGCTCACATTTCCGGAAAAATGCGCAAGAACTATATTCGTATCCTGACTGGCGATAAAGTCAAAGTTGAATTGACGCCTTACGACCTGAGCAAAGGGCGTATTGTTTATCGATCTCGCTAAGCCGTATCCGCTATATAGATGTTATGGGGAGTTTAGTACTCCCCCTAATCAATAAGTCTGCATCAACACTTGGTCAGACATGCACGCCATCAATAAAATTTTAGCTGACACCAAGTCGCTAGTGCTCAATATCTGAAAATTCAGAGATATATTCATCCTTGGCAAGACGGTCTGGTGATGCGGAAACATCCGCAAGCTGCCAACCATTGCGCCCTTCACGCTTCACCACATACAGAGCATTATCGGCAGCACTATAACCTTCAGCAAAAGCCTCTCTCGCGACCATCGAAGCCCCTATACTGAGCGTCACATAACGATGCCCAGGATGGCCAGGGTGAGGAATCGCCGCAAGCCTCATCGCTTCTTGCAGTTCTTGGCATAGCTTACCCAACGCCTCGACATCCTTAACATCAACCAATAAAGCAAATTCATCCCCCCCCAACCGATAAACCCTTGTCGGCACTGAAGACCACAAAGGGAGAGACTCTGCCAGCTGGCAGAGTAATTGATCACCTGATGGGTGGCCTAACTGGTCGTTATATTGCTTGAAATAATCAATATCCATCAAGATGACGGCAGAATGCGTATAAACCTGATGATGCACATCTCGTTGCAGCGCATGTCGATTGCCAGCCCCAGTCAAAGGGTCACGCATTGCCTTTTGCATCCAGTCACGCCGCTCACGTAATGCCCAACGGCTCTCGCGGTGTTGCCACTCATGCATGGCCCAGAACACAATCCCTAAAATATAGATGGCCAAACTCCCCAGCAGCATCATATTTTGGCGGTGTCGCATCTGCTGTGCCAACTTGGCGGCGCTTGTGGCGCGACGTACAAACTGCCCTTCCTCTACCGTGGTCATACACTCAATAATGGGCAGTACCCGCTGTGTCGCTTGATGCGCCATAGGTGCCCGTCGCTTCTGAACAGCATCAATCAATTGATCCAATTGTCTCACGGCGCCTTCTGTACACCGATACTGTTGATGATAAAAACCAATATCAAACAGCACATAAGCACGCACCAAATCAAACTCCACAACAGGCCAGTCAACATATGCGCCTTCTGCAACGGCCATTTTACCCAAAGCTTGCTGTAGATAATGTCGGGAACGAGACACCATTTGATGCTCTTCAGGATAATCCTGCTGGGAAAAATAATGTTCTAAATCAGGATCAACCCAAAGTGTTTCCAAAGCCACGACAATCATCAACGCCGTAAAACTGACCAAGGTTAGCCAACGCCAACGAAAAAACCAACGGCCCAAGCCTCGGCGCCAGCGCATTATTCTTGCACCACCTGAATCTGTCTAACCATCCAGATCCATTCTTTAAAGTCACGAAGACGAAGGGGAGGCTCAATCTGAAGGTCAGCCCGGACTAACCGTAAAGGCCCACGGTCACGCAGTGTTAAATATTGATCATCTTGTGCCGTCACTAACACCCAATGCTCAAACTGCCAATCAGATAACACCACTGAATAATCATCCCAAGCCTTAATCCGCAGCTGTCGAGGTAAAGGGTCGAAATATTGAGTGAGTAATGTTTTTAAATCGACCCCTTGCATATGAGTTTTTTGTAACGCAAAGGGGTCGTAGACAACAAAAGATCGGTGCGCTTGGTGTCGCACTTGGGCAATAGGAATGAGGATATGTCGCTCTCCCTGAACCAACTCTAATTGCTGGTTAGGAAGTGTCATTGCATTAAGCGGCAAACAAACGCCCAGTAACAGCCAAGCCCATAATCCAATGACGAATGGCTTAATATGAATGCAGGTCATCATTTGGAATCCCTATGACATCAGCAGCGCTCCAAAGCGCTCACTGCAGCCCAGCCAATCCCTATTAGCCAGGAATATCTAAGATGCTATTAGGTTACTTCATAAGGTACACATAAGCATCATAGACTAAAGAGGGCCTAAGCCCTCTTTAAAATAAAAAAAACATGAGATCAGTCTAATTTAGCTTCTAGTTTAAGCCCCAGATGAGTCGCTAACTCAACGAATCCCGGGAAAGAAGTCGCAACATTGGCACAATCTTCAATCTTGATGGCACCCTGAGCGCGCAACCCGGCTACGGCAAAACTCATGGCAATCCGGTGATCTTCGTGGCTATGAACACACCCTTGGGTAAATACCGCACCGGTCACTTCAGATGTACCGACAATATCAATGCCATCTTCATAGACTGTGCAGGCTACTCCTAACGCTTGCAGCCCTTCAGCCATCACCTGAATTCGATCAGACTCTTTGACGCGCAACTCTTCAGCACCGCGTAAACGCGTCACACCTTGAGCACATGCAGCAGCCACAAAGAGTGCGGGAAATTCATCAATCGCTAAAGGCACTTGATCGAGGGGAATATCCACACCTTTCATGGGGGTATAGCGTACACGAATATCTGCTACGGGTTCGCCACCAACCACCGTTTCATTGCTCAAAGTCAAATCCGCCCCCATCAAACGCAAGATATGGATCACGCCATCACGGGTTGGATTAACGCCAACATGCTCTAGGACTAAATCACTCCCTGGCGTAATGGCTGCAGCCACCATAAAAAAGGTCGCGGAAGAAATATCTGCAGGAATATCAATATCACACGCCTCGAGCTGGCCGCCACCTTGTAAGCGTACAGTGCTCCCCTCTCGACTCACCTGATAGCCAAAGCCTTGTAGCATGCGCTCTGTATGGTCACGGGTTGGTGCAGGCTCTGTCACCGACGTTTCACCCTCAGCCCACAACCCAGCCAACAACAAGCAAGATTTCACCTGGGCAGAGGCCATCGGTAAATCATAGTGCATCCCTTTGAGAGGTGTTCCACCTTTCAACTTAAGCGGTGGCCGACCATCCTCTGCCGTTTCCAATTGCGCTCCCATCAAACGTAAAGGCTCTGCAACACGTCCCATGGGGCGCTTGGATAAGGAGGTATCGCCAGTCAATTCACAGTCAAAAGGCTGAGCCGAAAGCAGCCCCGCTAGCAAGCGCATCGAAGTACCTGAGTTGCCCAGGTAAAGAGGCTTAGAAGGCGCTTTTAAACCGTTGATGCCGACACCATGCACGGTGACTCGGCCGGCATTGGGGCCCTCAATCTGAACGCCTAGATCACGAAAAGTCTGCAGTGTTGCCAGTGCATCTTCGCCTTCCAGAAAACCCTGTATATGGGTTGTACCATTCGCTAGGGCGCCCAACATAATCGAGCGATGTGAAATCGACTTATCGCCAGGCACTCTTGCGCGGCCTTGCACTCGGCCACCAGGCGTTGTGATAAAAACCAAATCCTGTTTATTCATAGGTTGATATGCCGTTTTATTGAGTAACGCCGTAAAGTAATCTCGTGCGCTTTTAGCGCGCGTAAAGGTCGTCATCATGGCATCGCCGTCCCCTGTGGCGACAGCCTCTCGAACACGGTAAACGCCTTCCAAGAACTGATCCAAGGCATCCAGCGTTGCCGATCGATTTGCCAAAAAGATATCCCGCCACATGGTGGGGTCACTGGCCGCAATTCGAGTAAAGTCACGAAACCCGCCAGCCGCGTAGCGAAAAATTTCACAGCGTTCATCCTGACGCGCCAGCGTATCCACAAGAGAAAAGGCCAATAGATGGGGTAGATGACTGGTTTGGGCCAGCACTTGATCATGACGCTCCAACGCCATGCTCAAAACCTCCGCATCCATTGAGGCCCAAAAGGCCGATACCTGATCCACTGCTTGCGGATCTGTTTCAGCGGTTGGCGTGACAATCACTTTATGCTGACAAAATAAATCAGCTTTGGCCGCACGAACTCCTGAACGCTCAGCTCCGGCAATAGGATGACCCGGCACCAACCACGGCGGCATTGAGCCTAAAGCATCAACTGCCGCATCTCTCAATACCGCCTTACAAGACCCCACATCCGTAACAACCGTCGAAGGACCCCGGTGCTGTGCGACTTGAGCCAACACTTTGACCATCGCCAATACCGGCACAGCTAATACAATCAGGTCAACATCACGCGCATCCACATGATGAGCCAGGTCTGGAAATGACGAAAAACCTTGATCGATCACACCCAAAGAGCGCGCCACCTCTAGCTCTTCGGTATTCACGTCAACACCGAAAACCTGCCTCACGCCGGTAAAACGCCTGGCCGCCAAGGCAACAGACCCCCCGATCAATCCCAATCCAACAATAACCAGTGTTTGAGGCCAGCGCTGGTTTGTTTGAACATGAGATTCGGTGCTCACAGGCGTTTCATCTACTGAAGCCATATCACAGAACGCCGCGCGGGTATGCACCCAGAATTTTTAGATCAGCGGCTTTTTCGCCAATGTCTTGCAGTACTTGCTGCACATTCGAAGAGGCCGTATGCCCTTTAAAATCAATAAAGAAGACATAGTTCCAGACCCCCGTATGACTGGGACGACTTTCTATACGCGTCATATCCACGCCATGTCGATGGAAAGGATCCAACACTTCAAACAAGGCGCCAGGCTGGTTGCGCATTGACACCATTAAAGAGGTTTTATCATCACCAGAAGGCGGTACTTCCTGACGACCAATAATGAGAAAGCGCGTCGAATTATCCGGGGTATCTTCAATTTTTTCGGCCAAGCGTGTCAGCCCATAAAGTTCAGCCGCCATGTCGCCCGCAATTGCGGCAGAATGCCACTCCCCTTTAACTTTACGCGCAGCTTCAGCATTAGAAGGCATCGCGACACGCTCAGCATGAGGATAATGCGCATCCAACCATTTGCGGCACTGAGCCAAAGACGACGCATGAGAATAGATCGTCGAGATTTTATCCGGACGGGAGTTCTCGCCAACCATCAAATGCTGATGGATACGCAACACGACTTCACCACAAATCTGCAATGAAGAATCCATGAAACTATCCAACGTATGACTGATGACGCCTTCCGTAGAGTTTTCTACCGGCACGACACCGTAATCCACAGCGCCCGCTTCAACCTCACGAAAGACCTCATCAATCGCTGTCATAGGGACACTAATCGCACCATGGCCAAAATGCTTCAGTGCCGCCTGTTGAGTAAAGGTTCCCTCAGGTCCTAAATAGGCCACTTTAATCGGTCGCTCCAATGCCAAGCATGACGACATAATTTCGCGGAACAGTCGCGCAATCTCTTCACTGGATAAAGGCCCTTGATTACGCTCCATAATTTGGCGCAATACCTGAGCCTCTCTTTCCGGGCGATAGAAGTGGGTATCATCCCCTTCAGCAGCCATTTTGCTTTGTGCCACTTGTTGAGCACATTCAGCGCGCTGGTTGATCAACACCTGTAACTGGCGATCAATATCATCAATTCGATCACGCAAAGTGGCCAAATCAGGCCAAGAAGAGGGTGAATCACTCATTGGGGCATCCTTCATCAATACTTAGCCATATCAAATACTTCGCTATATCAACATCAGCACTTAGCCGTGGCGACGTTCAAAATCATTCATAAAGCTCACTAAGGCATCGACTGCAGCCTCTGGAACAGCGTTATAAATACTGGCACGCATTCCGCCTACGCTACGATGCCCCTTGAGATTTAATAATCCTGCTTCTTCGGCTTCAGCTAAAAAGCACTGATCCAAGCGATCATCGGCTAAACGGAACGGCACATTCATGATAGAACGATAAGCCGGCTGAATCGGATTGGTATAAAAATCGCTGTCATCAATCGCCGCATATAACTTAAGTGCTTTACGCTGATTCAAAGCGCCCATGGCCTCTAAACCACCGATATCCTCTTTCAGCCATTTAAATACCAGACCAGAAAGGTACCATGCAAAGGTCGGCGGGGTGTTATACATAGAATCATTTTCAGCAAACACCTTGTACTGCATCATCGTCGGCGTTTCAGGCTTAAAGCGATCGAGCAAATCATCACGAATAATGGCGAGCGTAATCCCGGCAGGGCCGATATTTTTTTGCGCGCCTGCATAAATAACACCATAACGGCTTACATCCAAAGGAGCACTTAAGATATCAGAGGACATATCGCACACCAGCGGCACTGAAGTCGGAACCTCAGGGGTCGGAGCATAACGCAGGCCACCAATCGTTTCATTACTGGTAAAGTGCAGATACGCCGCATGGTCTGAGAGATGGATCTCACTGGATAAGGGCACTGCCGTCAAGCCATTATCTTCAGCACTGGCCGCAATGTGCACATCACCGTATCGGCGACCTTCGGCAATGGCTTTTTTCGCCCAAATACCCGTATGAATATAATTAGCGGTCCCGCCTTGACCTAATAGATTCAACGGCACCATCGCAAACTGGCTGGAAGCACCACCCTGCATGAATAAAACCTTGTAACCCTCCGGCACCTGCAGCAACTCACGTAAATCAGCCTCGGCAGTACGAGCGATATCCGTAAATTCAGGGCTACGATGAGACATCTCCATCACCGACAGGCCTTTACCCTGCCAATCAAGCATTTCATCTCGGGCGCGTTGTAAAACAGATTCAGGCAGCGCGGCCGGTCCAGCACAGAAATTATATTTGCGCGTCATAATCATCCCGATGAACCAGTAGCCATCAGGCACATAATGCCCAAGAGCCAGAACATGACCAATAAGGTCGAAAAGCGACCCCCGGCAAGCCGGGGGTCAGTGATTACGTCAATAAAGGCGAGAAATTAAGGCTGCTCATCCGGAGCGTCCACCTCATCCTCCCCAGCATCAGAGCGCGGTTGCTCGCTCTCAGCGCCATCGATGACCTCCCCCTCCGGCACCTCGACTTCCAGCACCTCAAGCTCTTCGTCATCAACATCTTGAACACGCACCATACCGACTAGTTTTTCACCTTCAATAAGGCGAATCAGCATGACACCTTGAGTATTCCGGGAAGAAATAGAGACTTCATCGACTCGAGTACGGACTAAAGTGCCTTTATCGGTAATCAACATCATTTCTTCGCCTTCTTGTACCTGAATGGCAGAAACGAGTTGACCATTGCGCTCGCTGGTTTGCATCGAAATCACGCCTTGCCCACCTCGGTTCCGCAATGGGAACTGCTCCAGGCGAGTACGTTTACCAAAACCATTTTCAGATGCTGTGAGAATATAAATGCCCTCATGCACCGCCTCATCATCCACAAGGGCGTCAGCGGAGACGGCAACAGCGTTATCATCCTGCTCTTGGTCTGACGCTTCAGCCGCATCATCAACCGTCTTCGAGCGTGGAATAATCAAGCTAATCACTTCAGCCTCATCAGGCATTTTCAGGCCTCGCACACCACCGGCCGTGCGTCCCATCGCCCGAACATTCTCTTCATTGAAGCGAATGGCTTTCCCTGCACTGGTCAGCAACATGACATGATCTTCGCCATGGGTAATGGCAGCACCGACCAAGCGATCACCTTCTTTAAGATCCAATGCAATCAGCCCCACAGAACGCGGACGAGAGAACTGGTCTAAAGAAGTCTTTTTCACGGTGCCTTTAGCCGTCGCCATAAAGATAAAGCGATCTTCAGAATATTCACGCACTGGCAAAATCGTCGTGACCCACTCACCTTCAGACAAAGGCAGGAGATTGACCAAAGGCCGCCCACGAGAACCACGCCCACCGGCAGGAATCTCATAAACTTTCAGCCAGTAAACTTTACCGAGGTTAGAGAACAACAACACGGTATCATGACTGGAAGTCACGAGAAGATGTTCAATCACGTCTTCATCTTTCATTGACGTGGCAGACTTACCTCGACCACCTCGACGCTGAGCTCGGTAATCCGACAGCGGCTGGGTTTTGGCATAACCCGTACGCGAAATGGTGACCACCATATCTTCTTCAGCGATCAAGTCCGCAATAGAGAAGTCCTGGCGACTGGCGATAATTTGGGTTTTGCGTTCATCTGAATAGCTTTGACGAATCAGCGCTAGCTCTTCACGAATCACCTGCATCAAACGCTCAGGGTCGGCTAAAATCGCCAATAACTCAGCAATTTTGATGAGTAGCTCACGGTACTCATTAACCAACTTATCCTGTTCCAAACCCGTCAAACGGTGCAAACGCAGCTCAAGAATTGCTTGCGCCTGGGCCGGAGATAAGCGGTACTCCGTTTTGGCTTCATTGAGACCAAAAACAGGGTCCAATTCATCGGGGCGACAAGAGGTGCTACCGGCCCGATCCAACATATCCACCACTTGCCCTGGCGCCCAAGTTTTTTGAACCAGCGCTTCGCGGGCTTCTGTTGCTGACGGAGAAGCCTTGATCAGCTCAATGACCTCATCAATATTAGAAAGCGCGACCGTCAGACCTTCCAGCACATGCCCTCTTTCACGTGCTTTACGTAGTTCATACACCGTCCGCCGTGTAACCACTTCCTGACGATGGCGAATAAAGGCTTCGAGTAATTCTTTCAGGTTCAGAACTTGTGGCTGGCCATCCTGCAGCGCCACAATGTTAATCCCGAACACCGTCTGCAATTGGGTATGAGTAAAGAGGTTATTGACAACCACCTCTGGCGACTCACCACGCTTAAGCTCTACGACAACCCGCAAACCATCTTTGTCGGATTCATCACGCAGCTCGGCAATGCCTTCTAGTTTCTTATCCTTAACCAGCTCCGCAATCTTTTCGATTAAGCGTGCTTTATTCAGCTGGTAAGGAATTTCAGTAAAGACAATAGCATCGCGCTGACCAATCGTTTCAAAGTGATGCTTAGCGCGAATATAAATGCGGCCACGACCGGTTCGATACGCTTCCACGATACCAGCACGACCATTGATCAGCGCCCCAGTCGGAAAATCCGGCCCGGGAATATACTGCATCAAATCATCAACACTTAGGTGCTCGTTATCAATTAGGGCTAGGCATCCATCGATCACTTCACCCAAGTTGTGTGGCGGAATATTGGTCGCCATCCCAACAGCAATACCCGATGACCCATTCACTAGCAGATTAGGCACTCGGGTTGGCAACACTTCAGGAATTTTTTCCGAGCCGTCATAGTTATCGACGAAATCGACGGTTTCCTTATCCAGATCGGCCAACAGCTCATGGGCAATTTTTGCCATGCGCACTTCGGTATAACGCATGGCCGCTGCATTATCGCCATCAATGGAACCGAAGTTCCCCTGACCGTCGACCAGGGTATAACGCAGCGAAAAAGGCTGGGCCATACGGACAATGGTGTCATAGACAGCGGAATCACCATGCGGGTGATATTTACCGATGACATCCCCGACGACACGGGCAGACTTCTTATAAGGTTTATTCCAGTCATTGCTGAGTTCGTGCATCGCAAACAATACACGGCGATGAACAGGCTTAAGACCATCACGGACATCAGGTAATGCTCGCCCGACGATGACACTCATAGCGTAATCAAGGTACGACTGTTTCAGCTCGTCCTCGATATTGACAGGATGGATCTCTCTGGCGATTTCGGCCATGAATCGGCGTCCTTCTTCGGCTGAGGGCGGGACCGGCACATATCGGTAGGACCCGGCCTATAGGCGTGCCAACGAGCACGCAAGACTCAACGGTTTCAGTTTTTTACTTAAGCCGGTGATTATACGCTTTAAGCGCACTAAGTTCAGCAGTGATAACGCTTTTCCCTATGCGCCAAGACAGTTTTGACGCACTTGAGTGCCCACACGCCTGTTGAACGCGTCGTGAGCAAGAGCCTGGTCCCTTGATAACCCCCAGCGATCATCATCAAGCATCAGATGTTTCAATCATCGATGTGGGAGATTCGGGTAACAGCACATTAAGCAACATGGCCGTAAAGCCCCCTGTAGCCACACCTGACTGCAAAATAGATTTAACGCCCTCGGGTAAATGCTGGAGAATGTCGGGAACCTGGGTCACACCGAGCCCGACAGCCAAAGAGACTGCAAGAATTAACAGCGCTCGGCGATCGAGATGAACACTGGCTAAGATATTGATACCGGCTG
The DNA here is from genome assembly GCF_001709345.1 of Terasakiispira papahanaumokuakeensis. Lineage (GTDB taxonomy): Bacteria > Pseudomonadota > Gammaproteobacteria > Pseudomonadales > Halomonadaceae > Terasakiispira > Terasakiispira papahanaumokuakeensis. Next base: position 2,186,735 of record NZ_MDTQ01000001.1, read on the forward strand.
CCGCCACTGAACCAAACATAATCAAAGCAGCCGCCCCTAAAACAGGTTCAGGAATCATCTGCATCATGGCTGCCACCATCGGAAACAGTCCCATTAAGACCAAAAGCCCTGCAATCCAAAAACCAATATAACGACTGGCCACCCCGGTAAGTTGAATAATGCCGTTATTCTGACTAAACGTAGAATTCGGAAACGTATTCAAAAGCCCTGCAACCATCGAGTTAAAACCGTCGGCCAACACGCCCCCTTTCAAGCGGGCCAAATAAACAGGTCCTTTGACGGGCTCACGAGACACCGCAGAGGTTGCCGTAATATCACCAATCGACTCCAGGGCAGTCACCAGATAAATAATCACCATCGGCACCAGTAAATCCCAGGGCACACTGAATCCATAACGGAAGGGGTCAGGCCAAGCAATCAAAGGCCACTCGGGTACCGTATTTCCCTTCAATTTACCCATCGCCCATGCAACGGTTAACCCGACCAAAAGGCCAATCACGATAGACCCCATCCGAATCCAAGGAGTATGGGCCCGGTTTAAGATAATAATGACGGCCAATACAATGCCAGACAGCAGCAAATTACTCAGGCTGGCAAAATGTCCACTTTCCATCGCCTCATAGCCACCGCCCATACTGACAAGCCCCACCTTGATCAAGGTCAGCCCAATCAGTAACACCACGGTACCGGTGACCAGAGGCGTAATCACACGACGCAACGCCCCTAAAAAGCGGGAGACCAACATTTCAGCAATGGCCGCCACCATGACGACACCAAAGATGCCCCCCAAAACGGTTTCATAGGATTGCCCAGCCGCCAGCATCGCAGTGCCGCCAGAGATGATAGGCGGAAGAAAGTTAAAACTGGTGCCCTGAACTGTCAGCAGGCCATTCCCCAAAGGCCCAATACGCCGTGCTTGAATAAATGTCGCGACCCCCGACACCAGCAAGGACATACTGACAATATAATTCGTTTCTTCTGCGGGCAGCCCCAGCGCATTGCAGATAATTAGAGGCGGCGTAACGATAGGCACAATAATGGCCAACAAATGCTGCAAAGCAACAAAGAACGCTTGAATCGGTGCAGGCCGAGCATCTAAAGGATACAAAAGCTCGCTTTGCTGCGATGAAGGGGCGTCAGACATGTCATACCTCAAGGGATCAGGAAGGGAAGCCGCGCATTTTAGCTTGATTTTAAAATAAGGTCATAACCCTCAACGCATGCGCGATCTAGTGATGCTCCTTCCGCGCCGATCATGCTCGCTGAGTCATCATAATTAGCTTATGATGTGGGCGATGTGTCGATGCTTTAGCCGCACCTCCAACATTGATGCTTCCGACAAATTGATGCTTCCGAAAAAGTGACTGCAGCGACCCATCAGCAGCGATCATCAAACGGTACATCGAATCAACGCCATATCTGAACACCATCTTCAGACATTGATGTATCAGGTGAGCGCATCATGCGTTAGGAGACAGCAGATCGACAGATGTTTTCATGAAGGAGAGATCCATGAGCAGCCCGAACGAATTTAACCAAGCCCGCGTGATCAGTGAACTGCGTCAATTCATTAAAAAATTACTGTTATCGCCAGGCACCCTCGAACAAACAATCGACATCATGCGCCGACATACGGGAGAGGCTGACATGATGCAGAAGACCGCACACGACATTAGCGCAGAAACTATGGTCAAGATCCCAGATGAGGCCAGTGAATGGTCAGATGCCGATCGCTTGTATCTGGAACTGTTAAAAGAAGTCGTGGAAGAAGAGCAGGCTTTATACTGATTCCGCCCGTTACTGATTTAACCCGTTACGAATTCAACCCGTTATTGGCACCGGGGTCTGGTACTTTCATCCAGGTCCTGTGTGACCACCACGCCATCTTTACCACTACGCTTCACTTGATACATCGCCTGATCAGCACAGCGCAACCCTTCTTTAAGAGAAGCGGTTTGCACAAACCTCGTCAGCCAAACCCCCATACTGGCTTTCACTTCAACGGTGTGGCCCGTTGATAACAATGCCTCTTCCCCAATAACTCTCAATAAGTGTTGGCCCCATTGCTGCAAATCATCAGCATCCGTAAATACCGTACTTATCACCACAAACTCATCCCCGCCTAGGCGAGCCACAATGCCCTTATCATCGATACACTGGGATAACCGCTGAGCCGTCAAACAAAGCAATTCATCCCCCGTCTCATGGCCATAACGATCATTGATCGGTTTAAAACCATCTAAATCAATAAGCACAATCGCCAAGAAACTCGGCGCCCGAGCCTTCAATTGGGCAAACTTTAGCTGAAGGCCATGTCGGTTCATCACACCGGTCAGAGAATCCTCAACCACCCGCTGCTCTAATTGCTGGCGGACCTTTTCCAAAGCCGAAGTACGTTCCGAAACCCGCCGCTCTAAAATGGCTTCTTGCAGCCTTAGCATATTCACCAGTTTTTCCTGGGCCAGAGATCTTTGACGCTTTAGCGTATTAAACCGGGAAGCCAAACCAAAAGACAGTAATAGCATTTCTATCGCAGAGCCCATCTGCATGCTAAACACCGTAAAGAAATTCGATGGAATCCAACCTAAATTACGAATAGACACCAGCGTTGTACCAATAAATAAGCACAGCCAAGCCACCATAAAATAACCGGCAGCAGGCACCTTTTTATAAATCCCAATGCCACCCATAGAAAACATGAGAATTGCGGTTGAAACCCCCATCAACGACATGATCTTTAAAGCATCCTGCACGGGCACCCAAAGGGATAATGCCAACATGGCCCACCAAACCCAAATCAACCCCTTCAAGAGCCGATCCAGCCACGGGACATAGTCGTGAAGATTCAAGAAATGGCGAGCGAAGACCACGGCCCAAAGCGTCGCCATGATAAAACCACTCGGAATGATACGCGAAATCCCAGAGCCCCATTCAGGCCAAAGATACAATGGCGCTAGCCCATTGGTAGAAAATACCGCCACCCCAAAACTTAATGCAAAGCAGGCGTAAAATAAAAAAGCTTTTTCTTGTAAAACCACAAACATAAATAAATTATAAAGCCCCAATGCCAGCAGCATCCCGTAATAGATCGCCAAGATGAGTAGCATGTCATAACTGAACTGGTAAAACGTTTGCACTGGAGAGAGCCAAGCATCCAGCGTCATGCTGCCATTGGTGACGACACGAATATAAAGTGTCACATCATGATCAGGTGGTATCACAAGAGGAAAGGCAGGACGACGATGGTGCATGGCACGCTCAGCCACAGGCACCTCATAGCCACTGCGCATGACTGACACACCTGAATCCGAAACCTGATAGAGCTTCAGATCATCTAAATAAGCATATTCAAAATTGAGAATTCGATGCGCAGGAAAAGGCTCACCCGAACGAACCTCAAACTTCAGCCATATAGCATCAGAGGTATAGCCTAGATGCAGACTGGAACGACCTTTTGAGGGACGAAAACCTTCAAAATGAGCCCGCACATCAGCCAAGGTCATAGTACGAGAAGGATCACGAAGTATCTGGAAATGGTTATCCAGCACCTGTGTATCCGAGCTCAAGATCAAAGGTGAGTCTGCTGCCTGAGTAGAAAAAGCCGATAAGCAAGCACCAGCCCAGATCAGCAACAATGCACATCGGAACAGGCTCAATGCAAACTCCCGATAAGAATACAGACCTAGTCTTCAAAAGCAGCGCAATCTAGGCATGAAAAGGAAAACAACTATACATGTGCACCACCATTATACCTGCCTAGCCCAACCTTAACACAAAGCTACATAAACAAAACATCAAAACAAATCAGTTACATCTCCTCACTGCATAGTCAATCACCAGTGCTCTATCCACATACAGCCCCTATAGTTGAAGAATACCTAATATACTCAGCATAATCGCTACCATGCCAACCCACTCACGCCAAGCAAAACGTTCCTTAAATATGCGCATGGCAATAATCAGAGTGAAAAAGAACTCAACTTGACCCAAAGTTTTCACCAAAGCGGGGTTCTCCAGCGTCATCGCAGTAAACCACCCCATAGATCCTAATAAACTGGTCACACCCACACCCAACGCCAGAGGCCATTGCTGCCATAAAGGTTTAAGTTGTGAAGGAGATTGGTAGAGTTGGTGGCCGACCATAATGGCCCACTGAATCGTGATCATTACGGCCAGCGTCGTTGCTGCACTAAAAAATGCATCTTCATTTAATGAAAGGCTCGCCTGCCTTAACCACAAAGAGGCCAACGCAAAACACAAACCACTCGCCACACCAATAGCGGCTGAAGGCGATAATAAAAATGCCCATAACCGAGCCTTCATCGGTGCGGAGGTCACATTAATACGTGGGCTCAACAACCACACCCCAATACTGCCAACGAGGACACTGCACCAGCCCCACCCTGATAAGTGGTCGCCAAAAAAAACAATCCCTAACACGGCGACCAAGATTGCCTCTGTCTTGGCATAGGCCACACCAATCGCAAAATTACGCTGCTGAAAAAGCCGAACCATGAGTAATGTCGCCAAAATTTGAGCCAATGCCGCCAACACCGCATAAAGCCAAAAGCGGCTGGTCCAGTGTAACGTTATCTCAGTTTGATTCATGGCAAGAATTGCCCAGTATCCCCACACCAGAGGGAGCGCATAAAAGTATCGGGCCAAGGTCGTGGTCGTGGCTGAAGTGAGTGTCGACAGGTGCTTTTGTAAACTTGTTCTAAGTGCCTGCATCAAAGCAGCACCAATCGTGATCCATATCCAAGCAGACATTGAGAAGGGCCTCACTGAAAGAAGTAAAGCCAAGAGTTTATGAGGCGCGCGTCACAATGAATAATGGTAAAAATTGATTCATGGAATTCCATTTAGGAATCAATATAAAAAAATAGATTCTATTAGATAATAAGAATAGTCACAGCACGCCCAAAGGCTCATACGAAAAAAGGGCCCGAAGGCCCTTTTTAATCAGCATATATTCACTTAATCAGCACACATTAACCGGCTCAATTTCACAGACCTGGATAACCTTCTCATCACAAACCCCTGACCGATGAACCCCGTAACCGGAAAACCAACGACCAATATCACTGATGATACCAAGGCAACCTAAAAGCCTTTAAATGCCCTCTTCCAGCAATTGAGCCGCAAAATAAGTCAAGATTAAATCCGCCCCCGCGCGCCGAATAGAGCCCAAAGTCTCACGCACAACAGCCGCCTCATCAATCACACCATGCTGGGCCGCAAATTTAATCATGGCGTACTCTCCACTGACCTGATAGGCCGCCAGAGGCAATAAACTATTTCGACGAATATCGGACAAGACATCCAGATAAGCCAATGCAGGCTTGACCATCAACATATCGGCGCCTTCAGCCTCATCAAGCAAAGATTCATGCAGTGCCTCGCGACGATTCATCGGGTCCATCTGGTAAGTTTTTCGATCGCCTTTGAGCTCAGTACCCGCGGCTTCCCGGAACGGTCCATAGAGTGCAGATGCCAGCTTGGTGGAATACGCCATAATAGGAATATCAGCCAAGCCCGAAGTATCCAATGCACTACGAATAGCCGCAATTTGACCATCCATCGCCGCAGACGGTGCAATCACATCAGCACCCGCTTCAGCCGCAATAACCGCTTGGCGGCCTAAGTTTTCAATGGTGCGATCATTATCGACTGTATCACCGTGCATGATGCCGCAATGCCCGTGATCCGTATATTCGCAGAAGCAAATATCAGGGATCACCACCATTTCAGGGGCAGCCTCTTTAATCGTCCGAACCATTCTCGCGACTAAACCATCAGCTTTAAGTGCGTCACTGCCGGACGCATCTTTATGATGCGAAATCCCAAAAGGCATTATACTCTTCAGGCCTAATGCACTCAGGCGACGAGCCTCTTCTGCCAACTTTTTCTCGGGAATACGGTACTGCCCAGGCATCCCTTCAATAGGTAAAAAGTCATCAGCCCCTTCTTCAACAAACACAGGATAAATTAAATGCTCAGGGCGTAACGTCGTTTCACGCATTAAATCACGCAACGCGGAAGTTCGACGCAAACGGCGCAAGCGGGTTTGAGGAAATTGGGCAGACATTTCAGCCTCCTAGGATCATTAAGAAAAACACTGATAACCTCAGCCATCAGCATGTAAACATTATAACGCTGGTGAGAAGACACACACCTTGATCACATCAATCTTGATGCCAACAATAAGATGAGATTTATAGAACCATGAGATTTATAGAACCATGAGATCTATAGAACTATGAGATCTATAGAACTATGAGGTTTATAGAACCTTGACTGTCAGGTGAAACAAAAGCTTACTCGGCCCGCGACATATCACCGTTGAGTCGAATCGGATTCAAACATCGCTAACTTGACACCGAGCCCTATCAACAAAGCCCCTAAGCCACGATCCATCCAGCAGGAGATCTGAGAATGACGCTGCAAATACTGCCGAATAGACGCCGCTCCAAACACGACCAGAGGCTCGACCAAGGCAGCCACAGCAATAATCAAGAGCCCATGCACGAGCAATTGCAATGACACCGCTCCCGCCCCTGGCACAACAAACTGCGGCAAAAATGCCATAAAGAAAATGGCCACTTTGGGGTTCAATACCGAAACAAGAAAGCCTTGACGCCATACCGCAAGATTAGAAGGTAAATGAGCCCCCTCACCCGAGAGTCGACTCCCCTGAGAACATAACGACTGAATCCCCAACCAGATGAGATAAGCCGCTCCCAGCCATTTCACGACACTGAATAACGTCGCCGAAGCCATGAGCACCGCCGAAAGCCCAAACGCAGCGGCCAAGACATGCACTAAAGCGCCAGACCAAATCCCACCTAAGGCGCACAAGCCACCCCGGGTACCGCGCTTTAGCGTTTGCCCAACAATAAACGCCATATCAGGGCCCGGCGACATATTGAGTAAAAAAGCGGCGATAAAGAAACTGCTCCAATGGATCCAGCTATAATCCAACACAATAAAAGCCTCTTAATATCAGCGAGAATCTCTATACCACTATTGATCGAAAGCGCATACCCAGGGACACGAAGCACAGCCAAAATCAGATTCACAGCCGGATAAACATCACCGCTGTTTTACACATCTTGCTGCGTCAATAACCGCATGACGTCATGATAAGGCCAACGGACTTTCTTCATTGGCGCCAGCCAATCTTCTGCCTCATCCCGATACCCCAAACACACCACAAGCGTGCTACGCAGATTCCGCTCAGCCAAATTCAATACCTGATCCAAGGCTTGAGGATCAAACCCTTCCATTGGCGTCGCGTCAACCTGCGCCATAGCCGCTGCCGATAATGTGACCCCTGCCGCCAAGTACGCCTGCTGAGCCGCCCATTGGAAACGAGCCTCGTCAGAACCCAGCCCAGCGACCTTCTGTTTAATGGTCTTGGCCATACCTGCCAACCGCTCCAGTGGCATATTCCGTTCACTGGCCACACGCTCGATCCAAAGATCAACAGCACTTTCATCAAACTGCCGCCATGGCGCGAAAACCAGCATATGGGAAGATTCTACCACTTGTGGCTGATTCATAATGGCGGGCTGACATAATGCTTTCAGTTCGGGGTCATCAATCACAAGAACCTGATAAGGCTGAAGCCCAAACGAAGAAGGGGCTAAATGGCACGCTTGTAAAATGCCAGATAAGGTCTCGTCAGGGATTCTTTGACCATTCATCCGTTTGGCGGCATAGCGCCACTGCATGGCCTGAATAAATTCACTCATACTTCACTTCCTCGCTCAATCGGCTTTTTCACACTAGAAGACTGGGCTGATTGCTGAAATATCACAACCCCTAGTAAAACGAGCAAAGCGGCGACCGCAAAATGGTCAGGAGCAACTTCGCCCAGCCCAAACACCGCCACCAAAGACCCTGATAGCGCTGCCACACTGCCAATCTGACTCAAATAAACGGGGCCGGCTAACCGCTGCAATACAAAAAATAAAACATACATCACCACAAAGACGAGGACCTCCAATAAGAGTAACCCCCACGCTTCAGGTAAGAAGACCGTCTGTAATGTGGATGATTCCCATATCAAAGCGGGCGGTATAAGCCACAATGCTGCAGCCACTAACATACTGCCAGAAAGTTGCATCACTGAAACCTGTTTGGGCCAGGCGCGTGTTCGGTAAATATTCCCAACCGCCAAGGTCAGCGGCATGAATAAAACCCAAATTGCCCAAATAGCATCTGCGCCTAGGGTTTGCTGCTTGCCCCAGGCCAAGATTAAAGCCCCAGACAACCCCGTTAAGACACCGATCAAACGCACAGGGCGCATCTTCTCCATGCCTAGCAAAACAGCAATCCCCCAAGTCATTAAAGGAGGGAAAGCCATATTCATCGCAAGGTATCCGGCACCCACATGACCGACGGCGACGAATCCCAACGCATTCGGGAACGCCATCAAGCCTCCAGAAAAAACGGCATAACGCCAAACGTCGGCACGCCAGACCCAAGTATGCCCCATCATACGTCCGCCGATTAGCAGCAGCACACCGGCTACACCCATCGCGAGCATAAGAAAGCTCAATTGGGGTAACCCCATCTGATGGGCCCATTTAGCCACAATCAGCGATAGACACAGCAATCCACCGACGACCAATAAACACAACACTGCCTGAAAAGATTGACGTCTCGACATCAAGTTGCTCATGCTCAGCCTCAAAGGGTGATTTAGTTCGACAAGAACATTCTCGATAAAAAGATTCTTAACGTCAAGATAAATGGTGATTACATGAACCGCGTAGATACAGCGCTAGCACAATGGCAAAAAGAAATGCCTTCTCTTCACTTAGAAACGATGGGCTTGATTGCTCGGATTGGCCATATCAGCCGCTATATTTCGCACGACATTCTGACGCCGTTCTTCCAATCCTACCAATTACAACATGGCGAATTTGATGTTTTGGCCAGTTTACGTCGCTCAGGCGAGCCTTATACATTGTCGCCCACACAGCTGTTTGAGTTATTAATGATCTCATCAGGCGGCATGACGAATCGGCTTGATCGTTTAGAAAAAGCGGGATATATCGAGCGGCTCCCAAACCCTGAAGATCGCCGCAGCAAGTTGGTCAGGCTCAGCCCAGAAGGCAAGACATTGATTGATGAGATGATGCCGGCTCATGTGATTAACGAAGAAAAAGCACTGGAGGGACTCAGCCATGAGGAGCGTCAACAACTTAATCAGCTCATGAGTCGATGGGTCGCGCATTTAGAAGCGCGCCAACAAGACCACGCATAAGCTTCTCCGGCGACCACGCTACGCATCCAACATTATGAATTAAGCCCCACGAATTAAACTAAACGAATGAAACTAAAAGTCCCCAAAGGGACTTTTAGTGGGCTCATCGAGTGAGTTCACCCAACACTCACCCGCTCAAAGCATCACAAAACGAAGGCATCAAGAAGTCGAAAATCAAGAAACCGTGGGGTAACTGCCAGGAACTAAAATATCACGGGTCACATCCTGAATATCACGCAAGCCACACAGCGCCAAAGAGGTATCCAGTTCTTTGCGAATAATCTCAAGGCACTCGGTAACACCAGCCTCGCCCTTGGCACCCAAACCGTACAAATAAGCACGCCCGATATAAACACCCTTAGCGCCAAGCGCCACCGCTTTTAATACATCTTGTCCTGAGCGAATGCCGCCATCCATGTGAACTTCAACTTGATCCCCCACTGCGGCGACAATCGCGGGTAACGCCTGAATAGATGACAAGGCACCATCGAGTTGTCGCCCTCCATGGTTGGAAACGATAATCGCATCAGCACCCGCATCAACCGCCGATTGAGCATCTTCCGGTTCCATAATGCCTTTGATAATCAGCTTGCCGCCCCAGCGCTCTTTAATCCATTTCACATCATCCCAGCTTAAAGACGTATCAAACTGAGAAGCGGTCCAAGCTGACAAGGAGTTCAAATTGGTGGCATCTTTCACATGCCCGGCAATATTACCGAACGTCCGACGCTTGGTCCGTAACATATCCAACCCCCAACGCCATTTAGTCGCCAGGTTGGCGACTGTCGCTAACGTCGGTTTAGGGGGGACAGACAATCCATTGATCACGTCTTTATGACGCTGACCCAGAATCTGCAGATCAGCTGTCAACACTAGTGCAGAACACCCCGCAGCTTTAGCCCGATCGATCAATCGCGCAATGTAATCTCGGTCCTTCATCACATAGAGCTGGAACCAGAAAGGCCGTGTCGTATGGGCGGCCACGTCTTCAATTGAGCAGATACTCATGGTCGATAGCGTATAGGGAATGCCAAACCGCTCTGCCGCGCGTGCCGCCAGAATTTCACCATCGGCATGTTGCATACCTGCAAGCCCGGTCGGCGCTATCGCCACAGGCATAGATAACGACTCCCCGAGTAAAGTCGTCGCAAGCTGCCGATCGGACATATCCACCATCACTTTCTGACGAAAACGAATGGCCGCCAGATCAGATTCATTGGCTCGATAAGTCGTTTCAGTCCAAGAGCCCGAATCCGCATAATCGTAAAACATTTTCGGCACACGTCGTCGGGCCAACCGCTGTAAATCAGCTACACATGTCACGGTCATATCTCACCAACTCCTTCTGTATAAAAAATAGAAGCTCACATATAAAAAATTGAAACTCAGGCCTAGCCTTAAGGATGACAACATAGTTCAAGACTCATCGCTTAAGCACGATAAACTCATATCTCGGCATCCGCCTGCCAATCATCAGCATTACGCAAAGGACACTGCTGTAATGACAAACAACCACAGCCGATGCAGTCATCCATCTGATCACGCAAAGCTTTCAGCGATGCGATGCGCTTATTTAACACCTCGCGCCAGTGTCGTGACAGGGATCGCCAATCCGCAGAAGTGAGTTTCTTCTCCACAGGGAAATGCGCTAAAGCCTGCTTAATCTCGTTAAGGGACAACCCTGTATTTTGTGCAATTCGAATCATCGCAATGCGCCGCAGTACATCACGTGAAAAACAGCGCTGATTGCCTGCATCACGCCAGCTTTTAATTAATCCTTTTTGCTCATAAAAGTGGACCGTAGCCACACTAATCGCACTTCGACGAGCCACATCGCCGACTTTAAGCACTTGTTTTTTCGGTGATAACTTTGAAAAAGCCACAATATCTTGACCTCAAGTTAACTTAAGGATTTATCGTGCTCCTGTTCAATACGGAACGCAAGATAACCGCTTCAAAATATTGTCCGCCATTATTGTTCGCGATCGCTCAAAACCATTGATGGCCCATCACGAGACTTGATCCATGCTCAAACGTAATATGCTATTAGCGATATTAGTTGGCCTTAACCTCAGACCTTCCATGGCCGTCATTGGCCCACTCGCGCACCGCATCCAGCAAGATATCAGCGCAAGCTTTAGCCAAATTGCACTATTGACCAGCTTACCGGTACTCGCAATGGGCCTAGGGTGTTTTATTACCCTCAGACTCACTCGATATTGGGACATGTCCAAAATGGTGGCGATGTCTCTATTACTGATCGCCCTGGCCGATGCTTTACGCCTACAGGTTTCAACAAACCACGGCTTATTACTGACCGCATTAACGGCAGGGGTGGGCATTGCCTGCATTCAAGTCTTACTCCCCATCCTGATCAAACAGCAACATCGCCATCAGGCCCCCTTAGTCATGGGATGGTATGTCGCCGCCATCATGGCTGGAGCAGCAGTATCGGCAGCAACAGCTTCATGGCTAACCACTCAATTGGGGCATTGGCAAGCCAGCCTTGCTTTTTGGGGATTGCTCGCCTTATTCGCATGGGGCGTATGGCAAAAGCGCTGGGCCGCTTTAAGCCAAACAGGTTGCACTCAATCGCACCCAACCGAAGATCAAAAAAGCATCGAGGATCACAACTCAAGAGCCATACCGAAACCGTCAAGACCCCTGACAAAACAGGCACGGCCCTGGCTATTAGCGCTATTTTTTGGCTTAGGCACTTCAGGCTATACTTGCGTGCTCGCTTGGCTGCCCCCTTACTTTGTTAGCCTAGGATTCAGTGAGGCACAGGCGGGATTCACATTAGGTTATTTAACAGCAGTCGAAGTGATTGCAGGGCTCGCTTTGCCCACCCTTGCCAGCTACCGCCTTGATCGACGACGCATCATGCTGCCAACATTGATTGCCGGAGCATTAGGTTTTGTTCTTTTGGCCTACACCCCACTGAGCTTCACCTGGATCAGCTTGACCCTCTTGGGTATTGGCATCGGTGGTATTTTTCCATTAAGTCTCATTGTCTGTATGGACCACCATGCCGACCCTAAAACAGCAGGCGCCATTACCGGATTGGCTCAGGGCATTGGCTATATGATGGCCGCCACCGCCCCCTGGCTTGCAGGCATCATTCGTGATCAACTCGATCAGTGGACTTATAGCTGGATCGCTTTGGCCATTCTTTATGGTGTCATGATGCTGATCGCTTTGCGCTTTAATCCGCAACATTATGCACGCCATATCACGCCACCACCTCAGGCAGCCTAACCGAGTACGATCTCATTGTGACCGAGCTCCATTGACTGATCTCATCGAGATGGGTCAATGGAGCTCGTTATCCACTGATTTTACCAACCCCAAAACATTCACCAACCCCAAAACATCAGCCACCACGCCCCATTAATCATCGCCATCGCCGCCAGGATAGCGGCTAAACTCAACAGCCGCCGCCCGCCCTGGCCATAATGTCCAAGGACTTTCCAGGCCAGCCGGATGCACCAGAGCGTAGCCAAAGTCAGCAATGCGACACGGACATCATTCGCCCAAAGCACTCTGAAGCCATCCCCCCGCAATAAAGTGACCGTGGTAGCGGACAGACCGAGAAAAACACCGACGCCGCCCAGAGGAATCAGCACATAAGATAAATGCCACAAGCGTGACCATGACCATTGACCTAATAGCCGGTTACTGAACGCCAGCATCAGTGCAACCCCAGACCCTAAGACAAGGCCTGTTCCGAGGATATAGGCCACCAGCATGGCGCCATCTAAGAGGTTAAAGACATCATTTTGATTAGGATAATTGGTCAAAATCCAAGCGGGTGCAGTGGTTGTCAACATCCAAAGCCCATCATGCTCTACCAGCCATGTAGCCACCATTTGCTTAGCCTGCACAAACCAAGGGCTAACAGTCCATTGGAAGGCACCAATGGCCACACCTAACAGCCCATAAACCAACACCAGGAATTCACTCAAGGTGGCTTCACGAGGGGGTGAGACCACTTCGCTGCCAGGCCGTCGAGGCGACAGCTGGATCGCCGACTTATAGCCATCACAACGAGCACACATATGGCACTCGCTCCCGCTATCTAATTGCTTTAAAGGGATCAAAGGCGCGCAGTCAGGCGCATGGGTACGCACAACTTCACCTCGTCGAGACGCTTCGTTAAAAGCCTCCCATGCTTGAGGATCCGCTTTGAAATGCACAGGGGCAAGCTTCGATAAAAGCCCGAAAACCCCACTGACAGGACATAAATGGCGACACCACACACGTTTGCCTTTACCGTAAATCAAGCCGATCACAATGGCCGCTGCAGTAGAGCCACCGAGTACCACTAGTGCGCCTAATGGATATTGGTAAACACTCGCCATCTGGCCATACACCGTTGTCCCTAGAAAAGCGACGAATGGCCAACCTTGCCAGCGCATCCAACCTGGGATCGGCAGCCCCAACCCCCGGCGACTAGCCGCTTCAGTTAAGGCCCCCTCGGGACAAAAAACACCACACCACACACGCCCCATCAACACCATGCTCACCAGCACAAAAGGCCACCAAATCCCCCAAAAGACAAACTCAGCAAAAACCGTCAAATGGGTCAGGATATGGTCCTGGTAACTCGGTAAAGGTAATAGGGCTGGCACAATCAGCAAAAAAGCATAAACGCCCACTACACTCCATTGCACAGCCTGAATCAGCCCACGGTGACGATGCATCCAATGCCCAAACTGCATCACCGAATCACGTAGGGCTAACGATTTCATGCAGACGCCTCCTCCGTTGAAGTGGTCTGCCGATGCGTCAAGCGTTGACGTTGCCAGCGCATCGTCGATAACACCAATATCCAATAAGCGACAAAAGCCACGACAACCGTCAAAGGCGGCCAAGCGCGATAACCGGCAAAAGTGGCTAATAAGCCACCAATACCATGACTGTCATCCAACCACATGCTGGTATCCCAAAGAGGGTCAGGCCCAGCAGGTAACCACTCCAACCCAATCATACGCTCCACACCACTGACGAGAAGAGACGCCGCCAGACACAGCAACATGATTTCAGACACTCGAAAAAACCAACGCCAGGACAAAAAACGAGAGCCAAGTTGCAGTAATCCGAAGGTCGCCAGAGCCAAGGCAAAACCAACCAAGGCCGCCAATACAAAGCCTCCGATAGCGCCACTTTGAAGCTGGGCCATTCCCATGCCATAAAGAAAGACGACCGTTTCAGAACCTTCACGAGCCACGGCAATCGCCACTAACACTGCGATCCCCCAGTAATTAGCGCTCTCGACCTGACTGGCCAATCCTTGCTCTAACTCCGACTTCAGTGAGCGCGCATGAATACGCATCCACATCACCATTTGCACAATCAGACCTGCAGCCACGAGCACCATGATGGTTTGAAAAATATCCTGTGCCGGGCCCTGTAGCCAGCTCCCCGCGGACATTAAAGCGGCCCCCATCAAACAGGCCACCAAAAGACCGGCTAAAACACCAAGCCCCAAATAGCGCATACCTTGACGAGCCTGGGATTGTTTAAGCCAAGCATAAGCAATCCCCACGACCAAAATCGCCTCGACACTTTCGCGCCAGACGATAAAAAGTACCTGTTCCAACATGACAAACCCCTGGTTGGCGATCAAAGATGATCCCACTCACTTTTATTCGGCGATCACCCACCCTTGTGCGTCGGGTAGATGGAATTCGTCAAAAAAATCATATTGACCAGGCCGTAAAGGATGAACAACCACAAAAGATCGAACCCCCGGCCCCATCACTTTTTCTTTACGCAAGGAACGACTTTCGAACTCAACAGGCGTATTACCAGAATTATAAAGATTGATCTTAAAGCGCTCACCAGCTTTCACTCGCAGCACTTTAGGATCAAGCTCTCCGTTATGTAATGTCAGGTCATAGCTAGGCAAGCCAGCAGCCTGTACCACCGATGCTCCCACTAAACACACCATGCCTAACATCAGCGTACGCCAGTATTTCATTCGTCACCTCTTGCTGTATTCGCTCAACAACAGAGCCCCTTGGCTTAAAGGGGCTCATCATAAAACGATCAAGATTACTGCAATCAGAATTGCTGGAATCAGTAACCGCCACGTTTACCAATACCGGCATACACAAAGTCATATTCCACTTCAAAGGGCTCAAACCATGCCCCTACACCCGTTTCTTTATCGACATGACGCGGCATATCAGGGTGCGACAACGTAAAGGTCAGATGATATTTGCCAGGTCCTTGTAGCTTCACATTTTCACCATAATGCGGACCATCATTGGCGACCATCGGCATCAAGTGCCCTTTGACAGTGTCACCCCCCTCTTTGGTCAAGGTGTAATCGACACCGAGGTAAGGCATCCAGGCACCAGGCGCAAATCCATTGGGGTTGTCTTCAAGCGCATGAATATCGGCTTCCAAATGCACATCGGCATCAGCCGCAGCCACCTGGCCAGCAGGTTCCATCACAACAGGCTGCAAATAGACCGCTGCGACTTCCATGCCGTGCTCTAGTTTGGGCTCTCCAATAGGATACTCAAGCGCTAGCGCTGAGTTAGCCAATAAAGCCAAGGGCAGTGCAACCATCAGCTGACGCTTCATAATAAACAGTCTCCAAATGAGAAGTTAATGATTAGACTTCTCATTTATAATCCTGCATTACCGATATTGCAATCACTGCCTTTGCACAATGGGCTTGGCCCTGATGTAAATCAGTCTCGGAAGTTATTGAACTGAAGGGGCAAGTCTAGATCAGACTGACGTAGAAGCGAGATGACTTGCTGCAAGTCATCTCGCTTCTTGCCCGTTACACGCACTTGTTCGCCTTGAATTTGCGTTTGAACCTTCAATTTTGCATCTTTCACGATGCGCACAATTTTCTTGGCTAGATCAGAATCAATGCCCTCTCGCAATGTCACTTTCATTCGTGCACTACGATTAGCCTCATCAATGTCGCCCTCTTCCAAACAACCGACGTCGATATCCTTGCGAGTCAGCTCGTTACGCAAAATATCGAGCATCTGCCGGACTTGGAACTCAGCTTCAGCTGTCAGCGTGACCACATGATCATTACGTTCATATTGGGCATCCACGCCTTTAAAATCGAAACGATTTCCAACAACACGATTGGCCTGATCAACGGCATTAGTGACTTGATGTTGGTCCAGCTCAGACACGATATCAAAAGAGGGCATTCGGTACTCCGAAGTCAAAATCATTGGGATGGTACAATCAATCCAATTAGATCAATCAAAATAGGATCAACCTAAATAGACCGACCTACACTGAGCCATCGCATTATACGTGATTGGCGCGATTGACCCGATAGACGATAGATTGGAGCATGCCGATCACGACACCAACAACACCAGCTTGATCCAACTTGCGTCTATTTAGGGGACACGCTATGGTGCGCGGCGTCAAAAATGAGGTCAAACGCAATGGCAGCACATTGGTACGCCGTCCAGTGCAAAGGAGGAGAGTCCTTTCGCGCTGAAGATCATCTCAAAGCACAAGGCTTCGAAGTCTTTCACCCGACATGGACCGTTGAAAAACGCTACCGCGGGCAATTGCGTGAGATCAAAGAACCCTTGTTTCCCTTTTATCTATTTATTCAACTCGATGAGCATAGAGACAATTGGGCGCCGATCAGATCAACGCGAGGTGTTCTTCAACTGGTTCGGTTTGGCACCTACCCTCTGAAGGTCGATGCCGACCTCATTGAAGCGTTGAAGCAACGCAGTGAAAAGGCACAACATCATAAGCTCAAAACCGGTGACAAGGTCTTAATCACTCGCGGGCCCTTCAAAGACTTAGAGGCCATCTTTCAAACCCGAAAAGGCGAGGACCGGGTCATTATCCTACTCAACTTATTACAACATCAGCAACGTTTATCCATATCCCGCAAAGACTTACAACGAAGCTGAGCGGGTCTTAAACTCATTCAAACTGGGGCTGCATAGGCCCGTTGAGAGGCCGCCGGACTGCTCAACTTTTTAGCCAGAGCACGATACACCTGCTCATGCTGGGGCAAGCGTACTTTCAAAGCCTTCGCTGCACGTAACAAGGCCCCTGTGATATAACGTAACTCTGTCGGGCGTCCCGCTTGAACGTCTTGCAACATCGACGACTGGTTACGAGCTGTGGCATAAATTACATTTTCGACCATCTCCTGAAGACCTCCAGCAGGTAGGGGAATCCCCAGTCGCTTGAATAATGCTGTGGTTTCGAGATTTAAAGCCTCCACTTTAGGCTTTAAGTCAACCGAAGCTAAGCCACCGTTATTGCATTCATACAGTGCCGTCAACGGGTTAATCGCTGCATTCACGGCCAGCTTATGCCACAGAATAGGACGAATCTCCGCCACATTGCTCACTTCCAGACCGGCCACCATCAACAAACTCTGCCACTGGGCGACAGCCCTGATATCGGGGCCACTCCAATGCCCCAATACGGTTTCACCGACTCCAGCATGAACCACATGTCCAGGCCCTTCCAAATAAGCCCCTTCAGTCACGCTCCCCGCCACCAACGTCTGCTGAGGACTCAAACATTCAGCCACTTCGGCCTGGCATCCCATGCCATTTTGCAACATCAATACGTTGGCCTGATCCGCTAACGCCGGCCGCCAAGCTTCAATCGCCGCAGCCGCATCCTGGGCTTTAGTGGCCAGAATCAGGTGATGAATCGAAGCCGGTGCAACCTGGTCAGCGATACTCATAAAAATGCGCTTAGCCGACGCTTGCTCCGCTTCCCGGTAATAAATACCTGCCGCAAGAGTCTCCAAACGATCAGGCCTCACCAACATGGTTAACGGACGACCGGTACGTGATAGCCGACAGGCATACAAGGTGCCCAGAGCTCCCGCCCCTAAAATATGAATACTACTATCCGACATGCTGACTCCGAAAAGACCCAATCGCGATGTATGTAAGATCAACCCGTATGTAAGATCAACCCAGCTGCTGGCGGGCACGCACCAAGGCACGGTACCACTCCTGCCTAGGCTTAGGTACCAAAGGTGGGCGTAAGCTAAGGAAACTGACGGCCCGGGCTTCACCCGGTGAGTAGTTACCAATCACTTCAAGCACTTTGCGCCGAGCACCATAAGTACTATGCAAAAATTCTTGAGCCCCTTCGCTCAGCGCCACTTGGTAATGGCGAACCAAGACAACGGCAAGGTGTTCGGCGGGCGGCCCCAAATCCTGCTCGACTTCTTTAGCCATGGACATGCCTAAAGCGACTTTTTCAGAGGCACTCATATCAGGCTCCAGCCCCCCTAGATAAGTCGCATTCGTTGATTCAAACCCCCGTTGAACCATCGGTCGACTCAGATGAATATAAGGCTCCATGACCACAGCGATTTCAATCGCCAGACGCTTAGCACTTTCAATCGTCAGTGCACGCACAGAACCATTACGCCGAGTAAACAAACGCCGACCTCGGCGTTCCACCTGTTCACCCCGCATGTAGTGAGCCAGCTGAGCACTGATTTCAAGTCGCTGCTCATTATCCAGGCGCGTCACCCGCTCAATAATTCTCAGCCCTCGTCGACCCGGCCCTAAATGCAATCTCGATGAATCAATCGCAAGATCCTGACTGAGTCGATTCCATTCCTCAGAAGCTTCAAGCAAAGCAGCATGGGCTTTACCTACTTGCTGGTAAGCCGTTCGGGCAGATTTATAAAGCTTCGCTGAGGCCCCCAGGATATCAGAAAGGCGTCTTAGCTCAGGCAGCTCCTGCAGCCAGCCTCGCCGTACCTGAGAAGCAAGATGATGCACCCGTGCAGCCAATTCAGTAAGCACTTCATCGAGTCGCTCACACAAAGTTTCGGCAGCCAGCCCAGAAGGCAACCTCTCGGTCGATGCAATATCCTGATCAACCAAATAAGATGCAAGGGCTCTAATACGGTTACTCCCACGCGCTTGTGCAATACGATAACGACTACGACGATCCTCCAAGGTATCTAACGCCTTAGCTAAACGCCAACGACCAGAGTAATGGAAAGTCAGCATCGGAATCTCACGCCCACACAACATTTCAAACGCCAGGATGAGCATTTCTTCAACATCCTGCAGCGTCATAATCAGATCGTTATCTTCTTCAATGGCAGCAAGCGTACGCTCAATAAAATGCTCATCACGAGGCACCCCGCGCTCAAGGTGAGGTGCCTTGCCTTGAAAACGTTCACGGAGTACCGATGCGGCTTCAGGTGATGACTCTTGAAGATACACCAGCGCCGTTTCAATCCGCTCACGATAACTGGTTTCCAGATCTTTGACTCGGCTATAGAGACCCGCTCGACGATAAGTATCAATCCGTGATAAAAGCCTGGCCAGCTCAGCATCACCGGTCAATTCTTGACAGGCAAATGCCACCCCCTCTGCCGAGAGGTTAACTTTACGCAACAACTGCAATGCGGCTTCACGTTGTCGAGCCTCGCCATCTTGAGAATCAACAATCAGATCACGAACGCCTAGAATCAAATCAGCCAGTTTATCGATGGTCTCCCGAAAGTTCTCTTCGGCATCCTCACGCTCTTGGCCACGGGTCATGTTATAAATCACTTTCGCCAGTAGACCGAGGACCCCCGAGAGCACAGTAAAACTGGTGAAATAAATTAAAGTCTGAGCTGGCGGCGCTTTGCCATAACCGACATAGTAGCCCCCATAGAGACCGATCACCGTGACCGGTCCAGCTGTCCAGATCAACTGAAGGAAATTAATGGACCAAGGTTCTTTCTCAACCGCCTCAGACAGCCGTTGAATCTGCTCATTACCTTCACGCGCGAGCGAAACACCAGGCGAGCCATCGCCTCCTTTCTGATCACGATGTTGAGGCTTGCGTCGAAAAATATTCCAGCGCATGGCTACTCCTGCTCCAGCAGCCCAGCGACTGGACTCGTGCGGTGAATACTGATTGTCATTAACTTCGCCATGGCACTCTCATTCAGGCCAAGTATTGAGCATGTTGATCGATACATCGATTGATACCCAAATTAATCTATATGATGCGCTGGCCTAGACCACAACCCTAAGGGTGCCAGACATGGTTTAAGTACAAACAACAACAACAACCCCGGCACCGCTAGCCCAGTACACGCCACGAAAAAGCCCCACCAGCCTAAATGTTCAACCATAGACCCGGTCATGGCCGAAAAAACAACACGGGGCAGGCTCATCAAACTCGACAAGAGTGCAAACTGCGTTGCCGTAAAGCGACGATCAGTCAATCTTGCCATAAAGGCTAAGTAAGCGGCAGTCCCCATACCCGACGCTAAGTTCTCAAAGGCAATGACGACTGCTAATGCCCACAACTGATCCCCCATCACCGACAACCAAGCAAAGCCAAGGGTTGACAGCATTTGTAATAGACCAAAGTAAAAAAGCGCGGTCCACAGGGATAGCCGCAGCATGATGACGCCACCCAACAGCGCACCAGCGAGAAGGGCACCCAAACCAAAAAGCTTGACCGTGCTACCAATTTCAACATCGGTGAATCCTTGATCCACATAAAATGCATTGGTCATATTG
This sequence comes from Terasakiispira papahanaumokuakeensis, assembly GCF_001709345.1. Classification (GTDB taxonomy): domain Bacteria; phylum Pseudomonadota; class Gammaproteobacteria; order Pseudomonadales; family Halomonadaceae; genus Terasakiispira; species Terasakiispira papahanaumokuakeensis. Next base: position 2,207,534 of record NZ_MDTQ01000001.1, read on the forward strand.
GCAGCCATGGCATCGCCAATTTTATACATGAGGATAAACAACAAGACCCAGACGGCAGCCCATCCCATCCGATTAAAAAACTCACGTAAAGGGTCAACAAAAATGGCAGCGACCCCATGCCGACGGGCCACATACATCACTTCTGGCTCGGGGGATAACCAAGTGGCAATCATCCCCACAACCATGCAAAGCGCCATTAATTGATAGGCCACCGCATAGGAATACTCGCCTGCCACAATTAAGCCACCGCCAGAGGCCACAAGCATCCCGAGTCGATAACCATTAACATTCATGGCAGCGCCCAAGCCTTGCTCCTCCTCAAGCAAAATCTCACGGCGCCAAGCATCAATCAGAATATCTTGGGTTGCACTAAAAAAAGTCACCACAATCGCCAGCAAAAACATCTGCTCGACATGAGCGGCAGGATTCCCTTGTCCCAGGAACCCAATAGCCCCCATCAACGCCAACTGGAACAGCAATAGCCAACCTCTTCGTCGCCCCCAAAAAGGTGGACGAACCGAATCTAATAATGGTGCCCAGAGAAACTTAAAGGAATAAGGCAAACCCACCAGTGCCACCAGACCAATACTGGTGAGATCGACGCCCTCTCGACGCATCCAGGTCTGTAACACACTACCGGTTAATAACAGGGGGAGACCCGAGCTGAATCCCAGGGCAAACACTAAGAGTTGTCGACGCCCAAGACCAATCAGTCTATGCCGCTGCAACCAACGTTTCACCGTCATTAAAAACGCCATCAACAACTCAAGGCGCCATCATGAGGGCATGTAAACGCGCTTCTCGCATCACACGCTTCATTTCACTTACCGCTTCAGATAGGCCCGTCATGGCCGCCCGAGCAATCAAAGCATGTCCAATATTCAATTCATGCAGCCCCAAGATTCGAGCAATAGGCTCGACATTGTGATAATTAAGCCCATGCCCTGCGTTGACCACCAAACCAGCACCAGTCCCCAGCGCAACGCCCTCAATCACTCGGGTCAATTCCGCAGCTTGCTCTTTTGAATCAGCAGCATCGGCATACCGTCCAGTATGCAGCTCAATAGTGGGAGCACCGACTTCAGCGGCTGCTTGGATCTGGCGAGGGTCGGGGTCAATAAACAATGAGACATCGATACCAGCCTTGGCCAAGCGTTCGCACGCCTCTTTCATTCGAGGCATCTGTCCCGCAACATCCAAGCCGCCTTCCGTCGTTAACTCCTCACGACGCTCAGGTACCAGACAGCAATGAGCAGGTCGGACCTGTTCAGCAATGGTCAGCATTTCATCAGTCACTGCCATTTCCAGGTTCATACGTGTCTGTAATACCTGAGCCAACAGCTCAACATCACGATCTTGAATATGCCGACGATCTTCTCTCAAGTGCAGCGTAATCCCATCAGCCCCCGCTTCTTCTGCCACTAAAGCCGCCTGAACGGGATCAGGATAACGCGTGCCCCGAGCCTGTCGCAGGGTCGCGATATGGTCAATATTAACGCCTAAAAGCAAGGACTCACTCACTTGATATCTCCTCATTCATTGGATGACGACCTGTACGCTTAAACAAACCCTGCAACAGCTGGCGACTCTGCAAAGGCTTATTGCCCAGTAACGGGGTCAGCAACTGTCGTGTCAACTGTTTCGCTTCACGCCTTATCTGCGGATCCCGCCAGTCATCCCGCCCAATATGATACAGAAGACGTCCATTCACATGGGGCCATACAAGCTCCTGGGAGAAAGCGGTGTGCGGCATCATTGGCGTAAAACCCAGCCCCTCCTGCCACAGATAATCGGATTCAGGATCATATTGAACAAAGTCATCAGGCATCGGCACGACACCCAAGGTGGCCAATAAAGTTAATTCAAATCGACGTAAGGCAGGCTCCCGCTGCTCAACATCCATTAACAAAGGCAGCAGGAGGGCATATTCACGAAACAGGAGGGCTTCTGACAAGAAAGGTTTTAACAATCGAACCAACAATTCATTGGCATACCAACCACAGGCCAAGGCCTCTCCGGATAGCCAAACGGGCGTACCGGCGTGCTCAAAACGCTGTGCTGTTTTGAGTTCACCCCGACCACGCCAACCCAACAGCAAAGGCGTAAATGGCTGTAAAAAAGCACGATGACGACTTCTTCGGCCACGCACTCCTCGCACGAGCGCATCAACCCTTCCATCGGAAAGTGTTAAAAAATGGCCTATGGCACTGGTGTCCCGATAGGGCCTGGCATGCAGCAAAAAAGCAGGCTGCAGTGGCTCATCAACCATCACAGTGCCTCAACAGGGTGATTACCCCAAGTCGTCAAACCCCAGGCTTTTTAACGCTCGGTCATCATCAGACCAACCACGTTTAACTTTTACCCAGAGATTCAGCATCACTTTGCTCTCAAAGGCGTCTTGCATATCCACACGCGCATCACGGCCGATTTGGCGTATCCGTTCGCCTTTTTCGCCAATGATGATTTTCTTTTGACCTTCCCGCTCGACCAAAATCAGGGCATGAATATGGAGCGTCTTTCCTTGATATTTAAACTGCTCAATCTCAACGGTTGTTTGATATGGCAGCTCATTGCCAAGCGAACGCATAATCTTTTCCCGCACCAACTCTGCGGCAAGAAAACGTTGGGAACGGTCAGTCACTTGATCGTCAGGAAAGTAATGGATACTCTCAGGCAAACGTTGGGCGACCGCCTGCTCCAGAACGGAGACCTGATCCCCTTGAATGGCTGAAATCGGAATCACTTCAGCAAAATCTCGGCGTGCGGCCAACTTCTGAATAAAAGGTAAAAGCTCAGCCTTATCGTCCAGCCAGTCCACTTTATTCAGCGCAAGAATCACCGGTACTTTCAGATGCTCGATTCGCTGAAAAACCAGCTCATCTTCTTCTGTCCACTTGGTTCGATCCACAATAAAAACCACCAGATCCACATCCCGCAGTGCACTGGTGGCCGCATCATTCATGTAGCGGTTAATCGCCTTATTGCGATCCCCTTGCGCCAAGTGAATACCCGGAGTATCCACATAAATCGCTTGGGTCGCGCCTTCGGTATGAATACCCAAAACCTGGTGACGGGTCGTTTGTGGCTTTTTGGACGTAATACTGATTTTTTGCCCTAAAATACGATTCAAGAGCGTCGATTTGCCCACATTAGGCCGCCCAACAATGGCCACATATCCGCAACGGCTGACCTGATCATTCCCGTTCATCACATCATGTCCACTCATAACGCCATGCTCGCTCATGTTTGCTCCAGGGCATGGAGTGCTTTTTCAGCGGATTGTTGCTCAGCCAAACGACGGCTTGAACCCACCCCAAGGGGTCGAAAATCTAGCATATCGACCACACACTCCACAGTAAACGTTTGAGCATGGGCCTCACCTTCAACCGAAATCACATCATAACGCGGTAAGGGTTGATGGCGAGATTGCAAAAATTCTTGTAACCGGGTTTTAGGGTCTTTTTGGGTATCGCTCAATGAGAGTTGATTCAAGCGAGCTTCAAACCAAGACAAAATACGGGCACGTACGTGATCCATTGAGCTATCAAGATACATGGCGCCAATAATCGCCTCCATCGCATCGGCTAAAATGGACTCTCGACGGAAGCCACCACTTTTCAGTTCACCACTGCCTAGACGCAAATACTGACCCACTTCAAACTCACGGGCCAACTCCGCTAAGGTGACGCCTTTCACCATACGCGCACGCAATCGAGAAAGCTGTCCTTCGCGCGCTTGAGGAAAGCGTTTAAAAAGATCCTCAGCGATCACAAAGTTCACAATTGAATCACCCAAAAACTCGAGGCGCTCATTATTCCGATTGCCATAACTGCGGTGAGTCAATGCTAACTGCAGCAGCTCGGGATCATTAAAGGTATAACCTAACTGACGTATTAATTCGTTATATCGTGTTTTCACGGTCAAAACTTATTGGTCAACAACGCTTATCAAAAGCGCCGGACAAGTGAGTAAAGCCTTACCCTGGAGGGGGTAATGGCCATTAATTAATGAATCAAGCGAACATCACTAAAGCTGGGCAAACTAGTCAATTTTGGCCAGTGCATCCAAACAGCGACAGCCTGCCCCACAATGTTCTGCTCGGGTACAAACCCAATGACCAGAGGAACGCCATTAGCAAAGAAACGTCCTTCAACGGGAATACATCCAATCTCCGGCATAGGCTGGTGCCGACACCAGAATCGACTATCGTTACTGTGATCACGATTGTCGCCCATGACCATATAATAGCCATCAGGTACTGTAATTTCTTTAAGATTCAAGGTTGGACCTGACGTGTTGTACACTTGGTGAACAGCTTTTGGCAGCGTCTCTTGATACAACGTTTCCCCAGGTGCTTCGGTCGGCGAGCGCATCAGCAGTTGTTTATCGACAGGCTGGCCGTTGACCACCAACTGTTTTCCCATATAGCTAATTTGATCCCCAGGAACACCAATCACGCGCTTAATATAATTGATACTCGGGTTCAGCGGGAAACGAAACACCATGACATCGCCGCGCTCAGGCTCACCTAAGTCGATAATTTTCTGATTACCCACCGGTAAACGCAAACCGTAGGTAAACTTATTCACTAAAATAAAGTCGCCAATTTTTAGTGTCGGTAACATGGAGCCCGAAGGAATCTGGAAAGGCTCAAACACAAATGAGCGCAAGACCAATACAAATAACAAAACGGGGAAAAAAGAGTTGCCATATTCAACAATAGCCCCAGGTGCGGGGCTAGGAACACGTTGCTGACGGCGCTTTCTCAGCCAAAACTTATCCAGAGCCCAGACGACACCAGTCACCCCGGTGGCAATCACCAGTAACAGGGAAAAATCCAGATCCATGCTTTAGTTGTCCACTTTCAGAACAGCCAGGAAAGCATCCTGAGGCACTTCAACTTTACCCAGCTGTTTCATTCGTTTTTTGCCCGCTTTTTGCTTCTCGAGCAGTTTCTTTTTACGTGACGCATCACCGCCATAACACTTGGCAGTTACATTCTTACGCAGGGCTTTCACCGTTGAGCGTGCAATGATCTGGCCACCCAATGCGGCCTGAATGGCCACATCAAACATCTGTCGTGGGATCAATTCACGCATTTTCTCAACTAAAGCACGACCCCGGAAAGGCGCAGTATCTCGGTGCACAATCAACGCTAGCGCATCCACTTTATCGCCATTAATCAGAATATCCAGGCGTGCCAGATTGGCAGGTTCAAAACGATCAAAGCTATATTCTAAAGATGCAAAACCACGTGAGACGGATTTCAAACGGTCAAACAAGTCCAGCACCACTTCGGCCATCGGCATATCATAAATGATCTGTACCTGCTGGCCGAGATACTGCATATCTCGCTGAATCCCTCGCTTATCAACGCATAAGCTGATCACAGGCCCCACCATGTCTTGGGGGACAAGAATCGTACAACGCGCGATAGGCTCACGCATCTCATCAATACCACCAGGATCAGGCAAGCTCGTCGGATTATCGACATACAAGGTTTCCCCATTACGCATGAGGACCTCATAAACAACGGTCGGCGCAGTGGTGATCAAATCCAGATCATACTCACGCTCAAGCCGCTCTTGGATAATCTCCATATGGAGCATCCCCAAGAAACCACAACGGAAGCCAAACCCAAGCGCTTCGGAGCTTTCAGGCTCAAAAAACAATGAGGAATCATTCAATGAGAGCTTATCCAAGGCCTCACGAAAATCTTCAAAATCATCCGAGCTGACTGGGAACAAGCCCGCATAAACCTGAGGCTTGACCTTCTGAAAGCCTGGCAACTGGGGCACGGCTTCGGCACCTTTGGCATGTACGATGGTATCGCCAACAGGCGCACCATGAATATCCTTGATGCCCGCAATCACATAACCCACTTCACCAGCCCGCAACATCCCCGTCGCATGCTGCTTGGGGTTAAAAATACCAATTTCAGTAAGTTCCCAGGTTTTTCCGGTGGACTTCATGACCACCTTATCACCCTTTTTCAGCACACCATTACGAATGCGGACGAGTGACACCACCCCTTGGTAGTTATCAAACCAGGAATCCACAATCAGTGCTTGCAAAGGATCATCACGCCGACCTTCAGGCGAAGGAATTTTATTGACTAGCTCCTCAAGCAGGGCATCAATACCCAAGCCACTCTTCGCGGAAACCTTGACGGCATCTTGAGCTTCAATCCCAATAATCTCTTCAATCTGCTGGATAACCGTTTCAGGATCGGCTTGAGGCAAGTCCATTTTATTCAGAACGGGTACCACCTCTAGCCCTTGTTCAATCGCGGTATAGCAGTTAGCGACTGACTGAGCCTCAACACCTTGCCCTGCATCAACAACGAGCAGAGCGCCCTCACAAGCCGCTAAGGAGCGAGAAACTTCATAAGAGAAATCAACGTGTCCAGGCGTATCAATAAAGTTCAGCTGATAAGTCTCACCATCGGCCGCGGTATAGTTGAGGGTGACACTTTGCGCCTTGATGGTAATACCGCGCTCACGCTCGAGATCCATAGAGTCGAGCACTTGCTCTTTCATTTCACGATCAGTCAACCCCCCACAAACCTGAATCAACCGGTCTGACAGAGTCGATTTGCCATGATCAATATGTGCGATGATGGAGAAGTTTCGAATCTTGCTTAATTCTGAGGACGTTACGCTAGAACTCATTCAGTCAAAGCTCGCTGTCAGGTAAGCGCTCGAAGCTGACATTCAGTCTCTCGAGCCAGAAAAAACAGTTGAATGCACGCATTGTACAGGGTGCCACCTCTAGGTGATAGCCCGTAAATGATTGCTCGCCCTCTTAATGGTCATTACGCTTAAGCTAAATCTCTCAAACCACCATTTAAACCTCCCCATTTGACAACAACCCCGCGTCAAAGCGGGGTTGTTGTCAATCACATCAGCGTCACACCACCTTCAATCGAGATACGGTGATTCCGCTGCTCTAAAAGTGCACGGCGACAAACAAAGGGTTTCCCTTACGAATGATACGCATCGGCTGAGACTCGTCATGAGGCAAGTGATCAACGATATTGGTTAAGTCATCAACACTGCTCACTTCTTTTCCAGCCAACATCACAATCACATCACCTCGACGCAGACCCGCCTTGGCCGCAGCGCCGTCTGGGCTAACCCCCGCAATTAACACACCACCATCAAGCTCCCAACGCGCACGCATTTCAGCAGGCAACGCTGCCACTTGAATGCCTAACCGTCCGGCCTTGCCATGATGCTGAGGGTTCGCACTGGCCAAATCTCGTTGAGAAGGACGCTGCCCAATTTCTACCGTGACCGTTTTCTCCTCACGGTTACGCATCAATGTAATTTCAGCATCATCACCCGGCGCTAAACGTCCAATCGTAGGCGGCAAATCAGAGGCTTGATTAATCTCATGACCATTAACGGATAAAACAACATCACCGGATTTAATACCCGCGTCACCTGCAGGGCCATCAGGATCCACATTCGCAATCAATGCACCGCGAGGGCGATCCAACCCAAATGAATCGGCTAGATCTCGATCAACCTGCTGAATCACAACCCCCAACCAACCGCGGGTGACACTGCCGCTATCTTTAATTTGATCAGCAACACGCATAGCTACATTGATGGGGATGGCAAATGACAGCCCCATAAAGCCACCGGAACGCGTATAAATCTGAGAGTTAATCCCGACAACTTTTCCATCGAGATTAAACAAAGGACCGCCCGAGTTACCCGGATTAATAGCAACATCCGTCTGGATAAAAGGCACATAAGTTTCATTGGGTAAAGCGCGACCAATGGCACTCACAATCCCGGCGGTCACACTATGATCAAAACCAAAGGGAGAACCAATGGCCAGGACCCATTCACCGACTTGCATGTCATCAGAGTCACCCAATTCAACGACGGGAAGGTCATCTTCATCAATCTTCAAAAGCGCCACATCTGTCAGCGGATCACTACCCACCAGTTTGGCCTCGACTTCACGTCGATCATTCAGCCGAACCACAATCTCATCAGCGCCATCCACGACATGATTATTCGTCAAAATGTAGCCATCATGACTGATAATAAAACCAGAACCGAGCGACTTACGCTCAGCCGTCCCGCCTCCACGCTGACCTGGAACATCGCCAAAAAAGTGCCTAAAAATATCGGGGACTTCGCCATTTGGCCCTGCAAAAGGGGTCATTTGGCGGCCACGTTCAACGGTTTTCGTGGTACTGATATTGACGACGGCTGGCGAAGCTTCTTTCACCAAGCCAGTGAAGTCAGGCAGTTCACGAGCCTGAGCCGTCAGTGCGCTAAAGCACAGTGCAATAGCCGCTAACCATAAAGACCAGCGTTGCTTTTTAATCAACATGAAGGACTCCTACTCATGTTCGAATATGTCATTTCTGCAGCCGAGAAGGCTAAAGTTTAGGCTCACGTTCTGTCACGGATTCACATACATTTTTGAAACCGGCTTTTTATAAAACCGACTTCAAAACCGACGCAAGTCACAGACAGGATATTCGAGCATAAAAAAACAAGTTGGTTCAGTCTCACAGTTGATTTCAATCGCAATAGCGATTGAGGGCGTCACGAATACTTTTAATCGCCATACAAGAGACAAACGTGCAGCCATGTCTTCTCTTTACGTTAAGCAGCCAAAAACATTCGAGGCTCAAAAAAGCCATCAATACGACAAAAGCAGGAGAAGAAAGAAGGAGAGGGAGAAAAAGACTCGCTAGAAAGCGCTTAAAGCAGAAAGCAGAAAGCAGAAAGCAGAAAGCAGAAACACAAAAGTCACTTATGGGGAGACACAGGACAATGCCCCTTAATGGGCACGAGGGAAAACACGATGGATATAGGGAGACTTCAGGACCGGTCGACGCCACCAAGAAATCATCCACAAAGCCACAGCCAGTCCAACAAAAGCCAATAAGGCAACAAGAGAATCTGCCGCACCACAATACTCTGCAAGCATTGCAAAGAACACCATACTCAGCAATGGCAACACAAACTGCAACGCAGAAGCTTGCACAAAGTGACTGCCGGACACACCCAGCTCGACCATATCCCCAGGCATGAGTTGATCAAAGAGAAGATGATCAACAGATTCATTTCGCACTAACGCAATTTCAGCACGCTGTCGACCAGCCCAACGGGCTAAAACACCCTGCCCACAGGTACTCGACAACTGGCACTGTGCGCATCCTGTTGCCAAGCAAGGCTTAACCCAAACGGTATCGCCACTCATACGAACGACTTCCGCACGCTGCCATAAGGTCCCGTCCATCATGCCCTCCCTACACGATCCACATCATCAACCGTCTGTCATGATGGGATAATCGCATCGATCAATATCAAGGACCACCAACCTCAAGGCTGAGCCGACTCGTGGGGCGCTTCACGACCAGCCTCCCAACTTTGCAAAATACGATGAGCACTCGTTGCCGGCAATTCACCGACCAAGGTCATCGCTAAAGCACCATCGGCATTCACAATAGTACGCACCAAGGCCACGCTCGCCCCAACCTGATGCACGCCCTTAATTAAAGGCGCTTGACGTGCGGGTTCAAAAAAGACACTAAAAGCCCCTAAACCATCCGAGTAAAATGCACGCAACGCACGCCGCCGGGCATCCAGCTGAACAGGCTCCAGATGTTGTAGATAAAACCCATCAGGCAGCCAACCAAAATGACCATGCAATGACTCAGGCAACACTCGTTTAGTCGTTCGATGAGTGGTTAACGATTCACTTGATGACCCACCAGGCGCACTTGATGGTCCTGAAGACTGCAAAGGCTCGACAGGCGGGTGTCGGTCTCGATTAGCCGCGGCGGTCATCGTCACTTCAGCAAATTCATAAGATTCTAAAGCGTGTTGCAGAGAGTCCGTAATCGCTTTGCGAAGAATGACTCCAGTCTCACGATCCGCACACATTTCGCGTCCCCAGCGCCAGGTATCTAGCGGCTGAATCGACACACAACGAGTCAAGCGGCCGGCAATACGCCGATCATTGATCGGCATGACACGGTAGTCATCTTGCCATTGACGAATCGCAGTTTGACGTAACCCCGCAGCCAATTGCCGATCCAAGTCCAACGCTGGCAAGGGTTCACCTTCCACCAGGCCAGAAACATGAGCCTCATCCGCAATACGCCAACCTCGAGGACGCCCGCTTAAAAAATCAAGCGCATCATGCCAGCCATCATGTGATTGACGATGAGAAACTTGGACAGTTTCAACGACAGTTCCCCGCTGATAAACCAAAACACCTTCTAACTCATAACGACGTGTTGAAGCCGCCGATTGCGACAACCAGTCAGGCACTGCCGCAATAGATTCAGAAGAAGCGGCTAAAGCTGAAGATTGAGTCGTATCAGCAAATACTCCGCCACTCACTCCAGCCGCCACACATGAGGTCATCAGCATGAGCGCATGATACACAAAGCGAAAAGACCTGCCCTGCCCATGGCGGCCCATAGATTAACGCTCCAATGCAGAAGTTTGATGCAGGCTAGAAACCCGTAACAATGGCAATAATCCCTGACGCGTACCGACAGCAGACATTTCAGCGTGATGCAACAGGTACGGATTCAGTAACCCTTGATTGACCAAGGGTTGCATCGGTGTTTGAGCAGGCTGGCTCACGCGTAAAATATTCCCCGACGACACAGCGGCAGGATAAGCTGCTACTGGCGAACTATAGCGAGAGCTCAAAGACATCGCCGGGGAAGGCACTGCGATAGACTCAGATACGGGCTGAATATCAGCAGTACGCCGGCCTGCCGTGGACGGTACCACTGCAGCGACACCGTCGCCAACATTCTCTTCACCCGGAAAAGCATTATAAAGCTGCACACCACTGACAACAGCAACCGCAACGGAGGCGGCCAAAGCCCCACTACGCATCCACTGTCGCCACTCAGGGTGCCGAGCAGCACTGCGCTTAGCCGCCTCAGAGAGGGCTGCAGATTGGCCATAAGTGTCTTCGTCTTCTAATGCCGCCATGACACCAGCAGAAATATCACAACCCCAATCAATAGAAGACGTCTCTCGACGCAATACGGCTTGCGCCAGATGATAACGTCGCCATGTTTGCGCCACTTCTGGCGATGCTTCAACCGCACGCATCAAACGTGGCAAATCCAGATCATCGGCCTCATCATCCATCAAACTTGACAGTGACTGACGCACTTGCTCTGACATACCCCTGACCTCTCACACTTAGGCTTTCTTATCACGAGAAATCGTGACCCAAGAAAACACTGCTCGCTCAAATTCGACTTCTGCCCGCCCTATCCGAAACTCCAGATATCCTCTGGCATCACTGATATGACAGCCCTACTGAGAAATGGTTTTATGATAGCCCTGTATTTTTTAATGATTTTGCTCAAGAACAAAAGCCAAAACATCATCAAGGCATTTCGCATTTCACTTAATCTTCTATCACCGCTGATTGCTCAGACATCGCGGGCATCACTACCTTATCGATCGCTTCTCGCGCCCTAAAAATACGCGAGCGCACAGTCCCCACCGGACAATCCATCACCTGAGCAATATCCTCATAACTCATACCATCGAATTCTCGCAAACTAATGGCTGTTCGTAAGTCATCAGGCAGCTGTTCAATCACGTTATAAATGGCTGACTCCAGCTCATCACGCATCAAGTTAGCTTCAGGTGTATCACCATCTTTCATCGCCAGGGCGTAGCTATAGTTTTCGGCATCATCCACATCAATATCTGACCCTGGCGGACGCCGGCCGCGTGCCACCAAGTGATTTTTTGCCGTATTAATCGCAATACGATACATCCAAGTATAAAAAGCACTTTCTGCCCGGAAGCGCGGAAGTGCTCGATACGCCTTAATAAACGCTTCTTGCGCTACATCTTGCACCTCAGAGTGGTCCTGTATGTAGCGGCTGATCAATGCAATGATTTTGTGCTGGTATTTTTTCACCAGCAAATCAAAAGCACGTTTATCTCCCTGCTGGACACGTTCGACCAGGCGTTGGTCGGTCTCCTTCGCAGTCGTCATCTGGGACTCCCGTCAACATGCGGGGTTCCGCATGGGGTTGGCGTGGTTTACCAGGTGTCACAACCTCTTGTGGGTCGTTTCCCGAAGTGGCCACATGATTTCTGATGATAGATTACCATGTCATAGGAAGATCATGACACTTTGACAGTGGCTCTTTTTTATCCAGCATTCACATCATACGACAGCGCCATCGTGGTGTATCGCCCCCCAGTAACACACGAAAAACAATCAATAAAGGCATGTCCAATAGTCGAGAGCATGACCCACAAATGTGCATGACCAATCAGGCGTGCATAGACACATCAAGATCAATAAAGTTCCCACCTGATAGCAAACTGATTCCGGCCTCTCCGTTTGAAACAACGCTTTTGTGTTAAATGGTCGTGTTGCCAACAACAATATTCGCCATATTAAAGATTCATATTCTGGCGCCATGACATAAGAGTAGCGCCACGCATTGGAGATAGTTTTGTCAGAAAGCCAACAGCGGAATAGAATCGGTAACACAGCATAAATCATAGGCCAACGGCAGGAATCCCATGAGCCAACACTTTCAACATGATGTTCTGGTTATTGGCGGCGGCGCAGCGGGTATGACCGTCGCCTTGGAACTAGCAGAAACAGGACGCATCGCCCTACTCTGCAAGGGCAAGTTAGGAGAAGGCTCGACACGTTGGGCCCAAGGTGGCATAGCCGCAGTACTGGACGATCAGGACACGGTTGCCGCCCATGTTGCTGATACGCTAGTCACAGGCGCAGGTCTTTGCCATGAAGACACCACAGAGTTTGTGGTCAAAAATAGTCGCGAAAGCATTGAATGGCTGATCGAGCAAGGGGTGCCGTTTACTCCGAACGATGAAGCTCAAACACAAGAACGGCTACCCTACCACCTCACGCGTGAGGGCGGACATAGCCACCGAAGGATCATTCATGCCGATGATGCGACAGGTTTGGCGGTTGCCACCACATTAACCGATAAAGTCCGCAAGCACCCCAATATCGATATTTTTGAATCCAGAATGGCGATTGACCTCATCACCCGCCATAAGCTCCGACTGGCAGAACAGGCCTGCGTAGGAGCTTACGTCTTAAATGTCGAAGATGGTCATATTGAAGTGTTCGGCGCCCCTCAAGTGGTTCTCGCCACAGGAGGCGCCAGCAAGGTCTATCTTTACACATCGAATCCTGATGGCAGCTCTGGTGATGGCATTGCAATGGCCTGGCGCGCAGGTTGCCGGGTGGCTAATCTGGAGTTCAACCAGTTCCACCCCACTTGCTTATTCCACTCCAAAGCTAAAACTTTCTTAATCAGTGAAGCACTGCGTGGTGAAGGGGCTTATTTAACATTGCCTAATGGCCAACGCTTTATGCATCGCTTTGATGACCGTGCAGAGCTGGCACCACGCGATATAGTGGCACGCGCAATCGACCATGAAATGAAACGCCTGGGCTGTGACCATCTTTTCCTCGACATCAGCCATAAGCCGGCGGATTTTATCAAGCAACACTTCCCCACCATCCATGAACGCTGCCTAAAATACGGCATTGATATCACTCAAGAAGCTATTCCGATCGTGCCCGCAGCTCACTATACCTGTGGCGGTATCATGGTCGATGGAGAAACAGCGCAAACGGATATTCACGGTCTTTATGCTATCGGAGAATGTGCGTTTACTGGACTCCATGGCGCCAACCGCATGGCCAGCAACTCCCTATTGGAATGTATCGTGTATGGTCGCGCAGCTGCCGCCAATATTCGCAGTCAACGCCTAGCAACACTTCCAGTACCCACACTGCCAGATTGGGATGAGAGCCAAGTCACCAACTCTGATGAAGATATTGTGATCAGCCATAACTGGGACGAGATCAGGCGATTCATGTGGGATTACGTGGGCATCGTCCGCACCCAAAAACGCCTGGAACGGGCACAGCACCGAATTGACTTATTGCAGCGAGAAATACAAGAGTACTACAGCAACTATAAAGTCAGCGGAGACTTGATTGAATTACGCAATCTCGCCACTGTTGCAGAACTCATTATTCGTTCAGCGCAGCTTCGCCAAGAAAGCCGAGGACTCCATTACATTCTGGACTACCCAGAGACAGCACCCGAGGCCCGGGATACCATATTAACTCCAGCCCGCTGGTAGTCCCCACCCGACACAAGCGACCGCGCCTTTGATGACTCAGGATCAGTTGGGCTGACCCTGAGTCATCAAACGGCATAATGCCGCACGCTCTGCAGGCGCGATCATATCAGGCCAAATCAACACTGTACGCTGACTGAAACCAGCACCAGAGCGGCTCAAATTGAGCCCCAACCAGACAGGACCACGCCAACACACGCGCTTAACACGCACACGCTGACCATTCACGAGCCATAGATGCCACTCACCATCAACCGCACAGTGCAATGCAACCCACTGCTTCTGGGCACCAAGCCCCAAATGATCAACAGTCAACAGAAGACCCCAAACAGCACCACAGACAAAGCCTAAAGTGATGTCCAGCTGGCAAGCCAAATAGGCACTTCCCAGCAGCCCCGCCAATAAGGCGAGAGCATAAGCCTGACGAGCCTGCTTAGAGGCCTTTATACTGATCCAAAGAGCCGCCTTCAGCATGTTCAATAATCATCAGTAAAATACGGCGCCGACCGGGCTCATCGGGCAGGTTGCGGCGCATGAGCCAAGAAAATAAATCCTGGTCCTCCTCTTCCAAAAGATCGCGATAGAGCCCCTGATCTTCTTCTGAAAGACCGTCATAGCGATCACGTAGAAAAGGCACCAACAGCAAATCCAATTCCCACATACCCCGGCGGCTATGCCAATAAAGTCGTTTACGCTGTGGATCCTGTGCTTGTTCTGTTGTCATGTTGAGTCTGGCCTTACGTTCAATGTCAATTACGTTCAGTGCCAAGGGAGCGAAATGTCACACCTCACCTTGATCTTAAACACCTAAAACCTCTAACCTTTTGATATGAAAGAGGCTTTATCCACATATGAGGGTTACCATTATAGCGCCATCATGGCATAAATGATGCCTAGTATAACGACAGGAAGGGAAACCGGTATATGACTCAGACCATAAGGTCATCGTAAAGCATTGTTAAAGTCACGAAATTTTTACACTAACCGCTTGTTTAATGGCGAATTATTGTGTATTCAGGAAAGTCAGTATAAGTTTGACCAGCATTCCTTGAAACAGTTACTTGAAAGCCAGCAGGCACGTTACTCCTTAAGATGCAGTTTGACGTAGTGTGCCACCAAGCCATAGGCCAATATAGGCCCGTTTGATTCAAGTCGTGGAGCCAGGGCATGACCAAGTCGGAACTCATCGAACAGATTGCAATGAAGCAGCCCGAACTAAGTGCCAAGCAAGTCGAGGCCGCCGTAAAGCTGATACTGGAACAGATTACAGACACACTCTCAGAAAAAGGCCGAGTGGAAATCCGTGGGTTTGGTAGTTTTTCCCTTCACTACAGAGAGGCTCGCCAAGGCCGCAACCCCAAAACGGGTGATCCGGTATCACTGGATGGTAAGTTTGTGCCACACTTTAAACCCGGGAAAGAGCTAAGAGAGCAGGTCAATGTCAGCAAAGATGATGAGTAAGAGCACCTGACAAGCGCCGGTTCAATCCGCTACTATCGCATAACCCTTGTCGGTTAATGGCCTTTTGTCTCATGCGAACATTAAAATCATTATTCACACTGCTGCTACTGAGCCTAGTGCTAGTAGCAGGTCTTTGGTTTTCTATTCGAAACCCACAAAGTGTGTCACTGGATCTGATTGCCTTTCAATTACCCCCTATAAGTTTGGCATTGCTACTGATTGTCATGTTGCTGCTGGGGACCTTGTTAGGCGCTATTTTGATGCTACCTTGGATCGCAAGGCTGAAAAAGCGATCGCATAAAATTGAACGTGCTCAAAAGCGTCAGCATGAAGAACTTCATCAATTGAGAACGTTGAACCTCAAAGACTCGACAGCCTTTAAAGATCATTCAACCACTCAAAAAAGCCACTTCCTCAAAGACACCTCAGGCTAGACGAAACGAATGGACGTAATGCTGTACGGACTGCTGCTGATTGCCCTGGCATTAGGCTGGTGGCTCGGTCGCAGAGAACGTTTGCGCCAGCTTCCAGCCGTGCCTGGCAGCGAGCTCAGTCGCGATTATTTTATTGGTTTAAATTACCTGCTGAATGAACAGCCAGACGAAGCGATAGAAACCTTCGTGCGTGCACTTGAGGTCAACTCAGAAACCGTTGATACCCATATCGCACTTGGCAACTTATTTCGAACTCGTGGTGAATCAGATAAAGCTGTCCGAGTCCATCAAAACCTCTTTGCTCGCCCGGCACTCTCGGCAGAACAATCCCGTCGAGTTCAACTAGAGCTGGCACGAGATTTTATGGCCGCCGGGTTACTCGATCGCGCCGAACGCTTACTCCGCGAATTAATTGAACAAAACGGTCCACACACAACGGACAGTCGCGAACTGCTGATGGGCCTTTATGAGCGTGAACGCGAGTGGCAAAGAGCCTTAGCCACCCTATCTCCAAGCATGCTCAAAAATAATCCGCACTTAAGACGGGTTGCCGCCCATTATTGTTGTGAGCTGGGTAGTGAGCTGATGCGTCAACAAGAATTTGCACAGGCAAGAAAACAACTCAAACAAGCCAATGCCTATGACCCACAATGTGTTCGCGCCACGCTTTTAATGAGCCAGCTGGAACTACAAAGTGGTAGCCCACGAGCAGCTTTAAGGATACTTCAGCGCATACCCGAACAAGATCCTGGCATGGTGCCTTTGATGTTGCCGCCATTACGCGATGCCTATGATCTAATGGAGCAACCCGAAGCATTACTGAATCACCTACGACAGCTGTTGCACAAAACACCTTATGCTTCTGTTGCCCTGATGATTGCAGATCGCCTCAGCCAAACCGGTCACTTATCTCAAGCCACGGAAGAATTAGCGAATCAAATGCGTCACCATGTCTCCCTCAAGGGGGTCGATCATCTGATTGAGCTTTATATGCAACAAAGCCGAGGTGAGGAACGAGCTCATTTACTGACACTGCGTCACTTGACCCAGCAACTGTTATCAGGTCGACCAGAACATCAGTGCACAGAATGCGGATTCCAAAGTAAGCAGATGTTCTGGCAATGCCCTAAATGTCGTCACTGGGGAACGGTTCGTCCGATCACCGGGGTAGAAGGTGAATAAAATGGACACTTGCGAGCCATCAAGCCCAAAAAGGATGAGCCCATTCAAAATTCACCTCACACCACCTTTAGTGCTCTACGCCACTTGGAGCTCAGCAATCACTTGCTCAAGCGCCTGTTGGGGGTTGTCAGCACGCGTAATGGGCCGTCCCATCACCAAGTGCGTACTCCCTGCCGTCATCGCCATTGTCGGCGTCATCACCCGTCGCTGATCATCGGCGACCGATTGAGCAGGACGAATACCAGGCGTCACCTTGAGAAACTCAGCCCCAAGTAAATCTGTCAGCATGGAGGCTTCCTGAGCCGAACACACCACACCATCCAAGCCACATTCCTGTGTCAGCATGGCCAACCGCTTCACTTGTTCTTGAGGTGGAATATCCAACCCCACTTCAGCCAAGTCAGCTTGCTCCATACTGGTTAATACCGTGACAGCAATTAATCGTGTATTTAAACGGTGCTGCTGTAAGCGCTCACGAGCGGCTTCCATCATGCGGCGACCACCACTGGCATGCACGTTCACCATCCAGACCCCTTGGTCTGCCGCAGCCAACACCGCTTGTGCACACGTATTTGGAATATCGTGAAATTTTAAATCAAGAAAAACGTCTAGCCCCAGGCGATGAAGGTCCTTCAAAATCTGCGGCCCACTGCGAGTAAACAGCTCTTTGCCCACTTTCACCCGACACAAAGTAGGATCAAGTTGCTCAGCCAAGGCCAAAGCCTCACTGCAGGAAGGAAAATCTAATGCAACAATGACTGGGGACACACCGAACTCCTATTCAAAAGAGACCCAATAAGTGTAACTGACATGTCGCTGCACGAACCCCAATACAGGTAATTCTTCAGATACAGGGAGTGAACATAAGTCACCCTACGATCAATATCATAGGATTACGTTACCTGCACAGATTCCCACAAAAAGTATCTCAAGAGTACTTCCTCAAAGGCATTCAATCCCCGAATAATAGGATCACGACATCGTTATTTTAACGAATTGTCGTCAAAAAGCGTGTTTTTAAATTGAATAGAATGGAAGGGATCGTTATGTCAGGACGACATTGCTTTTTCAAAACACAACACCACCGCTTTGCTCAATTCACCAAAACCTTGTTAACGAGCGTCAGTACAGCGTTGGTTTTATTCATACTCATCGCGCCAGCACAAGCAGCAGAAGTGGCCGATCCATCAACACCAGTCACACAGCCCTCTCTCACACAGCCCTCTACCGAGGCATTGATTAGCCTCAATCAAGCCACATTGGAACAACTGCAACAGATCAAAGGGATTGGCCCGGCCAAGGCTGAAGCCATTGTGCGCTACCGTGAGGGCCAAGGTGCTTTCACAAGCCTAGAGACGTTACAACAAGTCCCTGGCATTGGGCCGGCCTTGCTGGAACGCATGCGACCCTATATCACGCTATAAAATAAATATTCAGATCATCACTTAGTGATGATAAAAAACACCCGGCATTTTAGCCGGGTGTTTTGAGTGGAACTCATTAAATTCTCAGGCCACCGTCACACTCAATGACGCGCCCGGTGAAATAATCATTTTCAATGATAAATCGCACAGATTGCGCAATATGCGTCGGCTGCCCCATATGTCGCAATGGAATGCCAGCACAAATCTTATCCAAAACTTCATCAGGCATCGCGGCCGTCATATCGGTTTCAATAAAACCGGGGGCAACGGCACCCGTTCGAATGCCGTAGCGAGCCAGCTCTTTAGCCCAGGCGACCGCCATCGCCACAACACCGGACTTGGCCGCAGAATAATTCGTTTGCCCCATGTTACCAGCACGCGAGATCGAAGAAATATTAATAATGACGCCGCCTTTACCCGCCGCAGCCATTTTCGCGGCAGCTTCACGCCCACATAAGAAGACACCGGTCAGGTTCACATCGATCACTTGCTGCCAATGCGATAACGACATTTTCTTCTCGACTTGGCCATTTTTAGCCTTCACCAAAAGGCCGTCGCGTGTAATACCCGCGTTATTCACCAAGCCATCTAGCTGACCAAAATCTTCTACAATCTGATCAAAAGTAGACTCAACTTCAGCTTCTTGGGACACATTAGCTAAATAATAGTGACCTTCCGCTCCCTGCTCCTTCAGTAGGTTCAAGGTTTCTTGAAGCTTATCTTCATTAAGATCAATAAGCGCCAAACGAGCACCATGTCCACCCAGCTCCAGCGCCATCGCGCGCCCAAGCCCTTGGCCAGCCCCGGTTATTGCAATCACTGCATCACGTAGTTCCATCAGAGCACCTCGTCTTGTCGATATTGCAACACCCGTTGATTTCAGAAACCCTCGATTCAAGAAACCTCTGGTTCAAGACACTCTTGAGGTTCAAGAAACCCTTGATTCCAGAAATCCGATGTCGCAACCAGGTTAGGTCGACTTCCGATTATGATTGGAAGGAAACATCGATTTGTGCAGTGCAATATAGCGCAGATCAACCTAAACATAAATGAGAAAACGCGAGCGCCAAGAGAATCTGTCAAGTTTTAGGCGTTCCGTGTCTTGAACTCCTTACCAGGAGCCTCCATGTTGGTGAAGACCTCGAAAGGAGACTTGTATGCCTTTGTTGATTTTATTGGTGTGGGCGTTTGCTGAGATCTGGCTACTCATCAAAGTCGGCACCTTAATTGGTTCTTTTAATACGGTACTGCTGTTGATTGCGACGGCAGTGCTAGGTTTGCTGCTGGTCCAACGCGAGTGGCGCAAGCTAGCTGAAGCTATGCAGGGGCAAATGCAGGCGGGTCGCCTACCCTTAGCGCTCTTGTTGGAAAGTGCCACTGTTGGTTTATCCGGGGTATTACTACTTATGCCCGGCTTTATTACTGACTTTTTGGGGTTAGCACTCTTACTGCCTTTAACACGAAAATTACTGACAGGCCCCTTGAAAAAACGTGAGAACTCCCCCAATTACCAGAACACCCAAACAGGTTGGCGAGACTCAAACGAAAAGGGTGCGGGCCGGGGTAATGTCATCGAAGGTGAATATGAGCGAAAAGATGATGAATAACCCCTTGAAAAATATCACAGTGCCCTTATCACTCTGTCACTGGGCCTAATCAGCCTAACTTGATTTCAGAGGGCAGTGCATAGCGCTGCCTTCTTACTGGCAAAGTTTCACAGATGACTGTGAGACTGTTAATAAAAAGTGGCAGGTCAATGACTTGCTCATCAACATAGTACTGAAGATACGAGTACTGAAGACCAAACTGGGAGAGATGCAGCGATGAAGATCCGTCCTCTGCACGATCGCGTTGTCGTTCGTCGTATGGAAGAAGAAACCACCACTCCGGGCGGCATCGTCCTACCGGGCAATGCGCAAGAGAAACCGCAGCAGGGTGAAGTTATCGCAGTGGGTGAAGGCCGCTACGTCGATGGCCAACTGCGCCCCCTGTCGGTTAAGACGGGTGACAAAGTGGTATTTGGTAGCTTTGCAGGCAATACCGTCAAAGTTGACGGGGAAGAGCTGCTAATCATGACCGAAAACGAAATCTTCGGTGTGCTGGAAGGCTAATATCCAACGCCTTTCTCACACTTTGTGATTCCAATCTTCATTTTGCATTAATTGTTAAGACAGGAAACGAACATGGCAGCTAAAGACGTACGTTTCGGTGATTCTGCTCGCAAACGCATGGTCGCCGGTGTGAATACTCTGGCCGACGCCGTTAAAACAACTCTGGGCCCGAAAGGCCGTAACGTTGTACTAGAAAAATCTTTCGGTGCGCCGACAGTCACTAAAGACGGTGTTTCTGTCGCCAAAGAAATCGAACTGCAAGACAAGTTCGAAAACATGGGCGCGCAGATGGTTAAGGAAGTAGCTTCCAAGACTTCTGACGCCGCCGGTGACGGTACGACAACCGCCACAGTTCTGGCTCAAGCCATCGTTAACGAAGGCGTTAAAGGTGTCACTGCGGGCATGAACCCGATGGATCTCAAACGTGGGATTGATCAAGCAGTTGTCGCAGCCGTCGCAAAAGTTAAAGCACTGTCCAAGCCCTGCACCGACAGTAAATCTATCGCTCAGGTCGGCACAATTTCCGCTAATGGCGATAAGCGCATTGGTGAAATTATTGCTGAGGCGATGGAAAAAGTCGGCAAAGAAGGCGTCATCACCGTTGATGAAGGCCGTGGCTTTGAAGATGAGCTGGAAGTCGTTGAAGGCATGCAATTTGATCGCGGCTACCTGTCTCCGTACTTCGTTACTAACCAGGATAATATGTCTGCCGAACTGGAAGACCCCTACATCCTGTTAGTTGACAAGAAGATCTCCAACATCCGTGAGCTGCTGCCGACTCTGGAAGCCGTTGCTAAAAGCAGCAAACCGCTGCTGATCATTGCTGAAGACATCGAAGGCGAAGCCCTGGCGACGTTGGTTGTCAACAGCATGCGCGGTATTGTCAAAGTGGCTGCGGCTAAAGCACCTGGCTTCGGTGATCGTCGTAAAGCCATGATGCAAGACATCGCCATCCTGACTCAGGGTACCGTGATTTCTGAAGAAGTGGGTCTGACCCTAGAGCAAGCGACACTGGATCACCTGGGTACAGCCAAACGTGTTGTGCTGACGAAAGAAAGCACTACCATCATTGATGGCTCAGGTAGCGAAGCTGATATCGAAGCCCGCGTTAAGCAGATCCGCGCTCAAATGGAAGATACTTCTTCTGATTATGACCGTGAAAAACTGCAAGAGCGTCTGGCTAAACTGGCCGGTGGTGTTGCTGTGATCCGAGTCGGTGCAGCTACCGAAGTTGAAATGAAAGAGAAAAAAGCCCGCGTTGAAGATGCACTGCACTCAACACGTGCAGCCGTAGAAGAAGGCGTTGTGCCTGGCGGTGGTACTGCTTTGATCCGTGTCCTGACGATGTTGGGTGAGCTGAGAGGCGAAAACGAAGATCAAAATCACGGTATTACTATCGCACTGCGCGCAATGGAAGCTCCTCTGCGTCAGATCGTCACCAATGCCGGTGAAGAAGCCTCTGTGATCGTAAACAAGATCAAAGATGGTGAAGGTAACTTCGGCTATAACGCTCAGACGGGTGAATACGGCGACCTAGTTGAAATGGGTGTACTGGATCCCGCTAAGGTCACACGTACTGCACTGCAGTCTGCAGCCTCTGTTGGCGCCCTGATGATCACCACCGAGTGCATGGTGGCTGAGCATCCTGAGGAAGATAAAGGTGCTGGTGGTGCTGATATGGGCGGCATGGGTGGAATGGGCGGTATGGGCATGATGTAATGCCTGGCTGCTGATGATGAGCTGAGCATTTAACGCTCATCATCACACCCGATAGATCAAAAGGGGCCTTGATGAATCAAGGCCCCTTTCTTATGTATTTAAGTTCATCAGTATTTAATTTCCAGTATTCGGAACTCAAACGCCTATTCAACGCTTTCTTTTTATGCCCTTACGCCCCTAGCCTATATTACGTGTCTTAATTCCCACGACCTCGCTCAAACCCCGTAAAGAAGCTCACCAAGTTATCGGCTAAACCTTCTAAATAGTAACCGCCTTCCTGCACGACTAAGGTCGGTAAATCAAGCGCCGCGACTTGTTCACCCAAGCGTCCCAGGCCTTCTGTTGTGACAGCCACCTGACTTTGAGGATCCTTTTCATAGATATCAAAGCCCAAGGCCAATACCACAACATCCGCATCAAACAGCTCAATGGCTTTCAAAGCTTCATCCAAGCGTTCAAAAAAAGTCGATTCAGGGGAGCTATGCGGCATGGGTAAGTTCAGGTTATAACCCAGGCCCTCACCTTCACCACGTTCGTCTTCAAACCCACTCACACCTGGGTAGAAGTTCGTCGTATCCCCATGAATAGACACATAGAGCACATCACTGCGGTCATAAAAAATATTCTGCACCCCTTGCCCATGGTGCATATCGGTATCCAACACCACAACTCTCGGAAAACATTGGGTCAAGTGCTGAGCCGCGATCGCCGCATTATTTAAAAAGCAAAAGCCTCCAGCAGTATCTCGAGTGGCATGATGGCCAGGCGGCCGAGCCAACACATAAGCCTCACGATCACCATCCATCAATGCATCAGCACCTGCGATTGCACTTTGTGCCGACCAGTAAGACGCCTGCCAGGTCTGAGCGCCAATCGGTGCACTCCCGTCGGCTAAATAAAATGCAGCCTCAGCCAAAATGCCTTTAAGGGCATTCGGTGAACGCACAAAAATATTGGAAATCACTTCATCACCCCAGTCATCCAGGGCTGCCCAACGCCGATGGGCACTTTCAAAAAAACGGAGATACGGCTGGGTATGGACTGCATTAATCGCCGCCATTCCCGCATCAGGCGGAGAAACCAGTTCAAACTTAAGACGCTTGACCCCCTCCAACAAGCAATCAATACGCGTCGGGATCTCTTGCGGAGTACGCATTTTGCCACGGGAAAAATAAATCTGTGGATGATGTAAACGCTGATCATCATGAAAAAACGTTTTCATAAAGCTCTCCTGATCATTCTTCAGTTGCGTCCGTCACAGTGCACCTAGGCACGGGGGTCACTTTTTGTAATGAATCAAGCCAATCAAATTAAGCGTAGCCGTCACAGCACGCCTTAGGCACAGGCTTACATCACACGGTGTTAATATCCCCGCTGATAATCGACCAGCCCTGGAGGTTGCTCTCCTTGATTCACTCGTATCAATGCTTCATCGACCTGCTTCATGACTTGGGACGCCGTCGGTTCACAAGCGTCATGAGGGGTCACCACGATCCGAGGATGAGCCCAAAACGGATGATCCGAGGGCAGTGGCTCTTGCATAAAAACATCCAGAGAAGCGCCAGATAAGTGCTCTTGATCTAACGCTTTTAGCAGATCGTCTTCCACCAATTGCTCTCCTCGGCCCATGTGAATCAATACTGAGTGTTGAGGCATTTGAGAAAATAAAGCATCGTTCAACATACCCTCAGTCTGCGGCGTCAGAGGTAATAAATTCACCAGAATGTCACTTCTCCGAGTGATCTCATCAAGCCCTTTGTCACCGACTAAACTGAGCGCCCCTTGACTCACATCCTGCCCCGTACGACTCAATACCGCCACGTCATACCCCAACCCCACCAGAGTGTCACTGACCGCACGCCCCATGCAACCCTGGCCCATCACCCCAACACGAACCTCTTGAGGAGCCTGCTTGTCACGTCGATACCACTCATGATCTTGCTGCTGTTGCAAATACTGGCCAAATCCACGGTGATGCCACAGCACATGCCAAGTGACAAAACCCGCCATCATTTGCGCCTGCAGCGCACTAGTGATGCGGATTAAAGGTACCGAATGGGGTAAACTCGGGCAGGCCAAAATCGCATTCACACCGGCCGCAATCGACGACACGAGCTTTAGGTTGGGGTAGGGTTCGAAAGCCTGATCGCTCGGATCCCAAGCCAATGCAAAAGTGACTTTCTTCGGATCCTCAATAGCCTCGGGCAGGCATAACTTAAGCTGAGGGGCCGCCGCTTGTAGAGGCTCAATCAGCATCGTCATAATGGCACGGCTACCAAGTAACACGCCTAACTCGGTATCGGCGCCATGGCGAGTCAAATCCACGGTGCTCATGTCGGCACATACTCCTCGTCAATGACACGTTTTCAATGGCATGTATTCAATAACAGGTATTCAATAACGCCTTATCCATAACATGAGGCGATGATGCTTGCCGCCCAGGAATCGCTTCTAATAATTTGCGGGTATAATCATGCTGTGGGTCGAGAAAAATCTGTTCTACCGGCCCTTGCTCAACAATACGTCCCTTTTGCATCACAATCAGACGATCACAAATTTGCGCAGCCACTCTTAAGTCATGCGTAATAAAAAGCAGCGATAAAGAAAGGGATTGTTTGAGCTCTTCTAATAAAGCGAGCACCTGAGCCTGAATCGACACATCCAAAGCCGACACAGCCTCATCCGCCACAATGAGCTCTGGATTCATCGCCAACGCCCGGGCAATACCAATACGTTGTCGCTGCCCACCTGAAAACTCATGCGGAAAACGATCAGCGGCACAGGCATCAAGCCCGACAGTCTCCAATAGTCGTCGAGCCTGCATGAGCGCTTCGGCCTTATCCGCACCATGAGCAATGGGCCCTTGCGCAATCGCCATCCCAATTCGAATCCGTGGATTGAGTGAGGCATAAGGGTCTTGAAACACCATCTGAATACGCTGACGATGTTCACGCAATGCCTGGCCAGAAAGCTGTTGCAAATCCTCACCTTCCAAGCACATTTGGCCGGAATCAGGGGTATTCAGTCCGACAATGCAGCGTCCCAATGATGACTTACCCGAGCCCGATTCCCCCACAATCCCTAACGTCTCCCCTTTCCCAACATCGAAACTAACCTCATTTAATGCCACAACTTCACGTACCGGTTTAAACCATCCCCCCTTAGAACGGTAGACCTTATTCAATGACTTGACTGACAATAAAGGGGCATGATCTTGCTCATCACGAGATGGCGGTACGGCTTCCCCAGGAATCGCTTCAATCAGTGCTCGGGTATAGTCATGGTGAGGGTGGGCCAAAATATCATCAGTGGGCCCCATTTCGACAATACGTCCTTGGCGCATCACACACACGCGATCGGCAATTTCTGCCACGACACCAAAGTCGTGAGTAATCAACATCACGCCCATACCGCGACGCTGTTGAATATCGTGAATCAATTGAAGGATCTGAGCCTGCGTCGTAACATCCAAGGCGGTTGTGGGCTCATCAGCAATTAACAGTTCGGGCTCCAATGCCAACGCCATCGCAATCATCACCCGCTGTCGCTGCCCTCCAGATAACTCAAAAGGATAAGCGCGAAGACTACTTTGAGGATCGGGGAGTCCAACCTCTTCCAGCAATGAGAGCGCTTTTTGTTGGCGTTCAAGCGGCGTCAATAGACCATGAGCCTCAAACACTTCGGCAATTTGGGCGCCGACTCGCATTAGCGGATTTAATGCCGTCATGGGTTCTTGGAAAATCATCCCAATCCGGCGTCCTCGAATAGCGCGGTGTGCCTGCGGCGTCAGCCTCAAAATGTCATCACTCTGAAATAACGCCCGACCACCTGCTACGCGAATCCCTGGCGGTAGCAATCCCATCACTGCATTGGCCGTCATGGATTTCCCTGAACCTGATTCCCCGACAACGCAGAGGATTTCCCCGGCCCTTAATTCGTAACTGACATTTTCAACCGCATATAACCGGTCGCCCCCTTCAGGTAATGCCAGCGTTAGACGCTCAATCTTAAGTAGAGGCTGTGTCATCACAAAACTCCTGGCGAACGGTTACTGACGTGGACGAGCTAACTGAGGGTTCAATGCATCATCAAGCCCCTCCCCGACCAAATTAAGCGCAAGGACGGTGAGCAAAATGGCCACCCCAGGAATAACGCTCAACCACCAGGCTTGTCGCATCACGGTACGAGCCGCCCCGATCATATAGCCCCAGGACATGGTGTCAGGATCGCCCAACCCGAGAAAGGACAGTGAAGATTCCAGTAAGATCGCGGTTGCGACCATCAAAGAAGCCAGCACGATGATGGGCGACAACGCATTGGGCAGGATTTGTTTAATGATGATATCCCGATGACGCTGGCCGACGAGCAAAGCGGCTTCGACATATTCCCGGCGTTTTAGAGATAAAAACTCACCACGCACTAAGCGCGCCACCGGTGGCCAACTGACGACCGCAATCGCCAACACGATCGACGAGGTACTGGGCTCTAATATCGCCACCAAGACAATGGCCAAAGCAAAATTAGGGATCGTCTGGAAAAACTCAGTTAAACGCATCAACACATCATCAACACGTCCACCAAAATACCCCGCTAAAGCCCCCAGAGGGACACCTATCGACAACGCCACTGCCGTTGAAACAAGGCCAATCAGCAAGGAAACCCAGGCACCATGAGCCAGTCCAGCGGCGACATCACGCCCCATGGTATCGGTTCCGAGAGGAAAGCCTGCAACTTCACCCGGTGCTAAGAACGGGCGTTGCACCATGCGCCAGGGTGATTCGGGATAGAGTAGTGGTGCACAAACCGCCAATAAGAGCACTAATGCTAAAATCAGCAAGCCCACCATCGCACCACGATTCTGAGCAAAACGCGCCATAAAACTGGTCGTCATCGGATTCATGCGGCCTCCTTGATCCGGGGATCGGCCAGCCGATAGACCAGATCAGTTAACAGGTTGAAGATAATCACCAAGAGGGCGCAAAAAAAGAAAATGCCTAATAGAAGGTTATAGTCACGTTGCATCAAAGATTCATACATCAAACGACCAATACCGGGCCAAGCAAAAACGGTTTCGGTCAACACCGCTCCACCCACCATTTGCCCCGCCTGTAACCCCGCAAGGGTGATAATCGGTAATAGCGCATTACGTAGAATATGACGACGCTGAATCACCCCAGGCGCTAATCCTTTAGCATGTGCAGTTTTAACAAAATCCTGCTGAGAGACACTCAACATGGAGGCTCGCGTCATCCGCGTATACACCGCCATGAAAAATAACCCCAACGTCGTGGCCGGCAAAATTAAGTGCTGAGCGACATCCCAGAGATAAGCCAACCCGGTATATTGAGCCCCCACAGTGGTATAGCCATAAGCGGGTAACCAACCCAGAAAAACAGAAAAGACCAACACCGCCATCATGGCCACCCAATACAAGGGCGTGGCATAAAACAATAAAGATAATCCCATGATGATCGAGCCTGATGGCCGCTTAGCCCGCATTGCCGCCATCGTACCGGCCAAAATACCGAACAACAGCGATACCGCGAATGCCGACCCTGTCAGTAACAAAGTGGCGGGCAATCGATCCATCACTAAGTCTAGAACCGGCATTTGCTGACGGTAGGAATAACCAAAATCCAGTGTCAGCACGCCGCCGAGGTAATGCATTAACTGAATAGGCAACGGCTTATCCAGACCAAAACGCTCTCGAAGATCCTCGAGAAACTGCTCATCCGTAGCCCCCGCTTCACCCGCCATCACCGTCGCCGGATCGCCAGGTGCCATATGAATCAAGAAAAAATTTAAAACCAGGATGGCCAGGAGCACGAGCACTGACTTCGCCAGACGAGCCCCAATCAAAGAGAGATATCGCATTACTGTCACTCCACTAGGCGCGTATTCATTCGGTGCGCACTGGGTTCAGTGTGACTGAGTTCAGTGCGCACACTTATGGGCTTATACTCGCGCTATTGCTCGATCCAGGCATTTTTGAAACCATCACTCAAACCAATGCCGGTCGAAATCAAGTCATGTACATTGCAGCGATAAATCGTGGGAAACCCTAATTCCATTAACCAAGCAACAGGCACATCGTCATACAGCTTGTGTTGAATCTGGTGATACAATGCCTGACGCTTATCAGGGTCATTCATACCGGCCGCTTCGGTGAACAATTGGTCCACCTCAGGGTTGCGATAACCTTCAACATTATTCCAGGGCGAACCTTTGGCAATATTGCTGGAGATGTAGGTCCGAGCGATGCCTAAAGCCGGGTCACCGTACTGGAACAGATAGGTAAAGGCGATATCGTAATTCCATTGACTGATACGTTGATTCCAACCTGCCACATCAGTCGCCTCTGTTTCTACGTTAATCCCAACAGCCTCTAAATTCTGGCGAATCGCCTCTCCCCAACGCGTCCAGGTTTCACCATAAGGCATCGGCAGCAAGCGCACAGGCTCCCCGTCATATCCCATTTCATCCAATAGGGCTTTCGCTTTATCAGGATCGTAAGGGTAGCCTTTAATATTCTCATCATGAGCGGCTAATTTGGTTGAAAAGGGCCCTTGAGCGACATTGCCCAAACCATTCCACAACACATTTTTGGCAAAATCCCGATCCATGGCATACATCACCGCCTGACGAAAACGGGCATCACGGGTCGGCCCTTCTCGATTATTCAGCCATAACATGGCAAATGGGTTGAAATACTCATTCCCCTTCTCAGTCATACAACTATTATCAAGACCCGATAAGCGGGGAATATCAAAATTCTCCACAGACCCGGCGGGCATGACATCAAGCGTGCCATTTTCATAAGCCGCCGCTCTAGAGGCCGCATCCGGGATCACATGCCAATAAATGCCATCCAGATATGGCTTGCCTGGCTCATAGTAATCTTCATTTTTTGCCAGTTGAATGACAGAACCTCGATCCCATTTAACAAACTTAAAAGGCCCCGTACCTATTGGCGTATTATTAGCCGGGTTAGAGCGGAAATCGGTCCCTTCATAAATATGCTTCGGCACCATAGGCATGGTGCCCACTTCAAAGGCTTGAATAAAAGGCGGGAAAGGGGCCTTCAGCTGAAACACCACTGTTTGCGGATCAGGGGCCTGTATCGATTTAACATGCTGAAGAATCATGCGGGTGCGAGGATTGGTTTGGCGCAGAAAAACATCTGCAGAAAATACAACATCATCAGCACTAAAAGGCTGGCCATCATGCCACTTAACCCCATCATGAAGATGAAAGGTATAGGTCATACCATCATCACTAATGTCCCAAGACTGAGCGAGCTGTGGCTGAGGTTTAAGGTCAGTCGAGTAACGTAATAGGCCTTCATAAATATTACCGGCAACTCGCTGGGTCGGTGCATTTTGAATCAAACCTAACATTAACCCAGGAGGTTCGGGCTGAATGGCAACGTTAATCATGCCACCCGATTGGGGCGTCTTACCCCATGCGGTTATCGTCAGGCTCGCAGAGGCGACAAGGACCAGTAAGGACCTGGAAAGCTTCATCATGATTCCCCTTCTCTCTTAGCATTGTTGTTCAGGGTCTATTTGTCGTGCGTTCAAGTTCGACGTCTTTCAAGATGTGTCTTTTCGGTCATACATCACAGGCGATTAATCCGCCATTTGGGTTATTATCTTGTGCTGATAAAAGCAGTTCATTGGTTGCGAACAGCGCATTGATTGAGACAATCGCGCATGAAAAACTCAATCACCTGTGCCAACACATTTTCTGTTAGCCAAGCGGTCTCCTCCTCATTACTGATCAAAATCCGGGGCCACTTTTTTGGCTTGGCGTAAAAAGGCAGCCCATTCTGGGTCGGACCCTCCGGCTTCATGCTGCGCTTCCCAGCCTTCATATTGACGAGCGGTAAACTCACATAAGGCCTCATCGGGTTTAATGATCGTGCCCCCCGAAGCCATAATCGCCAACTGGGCCTGACAAGCACGCTCTAAGTTAAACATGCGTCTAAAGGCCTCTCCCACACTACGCCCACAAACCAATAACCCATGATTACGTAGGATCATGACCGGCTTATCGCCAAGATCAGCAATCAAGCGTTGGCGTTCATCCAAACTCAGGGCAATGCCTTCATAATCGTGATAGGCCACCCGGCCATGAAACTCCATCGCCCATTGATTCAGTGATAAGAGCCCTTCTTCCAAGCACGAGACAGCCACACCCGCCACCGTATGAGTGTGTAACACACAAACCACATCGGGCCGTGCACTGTGTACGGCGCTATGAATCGTAAACCCAGCCTGATTAATCCCATGCCCCACAGGATCCGCTAGGACAGTGCCTTCATGAGACACCGTCACCAAATTAGAGGCCGTCACTTCATCAAAGCGATAACCATATGGGTTAAGCAAAAAATGCTCATCATCACCCGGCAAGCGCGCAGAGATATGCGTAAAAATGCTGTCGTCCATACCCATATGAGCGATCAAGCGATAAGCCGCCGCCAGGTCTTTCCTGATCGTCTCAGCAATCTCATGCCGAGCATCGTCGGCTTTTGATGATGGCGTCATACTGCTCATGGTGGCCCCCTATTATTGTATTGTGAGTGTTTCAGCAATCGGCCTCATTACACCTCAATGCACCTCAATGCACCTCAATGCATACCGTCCCAATGCACTTTATGTATACACTCAATATCTAGGAAAACAAAAAACTGTCGACAGTCGACATATATAAAAAAAACGCTATTCTAATAAAAAATCAAGGATGAATTTTAAAGCGCTTACCCATGCACAAAGATGCATCATTTTCAGGACATTTGCACCATGAAAGGATCCACAAAAGAATTAGCGCCAATTCAACAACTTGACCTTGTTAGCGAGATTGCCAGCCTCGTGACTAAAGCACTATTAAAGGGCGAATATTTGCCTGACGAACATTTAGCAGAAGCTCAACTGGCAAGAAGCTTGAATGTCAGCAGAGCGCCTGTTAGAGAAGCATTACGTTTGCTTGAAAGTCGGGGACTCGTGATTTCAAAACCGAGAAGAGGTTTTTTTGTCAGACAAATTACAGCGAAGGATCTAGATGATATTTACGGCCTTCGTATCGGTATTGAACGTCATGTCATTCGCGAATTAGCAACCCGATTCACACCTGAAATGATGAAATCACTTCATCATCAAATCGATAAAATGCGTGAAGTTGCACTTATAGAGTCACCAGAACTACAAGTTGAAGAAGACCTTAATTTTCACCGAATGCTTTGTGTTTTTTGTGATAACAAACGGCTCCTTAGAGTATTTGATGAACTCACACATGAACTAAGATTTAGTCTTTTTATGATGGGTGACCTTTATGCTGAGCCGATTCAATTAGCAGAAACGCACCTGCCCATCATTGAGGCATTAATGTCAGCCGACCCTGACCGCTGCCAAGAAGCCATTGAATATCACATCGGTGTTGCCAGAGCTCATGTCGTGCACCTGTTTTCACCACAAGACGATCACACGATCTCTGACACACACCCCTCAAAGTAAAACGCTTTCGAGTCAACCAGTCAGACTTTTTCCCACCAGACTCTTGATACTACCGACGAACCGTCGCAGTGTGTGGGGTAGATAAAATTCATGACGCTCAAAGAGACGAGGAGAAATGCAATGTCCAAGACACAGCTGCAAGATACCCAACTCTTTCGTGAACAATGCTATTTGGCTGGTGCTTGGGCCTCAGCTGACAGCGGTGAAACCCTCGAAGTCACCAACCCGGCCAATGGTGATGTATTGGGTCACGTACCCGTAATGGGTAAAGCCGAAACCACCCGCGCCATTGAGTCAGCCCATGAAGCCTTTCAACTCTGGCGACAAACAACGGCAAGTGAGCGCAGCGATATCTTGCGACGATGGTATGAATTAATGATGGCGCATCAGGACGACCTCGGCCGACTGATGACCTTGGAGCAAGGGAAACCACTGCCTGAAGCGAAAGGCGAGATTGCCTATGCGGCTTCTTTTTTGAAATGGTTTGCTGAAGAAGCCCCTCGCGCCTATGGCGATACGATCCCAGGCAGCAAAGCCGATCAACACATTCTAGTCATTAAGCAACCTGTAGGCGTCTCCGCCGCCATTACCCCCTGGAATTTCCCCGCCGCGATGATCACGCGCAAAGCCGGTGCCGCCTTAGCTGCGGGTTGCCCCATGGTCGTCAAACCGGCTTCTGAAACCCCTTTCTCAGCCTTAGCTCTGGCTGAGCTGGCTGAACGGGCAGGCGTTCCTCAAGGGGTATTAAGCGTTTTAACCGGTAAATCATCTGAGATTGGTGAAGCCATGACTCACCATCCCAAGGTACGCAAGATCAGCTTTACAGGCTCAACCGAAGTGGGCCGTATTCTGATGCGACAAAGTGCTGAAAATATCCAGAAAATCTCACTGGAGCTGGGCGGAAACGCGCCTTTCATTGTGTTTGATGATGCCGATCTGGATAAAGCCGTTGAAGGAGCAATCGCCGCCAAGTTCCGTAATACCGGGCAAACCTGTGTATGCGTCAACCGCTTTATTGTGCAAGAAGGTGTTTACGAAACGTTTATGACTAAACTAAAACACGCGATGGAAGCGCAGTTGGTCACAGGCGACGGTTTCGAGTCAGGCGTCAATCAAGCGGCACTGATTAATACGGCCGCTGTCGACAAGGTTCGTGAACACTTAGAGGATGCCTTAAGTAAAGGCGCTAAACTGTTAACGGGGGGCGAGCCTCACCCCTTGGGTGGACACTATGTGACACCGACACTCTTGGCTGAGATCACCTCAGACATGCGGATCGCTAAAGAGGAAACCTTTGGCCCCTTGACCGGCGCAATCCGTTTCCGGACAGAGGAAGAAGCCATTGAAATTGCCAACGATACACCTTTTGGTCTGGCCGCTTATTTTTACAGCCAGAACATCCATCGTGTTTGGCGAGTGGCCGAAGGGCTAGAAAGCGGAATGATCGGGATCAACGAAGGGCTGATCTCCAATGTCGCCGCCCCTTTTGGTGGCGTTAAAGCATCTGGGCTTGGCCGCGAAGGCTCGAAATACGGTATGGACGAATATATGGAAACCAAATATCTCTGTATGGGAGGCGCCTAATGGCCAATCAAGGTATTCGCCGCAGCTGGCGGATCGCAGTACTACCCGGTGATGGCATCGGCTCCGAAGTTGTCGGGGCCACACTGCCGCTACTTCGTCATGCCAGCCAAATGGCAGGGCTGGATCTAAACTGGGACATGCTGCCTTGGCCCAGTACCGCTTGGCATGAAGACAATGGCCAAATGATGCCCGATGATGCACTGGCGCAGCTCAGTCAATATGATGCCATGCTTATGGGGGCCCTGGGTGACCCAGGCCCAACATCCAACCCTAACCGCTACCTGCTCTCTGATGGTGTTTCTTTATCGCCACTACTGACACTACGCAAAGGGTTTGATCTATGGGCTTGTGAGCGTCCGGCTCAATTATTAGAAGGCGCTCATCAGTACCTTGCTGATGACCGGGCGCGCGACGTCGACATGCTGGTCATTCGGGAAAACAGTGAAGGTGAGTATGTCAATCAAGGCGGCCGCCTTCACCGAGGCACGCCGCGGGAAACCGCCACCCAGCTCGAAGTGTTTACACGCGCAGCGACAGAGCGCTTGCTCAGGCATGCCTTCGAAAGTGCTCAACGTCGAGCCGCGGAACGCAAAGAGAAAGGACAGACTCGACACTTTAAACGACTGGATGGATCTCATGCCACGTCTCAGGTCTGCTTAATCACCAAACGCAATGCATTGCCGGAATGGGGTGAGCTCTATACCGAAGTATTCGAACAATTGAGCCAGCGCTACCCCGATGTCGCGATCCATCACGAACTCATCGATGCGGCCTGCATGAAGTTTGTACAGGCCCCCTGGCAGTTTGATGTAGTGGCGGCCAGCAACCTGCAAGGGGATATCCTGACCGACCTAGCGGCCATTTTATCAGGCGGAATGGGCGTAGCCCCTTCCTGTAATCTGAAGCCGGATGATCGCAGCGTGCCACCGCTTTTCGAGCCCACTCACGGTAGCGCCCCAGATATTGCCGGTCAGCATTTAGCCGATCCCACAGCGATGATCTTAACCGCGGCGATGATGTTGGATTGGATGGGCGTAGAAGACCCGGCGGCAAGTGATGCTGCCGAACATCTACGTCGTGCGACAGAAGCCAGTCTCAAAGCGCGTAATGAAGGCAGCACTTTGACAGGCACCGATAATATCAGTCAGCACATTGAACATTTTCTAGCGCAGCGTCAGGAAGCCCTCACGCCCTGAGAACCCGATTAGAAAGGGAAAATCGCTAGCGATCACGATAGCTCAGTGGTCTGATGACAATATCTATAACGCCATGTCATCACGAGTACGATGAATGCCCCAGGTCAATCACGACCACGGGATAGACAAGCCGTCATTCACATGAACCTAGGCGCAAATCGCCTGAGTGTCACCTCTAGCCCTTGTGATCTCACGAGGGCTAGCAACAAAAGGCAGTATCACCCAGCTCACTTCATGTTATGCAAGGGAGATTCATATGAGCCATTTGTCACCACTGTTAACACAGTCCACCCAACTGCTGGCCGAACGCGGTTCAGGCAGTTTCCTCTATGATCAAAATGACCGTGCTTTTCTGGATTTCACCGCAGGTATTGGGGTCACCAGCACCGGCCATTGTCATCCCAAAGTCGTTGAGGCGGCTCAAGCCCAAGTCGGTAAATTGATTCACGCACAATATGCCACCGTCAAACATCCGGGGATGTTAAAACTAGCCGACAAGCTGGCCGAGTTAATGCCCGGTGACATTAACTCGATCTGTTTTAGTAATGCCGGGACTGAGGCCGTAGAAACGGCACTGCGTCTGGCCCGCCAGGCCACCGGCAAAGCCAATATTATTGCCTTCCAGGGCGGTTACCATGGCCGCACCGTCGGTGCAGCATCACTGACCAGTTCGGCCACTAAAGTCCGTGCGGGTTATCATCCGATGATGGCCGGTGTCGCTTTTGCACCTTTCCCACACGCTTATCGTTATGGCTGGTCAGAAGATGAAGCCGTCGATTTCTGTTTGAAAGAATTAGACCATCTTTTCGTTACCCAAGCGGCGCCGGATGACACCGCCGCGATGATTATCGAGCCAGTGCAAGGGGAATACGGCTACTACCCCGCCACCAAGCGCTTCATGCAAGGGCTGCGTGAGCGCTGTGATCAGCATGGCATTTTACTGATTTGTGATGAGATTCAGGCGGGCTTCGGCCGAACGGGCAAACTTTGGAGCCACAGTCACTACGACGTTCAGCCCGATATGGTCATCACCGCGAAAGGGTTAGCTAGCGGCTTCCCTATTTCTGCAGTCGCCACCTCCGAAGCATTGATGGCCAAAGGCTTACCCGGTTCACAAGGGGGCACCTACGGCGCCAATGCCGTCGCCTGCGCTGCCGCACTAGCAACCATTGGTGTGATCGAAGAAGAACACTTGGTTGACCATGCCGCCGAAACCGGCCGCTACCTGCGCCAGCAACTGGACGAGCTGTGTGAAACATATGCCAGCATTGGCGCGATTAATGGCATGGGGCTGATGCAAGGCATGGAAATGATCGATGCAGCAGGAAAGCCTAACGGCAATCTCGCGGCGGCACTGATCAAATCGGCGGAACAAGAAGGTCTACTGCTGCTTCGGTGCGGCCCTTGGGGACAGGTGGTTCGCTGGCTTCCCCCGCTGACGGTGAGCCAGGAAGAAATCGATCAAGCCATTAGTGCATTCCAAAAAGCACTGGATCAATGTGATGCTTGAACCTTGAGGTCCTTGGGCTGAGTCATGGACTCAGCCCAAGTGTTCAATCATGCGGGCCCTTTTGTCTGCTGATCATTACTGTATTGCTGGAGCGCGATATGAGCCGTGAACTGCTTCGTCTAAGCGCCACAGAACTCCTTGGCGCCTACCGTAAAGGCGACACGACCCCGACTGAAGTCACTCAAGCTATGCTGGCGCAGATCGAACGTCACAATCCGACGGTCAACGCTTTTTGTCTGGTCGATCAAGAAACCACGCTGGAATGGGCCGAAGCCTCAACAAAGCGCTGGCAGGAAGCGCAACCTCAAGGGCTATTGGATGGTGTCCCCGTCGCCATCAAAGACGTTTTCATGACACCCATGTGGCCCACCTTAAGAGGCTCCAAAGTCGTGCGGCCCGATTCAACCTTGGGAAAAGAATCGCCTTGTATCAGTGCATTAACACGGCACGGATATATCCCATTGGGTAAAACCACGACCCCAGAACTCGGCTGGAAAGGCGTCACAGATAGTCCGCTATGTGGCCCCACCCACAACCCGTGGAACCCACAAAAAACAGCAGGGGGCTCCAGCGGCGGCAGTGCATCCGCCATTGCTTTAGGTATGGGTCCGCTGGCATTGGGGACAGATGCAGGCGGCTCCATTCGGATCCCCGCCGGCTTCAGTGGCATTGTAGGATTCAAACCCACCTATGGCGAAGTGCCTCATTGGCCTGCAAGCCCCTTTGGCAGCTTATCCCACGTCGGCCCGATGAGCTGGACCGTCGAAGATTGCGCCCTAATGATGCAGGTATTGAGCGAACCGGATCCACGCGATAGCCAAGCGCTGCCACGTCATCAAGAGGATTACCTGAGCCACCTTAAAGACGGTATTAAAGGCCTTAAAATTGCCTACAGCCCTGACCTTGGGTATGCCGACGTTGACCCTGATATCGCACAAACGGTCGCCGAAGCCGTGCGGGTCTTTGAAGCACTGGGGGCCACGGTTGTCCGTACGGACCCGGGCTTTGTCAATCCGATGGGGGCTTTCAGCCACTTATTTTACAGTGGTGCTGCCAATGCATTGCGCGATCTCACTATGCGGCAGAAAGAAAAGATGGACCCAGGGCTCGTTGAGGTGGCACAAAAAGCCTCCCGCCTCTCCATGCTGGATTACTTAGGCGCCCATAATGAGCGCATGTCACTCAGCGAAAAGATGGCACTTTTTCATCAAAAATATGACCTGCTGCTCACCCCCACCTTGCCTATTGCAGCCTTTACGGCCAACCGAGAAGTCCCTGAAGACTGGCCCAGTACACGTTGGCCCAGCTGGACACCGTTCACCTACCCCTTCAACATGACAGGACAGCCTGCACTGTCAGTGCCTTGTGGCTTTTCCCGCGAAGGCCTGCCCATCAGTTTACAAATTGTAGGACCGCGCTTTGCGGATAGCACCGTCCTCCAGGCCGGGTTTGCTTATCAACAAGCCGCGCCTCTGACAGATCGTCGCCCCCCCATGTTTGATGAAGCAGGAGGCTATGATGATGAACAAGGGGGCGGTTTACTCAATCGTTGGTAAGGCAAGCACCACACCCCCAGTATCCGCCAACCGAACCGTCAGGCCTGAGCGCCACAAGCAATACTGCGATAACAGGTTCACTCAACAACAAGCACAACACCATGGTCGACCCAGCGGAGGAGAATGCTGATGGCTAATGATCTCGATATCGATTTCTACGAATCCGAAGACCCGATATGGAACCCGGCGCTGATGACCATTCCCGTGCCGGGAATTCGCCGTATGGTCAACCTGGCCGCGAAGATGGATGATGTTATTCACCTCTCCATTGGCCAACCCGATCTCACGCCCCCCGAGCATGTCATCGATGCGACGGTAGAAGCGCTTCGCGCTGGACAAACGGGCTACACCATGGATGCCGGGCTGCCCGAGTTGAACGAAGCGCTGGCGGAATATTATGGTGAGCGATATCAGCGTCCACTCACGCCCGATAACATTCTTGTGACCACAGGTGCCACAGAAGCGATCTATCTGGCACTGACCGCCACGGCAGCACCTGGCCGGGAATTTATTATCCCTGAACCCAGCTTCATGCTCTATGCACCGCTTATTCGCATGAACGGCGGCACTGTTCGCGCCATCCCCACTCATGCCGAAAACAATCATCAACTTGATCCTCAAGAGGTGATTGATGCCATCGACATGAATACCTATGCCATTGTGCTGAACTCTCCCAGCAACCCGACAGGCACGGTCTATCCTAAAGAAACGATTGAAGCCATCGTTGAAGAAGCCGCTTACCGCGGCGTTCAGGTCATCAGTGATGAGGTATATGACCACCTGATCTATGATGACAAGCCTTACCCCAGCGTGCTCAAACACTGCAGCGATCTCGACCACATCATGGTGGTCAGCAGTTTCTCCAAAACATTCAGTATGGCCGGGATGCGAGTCGGCTGGCTGATCGGTAGTCAAGGCGCAATCAAAAAACTGCGTCGCTACCATATGTTCACCACAACTGTCGCCAATACGCCTTGTCAGTGGGCCGGTGTAGCCGCCCTTAGAGGCGGCAACGACTTCATTGATGGCATGCTGAAAGAATACACCCGGCGGCGCAATCGATTGGTCCAACTCATTGATGAAACCCCCTGGTTGACAGGTTATCGACCCGAAGGGGCCTTTTATGTGTTCCCCTCTTTACCTGAAGGGGTCAGCGGCGCCAATGTGGCCATGCGACTGTTGAGGGAAACGGGGGTCTGCACCATTCCTGGCGATACTTTCGGAGAGCACTGCGGCAATGCGCTTCGCATCAGCTACTCAACGTCTCTGGACAAAATTGAATCAGCGTTTGAACGAATCATTCCCTGGATGCAAGCCCAGGATTTCACCTAATCAGGCCCGCGAGAAAGCCTTCTAAACAGCGTTAAGGTCCTGACCTGCTCGACAGGTTAGGACTCGCCAGATCATCCAGCATCCATCGCTGATAAAAAATGCTTTGCAAACGGCGTCACATTGCGTTTAATGCCGCCTGACCGGCCCTTCATGCCGGACGCCTAGCCGCTTAAGATAGACAAGGAGCCTTGAATGCGTCCATCCCAAGTTACTGTCGCCGCGACCCAGATGTCGGTCGGGCACAACCGCAGTGAAACATTGGCCAAAGCAGAAGCACTTGTGCGCGAGGCGCACCGGCAAGGCGCCCAAGTCATTTTACTGCAGGAGCTCTTCGAAACGCCTTATTTCTGTCAGAAGCAGAAAGACGAATATCTGCAATTAGCGATGCCCTTGACCGACAACCCGGCCATTGCTCGTTTTAGAGAAGTCGCGGCTGAACTGCAGGTCGTCTTGCCGATTTGCGTGTATGAAAAGGCCGGGCAGAGTCGCTTCAATACCGTTGTCATGATCGATGCCGATGGTCAAGTAAAGCCCAACCGCTATCGCAAAAGTCACATCCCAGATGGCCCTGGCTATAGTGAAAAATTTTACTTTTCGCCAGGAGATACCGGGTTTCAAGTTTGGGATACACGCTATGGCCGTATTGGCTTGGGCATTTGCTGGGATCAGTGGTTTCCAGAAACAGCGCGTTCCCTCGCCCTGATGGGGGCTGAACTGATTCTTTACCCCACCGCCATCGGCAGTGAACCCCATGACAGCAGCATTGATAGCTGTGGCCACTGGCAGCGCACCCAACAAGGTCACGCAGCGGCGAACATCACCCCAGTAATCGTTTCTAACCGAGTGGGCGTCGAAAAAGAAGATGAATTTTCGATCAACTTCTACGGCAGCTCTTTTATTGCCGACCCAACAGGGGCCAAAGTCGCAGAACTCAATTCGACTGAAGAGGGCGTGCTTATACACACCTTCGATCTCGATGAAATTGATCAGATGCGCAGCGCTTGGGGTGTTTTTCGTGACCGCCGCCCAGAGTTATACGATCGACTGCTCACACTCGATGGCGAGCATTATTAAACTCCACGGCTGATCTTGATTAAGAAGAGGTCTCAATATGGCCTTGTTGCGTCATTGCCTGCCTCGTGATGATGGCTTTTATATGCCTGCTGAATGGGCGCCTCATCAGCAAACCTGGATGCTATGGCCCCACCGCCCCGATAACTGGAGGCTCGGGGCCAAGCCCGCTCAGAAAGCCTTTGTTCAGGTCGCTCAAGCGATCGCAGCCTTTGAGCCGGTTACGGTTGGGGTTATGGGCCGTCAATTTGAATATGCCAGCATGCAGTTGGAGCACCCCAACATTCGAGTGGTCGAACTCTCAAGCGATGATGCCTGGGTGCGAGATACAGGCCCGACCTTTGTGATTAACACACAAGGTCAACTCAGAGGGATTGATTGGGGCTTTAACGCTTGGGGAGGGATGCAAAGCGGACTCTACTTCCCCTGGGATAAAGATGAAAAAGTCGCGGCGAAGATCCTCGGCATTGAGCGCTGCGATCGTTATGAAACCGTCGACTTTATTCTTGAAGGCGGTGCGATTCATGTGGATGGCGAAGGTACTTTACTGACGACAGAAGAGTGTTTGCTTAACCCTAACCGCAACCCTCACATGGATCGCACAGCCATTGAGACACGCTTGGCCGAAATGTTAAACATCGAGCGGATCATCTGGCTGCCCTATGGGTTACACAATGACGAAACTGATGGCCATATCGATAACTTCTGCTGCTTCATCGAACCCGCCCACGTGTTGCTCGCCTGGACCGATGATCCGCAAGATCCCAATTACACCCGTTGTCGCGCCGCTGAAGATAGATTAACCGCCGTACAAGATGCTCGGGGGCGACAGATCATCATTACCCATATGCCTCTGCCCGGCCCGATTCATGCCACACTAGAAGAGTGTGAAAGTGTCGAAACGTTACAGCGCAGCCAAAAGCGCGACCCGAGCATTCGGCTGGCTGGCTCTTATATTAACTTCCTGATGGTCAACGGTGGTGTCGTTGCCCCCGCTTTTGGCGATGAACAAGATGCTGTCGCTCGGGAAATTCTGCAACAGTGCTTTCCTGACCGTAAAATTGTGATGGTCCCTGGACGAGAAATACTGTTAGGGGGCGGCAATATCCACTGCATCACTCAACAGCAACCTGCCGCATAAACCCGCAGGCCCTCTTCAGCACGATCTAGGTAGACACTTTCAAGATGAACACGGTCAACATGAACACAGTCAACATAGACATTGCCAAAAGAGGGCCTGTATCTGAATTCGATTTAATGCGTTACCGCTTATTGGACACTAACATTTGTTAGGAACTGGAGTCGGTGCGGCGTCTAGTTTTTCCAGCTGCTCGTGTAACAAGGCGCCGACAGACATCATACGCTCAAGTTCTAACTCAGCCGGTCGCGAGGTAAAGAGGCTCATATAGGTCTGCGATACTTCGTACATGATCGGATGCTGTTTTTTGTAATCATCGTTGTTATTCATGATCCGTCTCCTCTGGGATGAAAGCTTCTTGCGAAGCGCAGAAGGTCGCTGGGGTCAACCTCCATAATTCAGACTATGGACCCAAATCATGATTATTGCCAAAAAAAGATTTATATCGAAGTCATAATTAAAAACTATGATAGCAAGCTACGCATCTTTTCAGATGAACAGGATTCAATATACCGCTTCAGCTCATCGTCCACAGCCTGTAACTCCTCGGCACTTAACCTTCTCACTTCCCCTTCAGCCAGCCCTTGCAAGTTTAACGGCCCCATCGACTCACGATGCAATGCTAAAACCCGATTATGGCGACACCTCAACATACGTTTCACCTGGTGACGACGCCCCTCATGCAGGGTCAGTCGAACCCAATGCTCATTCATAATCTCAAGCGCTGCAGGGCGCGTCAGACACGACTCGCCATGTAACCAAACCCCTTCGGCAAAGGCTTGTTTGTCCGCCTCGTCCATCGGGCTTTCAGTCTGCACCCGATACACTTTGGGCATATGAAACTCAGGTCGAGACAACCGCTTAGACCACTGCCCATCGCTGGTCATCAACATCAATCCTGTCGTCGAAACATCCAAGCGGCCAACAAAATGGACTTCCTGGCGAACGGCTTCGGGCAATAACTCAAAAACAGTCGGGTGACCGGACTCAGACACATGACTGCTGATATAACCTGCGGGTTTGTGGAGTATCCAATACTCACGGGGCCGCCCAGTCTGAATGAGACAAGGCTGCCCCTGCTCATCCGTGATCTCAATACGATCAAATCCCGTCACCCAGGCCTTAGGATCTTGCTCAACGTGACCATTCACCCAAACATGGCCTTGCGCCAACAGCGGCTTCATTTGGCGCCGACTCCGCCCAGTTTGGCGCGCGCACAACACATCCAATCGCATTCAGTCTTCTCTATCGATGTTCGAAACAGTGATCAGCACCGCCAAGTCCAAAATAAAAAACACTTTGTAAAAAATATTGAATACATGTTTCCCCT
Organism: Terasakiispira papahanaumokuakeensis; assembly: GCF_001709345.1. Taxonomy (GTDB): domain Bacteria; phylum Pseudomonadota; class Gammaproteobacteria; order Pseudomonadales; family Halomonadaceae; genus Terasakiispira; species Terasakiispira papahanaumokuakeensis. The sequence goes on from NZ_MDTQ01000001.1 coordinate 2,250,259, forward strand.
CGGGCTAGGCTGGACCCATTGAATTGTCCTGACATAAGTTCTTGATATAAGTGCTTGACATAAGTTTTTGCAATAAGGCCTTTACCTCAGCGACGAATCATAAGCGACTGATCAGCCATCGACTGTACAAATGGGAGAAGATCATGGCAACGCGCAAAACACTAGAAGATTGGCAAGCCGCGGCTAAATCACTCAAAGTGCCGCAACAAGCCCTGATTAATGGCACCCTGCAAGCCGCTCAGAGTGGCGCCACCTTTGAATGCATCAGTCCGATTGATGGTCACTGCTTGGCCCAGGTCGCCAGCTGTGACCAGCCCGATGCAGACTTGGCGGTAAGTAATGCTCGCACGACATTCGAAAGCGGCATTTGGTCGGCCTTGGCGCCAGCCCAACGCAAAACCATTCTCTTACGTTTGGCAGACCTAATGGAAGCACACCGCGATGAGTTGGCATTACTCGAAACGCTGGATATGGGGAAACCGATTCGGTTTTCACTCAGTGTTGACGTCAATAGTGCCACTCGTGCAATTCGTTGGTCAGCCGAAGCCGTCGACAAGATCTATGACGAAATCGCCCCAACCGCACCGAATGAAATTGGCATGATTACCCGTGAACCCGTGGGCGTTGTTGCCGCCATCGTCCCCTGGAACTTTCCTTTAATGATGGCGTGTTGGAAATTAGGCCCGGCACTGGCCGCCGGTAATAGCGTGATACTCAAACCTTCAGAAAAATCCCCCTTATCCGCAATCCGGCTAGGACAACTAGCCCTAGAAGCCGGTTTGCCGCCGGGGGTTCTCAATGTGCTACCGGGTTTTGGTCATACGGTAGGTAAAGCCCTCGCCTTGCATATGGATGTCGATACGCTGGTCTTTACAGGCTCGACCCAAGTGGCTAAGCAGCTCATGGTCTATGCAGGTCAATCCAATATGAAACGTGTCTGGCTCGAAGCTGGCGGTAAAAGTCCTAATATCATTTTTGCTGATGCGCCCGACCTGGATGCTGCAGCCGATGCCGCCGCACAGGCCGTGGCCTTCAATCAGGGAGAGGTCTGCACTGCAGGCACTCGGCTACTCATTGAAGCCAGCATTAAAGATGAGTTTATTCAGCGTGTCGCGAAAGCCTTGAAAACTTGGCAACCCGGACATCCATTAGATCCTGCCACGACCTGTGGTGCCATCGTGGATGAAACCCAACTGGATCGCATTATTCAATATATTGAAGCGGGCCAACAGGAAGGAGCACAACTGATCTGCGGCGGCGCTCAAGTCTTAAAAGACAGTGGTGGTTTATTCATAGAGCCGACCATTTTTGACCAAGTGGATAACCAAATGAGCATAGCCCAAGAAGAAATTTTCGGGCCAGTGCTCTCGGTCATTCCTTTCAAAACGATGGAAGAAGCCATTGCCATTGCTAACGACACCATTTATGGGCTGGCCGCAGCAGTGTGGACTGCCGACATCAGCAAAGCCCATAAAACCGCAAAAGCGTTGCGTGCGGGAAGTGTCTGGATTAATCACTATGATGGTGGTGATATGACAGCCCCCTTCGGAGGATTTAAACAATCTGGCAATGGCCGGGATAAATCACTCCATGCCTTTGATAAGTACACAGAACTCAAAACGACTTGGCTGACGCTTTAAAAAAGATTCCTTTAAAAAAACCTATTCCCTTAAAAAAGATCTTTAAAACGATGCCATAACATGCCGACGGCCAGCAAGGGAGAGCGTAAATAGGCCCCACCGGGAAACGCCATATGCGGGACCCGGTGGAAAATATCGAAACGTTCAGAATGACCCTGTAGATGCTCAGCCAGAACACGTGCCGCCATATGAGTGGCATTCAAACCATGTCCGGCATACGCCTGAGCATATAACACCTGGGGTTGGCCCGGAATATGGCCAATTTGAGGCAAGCGATTCGCGCCAATCCCAATCATACCGCCCCAGGCATACTCAAGCGCAACCTCTTTTAACTGAGGAAAAACGTGCGCTAAATTCGGCTGTAACGCAGCCCGAATGTCCTGTGGATCACGCCCCGAATAAGTGCAAAGCCCGCCAAAAATTAAACGCCGATCTTTTGAGATGCGATAATAATCCAATGCCACTCTCATATCGGCAACGGCCCTGCCCCCCGGCATTAACTGCTCACAAAGCGACTCATCCAAAGACTCAGTCGCGACCACATAACTGCCCGCGGGTAGGACTCGCGCACCGGCATAAGGCGCCAATTGATGGCCGATATAAGCATTACCGGCCAACACCAGTTGATCACAGTTGAGAACCCCTTTAGGCGTCGTGACCACCACTTTGTCATTCACGACTTGCAACTGCTGTGCAGGCGAAGATTCAAATAAGCGCACCCCTAATCGCTCGGCAGCCGAAGCTTCTCCCAACAGCAGATTCAATGGGTGTAAATGACCACTCCCCTCATCGACAAGCGCGCCTAAATAACGGTCGGAGTTCACCACTTGCGTCACACTGTGCCGATCCAACAAAGCAAGTTGATGCGGATATCCCAGGGCTTGAAGCTCAGCTTGCTCAGCTTCCAGTGCTCGAAGATGACGAGGGCGCATCGCCAAATCGGCATATCCCCAGTGCAGATCACAGTCAATGTCATAGCGCTGAATACGCTCACGCACAATGTCGACGGCTTCAAATCCCATCATTTGCAAGGCATGGATGCCCTCTTGACCGATATGAGGCTCAAATGGCGTTAAATCATGACCGATCCCTCGAATAAGCTCGCCACCATTACGTCCACTGGCCCCCCAGCCGATACGATGAGCTTCCAATACCGCCACGCTAAACCCGGCCTGAGCCAGTTCAAGTGCCGTATTGATGCCGGTTAACCCTCCGCCAATCACACCAATATCCACATTCAATGTTTCATCAAGCGCAGGGCGTTCCACCAAATCACGGGCGGTTGCCACATAATAGGAATCAGGGTGGTCTGCAGGAGAGAACGACGATCTCATGGCAATATCCGGTCATAATGAGTAGAAAGATCAGCCTGCCGATGTCAATTAAATTTTACAACCCTTTTTAAAGGACAGTTTTTAAAGGACAGTTGACGTCGTTTTTCTTATCGGCCTCTTGGAGAACTCGACAAAGCAATACATATCGCGATAAAGCGATACATAGCGCGCTAAAGCAATCAATAGGATACCCCTGATCAATTATTCTCCCAGTAAAAAGATTGCAATCATCCTCTATGAACGTCACCATACCGTGCTCAATCCTGAACACTTCATCCATTACTTAATCGAGCCCATCACTTGATCGCCTCTCAAGCGATAACCCGGTGAGGGCTTTTGACTCCGCCCATTAACGGCACATGATTTAGGAGGTTGCCTTGGATATAGGGGCTCGACTCAAAACCATCCGTCAGATGAAAGGGCTATCACAACGAGAGCTGGCCAAACGGGCAGGTGTCACGAATAGCACCATTTCAATGATTGAAAAGAACAGCGTCAGCCCGTCTGTCAGCTCCCTAAAAAAGGTGCTTAGCGGCATTCCCATGTCACTGGTCGATTTTTTCTCTCTGGACATCGAGCATCAGAAACCACAAAAAGTGGTTTATCGTCCTGAAGAATTGCTAGATATCGGCAGTAGCGATGTCAAAATGAGGCTGGTCGGACAAGACTTCCCACAACGAGCTCTCACCTTTTTGACCGAGACCTACCCTCCGGGAGCAGACAGTGGTGATGATATGTTTACGCATGAAGGGGAAGAAGCCGGCATTATCATCTCAGGGCAAATCGAGCTGACCGTCGGTGAAGACTGCTATGTCCTGAACGCAGGCGATAGCTATTATTTTGATTGCCGCCACCCTCATCGCTTTCGCAATCCGTTCGATGAGGCTTGCCAGTTAGTCAGTGCCACTAATCAGACTCAGCTTTAATCACATCTCAGACACATCACGATTTAGTCATAAAAGTCTCACATAATGATCAGTATTCGAAATACTGGTTAAGACGCTCCAGATATCCCGGAGCCCAATGATTGAGGCTTTTCATGACCTTGAGGTTAAAATTAATCGTCAGTTACTGTGCGTTAGGGCTAATTCCTATGGCATTAGTCGCCACCTTAGCCTGGGTCGATGCCCGCGAAGCATTGCGCAACCAATCTCAAGCCGCTCTAGAAGCTGTTTCCGCCACCCGCCAACAACGCCTCGAAAGTTACGTTAAAAATCGTTTTGAACAGCTTGAGCTTTTACGACACAACCTCGTCGCCAGTTTTTCTGGTTTGAATCGAATGGGGCTCATGAGCACCATTAATTATAGCCAGGAGTTCTTCCAGGCTTTTGTCAAAACCTTTGATTTTCAAGATCTCACTCTGGTTTTCCCCTCCGGAGAGGTCTTTTACAGTGTGAACACTCCTGAACTCAAGCGCACCACCCTAAACCCTCAGAATCCACAAGACACGCTCGCCCAAGCCTTTTCTAAAGCCATGGCACAACATAAGCGAGTGCTCACTGACTACGCCCCTAGCCCCACTCATGGCCCGATTTCAGTGATGGCAATCCCCGTCATGATGGGGGATGAAGGTGAAAAGAAAAACCAAGTGCAAATGGTGGCGTTGCTGAGCATGGACCTCACACCACTGAATACCATCATGCAGTTACGAACAGGACTGGGAACGACTGGAGAAACTTATCTGGTCGGAAACGACCATCAACTCCGCTCCAACTCAACGCGCCATACCAACGAGCCCAAGGTCACAGGTGATGCGGTGGTTCAAGCACTGAACGGCCAAACCCTGACTGTAGAAGAAAAAGGCCTCGATGGTGCCATGAGCTTACGCCACGGTTTACCAATTCACTATGGCCAACATCAGTGGGCTTTAATTGCCGAGCGACATACACAAGAAGCTTTTGCACCAGTGACCCAACTGATGCGAGATATCAGCTGGCTATCATTAGCTTTTGCTATTGTGCTGGTATTGGCAGCCCTGTGGTTAGCTCGTCAAGTGATGCGCCCCCTTGGCGGAGAACCCAGGCAAATGCAAGCCCTCGCCCATACGATTGCTCAGGGCCGATTACCCCAGCTCACAGAAGCCGCGCCAGAAGGGAGCTTACTGGCGGCCATGCAGACCATGACAGAACGTTGGCGCCAGATTGTCAGTCAGCTCAAACAAAGCGGGCAAGCCCTAGACCAACAAAGCATGGCGATGGAAACCGCGTCTAACACTACCCTCATACGCCTCAATGATCAGCAAAGCGCCCTTGATCAAACAGCCTCAGCACTGGAAGAGCACGGTACTGCCGGTCAACATATTGCTGAAAGTGCAGCCCGTGCCACGGAAATCAACAGCGATGCGGTTCAAGCTTATCAGGAACTTCAAAAAACCTATGAGGGCTGGTTACAAGGTCTTGAGCATCTTAGCCAAGAAGTCAGTCAAGTCCATACCATCAATACCGAAGTATCAGAGCATAGCCAACATATTCATCAGGTTGTGGAAGTCATTAGCGAAGTGGCTGAACAAACCAATCTACTGGCCCTGAATGCCGCCATTGAAGCTGCCCGTGCGGGCGAGGCCGGTCGAGGATTTGCGGTCGTGGCGGATGAAGTCCGCCAACTGGCCGGGCGTACGCATCAAAGCACAGGTGAAATTGCCAGCTTACTGAATCAGCTCAAAAATGCCGCTGAGCAAGCGATGCAACATATTAGTCAAACCAATAGCCTAGCGGAAGCACTCTCCGAGGATACCGCATCCGTTCGTACGCATATGGAAGCCGTGGGGGAGCGCTTTACTCTGGTCAGCGAGCAAGCGGAACAAATTGCCAGTGCGGCCCATCAGCAATCGGCGACTTCCGATGAGATCAATCAACATATGAGTGATCTGCTAACCATGACTCAATCCAGCCGAGAAGCCGCCAACAATCAAGGCAGAACCAGTGACAGTATCAGTGACCAGTCGAAAACCCTGACCCAGATTGTCAACCAGTTTCAGCTAGACTCATCCGATTGACCCCAGGCAAGATGTGATATCAATATCACATCGTCCGCCTCGTGCGACCTTGTTCAATCATAATGTCAGGGAGTCCATTAATGAGCCGAAGCGTCTTGCTGGATCGCGCCAGCATGGGGGAAGGCCTTAACTTTACCCATTTACAAACCATCGCGGCAGACTTGACCTGCTATGACTACACCCGTGCAGAAGACACCGCCGATCGCTTGGCCGATGCTGAAATCGCCCTCACCAATAAAGTCGTCATTGATGAGGCCGTCATGGCGGCCTGTCCCAAACTTAAACTGATCTGCGTTATGGCGACGGGCACCAATAACATCGACTTAGACGCCGCCAAAACCCGCGGTATATCAGTCAAAAATGTCGAGGCCTATGGCACCCATAGTGTCGCACAACACACCATGATGCTAATGCTGGCGCTGACCACCCAGCTGCCTCGCTATCAACAAGATGTCGCCGCCGGTAAATGGCAGCAAAGCCCCTTTTTCTGTCTATTGGATCACCCTGTGATGGCGCTTGCCGGTAAACATCTGGTTATCCAAGGCTCAGGAACCTTAGGTAAAAAAGTCGCACAACTGGCCGAAGCCTTCGACATGAAAGTGACTTTCGCCGCTCGCCCTGGGGATACCCAAGATACTCGTCCGTCGTTGGCATCACTGATCAGTCAAACCGATGTCTTATCACTGCACTGTCCGCTCACCGATGACAGCCGCAACTTGGTCGATGGCGACCTCCTGGCTAAAGCCAAGCCAGAATTATTATTGATCAACTGTGCTCGTGGCGGCATCGTGGATGAAAGTGCTGCGTTAACAGCACTCAAAGCAGGACAACTCGGTGGATTTGCCACCGATGTGCTCACTCAAGAACCGCCGAAAGACGGCAATCCATTACTGGATGCGCTCGCCAATCAGGCACCGCTCAATCTTATTGTCACCCCACACAGCGCCTGGATCTCCCGGGAGGCCCGGCAGAATATCCTCGATCTCACCGCCGACAATATTCAAGCGGCAGGCCTAGCCGCTCAAATACCATCCTAATCTAGATCACACTAATCTAGATCACACTCATGTAGATCACAGCGGCTCCGCTCACGTCCCCTACTCTCAAACGTGCCTCACGCTCAAAGCAACATACCACAGCGGGGAACGTGAGCAGACCATCAAGCGCGCTTACCCCCCTAGATAGGCTCGACGCACATTGTCATCGTTCAACAAGGCCTCACCGGTGTCTTGCATCACAATATGACCATGCTCCAACACATAGCCCCGGTCAGCAATACTTAATGCCCGATGGGCGTTTTGCTCGACGAGGAAAATCGTGGTGCCTTCTTCACGCAGCTGCTCAATAATCTCAAAGATTTGAGCAATAATGATGGGCGCTAGCCCTAGCGAAGGCTCATCCAAAAGTAATAAGCGAGGTTGACTCATCAAAGCACGACCAATGGCCAGCATTTGCTGTTCACCACCGGACATTGTCCCGGCACGCTGGGTATAACGTTCTTTTAGACGCGGGAATAGCTTGAGCACATGATCCAGCAATCGCTCAGTTTCTTCTGGTGTCTGAAAAAAAGCCCCCATGGCCAAATTCTCTTCCACCGTCATCCCGGTAAAAACACGTCGCCCTTCTGGCACAACAGCCAATCCAGAGCGCATGATTTGCGCGGTCGGGGCTTGGGTGATATCACGGCCTTCAAACACCACCTGCCCCTCTCGAGCCTGAGGATCACCACATATCGTCATCAGCAAGGTACTCTTGCCGGCCCCATTGGCACCAATAAGCGTGACAATTTCCCCCTGATTGACCTCAAGCGAGACCCCTTTGAGCGCCTGAATGGGGCCATAGAATGTCTGAATATCAGATAACTTCAGCATTACTCTTCCCCCAAATAGGCTTTAATCACATCCGGATTATTGCGAATCTCATCAGGCGTACCCGAGGCTAAATGAGCCCCTTGATTCACCACAACAATTTGATCCGAGATGCCCATCACCAACTTCATATCATGTTCAATTAACAATACAGCGACGCCTTGTTGATCTTTCAGTTCAACAATCAACTCATCTAACTCAGCCGTTTCTCTCGGGTTCAAACCCGCCGCGGGCTCATCCAACATCAAAAGCCGAGGCTGTGTGACCATACAGCGCGCAATTTCCAGGCGCCGCTGCTGACCATAAGAAAGATAAGCCGACTCACGATTGGCATGTTCTAAAAGGCCAACACGCTCAAGCCAATACGCCGCTCGATCAGCCAATTCATCTTCTTTTTTTCGATAGCCGCTAGTATTAAACATGCCTTTAAGCAAGTTACGCTCAGCCTGCATATGCTGTGCAATGAGTAGGTTTTCCAAGACCGTCATTTCACGAAACAGGCGAATATTTTGAAACGTTCGCACCATACCGTGGCGAGCAATTTTATAATCAGGCAAACGATGCATTGCCTTACCTTGAAAAATCACCTCACCCGAAGTCGGACGATAAAAGCCACTAATACAGTTAAATACAGTCGTTTTACCCGCACCATTAGGGCCAATCAGTGACACAATCTGGCGCTCATCAACCGTCAGGGCCATCTGATCTACCGCGAGCAAGCCCCCGAAACGCATACTCAGATCACGCACCACCAAAAGGTTATTTGACATTGGAAGCCTCCCCAGTGGATGCAGATGCCAAACGGGTAGTATCTAGCCTTCGCTGAGGTCGTTTCATAGGCAACAAGCCTTGGGGACGCCAAACCATCATGACGACCATCATCAAACCAAACAGCAACATCCGATATTCATTAAACTCACGTGCCAACTCAGGCAATAAGATCATCGCAATCGCCGCCAAAATCACACCCAATTGGGACCCCATTCCCCCCAACACCACAATGGCCAAGATAATGGCAGACTCAATAAAGGCAAAAGAGTTCGGGCTAATAAAGCCTTGGCGAGCGGCAAAAAAACTACCGGCAAATCCAGCAAAACTAGCGCCTAACGTAAAGGCTGAAAGCTTGACCCAAGTGGGGCTTAACCCTAATGAGCGACACGCAATATCATCTTCACGCAGGGCTTCCCAAGAACGACCAATGGGCATACGAATAAAGCGGCGAATCACATACAGGGTGAGCAGTACTAATAGGAATGCCAATAAATACAGATAGATCACTTTATGCACGGGGCTGTAGCTGAAGCCAAAAAACTCATGCAATGTGCCCCACCCTTCATCGACTCGGCGAGATAACTCTAAGCCAAAAAATGTCGGCTTAGGGATACCGCCAATGCCATTGGGCCCTCCTGTTAATTCGGTCAAGTTATTCAGCATTAAACGAATAATCTCACCAAAACCTAAAGTCACAATCGCCAGATAATCGCCACGCAAACGCAGTACAGGGAAGCCGAGTAGAAAACCAAATAAAGCCGCCATACCACCGGCTAAAGGCAAGGCTTCCCAAAAAGAAAAGCCAAGATATTGGTGTAATAACGCATAACTGTAAGCACCCACGGCATAAAAGCCGACGTAACCCAGATCGAGCAACCCTGCTAAGCCCACCACAATGTTCAAGCCAAGGCCCAGCATCACATAAATCAGCACCAGCGTAGCGATATCAATCCAGCCTCGTGACGAGACAAAAGGAAACATCAACATCAGAATGATCACAAGCGCCATCCACATACGCTGGCGTTGCTCACCTTTAAACACTTCAGGCCACTCAAAGCGCTTTTCCGGATCACTTCTCAAGCGAGGTAGCTTATCTCGGAATAGCTGCACCCCAAACACCAACAAAGCGGCCAGCCCGAGATACCAAAACGTATGACTATCGGCGACCTGCACCCCCAACTTAATCCCTGCAGACTCAAGCTGAAGCCCCATTACAGAAACGCCCAAAAACAAGGTCAGAAGCGCTGAAAAGAAGGCAGATTTAATATTAGCCATTAGATTTTCTCCACTTCTGGCTTACCCAAAATGCCTGAGGGTTTAAATAGCAGAATGAGACACAATAAAGTGAAGGCCACCACATCTTTATATTCGGTGGAGAAATAAGCTGCCGTCATGTTTTCTGTCACACCGAGAATCAGCCCCCCCAGCATAGCGCCAGGAATCGACCCAATACCGCCTAGAACAGCTGCAGTAAAGGCTTTCAACCCTGCGATAAAGCCGATCATCGGGTTAACAACACCGTAGTAAAGGCCTAACAAGAAACCGGCCACGGCCGCCAGCATGGCGCCTATCACAAAAGTAATGGCAATCACTTTATTGGTATTGATACCCAGCAGACTGGTCATGCCCTGGTCTTGAGCACAGGCACGACAAGCACGCCCAGTTCGCGAGCGACTGATGAACCAGGTCAGCGCCCCCATGCTCACTAAAGTGGCTATAAAGATAATGGCCTGCATATAGGAAAGACTTAATGCCAGAGGGCCTTCCCCAGAAAGATCCCAGCCGCCTGAAATCAGGCCAGGCATCGCCAAATCGCGCGGCCCCTGGGCCAGGCGCATATAGTTTTGCAGAAAAATGGACATCCCAATCGCTGAAATCAAAGCGATCAGTCGTTTGCTTCCTCGTACCGGGCGATAAGCCACTCGCTCAATGGCATACCCATATGAACCCGCCACTAACATGCTAATGGCTAAAGCCGTCACCAATACAACGGGTAAAAACTCAATACCCATTGAGGCAAGCGCCGTGACAACGATAAAGGTGACATAGGTACCGATCATATAAATCTCGCCATGGGCGAAATTAATCATGCCGATAATGCCATAGACCATGGTGTAGCCGATGGCAATTAAGGCATAGGTACTACCCACCGTGAGGCCATTAATGACCTGCTGAAAAAAATAAAGTAAGGACTCACTCATGCGCAATTACCCCATCCACGTGAGCGTCAGTGCACTTGTGGCGCACTGAGCTCATGCGGTGACACGCGTTCAGGTTAGAGACGTGACCTAAGGGTCAACCCTCAACAAAACCAGTCAAACAGCCTAATAGCGCCATCACATCACGATTAGGCTATTGATGATCAATACGTTTATGATCAGTTCGCTGGTGTTTTAGAGCCGTCTTTGTGCCAGTTATAAACCACAAAGCGGAAAGATTTCAGATCACCTTTTTCATCAAAAGCGACCTGACCGATGGGCGTATCAAAGGTATGGCTGCGTAAGTATTCGGCCACATCATAGGGATCGGTGCTATCCGCACCCTCGATGCCATCAGCCATCACTTGCACAGCGGCATAAGCCGGCATCACAAAAGGACCGGAAGGGTCTTCATCATTGGCCTTAAAGGCTTTGACAAGATCAGCATTGCGCGGATCTTCATCAAAACTGGGGGGCAGAGTCACCAGAAGCCCTTCGGAAGCATCACCGGCGATCGCGGTAATATCGGGGTTACCTACCCCTTCCGGGCCCATAAATTGAGCGTCAAAACCCGCATCACGTGATTGACGCAGAATCAGCCCCAACTCCGGGTGGTAACCGCCGTAATAAACAAAGTCGACCTTCTCACGTGCCATTTTGGAGATTAGGCCTGAGAAGTCTTTATCGCCAGCCGTAATCCCTTCGAACATCACGACATCAACCCCCGCCTCTTCCAACCCTTGGCGCACAGCCGTCGCAATCCCTTCTCCATACTGCTGTTTGTCATGAATGACCGCGACGCGTTCAGGCTTAGCGTGATGAATAATGTAGTCAGCCGCCACAGGGCCCTGCATGTTATCCAGGCCAATCGTGCGGAAAATCATCTCATAGCCCCGCTCAGTAATCGCCGGGCTGGTCGAGGCGGGCGTGATCATCATCACCCCTTCATCTTCATAAATATCGGAGGCAGGCTGGGTTGACCCAGAACATAAATGCCCCACAACGAAACGAATGCCTTCATTGACAATACGGTTCGCAACGGCGACAGCTTGCTTGGGTTCACAGGCATCATCAAAAACAACACCTTCTAGCTGGCGTCCATCCACGCCTCCAGCATCATTAATACGCTTAATGGCCATTTTGGCCCCGATAAACTGCATATCGCCATACTGAGCCACAGGGCCGGAAACCGGACCCGCCATGGCAATTTTAATGGTATCCGCAGCAACCGCATGAACGGCAACCCCGGCGAGTGCAATAGATGTGGCAGCACTTAGAAGTGTTTTTTTAAAAGCTGCTTTCATGGCCCGAATTCCCTTTATTGTGTTTATTAAGGTATCAGTGAGTATTGCGTTATGGTGGTGAGGACGATATCGCGTGTCAGTCATTCTTCAACAACGCCAAGCCTCACCCCTGATCAGCGCTGTGCTCAACCCCAAACGCACTCCAATGGGTGATCAAGCACGACATTAATGCTCAGCAATTCCTGTGCCACTCAATTTCTTAATCTTGCCTACCAGGCCGTGAGTAGGATTGTGTTTACCTTTCAAACACATGCACAGAAATCATCTTAGCCCGCACCGATTATGTGCAGTGGATAGCGCTATGTCTAGACGCGATCTTCGCCAAAAATGTCAAAAAAACACAAAAATAGAGGCATAAACCACACAAGAACCCAACGACACATAAGCACACCTCAATATGCGTCATTCACAGAAGAATCCACTGATCAATGAATCAAATTCAGAGCACACTCCATCAAGCGCCTCAACTTGAAGAGGAGAAACCTACTTTTTTTTGCTAAACCCTTATTAGATGCCTATAGACAATTTCAATGACCTCTCTTACCACGGGGTGGCACATGGCGACATCATTACCTTGTTTTGATACGCTCATGGAAATGGCGCAGCAAGACCCTCAAGCCCTTGAGGCCCTGCGGCAAAAATTATCGGATGAAATAGTAGAGCAAAGTAATCAAAAGCAGAGACGCAAGCTTGAGCAGCTGCGCTTTAGAATTGAGGGGGAGCGCTATAGAGCAACAACGCCTTTGGCCAGTTGTATCCGACTATCCAGCCTGATGCATGACACCTTGTATCACCTGAATATCCATTTAGAAAAACTCCAGCAACCGATCTCATCATTCGGCCCAGTCGCAAAGCCACCCACCCCATCAACGACATTATCCAAGACACAAAATCAATCGGCTAAAATACTGCCATTTGTAACACGTTATTGAGTGGACCCGTCAGACACAAGCAATCAAAGTGTCTCAAAATAGCGCACAAAACCACCGCAAAGCCTCATGCCGGTGCGCGCAAAAAAGGGGTCACCATGACCCCTTAAAACAGATTGAACAGCGCCTCAAATCGAAGAAGTCGTCGCCGTTTCACCTGCTGCTTCAAGATCTGCGCCCGCCATTTCATTGCCTAGGCGCCAATCACGGTAGGCTTCAAGTAAATAAGAATAACGCTCAGGCAACTCACTGCTGTCTTGATAGACCAGATACAATGATTCATGCACGTCTTCGGATAATCGCCACTCACGCGTTTGCTGCTGCCAAGGAGAGCTCTCCCACACACCGCGTGGCAATACGGTAAATCCTAAACCTCGAGCTACCGCATCTAACACCATATTAATCCGATTCACTTGGCTACGAACCGCTAATTGGCGCGGCCCACGATACTCTCCTCGAAAGTTAGCCTTAAATAACATGGAGATTTGCTCGCGGGCTTGCTGATGCTCAATAAAGCCCAGCCCCAGAAGTTCGGCCAAAGTACCGCCCTGAAAGTCAGCAGGCACAATCACCACCAAGGGCTCTTCCATAAAGGGCTTACAGGTCAAATCAGGGTGGCGCACCATATCGGTCACGATAGCGACATCCATTCGCTTGGCCAGAACTTCACCTATCGCTTCGTTATTGGAGGTAAAACGATAAGTCATCCGCATACGGGGATAGTTTTTTAAATACCCCAAGACGAAGGGATAAAACAGCACGCCAAAACTCGCCACACTGGCAATTCGGCACTCGCCACTATCGGGCATCAAGTTATCCAGCGAATGCTTAAACTGTTCGTGCTCAGAAAAGAGCCGAACGGCGTACTCATAAACTTGACGTCCAGCATCGGTCAAATCAAACCGCTTCCCTTTGCGTGCCAGCAACGGCATAGAGAAATACTGCTCCAGCTTGCGGATATGCTGACTGACACCGGGCTGAGTCATCTCAAGTTTGCGCGCGGTCTGCGTGAAACTGCCGGTTTCGACAAGAGTAATAAAGGTTCTTAAATAGTGCGCATTGAACATACCGCATCATCCATCATCACAAAGGCAAGAAAAGTCCACCAGCAAGACTTATTCATCACACTCAACAACCAGCGCGCGATAAAGCGCAGGACCCTAGCACCCCCGACATTCGGGCGCAAGCATGCCTTTATGCATTCACCTTGACTCGGGTCAAGCACGCCCAGGGCATCAAGTGTATAGACTCAAGGCTCATCTCCGACCGCCGAATAACTGTGTAGCCACCATGTCGACGCCTCTCACATTTGAAGCACTAGAAGTACTGGATGCCATCGCTCGTAAAGGTAGCTTTGCTGCTGCGGCTAGTGAACTCTACAAAGTGCCTTCGGCGGTGTCTTACACCATCCGAAAACTGGAACAAGAGCTAGGGATCAGCCTGTTTAACCGCGATGGTCATAGAGCTATTCTAACCCCTGCGGGCGAATTATTGTTGTGTCAGGGCCGACATATTCTGGAAGCGGCCGAAGGGTTAGTCGATGCAGCACGCCATGTTTCAATGGGCTGGGAGCCAAAGCTCACATTATTCCTTCATTCACTGTTGCCCCATGCCCCGGTATTACAACAGGTTCAGCATTTTCATCAGCAGCACCAAGGCACTCAATTAGCTTTAATGGAAGAGTGGCCTGGCGACCCCTGGGATGCGCTACTGAACAACCAACTGGATCTTATCATTGGTGCCCCCGTACCGACATTAGTGGATAGCCGTATTGCGGTTCATGAAATAGGTCAGTGGCCCCAGCGTTTAGTGGCCCATCCCCAGCATCCGCTAGCCCTCACACCTCAACCCCTCGAACTTGAGACACTGACTCCCTATTTATTGAATCTGGCTTGTACTCAGGACAGGTCGCACAATCATCTGACTTCACATCTGACGGTCTCCCATATCTCGACCCTCATTCAGTCATTACTGATGGGGTTAGGCGTCGCCCGCTTACCTGAATTACTGGTGCACCCTCTTGTCACACAAAATCAACTGGTTGCACTTGAAGCTGCTTCCCCCAGTCCAGACCTCTCACTTTGTATCGCTTGGCGTAAACATGCTCAAGGACAAGCGCTTCAGTGGTTCATTAATCAGCTGCAACTCATTAATTGGCAACAATTACCAAATCCAATGATTGCTGCAGCGTAAACACACCTCTCCACGCCGACGCTTCACTAGCCGCTGGTGGCACCAACCTATATTGACATGCCCATGAGGGGCATTTGACGGCGATACGGTGGCCCGGATTATCGTCACAAGGCTTCGGTGATTCACGGCTTGTCACATCCGTGATATCGCGATAGAGCACCGTTTCGATCTTCTTGCGTCGCCGCACAGGCGGCATTGCGCTCCCTGGAAGCCGCAATACCCATTGCTCTACGCTACCGATGAGACCTGTTACCCTGTTGATATCATTGATGTTGAGTCATTCACGTTGGGTCATTCACATTGAAGTCAAATAATCATCAAACGCCTGTAAGCTCATCAAATGCCTCATACTTCATAGAATGCACTCAGGAGAGTACCTGTCATCGACGTAATCCCTTATCATAAAAAAAGATAGAGGAGTTTTTATGCAGCCCCCCGCTTATAATAAACGCGCTCAACAACTCCATTTCACCCTGAGTGAGATGGAGCAAACAGCACCCGCTGAGCAATTATTTGCTCTGGGCTATCTGATCCCTCAGATTGAATTAGTCGCGGAACATGCTGATATCCCTGATGATGCTGATTTTGACCAAGTCTTTGAAACTTGGCTCTCACAGGTTTTCAATGAGGATGATTTAAGCCAAGAAGACCGCGATGAGATCCATTCGGTCTGGCATCAGGCCCGCTTGGCCACACCGCGATAATGGAGATTGCATGTCTGAATTTGCTTGTGTAGATGCCCTGGTTTCTCCAGAAGGCAGCCTGGAAGTTTTGTCTCAACAAGAAGTCAACCGGCTAAAGGACACGTCACTTTCTGGCGGACATCAACTATTGCGACAATGCGCTTTGGCTGTATTGTCATCAGGGAGTCCACTGGATGATAGTCGTGCTCTTTTAGAGCGTTATCCGGATTTTGATATCGAAGTGCTTCAGCAAGACAGGGGCATTCGTCTTCGATTAACACAGGCGCCTGCACACGCTTTTGTCGATGGCAACATGATTCGGGGTATTCGAGAACACTTGTTTGCGGTTCTGCGAGACCTGGTCTATGTCAGTAACGAGATCCAAAATAATCCCAGTATCCAGCTCAATGACAGCGCAGGGATTACTGATGCCGTCTTCCACATTCTACGCAATGCAGGCGTATTACGGACCAATACAGCCCCTAACCTTGTCGTCTGTTGGGGCGGGCATTCCATCAGCCGCCACGAATACGAATACACCAAAGATGTGGGCTACCATTTAGGGCTCAGAGGCTTGGATATCTGCACCGGTTGTGGACCGGGAGCGATGAAAGGCCCGATGAAAGGTGCCAACGTTGCTCACGCCAAACAACGCATCCATTCTCGTCGTTACATTGGTATCTCTGAACCCGGCATTATTGCCGCGGAAGCCCCTAACCCCATCGTCAATGAACTGGTCATCATGCCGGACATTGAAAAACGCCTGGAAGCATTTGTCAGAATGGGGCATGGCATTATCGTGTTTCCTGGCGGGGTCGGTACGGCAGAAGAGATTTTATATCTACTCGGTATTTTAAGCGCACCCGAAAATCAGCAACAGCCTTTCCCGGTGGTATTCACGGGCCCAGCATCAGCACGCGACTACTTTGAACAAATTGATGCATTCATCGCCATGGCGCTGGGGGACAACATTCGTCAACGCTACCAAATCATCATCGATAACCCCCAAGCAGTTGCCAGAGCGATGAAATCCGGCATTGAAGAAGTCGCAGACTATCGACGCGCGATGAGCGATGCCTTCTATTTCAACTGGCGCTTAAAAATTGACCCGTTATTCCAACAGCCTTTCATTCCGACGCATCAAAACATGTCAGCATTGCCACTAGATAACCGCCAACCTCTACACGAATTAGCGGCCAACTTAAGACGGGCTTTTTCTGGTATTGTAGCGGGCAATGTCAAGGAGGAAGGGATTCGACAAATTGAGAAAAATGGTCCTTTTGAACTCACTGGCGACCCCAAAATGATGCATGCTCTTGATGCATTGCTTGAGAGTTTTGTCGCTCAGGGGCGCATGAAGCTGGCGGGCCATGAATATAACCCCTGCTATCAGGTGGCAAAAGGTGAGCATCAAAGAACACTTTGATATGTTTAAATAAGCGATCGCATAAAGGCAATTTACTTTTGTAGCCTAATTGAAGTGGCTTATTCACATAAAAGTGACGATGAAGCCCTCCTCATCAGAGGGGGGTTTGCTAAAATAGAACCTTAAATCAACTATTAGTATATGCCCTTAGGGCGGATCGATCGGAGATCACGCATGGTCGACATGGCGAAGCTGAAGGAGGATGCCCTCCGACGCAAGCATGAACACGAGCAAATGGAGAGACGTCGCAACGCACGTAAACGTCAATCTGCTCGTCGCCAGTCTGGAGCCACAAAACAAGAAGTTGCGGGATCATCCCGGTCAGCTCGAAATACAAGCGCTCGTGGATCTGCTAAAGCACAGCCCCAGCGAAAAACATCAACCCACCCAGCCCATAAGAAAAAAAAGCGTTCAGTCAGCCGCTGGGTGCTAGACATCTTACTGGTTCTGGGAGGGTTATTTATTGTACTGATGATCGTCAATCCCTTCTAACCTCTTGCCCATACAGCTTGCCCATATAGATAGGACAGCGAGACCATCATCATTCAATGAACTCACTCATGGCTTATGGCAAAAATGCGACCAAAGCGTCTCTCCACGCCTTAAGCCATGCTTCACTCGCATCAGTCGGCTGAAAGAATTCAATCGCATCAATCTCTAAGCGGGACTGAAGCGATTTAGCGCCTAAATCATCCAGTAATGCTTCAAAACGGCGCCCCGCTTGGCAAAAGCTCTCACCATAAGAAGAATCTCCCAAAGCGATCACACCAAAAGGCTTACCCGTCAAAGGCGGATATTCAGAACTGATGGCCGCAAAGAAAGGGGCGATATTATCAGGTAAATCTCCGCTTCCGGTTGTCGACGTAATCACTAATAACGCCTCTGAATCGTTGAGCGCCGGAATATCGGGTGTTTCAGTCACTAACGCCTCAATACCTTGCGCCTGCAGTAACGCCGAGGCCTGTTCAGCGACTTCGGAAGCACCACCATAAACAGTACCTACAGCAATCAACACTTTGCTCATTCATCCGATCCTTCTGGGTTGACCAATTGACGGGGACCAATTGATAAGTTGATAAATTAATAATTATTCAGATACTTAGATCACATCGAGTCATTGCCGCTCAATACCTTCTACCACACAAGATGAGCTTTTAAGGCGCACGGCTCGACAAAACACATCATCTGACAAGACACATTACCTGACAAAAGCAGTAAGGTAATATTATCATTATCTAAACCCGATCACCCAGCCCAATCAAAACCCCGGAGTGTCGCCATCAAATGAAACCGCCGAGATGATCAACGAGCAAGCCGCCCATAGATATATGCATTGCCATAAGCGACATCACACAGGTATACCCTACTCATGAATTACGAACTCAACCTACTCATCGACGATTATGCCATGCCGGTGCTCATCGCGATCATGATCGGCTTTATGGTCTTTATTATCTGGGACCTCGCCAAACGCTCGAACGCAGGTAAATTTGGCACCCTCATTCTCTTTATTGCGTTAGGCCTCGGTATCTTAGGCTTTGTCATCAAAAGTGTGGTGGTGACGATGATGGAAGGCGGGTTTCATTAGGCCTCTAGGAGGGGGACTGCGCCTTAAGAGATGATCACAGTCAACTTGCACCGTTATTGACATGTTCATGACGCATGTCTCAACGAACAAAAAAAGCGCCTAAATTTTTCAGGCGCTTAATCAATGAGTGGTTGATTGGTCGTTTCATCGAGATTCATCATATCATCGATGGGGATGTGTTCATTCACAACAAAGCCTCCACTTCTTCACGCCAATCTCGCCACAGCTGCTGAGGCTCATGAATTTGTTCAATCCAGGTTTTTTGCAGCTCACACCAGTTCTGATTGCAAACACTGGCCCAATGATGGGCGTCATCAAGAGAATCAACCTCACCTCCTCGCATACAGCTCATACAAAAGTGCATATACTGCTCAACCATATGGAACTGGGCATGATTCATCACTTCAATGCTGCGCCATAAGTGAGCCTGCCACTGCTGCCAAGGGTGCATCTGCTCTTGCATCAGATCACGCCAGCTGTCGATGACAGTGTTCATGATACCCTCCTCGCCATTACGCGGCTTTAAGAGAGATAGGCCTCCTTGAATCATTGCATGCCAACCACATCTCTACGTCATTACTCACGTGTTGCATAGGCCTAACAAATGATTCCATTCACTTGAAAAGCAATTTAAGTATAGCGATAGATCGCAAAGGAACCGCTTAATATGACTTTCTCTTGAGCTAGGCCAATACTCACTGTTAACCTTTAAAAACAAATAGGTTAACAGAGAATTGGATATGCAGACTTTGTGGCATCCTTACACTCAAATGCATCAAATGGCCCCTATGCCAGAAGTCGTCGGTGGACAAGGCGCTTACATTCATCTGGCAGATGGCCGCCAATTACTGGATGCCACCAGCGCTTGGTGGTGTTTGATTCATGGCTATTGCCATCCCAAGCTCAACGCCGCATTGCATGAACAGGTTGATCAACTGAGTCATGTCATGCTGGGAGGGCTCACCCATGCCCCCGCGCAACAACTGGCCGATAAGTTAGTGAGTATTACCCCAGACGGGCTCAACCATGTCTTTTTCAGCGATAGTGGCTCAGTCGGTATGGAAGTGGCCATGAAAATGGCGGTGCAGTACTGGGCCCAACGGGGTGCACCCGGCAAGCATAAAATGGTGGCCTTTCAACAGGCTTACCATGGCGATACCAGTGGCTGCATGGCCGTCTGCGACCCCGAAGAAGGTATGCATCACTTATTCAGTGGCTTGCTCCCGCAGCAGTACTTTTTACCAGCACCGACAGCCCCCTACGGTTGCACCGAAGATGATCCACGATTAGCCACTGATTTACAGCGTTTAGCCTCATTTTTAGACCAGCACCATCAACATATCGCAGCCTTGGTCATTGAACCATTACTTCAAGCCGCAGGTGGCTTCAATATGTACTCAGCGGCTTATCTACGTCAGGCGCAACAGCTATGCCGTCAGTATCAAGTCTTGATGATTTTCGATGAAGTCGCCACAGGGTTTGGTCGAACCGGTCAACTTTTTGCAAGTGACCACATCGGCATGACACCCGATATCATGGTGCTATCCAAAGGGCTCACAGGAGGCTATCTGGGCCATGCTGCCACCCTAGCCACAAGCGAGGTCTTTGATGCTTTTAAAGGCAGCGATGCCAGTACAGCATTTATGCATGGCCCTACGTTTATGGGTAACCCGTTGGCCTGTCGAGTCGCATTGGCCAGCATTCAAACCTTCGAAGAGGAAAACTATCTAGGCAAAATTGCACACTTGAATCAGTGCCTGCATCAAGCCTTAGATGATTTTACTCACGAGCACGTCATCTCCACACGCGTATTGGGGGCGACCGGCGTAATTGAAGTCAAAGATGCACAACGCTTAGAAGGCATCAGTCAATGGGCGGCTCAACATGGCGTTTGGATTCGTCCATTTGGCCGGTATTTATATACAATGCCGGCCTATATCATCGACGAAAATGAGCTTAACCGCATCTTATCCTTGATGAAGGCGAGCTTAGATCGTTAACCGCTAAGCTTCTCTAATCTAACAAAAAGCCTCTCAACAGAGGGCGCATGGAGCGCTTCTAGAGAGAGGCTTAGAGTGATCCCACTGGAGACTCATCTTATTAATGTGCGGGTAACAACCAAGAGCCCGGCCCGACACCATCAGCCAACCACTGGACAACTTGTGACGCAGGTGCCGGTCGTGCTAACCAGAACCCCTGGCACACAGTACACCCCAGCGTGCTGAGCAACTCACTCTGTAATGCCGTTTCAACCCCTTCGGCCACAACAGACAACCCCAGTCCATGCGCTAACCCAATCACTGCCGTCACAATTTGAACGTCATCTTGATTATCGGGCAACTCACGAACAAAACCTGCATCGATTTTTAACGTATCCAATGGCAATCGACGCAAATAAGCTAAAGAGGAATAGCCGGTCCCGAAGTCATCAATCGATAAACGGAAACCAGACTCACGCAGACGTTGTAATAACGTCAGCGTCCTCTCCGCCTTAGTAGGCACCAGACAGCTTTCGGTCAGCTCCAACTCAATCAACCCAGGATTCACTTGGTACAATTTAATGGTCTGCTGCAAACGAGATAAAAAATCACGATCCCCCATTTGCCGCGCGGAAACGTTCACCGCCACGGGCACCACATCACCTTTTTGTGACCAACGCTGCAAATCCTGGCAGACCTGATCGAGTACAGCTTGCCCCAGCGCATCAATTAACCCCAGCTTTTCAGCTAACGGAATAAACACAACCGGGGATATTTTGCCCAGTTTAGGATCATGCCAGCGTGCCAAAGCCTCAAGTCCAATCATTTGCTGACGCGCCACATCCACTTTGGGCTGATAATGCACTGACAAGCCACCGTGATCCAAGGCGCGACGTAGCGCATGCTCCATAATCAACTCCTGCTGATTATGGGCTGACATATCGGCATTAAAAAAGCTGTAGTGGTTACGACCAAGCTCTTTGGCACGATACATCGCCGTATCCGCATGCTTCAGTAGTTTCGCCGCATCATCACCATCTTGCGGATAAAGGCTGATCCCCACACTGGTCGAGATCACAAGCTGCTGTCCCATCACCTCAATAGGGCTCTGGAAACGTTCAATCAATTGCAGACACAGTGTTTCAATTGAGCGCGTATCCCGAATTTCCGGCAGCAAAATACTAAATTCATCGCCACCTAAACGAGCAACAGAACCCGATTCTCCGACTTGGCTTTCCAGCCGAAAAGCCACCTCACGAAGCACCGCATCCCCGGCATGATGGCCCAGCGTATCGTTAATCCGCTTAAACAGATCCAAATCGAGAAAAAGCACCGCCATCTGGTGACGATGACGGTGAGCATTGGCCAAAGCCTGGCGCATACGGTCCATCAGCAAACGACGATTCGCCAGCCCTGTGAGCTCATCAAAATAAGCCAATGTATGAATGCGTTCTTCTTTAAGCTTACGATCGGTAATGTCACTGAAAATGGCGGCATACTGACAAGCATCACCCGCTTCATCATGAATCGCGGTAATGGTCAGCCACTCGGGATAAATCTCACCATTCTTACGTTTATTCCAGATCTCACCTTGCCAAAATCCCTGCTCTTCAAGCGTCGTCCACATGTGATCATAAAACTCAGCAGGGTGACGGCCGGAACTCAGTAGCGCCGGCGTCTGCCCCACCGCTTCATCGGCACTATACCCCGTCAGCGTCGTGAAGCTGGGATTGACCAGCTGAATCACACCTTGGCTATTGGTAATGATGATGCCATCCAAGGAGGTATCAATGACTTTGTGGGCCAATTTCAAGTGTTCAGCGGAAGCGCGTAATGCCTTATCACGATCAGCCAGTGCATCACGTAAGCGCTGCACATACTCATACTCAATGCTCGAGAGAATATCAGTCAATGACAATAATCCACATAATTCGCCGCTCTCATCATCTCTAACACCTAGATGCCGAAAACCATGCTCACGTAACGTTTGCACTGCGTTGAGCATACTGCTATTGCGCGTCACACTGATCAGAGGACCATGAGCCACTTCGCCTAATGAGGCGACATGCACATCATCAGCCAACAAATGGATCAGATCTCGCTCCGTAATAATGCCAAATTGGCCATCGTCCAGCTGAACGACAGCGGCTTCGGCACCTCTTTGGCGCAACTGTGTCACCGCATCATCCAAAGGCAGTTGATGGTCTAGTACCAAAGGGGCTGATGTCAGGCTACTGCCAACATCACGCAACATTAAATAATGCTCAACCCCTTGGTGCCGCACAATATCGCTTTGGGTAATCAGACCCACCGGATATGACTGATCGTCCAGCACCAACAAGCGACGCAAGTGACGCTGCCTCATCATCAACGAGGCCTCATTAAGCGGCGTTGACGTCTGTGCGGAAACGACGGGATGGCTCATCCAATCTTTGACCGGCATGTCACCAAGTGACTGATCAGAAAAATCAAGTCGCCGGGCATCACCTTCAGTCCAAATCCCGACGACACGATCATCCTGACACACCAAAATACAACTCACCTGAGCGGCCTGCATTTTAGTGGCCGCCTCACGCAAGGATGTTTCCGGCAGACAAGTTAATAAGCCGCCACTCACAAGATCACCAATACAGGGATCATAACTGGGCATCCAAGCTGCATACGAAGTCCCTTGATCATCCGCTTTAGTCAAACTGATTAAGCTCCAGCATCAGCATCTAGCAATTGAGTAATTAAGTGCTTGACGTTGATCACTTCAAAGGGTTTATCGCAAATGGCAGAGACACCAGCCTGACGGACAGAAGATAAACGCGCCTGATCGTCCTCTGAAGTCACCATCATAATCGGGATATGGGCATAAAGGCCTGACTGACGAATAAAGTTCGTAAAGGCCTCCCCATCCATATGGGGCATATTATAATCGGTACAAATCAGATCAAAAGCTTCGCTCTTTTCCAACACCTTGATCGCTTCCTGCCCGTTTTCGGCCTGTTCGATATTTTGAATACCGATTTGCTGAAGAATCCGAGTCATATGGCGGCGCGCCATACGCGAGTCATCCACCACCAACACTCGAAGCTCAGTCACATCATACAGTTCAAGGCTTAATTCATCGCCCGCCAGCAGCTCAATTGTCGTTCGAAGGGCTCGATCCAAATCCTTACGGCCAAAAGGTTTTGGCAATAAGGCAATGACCCCGGCTTGACGAACCGCTTCTAAATTATCACGATTCTGCTCACTCGAAACCACCATGGCAGGAACATCAGCCAGCTTGGGATCAGCGCGCATCAAGCCAATCAGCTCATGGGCATCCGCATCCGGCAAATAGAGGCTCGTAATCATCAAATCAGGCGCATAACGCTTCATGTAATGAAAAGCCGAGCGCGCCGAATCAACGGCTTCGACCTGGTTGACACCCTCACTGCGCAATAAATCACAAATGATCCGTCTTTGAGTCGCAGAAGGCTCTACCAACACAATAGACAGCTCTTCAAGTGCAATCGACGACATAATTTAATTCCTCACCCCGGTTCTAAACGCATCCTGCATACCCAAAGTCAGCAGCCAATGAAGTGTTTACCTGATCATTAAACTGATGCGTCACTATTGTTAAAACAACAGGTGTTAAAATAACAGGTGTCAAAACAACACGTTATTCACACCGCGCCTTATAAACACCGTGTCTCATGAACACCGTCTTTTATCAACACGACGCTTCTCAAAATGACGTTAATGCCTAGCCAGTGGCGCCTCAATTCCAGTACGTCGATAAGCGGTGACCTTATTAATATAGAGCGCCCCCAACACTCAGCGCCTATTGATTCATCGCTTTTCTTGGACGAACAGCCTTTTAAAAGGACGCGCTGGATGACCCTCTTGCTCACAAACCTGATTAAACGGCTGCATTTTGCCACTTTATAGGATTAAAATGTCAGGTTTTCATGCTTTTATCTACACTGACCTAACAATAAGGAACCTAGTTTACATGAATGCTGTCATTCTGGCCGTATTGGTCATGATGGGCCTGTCGCTGGCGCGCGTAAACGTGGTCTTTTCTCTGATTGCCGGTGCTTTAGCCGGTGGTTGGTTAGCGACCGATATGCCACTGACCGATGTCCTTAACGCCTTTAATAATGGTTTAGGCGGGGGGGCAAAAGTGGCCCTCAGTTATGCCACATTAGGGGCCTTTGCCGTCGCGATATCTCGTTCAGGCCTCCCTGAAATACTTGCAAAGCGTCTACTCAACCTACTGGGCGAAGAGGAAAGCCATCACGCCACGCGGCTGGTACGACTGACCTTGTTGGGCAGTATCCTGCTGGCAGCCATCAGTTCGCAGAACTTGGTTCCCGTTCATATCGCCTTTATTCCGATCCTGATTCCGCCGCTACTGATGCTAATGAATCGGCTTAATCTCGATAGACGCGCCGTGTCTTGTGCATTGGCTTTTGGCTTAATCACGCCTTATATGTTGTTACCTGTAGGGTTTGGCGGCATTTATCTCAATGAAATTCTACTGGGCAATCTGCAAAGCAATGGCTTACAAGCAGAGGCGAGCATGGTGCCACAAGCCATGATGCTGCCCGCACTAGGCATGCTGGTCGGCTTATGTATTGCACTCTTTCTCAGCTACCGTAAACCTCGCATTTATCAAAATATCACGCCACAAGAGAGTAACCCCGCTCAGGAAGCGCCCGAAGTTTCACCTTTCAAAGTGGTGTGCTCACTGGTCGCGATTGTTGCCGCCTTAGTGATTCAGCTAGAAAGCGACTCAATGATCATGGGCGCCTTAGCAGGCTTCTTGATCTTCACCTTAAGTGGTGTCGTTCGCCCCAGTGAAGCCGACGATCTGTTTACCCGTGGTATGCGCATGATGGCCCAGATTGGCTTTATCATGATTGCAGCGGCAGGGTTTGCCGCCGTAATGAAAGCGACGGGGCATATCGATACCTTGGTCGCCGACTCAGTCAGCGTGATCGGCAATAATCAAAGCATCGCAGCCATCATCATGCTCGTGGTTGGCCTTTTCATCACCATGGGGATTGGCTCTTCATTTTCGACAGTTCCGATTATTGCTACCCTTTATGTCCCGCTTGCCATGCAATTTGGTTTCAGCCCTATGGCCACCATTGCACTGGTCGGCACCGCAGGTGCGCTGGGTGACGCCGGCTCACCGGCATCAGACTCCACGCTAGGCCCGACTTCAGGTCTCAATGCCGATGGTCAACATGACCATATTCGAGACTCCGTCATCCCGACATTCCTGCATTACAACCTGCCGCTACTGGCCTTTGGTTGGTTGGCCGCCATGACCCTGTAATTAATACTAGTGATCGAGACGCCAGCGTCTCGATGATCAAAAAGCCCCGCGAGCATTGCTCGCGGGGCTTTTTTGATTCAATCAACATCAGCACCTAATCAACATCAGCGATCAAATCGCACACATTTTAAAAGCTCAGTGCTCATCGTAACGCTGCACACTTTGATGGTCCGCCGGTAAAATCAGATTCAAAGCGATACCGATGACAGCACATAAGCCAACGCCTTGTAGCGTAAATTGGCCACCACCAAACTGCATGCCGCCAATACCAAAGACCAAAATCAAAGAGCCGATCACTAGATTCCGAGGCTCTGAAAGATCCGTTTTAGCTCTCACTAAGGTATTAATCCCGACAACGGCAATAGAGCCAAACAACAACGTCATAATACCGCCCATGACAGGCATCGGAATGGTCTGCAGTAACGCGCCAAGTTTACCGACAAATGCCAGCGTAATGGCGGTGATCGCAGCCCACGTCATAATCCGCGGGTCAAAATTGCGCGTCAGCGTGACCGCTCCGGTCACTTCAGAATAGGTCGTATTGGGCGGGCCGCCGAAACATGCCGCCAACGACGTGGCCAACCCATCGCCCAGCAAAGTACGATGCAACCCAGGAGATTTGATATAGTTCCGACGCGCCACCTGACCAATCGCGATCATATCGCCGATATGCTCAACCGCAGGGGCAATGGCGACAGGCAACATAAATAAAATCGCTTGCCAATGAAACTCCGGCGCAACAAAGTTCGGTAGCGACAACCAAGCGGCCTGAGAGACCGGAGAAAAATCGACCAACCCCAGCAACAATGCGACGCCATAGCCCACCAGAATCCCCCCGAGCACCGGCACCAAGCGTAAAAAACCTCGGGCAAAAACGGCGAGAATCAAAGTCGCCAGCAAAGCGCTCATGGAGACGATCAACGCGGGCCCATGAGGCACCACCTGCTCACCACCGGCAACGCCTGTGGCCATATTGACAGCCGTTGGCGCCAAAGCCAGACCGATCACCATAATGACAGGCCCAACCACAATCGGCGGCAGGATACGATGCAGAATATCGACGCCTCTCACCCGCACAACTTGACTGAGCAAGACATAGACCAACCCGGCGGCAATCAACCCCGACATCGTCGCGGGAATCCCCCACTGCGCCACACTGGCCGATATGGGCGCAATAAAAGCAAAAGAGCTGGCAAGAAACACCGGCACCTGTCGACGGGTTACGCCCTGAAAGACCAGTGTCCCGGCACCCGCCGTAAACAAGGCCACATTGGCATCCAGCCCCGTTAATAGGGGTACCAAAACCAGAGCCCCAAAGGCGACAAACAGCATTTGCGCCCCAGTGACCACACGTTTGGGTTGGAAAAAGCCGCCCTCGAAGGCGGCTGAATCAGAGTGAGAATCTTGAGTCATGGGTTATCGGGTACCAAAGATTTTATCGCCCGCATCGCCCAGGCCTGGCACGATATAACCATTGCTGTCGAGTTTTTGGTCCAGCGATGCGGCAAAAATCTCGACATCAGGGTGGGCCTGTAAGACTTTCTCAACCCCTTCAGGGGCTGCCACCAACACCAACACTTTAATATCCTGACAACCGGCCTTCTTCAGCATATCCAGTGTTGCAATCATAGAGCCGCCTGTCGCCAGCATCGGATCAATCACCAGCGCGAGCCGCTCATCAATATTACTGACTAATTTTTCGAAATACGGAACGGGCTCTAAGGTCTCTTCATCGCGATACAAGCCCACCACACTGACTTTAGCGCTGGGCACTAGCGTCAAAACCCCATCGAGCATCCCAATACCGGCACGCAAAATAGGCACAACGGTAATTTTCTTACCTTTAATATGTTCAACCTGGATGAGATCACCACTCCAACTTTCAATGGTCGTGGACTCAATATCCAAAGCCTTGGTGGCTTCATAGGTGAGCAGCGCGGCCACTTCACCGGCCAATTCTCGGAAACTTCGGGTACTGATACCCGCTACACGCATCAGGCCGATTTTATGTTTGATCAGAGGGTGGTCAATAACATTGAGACTCATGGGGTCCTCGGGTCAGGGATGAGGTCAAGAGGGAGATTCCGGGTCGTCTTGGGGACGCCGACCCACCGGTCGATAAGTATCTTTCTGATAGACCAATTGCCGGGGCTGGGGAATAGGTCTTTCCGCCAACCGGAATACAGCATGACGCAGGCGCAAAGCCCGTTTTTCTTTACGTGTCGAGCGTGAAGCATCCCGAAATTCGGTCTTGGGTGGCAACCGAAGCGCTTGGCGGTCTTCCGACCAAATCGTGGCTTTATCTAACATCAATGTCAGAAGATTGCGTTGACCAGTCTGCAACTCGGCCAAAAGTGTCAGCCCGACTAACTGGCGGGCACGTCGCTTTCTGGCTTGAGGAGTTAACGCCATAATCCAGGATTCCTAAAGGGAGACTAAAGTTCACTCAGCGCGATTCATCATAACGGACTCATCACAAGGATGCGTCATCATCCTATTATGATAAACGTTGATGCCGTTGACGTCATGCCATCTTCGATATTCAAACCACCTAATCTCATCAATAGCCACTCAACTCAACACATCAACCCTTTAATGCCACATACTTAATGTCACACACTGATATAAAACAAAGCGACACAAAACAATGTCGATTCAGGGCTACGCCCTAACTATAGAGCAGTATAAGATGAACCCAAATAGTGTATTTTCGATCTGGCGGCTAGTCGGCGAGTGATAACATGACAGAACGACAAGATGACACAACAAGCGTGACAACGCTCCCTTCC
>NZ_MDTQ01000001.1:2279297-2331176 GCF_001709345.1 Terasakiispira papahanaumokuakeensis
GCAATAGAGCTGGGGCTGACGTTTGAAACGGATGACGCACACCAACTGTGGGCTCAATTTGAACCCACTGAACAGGTGACGATCGTAGAGCCCTGGCAGTTAGGCCCCATTGCAATGGAAGCAGGCGTGGATACCACGGCCTGTCCGATTGATCAGCAAGCGGCTCACGAACTCATCGACATCATGCGCCGCGGCCAGCCTGACAAAATATTGTTAGGAGGCCCTAAAGCCGCTGAAATCACCATTTACTGCAGTCAAAATCAACTGATTGCCGGCATGCTCGTGACCCCTCCTCGCGGCGCCGAAAGTGAAGACCTCAGCCGAGAGCAAATTCAAGAAGCACTCAAAGCCGCACGGATTACACAAGGAATCCGCGAAGACATTCTGAATGATTTTCTAAGTCCAGAACATCAGCAAGCATTTCGAGCCCATGGCATCCCCGAATGCTGGCTCGTCGCTTTTGGCCAGGCCGCGCATCAAGGTGAAGATGGCTGGCTCGAGTCATTAGTTGATGATGTGTCAGATCGGAGACCCGTCATTCACGAAGAAGATGACCGCGTCGACTTTCTGGATCATGGTGAATTTCCCCATGTCGACCCTAACACCCCTTTAGCTCGCCGCCATCCCCCCACGGAAGGCCAAAACGGCTTTACGGTGACGGGCAAAACCCTCAAGGGCCGTGATGGTAAAGAAATCAATTTCCGATTATCCGATAACTCGGTGCACGTCTCATTTGAAGATGAGAACCTCTTGCTCTCCAGTATTGCCGGCTTACCGGTACTGCACGAGCATGGCGCCAAGGTTGATCAGGTCCTTAAAATCGCAGAAGTAGGCCTTCAAAGTGGACATATTGATTTTGATGGCAGTGTCCAAATCAAAGGCAATGTCAATGCTGGCATGCATGTCAAAGCCACAGGGGACATCAAAATTGGCGGTCTAGTTGAAAAAGCCTCTATTGACGCCGGTGGCAACATCGAAATCGGTGGTGGCGTCATTGGCCATAAATCCAATAGCCCTGAAAATCGCTGGGGGGAACAGAGCGAACCGGGCAAAGACGATGCCATTTTAAAGGCCAAAAACAACATCAAAGCCCGTTTTATTCAAGAAGCCTGGGTTGAGAGTGGCGGCACCATTGTGGTTGAGAAACAAGTGATGCACTCTCACTTATATGCAGAATCAACCGTACAATTAACCGGACAAGGTAAAATTGTCGGCGGGTTCACACGGGCCAATGCCAAAATTGATACCGATACAGCAGGCGTTCCAGCCAATATTCCGACCCACCTTGAAGTCGGCATGTGTGAATCGTTAAAAGCAGAACTGACCGAACTGAATCAACAGCGCCACAAGCTGACCGAACAGATGGAACAGCTTAAAGAGGTCGTCGAAAAGCTGAAACGCTCACGCAAACCCGTCCCGGATGAGAAAAAGCGGCAAATCCTTAAAGCCAAACAAACATTAACGACCCAAGCCGAAGCGCTCAATGAAGAGCATGATCGTATTGAAATGAGCATGGCTCAGCAACAGATTGCCAGAATTCAAGTCCGAAAAGTGTGCCACCCTGGTACCAACTTGGTCATTGCCGGAAAAAGCTATGCACCTCGTAACGAACTAGGCAAAGTCACTTTCTTTTTGCGTGATGGCGACATTCGCATGCGTTAATGGCTCGTCACCCCGGCCACTCATCAGACGGGAGTCTGAGGGTGGCCATGATATCTTATAAACCGCCATGACACCTTGTAAGCCGCCATAACACCGCGAAGCCATAATACTGATCGTGATGCCGACACCTGATGCCTTACCTCACACCGATACGTTGCCCAACACTCAGGCAACTTTGTCTCCAGATCATCACTGGCCGGTGTTTTGCACCCCACCGCAACGCGTCTGGCCTCAATACACCGGACCTCAATACACTAGGCCTCAATACACCGGACCTCAGACATCAGCACAATCGACACTGCATTTTGCGCTGACTCACTTCAGCGTCTCCGATTTTGTCGTCGATGAATTTGCCAAACAACAGATCCCTCTGGCATCAGGCATTGATCAGGCCGTGCCTAAAAGACAAGCCGAATACCTGGCAGGACGCTTGTGCGCACGAGAAGCCTTACAGGCGCTCACCGGACACCTCATTGTGCCTTCGCGCAACGAGGATCGATCCCCACAATGGCCGCAAGGGATCACCGGCGCCATTACCCACAGCCATGGCATTGCCGCCGCGTTAGTCGCCCCGACATTAACTTACGCCGGTATTGGGCTTGATATTGAACAGCTCATCACCGATGACAAAGCCCAACGTTTGGCTGAACATATTTTGACGCCCGAAGAAATGACACACTGGCATCAAGAATGGCAGGCTCAACCTGGGCCATGGCTCACCCGGATTTTTTCGCTTAAAGAAGCTTTATTTAAAGCGCTCTACCCCATCACCGGCACGCGGTTTTACTTCCAGGATGCCAAACTGAGCGAGTGGGACAGCACAACGGGTGACGTTCAACTCACACTATTAACCGACCTATCACCTCAGTGGCATCGTGGGCAAACAGTCACTGGCCAGGCCATCACACCTGAGCGCTGGCCTGACTATGTGTTCAGCCGTGTGCTCATTAAGTCCTATCAAGATTGAATTCCGCTCAACGACGATGGCACATCATCAATGCAGCGCGTTTGTGCGGGAAATCAAAATCACGCACATGCTCAAACCCGAATTGCTGAAGATAACCGATCATCTTGGCGTTATCCGCACGCGGCTCGGAGACTAATCGACGGGTGCTCGGTTCATCCGCCCACAGATAATCCATCAATGCAGGCAACCAGCAGGCGACTTTATGGGGCCCACGGTGATGCGCCTCACCGACGAGCATATGCAACCCACGATCATAAGGATCGACCTCATAATAGGGCCCCAAACGATCTTCCAGCGCCCAGTACACATCAAAAAAACCAAACGGCTCATCATTAAAACAACCGATCAACTGAAGGCAATGCGGATCAGCCGCCAATTGCTCAAGATGCGCTTGATGGACCGTGATGTCATGCGCTTCATCCCAAAAAGCCGCCACCCGTGGGATATTTTGCCAACGATGATAAAGCGCAAGATCGTGTTTAAGGCCTGGCCCGATCTCCAAAGTGCGAAAGCTGATCCACATATTCAACGTCTGGTCATAACGCCGAAAGACCTCGCCTTGGGGTTTTGGCGGCCGTTCGGGTTGACCGGCAAGTGGCGTAGTGGTGGACGAAGTCATAATAGGACGCCTTCGGGCTGAAGCGGGGGAGCACAAATACTTTCCAGACGCTGTCGTTCTTTCTGATCAAGCCCATGCGCCTGAGCCATGGCGACCACCACCCGGCGCTCCCCTGAAAAGGGCTCACGGGCATGGGCTGCCAGCATATTATCCAGCATCATGACATCCCCCTGCTGCCAAGGAAAAATGACTTTGCACTCATCCAATACCCCGCGCACCTCGTCCAAGGCACTGACCTCGATCGGCTGACCATCCCCGTAATACACATTGCGCGGCAACCCCTCCTCGCCCACGGTCTCCAACAAAACGTCTTGGATTTCAGGTTCCAGGGCCGACATATGAAACAAGTGAGCTTGATTGAACCAAACTCGATCTCGGGTACGAGGATGGACGGCAACGGCCTGACACTGCTGAGCCGTACGCAAACAGCCGTCGTCCAGCCACTGCGCCTGAATGCCCTGAGTCCGACAAAAGGCATCGACTTGCGCCGGGTCATCGGTATTGAACACTTGCGGCCAATCCACATCCAAGCCGTTGCCGTAATGGCGAACATAACGAAGCCCACGGTCTTCAAAGCGTTTTCGCAATGCGGCATCTAACCGTTGATAAACCTGTCGACTATCCGCGATCGGCGTTTCACCGCCATGATCGGCCACTTGTGCGGAATAGAACCAAATCCGCATCGGCCACTGGGTGGTATAAGCCTGCTCATTATGGAGTGAGATTGTCCGTTGCGCCGGATACTCTGTTGACGTGTAAACCCCTTCTCCCGTCACTTGAGTTCTCGGTGTTGAGCCAAACTCATAACTTAATAACGGATCACCAAACCCTGCAGCAAACGCCTGGAAACCCGCTACATCGGGATCATCAAACCCCCGAAATAACAAAGCGCCTGTAAGCTCCAACTGTTGAACCAGAGAGTGCAATTGATCTGCCGATAACTGTGAGAAGGACATCCCTGCCTGAGTCGGTCGAACCTCAAGCGGAAAACCATCAGCGAACTGCAACCCGGGTATCGGATGATGCTCAATGCTCATCGTCACGCCTCCATGGCTTGGCGCAAGCGCTTCGGTCTCATATCGGTCCAGACTTGCTCAATATGCGCCAGGCAGGTCGCCTTATCCCCTTCGACACCCACGCTCTGCCAGCCCTCAGGCACCGGCTTATGTTGCGGCCAAATGGAGTACTGCTCCTCGTCATTCACCACCACCACAAACGTCGCGTCTTCTTGATCAAAACTCATCGTGCACCTCAATATTGTTGAAAGATTTTTTAAAAACACCCTTGAATGAACACGCCCCTGGCACAATTCAAGCTAGGTCTCGCGCCAAGTCGCCTGTAAAGAGGACGTATAAGGTGCGTTAAAATTTATCGTTTATCGTGGCTTCAGGTGTCCTAAAACGACGCCCCCCTAAAATGACAAAGCCCAAAAACAAAGAAGGCGGCCAAAAGGCCGCCTTCGTCAGCGATCAAATCAAACATCACCAGTGATAAGATACCGTGCCATTAATGGTCCGCTCCGCGCCCCAGTAGCAACGCCCGGCGTTATTACACTGAGCGACATATTCCTCATCAAAGAGGTTCTGTACATTCAGTTTAGTGCTCCAATGGGCGTTAATCTGATAACCCAGTAAAGCATCCACTAACACCTGGTCTTCCGTTTTCAACGTCGGTGTCGCCTGACCCGCCCCCGGATAGCTATAGGAGCGACCAAGGTAACGAACGCCGAGACCGGCCATCAAACCATCCAGCGGCCCTTTATAGAAACGATAACTGCCCCAGATAGAAGCTTGATGACGTGGCACGCCCGTCATTTGCTTATCTTCATAGCGAGAGCCCGCATCGTCTTTGATTCGGGTATCCACATAAGTGTAGGCCGCCGTCATCTGCAGATTATCGGTCACCTGAGCCTTCACTTCTAACTCAGCACCTTCAGCCTCAGATTTGCCGACCTGACGATACTCACCCAGCGTGCTGTCGTAAGTCACATCATCGTCTTTAGTCATACGGTAAGTGGCGGCCGTAATCTCCAACGCAGCCCCTTCCGGTGCATACTTCACCCCGATCTCGGCTTGGTCACCCGTAATCGGGTCAAAAGTGCCGCCCGACCCCGTCGAGAACTGCTGAACGGGCACAAAGGTCGTCGCATAACTGATATAAGGCGAAATACCATTATCAAACTGATACATCACCCCAGTCTGCCAGGTCACCTCATGATCCGTGCCTTCGGTATTGGTTGAGGCCAAGCGATTATCGTACTCACTCTTCGCCCAATCATAACGAGCCCCGAGTAAGGCAATCCATCCCCCAGATTTCAACTGCCACTGACCATAGAGACCGGCCAGATTTTGTGTAATCTCATCATCAGACGCCAATCGAGAGGTCCGTGGCGCGCTCGCCCATTGCGGATCAAAAATATTGATCGGCTGATAATCGTTCAGCGCCAAAGTTTGGGTGTTCGGCGGCATCCCCACATACTGGGTCTGATCAAATGACAAGCGGTCAAAACTGGCACCGATCAATACCGTATTCGCCATATTGTCAGTGTCAAAATGACCGACCAATTGGTTATCAATTGAGAAAGTCTGAGAATCATTATCGCGATCGCGCCCGTAAGCCAGGACAAAGTCATCCGTACCATCGCCGGCAGCCCCATTCGGGAACATGCCAGGCACAACAGGCAAGGTTGGCGGATAAGTCCACCAGGTTTCATTACGGTCAATCAAAGAACGCATATAACGCGCGTTCTGACGGAAGGCCCAGTCATCATTGAACTGATGCTCATACTCATAACCGAGCGTCCAGAATTTACGATCAAACCCATCCCAGCTGGGGTGCCCCAGGTTCGTATCCAGATCTAATTTTCCACCATGGGGATTATCATACAGCGTGCCATAAGCCGGCAGACCCAACTGAATCTCAGTATCATCTTCTTGATATTGAGCCAACAATGTCAGCGTGTCTTTCTCCGTCATTTTAAAGGTCAAAGACGGTGCAATATAAAAACGATCATCGGACATGCTATCGGTCTGCGTATCGGCATCCCGATTCAGCATCACCAAACGCCCCAGTACACGCCCGTCATCGGTCAGCGCACCCGACACATCCACTGAAATCTGCTTACGGCTGTGAGTGCCATAACTCAAATTAATTTCACCCTGACGGGCTTCAGTGGGTCGTTTACTGACCATATTCACCAAACCGCCGGGCACATTCTCACCATAAAGAATCGCCGTCGGCCCTTTCAGCACTTCAACCCGCTCCAGCCCGAAAACCTCCGCTGAAGTCGAATAGGCATTGGCTTGCACGCGCAGCCCATCGCGGTAAGTGCCATAACCGAAATCACGCTGGTTCATCCCACGGATATAAAAAATATCCCCCGCCAAACCATCGCCCGCCGCAAAGGGCGCAGCAGAGACCCCAGGCATATAATTCAGGACATCGCTAAGGGTCATGGCCCCCAGGTCTTCAATCTGCTGGCGCGTCGTGACGGACACTGAACGCGGCGTCTCAGACAATGGCGTATCGGTTTTCGTCGCCGTCAGACTGCGCTCCGCCAAATACCCTCGATCCGGCCCCACAGGGCCGGATCGATCCCCCATCACCGTAATATCTTCAAGCGTTGTCGCGTCCTCCTGACGCTGATCTCCATCAGCCGGTGCCTCCTGAGCCAGCACATAGCCCGATGACAGTGCGAGAGCAGAAGTCATGAGCCCCAAACGCCATGAGGGCAGTCGCTTATCTTTTTCGGTCATGCCTGATATCCCTTAAATCATCATGATATTGCGGTGAAGAATGAATCAGAATGGACGTCACACACTATCCATCACCTGAATGAAATCGATCACCATCTTATTGAATCAAAAAACACAACACAAATAATAATGATTCATATTTATCGCCATTTTGCTCACAACCGGCCTATGACGGTGTCTCCAGCCGATGGACGTCTAACTGATGAACCTCCAACCGATCAGACTCCAACCGCTGGGTGAGCGCCGACAACAAATCAGCGTGACGAATAATGCCAAGGTGATCGGTATCCAATCCCTCAGAAGCCGCCAACGGCTGCCCTAGCGCGGCTGTCAGCAATGCTTCAGCGCCCGCATTATTCTCTGGTGATTGCATCGCCCACCACGCATGGACAGGCGCTTGAATCGACCGGATTCGACGATGCTGACGCGCCAGCCTGCGCATATGCCGCTCCAATGTCATCAACTGTTGCCACTCGTCTTCTGCAACATCATCCGGTAATGACGGTTCTTCATGACCGCGTGACGTCACCCCCGCCCCGGGCACATAGCCATCCACCAACCCGACAAACGCCACCGTTTGCCCTAACCGCTCCAACAGTGCCGCCATTTCCAGCACCAAGGCGCCCCCCATCGACCAGCCCAGTAGGTAGTAGGGCCCTTGGGGCTGCTGAGTCCGCAATGCTTTCACATAATCCCTGGCCATCCCCTCCAGACTGACATCACGCCACTGACGGTCTTGAAGCTGCCGGTTTTGCATGCCCCACACCGACCAGTGAGCCGGTAAATAACGCGCCAGGGTGTAATAACCCACCACCGTACCGCTCACCGGATGTGGGCAGAACAACGTCGTCGCACTCTGGGCCGGGCCCCCTAAATGCAGCAAGGGATTCAACGTCGACTGCCGAGATAAGCTTGAGCCCCCCTCGGCCTTATCGACATCGGGCCTTGCCATCGGCACTCGGCGCATCAACTGCTGCAAGTAATCGCCCATCCGTCCCAGCAAATCCTCCATCTGAGCTTGCGGATAGCGCTGATGGCTGTAGCGACAGTTCAAGGTCAGCTGCCCGTTATGGATCTGGCCATTGATCTCAACCTCATG
This sequence comes from Terasakiispira papahanaumokuakeensis, assembly GCF_001709345.1. GTDB lineage: Bacteria > Pseudomonadota > Gammaproteobacteria > Pseudomonadales > Halomonadaceae > Terasakiispira > Terasakiispira papahanaumokuakeensis. The sequence continues at coordinate 2,287,400 of NZ_MDTQ01000001.1, forward strand.
CGGCCAAAGCGCTTGCGGCGCGATACAAGCCCCCATCGATTCCGGAGCGACCTGGAAGCGCTCATCCGTCTGCGTCAAATCAAACTGGCCAAGGTAATTAAAGACGAGCGGCGCTTGATCCCCCCCCTGTAAAAGGGCTTGGTCTTCCGGCGTCCCGTAATAACGCAAAGCCCCGAACCCCAGCCCTTGACCCGGCACCGCCGCCTGAGCCTCTTGGACAAGCGTCAAGGTCTCCAGCAGAGCACCGGCCTTGGGCAAGCGCAGAGGATAGAGCGCCGTAAACCAGCCCACGGTATGGCTAACATCCTGTGCTTCTCGCCACCCATTACGGCCATGGCTTTCCATCAAAATACGCGGCTGCTCTATCGACCCCCACGCCTTCAACGCCAAGGTCAACGCCGTCAGCAAGAGCGTTTCAATCCCAGTCTCATAATGCTTCAGCGTGGCGCGCAATAAGTGCTCGGTGTCCGACGACGTCAACGACCACTGACAATGCACCAGATCCCGCTGCTGACGACGCCCTTCAGGCCAAGTCACCGGCCACGCGGCCCTCATCATGGTCGCATCAGGCTGCGCTTGCGCTTGCCAGAAGTCGCGCTCATCGGCCCACCGCCCCGCTTGTGCATCTTGCTGTAATTGATGTGCCCACTGCTGATACGACGTCGCGGATGAGGGCAGCGCGACCACTAGCCCGGCTTCACACTGCTGATAAGCACGGGCCAAATCGCCTAATAACAAGCGCCAGGACACCCCATCCACCAGCAAATGATGCAGCACCATCAATAAGCGCTGAGCCCCATTGGGCAACTGAATCAACCGAATCGCCACCAACGGCCCTTGCGCCAGATCCAACCCGGCCTGAACGCCTTCACAATAAGGCGTGATCTCACCTTCATCAGTGAGCGCCACCACTTGAAACACCGACTCCACCGCGATATGGCGTTGATAATGCCCTTGCCAACCATGGGGCGCCTGAGCCTCTTCGAGGAAGGTCAAACGCAGCACATCATGCTGCTGTAGCAAAGCCGCCACCGCTTCAGCCATCCGCTCAGGCCTTAACGCGCGCGTGACCGTTAATAGAAGCGCCTGATTCCAGTGCGACAGCACTTGATAAGCCGCGTCAGCCGCGTCAGCCTCTAAGGTCTCGATCAACTCAGGCTGCTGACTAAAAAAATGCGCTTGAATCGGCGTCAGCATCTGCACCCCTTGACTCGCCGGAGAGGCCGATGCCGTCTCATGGCCTTCAAGAGGCGTCATCGCCGCCGCCATCGCGGATAACTGAGGCGCCGCAAAGATCGCTTTCGGCGTCAGTGACCACCCAGCCTGACGCAAATGCGTAATCAAACTGAGCGACTGAATGGAATCGCCGCCCAACTCAAAGAAATGACTCTCCCGATAGACCGCCACGTCACCGAGCAAGGATTGCCATAACTGGGCCAGCAAGCACTCCCGCGTCCCTTCCGGCGCAACGTGCAACGCTTGATCCACCACCGGCTCAGGCAACGCCTGACGATCCAACTTGCCATTAGGCAAGGTCGGCAACTGCGCCATCATCACCCAATGGGTCGGCACCATATAACTCGGTAAGCGGTCGCGCAGCTGGGCTTGAAGATCGGTTTGAAGACTGGTTTTAAGATCGGCATGAAGATCAGCTTTCAACGCCGCTTCAGGCTGCACATACGCCACCAGACGAGCGCCTGCATCCCCTTCATAAACCGCCACTAAGGCCGCTTCGACGCCGTCACAGGCGGCCAGCGCCGCTTCAATTTCACCCAGTTCAATGCGGAAGCCGCGTAGTTTGATTTGCTGATCCATCCGGCCCAGATATTCCAGCTGGCCCGCACGGTTTAACCGTACCCGATCACCGGTGCGATATAAGCGCTTACCGGCTCGGAAGGGGTTGGGGACAAAACGTTCAGCGGTCTGAGCCGGGCGATCCAAATAACCCCGTGCTAGAGCGCCACCGAGATACAGCTCTCCGGCGACGCCGGGCGGCAGTAGGTTCAGATCCGTATCCAGCACATAGCCTTGACGTACACCAACCAGATCCCCAATCGGGGCACTGGCGCTGTTGAAATCTGCTTCATCGGCGGCCACCCGCCACAAGGTCGGCGTGACCACGGTTTCAGTCGGGCCATAGCCGTTGATAATCCACTTCGGCTTCAGGTGTTCAATGGCATGCTGCATCATCTCCCGACTGAAGGCTTCACCGGCAAAGCAATAAGTATGAACCCCCGGCGCACGCCCTTGCACTTCGGCCCACTGGGCCAACTGACGCAAATAGCTCGGTGGGAAAGCAGCCACAGTAATGCCCTGTGCGATCAGGCACTCATAGGTCTCCTGCACGCTCCAGAGCCGCTGATCTCGAATCACAATCCGCGCGCCATAACTGAGCGGCGTTAACCAGCGTTCATGAGCCCCATCAAAGCTGATCGAGAGGAAGTGTAATTCTCGATCCTCCGGGGTCAGCTGATAGCGTGCCCCAATGGTCTGGCAATGCATCGCCAGATCACCCTGAGCCACCGCCACGCCTTTGGGCTGACCGGTTGAGCCCGAGGTATAAATCAGATACGCCAGTTGCTGCGGATGGTAAGGCACTTCCGGTGCGGTGGTCGGCTGATCGGTTAAATCCAGTGACTCCAGATTGACCTGACGGCCGACCGACAGATCACGCATCAGCGCAGCAGTAGGCGTATGGGTCAATAAGAGATCCGCCCCGGCATCGCTGAGCATATAACTGAGCCGTTCCAGCGGGTAATCTGGGTCCAGCGGCACATAAGCCCCGCCCGCCTGATGCACCGCCAGCAAGGTGACAAAGAGATCAATGCCACGATTGAACGCCACCCCGACTCGGCTTTCGGGTTTCACCCCTTGCGCGATGAGCCAATGTGCCAATCGATTGGCCCGCTCGGTCAGCTGGGCGAAGGTGATCGATTGAACATGAGCCTGTGAACCGGCTTCAGCTTGTGGCCCCATTTCAACTAATGCCACCGCCTCCGGTCGCTGCTGCGCTTGTGCTCGGATCTGTGCATATAACGGGCGTGGGTCCAGTGCGGGGCGTTCATGACATTCGTCATCACCCCGGTGATCAGAAGGCGTATTCCAGTGTTGCCAGATCAACTGATCCGCCTCGGACAACAGCGTCAATTGATGCAACGGCGTGTCTAAGGTCTCACTGAACTGGGTCAAGATCGTCACAATCTGGGCGCCCATACGGGCCACGGTGTCAGCGTCTAAAATATCCGTCGCATAATCGAGGTAGCCCGTCAGCTGGCCGGTGTCATCTTCCTGAGTCCCCAACACCAAATCAAAATGCGCCTGCTCCGCCGGGCAAGCGAGCGGTCGCGCCGTCACACCCGGCAACTGAGATAACGCCGATTGATCCAGCACCTGATGGTTATAACTCACCTGAAAGAGCGGGTTCACACTCAAACTCCGTTCAGGCTGTAACACCTCAACCAGCTGCTCAAAGGGCAAATCGGCATGGGCTTGTGCGCCGCGCATCCGCTGTTGCACCTGATACAGCAGATCAACGCCTTTGAGCGTCCCGGCCACTTCGGTGCGCAACACCAGCGTATTGACAAAACAGCCCATTATCTCGGCAGTGCCGGGTTGGTCACGCCCCGCAACCGGGATGCCCACACGCAAATCCGCCTGCCCGGTAACCCGATAAAGCCAGGCCTCAAACCCGGCGAGCATCAGCGTAAACAATGACACTCGATGCGCCTTGGCCTGTTGTCGAAGACGCTCGGCCAATGATGACGGCCACTCAAAACCATAACGCGCACCACGCCCATCCCGCTCCGCCGGACGCGGACGGTCCGTCGGTAACGCCAACACAGGTGCCTCATCACCTTCATCCGCTAAGGTGTCACGCCACCAGGCTAATTGCGCTTGTAAGTGGGGCGCCAACTGAGTCCGCTGCCAGACCGCATAATCGGCGTAGCTCAAGTCAGCCTGACGCGAAAGGGCAAGCCCGGGCATCGATGCAGCAACGTCATGCTGCGGTTTTTCACGACCGGCCCGTTCTTCACAAGCCAACCGTTCTTCACAAGCCAACCGTTCTTCACAAGACAACCGTTCTTCACAAGCCAACAGCTCTTCACGATAAGCCGTTACCCAGGCCGTCAAGAAACGCTGTAGAGACCAACCATCGGCCAGAATATGATGCACACAGAGTAATAAGCGCCATTCCGCCGAGTCGTCGTCCTGAGCGTCGGAGAGACGGACCAAATGAGCCCGCCACGGCGGCGCCGCCTCCAAGTCAAACGGCGTCTGCATCACCTCGGTTTGATAGGCCTCAAAGGCCTCGGGCGTGACCGTCGCTTGCACAAGCGGCATCCGGAAATCAGGCAGCATCTGTTGTTGCGGCAACGCCTTCGCTGGCCCGCTTAACGCCCGACCGACGGGCCCGTTAGCAGCCTGAGCGCCCCCGGCGGATAAATCACCGGGCATGAAGCGCGTGCGCAGTATGGCATGATGGGCCACCAGCCGATCCAAAGCGCGTTGCAGCGCCTCAGGGTCAACATCCCCGGTCAGGCTTAACCCCGCCGGGAGATGATAGGCGACACTCTCAGGCGTCAATTGCGCCAGGAACCATAACCGTTGCTGAGCAAATGACTGCGGCGCCTGTACCGCATACTCAGGCTTGGGCCTAGGCGTCAATGCCGGTAATGCCGGTAATGCCGTCTCACCATGCGCGATCGACGCCGCCAACTCGGCCAAGGTGTGAGTTTCAAACAAGGTCCCGAGCGACAGGGTGACGCCCAAAGCGGCCTCAATCTGATGCACCAGCGTCACCCCCAGCAAGGAGTGGCCCCCCAAAGCAAAGAAGTTATCCTGCCGCCCGACCGGTGCCTCCAGGTGTAAGACATCGGCCCATAACGCCGCCAGCGTCGTTTCAATGGGGCCTTGCGGCGCTTCAAACACCGCCTCCTGACGGACCGGTTCCGGCAGCGCTTGACGATCCAACTTGCCATTGGCGGACAAAGGCAGGTGATCCAAGGCCATGAAGTGCGTCGGCACCATATAGCTCGGCAGTTGCGCCTCTAGATGTTGACGCAAGGCGGTCAAGTCCTGTTCGGTCAAACCCAGTGCTGCGGGCGCCACATAGCCCACCAGTTGATCATGACGGGCGACCACAACGGATTCCGTCACGCCGGGGAAGCTCGCCATCACCGCTTCGATTTCCCCCAGCTCGATACGCAAGCCACGCAGTTTGATCTGGTGGTCCAAGCGGCCCAGGTATTCCAGGGTGCCGTCGGCACACCAACGCGCCAGATCACCGGTGCGATACAGGCGCTCGCCGACGGCTGAAGAGGCCGTGTCACTTGAAGAATGCGGAATAAAAGGATTCGGAATAAATCGCTCGGCGGTTAACCCCGGCTGGCCGTGGTAGCCCCGCGCCAAGCCAATGCCGCCGATATACAGCTCCCCCGGCACCCCGATGGGTTGCGGGTTCAATTGCGGGTCGAGAATATGAATCTGCAAGCGGGTGATCGGTCGACCAATCGGCACCTGAGCCCGTGGATCATCTTGCTGACAGGTCCAGTGGGTCACATCAATCGCTGCTTCGGTCGGGCCATAGAGATTATGCAGTTGGATATGCGGCAACCGTGCTAAGGCCAATGTTTGCAGCGGTTTCGGCAGGGCTTCACCACTACAAATGACATGCCTCAGCGATGGGCATGAATTCGATGCGGTTGACTCAGTAGACAAATGATTCACAAAAGCCGACAACATCGACGGCACAAAATGCAGCACGCTGATACCCGACTGCTCAATCACTTGATGCAGCTGGGCCGGGTCTTGATGGGCGCCCGGTGCGGCCACCACCAGTTCAGCGCCCACCATTAATGGCCAGAAAAACTCCCATACCGACACATCAAAGCTGTAGGGCGTTTTTTGCAGCACCTTGTCCTCGGCACTCAGCGGATAGGCCTGTTGCATCCACTGTAAGCGGTTCAGCAAGGCCTCGTGCGTATTGGCGACGCCTTTGGGTAAGCCAGTGGAGCCGGAAGTAAAGATCACATACGCCTGTTGCTGGGGATATAACGTCACGTCCGGTACAGTGGTCGGCCCAGCCGATAGATCCAGCGATTCCCAATGTAAGACCGTGATGGAGGTCTGAGGCAAGTCCTCGTATAAGGTCAGCTCCACCCTCTGATGCGTCAGTAGATAACCCGCACCAGACTGCTCAATCACGCGCTGTTGCCGCGCAGGCGGGTGTTCCGGGTCCACCGGCACATAGGCCGCACCGGCTTTGAGAATGGCGTACAAGGTCACCACCAAAGCCTCGGAACGCATCATCGCCACAGCGACCGTATCTTCGGGCTGAACCCCGCGAGCGATCAACTCATGAGCGAGGGCATTGGCCTTGCGGTCGAGTTCGGCATAACTGAGTTGGGTTTGTTGGCCATCCGGCTGCCACACCGTCAGCGCAATCCGGTCGGGATGCGCCTGTACTTGTTGCTCAAAGCGGCGGGGGACTGGCGCGCTATCGGGTTCACTCGAAGCCGCCGTCTCATTCCACTGCGCCAATTGCTGGCGCTCCGCCGGGCTGATCAACGGTATCTCACCCATCGGGCGATCAGGCGCGGCCAGTAACTGCGTTAACAGTTGCTCAAAGCAGGTATGCCAACGGGCGATGGTATCGGCATCCAGTAAATCCGTCGCGTAATGCCAATCACCAGTGAAACGGCCATCGGCTTCGGCCACAAGATTCAAGGCCAGATCAAATTGAGCCCCTAGATCCTCGGTCTCAACAATATGGACATCAAGGCCCGGCCACTGAGGAGGCAACGTCGGCGCTTGCTGATAATCCAGCATCACCTGAAACAGCGGGTTATGGCTCAAATCGCGCTCGGGTTGTAATGCCTCAACCAACTGTTCAAAGGGCAAATCTTGGTGCGCCTGAGCGGCCAAGACGGTGTCACGGGTCTTCGCTAACTGCTGTCGTAACGTCGTGTGAGCCTGCACCTCACCCCGCATGACCTGAGTATTCACAAAGAGCCCGATCAAATCTCGCACTTCAGGCCGCTGGCGGCCAGCCATCGGCACCCCAACGCGAATGTCCGTTTGCCCACTCAAGCGCGCCAAGAAGAGCTGATACACCGTCAACAGCAGCATAAAAGGAGACGCCTGTTGCTCGGATGCCATCGCCACTAACGCTTGGCTCGTCTCCGTGGCCAAAGTAAAGCGCAGCCGCGCGCCTGCCTCAGAAGGCCGGGCCGGGCGCGGCCGATCATAAGGCAACGCCAGTACCGGCTGATGATCCCCCAGCTGTGCTTGCCAGAAGGCTAACTGACGCTGGCCTTCACCACCGGCTAACCACTCTCGCTGCCAATGAGCAAAATCCAGATATTGAATCGGCAGTTCGGGCAATTCAGGTCGATCAGACAATTCAAGTCGATCAGACAATTCAAGTCGATCAGACAATTCAGGTCGATCAGACAATTCAGGTCGATCAGACAATTCAGGTCGATCAGACAAATCGCCTCTCGACTCCCCCAATGCCTGACGATACAAGGCATTCAAATCACGCAACAGAATCGGCACAGAAGCGCCATCCGATAAGGCATGGTGCATGCACAACAATAAACGCCAGTCCGTCTCGCCCAGCCGCACCAACTGCACCCGCCACAAGGGGCCATGATCAAGTGCAAACGGCTGCGTGAAGCATCGTTGCGTATGCGCTTTGAATGCAATGGCCGGTTCTGGCTCAGCCCGCAGGTCAATCACCGGTAATTCAATCGACGCCACCGGTTCAACCACTTGCTGCGGCGGCATGCCGCCCAATAAGGCCGTGCTTAAAATCTGATGACGCGCGCTTAAAGCGGTTAAGGCACGCTGCAACGCCTCGACATCCAACGCGCCCTGCAAGGCCAAAAGGCCCGGCAAGTGATAAGCACTAGAGTTCGGCGCAAGCTGGTGCAAGAACCACAGACGTTGCTGAGCAAACGATTGCATCCCCCGCTGCTGATGGCGGGCGGGAATCTGATCCCGCGCGCCGGGGATGTGTTCAAGCTCACCGGCGCCGTCTAAAGCCGCCGCCATATCCGCCAGGCATGGGGTTTCAAACACCTGACGCAGCGAGAGTTGAAGGCCTTCTTCATATCGCAAGCGTGAGACCAATTGCGTGGCCAGCAGCGAATGGCCGCCGAGTTCAAAGAAGTGGTCATACCGCCCCACCGAACCCAGCGCCAACAGCTCACACCACAGCCTAGCCAACCGCTGCTCCATCAGGGTCTGAGGCGACGCCTGGGTCGCCGAGGACACCACCGGCTCAGGCAACGACTGACGATCCAACTTGCCATTAGGCAAGGTCGGCAACTGCGCCATCATCACCCAATGGGTCGGCACCATATAACTCGGTAAGCGGTCGCGCAGCTGGGCTTGAAGGTCGGCTTGAAACGACGCTTCACTGACGTCCACCTGATCTTGCGATTGCCCCTGAGCCTTGGGCTGAACGTACGCCACCAGGCGTGATCCGCTCTCCGTTTCTTTTAAAACAGCTAAGGCCACATCGACGCCGTCACACGCGGCCAGCGCCGCTTCAATTTCACCCAGTTCAATGCGGAAGCCGCGTAGTTTGATTTGCTGATCCATCCGGCCCAGATATTCCAGCTGGCCCGCACGGTTTAACCGTACCCGATCACCAGTGCGATATAAGCGCTCACCGGCTCGGAAGGGGTTGGGGACAAAGCGTTCAGCGGTCTGAGCCGGGCGATCCAAATAACCCCGTGCTAGAGCGCCGCCGAGATACAGCTCTCCGGCGACGCCGGGCGGCAGTAGGTTCAGATCCGTATCCAGCACATAGCCTTGACGTACACCGACCAGATCCCCAATCGGGGCACTGGCGCTGTTGAAATCCGCTTCATCGGCGGCCACCCGCCACAAGGTCGGCGTGACCACGGTTTCAGTCGGGCCATAGCCGTTGATAATCCACTTCGGCTTCAGGTGTTCAATGGCATGCTGCATCATCTCCCGACTGAAGGCTTCACCGGCAAAGCAATAGGTATGAACCCCCGGCGCACGCCCTTGCACTTCGGCCCACTGGGCCAACTGACGCAAATAGCTCGGTGGGAAAGCAGCCACAGTAATGCCCTGTGCGATCAGGCACTCATAGGTCTCCTGCACACTCCAAAGACGCTGATCTCGAATCACGATCCGCGCGCCATAACTGAGCGGCGTTAACCAGCGTTCATGAGCCCCATCAAAGCTGATCGAGAGGAAGTGTAATTCTCGATCCTCCGGGGTGAGCTGATAGCGTGCCCCAATGGTCTGGCAGTGCATCGCCAGATCACCCTGAGCCACCGCCACGCCTTTGGGCTGACCGGTTGAGCCCGAGGTATAAATCAGATACGCCAGTTGCTGCGGATGGTAAGGCACTTCCGGTGCGGTGGTCGGCTGATCGGTTAAATCCAGTGACTCCAGATTCACCTGACGGCCGACTGAGAGGTCACCCATCAGCGCAGCGGTCGGCGTATGGGTCAATAAGAGATCCGCCCCGGCATCGCTGAGCATATAACTGAGCCGTTCCAGCGGATAATCCGGGTCTAACGGCACATAAGCCCCGCCCGCCTGATGCACCGCCAGCAAGGTGACAAAGAGATCAATGCCACGATTGAACGCCACCCCGACTCGGCTTTCGGGTTTCACCCCTTGCGCGATGAGCCAATGCGCCAATCGATTGGCCCGCTCGGTCAGCTGGGCGAAGGTGATCGATTGAACATGAGCCTGTGAACCGGCTTCAGCTTGTGGGCCCATTTCCACCAACGCCACCGCCTCCGGTCGCTGCTGCGCCTGAGCGAGGATCTGCGCGTATAACGGACGTGGGTCCAGTGCGGGGCATTCATGACGCTCGTCATCAACTGAGTAACGCTCGTCATCACCCCGGTGATCAGAAGGCCTGTTCCATTGGTGCCAAGTGGCTTGATCCTCAGGGGTTAACAGGCTGAGCTGGTCTAACGGCTGATCAGGCATGTCGACAAAGGTGTCTAGCAGGTGCTGCAGATGGGTCAGCAAGGCCTCGGCTTCGGCGCTGGCGACCTGTTGGGCATTGGTATGCAAGTGCAAGACCAGTTGCGCGCCAGCTTCCACCGCCAAACTGACCGGATAGTGAGTGTGCTCTGAGATCGTTAAATCGCTAAAACCGGCTTCGGCGCGCAACGCCTCATCGACCGGGAAGTTCTCAAACACTAATAAGGTGTCGAACAACGACTGGCCCGCAAACGACTGATCGCTGGCTTGCCCAGCCCATTGCTGTAATTGGTACAGCGGCACCGTGTCATGTTCACGCAAATCCAAGTTGTGTTGTTGCAGCTGCGGCCACCACTGGGCCAGTGTTGAGGTGGCTTCCCCTTCACGATCCGCATCATGCCCCGGCGCCAACACCAGTGGCAGGGTATTGATCAATAACCCCAAGTGACGATCAATGTCCGCCACTTCAGCCGGGCGACCCGCGACGGTGACACCAAAGGTCACTTGTGACTGCCCGGTATAACGCTGAAGCAATAAGGCCCAGGCCGCTTGTACCAGGGTATTCAGCGTCACATGGTGATCCCGCGCCAGGGCGGTCAAAGCGTCTTGATCCAGCACACATTGACGATGCTCGTACACCGGTGGCCGGTCTTGAGACGACTGTCGTCCCAAGGTGGGTGCGAGTAAGGTGGGCGCGAGAAATGTCGGGGTGCTCAATGTCGCCAACTGAGCGCGCCAAAAACGCTCACTGGCCTCATGCTGACGCTGTGACAACCACTGAAAATAAGGGCGGTAATCGGCCGCAGGCGCTAACGATTGCCCTCGCACCTGCTGCATCACCTCACTGAGCAAGCGAGCACAACTCCAGCCATCCAACAGAATATGATGGAAGGTCCAGATCATATGACAGCGCTGCCCCGGCAACGCCATCAAATGCCAACGCATTAAGGGCGGCTGATCCATCGCAAAAGGGGTCGCTTGGGCTTGTGCCTGGGCTTGTTCGAGGGTCTTTTCGAGGGTCTGAGCGATCGCATCAGCATCGGCTAAATGCGTATATGACGTGACCTGAATCGGCAACGACACTTGCGCGGGAAGCCACTGCACCGGCTGCCCGTTTGGCCCGGTTAAAAAGGCCGCACGCAATACCGGGTAACGCTTCAAGACCGCCGTCCAAGCCTCAGCCAGTTGATCGGGCGTCACCCCATCCAGCGTCACCGCCACTTGGTTCGTATAGGGCTGGGCCTCCCATTGACCTTCAGCCTGAGCCTCCCACTGACTGTGGAAAAAGAGCCCTTGTTGCATCGGGGTCAACGGCAGTAAGTCCACCAATTGAGCCGCGGGCACGGGCAAAGCATCCAACGCGGCTTGATCAAAACTCGCGGGCAACCACGGGAAATCGGATGGGGTGACGCCGGAATATTGGCGGCATAACGCCAACACCTCATCCAGCGCCGTCATCATCCCCTGCATCAGCGTCTCGACTTCAGACTGCGGGTAACGGGCCTGGCTGAAATGGCAACTGAAACGTAACTGACCTTGGCTCACCTCCCCTTCAATCGCCATTTCATAGCCCAGCGGCGACTGCAACGACATCGCCTGACCCGGCACTTCCGGCGCCCGCCGCCAAGTGACCGGCGCCGCTGTCGTCCCTGAATCGGTCAGACCTAAGTCGGTTTGACCTAAATCGGTTTGGCCTAAGTCGGTTTGACCTAAATAATTAAACCACAGCATATCGGCGACATCGGGCAAGGCGGACTCGCCTTTAAGTTCGCGCAACACACCAAATCCGAGGCCGCCATGAGGCACCGAACGCAGCCGTTCTTTCAGTGTTTTCAGGTCATGCGCCAAGTCACCAGAACCCGGCAACAGCACCGGATATAAACTGGTCAACCAACCCACGGTCCGGCTCAAGTCGACGCCATCAAACAAGGCTTCGCGACCATGGCTTTCCAACGCAATCAACGTCTCGCCTTGCCCGCGCCAGCGACTTAATGCCTGGCCTAAAGCGGTCAGCAGCAGGTCATTAATCTGCGTTCTAAACGCCTTAGGGGCTTCACTCAATAAGGCCTGAGTCTGCTCAACGCTGAGTTGTTGATGGATCGTGACCCGTTGCGCCAGCGTATTGGCGCCTTCAGGGTCACAGCCCGGCAGTCCGGGGGCGGCAGGCAAGCGCTGCCAAAACGGGGCCATTTCGAGCAGAGATTCACTGCGGCACCATTGTTGTAGCTGAAGCGCCCAATACTGGAACGACGTGGCCACTGGGGCCAGCTGTGGGGACTGCCCATATAAGACCTGTTGGTAGGCCTGCACCAGATCGTCTAACAGAATCCGCCAGGAGACTCCATCCACCGCCCAGTGGTGAATCACCAATAAGAGCCGGGCCTCCGACATCTCCGGCAGTTCCAGATACAGCGCCCGCAGCAAAGGCCCTTGATGCAAGCTCAGACTTTGCTGAGCCTCGGTAAAGCAACGCTGCATCGCCTCATCTCGATCTTCCGTCGAAGCGTCCAAGACACGATGCCACAGCAGGTCCTCATGCGCCGCTTCCGCTTGATACCACTGGCCGGGCGTTTGCTGGTCGTCATCTTGATGAGCCCCCGCATCAAAACGCAGTCGCAGGGCGTCATGGTGGCGAACCAGTGCGTGTAAGGCGTGATCCAGGGCATCCAGATGAAGCGGCGCATCAGGGATCAAGAGGACAGATTGATTCCAGTGATCTGGCTCTGGCATCGCTTGCGACCCAAAGCGCTTTTGAATCGGCGTCAGCGGAAACGCCTGCTCATAGGTCACCGCTTGGGTCTGACGCTGCGCGCGCGCCTGCTGCAAAGCATCATGATCACGCTGTTCAATCTGCCGGGCTAACGCTGCCAAGGTCTGATGTTCAAAGATATCGCGGGGCGTGATCACCCAATCATGGGTCTGAGCCTGGGCAATCACCCGAAGGCTCAGAATGGAATCCCCCCCTAAAGCAAAGAAGTTGTCCTGCCGCCCGACCGGCGTCTCCAGCGGTAAAACCGAGGCCCATAACGCGGCCAATGTGGTTTCAATTGGGCCTTGCGGCGCTTCAAACACCGCCTCCTGACGGACTGGTTCCGGCAGCGCTTGACGATCCAACTTGCCATTGGCGGACAAGGGCAGGTGATCCAGGGCCATGAAGTGCGTCGGCACCATATAAGTCGGTAGCTGTGCCTCTAGATGTTGACGTAAGGCAGCTAAATCCTGTTCCGCGGGCGCCACATAGCCCACCAGTTGATCATCACGGGCGACCACAACGGATTCCGTCACGCCGGGGAAACTCGCCATCACCGCTTCGATTTCCCCCAGCTCGATACGCAAGCCACGCAGTTTGATCTGGTGATCCAAACGGCCCAGGTATTCCAGGGTGCCATCGGCACACCAACGCGCCAGATCACCGGTGCGATACAAGCGCTCACCGACGGCTGAAGAGGCCGTGTCATTTGAAGAATGCGGAATAAAAGGATTCGGAATAAATCGCTCGGCGGTTAACCCCGGCTGGCCGTGGTAGCCCCGCGCCAAGCCAATGCCGCCGATATACAGCTCCCCCGGCACCCCGATGGGTTGCGGGTTCAATTGCGGGTCAAGAATATGAATCTGCAAGCGGGTGATCGGTCGACCAATAGGCACCTGAGCCCGTGGATCATCCTGCTGACAGGTCCAGTGGGTGACATCAATCGCCGCTTCGGTCGGGCCATAGAGGTTATGCAATTGGATATGCGGCAACCGCGCTAAGGCCAGTGTTTGTAGCGGTTTCGGCAGGGCTTCACCGCTACAAATGACATGCCTCAGCGATGGGCATGAATCTGTGGAGTCAAACGACAAATGATTCACAAAAGCCGACAACATCGACGGCACAAAATGCAGCACGCTGATACCCGACTGCTCAATCACTTGATGCAGCTGGGCCGGGTCTTGATGGGCGCCCGGTGCGGCCACCACCAGTTCAGCGCCCACCATTAATGGCCAGAAAAACTCCCATACCGACACATCGAAGCTATAAGGCGTTTTTTGCAGCACCTTGTCCTCGGCACTCAGCGGATAGGCCTGTTGCATCCACTGTAAGCGGTTCAGCAAGGCCTCGTGCGTATTGGCGACGCCTTTGGGTAAGCCAGTGGAGCCGGAAGTAAAGATCACATACGCCTGTTGCTGAGGATATAACGTCACGTCCGGTACAGTGGTCGGCCCAGCCGATAGATCCAGCGATTCCCAATGTAAGACCGTGACGCTAGCGGGCACCATCATCTCATGCACCATCGCCTCATAGTCGGTCGTATCGATGGCTTGATGGGACTGCAGATGATGGGTCAGTAAATAACCCGCACCGGACTGCTCAATCACGCGCTGTTGCCGCGCAGGCGGGTGTTCCGGGTCCACCGGCACATAGGCTGCACCGGCTTTGAGAATGGCGTACAAGGTCACCACCAAAGCCTCGGAACGCATCATCGCCACAGCGACCGTGTCTTCGGGCTGAACCCCGCGAGCAATCAACTCATGAGCGAGGGCATTGGCCTTGCGGTCGAGTTCGGCATAACTGAGTTGGGTTTGTTGGCCATCCGGCTGCCACACCGTCAGCGCAATCCGGTCGGGATGCGCCTGCACCTGTTGCTCAAAGCGGCGGGGGACTGGCGCGCTATCGGGTTCACTCGAAGCCGCCGTCTCATTCCACTGCGCCAATTGCTGGCGCTCCGCCGGGCTGATCAACGGTATCTCACCCATCGGGTGATCAGGCGCGGCCAGTAACTGCGTTAACAGCTGCTCAAAGAGGGTGTGCCAACGGGCGATGGTATCGGCATCCAGTAAATCCGCGGCGTAATGCCAGTTTCCGCCGATCTCACCCGAGGGTAAGGTCCAAGTATGCAGGGCCAGATCAAACTGGGCATTCCCAGCTTCATGGGGCAATAAGGTGGCCGTCAGCTCAGACGTGAGCGGGAGACGCTCCTGCTCACGTTGCTGATGGTTATACAACACCTGAAATAGCGGATGATGATTCAGGCTACGCTCAGGCTGTAAATGCTCGACCAGATGTTCAAACGGCAGCCTCTGATGGGCCTGAGCGGCTTGGCTGGTGGCGTTCACCTGCGCCAGCACCTGCTGAAAGGTGTGCTCGGGCGCGAACTGATCACGCAGCACTTGGGTATTGACAAAAAAGCCGATCAGCGGCGCCAATTCCGCTTGATCACGCCCGGCCATGGGCACCCCGACGGCCAGGTTGGCTTGGCCGCTCATCCGATACAGCCAGACCTTGAAAGCACTGAGCAGCACGGTAAACACGGTCGTACCGGCCTGTTGAGCGTGTTGCTGAATCTGTCGGCTTAAGGCAGGTGACCAGTGAAAATGCTGTCGGCCGCCGCGCATTTCAGGCTGAGCCGGGCGCGGATGATCCCAAGGTAAATCCAGCACCGGCGGCGTTTCCCCCAACTGCTGACGCCAATATTCGAGATCCGTTTGACCCGCACCCGCCTCCAGCAAGGCCCGCTGCCAGAGGGCATAGTCGGCGTAGTCGAGATCAAGATCATCCAGTGCCTGCTCGGCCCCGGCCAGCGCTTGCTGATAGGCCTGGGCAAAATCTTGCAACAACACCTGAATCGACCAGCCATCGGCAATCACGTGATGCACACAGAGCCAGAGCTGATGCTGTTGCGGGGCGATGTTGACCAACGCCACTCGCCACAACGGGCCTTGCGCCCAGTCGAAGGGCCTGTCCACAAAGGTCTTAAAGCGTTGAGCACGGGTCTTGTCATCCGCCACGGTCCAGGTGGCTATCGAGACCTCAGCCTCAGGCCGAATATGCTGCAACGGCTGGCCGCTGTCATCCGCGCTGAAGGTGGTGCGTAAACTGGCATGCCGCCTCGCCAGTGCCTGAAACGCCGCGTGTAAAGCCTGCTCGTCAACCGGGCCTTCAAGCGCTAAAGCGCCGGGGAGATGGTAGGCGCTATTGCCGGGCGTCATCTGCTCAATAAACCACAGCCGTTGCTGCGCATAAGAGGCCAGACTGGTCTCGCCAGCCACACCACTGGGCATCGGCAATGCCGCCGGAGACATCCCCTGTTGGGCCAGCTTGTCGAGAAAGAGGCGTCGTTTATCGGCACTCAAGCCGAGAAAACGACGTGACAGCGCCATGGCTTGATCCTGCATTATTCAATCTCCTCCAGCTCACTCATCAAGGCCGACAGATCATCCAATCGATCGTGATCGAGGGTGTGTGCCGATAGCCGCTCAATCACTTGGGCCATGGTCGCAACCGTCGTCGCTTCAAAGGCCTCGGCCAGAGGCACCTTGACGCCAAATTCGGTTTGAATGCGGGCTAACAGGCGGGTGACCAGCAGCGAATGCCCGCCCAGTTCAAAGAAGTGGTCATCGCGCCCCACCTGCTCAATGTCCAACAACTGCTGCCAGAGCGCCGCGAGGGCACACTCGGTGTCACCTTGCGGGGGTGTTGATTGAGCGGCTTGCCATTGCGGTTGCGGTAAGGCTTTACGATCCAATTTGCCATTGGCATTACGCGGCATCGCGTCTAGGCAGAGCCAATGCACCGGGACCATGACGGCAGGCAACTGGGCTGCCAGTCGTTGCTTCAGGGTCTCCGTCACCTGCGCCACGGTGTCACCAGGATCAAGATTGCTCGCCATCACCCAATAGGCGACCAGTTGCGGTCCATGCGCGGAAGGCTGCGCCGCGACGGCGGCTTGCGCGACTTGCGGACAAGCCAACAGACAGGCTTCGATTTCTTCCAGCTCGATCCGCTGCCCCCGAATCTTGACCTGGAAATCCACCCGCCCGACGTAGGTCAGTTCACCCGCTTCATCCCAGTAAGCCAGATCTCCGGTGCGATACAGCCGACTGCCCGCCGTGCGGTCATCGGCAAAAGGATTCGGCACAAAGCGTTCTGCGGTCAGACCCGGTTGACCCACATAGCCGCGCCCAACACCGGTGCCGCCGACATATAACTCCCCCACCACCCCGGCTGGCACTGGGTTCAGTGTCTGATCCAACACATAGAGGCGGTTGTTATCGGTCGGTCGACCAATCGGGATCGTCCGATCCAGTGACGATTGAGTCGTCAGGCAGTGCAAGGCGACATCATCGGCACACTCCGCCGGGCCGTAAGCATTGACCAAGGGGACTTGGGGATACCGTGCCAACCATCGTTGCACCAGATCTCGGCTGAGGGCTTCTCCGGTCGGCAGCAACCAGCGCAGGCCGCTTAAATCCGCCGGGGTCGATGTCGTCTCAAGCGAGGGGTCCTGCTCGGTGCTCAACATACCTTCGATCACGGCGGGTACGCTTTCGAGCACCGTGACGCCGGTTGTGGCGACACGCTCAATTAACTGCGCCGGATCATGAGCCACCGTGTCGGGAATAATCTCCAGACGACCGCCAAAGAGCGGGGCGGTCAGCAATTGCCAGACCGAAATATCGAAGCCCGTCGCCGCCGTTTGCGCGATCACATCATCAGCCGTGAGGCCTAAATAAGGCACCTTGGACAGCTGGTTATTCAGCATTCCCGCATGGTGCACCATCACCCCTTTGGGCATGCCGGTTGAGCCCGAGGTATAAATCAAATAAGCCCGTTGATCCGGATGCGGATAACGCCCAGGGTTATCGTCCCGCGTCGCCTGCAACAAGTCTTCCCATATCAAGAGCTGAGGGGGCCGCTCACACTGGGATAAAATTCCTTGGGCCTGATCCAGACACCCTCGCGGCGTAATCAAGACCGGCGCGTCACTGGCCGCCAGCATGCGCGCACTGCGTTCTTCAGGGTGACGTTCATCCAATGCCAGATAAGCGCCACCGGCTTTGAAAGCCCCCACAATCATCGACAATAGCGCCAGCCCGCGGGGGGCATAGAGCGCGACCACTTGATCATCCTCCACACCGGCGGCGATCAGGCGATGGCCGATCTGGTTCGCCTGCTGGTTCAGCCGCGCGTAGCTGAGCGACTCGCCTTCACACGCCGCGACGACTCGGGAGGGCTGTGTCGCCACCCAGCGCTCGAAGCGCATCAGCCAGCTTTCGGCCATCCACTCAGGCACCACCGGGCCTTGCGTCCATTGTGCAATCTGCGCTTGCTGCGCGGGTGTAAGCAACGCCGTTTGGGCTAACGGCTGTTCCGGTGCCTCAATCCATTGGCTGAGCACCTGCTGGAATTGCCCCAGCAAAGCCTGCATTTCATGGCGATTGAAATAACGGCGGTCATAACTGAACTGAAGTTGATAGCGCTCGCCCGGCAGAATCACCACCGTCAGCGGGTAGTTAGTGTGAGTCCGGTTCGCTCGCGGGGTAATGCCGTAGGCCTGCGCAGCCGCTTGAACCGCTTCGCCAAGCGGTACATTTTCAAACACAAATAAACTGTCAAATAGCGGCTGTCCGCGTGGGGTATCGGCCAGTTGCTGCACTTCTGCCAGGGATAAATGTTCATACTGGCGCATCTCGACATTCAGCGCTTGCAGACGCTGCATCAGCTCGCGCCCCGTCATCTCCGGCTCATGGGCCTGCACCCGCAGCGGCAAGGTATTGATAAAGAGCCCCAAGGTCTCTTCAATGCCCGTCAGTTCAACCGGGCGACCGGCGACGGTCACGCCAAAGACCACATCGGATTGTCCGGCATGGCGCATCAAGACCCAGGCCCAAGCCGCCTGCATCAGGGTATTGACGGTTAAGTGCTCCGCTCGCGCCCGTTCTGCCAAACGCTGCGACATCGCCACACTGAGCTGCTCGGCGACATCTTCAATCACGGCATGGGCGGTATCAGCCCTCGCTTCAACCCCTGAGCGTTGATAAGGCAGTGGGGTCACTTCAGTCACGCCGCTCAGTTGCTGACGCCAGAACTGCCGCGCCTGATCCGGCGATTGCTGCGCCAGCCACGCCATAAAATCACGATAAGGGCGCACGGGCTTCAGGATGGGAGCCTGAGACGGAGATTGAGCCGACGTGAACTGTTGATAACAAGCAAAGAACTCCGCCAGCATCACACCACGACACCAGGCATCAATCAGGGCATGGTGATGACTTTGAATCAACCAATAGTGATCGGGCGCTAAACGAATCAAGCGCAACCGCAGCAAAGGCGGCTGTGTGAAGTCAAAATCTTCGGCTCGCTCCTCGGCCAACAAGGTGTCTAGGCGGGCTTCGGCCTCGGCCAGACTCAGCGATGACCAATCAAGCCACCGGGCCGGAGACGGCACTTGTCGATACACCACCTGATGGGGCTGTTCATCATCCAGCGCACAAAAAGCGGTGCGCAGCATGGGGTGGCGCTCAACCACACGCTGCCAAGCCTGATCAAAGGCGGCAAAATCCATCTCACTGCGCACGTCATATTGATCCTGCATCAGGTAGATGCCCGTCCCTTGGGCCAGCAGGCTATGCAGCAGAATCCCGGATTGCATCGGCGCTAACGGCATCACCTCTTCGATATTGGCCGGGTGCGGCAATGCGTCCAGCTGTGCCTGGGTCAGTGTCGACAAGGGGAAGTCCGCGGGGGTTAAGCCCCCCGGCACCGCCAAGCAATCTTGCGTCAACGTCAGTAAAGCATTGCGGTAAGCCTCGACTAACCGGGCCACCGCCGGGCGCTGAAAACGAGCCGCGTTGAAGTGCCATTGCACTTGCAGTTGACCCTCACGCACATAGGCATCCACCACCATCGCATTGGCCATGGGCCCTTGCGGGTCACGCATCACCCCCGCAGACGCCGTCGATAAGGCCAGTGGCCCTTCACTGTCCAGACGCCCGAGATAGTTAAAGGTTAAGCCCGTGCCCTCGGCATCCTGCGCAGCTTGCGGCTGACAGAAGCTGAACCCTAAGCCGTCATTCGGGACTTGTCGCAAGTGATCCTTGGTCGCCTTAAGCGTACTCAGCGCATCCCCCTGAGCGGTCAACACCACCGGATAAATGACCGTGAACCAACCGGTCGTGCGACTCAAATCAGGGGCCTCGCCGATCAACGCTTGCGCCGCGGCCAACGGATGACGACCATGGCCTTCCAACATGATCCGGTGCGTCGCTTGCTCATCCCATTCACGCAGCGCATCAGCCAAGGCACTGAGCAACAGATCATTGACTCGGGCCCGCCAAAGACCGGGCACTTGATTCAACAAGGCATCGGTTTGCGTCGCATCCAGCGCCAGCGACACTGTCTGCTGATCGGCCAGACGATTGGCGCCCTGTTCATCCGTTTCATTATCAAGACCGCTATCAAGACCGTCCCCAAGGCCGTCATCAAGACCGTCCTCAAGACCGCTATCAAGACCAATGGACAGCGCAGCAGGCACCGCCATCACGGACTGCCAATAGGCGTGTTCCGCCTCAAACACGCCCGCCTGCTGCGCCTGCTGTAAATACTGTGCCCAATCCGCACTGGTGGCTTGTTCGGGGAGTAAATCGACGGGCTGCCCGGCCAATAACTGCTGATAGGCCTGCAATAAATCTTCGAGCAAGATGCGCCAGGAGACGCCATCCACCGCCAAGTGGTGAATCGTCAGCATCAAGGTTTGACGCTGATCCGGCCATCGAGCCAACACCCCTTGGATTAAAGGCCCAGCCGTTATATCCAACTGCTGATGGGCCTGATCCAGTGCGCGCTGTAACGCCTCTTCATGGGTCACATCGAGACAGGTCAAACCAAACGAGGCTTCAGCGGTCGGCGCTTGGGCCGTGGTTGAACGCTGAACCGCCCCGGATGACCGATAACCCCACTGCACACTGGCATGGGCCGCCACCACCGCCGCCAGTGCTTGGCGTAAGGGGCCGACTTCCAACGGGGCCTGGGCTTCAAAACGAAGCGCCTGATTCCAGTGAGCGGGATGAGCAATCGGCAGCTGGAAAAAGCGCTGCTGAATCGGGGTCAACGCCCATGAGGTCTGATGGGAGACGCCAGCGTTCGCCGAGGCCGAAGATGGCGCACCGGGTTGAGCGGAAGATTTCAACTGGTTTTTAGACTTCAACTGGGCGACGGCGGCCAACTCGGCAATCGTC
The DNA here is from genome assembly GCF_001709345.1 of Terasakiispira papahanaumokuakeensis. Lineage (GTDB taxonomy): Bacteria > Pseudomonadota > Gammaproteobacteria > Pseudomonadales > Halomonadaceae > Terasakiispira > Terasakiispira papahanaumokuakeensis. The sequence continues at coordinate 2,308,373 of NZ_MDTQ01000001.1, forward strand.
TGATGCTCAAATAACTGTTTGGGGGTCAGTTGAATCCCTTGCTTACGCGCCCGTGCAATCACTTGCAAGCTGACGATGGAATCCCCGCCCAAGCTGAAGAAGTTATCATGACGCCCGACTTGAGGTTGCTTCAGTAGCTCACACCAAAGGGCTGCCAACTGCGTTTCAACGCCGGGTAACGGCGCGGCAAAGTCGGTCTGTTCAATGGTCGGTGCGGGCAGGGCCTGACGGTCTAACTTGCCATTCGCCGTCAATGGGAAAGCGGCCATCGCCACCCACTGAGTCGGCACCATATAATCCGGCAGGAGCATGGCAAGTTCAGCTTGGAGGACGGCCGTCGCCACGGTTTGAGGGGTGACATAAGCGACCAAAGCGCCGCTCTCATCCTGCTGAACATGAGCTTGTGCGACTTCAGGTAATGCGCTCAAGCGCTGAACAATTTCACCGAGCGAGACACGATAGCCGCGAATTTTGACCTGATCATCCGCACGCCCGGCAAAGGTCAGCCGGCCGGTGGCATCGAGATAGACTTGATCGCCAGTGGCATACCAGCGTTGCCCGGTCGCATCGACATAGAAGCTCTTGGCGGTCTGATCCGGCTGCTGCCAATAACCCTCCGCCAAAGCAGGCCCACTGATGAGTAACTCACCTACCGCGCCCTGAGGCAAGATCAGGCCTTCAGGGTTGACCACACGTACCTGGACATTCGGCAGCGGCCGCCCCAAGGGTAAGGGGTCTCTCGGGGCTTGATCGAGCCGGGTGGCTATCACGCCCACCGTGGCCTCGGTCGGCCCATAGTGGTTCCAGATCTGACAACCTGGGTGGAGCGCTTTCACTTGCTGCCACAGCTCAGACGACCAAGGCTCACCGCCCAGCAAGAGGGTATGTCGCGGCAATAAACGGGCAGGATTTTCGGCCTGTAGCAAAGCGTTCAGGTGCGTCGGCACGATTTTCAGCACATCCACCGGATGCAACGCCATCACCTCGGCCAAGGCATCCGCATCCGTGACCTCCTCATCACGCAGCAGATGTAAAGTCCGGCCGCTACACAAAGCACCGAACAGGGTGGTATGACCCAAATCTGCGGCGACCGTCGACACCATCGCCATATCCTGCACCGTCTCGGGTAATGACAAGATCGCTAAGAGGCCTTGCACATAATCCGCCAGCGCCCCATGACTCACCACCACCCCTTTAGGCTGCCCCGTGGTGCCTGAGGTATAAATCAAATAGGCCGACTCGGAGGCATTGAATGAGGGCGATAAAGCGGCTGGGGTCAACGATTCAGGAGATAAAGTGGAGGAATCAGCATCATCCGCGGATAACAAGGTCGCGACCGTCCCATAAAAGCCGTCAAAACCGGGCAATGGACGGTCACTCAACAAGCCTTTGGCGCAAGCATCTTGGGCCACCCATTGTTGACGCGATTCAGGCCACTTCGGGTCTAACGGGACAAAAGCCGCGCCACTTTTTAAGATGCCGAACATCGCGACAATAAACTCAACCGAGCGATCATAATTGATCAGGACATGATCCCCCGCGCCGATCTCGGCCTGCTGCAGAACATGCGCCAACTGATTCGACTGGGCGTCCAGGGCGTGATAGGTCAAGGTATCATCACCACAACGCAGGGCCTGTCGTTGCGGAAAGCGCGCGGCTTGCGCCTGGAACATCGGCACCACATGATCAACCGCCTCATCATGCTGAGGCCCAGCAACTTGAGACAGCTCGGCTTGAATCGACAGCTGACGCAAGGCTTGATCCGGCTGTTCGACCACTTGAGCCGCCAGTTGGACTAAGTCCACGGCCATCCCCGCAATACGCGGCGCATCAAATAAATCCGTGGCATAAGTGAAGACCGCTTCAATGCCCGATGCGGTATCGGTGATATCCAAGCCCAAATCAAAGTGAGCGGTGGCATCCTCACGCTGATGCATGCTCAGTGTAGCGCCGGGCAGAGCGAGCCCCTTCGGCAAAGGGAATTGTTGCGTAAACTTGGCCTGACAAAGTGGGGTGTAGCTCAGATCCCGTTCGGGCTGTAACGCCTCAACCAACTGATCAAACGGCAACTCAGCGTGGGCTTGAGCGCCGGTCGCCATGGCACTGATCTGCTCAAGCAAGGCGGTAAAAGATAGCTCAGCCTGCGGCTGCGCCCGCATCACCAGCGTATTGACGAAAAGCCCGACCAATGGTGCCATTTCCGGCCGACCCCGCCCCGCTACCGGCACCGCGACCCGCAGATCCTGCTGGCCCGAGTAGCGATACAGCAAGGTGTGATAGAGACTCAGCATCAACATAAACAGCGTCACCCCCTGCTGCTGAGCCAGCTGATGGAGCTGTTCACTTAACGCTTGAGGGAAATGAAAATGATGCCGTGCCCCGCGATAACTCTGCGCGGCCGGGCGCGGACGGTCTGTCGGCAATGCGAGCAAGGGCTGCTCATCGCCCAATTGCTGACGCCACCAAGCCACCTCATCCGCTTGCGACGGCTCAGCGCGCATCCGCTGCCAGTAGGCGACATCTTGATAACGGCACGGTAATTCAGACCACGCCGGGGCTTCCCCCTGAGCAAAGGCTTGGTAAGCCGTGGCAAAGTCTTCAACCAAGCGCTGAGCCGACCAACCATCGGCAATAATGTGATGAATCACCCAGACCAATCGATAGTCGGTATCCGTCAACTGCACCCCATAAACCCGCCACAAGGGGCCCTGCGCCAAATCCATCGGCTCATCCACCCATGAGGCCGTCAACGCCGTCAGCGCGGCTTCGGGATCAGCGGCATGGCGTAGATCACGCACCGTCCAAGCCACCGGCTCAGCAGGTAAGATATGCTGAACCACCTGCTCGACCGGGTCATCAATAAACCGGGTGCGCAAACTTTCATGGCGCATCACCAAGGCATCCAAGCTGTGCTGCAAGGCCGCCGAATCCACCACTCCGGCCAACTGCCACTCACCGACCAAGTGATAGCCGCGCGAATCGCCTTCGAGACGATCTAAAAACCACAGCCGCTGCTGGGCCGGAGACAATCGACAAGGGGCATCTTCAGGCTTGGGTGCAATCTCATCTAAATGATGAGCCGATGACGCGCCAGACGGCGCCACACACGGTTCCACACGTTGCGCCACTTGATCCGAGAAATCGGCCAAGCGGGGGTGCTCAAATAACACCCCAGGTGCCATCACAATGCCAAGCGTTTGCTGCAACGTCTCCGCCACCTGCATCAGCGCAACCGAATCGCCCCCTAAAGCAAAGAAGTGACTCTCCGGGGTCAGGGTGGCATCGGGGAATTGAGCCTGCCAAGCCGCGACCACCGCGGGATCAAGGCGCGCTTGCTGTGAAGGAGACGGGGTTTGAGCATGATCGGATGAGGCGGCCACGGGCTGTTCATCATCCAACACCACCCCCTGATGCCAGATCGCATAAGTATTCAACGTCTGCTGTTGCCAACCCACACGGCAAGCCGAGCGCTGCAATTTACCGCTGGTGGTGCGCGGCAGGGCCCCAGGTTCCAGCAACAGAATCCATTGTGGCGCGATCTGCATAGCGGCCATCAAGGCATCAACAATCTCACTACAAATCATCCAGGGCTTCATCAACTTGCGCACCCGGCGGCTGATTTCAAGCGCCAGCCCCACCCCTTCGATACCGTGCTCATCGGTGGTCGCAAAGGCCGCCACCCGACCCTGACGCATCACTTCAAGCGACTGCTCCAGCGTGGACTCAATGTCCTGTGGATACAGGTTCTGGCCGTTCAGAATAATCAGATCTTTGCGACGACCGGCCACAAGCAAGGTTTTATCCTCCGGCTCAGCCTGTGCAATCCCCAAATCCCCGGTACGCAACCAGCGTTGGCCATCACGGGTGACAAAAGTGGCCGCCGTGGCCTCTAGCTTCTGCCAATAGCCCTGCGCAATACTCGGCCCGGCGACCCAAATCTCACCCACCTCACCTGGCGCCAGCGGTTGCAGGGTCTCCGGGTCGACAATGCGCAAATCGTGATCCTGATCGACCCAACCACAACCCACTAAACGGCTATTCGCTGACGCATCGGGTGAATGCGCTTGGGATGAGTGCGCTTGGGATGAGTGCGCTTGGAATGAGTGCGCTTGATCGTCACCCAGCCAACGGGGCAGCGAATGGCTAAACCCCTCCGAGCAAACAAACAAGGTCGCTTCCGCCAGCCCGTAACTGGGTGCCAGCGCCGAGGCTTGAAATCCTGTAGAGGCAAAACGTTCACTGAACTGCTGAAGGGTCTCGGGACGGATGGGCTCAGACCCCGAAAACGCCAGCCGCCACGACGACAAATCGAGCTGTTGCAGCTCTTCATCACGCAGCCGCTCCACGCATAAACGATAGGCAAAATCAGGCCCACCGGAAAAAGTGCCCCGATAGCGCGAAATCGCTTCCAACCAACGCGCAGGCCTGGCCAGAAACTGCTGCGGCGTCATCAAGTGGACACTATGACCATGCCAAATCGGCAACAGTAATCCGGCCATCAACCCCATATCGTGAAATAGCGGCAACCAGTTCACCCAGACGTCATCTTCGCGCGCGGCAAAGCCTTGAGCCATCGCCTTTTCATTCGCCATCAAATTGGCATGTGACACCATGACGCCTTTCGGCTCAGAGGTTGAGCCCGAGGTATATTGTAAAAACGCAATGTCATCCGGATGGAGAGCGACCGGCTGAAAACTCGCCTTTAATAACGCCGCCTCAGCTTCGCCTAACGCCTCTAGCGCATCCACCGCCGTCCACTGAGCATCTTCAGGTAAAGCCTCACTTAATACGGATTCAAACCGCTGTAAATCATCCGCCAACCCCAATACCGCTTGCGGCTGAGCATCCCGCATGATGCTGGCCAAACGTGCGGTATGGGCGGCCCGATGAGACTCCGGCGGAAACGCAGGCACGGCGATCACCCGCGCCATAAAACAACCCAATAACCCCGCCGCAAATTCCGGTCCGCTGGGCAACATCAAGAGACAACGACTCCCCGCCACCACTTGCTGCTGCAAAGTGGCCGCGACAGCCAACGATTGTTGATAGAGATCGCCGTAGGTGGTGATCTGCTCAGGCTGATCATCCCCCATCCATCGACGAATAGCGGGCACCTCCGGCTGCTGGCGCGCATAGGCCGCCAACACATCGGCAAAATGGGGAAGCAATTGCGGATTAACACTCATGACAGTCACCTACAGCGGGAAGCCCAAGGGCACAAGCCCCATCCGGGTCATCAATAACGAATCCATCAGCCTCGGCAGCAGGCCCGCTTAAACGGGCCCAAGCCTTTGGACATAACGCGAAAAAAGGGAAATACAGTAGACATCAGGCCAGCACCGCTTCACGCTGGCGCTGCGTTGACGATTCGAAAATCGCCTCCACAATCTCCTGAGAACGCACGGCCAGCACAGACAACAAGGTGTCGCTGAGGCCATGGCTCATTTCACAACAGCCCTGAAGGTAAATACGGGATTCACTATTGCGCAGGCGTAGGCTGTAATCGCGATCGGGCGTCATCGTCTCCAGATGCTCAGCCATCCCCGCCAGCAAGGTTTCGTGTTGATCACGGCGATAGCCTGTGGCGAGAATCACGACATCGAAATGCGTGTTGTACTGACGCGCGTCCAGCACATCGGTCAGCGTCAGCTGAATGCCTTCAGGCTGGGCCGTCGCCTGCTCCACCGCATGATGAGTGAGCATGTGATGGCGAGGGTCTTGGCGCAGTTTCTGTAGGTAGAACATCTGATAAATGCGCTCAATCAGCGGCAGATCAACCACGGCATAGTTGGTATTACGGAACTCGGTCAGCATCTCCCGTCGGCGGCGATTACTCTGGGTATAAATCTGATCAATAAAAGACGGGTTAAAAATTTCATTCACGAAGGGGCTATCATCCGACGGCTTCAACGCCGCAGCCCGCACGATCATACTGGCCTCCACATGGGGGAAGCGCTGCGTTAAATCTTCAAAAATCTCTGCCGCACTTTGCCCGCCGCCGACCACCGCCACCTTGAGCGGGCGCTGATGATCCGCCAGCAAAGTCTCAATACGGCCGCGATACTGAGAGGAATGAATCACACGAGCATCAGTCACGCCGGAAAACGCCGCCGGGATATTCGGCGTACCCCCAAGGCCCATCACCAAGTGGCGGCTATAATGCTGCGTCACCTGACCATCGGCCTGACGGGCAGACACCGCCATGCCCACGACCTCGCCATCCTCCAACCACGGCGACACCGCCTCGACCTGCTGCCCATAGTGCACTTGCTCTTTAAAGTGCCCGGCCGCCCAGCTCAAGTAATCGTTATATTCTTCACGCGTCGGGAAAAAGGTCTGGATATTAATGAAATCCTCTAACCGCCCCTGCGCTTTGAGATAATTGATAAAAGTGAAATGACTTTGTGGATTACGCAGCGTCACCAGATCCTTAAGAAAAGAGATCTGCATGGTCGACCCTTCAATCAACATCCCTTCATGCCAATTGAAAGCAGGCTTACGCTCAATAAAGGCCAAATCCCCCTGACCACCGGCCTGCTGCCACTCCTTCGCCGCAATCGCTAACGCCAAATTGGATGGCCCAAACCCCACCCCCAACACATCATGAACGTTCTGCATCACAACACTCCCCTTGATCGGCACACATCAGAATATTCGTTCAACTATGGGATTTACGGCCTATAGCAAACGATTCTCATTAGTGACGAACAGAGCATCAAGGTGTTTAAGACATCACGCAAAATCGGATGATGAGGGGAGGGAAAGCCCCCAAGATGAGCACTCACCAATAGGAGTACTCATCAATAGGAACACTTAAGAGGAGTACTTAAGAGGAGTATTTAAGAGAAACACTCAAGGGGAATAGTCAGAATGGTGGAGCGAAATGCACAAGTTGGCGTGGAAAGTTGGACGCCGCTGTGTAGTCTATTGTTATAAATCATATTTTGAGGCTTCATTTAATGCCATTTCTGTAATTGCACAAAGTGCATAATAGCTCATTAGATTTGAGGATCTGTTAGATGGATGCCAGAAGTTAATATAAATAATGTTTTCAGAAACATACGCGCGATCTGTTATTTTTTTCTTATTTTTAAGCTTGTTAGCAATCAGAGACCAGGTCTTTCCGCAAACAACCACTCGTGGGGAAATTGCTTTAATTTGAGAATACAAAAGATTCCAGTCTTCATTGACGTAATTTAAAAGATCGGTATTGCTTGAAGCCTTTTTGCCGCTGCTTTTTTTGATATTGACAACCGAAGACGAAAGTAAAGATTGTTTTACGTCTGAGCTATTATCTACATATGGAGCAATTCCTTTGCCTTTGAGTAGATTCTGAACACCATATGCCCATTGCGCCATGGGTTTAAAGGTTCGACCGGAAACACCTCGTCTCTTGATTAGTTCAGGGAGATCCCAAGTTCCTGAATGCCTTTTAGAATCATATGCTTCTTTTAGAAGAAACATTACTTTCGAGTTTGATGAGCGCCATAAATCTTGATCGATGACTCCGTCGGTAATAAAAAGCTGACCCTGATGATTCTCTTTTTTCTTCCAGTCTTCAAACATATTTGTCACTAACCAATTCCTTAAAAGTTATAACGAGCCTGTAGAAAAACCTGTTTTCAAACCAGCCTTCCCCACCAATAGCTCGCTTTCTGTTGTTTATTTCCGATGGCCGGTTTTCATCGGCCATCGTTTGTTTATTCTGTGTTTTTGGCCTTTTTAGGCTTTGGCTGCCTGTAAGCTCGATTCGTGCTGCTTTCAGTGCCTATTTTAAGGCGGTATGACTCTATTTTACTGGCTGAACTGTCCAGTTTTTCTACATTGCGCACCAAGCAGTAGAGCAGCCATTGTCCGTTTCTCGTTGCCCGCGATAGGGCAGCTCTTCGCCGGTTGAGCAAATCAAAGTTAAGCATGCGCTCAGGGGCATTCAATCCCCAATGCTCTCCCGACAAACCCGCGCCGTTAATTCCTGCAAACGCTGCACTTCACCGGCCAGATAATGAAGCTCTTCTTCGGTGATTTCGTAATGTTCAGAGTAGCGAGCTTCAATGTAAGCCCGTTGCAGGCGGCGGAAGCTACGGCGGTGAAACTTGTTATTGAGAGGGAAAATGGTTGTAAATTCAGCATCGATTTGGGCGCATAGTTTGCCCAGTTTTTCGATGTTGTGGGATTTGGGTAAGTAGTTGGTACAAGTAAGCAAAGTGCAGGCATAAGCTTTTTCTGTAGCTTGATGAAGCATAAAGGCTGCATGAATCCAATCTTCATCAGAAGCAGCAACTTCATAATAACGAAAAAACCGCTGCGCTGAATAAGACCACTGCTCATAATGCTTGCGGGCAATATCCCGACGCTCTTCTTCGGTTAAGTTCCCCGGTTCAACGAGTGCCTTCCCATTGGCGTTATAAAGCAAGATGCCTTGTTCACGAATATCGGTAAAAAAGTAGTGACCTTGTCTGAGCTGTTCATTCACGTCTTCCAAGGTATGTACAATCAGCCCTAACGGTGCGCTTTTGACTTTACGCTCGATCTGCTCTTCCGCACTGCGCCAAACAAGGTCGTCTTCCACCAGCGCGGCTTTGTTGACGATGACCAAAATGTCGTAGTCACTGACATAACCATTGGGAATATCCCGCACCCAGCCGCCTTTGGCATGGCTACCAAACAGAATGATTTTTAAAATCCGAAACTCGTTTTTACTCCCGTTCTTACCCTGAAGGTAGTCTTCCAGCGTATCGCGCAAAATGGTCGAGATCGTCGCCAGCTCACGCTGTTTATATTCGGGCAGATGGTCGAGGGATGTTCTCATAAAGCCATGTTTGGTCTGTGACTGAGTCGCCATAGCATAAAAGAAGGGGCAGACAAAGAACACCGCCGCTCCCCCACTTTGCGCACATCACTGAAAAGAATGTGATTCAATTCAAAGCGGTGGTTTGTGATATTCAAGGCTTACTCGGCCCTTTATCGATAAACGGCAGATGATGAAGCGGGAACGGCTTTCGGTGATAGAGCCTAAGCGGACTTACGGGAGGCTTGCGGACACCATGAGCCTGATTCGGGGGGATAAACAGTCGAAAGTACGCATTGATTGATATCGGTTGAAAATCGCAGGCAGATTCCCACAGCAAGTTCAGCGGTTAATTGAGGGTTGTGGGAGCTTGCTTGCAAGCGAAGCAATGCTCGCTTACACCTCCTTGTCTTCAGCAATCGAGGAGCCTATGCCCGCTTCATTGCCGAAGTTCAGACACGCGCTGGCGGTTTTGAGCAAGGCTTTGTTCTCATCCTGATCAAGCCCGCTGCCTAGGTACCGAACGGCCGCAACCAACCCGCATTCTAATTCGCTAAAAAAAGCCAACCACTTGACCACGCAGGACACTTGCTCAGAGTGGCCGCAGCGCTCAACCTCACCTCGACGTTTAGTGATCGTCGTAATGCTTAAATCGAGCCATCACCGCCTCCTGCGTTTCAAAACCCGATCACATCATAGTGCCGGAGGTTTTTCTACAGCCTGAACGCCCGCCATCACCGGTGACAAAAGCGAAGCGGAGGGGTTGGCATCCGGTGCATGGTTTGGTTATGTGTTGCTTCAGGCTGCAACAAGCTTCTTCACATTGAGCTCTTTGCGATGTTGTTCGGCATGCCAGAGTTCATATTGGGACTGCTGATTCAGCCAGCTTTCTGCCGAAGTGTCGAAAGCAATAGAGAGCCGGATCGCCATTTCGGGACTGATACCAGCCTTGCCATTCAACACGGCACTCAGCGTTTTTCGACTAACGCCCAATGCTTCTGCCGCCGCCGTGACAGAGATGCCAAGTGGCTCAAGACAAAGCTCTCGCAGTACTTCACCCGGGTGCGGAGGGTTGTGCATTAACATTGACGGTACCTCAGTGATAATCTTCGTAGTTCACAATCTCGGCATCTCCGTCTTCGAACCGGAAAGTCACTCGCCAGTTACCATTAACAGTCACTGACCAAATTCCAGCCCGATTGCCAGAGAGTTCGTGCAATCGGAGACCGGGTAAGTCCATATCTTTGGCATTCGACGCTGCATTCAATCTACCGAGAATTAGCCGAAGCCTCTTTTGATGAGCAGCCTGAATCCCTTCAGTGCTGCCGGACTTGAAAAATTTTGCCAAGCCCTTGTGTTTGAAGCAACCAACCCGCATTCTAATTCGCTAAAAAGCCGACCACTTGACCACGCAGCGCGCTTATTCAGAGTGGCCGCTGCGCTCAACCTCACCTCGACGTTTAGTTATCATCGTAATGCTTAAATCGAGCCATCACCGCCTCCTGCGTTTCAAAACCCGATCACATCATAGTTCCGGTGTTTTTTCTACAGCCTGAACGCCCGCATTTGCGGCTGGTTTGGAGCACAGCGGAAAACCAGTCCGACAACATGCGCTTGTTAGGCGATACTTTGATTTGAGGATTAATACCGCCGGTTTCTGGCCTTTCTTTTTTCCTCTTCTTCAATTCTTGTGTTTTCTTCATCTCTGGCGATTATTTGATCTTTGTGCTCAAGCAAATACTGCCAAACGAAGTCGCAGACAACAAAAGGGTAATAATCTTGATGGTGAGTACCGCCAGGCGTGCGAATTAAACCTTTAAATCTAAGAGTGGACGCGCTAGGACTATGAACATAAGAGGTAAATGATTGGCTGTTTTTTCTCAGACAATCTGCTAAATAGTTAAGCTCGTCTTTGGATAAATGGTCTATCCGATCAAGCACCATTTGTTTCTGTCTTTCAATCTGTTCATCTTCTTCCGCTTTACGCATGTCTCTTCGTTGCTGTAATAGTGTCTTTTTTCTGGTTGCCGTAACTATTTCTATTGCAAAGGCAATAATGGCAGTAAATGTAAGTGCGCCAGAAGCTACACATAACAGGATTGTTGCTGGTTTAGCCAATGTACCAAAAGCAGAAAGAGCCAATATTTCCTCTTTGTCTAGGAACAGAAGAATAACGCTGGTAATAAATAGACCAGACAGAACCTTTGTTGGTAGCTTTAATGCGTTTATCCAATTAGCGTCTAAAATTGCTTATCTCCTCTGCTGCTGTTTTATCGCCTAACGCTTGTAGCTGCGGAAAATTGCGAGCGCAGCGAGTAATTTGTCCGACAGCCTACATTTTTAGCTGCCTCTAGTATGGTGCACTGTCATGAATTTCTTGTGCGACTTCTTTTAGCTTTGTTGATATTGAAGCATACCGACCTTGAAGTTTTAGCCAAGAGCCGGATGTACCTACTCTCTTTTGCCTAATAGCAGCAAGAGCAGCTCTTTTTGACTGCGCGCTCTCATGAGCCGCGTAGTTTCTAAGCGCCGAGAGTTTCTCAAGCGCATCTTTATACTTTGACTTTTTTACGGCACTGATTAAGTAATGGGCTTCGGGAACATATTTCTTTAGTGTTTTAATCAGACCATCTCTACCTTTGAAATCAAAATATCCGCCACCAAGTACAAGATATTCACAAACTTCATCTGTTAAGTGCTTAGGAAACTCCACACCTGTAGTTTCAGATATGACAGATGAATCATTGTTTATTGCTCCAATAATTACATGAAGCATCATCTGCTCGAATTCACGATAAAGCCGAATAATAGCGTAATCATGGCACCACGATTTCTGCATATCTGATAGTGCTGCAATATCTGAATTTACGAATTCTTCCAACTCATTGGCTCTTTCTATGAAATCGGAGGCCGTCTTTTTAATGCTCTTCTTTCTAGGCACGATTCTTCCTTATGCAGCTAACATCTATGGACGCCCCGTTTTGTGCAAGCAAAGCTCTTCATGACATCAAGGTATTGCAGCCATCTATCCGGATTTTACGAGGTATAAACCCCTATCCCTGATGAATTCCGCAAACTAGGGGCTCATCATTTTAACGTTCTCTATTGCGAACGATGTTAGTCACAGCCTTATCCAGTCCCGGCTCTACCTGCTTGTCATCCACTCGCTTTGCCTACGCAAATCTCAGCATGCCCGTACGAAATACGGTGTTCGATATCACACACCATTACATCATCAATGCATGCTTTAAATATTGAAACATCTTGTGCAATGATGCCAGTGAAAATCGACCATTTATTGACATGTATTGATGCACCAAAACAGGTAAATAACTATATCAATAGAGCAATAGACTGACGTGGTGAAGGTGAGGTGCATGCTGGGGTTATTATGTTCGAAGGCGGTACGCTTAGGCCACACTGCGAGCCCAAAGGGCCACAGTGGTAATAGTGCTGAGATGCATATGTTCAGGAGGGCTCGACGTCAGGCGAGTACCGGCTAGCTGCGAGGTTATGCCGAATTGGCACGGGTGAGCAATTCAATGGCCTCGTCGAAGATTTTCTCGACATGTGCTCTATCTTCGATATTTTCCGAGAGTGAAGCGCGATCACCTTCAACACCCTCGATCATGTCTTGAATCATCCCTGGCCGCTCTGTTTCAAGACGCTGAAGCAACCCGGTGAGAATATAAAGCGCCGCATCGGCCTTGGCATTTTTCATCTGTAAACCTCAACGCTTGAAGGCGACATCACCATTCAGTCATCTTACTCAACCATCACGCCCGCGCCAAACGATCGTTAGATTCACTTTCTATACAGCGGAAGCTTCGATGTAATACGAGCGACGGGAAAAATCCCATGCGGGCATTATCGCCAGACACTGCGTTAAGAAAACGACATGATGCGGCCCAATCTCGTAACAATCGAACATGGGGTCTTCACTTGAAACACCCAACGCGGACTGAAAAGCTTCGAGGTTGAATGCGACAAGCTCATAGTCTGCTAGCAACGTTTCCGTTTCATTCGAATATTCTGTAACGAAGCGGCGAACACTAAATTCCTGATCGATCATATTGTTGTATAACGAGGCTGTAGAAAAATCCTATTGAGCGCTGCCTGCTTCCTCTTTCATTGACCCTGCCAGCCATTGGCCTGGAGCCTCTCCCCGCCCGACTCACACGCTGGTAAAAATGAGAAGTAACGGCAAACCGGTCACTGTGCAGCCGATTGTTAAACCCTTTGACGTACGCTATTCTGTACGTGAACAACATCCTGTACAGGAGAGGTCTTATGGATGCCATTAGCTACACTGCCGCAAGAACCAATCTAGCCAAAACCATGGAGCAGGTCTGTGAAGACCACTCACCTGTGATTATCACCCGGAGCAAGTCACCATCCGTGGTGATGATCTCTCTTGAGGACTATGAGGCGTTGCAAGAAACGGCATACCTTCTGCGCGCACCCAAAAACGCCCGTCGTTTGCTGGAATCAGTCGCCGAGTTGGAACAAGACGGCGGTCAAGAAAAGGAACTTCTTGAATGAAACTCATCTTCTCCGAAAACGCCTGGGAAGACTATCTGTACTGGCAAAAAACTGACAAAAAGATCCTGAACCGCATCAATAAGCTAATCAAGGAGACCAAGCGCGAACCGTTCGAAGGAGTCGGTAAACCGGAGCCGCTCAAACATAGCCTCGCAGGTTATTGGTCCCGCCGAATTAACGATGAACACCGCATGATCTACAAAGTCACGGATGACGCTCTGCTCATTGCCCAGCTTCGGCACTACTACTGATTTAACACCGAAGTGCTCTGATCCTACCCCATCAAAGGGCGATTTTGAGTTTTTCTATGGCCGCATTTGGTTAACTGATCTTACCCAGCAACGGCGCTAATAGTTTTGTATGAGCGCAGCGGATAAGCCAAAACGGCCATGCAGTGAAGACCGGATAGCGCTGCCTGTTATAACTCACGTTTTAGTGCTTGCATCAATGTTGATATATTGTCGGGTAACTCTTCAATCTCATGCCCTTGAAAAGCGACCAACCTCCAACCTTGAGCATCTGACATACGGTATGCAAACATGTAACCTGAAAAGTTATCAGCAATAAATTTGTACTCAGTCAATCCTTTTGAGGTCTCTTCATCGAAAATATCATCGGCGTCTAGTGGATAATTATAAATTTGAAAAACACCTTCACCAATTTCACCAAAGCCAAAGTTTGCTAAGAAATCAATATATTCGTCTGGGGCCGCTGGCTCATACTCGCACAACTCAGAGAAAGCATTAGCATTCAAGGCTTCTAGCGTTGACAGTGGATATTGATTTAATACCCAGTGTCTAAATTCAAGATATTCATTCATCTGGGGTTACCACTCAAAATTCAGTGGCCAAGGACTTGGCTCTGATATCAAGATTCAATATTTTCGAAACATACTTTTTCAACTGATTCGGTTTTTTAACTGATCCATTGAAAGAAGTCTTCTTGAATACCCGCATTCTTGTACTCAATCCAAGAGAAATATAATCGTTTATAGTGATTAAAATCACCACCAAATCTAGTTTTGCAATCAGCCAACTCTGGCTTTTCGGCGATAAGAGATTCACAGCGGGCTATTGCAGCAAGGCAAACTGATTCATTGAGCAGCAATCCATGGGGCAACTCATGCAATGCAAAATCCAAGGCATCGATTTGACTCAAGAACATTAATGCTTTGGCTTCATCATGATCTGGATTTGATTGTAAAATCGTGTCCAACAAGTGCTCGGGCTTTTCTAGACCAATAATATCCTCAATACCTTTAAACCCAATCGCTTTATAAGCCCACAACAAATACTGTTCATTCTCCAATGCAATCTCATCGGCCCAAAGATTCAATACTTTGGAAAGAATCTTCGGGTGTTGAATAGGTATGGTGGTACAGCCATGATCAAAGTACTCAACACAGAGATTATGGATCTCTAATTTCAACTGCTCACCTTGAAGTGACTCAAGGTATGAAATCTTATTTTCAAGCAACGGTTTCCACAGTTTCTTTACACCACTTTGTCTGGCAACTAGATAGTCATCCCATTGAATCAAAACAATTCCTCTGAAAACATCGCATGCGGTTAATTAGACAGACATCCAATACAAGCGCCGATCCACTCACTTCTAAATAAACATCATCGTAAATCCCAAAGTGCCACTTTGAGCATCTGCTCGAACAATTGATTATGCTCGTAACTTAACTGCAGTACCAAAAACGAGTATCTCTGATGCATTATCAGTAACAGAACTCGTTGTAAAACGTATACCCACTATCGCATCTGCATTTAATTTTTCAGCCTCTTCGATTAATCGTCCTATCGCGATATTTCGAGCCTCCATTAGCATCTCGGTATAGCCTTTGATTTCACCGCCGACAATACCTTTCAAACCCGCCATGATATCTCGACCCACATGCTTAGACTGGACCACGCTGCCATTAACAATGCCCAGTACAGCGTCTATTTCTTGACCTGGAACGGTTTCTGTTGTCGTATAAATCATCATTTTCCCCTCTTGAATAGGGCTTCACTTGGACTAGACCTTAATCGGCAAGGCCCTTAGCATATCGACTGAGACACTTATTATATAGCCAAACATATTCAGCAATAGCATTAGCTTATTCACCGTTAATAATGTTAAGCTCTTCTAATAATTGCTCGAATTTAATTGCGTTTTTGACATCATCCAAAGTAACATCAAACCAACTCGTTGAGTTTAGATTGAACGTCAAATTATGATCCGTCGTATCAATGGTGACGTATGCGGTCAATCCACGTATTACAAAATAATGATCATACTCAATCCAAAACGGTTTACCCTCGATTATTAAAGGTGGAGGGCACCAAAAGTCCGGGCTTTCCTGATGCCATTTTATTTTGATACCCAAGGCGCTTAAATAGGATAAAAGCGTTTTTGAATCATCACATTGGATCGTACCAAGAAGTTCATAGCCGTCGTTGTACTGACCCCCTCTTGGGTGCTTGAGCCTGAATACTCGACACTGGCTGATGGCGTCACGGAATGGAGCACTTTCGTATAAGTCAGTTGCTGATGGCACGCCGTACTCCTCAGGTTTAACTCACGTGAACCTTACCCTACCACAAAGCTTATCGGAGTATACAAAGGGGAGCAGATCACAATGCCTGTGATAAATGGGCGTATCGCCGGGGAATGAGTCGCTCAATGCAGATGGCTTTTCATTGGCCATGAGATCGGCTGTAAAGCGCTTACGAGTCAGCCAGTAGAAGGTCAGTTTTTAAAGTTGATTAAAATAGCCGCCATTTTTTTGCCGAAAAAAGACATTACAGTTTTCAAGCTGAAGTTCAAGTGGCTCAACACTTAGCACTGAAACATAAGGGTTGATTTCTAGTGTAACAGTCACATTTTCAGAAGCATTGAGTTTGTCATATAAGTTTTTATTTGCTTCCGTATCGTGAGAGTACGGCATACGAATAATGATGTTTTCTTTGCAGTTAGGCGCAGCAATAGGAAAATTAACTTTAGGAACGAAGACTTCAAACTGTCCACCCTCATTGTAACCATATTCTGTATTCAAAGCATAACGGCCTGAGACAAGCTCAAGTTTAAGATGATAATCATCATGATATTTTCCAGGGGTCACTTTAACGCCTGATGCCTTGACGGATGTCGCAACCCCAATAAAAACAAACATTAACAATATAGCTTTCATAATCACCCTATTGTATTAACGACTCAGCATACAGGCCCAAACACATAACTAGCTGCCTTCACTTTGATTAAATCACCACTCTGCATTTGAATTGAAAACTCGTTACCTGTCAGCTCTGTATCCAAAATTGAGTTAGAAAGCCCCCATTCGTTGCATCGCGGACACTCCAATGCAGTTACAGATTCAAAGCTTAATACACAAGGAATAGCACGCTGCCCCTTGGTGATAAAAGCCGATAGAGATATTTTGACTTCAGCTTTAGGCCAATCGAAAAAGATTCTTTTGAGTATCGCATCATGAAGTGGCAGACTCTCAAAGCTCAAACCATGTCCCTCAGTTGATAACAAGGCTGTAGAAAAACTCATTTCTGAGCACACGCTACTGGCCTTTTGTTGACTGATTCGTCTCAGCCTGTCATCGGCTTGGCTGCTGTCATTGTCCATACCACCATCAGATCTTATCTGATATCGAGTAGATTTCTCCTGCTAACGGGCTGATTAGAGGATTTTTCTCTCTTACGCTGCCAACGGCCCATCACTCGCTAACTTCTCTATGTTATTCACCACCTACCGCTCGCAACCTTTGATATTGGAGGGGTAAAAAATGGACAAGTCGATCTTATGCTCGATCAGATAATGGACCGCATATAAAGGTACCGGGCTGAAGCTAATCCTGGTCGTCGTTGTCATGCTTGAAGCGAGGCATCTGAAGACTCCTTGTCTGTTTACCTGATCCTACCAAATTAAAGGACGATTTTGAGTTTTTCTACAACCTCAACGCCCGCGTAATAGCCGCGAGCTTGCGAACGTCCTAATTGACGCGCTTGTTAGAATTCTTCTACTCATTAGCCTTAATTAAAGCGCTCCGAATGCCTATTCTTGCAGTATAAAAACTAAATGCGTTGAGTGATGTTGCGACAGCAAACATGAAAAATAACCAAGCGCCATCAAATTTATCCAGCCCCCCAATAAACCAGACTGCTACGCACGGTAGAAGGTATAAAATGCTGTTCATTATACCAACATTAAAATGAATTTTAAGTTTCCAGAAATCAGGCCATTCATGTAAAATTTTCGATGTTTTATCATCAGGAAAAATCACATCAACACCATTCTTCAAAGTCCACCCAGAAATGCTAATGGGGAATAGCATTGCCCACCTTAAAGCATCCTCATTTATTGAAACTACGAGAAAATGCTTTTCAAGTAACTCTCCTAAAAGGATATATAAGGCCGCGCTAAAGCCCAGAAAAATAAACTCATAGCTAACAAGGAAAACCTTTAAATAGTAGATTGCTTTCATTAATGCTTCATATCTCTTTCTTTTGATACTTTGTCAAAATGGGATTTAGTCTTTACAGCAAGTTCTTGTGGCTCTGGCTCTTTCTCATGAAGAAAATTTTTTTGAGTGTCACTTGTTTTTATAACTACTTCATCGCCTTTTTCAAAACCAACTACTTTGCCTCGCCCATAACCATCTGCAGCCATAAGGATTGCAGCATCGCCTATCGCAGGAGCCTCTTCAGGTTCGTATTCTGGCGATTCCATGATCCTATCCATCAATTCAACTATTTTTGATTTCAGGCCTTTTGGCTTAGAAGTCTGTTCTTTGATTGCTACTTCAGATGCATTTCGGCTATCAATATACTCATTTAGGCTACCCCACAATCGGCCGAACAATGGGTTTGGTGGGTAAACTGTTGCTGAAAACTCTGTAAAATGACTCAATCTCTTTAGCCTACTAGTGAACGCTCTGTAGTCAGATATTGGCTCGATATCACAAGCGACCATAAAACCATCAAAGGCCGCCTCAATTACAGACTTGAATCGCCGAGGAAATACATCTTCTTGTATCCCATTCCATACATGCAAAAACGCTATACCTGAGCATTCAGGCAAATATATAAATGATGAACTAGCCTCAAGCAAGTTCGGAACATCGGTGTCTACTTGAGAACGGCTAATCTCGTCAATTACTTTTGCATGACCATCCTTTGCATACTTAGACAGCTTTCCGAAAATATATGGGAATTCATCATTCCTATTGTCTTCGGTGTCAGTAATAGTCCAGTCGAATTTTCCTACCGTGATGATAGGAGCATTCGTCATCGCATCCATCAAGCTTTTTTGATCGAGATTTATTTTAACGACTCGTCCAAGATAATATCGACCTCTTCTCATCGGATATCCCTATACTTCCAAAAAATTCTAACGTGCCTGTAGAAAAACCTGTTTTCAAATCAGCCTTCCTCACCAACAGCTCGCTTGCTGTTGTTTATTTCCGATTGCCGGTTTTCATCGGCCATCGTTTGTTTATTCTGTGTTTCCGACCCTCTTAGGCTTTGGCTACCTGTAAGCTCGATTCGTACTGCTTTCAGTGCCTATTTTAAGGCTGTATGACTCTATTTTACTGGCTGACTAATGGCGTTTCCGGCTGACAGATCCAGCTTTTCAGAAACGAGGTAACACGGGTCATATTCAAATGATCCCGGCTGCAGCTGATCCTGATCATTGATGACCACCATCGACGTTGGGTTGTCGTCGTAGTGCTTGAATCGAGCCATCACCGCCTCCTGCGTTTCAAACACCCGATCACATCATAGTGCCGGTGTTTTTTCTACAGCCTGAACGCCCGCCATCACCGGTGACAAAAGCGAAGCGGAGGGGTTGGCATCCGGTGCATGGTTTGGTTATGTGTTGCTTCAGGCTGCAACAAGCTTCTTCACATTGAGCTCTTTGCGATGTTGTTCGGCATGCCAGAGTTCATATTGGGACTGCTGATTCAGCCAGCTTTCTGCCGAAGTGTCGAAAGCAATTGAGAGCCGGATCGCCATTTCGGGACTGATCCCGGCCTTGCCATTCAACACGGCACTCAGCGTTTTTCGACTAACGCCCAATGCTTCTGCCGCCGCCGTGACAGAGATGCCAAGTGGCTCAAGACAAAGCTCTCGCAGTACTTCACCCGGGTGCGGAGGGTTGTGCATTAACATTGACGGTACCTCAGTGATAATCTTCGTAGTTCACAATCTCGGCATCTCCGTCTTCGAACCGGAAGGTCACTCGCCAGTTACCACTCACGGTCACTGACCAGATTCCAGCCCGATTGCCAGAGAGTTCGTGCAATCGGAGACCGGGTAAGTCCATATCTTTGGCATTCGATGCTGCATTCAATCTACCGAGAATTAGCCGAAGCCTCTTTCATGAGCGGCCTGAATCCCTTCAGTGCTGCCGGACTTGAAAAATTTTGCCAAGCCCTTGTGTTGAAGCTTCGAATCATTCTCTGAATGCACCCTGCAACGTATCAGGTGTCAAAGCACATAACGCCCGCCAGCATGCGCGCCTTTGTCGTGGAGGCAAAGCCGCAACGAAAAGGCGTCGCCGTGCTTGGGTAGGATCATTGCGATATTTGGGGTAAAAAATGGACAAGTCGAGCTTGTGCTCAATCAGGTAGTCAACAGCGTATTCAAAGGTGCCGGGCTGAAGTTGATTCTGGTCGTCGTTGTCATGCTTGAAGCGAGGCACCTGACGACTCCTTGCCTGTTTGCCTGATCCTACCAAAGTAAAGGACGATTTTGAGTTTTTCTACAGCCTCAACGCTTGCATAAGCGGCGCAAAATGCTTGGCTAAACTTAGCGAAGAATGAGCGCAAGCCAAGCTTTTTGCGTCCGTTCTTGATGCGCTTGTTAGGTGTTACGGCCCCTCAAATGCTAGATAATGAGAGTCTTTAAAACATAAACCATATTCAATAAATTTACGGATTTCCGTTAATGTATTGAGGTAATCCTCAGAATACCCTGATGGTTCACGTTCGCCACACAATAGCTCAATAAGTTCGTCATCTAGTATGGTTTTTCCATAATACTGTTCACCACCGATCTTACCAATAAAGTCTCGCCCAACAGAATCAAATATCTCTTCAGGTATATACAAAATTTCGTTAGGAGAACTCTTCTTCCAGTCAATTGATAATCCAATTTTTGCTATGTAAAGCATGACGCAAATATCATCTTCGTCTTTAGCAAACTTTAACAATTGCTCATGCTCAACCATAAGTACACCTAACGAGGCTGTAGAAAAACCCGATTTCGAGCTATCTCCACCGCCTGTTGTCCTTATTCATTTACCCAGTCGATCATATGGCTGAGTCATCTTAATATTGGTATTTAACCACGTGACCGCCCAACTTAGGCTCGCTGAAAGCGGTCTGCTGGGTTCAAAAAGCGATATACTTCGCACCTGACACTTCATGACGCAACCAAACGACCATAATTCGCTAACTTCTCAATATTGTGCACCAAACAGTGAAGCTTCCACTGGCCTTGGACTTTTTTCTTACCCCGTAGGCTGAAACGGTTCAGGCGTTTGGTCGTACCGATGTTGCCGAATACAGGCTCTACCACCGACATCCTGCGGCTGTCGATTTGTTTACCATGGGGGCTGTCGACGCGATGTTTCATCCAATCGGTGTAGCACACGGGTCGTTGGGTTGTAGTCGTAGTGCTTAAATCGAGCCATCAACGCCTCCTGCGTTTCAAAACCCGATCACATCATAGTGCCGGAGGTTTTTCTACAGCCTGAACGCCCGCATTTGCGGCTGTTTTGGAGCGCCGCGGAAAAACAGTCCGGCAACATGCGTTTGTTATGCATTTGCGTGCTTCCAGTTAAGGTATTTACAAAGCCCCTCAAGGTCTGGGAACAATGTTCTACTGCTTACACCATGCCTTTCCAATGATTTTAAAAGTATCGGTCTAGCTTCTTCTGGGACTTTAATTTCCAATACAGAGGTCTTAATTTCATTGTTCTTTTCTAGCGGCACAAATTTTTTTGTCTTACGGGAAAATTTGTGCGCGGTGAACCATCCATGCTGAGCTATGATTCTTGGATTATTCAGATTTGGACGAATAACCTGCGTTTTCCCTGTTTCGAATGGCCCTTTTTTAGGTTCACCCAAAAACTGCATTGCATCGAGAGCATATACGTACACGGTCCCTTTCTGCCAATCGTTGCAGGCAAAGAATAGTGCCGCCAAGGGATTACTTGTCCAATCCAACAGCCTTGTCTTCATTCCAAAGTGCTGAGCGACAACTAATAGCTCCCAATCATCCATATCTGCTCTAGGAAGAATAGAGCTACCCATTCTTCGTAGTTCCTTTAGTAATTCCTTTTCATCTTCAGTTGAATCATAAGAAGGATCATTCCTAGCAATGCTAGGCAACAAATTACCTTTTTTAGCCTGCCCACGGAATAGCATGAGATCAGAATTTTCACTGAGAGATTCCACTTCTTCCACAAACTCAGCAAAAGTGGTCACTGTTCTTGTTTTCATCCGATCACCTTTTTATGCATAACGCCGCATTAAGCGGTGAGTAAGAGTTTGCTAAAATGTGTAGCGAAGCGGAACCGAGCAAACTGTTACGAATCCGTTTAAATGCCTTGTTATAAATCTTTTCAACGATAGTCTCTAAGTAGCATGTCCTCCCACTTCTTTTCAAGTTCACTTAACTCGACTTCGTCGATACCATTCTCCCAAAATCCTTTACGATACTGAGAATGCTTTAAATGATATTTAAGCTTAGGTATTCGAATTAAGCAAATCGAGTTATTAACTTTTCTTGTTTCAATGCTTAATCTATCGTTGATTTTTTTAGCCGTATAAATCTTAGCTTTAGCTGCATTTTTTATGTCACTAGGGCATATATCTCCAAGGCGAACACCCTCTGCCCATAAAAGATCTATTAGTATTAAGCAGCGTCGTCTTATTCCGTCATGATAAATCAACCAGTTTTGCAGCTCTTTTCTAATGCCACCATGCGCTCTTCCCTCCATTGGGTCATGATCCTTGGGATAGTAAACATCCAAAAGTATTCTGAGTGGGCGTCCTTGTCGTAGTAATTAACTACCAAATATTGGGTATACATCTTTTATATCCAAGTGTCCTTGAAGTATCCGTATACAAATATCACTAAATATATTCGAAACGTCTCGGACCGATTCTAGTGCCCAGACGGTAGGTGCGCTAAGAGAATATTCGCCTTTAACCTTATCAAGCACTTTAAGTAGACTTTGATCTGCGACTTGATAATAATCACCTTCTCGTCTTCCGACATACACAACAGTCGCCCATTGCTTTTTTAGGTTCCACCACCTATTTCTATAGTCCTGAAGTAATGCAAGTTGATTTTGATGCTTTTGACTAAATAGCATTTTAATCTGCGCAATACCGACTAATACAAGCAATGCAGTTAAAATGGACATTATTAATTCATTATTCATCTTAGCGGCCAATACTCGAGTAGA
>NZ_MDTQ01000001.1:2331201-2679954 GCF_001709345.1 Terasakiispira papahanaumokuakeensis
TCGGCTCACGCGCCGGTTTGGAGCCGCGAAACGGCGAAAAATCGGTCGCTGTGCAGCCGATTGTTATATTCATCCCACCTGACGTATCCAGTCCCGACAAATGCTCTCAATTCGTTCTATTTCAATATCGGGCAGCACACCGGTATGCATAATAATGTTCCTGGACATTTCTAAGTCAGTAAACCTCGCATTAATCCACGCTTGAGACGGAAAGAGGTCAGAAAAATCATCCCAATTATTTATTATGATTTGCGCAAGATTTCCAAACATCGTATAGCCGATTGTAGTACTGGCACGCTGCGTATGGTATCTATTTATCTCTTCTTGATCCTTTAACTTTTGGACTGAACCTTTAATTTTACTTGGGACGCAAGTCTCCCACCAATCTATTCCTTGGCGCTCAGCTAATCGGTCCGTAATCAAATCCCTTACAGCATTTTCCAAACAAAAGAATACTGTATAGACGGACGCCATCTTATTAGCTTGATATATAATCCTTGGGCTAAAATCAGACTCATCCAGTCGTTCAACAGGTATCTCATGCTGTCCTTTTCTGATGGATATCCCATCAGCTTCCATACGCTGGAAGCTGTCCTCAAGTAGGATTCCGTTAAACACTAACTGCTTCAGCTCTTCTATGTTTTTCATTTTTAAAGCCTATATATTGAGGTTTTCTTTCAGGCTTTTGAATATCGCATTGTATACAGAGATATCTGTTGTGGCCGGTAGATGTATCTGGATGTTGTAATGAAATCCTGGCTGACCACTTGCTACAACTGGGGGGATATCTTCACCATTCGTGCCACCTTGAGGTTGAACCGGATCTTCTGGTGCTGGTTTTTCTACTGGTTTGCTAGCACTGTCAAATTTTGCCATATCACATAGCGTTTTGAACGTGGCATAGTACCTCCCAACTGCTTTCGCATCTTTGCCGGTCACACGTGACATTGCACCTTTAATCTCATCTTCAGGTGCAGAATGGATCTTTGTGTTAATGGCATACAAATCTGAATATAAGTCCTTGATTCTGGAACCCAGTGCCGACCATCGTTTTGTGGTGTCTTTTAAGTCATCATAGTGGGCAGTTGGAGCACCGTTATCTGTAATAAAACCTAGCCTTTTAAAAAGAGGAATTACCGCTCTATCATTTGAACTACTAAAACCTAATTGCTTGAGGAATTCATGGGAAAATTTTGGTGGCTTTGCTGCATTATGTATAGCTTCAATAATTGGCTTTATCTTATTGTTCGACACCATATAAGGATAATCGTCCGCCATATTACTCTCCTATAATTTCGTCAATATAACGCCTCATTCAGGTGCGCCGTAGGCGTCACTTGGAATGACTTGTTAAATTGATTTTTCAATTGCTCTTCTATAGACATGAGCCCCTTTCGTAGTTAACTCACCATCAATAATCAATCCATGATGTTCCATAAATAGTAAATCTTGGTCATCTAACAATCTTTCTTCTTTCATTTGCTTAAAGAGTCGATTTAACACCCGTGTTGGAGCATCGATATATTTTGATGAAAACCTTCCTTCTATTTTTTCAGATAAATAATTGATAAAAGATCCACTTACATCCTCAATATTACTCTCAGCACTGTTAATTCTTCTCTGCAATCGTCGGAGTTCGATCTTAGATCTATCTAATTCTAGACTGCTTTTTTGTAGCCTTTTTATTACCTCTTCTTTTTCATGGTCTGCAACTTTCGCTTTCTCCATTAGATCCAAAATTATCTTATCCCTTTCTTTCTCTTGCTCCTTTATATGTTTTTCTTCTTTCTTTTCTTCTTCTTTTGCCTGTTTTACATCAAATGGTATTTTGTCGAATTTTTCACGAAGACCAGTATAGCCTTCATCTATATGTTTTAGTTTTTCTCCAAAGCCAGACTCAATTCTTCCTAAAATTTCTGACATTTCTTTTGTGAACTTATAGGAGTTGTCATAGAAGCGGTTCGAGGTTTCAGTCGCCTTAAAATAAAATGCAGCTGAGAGCGCAATCGCAAAAAATGCTAAAAGTACTGACAGCAAATCGGTGAAACTGAATGATTCGAGACTAATTTTTATTTCAGAATTTATTAACTTCCAAGTAACTACAACAAGCAATGCAACTAGTATTACATCACGAATGTTACCTAATGTAAGGAAGCCCCCTTTCCACAACCTAGGTATAGCATTATCTTTTTCATCCGACTTTCTCACATACTCTCCTTATCAATTTAACATCTATGGACGCCCCGTTTTGTGCAAGCAAAGTCTTCATGACATCAAGGTATTGCAGCCATCTATCCGGATTTTACGAGGTATAAACCCCTATCCCTGATGAATTCCGCAAACTGGGGGCTCATCATTTTAACGTTCTCTATTGCGAACGATGTTAGTCACAGCCTTATCCAGTCCCGGTTCTACCTGTTTGTCATCCACTCACTTTGCCTACGCAAACCTAAGCATGGCGTCTAATCGTTTTATATTACAGCCGGTTCCATGTATCGCTGAACTTTATTCATTTTAATACTGCACATGCATGCTTTTCTCAAGCGACAACAGCCCAAAAAAAATCTGAAACCTATTGAATTAGAGAATTTTTACATACCCCTAACCATTATTTCTTGTCAAAAGGGCGCATGCGCGTTTGCATAAAAGACTCTGCTCAGTATCGTGCAAAGACACATCAACAATAGGTTAATATTGAAACATTTGGTGCGGTGATGCTAGTGAAAATAGACCATTTATTGATATGTATTAAGGCACTAAAAACAGGTAAATAACTATATCAATAGATCAATATACTGACGCGATAAATGTGAGGGCTACGGTGGGTTTTGGTGGTTAAAGCCCAGCGTTTGCTGGGCTTGTTGTGTTCGAGGGCGGTATGGTCAGTTTAATGAGCCGCAGGGATATATCAGTTAGGCGTCAAGACGGTGTTGTATATATCCTCGGTGATGCCTTGGCGTTGTGTGCCGGTCAGTTCGGTGAGTTGGCCAGCATCCATTTTGACGATACGGTCGGCTTGGTCAAAGTAGTGGTCATCGTGCGTGATCGCTAACAATGTGTGCCCTTGGGTTTTCAATAAGGGGATGAGTTCACGGTAAAACACGCGTCTGAAGGCGGGGTCTTGATCTGCGGCCCATTCATCTAATAATAGGATGTCCCGTTGTTCTAATAAGCTCAGTAATAACGCTAGCCGTTTGCGCTGGCCTTGGGAGTAACGGGTGTGTGATAGCCGATGGGCTTCAATTTCGGCTTTATGCGCCATTTGCAAGCGCGTTAGCCAGTAACTGACTCGTTCAGGGTTTGCAGATTGGCCTTGGGCTTCGAGGAGTTGGTCAAAGAGGTAGAAGTCGGTGAAGACGGCCGAGAAAAGCGCACGATAGAGGTCGACCCCAAGGGTATGCACTGGCCGCCCATCGATTAGGATTTCTCCGCTTTGCGGTTGATAAAGCCCGGTGAGTAAGCGGGCAAAGGTCGATTTGCCGCTGCCATTGCCACCAATCATGAAAATGATATCGCCACGCTGGAGGGTGAAGTCAATGGGGCCGACATCAAACCCGGCTTCGCCTTGCGCCCCGGTATAGTGATAATGCACTTGCGACAATGTGAGTGTTTGCCACTCCCCTAATCCACTGGCCTGTGATGGGTCGCCGCTGGATTGCACAAAATGAGGTTGGTAAGGCGCCAGTGCTAAACGGTCCAGTTTATTCAATGAGACTCGCGCCGAGATCATGGCCGGTAAGGCGGCGACGGCCGAGACTAATGGTGTTCTCATAAATAAGATGGTGAGTGCATAGGTGGCCGCCACGGCAGTATCGGCCCAGCCTAGGCCACGCGCGAGGTAAAACGCCAAGCCGATGGTACCCAGTACCATAATATTGGCCCAGTTACTGGCAATGCTGTGATAGCGGTCAGCCCGTGTGACATGGTGGCGATAGGTCGCCGCGCTGGGGTCAAATGTTTCGTCATAGTAATGGCGTGCACGATCACGATTCAGCGCCAGCTCTTTACGCCCTTCAATGGCCGCTTGGTAGTCTTGATAGAGTCGGTCTTCTGATTCGCGCAAGCATTGCAGGTGATGGTTCAAGCGCATCACGAGTATCCAGCCCACTGCCAGTGTGAATACCATCCAAAGTAGCGTCATGCCAAACAGAGGGAGTGAAAGCCAGGCTAAATATGCCATGGCCGCAATGCTTAAGACACCGCCATACATCAGCTCCGGCAGGTGGACAAAGGCTAGAGTGATATTGCGGATGTCGCTGGATAAACTGGCCAGGATATTGGCGCCGCCGATTTGCTCCAGGCGTTCAATATCCGTATCGAGGACGCGTTTCACTAGGCGCCGACGCAGGCCATACACAAAGCGATGCCCCAGT
This sequence comes from Terasakiispira papahanaumokuakeensis, assembly GCF_001709345.1. GTDB lineage: Bacteria > Pseudomonadota > Gammaproteobacteria > Pseudomonadales > Halomonadaceae > Terasakiispira > Terasakiispira papahanaumokuakeensis. Next base: position 2,335,575 of record NZ_MDTQ01000001.1, read on the forward strand.
GCCGTGAGTGCCAGTTGGGCCCCTGATGCCATCACTAATAACACCAGCAATAATCCGACAAATTGCCAGAGCACGCCTTCAAGCGAGACATCAGGCGCTAGCATGCGCTCACTGATGAAGGCCATCACGCCGACACTGAGCAAGGCACTTAAAATACTGAGTAATAAAGCCCCCACCAGGGCTTGTGGGTGATCACTGAAAATCAGTCGAATCAATCGCATGGCGCGTTTCCTTGACTATCCCTGAGATGACTGACCACGAGCACGATTCACCGGCAGCTGTAATCGCTGACGACAGTGAGCCAAAGTATCACGCAGTATGAAGTTAACGAGGGTCGGTGAAACCCCCAAGCATTGGGCTACATCGCGTTGTGTGCGGCCTTCCAGGCGAATCAAGATTAGAACGCGGCGCATTCGGGTGGGTAGCTCAGACAGGGCCATGACCAGTTGGCGCAGCATATCCATGCCTAATGTTTCTTCCTCGGGGGAGCTGCCAGCAGGCACGGTATCCATCTCGATACTGAGTTGCTGTTGCAGATAACGCTGTTCTAACGATTGGCGGCGAAGCCGATCTAATGCCAAATTCCGGACAATTCGAAATAAAAACCGTTGGGGCTCACGCACATTGTCACCGAGACGTTGCTCCCAAATTTTAAGAAATGCATCTTGCACCACTTCTTCGGCCTGCGCTCGGGACCCTAACAATCGTTCAGCGCAATCAATTAAAGCACGCTCATGTTGTTGGTAAAGCATTAACCATTGCTGTGTCGACACCGTATCCGATGTCGGTACGAATGAAGCATCCTTCTGGGCTATCGCATGCTGTGTCATGAGAAGTCCTATTGGCTGTCATCTGTCCATAGATTGAGTATCCGAATATTTCATTGATACACATCAAGCGCACACACCATATAAAGAATGATTATTATTTTCAAATGTCTTTTTTTCGTATCAATCTTTTAAAAGACGCTTCACTGACCATGCCCTCTATTTTCTGGCGCATAAAAAAACCGCCGGATACCGAAGTATCAGGCGGTTCATATCAGCCGATTGATCGTCGCCCGATCACGGGCGATTCAACATTACTGACAATCAGGCGGCGGGGTCATGGGCAGTTGCCAATCAATCATATCTCGCCCTTGTTGCTGCAAAAAGGCGTTGGCCTGGGAGAAGTGGCGCTGGCCAAAAAAGCCTCGGTGAGCTGAGAGCGGAGAAGGATGAGGCGATTTCAATACACAGTGTCGACGGGTGTCGACAAAGCTGGCTTTACGCTGGGCGTGGCTGCCCCATAACAGGAAGACGCAGGTCGGCGCATGCTGGTTGACGACTTCAATCGCTTTGTCGGTAAAGGTTTCCCAGCCTTGCTTTTGATGCGAAGCCGCTTGGCCTTGCTCGACCGTCAACACACTGTTTAATAATAAAACACCTTGTCGTGCCCAATGCGTTAAGCAGCCATGTGCAGGCGGCTGAAACCCCACATCTTGTTGCAATTCTTGATAGATATTGCGCAACGAGGGCGGTATCGCGACCCCCGCCCGCACTGAGAAGCAAAGCCCATGCGCTTGGCCCGGCCCGTGATAAGGATCTTGCCCTAATATCACGACCCGGACTTGATCTAAGGGGGTCAGCTGAAAGGCATTAAACCAGTGGCTGGAATGCGGAAAAATGACTTTATGCTGGTCTTTTTCCTGCTTTAGAAAGCCTCTGAGTTGTTGCATATAAGGCTTTTCAAACTCTCCGCCCAGGTAGGGCCACCAGCTCTCAGGTAATGGCTGATTCAGCATCCTCAGCGTACTCCTTGATGCTCATTGAACGGTCAGTCTTTTGGAGCGATCAGTCTTTATTGAACTGGTCAACCAAGGGCTCGACGTAGCTCACGCCCATATCCCAAGGAAACTGAATCCAAGTGTCTTGATCGACCTCGGTAATACACTCGTCGACTAACGGACGCCCTTCAGGTTTGGCATAAATGGTGACGAAACACGCCTTCGGGAGCAACTCACGGACAGCACGTGCCGTTTTCCCGGTATCCACCAAGTCATCAACCAGTAAATACCCTTCACCATCACCGACGACGGGGTCAAAGGGTTTAATAATATTCAACTGACCTTGGTTCATGTGATCGTAACTGGTCACGCTGATGGTATCGATCCAACGCACATTCAGTTCACGGGCAATCAACCCGGCAGGAATTAACCCACCCCGCGTGATGGCGATAATGCCTTTAAATTCTCTTGGATATAAGCGAGCACAAAGATCACGAGTATCTCGGTGAATTTGATCCCAAGTGATCGAAAAATCTTTGCGGTAGCGGTTAGCGCTCATTGGTGTTATCCCAGGCTAGCAGTTGATCAGGACATAAAATAGTGTGCGACGATACACTCAAAACAAGCATCTCGCCATTTATTCAGACTCAGTAAATTCACAAACACTGAAAACGCTAAAGCCAGCATTTTGAATGAGTTTAGAGCCACCCAGCTCAGGCAAATCGATGATGGCGACGCATTCCACCACTTCACCACCGGCACGACGAATCAGATTAGCCGCTGCGATCATGGTGCCACCGGTGGCAATCAAATCATCCACCAACAGCACACGACTGCCGGGGGCGAATGCGTCTGCATTCAATTCAACCGTCGCTTCGCCATATTCCAGCTTGTAGGTTTCGCTTAATGTTTTGAATGGCAATTTCCCTTTTTTCCGCACTGGGACAAAACTGCAATTCAATTCATAAGCCAGTGGCGAACCAATAATAAAGCCTCGCGCATCAACAGCCGCCACCGCATCAATCTGGACATCATGATATTGGTGGACAAAGGCGTCGATCAGCTTGCGAAAGGCGGATCGGTCTTGCATCAGCGGGGTAATATCACGGAAATTAACCCCCGCTTCTGGCCAATCACGCACGGTACGGATCACCGACTTTAACTGTGCGCTATAAGGGCTCTTGGACATGCTTACTCCGACAAAAAGAGGAACTTAAGAATAAAGAGTACAGCCAGGACAAAGACACTCGGGCTCACTTCACTGACACGCCCTGATAACAGCTTCACGGCGGCATAAGTGATAAAGCCCAATGCAATACCGTTGGCAATCGAGAACGTCAGCGGCATCGCTAACGCCGCCACCAGTACCGGGGCGGCTTCGGTCACATCATCCCAATCGGCATGAGCGAGACTACCGGCCATTAAGACGGCGACATAAAGCAAAGCACCGGCAGTGGCATAGCTTGGTACGGTCATGGCGAGTGGTGAAAACAGCAAGCTGATCAAAAACAGGGCGGCGACAGTCACCGCAGTCAACCCCGTACGGCCGCCTGCGGCAATCCCGGCAGCACTTTCGATATAACTGGTGGTATTGGATGTGCCTAATACGGCACCGGCCATCGTCGCGCTACTATCCGACATCAAGGCTTTGCCCAAGCGGGGTAGTTTGCCGTCTTTATCGAGCAAGCCGCCTTTATGCGCCACGCCGACTAAAGTGCCGGAGGTATCGAATAAATCGACAAACAAGAAGGCAAAGATGACGCTGACCATGGCGACATCAAAGGCCCCAGCGATATCCATTTTCATAAACGTCGGCGCCGGTGAGGGCGGCATACTCATCACCCCTAGAAACTGGTTATGTCCTAGCAATGTTGAGAGTACGGTCACGACCAGCACGCCAATCATGACGGCGCCGGTGACACGGCGATAAGACAAGGCCGTGATCAAGAAAAACCCAAGGAAGGTATATAAGGCCGAAGGTTGAGACAGATCGCCCACGGTCACCAAGGTCGCAGGATTATCGACCACAATTCCGGAGTTTTTCAAGGCGACCAGGGCCATAAACAGGCCGATCCCGGCGGCAATGCCCAGCCGGAGCGATAACGGAATGGAGTTAATAATCCATTCGCGAATACGGAAAATACTCAGGAGGAAAAACACTAAGCCAGAGAGGAAAACCGCGCCTAATGCGACTTCCCAGGTTTTTCCCATGCCCAGCACGACACCAAAGGTAAAGAAGGCGTTCAGACCCATCCCCGGTGCCAAAGCAATCGGGTAGTTGGCCCACACCCCCATAATCAGGGTGCCGATCGCCGCGGCCACACAGGTGGCGACAAAGACCGCACCATGGTCCATACCGGTCTGGCTCAGCAGCTCCGGGTTGATGAAAATGATGTAGGCCATGGTCAAGAAGGTGGTGAAACCCGCAATGATCTCGGTTTTCACCGTAGTACCATGGGCTTTAAGCTGGAAAAGTCGTTCCAACATGAATGATCTCGCTCTGTCCGGGGCTAATTCGCAGAAGTGCCATAACCCCACGGAGAGTCGCGGGGCAGGAGAAAAACGCGAATGTTAGCGAAAAGTCAGGAAAAGTGCGAGATCACCATGCAAATGCGATACCTAAAAGCACCGATGCCCCGTATCAAATCAACAAATAAGGGGTCAAGCCAAGCCGCGCTGCGCCAGCAGCCGCTCAACCGTATCCACCGTGGCTTGAGTCTGGCTGTCCACTTCCAGATTGATATGATCGCCCTGCTGACGCTCGCCAAATAAGGTCAACTTGCGTGTTTCGGGAATCAAATAAACACTGAATCCGGTTTCATCCACTTCGCCCACGGTCAGGCTACACCCATCAAGACCGATGTAACCTTTGGGCAAGATGTACTTCATCCATTGAGCCGGCACATCAAACACCATTCGACAGTTGTGCTCATCTGGATATTCAATCGTTCGCACTGTCACTTGGTCGATGACATGGCCCGAGAGTAGATGGCCACCAATTTCGTCATTAAAACGCGCAGCCCGTTCAATATTGACGCGATCGCCCACTTGAAGCCGACCTAGGCTAGTCCGACGCAGCGTTTCAATCATCGCATCAAAATAAACCGCCTCCTCATCTTCACGCACAACGGTGAGGCAAGTGCCATTCACGGCAATACTGGCACCGTGAGTTAGGCCATCACGCCAAGCGACAGGAATCGCAATGCCTAATGTCGACAATGCCTGTTGTTGCGTCAGTGAAACGACTTCACAAACGCCTTTTACAATACCCGTAAACATTAATTTGAATCCTCTTGCTGCCAATGCAGATATTCCTGCAATAGCATGACACGATCACAGCCAAAGAACAGGGCTTCATCGACCGCAAAAGTCGGTACACCAAAAACACCTTTCCCTATAGCTTCGTCTGTTTGCGCTTTTAAGCGCGCCTTGGCCGCATCCGTTGCACCATCCGCTAGAGATCGAGGTGAGAACACCGTATTGAGTAGATCAGGTTGGGTGATATCCTGGCCACTGCCCCAATACAGATCAAATAACTGTAGCGACACTTCGACACGGGCGGGTTCAGGCATCATGACCAATGTGCGCAATAGTGGCAGCGTATTAGTCGGGAACTGATCGGGTATCGTCAGCGGGACTTGCAGCATCCGCGCCATTCTCGGGAGATCTTGCTCAAACAAATAACGCTGTTTAGCCGGAAGTGCTAAAGGAGGCTCACTGCCTAACGCCTTAAAGATACCGCCTAAAAAAACCGGTTTCCAATGTATCTTAATCTCAGCATGATCATGGGCGAGTTGCTGTTCCAGTGAGGCGATCTGAACCGCCGCCAAATAGCTGTAGGGGCTGACGATATCGTAATAAAAATCAATCTGAGACATCCTTAACTCCTCCTTAGTGAGACCCCGCAGTCAGCATTCAGATCCAACGACATCACGCATATAGGTCATGGCGACTCAATGGATCGCGCAAGGCAAGCAGCGTAAGATTTTCTGTTTTACCGCCACTTAACAGAATAGAACTATGGGCGTAAACGCCCAAAACCTTCCAAAGCACTTCGTACAAGATTGAATCGCTATAAAAAATATAGACCAGCTTGACAGGATCAAAGCGTCTACCTATCATTCGCACCAGTTCGAAATCGCGCCGATTTGAACCCGGATTGCGGGCGCGTTAAAAATTCCCGCTAAAAGGGTGTGTCCAGCGTTGACAGCCACCCGGTCACGGGTGGCTTTTTTTATTCTGCACCCGCCCTAATTAGCACCCCCGCAATCATCAGGCCCATTCGGCGCTCGCATCTAACCGTTCAGCGGTTTCAGTCAACGGGAGCGCGGCTTTGATCAATATCCGCAGTGTGAACAAAGTGTATGGTGAGGGCCCTAACGCGGTCACCGCTTTACGCGATATCAATTTAGAAGTCCCCCAAGGGGGTATTTATGGCGTGGTTGGGCGTAGCGGCGCAGGTAAAAGTACCCTGATCCGTTGTGTCAACATGCTGGAAACCCCCACCTCAGGCCAAGTGTTGGTCGATGGCCAAGACCTCACTCAACTTGATGAACAAGGGTTACGTCTGGCCCGCCATCAGATTGGGATGATTTTCCAGCACTTTAATCTGCTCAGCTCGCGTACCGTCTATGACAATATCGCCCTCCCATTAGAGCTGATGAAAGCCGATAGCGCTCAGATTAAAGCAGCCGTTGAGCCCTTGCTTGAACTCACCGGGCTAACCGATAAAGTGGATCATTACCCCAGCCAGCTTTCGGGCGGGCAGAAACAAAGGGTCGCCATTGCCCGCGCACTGGCCACAAAACCCAAAGTACTGCTCAGTGATGAAGCCACATCGGCGCTTGACCCCCACACCACACGGTCGATTCTTGAACTACTGAAAAACATCAACCGTGAACTGGGCATCACTATTTTGCTGATCACCCATGAAATGGAAGTGGTTAAGCGGATCTGTGATCGAGTCGCGTTAATCAGTGATGGCAGCCTGATCGAAGAAGACGAAGTGGGCCATTTCTTTACCCACCCCACAACGGCACTCGGTCATGAGTTTGTTGAAACAGCGCTCAGTCAGCCCTTACCTGAAGGGCTGGAAGATCGCTTACACGCCAACAAGGCCCCAAGCCGACGCCCCGTCATCCGTCTGACGTTCAGTGGCGATAGCGTGCAAGCGCCATTGATCACCCAGTTAGCGCGCCAATTTAGTGTGGATGTCAGCATCTTGCAGGCACAGGTCGAGCATATTCAAAGCCAAGTGCTGGGACGTCTATTAGCCGAATTATCAGGCAGTGATGAAGCGATTGCTCAAGCCATGACGCATCTTGAATCTCAACCGGTTCGTTTGGAGGTACTTGGTTATGTCCAGCCTGTCTGAAACACTCTCTAGCTTATCCATGCTGGCCACGCCGGAACAGTTACTCCAAGCGACTGGCGAAACGCTTTATATGGTGGTGGTGTCAGCCCTCATTTCCACCGCATTAGGGCTACCATTAGGGGTGCTACTCCACGTCACCCGCAAAGATCAGTTCATGTCTCGTCCGCGCCTGAATCGAGTACTGGGAGCCTTCACCAACATAGGCCGATCTGTTCCCTACATCATTCTGATGGTCTCTATATTGCCCTTGACCCGATTTTTGGTCGGCAGCTCTATTGGCACCAATGCCGCCATTGTGTCACTGACGCTCTCCGCCATTCCTTTTGTCGCCCGACTGATCGAAGGCGCCTTGAATGAAGTGCCGCCCGGCCTCATTGAAGCGGCACAGGCGATGGGCGCAAAACCCATGCAAATCATCACCAAAGTGCTGGTGCCGGAAGCCTTGCCTGGCATATTCAACAGTTTGACGGTCACAGTCGTGACGTTGATCAGTTATTCCGCCATGGCCGGTGCGGTTGCAGGAGGCGGCCTTGGGGCGCTAGGCATCAACTACGGCTACCAACGTTTTGATGGCATGACAATGTTGGTCACCGTCATCATCTTGGTGGCACTGGTCCAGCTGCTACAATCCGTTGGCGATGCATTAGTTAGACGTGTTGATCATCGTTGAGCATCCGTCTAGGGCGACCCTATCGCCTGATGTGAAGCCTTATATGACATGAACTCCGCCACAAAATAGACCATTGATTGCATCAAACAAGGAGCCTTAAATGAAGATTGTAAAACCGCTTCGCACACTCGCTTTAGCCGCCATTGCCGGTGCCGTATTAACCGCCTGCGGTGGGGATGAAAAAGACCAAAATACAGTACGCATCGGCACCATGGCGGGGCCAGAAACTGAAGTGATGGAAGTCGCTAAAAAAGTCGCGAAAGAGCAATACGATTTAAATGTCGAAATTGTCGAATTCAACGACTATGTCTCACCGAATGCGGCACTGGATGAAGGCAGCCTGGACGCCAATGCTTATCAGCATAAGCCGTACTTAGATGAAATGATGAAGTCACGTGACTATAGCTTTGAAGTTGCGGGCAAAACCTTCGTTTACCCCATGTCCGTGTTCTCATTAACTTATGATAATCTTCAAGCACTGCCCGAGAATGGCAAAATCGCCATTCCAAACGACCCGTCTAATGAAGGTCGTGCTTTAATCATGCTCAATGATGCCGGTGTGATCACACTGAAAGACCGGAATAACCTGGCGGCCACGCCCAACGACATTGCAGAGAACCCAAAAAATATCAGCTTCGCGGAGCTGGATGCGGCGCAGTTACCCCGCAGCCTCCAAGATGTCGACTTTGCCGTGGTGAACAACACTTTCGCTACGCCGGATCAACTCCCGGAAGGCGCGAAACGCGTCCTGACTGAAAGTTCTGAATCGCCCTATGTCAATCTGATTGTTGTGCGTGAAGGCGATAGCCAGCGCCCTGAAATTCAGAATCTCGTGAAAGCTTACCAAACACCAGAAGTGATCAAAGCCGCTCAGGAACGCTTTACTGATGTCGTTCCCGGCTGGAAATAATACTCACTGTTGAGTTTTTCGCCGACACAACACCGCCCAAGAGGCGGTGTTGTCCGTTCTGACTCCGAATGATGAGATAAAAGGGCCCCGTGATGACGATTGACGACCATACCGTTGAAGACTATCGCAGCCTCGCACGCCAACTGGCCGCGTTGCTAGGTGATGAACGAGACTGGTTAATTAATGTTAGCCAGCTGAATGCCTTTATTTTTGAACAACTTCCCGACCTCAACTGGGCCGGCGTTTATTTACTGCGAGCTGGCCAACTCAAGTTAGGGCCCTTTCAAGGCAAAGTCGCTTGCACTCATATCCCGTTAGACAAAGGCGTTTGCGGTGCAGCAGCACGAACAGGTGAAGTCCAGCGCGTTGAAGATGTCCATGCCTTTCCAGGCCACATCGCCTGTGATGCCGCCTCTCGAAGTGAAGTCGTGGTGCCTTTAAAAACACCCGAGGGCCAACTATGGGGCGTGCTCGACCTTGACAGCCCTCTACCTGCCCGCTTCACCGAGACTGATGCCACTGGCATTGCGCTGCTGGCGGATACGTTTCTTCAGCATACTGAGCTCCCCCGGCTGGATTAACACGCCGAGAAAGCTCAGCCTTCGCCCCAACCCTGCAGGCACAAGGAAGCGTCTGCATATAACCTAAAAAGACATTAAAAATTATTCTAATAATAATTACTTATATCAAAAAGCACTGTCGACAGAAGAATCGATCACTACCCAAGTGGCCGTAATTCAGAGACGATAGATGATTAGCAGCATTTACATTGAACACAACACTGAATACCACAATGGAGTTTCTTTTATGCGTATCGCTTCTGCTCTGCGGACATTAACACTCGCTGCCATAGCGGCAGGTTTACTCAGTGCTTGCGGCCAAGATGACCAAGGACAAGCTTCAACGCAGACAGACGAGTCGAATAAAACCTTGCGGGTCGGCACCATGGCGGGACCAGAAGAAGAAGTCATGGAAGTGGCCAAACAGGTTGCCAAAGATCAATACGGGTTGGATGTCGAAATTGTCGCCTTTAATGACTACATCTCACCCAATGCGGCGCTGGATGAAGGTAGCTTAGACGCCAATGCCTATCAGCATAAGCCGTATCTAGATGAGATGATGAAATCGCGGGATTACAACTTTGCGATTGCAGGCCACACGTTTGTTTTCCCGATGTCAGCGTATAGCCTGCAATATAGCCGCATTGATGATATCCCCAAGGGCGCCAAAATCGCGATTCCGAATGATCCTTCCAACGAAGGCCGAGCGTTAATCATGCTCAATGATGCGGGTTTGATCACATTGAAAGACCGCACCGACCTTTCCGCAACGCTCAATGACATTACAGACAATCCCCAGGACATTCAGTTTGCCGAGCTGGATGCCGCCCAATTACCCCGCAGCCTGGAAGATGTTGATCTGGCCGTGATTAACAGTAATTTTGCCACCGGAGACCAGCTACCTGACGGTACCCAGCGCCTGCTGACCGAAGGGGCTGACTCACCTTATGTCAATTTGATTGTGGTCCGTGAGGGCGACACTCAACGCCAAGATATTCAAACCTTCGTCAAAGCGTTCCATACCCAAGCGGTGATTGATGCAGCGAAAGCCCACTTTGACAATGTCGTGCCGGGTTGGACGACAGAATAACCACGATATAGAGACTTCACGGTATTCATATCACGAATCGGTGGAAATAAAATCCACCGATTCGGTATGCTTCTCAATGAATCCCTGGCTCTAAATTAACCCCTCTTGATGCCCTTCATCTTCATCCCACTCGGGCTCATCGCCGGTCAAAGCGACATGAACCTCCAGCATGGCACGAATACGATCTTCGGCCCTTTGCTCATCCAATCCAAGCTGTGACAACGTCAACCTAAACTGATCCAACCAATCAACGTCAGGCATCAGCTGTTGGGCTTCGGCGAGCTCAAAAGTAACTTCTCGACGCGCCGCATCAAATAATTTGAGTAACCACTGCTCTTGAGGAAATAATTGGTCGGTGTAAAACACATCATCCAGCTGATCATAAAGGAGTTCACGAATCACCTCATCGGCCTGAACCCCATGCAACTCCAGGTCCATGTCTTCCCGCGAGGCTAATACCGCGACATCATCCTGCCAATGATCTTCCGGCATAATGAGCACACTTTTGATGCGTCCATCCGGCATTGACCATGCAATCGCTACCGGATAGCTGGACTCATCCATTTCCGCTGCGTCAACGGCAATAAACATCGGGATAGACATGTACACTCCTGAAGGACATCAAAAAGAAATTTAGGGCAGAAACAAATGGGCCTGAATGATGGAATCTATCGTAGTAGATTGAATCTATCGCGGTAAATTGAATCTATCGCGGTAAATTGAATCTATCGCGGTAAATTGAATCTATCGCGGTAAATTGAATCTATCGCGGTAAACGGAAGAATCGTCGTGCATTATCCGTGGTTAAACGCGCCCACTCAACCGGATCTCGCGCTGTCCACTGCGACAACTGTGCCAAGACCCAAGGCAGACAGGCCGGTTCATTGCGACCTTTAGGAGGACGAGGACGTTGGGTTCTCGGCATTAAATAGGGCGCATCAGTTTCCAGCATCAACCGTTGCTCTGGAATCTCTTGAACCAAAGGCTGTAAATGCGTGCCACGTCGTTCATCACAAATCCAACCGGTTAGCCCAATATATAAATCAAGATCAAGATAACGGTATAAGTCTTCGCGATGGCCAGTAAAACAATGGACCACCAAGCCAGGAATTTGATCGCGCCAGGGGCGAATCATCGCCGCCAACGTCTCACCAGCTTCCCGTTCATGAACGAACATGGGCAGTTGATGGGCCGCGGCTTGAGCCAACTGAGCCTCGAAGGCTTCGCACTGCTGAGCCGGGGTAGAAAAATTGCGATTAAAGTCCAAACCGGCTTCCCCCACAGCCACACAGGCCGGATCAACCCACAACTGAGTCAGCGCTTTTTCATATTCCCCATCCCACTCACTCGCGTGATGAGGATGACATCCTGCCGTTGAAAACAGGCGCGCGGGATAATCATGAGCTAAATTCAAACTCTCAGTACTACAAGTCAATGAAGTACCCGTCAGGATCATCTGCTCGATGCCGATATCAAAAGCACGCTGAATCACGTCTGCACGGTCTTCGGCAAAGCGCACATCCGTTAAGTTGACGCCGATATCGACTAACGGGCTGATGGGAGCAACAAAAGGTTGGGCAATCGCAGTCATCATTCACCTATTTTTACGTCATACCGCCTATTTTACGTCACACCGATACAGTCAGAACCCGCTGGGAGGCATTAAAGTGCACATCAATTTCAGCTTGATCAAGGTGATGAGCCCGCAAGTTTTCAAGATGCTGATCATATAGTTTTCACTATATTGATTTAAACATATCGTCTGGGGATATCCGAGTGCCCCCTATAGAAACGGCTACAAAAGGTCAGCAACTGTTAAATATGGTCTCTTGAGTCCATCGTTCACCAGCATCTGGATGTCAGAACATAGTCAGATCTTATTTTTTTCACTAAGATGGACAGACAACACTTGTTTCGTTCTGGGTAACCGCTGTGAACAAGGTACTTAATGCATTAAAGCGAGTCAGTGTCAGGGCGAGTCGGCATTAGGGCGAGACCCTATTAGACAAGTCAGCCGAGTACCGAATGAGCAGAGTGCTTAAATGGCAGTATTAATTCGTGAGTTACTTTTCTGGTAACTCATCGCATGTGAGGAAAGATTATGGCAGGGGTTCTGGACACCGTTGATTCCCGCACACGCCTGGTGGGAGAAAACCGCCTGGAACTATTGATGTTCCGTCTGCACAGCCAACAGCTGTTTGCCATTAACGTATTCAAGGTTCAGGAAGTGATGCGGTTGCCCAAACTCACGAGCCTGCCTGAATCTCATCCTTACATATCGGGGGTCACTCACCACCGCGGTCACACCGTGCCGGTGATCAATCTGGCCCAGGCTGTCGGCATGCCACCGCTCCCGATATCCGAGGAAAGTAATCTCATTGTGACGGAATACAACAGCTCAGTTCAGGCTTTTCTGGTTGGCGGAGTGGACCGTATCGTCAACTTGAACTGGGAAGAGATTATGCCGCCACCGCGTACCAGTGGCCGCGCTCACTACTTGACGGCCATTACCCATATGGATAATCGATTAATTGAGATTATCGATGTCGAGAAAGTCCTGGCAGAAATCTCGCCTCACCAAGTGGTCGTCGATACTGACAGCATGGACCCTGAGTTATTAAAAGTGGCGAGCGAAACTGAGATTCTTATGGTCGATGATTCACCCACTGCCATCTCTCAAGTTCGTGAAGCCCTTTCCAGCCTTAATATCACATTGCATGTGGCGACCAATGGCCGTGAAGGGCTGAATAAGCTGAAAGCATGGGCCGATGCGGATGAAGATGTGCCACAAAAATTATTGATGCTGATCACGGATGCCGAAATGCCCGAAATGGATGGCTATCGCCTGACTCGGGAAATTCGCGAGGATAAGCGCTTGAAGGATCTCTTCATCGTCTTGCATACCTCTTTATCCGGTAACTTTAATAAAGCCATGGTACAACGCGTTGGCTGTGATGACTTCCTGTCTAAGTTCCAGCCCAAAGCGTTAACCGAGCTGGTTGAGAGACGTCTGCGCGAACGCGCAGGATTACCGGCCATGGTTGAACAGGAATCGTAACCAGCATTACCCCACAGGTATTCAAAATGCGCCAGCAAGCAACCGTTTGGCGCTCACTTGATAAGCTTGAGATAACGGGCCGCATTGAATGCGGCCCGCTTTGTATTCTGATATAGGTATAATGGCCTCAACCCCATATTTTGATGGAATGCTCATGCCAGAAGTCTCTGACAGGGTTCTCCAAAGTATTTTTTTCTATTGAGCGATCTATGACTTTAATCCGTTTTGAAAATCTACACCTAGCCTACGGGCCTACGCCCTTACTGAAAGAGGCCGATTTAGTCATTGAAGAAGGTGAAAAGCTGGCATTGCTGGGGCGTAATGGTGCCGGAAAATCCTCTCTGCTAAAGCTCGTCGCTGGTGAAATCCATTCAGATGATGGCCACATCTGGCGCAAACCAGAACTCAAAATCGGCACATTACCGCAAGTACTCCCGGCCGCTGACGAAAGAACCGTCTATCAAGTGGTGGCCGAAGGTTTAGCAGAAGCGGGGGCGTTACTAGAAGAGTTTCATCGCCTCACCCATCAAGCCGAACATGTCGACCTTAAGCGCTTAGAACAGCTACAGCACCAGCTCGAAGCCATTGATGGCTGGAATCTACAGAAGCGTGTCGAGCAAATGCTGAAACGCTTACAGCTGGATGCCAATACCCTGATGGCGAGCTTGTCTGGCGGTTGGCGCCGCCGCGTGGCATTAGCCAAGGCTTTGGTCAGTGAGCCGGATCTATTACTGCTTGATGAGCCGACCAACCATTTAGACATTGACACCATCCAGTGGTTGGAAGAGCAAATCAAACAATTTCCAGGCGCCGTCATGCTGATTACCCACGATCGGGCTTTTATGCAGGCGGTAGCCACACGCATGATTGAATTGGATCTCGGCCAAATCACCAGCTGGGAAGGCCGTTATCTTGAGTTCCTCGACTGGAAACAACACCAGCTCGAAATAGAAGCCAGGCATCAGGCTGAGTTTGATCGCCGATTGGCCCAAGAGGAGACCTGGATCCGTCAGGGCATCAAAGCGCGGAGAACACGGAATGAAGGTCGCGTTCGAGCACTCAAAGCCATGCGTCAGGAAAGGGCGGCCCGCTTAAAACGCCAGGGCAAAGCTGAAATCCAAATCGAAAGTGCGGATCGGTCAGGAAAGCTGGTGGCAGAGCTCACGGATGTGAGCGTCGACTATGGCGAAAAGCCGATTATCCAGCATCTCAATATGAGCGTCATGCGGGGCGATCGAATCGGCCTCCTGGGGCGCAATGGTGCGGGTAAAACAACACTGCTAAAACTCTTGTTAGGCGAGCTTTCGCCCACCAACGGCCAGGTCAAGATTGGAACCAAACTCGAAGTCGCCTATTTCGATCAACTCCGGGCGGGGCTCGATCCCGACAAGAATGTATTGGATAACTTGGCTGAAGGTCGGACCAGCGTCACCATCAATGGTCAGCAAAAGCACGTGATGGGTTACCTACAGGACTTTCTCTTCACACCAGAGCGTGCCCGCCAACCGGTACGTGCTTTATCAGGCGGTGAGCAGAACCGTTTGTTATTGGCTCGCTTATTTGCTCAGCCGTCAAATTTGCTGGTGATGGATGAGCCGACCAACGATCTGGACCTAGAAACCCTGGAGCTGCTCGAAGAGCGCTTAGCCGAATATCCAGGGACTTTGTTATTGGTCAGCCACGACCGTGCCTTTCTCGATAATGTCGTCACCAGTATTGTGGCTTTTGAAGGCCAAGGCAAAATTCGCGAGTATGTCGGTGGTTATGAAGACTGGATTCGTCAAGGCGGTCGATTCCCGGCTTTAAGTGCCCCGCAAAGTGATACGGTGTCAGCGACATCATCTCATCAAGCGAAGGCAGCCGAAACGGCGCCAAGTCGTAAAAAGCTGAGTTATAAATATCAACGAGAGCTTGACCAGCTACCGGCTCAAATTGAGCAGCAGGAAGCCGAAATTGCAGCCCAAGAAGCCATTGTCGGCGACCCAGGCTTCTATAGTCGTCCCACCGAAGAGGTGACCGTAGAACTGGCGAAATTGACTGATCTGCAAAATGCGCTGGAAACCTTGATGGAACGTTGGCTGGAACTAGAAGCGATGACAGAAGGCTCCTAGTAGGACGATAAAAGCACTGCACAAAACAGTCAGTCTATCAGACTAAAAGAAACGGCCACCCGAGGGTGGCCGTTTTGATGTCACTTCAAAGAAGCAACAAACACTCAATCGACTCGCTTACCAGCCTGCTTTTTCTTTCAAAGCAGAACCGATTTCAGCCAAGGAGCGTACAGTTTTCACGCCTGCCGCTTCGAGCGCAGCAAACTTCTCATCGGCTGTCCCTTTACCACCAGAAATGATGGCACCAGCATGGCCCATACGCTTGCCTTTCGGTGCAGTCACACCAGCAATGTAAGAGACAACAGGCTTAGTCACATTGGCTTTGATAAAGGCAGCGGCTTCTTCTTCAGCCGTTCCACCGATTTCACCAATCATGACAATCGCTTCAGTCTGCGGGTCATCCTGGAACATCTGCAGAATGTCGATAAAGTTAGAACCCGGGATGGGGTCACCACCGATACCCACACAAGTGGACTGACCGAAGCCAGCGTCAGTTGTTTGCTTAACGGCTTCGTAAGTCAGTGTACCAGAGCGCGATACGATACCGACTTTACCCGGCTTATGAATGTGGCCCGGCATGATGCCGATTTTACATTCTCCCGGCGTGATCACACCGGGGCAGTTCGGGCCGATCAGTCGAACACCCAGCTCATCACACTTCACTTTACAGTCCAGCATATCCAGTGTCGGAATGCCTTCAGTAATACAAACAATCAGTTTGATACCGCTGTTGGCTGCTTCCAGGATAGAGTCTTTACAAAACGGTGCCGGTACATAGATAACAGAAGCTTCTGCACCCGTAGTCTCAACCGCTTCTTTAACCGTGTTAAAGACTGGCAGCCCCAAGTGAGTTGTGCCGCCTTTACCTGGCGTTACACCACCCACCATCTGAGTACCATAAGCAATCGCTTGCTCAGAGTGGAAAGTCCCTTGGCCACCAGTGAACCCTTGGCAGATGACCTTGGTGTCTTTATTAATCAGGATACTCATTACTTGCCCTCCGCCGCTTTAACAACCTGCTGTGCAGCGTCAGTCAGGCTGGTGGCCGCGATGATATTCAGACCACTGTCTTCGAGTGTTTTAGCACCGAGTTCTGCGTTGTTACCTTCCAGACGTACAACGACCGGAACTTTAACACCGACCTGCTCAACGGCACCGATGATGCCTTCAGCGATCATGTCACAACGCACGATACCCCCGAAGATGTTGACCAGAACGGCCTTAACATTATCGTCAGAGAGGATAATTTTGAACGCTTCAGCCACACGCTCTTTAGTCGCACCGCCACCGACGTCGAGGAAGTTAGCCGGGCTACCACCATGCAGATTGACGATATCCATGGTGCCCATCGCCAGACCAGCGCCATTGACCATGCAGCCAATGTTGCCATCCAGCGCGACATAGTTGAGCTCCCACTCAGCCGCGTGAGCTTCACGCTGATCTTCCTGACTCGGGTCATTCATCGCCTGCAGATCTTTATGGCGATACAGTGCATTGCCATCAACACCTAATTTGGCGTCCAGGCAGTGCAGATTACCTTCGACTGTAATGACCAGCGGGTTAATCTCGATCAGCGCCAGATCTTTATCTTCAAACAACTGGGCCAGGCCCAGGAAGATCTTAGTGAACTGCTTGATCTGCTCTTTGTTCAGGCCCAGTTTGAAGGCCAGCTCACGAGCTTGGTACGGTTGAGCACCCGTCAACGGATCAATAGTCGCCTTGATGATTTTTTCAGGCGTTTCTTCCGCGACTTTCTCAATCTCAACACCACCTTCAGTAGACGCCATAAAGACGATACGACGGGTCGTGCGATCAACCACTGCGCCCAGATACAGTTCCTGAGCAATGTCAGTGCAAGATTCAACCAGGATTTTACTTACCGGCTGACCATTTGCATCAGTCTGATAAGTTACCAGGTTTTTACCCAGCCAGTTTTTGGCGAATTCAGCGGCAGCTTCCGGAGAGTCTAC
Organism: Terasakiispira papahanaumokuakeensis; assembly: GCF_001709345.1. Taxonomy (GTDB): domain Bacteria; phylum Pseudomonadota; class Gammaproteobacteria; order Pseudomonadales; family Halomonadaceae; genus Terasakiispira; species Terasakiispira papahanaumokuakeensis. The sequence continues at coordinate 2,353,083 of NZ_MDTQ01000001.1, forward strand.
CAGCTTGACACCGCCTGCTTTACCGCGGCCACCGGCGTGGACCTGAGCTTTAACCACCCATTTGTCACCACCGATTTCCTGACATGCTGCGGCAGCGGCTTCCGGGGTATCTACAGCTTGACCTATAGAGACCGGCAGGCCGTAATCGGCGAACAGTTTCTTACCCTGATACTCGTGCAGGTTCATATCGCTATGCCGTTATATTGAACTTATTACAAAATGGAGGCGCCATGATAGCCAATACTGTTGACAGATTAAATCGATCATATGACCACCACTGCTAGCGCGGTGCTCATATGAAGGCGAACCATGTCAGTATTCACTCTCATAAGCCCCTCCCCCTGCAGTCAGTTGAGTGTTTCTTTCTAGAAGCATCAACAACTGACTGCATCCGTAGAAGACTTATTTTCGCTTCTTACGGTTGGCCATGTGAATTGCGTGTCCATCTACAGACAACGCAGCTTCATGCACAGCCTCGGAAAGCGTCGGGTGCGCGAAGCACATCAATGCCAAGTCTTCGGCTGAAGAGCCGAATTCCATAGCGACGACTCCGTTATGAATCATTTCACCCGCATTCTGACCCAGGATGTGCATCCCCAGGATTCGGTCAGTTTCTGCGTGAGCAATGATTTTGACCATACCATCCGTACAGCCATTAGCCATGGCACGACCGATGGCTGAGAAGGGGAAAACGCCCGTTGAAACCGGCACGCCATCCGCCTTGAGTTCTTCTTCCGTTTTACCCACCCACGCCACTTCCGGGAAAGTATAGATGACGTTGGGAATCACATCATAATTCACTTCAGCTTTATGGCCAGCAATGATGTCTGCCACCATGATGCCTTCTTCAGAGGCTTTATGCGCCAGCATCGGCCCACGCACAACATCACCAATCGCGTAAACGCCTGGCACTGAAGTGCGGCAATGATCGTCGACATAAATGAAGCCACGCTCATCCAGAGAGACACCGGCATCATCAGACAGCAGGCTCTGGGTATAAGGACGGCGGCCCACACACACGATCAGCTTATCAAAGGTTTTTTCTTGCTCGCCTTTGGCATCGGTGTATTTAACCGTCACTTCTTTATCTTTGATATCACTGCCTGTTACACGGGCACTCAGCTCAATATTGAGACCCTGTTTACTCAGCAGTTTTTTGGTTTCTTTCGCGATCTGCTGGTCAGCCGTTGCGAGGAAAGAATCCATCGCTTCGAAAACAGTCACTTCAGAACCCAGGCGATTCCAAACAGACCCCAGCTCCAGGCCGATGACACCACCACCAATCACGCCGAGACGCTTAGGCGTTTCTTCAAACTCTAAAGCGCCGGTGGAGTCAACGATAAGACCTTCAGTCAGCGGCGTCGGCGGAATTTCAGCCGGAACAGAACCCGAAGCAATAATAATATTCTCGGCTTCTAAGGTCTGATTGTTGCCATCATGCCCAGTCACTTCGACTTTTTTACCGGACAGTACTTTACCTGTCCCTTCAAAAGCCGTGACCCCATTGGCCTTAAACAACATCGCAATACCGCCGGTCAGCTGGTTAACGATTTTGTCTTTGCGGGCAATCATTTTTTTGACGTCCATTTTGACGTCAGGCGCTTCGATACCGAACTCTTCGAAGTCATCACGCGCTTCGGCGAACTTATGAGAAGCTTCTAGCAGCGCTTTAGAGGGAATACAGCCTACGTTCAAGCAAGTCCCACCGAAAACGGCCTTACCATCCTTATTCAACCACTTCTCGACACACGCAGTTTTAAGGCCCAGTTGAGCGGCTCGAATAGCGGCGACATAACCGCCAGGGCCTGCTCCGATGACGATAACATCAAATTTTTCGGACATGGTCTCTTCCTGTCTGTGCTGTATCAGGATAACGCCTGAAGTGACATCACAAAAACTTCAGGCCATAACAAAATCGCTGTTTCAAATAGGCAGGCTGACAACCACCAGCCTGCCTAGAGTCGGTCGTTACGACGTTAACGCGTTAACATCCTCGACCATTTGGCTCAATTAAACTTCAAGCAGGATGCGAGCCGGATCTTCCAACAGCTCCTTGATAGTGACCAGGAACTGAACCGCATCCTTACCATCAATCATGCGGTGATCATATGACAATGCCAGGTACATCATCGGGCGAATCACAACTTCGCCATTGACCGCCATGGGCCGTTCCTGAATTTTATGCATGCCCAAGATGGCAGTTTGCGGCGGATTCAGGATCGGCGTAGACATCAGAGAACCAAAAACACCACCGTTGGTGATGGTGAAAGTCCCACCCTGCATATCTTCGATGCCGATTTTACCGTCACGGCCGCGTTTACCGAAGTCTGAAATCGTGCTCTCAATACCGGCCAGTGTGAGGGAATCAGTATCGCGTAATACCGGCACCATCAAACCACGCGGTGTAGAGACGGCAACACCGATATCCTGATAACCGTGATACACGATATCAGTCCCATCGATAGAAGCGTTCACATCAGGGAAACGCTTCAGCGCTTCAGTCGCCGCTTTGACGAAGAAGGACATAAAGCCCAGACGAGTACCATTATGGGTCTTCTCAAACAGCTCTTTATACTGTTTACGCAGATCCATAACCGGCTTCATATCCACTTCATTATAAGTGGTCAACATGGCAGCCGTTTGCTGAGCCTGGACCAAACGTTTGGCGATCGTCTGACGCATACGAGACATCGGTACACGTTTTTCTTCACGTGCTCCCGCAACAGGCGCAGCGGCGGCTGGAGCAGCAGGTGCCGGTGAGGCTTTCGGGCCATTTTTGATGGCGTTCTGAACATCTTCTTTCAGAACTCGACCCCCTTTACCGGTGCCCTGAACCTGGCTCAGATCGACATTATTTTCAGCGGCCAATTTCTTCGCTGCCGGGGCAACCAGCTTGTCACCGACTTGAACAGCTTCTTCATCGCTGCTTTCAGTCGCTTCAGCTTTGGCATCAGAAGCGCTTTCGTCTGCAGAAGCATCCGCTTTCGGAGCATCAGCAGTGGCACCTTCTTCAACCGTAGCCAGGACTTGTTCAGACTCAACCACATCATCCTCGTTCACTTTGTGCTCTTTAAGCACACCGTCTACTGGAGACGGGACTTCAAGGACGACTTTATCGGTTTCGATTTCAACAATAATTTCATCACGGCTTACGGCATCACCTGGGTGCTTATGCCAAGTAGCAACAGTACCTTCAGCTACAGACTCAGGGAATGCGGGAGCTTTAATTTCAGTTGACATTGTCAGGACCTATTTTCCGTCATTCTTTGCAATGTTCGGACATACCCGACGTATGCCCGAACTCACCATCTGGGCTTAGACCTCAAACGCTTCGGTCACCAGTTTGTTCTGCTGTTCAGCGTGGACACTCGGATACCCTGATGCAGGTGCAGCCGCAGCCGCACGACTACTCAGTTTGAGGGCATTCGCCAGCTCCGGCTTGATCGCACCCAAAACGTTACGCATGTGATGCTGACTGGAGTACCAGGCCCCTTGGTTCTGAGGCTCTTCCTGGCACCAAACCACACGCTCAAGATTAGGATAACGACGAAGCTCCTGATCCAAGCTTTCTTCAGGGAACGGGTAAAGCTGCTCAATACGGATAATGGCAGTGTCGTCACGTTCAAGTTCTGTGCGCTTATGCATCAGGTCGTAGTAGACCTTACCGCCACACAAAATGACACGTTTGACGTTGCCATCATCCAGTTTGCCCTGATCTGGAATAACCGGCTGGAAAGCACCATCTGCAAGCTCCTCAAGCGTCGATGTTGCATCTTTATGACGCAACAAACTCTTCGGAGACATGACCACCAGCGGTTTACGTAACGGACGGATCACCTGACGACGCAGCAAATGATAAATCTGCGCAGGCGTTGTCGGTGCACACACTTGCATATTGTGTTCGGCACACAGCTGCAAGAAGCGCTCCAGACGAGCAGAAGAGTGCTCTGGCCCCTGCCCTTCAAATCCGTGCGGCAAGAGCAAGGTCAAGCCACACAGGCGGCCCCACTTACTTTCGCCAGAGGAAATAAACTGGTCAATCACGACTTGGGCGCCATTGGCGAAATCACCAAACTGAGCTTCCCAGATGACGAGCGCATTCGGCGTCGTTGTGGCATAGCCGTATTCGAAAGCCAACACCGCCTCTTCGGAGAGGAAGGAGTCATGAATCGTCATGCTCGGTTGGTTTTCTTTCAGGTGCTGCAACGGCACATAGAGGCTGCCATCTTGGTTGTTATGCAGGACTGCATGACGGTGAGAGAAGGTACCACGTCCGACATCTTGCCCTGTAATACGGATCGGGTGACCTTCATCAAGCAAGGTGGCATAAGCCATGGTCTCAGCAAAGCCCCAATTCATGGGCATTGCACCGGCCAACATTTTTTTACGATCATCGTAAATCTTGTTGACCTGACGCTGAAGTTTAAAGCCTTCAGGCGCCTCACACATTTTCTGTGCCAGCTCTTGTAAGCGTTTCAGATCAAAACGCGTATCAGCATGCGCAGTCCACTCATGGCCGAGGTACGGTGTCCAATCAACAAACAAACCTGTATTCGGCTCTTTGACAAGCGCATTAGCCACATGGCGCCCGTTATCCAGCGCATCACGATACTCATCAACCATACGCTTATCATCGGCTTCAGAAATGACGCCTTCATCGATGAGCTTTTGCGTATAGAGTTTACGGGTAGACGCGTGCTTACTGATTTTACTGTACATCAGCGGCTGGGTACCGGAAGGCTCATCCGCTTCGTTATGACCTCGACGACGATAACAAACCAAGTCGATCACAACGTCTTTATGGAATTGCATCCGATAGTCAATCGCCACTTGCGTCACATGCAAGACCGCTTCGGGATCATCACCGTTAACGTGGAAAATCGGTGCCTGAACCATTTTAGCGATATCGGTGCAGTACTCAGACGAACGGGCATCCTCACGCTTCGAAGTGGTAAAGCCCACCTGGTTGTTAATCACGATATGAATCGTACCGCCTGTCTTGTAAGCGCGGGTCTGAGACATCTGGAATGTCTCCATCACCACACCCTGCCCAGAAAAAGCGGCGTCCCCATGAATGGAGATCGGCAGCACTGCGTCGCCTTTGGTATCTTCTCGACGATCCTGGCGAGCACGTACAGACCCCTCGACCACGGGAGAACCAATTTCCAAATGAGAAGGGTTAAAGGCCAAGGCCAAGTGAACCTCTCCACCAGAGGTCATCACATTGGAGCTAAAGCCTTGGTGATATTTCACATCACCAGACCCATGATCAATCATTTTCTTGCCGTCGAACTCATCGAACAACTCAGCTGGGCTTTTCCCCAGAATATTGACCAAGGTGTTCAATCGCCCACGGTGTGCCATACCGATGACAATTTCTTTAATGCCATAGCCACCGGAACGCTGAATGATCTCATCCATCATGGGGATGTAAGATTCCCCACCTTCCAAACCGAAACGCTTAGTCCCCGGATATTTGGAAGCCAGATAGTTTTCTAGCCCTTCCGCCGCGGTCAAACGTTCCAGCAAGTGCTTACGCACTTCTTCGCTGTAATTCGGCTTAGAGCGAACAGACTCAAACCGTTGCTGAAGCCAACGCTTTTCCTCAGTATCGACGATGTGCATAAACTCAGCACCCGTCGTTGAGGTATAGGTCTGGCTAATCGCCTCGTAAATTTCCCTTAAAGTGGCCCGCTCCTTGCCAAGAAACAATGACCCCGTTTGGAACTCGGTATCAAAGTCGCTTTGATCCAACTGATGAAACGCTGGATCCAAGTCCGGAACAGGCTCACGCGCCATCAAGTTCAACGGATCAATGTCAGCACGCTGATGACCGCGGAAGCGGTAAGCATTGATCAACTGAAGGACACGAACCTGCTTTTTCTCTTGCGCATTGTCAGTACTGACGACAGCAGTATGCTGACGCGGCTGGCGAGCAAGTTGGGAAAAATGTTCACGGACGGGGGTAAGGGGCTGATCCTGAGCGGGAGCCCCTTCCGGGCGGGGGAGTGTATTGAAGTAATCGCGCCACTGCTCAGGTACGGAATTTGGATCTACAAGGAATTGCTCATAGAGCTCTTCGATGTAATGGATATTACCTCCGTAGGCATGAGAGGTACTCCATTGGTACTCCATGCTGCCTTCTTGCATCTGATATCACCCTGCATGAAGGGGAGTTTATCTGCTGTGACCGACGAGTCGCACCGTTGATGCAACCCGGCTTCCCCTGAACTGCACAGATAAACGGGGGAAACCCTAATCCCCTGATGGTTGCTAAATTGGCCGAAGCCGGTGCGTATGCACCGGCTTCGGCCATCTATTGTATCCGACTTTATAGAAAACTACAGGTCCGAATACAAGATTGGTCATATCGAATTGACCATACTGCTAATGACGCACCATTAGGTCGCATTCGACAATAGCATATCACGAATATGGCCAATGGCTCGCGTCGGATTAAGACCTTTGGGGCATACCGCAACACAGTTCATGATACCGCGACAACGGAACACACTGAAAGGATCGTCCAAGTCGGACAAACGCTCGCGTGTTGACGTATCGCGAGAGTCTGCCAAGAACCGATAAGCCTGAAGTAGACCTGACGGGCCCACAAACTTGTCCGGGTTCCACCAGAACGAAGGACAAGAAGTCGAACAGCAAGCGCACAAGATGCACTCATAAAGGCCATCCAACTTATCGCGATCTTCTGGGCTTTGCAGCCGCTCAATCGAAGGCTCAGGTTGATCATTGATCAAGAAAGGTTTGATTCGTTCGTACTGTTTATAGAACAGTGACAAATCAACCACCAGATCACGAATCACGGGCAAACCCGGCAGCGGCCGCAAAACAAGGCGATCACCTTGAACAACCTCTGACAGTGCGGTAATACAGCCCAGGCCATTTTTACCGTTCATGTTCATCCCATCAGAGCCACAAACGCCCTCACGGCAAGAACGACGGTAAGCCAATGAATTATCTTGCTCTTTCATCATACTCAGGACATCCAACACCATCACATCGCGCCCTTTGGTGTCGATTTCAAAATCCTGCATATAAGGAGCAGAGTCAGTTTCCGGGTTATAGCGATAAACGGAGACCTTGAGCATTGTCATCGTCATCTCCTCTTAATAAGTCCGCACTTTCGGCACGAAGTGCTTTAATAGATCTTCCGTCAGCAGCTTAGGTGTCATATTGACATCACGTTTTTCCAGAGTTTTTGTACTCGGAATATACAGTGAATGCTTGAGCCAACGGGAGTCGTCACGGTCAGGATAGTCATTACGGCTGTGAGCTCCACGACTCTCATCACGAGAATCGGCAGAAATCGCAGTAGCTTCAGCCACTTCCAGCAGGTTATCGAGCTCTAATGCTTCAACACGACCGGTATTGAATGCATGGCTCTTATCTTCCAAGTGAGCATTGGCAATCCGCTCGCGCAGATCCTTCAGTTGCTCAATCCCTTTCTCCATGTACGGGCCATCACGGAACACACCGAAATAGTTCTGCATACACTGCTGCAACTCTGTACGCAGCGCCGGTACAGATTCACCAGAAGAAGATTCATTCCAGCGATTCAAGCGTTTCATGGACTGTTCAATATCAGATTCAGCGGCTTCATCATATTCAATACCTTGATCAAGCGCCTGTTCAATATACTGACCTGCTGCACGGCCAAAGACCACCAGATCCAGCAGAGAGTTGCCACCCAGTCGGTTCGCACCATGAACAGAAACACAAGCGGCTTCACCACAGGCAAACAAACCATTGACGATCTGATCATTACCATTGCTATCACGCGTAATAGCCTGGCCATGAATATTGGTTGGAATCCCCCCCATCATATAGTGACAGGTCGGCACCACTGGAATCGGCGCCTTAACCGGGTCCACGTGAGCAAATGTCTGAGACAGCTCACAAATCCCCGGCAGGCGTTTATGCAGTACATCTTCACCCAGGTGATCCATTTTCAGGAAGACATGGTCACCATTTTCACCACAGCCACGGCCTTCAAGGATTTCCAGCACCATAGAGCGGGCGACAACGTCACGACCGGCCAGATCTTTGGCATTCGGTGCATAACGCTCCATGAAGCGCTCACCATCTTTATTGACCAGGTAACCGCCTTCACCACGACAGCCTTCAGTAACCAGCACACCCGCACCGTGAATACCGGTGGGGTGGAACTGCCACATTTCCATGTCCTGCATGGGGAAGCCAGCCCGCAGAGCCATCCCAATCCCGTCACCGGTATTGATCAACGCATTGGTGGTAGACGCATAAATACGACCCGCACCACCGGTCGCCAAGACCGTTGCTTTTGATTTGACGAAGACCACTTCACCCGTTTCGATGCTCATAGCAATGACGCCGACGACATCATTTTTGGCATTTTTCACTAGGTCAATGGCATACCACTCATTTAAGAAAGTGGTTTCATGCTTCACATTGTTCTGATAAAGCGTATGAAGCAAAGCGTGACCGGTACGGTCAGCGGCTGCACAGGTACGGGCAGCCTGCCCCCCTTTACCAAACTCTTTGGATTGGCCACCAAAAGGACGCTGATAAATACGACCGTTATCTAAACGAGAGAACGGCAGCCCCATATGCTCCAATTCAAAGACCGCTTTAGGCCCTTCAGAACACATGTACTCAATGGCATCCTGGTCACCGATATAGTCCGACCCTTTAACCGTGTCGTACATGTGCCAGCGCCAATCATCATTGGGATCGGTTGATGCAATGGCGCAAGTAATCCCACCCTGAGCGGAAACCGTATGCGAACGCGTGGGGAACACTTTAGAAATTACCGCTGTGCGTCGACCTGACTGGGCCAACTGCAAGGCAGCGCGTAAACCAGAACCACCACCACCAACGATGATGGCATCAAAACTCATTGTACGCAGTGCAGCCATGGATCACGCTCCCCAAAGAACTTGTACGCCCCAAACCACAAAGGCAAACAGGGCTAAAATAACGAAAGATTGGAAAATCAGACGGACGCCTGTTGCTTTCATATAGTCAGTCGATACCGTCCACAGACCAATCCAAGCGTGGGCAGCCACAGAAATCAGGGTCAGCATAGTGAAGATACGCATCCAGGTCTGCTGGAAGAGGGCATGCCAAGCGCTGTAGCTCAAATCGGAAACCGATAAGAAATAGCCCACCATAAAAAGAACATAGACCAACATAATGACAGCACTGGCGCGCTGCATTAACCAGTCCGATAGGCCGCTACGGCCAAAATTGGTGATATTAGTTACCATACCCAGACTCCTGCCAGAACCACCAGAACAATGGAAATTGCAATAGAGGCTTTCGCCATCTGCTGCCCACCTTCCAAGGTCACGCCAATATCTAAATCCATAATCAAATGCTTAACCCCAGCAACGCAGTGGTAGCCGAGTGCGGACAAAAGCCCCCACAACACAAACTTAGCGAAAAAGTTATGCTGCAAAGCATCTTTAACGGCAGCGAAGCCTTCTGGTGAGGACAAGGATTTATCCCAAGCCCAAAACAAAAAGAACAAACCGATAAAGAGAATGACGCCAGTCACGCGGTGCGTAATGGACGTAAGCGCGGGTAATGGAAACTTGATCGTTGATAGATCGAGGTTTACAGGTCGTTTGCTATTCACGGCTCACACACTCTTCTTGCTGTCACCGGGTATCGGCTCCAGCGGTGGTTGGAGATAGTGCAGTGCCCCATTGACCAGACATATACAATCCCTGGACAACATGTCACTCCAATGATTGCGCGGGACCAAGATTATAGAGGGAGGGTGCCTGCAACCGCAATGCGCATTGTCGACATTTTGGAGATAACACTGCTCGAAGTGGGTTAATTCCACCCATCTTATTTTTCGCGTGCTACTATTTTACTCAATAATGTCATCCTTTCCTTAGTCTTTTTGCGTAATTGACATTGAGCGACAGGATTCTATAGTGCACGACTTGGGAAAGGGCATAGCAAGTGTAAAAGAACACAAATTAAGGAGGCCTGCATGGCTGACAAAAAAGCGCTGCTCACCGTCGAGGGGCTAGACCAGCCAATCGAACTGCCGATTCTCTCCGGCAACGACGGTCCGGACGTTATCGACGTCCGAGGGCTTGGCGCCAATGGCCTGTTTACCTATGACCCGGGTTTCATGGCGACAGCATCCTGCGAGTCAGAAATCACATACATTGATGGCGCAAACGGCATTCTCCTGCACCGCGGCTACCCTATTGAACAATTAGCAGAAAACTCTGATTATATCGAGCTCTGCTACTTACTTCTGTATGGCGAAGTCCCAACGCCGGCACAACGGGAAAAGTTTGAAAGCACCATCACACGCCATACGATGGTTCATGAACAGCTCACACGCTTTTACTCCGGCTTCCGCCGAGACGCTCACCCCATGGCCGTCATGTGTGGTGTTGTCGGTGCACTTTCCGCCTTTTATCACGACTCACTCGACATCACTAACGCGCATGACCGCGAAGTGTCAGCATTCCGCCTCATTGCCAAGTTACCGACGATTGCCGCCATGTGTCACAAGTACAACATTGGCCAGCCTTTCGTCTTTCCGCGCAATGACCTAAATTACGCTGAAAACTTCCTTCACATGATGTTTGCAACTCCCTGTGAAGACTATAAGGTCAACCCCGTATTCGCTAAGGCGATGGATCGCATCTTCATGCTCCATGCCGATCACGAGCAAAATGCCTCAACCTCGACCGTACGACTGGCAGGCTCAACCGGCGCCAATCCGTTTGCCTGTATCGCGGCAGGCATTGCGGCACTTTGGGGACCGGCACATGGCGGCGCGAATGAAGCCGTGCTCAATATGCTAGATGAAATTGGCGACGAATCACGCATCGAAGAATTCGTCGACCGCGCTAAAGATAAAGATGATCCATTCAAGCTGATGGGCTTTGGTCACCGGGTTTATCGCAACTTTGATCCACGCGCTAGAGTGATGAAAAAAACCTGTGATGAAGTCCTCACAGAGCTAGGCATGGAAAACGATCCACAACTGCGCATTGCCAAACGCCTTGAGCAAATTGCTTTGGAAGACGATTACTTCAAAGAACGTAAGCTCTACCCGAATGTTGATTTCTATTCGGGTATCATTCTGAAAGCGATAGGCATTCCAACCAATATGTTTACGGTTATTTTTGCCATGAGCCGAACTATTGGCTGGATTTCCCACTGGAATGAAATGATCAGCAGCCCCTATAAAATTGGTCGTCCTCGCCAACTCTATAAGGGCTACACCAAACGCGATTATCCAACCAAATAACGCCCTCTCCTCAAGAGGGAAATTATTGCCCTTACTCAAAGGCTGCCCTCAAAGGCAGCCTTTTTTAATGGCTCGAGCGTCCGTAAGCACCATTCCCCGCGCCTGCCACCCACTGATAAACGTCAGATCTCAGCGACACTTCACGCCACAAAACGTTAGCAGATGTCAAAGCCGTTCACGAAAGAAGTAACAAACTTATGTGATTAGGTAAAATAGACCAGACAACAATTGCCATTTTGGCCTTCAAAGGTTAATTAGTCTGTTGCTTTACAGTGCGCACTGCTTAAACAACATACTGTGCTCATCACACTATTTGATCATCACGTATTTGTTTAAACAATGCATGCGCTCAAGCAGTGCTTTTAGCTCACCAGTGTTCTAGCTTATAAAAGTTAAAGCTTAATCTCTGGCATAGCCGTAGGGTCGGCCTATCTACCGCCTCAATCGCACTGAGCGCAGTTGCCAATGTTCATCAAGGATTCAACGTGAGCAGTCAAGAAGCCTCTTTAGACAATGCCCCTGCGAACCAGGGACAGTTACTCACCACTCCGGAAAGTATTTTTCGACTGCTTCGGCGTCTTCAGGATAGCCGCTCGCCTTTAACCCTTTCATTTTCAGCGGTTGAAGGCCACTACACCAGCTATGTCGTCCAGACGAACTTCAAAGAGCGCTACATCATCCTAGATGAGGTCAAGCCTGACTGGGGCGACCGTCTCATGACCCGCGGCACCCCTTTCTCATTCGAAGCGTTCCACGATGGCTGCCGAATGGAAAGCAGTGAAATCAAAGCCTTGGCCCGCGGCAACCGAGATGGCGACACCATCTACAAAGTCTCATTTCCAGACAGTATTGATTACCTTCAGCGCCGCCGATTCTTCCGTGCTTCAGTACGTCAATCGCTAGAAATCGAGATGCATCTAAAAAGCGACAACGAAGTCTACCAAGGCCTGCTTAGAGACCTCTCAGCCCAAGGGTGCCAAATCGAATTAGCCGGAGATTGGAGAGCGTTTTTACTACCAGACACCCAATTTGATCAATGCGATATCATTTTCCCTAATGGCCAAGTGATCAACATCAGCCTGGAAGTGAAACACGTCGCTTACAACGATAAGCAAAAGATCAGCTCGATCGGCTGCCAGTTCACCAGACTCACGGCGATGCACGACCGTAAAATTTCATTTGTGGTGGCCGAACTCCAACGCGACAACGCCCGCTTCTCTTCCAGCAACGCCATCGCCACCGGACTTTCTGCTCTATTCACCCCAAAAGAAGATGAAGAAACACAGCAAAAAGAAGCTGAAGCGGCTGCCAAAGCTGAGAAACAGGCACGCAAGGCTCGCTTCGAACAGCTGACAGAAGAAATGGCGCAGGTCGACATTCAGCAAACCCACGAACACGCCGTTAATGCCGTAAAATCGCTTGTCGCTCGCCTCAAAGCCAAGCAGCCACTCCCTATTCAAGAGGCTTGGCAAGCCAGCCAGGCATTAAGACAAGCCTGGAAGCAAGACCGACAACAACTGCTGTTACTGACACGCATACGCTCACCCGAGAACTATCTGTATGAGCACTCGGTCAGTGTCGGATTGCTGCTCGCAGACCAGCTCTCAACACCCGAGAATACAGAAGAGGCCGAAAGACTCATTTTCAGCGGCCTGTGCCACGACCTAGGCAAAGGCCTTATTCCAGAGCGTATTCTGGGTAAAGCGGGTAAGCTCACCGCCAATGAAGCTAAAGTCATGCACAAGCACGCACTGGTCACCCGAGAACTACTGTCCCGCCAGCAAGACATGCCTGAAGAAGCCCTACTCATTTGTACCCAAAACTGTGAGCGATTAGATGGCAGCGGCCATCCGGAAGGTCTTCAGGGTGAACAAATCAGTGCGTTGGGGCGCATGGCCGCAATCATTGATGTTTTTGATGCGATGACCAATGCGCGTAGCTACCGCGGCAGCCTGGTCCCCGCTCTGGCCTATAAGCGCCTACTTCAAGCCAAAGAACACTTTGATCCTCGATTGACTCAAAAGCTGATTAAGCGACAAGGACTCTTTCCAATTGGGTCAATGGTGCGCTTATCCGGCGGCTACCTGGCTTTTGTGAAGCGCCTTGATGCCCAGCAAAAGCCGGAAACATTACGTTTGGTCTATAACGTCAAAGAACTGATGCCTACACCCACGGAAGATTTGCAGGTGCACGAAATGGATGCCGAATATGGCACAATTGAAGGGCCTGATTCTCCCGGGCGATACCATCTATCCAACCACGTACTGCTCGGTCAACCCTGACCAACAATCGGTTGTCCACATCTTCTGTGGACAACTTCGTGGACAACCTCATATTTCACCGCTCAACCCTACAAGTTCAGGCGCCCCGCTTAGATTGGTCAAAAAATGATCAGAAAATAAAAGCCAAATATTTTCATAGCGTTACAGCCCTATAAACAGGGAAGATAAGCCCTATATCAAGGAAAAAAACAAGGAGTTGCGAGCAGATAAATGTGGATAATCCTGTTGACAATCGAATATTATCCTAGTCAACAACCTAGACAATATTGAGCCACAGAATGCTATTCAGTCGGAAAGAAGTGCACTGATCAGTCGTCGTCGAAGAGGTGATCAGCATCAAGCATGAAGACACGATAAAGCGGAAAGAAATGGCGTCCCATAGGGGGTTCGAACCCCTGTTACCGCCGTGAAAGGGCGGTGTCCTAGGCCACTAGACGAATGGGACGTATCAAGAATTGGTGGAGCCTAGCGGGATCGAACCGCTGACCTCAACACTGCCAGTGTTGCGCTCTCCCAGCTGAGCTAAGGCCCCACACTGTCTCTGAAAGACGGGGCGTATAATACGTAGATCACGCCCCTTGGTCAAGCTTAAAAAACGAGTTTTAGAATACTTTTTTTAACAACCGTCATCGGATCACTCAAGCACCAAGCCTGAATCGAAACTCAGCATTTATTTCAGCATTTATTGTGGCAATGCTTGATAGGCTTTCTCCAGCTTTTTCATTTGCTTCTTGGAGACACCACCTAAGACCTCAATGGCATGACGCAAACGTGAGCGCGTCATGTCAGCACCGATAATGTCCATTGAGTCCAAGACTGACGAAGAAGTCGACGCTCCGGTAATGGCAATAAAGACAGGCTGTAGGAAGCTCTTCATTTTAAGCTCAAATACATCGGCCAACGTTTTGACTTCTTCTAGAATCCGCTCCTTACGCCAATCCCTAAGGGCTTCTAAGCGCCACAACAAGAACTGAAGTAAGCGCACCAGCTCATCATGTTCTAATTTCACTTCAGCAAAGTCATCTGCCGTAATATTCGGCATACCGCTAAAGAAGAAAGAAGCCATGGGTGCGACATCGGAGAACTTTTCAACGCGAGGGCGAATCTGCGGCAGAATGCGCGAAACATAATCCTTATTGAAGGCCCACTCCATCAAGGCTTTCAGAAATGCTTCATCATCCAAGTCTTCTCGAATATAGAGCCCATTGAGCCAATTCAGTTTTTCCAGATCAAAGACAGGCCCTCCCAGCGAGACACGCTGAATATCAAAATGCGCCACCATCTCATCCAGAGAAAACTTCTCGCGCTCATCCGGCATAGACCAACCCATACGGCCCAGGTAATTTAAGACCGCTTCGGGCAGATAACCCATACGCTTATAAAAAGTGATCGAGGTGGGATTCTTCCGTTTAGATAACTTGGATTTATCCGCATTACGCAGCAAAGGCATATGGCAGAGCTGGGGCATCTCCCAACCAAAATACTCATAAAGCAACTTATGCTTAGGCGCTGAGTTGATCCACTCCTCGCCTCGCATCACATGGGTAATCCCCATTAGGTGATCATCGACCACATTCGCCAAATGATAAGTCGGCATGCCATCAGACTTGAGCAAAATCTGGGCATCGACCATGCCCCAATCCAGCTCAATCTTGCCTCGCAACATATCATCCACTTCACACGCGCCCGCTTCATCAGGCACGATCATCCGCACCACATAAGGCATCCCTTCTTTTTCGCGGCGAGCAATTTCGTCTTCCGGCAATTTCAAATCAGCCGGCTTAAGCGCCGTAAACTGGCCTGCTGCTTGACGTGCCTGGCGAAGCTCATCGAGCTCTGCCGGCGTCCGATAACACTTAAACGCGTGCCCTTTATCCAGCAGCTGCTGAACATAATCGCCATACAGGTGTTGGCGCTCACTCTGGCGGTAAGGCCCATGCGGCCCACCCACATCAGGCCCCTCGCTCCATTCAAGCCCAAGCCAGCGCAAAGAATCCAAGATCATCTGCTCGGAATCGGCAGTGGAGCGCACCTGATCCGTATCTTCGATACGCAAAATAAACTCACCACCATGCTGGCGGGCGAAACAATAGTTAAATAAGGCAATATAAGCAGTTCCCACATGCGGGTCGCCAGTGGGGGATGGTGCAATTCGCGTACGGACAGTCATGGAAGATCCTGTTAGTCAACACAGAAAGAAAACAAAGCCCGCATCAGTAAAAGCGGGTGGGTCGCATCTGATACTCAAACCGTATAAAGCTCAAGCGGTAATCATAAGTCTATTATATCGAGCCCTTTACCCGATATGCGACCCCGATCAATAGCGTTGATCATTCACATGGCCAATCGATCACACGCTTATCTCTAAACAATTCATCTCCGGTACCACATCACAAGGCGCTAAAACTGCGACAAATTGACCCATGTCACCTCCCAGGAATCCCTGTAGACTCAAATGCTGTGGCAGTCTGATCAATACAGAAAATCTATTCCTTAAGCTGTGGGTTGCGCGAGGGCGGCTCAGTCACTCGGTCGGTCCGTTTTGATCCCAACAACAATCCAGCGTATTGTGCTGCCAGTGATTTTTCTTGCTGTCAGAGTACCTAATTGCTTATGACTGAATCGACTGTTTCAGACTCCAATACAGAGGCGCCTGACGGCACCTCCAAACCTCCCTTCAATGCTCGCCGCTGGCTAAATCAGCTGGCTCGCCAAGAAAAGCGATGGCAGCGGATCACCTTGCAACTGGCCGCACTCCAAGGTGCCGCCATTATTGCTCAAGCGGCATTACTGGCTCAGCTCTTTCATGGGCTAATTATCGAGCACCAGTCGCTCCGTGATATGACCATGATTTACTGGACCCTGCCGATCGTCATCATTATTCGCGTCCTGCTCAACTGGGCACGCGAGATGGCCGGAACGCGGAGTTCCATCAATATCCGCCAAAGCCTACGCACTCAGCTGCTAGAAAGGCTAGCCCTATTAGGGCCTGTCTGGCGCCAACAACATCAAGGGGGCGCACTGGTCTCTCAGTTGCTGGAACAAGTTGAAGCACTGGATGGCTATATCGCACGCTATCGACCCCAGCAATGGCTGGCGGCCATTATTCCGTGCATGATTCTACTGGCCGTCTTTCCTGTGAGCTGGGCCGCCGGGCTGATATTACTCGGCACAGCGCCCTTGATCCCACTGTTTATGGCACTGGTGGGCCTCAAGGCTAAACAACGACAGGAAGAGCAGCATCGTAACTTGGCCCGAATGAGCGGTCATTTTCTTGATCAGTTACGCGGCTTACCCACGCTCCAACTCTTTAATGCCCATTACCAGCAAGCCGGCATCATTCAAGCCGTCGCGGAACACTTCAGACAAGGTACGATGCGCGTGCTGCGCTTGGCATTTTTATCCTCAACCGTACTAGAGTTTTTCACTGCCGTATCGATCGCACTCAGTGCGGTTTATCTGGGGTTTAGTTTTTTAGGACATCTCAACTTCGGCCTATATGGCGACCACCCCACGCTTGTGGTCGGCTTTTTTATTCTTCTCCTGGCACCAGAGTTTTACTTACCGCTCAGAGAGCTAGGTATTCACTACCATGCCAAAGCTGAAGCCGAAGGTGCCGCTGAGTTGCTTCACCCATGGTTGGATACAGCCTCCCCCAGCGTCGCAGGAGGTCGTCAAATACTTGAGTCAGCCCCTTACCATGTACAATTTCAACGCATTCATTATCGCCACCATCCAGAGGTTCCTCTCATTGAGGGCGTGACACTGGATTTACCGGCTCAACAAGTCATCGCCATTACGGGCACCAGTGGCAGCGGAAAGACCACCTTGCTGCGACTATTATCTGGACAACTTGCACCTTCTAGCGGATACGTGAGTATTAATAATGTCCGCCTCACCGAACTTGCCCAGCCTCAATGGCGTGAGCAGTTAGGCTGGATGAGCCAGCACCCTCATTTATTGGCAGCCACACTGCGCGAGAACCTGCTCTTATCCGCCCCAGAGAGCACCGATGACGCCCTTCAACAGGCGCTTGACGACGCCGGATTAAGGGGCTGGTTTGCCGAACTGCCAGAGGGGCTGGACACACAATTAGGAGATAGCGGACGCCCGGTTTCTGGCGGTCAACTCAGACGAATCGCCTTAGCGAGACTACTACTGCGTAATGCCCCTATTTGGCTGCTGGATGAACCCACTGCGAGTCTTGATGATGAAACCGAGCAGCGGATTATTCATTGCTTAGCGCGAGCCATTCGCGGCCGCACCGTATTGCTACTGACCCACCGCGAAGCTCCTTTAACGCTCGCCAGCCAAATCTACACGCTACAAGACGGGCAACTGCAATCATGTCAGAAGGATAAGGAATGATCGCTCTCTATCGTGTATTTACACCTTACCTGAAGCTGATGAAACCGCACTTAGGTTGGTTACTGGTCGGCGCCTTACTCACCCTCACAACACTTATTGCGGGTCTGGGGCTGCTAGCGCTTTCCGGCGGTTTTTTGACGGCCACTGCCATTGCCGGGCTATCAGCAGCCACAGCACAAAATTTCAATTTTTTTCAGCCTGCTGCCGGTGTCCGCTTTTTTGCCATGCTGAGAACGGGTAGCCGCTGGGGCGAAAGGGTAACCACACATGAGGCGACTTTTCGCATTCTTGCAGCCTTGCGCGTGTGGTTATTTGAACACTTGGCACCGCTGTCTCCTCAACAGTTGCAACGCCACCATAGTGGCGAGCTTTTAAACCGTCTGACGCGCGATATTGATGCTTTAGACAACCTTTATCTTCGGCTGCTATTACCTGTCGGTGCGGCCATACTACTGCTCGGCTTCATGGCGATCTGGTTAGGTAGATACCAAATCAGCCTGCTTTACCCGATCGTCGGACTCGCCATCATTGGCCTTGCGATTTTACCGCGTGCCGCCTGGTTAACTGGACGCCGTATCGCGCCTCAACTGCAACAGCAACGTCAGCACTTAAGAGTGACCTTGTTAGAACTGGTGGATGGTTTAGAAGAGCTGAGCCTGACGCCCAAACAATGGCAGCGCTATTGGCAACAAGCAGTGGATCAAAGTGAGCAATGGTTGACCCTTCAATGGCAGCTGGAATGGCGTGCAGGTTTACTACGAGCGTTGATGGGCATGAGTAGCGGGCTCGCCATGTGGGTTGCGATTGGATTGATGGCCGATGGACCACTAGAAGGGCCTTGGGTTGCCGCTATTGCGCTATTACTGCTGGGGACTGGCGAAATGTTGCAAGGCCTCCCCATGGCTTGGCAACAACTACCAGGCACGGCGGCGGCTGCACAAGGCCTGACTCAGCTTGCGGCTCAAGCACCTCTGATTCAGTTCCCGTCGCCCGAGCAGGCTCAGCAACCCAAAGATGCAAGCCTCAAACTACACCAGCTCACCTTTACCCATAGCAGCGGTGTTTCATTGCTTTCGGGCATTAATCTTGACTTACCCGCGGGGAGCCATTGCTTGATCCAAGGACCCAGTGGAGGCGGCAAGTCCACATTATGCGATTTACTCACGCGAAGACTGGACTATGCTCAAGGTGATATTACGGTGGGCGGTGTCTCACTATCGGCGCTGGATGAGCACACATTACGACAGACTATCGCCTACACGCCCCAATCGCCTTATCTCTTCACCCATACGCTAGCGGAGAACTTAAGGTTAGCCTCACCTAATAGCAGTGATGAGCAACTTTGGCAGATACTGGAAACGGTGGGATTATCCGACGCAGTGCGACAATGGCCCGATGGCCTCAATACCTGGATTGATGAAGCGGGCAGCAGCTTATCGGGCGGCCAAAGGCATCGTTTGGGCATCGCACGCGCTTTATTGGTTGAAGCCCCTATCACGATTTTGGATGAGCCCAGTGAAGGGTTGGACATTGAAGGAGAGCGGGCACTCATTCAAACGTTAACGGCGCAATTAAAAGGACGCACCTTAATTTGGGTCAGCCATCGAGAGACTGGGTTGAGCTATTTTTCACACCGTGCGCTTTTGAAGGATGGGCAATTAGCGCTCTTCAGCTCATAGACGGATCGGCACCATAGCGCAAGCCAACGCATAGGCTAGGCTCGCTCCTGACAGCTTCGATCATGTCCATGTTAGACGGGCATCAATCAATTGAGATAAAGCCCATCTTCACTTAATGCCACGTTAGGATAAGCCTGAATACGCTCAATGATCATGGGGATATGCTCGTCAAAGCAGTGATATAGCCATAAACGAGGCAGGCTCAAACGTTCTGCTAGCGCGAGGGATTGCTCAAGATCACCATGGCTCTCACTGGGCGTTAGCATCGCACACTCTAAAAAGGCATGATCTACGCCCGGCATTAGAGCTTCACTCGCTGGCGTAGGTCGACCATCGCCACTATAAAACAGACGTTGTCCGTCTAATTCAATCCGAATCGCTCGGTTAGGCATGGCGTGAATCGTCGGCGCCGTCGAAACCTGCCAATGTCGCCAAATGAAATGGTCTTGCGTATCCAACCATTGAATATCGAAACAACAACGCTCATCTGGCCAACAGGCCAAAGCCACCAATGAGTTCAACAGGGGCCGCTGAGCCGACTGACACACAATCGTTAACGGCTTATCCCGCCCAAAACTATGCCATTGATTCAATAAAGCGGGCAGCCCCGCACAATGATCAGGGTGAATATGAGTGAAATAAATCACATCGAGTTCATTAATGCCTAAACCGCGTCGCCAAAGCGCGCGTGGAATGGTCGGCCCACAGTCAATCAACCACTGCTCCCCGCGCTGACTTTCCACACGTATTGACGACGTATTACGCGCTAATGAAAAGGCACTGCCTGAGCCGATGACTTCAATGTTCATATCACACCCAGGCCAGCAGAACGGCGTCGTCCCATCACTTCACCCTCTTGAAAAATCACTAATTCCCCAGCTTCAAAAGGCGTCCAAGCCTCATTAGTCGTCAAAGGTTGCGTCGCGACCACCGTCACCACATCATGCTCAGTCGTGCAGCCGCTGAAGTCGATCGTCATCTCCATGTCCATGAGTCGGGCTTCACCAAAAGGGGCTCGACGCGTGATATGGACCAACTTAGTGCTACAAAATCCGTACAGATACTGGGCATCTGACAGTAGCATGTTGAATACACCCATCTGGCGCAATTGCTCACAACACTGATGAATCAAGTCCCAAAGCTGACGTGGCTCCTTGGGTGGTTCAGGGAATGCCTGGCGAATTTGATCCAAAAGCCAGCAGAAGGCATGCTCACTATCGGTCGTCCCGGTGGGATGATAAAGACCCAGAGGCAGAGTGGTCGCAAAAGACTGATCCAGCTGTCCATTATGCGCATAACTCCAATGCCGTCCCCATAGTTCACGGGAAAAAGGGTGGGTATTGCCCAGATTGACAGCGCCGACATTGGCTTGGCGAATATGACTGATCACAATACGGCTCTTGATGGGATAGTCACAAATCAAGCGTGCAATGGGCGATTCGATCGACGGATGAGGATCGCGAAACTCGCGATAACCATCATCCTCGTAAAAGGCAATGCCCCAACCATCACGATGAGGACCCGTCGCGCCCCCTCGACGCAAAAAGCCCGCCACACTAAAACATAAATCGGTAGGCACATTGGCACTCATTCCCAATAATTCACACACCTTAGCCTCCTTATCCAGCATAAAACGCAACAGGCCGACATATGTCGGCCTGTTCAGTTCCTGGGTCGATTAAGCCTCAGGTTTTCTTATCGTCGTCCAGATCGAGTTCCATGTCCATATCGAAATCGTCATCATCCAGATCCAAAGGTTCATCTTCATCATAACCTGGGCTTGCTTCCATGGCTTTTTGCTGACGACGCTTTTTAAAGCGTCGGTACAACATAAACAACACCACCAGCAACAAGATATTCACGATACCAGCGGCAATATACACCCAGAGAAGGCGAGGATCATCCCAATCCTTAATCGGTCCAAAGAGGTTGCTCTCTTCCTTCGGCGCTTCAGCTTCAGCTTCAGCCTCGGCCTCAGGTTGACTCTCCTCAACCGGCTCAGCAACAGCAGGTTCTTCAGGTAGAGCGGTGACTTCCGGCTCAGGCACAAAAGCAGGCGCGTCTTCTTCAACGGGCACCGGAGGTTGCGCTTCCTCCCCCGGGCGCAAGTAAACAGGCAAAGTCAACGCCGGTAAGGTGAGATCCAAAGGTGCATCCATCAAAACACCTCGCACCCGAACGTTGATGGCCTGTGGCGCACGACGATCATGCTCGCTCAAGTCTAACACCCACTCCCGATCACCTCGGTACTCAGGTGTCAGCCCTTTATCCTGTCCAACCTGAACCTGAAACTGCAGGTTTGCTGGATCCAGCTTCGGATGTTGCGCACGTAAAATCAGCTTAGCTTCGGGCCCTTCGGCTGAGAGCTGTAAGTGTGCTGAAACAACATCCTGCACGCTCACCGGACGACTGATACTGCGTTGGAACGTTTTGCCATCAACATTCACCACGATCGACTGATCACCCAGTTGCTTAGGCCCATCAAAACGCGTGGTAAAGTGCCCCGGGTTCTGACCCTCCAGTGTCATCGCCGATTGCTGCAACACCTGATCATTCTCATCAGTCATGGTGGCCTTTACATCTAACAACGAGAGAAAATCATCTCGCTTGATCAGACTACCATCTTCAGTGAACCACGCATCTAAGGGCACAGGATAGCCGCGATAAAGCGTGGCGGGCACATCGGCAAGATTCAGTTTTAAATCAGAAATCACCGTCACGCGATTATCTGGATGCACTTCTGTTTCAATCTGCCACTCACCAGAGGCGGGCTCTTTCGCAGTAATCAGATCGTATGTACGAGTGCTATGCCAGTTCACGTTACCAGGTCGGCTTTCCTCACTATAGCGTCGACCATTAGGATCTTTCAGGAAAGTTTGCTGGCTGTCGGGCTTATGAAAGACTAGCGCCGTAAACTCATTAATGCTGTCATCAATCAGGAAACGATTATCTTGAAGCGGAACTTCTTCAACCGGCACAGAGCGCTGTAACGCTTGCATGAAGAGACTCATCAAGTCATCTGCATTATGTGCAACAGCAAAGAGCCCCCCCGTACGCTGAGCCAACGTATTTAAAAGATCCTTATCGGCATTATCCGATAGTGCGATGGTGTGAATCGTATAACCCGCTTCTTTAAGCTTGGGCAGCATTTTACGCAGGATCTGATCTCGCGAGGCCTGATTTTCACGCCGTTTAATGGCACTATTCCGAGACTCAGAAGTATCCACCATGCCATCAGACAACAGAATAATGTGTCGATCAAAACCTGGCTCAGGCTTATCAATATCGTAGCTCGCCCGCTCCAAAGCATTTTCGATATCGGTATATAAAGCGACTGAGTTGATTTTGGACGCCTGTGCACGCGCATGTTCACGCCAAGCATCATCAACCGCTTGATGCGGCACCAGCATGTTGACATAAGCGCCAAAAGTCCAAACCCCAGCTTTGCTACCCGTGGGCAACAAATCAACCAGCAATTTCAATGCTGGACGACGCAGGTTATTGGGATCGTTCTTCTTCATACTGCCCGAGATATCAATCACGGCTCGCACATCTGGGCGCGAGGCTTCCGCTGCAGTCGCCTGAGAGACCACCGTGAAGCTCAGTAGCATCAGTGCCAACCCGCATATACGGGTTATCCATTCACGCATCCCACCCTCCGCTTGGGCTTTGGCCCTTATTCTTCATTATTTTGATCCCCCCAAGATGAGCTGACTATCGCACACCCTGGCTCAAAATCAGTCACTAACCCTGCAAGATCGACTCAAACAAGACCCACTCATAAAGCAAGACCGACTAACGTAAGACCGACTAAAGCAAGACCGATTAAATAACGTTTTCAGCCATACGACGGCCGCGCTCATTCAAAAACCAACGCAACCCCCACTCAGTAGTCACTTTGCTAGCCAGACCTTTCTGCATCAGCACCTGCAAAGATTTGTGCAGAGACTGCTCATCCATCTCGACATCATTGAGCAAACTCTCTTGTGTCCGGAAGATATGGCGTCCCGTTCCCAGGACTTTCAACGTCTGTGTTGATGCCACATCGAGCCCATCCACCAAAGCCTGGTCTTCCTCTGATAAGGCCGCCATTTCGGTTTCGGTCTCAACCATCGGCAACAGTAACTCGCGAAGTTGACGCACATCTGCGGCAATTGCTTCGACGTCTTGCTTAGCCGCCTCAGAAGCCTGCAAAGTGCGATCAACATCATTGGTCACCACAACGCGAGAGGCGATCGCGGCAATCAAACATAAACCAATGTAGATCAACAACTTACCGGCATCATCTTGGCTTTGCGTGACCATTTCACTGCCGACAAGATCGAGCACAACCGGGACCAAAAAAGCCGCCCCAACACCGACCACAACGCAACGCGCCATTTTCGTGGTATCTCGATTGCTCTGATTCAGTAAAAAGTAGTTGATCAGCCCGCCAAATACTCCAGCCAGCAGCATAACTAATGTCAAAACGATGACGAATGCGACCATAATTCAGTTCCCATAGTGTTAAGCACATCGTTGATTGTGGTGTGCTCAGTTACGTTACGTACTTAACCGTGTTGTGTATTTAATTACGTTGTTTATTTAATTGAGTGATGTATCTGTGTTGTATTGCACTCAATTCCGTTGTGCATGCCATACCAAAGATTCAACAGCATGGCGGTGACCATAGATTACAAGTCTCAAGGCATGGCTCGCTCAGACTCAGCTCAACTGATTGATTAATCGTGGTTTGTTCTGTCCTTAGAAAGCGTAACTCATCGAAAGAACAAGCCTTAATCCGCATCGGCCTTATCAGTAACCATGCGGTAGCGCCGCCACCATCCTACCAATAACGCAATCCCCCAGGCCGCTAATAATGCCGCTATCATCATAATTAAAATAGGTAGACCGGCTTGTGGGCCTTGAGCCATCATCTCCAGCAGTGCCACAATCACCGCTGGCGCAACCTGCTCGGTATGTGGCCCAATAGGTGCGGGCACGACCAGACACACCAGCTCACTTAATAGAATGCCCAGCCATAAGGTAAAAGGAAGCCCGCGCAAAATACGCCAGCTGGCCAGTAACAACACTAAGCCGGAAGCCGCGTAGGCCCACCAGGCATGGAATTCAAAATCAGTCATCGTATCCCGTATATCCGGATATATTTTCAGGGTCCGACATCATGTCGGAGTGAGAGTCAATACTACTATGCCGCTGACAGAAATAAAGAAACAAGCTGTAAACCTGATGCATCAAGCGACTCAGATCAGTGACCTGGAAAATGCCGCTCACCCGACAACACAGCAGTGGTTGTCATTAGCGCAACAGCATTTTGAAAGCAGTCGTCCTAAAACATTAGAAGACACCCTATACACTGAGCTATGTGCGCGCCAGCCTTTAGCCGATCAATCGACCCCGAGTCGCGATGGAGACTGGATTTATTTTAGTCGAATTGGGGAAAACGACGACTATCCGACCTACTGGCGTTATCCTGCTGCAGGCTCAGCCGACCAAGCCCAGTGTTTTTTAGATGTCCGCCAGCTGGCTGCTCAGCACCGCTACCTAGATATCGGCAACATGGAGACCTCTCCAGACGGGATGAAACTGGCGATCAGCCTGGATACCCGTGGTGATGAACATTATTGTCTTCAGATTCTCGATCTCGAGACACAACGCTGGTTAGACTGGTCCATTGATGACATGAGCGGTGATTTTGTCTGGGCTGGCGATAGTCAAACACTGCTGATCACTCAGCTGGATGACCGTATGCGACCCGACAGCGTCTGGCGCCACCAAGTCGGTCAGCCAGAGGCTCACTGTATTTATCAGGAAACGACACGGCATTTCTGGCTCAGTTTGGGGCGGACCCTTTCGCGCCAATGGCTATTGATTGAAGCTTCCAGCAAGACCAGCACAGAAGTCCATCTACTACCGGCTGAACAACCGGACTCCCCGCTATGCTGTTTGTGGCCACGCCAAACCGACGTCGAGATCAGCGTCAATCATCAGGGCCAACACTTTATTGTTTTATCTAACCATTTAGCGCGCAGCTGTAGCCTGCATGCCCTTCCCGAACAAGCCCTTCATCTGGAAGGTCAACAAGCGCCGACATTAAAAGACTGGCAAACCATTATTGCCCCCCAAGACGACATCACACTGGACGGCTTTCAACTTCACCCTGAGCACTTGCTGATTGAAGAGCGCAGTCATCTGACCGGGCTCTGTCGGCTCAAAGTAATGGACTGGCCAAAAGCCAATCAGCAGGGGCATATCCCAGCACCGGGACAATCGCTCAACTATGTCGTCAAAACACCGGATGACTTATGTAGTTTGGATATTCTGCCTTCAGAATACCCTGCAAATGGACAAGCCCGCCTGGTTTTTGAATCACTCAGGCACCCGGCGGAAACTTGGTCTTTATCATTAGATTCCGGCAACCACCAAGTATTGAAACAACAACAGGTGCACAACTTTGACAGTGCCGCCCTCAGCACCCGCTATTGCAGCGTTCTTTCAAGTGATGGCGCAGAAGTCCCCTTGCTCCTAGTCGCTCGTCGAGAGGTGCTCGAAAATGGCCATGCACCTCTAGTGATTTATGGTTACGGCGCTTACGGCGACTGCCTCGACCCTTGGTTTTCATCAGCCCGGCTAAGCTTACTGGACCGGGGATGGATTTACGCTATTGCTCAAGTTCGAGGCGGCTCAGAAAAAGGGGATCAGTGGTACCAGGCCGGGCGGCAGCAGCACAAGCCTCATTCCTTTGACGATCTAGAAGCGTGTATTCGTTATGTGCTCGAAGAGAAGCTCACCAGCCCCGCTCAACTGGCGCTATGGGGCGGTAGTGCGGGCGGTCTTTTAGTCGGCGCGACCCTTAATCGATGCCCAGAATTGATCGGTACAGCGTTAATGGAAGTGCCCTTCGTTGACTGCTTAAGAGCCATGCAGGACCCTTCTCTACCGTTAACGGAAGAAGAATATGAAGAGTGGGGCAATCCGTCAGATCCCGATATATTGGCTTTGATGCAGCAATATGATCCGATCAACAACTTGCCCCAGACTCGGCTACCTGAAGTACTCATGACCACAGGCCTGAATGATCCCCGAGTCCCTTACTGGCAGGTGCTGAAGTATTATGTTCAGTGGTGGACGCAGAATACGGATCCACAGCGTGAGCCTTTATTATATTGCCAGGACGAAGGCCATAGCGGTGCCAGCGCGCGCTTTGAAGGGTTCAGAGAAACAGCACGACTTTTAACCTTTCTTATTCATCATCAACCCTCTTCAACGACAGTCAGCACCTCATAATGCAGACGACATAAAACATCTAAGCCCCAGGATATTCCTGGGGTTTTTATTCATTCAGACTAAAGACTATTCGACCATTTTCCTATACATCATACATCACATGTTTATTGATTCATCCCCTTATATCCCCTAGCTTAACCCTTAAGTCGTGCTTAGGGCCTGCAATGTGCTCATGCCCCTTTACCCCCAAAAAATTCAGTCCCAAGCCACCGATCACGGTCTTATCAAGATTAAGGCTTTCTCCTTAAGAGCAACCTTTTAGACCTTACAGTGACCCAAAGTGACCTTTAACAATTACAATAGGAACGTCAGTCATGAAGTGTCTTAAATTACTGACTACAGGCTTACTCAGTCTGTTAATCAGCATTAGTAGTCATGCGCAAACCCCATCAGATCAATTGATCATTGGGATGAGCATGAATAACCTTCTTTCCCTTGACCCAGCAGCTGCGACAGGTCTAGATGTTGTCAGTATTAATGCCAACCTTTATGACACGCTAATTGAACTTGATGTCGACAATCCGGCTCAAGTCAATCCAGGTCTGGCCGAAAGCTGGGAAATCAGCGATGACGGACGCACAATCACCTTCAAGATTCGTTCTGGTGTACAGTTCCACTCAGGAGAACCGCTCACGGCAAAAGATGTCGCCTGGTCCCTGCAACGGGTACTGAAACTGAATCTTGCATTGGCGACAACCTGGAAAACTTATGGCTTCACTGCCGACAACGTTGAGCAGTACATGCGGGCCACCGATGACCACACCTTCGTATTGGAACTGCCCGAAGCAACCGATCCTCAACTCGTTGTTTATACCCTAGGGAGCTCTCCCAGCGCCTTTATTCTTGACCGTAAAACGGTCTTGGAACACCAAGAAGACGGTGATTTGGGCCACCAATGGCTGACATCAAATGCAGCCGGTTCAGGCGCTTTTATCTTAAACCGGTGGAGAGCCAAAGAACTTCTGCTGATGAGCCGTAATGATTATTATTGGCGTGAACCATCCCAATTACGACGCGTGATCATGCGACACATGAATGAGTCGCAATCCCTACGTTTGATGATGGAACGCGGCGATATCGACGTTGCCTACGGCATGTCAGTACCCGATATTGAAGCCATGCGTAAAACAGCCAACGTCGATATTCAGGCTGTTCAACGCGGTACTATGTACTATGCCGCTGTCAGCATGAAAGATCCAAAATATGCCAAACAAAAAGTGCGTGAGGCCATTCGCAGCTTGATTGACTACCGCGGCATTAATAAAAGTGTCATGCAGGATTACGGGGTATTTCACCAGCGCCCAGTCAAACTAGGACTGGAGGCAACATTACCTGAACCGGGCTATCAATTAGATGTTGAAAAGGCCAAAAAACTTTTGGCTGAAGCCGGTTATCCAAATGGATTCAAGACCTCAATTCGCGTTTTATCCGAAACCCCTTTTATTAATATTGCGACCAATATCCAGTCGACATTAGCACAAGCCGGTATTGATGCCAGCATCATCACGGGGACAGGTAATCAGGTTTATGGCGCCATGCGAGATCGTGATTTTGAAATCATTGTAGGTCGTGGTGGTGGCGGTATCGAACCACATCCATACTCAAGCTTACGCTCTTTAGTCTATAACCCAGACAACCGAGATGAAGCCAAACTCACAAACTTCCAAGGCTGGCGCACAGGCTTCTACAGCCCCGAAATCAACCAATTAATTGAAAACGCTTTAGTCGAAAAAGATGCCGATAAACAACTGAGCATGTATCGGGATGTGCAGCGGCTTTATGACGAAAAAGTCGGGGCTATTTTCCCAATTTCACAAATGGTTAACACCGTCGCATTGCGGAGTGACGTACAGCATTATCGTGTTCACCCAGCAGCGACAACACGCCTGCGTGAAGTTTCTAAGCAACGTTGAGGCTCAGTCACAAGTTAATGGTGAGTCGCAAGTTCATCGTGAGTCACGAATTAATGGTAAGTCACGAGGAGCCCAATCATGGCATTTTCGTCTGACACTATGGCATCACGCGTCACTCAACGGTTACTCCATCGGATGGTGACCGTCAGTATTACACTCTTTGGCCTTTTGGCATTGACCTTCATGATTGGTCGTGTCATGCCAATTGACCCCGTACTGACGGTTGTCGGCCCGGATGCCGATAGCTCTACCTATGAACAGGTTTATCAGGAAATGGGGCTGGACCAGCCCCTACTGGTACAGTTTGGGATTTATCTACAAGATCTCGCTCATGGTGATCTGGGGAATGCGCTATTAACAGGAAAGCCAGTGCTAGATGACATTATCCGCGTATTCCCTGCCACATTGGAACTCGCCACGGTAGCCATTATTTTCGGCATCGTGATTGGCATCCCCATGGGGGTCTACGCCGCGACTCAAAAGGGACGATTGACCGATCACATTATCCGAGTCATCAGCCTATTTGGTTACTCTACTCCTGTCTTCTGGGTTGGCATGATGGGCTTATTAATCTTCTATGCCTGGCTGAATTGGGTTGGAGGCTCTGGCCGTGTTGGGCTCGCTTACGAAGGGTTAGTTGAACCTGTCACAGGCATGATTCTGATTGACTCAATCATCGCCCGGGATTGGGAGGTCCTGGCCAGCGCACTCAACCACGTCGTGCTACCCGCCTTTATCCTAGGGTTGAATTCAGTCTCTTTCATCGCACGAATGACCCGCAGCTTCATGCTGGAGCAGCTGTCTCAGGAATACATTCTGACCGCTCGTGTTAAAGGCCTGCCGGAGCGCACAGTGATCTGGCGTCATGCTTTCCGCAACATCCTTGTGCAACTATTAACCATTGTGGCGCTGGCCTATGGCTCACTGCTCGAAGGCGCTGTCTTGATTGAAACCGTCTTTGCCTGGCCCGGTTTTGGTCAATACCTCACCAGTAGCATGATGCTGGGCGATATGAACGCTGTGATGGCCTCAGTACTACTCATCGGTCTGATGTTTGTCACCTTAAACCTGGTCACAGACATGCTTTACCCCATTTTCGACCCGAGGACGCGCTGATGACTGCTGAAACTTCAATGACCGCCTCAACCTCAATGGGTTCTACGCATCCCAATCGATATCAAGCCCTATGGACGCTTTGTCAGGATAGCACCAAGCGCTTACTGAAAAACCCGCTCACTGCAGTGGGGCTTGGTGTCGTCATTATGTTGTTATTAGTCGCTCTATTTGCACCTTGGCTCGCCACGCATGATCCACTCGTGCAGAACCTCAATAACACCCTGAGCGCCCCCAGCGCAGCTCATTGGTTTGGTACCGATGAATTTGGCCGTGATATTTACAGCCGTTTGGTCCATGGTGCCCGAATTACGCTGTATATCATTTCACTGGTCACCGTCATTGTGGGCCCTATTGGTCTGGCCATAGGCGCGATATCAGGCTACTTCGGGGGCTGGGTGGATACGCTATTCATGCGAATCACCGATATTTTCATCTCTTTCCCGAGTCTTGTCCTGGCGCTGGCTTTCGTCGCCGCCTTAGGGGCGGGCCTGGAGCATGCGGTCATTGCCATCGCCCTGACCTCCTGGCCCCCTATTGCACGCTTAGCCCGTGCCGAGACCCTACAGCTCAGACAAGCCGACTATATTGTCGCCGTTCAACTGCAGGGCGCCTCTTCAGCGCGTATTTTGTGCCGTCACATTGTGCCGATGTGTTTATCGTCCGTCATTGTTCGCCTGACCATGAATATGGCCAGCATCATCCTGACAGCAGCAGGTTTAGGCTTTTTAGGGTTAGGTGCGCAACCGCCACTTCCCGAATGGGGGGCGATGATTTCAACTGGACGAAGCTACATGCTGGAATCCTGGTGGCTGGTTGCCTTCCCCGGCGGCGCCATCTTATTGGTCAGCCTCGCCTTCAATCTATTAGGTGACGGCTTACGTGACCTACTCGATCCACGTAGCGAATAACAGGAGCCGAGATGACAACATCAAAACTGACGGTCAAAAATCTGGGCGTTCGCTTCAATCAAGATGGCCACTTTGTCGATGCGGTGCGTAACGTATCCTTTACGCTCGGACAAGAAAAGCTGGCGATTGTAGGAGAATCGGGTTCAGGTAAATCCACAGTAGGCCGCAGCTTATTACGCCTTCACCCACGTACCGCTGAGATCAAAGCTGACGCACTTCAGTTCGGCGATATCGACTTGCGCCACGCATCAGACAAAACCATACAGCAGTTACGTGGCGGCCGCATGGCCATGATCATGCAAGATCCCAAATACTCTTTGAATCCGGTAATGAAAGTGGGCGATCAAATCGCTGAGGCCTACCGTGCTCATCACCGTGCCACGCGTAAAAGTGCCAAGCAGAAAACCTTGGAGATGCTTGATAAAGTCCATATTCGTGACCCAGAGCGTGTCTACGATCTTTATCCTCACGAGGTTTCCGGTGGTATGGGTCAGCGCATCATGATTGCGATGATGATGATTCCCGAACCAGAAGTCATTATTGCCGATGAGCCCACCTCAGCACTGGATGTATCTGTCCAGCAACAAGTACTCAGCATTCTTGATGAATTGGTGACAGAACACCACCTGGGACTCATTTTCATCAGTCACGACCTCAACCTGGTCCGTCAGTTCTGTGACCGAGTGCTCGTCATGTATGCCGGCCAAGTGGTCGAATCGATTGCAGCCGCTGACCTTGACCATGCTGAACACCCCTACACACAAGGCCTGTTAAGTGCACTTCCCAGTGTGACAGAAAGACGTCCACGCTTACCGGTACTTCAGCGAGATCCTCGCTGGTTGACAGCAACAGGAGCTTAACCATGACAATGATTGATATTCAGTCACTTGATTTAAGCTTTGGTCATGGGGCTCAACAAGCCCATATCCTGAAGTCGATCCAACTGGCGATCGACGAAGGCGAATCCTTTGGCCTAGTCGGTGAGTCTGGATCGGGTAAAACCACAATTTTACGTTGCTTAGCAGGCCAATATAACCATTGGACAGGCCATATCAGTGTCAACAATCAACGGCTTTCTCATCGGTTGGACCGAGCGCGGTGCCGTTTGATGCAAATGGTGTTTCAGGACCCTTATGGCTCGCTTCATCCACGCCATACCATTGAGAGTATTTTGGCTGAGCCATTAAAAATTCATGGTATTGATCAACGCCATGAACGTATTGGTCAACTATTGAGCAAAGTCGGGTTAGATGACAGCTTCCGCTACCGTTTCCCTCACCAACTGTCTGGAGGGCAACGCCAACGGGTCGCCATTGCGCGGGCGCTGATTTTAGAGCCAAGAATTCTGCTGCTAGACGAGCCAACGTCCGCTCTGGATGTATCGGTCCAAGCTGAAATATTAAATCTACTCTCAGAGTTACGTCAGCGAGAAGGGCTCACTTACCTCATGGTGACACATGACCTTGGAGTCGTCGCTCACCTCTGCGATCGCATTGCCGTCATGCAACACGGTGAAATTCTGGAGGTTCTGGGGACTGATGAACTGTTAGCAGGGCAAGCACAACATCCATACACTCAAATGCTGATTACTCATAGCCGCCATAAAAGTGAAGTACCAGGGCAAGTGACTAGGGTCTGATAAAAGGCACGCCTCCTGAGACAAGGGAGGCGCTTATCTTGCTTTTATAATGGACCTTGCTTTTACAATGGAAGCTGGGGCTTGATCCACAAAATAATATGATCTTCGTAATCCTCTTCATCCACATCGGCCTCACTCACGGTACGATGACGCACGCTAATACCCGCTTCGTGCACACTGTCTGCACGCCCCGAAATGAGCGGATGCCATACCGGCAAAGGACGATCTTGGTAGCGCAGCCGATAAGCGCATGTCGGCGGCAACCAATCATAAATTTCATCTTCTTGCGCTCGAATCGACAGACAATCCGGCACTTGCTTTAAACGATTAGGATAGTCGCGACAACGGCACTGTTCAGGATCAAATAAATGACAGGCGATATCAGTAAAGAAGACCGCATCATCATCTTCATCCTGCAACTTATGCAGGCAACAACGCCCGCAGCCATCGCATAAGGCTTCCCATTCATCGTTAGACAATGAAGCTAAAGGGGCTTCCCAAAAACGTTCGCGCATTAAGCCCCCGGTGCCGGGCTGGAAGGCGGCAAGACACTCTCCACTTTAGGTGGCATCTGAAGATAAAACCCTTGTTCACGAATCGCGCTAATCACATCGGTCACATTCGCCCTAGCCAGTGAGCGCTCCGGGTGAAGAATCAACGTCATGACCGATTGCGGCGACCCGAACTGTTTCAACAAAGGTTCAGGCACATCAGCTAGGCCTTGTCGCTTATCCACGTAGAGATACATTTCATCTTTACGCGGGCTGCGATAGATCTCACACAACAGGCGATGCTCCCCTAACTCATGGCGACTGGATTGATTCGAATGTTGCGTCATGATGTCTTCACTCAATAATGAATCGGTACCCGTTACCCATACAAGGGCTAATCGATACAGGCCTTAATCAACACCCATCAATGAAGGCTTTGATAGATTAAGCCGGTGCGCCCAAGACATCGGCAAGCAACAAACGTCGCCATTGGGGCCAATCAGCAGGCAATGTCACAGGCTGGCCCGCCAGCTGCTCGGCAATCCATTGTTCCATCTGTTTACGCCTCACCAATAACTCTGGGGACAACCCGTGCTGCTCAGCTAATGTTTTAAGGCGCTCACGCCATTGCTTACGCAGTTGCTTGTACTCAGGGGCGGTTGGATTAGGCAGCGGTTTGGGCCACTCCTGGCGCGGTACCGCTTGCGCCTGTTGAATCAGCCCCAGCACTTCACGTCCTGACTGCTTAATCCACCCCGGACTGGCCTCTTCCAGTTGCGCCAATTGGGGTAAACTTTCAGGTAATTGTTCGCAAAGCGATTGCAACAACCCATCAGACGCCACTCGACTCCGTGGAATATCGCGCTCACGGCACCGCTCTTCGCGCCAAATACACAAGGCGCGCAACACCTGCAAACCCCGTGAATCCAAACGCCATGCTTGACGCACTCGCCAATAACTCTCGGCATCGTCCGTCGTCATCCTCGCCTCTCGGACCAAAGATTCGCCCTCTTGCATCACAATATCGAGACGCTCACAACCCGCAATAGGCGCTTGCCCAGCTAAACGATTCAATAACTTAGCCCACAAGGGCAGCAACCAAGCCACATCCTGGGCCGCGTAATGCTGTTGGCTCTCAGTGAGAGGACGCTGTAACCAATCAGAGCGCGTCTCACCTTTATCCAATTGAATATCTAATAAGGTATCCACCAAACGCTGATAGCCCATCCCGGAATCAAGACCTGCAAAGGCAGCAGCAATTTGCGTATCCACCACAGGGGCTGGCACCAACTGTAGCCACCCTTTAAAGACTTCAAGATCTTCCGAACAACTATGTAGAATCTTCAGTGGCCCACTGGTGAGCACCTCACGTAATGGTGCAACATCATTCAGGGTTAAAGGATCAATTAAATAACACGCCTCGCCATCACTGACTTGCAACAGAGCCGGACGTGGAAAAAACGTCGTGGTCCGAATAAATTCTGTATCCAGAGCCAATACTGGGAGGTGTTGCCACTGTGCACAATATTGAGCCAGTGACGCGTCATCACTCACCCAGATCATAGGCTGATCGGACATGTTCAATTCCTGTTTAAAACGACAAAATAGCTCAATATTAATAACGACTACCGAGCATTAACCATGACGATTGAATATTAACGATGATCGTTGAATATTAATGTGCCGGTTAAATATTCATTGGCACCCAGCCAGATAACCCCATAGATCTCAATCAAACTGACCACGCCCGACTAAAGCACGCGACAAGGTACCACCATCTACATATTCCAGTTCACCGCCCAATGGCACGCCATGGGCCAAGCGAGTCACTCGAATCCCTAAAGGGCGCAGCAACTCATGCACATAATGTGCGGTTGTTTCACCTTCGGCAGTGGGATTGGTGGCTAGAATCACCTCTTCGATCGCCCCATCTTGAACACGAGACAAAAGATCATCCAGCCCTAAATCCTCAGGACCAATCCCTTCAATGGGAGAAAGATGGCCCAATAGCACAAAATAATGACCGTCATAAATCCCAGTCTGTTCCAACGCCAACATATCCGCTGGCGTTTCAACCACACAGAGCATGTGTTCATTGCGCTTACTACTGCGGCAAATACGACACTCGGGTTCCTCAGTCAATGTCCGGCAACGGCGGCAATGGCCAACTTGATCCAACGCCTCTTGCAGAATCTGGGCCAAGCGTCGTCCACCCTCCCGGTCTCGTTCCAGAAGATGAAGCGCCATACGCTGAGCACTACGAGGCCCCACGCCGGGTAAACACCGCAACGCTTCCATGAACTGTTCGATCAAAGGGCTGAACTGCATGCATTCCTCATAACCAGCAAAGCGCCGCCGAGGCCATGCCAAGGGGCGCATCCAGTAATATCAATGACGCCAAAGCAGAGACCGAAGCGTATCCGGACTCACCCAAGCAGAAAAAGCTGACTCCAACACCGTTAATTAAAAAGGCATTTTAAACCCAGGAGGTAATGGCATCCCCTGGGTTAACTCTTCCATTTTATCTTTAGAAGCCTGCTCAACTTTTCGTACCGCATCATTAACCGCCGCCGCCAGCAAATCTTCCAACATGTCTTTATCTTCGGACATCAGGCTTTCATCAATATCCACCTTACGGACATCATGACGACCGGTCATGGTCACTTTCACCATGCCAGCACCGGATTCACCATCGACAGTGACATTGGCAGCTTCTTCCTGCATTTTTTGCATCTTTTCCTGCATTTCCTGGGCTTGCTTCATGATATTGCCCATTCCGCCTTTGCCAAACATGCCTCACCTCCACCTAGCGGTCATCAATATTTAACGGCCCTCACCCTCAGCGGGCGGGGCAGGTTCAACACTCGCTTCATCCAACTGCGCATCAAATTGTTGGATGAATATTTGAATATTGGGGTCCTGACGTAACTTTTCCAATGCCTGAGCCTTACGTGCGGCCGTAATCTTTTGCTGACGCAGTAACGGACTATCTTCCGGCAGCGGTTCCTGAGCGACAACCTCTAACTGCACCTGAGTATTCAGTGCAGTACTCAACTGTGCCGTGAGCGCTTGTTCGGCCATCCCCGTCAATACACTGCGCACCCTGGGCGGGGCCGCCAACCTCAACAATGGAGGCTCACTCGCCAGCCAACAGCACTCACCCGCCAGGCTCGCCTCCCAGCCTGATAGCCCTAACTGAGGATACACTGACAGCCAGTGCTCATTGGATTCAGGCCATGCCACCTCAGCCACCGTCTGTGGCACCGGCGGCATTTCAATATTCGGCGATGGCCGCGTACCGGTAGCGCGCTCAGAAGGGTCAGCTAACGCTGAGGGCTCAGCGGGTCGCGGCGGGGCCGTTGTTGTCGGTTCAGGAGTAGACCACTGAGCAGGCCCGTCCCAAGGCGCTGAGGACGGCGCTTGCCCAGCGTCAGCATCAGGTGCCACACCCGACTCAGACATACTGGCTTCAGACACGCTAGTTTCAGACACACTGGCTGCAGACACACTGGCCTCAGAGACGATGTCAGGTACAACCTCAGACATGGCCTGCCTATCTGGTCTAGGCGACTCAGACTGCGTTTCCGCCTGATCATGAGATGGCGTATCCGACACAGCAAAACCGGGCGACTCCACCGAAGGCATCGCCGGTGCAGCCGCATCAGGCTTTGGGGGCTCAGGCGGCGCCTCATTCAGAGGAGGAGAAGATCCTGCTTGTGGACCGCTCGGCTCGAAGTCAGTGGTTTGAGCACCAGCGGCCTGATATCCAGCAGCTTGGGGGTCAGCGGTTTGGAGGGCTGAGGCTTGGGTCATCGGTTGTGATGACGCCTCTGCCTGTAAAGAAACTTCCGGCAGCTCAGGAATCCCTTGAGGACGAAAAGCCAACATCCGCAACAAGGCCATCTCTAACCCAGTCCGAGGGTCAGGCGATAAAGGGAGATCACGACGCGATTCAATCGCAATCTGATAATACAACTGCACTTCTTCAGCGGGGAGCCGTTGTGCTAATGCCAATAGATGGTCACGCTCACCGAAGCTGTCGTCCAACGCCTCTGGCACCATCTGCGCCAATGTCAAACGATGCAGCAAACGCGCTAAATCCTCCAGCACAGCAGCAAAATCAGGGGCTTGCTCAGCCAACTGAGCCACTTCATTAAGTAAGGAAGCGGCATCATGCGCCACCAGCGCCGCCAATAACGCCTGCAAGTGACGATGATCCAGTACGCCCAGCATGCTGGTCACCGCATCAACCCGGACCTCGCCCTGACCAAACGCAATGGCCTGATCAGTCAACGATAAGGCATCACGCATCGAACCATCAGCAGCGCGCCCGAGCAACTTCAGCGCAGCATCATCAAAGGGCACATTCTCAGCGTTCAGCACATGCTGCAAATGCCCCGCAACTCGCTCCGGGGACATATTCTTCAACTGCAGCTGCAAACAACGCGACAAGATCGTCATCGGCAATTTCTGCGGGTCCGTCGTGGCCAGCAGAAACTTTACATGGGCAGGCGGCTCTTCAAGCGTTTTCAACAACGCATTAAAACTATGAGTGGAGAGCATGTGCACTTCGTCGATCAGATAGACCTTAAAACGGCCTCGCGTCGGCGAATACTGCACATTATCGAGTAGCTCTCGGGTATCTTCGACCTTGGTACGGCTGGCCGCATCAACTTCAATTAAATCAACGAAGCGACCCTCATCAATCTCACGACAAGTACCACACTCACCACAAGGTTGGCTGGTCACACCGGTTTCACAATTCAGGCATTTCGCCAGAATACGGGCGATCGTCGTTTTGCCGACGCCGCGGGTGCCGGTAAACAGATAGGCATGATGCAGACGATCCTGATCCAGTGCATTAATTAACGCTTTTTGCACATGGGTCTGGCCGACCAGTTCATGAAAGTTCTTGGGCCGCCATTTGCGGGCCAGCACTTGATAGCTCATCGACTTGGGGAAACTTCCAGACACAAGGATGAAAACACTAGCATGCGAAGCGACAACATGCACGAACCCTGCAGCCTAACAGACCACAAAGGGAGGCTCAGATATGCCGCAACCACCCACAGGCCATCCTATCGAGGTTAAATGAACAAATGCGAGCTCATCACAGGCCGAAACAATACGGCCGGACTCTATTCATACCCCTAAAATGGAGACAGCCCCTGCCAGCCACATCCCGGCACACACGTCCATCGCTACCGTTGCTCCCTTCCGGGCCTGGCGGGGTTCACGATTTAGTGTTGCGGGAGGACCGACAGGGGCCGCCACATCACGTCATTAAGGAATAAAAAAGCGGATAACTAATTGATCACACTAGATTCCCAAACAACGGCGGCGATATTACCAGCCACACCGCCACACCGCAACCACCACTTATCATCAGGACCGACAAACACCACTAAGCCTTTACTTCAGTCAAACGAAAAATGAAGTCAAGGACAAACGTACAAAGCACATCATCCGTGCTGACATCAATGTCTCCGCCCTTATCTTGAGTACACTAGCGCACCATAAGCACAACGACTTATTACGACATCGACAGCACCAGGACAAAACCACAAGCAATCAAATGACAGGCTGTACAATCGTAAAAGTCATCACCACAAAAGAGAACTGAAATCATGTATGGGCTATTACTGACGCTACACCTATTAGCCGCCAGCATCTGGACAGGTGGGCATATTATTCTTTCATTGATCATATTGCCGCGTGTGTTAAAAGAGCGCTCACCTGAACGCTTATTAGCGTTTGAATCGGCTTACGAAAAAATAGGTATGCCTGCCTTAGTCGTCCAAATTGTGACCGGCTTAACCTTGGCCTATCAAATGCTCCCTCATATTCCCTCATGGTTTGATATGTCCATCCCTATCGCACACGGCATCGTCGCTAAACTCATATTATTGGGCTTGACGGTTGTTTTCGCTTTAGATGCAAGACTCCGCGTTGTGCCGAAACTGTCACCCGCTAACCTCAACGATATGGCATTCCACATCATTGCCGTCACGATATTCTCCATCCTTTTCGTTATAGTAGGCGTATCGTTTAGAGCGGGCTGGTGGTTTTAGTTTTAACGGGGGCTAGTCATTTTAAAAAGTGTTTTGCCGCCAGTCCTGCCCCCTCTGGCCGCTATTCACACCATGCGATGGCCCTCATCAATACCGCACTCACTAATACCGCACTCACTAATACCCACTCATCACTACGACACTACGACAGCAATATGTCGCTATATTCATAACACTAGAGACGCCTTCCAAAGACGCTATACTCCCCCACTTACTGTCATCACCATTGATATCATGGTGGTGTTATGGCCATGGTGCCAATAGCGATGCATTCAAAGATCTGCACGACCGTCGGCCTCATGACACATCAACACGATTCAAGTCACGCGGCGAACGATAGTGACAACCTTTCTTTGATATGAATAATAGCCAGCTATGTGCAGACCATCGGCGACCTTTGAATCGCCACTCAAACCAGCCACTCGACTAACCCGCCACCCCGTGGAGCAAAGATGCAACGACTCGACCGCTTATTGCTTGAGCAAGGCTTATGTGCGACACGAACTCAAGCGCAGAATGCGATTCACTCTGGTCGGGTCCGTCTCTATGCGCCTAATGCTCAAGGGGTGTCATCTTGGCAAACCGTGACCAAACCGGGTCTAAAGTTGCCTGAATCGGCCCAACTTGAGGTGACACCCGATCCCGCAGACCGTTTTGTCTCACGCGGCGCGCTTAAACTCGCCGGAGCATTAGAAGCGCTGTCACTGGATGTCTCCGGGATGACCGCACTGGATGTGGGTCAGTCCACCGGGGGGTTTACAGATGCCCTACTGCAATCGGGGGTCAGTCGTGTGGTCGGCGTTGATGTCGGACATGATCAGCTACATCCCAAACTCAAAGCAGATCCTAGAGTTACGGGGCTTGAAGGTGTCAATGCCCGCGCGCTCCCTATTGACTCATTACACGCCGCGATCGAGCCCGAATTAGGCTTTGATTTGATCGTCATGGACGTTTCGTTTATTTCTCAAACCCTGATCCTGCCGGGTCTGCCGCAACTGCTCAAACCTTCAGGGCATTTGATTTCACTGGTTAAACCACAGTTTGAAGTTGGGCGGGAGCATGTCGGTAAAGGCGGTATTGTGCGGGATACACAGTGCTATCAGCAGGTAAAGACACGCATCATTGAGCGCTGTGAAACACTGGGGCTCAATGTACAACACTGGATGGAAAGCCCTATTCAGGGTGGAGACGGTAACCGTGAGTTTCTGTTATATGCCCAAAAATAAAACGCTCATGAGAGGCCCACTGAGCTCACAGGCGAGTGTCATTGTTTAAGCACTTGAGTGTTTAAACGATCGAATATTAAACGAGCCAGTACACACAACTTTATCCCTAACCCGACTCACACCACGATAAATACTGATCCGGAGCTCTTTATGCCTCACCGCCTTCCCCATTGGCTCATCATGGCGACTTTAATCGCCAGCCCCGCTTGGGCTGAGCGCCCGTCAGAAGATGTCAATGCCCACTCAGTTGAATCTAATACATCTTCTGAATCCACTACTGACAATGCGGGCAGCACTCAAAGCGATGAAGAACCTTTGATCGAGCCTATCCCCCCCAAGGCATTGGATAGCCGCCGAATTGATGAGTCCATTGCCGAAGAAAATCCCTCAGCATTCACGACATTTCGAGCCAATTATTTACTGCCGGTGACCTATAGCCATCACCTGAGTGAGCAGCACTATCCGGATTTTGAGGATCATGGCCTGCAACATACTGAAGCCAAGTTCCAGCTTAGTTTTAAATTCAAGGTACTGGACAAGGCCCTGCCCTGGGATGGCTCCTTATATTTTGCCTATACACAGCGCTCTTGGTGGCAGGTTTACAATGCCGCCGCGTCGCGGCCTTTCCGAGAAACCAATTACCAACCCGAAGCCTTTACCAGCTTTCCCAACAATATGACCTTTCTGGGTTGGACCAACCGAGAAAATCGTTTCGGCTTTGCGCACCAATCGAATGGCCGAGGCAACCCGCTCTCTCGTAGCTGGAATTACCTCTATGTCGATAGTATTTGGGGTCGAGGCAATTGGGCACTGTCACTGGCCCCTCGCTGGCGTTTGCCAGAAAGTGATGAAGATGATGACAACCCAGATCTGACCCAATACAAAGGCTACATGGATGTTGGACTCACTTACGCCCATAACAAAAATGAATATAGCCTGAGCGTTTTCGGCAACCCTAAATACAACAACTACGGCGGTACGCTCGAGTGGTCCTTCCCTTTAAAGCGCAAACTCCGGGGTTTTGTACAGATTGCAGCAGGTTATGGCGAAAGCATGGTTGACTATGACCTGGAAAACTATCGCTTAGGCTTTGGTATTCAGTTCAGTTCTCTACTCGGACATTAAGCGGCCAAGCATAAACAAAGCGCTGCCGGGGCTTTGGCGCTCATCCAATGCAACATATCACCGAGATGAGCACCCAGGCCCTGAGTCGACTCAAAAGAAAGGTCACCCGCGATCAAAAAGACTCGCCGCAAGCGACACCGGATGCCCAAGCCCACTGAAAGTTAAAACCGCCGAGCTGGCCGGTCACATCCAGCACCTCACCGATAAACCGTAACTGGGGCAACTCTTCAACCGCAAAGGTACGTGATGAAATTTGGCGAGTATCCACACCGCCGAGCGTCACTTCAGCGGTTCGATAACCCTCTGTTCCCGCTGGCGTAACCCACCAGTCACAAAGCTGGGCTTCGATTTCAGCTAACTGAGCATTACTGAAATCCGCGATATGGCCTTGGTGCCATTGATGCCAGTCGCATAAGGTTTGCGCCAATCGTTTGGGTAAGCGCTCAGTGAGAAATCTCATCAGACTGGCCTTAGGATGTGCCTGCCGAAACACTTTTAACGCTTCCAGCACCGAGGCCCCCGGTAGCAAATTCACATGCACACCATCACCCGGTTGCCAGTAGCTTGAAATTTGCAGCATCGCCGGGCCGGAAAGCCCTCGATGAGTGAAGAGCATCGGTTCTTGAAAAGCCTGCTCACGACAGCTCACCGAGACAGGGACCGACACCCCAGAAAGGCTTGCAAGGTGCTGCTTCAGCTCTGGATGCAAGGTAAAGGGCACCAAGCCTGCTCGCGTCGGTAACACCTCAAGATCAAACTGTCGGGCCAACTCATAGCCAAAGCCTGAAGCCCCTAGCGTCGGGATAGACAAGCCACCGGTAGCGACCACAACCGCCCCCACGTCCAGCCGACCTTGCGAAGTCTGTAAACGCATGCCGTCACCATGCCGCACCAGCTGCT
The DNA here is from genome assembly GCF_001709345.1 of Terasakiispira papahanaumokuakeensis. GTDB lineage: Bacteria > Pseudomonadota > Gammaproteobacteria > Pseudomonadales > Halomonadaceae > Terasakiispira > Terasakiispira papahanaumokuakeensis. The sequence continues at coordinate 2,395,369 of NZ_MDTQ01000001.1, forward strand.
TGATCTGCGTATTCAAGCGAATCTCAACACCGGCCCACTCACATTCAGTCAATAAAACATCTAAGACATCTTGACTACGGTGCTGGCAAAACAGCTGGCCGGGGGCTTTCTCTTCATACTCAAGGCCATGGCGATCCACTAATTCAACAAACTGCTGTGGCCCATAACGCTTCAAAGCCGAGATACAAAAGTGGGGGTTTGTGGAGAGAAAGTGCTGTGGCGTCGTGTTGAGATTAGTGAAATTACAACGTCCGCCACCCGACATCAGAATTTTTTTGCCCGCCTTGTTGGCATGGTCCAGCACTAAAACCCGCTGCCCTCGATACCCTGCTGTTGCGGCACACATTAACCCAGCAGCGCCAGCACCAATAATCACTACATCATAAGTCATGCTCATAAGCGGTCGCCGTGATCCATCAATCCATCCATACGTGCTGTCACCATCTACATCATTGGTCTTTTCATTATTGAGCTCCCCTCATCATAGCTGTGCGCCTGATGGCTGAGCTCACATTAAGTCAGCCTTAGTTAAGCTGACCTTTGTTGAGTAGGCCTTGTGTTGAGCAGGCCCTGTGTTAAAGAAACGTGTCGCCCCGGCAAAAAAGCGCCGAAGTTCACAGAAGAGGGCGTTGAAAAAGTCTGAGAAAAGGGCTCAAAAATGACGGCAGCCAAAATGACTGCAAAGTGTATCAGAGTTGCCCCCGCCATGAGGAAAATCCGACGGTACCCGCCTCCTGCAGCCGCGTAGCCAATCAGAGACGATTGCTTAAAAAAGCGCTTAAGCCAAAAATTTAAACATACATTTATGTGGGATATATGTGGGATACCCCTCCCGGATCTCACTGCGTCTTCCCACCAATCGGACGGGATATTGATGTGATGAAGGCCCTTATCACGGCCTCATCACCAACAGCGAAAGGGTGGCCTAGATCACAGATGAAAAGACGAACCTTTCTTGGCCTAACAACGCTAGGCCCAGTGATATTTTCCAACGCAACCCAAGCCGAACCGCTCCCCGAACCGAACAAGGTACCGGGGGAAGGCACGGCGACGCCGACGTCACCGTCTCCCAAAGGCAATTTTTCTTTTGATGCCCTGTCTACCCGTATGCAGGCTAAAGCGAAAGAGGCTTTTGAATCTCCCAAGATCACACTGCCTGAGGCCTTCCAATCCCTCAGTTACCAGGATTATTACGCCATTCGTTTTGATCCTAACAAAGCCCTGTGGCGTGACGGTTCAAATTTTCAGCTGCAATTTTACCCACTGGGTTGGCTATTTCAGACACCGGTCGAAATTTTTGAAATCGTCAATGGCCAAGCTCAGCCGCTTTCTTTTGATGCCAGCCAGTTTCTATTTCAAGCCCCGCTAGACCCTACTCGCTTTAAAAACACCGAGTTTCCCGGAGTCGCGGGGTTCAAAATGCATTATCCGCTCAACCGCGAAGACGTCAGTGATGAGGTCGTCTCATTTCTCGGCTCGTCTTATTTCAGGGCGGTCGGCCAAGGCAATACTTACGGACTTTCTGCACGCGGGCTGGCGATTAATACGGCCACCAATCAGCAAGAGGAATTTCCTCTATTTACAGCCTTTTATGTTGAAAAACCGACATCCAATACGGAGCAAATGATTGTCTATGCCACGCTGGAAGGTCCCAGTGTGACAGGCGCTTATCGCTTTGTGATCCAGCCAGGCAAACACACCCGAATGGATGTCACTAGCCGCTTATTTTTCCGCCAAGATGTCGAACGCCTCGGTATTGCCCCGATGACCTCCATGTTCTTATTCGGACCAGCCAATCAGCACGCTTTTGATGATTACCGTACGCGGGTTCATGACAGCGAGGGGCTTAAAATTATCCGCAGTGATGGGACCGAGCTCTGGCGAAGCTTACAAAATGCCAAATCATTGGCGAACGCTTACTTTGCTGAAAAAAATCCTCGTGCTTTTGGCCTCTATCAACGTCATCGTCACTTCCGCGATTATCAAGATGCCAACCATCATTATGAGCGCCGCCCCTCTCTATTGGTCGAGCCTCGAGGAGAATGGGGACAGGGCAACATTTCACTGGTTGAGATTCCGACTAAAGTGGAGTCCAACGACAATATTGTCGCCTTCTGGCAGCCCGAAATCCCCATTAAAGCAGGGCAGGCCGCCCAATATGACTATCGCCTTACCTGGGGGGCACTTGAAGAAGACCGCGTACGTCTGGCACGCGTGAAAGCTATCCGCACAGGGGAAGATATCAGCGCGACCCCCAACCCCAAACAGCGCAAACTGATTGTCGATTTCGAGGGTGGCGCTCTCGATAATTTAACGGCAGAAGCCCAAATCAGCTCACGACTGAGTATCACCCACGCCAAGATCATCCAAAGTCGTGTATTTCCCATTCCCAGTGCCCATATTTGGCGGCTCATGATCGACCTTGAACCTGAGGGTGATGCCCCCATGGAATTTGTAGGGGCACTCACTGATGGCAACAAGGATTTGAGTGAAATCTGGCTTTATCAAATGAGGACAGACGATGCGCAACCGATCAATGATGAATAAACAGCCACAGGATCACAGCACTTCAACTCCGCTCTCTAAGTCGCTCGATGTTGAGCCGGAGGCGTTCTTACCGCCTGCAGCCCCGCTGCATATGCCGATGCAAGCGCTTGAACGGGAGCGCCCCCATCGTTCAGGGCTCAATATCCTACGACACCATCTGCGACAACGTTAACTCGGTGAAACAGCACGACACCTAACGACAGGCTGAAACGTGCAATAACGCTGAGATGTGATCAACAGAGAGTGATTTATGCTAATACTCCGCCGCACCCTGGCGGTGGCCTTTACACTGCTGATTGCCGTGTTGGCCACTCAACTGGCGATGGATGTTTTTTTTGCTGATGGCGTGGACTGGGTTGATTACATCCGAATCACCCTCTCCTCAGTCACTGCTGCTTGGATTGCCTGGGGGGCCTCCATTGGCCTAGGCGGGCTTTTGGGGCGGGCTATTGCGACACCGCCAGCGCAATCACTTGACGAACTCTCACCTCAAACACGGACCGCCATATTGATTCCCGTGTATAACGAGGACCCCGAAGCCACACTCACCTCAGCCGCGGCCATGGCCGCCAGTCTGGCGGATACCCCTTATGCCGCTCATTTTGATTTAGTCGTGCTGTCGGATACTCGTGATGACAAGATGGTCAGCGCTGAGCAAGCTGGCATACGCTGGCTACGTCAATCGGTGACGCCAGAGATCGGCGTTTATTATCGCCACCGAGAAAACAACGAAGGCAAAAAAGCAGGTAACGTTGGGGATTTCGTCCGTCGTTATGGGGGCGCCTATACCTATATGCTGATTCTTGATGCGGACAGCTTAATGGAAGGGCATACCATACTCACCATGCTGCAACGAATGGAAGCCGACCCTGAACTGGGGCTACTTCAAAGCCTGCCACAGATTATCAGTGCGAACTCCTGGTTTGCCCGCAGTTTACAATTCTCAGCCGCTTTATTCTCACCCATTTATACACGCGGATTAGCTCGCACCCAAGGGCGAGAAGGCCCCTTCTGGGGACATAACGCGCTAGTGCGTACCCAGGCGTTTGCCGAAAGTTGCGGCTTGCCAGAACTCAGCGGAAAGCCACCTTTTGGCGGCCACATTCTAAGCCATGATTATGTTGAAGCGGCACTGCTGGCCCGCCAGAACTGGAAAGTTCGCGTTGATGCCGACCTTGAGGGCTCCTATGAACAATGCCCACAGAATGTAATTGATTTTGCCAAACGTGATCGCCGCTGGTGTCAGGGGAATTTACAGCATGCTCGACTCTTAACAACACCCGGTCTCAAGGGCTGGAGCCGCTTCACATTTGTTCAAGGCATTATGGCTTATTTAGCCTCACCGCTGTGGATGCTGCTCATTATTTGCTCGATTATTGCGCCTTTATTTGCCCCGCCCCCAGACTATTTTCCAAGCCCCTACTTACCCGCCATCTTTCCACATCCTGAAACCGCCTTGGCGGTCACCTTATTGGTCGGCATTTTCGGCTTATTGATTGGCCCCAAGCTGCTGATTGCACTACAAGCAGGCTTTAGTGGTCGTGCTCGTCGATTCGGCGGTTTTTGTCGCGCCTTTTGGTCAACCTGGGTTGAAATCATCTGGTCTTCCTTACTGGCCCCGATCACCTTGATGTACCAAAGTCGCTCCGTCTTACAAGTTCTAGCGGGGCTTGATGGTGGCTGGCCAGCGTCAGACCGGGAAGGTCAATCACTGCCTTTGATGGAAGCCACTCGCGCCAGCTGGTGGGTCTTACTGACTGGCGTTTTAATGCTGCTGGGGTCGCACTTTTTTGCCCCTAATCTTTTCTATTGGCTGTTACCCATTGCGCTGCCACAGATCCTCGCGCCGCTTCTGATCTCACTCAGCTCGACACAGCGCAGCGGTCATCTAGCCGCTCAAATGGGGCTATTTATGACACCAGAAGAGCGCCACGCTACACCGGTCATGCAACATAAACAGCAATGTCTTTCACAATGGCAAGATGATCATTTGCCGGTCGCTGACCCCCTGTCTGAGGTGACGCCTTGTTCAAAATGACGCCTTGTTCAAGATGACACTTTGTTCAAGATGACACTGTGTTCAAAGTCACGCCTTGTCAGAGATGCTGATCCATTGAGTATCAAGCATGTGACATCCACCCTGTTTTTACTGGCTAAGTGAGATTCATTATGACGTTGAACCGACGTGATTTCTTATGCCAAAGCGCAGCTTGGGCCAGCCTCCTGGCACTGCCTAGCAGTCGTTTGGCTTGGGGCAAAACGGCTACCGAGCAACATCCTTTTGCCTTTGAGCACTTGGTTCAGCAAGCGCGAAACGCTGCACAGCAGGCCTATACCCCGCCCCCAAGGCCGATGCCAGAGATCACTCAGCAGATCGATTACGCCAAGTGGGGAGAAATCAAGTTTGATACTGATAAAGCCCCTTTCCAGCAAGAGGGTGCTTATCCCGTCACTTTTTTCCATCTCGGCACTTATTTCCAAAACGCAGTACGCATGTATCAAGTGCGTCAAGGACAAGCTCAGGAAATCATTTATGACCCGAGCCTATTCAAAATCCCTGAGGATAATCCCGCGCGCCAACTTCCTCCTAATTCAGGGTTTGCGGGATTTCGCTTCCAGGAATATGACGGTGCCGATGACTGGCGCACTCAGGATTGGCTGGTCTTTCTAGGCGGGTGCTATCTCCGGACGATAGGCGCTTCAGGGCAGTATGGCTTATCCGCACGAGGCGTCGCCGTGAACCCAGCGGTTGCGGATCAAGCCGAAGAGTTCCCTAATTTCACTGCATTTTATATCGAAGAAACCACCGACCCAGAGCAACCAGTTGTGGTCTGCGCCCAACTAGATGGCCCCTCAATTACGGGAGCCTTCCGCTTCACCGCACATCGCGGACTGGATCGTAGCCAAGGCGTTGAAATCGAAGTTGAAGCCGAGATTTTCTTGCGGCGGGATATCGAACGCCTTGGGCTGATGCCACTAACGTCCATGTTCTGGTATAGCGAATACGGGCGGGAACGCCCTTATGACTGGCGACCCGAAGTCCATGACAGTGATGGCCTGGCCATCTGGATGGCCAATGGTGAGCGCCTATGGCGTCCACTGAACAACCCGCGGACCACCCGCGTATCGGCTTTCAGCGCCGACAGCCCACAAGGGTTTGGCCTGATGCAACGAGACCGAAACTTCGACCACTATCGAGACGGCGTTTTCTATGATCGTCGCCCCAGCTTATGGATTGAGCCGATCAAACCATTGGGGCAAGGCGCCATTCAGCTGTTAGAGATTCCAACCAACGACGAAATTCATGACAACATTGGCGCCTTCTGGGTGCCTGAAGCGCCAGCCCAAGCGGGTCAATATCACAGCCTTCATTATCGCATGTACTGGCAAGACGATAACCCTCACCCAGCCACACACATCGCGCAAGCCATCTCAACACGCTTTGGTCGTGGGGGGCAGCCCGGCCAGCCCCGGCCAGACAACGTCTATAAAGTGGCGGTTGAATTTGATCGACCCGAAGTACTGCAACAAATCCCCTATGGCGTCATGCCTGAAGTCGTCGCCTCAACCACTGCAGGCAAGATTGTCCGCACTCGCGTCGAACCCGTGCCCAATGGTAACGTCTGGCGGGCGATCTTTGATGTGGCACTCGAAGCCGATCAGATTGCGGAATTACGGCTTTATTTAGCGCTAGAGGGCAAGCCCTTAACCGAAACCTGGGCCTATCAGTTCGACCGAAACAGCCTGTTTCCGGCCACATGAATGGCTGACGAAATCAATGGCCAGGGACATCAATCGGCCGCAACGAAAAAAGCCCTGATCGAGTGATCAGGGCTTTTAAATTCGGTGGCGGAGAGGGAGGGATTCGAACCCTCGAAGCCTTACGACTTACACGCTTTCCAGGCGTGCTCCTTCGACCACTCGGACACCTCTCCGAACTGTTATCGGGATACCCCGAAACAGATGGCGCGTATACTACCGACACCCCTTAATGCATGCAAGTATTTTTTATCAAAAAATGCAGTTTTCTGAAGGTGTTACGACCTAAGCGGCCGCCAAGGCTTGAGGCTATGGCGCGGCTAAAGCCACATACCGGCCAGAAGCCCGTAAACAACATTGCGCCCCTTGATCCAACGTCATCGTCAACATCAAGCGCCCCCGCCCCTTCGCCTTCACTCGCGCCAACATTTCCGCAATCGAGGCCTCGGGTTGAGGCTGACAACGTAAAACAAAATCATCTGTGACCGGCGCTACAAACTCGGTTTGATGGTGGCTAACCACCACTGGGCACTCACAACCCGCGGCTCTCAATTGCAAGGTCATAAAACACCAGCCCAGCAGGGTCGACAACGCATTGAGGCCACCGCCAAATCCCGTCCCTTTATCATTGACCAGTGGAGAGAGCCGCACCGACATCAACAAGCTACGAGGGTCTTCCCACTGTAATGATTGAATTCCCAAATGAGGTACTAGCGGAATCGAAGTGCCAACTTCAGCCATAAACGAGGTCAGATCAGCAGTCAGTAATTGCTCATGATGACGGCTCTTCATCGTTGTTCATCCTCAGCACCACAAGTGCGCCTCAAGACCACTCACTGACAAAATCGTCTGGGTCCAACTCCGGTAGCGGTTTCATGCGCCCTGCCGGTGTTCCCAAATATAAAAAGCCGACGATCGATTCCGAGTCATTGAGCCCTAAAGCGTGATGAACATGCTCATCAAAAGCCAGCCACCCCGTACGCCAGATACCGGCAAACCCCTTCGCTTGTGCTGCCATCAGAAGGGCATGCGCCGCACACCCGGCAGAAAGCTGTTGCTCTATCTCAGGAACTTTAGGATCTTCTTTCGGGCTGGCCACGATGACGACAACCATCGGTGCCCGCAGCGGCATTTTGCGCATTTTATCCAGCGTCGCATCATCTGAATCGGCATCTTTGGCTTGTTGAGCCGCCACAAACACCTCGCCCAGACGTTCAAGGCCAGGGCCTGTGCACTGAATAAAACGCCACGGCCTTAAGCTATTATGATCAGGCGCACGTAACGCCGCCTGATAAAGCGTACGCAAAGTATCCGCCGCTGGCGCAGGCGCCCCCAGCTTGGGGTGAGAGTTACGTTCTAGCAATAACTGCATAGCGTCCATGGATCTCTCCCATAATCAATACAGGCAGTTACGGGGATAGTGTTGCTGCACAGGCAGAGCTGTCGCATACTTCAATCCATCCCCGAAGAAAGATTACGCGTACAAAAAGGGAAGCCTAACATGACCCTAACGCCTCTGGCAGTTTTGATACTGGTCCAGCTGGGCTTGATCCTGCTGGGACTGAATATTTTCCAGTGGTTTATTCAACGCCAACTGAAGCGAGAATTGGCTTCACGTCCTGCTGCGACAGGCCATGACCAACCCCGTTCAGCGGCTCAAAGCCCATCATTTGACCCGGAACAGGCGCAACTGTATTTGAACCGATTACATCTCAATGCTGAAACCCTGCAACAATCAGGAGATGAACGCACCACCCTGAGTCAAGAACAACGAGAATTAAGTGAAGCTCTAGCGAGTTTGCTGGGCCTCTCTTTAACCGCCGTCGCCACAGCGCCGGCAGCAGGTAATGCGGTGGCCGCTGCCTCTCAAAACGAGGCAGCGGCCATTCCTCAAGAAGACCTGACAATGGCATTGGATGACTTGGAGCCCCCCGAAGACTTTGTCGATGACTTACCTGAAGATGGCGCCGAAGATCTGCCGACAATCCCCGATGATGACCTGATGGGGCTAGATGTCGATTTACCGGATGCCCCAGCACAGGAAGAAGATGAGTCTGGCGATTTGCTCTCGCAAGGTGAGCTTGATGATGCCCTGGCAGGGCTCAGCTTGGATAACAGCGCCCCAATCACAGAAGAAGACACGAAAAAAGAGAAAGGCGAACTGCCTGAAGATGCCCTCGCGGCCAGCTTGGATGACCTGGATGAGTTTGACTTCGGTCAGTTGGAAGAAGCCCTAATGAAGGACGACAATAGCAAGCTTTAATGACCCCAACGACATCATCAGATTAAGCCACAAGGGCGCCCATTAAGGCGCCCTTGTGGCTTTTCCCTATTGTGGCTTTTTATCGTCTCGCTCGTTACCCTAATCGCCCCTTTGGGCGCATGCCTAAGATTGATCCCATCAAAAAAAGATAAGAGATAAAAAAAACACATGCCTCTCAGCTCAACTGGACACTTATCATCCCCTCAACTGCCCCTACGCGCCACAGCCGGCGTTATCTTGTTATTAGCATTGACCTACAGCGTATTATCGCCACAATGGCTGACCCTCAACTCCGTGGTGTTAGCGATTGGATTGATGATTACGCTGTGCTTGCTCAGGTTGCCTGTCACCATTGCCCTGATTGCCTCCGCACTGATCGGCGGGCTGCATAGCGGGCTGGATACTCACCAAGCCATTGCTGCGTTGAATGACAATCTGCTGATCGGTGCTCAAGTCGGCATGACTTACATCATGATTGGCGCCTTTGCCGTGGCACTCGCTCGCAGTGGTATTCTGGATCTCTTTGCCATGAAAGTGACCCACATGATGGGGTCTAGCGAAACCCACACTCATGGTCGAGTGAAATGGTTTTTATATGGCGTTTTTATGCTGTGCTCGGTGTTATCACAAAATGCCGTGCCCGTTCATATCGCCTTTATCCCGGTGATGATTCCACCATTATTAGGTATTTTTAACCGTTTACGGATTGATCGCCGCGCCGTGGCTTGTATTTTAGCCTGTGCCATCAGCAGTAGTTACTTACTCCTGCCAACCGGATTCGGGGCGATTTACCTGAACGAAATTTTGCTCGAAAACGTGAACAAAGTGGGAGCCGATCAAGGGCTCAATGTCACCGCCAGCATGGTGCCTCAAGCGATGTTCTTACCAGTGATGGGGATTATCACCGGTATGTTGGTTGCTTTATTCGTCACTTACCGCAAACCTCGTGACTACAAAGCGACGCCTGATATTCATCCAACACCACCGCAAGCACGCCGCTTAAGCATGCCGCAGCTGGTCATGACAATTTTGGCCATTGGTGTGGCTTTGGTCTGCCAGATTTATTTTGACTCACTATTAGTCGGCAGCATGATCGGATTCATGCTATTGGCTTTTGCTGGCATCTTCCGCTGGGATGAGCAGGATGATGTGTTTACCCAAGGCATGCGGATGATGGTACAGATCAGTGTCATTATCACCATTGCCTCGGGTTTTGCCGGTGTGCTCGAAGCCACCGGTGAAATCCAACCGCTGGTCTCGGCGGCGGCCAGTTGGATTGGTGATAATCGGCCATTAGCCGCTGCTTTAATGCTGCTGGTCGGCTTATTTATTACCATTGGCTTTGGTGACTCTTTCGCCAGTGTGCCGATTCTAGCTCCGATTTATATTCCACTGGCCCTAACCTTAGGTTTCTCGCCGATGGCCACAGTGGCCTTACTGGGGGCTTCGGCGGCGCTGGGCGATGCGGGCTCACCCGCCTCAACCATTACCCTAGGGGCAACATCAGGTCTTAATGCCGATGGACAACATGATCATGTGCGAGATTCAGTGATCCCCACCTTTATGCATGCGAACTTTGGCATGATCGTGTTTGCCTGGGTGGCAGCGATGATACTGTAACCTCCCCCAGGCCCGGTAATCCCCCCAAAAGTAACACCGCTCAGACGTGATAACCCGCGCTTGAGCATATATGACTGCGCACTGAATGGGCATGCCAAACAGGCATGCCCATCGTTATACTTTGACATTCCTTCCCGCAGGCAGCGAGACCACCAGTTCAACCAAAAGAATCGCAGCCAGAATCAGAATCGGGATATGCCACTCCCCTGTGCGCTGATAGATCACGCCAACCAACAGCGGCCCTGCAACAGCGAGCAGATAGCCCACAGTCTGTGCCATTGCCGAAATTCGAGTAGCCGCATCGACGCTGGACGCCTTGGCAACAAACAAGAAAGCCCCCAATGATGGACCAGCCCCTTGTCCAAAGCCCAACAGTGCAGCCCAGAGGATGGCGCTACCTCTTGGGGCATACATCAAACCTAGCGTGCCAGCCAGGCAAGTGAGCACCGTCATCACGATGTAAAGTTGCTGGTCAGTGCGGCGAGAAGCCAATAAAGGCGTGACGAAGCTACCCACCATCAAGCAAACCTGCGAAATGGAAAAAATCATCGCAGCATCAATCGGTGTAACGCCGCGATCAATCAGGATAGTCGGCATCCAAGGCAGAAATACGTACAGATTGAGTGCCTGTAAACCGAAGAACAAGGTGATCGACCAGGCCGTGCGATTGCCATAAACATTGACGGTAGCGCTTGAAACGCTCCCCAGGTTATCGACGACTGCCGCACGCCTTAACTGAGGTAGCCAAAGCAGCAACGCAAGGAAAGCAGGAAGGGCCCAAAGACCCAGCGTATGATAGGCCGCTGCGGTGTTCTCCCCCATCCACTGAAACAGAGGGAAAGAGCCGCTGGCGCCTAATACCGCACCGACACCCAGCATCAGGGCATAGATGCCCATCACCATCCCCATGCGCTGTGGTCCGAAGCGCTTGCGCGCCAGCGCGGGCATGACGACATTCATCACGGCGATGCCAGCACTGCCGATCACTGTACCCAGAATCAAAGCCGTTTCACCGAACCAGCGCACACCACACCCCAAGCAAAGCAGCAACAACGCCAGAAACAAAGTACGCTCCTCGCCGAGCCAGCGACGCAGGTGAACGCCTGGGATCGAAAAAATACCCAACAGTGCCAACGGCAGCGTCGTCACCAGCAGGGTCGATGCAAACCCTAATTCCAAATGAGTCAGCAGCGGCCCAACCGTGGCAAAGATCAGACGCAAGTTCAAAGCCGCCAGCACAAACCCCATCCACAGCCATACGGTAGACGCTGTGTTATCCATTGATCGTGTTGAGTCAATCGTCATACTCATGGCCGCACCTTGAAACGTTCATCGCGGTGAATAAAAATGCGATCACGGCTATACCATGCCAGCAGGCATACAAGCCCCAACGCGACCGACAACCCCACCAGTAATCCACCGTAACCCAGTCGATCTAACAAAATGCCCGCCAACAAAGGCGCCGTGGTGCGAGAAGCCACAAAGAGGCTGGATTGCAAGCCGTAGTCCAACGCGGCCAAATGCTGTCGTGCATGATTCATCATCAGACCGAACAACAGCCCTGAAGTCGCCCCCATCGCTAACGCTAAGGCCATGGCCGTTACCATCAACGCCGCCTTACCCCAGTCACCTATCACCACCACTACCAACGCAATCATCACCAGCAGGTTGAGCACAGCAAACAATGGCAAGGCGGTTCTTGCGCCGATGGTTTTGATAATCGGACCCGCCATCATACTGGCCACGGCAGCTACTAAGCCTCCGCCTACCCCAATGCTCCAGGCAATCTGCTCCTGAGCGAAGCCATGATCCAGCATCAAGGGTTTCAGGTAGATCCAGACAGCGCCTATCGCCGGGAAATAGAACAGCAACAGCCATATCCAGACTCGGTGCTCGGCGGTACGGAAATAGCTAATCCAGGCCTTCACGCCAGCACGGGTCACCTGACCCACATCCAGCGCATCTTCATCACCGCGATCTGTCGCCAGCCAAGGCAACAACAAGAGGCTGAGCAAAATGCTGGCCGACAATATAGCGAAGGGCCATGCCCAACCCAGCCGTGCATGCAGCACCAACATCACCCCGCCCCCGACAATGGCGGCCAAGGATGCCGCCACCGAACGAACCGCTCCGGCGCGAATACGTTCCGATTCGGGAAGCAACCTGATCGCCAACGCATTGACCGGCACATCCACCCAGGTACCCAGCAAGCTCGCCAACATAGCCAGTGCGAACAGCTGTAGATAGGGCGTATCAGCAAGATCGTTGCTCGCCAAAAGCGCCAGCGCCACTGCATACAAAACGCCCAGCAAGATGCCCCAGTGTTTGTAATTGGCCGCCCCCAGCCGCCAACGATCAACCGGGGTGGCCAGGATGAACTTAAAGACAGCCGGCAGGCCTGCCAGCTGTAGCAAGCCGATTTCCGTACCGCTCCAGCCGTGCTCGCGCATGACCAACGGTAGACCGACGAACATGTAGATAATGGGTGCAGTCAACACGAGGTTGAGCCAGCCAATCAGCAACTGCTGGGGCCACCAAGAGCGCGAGGCCATCATTGCTGTCGTGCTCATGGGCGCCTCCCCATGTGAAGGCAGACCGGTGCCATCGGGAAATCAACATGGCCTAGCGATTGGATCTCGGTCAAACCCGCCTTGGCCATCATCCGGGCGATCTCTCCCGGTTGTGGCAGCAGATTGCCGCGCAGGGCCACCGTGCCATAAAAGGGCAACACACGCGCCGCCATGGCAGGATCATCGACCTGCTCGGCATGCGCCAACAGCAACAGGCCACCAGGATTTAAGGCCGCTGTAGCCTTGCGTACCAGCGCCTCCGGATCGTGCAGGAAATGTAGGACTGCGGAGCACCAGATCAGGTCGTAGCCATTACCAATATCGTCCGTGTTCAGGTCGCAGCCCAATCCCTGTAGGCGATCGGCCAACCCGGCGGCCTGAATATTCTCTTGCGCCACTTCGGCGGCTTCCGGTTGGTCGCACAAGACACCGCGCCAACCTGGCAAACGTTGTGCCAGTGCAATACCGACATGCCCCGGACCGCCGCCCAGATCTAGCAGGCAGCCCGCTTCAGGCAGAGGCGGTAAGGTGTCAATCAGGCGCAGTACTGCCGGTACCGTTACCGCACGCTGCTCCTGCCCGATCTGCTCGCGCGCGGCTTGGGCCCAGCTTCCTTGAGGCGCCGCCTGGCCCTTTGAATCAAAGCCGTAACGCAGTAGCGTTTGCCATTGCCCAGCGAACCGAGTCAGGAAACGAGCGCGATATAACCAGCCTTGAGAACAATGCTCACCGGCGTCATCGACAAAGTAGCGCAAGGCCAGTGGCGATGTGACATAGCGCGGCTGGACAGAAACATCGACCGGCAACTGCCGCGACAACAGCTCCAGGCTCCATAACAAGTCCAGCCAGAGGGAGGTCGCCGTCAGATCCAGCTTCAGGTCCTGGGCTACGGTGCCAGCATCAGCAGGCTGACGCAGCCGATCAAACAGCCCCAAGACCAAGGCTTGCTCCAGTGCCTGAGTCTGAATCGGCGCAGCGGCGATGTTCCAGAACGGCTGCAAGGGGTGAGAGGTATGAAAGTTCATGGTCCTTGCCCTCACATCCGCCAGGTCAGCCGCATACCCACTTCACGGGGCGGGCTGTAAACTGTGACAAAACCGTTCTGGTAGCCCACGGCATCATAGGTTTTGTTCGCTGCATTATTCGTGTAAGCAGCAATTTCCCAAGTGTCCCACTGATATCCGGCCACCAGGTCGATCAAGCCAAAGCCACTGCGCTTGTAGCGGTTTTCAGCATCCAGATAAACCTTGCTCGTGCCGCGCACCTGAGCCTGCGCGTACCAGTCTTGCGGCGCGTCATAGCGAATACCGAGGTAGCCGGTCAGGTCTGGTGCGAACGGGTTACGATGGCCAGCGTAGTCCGCCGTACCGTCGCTGAAGTGATCAAAGCGGGTCCGGTTCCATGCCAGCCCTCCCTTGAGCTGCCAGCCATGACCCAGCAAGTAGTCCACATCAAATTCGATGCCTTTAGATTGGGCCGTCGCGGCGCTGGTGATATACATGACGCCAGGCATGGGCATCTGCATCACCTGCATGTCGTCGATATCCATGAAGTAGGCCGCCAATGAATAGCGCAGTCGCTTGTCCATCGCCCAGCCCTTGACCCCCATTTCATAGGACCAGTTCTTCTCCGGCTCGAAAGCGGCGTAATCGGTTGCTGCTGACAAAGCATTAAAGCCACCAGCACGGATACCTCGGCTCACGCTGACATACCACTGGTGCTCGGGCGCAAACTGATACTGAAGCGCGAGTTTGGGTGAGAAATGCGTCCAATCTCGATCCTGCTTTGATGCCCCCTGAGGGTCGATCTCGACCTCGTTGCGTTCAACGCGCGCACCGGCAGCAAGGCGCCAGGTGTCGCTCAGCGGAATATTCCAGTGCGTGAACAGCGCGACTGCACGGCTCTTCTGATCGGCACGCAAATCTTCCAGCGTCATCATGCGACGCCCTATGTTCTGCAGATCGTTGTCGCTTCGGTCCGCATAGACGCCCGCGAGCCAGTCCGTCGTGCCCAGCTGGCCCTCCAACCGAAATTCTTGTGATAGCGTGCGCAGCTGATGATTGCGCCGGATGTGCATGATGTCCGCCGCAGTGAAGTCGGTATCCTGCTGAATGTCGTCGGTGAAATCACTCCATGCCGTGATCGACCGCAGCCGCAGGTTGGAATCAAAGGCATGCGAGGCGTTCAACGATAACGATTGTCCCTTGGATTGGTTCCAGCTCGATGTACCGGATGCAACCTGCTTGCGAGGCGCAGTGGGCGCCCCCCACAGCGCTGCGCCGTCGTCGTAGTCCTGCCTCGCATAACGCAGCACCAGATCAGTCGCCGCACTGGGGGTCCAGCGCAAACCCAACTTTAGGTTGCGCGGTTCACGGTCGTCTTCCTGACCACCGGAATAAACATTGTCGATGAAGCCGTCCTGCTTCAACCAAGCACCGGAGAGACTAGCGTACAGAGTGTCTTCCACCAGCGGTCGGCTCAGCGAGAAACGGACACCCCGTTTATCTCGACTGCCAAGGTCTGTAGAGACACTGGTACGCGGTGTGTTGTCCATCGGCATACTGTGAATAGCGATTACGCCAGCTTCGGCGTTGCGCCCATAAAGAGTGGACTGAGGCCCACGTAGAACTTCGATGCGATCCACATCCAGCATGGCATCATCAAAACCTTGCGCAGTATGTGTCGGCACGTCATCTACCAGCAGCAACGTCGAAGTCGAAAAGGTGTTGAAATTGGCCGTTAACCCACGCATAACCGGTGAGTTCAATCCCGCCTGTCCGAATGGCTGGAACGATAGGCCCGGTATCCGCCCCTCCAACTGCGCCATCCTCTCGATGCCAGATTGTTCGAGATCCATCCCGTCGATCACCGCGACACTGGCCGGTACCTGCTCTAATGCGCGTGCGGTCTTATCGGCAGTCACGGTGATGGCGGACAGCTCCTCAACAGGATCGTCTGCCGTCGAAGTAGCCGTATCCTCGGCGGTTGCCATGGCAGGCAACACCAGTATCGGCAATGTCATCAGGAGGGCGCGATGGAAGGCGCCAAGTTCGTCATTCATGAGATAACCCAGTTAAAAATGCAGATGAAGAGGCGCTAATTCGCCTGAGAGTCACTATAACTTCCAGACGAAAATGGGTATCATTTGAGTTTTAGGCGATCTGGATTTTTTCTTTGGCATTTCGGAGTCAAGCCATCTCCCAACAAGGAGAAAGCCAACCCCCAGGAGGCGGAATGACCGACCACATCCATACGTCAGACATTCCCAATCCGACGCAGCTCGGCCAGGGGATCTGGCTACGTTCGCAATTACCCACCGAGCTAGGTGATTGCATGAACGACATCTGCCGTCTCGATGAAGGCCTGACACTGGCCTATGCCCACTATCGACCACAGCGGGATCTACTGGAACGCAGTTCTGTGGAAAGGGAAGGCCGTTCGCTGACCATCACCATCGCATTGGAAGGCGAGTCCAGCACTTTGGGCGTGGATGGACAGCGCTTCGACTTCATCGCCGGTCACAGCACTGTGGCAGCCTTCTCAAGTGTGCGCGGGGAGCGTCGTTTTCCTGCTGAGCGTGACATTCGTCAACTGCGCTTGATTGCCCAGGAGCCGCTGTTGCATCGCTATGGGTTGGCTCATCTGCTCGATGGCGTACGCAATGACCACTCTGCACGCCATATATTCTTCGGCAAGCATGGCGCAGGAACCCAGCACCTGGCGCAGTCACTGGTCCATCTTCATCATCGAGATGCCGGACTGCTGGATATTCAGATCGCAGCACTTAGCCTGTTAGCCGAACAAACCCGTACATTCCGGCCCTCAACGTCATTCAAAGGCCCGCTGCGTAGCGACGATCAAGATCGGATACTGCGTGTGCGTGATCTCCTCACACAGCAGTACGATCGGAAATTGACGATTGCCTACCTGTGCGCCACAGCCAGCATCAACGAGTTCAAACTCAAACAGGGCTTTAGGCACATGTTCGACACCAGCCCTCACCGTATGCTCATGGACATCCGTATGAAGAAAGCCTGGGAACTGCTGGAGAGAGGTTTATATGTCTCAAGCGTGGCCTACAAAGTCGGCTACGAGCACCTGTCCAGCTTCAGCACGGCATTCGAGCGCTACTACGGTCGCACACCAAAATCAGTTGCCAAACCTGGCAAGGGGCATTGAGGCATGCGGCGTCATGTCATCCAATACGTTTAGTTTCCGACTCAATTTCGGCTTCCAAATCCCTGCCCTGCTCCTCAGTGATCCATATCAGTGAAAAAATCAGCCACCCACGGCTGGCGCTCAGCCACCGCATCTGGATGTCCTTGATCCACTAAACGACCCTGCTGCAAAAACAGCAGGTGATCGGCCTGTCGCGCTAACATCGGCTGATGCGTAATCACAATCACGGTTTTATGGTTCTTTAAGGCCACCAGCTGGCGCACCACGCGGCCGGCCGAAACCGCGTCCAAACTTGAAGTCGGTTCATCTAACAAACAGACAGGAGATGGCGATAAAAAAGCACGTGCCAGCGCTAACCGTTGGCGCTGGCCACCAGACAATAAACGGCCACTCGGCCCCACCTGATGGGCCCACTGTTCTGGCCAGCGCTGAATATCCGCCAAGATGGAAGCTTGCTCCGCGGCTTGATCCAACTCCGCCTGGGAAGCTCCTGGCGATGACATCAATAGGTTCCAGGCCACAGGACCACTGATCAATGATTGCCCTTGAAAGACACAAGTCCGCAACTGGGTTAACGACTGTTCTGTCATTTGGCGCACATCACATCCGCCCATCAGTACTTGCCCCATATTGGGGTCATCCAAGCGCGCCAGCAAGGCCAGTAAGCAGCTCTTACCGGCACCCGAAGGACCAATGATGGCCGTCACTTTCTTGTCCGGTGCCGTAAAACTGACATGAGACAACCGGTATTGATCGCCCGCTTTCCAGGCCACTTCTTGTACTTCAACTTGGCCCCCATTGGGCTGATGACCACAGGAGGGAGACACTAATCTTGGTACAGCAAAAACGGCTATCAATTGATCCAAAGCGTGACGTGCATTATCCAATGCTTGATCGAAATGAGAGAGCACCGTTAAAGGCTCAACAAAACGCACAAGCAGAATCAGGACCACCAATAGCTGCAAACCGGAAATATCGCCCTGTGCTAAACAATGTGCTCCTAGCAGCAAGGCAAACGCTAATCCGCCTTGCACGCACACCGCAAACCCCAAATGTCCCGGCAAGCCACGCAGCAAAAGGGCACGTGAATACAAGAACAATTGCTTCAAGGATTGATCCAATCGTTGGCGAGGCTCGCTATTGCGCCCGGCAGCACGGAGTAAAGATTGGCAATCGGCAAACGCCTGAACTTCTTCAGCAAAAGCACGCTCAGCCGTTTCTCGAGCCAATGCGGTTTGTCGTTGGCGTGATCGGCTCCAGCCTAAAATAGCCAACAAAACTATGCCTGCCAGACATAGCCCAATCGCCAGACCTAAGTGGATAAAAAAGACCCCAATCACCACCGTCGACGAGGTCACCACCGCCGTCACGATAGGCGCTAATAAATGAGCCGGAATACTCATCGCTTGCATCACCGGCCCCTGCAATAATGTTTGGGGCGAAATGACAGACTGTAATTTCACTTGGCGGGCCTGAGGGAGATGTTGAATCAACTGCATAATCAACCCTGACGCCATACCGCCACTGGCCATAAAACCACACCGTGTGGCATAGTAGGCCACACAGGCCTGGGTCACCGTAACCCCGACTAAAACACTCAAGGTGACAATCGGCCATTGAAGCTCAACGCCGCCTTGTAATAAGGCCATGGCCAGTAACAGACCAGAAACTCCGTCTAATATTGCCGAGATCACCATCCAGAGCATGGCGACATTGAGCGCACCTCGACAGGCATCAGGCAAACGATAAAGCTGGCGCCACAGTGCTAACATGACCGGTCCTCCATGATCATATTGTCGCGGTGTTGCTGATGCCACATTTGCGCATAAAGCCCTTGCTTCGCTAACAAACTCGTGTGGTTCCCTTGCTCCACCACGCGCCCTTGGTCGAGCACCCAGATCTGATCCACCGAACCAATCTCAGCAAGCCTATGCGCCGTCATTACGCAGGTCTGATGCTTAAAATGATGCTGGATATTGGCCTGAACACGACTTCCCGTCGCGGGGTCCAATGCCGAAGTGGGCTCATCAAGTAAGATAATCGGAGCTTCTGATAAGAACGCTCGCGCCAACGCTAAACGCTGCATTTCCCCCCCAGAGAATTTGAGATCTCGCCCAACAACCGTTTGATACTGCTTAGGCAAGGCGCGAATCACCTCATCTAAACAAGCCCAACGCGCAGCACGCTGTACTTGCTCCAGGGAGGCCTGCGGACACAAGAGTGCAATATTCTCTTCAACACTGACACGAAGCGCTGCCGGGTGCTGATCTAACAACACAATAGAGGCACTTCGGATGGTTTCAGGTAAGGATGGCAACGGCACTCCATTCACCCAAATAGCACCAGATACCGGATCCATATAACGTGCTAACAAATGCAGTAACGTACTTTTCCCAGACCCAGAAGGCCCAACCAATGCCACACTTTCACCATGTTGAACCGTAAGGTTAATATCCGACAGACCATGAACTGCACCTGGATATCGATAACAGAGTTGGTGCACTTGCAACTGACCTTGCGCTAACACCTTCACAGACGAGGCTTCCGTATCGTCATCGTGAGGCGAACGATGTTTAACGCCCAATAGCTTCGAATCCTCGACATCGTAAGCCTCGCGTTCAAACAAAGGCGGCGTTTCAAACACCTGCTGTAATCGATCCGCCGCTGCGACCGCCTGACGTAATGCATCGCCCGCATGTCCCATCGCCTGTATCGGCGAAGCAATCGCTCTGACTAATAAAATAAAAGCGCACACATCGCCCAATGAAATAAACACACCTGTCGCGCTCAATCCCCAAGCGGATAAGAGTAACCAGATGACCAGCCAAGGCTGACTCAAGACCACCTGAATTATGGCCGCCCAATGACCGGCTTTAGAGACCCAACGAGAAAAGGACTGATTAAATTGCTGAGCGGATAACGTAACGCGTTGCTGGATCCCGGCTTCAGGATACTGCCGCGCTAGATGTAGATGCCGGGAAAACTCGCCGTAATCATCAGACAGCTGCTGCATTGCCTGATCACGCTGCGCCCCCACAGCACGAAAAGCACCAGAACGTAAGTATTTAAAACCCAGGATGGCCAAAACCAGAGGCACCGCAGCTAAGGCAAAAAGTGTCGGATTCAACCACAGCAAATAAAGACTCGTTAGACTGGGTAAGACAAGCAAATGGGTAACATCAACGGGGGCATGAGCCACCAACTGATGCAAGGCCCCCACATCGCGTTCAACGAGATGAGAGACACCTTGCGCACCACGTGCCGAAAACCAACCTAAAGGCAGTTTCTGCAAATGATCGAGTAATTGCTGGCGCAGCTGAAAACACACCATGACATCCATTTGGTGTGTGAAATAGGCCGACAAGGTTTGGCAGACAACACCGAGCAACATCACCAGCACGATGATCAACAATGGCCACCAATCAAACTGGCCTACCTGCATCCATTGATCAGCCCATAACGCCAACAATGCCCAAGGCAATAAAGTGGCCACTCCAGCCAGAGCTTGCAGGCCCATGGCCCCTATCCAATATTTTCGATAAGGACGTAAAAACTGCCACAACACAGCGCTTATCAACGACACCCCTCCTGACGATCAACAGTACAGTGACGTTAATCTACAGGGTTATCAGACAAGGTTCGGCGGGAATGCTTTCGTTCAAAAGACAAATTTATTCGATACTCGTCATCCATTATCAAGGCGTACGAATAAAGCATATCGGCATAGTGAGTCTACGGAGGGAGAGATCTCATCATTAAAAGATCAGATCAACACAATCAGATCAACAAAAAAAGCCAGCCTCTGTGAGGCTGGCTTTTTAAAATCTGGAGCGGGAAACGAGACTCGAACTCGCGACCCCAACCTTGGCAAGGTTGTGCTCTACCAACTGAGCTATTCCCGCAATGGCGTCCCATAGGGGGTTCGAACCCCTGTTACCGCCGTGAAAGGGCGGTGTCCTAGGCCACTAGACGAATGGGACACGCTTCTGGCGTTTTAAAGAGGCACCAGACTCTTAAATATTTGAACATAGAATGCACTATGCTTTCCATCATTGATTTCACTTCAATAATGGAGCGGGAAACGAGACTCGAACTCGCGACCCCAACCTTGGCAAGGTTGTGCTCTACCAACTGAGCTATTCCCGCAATGGCGTCCCATAGGGGGTTCGAACCCCTGTTACCGCCGTGAAAGGGCGGTGTCCTAGGCCACTAGACGAATGGGACACACAGCGATCTCAATTAAACTATCAGCTTAATAAGATCATACCTTTAACAAACAAGATGAGTATTGGAGCGGGAAACGAGACTCGAACTCGCGACCCCAACCTTGGCAAGGTTGTGCTCTACCAACTGAGCTATTCCCGCATTGGCGTCCCATAGGGGGTTCGAACCCCTGTTACCGCCGTGAAAGGGCGGTGTCCTAGGCCACTAGACGAATGGGACGTCGTGTATGCCTCATCTCAAGGTGGCGCGTATATTAAATAGCACCGCCCCCCATGTCAACTCGATTTTTGAATTTTTTTTACTGTCACTTCAACAACCTAGCGCCTCAACAACCAACACACTGAACACACAGTAGCGCCTGTCACTCAACCGCTAAAGACCTAACAAATCTCGATATCGTTAATACCAAGACGATCGCTTAAACATCACAGCCCCACAGCCACTCAGCAGGCAAGGCAAATAGCGCCGAACATTGAAGAAACCACTCACATTTACAGCACCATCACGCTACTATACTTAAAAATGACAGATGTCAGTCTTGTCATCCAGATCGACCACTCGGCATATTGAGCCCGACTCACCCAGCTAAACCACAGCATGCAGTAAAGTAAACGGCTCAACAGCCGTTAATAGAAAAGCTTATAATAGAACGAGTTAATGTGGTCGATATTGTAGGCATCAGTCAGTTATCAAGTTGAGATCGCCATCACCAAAGTGCTCAACTCACGATATCTAAAGATCAATACCGGGGGAAAAGATGCTGATCTTCATTTTAGGGGGTGTACTGCTACTGGCTTTTATAGTGGTGGCTTTCATCTATACCCGGCAACAACAGGAAAAAAAGCGTATTGAGCAAATGCGCCAGGTGCGAGCATTGGGTGATCGAGCACGCCAAATCAGCGTGTTATTGGATGAAATTCCACCTCAATTCCTATCAGATGACTTTAAACTCTTTCTAGTCAAGCAGTGGCAAGACCTATTACATGAGCAAAAAGCTTTGAATATGGGGAAAAACGACATCGAAGCTCAACTCGAACAAGCAGAACAAAAAGCAGAAGAAATTCGCCAGAACACACGGCCCAAAGCAGCCCCCATTGACGATATCAAGGTAGCGAATCAGGTCCGCAGAAACCTCAAACTACTGCATAAGACGCTGAGCGACCTCTATAAGGATCGCAAACTGAATGCTAAAACAGCGCAGGGATTTATCGGTGAAATCAAACACGGTTTCACTCGTTCATTGATTGAAGTATACAGTTCTGCGGCCCAGAAGGCGGAAAACGAAGGGAAATTACGTATTGCGATACTGCAATATCAGCGCATCATCAACGAACTGAACAAGGTCAATGGTCAGGGGCTATATAATCAGTACATTTTGGATTGTAAAAAAACCATTGAGCGCTTGGAACAACAGCAAGCCTCGGCTGAAGAGCAATCATCACAAAACAGTGAACTCAATGAAGCACTTGATCAAATGATCGAAGATGAAGACAGCTGGAAGAAAAAACAAGTTTACGACAACTAGCGCCTCCTCCGATACGGATACTGTACACTAACGCCCGCCTGAGTGGACCAGCCGTTGCGACTGCTGGCCCCGCTCATTTTTCACAAGTGGATTCAAATAGGATAATGCTATGACCTTGGGCTGGTATCCCGGACACATGCATAAAGCACGTCGTGAGATTAAAAAGCTGTTGCCTGAGATCGATGTGGTGATTGAAGTATTGGATGCTCGAATACCATACTCTAGCGCCAACCCGGTGTTGGGTCAGTTAGTACGCCATAAGCCAGTACTCAAACTGTTATCTAAAAGTGACTTGGCGGATCCTGAAAAAATACGTGAATGGGTCGCTTACCAGGAGCAAGATCAGCAGGTTCGTGCCTTGCCCGTTGTCACAACTGATGTCAAAACACTCAAACCCATTGCCAAAACCTGCCAGGAATTGGCCGACCAGGTGCGTGAAAGCCGCTCCGTCAAAGCCATGGTCATGGGCATTCCTAATGTCGGCAAATCGACACTCATCAATGCCCTGGCCGGAAAGCGTGTGGCCAAAGTGGGCAATGAACCTGCCGTCACACGTCGCCAGCAAAAAATCCAAGTGGGCGAACGCTTACAAATCACCGATACTCCTGGCGTATTATGGCCACGCATTCACGACCAAAATAGTGCTTATCGACTGGCAATGACTGGCGCCATCCGGGATACCGCGATGGACTATGAAGATGTTGGCCTTTGGGCTGTTGAGACCTTGATGCAACGCTACCCAGAACAACTGGCGAGGCGTTACAAAGTCGATCACCTGCCGGATGAACCCTTATCGATGCTGGAGATTATTGCCCGTAAAAGAGGGGGCCTAAAGTCTGGCGGCATCGTGGATTACCATAGGGCATCAGAAGTACTTCTACACGATCTTAGAGGCGGTCATCTTGGCTTATTAACACTGGAAACGCCGGCCGACATACCAGTCTATGACCCTGATCTTGATGGCCATGAAGAAACGGACACACAAGGCTAAACACATAACCAACAGAACGAACCACCTTGATACAAATCAAATAAAAATGATACATGACTGATATGATGCCATCCCACTTTAGTCAGTGGGCTCGGAAGTGAGGCAGGGCCTAGATTAGGTGCTGAAAAAACACTTCAGGATAAGTATTAAGTCCGACCCTGTTGGAGAAACTTGTGAGCTCACAGGAAAGGCGACGTTATCACACGCCAGGCATGACAAGGCAAGCGCTATCAACCTCTCGCTGGTTTCCATCGGGTCTTAGCGATACCTTAACCAACAAGCATCACTCTCAAGATTTCAACTTTGCACGAAGTGAGTACTTACATACTCGCGTTATGTTTGTTGCTATGGTCTTCGCGCTGCTAACGCCCATTTGGGCGATGGTGGACTACTTCATTATTCCTGGAGCGTTATACAGTAATGTGTTGTTAGCACGAGCCCTTATGATGGGCGCACTCACACTGGTCATGCTCATTACACGCCGCTCACGCATCAGTCTTGATAAAGTACGCCATTCTGTGGCGCTGTTGATGTTATCACCGGCTTTATTTTACCTCGCCGTATTACTGATGCTGGGCGATTATCAGAGTCATGACTTGGCCGGCTACAGCTTTATTCCTTTCTTACTGGTCGCATTTCTGAGCGTTTTCCCACTCACACTGCTAGAAAGCTTCGGTATCGGCATGATTATTCTGCTACTGGAGCTGATTTCACAATATAAAGGTGGATTATTACTGACGCCGTTAGGCTGGCAAGATTTGTGGCTGCTGTGCACTTTAATGGCCATTTCTTTATGGGCCAACCACTCCCAGGTCAGCACTTTAATGCGCCTTTATCGTCAGGCCAGCCTAGACCCGTTAACCGGACTGCTAAACCGTGGTGTCCTCTTGGAAAGCCTTGACCAGTTAATCGCCAAGCGTAAAGAAGACCGGGAAGACTCAGGTAAGGCGGCACCATTAACCCTTTTAATGCTGGACCTGGATCGCTTCAAACGAATTAATGACACTCATGGACACTCTATTGGTGACCAGGTCCTGAAAAGCTTCGCCTCAATCTTACGTGGTGAACTTAGAGAATCCGATATTATCGCTCGATACGGCGGCGAAGAGTTCATCATTGTACTACCCGGCACCCCCAAATCAGATGCCATGGGGTTGGCCGAACGTATCCGTCATCATTGTGAAAAAACAAGAGTCTACAATCATCAAGGCGAAACAGTCAGTTTTACAACCAGTATCGGTATCGCGGAACTAAGAGGCGACGAAGCCATTGATGCCATGCTACTGCGCCTGGATAACCGACTCTATGAAGCCAAAGCGAGGGGGCGTAACTGTATTGTTGCGACTTAGTGCCGACCAGAATCAATACCTCTCCCACAGATGAAGGCTTGGCCTAGAGCGGCGAGCCCTTTATCATGCGTGTTTGGCTTTTTACCCCTGAGCCAATTTTAATCTCCACCATCCATATTCCTCTGCTGGCCTGTCTTCGTTCAAACCGGCAAATGACGTCAATTCTAAGTAAGTCAATTCTGGATACCTGGCATGTACACCATTCGTAAGTCTCATAAACTCAACAATATTTGTTATGACATCCGCGGCCCAGTACTAGAAGAAGCCAAACGCCTAGAAGAAGAAGGCCAGCGCATACTGAAGCTCAATATTGGTAATCCCGCACCTTTTGGCTTCGAAGCGCCTGAAGAAATTCTCCAAGATGTCATGCGTAACTTAGCTCAGGCACAAGGATACAGTGACGCTAAAGGCCTCTACTCAGCACGCAAAGCCGTCATGCAGGAATGCCAAAAGACCGGTATCCAAGGTGTAGGCATTGAAGACGTCATTTTAGGCAATGGCGTGAGTGAGCTCATCGTGATGGCGATGCAAGCACTGCTCAATGATCAAGATGAAGTCTTACTCCCCGCTCCCGACTACCCACTATGGACAGCCGCAACCGGCCTGGCAGGGGGTAAAGCAGTCCACTATACTTGTGATGAACAAAGTGACTGGTTCCCTGACCTGGATGATATTCGCAGCAAGATCAGCAGCCGTACACGGGCCCTGGTATTAATTAATCCCAACAACCCCACCGGCGCCGTATACTCACGCGAGATTTTAGAAGGGCTCATTGAGATTGCTCGCGCGCACAACCTCGTCATTTTCTCCGATGAAATTTATGACAAGATTCTCTACGATGATGCCCAGCATGTGGCCACAGCCAGCCTAGCGGATGATTTATTATTCTGTACTTTTAATGGTCTATCCAAAAGTTATCGCATTGCCGGTTTTCGATCAGGCTGGTTGATTCTTTCCGGCGCCAAACACTTGGCCCAAGACTTTATTGAAGGTCTCAATATGCTGGCCTCAATGCGATTATGTGCCAACGTACCGGCACAGCATGCCATTCAAACGGCATTAGGTGGATATCAAAGCATTAACGACTTGATTTTGCCTGGCGGTCGCTTATTAGCACAACGCGATCGCGCTTATGAAATGATTCAAGAGATCCCCGGCGTCAGCTGTGTGAAACCTAAAGGCGCTTTGTATATGTTCCCGCGCTTGGATCCGAAAGTTTTTAACATCCAAGATGACGAACGCATGGTATTGGATCTACTACAACAAGAAAAAATGCTACTGGTACAAGGCACCGCCTTTAACTGGCCGTCGCCCGATCACTTTAGACTGGTCACACTCCCCTGGGTGGATCACCTTGAAGATGCCATACAGCGATTAGCGCGCTTCTTATCCCGCTATCGTCAATAAATAATAGAAAAGTCGTTGCAGCACCCGAGACATCACAGAAAGAAACACTTATAACAATGACATCTTGAAACCTTTAACCACCACCACGATCTAAAAGAGTGCTTGTAATCGCTTGATGAAGCAAAAGCCTAATCAACTTGCATGAGGACATACCACGCCATGATGCGCATACTGCTGTTTCTGGCAACCAACCTGGCCGTTGTACTGGTGGCCAGTGTCACCTTAAGCCTGCTAGGTGTTGACGGCTACATGAGCCGCCAGGGGCTGGATTTAGGCAGCCTGCTGGTCTTCTGTTTTGTATTTGGGATGGCAGGTTCACTGATCTCTCTATTGATGTCCAAAAAAATGGCGCAATGGAGCACAGGCACCCAAATCATTGAACACCCGCGTAATGCCCAGGAAAAATGGCTCGTCGACACTGTCTCTGAACTGGCCCAAAAGGCCGGCATTGGCATGCCGACAGTCGGTATTTTTCCCGCCGCACAATCCAACGCTTTTGCCACCGGTTGGAACCGTAATGATGCACTCGTGGCGGTATCGGCAGGGCTACTGCAACGGATGCGTCCCGAAGAAACACGCGCGGTACTGGCGCATGAAATCGGCCACGTCGCTAATGGCGATATGGTTACGCTTTCATTGGTTCAGGGAGTCGTGAATACCTTTGTCATGTTCTTTGCTCGTATTGCAGGCTATGCCGTGGATCGCTTTCTCAGCGGCAATAGTGATGACGAGTATCAAGGGCCGGGCATTGCTTATTACATCGTGAGCATTGTGGCTGAAATCGTTTTAGGCATTGCCGCTTCGGCAATTGTCATGTGGTTCAGCCGCTACCGTGAATATCGTGCGGATGAAGCCGGCGCTAAGTTGGCAGGGGCCGGTGCCATGATGGCGGCACTACAGCGCTTGAAAGCAGAGCAAGAGTTACCGAACCAAATGCCAGACACATTAACCGCTTTTGGTATTAATAAGGGACAGACTCGATCACTGATCGAACAACTCTTTTCCAGTCACCCGCCTCTGGACGATCGGATCGCGGCACTGGAAAAAATAGCGTATCGCTAATCTAACCCCTTAAAACACTCAAGCCCTGCAACCATTTGCAGGGCTTTTCTTTTAAAGGGTTGGTTGATAACAGGTTTTCTAAAAGGGCTTATCTAAAAAAACTTAGCATCTCAAGCCATTGAAGTGGCACATGGTTGACGTTTCGAGATCACGCACAGAGCCATAAAGCGCCAGCTGAAACGAAGCGCCTAAAACGCTGCACTAGAAGTTACTTTTAAGCGTATTAATTTCATCGACCGCCCGATTAATCTCATCTAAATATTGATTCAAAGCCTGGGCCTGCTCAATACTTTGATCCACCGTTGAGCGCGTGGCCTCAGACTCCGCAATCATCTGCGTCATATCACTTCCCAATTGGGTGACTTGCTCGCTCATAGTGTCAATAAAATCACTGGCTTGATTCATACTATCGCGAATATCTAGGATCGAGGATGAAACACCACTGACCGTTTCATTCGTTTCGCCGACACTCTCATGGGTACTACGTGACAGCGTTCGCACCTCATCCGCAACAACCGCAAACCCACGACCATGTTCCCCCGCACGGGCCGCTTCAATGGAAGCATTTAAGGCCAACAAGTTAGTTTTATCGGCAATACTGCTGATCACACCGAGCACTGAAATGATTTCATCTGCATTTTTCTGGAGTCGGCTGACGCCTTCGCGCAGACGCTCTCGGCCTTCAGCCTGTAACCGTACATCGTGATGAATCTGATCAAAACGCTGCTGTATATCATTCAGTACATCCGTCACCGACGAGGTATAGCTTTGCACCGATTCAAAGCCCGACATCATGGTCGACGCCATATCTTTATATTCAGTCATGTAATTGATTAGAATCGATTGCAAGTCGATGACTTGCTCCAGGCTATGCATTCGGCTTTCCATAAAGTATTCGCGGAAATTACTGTAGTGATGAGGAAAAAGCTCAATGAGCGGGTCGCGCACAGTGTCATCACGACGATAAAACAGGATCGCCGTCAATGTCTGGTTCATATGCACACCCAGCAACTCACCAAAAGAGGAGTAACCTGCAATCACCGTATCGGCAAAGGGCTTAACGCCTTTCAACGACTGGGCATTATTCAAGCGCCGCAAAATACAGTCGTTGGCCAAGATTCCCACTAATGCTTTAGGACGTGCTCGGGCAAAATCAGCGTAGGCTTTATCTAAGGCTTGCCCAAAAGAATCACTTTGTACTAAATGCAAACGCTCACCAAAACGGAGGTCACAGAAAAAACGTGCGGCCCCCTGTTCGAAGTCAAAAGCAGCGACCGAGCGGTTATAAGTCTCCCCTCCGATCTCAACCGCAAATGAATAGCCTTCTAAATGCTTTTCCAGTGCGCTTGAAGTACAACCAAAATGTTCACACAAGGCCTCGACAAAAGGTATTGAGCGCGTCTTTCCCTGTTGCTGTACAACAACCGTACGGACATCTCGGGTATTCACATCCGCATCACCGATCACAAATGAAGTCCCGGTTTTACGGAAGTTATGATGCATAAAAATACTGTATTGATAAGCTGGTGCTAGCTTAATAAAAATGGCTACCGCACAACGTGCTGCCACTTTTTCACCATCAAAGACAAACGCTTTATCAAAGTTTAAAGTGCCTCCCGCAGAGCCTCCCACAAAGTAACAGGGAAAACCTCCATGAGCATAAATCGCCTGCATAAAGAAGCTTTCACAGCCTGACAAACCATCAAAGAAAGTTAAAGCCAGCGTGTCATGACACTGAATGCTAAAAGGCACACGGACTTTATCCAACTCACGTTTAATCTGTGTCACACGCTCCTCTTCCGATAACCGCACCTCTCCACGCTGAATATCGTCACAGGGCAATGGGATTGTCGCGATATGCAACTGAGCCATCAGTGCTTGACTATACGTTTGTACGACCACGTTATCCCAATGTCCCTGAGCAGGGGCCTCGTGGTACATTGAAGCCCCGCAAGAGCTCAACTCCCCTGCCGTCATCAACACCACCAAACGCTGAGCGAATGGCATCGAGCGCCTGAGCTGACTCACCGTTTTCTCAAAATCAAGATGAGGCGAAACAAAAGCCAAAGCGAGCGCTGTTTGGCCCTGACCAAAATCCAACGAGGCTAACTGCTCTGGAGTCAAAGAGTGAGAAGCCCCGGCATAAACCTTGATAGGCGCAGCCGATGCTGAATCGGAGGCAAATTTAGACGTGGAGGTTTTCCAGGGTAATTTCATCATCATATCCATAATGAGTGGCAGTGGTGGCGGTGACACATGAAGCGCACCAAACAAAGACATATGCCCCAAACGCTAGCATCACTCTATCTGCTTTGATTGTCTTAACTTTAGCCGTTTTTGGCTTCAGTCACTTTTGACCTCAGTCGTTTTTTGAGCTCAGTCGTTTTAAATCAATGGCTGCCGATTTCAATCTAAAGCGCTAGTGAACTATGGCCAAAGCTTCCATTTAAATGGTCGTGTAAAATCTAGCGGTCATATCAAATCTAGGCAGCCCATCAGCAAAACACTCAACAGCCCGCGATAACAGAAAGAATAGACTCAAAGTGAGCAGAAGAATAAGGGAGGAGTCAAGCATATAAAGAAAATGACCTCACCACATGAGGCCATCAAAGCAAGCTCATCAGGGTAAGGCCATTGAATACAGATCAAACGGTTAAGCTTCGCGAATACTGAATCCAGCTGCTGTTAGAATATTGCCCATTTCAGACGATTTTTTGCGCACTTTGATCTTTATTGTCGTGAACTCACGCCGAGTATGGTACTCACGACGCAAACGGTCATAAGCCTGGGCAGGCAGTTCACGGCGTAACGCAAGTCTCAGCGCAGCATCATCATCACGCGGGTCGTAACAGGCCCTAACAGCCGCACGTAAAGTCCAAATCGGATCGGCATCAGGCGAAAACCCTAAACGCTTCAACCAGGGTTCAGGGAGCAACCCCCCGAGTTTTTGTCGCGCAGGGAGCCCAAAATGCTGACAAACGGCCTGATAAATCATTTCACTGCCCCGCATTTTACCGTCCAAGCTATAGCCTGCGATATGTGGAGTCGCCAGATCACATAGCGAGATCAATTCAGGATCAAGCTCAGGCTCACGCTCAAAGACGTCCATGATCGTCAGTAGATCACCTAAATCTTTAAGACGTGCTTTCAAGGCTTGATTATCCACCACACTCCCGCGACTGGTATTCACCAGTACTGTGTCGGGCTTAAGCGATTTCAGCCGTTTCTCATCCAATAAGTGGTGCGTCGGGTAAGCGCCTTCGCGAACCAAAGGGACGTGACAGCTGATCACATCAGCTTCAGTCAACAAAGTCTCCAGATCGACAAAGTGCTGAGTCTCCTCGGGTTCCGCATCAACCCGAGGCGGGTCGCACAACAAGATCTTCACACCTAGACGGGATAAGCGTTCAGCCAAGCGGCCACCGACATTCCCCACCCCAATGATGCCAACAGTCCGCTCGCGTAACAGAAAGCCTTCCCGCTCAGCGATCCACAACAAACTGGAAATCACATACTCAACGACAGAATCCGCATTGCTGCCCGGCGCATTCGCAAAACCGATCCCCATTGACGCCAATGCCGCTTGATCAATATGGTCCGTGCCGATCGTCGCTGTTCCGACAAAGCGTACTGGCGTGTCTGCCAGCAAATCGGCATTTACAGGCGTAATGGAGCGGACCAACACAATATCAGCGTGCTTAACGGCGGCTCGATCAATCGCCCGACCCGGTAGCGTGACCAATTCCCCCAGCCCGCCAAAAAAGGGTTGGAGTAACGGAATATTTTCATCGGCTAGGATTCGCATGATTCAAACTCTAAAATAGGGCTCTAACTAAAGGAGACCTGACTTTGATCGTTCGCTGGGAAAATGAGCATGATTACTATCTCGCCCACCTCCACCAGGATATGTTCGGCGACTGGGTACTCACCCGTGTCTGGGGTCAGATTGGAACCCAGTTCGGCGGTATTAAGCATACGCTTGTCAGCTCTCTGGATGAAGCCAGTATTCTACTGGACGATATTCGCCATATTCAGGAGAGCCGGGGTATGCATAAGGTGCTTGAAGCGGATGCTCTAGAATCACTGCCTGAGCCGGTACGCGCTCAGCTACAACGAGAGCTGCCATTTTAAGTCACTTGGCATCAAGCCCATCAGAGCACAGTGTGCTAAAAGCACCACTCAAAGCGAGACACAATGACGACCGGTGTGGATGACAAGCACCCGACCACCGGTCTCGATTAAGCGCTCAGCGTTCACAATGCGCTCAATCGATCGAGGGTTCAAGTAGACGCATAGCCAAGCGGACAAAATCAACTGAAGACACAATCCCCACCAGACGTCCATCATCCAGAATAGGTAATGCGCCTTGCTTACGGGCCAATAGCAACTGCCCGGCTTCAGTCAAAGGCGTATCGGCTGAAAGCTGTGGAAAATCACGATTAATCACATCGGTTAGTGGAACCTGCTTGAGATAATGACTCAATCGATGAGTGCCATACTCATCAGCGATCCGAAGGGCTTCTCTCAACACCGCCTTTTGATTCAGTAGCCCCACTAACAAGCCCTGACTATCTAATACGGGGACATGACGGATCTGATGATCACGCATCAGTTCATGGCCATCATGCAGTGTTTGCTCCAAACGCAAAGTCACCACATCAGGCACCATGATATCGGCAACGGTGGACGGCGATGCTGGAACTTGGGAGGTTGAAGCCTCTGTTGCAGTGGTCATACGAGGTAATCCTCTGGTTATTATTACCCACTTCATTCTTCTGACTCATGCTCATATATCACGCATGAGTGTTCATACGATCCATTTTGGGATCACCCGCTTTGAGACAACCAATGAGCGAGTGCTGGCGCATCAAAGGGCCAGCCTAGCTCATCACCCCGGGTATTTTGCAGTACCGGAATACGCACACCATACTGCTCAACCCAATCGGGATGATCCGTAATTTCAACCAATTCAAGGCTCACCCCTTGCGCCCGCCAAGGCTCAAGCAAGTGCTCTGCTTGCTCACATAAATGACAGCCCTGAGTCGTGAACAAACGCAGTGTCAGTGATGATTGTGGCAAATCCATTTCAATCTCTTCGCTCTATCAATCTTGCAATGCCTTAATCGGATTAACTCATAATGCGGTGGCGAAACTCAAAGCACTGATGGATTTTCTGATTACGGGCGAAATCCGGTGGAATACTTTGTGATGTCACATTCTTCACTTCATAGCGCGCCATCAAGTCTGCGTCCAGTTGAAAACGTCGCTGATTGTTAGAGAAGATTAATAAACCGTCACTGCTTAGCAACTTCATTGCGCCGTCAATGAGTGCCACATGATCACGCTGGACATCCAGCACCCCTTCCATCTTCTTGGAGTTAGAGAAGGTGGGCGGATCCATAAAGATCAAGTCGTAACGACCTTGATGGCGCTGAATCCATTGTAGGCAATCCGCCTGCAGACGTTGGTGTTGACGAAAATCCAGCTGATTAGCTTTCAAATTACGCTCAAGCCAGCCCAAATAGGTTTTCGACAAATCAACACTCGTGGTCGCTCGAGCGCCACCTAACGCCGCTTGAATGGTCGCGGCTCCGGTATAACAGAACAGATTAAGAAAACGCTTACCTTGCGCCAGC
Organism: Terasakiispira papahanaumokuakeensis; assembly: GCF_001709345.1. Classification (GTDB taxonomy): domain Bacteria; phylum Pseudomonadota; class Gammaproteobacteria; order Pseudomonadales; family Halomonadaceae; genus Terasakiispira; species Terasakiispira papahanaumokuakeensis. Next base: position 2,428,501 of record NZ_MDTQ01000001.1, read on the forward strand.
TCATAAATGCGTAAGCGGGTCGGTCTGTGGTCAAGAAACAGCCCAGTATCGAGATAATCCGTTAAATTCACCATCAACTGCGCCTGCCCTTCGCGTACAGCGAAAAAACGACCCTTTTGATCAAACTTGGTGTACTGCGCCGTTCCACTCTGGCGCCGACGTTGCTTGAGGTGAATATCTTCTGGCGCAACATCCAACACTTCTGGAATCGCCTGCAATGCTTCCATCAAGCGCTGCTGCGCTTTATCCGGATCAATTGAACGGGGCGGCGCATACTCCTGGACATGCACCTGATGGCCATAAATATCGATCGCCATTGCATATTCAGGCATATCCGCATCATAAAGACGGTAACACTCGATAGATTCACGCTTAATCCATTTCGCCAGCTTCTTACGATTCTTCCGCAAACGATTGGCCAGCATCTGCGCCCCTTCACTTAAGATCGACGTCGCTGTCTTTTCCGAAGCGTGTTCAGCTGAAGCCGATGATTCAACACCCGCCTCATCTGTCACAACATGGCGCTCACGCTGCTGTGCCAAATCAAATAGAAACAGCTTACAGGCGATCGGCCCATTAAAGAGGGCATACTGGCGTGCCGGACTGGCGGGAATACGATGCGCTAAATCAGGATTAGAAGTAAACAGCGCGAGCCGCCACTGGCCATAATGTTCTCGCAACTGCTGACCCAATTGAGCATACAAAGTCACCAAAGGGGGAATCTCTGACAGGCGCTCCCCATAAGGCGGGTTGGTGATCACAAGCCCCGTCTCAGCAGGCGCTATCGGCAAGTGTCGAGCATCACCATGTTCCAGCGTCACAAAGGTGTCCAAACCTGCCCGCGCCAGGTTGCCTCGCGCTGCGCTTAGAGCCTCGTCGCTTAAGTCTCGCCCAATCAGTGCAGGCAGTCCTTTCGCCAGCCCTGCCTTGGCACGCTGTTCGGCCTCATCACACAAGGCTTGCCAAAGTTGAGGGACATGCCCCAGCCAACGCTCCAAACCATGACTCTCGCGCAACAAGCCTGGAGCCATATCCGCCGCCATCAAGCCGGCTTCAGCCAATAAAGTGCCAGAACCACACAGGGGATCCAATAATGGCTCACCTGCTGCGGCTCGCTCAGGCCACCCGGCACGAATCAACAAAGCCGCCGCGAGATTCTCTTTAAGGGGCGCTCGAGCGCCTTCCAAGCGATAACCTCGCTGATGCAAGCTTTGTCCACCCAAATCCAGGCTCAGCACCCCTTCATGACGATGCAACCTCAAGTGCAAGCGGATATCAGGCTGCTGGAGATCAACCGATGGACGTGCCAACCCATGATCGCGGAACTGATCGACGATCCCATCTTTGACCTGCAACGCCGTATTCCGGGTATGGCGTAACTGAGGGGTGGTGCCACTCACATCCACCGCCAGACTCCCTTCTGAGGACAGATGCTCACGCCAATCCACTTGCTGCACCAAGGCACGCAAGCTATCCGCATCACTGACGGGCGCTCGTGCCAGCGTCAATAACACCCGGTTGGCTAAGCAGCTCCATAACACCGCACGATAGGCGTCGTCCAAGCGCCCCTGGCCACGCACACTGCCAACACTTTGTCGGACGGCCTGCCAACCGAACTGTGTTAACTCATCAGCCAACAAGGCTTCTAGCCCTTTGGGGCAGGTCACCGTCAAAGTCAGCATTGACGGGTCTAGCGGCGCATCGGACATTTTTTCTCCAGAATTCATAACAATGCCATATTGGCGTGGATAATAAAGAACCCTTGTACGATTGAAAATGTCACTTTCCCTCTTACAGCAACATAGCGTATCACTAGAAGGGTGAGCCTTGGTTGATACGGGGAGTCATTGGCACTCGTTTAACTTGCTATGTGAGTTTGACTTGCCATTAAGCCTCGTAGCAACAGGTCAGGCTTGCACGGGGATAACCCGAATGTCATGAGCTGGCCGCTATCCGAATAGACATGAAAGGCCAGTTTCATCGCCCTTCATTGTGGCATGATTTCGGGTCAATCAAAGACAGTCCAAGTAAAGCAGGAGAGGCCGTACTTATGAAGCGACAGAAACGTGATCGCACTCAACGAGTCTTTATCCGCGGCTATCAGGCCGGTTTATCCGGTCGATCAAAGGACGCCTGTCCTTCCCAGCAAGACGACTTACGTCAGGATTGGATCAACGGTTGGCGAGAAGGACGCGAAGACCGCTGGTCCGGCTTTAAAGGAGTATCGGCGATTCACAAAAATCCATCTATTCTCTAACGAACCTCATGGCTTATGCCAAGTGAATAAACGATACCCGTTGCGTGGTATGAGGGCAGTCACTTAAGCACTCAACAAGCGTGCCTAAGTGTTGCCCGTCAACAGTGTCGTACCTCAACGGTGCTGTACCTCAACAATGTGATTTTCAACATAGTGTCTGGTACAGATACCGACCTTAAGGTCTGACACTCGTCACGCAGACTGGCGTCAAGGCTCGCGAAAAATCGCGAGCCTTTCTATATTCGATTCAATCAATATCCAATCCAACCTATATCCAATCCAACTCACTATATTGACCACCCATTAAGATCTGACCCTCGTTAGGATCTCATCCTAGTTAAGCGTTTGCATCACCAAGCCCTGCCAGTGCCTCAGCACAAGACTGAACCAGTTGCGGGCCTTCGTAAATTAATCCCGTATATAGCTGTACCAAACGGGCACCCGCTTGAATTTTGGCCGCCGCATCTTGCGCACAATGAATACCCCCGACGCCAATAATCGGTAAATCATTTTCTAAGGCATCGGCCAGCACACGGATGACTTCGGTTGAGGCGTCGGTCAAAGGGCGACCTGAGAGCCCCCCTTGCTCATCCCCATGGCGCAACCCCGTCACCTGTGTTTTATCCAGCGTGGTATTGGTGGCAATCACGCCATCAATCTTTAAGGCTCGCAAGGTCTGTGCCACCGCCCGAATCTCATCGTCGTCCATATCGGGGGCAATCTTGACAGCAATCGGCACATAACGCCCATATTGATCCGCTAAGGCAGCTTGCTCAGCCTTCAACGGTGCCAGCAATTCACGCAAAGTATCGCCACTTTGGAGGCTACGCAGGCCCGGTGTATTGGGAGAAGAAATATTGACAGTGACGTAATCCGCATCGGCATAAACGGCACGCAACCCCGTCCGATAGTCATCCAACGCTTGGGCCACGGGCGTCGTCAAATTCTTACCAATATTAATCCCCAGCAGGCCCTCATAATGACGCTTGCGTACCTGCTGAACCAAGTGATCAACACCTTTATTGTTGAACCCCATACGATTAATAATGGCGCCCTCTTCGGGTATCCGAAACAAACGCGGCTTCGGATTACCGGGTTGAGGTCGGGGCGTCACCGTGCCCACTTCGACAAATCCAAAGCCTAAACGTCCCAGACTATCCAGATGATCGGCGTTTTTATCTAGACCCGCGGCTAACCCCACCGCATTAGGAAACGTCAGCCCCATCACTTGCACCGGCGCATACACCGGTTCGGGTAAACCGATCCCGAGCAGATGCAACCGATTGGCGGCATTCAGCATATCTAATGACAGCTCATGGGCTGCTTCCCCGGAAAGACGAAACAGCAGGTTACGCGCCAGACGATACATGACGATCCTCACCTCTTGGTCTAAACAATCATCTACCCACGCTGATATCACCGAGCCCAGGGAATCATAAAAACAGGGGGTGTCCAGAGGGGTCATAAAAACGGGGGGAGTATAGCAGGATACACCTGCTCAGCGGGTCTTTCTGGTGTCGAAAAGTATCGAATTCACACAAGTCAACTCATCACAATCAAAGTGCTTGACTTGGGCACCTTCATTTCATTCCCGCTAAGACGAGACACGCTGGATATCTTCAAAGCGCCCTTCGTCAGTGAAGCGAATACGAAAAATACCGGAAACACCTTGCGGGCCGACGATCCGATGTAATACAGAAGCAGGGAATTGAATACGACGCCCTTCAATACTTTGCGCCATCACCCAATGACTACCACCCTGATAGTAGCGCAAGCATTGCTCACGCGTGAGGTCCAACCGAATCAGAATACTTTGCATGGAGGTCATTCAGACAAGAGTCATTGTTATATGCGACACCGGCCCCACCCTGACAGACCAATGGCACATGCCCAGCATAGGCTGATACCACCGGCCCACACGTTCCAAAGCGCATCATAAAATGATTGGGCACAAAAAACAGCGCCCCTTATTCAATAAGAGGCGCTGTCATCACGATACCATGCCTATTTTAGTCAGGTGAACCCAGCGGTTCAGCCATCGGCATCACTGATCGCAAGAGTCGCTAATTGACGCATCGCGACAGCAAACAACGGATATCCAACATGGCTACCGCCACCGCGTACATCCTCCAGCAATTGAGACCAGTGATCCACTTGCATGGCATGGCGGGTTTCCCACTGAGTCAGACGATCCTCTAGATCGGGCGCCCCTTCATCCAAGGTCAACAAACTTACCGCAAGTGCACGCTGACGATCATCCAGCTCATCACGATAGGTTTCGCGCGCCATGGCTTCCCACTGGTCATGGACCTCCAGACCCACAATTTGCTGATTCAACCAGGGGAGCGACAGCTTCTCACCAATCAGGAAGTAAGCTTCAGCCACTTGCGGTAACTTAGCGCCGGTATCGCGCTCGGCTTGAATGATATTCAAGGCGTTATACAGGTGCTGAATCCCAGCCAAGCGTCCAGCCAGTTCTGCTGGCACGTCAGCCGCGACTAACTGCTCGTGACGCGTTTTCCAATCGGATAAAGCCTCACCGCTGAGACGCTCACCGATCAACTCAGCAATCATGCGCACCTTAGGCGTAAAGTGATCCACCGCTTCTCGAATACTGAGACCCGCAAAACGATGGCGCACAAACCAGCGTGTTGAGCGGCGCATCATCCGTGTCAATTGATGCATCATCTGCAGCTGCAGACCAGACTCAACCTTGTGATCTAATGCTTCGAGTGCATCCCACAAAGCCGGAATATCAAACACATCACGCGCAACGACATAGCCACGCACAATATCAGGAATCGTCAGGCTGGCCGTATCTTGCAAACGATGCACAAAAGTGATGCCCATATGATCAACCAATTGGTTGGTCAACATAGTGGCCACCAGTTCACGTTTCAGACGGTGCTCAGTTAAACGATCACCAAACCGTTCACGCAGCGCTTCAGGGAAGGCACGACTGAGCATCTGTTCAGAGAGCCAATGATCTTCCGGCACATCTGAGGCCAACAACGAAGCCTTGATGTCACTTTTAGCATAAGCCAGCAACACCGCCAGTTCAGGCCGCGTCATGCCTAGACCTTCAGCTTCACGCTCAGCCAACTCATCATCCGAAGGCAAAAACTCAAGCTCTCGATCCAACTGACCATCATGCTCAAGATCATCAATCATACGGCGGTAATGACTGACCCCTTCACGCGAGCCAAACTCCGCCACCGCCAACGCCTGGGCCTGAGTATAACTATCGTTTAAGACCAGCTCAGCGACTTCATCGGTCATGTCTTCCAGCAATTGATTACGCTGCTTCAGCGTCAAATCACCATTGCTGACGACCTGGTTAAGCATGATTTTGATGTTCACTTCGTGGTCTGAACAGTTCACACCACCGGCATTATCGATAAAGTCGGTATACAGACGTACACCGGCTTTGGCCGCTTCGATACGCGCCCGCTGCGTCAGCCCTAAGTTACCGCCTTCGCCAACAACGCGACAACGTAACTGGTTAGCATCAATCCGCAACGTATCATTGGCTTTATCCCCCACCTCCGCATGAGTTTCATCATGCGCTTTGACATAGGTGCCAATCCCGCCATTCCAGACCAAGTCCACCGGCGACCGCAGCAGTGCCGATATCAGCTCATTAGGCGTCAAACGATCCGCCTTGATTTCAAAGCAAGCTTTCATCTCCGGCGTAACCACAATGCTCTTGGCCTCGCGAGAGAAAACGCCACCACCCTTAGAAATCAAATCAGCCGGATAGTCATCCCAACCACTTTTCGGTCCCGCAAATAATTGCTGGCGAGCCTTGAAACTGGCCGTCACATCGGGGTTAGGATCAATAAAGATATGCTTATGGTTAAAGGCCCCAACCAGTTTGATCTGGTCAGAGAGCAGCATGCCGTTACCGAACACATCGCCGCCCATATCACCAATCCCGACAACACTGAAAGGCTCACGCTGAACATCGTGCCCCATTTCTCGGAAATGGCGTTGCACTGACACCCAGGCACCGCGAGCGGTAATCCCCATTTTCTTATGGTCATACCCCTGCGAGCCCCCGGATGCAAAAGCATCACCGAGCCAGAAGCCATATTCTTCAGCGATACCATTGGCAATATCAGAGAAGGTCGCGGTGCCTTTATCAGCGGCGACCACGAGATAGGGATCATCTTCATCATGACGTAACACTTGAGCGGGCGGTAAGATCGCATCGCCATCAAGATTATCCGTGATATCCAATAAGCCTCGAATAAAGGTCTTATAGCACTCGATCCCTTCCGCCAGGAAAGCCTCTCGGTCACTGGCATCCGGCAGGCGTTTGCAGACAAAGCCCCCTTTGGCACCGGCAGGAACAATCACCGCATTTTTCACCTGCTGAGCTTTCACTAGCCCCAATACTTCGGTACGGAAATCCTCATGTCGATCCGACCAACGCAAACCACCACGGGCAACTTTACTGCCACGCAGATGCACCCCTTCAACACGCGGAGAATAAACAAAGATTTCAAACATCGGCCGCGGCTTAGGCATATCACTGATATGACGCGGCTCTAACTTAAAGCTGATATAAGGCTTAGCTCGACCTTCAGCATAGGGCTGATAGAAATTGGTCCGCAAGGTGGCCTGAATCAACTCTAAATAACGGCGCAAAATACGATCTTCAGACAGGCTGGCGACTTTCTCCAGGCCCTGCTCAATACGCGATACACACTGGCTTTCGGCAGCTTCTGACTGCGTTTTTTCCGGGTCGAAACGCATATCAAACAAGGTCACCAGATCACGTGTAATGTCGCCATGCAGGCTTAAGGTGTTGGCAATATAATCCTGCGAAAAAGAAAACCCAATCTGCTTCATGTAGCGTGCATAAGCCCGCAACATCGCGACATGCCGCCAATCAAGATGAGCCGCTAAGACCAGACGGTTAAAGCTGTCATTTTCAGCTTCACCGAGCCAGATATGCAGGAAAGCCCGGTGAAAAATATCCCGCACCTGGGCCAGGTCAAGATCGCCGGTATAGGATAAGGAGAAGTCATGAATCCAGCAGTCACTGTCACTGCGACTAATTTCATAAGGCCGCTCACCGAGTACCCGAAGCCCCAAGTGCTCCATCACCGGTAGCACATCAGACAAAGGAACAGGCTCATGCTGTTTGAAGACTTTAAACCGCAGCTGGTCGGCATCTTCGACATTGCGATAAAGCGTTAAGCTAATCGAATCGCCCGCATCCAAGGCGTCCATATGACTGATATCAAAGACCGCATTGCGGGCATTGAAATCTTCACGATAAGCCGCAGGAAATGCCTCACGATAGCGTCGCGCATAAGCATTGGCTTTCTCTTCGCCATAGCCATCGATCAACGCATTATGCAACGCATCATCCCAAGAGCGGGCGATCTGAGTGATCCGCTGCTCGAGCTCATCCAGATCGACCTCAATCGGCTGATCACTGTTAAAGCGCATAATAAATTGAATACGCGCCAGCACCGATTCCGATAAATAGGTATTAAAATCAATAAACTCTGCATCCAGCTCTTCACACAGCAAACGTTGAATGCGTTGACGCAATTCAGTACCAAACACATCGCGCGGCACATACACCAGCGCCGAATAGTGACGGGCATAAGGATCAGTCCGCAGAAAGACACGGACCAATCGACGCTCACGCATATTGAAAATACTCAGCGCCGTCTGCGTCAGCTCCTGAGTATCAATTTGGAAGAGATCATCACGCGGATAAACTTCCAGAATCTGTAATAACTGCTTGCCATTATGACCCGACAGGCTCAGCCCGGCCTGTTCTAATACCGCATGAATCTTGCGTCGCAATACGGGAATAGCGCGAGGAGTCTGGTTATACACTGTGGCCGTATAAAGCCCCAGGATATGACGCTCACCAATCACTTCACCTTGCGCATTGAACCGCTTAATCGAAATATAATCAGGATAAGCAGGACGATGTACCCGCGCCATATTGGGCGCCTTGGCAAAGTTCAGCAACTCCGGAATCAGCACAAATTGATGCTCATCCAAAGATAAAGAATCCAGGCTCTGTGCTGAATAACGCGGGTCATCTAATTTAAAGACCCCCTGCTCACTGCCTTCAACCTTAACCAGTTTACGCTCACCATTGATCACCTGAACGTCATAATCATCGGCGCCCAGGAAAGTAAAGTGATCATCCGTCAACCATTTCAAGAAAGTCGCGGCTTCTTCAACATCTGAGGCTTGTAATTGTGGCGGTGGGGTTTCACTCAACTCATTGGCCAAGACCAAGGCCTGATCCCGCATAACGGCAAAGTCATCGACCACGACATGGACTTCGCGCAGCGTCTTCAGCAGATCTTCTCGCAGCCCTTCCAGCTCCTGCTCGTCGCTACAGCGATCAATTTCCATATAGATCACGGATTCCAGCGCACTCGACTCCAAAGTTTCCTGAGGCGCCGCCAGATGCGCTAACTCACCGGACTGGCGCTGTACACGCAACACCGCGTTGTGAATCGTATGCAGTGTTAAGCCATGTTGATTCAATGCAATTCTCAGTGAATCAACCAAAAATGGCATATCCACATTCAACACCTGAATCACCGTGTGAGACGACTGCCAGCCATCTCGCTCAAACTCAGGATTAAATACTTTCAGCTTGGATTGATCACCGTCAAAATCTTGTAGGAATTGCCACAGCGACAAGGTCGTGCCGTACAGCGCCTCATTAGACCATGCTGCCAATTCGTCATAAGCCGCACTTTTATAAAGGTGAAGTGCAAAAGCCTTGATTTGCTCACAAGTCTCCTGCGGCAAACGTTTGGACAAAGGCTCTTCTAACGTTTCAATCAATTCTGACAAGGCGCTATGGGATGTTTGCATGCGTTATATCTCCAGTCTCTTGGAGCTGTAATGTAAAGACGGTAAGGCGAACCAAAATCAAATTGCGTTTTTTTAATTTAGTGCGCTTTCAGCTTCCGAGTTCTACCGCTTTCTAATCACCAAATTTCAAACCAATACCACCTGCTCACCGGGAGGTCATGTGTATTCACCCCCACACTACTGCCTATTCTCTGCCACGCCAATGACTTCAATACCCTGAGTGGCAGGTCTACTGCCCTGTGCCTAGCGCAAGAAACTCATCATGGCCAGTCATACGCTAGAAAAGAACAGGCAAACCCGATAGGCTTGGATCATTTCGTGGCGCATGTCGTGACTTGGCGACTGATCATCTGACAGCAGCAATGAACCTAGAGGCTCGATTCCGATGCCTATGCTATGACAGGTGTTATCATCCCGCACTCAACATGCACTCTACGCATAACAAATGCCAATCGAAGCACAGGCTGTTACGCAAGGATAGACAACTGACCATGAGCGTTCATCAGGCCTTTATTGATCTAAAAACAGAACTTGAGCAACAAATCATTGGGCAGCAAGCGCTCATCGAGCGGCTGCTAATTGCATTGCTGGCGGATGGACACTTACTCGTAGAAGGTGCGCCGGGTCTCGCTAAAACTCGTGCGATCAAAGCACTGGCAGAACGACTTGATGTTGGCTTTCAACGTATTCAATTTACCCCAGACCTGTTACCGGCGGACTTAACCGGCACCGAGGTCTTTCATCCAGACAAAGGGGAGTTTAGCCTCCGCCCGGGTCCGATCTTTCATGATTTTCTGCTGGCCGATGAAATCAACCGGGCGCCCGCCAAAGTACAATCGGCGTTGCTGGAAGCGATGGCTGAGCGGCAAGTCAGTATCGCCGGGCGCACTCTGCCTTTGGGCGATGTGTTCTTGGTCATGGCCACACAAAACCCGCTTGAGCAAGAAGGCACTTATCCACTCCCTGAAGCACAGCTCGATCGTTTTCTGATGCATGTCTGGATCGACTACCCCGACAGTGCAGAAGAGTTAGCCATTATGCGACTGGTGCGCAAAGAGTTGCTACAACGCCAACAAGCCGATCACAGCGCCCACCCGACTTGGGACAAGATGCCACGTGAAGCCATCCTTGATGCCCGCCAGCAAGTGCTTAACCTCCATATGGCCGAAGCCGTCGAGCATTACATTGTGGCTTTGGTACAAGCAACACGACGACCCGAAGTCTATGATGAGCAATTGGCCCAATGGCTACGTTTTGGCGCTAGCCCTCGTGCAGTGCTCGCTTTAGAAAGATGCAGCCGTGCACGCGCCTGGCTGGCTGGGCGCGACCATGTACTACCGGAGGATGTTCAAGTCCTGGCCGCCGATATCTTACGTCACCGGCTACTGCGTGATTACAGCGCTGAAGCAGAAGGTATCTCGTTGGATAGCATCATTCAGCGCCTCTTGGCACTGGTGCCTGTCGCCTAAACGGGGAATGTTTGTGCTCTCAACCGGATGGTTCAAGTCATTAGCGTTCAAGCGCTGGGCAAAACCACAAGGGTCACAAGGGGATGAAGTGGGAGCCGCTTCATACCGCTCGTCACCCTCCGCCTCTGCGCTGTCAGATGTCCCCGTCGAAGTGACCTTTCAGGATCTCTGCCAATGGCGTGCTCAGGCCCCGCTACTTCCCTTGTCGCGACTCCTGGCCCATGCGGCTCGGATTCCAGGACAACATCTATCGCCTCGTTTTGGTCGAGGCATGGATTTCAAGGAGTCACGCATTTATCAACCCGGTGATGATCCCCGTCACCTGGATTGGAAACTGACTGCTCGAACCGGCCGCCCCCATACCAAGCTCTACCACGAAGAGCGTGAACGCCCAGTTCATTTATTTATTGATCAAGCTTCCCATCTTCAGTTTGGCCGTTGTGCCAGTAAAGCCGTGCTCGCCGCCAATACTGCGGCACTGCTGGCCTGGGCGTTACTGATCCAAGGTGAACGCATTGGGGGCGCCGTGAGAGGCTCCCAGAGTGAAAGCTGGCTCCCGATCCGACGAGGGGAAAGCGCCGTTGTACAGTTATTGCACCAGCTGGTACAGCACAATCAACAGCTTAGCGCCCTGACACCGGCTGTTCCTGGCGCACTGGATGCCCACTTACAACAGTTGCCGCAACATTGCTCTCGGGATACGTTGATTTTTCTGATCAGTGATTTTCGCGACCTAGGGCATTACACCCTGCTCAAGCGCTTGGCTCACCAGCATCGACTGGTGCTGATTCACCTGATTGACCCCTTGGATGAGGCATTACCCGCCATCAATGCCCCCATCGATCAAGGATTGGGCCCTCAACCCCTAAATACTCAAGCGCGGCAACACTGGCAACAACAGCACAAAAGGCACCGGCAACAGCTCGCACAACAAGTTTTAGGCTCAGGCGGCTATCTGGCGCTACGCAGTGATCAACCGCTACTGAGACAGCTCTCGGGTGATATTGCTGAAACCAGTTAAAACGGCCGAAAATCCAGAACAAATTTATCAAGACCCGTGATAACGATCCTATGGCAAGGCCTATCACCCCATGCGCTGTTCATACAAAGCGTGTTCAAACCACACTGTTCACACAACACAACACTGCAAGCCGCAACAAAGAGGTAAACTCAAGGCATTAAGTGTAATGATGATTTTGAAGGCCCATGAAAGAAGATACGCTAACCCTACTTAACCCGCTCGTGCCCCCTCAGTCTCCAGGACTTTGGCCCCCCGGACCGCTGACCTGGCTGGTCATCGCCAGTCTCTTGCTGGCGTTCATCGCCATGTTATGCTGGCGTCACTATAATGCGACTCGGCTGCGCCGTTATGCCTATCAAGAGCTGGACAGCATTCGTGAACGGCATGCCGCCCATTTGAACAATGCGCGTTATCTCTATGAACTGAATTTGTTGCTGAGACGGCTGGCCGTGCGTAATTTTCGTCGTGAGCACGTCGCCGCTTTAACCGGTAGCGACTGGCTGACTTTTTTGGATAATAGCTTGAACACTCACGAGTTTTCTCAAGGCTGCGGCCATGTCCTCGCCCATGGCGCTTATAAAGCTGAGCCCGGTCAACTGGATACTGCGGCCCTTCATCAGCTGGTCAGATCATGGATCAAGCACCAAACCTGACACTACTATGGCCGTGGGCACTCCTACTCTGGCCCCTGCCCTGGATACTTCACCGGCTGCTTCCGAAGCAAAGCCGGGGGGAGACTTTGCGGCTACCCGAAAATGCCACTCAAACAAGTAACGCCACAGCCCCCACAACGCCATGGGCTCGATTAAGTGGGCAGTGGCGCTTTGCCCTGATTTGGACGCTACTGATCCTCGCCACCGGTCGCCCGGTGCTGTTGGATCGTTTACAGACCCTGCCACAAAATAGCCGCCAAGTGATGCTTGCCGTCGATATATCCGGCAGCATGAATGAGCGCCTGGATCACGGCACTCGCTTAGAACAAGTTCAGAAAGTCGTCGGGCAATTTGTCATGCGCCGTCAATATGACCAAGTCGGGCTGATGGTCTTTGGCAGCCATGCCTATCTCTATGTCCCGATGACCCTCGACCATCAACTGCTGGTCGAGCAGCTTAAAGCTTTGAAGGCGGGAATGGCCGGTAATGGTACCGCCATAGGCGATGCCATTGGGCTTGGCGTCAGAGCGTTGCGACGGGGTCAAGGCGAATCTGTACTGGTCGTCCTTTCAGACGGGGTTAATAATGCCGGTCAGCTCACCCCGGCAGAAGCCCTCAATATTGCCCAAGAAGCCCAAATCCGAACTCACCTGGTAGTGATTGGCCTGGAAACCACACCCGATCTTCGTGAACGCATCGAGGCCACCGGTGGCCAGGTTTTCCATGCCAACAATGTACGTAGCCTAGACAGCATCTACCAACAAATTGATCAGCTAGAGCCCGTCACTCAATTGAAGACCATTGCCCGACACGCCCCTCTGGCTCAATACCTGCTCCTGCTCGCGCTGCTCTTGAGCAGTTACTGGTTATGGCAACGACGCACCGTGCGCCCAATTCATCAACACCATCATCAACACCAGGCACAAGCAGCATCAGCTCAAGCACCTTCTGAACCTGCGCACTTGAGGCAATCGAATGAGTGACGCGATTCACCTCTGGCTGGCACGCCCCGCATGGTTACTGCTTTGGCTACCGCTCATGGGGCTGCTGTGGATCTGGTGGCAACGCCCCCAGCAGCAACAATGGCGCCAATGGCTACCGCCGAGCCTGGCCACGCGCTTATTAAAAGGTCAGCCGATTCAAAGTCGTCGGCACCCGGCCTTACTGAGCCTCATTGGCTTATTACTGGGGCTAGCCCTGATCGGCCCCCGCTGGCCGATTGAGGCCCCTGCGCATAACTACTTACAAAACGGTGTGGTCGTGATCCAACGCATGGCCCCATCACTCATGCAAAGAGACTTACCCCCTAGTCGGTTGATTCGTGCCCAAGGGCTGCTCAGTCATCTTCTCCAGGAGCGCCAACAGGGATTAACCGGACTTGTGCTCTACGCCGGCAGCGCTCATATTGCCAGCCCGTTAACGCGTGATGCCCATACACTGGACCAACTGTTGCAACTGGTTCACCCCAGCGTGATGCCGTTAAGTGGTGATGATCCCAGTGCCGCCTTTGCGCAGGCCCAAAGGCTTGAGCCCGCTCAGGCTGAAACCCCGCTATATTGGCTATGGCTGACCGACCAACTGCCACGTCCAGAACACTGGACACAACTGAAACAGCAGATCCCAGCATCAGCCCAGCTCCTACTGGTGCCCCTCTTACCCGACAGCGCCTCACTGCGCGAACAATTAACCACACTGGCCCAATCCGGGTTGATCAGTGCTCAACTGGGGAGTACAAGACTCAACCAATGGCTCAAACACCCGGATACCGCATTAAGTACTCAGATTCAGAACGCGCGCCTGTCTGATGAACAAAACCCAGGCTATCGATTTATTGAATTCAGCCATTGGTGCTTACTGGCCGCCGTGCTACTGCTGGCTTGGCAATCCCGTGATTATCTTAATCAAACCAGCCCACTATCGCTGAGTGGGCTGGTCTGGGGTGGCTTAACGCTGGTAACGGCTCTAGGGCTCAGCTTGGCCCCCCCCGCACAGGCGGGTAATGGGCGCTGGTGGTCTGCCGACTGGCAGGCTTATCAAGCCTTACAAGCTGAAACCCCAGAAATCGCCTACCAGGAGGCTGAGGCTTCGTTACTGAAAGCGCATGCGGCTTATGCATTGGGGCGCTATCAGGAAGCCGCCCAACTGTTCAGCCAACAACTGGCCAAAATGGCTCCAAGCCAAGATGACATTAGCAGCAGTGCACAGCCTCCGCTGCCGGGCAGCTACGCGGCCCTGGCTTATAACACAGGTACGGCTTGGCTAGCTGCGGGGGCGCCAGCAAAAGCCATGACGCCGCTCACCGAAGCCTTACAACAAAGACCTCGCTGGCCAGCCGCCTGCGAGCATCGCGCCATGGCTCAAGCCTTGGTTCAAGGCTCAGACCCAACAGCCCGCTTACAAGCCTGCCATTCAGGGCAAGCGGGGCGCTCGGACCATCATGACGCAACACCACCCGAAGCCAATTCGGATCAAGGCCGCCAGCCCGCGCCTCAGCTTCAAGCCGGTCAACCACCGCCACAATGTGCACAATGCCCGCCTTTGTCAGAAGCCCGACAGCGTACCCTGGAGCTTTTGGAAGAAGACCGTTGGAATTTGCTACGCAACCGTTTCCGTGATGACTTGGAGCATCAGCCATGAGATTAACGCCATGCGCTCAATCCCAGGGCCTGTTCCAAGGGCTATTCATGCTCATGAGTTTGCTGATCAGCGCACTATCTGGATCAGCTCATGCGGCCCTGCTCACCCTCATGCAACCCAGTATAGAACCGGGCGGCAGCTTCGATATTCTGATAGAAAGTCAGGATCAAGCAGGGGCACCGCCTCAGCTAGGCTGGTCTCCCGAGTTAGAAAAGCACTTCCAGATCACCTGGATGGACCAAAGCACCGAATCATTAAACCAAGGCTTTCAACACCGCTGGCTGCTGACACTCCGTCAACGTCCGGACGATGCCAGTACCGGGATGCTGACACTACCGCCCTTTACCCTAGGAAATGATCGCACCCAACCGTTGCGGGTGATGGTCACCCCCCCCAAAGTGAAGGTGACGCCGCAAACGGCTCAATCAACACACGAAAAAGTCATTTCCATACACCAGGATCTCAACCATCGGCAGGCTTATGCCGGGCAAACGTTGGTCTACCGGATGGAAATCCTCTATCAAGGATATCCCTTTGACCCCTCCCTCTCACCCTTAAAAATGGAGGGGGCTCAAGGCCGTCAGCTAGGTGAACCGATCGAACACCAAGTCACCCTTCATGGCCAGCGCTATCAAGAAGCCCGTTGGCGCGACTTGATTACCATCAACCAAGCCCCAGCGCGTATATTGCCACGCCAATTCAGTGCCCGACTCAGCCCCTTTCCCGGCAGCCATCAAAGCCGTCGACATCAAGCTGAAGCGCCCGCCATTGACATTGAAGTCCTGCCCAAACCGGCAGAATTTCCCGAGACGGCCACTTGGTTACCAGCAGAAGGGCTGGCTTTGGATTATGACCTGCCCAACACCAACCACGCCTATCAGGCCGGTGATACCTTACAACTGACCGTCTACCTGGACGCCGTCGGGCAGCAAGGGCGACTACTGCCCACTTTTCCAAGGCTCGAAACAGAAGACTATACCGTGGCGCCGGTCCGTCACCATGTTCAGGATCGATTGGTCAGTCAGCAACTGGTGGGCAACCTCCAACAGGTCATGCTGGTCACGCTTAAACGCAGTGGATCAATCCAGTTGCCCACCCTGTCCGTGCCCTGGTGGGATGTCGAGCGACATCGACTGCGCCATACGGAACTGGCCTTACCCACACTCAAAGTCGTTCCCGCGAAGGCTGTATCGTCATCTACAGATTCGCCATCAGCAAACTCGCCATCAACAGCTCAAACCGCGGTGAATACAGGCACCGTCTCTTCGACCACCGCTGACGCACAAACGTCGACGCAATGGTCCATCCTCATTGCCTCAGTGCTGGCCAGCCTAGTCAGCATCGGCGTGATACTCTGGATACACCACCGTCAACGCCCTCAACAACGTTTGGCCCGACGTATTCGTAATCAGCAACACTGGTCGCATCGTGACATCTTGAACCTCCTCGCCGATTGGGCCTCCTGGACGGGACAACCACACCCAGCATGGCAAAAACCCGGACTGCTGCGCGTGTTACGCCATGCTGCCGCGGGTCATCGCATCCCACAGCACTTACTCGCCCAGGCCTTATTAGGCCGTAGACACGCCAGAAAAGGATTGAAAAGGCAAGGATTCACAAGACTGGCGATCAACAGAAAGAAACAAACACAACACCAGCACCGTTCCCAAACATTGCTGCCGCCGCTTTACCCCTAAACTCCGCGCATCATCCAGAGAACGCTCTGAACCATGGCCGCTTAGGAGGTGAGATCACCTCGTCACTCAATAGCGCCGAGCCAATAGCACCGAGCAAATAGCACCGGGCAAATAGCGCCGAGCAAAGCATCGATACCAAATGCCTGGATCGACATTCCACGCTCGGCGAAGCCATACATTTTAAGCCCGGCGAACCAATAACACCCCGGCCTCGGCATGATCGGTATAAGGGAACTGATCGAAAAAAGCCAAACGCTCCAGACGGTGTGTTTGGGTCAACGTCGCGAGATTCTCAACCAGTGTTTGAGGGTTACAAGAGATGTAAACAATGTGGTCATACTCCGCCACTTGTTTGAGTGTATCAGGGTCCAATCCCGCTCGAGGGGGGTCCACCAATACCGTAGAGAAAGTGTAATCTGCCAATCCCAGACGCTGCCCATAAGGGCTCTGAGGGTTCGCCAATGCCTGAGAAAACTCCTCCGCCGATAAACGCTCAACCTGGGCATTATGGGCACGATTGATTTCAACATTAAAACGACCTGCGGCAACCGAAGTCCGGGAGATTTCAGTGCCCAAAACGCGGCGGAAATTTGGTGCCAGCGCAACGGTGAAATTGCCCGCGCCACAATACAGCTCAACCAGATCCCCCCCAATGCCTTGCGTGACTTCACGCGCCCAGCTCAACATCGACTCACAAATGCGCGCATTAGGCTGCGTAAAACTATTTTCCACCTGCTTATAGGTCAGTGTCTGGCCATCCACCGTCAAACGCTCGAACACAAATTCACGATCCAGCACTAAGCGTTGTTTTCGAGAGCGGCCAATAATACTGACCCCCAAATCGACCTGTAACTGTCGGGCCAGCGTTTCCCACTGTTCATCCAGCGGCCGATGATAAATCAGAGAGATCAAAGCCTCGCCAGTCAACGTGGTCAAAAACTCGACCTGAAATAACTTATGGCGCAAAGGCGGCACATCTCGAATGGCATCCAGTAGCGCGGGCATCAACGCATTAATCCGCTCACTGGCCACAGGGTAGTCATCCATCCGCACCGTTTTCACGGGCTTTCGGGTTTTATTCCGTTTCTTCTTTTTCTTCCCTTGTGCGCTTTGGACTTGCGAACCCTCCGCCGAAGCAGCGCTCGCTTCAGCCTCGACCTGCGCGGCCTGCTGTGCCGCTAGCGCCTCGTCATCGGTATCAAACATCACATAATAGAGATCATCCCCCTCATGCCACACACGGAACTCAGCCCGCATACGATAATGCATCGGAGGAGATGGAAAGATCTCCATCTCAGGGGGATCAAAAGGCGTAAAACAAGACGCCAAAGCCTCAGCCTTGGCGTGGAGGAGTTCAGAATAACGTTCAGCTTCAACGACAGGCAGACGGCTCATGGATAAGGGCTCAGTTCAATCATCAACAAGGGGCGGCTAGCTTACCAAGCCGAACGGCCAGTGCAAGCCCGTTCTTACTGCACCGTCAAATCTCTCAATGACAGCACCGCGGCCCTTAATGATTAGACTTTAGCCTCCCTAGATGATTAAGCTGCAACGCCCGCTGGATTATTGAGTCTCAGCGCGTTGTTCACGACGAGTCAATAACATGCGATTCACCCCATCGGTCATGGCCTGTGTGATATCAAACTCAGGAAAGGCAGGCCCCAGCTTGATAATAATGTCACGTACAGGAGTACCCGAAGCGAACTTCCCAATCGGCAGTTTGATATCACGAGTCAAATTACCGGAAGTTGCCGGTAACCCATTCACCGCCTTCCAGGCCATACCAAATTGTTTTTCATCATCATATAAAGGCAACTCAATCACCTTAGGCTCACGCACGGCACGATCAAGGGTAATGCCCTCAATCAGGCTGCCGCGAGGATACAAAATCCCTTCACTGAGCAGATGGCGTGTCAGTCCTTCGATGTCATTCTCATGGCCCATGACACCAGACTGAATCAATCCTTTAATCTCTTTGCTATTGCCGAATACGTGCTGCCCCTGCCAATCCATGACTTCATAAGTCGCCTTAAAATGATGATCAAAGCCGACGTAATACCCCAGCGTCATATAGCGACCGCTCATGGTGCAGTTCTCCTCGATTAATCTCGATAACTTCGGCAGGCGATGCTCTCCTCACCACCGACTTTCCCATCACTGGCGCAATACCGAAGACTTCAGGTGATCACAATGCCATCACCGCTCAGATCCAGCCATGATATAGGCCGATAAGATGTACAAAAATGTAATATTAAAACAATGGGCTTTATATAGTGCAGCGCTCTTTATTCTGCAAGCCTAGACACTGCTCAACACAATGTCACCTTCATTAAAGTCCAACGCCGTCAGCTGTCGACAAGAAGCGAACCCCAGTGTCGCCAATGCTTCCATTAAATGGATCTGCTGCACAGGCGCCGTCGTCCAGGCGACACCAGCCGCCGCCCTATTCCCCGACACATCATCAACGCCGAGTAAATCCCCAACCCGTCGCGCCACGGCAGCACCAGAATCCACCCAGTGATAAGTGCGCTCAGCCACCGCCTGCAAGGCCGTTTTCAGTAATGGGAAATGGGTACAGCCCAAAATGATCGTATCAATATCCGATTGGGCCTCAATGGGGGCCAGAATATGGCGAAGCGTCTCTGGTGCGGGGGGATGACCCGCTAAAGCCTGCTCAGCCAAATCGACTAAGGGTGCAGAGGCGAACCGATAAAGCCGACAATCCGCCGCAAAATCCTGCATCAATTGATCGACATACGGGCGTGTCACTGTCCCAGCCGTGGCTAACAACGCAATCGAACGCGTCTGCGATACTTGCGCTGCAGGCTTGATTGCAGGCACCACTCCGACCACAGGCACGCGTAAACGCTCACGCAACCGAGGCAGCGCCAGCGTACTGGCCGTATTACAGGCAATCACCACCAAACCCGCACCGGTTTTGTCCAGCAAGCTTGTGATCACCGCTTCAACACGGTCGACCAGCCAGTCTTCGGGCTTATTACCGTAAGGAAATGCTGCATTATCAAAGGCATAATCCATCGGCAGCGAAGGCCACGCCCGACGGATCGCCTGCACAATCGATAAACCACCCACACCAGAATCAAAAACAAGTACGGGGCAAGCCCCCTGAGCCAACGGTTTCATCGTACTTTTAATGACCTCACTAAGCACACCAGACCAGAATACCCCGCACCGTTAGGGATGAACGCGTGCACAGAGAAACTCAATAAACGCCTGCACTCGGGCAGGTAAATGATGGCGATGAGCATAGACCAGGTAAATGCCCAAAGGGGGTGGCATCCACTCTTCCAGAATCGGGACTAGGCGTCCACTTTCCAGATAAGGTGACATCATAAAATCGGGCTGCTGCACCACCCCAAGACCCGCTGCAGCCGCTTCGCAAAGCGCCCGACCATTATTACAATCCAGTGCCGACACATAATGCTCACGTAGCTCGCTGCCATCGGACGGATCACGAAAACGCCATAACTGACCTTCCTGGGTATAAGTAAAATGCAGACAGCGATGTCGGCGTAAGTCCGCAGGCGTTTCAGGCCGCCCTTCACGCTCAAGATACTCTGGACTGGCATAGACCGAGAGCTGGCTCTCACCCAGTGTCCGCGCCACCAAACTGGAATCTTGCAATAACCCAATTCGCACGGCCAGATCGACAGACTCCGCCGTTAGATCAACCCGGCGATCCTCCAGCATTAATTGAATCTTCAACTGAGGGTGCAACTGCTGGAATTCAGCCACCGAAGGCATCAAAGACGCGACCCCATAATCCATCGGCGCTGAAATTCTCAATTTGCCCATTAAATGCCCGGCTCGCGCCGAGACTTCGGTTTCCAACTGCTGCCATTCATTCAACAAGGCACTTGCTTGCTGATACAACAGACGTCCCTCATCGGTCGGCGTCAGACGTCGTGTCGTCCTTGTTAATAATCGAACCCCCAAGTGCTTCTCTAACGCCGCCACATGTTTACTGACCATCGCCGTGGATAAATCCAAAGCACGCGCCGCTCCGGCAAAACTGCCTAACTCCATGACTTGGCAAAAAGCCTGATAAGCATCAAAGCGTTCCAGAATCCACCCCCTAGATGAGATTCATCGTCTATGGCTCTCGGATTAAACAACCGAGACTCAAAAGCAAATCTTACACCGGCATGCTTAGACCCACCGAATATCACTTCATTGTCAACCAGAAGTCATTATTATCAACCAGCAGTAAATAGTGCCTTTAGAATACACCCTGTTATCAAGCCCAAATCGTTCCGTCATACTCCTCGACATCAACCGGCTCACCCCAACCCCATCAATCACTTGAGCCATCACTTAACCAGGAGAAGCACCATGACACTACCCCCATTATTGGCTCGCACCGCTATGGCAACCCTCATCGGACTCGCCAGCTTAACCGCCACGGCTCAAGCCGCTGAATACAAAATCGACCCAGCCCACACCAATGCCATTTTTCGTATCAAACATATCAACACTTCATATTTGGTGGGTCGCTTCAATACGGTTGAAGGCACTTTTAACTACGACAGCGCAGCACCACAAAACGCCAGCATCCAAGTCACCATCCCTGTCGATAGCCTCGATACTAACTTTGCCGAACGCAATAAACATCTAAAAAGCCCTGACTTTTTCAGCGCCCGTCAATATCCCAATATTAACTTCAAAAGCACTCAGTACGAAGGTGATGCCAACAAGGGTACCCTAACGGGCCAACTGACCCTGCACGGCGTGACTCAAACCATCGAGATTCCTGTCGAAAAAGTAGGCGAAGGGAAAGATCCTTGGGGCGGCTACCGTGCCGGTTTCCATGGCGAAGTCACCATCAAGCGTACCGATTACGGGATGGATAAAATGCTGGGCGCCGGTAGCGATGAAGTCCAGCTCGTCTTAGATATTGAAGGCATTCGCCAGTAACCCTTTGCGAACGCCCCCAGGCCTTCACCACGGAGGCCTGGCCTGTGAAGTTTCCCTGCCGCTGACGGAACTGACACCATGTATGACACCACCGCCTCGCCCCTGGTGATGGCCTTACCCGGCCTGATCACCACCGGATTACTGGCCCTATTGGCCTTGGGATTACTTCGTCGGCATCCTTACCGACTCTCTTGGGCCTTAGCGCTGGCTCCGACACTGGGCCTGCTCGCCACTCAGCAAAATCCATTGAGTTGGCCCTTAGCACCACTGGTATTAAGCGCCGTGCTGGCCACACTGATCACCCGTATGGCCCAGTATCGCATCAGCGCAGCGCTGGGCATTATCGCCGCCCTCGCCATTAGCGGCTTTCAGCTCTTCATGCAACTTCCATTTGCAGAATTACTGCCGCTGGCATTACTCCCGTTACTGGCTCTTGCTGGCAGTCCACAACCCCACCACAGCAGCAGACTCTTTGCTCAAAGCCTCGGTGGCGCTTTCATCGCCCTCGCCATCGCCCTGAGCGCCAGTACCGAAACCGGACTCTGGATCGGCCTCATCACCCTCACCACAGGCCTGACCTGGCTCGCCACCTGCGTGATCAACATCGACACCCAACACAGCGAAGCCCCACTCCGCCTCGCCCACCTGCTGACACTTGGCTACGCCCAACTCTACATCGGCCTCCCCCTGGAAAGCTTCATCACCGCAGCTCTGGCCCTCGGGCTAAGACTCCCAGTGCAAAACGCCTGGCTCAATCCCTTCATCAGCCTGATATTTGGCGGCCTTACCCTGTGGCAACTCTGGCCCAGCCAATCCCTCTTCTAAAGCACCCACAACACCACACCATTGGTCGATGCAGCCTTGGCCAAGAAGGGGAACGGTCGTGCAACGCTCACGCGGCCACTGTTGCTGGGTAAGATCATACCGCCTGTTTCAACCTTACGGTTCAAGCCTGCGATAATGTCTTCGATGCTTTTGCCAGGAGTCAGCTCAGCTTGACCGGCTTGATCGGTGATGGTGATCTGGCCATCACTGATGCCGCTGCGGGTTAAGCTAGTATCACGCTGGCTGTCATGCAGGGCCACCGGCATGCCGCCGCCGGGAGGTGCGTCAGTACGCTAGCCCGTGAACCTACTGAGAGAACCTGTTTGCAGGCGAATATCTAAACCCTTCGCGGCCAAGGCCGCTCCTACCACACCTTGGTGCTTTCAGGGATGGCAGAAAGTCGTGGCCGCGATGACGATCAGGCACAGCATCTACGTAGCCACTGCCAAAGCCGTGAACGGCTACGTGGATCTCTAAGCACCGGGTGACACAGAAATATGAACACCCTCTGCGATTATTCGATGAATTCTGGAATTAAAGAGGAGTTCCTCTCAATCTACCAGGCTTTTGAATCAGTAGGCCATCAACTTGTCGACTCCGACATTTATCAACAAATTCCAAAGCATTGTTCAAATCCTTTTTATACAACTCATATGCTTCTTTTGTAATTTCATAGTACTCCTCATAATCTGCATACTCATTTCTCACTGGTATCGATAGATAAAACCGCCCTGAATCCTCCTCAATACCGATAGAAAATCGTTCTGCCCTATTAACTACCACGTCAGTAAATTTCATGGTTATTCCTAAAATGATAGAGGTGTCTGCCTAAATTGACTTGGCGAAATATCACCAGCATCAATTACTGCCTCCAAAGCACCATCAGGAAGTCTACCCCCAGGAACCCACAAATCATTAGCTCCCGCCTCATTACCAGATGGAATTCTTAGATTTAATTCTCTTGGTTTTGGAATATCCACTCTAACCAACGTATTAGCGTCAAAGAAGTCTTCTGGAAGACCTAACGCATTAGCCATTGCTCTGGAATTACCATTTGAAGACAATAACAATTTATCTGCCTCACTTTTTGTCATCACAAAAGAAGTTCCATCTCGCTGAGCAATTCCATATTTTTCAAGATTTCTTTGAGACATGAAGCGAGAAGCTCCGTCATCAAATTGTGAAATATGCTCGTTTATATATGAAGAAGAAAGATAATCGCTAGGATCTGGGCGCTGCCCATGTGGGATAGACCTAATTTCATCTATCTGAGTTTGGGATAGTGGAAACTTATGTAGAATACTCCCATCAACCCCAGAGTGGTGACTCGCTTCATTCTGCCCAACGGAGCTAGCATTGTCACTAGTACGGGGGTCGTTTGTTGATGTCGCGACATCGTCATGGGTGTGACTATCTTGCCCAGTCTCACGCCCTGCTGTGCTGTCTCGGTGCTCGGGAAGGTCTGTATCTCGGCCGAGTTCAACGAGGTCGTCGCCTGCTTTGGCTGCGTCCCCCGCTTGATCTAAGCCTCGACCCACAACACTTCGGCCTGCACCTTTAAGAGCGACGACCCGGGCAATGACTTTCTCCGTTGCCATTGCGGTAGTTTTGACGGCTCCACCTGCACCAGTCAGCAACCCTGCAATATCCATAAACAGTTTGCCGGTTTCCATACCAGAATTAAACGCCCCCTCAGCTCCCCCCTTCAGGTACTCTTCATCCATTTTATCAAGGCGGTCTCTAAATGATTGCTTCACCGCATCTGACACATTACCCAGCAAGTCGTCGCTATTTAACAGCAATCTAAGCGCTTCGTATGTCTTTCCCGGATTGCCTAACATTTTCACGACACCATCGATCGTGTCATGCAATCCGGCCGGAACCCCCGCTACCACTCCGGCATCAAAGCTCAACTCCTGCCCGATATCGACCCCTGTCCATTTTGACTCCACCTGGAATCGACAGAATGAGCTCTGACACGCTTCAAGTTCCTTTCTTTTCTGAGCAATCTGTGCGCTGATCAGATAGTTATTATCCACCGATGAGACGGCGCTGTTCATCGCGGTGCCGGGGTCTAGGTTGGTCCCCAGGGCCATGGCGGTGGTGAGGCCGACGATGATGTCGCGTTTGGTTTCTTTCTCTGCAACCGTTTCGTCGGGTTGGGCGGTGAAGAGGTTGGTCAGTAAGCTGCTGGTCGCCGCGCCCATGCCACCGGCCCCGCAGTCACCACCGCCGGCAGCAGCACCTAAACACCCTACGGCACCGTGAAGGGCGGCATGCAAGGGGCTACCTTCGGTGAGTTTGCCTTCACGGGTCCATTCACCCAGTAGGCTGGCGCCTTCTTGTTGCAGATAGTTGGCAACGCCCATTTGCACAAATTGTGTGGCGCCTGCGCTAAGGTTACCGCCGACAGCCGCATTCAGTGCATTCACCACTTTGCGCCCAGTGCCGCCGGGGAGCCAGGTTTCGTTTTCGATTAAGGCGGTTTTGTATTGTTGTTCTAACTGGGCAACCAGGGCGTCATCACGTTCGTCGGCTGTTTTTTCTTTTTCGGTATCCAGGGCTTTTTTCGCCCGGTCCACTTCTTTGCCGCGGTTTTTGATATAAGTCGCGGTTTCTTTAACGAAGGTCGAGGCGATGGCAAACTTGGCGTTGATTTCATCTTCATCCAAGTTGTTGCTTAAGCTGCCACTGGTATCACGGCCGGTTTCAACCTCACGGTTCAAGCCTGCGATAATGTCTTCGATGCTTTGGCCAGGAGTCAGCTCAGCTTGACCGGCTTGATCGGTAATGGTGATCTGGCCGTCACTGATACCGCTGCGGGTTGAACTGGTATCACGCTGGCTGTCATGCCTCTAAAGTTCTTGTGGGAGCTTGCTTGCAAGCGAATATATCGTGAACCCCGGACGGCCAAACACACCCCTTCGCGGCCAAGGGCGCTCCTACCACACCTTGGTGCTGTCAAGATTGGCAGGAAGTCGTGGCTGAGATGGCGATCAGACACAGCATCCACGTAGCAACTGCCAAGGCCGTGCAACGGCTACACAGACCTCTAAGCACCGGGTGACACAGAAATATGAACACCCTCACAAAAAACTCTGGTTCTGCTGCTCTAATATAATATGTTTGATTTTTTTTATTAACTCAACATCAACTTCGTCAATTAAAATCCACACAACCACTCTATCATTAGCACACCCAAAATAGACATTTTCATTTCTATATACACTTACGACATCATTATCGCTACCAAATCTTATACGCAACTGATCTTCAGAAATCTCAATCTCAACGCTACCATTACTATCTATAAAAACCCCACCCTGCCATTGATCTAAATCACTACAAGGCAATCCTTCAATAAAAATCGCCTTAAAATCTTTCTTAACTTTTTCTATTTCCACATAGTCACAGACTTGAACTAACTTTATAGAAGAAAGGCATGTTTTATATTGATCAAAACCAATCTCTATCAAATAACTTCCACCTACATAACGATAATATAACTGATGATCTGGACCATCACCAAATGTCACACAAAGCGGAACATAATCATCTACATCCAGTCTCGCTGGTAACATACAGCACACTCTGCTATTAATCTTCATTTAAAAACCCAATCAGTAAAATTAATTCAACATTCTTGCATGTTTAATCGCAGGGAGTTCACCGGCTTTTCTAGGAGGTGCAAAAATAATCTCCCAACCATCATCACTGACATATATTTTATTAAATTGAACGTTATTATTTTTAATAATATTCGAGACACCACCATGAAGGCTAGTTAATGCTTCTTGTGTTCGAACAGGATCAGGAAGATAAGTAAAATTCTCCCCTTTAATAGAGTTTCTAGATTGCCAGGAAGGAACCTTGCCTCCTATATTCACATTCCGAGAAGAAATAGTTCTGGTTAATTCTTCTTGAATATGCTTTGTAGCATTTGGAGCAATAAAAAGTTGTTTTCCCTCAATTTCAGTTATATATGCCCGTGGCAAATCAGTCCCAGGATAATTACCATAAGCATCCACTCTCTGAATTGAATCCCATACAGTTCCAGTACCATTATGTGTAACCCTCCCATCAACCCCAGAATGGTTACTCGCTTCATTCTGCCCAACGGTGCGAGCGTTGTCACTGGTATGGGTATAGTCTGGGAATAAATCCTCTCTATCTGAAGACCCTAGGCTTTCTTCGAGTCGGCCACCCGAACTTGGTGTGTTCGGGGTTTTGCGCCATAGTAACTCAAATCGTCTGGCACCATAAAGACCAGCACCGGATTTGATTAAATCTTCCGCATACTCATCGGGCGGGGTGTTGAGATAATCATAAAACTCTCTCTCAAGTTCCATACCCGGAAACTCACTGGTTGCCCAATCAGTCACAGATTGACCCGCATTAGCAGCACCATTATAAATATTCCCTGGTATACTTTTTATACCATCCCAAGCATCAGACGCCATTTGGGCCGGTCCATCAACGAGTTGGCTACCCCATTTACTTAGCTGGTCGGCCATATCATTACCCGTCTTCCTGATCCCTCGAAAGAATTCTCGTCTTTGGTAATCAGAATCGTATGCAGGCTCATAGTCTGGCAGCACATCTTCTGCCGGGTTAAGGTGCTGATCACTCCAATAGCGGTTCATCTCTTCGACCATTCGCTCGTGACTCCACCCCTCTTCTGCAGTTTGGATCAAGACTTTTTCACTGTAATTGAAAAGATCCTCATCTTGTGCATCACTGATCACACGAATTTGTCGAGTGATCGTATCTTTTAGCTCTTGATCATCAGTTGACGCACGAGCTTGATCAGCAGCATCGTTCATCTCCTTAGTGATCCAGTTATTATCCAACGATGAGACGGCGCTGTTCATGGCGGTGCCGGGGTCGAGGTTGGTCCCTAGGGCCATGGCGGTGGTGAGGCCGACGATGATGTCGCGTTTGGTTTCTTTCTCTGCAAAGGTTTCGTTGGGTTGGTCGGTGAAGAGGTTGGTCAGTAAGCTGCTGGTCGCCGCGCCCATGCCACCGGCACCGCAGTCACCACCGCCTGCAGCGGCACCTAAGCACCCTACGGCACCGTGAAGGGCGGCATGCAGGGGGCTGCCTTCGGTGAGCTTGCCTTCATGGGTCCATCGACCCAGTAGGCTGGCGCCTTCTTGTTGCAGGTAGTTGGCGATGCCCATTTGCACAAATTGTGTGGCGCCTGCGCTGAGGTTACCGCCGACAGCCGCATTCAGTGCATTCACCACTTTGCGCCCGGTACCGCCGGGTAACCAGGTTTCGTTTTCGATTAAGGCGGTTTTATATTGTTGCTCTAACTGAGCGACCAGGGCGTCATCACGTTCGTCGGCTGTTTTTTCTTTTTCGGTATCCAGAGCTTTTTTCGCCCGATCCACTTCTTTGCCGCGGTTGGTAATATAAGTCGCCCGGCTTGATCGGTGATGGTGATCTGGCCATCGCTGATGCCGCTGCGGATTGAGCTGGTATCACGCTGGCTGTCATGCAGGGCCACCGGCATGCCACCACCGGGGGCGGCGTCAGTACGCTAACCCCAGGACCTTCTGTGGGAGCTTGCTTGCAAGCGAATATATCGTGAACCCCGGACGGCCAAACACACCCCTTCGCGGCCTTGGCCGCTCCACACCTTGGTACTTTCAAGGGTGGCAGGAAGTCGTAGCCGAGATGGCGATCAGACACAGCATCTACGTAGCCACTGCCAAGGCCGTGCAATAGCTACGTGAACCTCTAAGAACCGAGTGACACAGAAATATGAACACTCTCTGGCGCGGGCAAAGTTGAGCTTAATTGATAATAAGAACGAGAATTAACCTAATGGAACACTAGGGTCTTGCCACAACTATATCTCAGACAAGTAATTTTGAGCCAAATTCTGAATAGCACTAATATCAGATTTTAAAAAAGACGTAAGGATCTCCTTTTTCTCTTCTAAATTAGACTCAGAAACAATTGATAATGCATGCACTAATGAGCCTGAATTTGACCCTTGAATATAGCCCAAGATATAATTATCTATTTCGCGAACACCAAGACCTGATGGATAAACTCCGCTGAGCAGATTTAATATACTTTCATGAACAGACAAATCAGTCTCATTCGGTAGAAGCATTAATAATTTAAGCACAATCGAAAGTTTTTCCTTATCGCTGTATACTTCCGTCTCAATTTCATCATTAAGTTCATCAACCAGCATGTCTCTACCATTACATCGGGTATTACAAATCTGTGAAATGAGGCTATTGCTCACGTCAACCTCCATTAGAATTAATTTTCATAAAATCCATTAACCAAATTTCAGGCATCTCAATAGGTATATGAGTGTTATTTGCCGCAGAAGGATCATAATGGGGACTCTCTGGTTTGTGCGCATTCTTATGCGCAAAGCTATCAGTAGCAGGTGTAGTCCCCCCCATCTGCCCTATGTGCAATCCATCCGTTTGCAACGTTTGAACCGTAATGGATTGGATCAGAGTCATCGATTCGCAGCCTATTGGTTATTCCGTTTTCATCGACCCATTTGTATTCCAAACCCATTTGGCTTTTATCTTCAACAGGCAGTAGTGTTAATCGACCGGCTCGTTTGAGTAAAGCAGGGAATGCCTACTTACGCTCTGCACTTTATATGCCAGTCATGAGTGCTGTGCGTTACGATCCGCGAGCTAAGGCATTTTATGAAGCGCTTATTGCGCGAGGGAAGAAAAAAATTCAGACCCAATGCGCCGTCATGAGGCAGTATCTGACTGTTTTATGGGCCTGCATTCAAACAAAAACTGCGTTTGACTCAACACCTTTATTCAGTGATGAGCATATGAAAACTTGAGGCTCAACAGAGTATCTACCCACCTTGGTGCTTTCAAGGGCGGCAGGAAGTCGTTGCCGAGATGGCGATCAGACAAAGCATCCACGTAGCCACTGCCAAGGCTAAGGACGCTACGCGGACCTCTAAGCACCGGGTGGCACAGAAATATGAACCCCCTCCCATAAGTTCCTTTCTGTATAGTTGCAGCATCATCCAGGTGACTCGTAACGGCATTTTGAAATTCAGCAAGAGTCTGAAGGTTCTTTTTTGTCGTATTAACTCCAAAATCTGAAGCATGTTAGAACTTCTTAGCCAATTCCCCCTCAATGAAGCTAACTACACTCTTTGCAACGTTTTATCAGCGTGAGATAAAAGCTTTTTGTACGCAGCACCCTTAATTAGCTCTCGACTCCTACATGAGCCAAGAACTAATCTCCAATCATCCCAAGGAAACACATCAGGCTCGATATAGATATTTTCGTTGATATCCAATGGCTCCTCCAGCGATAGGGATAAGTAACTCAATCCCATCGTAGTCGTAGACAGTTCGTTCATCTTAGACTCAGCTATAGAAAGTGAACTTTTAAAGTCACCTATGCATGAATATTCGCCTAGCCCTTCCCCGATAAACTTTGGACGATAAATAGTAGCCAATTGAAGTTTATCATCGTTGGAAGTTATTTGAATGGCAGAGAACTTCCCCGACTCTAGTGCAGAGAATGCAGAGTCTAGACTCCCTTTCCAGCTTTCAAAATCAAATGATTCAGCCTTTTCTTTTTTTAATACCTGAATCTCGACCTGAATTTTTCCAAGCAGAAAGCAAATGACCTCAAAGATTAGCTTGATGCTCTTTGAAGCAAACTCAACTACAAACAGATTCATAGCTTGCCTCCTAAACGAACATGCTCATCAACAATTCCCCCCTGACTAGGATTAGCTACATAGCTCATGATTTGCCCACCTTGTTCAACCAAAAATTCGTTGCCACGCCCTATGTGTCAGCGTAGTTGTCGCCTGTTTTGGCAGCATCTTCAACATGGTCTGAACAGTCTCTTGGAACAATCTAATCTCATTTAAAAATCTTTACTCAAGTCGAGACCATTAGAGCCTTTCTTAGCATAGAGAGTCTCGTATTGAAATGATAAAGCAAACTCAAATGAAGTCTGATTTGATAGATTAAAAACAATCTTCTTTACATCATCAAACAGGTTAGGCACTGTAATATCAACGTCAAAATATGCACGTAATCCAACAGACCAGCCTGTATCTTCCAGGTTTTCAGTTAATACTGTCGAATCTTCGAGATTCGTCTTAGCTGACATTGACGCATTTGTATTAGGTAATACGACAGAAAGCTCAGATTCCATCTCAGATAGGTCCGAATACTCAACACCCATTAAAGCGTTTTTTATATCCTGAAGTCTAATCCCCTTCGCAATCTCCAAATTGAGAGTCATAGCCATCCTAAAACTTCCTCATTAAACGCTTTCACCATCAATTAAATAAAGTTTTTCAAGAAATTCACCGACTTTTGTCCAAAAAACTTTAATATATCGACTTAACTCAACAGGAGTCATCAACATTCAAGACTATATCCTGAGCTCAATGCAAAACTTTACAAGTCATATCACCTCTAATTGTGTTCTGTTTTTATACTCTGGAGAATACACATCAGCGGATCTTTTATTAAAATCCAGATCAGAATCACCTCCCTTCCTTCCCATATTAGTTAAATCCGGCGACCCACTTCATTTAAAAAAACTTTAAAACAAAACTCTACTAAAAAATCCACATAACCTTTCAGTTAATTCAAACAATAAAGTACTTTTCACTTTAACCATCATATACATCTAATATTATATCGAGTAATGAGCTTAACTCATTTTCAATCTCGCGGAAGTCAATATTGCTGTAGGGGTTTGCCTGCTCGCAAGCCCCTACAAATGATCCCTACAGCGGGTGTTAATTTATCGAAAGAGGTTCAATTAAACCCCTTCACGTCGGAAGACTCGGCTATCACAGCGGTGGCAGGCTTCCAAGCGTTGGGTAAAGGGCACGGTGATGGCTTTGCCACATTCAGTACAAACGAAGCGACCGGCCATGGCGAGTTCTCCTGCATGGTAGAGGATGGCATCATTACGGGCTTCGAGGTCTTGAAAGAGCGTTTGCTGGCCGAGGTAGGTGGGATCGGCGACGTTGCGTAGGCCGTGCATAAATTGTTCCCCCAGTAACCCGGTTTCTTCCGCCAACCAGGCGCGCACATCATGGCCTGTCTCTTCCATATATTGTTTGAGGTCAGCCAGATCCCGTTTGAGCCAAGCAGACAATAAAGCCACTTCATCACGGGTCAGGCGTTCCAGTTCGCCTTCTTCTTCAACCAAGTGGTCGATTTCTTCACGCAGGCCTTCTTGGCCTTTGTTTTTCCATTCTTCTCGCCGTTCATCCAACCGCTTCAATAAGCGATCATACAGGCGCGCATTGGGTTCTTGCTGGTCTTGATCATGATCATGAGGGTCTGTCATGCGATTTCTCCTTGCGAGCCTGCTCGCGGGCCTACATGGGCACCGCTGCATCGTGTATGCTTGTCTGCCAAGTTATTTTCACGAGACAGACGCTGTGAGTCCAGCGAAGCGCAAAAGCGACAACGCTGCATGACTCCATGATCGAACAGCCGCCCTGTCATGGCAACCAGATCAGGCTCAAGAGCAAAAATGGACGTCCAAGTCAAAGACTATAATCCGCAAGCAATCGAACAGGCCGCACAGTCCTTCTGGGCGCGCAATGAGTGTTTCAAGGCTGTAGAAGACGCGACTCGCGAGAAATTCTACTGTCTGTCCATGTTCCCTTACCCCAGCGGTAAGCTGCATATGGGGCATGTACGTAACTACACCATTGGTGATGTGGTCAGCCGTTATCAACGACTGCAAGGCAAGAATGTCATGCAGCCAATGGGGTGGGATGCCTTCGGGATGCCCGCCGAAAATGCGGCCATCAAAAATCAGGTCCCACCGGCCAAGTGGACCTATGAAAATATCGATTATATGCGTCAGCAGCTCAAGTCGCTGGGCTTTGCCTACGACTGGAGCCGTGAGTTTGCGACCTGTGATGCCGATTACTATCGTTGGGAGCAGTGGTTCTTTGCCAAACTGGTCGATAAAGGGCTGGTTTATAAAAAGATGTCCACCGTTAACTGGGATCCAGTCGATCAGACAGTACTGGCCAATGAGCAGGTCATCGAAGGCCGTGGCTGGCGCTCAGGGGCTTTGGTCGAGCGTAAAGAAATCCCCCTCTGGTTCTTGAAGATCACCGATTATGCCGAAGAGCTGCTGGCCGACCTGGATACGGTGGATTGGCCTGAGCAGGTCAAAACCATGCAGCGCAACTGGATCGGTAAATCACGTGGGGTGGAACTGACGTTTGCGTTGAATGCGCCTGAATACGCCGAGGCCGAACAAGGGCTGACGGTGTACACCACGCGCCCGGATACGCTCTTTGGGGTCACTTATGTCGGCGTCGCCGCGGGCCATCCGCTGGCCAAGGCCGCTGCGGAACAGAACCCTGAGCTGGCCGCTTTCCTGGAAGAGTGCCAGAAAGGCGGCACTTCGGAAGCCGAGCTGGCGACCATGGAAAAGAAAGGGATGGATACCGGTTTTACCGCTTACCATCCGTTAACGGGGCGCCAAGTACCGATTTGGGTCGCCAATTTCGTACTGATGGAATATGGCACCGGTGCAGTCATGGCGGTGCCCGCCCATGATCAGCGCGATCATGAGTTCGCATGTAAATATGGCCTGCAAATTGAGCAAGTCATTGCGCCTGAAAGTGCAGAAGACCAAGTCAATCTGGCAGAAGAAGCTTTTACGGGTAAAGGCAAGCTGATTAACTCTGCCCAATTCGATGGACTCGAGTTTGAAGCCGCGTTTAATGCCATTGCCAATGAGCTGCGCGAGAAAGGCGTAGGTGACATTAAAGTCAACTTCCGCCTGCGCGATTGGGGTGTGGCCCGTCAACGTTACTGGGGTGCACCGATTCCCGTAAAATATGGCCCTCAGGGCGAAACCGTGCCCTTGAGTGATGACGATTTACCCGTGGCATTGCCGCTGGAAGTCGAAGTCGATGCCAGTGGCTCACCCTTGAAGAAAATGCCCGCCTTCTATGATTTGGGCGATGGCTGGACCCGAGAAACCGATACCTTTGACACCTTTATGGAGTCTTCCTGGTATTTCGCACGCTTCTGCTGTGCCGATAACCGTGAAGCCATGCTGGATGAGCGCGCCAATTATTGGTTGCCGGTCGATCTGTATATCGGTGGCATTGAGCATGCCATTTTGCACCTGCTCTATGCCCGTTTCTTCCAGAAACTGATGCGTGATTTTGGTCTGGTAGAGGCTGATGAGCCGTTTAAGCGTTTGCTCACTCAAGGCATGGTCATTGCCGAAACCTTCTATCGTGAGCTCCCCAATGGCGGCAAAGATTGGTTCAATCCGGCCGATGTTGAGGTTGAGCGTGATAGTAAAGGACGTCCGCTCTCTGCCAAGCTGATCAGTGATGGACAAGCCGTCGAAATGGGGGGCATCGAGAAGATGTCCAAATCCAAGAATAACGGCGTTGATCCGCAAACCATGATCGACCGTTTTGGTGCCGATACCGTGCGCCTGTTCATGATGTTCGCGGCACCACCAGAGCAATCGCTGGAATGGTCTGATGCCGGTGTTGAAGGGGCCCATCGCTACTTACGCCGCTTCTGGCGTTTAGTCCATGAGCATCTGGCCGCAGGTGAGCCTGGTGCGTTGGATGTGCAACAGCTGACCGATGAACAGAAAGAGTTGCGTCGCAAAACCCACGAGACCATTGCGAAGGTCAATGATGACATGGGCCGCCGGATCACCTTCAATACTGCCATTGCGGCGATGATGGAGTTGACCAACGCGGTATCACGCTTTGACGATGACACCCCGAAAGGGCTGGCAGTGGCCCGCGAAGCCATTGAGGCCATGGTGGTGATGCTGTCGCCCATCGTGCCCCATATCACTCACACCCTGTGGCAAACCCTGGGCCACGAAGAAAGCGTGATTGATGCCTTGTGGCCCGCAGCCGATGAAGAGGCCATGAAGCGTGATAGCATCGAGCTGGTGGCTCAGGTGAATGGCAAGGTGAGGGCTAAATTGTCGGTTGCCCCAGAAGCCGATAAGGCAGCGGTTGAAGCCTTGGCAATGGCTGACGAGCGGGTACAAAAGTTCATCGATGGCAAAACCATCCGTAAAGTCATCGTCGTGCCCGGTAAATTGATCAACATCGTGGCGAACTGATGAATCTATCCTTCTTGCGCTTTGAACCACGCGGGATATCACACCGGGGCCTGATGGCCCTGGTGTGGGTCATGGTGGTGGCGTCATTTTTAACGCTGACGGGCTGTGGCTATCATCTACGCGGCACCTTGAACCTGCCTGAAGGCTTGACCCCGGTTGTGGTTGACGCTAGCAGTGGCGCTCAAGGTGTGGCCCAACGACTGCAACGACGATTAGGCGAGGATCTGGCTCAATCCGGTGATCAGCCCGGGCTCAGAATACGCCTGTCGAACCTGCGTCGTGATGAGCAGCAAACCTTATATGTGGGTGATGATGGCAGCCAATTTAGCCAAACATTGAGTGTTCGTGCTGATGCGATGGATGCCTCCGGCTCTGCCATTTGGGTTAACCAAAGGGTCAGTGCCACAACGGATTATGTTCGAAACGAAGACACCTTGACCCGACCTCAACAACAGCAACAGCTACAAACACAGCTGGAGCAAGAGTTGGCCGAGCAACTGTTGAATCGGATTGCGGCGTTGAAAACCGCTGATCCCAGTCAATAATAAGCCGTCAGTCATCGCCAACCGAAGCGCCTTGGAAGAGTCTCTCTAAGGCGTTTCTCCCAGCAACCCCCTTTCTCCATGAGTTGATTGCCCACCGGTATGAAACTACCCGCTTATAAACTGAATGGTCAGCTTCAACAAGGGCTGGCGCCCATTTACTGGATCAGCGGTGATGAACCGCTGCAACACCAGGAAGCCTGTGATGCCATCCGAGCCCGCTGTCGGGCCGCCGGTATTGAAGAGCGAGAAGTGATGGCCGTAGAGCCGGGGTTCCAATGGCAGCAGCTATTGGATGCCGGCGCCAGCTTGTCATTATTCGCGTCACAGCGGCTGTTAGAACTGCGGATTACCGGCAATAAACTGGGCCGAGAGGGCTCCGAAGTCATCCGTCAGTATTGTCAACGGCTGA
The DNA here is from genome assembly GCF_001709345.1 of Terasakiispira papahanaumokuakeensis. Taxonomy (GTDB): domain Bacteria; phylum Pseudomonadota; class Gammaproteobacteria; order Pseudomonadales; family Halomonadaceae; genus Terasakiispira; species Terasakiispira papahanaumokuakeensis. The sequence continues at coordinate 2,463,936 of NZ_MDTQ01000001.1, forward strand.
CACAGCATCCTGAAGAGGGTGATGTGCTGCTGGTGACCAGTGGCAAGCTGGATGCCAGCCAAATGAAAAGTGCCTGGATGAAAGCGGTCGATCAAGCCGGTGTCACCGTACAAGTATGGCCGATTGAGGCGGCACGCCTGCCGCGCTGGGTTGCTGAGCGCGCTCAACAAGCGGGCTTGCAGATAGACCCTCAAGCCTGCCAACTACTGGCTGAAAGGGTTGAAGGCAATATGCTCGCCGCCGCCCAAGAAGTTGAAAAGTTGGCCTTGCTGACCCCTGCAGGTGAGCGCTTGGATGCGGATACGCTGTTAAGTCGGGTTCAGGATGCCAGTCGTCACACCGTATTTGACCTGGCCGATACACTCCTTCAAGGCGATGCCAATAAGGCGGCGCGCGTGTTACGTGGGCTTCGTGCTGAAGGCACTGAGCCCCCCATTATCTTATGGGCCATCACCCGGGAGTTACGCCAAATCATCAGCCTTGTTCATCGACTCGATGAGGGGCAACCATTAGCAACCATTTGTCAGCAATTGAAAATCTGGGAAAAGCGTCGCCCCTTATATCAAAAAGCCAGTCAGCGCTTGAGGCTACCTCAGCTGCATCAGTTACTGGCCCAAGCGGGGCGTTTGGATGACACTCTGAAAGGGGGTGGCACGCGCCAGGATGTTGAGGAAGGCTTGCTCAGTCTTTGTATGGGGTTATGCGATATACGGCTGGCAGGATAAATCAGCTTAATTCGATGGGCTCGGCGGATTCAAATGAAACTGAATCGGTAGCCGGATACGACTACGAATGGGATGACCATCCTTGATCGCCGGTTTGAAGGTCAGTGATTTCACGACTCTCAGCGCCTCGGCGTCTAACTCAGGAGAGACGGACATCACCACCCGTGGACGCTCTAACCCGCCCGTTTTGTTAACGACGCCCTGAATCATCACCACACCTTGCTGCTGCTTGGATCTTGCCGCAGCCGGATATTCAATGGCCTCATACAAAGCGCCCCAACCCTCTGCGGGCTCAGGGGGGCGATCTTCAAGTGCCCGAGGCTCAGCATCATTCGCCTGCTCCAAAGGAGCAGACGTATCCGAGGCCGGTGATGAGACGGACTCAGCAGGGGCCTGACATCCAGACAACAGCATCAAGCCCAGGCCGACTAAAACAGCTCGACCACTGAAACCTTGCCTATAGCCGAGTATCATCATTCATGCCCCTGTTTGAATCATCGTCTTGATCAACAATGCTGCCCAAATGAACAGCACTGATCACCAAGTTTAGCGCACCGTTTTGCCATGCGCCTGTTGATCAGCATGATACGATGAGCGCACCAAGGGGCCAGAAGCCACATGGACAAAGCCCATTTCACGGGCACGCTCGCCCAGCCATTCGAAATCTTCCGGCGTCACCCAACGGTCAATCGCCAAGTGATGTCGTGAAGGCTGCATATACTGACCTAAGGTCAACATATCAACACCATGAGCCCGCAGATCCTTCAGTACTTCCAGCACTTGCTCGTTGGTTTCGCCGACGCCTAGCATCAAGCCAGATTTGGTTTTCACCTCCGGACGTAATGCCTTATAGCCTTGCAGCAGTTTAAGCGAACCTTCATAGCTGGCGCCGGGACGCACCTTACGATAAAGCGAAGGCACCGTTTCCAGATTATGGTTAAACACATCCGGCGGGGTATCTTTTAAGATCTCAAGCGCCACATCAGCCCGTCCACGGAAATCCGGTACCAGCACTTCAATTTCTGTTTTCGGGTGATGCTGGCGAATTTCCGTAATACATTGGCCAATATGATCGGCACCACCGTCACGAAGGTCATCCCGGTCGACTGAGGTGATCACCACATAATTCAGGCGCATATCGGCAATGGCTTCGGCCAATTCACGCGGTTCATCCGCATTCAGCGCATTGGGACGCCCATGGGCGACATCGCAGAAGGGACAACGACGCGTACAAATATCCCCCATGATCATGAAGGTCGCCGTACCACCGTGAAAACACTCCCCTAGGTTCGGGCAAGAGGCTTCTTCGCAAACGGTATGCAAATTATGCTTGCGCAGCGTTTTTTTAATCCGTGTGATTTCCGGAGAAATCGGCATGCGGACTTTCAGCCAAGACGGTTTTTTAGGCAGTTCTTCGGTCGGTAGAATTTTGACCGGAATACGATCCGTTTTATCGGCACCACGCAGTTTGATGCCCTGCTGTGGTTTCTGGGCCCGGCGTGCAGCGGCACGGGCAGCAGCAATCGCAATCGCTTCAGCCCCACTACTCGACGCTGCCTCCGTATCTGCTGCGGGGATGTGTGTGGCCGCAGCGGCGTCGACCACTTCGATACCAGTTGTGGATTGGCTCATCTCAGGACCACCCCTGTCGAGTCTCTAAAGAAGTATGACCGAGCCGCTCAACCAAATGGTCAATCAGATGGGCTCGGGCGTCAGCTACGGTAACATCCGGACATACATCACATAATTGGGTGACCGGTAAGCCGGCATAACCGCAGGGATTAATGCGATCAAAAGGCGTTAGATCCATATCCAGATTAAAACTGAGCCCATGCATGCTGCGCCCATTACGAATACGAAGACCTAACGCTGCAATCTTGGCCCCGTCAACACGATGGCCTTTATACATCACCTGATCCAAATACACCCCTGGCGCATCCGGTTTGGCATAAGCATCCAAACCAAAATCGGCCAGCGTGTGAATCAAACTGTGCTCAATCAGGTTCACCAGATCACGTACCCCGTAACTGAGACGGCGAAGATCCAGCATGGGGTAAATCACCAACTGGCCTGGGCCATGGTAAGTCACCTGCCCGCCCCGATTAATCTTCACAACGGGGATATCGCCAGGCATCAACAGGTGCTCGTCTTTACCTGCTTGCCCTTGCGTGAATACGGGAGGGTGCTCCAGCACCCAGAGTTCATCTGGGGTCTCTGCGGTACGTGCGTCTGTAAAGCGCTGCATGCGCTCGTAAGTGGGCTCATAAGGTTGTTGGCCCAAGTCACGAATGATCAAGTCCATAGCATGCCCACTTACAGGACAATTTGAACGCGGCCAGTCGCCTTTAATGCGGCATGTACCTGGTTCAGGTGATCGCGACTCTCAGCAGTAATCGTGATACGAACAGACTGAAAACGCCCATTACGACTATCGACGATACTAATAGACTCTTCGTGGTAATGCGTCCCTTCAGCCGTCATTACATCGAGAATACAACGTTTAAAATCGGGGTCTCCCCGCCCAACCACTTTAAGGGGGTAGGCACATGGAAACTCAACTTCAGCTTCTCCAGTCTGGGGATCAGCTTGCACTTGGAGGGGCGCAGCGGCAGGTTTACTCATGGCATGATCTCATCAAACAGTCTGATCAAATGTAGTCGCCTGACATATGGCAGACCGGCAATATTCAAGATAAAGCCAGCCTGCATGAGGCCGTTGAGACGATACGTTAGGACTATACTTTAAGACTATTATGCCACAAATTATACGACCGTGATCGATAACCTAGTATTTTAGTCGGCTATTGTTTTGGCTATGTTGGCCACTCATCATAGCGTTAACCTCAAATAGCGTTAACTCACAAGAGGCCATGTCATCCCTGACAAGCCGCAAGCCGGTAGCACACACCGACTCGATCAGTTAAATAATCCCATCACAAAAAGCACGATACTGTCCCAGATGCGCTTAAAGAAGCCACCTTGTTCAACATTCTGCAATGCCACCAACGGTTTCTCGGCGACTTCTTTATCATCCAGTCGAATCACTAAGCGCCCATAAGACTGACCGGCCTGTACGGGTGCTTTGATCACCGGATCAATTTCCAGCGAGGCTTTCAAATCACCCTCGCGACCCCGTGGAATCGTGACAGACAGATCATGCTCTAAACCGAGTTGAACTTCATCTTGAGCACCAGACCATACTTTGCTGGTATTCAAAGGCTCATACTTTTCATAGAGTTTGCGGGTATCAAAGTAACGGAACCCATAAGCCAGCAGTTTCTGACTTTCCTGAGTGCGGGCCTCATCACTTTTGGTGCCCATGACGACAGAAATCAAGCGCATGTCATTGCGTTTGGCTGAAGCCACCAGACAGTAACCCGCTTCATCAGTGTGACCCGTTTTCAAACCATCGACCGAGTTATCACGCCACAGCAGACGGTTTCGGTTAGCCTGACGGATATCGTTGTAAGTGAAATAACGCTGAGAGTAGATCTGGTAGTGATCGGGATAGTCTTCAATGATATGACGGGCCAGAATGGCCAGATCATGTGCCGTTGAGTGATGGCCTTCAGCAGGCAACCCAGTGGCATTCATGTAATGAGTGTTGGTCATACCCAAACGCTGAGCAAACTGGTTCATTAAATCTGCAAATGAAGATTCACTGCCCGCCAAATGCTCCGCCAATGCAGTTGAAGCATCATTGCCGGATTGAATAATCACCCCATGCAACAATTTCTCAACTTCAACAAAAGTCCCTTCACGAATAAACATGCGAGACCCTGGCGCGCGCCAAGCTTTTTCACTGATACGGACTTTATCCGTCGGATTCAGGTTGCCCTTATCAATTTCATGCTCAACAAGATAAGCCGTCATCATTTTGGTCAAGCTGGCCGGTGGGAGCTTCTCATCGGCATTATGCTCTGCCAAAATCTTACCACTTTCCGCATCCATCAGAATCCAGGATGACGCCGCCAACTCAGGCGCCGCCGGAATCAGCGTTTCAGCTTGGGCAGACAGCGGCAGTCCTATGGCCAACAAGGCAGTGGCCCCCAACACCCGGATAGACCGTATCAGGCTTGGCGTTGAAGTCATTCGAGCCGACGCGAGAGCTTCCTGCGCCTTGGCTTGATGTTGGACTAGAGTGTTTTTATATCGGGTTCTGTTTAACACAGCCTTGAACTTGGCGTTTATCTTCAGCATGGTCGTCAACATCGCTCACATCGCTTGTCGTTGGAATCGAAGTCCATTCGAGGCAGGGTTAGCATCTCTCAACATGTAACTTTTTAGAGACACTCAAAAGACATTTACGCAGTATATCATTGCCAGTGTCGCCACCTAAACGTCGTTTCTTCACGACAAATTGAGATGGTGTGCTCACGGCAGCCTTGATCATCGCCGGCCCATGTCATCAAGATGTGCTGACCAAGAGCCTCTGCGAATGATCAAGAATCACTGCGGACCACCAGCGGGTCACCAAGTTCCGTATCGGCTATCGCTTGGCTGGCTCGTTCAATACTCTCAGTATCTTTTAAAGGTCCAATACGGACTCGATACCAGGTTTTTACGCCATAACTCGGCATGACTTTGACGGGTAAATTCAGCATTCGTTGCATACGCGTTTTCAAGCGCTGGGCCGCTTGTGCATTGCTCAGGGAAGCTACTTGCAGATAGACCGGTTGGTGCTCATTGGCAGAGGCCTGTCGCTGTTCCCGCCGACGAGCTTCGAGCCAACGCTGAGGATCAATCGCTTCAATCCTCACATGGGCGGTACCCTTGTGCAAATAGCCTAATTTGGACGCAGCGGCATAGGATAAGTCAATCAGGCGATTGCCATGAAAGGGGCCGCGATCATTAACCCGAACAATGGCGGTACGGCCATTATCCAAGTTCGTCACTTTCAAATACGTCGGCAACGGTAAAGTTTTATGCGCTGCCGTCATTTTGTACATGTCATAGACCTCACCATTGGAAGTCTTATGACCATGAAACTTAGTGCCATACCAGGAGGCCAGCCCTTCAGCGGCGTAACCTCGGCTACTGCTCATTACGGCGTAGCTTTGACCCCGCACGGTATACCGCCGCGGATTACCGTAACGGCTCGGTGATTCAACTCGCGGCACCGCATTGGGCACACCCGAAACATCCGGCGGATCATCGGGATGAGCATCATAGCGCTGGCTATAACGACCGCCTCCGGTTTGGTCAACACTGCCAAAGACCCCATCACCGCCAATCCCAGCACAGCCGCTGAGCAGGACCGATAAGAGGCATAACCCACCCATCACCCGGTAACGCCGCAGCGCTACCGGGAACCCAACAGGTAGGGCTCTAAACCACGAGTTAGCCCTGATCACGAGCGGCCTCCTGGTCGGAGGCACCCTGATCAGAGGCTTTTAGGGCTTTAGCAAGTTCATTAACGGCCATGGCATAGAGTCGACTGTGGTTATAGCGCGTAATCACATAAAAATTATGCAGCCCCAGCATCATTTGCTCCTGGTCATCATCCAGGCTCAACGCCATGGGGAGCACCCGAGTATCGGCCGTCAGAGAAGCGGATTTAGCCGTCATGCCGGCTGCGGCCACTTGACTGTAATCCTGCATATCAAAGCGATTTTTGCGCAGATTCTCAAGTTTTGTACCATCGCCTTCTAATACCGCATCCACGGCAACCGGCGCGTCTTTCTTCCAACCATGGGCTTCAAAATAATGCGCGACAGAACCAATGGCATCCACCGGATTGGTCCAGATATCGCGGAAACCATCACCATTGAAGTCGACCGCATAAGCCTGATAACTGGTCGGAATAAACTGCGGGAAGCCCATAGCCCCTGCATATGACCCCATCGGCAATAAGGGGTTCAAGCCCTCTTGCTTGACCAGTTCAAGATAAGCGACCAATTGCTTACGGAAAAAAGCACTTCGTGGCGGGTAATCAAACGACAAAGTGGACAGCGCATCAATAACGCGATGACGTCCTTTATGTCGACCATAAAAGGTTTCAACACCAATAATCGCGGTGATCACCGTCGGATCGACCCCATATTGTTCATGAGCTCGATTGAGTGCATCGCGATGCTGTGCCATAAATTCATGGCCAGCTTTAATTCGCGCATCGGTAATAAATAATCGGCGATACTCCGCCCAAGTCAGCACCCGTTCAGCGGGTTTAGAAATCAGCTTAATAATATCGTCACGCCGTTCGGCCTGACTAAAAAGATGATTCAACTGCTCAGGCTGCCAATCACTGTCTTGACTGACTTCCTGAATCAATTGTTTCACCTGCTCATTTGATGCAGGGTCGTAATGGGGTCGATCTGCCGCCAGTGAAGGTCCGGCCAGCAGTAGGCAGGCAACGCCCAAACCACGTTTTACAGTGTGTTTCATGCTTTCCCCTGTCTACCTTAGTTCGTCATCAAGCTTGCTTTGTACAGCCAGCCTGATAGCAGCACTCTTCGACATCATCGCAAAAGGCTGCAGTGATTGAGGCGTGATATTGACATCATGGTATTAGAATAAGCGATGCCATTGTCACGCATTAAGCGCGCTTGATCAGATCCCGGTGCGTATGAATCGACATTAAAATACCAAACCCCGCCAAGAGGGTAACGCTTGAAGTCCCCCCATAGCTGACCAGAGGAAGAGGCACCCCAACAACTGGCAAAATACCACTGACCATGCCGATATTGACAAAGACATAAACAAAAAAGGTGAGCGAAATGGTACCGGCCAATAATCGACTGAAAGTGTCTTGCGCATTGATTGCAATCTGGATTCCTCGCCAGATCAGCAATAGATAAACCACCATCAGTATCGACATACCAATCAGACCAAACTCTTCACCCAAGACGGCAATAATAAAATCGGTATGTCGCTCAGGCAGAAACTCTAACTGGGACTGAGTTCCATGTAGCCAGCCTTTACCATAGATGCCTCCTGAACCAATCGCCGTTTTCGACTGGATAATATTCCAGCCCGCCCCCAGCGGATCTCGTTCAGGGTTTAAAAAAGTCAGTACCCGATTACGCTGATAATCATGCATCACCATCCACAGTGCCGGTAGCCCCGCCATTGCTAGGGCTGAAAAGAAGCCGACTAAACGCCAGCTAAGCCCTGCCAACAGCACGACAAAAATGCCTGCCGCCCCGACCAGTAGCGAGGTGCCCAAATCCGGTTGTTTGGCAATCAGGAGAATCGGCACGGCCAGGATCACAGCACAACTTAGCAATTCTTTCCAGCGCGGAGGCAGAGGTCGACCCGATAACCAAGCGGCCAATGTCAACGGCATCGCCAATTTCATAATTTCAGACGGCTGAAAGCGGAATACACCAGGAATCACAAGCCAACGTTGTGCTCCTTTGGCATGAACACCTTCAATCAACACAACAATTAACATCAACACAGTAACCCCATACGCAAACGGGGCCAAACGGCGATAATGACGCGGGTGCACTTGTGCCAGCATGACCATCACCCCCATGGCAAACAACAGGCGATAGACTTGGCTTAGCGTCTCATCCAGATCAGCTCCGGAGGCGCTATAGAGCACAAACAGGCCGCCCGCCATCAGCAGCAACAGGATACTGAGCAACCAAACATCCAGATGTAGACGAAAGATCAGACCGGGCCGCCGACTCAAATGATGCTCAGCATCCGGCATCTGTCGCATAAAATCCTGTGACATCAGGGCGTCTCACCATCGGTTGAGCCCTCTTTTTCGGCTTGCTGAGCCTTCAGACGGGGCAGTAAATAGAAATCAGATAAATGACGCGCAATCGGTCCTGCCACACCACTGCCGCCGCCGCTATTCTCGGCTAAGACGGAAATCGCAATTTGCGGATCGTCAGCAGGTGCAAAACTGATGAATAAGGCATGATCATGCAGATGTTCGGGCAGCTTATCCGCATCGTACTCCTGATCTTTGGCGAGACTGAACACCTGTGCGGTACCTGATTTACCCGCCATTTTATAAGTCAGACCGCGCCCGGCACGGCGGCCAGTCCCTTCAGGCCCACTCATCACATCGACCAAAGCATTCACCACAAAATCCCAGTACTCGGGATTATGTAGTTGAATATCTGGTGGCGTATCTGGCGTAATCAGAGGCAGCTCTTTGCCATTGATTGATTTCGCCAAACGCGGTTGCACCCAACGTCCATGTTCAGCCAGTACGGCCGTTGCTGTCGCCAGCTGAAGCGGCGTTGAAAGCCAATACCCTTGACCGATGCCCACACTTAATGTTTCGCCGGGGTACCAAGGTTGATTATGAGCACGACGCTTCCAAGCACGGCTAGGCATTAAACCGGGGCGAGCGCCTTCAACATCTAGACTGGTGTCAGAGCCAAACCCAAAACGCTGCATGGTTTGCGAAAGATCATCGATGCCCATGATGTAAGCCATATGATAAAAGTAGGTATCATTAGAGACTTCGATCGCGCGATGCAGATCGACTCGACCATGCCCCCAGCGCTTCCAGTTACGGTAACGGCGACTATCATTAGGCAGCTGGAAGTAACCCGGATCATTCACCACCGTATCCAGTGTCACCGACCCCGTTTCCAGGCCTGCCAAAGCGAGAAAGGGCTTGACCGTTGAGCCGGGCGGATAACGCCCATGGGTCACCCGATTAAACAAAGGAAGATCAGGGTCTTGGCGCAAGGCTTGATAAGTTTTTCGGTCGATACCACTGACAAACAGGTTGGGGTCAAAAGAGGGCATACTGGCCATGGCCAAAATACCGCCTGTTTTGGGCTCAATCGCAACCACAGCACCGCGGTAATCACCTAACGCTTTATTGGCCTCTTTCTGAAGTTTGGCATCAATCTGTAAGACAATATCGCTTCCCGGTTGAGGGGGCTGCCGTTCAAGCACCCTCAGCACTCGGCCTCGCGCATTGGTCTCAACTTTACGATAGCCCACTTGGCCGTGTAGCTGATCCTCATAAAAACGCTCCACACCACTTTTGCCAACATAGTGGGTGCCGCTGTACTGAGTGGGATCAAGCCGCTTCAATTCTTTCTCATTAATCCGACCGACATACCCCAGCACATGAGTAAGATCTTCACCCATCGGGTAATAGCGGCGTAACTGGGCTTCGATTTCAACCCCAGGCAGGAGGTAACGATTCACCGACAATTTAGCCATCTGATCATCAGTGAGCTGATCCACCAATAATGCCGGTTCAAAGGGACGCCGACGGGTCATGGCGCGTTGGTGCATTTCATCAACACAGCCCGGCCCCATCTCTAACAAATCGCAGATGCGTCGTAGCACCAAGTCCAGATTTCCAGCGCGCTCGCGCACAATGGTCAGGCTATGGCTCGGTAAGTTTTCCGCCAATAGTCGACCTTCACGGTCATAAATCAGGCCGCGAGTCGGGGGAACCGCTTCAACGTGGATACGGTTGCGCTCAGAACGGGCAGCATGGGCATCGTATTGCCAGACCTGTAGCCAGACCATCCGCGCAAAGAGCCCAAGAATCATGAGAACGACTAGCACCAACGCCAGTCGCGCCCGGAACTGAAAAATATGCTTTTCCAGATCCGAGTCTTTTATGTCGTGCCGAAATTCCGCCATGCCGCCTCAACGATGGTAGGGGTGCCCTTGCAACAGCGTCCAAGCCCGATAGAGTTGCTCAGCCAGCAGCACACGCACCAACGGATGAGGTAATGTCAAAGGCGACAAAGACCAGCGTTGTTCTGCCTTGTCCAAGCAGGCAGAGGCCAAACCATCTGGCCCACCCACCAACAAAGCCACATCTCGGCCTTCCATACGCCAAGCATCGGCTTGCTGTGCTAACTGCTCAGTACTCCAGGGTTTTCCTTTGACATCGAGTGCAACAACCCGTTCCCCACCTTTAAGGCGAGACAGCATCTGTTCACCTTCCTGAGCGACGGTACGACGGATATCCGCAGATTTGAGCCGACTACCCGGCGCAATTTCGTCTAATTCCAGACGGAAGTCATGGGGTAAGCGTTTGGCATACTCCGTATAACCCGCCTCAACCCAAGCAGGCATACGTTGGCCAACCGCCAATAAGCGAATTTTCACAGTCACCTCATCAAAGGATGCTTTACGAGCTGGCGGCTTGATCTTCCGCATTACGCGGGAGGTCGCCCCATAAACGCTCCAGGTCGTAAAACTCACGAGTCTGCGGCAACATGACATGGACGACGACGTCACCGGCATCGACCAGCACCCATTCGGCACTGTTTTTCCCTTCAACACCCAGTGTTTTGATACCCGCTTCCTTAAAAGCATCGGTCACATTTTGCGCCATCGCCGCCACCTGCCGGGTCGAAGTGCCGCTGGCAATGACCATAAAGTCCGTCACACTGGTATGCCCGCGTACATCCAGGGACACAATATCTTTCGCTTTCAGGTCTTCAAGGGCTTGAATAGCGACCTGTTTGATCTCTTCAGATTGCATTGGGTGCTCTGTGTCGATTAATCACTGGCGATGAACCACTTACTATGAACCACTTACCATGAATCACTGACTAAAACTCAATGACTAGGCGCCATAACGAAGGATCGGACAGGCCCACCCCACGTGATAAGATATTCATCGCTGCTTATTTTGAGATGTCGAGTCGTTGTGCATCAATTCTAGTTTATGTACCAGTCCTCGCTCATGCATCACCTATCGCTCGCTAGATCACTTATCGCTAGCGAGATCGCACAAACACCGGGACTTCCCCTAGACTGATTGTCACAAACACTTTGTCACAAACATCGCCATTTAACCATTATTCTAACCGATTTGGCTCACTACGGGCAGAGGTTTGCTCACCGCCATTACTATCGATATAACTGATGCTGTTGGATGTAATCGATCACCTGATCGGGAAGCAAATATCGCACCGAGCGAGACGTCTGTAGCTGTCGGCGAATATAGGTCGCCGAAATGGTCAATGCTGAAGGTAAGGCCAAAGGTAAAATACCCCCATGGGTCGGCCATGAAGATAACGGTTTTGTCCAGCTACGCTCGGCCAAAGTTTGTGTCAACACTTCAGGTAAAGACGCTCGTTCACCGGGTCGATCCAATACGATGATATGTGCAACATCAAACAAAGCTTCCCAGCGCGACCAACTGGAGAGCCCAGCAAAAGCATCCCACCCCATCATAAAAGCCAGCGGCTGGTCATGACCATACTGTTCACGCAGCGCCATCAGGGTATCTAGAGAATACGAAGGGCCATCACGACGCAGTTCACGATCATCAATCACCCAGGATGGCATCCCCTTGGCAGCGGTCCTTAACATCGCCAAGCGTTGCTCTGGCGTCGCACCAGGCTCAGCCCGGTGCGGCGGTAAAGCACAAGGAACCAAATGCAGTGCCTTGAGTGGCAGCCACTGCTCTAACTCTACTGCACTGCGCAAATGGCCATTGTGAATGGGGTCAAACGTTCCCCCGTACATCACGACCCAAGGCACCATACCTGCCGTTTCCGGAGGATGATCAAGCATCATTGCCTCACCTGACCATCACCCAAGACAATATATTTCTGGCTAGTCAGGCCTTCCAGCCCCACAGGGCCGCGCGCATGAAGCTTGTCAGTAGAAATGCCAATTTCAGCACCAAGGCCATATTCAAACCCATCTGCGAATCGGGTTGATGCATTGACCATGACAGAACTTGAATCCACTTCACGGAGAAAGCGACGGGCCAGCGTATAATTCTCGGTGACGATACTGTCCGTATGGTGGGAGCCATGCTGATTAATATGCTCAATCGCTTCATTCATATCAGCCACCACACGGATTGCTAATATCGGGGCCAGGTATTCAGTATCCCAGTCTTCACTTGTCGCCGGTTTCGCCTGAGACAGAATAGACAGCGTACGCGGACACCCTCTCAGCTCAACTTGATGTTCAGCATAGGCTTCAGCCAACTGCGGCAAGATCGTAGCGGCCTTAGTCTCATGAACCAACAGCGTTTCCATGGTATTACAAGTACCATAACGATGCGTCTTGGCATTCAACGCAATCGCGATGGCTTTATCATCGTCAGCCATCGCATCAATATAGACATGGCAAATACCATCAAGATGCTTAATGACAGGCACACGTGCCTCACGGCTGACACGTTCAATCAGGCTCTTACCACCGCGCGGCACAATGACATCAACATACTCCGTCATCGTGATCAATTCTCCCACCGCCGCTCGATCAGTCGTTTCCACCACCTGAACCAATGACTCAGGCAGTCCCGCCTGAACTAAGCCTTGCTTGAGGCAGGCGGCAATCGCACGATTGGACTCAATGGCCTCAGACCCGCCACGCAAAATAGAGGCATTGCCAGATTTAAGACATAAACTGGCCGCTTCAACCGTGACATTGGGCCGGGATTCATAAATGATCCCAATCACACCCAACGGCACCCGCATTTTGCCCACTTCGATACCACTATTCAGACGGTGCAAATCCGTGACTTCGCCGACAGGATCAGGCAACGCCGCCACCTGCCGAACCCCTTCAATCATGCTATCAATACGAGCGGGGGTCAGCGCTAAGCGATCCAGCAAAGCGGCATCCAAACCTTTAGCCCGGCCGGCATCCAAATCACGCTGATTGGCACTGACTAACGTTTCACGCGCAGCATCCAAAATATCAGCAGTGAGCATCAGAGCACGGTTTTTGTCTGCCGTGTCTAACTTCGTCAGCAACCGAGAAGCGCGACGCGCCTCCTCGCCTAGCTGACGCATATAATCTTCCACTGTATCCATCATTTGATCTCGACTGAATTGAATCTCGACGGTCTTTCAACACATCCATCCATATGCAAGCTGCTCAGTGTGCCGTTTTTTTGGGCTCATCCCAAGAGGCTTGATGGATTAACTCTTAACGCTGTCAAAACCAACCGTATGGTCGCCGCTTTGAAATTGATTTGCCAGTTGCAACAAGGGCGTGCAATATAGCGAACAGTTTTCACAGAAGAATCATCTATAACATAAAGCGTCATGCAATTAACATACAGTGTTGTATGTTAATTGCATGACGGAGTGGCGATTCATCTAGATATTGAAAAGAGTAGATAAATTCAGATAATGCAGCTTAATATGTCCCTTGGAATGGGCCAAGGGCATATTAAAAAAGGTCTCTAGAATGCTGAGAAAAAGCGCTAGGCATACTGAGATCAATAACATTAGCGCTTAAAAGCCTTAACCTAAAAATTAGGCACAGTGTTCAGAGCAACTCTAGAGTGTCAAAAAAGCAGCAATCCCTGTTATTTTGGACTATAAAGACCCTAGTTGGCGCGAGATCTGAACTACAAAATTGTGCAAGAACAACGAACTCTTTACAATGTGGCAAGTGATCCAAGGAATAGGTCTGCTCTGGTAGCTGAATCGATTCCCTTAGCCGTACACTGGCCCCAGGTAAGCGTAATATTTCATCATTCGGGGAGTATAGGGCTTGTGCCTTATGGCGAAATCGACTACCCAATACTCCAAAAGGAAATGCCCAGAGCAAGGCCTCAGTGCGATGGGACAGCATGGACTCATGCGTTTGAAAATGTGGTTGCTCATGAGCGCAGGCTTATGTCTGATAGCCATGGCACCTTTTTATTGGTCAGATCAGGTCTACGGTGGCACTTTTATCGCCATCATTGGTGCAGGCCTTTTATTATGGCGTAGCTCGACGGGCACTTCCCCTTTACCCCGCCATTTACGTTATACGTTATACACACTAGTCGCCGTGTTCTCAGTGAGTACACTCTGGCAGGCTTATCAGATTACCCAGCACTCACCTTCTGATCCCCTTTATTTAATTTTCACCCTGGCGCTTCTTTTTTTATATCCCTTTATTGTTTCGATCGTGACGCCTTTTCATGAAGGGCTCTGCTGGATCAGCCTGCATTCACTGATCATCAACATCATATGGATGCTCAACCTCTCGGGCAGCTTTAGAGCCCATTCACTGATCCTTTACTGGCTGGCCACCTTAATGTGCGTCTTGTATCGCCTACATTATCAACAGCGCCAGCATCAATTACATCGCCAGTTAAGCCGTGATCCAGAAACCCGGCTATTTAACCGGGAGCAGCTGTACGACGATATACTACGCGAACAAAAAAGAGCGATTCGAGAAGATACAACACTCGGCTTTGTCATGCTGGAGTTCTCAACACAAACACTTAGCCAAATCATTGAGACTAGCCTGAAGCTTAGCCAACAAGTGGCCCCCTTCGAACCGCTTTATCGGGCCAGCCCCAATGCCATGGCCATTTTATTGCCAACAGCCACACGCCAAACATTAAATGAACGCGTTAACAGTCTCTGCTTTCCAGACCATATTCGCCACACACACTTTATGCTGGCTCATGACATGACATTACAAGAAGTATTCGCGCTGGCCCGACAGCAGCTGGACGACAGCCCATCGAATACGACTGACGACTCAAGCAGCGAGCACCAAGGCTGGGGTAAAGCACCATGATATGCAGCCAGCCCAGACGATTTGTCGCCTTGTTATATGCCGCCACCAGCTTACTGCTGCTGTTATTGGCAGCGAACCATTATATGGCCGGGTTTTATCAGGCTATTTTACTCCCAGCCGTATTGGCCCCCATATTTTTAGGTCTAGCCTTATTACGCTGGCACCTTGATAGTGCCTACTCACATGACCCAGCAGCCATTGTTGCACTCATCTGTATGGGGCTGCTCATCGTGCTACAGCCTTCAACCGATGCGATACCATGGCGTTTTGTCCCGATGTTTTTTTTTCCACTACTGGCCTGCCTATTATTGCCCAAGCTAGGGGCCACCTTGCTCAGCGTCTCACTCGGCATCGCCGTGCTGGCCGTGCATCCAGAAGAGTTGAAACAAGGAGAGTTTTTACTCTTAATGCTGCAATACGGGCTAGGTCTAATCATTGCCATCACCTTCGCTTCCTTACCTGCCCTGCAGCTGAGGCAACTGGCCTCGCTTAGCGATCGTGACAACACCACAGATTGTTATAACGATCGCCACCTAAAAGCCCGCCTAAAAGCGGAAATCGCCCGTTCTCGCGCCACTCGCCGCCCACTTGGACTGCTGCTGATTGAGCTACATCAGTATGAGAGTCTGCGCCATGACTTTGGCTTAAGCAGCAGTGAACAACTGATGCGCGATATTGTCATTGTATTAAGACGTAATAGCCGTGCAGGTGATGAGTTGTATCGTTTTGATGACCAAACCCTCTTATTATTGCTGCCCAATACCACCTTGAATGGTGCTCTGGTATTGAGAGAGCGCTTACACCGGCTCATACAAATGGAAAGCGAGTGTGAGCTCGGCCCCATTGATATGTCGGTAACCCCGCTCACGCTACAACCCGGAGAGCAAATCGGCGGGCTTTGGCAGCGCTTGCGCCATAGCTGTTACCACACACTATCAGAACGCTTAGACCAACCGACGGATACGCCAACCCGACATGACTTCAGCCCTAACTGATTGGTTGAACCAGTGGCCACTGCTGCTACCTTGGGCAATTTTGCTGGTCGCACTCCTTGAATCACTGGCCATTGCAGGGTTGATCCTCCCCGGAGTGGTATTACTCACAGCTTTAAGCGCTTTGGCAGGCCAACAGCAACTCGCCTGGTATTGGCTCTTACTGAGTGGATTTATCGGCGCGGTAATGGGCGATGGATTGAGCTTCTGGTTGGGCCATCACTTCAAAGATAACGTCAAGCACTGGTGGCCTTTCTCGCGCCACCCTCAATGGCTCAGCAAAGGCCAACGCTTCTTTCATCGCTATGGTGGATTCAGTATTTTTATTGGCCGTTTTGTCGGGCCAGTCAGACCCGTGATTCCACTGGTGGCGGGAATGCTGAAGATGAGCACCCAACGTTTCACCTTAATCAACCTAGTTTCTGCCCTACTCTGGGCACCAGCTTACTTATTACCCGGCTACTTACTCGGCAAACACCTTCATGAGCTGAACTGGCCTGAGGGGAGCGCCGAAATGCTGACCGTGATTGTCTTGGTCCTGGCCGTCATCGTGACACTAGTGCTCCTCGGACAAAGATATCTTGTCGCCCATAGCCGCTGTTACCAACACCTACAGCGTCAGTGGCAACACACTACTTTATGGCAAGCGCTACAGCGCCCTCGCGGGGAAAATGAGTTTCCGTTGGCATCATTACTGCTCGTTATCTTTGCCGTCTTGGGGTTTGCTTGTTGGAGTTTACTGCTCTCAGAAGGCGTTTTGGATCAGATGAATGAACGCCTCAACATCTTAGCCGGTACCCTGGCGACTCCTTGGCTGGTGACCAGTATGAAGGCTCTATCTCGTTTAGCCGATACCCCAGGTATCCTGATGCTAGGGTTGCCTTGGCTGGTCTTATTAGCGAGGCGTCGAGCCTGGATGCTACTGCTACATATCGGCGCCACATTAGCAGCGACAGCTGCAGTCACCACCGCTTTTAAATTCCTCTTCGCACGCCCGCGTCCTAATGTGGCCGATCACTTGGAGGGCTCTTTTGCCTATCCCAGTGCACATACCAGCATCGCGGTTGTTGCGTTTGGCATGATGGCGCTATGGTGCACTTGGGAACACCCTCATACCCGGCGTCGCTGGGCCTACGCTATCAGCAGCTTACCGATTCTGGCCATTGCCTTATCCCGCTGGCTGCAACAAGTCCATTGGGTCGGTGATTTAATCGGCGGGCTGCTCTTGGGGTTAGTCATGCTCGGATTGGTACGCGTGAGCTACTGCCGTTTCGATCAAACGCCGTTAAATGGTGGCCAGGATGTCCGCGATGCTGTCGTTGTGATGCTGATCATGGCGACCAGCCGTATTATCGGCTGGCCTTTCACCGAGTATTAGCCCCCCAAGAGGCGATCAATGACTGCTCAACACCCAGTTGATCCAAAATTCGCGCCACAATGAAATCCACTAGATCCGCCACCGATTGCGGCTGATGATAAAAGCCAGGCGCCGCTGGCATAATCACCGCACCCATTCGCGTGAGCGTTAACATATGCTCTAGATGAACCGCGTGAAGCGGTGTTTCTCTAGGCACAATAATCAATTGGCGTCGCTCTTTCAGCGCCACATCCCCAGCACGTTCAATCAAATTGTTACTGGCGCCAGTCGCTAAAGCCGATAAGGTGCCGCCAGAACAGGGACAAATCACCATCGCAGCTGGCGCACCTGATCCGGAAGCCACTGGCGCAAACCAGTCTTCTTTGCCATACACTTTAATTTGCTCAGGAGCCGCGGCAAATCGCTCAACCAACTCAGCAGCTAACTTGGCAGGGGCTGCCGGTAATTTAAAGCTGGTTTCTGTAGCAATCACCACATGTGCGGCTTTGGAAATCAACACACTGACTTCAACTTCCGCGGCGACCAGGCATTCAATTAAGCGTAATCCATATTGCACCCCTGATGCCCCAGTCAGCGCAACGGTCACTCGACGCGGTGTTGTCATACCTGTATCTCCCGCGCTCGTAATGCATCAAGTAACTGCTGATGCACGCCGCCAAAACCACCATTACTCATGATCACAACACGATCCCCTGGGACTAAAGTCTCCACCAGCTGCTTCACTAAATCCGACAGGTCCGTCATCACATGTCCAACCCCCAATTGCTGCACATCCCAGTCAACCCCAGGCCCCTGAAACCAATACACCTGATCAGCAGCAGCCACACTTGCGGGTAACTGCGCCTGATGAGTCCCCAGCTTCATCGTATTCGAACGGGGCTCAATTACCGCGATCAAACGCCCTTTAGCGCCAGGGCATGCCCCTGCGAGGGTCGTCGCAATCGCCGTCGGATGATGGGCGAAATCATCAAACACCTCAATCCCATCAACTTCGCCACGTAATTCCATCCGCCGCTTCACACCACGAAACTGATTCAACGCGGCCACGGCAGCATCCGGCGCCACCCCCACATGACGCGCCGCCGCTAACGCGGCCAATGCATTACGCATGTTATGCGTGCCCGTTTGTGTCCATTGCACCGTACCCAAGTGCCGATCGGCCAACCAAACATCAAAATGCTGACCGGCTTCATCTTGTGCTCGCGCTTGCCACTGACCAAATGCCACTTCATCCAAGGGGGCAATGGCAAAGGTTTCTACTTCACTCCAACACCCTTGCGCACGCACCCGAGCAAGGGCCTCATCCCCTTCGGGCATAATCACCCGACCGGATCCGGGAACCAGTCTCAACAAATGCTGGAATTGACGCTCAATCGCGGCTAAATCGGGAAAAATATCCGCATGATCATATTCCAGGTTATTCAAAATCAGCGTGCGGGGGGCATAGTGGACAAATTTCGAACGCTTATCGAAAAAAGCCGTATCATATTCATCCGCTTCCACGACAAAAAAAGGCGTGTCACCCAGCCGCGCAGACACCTCGAAATTACCGGGAACACCGCCAATCAAAAACCCCGGGCTCATCCCTGCCCACTCAAGAATCCAGGCTAATAGGCTCGCCGTACTGGTCTTGCCATGGGTCCCCGCAACCGCCAAGACCCATCGCCCAGGCAACACGTGATCATGCAGCCACTGAGGTCCAGAGATATAAGCGACCTGTGATTCCAGCAATGCTTCCACACAAGGCTTGCCTCGGCTCATCGCATTACCCACGACCACCTGATCAGGCAGTGCGCCACTGGGGCCTCGAAATTGGGAGGGGTCATAATCATACCCTTCATGCAAGACAATACCGGCGGCTTCTAATTGATCACTCATCGGCGGATAGACCTGAGCATCAGAACCGGTCACCTCATGTCCCAATGCCTTGGCCAATTGGGCCAGAGATCCCATAAAAGTGCCGCAAATGCCCAGAAAGTGCAGGTGCATGATACCTCTCCCAAAAGCAGCTGCTCTCAAATCAACAGCTGATGCCTAAAAATACCAGTGTAACATGGGGTTGAGGCCAGACTGGGTCCGTAGACGGACAGCAACACTCCCCTCACTCAGCCCGCCTCACTAAGCAAGCAAGCGCCGAAGCCCATCAGTGATCTTTTATCCGGCATCCTCTCCAATCCCCCAATCGAATTTCAAGCGCGATCTAAAGCAAGAAAATCGTCTTTTTACGGCCACACTTGTGCAAAACAAACGTCAATCGACTACAATTGGGCCGCCTTTTCATCCCGGCAATGGGCCAGCGCTGACAGTCGGCGCCACATGGGCCTACAAGCTTTACATTGAACTTACAAAAATCTAAATCAATTTCAGCTGCTTACCTATTGCCTAGTCTAATCCAGCCACTTCCAGCAGGAGTTTCTCAGCGTCATGGCGAAGAAGAATGCCTTTTACGCCCAGTCCGGTGGGGTTACCGCCGTCATCAATGCCAGTGCCTGTGGTGTCATCGAGGCGGCACGCCGCCACTCAGACCAGATTGGCACCGTCTACGCCGGACGTAACGGTATCATTGGGGCGCTGACAGAAGCCCTGATCGATACTTCTACTCTGAGCGATGAAGATGTTGCCGCTCTACGCCATACGCCAGGGGGCGCCTTTGGCTCCTGCCGTTATAAATTAAAAGATATTGACGCGCACCGGGCACAATATGAACGCCTGATTGAAGTCTTCAAAGCCCACAATATCGGCTACTTCTTTTATAACGGGGGCAATGACTCTGCCGACACCTGCCTGAAGGTGTCAAAACTGGCGGAAACCATGGGCTATCCACTGCAAGCCATCCATGTCCCGAAAACAGTGGATAACGACTTGCCGGTGACGGATAACTGCCCAGGTTTTGGCTCAGTGGCCAAATATATTGCCATCTCTACCCGCGAAGCAGCACTGGATATCGCCTCCATGTGCGCGACCTCAACCAAGGTGTTTATCCTTGAAGTGATGGGGCGTCACGCGGGCTGGATTGCCGGTGCCGGTGGTCTTGCCGCCGAGAAAGAAGGCGATGCGCCACACCTGATCATTTTTCCGGAAATCGCGTTTGATCGCCAAAAAGTCATGGCGAAAATTGACCAAAGCGTTAAAGATCATGGCTACTGCGTCATCGTCGTTTCGGAAGGCGCTCGCTATGAAGAGGGCACTTTCCTCGCCGATGCAGGATCAGTCGATGCCTTCGGCCATAAGCAACTCGGTGGCGTCGCGCCGACCTTAGCGGGCATGGTCCGTGAAGACCTCGGTTATAAATATCACTGGGCGGTTGCCGATTACCTGCAACGCGCCGCACGACACATCGCCTCTGAAACTGACGTTCAACAGGCTTATGCCGTAGGTCAAAAAGCCGTTGAACTGGCACTGGCAGGCCGTAACTCCGTCATGCCGACCATTGTTCGAGAAGAAAGCGAAACCTATCAATGGCACGTCGGTGAGGTTGCACTATCAGATGTAGCCAACGTGGAAAAATTTATGCCGCGTGATTACATCACTGAAGATGGTTTCGGCATTTCCGACGCGGGCCGGGCTTACCTGCAACCGCTAATTCAAGGCGAGTGCATTCCGCCGTTTAAAAACGGCATGCCTGTCTATGTTGAGTTAGAACACCAATTGGTCGAGCGCAAACTGCCTGATTTTGAGGTTTAAAGACTCACAAGCTTAAAGACTCACAAGCTTAAAGAGCCACAGCTTAAAAGCTCACGGGCTTAAAACTTACGATAAATAAGCCCGAGATCAGCGCACAAAGATCAAAAGCAGAAAAATTAAGAGCAGAAAAATTAAAAGCCCGTTGAGTTCAGTACTCAACGGGCTTTTTTGACTGCCGACGGCTTAACTGAAAGCCATCAGACACCATTGAACTAGATACCCTCAAGAAACGTCATGACATCCCGCGCGGTCATCACGGTGGTCGGGCAACTTAACACGACGTTCAGCCGCTTGAGAAGCGAAGAAGATCAGCATCCCTAGCAAGGCCAAACCCGCGCCCACCCAACCCGTAGAAGACCATTCAAACCCCGCTTTAACCGTCAAACCCGCCAACCAAGCACCTAACGCATTCGCCATATTAAAGGCCGCATGATTCAGTGACGCAGCCATGGTTTGGGCATCTTCGGCCACATCCATCAAACGTGTTTGCATCGCAGGCGCCACCCCGATACAAGTACCGACTAACGCCACAAATAAAAGGCCGCTCCACAAGGCATTCGCAGCAAAGAAGAAACCACTTTGTACCAGAATGCACCAGCCTAACATCAGAGGAATCGCTTTCAGCAAATTCCAATCAGTCAGTCGCCCACCCAACAAGTTACCGATAATGGTTCCCACACCAAACACGGCAAGCACGATAGGACCCAGCGATTGAGGCATACCGGCTTGCGCCGTTAAGGTCGGCACCACATAACTGAAGACAGCAAAGACACCGCCACATCCCATGCAGGCAATGGCTAACGTCGACAGTACGCGCGGTTTAATTAACGCCGTCATTTCCCGTTTAGGGCTGGCCTGGTGATCAATCGGCTGGCGCAACACCCAAAAGTGCACCATCACCATGGTCATTAAAGCGATCACGCCGACACCCGCAAATGCCACCTGCCAGCCCATTAAATTACCAGCCCAAGTCGCCAAGGGGGCACCCAGCAAGATGGCGACCGATAGGCCGCTCATCACACGGCCAATGGCCCGGCCTCGCTCCTGTACCGGCACGGCAGCGGCGGCCACCAAAGCGGCAACACCAAAATAAGCCCCATGCGGCAAACCGGCAATAAACCGTAACGCCACAAAAGACCAAAACCCTGGGGCCATAATGCTGGCAAAGTTGCCGATCGCAAAAAGCAACATCAGCGTGAT
Organism: Terasakiispira papahanaumokuakeensis; assembly: GCF_001709345.1. Classification (GTDB taxonomy): domain Bacteria; phylum Pseudomonadota; class Gammaproteobacteria; order Pseudomonadales; family Halomonadaceae; genus Terasakiispira; species Terasakiispira papahanaumokuakeensis. Next base: position 2,486,350 of record NZ_MDTQ01000001.1, read on the forward strand.
CAACAACCCCTTACGAGGCACTCGGGCGGCGAGAGCCGAAATAATCGGTGCTCCCACGACCACCCCAAGAGCATAGCTGCTGATGGCATACCCCACATCGGGGACGTCAATCGCGAAATCATGGGCAACCCGCTCCATCAGCCCCATGATGACAAACTCTCCAGTACCGATACCAAACCCGCCCAGCGCAAGCGCTAACTCAGCCCAGCGAGGCGATCGACGCGGCATGCCAGTCGACGACATAAAACACTCCCGAACAAAAACGATCCGCCCAACAGGCGCTACATTCAACGCCTATCGGGCAGATCGCATAATCAGTCACAATAATGACCGAGTAGAATACTCAGATTTTAGACTTTCGTCTAGTTGAACCCCACCTTCTCGCCACAATCAGTCATTAAGACCACCCAGTCATTAAGACCACCCAGCCGTTAAGACCACCAAGTCACCAGCAACAAAATCAACAACAGTGCACTCAGGATTTTCCAAAAGGCTAAAGGATTGCGCTCCAGCAAAGGCGCATCCGCCGGTGCGGTAAAATCTGGATTGGGCTTTTTCAAGTCATAAATAAACTCAGAAAGACGCCGATAGCGTAACTCAGGGTTAGGCTGTAGCGCCTTACGCAGTGCGCCATCCATCCAGGCTGGAATCATGGGATTATATTGGCAACTAGGTTCGTAATGTAAACGCGTAAAATCCACTTTGCTCTGCATATTTTCCAATTGGCCGGCATAAGGCTTGTGTCCACACAAGACTTCATAGGCAATCGCGGCAATCGAAAACTGATCACTACGCGGCCCGGGTTCACGGCCCAAACGATATTCCGGTGCCGAATAAGGGGTCAGTCCCGCACTTCTGACCAAGGTTAAAGGTGCAGGCAAGTCAGGCAAACTGGGCACAGTCGCGACAGCAAAATCAATGAGCTTTAACATGCCTTGACCATCCACCAGCAGATTATCTGGCGTCAGTCGTTGATGCAGCACATCACGCCGATGGAGTGCACGCACGGCTTTAACTAACTGCTCAATCAAATCCAACCGCGTTTTTAAATCCGCTTGCGGATGCTCTGCACACCACTGCTCCAACGGAATGCCATGGACCCGCTCCATTAAGAAATACAAGCAACTCCGGGGACGAGACACATCGACCGCTTTAGCCACATAAGGGGACTGCACTCGCTCCAGCAGCCACTGTTGCATAATAAAATGGGCGAGGAAATCACGCCGCTGAGATAGCTGAGGCGCTGGGGCTTTTAACACCATTTCACGCCCGCTGGACATATCTGTGACGGCATAAATACGACTGGTTTGGCTACGCGATAAAACTTCATTAATGCGATAACCATCGACTTCCTCGCCCTCAGACAGCTCAACCGGCAAAGGCAGTGAGGAGTAAACCTCACCTAGCGTATTATCGGTTTCTGCAGGTAATTGATCGACCCGCACCAACTGAAAGCAGAAGTTCTGACTCGAATAGCCCCGAGCACTGGCTTTTTCAACCGCTTTTTCCAAAATCATGTCACAGGCTTGGTGTAAATCCTGTGAGTATTGCCGGATCAACTGAACAAAATCACTGGGCATCAGCGTCCCCTTGACCGACTGAGTGGTCATCAAGAAGATGTCGCCCTGCTTTAGGTTAAATTCCATAAAGTCGATATCGAGACTAGGGTCCATCCCCAAGGCTCGAGAAGGATAACGATAGCCGCCTAAAAGGGTGGTGTGCTCTCGGTTTAACTGTTCAAACTCAGCACCGCGCAGACGAAAGACCAGCGTATCCCCCATATGAAAAAGGTGTCCGACTCTTCCCCGCAGCACCAGCCCTGAAAAAGAGCTGATATAGTTGCCTTGCACCATCTGACGGCTTTGCGCGTAGAGCCAGCCATTCAAGGCACCCAAGACTCGGTTTGCAGAGGTTTTGACATCCCAATTATCCGGTGTCGCAAAGTAATCGGCCATAAACCCGCGGACACAGGTTTCACCAGCCTGTTTCGCTTTCACATTGCGCCAAGTCGAATCGGCCATCGCTGCCGCCACCCCTTTGGTCGCCAATAACGAATCTTCGGGCATCTGCACCGCCATGGCAGACCGCGCACTACGATGATCCAGTGCTCGATAGGCCTGGCCAATACTGACCGCCAGATGTCCTAGTTGCATGGTCATTTCAGTCACGCAGGCGCCTCGACTTTGCTGGTCCAGTAAAAGTATTGATCAGAAAAAACATTCGTCCGTCTTTGCAAAGAACACGTCATATCCCCCTCCTTCAAGCAAAGGATATGCCAGTGATTAAAGCAGGCTGATCATCACGGTTAATTGTCCCACTTTGACAAGCATCCTGCCAGCCGTCTGCGCGGCTTTGGTTGGATTGGTCAAGCCTTACGATGATCCGTATAATCAGAACGTTTTGTACCGGCAACCGCCGACCTCTCAGTCAACCCAAATCAAGGTTTGCACTCATGAGCTACAACCAAGTACCGGCAGGACGCGCCCTGCCTGATGATCTGAATGTCATTATCGAAATCCCGGCGAACCACGCGCCGATTAAATATGAAATCGACAAGGATATGGATGCCTTGGTGGTTGACCGTTTCATGGCCACCCCCATGTTCTACCCCGCTAACTATGGATTCATTCCGCAAACCCTAGGCGACGACGGCGACCCACTGGATGTCCTGGTCGTCACCCCCTACCCGGTTGAACCCGGTTCAGTCATTCGCTGCCGCCCGGTCGGTGTCCTCAACATGACCGACGAAGCCGGTGAAGATGCCAAACTGGTTGCCGTTCCCCATAGCAAACTGACGCCAATCTATGACGACATCAAAGACGTGGAAGACCTGCCGCAATTACTGCGCGATCAGATCACCCACTTCTTCGAGCGCTACAAAGATCTAGAAAAAGGCAAATGGGTCAAAATCGAAAGCTGGGCAAATGCTGAAGCGGCTCGTGAAGCGATCAAAAAAGCGGAAGCGGCTTACCATCAGTAAGATTCCCGCTGCGTAAGCCGGTCATTCCACAGGCTTGCTGCAAACAAAATGGCAAGGGCTTTCGCCCTTGCCATTTTTTATTGATGCCCTTTGATCAAGCCTTGTGATCATGGCTGCGCCCTTTGGTCGCATCAAAACGCTCAATCATCCCCTCAAGCTCTTGTGACATTTGCTCGAGCGACTGCGCTGACGATAAACCTTGCGCTCCCGTACTCATCAGCGCCTCAGCAGCTTCATGCACATCATGAATATACTGAGACATCTGCGTCACTTCTTCTTGCTGTTGCGTCACTGCCGTTGAAATAGACCGATTCATTTCATCCAGCGTTTCATTCGATGCCGCCATGGTCTCCACTTGTTCACTGAGCTGAGACATTTGCTCAATCCCAGTGCGCAGTTGCTGCTGTGTCTGATTCATACGATGGGTCAGTTGGGCCGCCACTTGCTGAAAACCCGATACCCGCTGCTCAATTCCCGCAGCAGATTCATGTGAGCGCTGGGCCAATTGCCTCACTTCATCGGCAACAACTGCAAACCCACGACCATGTTCACCCGCACGTGCGGCCTCAATCGCAGCATTCAAGGCCAGCAAGTTGGTCTGATCCGAAAGGCCCGTAATCAGTTCAACCATATGGTGGATGGTCTCGACGTGACCATCCAATGTTTGGGTCAACTCATCCACTTCGTCCAGCTGCACCGCACTATCGGTAAAGGCTTGCTGGGTTTCACTCAGCACTTGCAAACTATTGCGTTGAATGTGGCGTGTCTGCTGCGACATTTCCGCGGCCTGAGCACACCGTTCATCCATTTCCAAAAAAGTCCCCTGTAACGTGCCCATCGCCTGAGAGACTTGCTGCGTCTGCTGCTGTTGATGCTCCAACGCTTGTTGCACCTTGCCCAGATCACGCACGAGATCGGCGGCATGATCTTCAACCCGCCAAGCCGCATCCCCCACGCGGTCAATAATGGTCGCCTGTTGTAAACGTGCAAATTTAAGCGCTAACGCCAAGCTGCCCACGTCATCATCTCGTCCGGTATACAAACGCTGCAGCAAGGGATCATGGAAGTAGGCCTGGGATTGCTCCACGACATGTTGCAAAGGCAATGCCATTCGATAGGTCAAAGCCCACAAAAAAACAATGGTCGCCGGCAATAACACCGCAATATCCAGCCAACCAGGATCAACTCGCCAAGCCCAACCGGCCAATAGCGCTAAGACGGGCACCAGCAGCCCAATAAATAAGCGCGGCGCTAGAGACAAACGCCGCCACCAGCGCGGGCGATAACGCCAGTGACGCACATCCTGCTGCGCATGAAGCTGAGCATAAAGGACTTCGGCCTGAGCTTGATCTTGTGGCTCAACCGCATGACGCACAGACTGATAGCCGACCAGCTCACCTGACTCAATAATGGGCGAGATATGGGCATTCACCCAATAGTGGTCGCCGTTGGCACAGCGATTTTTGACCACCCCAATCCAGGTTTGACCTGCTTGCAATGTTCGCCAAAGGTGGGCAAATACCACACGCGGCATATCCGGATGACGGATCACGTTATGAGGCTGGCCAATCAGCTGGGCACGGTCATAGCCACTGATTTCACAGAAATAATCATTACAAGAAGTGATTTTACCGCGAACATCAGTATTAGAAATAATACAGCGCTGAGGGTCGACTTCGATATTACGCTGTGTTGTATGCTGCTGGTGATTAGGTGAGGCCATTGGAATAAAACTCTATTTTATATTTTATATTGCGCACCACAAAAACGCGCGAACACCACCAGGCCCAACCAGGCCATTTGCATGGTGAATCGTGTCAACACGCCAGTGACATATTGCCATCAACAAATCATAAACATGGCCATTATATTAATGGAATCAATACGTGGACCATTGTCACAATAAGTACAAAAGCATCACCATTGCGTAAATTAAGACGCAAATTGCGTAATATCTTAAAAAGCACCAACGAATATACTGAACAGATTGTTAACACGGCAGTACCAAAAATAGGCGCTTTGAGACAGTGTCTGTGGGCAAGCGCCGAGACTCATAAAACATAAAGATCTCGTAAGACATGAGAATCGGCGTTTTCAGAAGTGAAAGAAGGGTTATCCGCGATTGAGCAGCTCTTGTAGATCGATCAGGGCAGCATTGGCACGAGCCAAATAAGACGCCATAACTAAAGAATGATTGGCAAAAATGCCAAAGCCACTGCCATTGAGAATGATGGGGCTGCCCAGCGGCTGCTGTGTAGATTCCAATTCACGGATAATTTGCCGCAAGCTGACTCGTGCATTTTTATCATCCAGCACGCTACCAAAATCCTGCTCAACGGCCTTCAGTAGGTGGATCAAGGCCCATGCAGTCCCTCTCGCTTCGTAAAAAACATCATCGATCTGGGACCAACTGGTCTTGACCATCACTTCATCGGGTTCTTTTTTACTCGAAGTCGCGCTACGGTCATTCGCCAATGCAATATTGATACGTGATTGACCAACACTGGCCGCAAGACGCTGAGATAAGCTACCCAAACGGGTACCGACATCCGCTAGCCAGCGCTCAAGATTGTCTGCGCGCGCATAAAAACGCGCATTTTGCGGATCATCATCCTGCAAGCGAGTCAAATAATCACGTAGATCCTTACGTGCTTTGCTGTACTCCTGCTCAGCGGAAGGGAACATCCAGGCACTGGCATTCACAAACAATAGCGATTCGGCATCGGATAACGCCTTATCTTCCGCTGACTGAGTCTGAGAGCGACTGATATCTCGACGCATGGCTCGCGCCATATCACGCGTTTGTACTAATACGCCGTACTCCCAGGCGGGCATGTTGTCCAACCAAAGCCCAGGGGGAAACATGTCATTACGCAGATAGCCGCCCGGCTTATCCAGTAATGAATCAATCAGATGAACTAATGTCGCGGTGGTGGTCACCCCTTGACGCAATTGCCCCTCTGGCCCAATGCCCACTTCTTTTCGAGCTTGAGTCTTCACATCAAATAAATCGGGCGTACTGCTCCACCACATCCCCACCCCTAAGGCACCGATGAGGTAAGCACCTACAACCAACAGCACGACTCGGCTGATCCAACCCATCCGACTCAGAGCATGTCGGCCCTTAGACCAAAGCTTGCGCATCGTAACGATCTCCATGACATAACGCATATCACCTCTTGGCCTGAAAGCTTACCATGCCCCCTTGGATTGTTCGCCAATGATATAGGTGATCACGTTTCACAATCGGTGAGGCTTAGACTCGTGGCCGCTGTATCACACAGCACGACGATACCCGCTGAAAAATTTCCAATAAACTGAAATGCGTTCACTGACTCATGAACCATTGAAGCTATTCATAAACCCATAAACATCAGTATACAGATTTCAAAGTCTATAAGCTTAAGCAGGAAGACAGTGGATCACAAAGGCTAATCTATAGAGTTTCCATCGAGACCCATATAATTCAATACCGGAAAAGGCCATGCTGAAAAGCATGAACGAGTTGCCCCCTTTTCGGTCAAAAGCGCCATTGCGATCGTAGTCTTTCATCATCAATGATGTTCACCAGTTACAATAGCAGCATGCACCAGGGCAACGGAATGGATAAAACGGTCACTCAGGTTCTCACTCCGCATTACGATGCACTCCCCTCACTCAAGCACCACAAATGGATGGCGTTGCTGATGCTGTGGGCCATCACGCTGCTGCTTGCGGCAAGCGCTCACGCCAGCTTGTTTGATCAAGACAGTGGACAAACGTTCCGCTCCTGGCTCAGTAATGATGACAGTGAGTTCCTTTCGGTCGATGAGGCCTTTAAGCCTGAGCTCAACGTTTACGACAAACAATTAAGCATTGACTGGCACATTGCCGATGGCTATTACCTCTACCGTCCTCAAATTGAAGTCAAGATTGCCCCCGATCAAGGGCTCAGTGCAGGGCACTTAACGCTGCCACCGGGCCAAGAGAAACAAGATCAATACCTCGGGCTCACTCGGGTTTTCACCCAACAAGTATCGGCGCAATTGCCCTTGAACGGCTCACCCACCCAGGATCAACTGGCCGTCACTTTACGCTATCAAGGCTGTGCCGAAGCAGGGCTTTGTTACCCACCACGAACACGCACATTCAATGTTGATCTATCAGGATATGGTCAACCGGCACCAGAACGATCTTCACCGGAACCAGCGTCACCGACAGTGCCAGCACCCGCCACAAAGTCAGAGAGTCCTTTATCAATAGCGAACACCGAAGGCTCGACCTCCTCGACGTTACAATCCCCCTCACCGGGTTTTGTCCCCAGCGAGGATGGCCGCTTGCAAAATGCACTGGCCGAGTTGCCGATGTGGGCCACCCTGGGCTTATTTTTCCTAGCCGGATTAGGGTTAACCTTCACCCCTTGTGTTTTGCCGATGTTACCCATCATCAGTGCGATCACCTTAGGCCAGCAGCGTCATAAAGGGCGAGCGGGTCTGCTATCACTGAGTTATGTCTTGGGCATGGCCCTGACCTATGCAGCGCTGGGCGCCTTGGTCGGGCTATTCGGCGCCCAACTTAACCTTCAAGCGGCACTACAATCCCCTTATTGGCTCATTCCTTTCAGTCTATTGTTTGTCGTGCTGGCACTGTCCATGTTCGGTTTATTTGAGCTGAAAATGCCACAAGCCTGGCAAGACAGCATTGGGCAGGCTCAGTCGCAGTTAAAAGGCGGACAATTGCTGAACGTATTACTGCTCGGTGCGATGTCAACACTCGTCGTCTCCCCTTGCCTATCAGCGCCGCTGGCAGGGGCGATGGCTTTTATCGCCAGCACCGGTGAAGTCGCCCGTGGGGCACTGGCGCTCTGGGTGATGGGGCTGGGAATGGGTATTCCGCTGATTTTGGTGGGCATCTTTGGCAATCAATGGCTCCCGCGGTCAGGCGCCTGGATGAGCCAAGTGAAACATCTCTTTGGCCTTTTGTTACTGGGGCTGGCGGTCTGGTTGTTAAGCCGCTTATACCCTGGCCCGATCACCCTGGCACTTTGGGGCTCTTTGGCAATTCTAAGCGCCTTGTTCTTGGGAACACTCCAGCGGCATGAACACCCCCATAATGGGCAACGCTTTGCCCAAGCGCTGGGGCTCATACTGCTCATTTATGGCATTGCGCTTTGGTGGGGAGCACTCTCCGGCCACAAAAACCCATTACGTCCGTTAATGGAGCCCCCCGCAATATCATCGTCGATAACACCCGATGCGACAGCCCCCGAAGCGCGTTCATCTCAGCAGGCACGGTGGCGCCAAACCGATCACATTGCCACGCTTAAAAGTTGGATCGAAAAGGCAGAAAAACCTGTCATGATTGACCTTTACGCCGATTGGTGTATCGCTTGCCAAGTGATGGAGCATGAGGTGTTTCCTGATCCTAAGGTTGTTCAAGCCTTATCAAACTTCACACCAATACGCTTGGATATTACGAAAAATAACGCCGCCCAACAGCAGTGGCTCGCTCAACAACAGCTCTTTGGCCCCCCGTCACTGCTCTTTTTTGTCCAAGGGCAAGAGCAACGTCCGTGGCGCATCATGGGCGAAGTTGGGGTCGCAGAGCTGGCTGGGCACTTGAATGCGATCAAGGCGACGCCATCAGCTCAATGACTCAGTCGGTCATTGTTGATCAGCGCAAGAACATAAACGGGCGTTTAATTTCTGCGAAATAAAGCGAAACATCGCTGAACTGGACAATAACATTGAACTTCGGCAAACTTCCGCCCTAGTTTGCTAAGGGCAATTTGCCCTATAACGGGTCAGCCACTCGGCAGAGGCGGCCCAATGACGCTAACGCCCACTCAACTATTACGCTAACGGTAGGATCATTCTATTATGGCTCAAGTTTTGGTGCTCCATGGCCCCAACCTCAACCTTCTCGGTCGCCGTGAGCCCCAAATCTATGGCCATACGACTCTGGCAGATATTAACCAGCAGCTACAGCAACTGGCTGAACAAAAAGGCCATAGATTGGAAGCCTTTCAAAGCAATGCTGAAGCCGACTTGGTTAATCGCATCCACCAAGCGTGGGATGACGGGGTGGATATCATTCTGTTCAACCCGGCAGCGTTCACACATACCAGTGTTGCCTTGAGGGATGCCCTCCTGGGCGTTGCGATTCCCTTTATTGAAGTTCATCTGTCGAATGTGCATGCCCGTGAAGCATTCCGGCATCACTCTTATTTTTCCGATATTGCGATTGGCGTTATCTGCGGATTGGGCGCTCAGGGCTATGAACTGGCTCTGCAGGCGGCACTAACCCGGTTATCGTCATAGCCATATCTCAAGGCATAAGCCAACCCCTATCCACAGAACCAGACCCAATAGAGACATCATCATGGATATTCGCAAGGTCAAGAAGCTGATTGAATTGTTGGAAGAGTCCAATATCAGCGAAATTGAAATTCAAGAAGGCGAAGAGTCAGTGCGCATCAGCCGCCACGCCACCAACGGCGTTGCAGTCAATGCCCCGATGATGTATCCGCCCATGGCCCCACAGGCTCCGATGGCTGCACCTGCAGCACCCGCGGCGGCAACACAAGACAACGTGGCAGAACAAGCCCCCGCTCAGCCTTCAGGGCACCAAGTAAAATCCCCCATGGTCGGCACTTTCTATAGCGCACCGGCGCCTGGCGCCAAGCCCTTTATCACTGAAGGACAGCCGGTGAAGAAAGGCGACACGATCTGTATCGTCGAAGCCATGAAAATGATGAACCAAATCGAAGCCGATAAAGACGGTGTTGTTGAAGCCGTTCTTCTCGCCGATGGCGAACCAGTAGAATTCGATCAACCGTTGGTTATCATCAAATAACCAGCCCTTCACGTCAGACGCAGTGATCACGCTTACCGGCTCGATCACTGCACGAGGAATTGCAATGCTCGACAAAGTCGTCATCGCCAACCGCGGCGAGATCGCCCTGCGGATTCTACGTGCCTGTCGCGAACTGGGCATCCGTACCGTAGCGGTCCACTCAAAAGCTGACCGGGATCTCATGCATGTACGTCTGGCTGATGAAGCCGTCTGCATTGGCCCGGCCGCCTCCACCGAGTCCTACCTCAACATTCCGGCATTGATTGCAGCGGCAGAGGTCACCGATGCCACCGGCATTCACCCGGGCTATGGTTTTCTGGCTGAAAATGCCGGATTTGCTGAACAGGTCGAACGCTCAGGCTTTATTTTCATTGGCCCCAAAGCTGAAACAATTCGCTTGATGGGGGATAAAGTCTCCGCCATTGAAGCCATGAAAAAGGCTGGGGTGCCTACTGTACCAGGCTCTGATGGCCCCTTATCTTCTGATCCGGAGCAACTGCGACAAACCGCACGCCGAATTGGTTATCCGGTGATTATCAAAGCCGCCGCTGGCGGTGGTGGCCGTGGGATGCGCGTCGTCCATACTGAAGCCCACCTACTCAACGCGGTTCAAGTCACCCAGAATGAGGCACAGCAAGCCTTTGGTGACGGTACCGTATATATGGAGAAGTTCCTGGAAAATCCACGCCACGTGGAAGTCCAGGTACTGGCCGACGGCCAGGGTAACGCGATCCACCTGTATGATCGCGATTGCTCGCTGCAGCGCCGCCACCAGAAAGTATTAGAAGAAGCCCCCGCGCCTCACTTGGATGAGGAAGCTCGCGCTAAAGTCCTCAAGGCTTGTACAGATGCCTGTATCGAAATCGGCTATCGCGGCGCAGGTACTTTTGAGTTCCTGTACGAAGACGGCGGCTTTTATTTCATTGAAATGAACACCCGTGTTCAGGTTGAGCACCCAGTGACTGAGATGGTCACAGGTGTCGATATTGTCAAAGAGCAACTGCGCATTGCTTCTGGCCAGCCGTTGTCCATTCGACAAGAAGATGTGACATTAAGCGGTCACGCTTTTGAGTGCCGTATCAACGCTGAAGATCCACGCACCTTCATGCCATCGCCGGGCAAAATCACGTTGTACCATGCCCCAGGCGGCCTTGGTGTTCGAATGGATTCTCATATTTACTCAGGTTACAGCGTACCGCCTCACTATGATTCCTTGATCGGCAAACTGATCACTTGGGCTGAAAATCGTGAGCAATCTCTGACCCGTATGACAGGGGCCCTAGACGAACTATTGGTTGAAGGTATCAAAACCAATATTGATCTACATAAAGACCTGGTGCGCGATCAGCACTTCCAGGCCGGTGGTGTTAATATTCACTACCTTGAGAAGAAGCTGGCAGACTGATTGCAGACTGACATCAACTTCGCAACGGCGGCCTTAGGCCGCCGTTTTTAATTGTCAGTACTGCCATCATCACCCACAGCAACTGCCATTGCTAACAGTCATAGCCAACAGCAACGCTCTAAGCGCAAAAGGTGAATCATGTCCTGGCTACAAATCAAAACCCAAGTCGCCCCCGAAGATGCTGAAGTCATCGAAGATCAGCTGCTAGAAGCCGGGGCCTGCGCCATTACCTTAAGTGATGCTCAGGATACCCCCGTTTTCGAACCGATCCGAGGCACAACCCCTTTATGGGCCACTACAGTGGTGACGGGACTTTATGATGGCAATGCCGATGCTGCACAAATGCAACAGCAGATCCATCAATGGTGGACGACACATCGCCCTGAAGCGCCCGCTTTACAACTCAAGGTTGAGATCCTTGAAGACAAAGATTGGATTCGAGAGTGGATGGACAGCTTCGAGCCTTTAAAAATGGGCGACCGCCTCTGGGTGGTGCCGAGTTGGCTGGAACCACCCGAGCCTGAAGCCGTCAACCTTCGCTTAGATCCAGGGTTAGCCTTTGGGACAGGGACTCACCCCACGACAGCACTTTGTCTTGAGTGGCTAGATCAACAAAGACTTCAAGGCCAAAACGTGATCGATTTTGGCTGTGGTTCGGGCATTTTAGGGATTGCAGCCCTATTACTGGGAGCAAGTCAGGCCTGGGGCACCGATATTGACCCTCAAGCCTTGGAAGCCAGCCGAGAAAATGCACGCCGGAATCACCTCGACCCGGCACGCTTCCCCGTTTATTTTCCAGAGCAGTGCCCCGAGATCCAAGCCGATACCCTGGTGGCGAATATTTTGGCCGGGCCTTTAATTGACTTGGCCCCAACCTTAGCCCGCCTCGTTCGTAGCGGCGGTCAGCTGCTGTTATCAGGCATTCTGGCCCATCAAGCCGAAGCGATCATTGAAGCCTATCAGCCTTGGTTTGAGATGCAGCCTCCCGTCCAGAGAGAGGATTGGGTCAGACTGACTGGACAAAAGCGGTAGTTATTTCCTACATTGTCAATCGTCTCTGGCATGCAACAGCTCACTTACCAGATGCTACGTTTGAGCGCTTGGCCGATGCACCGCCAGGCGCTAATATCGATCATGGATGAAGCCGATACTGTAGGGAATTGTTGTGAAACTGACCCGTTGTCCACACTGCGAGACCCTTTTTGAGGTCAGCCTGAATGAGCTTAAAACGGCTGAGGGCGCTGTACGCTGCGGCCAATGCCTACGTATCTTTAATGCGACATACCATATCAATAACCAAGAGACATCATGTGCATCTGACTCAATTGAACAAGATGCTGATGATTCCACTAGTGCACGAGACCAGACGGCAAACGCTAATCAGGCGAAAGATATAGAGAGAAATTCTGTCAACGCAACAATGGCCACCCCCTCACCTCACAACCAGTCGATTCCCACCATTACAGAGCGCTTGAATGCCCACTCGTTTGATGATCATGCGACAGCGCATCGCAGTACGGCTGAAGACCAGCACGGTAGTGACACTGATGTCGCCCTAACATCCGAACCCCCCATAGGAACGCTGACCAAGACTGATCACACCGCGATTTCCATGGAGACGACGGCGCCAGTGACGGAGCGTATCAATGCTCAATTATCGCCCACCCGCGAAGCCGCAACGATGAACTCAGCGTCAATAAAAGCACCGTTGCTAGAAACGCCATCATCATCCGCTTCTGAGGAAACGTTAGACTTCGAGAAGCTGCTTGGGCTTAAACCTGCACCAACATCAGGTTCAGACACATCATCCTCAAAACAGACTGACGACTTACAGGCGCTGCTACAACTGGCGCCAGAGCAGACAATATCAACCAGTGAGCCCGCCGCTTCAGCAGCAATAACGGATAACCATGATGAAGAGCCAATAGATGACGACTATGACGCGTTAGCTGAATCATGGAGCGACTGGGTGCGTCAGCAATGGCAGTGGATAGGTGCAGCGATCATCCTTATGTTGGCCGGCACGATAGGGGTGCTGTCGATGACACCCTCGCCCTCCTCCAGCTTATCAAATTACCGCATTGAGTCCACTCAGGTGCAAACGGCACCGATTCAAAGCCGCTTGAACATTCGCTTTGAGTTACGCAATCTGACTGATCAACCCATGTCACTTAAAGGCATTGACATCAAGCTTAAAAATCTGACCGATAGCCTCTTAAGTGAGCATCATCTGGATCGCAGTCAACTTCAGGGCGACCTCGACCCCATCCCCCCTTTCAGCACAAGAACGCTAGAAGTAGAAGTTCCTCGACCAGGCACACTGGTCGCCAGCGTGGAAATCACACCGTTAGAAAACGACTAGGTAGGGTAACCCTATTGCACTCACGCAAAGAGTGAACATTTTTTCACCATTTATCCCTCTCTTAAGCCCGCTCAAACCTTTTACCCAGGCACCTGAACGGGTATCATACGTCGCTCTCAGGTCACAGCTATTTCTCTTCATCCGAGCTTGTAGGTTTTCAGGACGATAGGTTTTCAGAACGATCGCTTTTCAGAACGGTACGTTTTGGGAACGATAGATTTTCGGAAAGATAAGTTTTTGGAAAGATAGATTCTCGGAACGGATGGCGTTTGTCCTGTAACAACCCATTAACCATCAATCATCACCCCATCCAAGGCGATTTTCGTGCTGCGTATTGGCCCCTATAATATTGACGTCCCTGTCGTACTGGCCCCAATGGCAGGCGTCACTGACCGCCCCTTCCGACGCTTATGCCGTCAGATGGGGGCCGGTTTGGTGGTCTCGGAAATGGTGACTGCTGATACCCGCTTATGGCATACGCGGAAATCTCAACAGCGCCTTCCCCATGCCGACGAACCCGAACCCAGGGCGATTCAGATTGCCGGGGGAGAGCCAGAAATGCTGGCTGAAGCGGCCAAAGCCAATGTCGCACTGGGCGCACAAATTATTGATATCAATATGGGATGTCCGGCCAAAAAAGTCTGCAAAAAGGCGGCAGGCTCAGCCTTACTCAAGGATGAAGCCTTGGTGGCCGATATTTTAAAAGCGGTGGTGCAATCGGTAGATGTTCCCGTCACACTGAAGATCCGTACTGGCTGGGCACGACATGCCCAAAATGGCGTACATATTGCGCGCATGGCAGAAGATATCGGTATTCAGGCCCTGGCAGTGCATGGCCGCACTCGGGAAGACAAATTTCAGGGTGAAGCCGAATACGACACCATTGCCGAGATTTGTCAGGCGGTTTCGATCCCCGTATTGGCTAATGGGGACATTGACTCAGCAGAAAAAGCACGTGAAGTCCTAGACTATACTGGCGCAAAAGGTGTGATGATTGGACGTGCAGCCCAAGGTCGGCCTTGGATTTTTCGCGAAATTCGAGACTATTTGACCCTAGGCATATTGCGTCCAGCGCCCGAAAATGACGAAATTTATGCACTAATGCAAGCGCATCTGCAGGGATTGCACGATTGCTACGGCGATTTTATGGGCGTACGGATTGCCCGCAAACATATTGGCTGGTATCTCCAGCAGCACCCGCAGTCCTTAAGTCATTGGCGAGCTGGCTTTAATCGCTTAGAAACACCTTCGAGTCAGCTCGAATGGCTTGAGCATCTGTTCCACTCAGGGGCACCAGAAGCAAGGGCACTGGCATGAACCAACCCATTACGACAACACCGGCGGAAGCAGCCGCCCAGACCCAAAAAGAAGGCGCACAAGGGCTGCATGATCATCATGCCCAGCGTCCATTACGAGAAAGTGTCGCAATGGCACTTGAACATTATTTCGAGCAACTTGAAGGCCAACCCGTCAGCGATCTCTACGCTATGGTATTAGGAGAAGTTGAAGGGCCTTTGCTGGAAACCGTCATGCGCCATACCCAGGATAATCAGACCCAGGCTTCGGCCATACTGGGACTGAATCGAGGGACCCTGCGTAAAAAGCTCAAGCAGTACGGATTACTCGACTCATAATTGATCATGGGGAGCCGACCGGGCTCCCCATGTATTTGATCCTCTTTTGATTCGCACTCACTCCTGTAACCGTCGGCCTCGCCGACACAAGAAAGGCTCTCATCATGTCAGCACAGTCTGCGTCTCAGGGACTGCCCGTTCGCCGGGCTCTGATTAGCGTTTCCGATAAAACCGGTATCGTCGAATTTGCCCGTGCACTTGCCGCTCGGGACGTTGCCCTGCTCTCCACCGGAGGGACTTACCGTTTGCTGCAAGAAAATGGTATTGAGGTCACGGAAGTCTCCGAACATACCGGCTTCCCGGAAATGATGGATGGTCGGGTCAAGACCCTACACCCGAAGATTCATGGTGGGATTCTGGGGCGTCGCGGTCAGGATGATGACGTTATGGCCGATCATGGCATAGACCCAATCGACATGGTGATCGTCAACCTCTACCCCTTCACTGAAACCATCAGCCGAGATGATTGTACGCTGGAGATGGCGATTGAAAACATCGACATCGGTGGGCCGACCATGGTCCGCGCCTGTGCCAAAAACCACGCACACACCAGCATCGTGGTCAACGCAGATGATTATCAGCGTGTGATCGACGCCATGGATACGTATGGCAATCAAGTGCCGAGCGAAATACGTTTTGATCTCGCCGTTAAAGCCTTTGAACATACCGCAGCTTACGATGGCGCCATCGCCAATTATCTAGGCCGCCTGGTAGAAGGTGGTAACGAAGATTTCCCGCGCACCTTCAACAGCCAGTATGTCAAACGTCAGGACATGCGATATGGCGAAAACCCGCATCAAAAAGCGGCGTTTTATGCTGAAGCCGCGCCGACTGAAGCCAGTGTGGCCACGGCCAAAGTGCTCCAGGGTAAAGCACTGTCTTATAACAATGTCGCCGATACGGATGCCGCTTTTGAGTGCGTCAAATCGTTTGCGGAAACCGCCTGTGTGATCGTCAAACACGCTAACCCCTGTGGCGTCGCCGTTGCACAAACACCGCTAGAAGCCTATGACAAAGCGTTTAAAACCGATCCCACCAGTGCCTTTGGCGGTATTATCGCGTTTAACCGTCCACTGGATCAGGTGACGGCTCAAGCCATCGTTGATCGTCAGTTTGTTGAAGTCATTATTGCCCCTGGCGTAGAAGCGGGCGTCTCAGACATTATTGCCACGAAAAAGAATGTACGCCTGCTGGATTGCGGCGAGCATTGGCCGGGAGACCGTGCGGCAGCGCTGGACTATAAACGTGTCACAGGCGGGCTATTAGTTCAGGATCGAGATCAGGGCATGATTACCCGCGATGACCTGAAAGTGGTTACCGATCGCGCTCCCACCGAACAAGAGTTGAAGGATCTGGCGTTCGCTTGGAAAGTGGCCAAATTCGTCAAATCCAATGCCATTGTTTACACCCGTGATGGCATGACCATCGGTGTCGGTGCTGGTCAAATGAGCCGCGTCTACTCGGCCAAAATAGCCGGCATTAAAGCCGCTGACGAAAGCCTAGAAGTCAAAGGCTCTGTCATGGCCAGCGATGCCTTCTTCCCCTTCCGCGATGGCATTGATGCCGCTGCCGCCGCCGGGATTACCGCAGTGATTCAACCGGGTGGGTCAGTCAGAGATGAAGAAGTCATCCAGGCGGCGAACGAAGCCGGCATCGCGATGGTCTTCACAGGTATGCGCCACTTCCGTCACTAAGTAGGAGCTCGATTAACGGCCAACCGTGACGACAAGCGCCCCGAATGAGGGGCGCTTTTTATCTCAAGCTCATCGTGTCATCACACCTTGATTAGGCCCTTCATGGGGTCTTGAGGCGTGCTCGTGGTACGCCACTGCCACAGTTTTTCATGGATACTAAAGGCCACCGTATTAATGGCCGGTTCCACCATCGCCAACAGGCCACCCACCCACATATCCCCTGTCAGCCACCAAGCGACACAAAATGCGACGGTGAAATGTGTCATCGCAAAGGTCATCGTTTTGGCCAGGGTCACATGACGCCCCATCGCGGCCTTCAATCTTGTCAGTGAGCGATTCATGAGCCCAACTCCTCTGTAGGTATGGAATCAATATAATAAGAATCAATCTCACTTAAAAGCCAAAAAAATCAAACCTGCTGATTAATTAAGACTATTGAATTAAAACCCTAATGCACCTAAGCACTTGTGCTCAACATTTTAGATGTAGGCGCCAAAGTTAAAGTCGATGACGTGAGGCCTTCGTGTAAAAAAACCGGCTCATGTGAGCCGGTCGGGAAGTTTGATCAACAAAGATCAAAGGCAGGCACTGTTAAAGGCAAGCTTAAAAATGCAGGAAGACACCGGCGTACATGCCATCAACCGTCATATCCGCATCGATGTCATCAACATCGTCTAGTTCGGCATTAAAGCGACGATAACCAACTTCAAAGCCCGGTGACAAAATGGGCGTAATGTCCATCTCATAAGTCACTTTCGCGCTCACATCACTGACGTTATTGCCACTGTAACCGGCATAGTTAGCTTCAACCCCCGCCGATAAGCCAGAGAGCGGCAGGTGAAATTGAGCATGGCCATACAGCATGGGCAAGGTTTTATCGAGCTTCAGCGTCGAGGATTGACCGACAATATTTTGTTTGACCGTCATTTCACCATCAAACATACGGGCGGTCACGCCGAGATCCAGCGACATCCAGCCGAGGCCATCCAGCAACTCGTAATAGAGCGTGGCATCGGTGTGGGAAAGATCAGCTTTGGTATCAACATCACCGGCAAACGTCGTGTCATTAAACTGACCGACATAGGTGCTATCCCCATTAATCGATAAGTCTGTACGCTGCACTTTCAGATTAGGCACCAAGGGAATGGGATGCTCAATCGCAATCCAGATCTGATTCGCTGTGTCATCATCCAGGCCAAAGTCGACTTCATCTTCTCCGGCATTGTTGGCACGTCCTGTGTCCGCACTGGCATCCCAAAGATTAGCGCCGGCGTAAACGCCTAACGTATCGGCTTGTGCTGGTAGTGTCATCAGCGCAAAGGGCAGGCTGGCCACTGCCGCGCACATCATGGCCTTTTTCATGCGATCACTCCTGAAGGGTTATTCAAATCAGATCCAGATCAATCCAAAGCGGCATCAATCCAAAGCTGATGGGCATGGCATTATGAACATCTCAACATGCCCCATCATAATGAGGGTTTATTGGTATCCCAAGTGTCATTAAGGCGGCGACACCTGTTGCGGATCAACAGCCAAGGTCAATCCTAATAGTAGCAGGCTCACGACTAGGGCAGCCCAGGCCAATAAGCGACTAGTCGCCGTGTAACGCTCGGGGCTCTGGCGCAACTGCAAAAGTGACCACACTGCAAGTGGCGGCACCGGCAAGAGCACGATCCAACCAAAAGGAATCCCCAGAATTAACAAGACAAAAGCCACAATCGATAGATTCTGCGTTTGCTGACGAGGGGCTTGATCCGCTGAGGCAGTATGGCCAACGGCTCTCTGCTGCCCGATAGGCTGGCGAATAATACCCGTTAAACGCCCTTGATCCAGGTTTGCACTTACGGCCATGCCGACATCAGGTAAACCACCGCTACGCCATTGAGCCAGCGAAAAAGGGTAACGAGCATGATCCTCAGCTTCAATGACGCCTTGCTGAGTCTCCAGATCAAACTCGACAATCGTGCCGTTCATGAATGCAATCCTTACATGGCATGCCGCAATGACATGCCGGTGAGTCGATCGAGTTAACGTCGCTTAAATTGCCTGAATCCCCGCACTCAATCAAGTGAATGCTCTTCATCACCTCGGTGTGCATTGAGGGAGATCGAAACAGAGTCAGAAAATCTCAAGGCATGCGGTTTGTCCACCTCAACTTCGGCTTGCAATACCTGCTCATGCGACATAATGATTTCCAACACCTCACGGGTCAGCCGTTCCAATAACAAGAAACGGCCTTCTTCAACATATTGGATAATCTTCTTAGTGATCGTACGATAATTCAGCGCTTCATCAATAGTATTAAATTGAACGGCACGATCAGCGTGATAACGAATCACCGCATTAATCACAACATCTTGTCGATTATTGATTTCTTCATCTTTGATGCCGATGAAAGTTCTTAGCCGCAGGTTCTTGATACGGATCGTGGCTATGTGTTGCGGGTCATGCTGAGGGGTCGCCATCATCGCAGCTCCTTAGTGTTCACCTGATATCCATCCAACCGTCGATTGTCACCTGGTCAAAACGTGCGATTACAAACCGGCGAGCTTAAGAAATTCCTGGCGCGTATTTTGTGACTCACGGAACTGGCCCAACATGACAGAGGAACGCATTGAGGAGTTTTGCTTTTCAACACCTCTCATCATCATACACATGTGCTGTGCTTCAATGATCACCCCGACCCCACGGGCCTGAGTCACCTCCTGCACGGCATTGGCGATCTGTCGAGTCAACTGCTCTTGAATCTGCAACCGTCGTGCAAACATATCGACGATACGTGCAAACTTTGATAACCCAAGCACTTGACCATTAGGGATATAACCAATGTGGCAGCGCCCAATAAATGGCAACATATGATGTTCACACATTGAATAAAGCTCAATGTCGCGCACAATCACCATCTCATCGCAATCAGAAGAAAAGACCGCTCCATTCACGATCTCACTCAAATCCTGGCGATACCCTTGAGTCAGAAAGGTCATCGCTTTCGCAGCACGTTTAGGCGTATCCAGCAAGCCTTCGCGTTCAGGGTCTTCGCCCACGGCTTCAAGGATCTGGCGATATAGAGGAATCATCGATTCAGTCATGTCAGCATGTTTAGTCATGAATGGCAGCAGCTCAAGAAAAAGTGGAGGTTCAGGTCTAAGATGAATGAATGGCGCTATTGCATCAGCACATCATAGCACTACACAGGCTATACAACACTAGCAACTGTACAGCTATCGTACAATAAAATGAGTATCGCTATCACCCGTCAAAAACCTATGCAAGCGCACTATTTTATCCTACTCCTACACTCAAGAATAAGCGGGTTTAAAATCAAGTTGCTATAAACACATGACTCGCCAAGTTGTGCGACAAATGCGCACACCCCCGACACGGATCAATCCATTCTTATAAGCTTTTTGATATAGTCTTTGCAGCCCGTTCGATCATTGGAACTGTTGAGCACACAAGGGGCGTTACGGAAGATTTGTGGCATACAAATTTGTGACATATCGATAGGTCACCGCGCCGGACGTCACCGAGTAATTCATGGACCCTGACTCATTATCTGACGCGGATATATGGTATGAAACGACTGATCAGCGCTTGTTTTATTGCGGCTACTGCCTTCCCAATCATGGCCGCCGATACACTTACCCTGCAAGCAGGGACTCAACTCAAAGCCACCGTCATTGGCAACCAACACTTAAATGAGGGCGATGTCAGCCCCTTTGTACAACTGCATGTGGATCCCAGCCAGATTGGCCACAACACTGAGAACTGTATTGTGTCCAGCGAATTGTCTCTAAAACAAGGCACACTGGCGTTAACCGCTCAGCGCTTGTGGTGTTTGCAACCGGACGGCCACTTTTATCGTGGTGCTTTGGCTGCCACAGCAGTGAAAGGACTGACAGAGACATGCCAGCAAAAGCATGATGATCAATGCACGCAGGCACAATTAGATGATCAGCATGATCTCACCTTGAAACTCACCGAAACGGCAGAGATTCCATTGGTCATCAACAGTTCAGAGCAAGTCAACAAAATGCGTCTTGAACAAGCACCCAGTACCCCCCCCGCAGAATAATGCCGGGGTGAAGTGATAAGCCGCACCCTGCGGCTTATCTCAATCTGACCTCACTCAATCTGACCTCACTCAATCTGACCTCACTCAATCTGACCTCACTCAATCTGACCTCACTCGACTCGCTTCACTCGATTGAACTTCATGGCTAACATCCGAGCCAGTATTCAGCCCAGCATCAGCATCACATTGAAAAAGCGTGCGATCACGCCCAGCAGCAATAAAATAATACCAATTCGGTTCAACCAAAATTCGGTGGGATTTAACCGCATTTTAACTGACCAAAAAAACACCACGCCCCTCAAATCACGGGTACGGCCTAGGTACAAGCCGATTGAAAGCAAATAAATCCCGGCACCAAGGGCCAAAAAGAGGGTTTCTGCTGTAGGTAACATGGCATAAATCCAAGCCATCATCGACTCCTTATTAGCGCTTTCCTAAAACTGATGATCACCATAGACGGTTTCGGCGCTAGACCGGTATTGCACCTTTGTTGAGTCTGACGTACATCAAAGCCGTCGTGATGGCATCACCCAAAGCAGTATGGCGTTCTAGTAGAGGCACCCCCAGCTTCTTCGCCATCTGGTCAAAATGCAGATCGGGCTGAAGTTCAGGGTTCACCTGTTGCATTTTACGTTGATAAAGACGCGATAGTTCGATGGTTGTATTTGGTAAATCAAAACCAAAACGAGGCCGTAAATGGCGATTCAGTACCGCAATATCCAAATCAATGTAATAGCCCAAGATGGGACGATTTTGAATAAAGTTCAGTAACTGCGCCAGAGCATCACCCACCACTTCGCCACCATGTAAATCAACACCGCGCAAATGATGAATTTTGATGGAATCCGCATCTAAGCTATCGGGTTTTTGCAGTTTCACATCAAACCGCTGACTGGTCAGCACCTGGTCGCCCTTGACTTTCACCGCCGCAATCGATACCAGCTCCGCTTTTTGGGGGTCTAACCCGGTTAGCTCACAATCCAGCGCCACGACTTCATCGCCCTGGTAAGGCTCAAATAATGCCGCATATTGCCCTTCACGGTGCTGGCGCCGATCACGCGCCATACGCAATGCCTTCAGTACCATCATGCCCTCCTCAGGATGTCCGTATCCTTGCGCGACAACCGTCGCTCAGACGCGAATGAACACTCTAAATTCAGTGCTCTACATTCAACCAGTACGCTAAATTTAACGCTCTAAATGATAGTGGTGCTCCATGAAGGCCTTAAACTCTTTAACGAGGTGCAAGGCCTCGCGTAGCAAATCGCGATCCAATTTATTCAGTTCGGGAATCACCAGCCGGTTGCCATCACGCTCAGGGACTCGTCCAGCCTGCACCTTAAGTTGCTGACGCAAGCGCAGCATACTCATCACTGCAAGCGCTTCGGCCAAATTATCGGCAAAGTCTCGGCTTAATAATCGCCGTTCGGCCAAAACTTTCAGTCGCTCGAAGGTATTGGTGATCTTAATCCCATTCTCCAATGCCAGTGCACGAACACCATGCACAATAGGAAAAATACCGCCTTTTTTGATATCCAGCCCTTCACTACCTTTTAACCCCCCAAATAAATTGAGCGGCGTTGCGAAATGCAAAATGGGGCGGGCAAAATGCGAGAAGAACACACTGTTACCTTTAAAGCGATCAAACATAAAATCCCGAATAGGCGTAAACAGTTCAACCGCGCCAGCAACCGGGTGCGCATCCTGCACAATCGCCAGCTTCATCAGGCTTTCCCCTTCAACCGATGCCGCCCAACGCGCTAATTGGCCGTGCCACTGAGAAGCCGTCATGACCCATTCAGGGTTTGATACCATAATATTGCCCGGACATGGCGGGTAGCCATATGACAAGAGTGTCTCGGTGAACTGTTGCATCACCTGATGGCATTCAGGCCACTCCACGCCATCATCAATAATCAGCGCATTATCCTGATCCGTTTTCAGAACCTGCTCACCACGACCTTCACTGCCCATCACTAATAGACAGACATGCTGTTGATAGGCTTCAGGTACCAATAAGTTAAAAGCCTTCACCATCACGCGCGCATTCAAGGCCGCCAATAGGTCCATCGCAAATTGAATTTTGACACCTTGCGCGACCAAACTCTGGACCAACTCATCCATTGCACGCGCCGCACGTCCCAGCGAATCTAACGATTGAGCCCGTTCAATCTGCAACCCAATCACATGAGATTGACTTGAGAAAAAGCTCAGAATATCCGTCAGCTCGACTAAACCCACCAAGGTTTGATCATTCAACACCACCAGACGCTGTACACGATGTCGCGTCATCAAAATCAACGCATTGAATAGAAAATCACCGAGTTGAACGCTGAACAAGTTATAACTGGCCAAAGGCCCAACAGGGCTCGACAAAGTTTTATGCTGCATCACAACAGCATCAAGCAGATCGGTCCGCGTTAACATGCCTAGTTGCGTATCATGACGAACCAATAAACTATCGGCCTGCTCCTGCCGCAATTGCCCCGTTGCGGTTTCGATACTGCAATCAGCATTCACGACTACGGCTTCACGCAAAATCGTGTCACTGACGCGAGCCAGCATGAAACTCGACAGATCTAGACCCTCTTCACGCGGAGCATGGCGCGCAATGAGGCGCGATTTCTCAATCAAACTATGCCGAAAATAGTCTGCAAAGGCCGTGTTCTCTTCCATTAACTGAAGAAAGATCGCTTTGGGCAAAAGCCACACAATGGTTTCTTCTAGAGTACGAAACCGATAGCGACTTCGACCGTTGATAATACTAATCGCACCGAAAACATCTTCAGCAGTGTAGTGTCCAATCACACCCGCGTCTGGGTTGTCCGATTGCAGCTCATCCGGATCCAGCTCAACAACCACACCCTTCATGACGATAAACACCGCATCACTTTGTTGGCCAGCGTCGAGGACGATATCCCCTTGGCCGTAATACGCCAGATCAAGGCTTTGACTCAAGGTATGGGCCTGAGACTCCGACAGCTGATTAAAAGGTGGCTGCTGACAATCAAACTCATGACGCATGATGGCTCTCCCTGACCGTTGCTTCGTAGCGCAGATCGCGGCTTTTCATCTGGAGGGTCACAAAAAGCGGGCCCGCAGGCCCGCCCTGTGCTCACTGATCAAAAACTTGATCAGATTGTCTATGCCCGCCTCAAAAGGTAGGGCGCTTCTTGAGTCATCGATAGATCAATGGTCGATCGCCTCACCCGCTCCTCGGGGAATGCGAATGCTTTCTACCAGCGCTTGAATTTCAGCTGGCGGTGGCGGTGTGAAGCGGGATACCGCAAAAGCCACCACGAAGTTCAAGATCATGCCCAGAGAACCGATCCCTTCAGGTGAAATACCGAACCACCAAATAGACGGATCAGGGTTGATGAACTTGGTATAAACAATATAGCTGAAGGTGAAGACCAGACCGACGACCATACCGGCAATGGCACCTTCACGGTTCATGCGCTTATAGAAGATCCCCATAATGATGACCGGGAAGAAGGAAGCAGCAGCCAGACCAAAGGCAAATGCCACCACCTGTGCGACGAAGCCGGGAGGGTTGATACCAAAATAGCCCGCCACCAGAATGGCCACAGCCTGAGCCAGACGCGCGACATTCAGCTCTGCTTTCTCACTGATATTCGGATTGATGGTTTTCTTCACCAAATCATGCGAAATGGCCGATGCGATCACCAACAATAGACCGGCAGCAGTCGACAGGGCCGCAGCCACCCCACCGGCCGCCATCAAAGCGATCACCCAGCCGGGCAAATTGCCAATTTCAGGGTTCGCCAAGACCAGAATATCGCGATCGACATACACTTCAGAGGCATTATCAGTCAGCGCATTCGTGACCGTACGCTCACCCCACTGGCCTTTCACCTCACCGCCTTCTAAGGTGCCACCAGCAAAAATTGGCTTCCCTACGAAAGGCGCACCACCTCGCATTTGAATCTTGCCATCGCCATTTTTATCGACCCAAGCAATCAGGCCGGTAGCTTCCCAGTTATGGAACCAAGCAGGCGCGTCCTTATAGGCGACTTCATTGACAGACTCAATGATATTGGTCCGTGCAAAGACCCCAATAGCGGGTGCGGTGGTGTACAACAGGGCAATGAAGAAGAGGGCATAACCTGCAGAAATACGGGCATCTCGTACTTTCGGCACAGTAAAGAAACGCACAATCACGTGAGGCAAGCCGGCGGTACCACACATCAACGCGGCGGTAATAAAGAACACATCGATAGTGGCTTTTTTGCCTTCGGTATACTCACCAAAACCCAGCTCAGTCAACAGGCCATCCAAGCGATCCAGAATAAACTGACCGCTATCCGCTCCATCGACA
Organism: Terasakiispira papahanaumokuakeensis; assembly: GCF_001709345.1. Classification (GTDB taxonomy): domain Bacteria; phylum Pseudomonadota; class Gammaproteobacteria; order Pseudomonadales; family Halomonadaceae; genus Terasakiispira; species Terasakiispira papahanaumokuakeensis. Next base: position 2,511,673 of record NZ_MDTQ01000001.1, read on the forward strand.
ACCGCGGTCGCGCCAAGCCCGGTCTGTGGCAAGATATGCCCAGTCATCATAATGGACAAGAAGATAGCCGGTACCAGATAAGCCACAATCAATACGCAATATTGAGCCACCTGAGTATAAGTAATGCCTTTCATGCCGCCCATAACGGAGTAAACAAATACAATCGCCATCCCAATGATGACGCCCATATTGATGTCCACTTCCAGAAAGCGCGAAAAGACGATCCCCACGCCACGCATCTGACCGGCGACATAGGTGAAAGAGACGAAGATAACGCAGATGACGGCAACCGTACGTGCCACATTGGAGTAATAACGATCCCCGACAAAGTCCGGTACGGTAAATTTACCAAATTTGCGCAGATAAGGCGCCAGCAACATTGCCAGTAGCAGATAGCCCCCAGTCCACCCCATCAAGTAAACAGAGCCGTCATAACCGAGATAAGCCAACAAACCGGCCATTGAGATAAATGATGCCGCGGACATCCAGTCGGCCGCCGTGGCCATACCATTGGCCATCGGCGGTACACCCCCTCCGGCGACATAGAACTCCTTTGTGGAGCCCGCTCTAGACCAAATTGCGATCCCGATGTAAAGCGCAAAGGAGGCCCCAACAAATAAGTATGTGAGTACTTGTACGTCCATATTAAAACCCTGTGTTGTCGTTATAATGCGCGGGATAAGTCGTCGTTACTCGTGCACGTCATATTTTTCATCTAATTTATTCATTGAGCGTGCATACATAATGATGAGAATAAGGAAAGTGTAGATGGACCCCTGCTGGGCAAACCAAAAGCCCAGTTTGAAACCAAAAAAGCGGATTTCATTGAGCTGATCGACAAACAAAATGCCGGCGCCGTAAGACGCCAAAAACCAGACCACAAGATAACCCGCAATCAATCTCAGGTTTTCTTTCCAGTAGGCTGTCGCCTGTTGTTGCTGTGTATCACTTTGATGGGTACTCATACGCTTCACCTGTTACTGTTACCGTTATTGTTTGAGGCTTAACGCGCTAAAGCTGGGCTTAACGTTTTCGATCTAACTATTTATGGTCTAACTATTCTCGCTCTAACGGCCTTGATCTCACGCTTTCAATTTCACGATCACTGATCTCGCGTTCAATCACGGCTTAAGCTCACTCCTTTTGGCCTAAGGGGCCTTCCGGATTCCACCCCACATCAAACGACATGATGCAAACTGATTGAGTGGCTTGAGTGTCGCCCATTCAATGTCGCCAATTGAATGCGGTTAATTGAATGTGGCTAATTGAATGTAGCAAGCCACCGCCCAGCTCACGCCTGTACATTAGTCTTAAGACGAAGGACTAGCAGGATCAAACACTTAGACCATTGTTTAATGATTCACCCTACAATGAGTCAGGAATTATTCTGAGGCTTTTGGCTTGAGCCTAAAGCGCCATCACAAGACAATAGGGCCATCAAGAACACACGCTTGGATGAAAAGCCTCATCACACTCGCTCAAAGCGCCAAGCGAAAAGGTCAGACTAAGGTCAGGAATGTTCCCGGCCATCAGATTGAAATAAGGACACATGCATGTTTGCGGGCTGGCAATTAATCCTGGTAGCACTGAGTTACCTCATGCTTTTATTTGGCATTGCCTGGTGGGGCGATCGTCGTGCTCTGGGCCGCAATAGCCAGAAACCTCGCCCTTTTGTCTACAGTTTAGCCTTGGCCATTTACTGTACCTCATGGACTTTCTTCGGTGCGGTCGGTCAGGCGGCAGAAGGGGGCTGGGTCTATCTCGGCATCTTCCTTGGGCCGATTTTGGCTTATGTGCTGGGTTGGCGCCTGATTCGCAAAACACTGCGTGCCAGCAAGGCGCAGAACATCACCTCGATTGCTGATTTTATTGCCTCACGCTATGGCAAATGGCAGGTATTGGCCGTCGTCGTCACCTTGGTCGCGCTGATAGGTTCCTTGCCTTACATTGCGCTTCAGCTGAAAGCCGTGGCGATGGCCTATGACATGCTAATTCATTACCCGGCTCCGCCACCGGATCACAAGCAACTGCCCGCAGTCGCAGACACCGCATTTCATGTCGCCATCGTGATGGCGATTTTTGCGATCTTATTTGGTACCCGCAGTATTAATGCCACCGAACATCATAACGGCCTCGTCAAAGCTATCGCCTTTGAAGGGGTCGTTAAACTATTGGCTTTTCTGGCCGTTGGCAGCTTTATTACTTACGGCGTTTTTTCAGGCTTTAACGACCTGATGAGCAAAGCACAGATCTATTTTGACCTGCAAAAAACACTCGGCTCGGGCGATGTCCCTCGCGGTTTAATTGCCCAAACACTGGTGTCGATGTTTGCCATTTTGATGTTGCCCCGACAGTTTCACGTCACCGTTGTCGAAAATACTCACCAGGATGACCTGAAGGTTTCACGCTGGCTGCTACCGTTATATCTCGTACTGATTGCGCTGTTTGTCATGCCGATTGCAGCGGCAGGCTTAATTCTATTCAGTGATGGTAGCGTTGAACCCGACGTTTTCATGCTAGCGCTCCCCCTATCACTACACTCCAAAGAGCTAGCGCTGGTCGCCTTTTTTGGCGGTTTCTCGGCCGCCACCAGCATGTCCATTATGGCGACCGTGGCCATCAGTATTATGGTGTCTAATGAGATCGTGATCCCGTTTCTGCTGAAATCACGCTGGAACAACAACACCTCTCATCACGATTTCGGCCGAGTCGTGCTGCGTATTCGTCGCCTGACCATGCTGGCGGTCATGCTGCTGAGCTACCTCACTTATCGACTGGTGGCTGAGTTCAATTCACTGGCCGCCACCGGCTTACTCTCTTTTGCGGCCATTGCACAGCTAGCACCCGCTGTTATCGGGGGACTGATCTGGAAACGTGGTAACCGCTGGGGAGCCTTGGCTGGGCTCGTCATGGGGATGTGGTTCTGGGCTTATACCCTGCTCATCCCAAGTCTACAGGCCGCCGGGCTGATTGATGCCCGCCTGATGAGCCATGGTCCTTGGGATATTCAATGGTTGCGCCCTGATGCCCTGCTGGGCACAGGCCATCTGGACTTCTTCACACACGGTGTCTTCTGGAGTTTAGGGGTTAACCTCCTGGCCTATATCAGCATTTCTCGACTAACACGTCAGCGGGTGATTGATCGTATCCAGGCTTCGGCCTTTGTCGATAACATTGAAGCGCGCCCCGCCAAAATTCGTCGCCCTTGGCAGGGCGTCACCACCGTGGGTGACTTAAAACTGCTAGGTCAGCGTTTTATCGGTCATGACGCGACCAATCAAGCCTTTGATCACTATGCCCACCAGCGTCACCTACCGCCGTTACGCCCCGAAGAGAAAGCCAGCATTGAACTGATTCAATTCACCGAACGATTATTAGCCGGGGTCTTGGGCGCCTCATCCGCACGTATCGTGATCAGCTCGACACTACAGGGCAAAGAGATCCAGATTGCCGATGTGATTTCCATCGTCGACGAAGCCTCTCAGGTACTGGAATTCAGCCGTGGATTATTGCAATCGACAGTCGAACACTTAAGCCAAGGCATCAGTGTTGTCGATCAGCACCAACGACTGGTGGTCTGGAATCAACGCTACCTGGAGCTGTTTCACTTTCCCGACGGCTTTGTCCAAGTCGGCTGCCCCATGGTCGATGTTTTTCGTTATAACGCTGAAAATGGCGAGTATGGCCCAGGCGATCCTGAAGCACATGTCCAGCAGCTGATGGATAATATCAGGCAGGGAGAGCCCCACCGTTATACTCGCTACCGCCAGGATGGCACCGTGCTCGATGTTCAGGGTAACCCCATGCCTGGAGGCGGCTTTGTCTTCAGTTATCAAGACATCACGCAACAGAAACAAACCGAAGAAGCCCTCATCCAATCGGAAAATAATATTCGGATATACACCGACAATGTCCCCGCATTAATCGCCTACTTTGATACTGAAAAGCGTTATTTATTTACCAATCGCGCTTATGAGGAAGCCATGGGGATCGATCGCACTGAAGTGATCGGTCAGCCCATCTATAAAGTGCTCTCAGAAGCGCAATATGAGCACCGTAAGCCGTATATGAAAGCGGCTTTGGAAGGCAAGCTGCAAAGCTTCGAACTAGAGCTACCCAGCCGCAACAAAGGCATGCGTTATGCTTTGGTCACCTATACGCCTCATCATGCCGAGAATGGCGATGTACTGGGCTTTTTTGCCCTTTATCAAGATATTACCGAACGCCGTTTGGTCGAAATTGCGCTGCAAGAAACCAATGAACACCTGGAAGAACGCGTCCGCGAACGTACGTTGGCTTTATCGGAACTGAATGCGGCGCTGCTCACTGAAAATCAGGTGCGAGCCAAAGCCGAAGAGGCCATGCGTCAGGCGAAACAACAGGCAGAAGATGCCAATGCCTCCAAAACACGCTTCCTAGCAGCCGCCAGTCACGATTTATTGCAACCCCTGAATGCGGCACGACTGTTCACTTCCGCCTTGGCACAGCGCACTCATGATGACAATACCCGCGCCACCACGGAGAATATTGATAACTCACTGAAAGCCGCAGAAGAGCTGCTGAGCACCCTGCTGGATATTTCCAAGCTGGATGCCGGAGCGATGCAGCCCAAAATCAGTCATTTTGCCCTCACCGATATTCTCCACCCGTTAAAGGCCGAATTTAGCATCATGGCCAGCCAACGCGATCTCGAATTAGACGTTATCGATAGCCGGAGCTGGGTTAAAAGCGATCCTCAAATGTTACGCCGCATCGTGCAAAACTTTCTTTCCAATGCAATGCGCTACACCCGAGAAGGACGAGTATTGCTGGGCTGTCGTCGAGAAGGACCGCACCACCTGCGCATTGAGGTCTGGGATACAGGTCCCGGTATTCCAGAGGCTAAACAGCTGGAAATTTTCCAAGAATTCCGCCGCTTGGATACACCGGACAAACACAACGAAAAAGGTCTGGGGCTAGGACTATCGATTGCCGAGCGCATGAGCCGCGTGATGGGTCATGATCTTCGTGTTCGTTCTTGGCCAGGGCAAGGCACCGTATTTTCCATTACGGTGGAGAAAGGTGAGGTTCAGCAAGAGCAGCCTGTGTCCACCTCACCTCGTGCTCGCATGAACAAACTCGACGGTGTCACTGTCTTGTGTATCGACAATGAACCGATGATTTTGGAAGGTATGTCGGCCATGCTATCGGGTTGGCACTGTGAAGTCTTTACCGCCACCACCATCGGTGGTGCCAAATCAATCTTGCGGAGTCAATCGGAGCCTCCTCAAGTCTTTCTTGCTGATTATCATCTGGATAACGAAGTCACCGGCATTATGGCGCTGAAAGCCCTGGAAGAAGCGCTGGGCGAGCCGGTACCCGGCATCGTGATTACGGCTGATCGTACCGATGAAATTGCCGAAGAAGTTCAACAAGCGGGCTATCAGCTGCTGCACAAACCGGTCAAGCCTGCGGCACTGCGTGCCCTGATGACTCGAACATTGCAGCGCAATAAGCCTTAAGAATCAGTAGAGAGAAGAGGTCAGACAGACGGATAAAAACAACCCCCGGATGGTGATCCATACGGGGGTTGTCTAGTGTCCGCTTTTGGCCGTCGTCTATTCACTTGTGTCTTTCAGTGATTAGCTTTCGACTTTAGGTGGTTCAACTTCCAGGCGCTGAGCTGCAATGACCGCTTGAGTCCGGGAATGCACATTCAGCTTACGCAGAATAGCCGTCACGTGAGCCTTGATCGTCGCTTCTGAAACATTCAATTCATACGCAATCTGTTTGTTGAGCAAACCTTCAGTTAACATGCTCAACACCCTAAACTGCTGTGGTGTCAGTGAGGTCAGAGCCTCAGCAAAACGGGCTTCCTCTTCAGAAATGGCCTCCATATTGTCAGCCATCGCCGGGGGGAGCCAGATTTCACCATCCAGGACTTCACTGATCGCTTCTGCGATCATTTCCAGCGAGGATGATTTGGGAATAAAACCAGACGCCCCATAATCAATCGCACGGCGCACAACACTCGGCTCTTCACTCCCGGACACCACAACAACGGGAATACCCGGAGATTGGCCTCGCAAAAAGACTAAGCCAGAAAAGCCATGCGCGCCCGGCATATGCAAATCCAGCAAAATAAGATCAGCATCCGCATGCTCCTGAGCGACCTGCTGTACCCCCTCTAGAGTATCGGCTTCTACAATCTCAACCGATGAAACGGCTTGATGAACAGCTTGTTGTAAGGCTGCACGAAATAACGGGTGATCGTCAGCAATGATAATTTTTTGGCGCAGTGCCATCGGGTTATCCTCCAAGTCCCTGCATGGGGCCCGATGCCCCTATCTCGTCAAGCATGCCAGAAAGCGCCTGTCGCGAAAAGGTTTCGCACTGTAACTCTAGATCACTCAACGTCATCAAACCTCCTTTTAGTTTTGAGTCAGGTCGGAATTAAGAGCATTAAACCCCGCCATTACGGCTTATCGACGAAGATCACCATAGCTCAAGCCTAAAACAAAAAACCAGGCCTTAGCGATAGCTAAAGCCTGGGTGACATCTGTCACGACAGGGTGACTGACCCTAAAATCAACTTAAATGTTATCGATTCAAGCGCTGATCAATCAGCTCATCGACCACAGAAGGATCAGCTAACGTTGAAGTATCGCCCAGACCATCGGTCTCATTGGCGGCAATCTTACGCAGAATGCGGCGCATGATTTTGCCTGAACGCGTTTTCGGAAGGCCCGGCGTAAACTGCACCAAATCCGGTGAGGCAATCGGGCCAATCTCTTTGCGTACCCATTTCACCAATTCTTTTTGCAGATCTTCTTCCGGTTCATAGCCATCGGCCAGAATCACGTAGACATAAATCCCCTGACCTTTGATATCGTGCGGGAAGCCGACCACCGCCGCTTCGGCAACCGCTGGGTGAGCCACCATGGCCGACTCAATCTCAGCGGTCCCCATTCGGTGGCCAGAGACATTCAATACATCGTCTACACGGCCGGTGATCCAGTAATAACCATCATCGTCACGACGACAGCCGTCACCAGTAAAATACATGCCTTTGTAAGTAGAGAAGTAGGTCTGTACAAACCGGTCATGATCTCCCCAAATAGAGCGGCCTTGGCCTGGCCATGAATCCAGCAGCACCAAGTTACCTTCAGTTGCCCCTTCAAGAATATGGCCTTCGTTATCCACCAACGCAGGTTGGACACCAAAGAAAGGCAAGGTCGCAGAGCCAGGTTTTTGAGCAATCGCACCGGGCAGTGGAGCAATCAGAATGCCTCCGGTTTCAGTCTGCCACCAGGTATCCACAATCGGGCAACGGCCATTGCCGATCACACGGTGGAACCATTCCCACGCTTCTGGGTTAATCGGCTCACCCACAGAGCCCAGAATCCTCAGGCTATCGCGTTTGGAGCTGTCCATGACATGCTCGCCCTGAGCCATCAAGGCACGCACCGCCGTTGGCGCCGTATACAGAATTGAGACCTGATGCTTGTCACATACTTCACCCATCCGGCCCGAGGTCGGATAACTGGGCACACCCTCGAACATGAGGGTGGTCGCACCATTGGCCAGCGGCCCATAAACAATATAGCTATGGCCAGTGATCCAGCCGACATCGGCGGTACACCAATACACTTCACCGGGCTTGTAATCGAAAACGTATTGATGAGTCATAGCCGCATAGACCAAGTAACCGCCCGTCGTATGCTTCAACCCTTTAGGCGCGCCCGTAGAGCCCGAGGTATACAAGATGAACAGCGGGTCTTCTGCGTTCATTTCTTCGGCTGGGCACTCATCACTGACGCCCGCAATCGCATCGTGATACCAAACATCACGGTGATCGTGCCAATCGATATCGCCACCGGTTCGCTTGAGTACAATCACCTTTTCAACCGTTTTGACTTCGGGATTCGCCAAGGCTTCATCAACGTTTTCCTTCAGCGGAATACGCTTACCTCCTCGCAACCCTTCATCGGAAGTAATCACAATGTTGGAATTGGAGTTCACAATACGGCTGCCAATGGCATCCGGTGAAAAGCCACCGAAGACGACCGAGTGCACAGCCCCTATGCGCGCGCAGGCCAGCATAGCAACAGCGGCTTCAGGCACCATCGGCATATAGAGCGTGATGACATCGCCTTTTTTTGCGCCGAGTTTTTTCAAGCCATTGGCAAACTGGCACACTTCACGATGCAGCTCGCGGTAAGTGATTTTACGATCTTCATTGGGATCATCGCCTTCCCAAATAATTGCAACTTCATCCCCACGCTCCGCCAAATGACGATCCAAGCAGTTATAAGCGGCATTCAAAGTGCCATCTTCGAACCAGCGGATATCAACATTATGGGGGTCATAACTGGTGTGCTTGACTTTGTTGTAGGGCTTAAACCAATCAAGGCGTTTACCTTGCTCGCCCCAGAATCCTTCTGGATCATCAATAGACTGCTGATACATTTGCTCATAACGCGCTTGGTCAATCCAGGCCTTAGCCGCTAGATCCGGGTTTACCGGGTACACCTTGTCTTGTTCACTCATCAGTCTCAGCCCCTATATCTGTAATGACGTCCTTGCAGTGCTCATCGCAGCTGGCAAGTCCTGTAAGTTAAGGAAGTGCCGGTGAATATTATTGTTGTCAGTGCACAAGCAATTCATCGCTTACGCAGATGCGAACATGTTACTTTCAGTTATACCGAGCCAAGCAGCGCGACAATATTAGACCTTGGTATTAACAAAAAACCCTTAAAAATCAATATGATAAACAAATCAAAATCAAGTGACTCCCAAGTCATTCGCCTTTGGTCTCACGCTTTTACCCTATCCTTGTCACGACTCCTGACGAACAAAGCGCAAGGGCTGACGGCAGACACGACATACATAAACCTGTCCTTGGCCCATGCGACGATGCCGGATAATCGTCAATGCATGTTCACGATCCTGACACTGACAAGCATAGATAAAGCTTTGACGTGCTGCCTTTTTAACATCAAAACCATGGCGAGTTTTAGGGATACAACCGAGTACATCACGCATGATCGACTGCCATTCCCCGCCATGAGGACGAATACGGCGACCAAACAAGGCATAGGCCAATAAGTGGGCGACTTCATGAGGAACAACCTCATCAACAAAGGGCTGGCCATTCTCTAAAAGCAGTTGACGATTAAACCGTAATCGCTGCCGCCCGGGTTCAGCCACGCCCGCATGACCGCCACGCAGCTTAAAGCTGACTTCAGGACGTGGAAAATGGCGCAGGAAATAACGCTCAGCTTGGTCATAACAAGCTTGAACACAAACACGCACCTGCCATTCCCATTGCGCCGGGGTGAGCGATTGATCCGGACTAGCTGCCGAATTCGCGCCCTGGATCAGGGACTGATCATTCGATGGTGAGAAATCCAACACAAAACCTCTTATCTTCTGGCACAATGCCATCATCGATAGGCTGATGGCTCCTGACATGACAGCGCCCTGTTTTTAAAAAAGCCCTGTTTTTAAAAAAGCTCTGTAGTTAAAGGAGCCGGACTGGCCTAACCGTAAATTCAAATCCCGGAGACATTCCGGAATATTCAGCAATAAAGCTGTTCATGCCAAGTAACGAGAATATCATGAGCGACGCACCCCTGCCTTTACAGCCCCTTGATGACGAAGCCTTCAATCGCCTGGCCGAACAGCTGGCGGCCATCACAGGGGTTGAAGATGAACATGACCTCACCACTGATGTGATGGCGGCCCATGGTTTTATGGTGGCCGAGGCACTGCAGCCGGCACCTCTGGAGCGCACCGCACTTCTGCCAGCACTGCTTGAAGAAACGGACGATATTCCAGAAGCCCAGCAAATCGCCTTGTGTGATGTGTTACTGCAGTTTGCAGAACGTGCACGACAAGCTTTTTATCTGGGGCATAGTATCGAGCTGCCTTTTGATTTGAACTGGGAAGCAGGCAGTGAAGCCGATATCGGTGATTGGAGCGCGGGCTTCATGCAAGCTGTTTTTCATGATGAAGCCCGCTGGTTCGGTGCTGTCAATGAACAAAGCACTGAAAATGAGCAAAGAGCACAACAGGTTGCTGAACTGTTATTACCCATCATGGCCCTCTCAGGCCTATTTGAAGATGAAGAAGAACTGGCCGAAGTGAGTGATGATCCAGACCTACTGAATCAGTTCACAGAACAACTGCCAGAACTCCTGGTTGATCTCTTCTGTCAGCTCAATGCCCCTGAAGACAAACCCGCGCCCAATAAAGCTCCAGGCAAAGGGCCCGGTAAGGGACAGCGACGCAGTGGACAACGCCAGAAGCGCAAATAACTCACCCTCTAGTGCAACTTCATCATTAAACCATTGACCCACCCCCAAAAGGCTTGCTGGATCTTTTGCCAGCGGGAACGCTGAGCCCAGCGTTGTGGGTCAATGGCTTGGCCTTGATCAAACCCGGATTGGAACCACTCGGTGACCGGCCAGGCCGCATCCGCCCCTTCCAGTTCTTGATTCGCTTCGCGATTCCAGCGCAACCCCCAGTGATCAAAATTACAAGAGCCCACAGAGACCCAATCATCGACACGGCTGACCTTAGCATGAATAAAACGTGGCTGATATTCATAGATACGCACCCCATTGGCCAGTAAGCGCTGATAAAACTGCTGGCCCGCTAGGCGTATCCAAGGATGGTCATGATGCGGCCCTGGCAACAGCAGGCGAACATCAACACCACGCTGCGCCGCCGCGATCAAAGCCCGTCGAATCGGCCGAGTGGGCACAAAATAAGGGGTTGCGATCCAAGCTCGATGCTGCGCATGACGCAAACGGTACAGCAAAGAATGCTTCACCACTTGTAAATACACCCCTTGAGCATGGACCACACGACCTTTCAGTCGATGCTCACTCATCTCGCCTTGGCACGAGCGAGGATCAGGGAGCACGACATCCGGCGCCCGCGCCTGCCGCCAGCTACGCCAAAATAGCGTTTGCCAATCCCCCACACAGTCGCCCTGAATTTCCATGGCGACTTCGTGCCAGGGCACCTCACCAGTTTCAAACTCATCGGCCCAACCAAAACCACCGACAAAAGCGGTATGCCCATCCACCACAATCAATTTACGATGATCTCGGACCAAATTCCGGCCCAGCTTGTGCCAACGCAAGGGGTTAAACCAGCCCAGATCGACGCCAGCCTCCACTAAGCGCCGGCGATCGGCATCATTCAAGGCCGCAGAGCCGTAGCTGTCGAGCAATAGCAATACCTGCACGCCCCGCTGCGCAGCCGCAATTAATACAGGAATCACCCGATTGCAAACCTGCCCAGACTCCATCAAGTACAGCTCAATCAGCACATAATGCTCAGCACGCTCAATGCGCTGTCTCATTTCGGGCTCATATGCCGTTGCATCAACCCACAAGCGTGCTTGCTGCTGATCTCGCCATGGAAATGGCTTGGCCACGTCACCTCCCCAATATTACGGGTTAAACAGTTAAACAATTGTACAATTACGCGACACTGACTAGGCAATGCGACACCCTCCAGTCTTTGGCGGAGTATGCATCATGCATGTGTCTTTAATAACCTATTGATCATGACACGAGTTGACATAGACTCGTGAGCCAATGACGCTGCTTAAGGTCAATCATTCATCATCGACGGATATGCCATCATCGACTGGTATAATGTCATGATGTGCTCTACGGCCGATCGTTAATAACGCCATAGCATCGTTGATCCTCAGTGGATCATATCATCCTACTTTTATGCCTCTGTCGCGGATACCCTGCATGAGATTGCTGAAAACGCTGCCCAGCCTCGTCACTCGTCCCATCAATCTGTTAATGCGCGGCATTTTGCAGTTGTGGATTAAACCGCACTGGTCAACCCCTGGCCCAGAGCAGCTCGAACTCGACCCTACCCTTCCGGTACTTTATGTCTTGCCCAGACAGAGCTATACCGACCGTCTGGTGTTAGAGCATGTCTGTCGTCAGAAGGGGCTGCCCGATATTCGCCCCTTGGCTTTGGGAGACCACTGGCTCGGCGATAATCTCGTCTATCTAGAGCGTCCCAGCCGACGCGGTCTATCCCGACGCAGCCCGCGGCTAACTCAAGCTTGGGAAGTCTTGCAAGCACGCCCACAGGATGATCTTCAAGTCGTGCCCGTCAGTCTATTCTGGGGGCGCGCCCCTGGGCGTGAGCACTCAGTGATGCAGTTGATCACGGTCGATAGCTGGTCGGTCGTCGGTCGACTTCGACGCCTCTTACGCGTGATTATTCATGGTCGACAACTGTATATGCAGTGGGGCCAGCCATTACGCCTACGTGAAGTACTGGGAGCACAACAGTTGCAGCAGAAGGGCGCCGCCTACGCGATTAACAAGAGTTCACGTCTGCTGGGGCTGTATTTTCGTCGGGTACGGACTCAAGTGCTGGGCCCCGATTTGTCTCACCGGCGGACACTGGTCAAAGGCTTACTACAAAGTCCACGCGTCAAAACCGCGATTGAGACCCAAGTTCAGCAACATGGCATCAGTGAGCAAAAGGCCTATCACCAGGCTGAGCGTTATGCTTTGGAAATTGCATCGAATGTGTCTTATCCGGTCATTCGGTTACTGGATCGCTTTCTTAACTGGTTGTGGAATCGACTTTATGATGGCGTCAAGGTCCATCATCTGGAGCGCTTAAAAGATCAGGCCGGCCAACACACGGTGGTCTATGTCCCCTGCCACCGTAGCCATATTGACTATTTACTGCTGTCTTATGTGTTGTTTGAACATGGCTTGATGACACCGCATATTGCCGCCGGGATTAATCTCGACATGCCGGTGATCGGGCCGTTGTTGCGTAGAGGCGGCGCTTTTTTTATGCGCCGTAGCTTCAGAGATAACCCGCTCTACAGCGCCGTATTTAACGAGTACCTCTATACCTTATTCGACCGGGGCCATCCGGTTGAATACTTTATCGAAGGGGGCCGCTCACGTACCGGGCGCACGCTCGCTCCGAGACCGGGGATGCTGGCGATGACACTGCGAGCGGCCTTAAGAGGCACACAAAAGCCATTGGTAATGGTACCGGTGTATATCGGCTATGAGCATGTGTTAGAGGGCCGCACCTATCTTGGAGAACTTCAAGGCCAAGAAAAGCGCAAAGAATCCCCCTTAGATCTATTTCGTGTGCTCAATAGCCTGCGCAAGGATTTTGGCCAAGTGAATGTCACTTTTGGCGAACCCTTGCATCTGGAGCGCTTCATGCAGGCCCATTACCCGCAATGGCGTCAATACGATAAACATGCCGAGCGCCCAGATTGGCTACAGCAGGCAGTACCAGAGCTTGGGCACGAGTTAGCCGTTAGAATTAACCAGTCTGCCAGTTTAAATCCTGTGGCATTGGTGGCATTGGCGCTACTGGCCAGCCCGCACCGCGCCTTAGAAGAAAGCGTTTTAGTGGCTCACATGCAAACGTTGGTACAACTGCAGCGGCAAGCCCCCCTTAGTCCAGATATTGTGTTGCCAGAAGGCACCGCTGAAGCTTGGCTGAGTAAAGCGGAAAAAATGGACATTATCGAACGCGTTGCCCATCCAATGGGCGACATCATCCGCGTCAATGAATCACAGGGTGTTTTACTCACCTGGTACCGCAATAACGTGTTGCACCTATTTGCGTTACCAGGGCTGATCGCCTATCTCTTCATGAACCAGCGTCAACATAGCCAGGATCGATTACAAACCCAGGTCGAGCTGCTTTATCCAGTACTCCAAAATGAGCTTTTTCTGCCGTGGCAGACGGATCAACTGACCCCAGTGGTGCAGCAAATGATTCAAGTCATGTGCAACAACGGCCTGCTCGTGGGGCATGAGCATCAACGCTTACGCCGTCCTCCCGGACAAACCCAAGGCATGATGCAACTTCGCTTACTGGGACAATTAGTACAGCCTGCTCTAGAGCGTGGCTATTTGCTACTGGCACTGCTCGATCGTGCCGGTTCCAATGTGCTCACCCGCGACATGCTGGTCGAGCAAGCTCAAGCACTGGCTCACCGTTTAGCGATCTTGCAAGGGTTAAACGCACCCGAGTATTTCGATGCCCGCCTTTTTCGCGGGCTGATTGAGGCGATGATCAAACAACAGCTGCTCAACCAAGATGACACCGGTTACCTAAGTTATGATGCCCCCTTACGTCGGCTCATTCATGCGGGCCGCAACCTATTTGATCCACGCTTAAGACATAGCATTCTACAGTTAGCGTGGACAACACCAGTCCCCCACAATTCGGAGACTCAGGCGGATTAAATGATCACGCCTATTTAAGCTCGTTTGTGTGAATCCGCTTGCTTGAATCTACTTATTTGAACCCACTTTTCGGCTCGGCTTATGTCGGGCCATTTTCTATCCTGCCATACGCCGATCGCGTCATATGGGCTATTCAACGGTGTTCAGCGTGGTTTAGCTGCCACATTCGATGAAACGAGGATCTAAACCATAGGTCATATCAACACTTTATATATAATCAGTTCATTAAAAATCATTATAAAGACACTTCACAAGAAGATCTCAACCACAAATAAAACTTTTAAACATCTGCTGAGCTATCGCATTAAAACAGTTTAATCGTGATTTATCATTGGATTGCCATTTTTGGCAACCCAATATGGAGAACGATTATGCTATTAGGATATATTGCGATGATACAAGTCATCGCCTTCACTTTCTTTTTCACATTAGAACGACTCGCCCCTAATCAACATCGCCCACCGTCAGATCACTTTAATCAATGGCTTTCTTTCGTCGGCTTATTTGGAGTGATATGGCTTAAGATCATAATACTGGCTTGGACATCGCTTATGCCCTATGGTTTAAATATCACATTACCTGGAAAAAACTGGGTGATAGAAGGCGGTATATTCTATCTTATTTACTCGTTTGGTAATTATTGGATGCACCGTATCAAGCATCAAAGTCAATGGCTCTGGCACTATGTTCATACCTTCCATCATATGCCACAACATATGGATACTCGCGTCTCATTATTTCGTCACCCAAGTGAGATGTTATTCAACTCTATTTATTTAATCACCCTGGGGCAATTAATTTTCAATGTCAGCTTAGAAGCTGCTGCCCTAGCGCTGGTCATTGAAGGGAGTTTAGAAGCCTTTCATCATAGCAATATTCGGCTGCCTCGAATTTTGAGGCCACTAGGCTATATTATTCAAACACCAGAAATGCACTTGGTTCATCACCAAAGAGGCTGGCATCGATCAAACTATAGCCCATTTTTATGGGATACAGTGTTTGGTACAGTGAGCTTTCCTAGCAATGACGAAATGCCAGTTGGCTTTCGACAAAGCCGTCGCATTGGTCCTTTTTTTCTATTCAAAAACCATAGATAGGTGACATCATGAACGCAGCAATGCCGCAACCTCAATATGATGACGATGACATCATGCCTGAAGCGATCAAAGCACAACTCGAGTCGATGTTTGATGCCGTCGGCATTGATGAGTTGGAGGCATTGCTGCGCACAAGAATTTCTAGCTACCTCGACTCAAGAACCATCATCAACGGCCGCCAGCGCAAAGGTAGCTACAAACTGCTTTCGGAAGCCACCGGGGTCAGCGATGCTTATATTTGGCAATTCCATAAGCAGGAAAGAGCCATTTGTATTACCAACATGAATTTGCTGGCTCAACACTTCGACATCCGTTATGTCGTTTATAACTTCGAACCTTCCGCCTAAGCATCCAAGGGTTAAGGCTGTTATTTTATTTTTATCCGAAATAGTTGACAAATTTAGCACGGACGCTATGATGCTAAATCGTGAAGGTTTAATAGGGAAATAACATTCACGATTGACTCATCATAAAAAACATGATTGATCAATTGACAGTCCCTAAAAAACCAACTAAGCCTATAAACACTCAACCCCATTGACGGGTGAAAGGCTCATAGACAAGGGAAAAGTCACACTCATCTAACGTCTCTCATTGGCTATCGAAATGATGGCGTAATGTCGGTATTTTCACCCAAAATGATTAAAATCTAGCGGTGTAAACCCTTCTTAAAAGAGACGCATGAAAGAGACGATAGGTATCATATTATCTATCTCACTCAAGCTCATCATGAGCTCAAAGCTACCTTGATCAAGCCTTTCATATAGATGATCTTATCGTCCAGGTTCTTGTGTGATCATTTCAAAAAATAAGAGCCAAGTTCAGACCAAACAAGATCAACCAAAAAGGCCTGATTAATCATCAATATGATGGGCTTTTATTCACCAAATACCTGGGGAATGATTATTTGCCCCATAGACCCTACAACGACAAAGCATCGCAACCCCCAGACCGGTTCATGGCAGTGACAAGCCATATCAGGATGAACCTCTGTTAAGGAGAACAGCCAGATGAGTACATCCCCTGAAGCGCTGGACATGACCCAGACAGCGACCTACCAAGAACTGCTGGCCGAATTTGGACAAGCGACTGTCAAGCTAGACCAAATTTGTGAAGCCTATTTTGGTATGAGCGTCGAAAAAGCGCGTGCTCGTGCCCCTCACAGGCTACCTTGCAACGCCTTCTTAGGAGGCGGTCCCACCCTTGAGTGGCGAGTCAAGCTCATAGACTTAGCCGCATTTATTGAAGCCAAGCAAGAGTTAGCCCAAAGAAAAGCGCGCCTCAAACCATCACTGCAAACAAGCACAGACCTCGACAGTGGCTATTGAGCCGATCGTTATTGAGACGCGGCCTATTGCGATAGCGGTTATTGAGACAGAATCGTACGGCCATTGAGTGGCTGGGTAGGACGGTTATTCGGCGCATTGACTAGCGCCTGAAAACGCTCAATTTGTTCTGATGAGACACTTCTTGGCATTCTCAAGACAAACCACTTGACCTCTTCCACGCATGGCGGCACCGTCAAAGACCCCAGATACCGGTAATGGACCGGGTTCGGCGGTAACAGCCGTTTAGGATTGAACGGCTTATGCCAGTGAGCGACTTCCCCCTCCGCCAGTGGCGGTGCTTGTAAAAAAGGCTCTAGTGCCGCTTGGTGCAGACCAAAATCAAAAAACAAGGCCACAACAGCGACCTCACCCGTTGCATTCTTATGCACCAAATGGACCTCAAGGGGATAGCTTTCACTATTAAAGCGATGTTCAGAAGGGCTGTGCAGATCAATACTCACCAAGGTATAACGGCTATTGCCCAACCATAGCAAATTCCCCGTAGGCATCGGCATTTCTAGCGTGTGCCCTCGATGAACCACCTTCGCCTCTCCCGAATGATAGTCAAAGCGCAAATCAGCGGCATCGCTCTTAATCACTGTGGACTTCTGAAAATCAATCGGTGATTGCGCTTGGCCTTGCTCACATAGAGAAAAACGCTCGGGCGTAGGCTCGGTATCAACAAGCCACTCAGGCTCAGCTGAGGCCCTGCTGGCAGCGACTGTCAGCCACAAGACACTGGCGAGCCATATGGAGAGACTTCGCAGACCGAAGCCCAGCATCCTGGCATTTTCTGTCTTATCGCTCACCATGCGGTTACTCCTTAATTCCAATGCGAAACGAGCCCCAGACTAATCACGCCGGGGCAAACACCGACCACCCAATACGCTCTGAAAGCTGTTCCAGCACAGCCATACCCACCAAAGAATTACCACTGTGATTGAGCTCCGGAGACCAGACACAGAGACTAAAACGCCCCGGCACAATCGCCACTATCCCGCCACCAACACCACTCTTCCCCGGCAACCCCACTCGATAAGCAAAATTACCCGCTTCATCATAAAGCCCACTGGTGGCCATGATAGCGTTCACTTGCTGAGTTTGTCTTAATGACAAAATACGCTCGTGAGAATGCAGGCACACGCCCTGATGGGCTAAAAAGCTAAAACCGCGCGCTAAATCAACACAGCTAGCCGCTAAAGCACAGTGATGAAAATAGCTACGCAACACGGACTCAACATCATTCTCAAAATTACCAAAGGACTGCATGAGATAAGCCATGGCAGCATTACGGGCCCGATGCTGGTATTCAGATTCAGCCACTTTTTCATCACACATCAATTGCGTATTGCCCGTCAGGCGCCGGACAAAATCTCGCATCGATAAGGTCGGCGCAGCATAACGGGAATGATTAATATCGCAGACCACCAAGGCTCCCGCATTAATAAAAGGATTGCGTGGCCGACCTTGCTCATATTCCAACTGAGCCATCGAGTTAAAAGCCTGCCCTGAGGGCTCATGACCCAGCCGCTGCCAAATGGCTTCACCCTGGTGCTGAATCGCTTGCACCAGGGAAAACACCTTAGAAATACTCTGAATAGAAAACGGCGTATAGGCATCACCGGCCGTGAACAGCTCCCCCTCAACACTCAAGGCAGCGATGCCTAGCTGGCAAGGGTTCACTTCGGCCAATGCCGGGATATATTGGGCCACTTGCCCTTGCCCGATTAAAGGCCGAACGGCATCAAGAATCTCATCCAACAGTGCTTGCATGATTACTCACATCCCACAGCGCAAAAGGCGCTCAGTATAGCGCCTGAATCTAGGGATACCAGATGTAATCAATCGCCTAGAAAGCCCCCAGTCTGATGAGCCCAGAGCTGCGCATAAATCCCCCCATGCGCCAATAACGCTTGATGACTGCCTTGTTCGACAACACGGCCTTGGTCCATCACGATCAACCGATCCATGGCCGCAATCGTCGATAGCCGGTGGGCAATAGCAATGACGGTTTTATTGGCCATCAACTGGTCCAAACTCGCCTGAATCGCCGCCTCAACTTCTGAATCCAGTGCCGAAGTGGCTTCATCCAAAATCAAGATGGGGGCATCTTTAAGTAACACACGCGCAATGGCAATTCGCTGACGCTGCCCTCCAGAAAGCTTCACGCCGCGCTCACCCACTTGAGCATCCAGACCGACATTACCGTTGGGGTCATTTAATGCCTGGATAAAGTCTTCAGCTTCGGCTTGTTGAATGGCCTGATGCAATTCAGCTTCCGTCGCATCCGGGCGACCATACATAATATTGTCGCGAATACTGCGATGTAATAAAGCGGTATCCTGCGAGACCATCCCAATATGACGACGCAGGCTATCCTGGCTGACCGCACGAACATCCTGCCCATCGATCAAAATACGCCCACTTTGCACATCATAAAAACGCAGCAACAAGTTCACCAAAGTCGACTTACCAGCCCCAGAGCGCCCGACCAAGCCGACCTTTTCTCCCGGTGCAATATTCAGATCCAACTGCTCAAAAACCGGCTTCCATTGGCCATTGGCACTGCGATAGCTGAAATCAACGCCTTGAAGTTCAATCCGGCCCTGTGGGACAGACAAAGCCGGGGCCTGGGGGGCATCCTGAATCTGAACCGGTTGAGACAAAGTATTCATCCCATCGGTAACAGTCCCCATGTTCTCGAACAGCATGCCCACTTCCCACATAATCCATTGCGACATACCGTTGATACGCAGCGCCAGCGAAATGGCAACCGCAATGGCACCCACCGTGATGGCATCAAACTGCCATAGCCAAATTGACACCGCCGCCACACTGAACGCCAGCAGATAGTTCAAGATATTGACGACCACATTCAAACCGGTCACCAAACGCATCTGATGATGCACTGTGCCCATAAACCCTTCCATGCTATCTCGGGCATAGTCAGATTCACGCCGAGTATGAGAAAACAATTTCACCGTCTGAATGTTGGTATAACTATCAACGATACGCCCGGTCATCGCTGAGCGCGCCTCCGCCTGTTGAGCCGCCACCGCTTTCATCCGCGGCACAAAGTAAATCTGTACCGCAATATAACCCAACAACCAAACCAGCATAGGCATCATCAAGCGCCAATCGGCAATGGCGACAATCGCCAACATACTGGTGAAATACACCAGGATGTACACCAACACATCCAGCAACTTCATCACACTTTCGCGCACCGCCAGCGCCGTTTGCATGACTTTGGTCGACAAGCGTCCAGCGAAGTCATCCTGATAAAAACTGAGGCTTTGTCGTAATAGATAACGGTGCGCCAGCCAACGCACTTTCATCGGAAAGTTACCCATTAGGGTTTGATGCACAATCAAAGAATGCAGAGTCACCACCAATGGCATGGCCACTAATAAAACGGCACTCATCCCGATCAACCGCCAGCGTTCTTGCTGCCAAAAGGTCGCCCGATCATGATGGGTTAACCAATCGACCAACTGCCCCATGAACTGTACCAGCTGAACTTCAAGCACCGCCAAGGCGCCTGTTAAAAAAGACATCAATAGCAACGGCTTACCCATGCCCCGCGCATAATGCCGACAAAATGCCACCAACCCAATTGGCGGCTGCTCTGGCGGTTGCGGCGGGAAAGGACGCACCCAGTTTTCAAATAAACGTAATAAGCGATTCATAAAACACACGACCTATGATCTGGCGATCCTGAAAATGGCACGACACAATAAGCTCATCACTGCGCAATAAACTCAGCACAGCGCAATAAGCCGCATTTAAAAGGCCTAGGCGATACTCAGGAACGGCGTAAAGCCTGTTTGGGATAGACATCAAAACGACTGGATTGACCTTCCAACACTAAACCAGGTGTAGGCCCGTCAATGGGCGGTGCTTTGCGGGGACGTTTGACCACCACTCGATGTGTCGCCACCTCCAATGCTGCCGCCAGTAATGTCGGCGCATCATCATCATCACCGACCAGTTGACGGAATAACCGCATCTCTTTTTTAACCGCAGCGGCAGCCTTCGCACGATTTTGCGCCCCATCGCGATGAGGAAACATAGGATCGAGATAGACCACCTCAGGCGAATATGACCACTCATCAACTGCACCTGATAGCTCACACGATGCATTTAAATGACGCAGCTGCCAGTGCTGTAAAATCGAAGCCAACTCAGCATCAGCGTGTGCCCGAGCTAATGCATCTGCGAGTAACGCATGCACAACAGGGCTGCGCTCCAGAGACAACACCGGACAACCCAGTGAGGCCAAGACAAAACTATCGCGCCCCAAGCCTGCCGTCGCATCCACAATGGACGGAGTGACGCCCGCTTTCAAACCACAAGCCTTCGCCACCGCCTGCCCCCGGCCGCCGCCGAAACGGCGACGATGGGCCATTTCCCCTTGGGTAAAATCGAGCCGCAACGGTTTAAGTTTAGGTTGATCCAGATCTTCTAACTGCAGCCCCTCGGCAGTCAGCGTCAGCAGTAACCCTGTATCAGGGCGCTGTGTTGCCCAAGTCTCGGGCAGCGTCACATCAGCAGGTAATCGCAGCTCAAGCTCAGCAGGCTTGTACCACGTCAACGGAGGCGTCTCAGGATTCATAGATATCTCACTATCGAATGAACCCCATATGGTAACGATTTAATTTTGAAGGTCTACGACACGGCGTCTAAAAGCGCATTTTAGCGCCTAAAAGTACCTATTGAAGAAGCACACAGTACGCTTGAGTCAGCAAGCGGCAAGATTCAACATTAAGCAGCAGGAAGGATTAAACATAAAGATCAACACGCGGCCAGGGCTCTTGATGTAACGAACGATGAGCCACATCCCAATAATGGCGCAAAGCTCGACGGCTATGACCCGACAATTGCCGGTCATCTTGAGGCATCTCATCATGGGCCGCGATATAGTCAATATCTTGACCCAGTGCAATCACCTCTGGCCCTTGCTGCGAGGCGGGTTGAGATTGAGGCTTGGCAGAAGGCTTCCGTTGTTTGGCCCGCGCCGGTGGCGACCAGGGCGCAGAAAGCGGTCCTCTGATTTGCATAGAAAGTTCCCCCTGCCCTGTGGTTGACCGTTTCCTTACATCTTGTTGCTTTTATCGGCCACTGGGTAAACATCTTGAATACAAATTCAACGAATAGTCATCAACAAATTCAATGTTGTTCACAATGATGGCCTATTACAGCGCCAACCGTTACCGCTGAACCGATGGCCTTTGTCCTGAGCCATCAATCAGTTCAGTCTCATACTCACGCTACCAGAACAGTTTCCCGCGATTACCGACCCAATGGAAGCCGCCAAAAGTATAACAAGCATTCAATACCCATATTTAAATGAGCCCGTCTCTCCCACCAAGCCGGTCTCAACTGATGACACATTAAGCATCATCCGCAGTATTCTGAATCAGCAGCTCTCGCATAGCGCGTATCAGCGGCTCACGAGCACGGCCGCGCCGACAAATCAATGATAACAAGGCTTGATATCCAAATTGACTCGGCAGTAGTGGCTTCAAGCGTTGGGCTTTCACAAAATGCTGGGCATATCGTTCAGGCAGGTACCCCACGTATTGGCCTGACAGAATCAGGGCCAACTGAGCTTCCATATTTTCAACAGTCGCAGTGCTATGACCAAACCCACGCTTACGTAGGTCCGAAAAGTTCCAATAACGTCGCGTTACAAAGCCATATTGCGTAATCCGCTCAACCGTTAACTGAGGCGTTTCAAATAACGGATGCGAATCTGCGCAATACAACCAGTGCTGTTCACGGTATAGCTCGCGCCCGATAATATTATTGACGGCAGAAGGGACATTGCCAATGGCGATATCGAGCTGGTTATTTAAGATACCGTGGATCTGCTCGTAGGGCGTTCGAACCTGAAGATCAAGATGGACTGCGGGGTAGCGCTGATTAAATTGTCGAATCACATTAGGCAATGACAGTGTCGTATCTAATACCGTGGCATCCAATACCGACATCGTCAGTCGACCGCCTAAATCACCTTTGATCGCTTCGACACTACGCTCTAAAGCATCAAACTCCCCCAAAAACTGAACCGTCTGGTGCAAAAACTGCTCGCCTTTCTCCGTTAACTGAAAGCCCGCCCGACCTCGTTGACACAGTACAAAGCCAAGCTGGGCTTCCAACTCACTCATGTAATTACTGATTGCGGAAGTCGTCAGGTTCAACGCTTGCTGAGCCCCCATGAACCCCTGATGCCTCGCAACAGCCACAAAAACTTCCAGCAGCCTGACGTTCAAACGCTTATGAGCTCTCATCCGAAAAGCCGTCCTATCACTATGCCGACAGATAGTTCACAAATTTGTGAAGTGAATATTTATTTTTTCATATTTTATGGTCAAGGAGGGATTTTTAAGATGCGTTAATTCCACCGTGATTACGATCAAGACGAACCCAAAACCATCGACCGATCCAAAACACCGACAAAAGACAATAACGAAGGATTTCTCATCATGGTCAAACACCTGAACCAACCCCAGAGCGGGAACGACATGCCGAGATTCGGCGGCCGTGCCACAATGCTCAGACTCCCCTTCGCTGAAGATTTAAATGGACTGGATGCAGCGTTTGTCGGCATTCCTCTCGATATCGGGACATCTCAGCGTGCAGGAACACGTTATGGGCCACGACAAATCAGGGCAGAATCCGTCATGATCCGCCCTTACAACATGGCCACGGGCGCCGCTCCTTTTGAGTCTTTATCAGTGGCCGATATCGGTGATGTCCCCATTAACACTTACAACCTGCTTAAGTCTGTCGACATCATTGAAGCCTACTACAGCGAGCTGAATGCCTACCCGCTGATTCCCTTAACATTAGGGGGCGACCACACGATCACACTGCCCATACTGCGCGCCTTAAGCAAAAAGCACGGCCCTGTAGGCCTGATTCACATCGATGCACATACGGATACCAACGATCAAATGTTCGGGGAATCCATAGCGCATGGCACGACATTCCGCCGGGCGGCCGAGGAGGGCTTGCTGGACTGTAACCGAGTGGTACAAATCGGTCAGCGAGCGCAAGGCTATTCCGCTCAAGACTTTAAATGGGGTGAAGAACAAGGATTCCGCTTGTTTACCGCTGAAACGTGCTGGTATCAGTCATTAGCGCCTTTAATGGCTGAAGTACAGAAAATGGTCGGCGATGGCCCTGTTTACTTATCTTTTGATATTGATGGCATCGACCCGGCCTGGGCCCCAGGAACAGGTACCCCAGAAGTCGGTGGGCTGACCACAACACAAGCCCTGGAGATTGTTCGCGGCTGCCGAGGGCTCAACTTAGTCGGCGCCGACCTCGTTGAAGTCTCCCCTCCTTATGACATCAGCGGTAACACCTCCCAGCTTGGTGCCAACCTACTTTACGAAATGCTTTGCGTATTACCCGGAGTGACTTATCACAATTAAATCCGCACGACGCTATCGGTACAGCACATCCAACCTGTACCGATAACGGTGTAAGCACTGGCCACCGAAAGACCCCGCTCGGTGGCCTATTAAAAAGATAAAATATAAATATAAATAAAGGCTTAGCATGAACCAACACCTGGATGAAAAAGAAGCAGACAGCGTTTTACTGAGCGATGTCGATAAGGCGCACCGCCCGCATACCCTGGCGACATACCTTAAATTCATAATCCCCTCACTGATTGGCTTTCTATTCTTCTTAACCCCGATCGTGGTGGATGGCAAAGTCACCATTGGCATGGGGGTACTGGCTGATCAACTCAATGAGCTCACTCAAGACTATTTACCTGCTTTTGCGACCTCGCTACTGGTTATTTCAGCATTGATCGCGCTTTATACAGCACTGTTTAAGCCTCGCTGGTCGCAACAAGATACCACCCTAGCCGAGATCTTCACCCCTAAAGGCATTTGGCTAGTGCTCAGGTTAGCGGGTGCCATATTTGCCACCATGATTCTGTTTGAAGTTGGGCCGGAATGGGTCTGGAACCGCAACACCGGAGGCGTGATGATGCTCGATCTTGCCCCCGTGTTAATCACATTTTTCTTTTTTGCGGCCATCCTGCTGCCCTTTTTGGTCGACTTTGGCTTCATGGAGTTTATCGGTACGCTAGTTCGTAATGCGTTCCAGAAAACATTTCGCTTACCCGGCCGCTCATCGATTGATGCGATTGCCTCTTGGCTTGGATCAGGCACCGTGGGGGTCTTAATTACCACCCATCAGTATGAGCAAGGGTTCTACTCCAAACGTGAAGCCTG
The DNA here is from genome assembly GCF_001709345.1 of Terasakiispira papahanaumokuakeensis. Taxonomy (GTDB): domain Bacteria; phylum Pseudomonadota; class Gammaproteobacteria; order Pseudomonadales; family Halomonadaceae; genus Terasakiispira; species Terasakiispira papahanaumokuakeensis. The sequence continues at coordinate 2,536,614 of NZ_MDTQ01000001.1, forward strand.
CGTGATCGCAACCAACTTTTCGATCGCCTCAATCGCATTCAGCCTCCTGGTCAGCAGCTTTATTGGGCTGGACCACCTCTTTGTACCGTTTTATCTCACCGTGGTGGCCTCAGGCTTAGTTGCCGCGATTATCACACCGCGTTTGCCACCTTTATGCTGGAAGTCGGATGACTACAGTGGTAGTGGTAAACAAATCAATGAATCGGTTCCCAGCAATCACTCTTTATATTCCTGGGGCTTAGAACAAGCATTACGTCGGGCAGAAACCGCACCCAGCCCTTCCACGCTGGCACGAAGCTGCTTGATGAATGTCGTGGATATATTATTTGGTTTACTGCCACTGGTGATCGCGATCGGCACCGTTTCCTTGGCACTGGTGGAATACACACCTATTTTCACCTGGCTGTCTTATCCACTCATTCCGCTTCTAGATTTACTACAACTCCCAGAATCGGCTAAAGCAGCGCCCGCAATGTTGGTCGGGTTTGCGGATATGTTCTTGCCTGCGGTACTCGGCAAAGGCATTGAAAGTGAACTGACACGCTTTGTCATCGCTTGCGTCTCCATGACACAGCTGATCTACATGTCAGAAGTCGGCGTACTGCTACTGAAATCGAAAATCCCGCTTAACTTACTTGAACTACTCGCCATCTTCGTCATCCGTACCCTCATTACGTTGCCCATTATTGCGCTGATTGCACACACCTTAGTGTTCTAATCGACAAGAGTTTTAGTCACGAGAATTCTAATCGACAAGAGCTCTAATCGATGAATGCTCTGATCATCAGCCCATGCCACTGAGCGCTCTTCATTGAGCGCTCAACCCACCTTCGGCCTAACGCCATGAGCCCCAGTGATCATTAACCCCAATACACCATCGCCAGCAACACACCCGCCAAACACAAGCGATAGATCACGAAAGGCATCATGCCAATCCGGTCCAGCCAATGTAAAAAGAGGCGAATACATAGCCAAGCCGAAAGGAAGGATAATAAGACGCCCCAAGCCATATCCAACCAACGAGCTTCGGCCGCGTGCTCGTACAGCTCAATCCCTTTAAACAACCCGGCCGCGATGATGAGGGGAATAGACAGCAGGAAAGAAAAACGGGCACCCTCTTGACGGCTAAAGCCCAGCAATAACGCTGCCGTAATGGTGATCCCCGAGCGAGAAGTGCCTGGAATCAAAGCTAAGGCTTGAAATAGACCGATCACAAGCGCCAGCTTTAATGTCATTTGAGTCAATTGGCGAGTGCCGCTGTAGCGATCAGCCCAGCCCAGTAGGACACCAAAAACCAATGTGGCCCAACCAATGACAGCAGCAGAGCGCAAATGCAGCTCAATCCAATCGCTTAACAAAAGGCCGGCAATACAAGCAGGCACAGTGGCCACGATGATCGCCCAGCCTAGGCGCACGGCTTCAGGATCGGGTTGATGTCCCCTAGCAGCAGGCCAAAACTGACCGCCCCAACCGCGTATCAAACGCCCAAGCTCATGACGAAAGGCCCACATAACCGCCATGAGCGTCCCCACATGTACGGCGACATCAAACGCCAAACCTTGATCGGGCCAGCCCAGTAACGCATTGGGAAGAATTAAATGAGCCGAGCTTGAAATCGGCAAGAATTCGGTAAGGCCCTGAATCAATGCCAGGGCGGTTAATTGAAACCAGTCCAAAGGCGGCTCGCTTTTTTCAATAAGACGCTAGATTCAATAAAACGCCATAACCCTCAGCACTCAATAGCGCACCTCGACGTTACTGGCGATTTTAACGACGTTGATGGGTCACCTGATCACGTAGATAAACCGGCATTGCCTCTGCCGCATCAACGGCCAGGCCTGCGGCCAGATCTTGCGCGGCCAGCACCGCCATAGCATCCGCCTGGGGCCCAAGTGTCACCACCTGTTGCTGAATCCGACTTTGTACCACCGGTGGAAAGCGCTGATCATAATCCGCACCTGATCCCACCAGCACCCAGTCATCATCCTCACCTTTATCCAGCAACAAAGCTTCAGGCGCGGAGAGACGCTCTTCATGCAACGCTTCTGGATGATCCTGCTCCCAACGCCAGCAACACCAGTAGAGCTCATCCATACGCGCATCCAATGCCGTAATCACATGCCGTGCATATAACTGCTGATGAGCGGTATAGGCCATCGCGCGTAAAGTCGAGATGGGCAACACGGGCAAATCATGCGCTAAGGCCAGCCCTTGGGTCGCGGCTGCGGCAATCCGAAGGCCGGTAAACGAGCCTGGACCACGGCCAAAGGCGATCGCATCGAGCTGAGACAAACGAACCCCCGCGAGGTTCAATACCTCATGCACCATCGGTAACAATTGCTGTGCATGCTGACGCGGGCAATCACGATGAAGGGCCTCCACTTGACCGTCGTGCCATAGCGCAACGGAGCAGGCTTCAGAAGCGGTTTCAACAGCAAGAATGCGAGACATGAATTTTCTCTATGGGTAGACACAAATGAGCCCGCATTATAGCGGGCTCATAAAGCAGGACCAAACGGTCACCAGGCAATCGCATACGATCACTGTTTGATCCTAACCTCTCAAGATTTCAGTGCAGAGATAATCTGCTCACGAATGTCGTCAACACTACCGACACCGGCAATACAGCTGTACTGAGGCGCCTGAGCGGGGTCTTGCTTAGCCCAGCTCTGATAATATTCCACCAGCGGGGCCGTTTGCTCATGATAAACCGCCAAGCGATGACGAACGGTTTCTTCTTTATCATCATCACGCTGGATTAAGCCTTCACCGGTCACGTCATCCTTCCCTTCATCCTTGGGCGGATTGTAAATCACATGATAAGTACGACCAGAGCCCGGATGCACACGACGTCCCGCCATACGCTTAACGATTTCTTCATCGTCAACCGCGATTTCAACCACATGATCCAGTTTCACACCCGCTTCTTTTAAAGCATCGGCCTGGGGAATGGTACGTGGGAAGCCATCAAACAAAAAACCATTCGCGCAATCAGGCTGAGTGATCCGCTCTTGCACCAGCGCAATAATAATATCGTCAGAGACAAGTCCACCTGTGGTCATGATCTCTTTTACTTTGAGCCCTAGTTCAGAGCCTTCCTTGACTGCTGCACGTAGCATATCGCCGGTGGAAATCTGGGGGATAGCAAAAGACTCACAAATAAACTGAGCTTGAGTACCTTTACCTGCCCCAGGCGGGCCCAACAAAATCAATCGCATGGAAATCTCCTTAATCAACTGGCAACAGCCCGGCATCACCGGACTGCTTAATGTCATGGGGTATCAAACAAGCCCAGGGACGCTGATCACACCCGTTAAGGGGCACTATAACGGCCCCTCATCGAGATGACCCTGATATCCATCACTCACAAGCGTTTCATCACATGTTTTTAAAAGCGTTTTGAAAACCGTGCTTTCAAACACTCAATGCTCAAACACCGGCTTTCATAAACACGCTTTTCCCAAAATCATGCGATGAAAAAAGCTCAATATCCCCTGCTTGTGGTATCCACAGCGGAGATACTGATAAGACTGAGCGATAATTAGGCCAGTTTGTCATCTAAAATGGAATAACTGGACAATACAGGGCCACCCGAGCACTGACAAGCCTAATCCATTCAAGAACACTTGAAAGCCCCGACTTCAGTATAGGCGAAAAGCTTGCACGGCCTGTTGCAAATGATCCGTCGAGCGAATCAGCTGGGCACTGATATCTGCGGTACTCTGCGCAACCTGACGACTATGGTCACTGCCCTCACGAATGCGCATTAAGTTGCCATCAATTTCATCGGCAACACTGGACTGTTGATGAGCGGCGGTAGCCATTTGCTGACCCATGCCGAGAATCATCGCCATACCATCGGTGACCTCTTGTAAAAGCGCCCCCATTTGCTCGGCCTGCTCAGCCGTCGACACCGCTCGTTGCTGACTGCTGGATAAATGCTCGACGACCCCATCGATCCCGCGATAAAGCTGATCAATGACTTCGGCAATATCCTGAGTTGAGGCTTGAGTACGACTGGCCAAAGCTCTCACCTCATCGGCCACTACCGCAAAACCGCGCCCACTCTCTCCAGCTCGCGCCGCTTCAATAGCCGCATTCAGTGCCAACAGATTGGTTTGATCAGCAATCTCACGAATGACATTAAGCATCTCATTGACTCGACTGCTTTGTTGCACCAACTGAGTCCCCGCATCTCCCGCTTGGGACAGAGTGTTGGCCAATTGTTGCATCCAAGATTGCACTCGCTGCATCTGTTGATGCCCGGCTTCGACCTGATCACGCACCGACTGGGCGGTCTCAGCAGCGCTACTGGCATGCTGTGCGACTTCGGTGGCCGAAGCACTCATCTGATTCATTGACGTCGCCACCTGGTCCGTCTCATGGGTTTGCACGTCATGCGCCTGTTGTGCCTGCTGTGCTGAAGTCGCGACCTGATGAGCATGTTGATCCACCTCAGAGGCGGTCTCTGCAACCGTCTGCACCAATCGCCGCATATGCTCTGCCATAGCGGCAAAAGCATCGGTTAACGCGCCCATTTCATCCCGAGTATGCCGTTGCGGCACTTGGGTCAGATCGCCCCGGGCCAGGGTCTGTACTGACTTGAGCAGCACTTGAATATTGTGATGCATGGATAAATAAAAGCCGGTATACAAATAAGCAATCAGCAGCAAAATAGCGGCCAACCCCGCCACCATCCACACAATACGCTGTTGCTGGGCGCTTTCGGCATCGGCCAACTGGCGATCAGCCGCTTCAATCAAAGCCTTGGCCAACGCCATCAACTCAGCTTGCGCGGGATCCCCCTGCTGATAAAAAGCCGACCAGGGTTGATCAAGGCTCATCGCCGCCAGCAACTGTTCATCCAAGGCCGTTTGAAACGCCGCCAGCGCTGCCGAAGCCGCTTCAAAGCGGGGGGCCAGCTGATCTGAAAGCTCAGGGAAACGGAGCTGCATCACCGATTGCACTTGTACCAACTGCGCCTGCTGATGCTGTAACCGTTCATACCCCTCATCCAGCACCTGACTGGAAGAGGAATCCATATATCCCAACAAAAAACTGTAAGCGCCATAACTGCGTACCTGAGACACCGCATGTAAACTGGCGGGGATCTCCTGCAACAGCACACCTTGTAGCCATTGCACCGGTAGCCGTGAATCCCGAATCAACTCACTGCGTTGACGCAAATTTTCCAATAGCTCTTCAACCGCCGTCACCAAAGGCTGATAGTGGCTCATCGCCAGATCATGATTGCCCAAGCGACCCGGCGAAGTATTCATTGTCTCGACGAGCGCCTGGACCTGCTCGAACTGAGGTCCGGTTTCAATCCCAGGAAATTGCGTCTTGGCCAAGGTCATAAACGCTTGCCAGCTAGTCTGCCAACGCTGCCAAGCTGCCGCTTGCTGTTGTGCTAATTCGACCTCACCCCGGCCATTGCTTAAAGCGGCGAGATCACGATAATGCTCTGCCTGTTGAATGAGCATGAGCACATCCTGCTGACGCGACAACCCTTGACGCTCATGCTGAATGAGCTGCCAATCTGCCCACAGGGTTTTGAGAATCAAGGTACTGAACACGACTAATGGCAACAGAAAAAGGAGTGAAACCAGAGAGAATTTAGTGACGTAATGCAACCGATTCATCAGTGCCATTGCCGGCCCAAACAGTGCCTTTCCCATGGAAGTTCCCTCGACGCAAAGATCGTGAGGTCTCGTTTGAACCAGGTTGAAAAATCAGCCTCCAAACGTTCCTCAGCGTGATAAAGACAACAGACTCAACGCGATAATAATGGCAGATAAGCCTCTTATTTGCGTAACCCTTGATTGATGACGCCATCATCACACTAAGCGATTAGCACTCAAATTCAAACGATCGTTTAGTCTAAAACAATCGTTGGTAACGTGCTGTGGTCTCGCATGGGAACATGCATGCTCGCGCTAAACCCGGCATACAAAAAGCGACCGCCCCCGGCACGGGACGGTCGCTTGGCAGTGCAGTTCAATATGGCCCTTAAGATCCCCCCTGGGCAGGCGTGGTCTCTACACCTTCCAGCCAAGCGCTTAGCGCGGCACCAGCGGCGCGTGGCAAATCAAATTGCAGGGCCTTGGCTTCGGTACGTAATCGACCAAGATCAATACCAGCTTGCGCCAACTCGCAGGCATGCCCCACTAACCAGCGTTCGATCTGCTCCGGGTCGGCCTCCAAATGGCACTGGAGTGCCAGCACATGGCGGCCAACACTAAAAGCCTGGTGGGCACAAATGTCCGTGCCTGCTAACCGGGTCGCAGCGGCGGGGATATCGAAACGATCGCCATGCCAGTGCAACACCGGCACTGCCCCCAGTGCCGCCAGTGGCGATTCCTGCCCCTCAGGGGTCAACGTCAATGGCGCAAAACCAATCTCTTTCATGCCCATGCCGACAACTTGCGCCCCGAGTGCACGAGCGATCAGCTGTGCCCCCAAGCAAATGCCCAATAGTGGGCGTTGACATGCCAATCGATCCTGAATCAACGTCAACTCATCACCAATAAAGGGATAAATTGCCTCATCAAAAGCACCAATCGGCCCCCCCAGCACCACCATAAGATCGGCCGCTGCCGGATCTAAATCGCGTAGTTGATCGAGGGTGGCTTCCACATAACGCACATCATAACCGCGTGCCTTAAGTAGCGGCGCCAAGGTGCCGAGGTCTTCAAAATCCAGATGGCGAATCACAATAGCTGTTTTCGTCGAAGCGAGAGATGACATGGCCGGACCATAACTCCTGAAAAATCGGTGGGGATGACTTGAGTCATACCGTTATAAACTTAAAATGGCTGGATGTACCCCACCATTTTTCACAGACGATACCGACCAATTGTTTAAACACGCGTTACTTGAATCCGTCAAAGCCTGGATCAGCGACCCAGTGCACAGTGCCTTACCGCGACATGCACGTATCCAGCGAGCACTGCGTCAGTTGATCCTCGACGGTGCACTAGGTGTCGGCACGGCGCTGCCCGCCTCTCGCACACTGGCAAAATCATTGGGCGTTTCCCGCGATACGATCGAGTCAGCTTACAGCCAGCTGCACGCAGAAGGCTTCATCGAACGTCGCGTCGGTAGCGGCAGCTTTGTCTCAGAACAGGCACGACGCTTATCCGGGAGAGGGAAGCCAAAATACACACCCCTCGATCGCCAGACGCCCCCACGCCTTAGTCAGCGAGGCCACACCATACTCCAGAGCGGCGGTGTCCGTGATTTTCTGGAAGCACGCCCGTTCGCGCCCGGCGTGCCGGAAACACGCAGTTTTCCACTACAAATCTGGGAACGGGTGGAACGCCAGGTGCTGAAAGAATACGGCACCCATGCCTTGAGACACAGTCCACCGCAAGGGATGGCCCCGTTGCGGCGCGCCATTGCCGATTACATCAACCTGGAACGTGGTGCTCACGCCACTCCCGAACAAGTCCTGGTGTTGACCAGTTCCCAACAAGCCATGACCTTATGCGCCACGGTGCTGCTTGATGCGGGGGATCGGATTTTCGTCGAAGACCCCGTATACCACGGTGCACGTAAAGCATTCGACGCCGCCGGTCTCACCTGTGTACCGGTCCCTGTGGACACCGATGGCCTACAAGTCGAGCAACTGCTGGAGATGACTCAATCATCTGAGACGAGTCCCCAGGCGGTGTTTCTAACACCTTCACACCAATTCCCCACCGGCACAACGCTATCGTTAGACCGCCGCCTGGCCATCATCGAATGGGCACGAGCACAGCAAGGCTGGATCATCGAAGACGACTACGACAGCGAGTTCCATTATGCAGGCAAACCCACTGCTTGCGTGCAGGGGCTCGACCCTCATGAACGCACCATTTACATCGGCACTTTCACCAAATCCCTGTTTCCGGGATTGCGCATCGGTTATATGGTGCTACCAGCCTCGCTAGTCGAGCCCATGACCGTAGCCCGCACCCTATTGGATGGTCACAGCGCCCCGATTCCACAGCTGACACTGGCACGCTTTATCGAAAGTGGCCACTTCGGCGCTCATATCCGCACCATGCGTGCCGTTTATGCCCAACGACGCGACCAACTGGCTCAGCTGATACGCCAGCATCTCGCCGACTTCGTGGAACCCCAGGTGCCTACCGGGGGGATGCAAATGCCCTGCGTGCTCATTCGTGATATTGCCGAACAAAAGGTCGTTGAAGCCGCACGCCGAGTAGGCATCGACCTCTTAGGGTTAACTCCCCTCTACGCATCGAGCCAACCCAAGCCAGGCTTCCTCATGGGGTTTGCTGCTCATGCGCCTCACGAGCTGGAGACGGCTGTCAAAACCCTGGCAAAACTATTGCATAAGCTGACGCGATCGTCATATGACATCGACACCCCATAAAAAAAGCGACCGCCCCCGGCACGGGGCGGTCGCTTGGCACTCACAGGTTTTCACACCTGTGCAATCGCGTCAGAGCCTGCAGCTTATAGCAGAATCTGGCGAATATCAGCGATGATGCGGGCCAAGTAGGCCGTGAAACGTGCAGCATCAGCGCCATTCACCGCGCGGTGATCGTAAGATAAGCACAGCGGCAACATCTGACGCGGCTCAAACTCACTGCCATTCCAGACCGGCTCTACACTGGCTTTGGAGACCCCAAGGATCGCCACTTCAGGCGCATTGACAATCGGCGTAAACGCGGTGCCGCCGATTGAACCCAAAGATGAAATGGTGAAGCAACCCCCTTTCATCTCATCGCCTTTCAGCTGCTTCTTCTGGGCTCGTTTAGCTAGATCGACACTTTCACGTGCCAGTTCGAAAATGCTCTTCTTATCTGCATCACGAATCACCGGCACCAGCAGACCATCCGGCGTATCCACCGCAATCCCGATATGCACATACTTTTTCCAGATCACGTTAGTACCGTCCGCACTGAGCGAGACGTTAAATTGCGGGAACTGGCGCAACGCATGGGCGCAGGCTTTGATCAGGAAGGGCAGTGGTGTCAGCTTGGCGTCTTGTTTCTCGGCCTCAGCTTTCATCGACTTACGGAAGGCTTCAAGCTCAGTGATATCCGCTTTATCAAACTGAGTGACATGGGGCACGTTCAGCCAAGAACGATGCAGGTTAGTAGCCCCAGCCTTCATCAGGCGACCCATCGGCTTCTCTTCGACTTCACCAAACTTGCTGAAGTCAACCGCAGGAATCGGCGGAATACCCGCGCCACCAGTGGCCGCAGGCGCCGCAGCAGACCCACTGGCTTTATGCTGGCGCATCACCGATTTAACGTAGTTTTCCAGATCTTCTTTCAGCAAACGACCACGAGGCCCGGTCGCAGGCACATCCACTAGGTCAACACCCAACTCACGTGCCAACATGCGCACAGCGGGCCCCGCATGGACTTTGCCACTGGTACTTTCGGGAGCCGAAGATGCCGCATGAGACGATGCCGCAGGTGCCGGCGCTGAAGATGCAGCAGGCGCTGAGGTATTGGCCGTCGATGATGAAGAGGATGATGCTTGGGCCGCCGTATTGCTTGCCGCCGGTGCACCGGCCACTTCAATCACACCAATCAAGTCGCCTTCATTGACGCGATCACCGACTTTGATCTTCATTTCGACCAATTTACCGGCATAAGGCGCAGGCACATCCATAGAAGCTTTATCGGTCTCCAGTGTGAAGAGACCATCTTCTTCATTCAGGTCATCGCCTTCATTGACCGCCACTTCGATGACTTCGACATCTGTCGCGCCCCCCAGATCCGGCACATGGATCTCTTGGCGACCACCGCTAGCCGCAGGTTGCGCCTGAGGTGCGGGCTCGCTGGCCGGTGCCGAGGTCTCACTGGCAGGCGCAGAGGCCGCCGCTTCGGGTGCTGCCGCGCCGGAGGTGGTTTCGATATAACCGATCAAGTCGCCTTCATTGACATGGTCGCCGACTTTAATCTGCATCTCGACCAGCTTACCGGCATAAGGGGCCGGTACATCCATCGACGCTTTATCGGTTTCCAGCGTGAATAAGCCGTCTTCCACTTCAACCGCGTCGCCTTCGCCTGCAGTCACTTCAATCACTTCAACATCAGTGGCGCCGCCTAAATCCGGCACACGGATTTCCTGACGGCTGGCTTGTTGCTGGTGACTGGATTGCTGCGGCTCACTTTGCGTCTCAGCTTGAGCTTCAGCAGGTTGTTCTTGAGTCTCAGCGCTGTTCTCTACAGGACGACTCGCTGCAGGCGCATCCCCGCCACCTTCACCTTCGAGTTCAATCTCGAGGATCTCAGCGCCTTCGGAAACTTTATCGCCTTCAGACAGCAGAATTTTTTTCACCACACCGGCTTTCGGCGCCGGGACATCCATACTGGCTTTGTCCGACTCCAGTACGATCATGGTGTCTTCAGCATCGAGGCGATCGCCCTCTTTAATGCTGATTTCGATGACCTCGACATCTTCGCTGCCGCCGATATCGGGCACTTTGATGATTTCGGTACTCAAGGTCGTACTCCTTCAGATTCTATCTGTGATCCGACACGCGGGCCGTCGCTTGCTTGCCCCTGAGTGACGGGCTCGACAATCAATACTGGGCGCACCCAAACAATGCCGGGCGCACCCAAGGACAAGCGGTCAAAACGGACCCTTATCCTGCTGAGATCAGCAGTACAGCGGGTCGCATTTTTCAGGATCAATACCGTATTTGGTCAGCGCCTGAGTCACGACCTTCGGCTCGATCTCACCACGATCCGCCAGCGACTTCAAAGCCGCGACAGTGATGAAGTAGCGATCGATCTCAAAGAACTGACGCAGTTTCTCACGCGTATCTGAGCGACCGAAACCATCCGTACCCAATACTTTGAAGTCAGTCGGTACCCAATTGCTCACCTGATCAGCAAACAGCTTCATATAGTCAGTGGAGGCAATGACCGGCCCTTGACGACCTGACAGCTGCTCAGTGACAAACGCCTTTTGCGGCTCATCTTCCGGGTGCAGGAAGTTATGACGATCCACTTTTAGACCATTACGGCGCAGTTCATTGAAACTGGTCACCGACCAGATATCAGATTCAACACCAAAATCATCACGCAGCAGATCAGCAGCCGCTTCGACTTCACGCAGAATGACACCCGAGCCCATCAGCTGCACTTTCTTCTCGGCTTTAGCCCCTTCGCGCAGCAAGTACATGCCTTTGATGATGTCTTCACGAACACGATCATCTTCCGGCATAGCGGCATGTGCATAGTTCTCGTTCATCACGGTCAGGTAGTAATAGCAATTTTCTTTCTTGCCATACATACGCTCCAGACCATCCTGAATGATCACGGCCAGCTCATACGCATAAGTCGGATCATAGCTGCGGCAGTTCGGGATAGTGCTCGCCAACAGATGGCTGTGACCATCTTGGTGCTGCAGACCCTCACCGTTGAGCGGTGTCCGACCCGACGTGCCACCAATCAGGAAGCCACGAGCCTGAAGATCGCCCGCAGCCCAGGCCAGATCGCCAATGCGTTGGAAACCGAACATGGAGTAGTAAATATAGAACGGCACCAACGGATAGTTGTGGTTGGTGTAACTGGTCGCAGCGGCTACCCAAGCCGACATGGCACCCGCTTCAGTAATCCCCTCTTCGAGAATCTGACCTTTTTTATCCTCACGGTAGAACATGATCTGGTCAGAATCTTCCGGCTTATACTTCTGGCCTTCAGAGGTATAAATCCCGAGCTGACGGAACATGCCTTCCATACCAAAGGTACGCGCTTCGTCCGGCACAATCGGCACAATCTGCTTGCCGATCTGCTTGTCTTTGGTCAGCCCCGTCAGAATGCGGACAAACGCCATGGTGGTGGAGATTTCGCGATCCCCCGTCCCTTTGAGCATGGCATCAAAGGCTTTGTCATCCAAAGCGGGGGTCGGTAAGGCTTCGAAATCAGTTCGACGAGCCGGCAGGTAGCCCCCTAACTTCTGACGCGTAGCATGCAGGTAATTCAACTCAGGGCTATCGTCTTCCGGCTTATACAGCGGCGGAATACCACTTTCGATCTGCTCATCTGTCAGCGGAATACCAAAACGATCGCGGAATTTCTTCAGCCCTTCCGCCTGCAGACTCTTCACCGAGTGAGTATCGTTTTTGGCTTCGCCATCATCACCGATGCCGTACCCCTTAACGGTATGCGCCAGCACGACAGTCGGACGACCATTCGAATTATTGACAGCCTCGTGATAAGCCGCATAAACCTTATAAGGATCATGACCACCGCGGTTCAGGCGCCAGATATCGTCATCGGACATATCCTTGACCATTTCTTCGGTTTCCGGATATTTGCCGAAGAAGTGCTCACGGGTGTAAGCGCCGCCATTGGCTTTGTAGTTCTGGTACTCGCCATCCACAACTTCGTCCATCCGCTTTTGCAGCAGGCCTTTTTTGTCCTGTTCAAACAGCGGATCCCAGAAACGTCCCCAGACGACTTTGATGACATTCCAGCCAGCGCCACGGAAGACACCTTCCAGCTCATCCATCACACGGGAATTACCCCGTACCGGGCCATCCAGACGCTGAAGGTTACAGTTGATCACGAAGATCAAGTTATCCAGCTTCTCACGACCGGCCAGTGAAATCGCCCCGAGGGATTCCGGCTCATCGCACTCACCATCGCCCATAAAGCACCAAACTTTACGGTCATGCATGGGCTTGAGTTCACGGGAATCCAGGTACTTCATGACGTGCGCTTGATAGATCGACTGAATCGGACCCAACCCCATAGACACCGTCGGGAACTGCCAGAAATCAGGCATCAACCAAGGGTGCGGGTAAGACGACAAGCCGTTGCCATCGACTTCCTGACGGAAGTTATTGAGCTGCTCCTCGCTCAAGCGACCTTCCAGATAAGCGCGGGAGTAGATCCCCGGTGCACTATGACCCTGGATATAGACCAGATCGCCTTCGAAATCGCCATTAGGCGCACGGAAGAAGTAGTTAAAGCCTACGTCATACAGCGTCGCGCTGGACATAAAGCTTGAGATGTGACCCCCGATCCCTGGGTTTTCCTTGTTGGCGCGCATGACCATGGCCATCGCATTCCAACGAATCAAAGAACGAATGCGACGTTCCATGAACAGGTCACCGGGCATCCGGGCTTCACGATGGACAGGAATCGTATTGCGATGCGGGGTGTTCAGCGAAAACGGTAGCTGAGTACCATCCCGACGCATCCGATCGGCCAGTTGGGTCAGTAGGAAGTGAGCACGATCCTCACCTTCTCGATCCAGTACCGAATTCAGGGAATCCAACCATTCCTGAGTTTCCACCGGGTCGATATCTTGAACCTCAAGACTCATGGCGTCTCTCCGCGTGGTGATGTTGACATTATGATGAATAAAAACCGCCTCTATATTGGGCCCCTCAACATCACTTGATCAGTGGATGATGCTGACTTGACCATAATGGGCGATACAGGTTTCCAGTGCAGGCAGCCTGGCATTGACGCCAATAGGGGCAGCTTGCGTCTAAAATCAGTCTTTCGTTAATCCGTCTTTCTGAGTCAGTCCGTTGAATACGCACATTCATTCAATACGCACATTGAATCCGTACATCTCGGCAATACGACCGGCAACGGCTCAATGTAGTTAATTTACACAGGAGCTTACACCCGAGCAGGTTAACCTGACTAGAGCGTCAGCAGATCATGTACTGAGACCTCAGACTATATGATGACAAAGCGCAAGATAAATTCATGCTGCAGTGCAGAAAAATAGCCTTTATGACTCAAATCCAGGAACGGTCATCACGGCCGACAATCAACATTGCGACCTCTGCTTGCCGTTCACGTCAACTCAAAGACTTGTAATTTTACTACAAAAAACATCGCTTTGAATCCCTGAAACGGTTTTTTATCCCGTTGGCCGTCATCGGCGCGCCGCTTTTATACTGAAGAATGCAGGCCCTGAGCGGCCTGCATCGACATCAAAATCAATTCAGTGCGGGGAAAAAGATGACACTCAAAGCGGATAATGCCACCCAAACGGCTAAAGCACGCCACACCATTTCTCGTACACAGCCCAACTCATGATCGGCTTCAGCTGAAAAGTGCTCAGGGCGTTGACAGTACACCGTCGCCTCATCGGTCGAGGCATCCCCCCCTGAGACAGCCCCAAAACGGGTAATCAATTGGCGATTTAAATACACCTCAGTGGGTAATCGCCAACGCAACAGATCCATCAACCATTGCCTGATGCCCAAAACAGGCCGTCCCACTAAGGCCAACGTCAAACCTAAAAGGCGGGCTGCGGGCCATTCCAAAAGCCCTTGAAATCGCATAATCCAAGGGTTAACCGTCTGACCTTGAGCTTGAGCCCATTCAATGGCCAATGCAGACAAACGCGCTAACAAGGCCGCTACAGGGCCCAAGAGCAAATACCAGAAGAGCACCAAAAACAGTCGATCAAATGCATGTGCCAACAACCGAGCAACCAGTCGACAGTGCATGCTCACCGGAGTCAGGCCGGTCTCATCATCATCCAGCAATTCCAATGCATAGTGACGAGCCGCTTCATAATCCCCTTGTCGCCAAGCGATCATATAACGCTCAATCCAAGTCATCTCATCACGCCGACCTAAGACATAAAACACCACCAGCAAATGCACCACCAATGCGGCCAGATTCCAAGGGGTATCAGGAACGCGAGCTAATAGCGCGCACAATAAAAGCACCGGAGGTAAAACGCCCAGCAAATAAGGCAGCACCCTTCCCGCCCGATATCCGGTGATTCGCTCGATCAAAACCAATAATCGGGTATAGCGTCGATCCAGATACTGAATCAAGCGAATGCCAGGCACCCGCCGGAATAAAAGTACAGCCAGCATCACCACAAACTTCATGGGCGAGGTCTCCCTGTATGCCAATCAGGATTTTTGCTCATACCTCATTTCCTCCATTCCCTACGCGATTGCAGTCGATGATATCTATAGCGGCTTCAAGCTCATCATTCATCAATGTCTATCAATAGGCCAGCAACTGACGAAAATAAGCCCAATTAAACGCAGGCCCTGGATCAGTCTTCCGGCCCGGCGCAATATCACTATGGCCCGTCATTCGATCAGCGTTAATCTGAGGATAAGCCTGCATCAACACCTTGGCGACTGCGGCTAACTGCTGATATTGAATCGTGGTAAAAGGCTGATCATCCACCCCCTCTAACTCAATACCAATGGCATAATCATTACATTCAACTTGGCCTTGAAATACAGAACGCCCCGCATGCCAGGCACGTTTGTCAAAAGGCACAAACTGCACCAACTCACCAGTGCGCCGAATCAACAGGTGGGCCGACACCTGCAGCCCAGCCACTTTGGCAAAATAAGGGTGATCATCCGGCTTTAAACGTCCCTGAAACAGCGCTTCGATGTGACCCCCACCAAAACAATAAGGCGGCAGTGAAATATTATGGACAACCAATAAACTAATGGCTTGTCCTGCTGGGCGTTCATTAAACCAAGGCGACGGACTGCGCCGTACTCCTTCCAGCCAATGATCAACCACTTGCTCTGGTGGTCGCTGGGGTCCTTCACGCATTGAGCGGGGAGCGACCTGAGTGGGGGTTATCTGCATATTATCGAGATGCCTTCTGATCTTGCCTATTCAAATCAAACTCAATCACTTGCCTACGATCCTCAGTGCAATCTTGCTTAAACGACATCCATGGATCAGGCAGGTATAATACCGGACGAACTAAGCCTACCGAATTTGGAGTCATTATGCTGGCCAGTCTACCTGCCATTGAAGTCATTGATCGCCAAGTCCAAGAAGCGCTGGCAGAAGATGTCGGCCAAGGTGATATCACCGCCCAACTGATTCCCGCAGATCGCTGGCGCCGAGCCCGCGTGATCACCCGCGAAGCAGGCGTTTTTTGTGGTGAAGCGTGGATTGAATCCGTCTTTCGCCAGCTAGATCCTCGAGTGCAAGTCAGTCAAATCGCTCACGATGGTGAACGACTAGTCGCCGATCAAACCCTATTTTATGTTGAAGGCCCCGCCCGCGCGCTCATGACGGGTGAGCGCACCGCATTAAATTTTGTCCAAACCCTATGCGGCACCGCCACCCATTGCCAAGCGTATGCCGATCGCGTGGCCGATACCGGCGTGCGACTGCTGGATACGCGCAAAACACTGCCCGGTTTACGGCTAGCGCAAAAATACGCCGTCACCTGTGGTGGCTGCCATAACCACCGCATTGGCTTATTTGATGCCTTCTTAATTAAAGAGAACCATATTGCCGCTTGCGGAGGTATCGCAGAAGCTGTAGCCAGCGCCCATCGCATTGCGCCGGGTAAGCCGGTTGAAGTCGAAGTGGAAAACAAAGCGGAATTGGAAGAAGCGCTAACCGCTGGAGCTGACATTATCATGCTGGATGAATTCGATCTGATCAGCATGCGTGAAGCGGTCAAGTTCACTGCCGGGCGGGCCAAGCTAGAAGCCAGCGGCGGCATCACAAATAAAACCTTACGCCCTATTGCTGAAACCGGTGTTGACTATATCTCGATCGGCACACTGACCAAAGATGTCAAAGCACTCGATTTATCGATGCGCGTATTGGAAAACGGATAACTGGCGACATCACTCAAATCGCCACCCTCCTGATCCCCCCGAAAAAAGAGGCCGCTAAACGGCCTCTTGATTATTGTCCGTGTCGATAGGATGCCATCAAAACTGCCGCGCCCATAAATAAGCTGCCAAAAACACGGTTCATATGGCGCTGTCGGGCGGGTGTTTTTAGCCAGCCTAATAAACGGCTCGCCAAAGTGGCATAGCCCAGCATCACCACCACATCAACCACAATCAGTGTCACGCCCATTTCAAGAAACTGCGTCATATGACTGGCGTTAGGGTCAACGAATTGAGGGAACAATGCCACCAAAAACACGGTAGCCTTAGGGTTAGTCAAATTCACAAACGCAGCATTCCAAAACCGTTTTTGTGCCGACTCTTGAGGCTGGTCATCACCCGCGACGCCAAAACCTCCCTCACGAAACTTTTGCACCCCAAGCCAGATCAGATAAGCCACCCCAATCCACTTCACCAAAGCAAAAGCCAGCGCCGAAGAGGCCAGCAAAGCACCCAAGCCTACGCCAACCAAAAGAATTTGAGCCCCATAACCCAACTGAAGCCCCAAAATAGCCGGTAACGTATTACGCACACCATGGCGCAATCCATTACTCATGGTGTTCACTGCACCAGCACCGGGTGAAATGCTGATCAGACAAGAAGCCAGCAAAAAAGCCAACCAAATATCAAATGCCATAATGGGATTCCTGAAAACGCGATGACAAAAATACTCACCCCACCGCTCAGAACGCTGTGCGGAGGGAAACATAAGCCACTCAAGGTTCATGACCGGCTCAGGGTGATGAAAAACACCCGCGAGCGGTAGGGTCGCGAGAATAGATATCAGGCTAGTGAAAAAGCCAAAGAAGCGTCAATCATATTTTTGTCAGGGTATCATTCATCGCGCCCGGCCGGAGGCGCCCGATATAGGCTTGCACACGTTTTCAAAACTCGCCAGCTCTTTCAAAACTCGCTAGCTCTTTCAAAAATAGCATCATCGATCAAAAGAGCCGTCTACTGATCACGCGATTATGCAGCCAGGCGTTGCTCAATACGGCGCATGAGATGATTTAAAAATTCATACCCTGCTTCCCATTGATGATGCCCAGAAGCCACATTTAAATGACCCACACCCGCCAGCACATCCAGCTCAGCGCCCCAAAAGCGCGATAAGGCTAAAGCTCTTTGCGCTGTGGCTGCCGGATCATTGGTCGAGGCCACAACATGCACAGGAAACGGCAACGGCTGATGCGGTATAGGGGCAAAATTTTGCAAAGGCTCAGGACAATCGGGGCGCTCAACATCCGCAGGTGCCACCAGCAATGCCCCGGCAACTCGGGCGCGCAGTGCAGGGGCTGCGTCTAATGCCCAGTGCGCGATCGTAATACAGCCCAAACTATGGCCAATTAAAATTACCGGGCGGTCATCCGGGATCTCACGTAATGTCGCCTCGAAGGTGTCCACCCATTGCAACCGATCCGGCTGATGCCAATCACGCTGCTCAACCCGATATGCCTGTAACTGAGCCGTCCAATGACTCTGCCAGTGATCAACTTCCGAACCATGCCAGCCAGGCACCACAAGGAAGTGATAAGGCGCTTTTGAGTTCAGCGCGATCGGTGATTCAATAGAAGCAGCAGTCGGCAGCATGGTGTCACCTCCAGATAAGTAGAGAGGTGAGTATGCCAAGCCGCACAAAGAACAAAAAGAAATAAATAAAAATTTATTTATTCGATAAAGCAATAAAAAATAAGCAGTACCTCAATATACTCACCCTCCATGAGCCCATCAAAAAATCTCGACGAGGTATTCAGGGATGATGCATCACACGCTCAGAACACCTAAAGTACCCAAATCCCAAATCCCAAATCCCAAATCACTCAATAACCAATACTGAGGAACCAAGACCCCACAATACTTAAAGTACATAAGAACACTCAAAACAACCTAAACTTTCATCATCTCTCATTCATGCAGTGGATGCACAGTGCTGCCGTCAAGGGCCCTCATTTATGCTGAAAGCTTACCATCGCCTGCCTTTAGCCATGCAGCTCAACATGGCCACTCTTTTGGTGCTCGTCATTGTATTCACTGGTTTGATCGTCATGATCAATACCCGTGTTTCCAGTGACCTGGAACATTTAACGACACAGCACATTAAAGATGACTTGCAACTGACTACCGACTTTCTCGAAACCACTTATAACGCCACGCGACACGAAGTCGAAGCCGGTGGGCAAAGGTTTATCCAACAGTTCCCAGAAGGGCTCACCTTAAACAGGCAAAACACGCTGGACTTTAATGGACAACAGATCCCCGTACTATCGGATGAGAATGGGCCCTTAGCACAAAACTTCAGCAAACCGGATGAATTCACCTCAATGACCGGGGACAGTGCAACCATATTCCAACGAGTTGGGGATGATTTTCTGCGTATTTCGACCAGTTTACGCAAGCAGGACGGCAGCCGCGCTTACGGCACCTGGTTAGGCAAACAACACCCAGGGTATGAAAAATTAATCAGCGGCCAACGCTATGAAGGCTTAGCCATGCTGTTCGGCAAACTCACCCTCAGTGCTTACGAACCGGTTAAAGACAATAATGGCGACGTGATTGCAGTGCTTTATGTAGGCAGTGATGTCTCTGCAGTATTCGATGAAATCAAAACCAGCTTAGGCAAACTGAAAGTCGGCGATACCGGTTATTACTATGCGGTGGCCAACGAAAAGCAGAAAAAACCGGGCCTTATTCTGGTTCACCCGACCCTCGCGCAAGGACAAGAAGCCGCCGATATTCGTCAGATCAAAGATGCAAATGGCAACCAACCCTTTGGCGTGATGACCAAGGCCAATACCTCTGGCGTTCTTGACTACCCCTGGCAGGATGCCAATGGACAAGTACGTCAAAAAATGGCGGTTTATCAAAGTGTCGAAGGCTGGAACATGAACCTTGTTGCTGGCAGCTATGTGGATGAATTCACTGCGGCCAGTCGAGAGCTCCGTAACCTTTTAATGCCGTTGATGCTCGGCGCATTGATTCTATTGGGGCTACTACTGGCGTGGTTACTGCGTAGCCGACTCAAGCCATTACAAGCCCTCACCGCTCATGCTCAAGCAATGGGGGCAGGTGATCTGACACGCCGCCCCGCCCCAGACGATCAAACAGATAGCCGTAACGAACTTCACCGCTTGCAACTCGCTATGTATAGCATGGCCGATGGCCTACGAGAATTGATTGATAATCTGCAAGCGGCGGGGCAAGGCCTTCGTCACTCAGCAGAATCCATGTCATCCTCCGTGACAGGCGTCAGCAATACCGCCGATCAACAATCACAAGCCACCACACAAGCGGCGGGCACCATTGAAGAATTGACCGCCAGTGTCAGTGAAATTGCCCAAAATGCCGAAGAAGCCCAACAAACGGCAGGGGAATGCATGGATACAGCCCAAAACAGCCGGATTCACATGCAAGAGATTCTGAGCAACATCAACCAATTTGCAGAGCAAATCCGCAACTCATCCACCACCATGCAACAAGTGGCGGAGCGCTCCAATGCTGTCGGTCAGGTGATGGATGTGATCAGTGATGTCGCCGAACAAACCAACCTGCTGGCACTCAATGCGGCGATTGAGGCGGCCCGTGCCGGAGAACATGGACGCGGCTTTGCCGTCGTGGCTGATGAAGTCCGCCAACTGGCCCAACGCACTCAAACCGCAACCACCGATATTCGCAAACTGATGGATGAATTACGCGGCGATATTCTACAAGCCGCAGAGTTGATGCGTACCGGCGAAAGTGGCACGGCCGCAATGGTCGACCAAGTCAATGAAGCTGAAGGCACGCTGGACAGCATCATCAACGGCATACAAAACGTCAATGAGCGCAACCACTCAGTGGCTGTCGCCTCCCGACAGCAAGCCGAAGCCACCAATGAAATATCAGACAGCATTGCCCACATTGACTATCAAGCGCAGGAAACACGTCAACAGATTGATGCCAGCACAGAGGCCAGCCATCAGGTCTTAATGCTGTGTGACGATCTGGAACAACAAATCCAACGCTTCAAAATATAACCATGCACCCAGCAATACCGGTGAATTAAACAATACCGGTAAATTAAAACAGTCTGAATCCAAGCCACCACTTGGGTTCAGACCCTGATGAGCCAAGTCGATATCGTCTATTCAGTGAGTACGATGTTCAGCCAGTAGCCAACCGATCTAACGCGGTTTTCAACACTTGTGCTGCCAGCACCCAATCCTGTTCTAGCATGACGCCATGCCCCATGCCTTCAAGCCACTCAACTTTCACGCCATAACTCCAGGCCGTCATATCGGCCATCGCTTTAGGTACTAATTGATCCTCTTTCGCCCCAATTACGGCCAGCGGGCATCGCTTATGGCTCCATAACACATCAGGCGCGCCTACGATCAAGTCACCGCCTAATCGATGCGATTCCGGCCCCATCAAGGTCATATATCGATTCAAGGTCTCATCTTCAATCGGCTGATAAAACATCATCTCGCGGAGCTGCTCGGGCGTAGCCGTCTCCACATCCCAAAAAGTTCGAGCCATATTGAGGGTCAGATCAGGACGGCGCCAGAAACAACTCCAGGCTAAAGGCAATAAGCCTTGCGGCGGTATCGCGCAGAGTAACACCGCCCCAGGTAATGATTGCCGCAACATCAACTTCTGCACCAGCAAGCCGCCCATAGAATGTCCTACCACCCAGGGCTTCTGACCGGATTGCTGTTCAACCAAGGCCATAGCGCTTTCCACATCATCGACAAAATCACTGACGCCCAAGTGATTCAAACGCTCACGGCCGGGGCTTTGCCCGTGCCCTCTTAAACTGACCGCCCAGCAATCGTATCCTTGGGCCGCAAACCAGGGCATGAAATGCTCCTGCCAGACCCAAGCACCACAAAAAATACCATGGACAAATAGAATCGGGCGCTCTTGCCCGCCAACCCCTGGCTCACGAACAATTTCAAGGGGTTTGGCGGAAGCTGAAGCCGTATCCTGTCCTGATCCAAAAGACTTGGCAGAGGATTGCGTCATAATGTGACTCCGTATAGGTTAACGACCCTGTAAAACGATGCTTTAAATGACCTTGCAACACATCCCGATCAAATGACTTGAACGCCGAGCCCTGCATGCCTAAAGACGAAAGACTCACACACACACTGGATGGCCCTTACTCTGTCACGCCCATAGCGATGGTGACTAGCGACTTCGAGGAAAAGTTTGCCGTGCCTCGGCAACCCGGACTCGCCCCCAGTGCACGAGCTCGCTTAGTGTTGATTCCGCCATTTGATCGTCCGGAAGCATTAAAAGGACTCGACCAGCATAGTCACCTCTGGTTGATTTTTCGCTTTCACCTGGCCCAGCGTTCAACCCCAACATCATCAGAAGACATTGCTGAGGCTAACCCAGATTCCACCTTTAAACCGACTGTCCGCCCACCGCGACTCGGAGGGAATCAAAAGTTAGGGGTCTTTGCCAGTCGCTCGCCTTTTCGACCCAACAGCATGGGGCTATCGGTCGTTAAACTGGAGGCGGTTCATGCTGATGATCCGAACGGCCCCTGGATCGAAATCAGTGGCGCAGACTTGGTCGATGGCACCCCTATTCTCGATATCAAGCCTTACATTCCTTATGCCGACTCACTGTCTGAAGCGCACAGCGAATGGGCCGCGACCGCTCCGATACAGCGCCCAGTAAGCTTCAGCCCAGAGGCCCTGGCAACCACCGCGCAACACCAAGAACCCGAACGACTCAAGGCCGTGATCGAAGAAGTGCTGTCGCAAGATCCCCGCCCCGCTTATCAACAACAGCACCCAGACGTTGATCGGATTTATGGCGTACGCCTAATGGGAGTCAATGTTCGCTTTCGCTGCCTCAGTGATGATACTCAACCCGCCCCCCATGCGACTCGGTTCGAGGTCATCGAGCTGAAGCCATGAAAATACTGAAAATACGACGACAAAAGTCGCGCAAAGACTCGTTGTTGAAACCGGCATGAATAGAGAGAAGATTGAAGGGCTGCTGAATTCAGCCTATCGAATCCCTAATCAACTGGCCACACAGATTAAAACCAGTATTCAAAGCGACCCATCTGATCTTTTGAGCCGACCGCAACGGCTGGCACTCAGCTAAGGCCCTCTCAATGAAGACATCGCCTCCACGGTCACCCTCATTAAGCGCGGGGGGCAAAAGGGTCTCAGTCACCGTCGAAGCAGCAAAGCCAAGTCAGTGATGAAACCAATCGCAACCTAACCAGTATCAGCAGCGCAGCCTTAGTGAGGATTTACAGCCAACCGCGATGCTTGAAGTACCAATAAGGCGCGAACCCCGAACACACCATCAATCCCAACGCAATGGGATACCCATAGGTGAGATTTAATTCAGGCATCATATGAAAGTTCATCCCATAGATACTGGCGATGAGCGTCGGTGGTAAAAAGACCACCGAAGCGATAGAGAAAATTTTGATAATCTTGTTCTGTTCAATATTGATGAAGCCTTGGGTTGAGTTCATCAAAAAATTAATTTTATCGAACAAGAAGGTCGAATGAGACATCAGTGTCTCCACATCCCGCATGATCTCGCGGAGTGTCTCCGAGTATTCGTGATGATTCCGCATATGACGCAGCAAAAAAGAAATATCGCGCTGAGTATCCATCAAACACAAACGGATTTTTCCGTTACTGTCTTCCAGCTTCGCCAGCTTTTCGATAATGCTATCCAACTCACTTTCGTTTTCTTCCAACACCAGATGACTGACATCCTCTAGCTGTCGATGCAAATCCTCTAACGTGTCAGCATGATTCTCGACCTTGTTTTCAAACAGCGTCACAAGCAACTGCGCGGGTGAATCCACCGCAATCTGCCCACGGCGGGCCCGCATCCGCAGTAACCGGAAATCAGCCAATTCACTTTCGCGAATCGTGATCAAACGGTCTTGTTGTAAAATACACGCCACCGTTGAGGTTTTATGGCGTCCTTCCGTCTGATTTAAAAACAAAGAGTGCACATGAATGCCAGCCTGATCGACAAAGCAGCGCGCCGACGCTTCAATTTCTTCAACATCATCAGATTCCGGTAAATCTGTGCTCAATATAGCTTGAAGCTGTAACCGTTCATCATCATCAGGCTCCGTCGCATCAATCCAGTCGGCTTCTTGTTGCAAGGTGGCAAAGTGCTCGTCTTCTCTTGGAATTTCTTGCATCAAGCCATTGTTAATTTTAAAAAATCTTAGCATTCGTTGACCTCGGTATATTCGATACCTCATATCAGCCTGGCAGACACAGGCTTAGGCTTTAGCGCTCTCAGGTGCCCAACAAAACACCTCGAAAGCACAAAAAAAGCTCAAGACCGACAACATCTCAAGACCGACAACCGCTCAATATCCAATAGCCCCTAAAAGCGGAGCCTACAGGAAGATCATGACGAAAGGGTGGGCTACAGATGCTATCAATACCTTTCAAAAGTCGAATTGCAAGCTAAGCCGCCTCATAGCAACATGCAGGAGTTCGGGTTATGCGATGTAAACCTGTCAGTATTAAGGGGTTAGGTAATGATTCGCTCATTATCTAGCAAGGCAGCCAAGATGTGTTAACACATCATCTCGTGATGTTAAGGACTCTCTATCTATGAGCGCTATTATTTTGCTGCTCTTTGGGCTGGGGGGTATGGCCCTGGGGTATGTGTTCTATTCCAAGTTCATTGCCCAGCATATCTATAAGTTGGATGAAAACTTCAAAACACCCGCCCATGAAATGGAAGACGGGATCGACTTTGTGCCCACCAATAAGTTTGTCCTCTGGGGGCACCACTTCACCTCAGTCGCTGGCGCTGCGCCCATTGTCGGGCCTGCCATTGCAGTGATCTGGGGTTGGTTACCAGCCTTCTTGTGGGTCACGATCGGTACCATCTTTTTTGCCGGTGTCCATGATGCAGGGGCCATCTGGGCCAGTGTGCGTAACCGCGCCAAATCGGTCGGCGCCCTGACCGGCGAAGTGGTCGGTAATCGGGCCCGCTCGGTCTTTATGATCGTGATCTTCTTGGTGCTGCTGATGGTCAATGGCGTCTTTGGTGTGGTCATTGCCAAACTGCTGATCAATAACCCTGGCGCGGTCGTCCCCGTTTGGGGCGCCATCGTAGTGGCGCTGCTCATTGGCCAGCTCATTTACCGCATGAAAGCCAGTCTCCCGCTGGTGTCGATTCTAGGCGTTGGCGCCCTCTACTTCCTGATCTATATCGGCCCCTCCGTTCCCATGGCATTGCCTGAGCAAATTGGCTTCGAAGCAATCGGCTATCTCTCCGACTCAGCGGCCTGGATTCTGCTGCTGTTTGCTTACGCTGCCATTGCTTCACTGCTGCCCGTATGGATGCTGCTGCAACCCCGTGATTACATCAATGGCCTGCAACTGTTTGTTGGTCTGATCCTGCTTTATGGCGCGGTATTGATTGCAAACCCCACCGTCGTCGCCCCCATGATTAATATCGATGTCCCTGAAGGGACGCCGTCAATGATCCCCTTACTCTTTGTCACCATTGCCTGCGGTGCCATCTCCGGTTTCCACGGCCTAGTGGCCTCCGGTACCAGCTCCAAACAGCTGGATAAAGAAACGGATGCCCGTTTTGTCGGTTACTTCGGCGCCGTCGGCGAAGGGGCTCTGGCATTGGCCGCGATCATTGCCGCAACAGCAGGCTTTGCCTCACTAGCGGACTGGAAAGCGGTTTATCACGCCTTCGGTCAAGGCGGCGTACTGGCATTCGTCAATGGCGGTGCCACCATCCTGCATGCGGGTACAGGCATTGATGAAGTGGTCGCTTCAACCCTGCTGACCGTCATGGCCGCCTTGTTTGCAGGCACCACCATGGATACCGGCCTACGCCTGCAGCGCTACATCTTCCAAGAATGGGGTGAGATTTATAACATCAAATGGATGGGGAAAGCCCTGCCCGCCACCTTACTGGCAGTCGGTAGCTGTCTTGTTCTCGCCTTTGGTGCCGGTGGCGCTGATGGGACTGGCGGGCTGATCATCTGGCCGTTGTTTGGCACCACTAACCAACTGCTGGCCGGTTTAACCCTACTGGTCATCACGGTGATGCTGGTACGCCGTAAAATCGCCTCAGCCTATACCCTGATACCGCTGGTCTTCCTGCTGGTCATGACACTGGCTGCCCTGTTGCTACAGCTGAAAGGCTTCTATGAAAGCCAGAACTGGTTCCTGCTGGGGCTTGATATTGTTGTGCTGGTGGCAGCGATTCTGGTCACCCTGGAATGTGCTTCAGCACTGCGTCGGACCAAGCGCGAAATGGCTGAGGCTGACGCGTGAAGATCACGTTAAACCGATTGAAATACTGGTATCACAAGGCCAGTGAAATGGGGGCACAGTATTACAATGCCCCCTATCGGGCCGCCATTGCTCGGGCCAAGCGTGAAGAGGATGACCTCTTCATGCTACTGGTCTTCTCAGAAATGATGGGCGTGCCCAACCCGGCCTCCTGGTACTGTCTTGAGCTCCAGCCCTTGCTGCTGGAGCGCTTCCACCAATGGCACCAACGCATGGGTATGGAACGCTCACCGCTTGATCATTTTCGCTGCTGCTAACCTGGACCCGCATTATGACACTTGAGCTGGCCCCACTGCTTCAACATAAACGCCTGCTTTTTGTCGGCGGCAAAGGGGGTGTTGGAAAAACCACCATCTCAGCGGCACTGGCTGTCGCCGCCGCCGAAAGCGGGCGACGAGTGCTGCTGATCTCCACCGACCCCGCCCACAGCTTAGCCGATGCTTTTGATCGCCCGATTGGCGGCCATGAAACTCAAATGGCTGCCAACTTAACCGCCTTAGAGCTCGACCCCGACGCCGAGGTTGATACCTACCTTGAACGCGTCATGGGCCAAATGCGACGCTACGTTGGTCCCGATCAAATGGGCGAACTCACCCGCCAACTGCGCCTCTCCAAGCAATCCCCCGGCGCACAGGAAGCGGCCCTGCTGGAACGTTTGGCTCAACTGATCGAATCCGGCTTAGAGACTTACGACCTGCTGATATTCGACACGGCTCCGACCGGCCATACCCTCCGCCTGCTCAGCCTGCCCGAAGTGATGGCCGCCTGGACAGATGGCCTGCTCAAACACAATAAGCGCTCCGAAAAGCTGGGGCAGGTGCTGGCTCACCTCACCCCCGGCCGCAGCGTCGATAACCCAATGAAAGACCCGCAAGACAATGCCTTCGAAGACATGGACGACAAAAGCAAAGCCCTGGCCGAAACGCTACTGGCCCGCCAGCGCCTCTTCCATCGAACGCGCCACCAACTGGCCGACCCCGAACAAACCGGCTTCTTATTTGTGCTAACGCCGGAAAAACTACCGATACTGGAAACCGAACGCGCCGTTCAATCACTCCAAGACGCCCACATCCCGGTTGCTGGAGCCGTCGTCAATCGACTGCTGCCCGACACCGAACAGCAAGGCTTCTGGGCTGCCCGCTTTGAACGCCAACAACGTCACCTGGAAGACCTCAACCAACGCCTTAAGCAGCTGCCCAAACACCTCGTACCGCTGATGGCTGATGATATTCAAGGCCTAGATGCCCTCAGCCAACTTGGACACCAACTGATCAAGGCCCCTCAAACCGTTTAAAATCCACATCATCATTTGCCTCAAGTCAATGAAAGCTGCCTTAAGGCTTTAGCCTCCTAAGTGATCGGCGCCATAATTTCAATCGCAGGATATATGGTGCCACTCATGGAGAGCCTTTATGCCACGCCATCACCCCACCGCTCCTGAAGCCATGCAGAACCTGATCACCCAAATCAGACACAACCTCCCCATCGAACAACCCGACGCCTACCTCTGCCGCGCCCACTGTGTCGGCTGCCCGAAAAAACTCATGGAATACCTCGAAACCGAAATCCTCGATTGGGAAGCCGCCCTCGAACGTGGCGACACCCCAACCCTCGGCGACATCAATAAACTCGCCAAAAGCAGCCGCAAGATCCATACCGTCATGGTTAAAAACGGCCTCGCCGAACCGTTATAACCACTTAAAAAATGCCCAAATGACCAAGAATAATGAGTCCAACGACTCTCTCCCAATGGACAATATTGGCACCCAAGGTCAAAATTGAGGCATCCAAAAAGCATATTAATAACCACCAGCGTCATCACAAAAGACGCCGTAATCAGTCATCATCGACTCAATACTCACAGGGAAAGCAACATGCACCGACTGGCTGTTATCCTCATCAGCGCTATATTCCTAGCCTCATGTTCAGCATTAACCCCCAGAAAATCCAATACATCACAAGGCCCCTATATGCCCATCGTTGGCACATGGGCAATGGTGCCTCTCTCTAATGGCATAGCGAATG
Organism: Terasakiispira papahanaumokuakeensis; assembly: GCF_001709345.1. GTDB lineage: Bacteria > Pseudomonadota > Gammaproteobacteria > Pseudomonadales > Halomonadaceae > Terasakiispira > Terasakiispira papahanaumokuakeensis. The sequence continues at coordinate 2,564,571 of NZ_MDTQ01000001.1, forward strand.
TTGCTGAATTTACGGCAGAGGGGAAAAGTACTCTACATGTATTCAACTGTGGGCAAGAACCCACTAACGAAACGGAAGTCTCAACTTACAAAATCAACAATGAAAGAAAGTTCATAAGAATAAACCAAGGCGATACTCCTATATTTCTATATATAGCTGAAATCAAAGACGACACTATGCTGCTGAGGCAAATAATTGGTGATGAAGTTTTCAACTTAAACTACATCAAAGTTGATCAGGTGTCTCCACTATGTGACCGCAAAGAAGCGCTACAAAAAGAACTGGGCCAAACACCTTACAAGCCATCAGACTTTGAGCCAAACCCAATCATTCCCGAGGCGCCAGGGTTAGAGCGATATGAGGGTAAATGGATGAACAAAGAGGGCCAACTCATAGTTGAAATCCACAAAGATGCCAATGGCCAATATAGTATTCAAAACCAAAGTACCAGAGACTGGAACTACCTTTATAGCCTCCTGAATCACGATGATAAATCTTTAGTCTTCATCAAATTCACTTATTCTGACAGACCCATATTATTCAACGCTCTAAAACATAAACTGCAGATTATTGAGGGGCTCACTCCTATTGAATCTCCGGACCAAATTAAATACACCTATTTTCTTGGCTTTAAAAAATACAGCGAAATATTAACTCGGCAATAATATATTCTAAGCAAAACATATCAAATGAGAGGGCAGGCCAGCCTTAGTGATTGCCTGCCCAAACACTGCGTACCTAAAAATCTTAGCCCTTATTCAATCAAGCGCCCTACCTTTCACCCCCCCCTAGATAAAACCCGATCAGCTTCCTATCTTCGCACTTTGGAAGAGAATATAAGCATCATGAACGCCTTGTATAAACATCTGGGTACCGATAATGGTAAGGATAAGCCCCATTAATCTTGTTGTAATACTTACGCCCGCTTCGCCTATTTTTTCAATTAATTTTGCACCATATAAAAAGCAAGCAAAAGTAATCAGGCACAGTATAGCGAATATAATAATTGTAATCACAATATGCAGCATCTCGCCAGATGCTGAATAGTTCATGGCGGTCGCAATGGTGCCTGGCCCAGCCAGAATCGGTATCGCTAAAGGCGAGATGGCAATATCAATATCGTCATCATCAGGCGGGAGGGTTGCGCGAGAGTGGAGATTTGAGGTGCGCCCATTAAGCATATGATAACCGACGATAAAGACTAAAATCCCCCCTGAAATACGTAATGCAGGCAAGGTAATACCAAAGACTTCGAAGATACCTTTGCCGAGCAAACAAAAAGCCGTGATGATCAAAAATGCCGTAAGTAACGCCTTAATCGTCGTATTTTTACGCTGTTGCTGATTTTGGTTTGCCGTCATGCCAATGAATACTGCAGTATTCGCAATCGGATTCATCATGGCAAAGAAGCCCATAAAAACAGAGATCGCCATGGTCGTGATATCGTGCATCATGAGGTTATCAGCTTTATGTGATTGAGAAATGAAGGGATTATCATGTTTTTTTATAGGGGTATGTCTATAGGGGATTCATATTGAGGGCCTCGCTGATGATACCAATGTGACCCCCCAACGGAAGAGAACGCCATCTAAGCAACGTTAAACAGGTGTGATCTCATGACTGAAACCGAAGAACAAGCAAAGGATCGCCACAGGATGGCACGCTATATCGCTCGGGAAGGGCTTGTCAGTGTCATGAACCAAACCAAGTGGGAAAAACTGCAGGCTTTAATGCAGCAAGAATCCTACCGAAGGCCGCCTTGGCGTGCCTACTGCTTACGAGATGCCGAAGATCTCGAACCAGAATGGGATTACGATTGGCACTACCACTTGCCGCCATTCAAATCTATTGTATGGCTCGAAATTAATCCTATTCAGAAAGAACGCAGAGGCCAACTCTTGCCTGATAAACTCACAGACAATACGGATTACCTTACAGACCTGCTCAAAACCCATCACATTCCCTTCAGCATAGAAGGTCAATCGCTTCGAGTATGGGGATACCTCAAACCCGGCCAGGCAGTTTCATTGATATAAATTGTATTCAAAGTTCAGGTGATATCGCAGTATGGCTAAGGTTATTTACTTTTTCGACAAAGGTGACAAGTATTATCAACTCTCCAACTTTGCCGGGTTTGGCTTTGTCCTGGATGGCCATCGATGGCGTACGATGGAACATTATTTCCAAGCCATGAAATTTGAGGGCACTGCTCACTTCGATAAAATCCGAAACTGTGCCTCCCCCAAGCAAGCCAAAGATTTGGGTCAATCTAGAGCAATACCTATTCGATCAGACTGGGATTCAATTAAAGAAGAGGTGATGCTCAAAGGATTAAGAGAGAAATTCAAAGACCCTGAACTGAAGAAAATTCTGCTCGGCACCGGGAAGAAAGAACTGGTTGAAAATTCACCCTATGATCAATATTGGGGAATTGGCTCCAATGGCAAAGGTAAAAATAGGCTTGGTATTTTACTGATGCAGCTACGGGCCGAGCTTAAAGCCTCCTCAGCCTAGCCGCAGATGGAGAGTGATATGGAAGCGATGAACCTGAGTGATGATGACATTCTCGCCGTTGTCAAACCCTTGGCGGAGCATACCGAACAGGCTTGGAATGAAAAAAACTATCATGAGTTTATTCGCTACTTCATCGAGGAAGATCCAACGGAGAACTTCCCCGAAGATGAGTTCTATCGGCAGATTGAAGAGAACTATAATCTGCACGGTCAGCATACCATTGCAGATTTAGTCGCCATTCATCGCAACCCCGATCACGTCATTGTGCTGTGGAAGGTCGATCTGGAAAAACGCCCAGAGCCAGGGCTACTGATTTATGGTTTCAGAGAACATGAAGGGCAAGTGTTCATCGAGGGTTGCGCCTATCACGCCTAAGCTCACGACTCGATAAGCTCTCCGTATAGCCCGCAACACCGTGTCAGCGACTCGATTCGATGCTGATGCGCCGAGCCTTCTCACCTCATCATCACTTTTGTGCTGTGCTATTTTCAGCATACAAAATGACTATTGTGCACAATAGTCATTTAATGCCAATATCCCATCATGCTTCATCGGCCTACACGGCTCAAAACCTGAGCTTCACTCAAAATAATTCAATAAAAACAAACTACTAAAACAATTTCATGAAAAGCGCCACAACAGTCCACTCAAAACAATAATTGAATATCAGAGGGCGAAGATGGAATTGATTACGTCATCCAGTACCGTAAAACGGCTGCACGAGCACGATAATGTGGCAGTGGCGATGAACGTGATGTCTCAAGGCATGCCCGTCGGCATCGCTGACGTCACCACGCGGCAACCGATTCCCGCCGGTCACAAACTGGCGCTAAAAACGATTGAACCGGGCGAGCATATTCTGAAATATGGCCAGGTGATTGGCTATGCGACTCAAACGATTGAGGCCGGTGCTCACGTTCACACACAGAATGTCGCCATGCAGGAGCGCGCTTCTTCATTGGATCAATTTGTGCCTGCCCAAATCACCCCCGTGACTGACCACACACGCACCTTTCAAGGCTTTGTCCGCCCCAATGGCAAAGTGGGTACGCGCAATTACATTGGCATTCTCTCGACGGTGAACTGCTCGGCCACCGTGTCCAAGGCCGTCGCCGATAAACTCGACTCATCAGAAACACTCAAAGCCCTAGGCTACGATGGCGTCGTCGCCATCACCCACGGCTCTGGCTGTGCCATCAACACCGAGCACGAGGGCTTTACCTTTCTGGACCGGGTGATGCGCGGCTATGCCGATCACCCCAACTTTGCGTTCATACTGGTGATTGGCTTGGGGTGTGAGACCTATCAGGTCAAAGACATGATCGCCCGACAGCACGCCGAATCTGACCCAAGCGTCTTCTACTTCAATATTCAAGAGGCCGGCGGCACCCGTGCCAGCATCAAACTAGCGGAGGAAAAATTGCTCGCTATGGCGCGTGAACGCCAACCCGTCAGCCGCTCCAGCGTGCCCCTCAGCGAGCTTTGTGTGGCCCTACAATGTGGCGGCTCTGATGGCTACTCGGGAATCACCGCGAACCCGGCACTGGGTTATGCCGCCGACCTCATTGTGCGCCATGGCGGCAGCGTCATTCTGGCGGAAACCCCTGAGATTTATGGCGCCGAGCATCTATTGCTAGATCGTGCGATCAGCCAACCCGTGGCACAAAAGCTGCTTGATCGCATCGACTGGTGGAAGCACTACACCGCAATCAACAACGCAGAGCTGAACAACAACCCCTCCCCCGGCAACAAAGCGGGCGGCCTGACCACGATTCTGGAAAAATCGCTTGGCGCTGTCGCCAAAGGCGGCACTAGCAGCCTCAACGATGTACTCGAATACGCCGAGCCCAGAACCGTAGCAGGCTTTAATTTCATGGATAGCCCAGGCTACGACCCCGTCTCCGTCACCGGGCAAATTGCCTCTGGCGCCAATGTTGTTTGCTTCACCACCGGTCGCGGCTCCGTATCTGGCTTTAAACCTGCGCCTTGCATTAAACTCGCCACCAATAGCGCCATGTACCAACGTATCGCTGAAGATATGGACATCAACTGCGGCACCATTATTGAGGGCGACCGCGCCATTGAAGCGGTCGGCGAAGCCGTGTTTGAACGGATCATTGCCATCGCCTCAGGTGAGGCCAGTGCCAGTGAATCACTGGGTTATGGCAACAACGAGTTTGTGCCCTGGTCAGTCGGCGCGATCACCTGATCCAGCCCAACCGCCCACGGCGGCAAACCGCAACAAGGTCAGTCGTCACATGGCAAACGCATTAAAAGACCAACTCTACCAAGCGCTCAGCACCAGCATCAAAAGCGGCGCCCTAGAGCCCGGATTAGTACTACTCGAAAGCCGCCTTGCGCGGCTTTTTTCAATGAGCCGGTCACCCGTCAGAGATACCCTGAACCGGCTGCATGAAGAAGGCCTCATCAGCCGCTTTGAGGGCCGCGGCTTTCTAGTAGGCCACACCCCCAAGCGTATCATCCGACGCGAGATCCATGCCGAAGCGTTTCAAAAAAGTGGCACCACAATCCAACGAGAAAACGACTGGACCACCCTAGCCGCAGACGTTGAGCGCGACACCGTGCTCTGCTCAATGCTTGGCCGCTGGGAAATCAACGAACTTCACCTCGCCAACACCCTTCAAGTCAGCCGCAGCGTCACCCAACAGATTTTGCTGAAGTTACAGTATCTAGGGGTTGTCGAACGCGAGAAATACAGTGGCTGGCAAGTGGTCCCACTCAATGATGCGCGCCTTCATCAACTCTATGAAGCCCGCATCCTGTTAGAACCCTTTATGCTGGAACGTGCCGCCAGCCGGATTCCCCCAGCCATATTGAACCGTTTTATCAACGACCTGAACCATGCCGCGATTCACTACCCGAATATCGAACCACGCCAACTCGATACACTGGAACACCACCTTCACCGTGACACCCTCCAGTACGGCGACAATGATGAAATCCTGACCATGCTAGGGCGTACCCGCCCAGTCCTACTGATCAGCAAACACTTATTAGAAGGGCCACTTCAACTCCCCAATGCAGACCCCTTCCTGGAAGATCACCGCCTCATCTTCCACCTCATGGCCCAGGGAAAAGGCCCCCAAGCCGCTGAAGCCCTGAAACAACACCTCCTCGACTCAGAAACAAAAGTGCGACACCGCCTAAGCGAATTTCGAACCCAAGGGCACATCCAAGCACCTGACTACCTTCGCTGGATCTCTGAGGAATAACCTAGACACAACTAGTGGCCAACAAACGCGGTTGGATCGCTCCTTATCCGCTTGCCTGATCAGACCCAACCAGATTTAAAGCCTCAATTCCCGCATTTAGCGGTGAACGTTCACGCGACCAGACGGAAGGGCGACACAGAAATATGAACACCCTCCCTTGCTACCTTTTGTGCTGCTAACACAAACCCAGTCGTCGCCTGAAATGTTCATCTTTATTTTCCATGTCACAATACATTCTGAGCATCTCATCTGGTCGTTCGTTTTCATCAGCCAAATAAGAGGCTTCATCAACTACCTCACATCTTGCATTTTTGTATGAGATAACCGCATCGTGAAACACGTAGGCGGGTAAAAATCTTAGTTTACTTCCACCCCCAGAAAGGCTAATACCGGCCAGCCTCACCTCACTATCATCATGAAAAACACTGTAAACCGGTCCGCCGCTCATCCCGTTAAGTTCTTCATGCGTAATATTCATCTCATCACTAAATGACACAAAACCGTCATGCTCATCTCTAATAAACAATCCTACTTTATGGTCCAGATTGAACATTGTAGATTGTGTAAATTCAGAGCGCTCGTCTAAATTGTCGTAAAAGTTATATTTTGCTGGAAACCCGCTGCACATGAGGATTTGCTTTTCAAAAAAGCTATCCTTATCTAAAAAATAATCTGAAGTTCCAACATTAATAAACTGTTGGGGTAAGGACATTGGCTTCATCGGAAAGAAGAACTCGACCAACACAACATCTTGCGGATCAAAACTTGACCTCTCATAGTCGATCAGTTCTCCCACATACCAGATTCTTCTCGCCATAAAAAAATCTAACATATCATCCCAATTCGGTGGATGATCTTTTGGCACCCATATCGGGGACTCATTTCTAAGCTCTAGAGGATATAGCTGCTTAAGGTTATGCTTAGCAGTAAGCAAAAAGAAACGGAAGTTCTGATATACAATCAGCCCCGACCCAATCCCAGACATAACATCAACATGGAAATGACCTCTCTCTTCAATATTAATTTCGGAGAAGTTATAAACAATTCTCCGAGTAGCTTTCGCGAACTCAGACTGCTTCGTAAATTCTAACCCTCTCCGAATGTCCTCAAAACCCGCATTCTCTATCAAGCTAAAGCTCCGATTTATATTTCAAGAAGAAAGGTAACGCCCTACTCAGCCGACGCGTTAGCGGTCGGCTGCAGTAGTTTGTTATGTTCGTCTGTCTCCGTTGAGCTTTGTTTCAGAACAACCTCTTCATGCCTGAGAAAGCTCGAATTAAATCTTTTTTCTAAGTTATCCCAGTCAATCGTTAGTGCTGCCAGTAAGATCTGAACTATAATCAAAACCCCCACTATCAATGAATATTTCCTATTGAAACGAAGATTTTGAACCTGCATTTCACTATTTAATCCGGACAGCCTACGATCTATAGATGCTTTTAATTTATCAGCAAGATTAAGCCTATATTTTGCAATTCTTTTTGCGGTATCCGAGTAAGACTTCCTACAGCCATGAGGAATCTCTTTCTGAATCGCCAGAATATTTTCCCTTAATGATTCTAGCTGGTTGGTAGACTCGAAAAGTATGTCATAATTTTTTTCAACCTTGTTTGAGTTCTTCAATAATGCTGAATTAGCGTACTCCGAAATCTCTACCTGTTGTCTTGCCACATCAATAAACATTGAGATAAATATGTGTGAGTCGTATAGAGCCAACCCATTCCGAGCAAAATTATCAAACTGGTCAAACTCTTCTAAGCTTTTGCTCTTTATAAATAACGCATCTAGATCATTCTTCTCTACCACGTAACGGCTTAAGAAGTGTTCTGAATTATCACTGCTTATTTTTTCATCAAAAAATCCAAGACTTCGTCGACAAACGCAAACATGGCTATCATCCTCGCATTCATCAGCTTCAACAAAATAAGGCTCATTAGTATCTCGATAGATATCTGCAATTAGCGTTAACTTTGAATCATCCTTAGTTATTCGCCATAGACTAAGGACTTTTTTAGCCATACTGACCACATCGCTGCAAACCTTATTTATATTCTCGTTTATAAGGTCTTCAACTAGGTTTCGTTTGTCATGATGTCGAATGGCTCTAAATTGCTGTGAAAATGGATTTGCGGAAGCAAAGGCGTAGTATCTCTTTACCTCGCTTACATCAACGCTGGAGACCATTCCTGTTGCTGACTCCTTCAGGAAAAAATATAGGGACAAATAATTAATTCCATACGAGTACTTGGACAAAGACACGTAACAAGAATCACAAAACTCTGATTCTTCCTCCATTCTCAATAAGGAAGTCAGCCTGTTTTCTCTGTGAAAATGAATCCAACCTAAATTTCTGTACCCTCCACCATGGTCATACTTGTTTTCAAAGACGGAATCATCTCTCTCAGGGTTGTAATCACCAGGAGACGCATTGGACTTTAGCCATCGGCGAATCGAATCCAAATCATCATGATCAACCTTTACAACTACGCTTATAGCTTTCCACGTGAAGCTTCCATCAAAAAGACTGGCAGATTTAATTCGATCCTCCTTTTCATACAGATGCTGGATCGACTCTTGCTCTTTTCGAGAATAGCTCTTTGCAATAAACCGAAGCCACTTAGGAAATACCCAAGGAATTAACCTGGCTAGGAGTAAGACAATTTCAGTATATTTGGCTTTTATAGGTTTCATTATTTTATTTCAGGCACAAAAAACATAACGCCGCCATAAGCGGTGAGTAATAGCTTGCTAAAATGTGGAACGAAGTGGAATCGAGCAAGCTATTACGAATCCGACTTAATGGCCTTGTTAAGGGCACACTATGCACACAGGTATTTTAATTGGTTTTCAAGGTCTTCTATTAACCAATTTAGTTTACTATCTGATATCGGTGCGGCTAAATTTTCTTGTAGACGACGTATTGATAAATGCTCTCTATCTCTGAATACAGCATCTAATTTACCTTTGGATATTACGGGCTCAAAGATCTCAGCATTAAAACTTAACTTTGGTGATGCATTTGATTTTAAGTCAGAATAAAAAATGGATTCTAAATTAAACATATCTCCCACTGATAAAAGCTTTTCCTCAGAGCTAACTATATAAGCTGTATTTATTTCAGGAAGATTTGAAGGTGTTAACAAAAACTCAGGTAGCCTTAACAGGAGCAAATCCCAAGCGGTGGCTTTTAAGTTCTTAACAGCTTTTGCGAAAGACATATTTGGTTGTACGTTTACAAACTTACCAGCAAAGTTTGAAAAATAATATAGTGCTAGGTTCACTTCTCTAGCCATCAGAATGTTTAATTCTGAAGTCAGAAAGGTTTCGAATTCTTTGTTTTTAGCGAGAATATTTTTTTCATTTATAGCGGGGTTCATAAAATGAATTAAAACCATCTTTAAAAGGCAAGCATAAGACACTCTTGTTAAGTCTATATAGTATTTCAATTCCTGTGCATCAACGAGGGATTTAGCCCAGTTAGCACCACAGTCATCAAGATTCGAAGCACCATATAAATCATAGTAATGGTCTAATGCCTCTTTTTTGTATTTGATCTCTTCGTTTTCAACGAAAGAAGACTCTTCCATACAATGTAATCTTAATACAGATGCTAACTTTTCACTTGAAGTCTTTAAAAATTGCTCTTTAGAAGATTTAGCCATATTCTCGGCTAGATAAAACATAGGACTGTAGTCACAATTTAATTGTGAAACATGTTTAAGGAAATCTATAGTTACAACTCTAGTATCAATGTCTAATTTACCTTTTCCAGATATAAAGCGGTGCAACCCATCAACAATATGAGAGTCTAGTATCAGAGTATGAACTATATAAAACTGTAACTCTTTTCTCTCTACAACAAACTCTCTATTTAATACCGCGGGCCTTTTTCCTTGAAACTGATCGACTATCCCGATCTTTTTAGTATTACTTTCAAAATGGAACGAACCGTCATAAAACTGAGCCTTATAAGGAGAGTTTGAAAGCTCAAAAATATGAGCATCTTTCATGTCTGGGTGGTCAAAAATATTAGAATACAACGACAGCCTCCTTGTGCCTTTAACATTGTTAATATCGCGCATGCGTACTTTTCTCAAGGCGACAACAAATAAAAAAATGTTAACCCATTGAATTAAAGATATTTTTACATATCTTTGACGTCTACCTCTTGTAAAAAGTACGCATACTCGTTTGTATCAAATTCTGTGCTCACTATTTCACAGTGCCATACCCATGGCTTCTTAATATTGAAACATCTTCTGTGATGATGCCAGTCCAAAATGCGCATTAATTGACATGGATTGACGCGCTATGGGCCGTTACAACCCAATCAATTATATATAAATATAGTGATATATATGTATTCAAGCATGAGCTGATGATGGCAGGGCACAGGGGTATGCATCGACATCGTTGGTTTGATTCCAGCCCTTCACAGAATCGCCTGCAAGCAGGCGCCCACAGAAAATTCCGAGGTTCATCGAAGGGTTGTAGGAGTTTGCTTGCAAGCGAAAGAGGCTAGCTCAAACTTCTCCAATTCTCTCCCGACAAACCCGATCCGTTAATTCTTGCAAACGCTGTACTTCTCCGGCCAGGTAATGAAGTTCTTCTTCGGTGATTTCGTAATGCTCAGAGTAGCGGGCTTCAATGTAAGCCCGTTGCAGGCGACGGAAGCAGCGGCGGTGGAATTTGTTATCGAGCGGGAAAATCGTTGCAAATTCAGGATCAATTTGGGCACATAGTTTTCCCAGTTTTTCGATGTTGTGGGACTTGGGTAAATAGTTAGTGCAGACCAGTAGGGTACAGGCGAATAAGTGTTCACTTGCTTGATGGAGTAAAAACGCAGCTTTTTTAAACCAATGGTTTTGCATCGTCACTTGGTGTAAAGCAATAAACTGAACCGCACTTTCAAACCACTGCTTATAATGCTTACGGGCGATTTCCTGTTGCTCTTCCTCGGTTAAGTTCCCCGGTTCAACGAGTGCCTTCCCATTGGCGTTATAAAGCAAGATGCCTTGTTCACGAATATCGGTAAAAAAGTAGTGACCTTGTCTGAGCTGTTCATTCACGTCTTCCAAGGTATGCACAATTAACCCTAGCGGTGCGCTTTTGACTTTACGTTCGATCTGCTCTTCCGCACTGCGCCAGACAAGGTCTTCTTCCACCAACGCGGCTTTGTTCACAATCACCAGAATATCGTAATCGCTGATATAGCCATTGACCGGATCGTTGACCCAACGGCCTTTAGCATGGCTGCCGAACAGGATGATTTTTAAGATCCGAAACTCGCTTTTACTCCCATTCTTGCCCTGAAGGTAGTCTTCCAGCGTATCGCGCAGAATCGTCGAGATCGTCGCCAGCTCACGCTGTTTATATTCGGGCAGGTGGTCGAGGGATCTTCTCATAAAACAACGCTTGGTCTGTGACTGAATCGCCATAGCATAAAAGAAGGGGCAGACAAAGAACACCGCCACCGCTCACGGTGCGCACATCACTGAAAAGAATGTGATTCAATTCAAAGCGGTCGCTTGTGATATTCAACGTTTACCCGGCCCTTTATCGATAAAGGGCAGATGATGAACTGGGAAAGGCTTCCGGTGGTGGAGCTTGAGTGGACTGGGGGGTAGGCTTACGGACATCATGAGCTTGACTTGAGGGGGCTGTGTTAACAGATGCGCCGTGCTTTGTACCGTGGCATTTTTACCAGTGCTGGCGAACTAAAAAAGGCGGTTCGTCGCTTGATCCAAACTCATAACGAGAAGCGAGCGCAGCCGTTCCGCTGGCACAAGAGTGCAGAATCGATTATGACTTCAGTCGCACGAGCAAAGCTGAGTGTTATTGATAATAAATTAATTCACCGGACGGCACGCTAGGGGCTTCTATCTATAGATAGGCTTATCTATAGAGGGCTATCGATAAAGGCCTCGCATAGCAACGCCTATTCAATTTTAATCATAAATCGCCCACCATATTAAAACCCAAAAATAATTCAATAAAAACTAATAAAGAAAACTCTAAAAAAATAAATACTGAAAAAATCTAAAAACACTCATACCTGCACAATTAATAAAAGAGACATGCCATTGATCAAGCTCATATTTTATACTGAGCTTTTCTAACACTACGAAATTCAATGCGTTACAATGATATAGCACGACATGTCTCATTGTATCAACAGGCACACTGACCGACACACCGGCTATCAAACCTCGTCATACCGAAGTGATGGATTGACCCGCACGCTAAAAGCGCAGGTAAAAAAGCGTCTATAACACATACGAGAACGGCTCTATTCTGCCAACAGCACAAGCGTTACATCATTTGAATCGCGCGATCCTCAATCGATAAAGCAAGGCAGCATAATGACACTTTCATTAAAAAAACGAATTCTATTCTTCTCGCTCTTATTCATACTTGTGATCTCAGCGGTTCAAACATGGAATGGCTATATTCGGTTTAGTCACTTTAATGATGACCAATCACTATCGAGCCAAACGCTTGAGACACACCTTATCGCCACCACATTAAACGAAAAGATCAATAGTTATTTTAATGCGCTCAACAGCTTTCATGTCGAATTCAACGCACAAAATCAGTTTGCAGACACTGACCAAGTGACTCAAGCGCTCACTCAATTAAAATCGGTTGACCCGAACATTCAGGCTGCATTCGTTGCATTAAAAGATGGTCGCTCTTTCGAAAACGGACGATTCTTTCCAGGATTCAATGCCAAAGAACTGAAGAAAGAATGGTATCTACGGGCTTTTGCAGGCGAGCACGACATCATCACCAAAGCCTATTTTGGAGAAGGCGAGCAAGAAGACGTGTTTGCACTGGCAGCCCCGATTTATCGCCAAGGCCAAGTCGTTGCCGTAGTGGCCATCACATTGAAAGTCTCCATGCTGAGTGATTTCATCAGTCACCTGACCCAAAACAACCAAGTCTTCGTTTACGATCATTCAGGCTACGTTGTTTCCGCCCAAAAAACCGAAATGATCGGACAAAATATTCATCAACTCCGTCCAGGCTTCAACCAGTTCAAAAACGGACATGACGTACTGAAGTATGACATTAATGATCGCACAGCCTTAGCCACCAAAAGCACATTACCGGATCGAGACTGGTCCGTCGTGAGTTACACCTGGGACGATGTCACCTCCAAACCGAGCCACGAAATGCTCATCGGCTCACTGGTCATTTTTCTGGTCATCGGCATACTGGCCCTCTTCATCGTCGCCCTGGGCGTCAATCGACTGGTCTATCGTCCCATTGGCGGAGAGCCGGAAGAAATTTCTCAAATCATTGCGAACTTGGCTCAAGGTGACCTCACCCATCAATTCAAAACCAGCGCCAATGATTCAGGTATTCATGCGTCGATTATCAAACTCAATCAAAAGCTTTCAGATATCATCCAAAACAGCCTGACCATTTCTGACAACGTCTCGGCCTCATCCGAAGAACTGACCAACGTGATGGACGATGCCGCCACGAATTCACGTCACGAATTGGCCGAGATTGAAACCGTCACCGCCTCAATCACTGAACTGTCAAGTACATCTCGTGAAGTCAGCACCAATGCGACCGAGGCCGACCAACAAGCGGATCTCGCCATTCAAAGTGTGCAAAGAGGCCAACAAGCCCTCAACAATGCCACTCAACTGACCGCCACCATCAACCAGTCCGTCACAGAAACCGCTGAGATGATTGCCCAACTGCGACATGACACTTTAAATATTGGTGAAGTGACTGATGTCATCAGTGCAGTCTCAGAGCAAACCAATCTACTGGCATTGAACGCCGCCATCGAAGCCGCTCGAGCCGGTGAACATGGCCGCGGATTTGCCGTTGTCGCGGATGAAGTCCGCAACCTTGCTGCGCGGACACATGAATCGACCGCTCAGATTCAAAATATTATTAACCAATTACAACTTCAGTCAGAAAAAGCCAACAATAATATGGCGGAAAACGTCAAAGCAATCCAAGCCTCCGTCGAACTTTCAGAAGAGGTCAAAGCGGCCTTTGATGAAGTGGCTCAAGCCGTCAACGCGATTGCAGATATCAACAAACTGGTGGCCACGGCCTCACACGAACAGTTCTGCATTACCGAAGATATCGAGCGCAACACTCAGCGGACACTGGACCTTGTGAATCAAAATGTTTCTGCCGTTAACCAGACTCAGCAAGCCGCGAATGAACTGGCCCAGTTAGCGGCTTCACAAAAAGAAGTGATGTCTTTCTTTAAATCCCAGCACACATCAAAATCCCAGCACACCGGCTAAAAACGGGGGGATTACCGCGGTTTGTAATATTCAACGTTTACCCGCCTTTTATCGATAAAGGGCGGATGATGAAGTGGGAAAGGCTTTGGGTGGTGGAACTGGAGCGGACTTACGGCAGGCTTGCGGACACCATGAGTTTGACTTGAGGGGGCTGTGTTAACAGATACGAGGATCATGAAGCACCGGGTGACACAGAAATATGCCCCCTCAGTCGATCACGACCATGGCGTCGTGACTGTGCTTGAAGCGAGGCATGCCGATCAGTACTTGTTCGTTTGCCTGATCCAGCCCAGCCAGAGGACAATTTCGAGTTTTTCTTCAACCTCAACGCTAATGGTAATGGCCGTCAACGGAGCGAGCGCAGCGTAGTTGGTATCCCGTTAATTACATGGTTATGCCAGTTGTTGTAGCCAGTCACGAAACCACTCCGTTGGCATTTGCTCTTCCTCGAAATTCTTCATTCGGAGTGCCTCTGGTGAGTAGGTTTTCGCCAAATATAAATCCCATTGTGTTTCGACATCAGGAAAGTGGTATAACACCAGTGCACAACTGCGCACTTGCAATGGAGGCGGAGCCGCAATGTAAAGGGCGTCGCGCGGCTATAGGCCGCGAATTGATGCGCCTTGTTAAATATTTATTTATTGAACCAGAAACTCTTTCGGCAATATTTGTTCTGGTTCAGTTCGAAAGAACATCGATGTAGCCCCTATACCCTGGGATCCGCTATAGTAATTGGCGACAGCAAATGCTGGTCCGTTTTCGTACTCAAGAATTCCAATGATATAGCAGGACTTAGCACCTAAGGCCTTCGTACTTAATACCGATGAGCCTTGTAACGGGCCAAAAAACTGTTCTATTTGGCCAAGCGTCTGAGCCTGACTTAATGACCTCGTATCGTTTTCAAGCGGCCCATTTTTAAGAAAACGCTTCATAAATGCGGCTCCGCCTTCCTGTTTATAGACCTCGACAGCCGCTGCAAATTCTCTTGAAGCGCCATCACAAACATCAGATGCGTGAGCCAATAGGCTTAGAAAGCTTAAAACTATGACTAGCAAAGTTCTTTTCATTATCGTCCCTTGTATATGATTAATATCATTATTGGCCAATACATTTAACATTTTTAATATCGCTCCTGCGTTTTTTCTCAGGGGAATAACGAGCCCCAAAATAGACAGCCTATCGAAGTATCTTGGATGAGATAACGTCATTCTAAAATGAGTGTCTGTTGACATCCAATTAAGCACTCAGCGAGGGGTCAGTCACGATAACCCCAGATGTACGCATATTCTTCCATCACTTCGAGGGGAAGCTCGCCCAACTGACAGAGTCTTTTCAGAACAGCGTCACTTGCGTCTTCGCTATGTTGCACTCTCCCCGTCTGAGGGTTGCGATATGATTTAAAACGTGGAAAACGCAACGCGTAAATATCTTTGTACATAATAGGACCGCCAACCAAGACGTCTTTGACGTACGTTCTTTCAAGTGCATCCATGCTTAAGATCTCTTCTATACCAAACTTTTCTTGGCCAACCGACGCGAGTTGGAAGGGATGCCGAGCGTCAGCAAGGATCGTCAAAACCTCTTTCCATTTTGTATTATTCATCAAAGCACATGAATAACGAGATATCGCTACATCGAGTGTTTTTCGCATATTCGACATCATTTAAAAGCCAATAAGCATGGCCAGTACCCACGCCCCCGTTATGACGAGCAGAACAGCTCAACCAGGCGCGCAAGTCGCTCATGGATTTACACCCCAAGTAATCCAGCACTGGGGCTATTAAACCGCAATTCAGTGATACCGAGTCTTATTAGGTTTGGGGTTATTCATCATATGGTGTGAACATGATGTCATAACCAAACGGGTTGTCTTTAGGGGGCTGTTCGGGTTCTGTTTCATATACTTGGATGTCTCCCGTCGCCTCAAAACCAATTTGCCTACCGATGACGCCAAGCATGTCAGCAGATTCGTCAGCGTTGGTGGCCCACGTTTTCATTGCCATTATTGCGGGGCCTTTTCGACACTTAAATCCGTCAGCAAGGTCACCCACAATGCCATCACCTAAAACCGTAAAATGTCGATATGGTGTGGTTTCTTTTCCGTATCGTAGTTTTAGCTTCCAGTTCTTTTCATCTTCCATGGTAGGCCTACTTTTTAATTCAAAGCATTGCTAGTTCAAAACATTGCTAGTTCAAAACGTTATCAGTTTAACCATTCTCTTTGAACGCCTGAATGCTCTATTTTCAGAAATTCGACTTGTGCTATTTTATTCTCAGACTCTGCCTCACTGAGGACGCCTTGTTCTGCGAGCCATTGAAATTTCTGTATTTCATTATCTAGATCATTTTCTGGATTAACATCCCCGAACCATTGTAAAAGTTGAGATTTTCTTCGTTTATTAATCTCATCAATGATTTGATCATGCTGTTTGTCTTGAATCACCCAAATGTTGCCTCGACCAGACCGGAAGACGGTATATTTAACCTTTGAATAATTGGACCAAATAATGCATGCGATGCCCAGTAGAATCCAAACGCCCTTACCGGATAATGAAGCATCAGCATAAATAGCATAGCCAAATTGTAGCACCCCCAATACCATCCAAAGATAGCCTACATTTCTAAGCCATTCATTTTGTTCTATTTGAATTGATGATTTTTGAGGAAAATCAGCATAATGAAGATCACCATCACTCGATCCAGATCGATCCTCATAAGCAAAATTAAAATAATGATCATAGAGTGTAAACACATGCTTAGTAGATCTTTTCTTTTGTACAAATTCCATTTGAACTGGCTCCCCATTTGACATAAGCGATGACCTATAGTGAGTTAAAATAAAAGCGTCATTAATGGTATAAACATCTCCGGCTGACATTAATGAGCACATTAAGCAGACATAGTGAATGATTAGATCATTCTCTTAAATGATCCCAAATAGTATCCAAAAGCAGACATAGTTGATCACCATTACGCTGCCCAAAAAGAGCACCTTAAATCCATCGCTTTAGGGCTCCGATATCACTTGAATCAGAGGATAAGCAGCGCACAAGAATAAAAAACCGCCTGCGATGTCACCGCTATTGTGGCGATCGCGGGACACCGAGGCGGTGATGTCAAGGGTTAACGCCCTTAGCACGAGGCGAGTCGATAAGATTTAAGCCACCGCACCTTCAACAAAGCTCAAACAGGGCCAGAGGCTTCAATGCGCATGCGCTAGAATCAGGGCACTCAGTTGTGAGGGGGCTTCTACTGCAGGTACGTGGCCGACATCTTGCATGATGATGGGAGCTGGCGCGCCGCAGATTTGAGCCAGTTCATTGAGCGTTGCCGCTGGGGTGGCCATGTCATCCCTTCCCCCAATCAATTGAGGCAACGGCTCACACGGCCCCAGCGTTGCTCGAAAATCTGTTTGCCCGAGCATTTCGCAGAGTAAGGCATAGCTGTGGGCATCGCCTTGACCCAGGATATGCTGCCAGCCCTTAAGTAGGGCGGGTTGTTGACGGCAGGCAACGGGCCCAAACCAGCGGGGCACGATCTCCCTCGCCATGGCGCTTAGCCCCAGTTCACGCACTTTGGCAGCACGAGTGTTCCAGGCATCAGCGGTGCCAATCTGGGCCCCGGTGTTGGTCAGCGTCACGGAAAGCAAGTGTTCGCTCGATGCAGCCAGCAGCTGCTGACCGATCACGCCGCCAATGGAGGTGCCGACAAAATGGAAGCGTTCGGCCCCCGCATGCCGGGCGAGTGCCAAGGCCTCCTCAGCTAAGTGTTGCGGACTAACGGTGGTGACCGTTTCGGGCCAGGCACCGCTGGCACCGTGTCCGGGCAAGTCCCACGTCAGCACTCGAAATTCAGCCAATAAATCGGGCAACAGGTCATCCCAGATGTTCTGGGTCATCCCTAAAGGGTGCGCCATGATCATCAAGGGTTTGTGTGAATCACCGAGTAGGCGGTAAGCCACAAGGCGATCATTCAGTGTAATCATTGACATCATCAACTCCAGATCATTACGTCTTGGCTGATACCGCTCGATCATCTTATCGTGCTCGAAACGACTATGACGGTGCTCAGCACTCAGCACCATGATTGCGGTGATCAAACACGTTCAATTAGTGTTGCAATCCCCTGCCCGACACCGACACACATGGTGCATAGTGCGTAGCGTCCACCGGTACGTTGCAGTTGGTGAGCAGCCGTCATCAGCAGACGGGCGCCGGACATCCCCAGCGGATGACCCAGTGCAATAGCACCGCCGTTGGGGTTGACCCGAGGGTCGTCATCAGCAATACCAAGGGCTCTTAATACCGCCAACCCTTGGGCGGCAAAGGCTTCGTTCAATTCGATCACATCGAGCTGATCAACCGTGATCCCCAATCGTTGCAGCAATTTTTGGGTGGCCGGTACAGGGCCGATCCCCATAATGCGCGGCTCAACACCGGCGGTACTCATGCCAAGAATTCTCGCCATCGGCTTAAGGCCGTGCCGATCCACCGCCGCTTGGCTGGCGACCAGCATGGCAGCGGCGCCATCATTAACGCCCGAGGCATTACCGGCGGTGACACTCCCTCCTTCACGAAACGGCGTCGGTAAGGTAGCCAGCTTCTCCAAGCTCGTCGCCCGCAGATGTTCATCGTGTTCAAAAACCCAAGGGTCCTGTTTACGACGCGGAATCGAGACCGGCTCGATCTCTTCGGCAAAGATTCCGGCCGCTTGCGCTTGAGCGGCTTTTTGTTGTGAGCGGAACGCAAATAGGTCCTGATCTTCCCGCGAGATATTAAACTGCTCGGCCACGTTCTCAGCGGTTTCCGGCATCGAATCGACGCCGTATTGCTGCTTCATTAAGGGGTTCACAAAGCGCCAGCCAATGGTGGTATCTTCAATATGCTGACTACGGGTGAAGGCGCTGTCCGCTTTCCCCATGACATAAGGGGCACGAGACATCGATTCCACGCCACCGGCCAGCACTAGATCCAACTCACCCGCACGAATGGCGCGAAAAGCGGTGCCAACGGCATCCATTCCCGAACCACACAGACGGTTCAGTGTTGTCCCAGGTACACAGACGGGCAGACCCGCCAGCAAGGCAGACATTCGTGCGACATTGCGATTATCTTCACCCGCTTGGTTGGCAGACCCCATCATCACTTCATCAATGGCAGCCCGATCCAATGTGGGCACCTGGTCCAATACGGCATTGAAGATATGGGCGGCCAAGTCATCCGGGCGCACGCTGGATAGCGCACCGCCCATACGGCCAATCGCGGTACGACGGGGATGGCAAATCAATACATCGGTCATCGGCTGATTTCTCTCTGTTGACTGATCTCAGCAGGGTCATCCCTGCGGGGTCATCCCAAACGGGCTCATTTCAGAAGGCTTATCACGGCGTTCTGATCACGACTGCCCCGCATGATGGGCCTGGGTTCGCGCTTTCAAGCGACGCAATACGTCCAGCTCATGAGCACTGGGGGACGGTGTCGTCTCCAGTGAGTCAGCGAATCGGATCTCCCAACCGGTGGCCTCAATAACGGCTTCGCGGCTGACGTTAGGGTGCAATGAGGTGACAACCAACTCTTTGCTGGTCGGGTCCGGCTTGAGAATACATAGATCGGTGATCACGACAGTCGGCCCACGACCGATATGGGGGACGTCATCCCGCGCTTTACCATCGCGACCAAACCCGACCGTGGTAATGAAATCGACCGCTTCAACAAAGGTCCGTTTGGAGTGTTTAACCGTAATGAAGACTTCATGCGCGTTGGTGGCAATCTCGGGGGCACCGCCGCCTCCCGGTAAACGCACTTTGGGATGACGATAATCCCCAATCAAAGTGGTATTCAGGTTGGCATAGCGGTCGATCTGGGCGGTACCCAGGAATCCAACACTGACATGCCCCCCTTGAAGCCAGTAACGGAACATTTCCGGTACCGAAACGGTGGTCAGCGCGGATTCACAAAGCTCGCCATCACCAATGGATAACGGCAAGATCTCGGGCTTAGTCTGCAGGGTGCCCGATTCGTAGATTAAGGTGACCTCTGGCGCGTGGGTCAGGCGCGCAAGATTCGCCGCCTCACTTGGCAGACCAATCCCAACGAAGCAGGTCATGTCATTGGTCAGGGCACGGGCAGCGGTCACACTCATCATTTCCGATGCGGTAAATTCTAGCGTCATGACACAGCTCCTTGCTCAAGCACATGATCGTTCAACCAAGCCTGAAAACGCTCACGATCGCGGGCGATTTCATCCCATGCTTGGTAAAAGGCGTTATCTCGTTCGTAGTAGCCCAGAGCGTAGGAAGGCTTGGCCCCTTGCGGCGCCTGTGCAATCGCCGTGACTGCCCAGCTTGGCAAAACGCAGGCATTCACCGAAGCGCCGAGATCATCCACAATCTCTTCAACGGTGACGATGCTGCGTTTGGCCGCCAGCACCACTTCTTTTTGCACCCCGACAATGCCCTCAATCAGCACATTGCCTTGTCGATCAGCCCGCTGAGCATGCACGACCGCCACATCAGGCCGAATCGAAGGCACTGCGGCCAGTTGTTCGCCGGTGAAAGGGCATTCGATGCATTTGATCTGAGGGTTGACCTTAGGTAAGTCACTGCTCACATAGCCGCGCAGCACCGCCAATGGGAGCCCCGCCGCGCCCGCCTCATAAGCACAGGCCATGGCCGCGTGGCTATGCTCCAAAATCTCAACCGAGTTGGGCCAACCTTGCTCAACCGCATCACGCAAGCGGTGTAAAGAGCCCACGCCTGGGTTACCGCCCCAGGAGAAGATCAACTGACGCACACACCCGGCCCCGATCAGCTGGTCGTAAATCAGATCAGGGGTCATCCTGATCAGGGTTAAATCGCGCTTGGCCTGCCGAATGATTTCGTGACCCGCTGCAAACGGAATCAGGTGGGTAAAACCTTCCATCGCGACCGTATCGCCATCGTCGATGTAGCGGCTCACCGCCGCTTGAAGGGAAAGAAACTCAGCCATGACTGCACCTCTTCGTGGATCGACTGATTGATCAGCGTATTAATCAATTGCTGACTTTATTTTTGTTCGTATTACGAACTTAAGTGCTTATAACGAACATCATGGAATGACTAAGGCTGAACCGTCAAGTCCAAAAATCGTCGATCAGTCGACCTCTAAGCCTTATTTCACCACCTCTCGATCCTGTTCGCATAACGAACACTAAGGTAAGATGCGCATTCAAGCGGTTAAATAAGCGGTTAACAATGACGGGAGAAAGCCCATGGATGACACGCTCGCCAATGAGCCCGTGTTAAAACCTGAAGATCGAGATTACGTCGGCGCCCTGGCGGCAGGTCTTGAAGTGCTGCAGTCGTTTGATGCGGAGCACCCTCGCATGACGCTCAGTGAAGTGGCCGCCAAGACCCAGATGGATCGCGCCAAAGCACGGCGCTTTTTGCTGACATTACATGCCTTAGGCTTTATCAAGCGTCACGACCGCCTGTTTGAACTCACGCCCAAGGTGCTGCAATTAGGCTACGCTTATCAGGCTTCGGATCATTACCGCGCCGTGATTCAACAGTATCTAGAAGGCATCACCGCCGAGCTTGGGGAGTCATCCTCGCTGGCAGTGCTGGATGGCGATGACGTGGTTTATGTGGTGAGATCGGCCGCACGGCACCGGCTGATGGTTATCAACTTATCCATCGGCACTCGCCTCCCTGCGGCCTATACCTCAATGGGGCGGGTTTTGCTTGGGCAGCTCGCTGAACCCCAGCTGCAAGCGTTTTTAGATCGAGTGCAACTGACGGCCTTTACAACCAACGCCATCACCACACGCAGTGCCCTTGAAACCGAAATTCGTCAAGCCAAGGCACAGGGGTATGCCGTAGTGGATCAGGAATTGGATTTGGGGCTACGATCACTGGCGGTGCCGGTTTTCGCCGGTCACGGTGAGCTGCTCGGCGCCATCAACATCAGTACCAATGCGGCTCGTGTCAGTATGGACACCTTGCACCACCAATATTTGCCCCACCTGCAATCGGTGGCCGAGCAAGTGAGGTTAAATACTCAATAATCCCCTCAATACTCGATTAACACCGTTGGCATGCGCTGAGGTCGTTAGGGATAACGTCCACTCAAGCGGTTATCGACCAGTTCATGCAAAATGGTATTCACCAGCCGCATGACAGAATTAGGGGCTTCTCCGCGCCGACGCGAGGCAATCACCGGAATACTGATGTCGGAGTCAATTAACGTGAGAAAGTCGACATCTTCACGATGAAGCTTACGCACTTGCTCGGGCACTAGGGTAAAGCCCATATCTGAGGCCACCAGAGAGAGCGCAGTTTGAAGATCGTTCACCTGCTGGCTCACATTGATTTTGAGCCCTCGGCTATGAAACAGCGCTTGAGTAATATCCGAGAAATTGGGGCCAGGGCCAGAGGGAAAGGCCACTAAGGGCCATGCTGAAAGCGCTTGCATGGTCAGCGGTTGCTGCCCCAGCACATGCCCTTCAGGCACTGCCGCAATCAGCGGTTCAGCAAACAATAACTGCTGTTCAACATCCGGGTCCTCAATATTGATCCGACCAAAGCCGATGTCGATTTTACCCACTTTCAGGGCCTCAACCTGCTCTCGGGTTTTCAACTCATAAAGCAGAATTTCCAGATTTTTATTCTGCCGCAAGCGTCGAATCATTTTCGGCAACTGGCCGTAGAACACGGAGGGCACAAAGCCGATGGAGAACACCGTTTTGCGGTGTTCAGCAATACGGCGAGTATCTTCAACCGTCGCCTTCACCTTGTCCTGAATCTGGCGGGCTTGTTCGAGAAAATATTCACCCCCGGGGGTTAATTCAAGCCCACGGGGTTTACGGATAAACAGCGCCACCCCCAGCTCTTCTTCCAACTGTTTGATCTGTCGGGTCAGCGGCGGCTGAGCCATAAACAGCTTTTCCGCTGCCCGCGTGAGATTGCCCTCCTCTGCTGCCGCAATGAAGTATCTCAGGTGTCTCAGCTCCATCCATACCTCCAGGGTATTGGTCGCTACTTAATCAATATTGGTTCAAGCCCAAAGAACCCCGTAATTTCTGAATCACAGGGTTGATTACTGATGATTACGGAGAGGCCATGTCCGCCACTATTCATTCTATCGAAGCGATTCTCGTCGACATCCCGACGATTCGCCCTCATAAGCTTTCGATGACCACCATGGGCGTTCAGAGCATGGTGATCGTGCGGATCAAGGACTCTGAAGGGCTTGAAGGCCTTGGCGAAGCCACAACTATCGGCGGCCTCTCATACGGCCCGGAAAGCCCAGAGAGCATTAAGCTGACGATCGATACCTACTTCAAACCACAGCTGATCGGGCAGCTTGCTGACAATATCAATACTCTACGGGTAATGCTAGAACGCTCAACCCGCGGCAACCGGCTGGCTAAATCGGCTATTGAAACCGCCCTTTGGGATCTGTATGGCAAGCGTACGGGCCGTTCACTTAGCGCCCTTTTAGGGGGTGCGGTGCATTCACATCTTCCGGTGCTGTGGACTCTCGCCAGCGGCGATACCACACAAGATATTCATGAGGCATTGGGCTTCATCGAAACTCGCCGCCACTGTGATTTCAAGCTCAAGATCGGCAGCCGGGCCTTGATGGAGGACATCCGCCATGTGGCCGCGATAAAAGAAGCCGTTGGGGATACGGCCAGTGTCCGTGTTGATGTCAATCAAGCCTGGGATGAATCTACCGCGGCCAAAGGCATGGCGGAGCTACAGGCGGCCGGGATTGATTTAGTCGAGCAGCCGACACCGATGGCGGACTTAGCCAGCCTGGTGCGCCTGTCCGAGAAGTTTCATCTCCCCATCCTGGCCGATGAGGCTGTTGCGAATGCCAAGGATCTTTACCACCTCGCGGCTCTGGGGTTCAGCGGTGCGGTGGCCATGAAAATCGCCAAGGCAGGCGGTCCCTTACGCGCACTCGAACAAGCCGCTGTGGCATCAGCAGCGGGGATCGGCTTGTACGGTGGCACCCTGCTAGAAGGCACGATCGGCACAACCGCCGCCCTACATGCTTGGTCGACCTGTGAAAAGCTGCACTGGGGCACTGAGATGTTTGGTCCGTTACTAATGAAAGATGACATCGTCATTCAGCCACTGAACTTCCATAACAACGGTGTTGATCTACCCACCGGGCCGGGCCTTGGCATTGAGATCGATGAAGAGAAGCTGGCGTTTTATCGCCGTAAAGACTGAGCTGCGCCAACGGTCATCACACTTCAACCCAAGTAAAACTTAACCAGAGCAAATCTTAAACCGAGCAAAGCTTAACCCGAACAAAGCTTAACCCAAGCAAAGCGCTACCAGCACAGGGGAGAGAAAAATGCTGTTCAAAGTCGAGATGACCGTGAAGATCCCGCACGACATGCCCGAAGAGATCGCCGCCGACATCAAGGCGCGAGAAAAAGCCTATGCGCAAAAGCTGCAAGCGCAAGGTCAGTGGCTCCATCTATGGCGTGTTGCGGGGAGCTACGCCAATGTCAGCATCTTCGATGTCCAAAGCAATGAAGAGCTTCAAGAGATCATCAGCCAGCTACCACTATTCCCTTACATGGAGATCAGCGTCGCACCTTTATGCCGACACCCTTCATCAATCCATGAGGATGATCGCTAACCCCCGAAACCCGCTAAACCAATGGCGTCGGTGAGCCATCGCTTGTGTTCATAAGAGCACCTGACCGTTGACCATAAAAGCACCTGACCATAAGAGCACGGGGCAAATCACAACATTCATCGAGTCATAACAACCATCGAGTCACAACAACCATCGAGTCATAACAACAATAATGTAATGGAGTGAGTCAAAATGACCGTACAAACAGCGACTGTTAACACAGTGTCCATTAGAACCATGCAATCCGCAGAGGTGAAAGAGCTGCTACACAAAGTCGCCGGTTTCAATAAAACGGGCGGAAATGAGCGGGCCAAGCAAGTGGTTCACCGTGTGATGCATGATGTTTTCCAGATCATTGAAGATCTCGATATCACGCCGGAGGAGTTTTGGCAGGCCGTTTACTACATCAATGAGTTAGGCCAGAACAGTGAAGCCTCATTGCTGGCGCCCGGCCTAGGAATGGATAAGTACCTGGATATCCGTCTTGATGCGGAAGATGAGCAAGCAGGCTTGAGCGGTGGAACACCACGCACCATTGAGGGGCCGCTTTATGTCGCTGGGGCGCCACAACATCATGCGTTTGCCCGGATGGACGATGGTACTGATAGCGCCGCCGAAGTCATGATACTGACCGGACAGATCCTCGATCAAGATGGCCAGCCGCTAGCCAACGCGGTGGTCGATGTCTGGCACGCCGATAGTAAAGGGGGCTACTCTTATTTTGATCGCTCCCAGAGTGAGTACAATCTGCGTCGCCGCATCACGACCGATGAACAAGGGCGCTACACCGCGCGCTCGATCATTCCATCCGGTTACGGCTGCCCGCCGGAAGGCCCGACCCAAAAGCTGTTGAATCAACTCGGTCGTCACGGTAATCGCCCCGCCCATATCCATTTCTTTATCTCGAAACCGGGTTACAAACACCTGACCACCCAGATCAACCTGGCCGGTGACGAATACACTTACGATGATTTCGCCTTCGCCACACGCGATGAGTTGGTCGTTGACGCTCACCGTATTGAAGACCCCGCCGAGGCCGCGTCTTTCGGCCTAGCGCAGCCGTTTACCAAGGTCGAGTTCAACATCCAGCTAGTGCCGACCGAAAGAACAGAACTGCAAACACGTCATCAACGCCAGCGAGCGCTGGAAAGCGAAGTCACTGAATCCCAACCGACAACCGCTTAAGCCCCAAAATAAGCGCCCACCGGCTTGTCCTGTCAGGCTGGTGGGGCGGCTTTATGCACGATGCACGGGATGCACGGGGTTGATAACAACGGCAGATCACCAAGACAGGCAGCCATATCAGCATATGGCCATATAACAACAATATGGAGTGACAGTCATGAGTCGCCAACTCGATCAACTTGAAAAGAAAATTGTGAATGCTGTCGAGGCGGATGCAAAAAATGGTCGCTATCGTTGCGATCGCAGTATTTTCACCGATAAAACGCTGTTTGAACTGGAGATGAAGCATATCTTCGAGGGCAATTGGGTGTTCCTGGCACATGAGAGCCAAATTGAAGCCCCTGGGGATTACTACACCGCCTATATCGGCCGTCAGCCAGTGATGATCACCCACACCCAAGCAGGTGAACTCAAGGCGATGCTCAACACCTGCTCACACCGTGGCGCGACCTTGTGCCGTAAGAAGCATGGCAACAAAAGCTCATTCACTTGCCCCTTCCACGGCTGGACGTTCAAGAACGATGGTCGCTTACTCAAAGCCAAAGATCAGAAAAAAGGCGGCTATCCCGCAAGCTTTAATCATGAGGGGTCTCATGACTTGAAGCCGCTGCCTCGTTTCGGCAACTACCGTGGCTTTCTGTTTGGTAGCTTAAATCCTGACGTGCTGCCACTGGAGCAATACCTCGGCGAAACCACCAAGGTGATTGATGCCATGGTCGACCAAGCCGAAGAAGGCATCGAAATCCTACGCGGGGCCTCCACCTATACCTATGAAGGCAATTGGAAACTGACTGCCGAAAATGGCGCCGATGGTTATCACGTCAGTACCGTGCATTGGAACTATCTCTCGACCATGGGCCAGCGCAATTACGAGAAAGGCGGCACCGAGGCGGTCGATGCCAAGAGCTGGTCTAACGAAGGCGGTTTCTACGCGTTCGAGCACGGCCACATGATGCTGTGGACACGCCTGACTAACCCGGAAGTTCGTCCGATATATCAGCACCTCGATCGCCTGGAAAAAACACTCGGCGCGCCAAGAGCCGACTTCATCGTGCGGACAACAAAGAATCTGTGCCTGTATCCCAATGTCTATCTGATGGATCAGTTCTCCACCCAGATTCGGGTGCTACGCCCCATCGATGTCGATAAGACTGAAATCACGATTTATTGCTGGGCCCCTAAAGGCGAATCAGCCGAGAGCCGAGCCAAACGGCTGCGCCAGTATGAAGATTTCTTCAATGTCTCGGGCATGGGCACGCCCGATGATTTAGAGGAGTTTCGTGGCTGCCAAGAGGGCTATCAGGCCAAAGGTCTGAAATGGAATGACATGAGCCGAGGCGCCCAACATTGGATCGAAGGGCCTGACGAATGGGCCAAGCGTATTGAAATGAAGCCCATTCTAAGTGGCGTGCGCCCAGAGGATGAAGGGCTTTACGTCACCCACCACCAACACTGGGTCGCTGAAATGTCCAAGGCCGTTGAAACTGAGCGCGCACAGTTGATTGCCCTGTCAGAGGAGGTGTCCCCATGAGCATGAGCTTTGAACAAATTCAGGCGTTCATTTTCCGAGAAGCACGATTGCTGGACGATCGCGAATGGGATGAGTGGCTCAAGTGCTACCACGAAAATGTCACTTATTGGATGCCCGCCTGGACTGATGACGATGAGCTGACTGAAGACCCTCAAACCGAGGTTTCTCTCATCTATTACCCCAATCGAGATGGGCTTGAAGATCGCGTTCACCGGCTCAAAACGGAGCGTTCCGGCGCCAGCTCTCTACCAGAACCGCGCACTGTCCACCTCACCTCCAATCTCGAAATCCTGGCACGAGAAGGATGCACAGTGAAAGTGCGCTTTAACTGGCAGACCCATAGCCACCGCTATCACAAGACGCACAGTTTTTTCGGTACCTCTTTCTACACCCTAGATTGCAGTGATGAACAGCCGCTGATTATCGACAAAAAAGTGATTCTGAAAAACGACTACATCAATCAGGTGATCGACATTTATCACCTGTAATTGAACCAGCGGTCATCGCACCCGCTGTAATTGATGAAGGAGTACATCATGACTTACCAAGTGGCGCTGAATTTTGAAGATGGTGTCACCCGAGTGATCACCTGTAATACGGGTGAAACCGTACTCGACGCCTCCTATCGTGCGCAATTGAATCTCCCCATGGACTGCTCCGATGGCGTTTGCGGCACCTGCAAGGGCGCATGTCACCAAGGCCAATTCGACCTAGGTGAAGACTATCTTGACGAAGCCCTTTCAGATGAAGAAGTTGAGCAGGGCATGGTCCTGACCTGTCAGATGGTGCCGGAAAGTGACTGCGTCGTGGAAATTCCCGCCGCCTTCTCACTGTGTAATAAATCTAAAAACAGCGCGATCAACGGCACTGTAGATGAAGTGAACTTACTCTCACCGACGGCCATTGAGCTCAAGATCACGGCGGATGCCGATATCGGATTTCTGCCAGGTCAGTACGTCAATATCCAAGTCCCCGGCACCGATGAGCAGCGCGCCTATTCCTTTAGCTCCCGTCCAGGCAGTCGCCAGTTGAGCTTTTTGATTCGTAACGTGCCAGGGGGCTTGATGAGTTCATGGCTCGTGGAACAGGCCAAAAGCGGGGATCAAGTCTCGCTAACCGGCCCAATGGGGGTATTTTATCAGCGCGCCGTGGAACGCCCTGTACTGATGCTGGCTGGAGGCACCGGGTTAGCACCATTTTTGGCCATGCTCGAAGCCTTACAGGAGAAAGGCTGTGAACACCCCACTCACTTGATCTATGGCGTTACCCACGATGAAGACCTGGTAGGTGTCGAAGCATTGGAAGCCTGGGCTCAACAGCTCGAACATTTCAGTTTCAAAACAGTGGTCGCCGACGAATCCAGTCAGCACCCACTTAAAGGCTTCGTGACTCAGCATATGCAAGACGCGCCCATCAATGATGGGGATGTCGATGTTTATCTTTGCGGGCCGCCGCCGATGGTGGATGCCGTGCTCAAACACTTCAATGCACAAGGCATCACGCCGCACTCATTCTATTACGAAAAATTCACCCCCAATGTCCAAGCGCCTCATGACGCAGGCGCCTCGAATCAGCAAGCGGAGCATGTCGCATGAAGGCACGATTCAGTAATAAAGTCATGGTCGTGACCGGTGCGGCCCAAGGCATTGGCAAGCGTGTGGCCGAGCTGGCCGCTGATGAAGGGGCACATGTGGTGCTGGTCGATAGGGCCGATTATGTCCACGGGCTTGCCACTGAGTTGCAGGCTCGAGGGGTCGATGCTTTGGCCGTACAGGCGGATCTAGAAACCTGGGAAGGTGCGGAAAAGACGATGGCCCGCGCCCATGAGCGCTTCGGCCAAATCGACATTCTGATCAACAATGTCGGTGGCACCATTTGGGCACAGCCTTTTGAGCACTATCAACCGGCACAAATCCAAAAAGAAATACAACGCTCACTGTTTCCCACCCTGTGGTGTTGCCGAGCGGTCCTGCCTTACATGGTCGAACAGAAGAGCGGCGTCATTGTGAATGTTTCTTCTGTGGCGACTCGGGGCCTGATGCGCGTGCCTTATGGCGCCGCCAAAGGTGGAGTCAATGCGATAACCGCCAATCTCGCCTTCGAGTACGCCGAACAGGGCATTCGTGTGAACGCCACCGCGCCCGGTGGTACTGAAGCCCCGACACGACTGACCCCGAGGAATACTGAAGCTCAAGGGGAGCGTGAAAAAAGTTGGTATCAATCCCTGATCGACCAAACCCGTGATAGCAGCTTGATGCATCGCTACGGCACCCTTGACGAACAAGCCGAGCCGATACTGTTTTTGGCCTCTGATGCCGCCAGCTATATCACCGGCACCGTGCTACCTGTTGCAGGAGGCGATCTGGGGTAAGGCGCTCAACGCCTTGCCCATTCATCAACCTTAATTCACCTCATTCAGTAGCGATAACACAGTCCTGACCCTCCAAACATAAAGACAATAACAAGGGCCATATCATGAGACATCTGGACGTAAGTCATGTCATTGACCATGCCAAATTCAGCCCCTTCCATTGGAAAGTGCTCTTCTGGTGCACCCTGATCATCATTTTCGATGGCTATGATCTGGTGATTTATGGGGTCGTCCTCCCATTACTGATGGCACAGTGGGCACTCAGCCCCTACGTCGCCGGGCTTTTAGGCAGCAGTGCCTTATTTGGCATGATGTTCGGCGCAATGGGGTTTGGCATGCTGTCCGACAAGCTCGGGCGCAAGAAAACCATCTTAATATGCGTGGTGCTGTTCAGCGTGACGACGGTGATTAACGGCTTGGCCACGACCCCCTGGCAATTCGGCATTCTGCGTTTTATCGCAGGGCTTGGCATTGGCGGAGTGATGCCTAATGTGGTCTCACTGATGAGTGAGTACTCACCTAAAAAAAGTAGAAGCACACTGGTGGCCCTGATGTTTTCGGGCTATGCCGTCGGCGGTATGATGTCAGCGGGGCTTGGCATCTGGATCGTCCCCAATTTCGGCTGGGAAATCATGTTCTATCTGGCGGTGGTGCCGCTCTTGTTGTTGCCGTTAATAATGAAGTTTCTCCCCGAGTCAGTCGCTTTCTTGATGGCTCAGAAACGAGATCGCGATGTCCGTACAATTCTGCATAAGCTTGATCCTGATCTGAACTTGACGGCTGAAGATCAGCTTACAGCGCCAGTCACGAAGGAAAGCAAGGCCTCTGTACTGGCGCTGTTTCGTGGCGGACGCGCCTTCAGCACGACCATGTTTTGGACCGCCTTCTTCTGTTGCTTATTGATGGTCTATGCACTGGGCTCTTGGTTGCCGAAGTTAATGTCCATGGCCGGATACGCCCTCAGCTCTAGCCTGATGTTCCTGATGGTACTGAATATCGGCGCGATTATTGGCGCTGTTGGCGGTGGCTGGCTGGCCGACCGCTTCTCTCTGCGAGCAGTGCTGGTCTCTTTCTTTATCTTGGGATCGGTGTCATTAATGATGCTGGGCTATGAACACCCCATGGGATTACTGTACACCCTGATGGGCATTGCAGGGGCCACCACCATTGGCTCCCAGATACTGCTTTATGCCTATGTGGCGCAGTACTATCCGACAACGATTCGGTCGACAGGATTAGGCTGGGCTTCCGGTATCGGGCGTAACGGTGCCATCGTCGGGCCTATGTTAGGCGGTACTCTGCTGGCACTGGCGCTGCCTCATCACCAGAACTTCTTGGCGTTAGCCATACCCGGAGCGATCGCCACTGTCGCCATCGCACTGGTCGACCGACGCTTTAAACTATCAGTGCAAGGCCCGAATAAGTCCTCTCTGGAAGCCAGTCATCGTTAAGCCCCGTCATTGTTACCACCACCATGGCAGGCACTTTCACTCGCCCCGCATGAGGTAACGCGGGGCGTTTTTCAGCAGTGTCAACACAACACATTGCCGTGACTGCTTTGATCTGAAGATATCACACAGACCTAATCGAGCAAAAAATATGTACTTTCCGCTTAGATGAATGCTATTCAGCTCGATACAGTCTTAACTATTCCATTCTAGGGATAGTACGGTTCTCTCATGTCTATGTTCGGCTTCATGTCAGTCGGCTCTTAAACACACTTATTTTCTTGTTGGATGACCAAGAGCTGATCAAGGTCAGCATCAAGTTCAACTTATTCAACTAAACTGAACAAGATCCTGTCAGGCAGGGCCTTTTTAAGCCCTTCAGGACACTGGCTTCACAACCGTTGACTTGCATCATGGCCCAGCTTCGCCACTTCCAAGACACTGGCGGCTGGATTCCTCCATTAAAAAATTGCTGTTATGGGAACCTGACATGAGCACAGCGTTTGAACACCCGACCTACAACTATAAGGTCGTTCGGCAATTCGCCGTTATGACTGTGGTCTGGGGCATCGTCGGTATGTTAGTCGGTGTCTTGATCGCAGCTCAGCTCGCATGGCCTGCGCTGAACTTCGACCTTCCGTGGACAAGCTTCGGACGTTTACGTCCGTTACACACCAATGCGGTGATTTTTGCCTTTGGGGGCTGCGCCCTCTTTGCAACGTCTTACTATGTGGTACAACGAACCTGCCAGGTCCGCTTAATTTCGGACGGCCTTGCTGCCTTTACGTTTTGGGGGTGGCAGGCGGTGATTGTGGCAGCGGCAATTACGTTACCGCTGGGCTTCACCTCTTCGAAAGAGTATGCGGAGCTGGAATGGCCGATCGATATTTTGATCACCCTAGTATGGGTGGCTTATGCGATCGTCTTTTTAGGCACGATAAAAATCCGTAAGACGTCGCACATTTATGTGGCGAACTGGTTCTATGCGGCTTTCATCTTGACCGTTGCGGTTCTGCATGTGGTCAATAGTGCTGCGATTCCAGTTACGCTAACTAAATCCTATTCGGCGTATGCGGGCGCGATCGATGCGATGGCCCAGTGGTGGTATGGCCACAACGCAGTAGGCTTTTTCCTGACGGCCGGCTTCTTGGGCATGATGTATTACTTTGTGCCGAAACAAGCTGAGCGCCCGGTTTATTCCTATCGCTTATCAATCGTTCACTTCTGGGCATTGATCTGTACTTATATGTGGGCTGGTCCTCACCACCTGCACTACACCGCGCTACCGGATTGGGCGCAATCCGTGGGTATGATCATGTCACTGATTCTGCTGGCACCTTCTTGGGGCGGTATGATCAACGGGATGATGACACTCTCAGGTGCGTGGCACAAACTGCGTACAGACCCGATTCTACGCTTCCTGGTCGTGTCTCTGTCTTTCTATGGGATGTCCACGTTTGAAGGTCCGATGATGTCAATCAAGACCGTTAACGCGCTTTCCCACTATACCGACTGGACCATTGGTCACGTGCACGCAGGTGCTCTCGGCTGGGTCGCCATGATCAGTATCGGCTCTATTTATCATCTGATTCCGCGCATTTTTGCGAAAGAGCAGATGTATTCCACCAACCTGATCAATGTGCACTTCTGGCTCGCCACTGTCGGCACCGTCCTTTACATCGCCTCTATGTGGGTCAATGGCATCCTGCAGGGTCTGATGTGGCGCGCAGTCAATGCTGATGGCACGCTGATGTACTCCTTCGTGGAAGCGCTGGAAGCAAGCCACCCCGGCTTCGTCGTTCGCTGGATTGGGGGCTGTTTCTGGGTCGTCGGTATGCTGATCATGGCATATAACGTCTTTGCCACTATTAAGAGCCCATCGACTGAAAAAGCTGTGGCTCAAGCGGCCTGATCAGAAGGAATGAATGATGCGACACGAAATTATTGAAAAGAATGTCGGCCTGATGGCCGTGCTGATTCTGGTCGTGATCAGTTTCGGGGGCCTGGCTGAAATCGTACCGCTGTTTTTCCAGGATAAAACCACGCAACCCGTGGAAGGCCTGGAGCCTTTAGGCGCACTGGAACTCGAAGGACGCGATATTTATATCCGTGAAGGCTGTAATGTTTGCCACTCACAGATGATTCGTCCTTTCCGTGCAGAAACAGAGCGCTATGGTCACTACTCAGTTGCCGGTGAGTTCGTCTATAACCACCCCTTCCTCTGGGGCTCTAAACGAACCGGGCCAGACCTGGCACGTGTTGGTGGTCGCTACAGTGACGACTGGCACCGGGCTCACCTCTACAACCCTCGTGACGTAGTCCCTGAGTCGAAGATGCCAGCTTATCCCTGGTTATTCCAGAATACGCTGGATGGGGCAGACACCGGTGCCAAAATGAAAGCACTGCGTACAGTCGGTGTGCCCTATACCGATGAGCAAATTGATGGTGCTGGTGAACAGGTGAAAGGGCATAAAGAAATTGATGCGCTGGTCGCCTATTTACAGCAACTCGGCACTGTCCTCAACGACAAGCGGTAAGGTTATGGATATTAACGTTTTTCGCGGCATTCTCTCTGTCATCCTGATGATCGCATTTGGCTGGATCGTATTCTGGGCTTATAGCAAGCATCAGAAAAAGAGCTTCGATGAAGCCGCCAACCTGCCATTTGCTGATGATGAGGCTCATGAGGCGTCGCAGAAAAACGCCCATAACCCGGATGATGAAAGCTCATCACTGGAGATGAAGAAACATGATCAATGAATCCATGAGCAGTTTCTGGGGGATATGGATTACAGCAATTACCCTGGGTGTGATTGCCTTCTGCTTTGTCCTGCTCGCTGGAAACCGCAAAACTGAGAAACCCATGACCGCTGATGGGGATGTACAAACCACCGGTCATGCTGCCGACGGCATCGAAGAATATGATAATCCACTGCCACGCTGGTGGTTCATGCTCTTCGTAGCCACGATCATCTTTGCCTTAGTTTATCTGGCGCTATACCCAGGGCTTGGTCAATGGAAGGGGCTGCTTGGCTGGTCATCCACTGGCCAGTGGGAACAAGAGATGGCTCACGCAGAAGAATTCTATGCGCCCATCTTTGATAAGTATGCCGCCATTGATATTGAGACGCTGGCCAATGATCCTGAAGCGATGAAAGTTGCTGAACGCATCTTCGTTAATAATTGCTCAGTGTGTCACGGATCGGCAGCTAAAGGCGGTTATGGCTTCCCGAACCTCACCGATGATGCGTGGCTGTATGGGGGGGATCCAGAAACCATTCGGACCACCATTATTCAGGGGCGTAATGGCCTCATGCCTGCCTGGGTCGATATTCTGGGTGAAGATGGTGTGACCAACATGACACAGTATGTCATGAGCCTGTCAGGTGCTGAGCACAATGCAGAACAAGCCGCCGCAGCTAAACCGCTATTTGCTGCCGTCTGTTCTTCTTGTCACGGTACTGATGGTAAAGGAAGTGCCGCCCACGGCATGGAGCTGGGCGCACCCAACCTGACCGACAATACTTGGCTATATAAACAACCTGAAGAAAGTTTGGCCGCCTCCATTGAGTACACTTTACGCAATGGTCGTAATGGCCTCATGCCTTCTCAGGCTCGCTATCTGGACTATGGTGCCGATCTACCCTCTATGGGAGAGTTAAGCAACATGTCACCTGAGCAAAAAGCAAAGCTGCTGCCTAAGCTGCACTTGGTCGCTGCCTACGTTTATAGCCTTTCCAACAAGCCGTAATCACGGACCGTCAGAAGCAGGGGAATGCGGCGCTATGTCGCATTCCCCTTTAGCATTCAAGCTGGATAATCTTGATATAAAACAGAGATAAGACGCTTGAACGTCTTACATTAAAAAAATGGATATGAACCGACGATCTTGATGATGACACTTTAACTGCCTGGTGAATGCAATGACGGATAAAATCCCCACAAAGGATGTCACCCCTAAAACCATAGATCCCAAAAACATAGATTCCAAAAACATAGGGGCCCAAAATACAGCGGGGGGTGGCTCTCTTTATGCCCAGCGTGAACATATTTATGTGAGGCGCATTAAAGGCACTTTTCAAAAGCTTCGAGGCCTATTTAACTGGCTCCTTATGTTGCTTTATTTTGGCACCGTATGGCTGCAATATGATGGGCGTCAGGCCATATTCTTTGACTTGCCAAACCGTCAGTTCCATATTTTTGGGGCAACCTTCTTTCCTCAAGATTTCGTTTTGCTCGCCTGGCTTTTGATTATTTGTGCCTTTGGTTTATTTTTTATTACTAACTTTGCGGGCCGAGTTTGGTGTGGTTATACCTGCCCACAAAGTGTCTGGACGTTTCTCTTTATTTGGGCTGAAGATGTCACGGAAGGAAGCCCAAATAAACGACGCAAGCTAGATCACCAGCCCATGAGTCGCGACAAGCTGACTCGCAAAAGTGCCAAGCACGCCATCTGGCTACTGATTGCGGCCGCAACCGCCATTACTTTTGTCGGCTATTTCTCACCGATTCGTCAGTTGATTCCCAATATCTTTGCATTTGATCTCGGCTCTTGGGAAATGTGGTGGCTAGGCTTTTTCACCTTTTTCACTTATCTCAATGCAGGCTGGTTACGTGAACAAGTCTGTATCTATATGTGCCCTTATGCCCGTTTCCAATCCGTCATGTTTGACCGAGACACCCTCATTGTCTCCTATGATCAAGAACGTGGCGAACCGCGTGGAGCGCGTAAAAAATCGGCTGACCACAAAGCTCAAGGGCTGGGTGATTGTATTGACTGCAACCTTTGTGTTCAGGTCTGCCCAACCGGTATTGATATTCGTGATGGTCTTCAGTATGAATGCATTACTTGCGCCGCTTGCGTCGACGCCTGTGATCAGGTCATGGAGAAAATGGGGTATGCCCCTGGGCTCATCAGTTATACCACTGAAAATGAGCAAGAAGGCCGTAAAAGCCGGATCTTACGCCCTCGTTTGATTGGTTACTTTATGGTGCTGGTGGGCATGATCGCCGCCTTTACGTTTGCCGTGGGGACTCGTGTGCCCGCTGAACTGGAAGTATTGCGAGACCGAAACCAATTACTGCGGATGACCGATAGCGGTGAAATTGAAAACAGTTATCGTGTAAAAATCGCGAACATGACTCAACAGCCGCGCGCCTTTGAGTTATCGGTCAGTGGTATTCCTGGCATTGAGTTAAAAGGGACAAGGTCTATTCAACTCGGCCCGAATGAAGTCCGTGAATTCCTGGTACAGCTGATCGTTGATCCTGATGCCATGCAAGCGCCGGCACAAGATGTCCTGATGACCGCCGTCAGTGATGAAGGCTCAACCCCCATTAGTATCAGTAAAAAGTCACGTTTTATCGGCCAAGTACAGCGTTGATGGTCGATGAACTTTAGTGAACAAGTAATGATCTTATGCCCTTGGGGTGATCGTTTCCCAAGGGCTTTTATCCATGAAGTAATGCATCAGAAGGTCTGATCATGAGTGAAATGTCATTCACCCCTTGGTACAAACAGTTCTGGCCGTGGTTTATTCTCACGCCTTTACTGTTTACTGTCGCCGTTGGAATCACGATGCTGACCATTTCCATTAAAGTGTTCGATGGTACGGTAAGTGATACCTATTACAAAGATGGGCTGGCCGTGAACCAGGTACTGGCTCGAGACCATGCGGCCAAGACTCTTGGGGTCGAAGCTGATATGACCTTCACTGATCAAGAGGTGTCACTCCAACTGAATGGCCTTTCCAGTCAACCCGCTTCGCTGGCACTGAAACTCATCAACCCGACCCGAGCTCGCCAAGATTTAGCGATCACCCTTGAGCACCAAGGCAATTATCGCTATGTCGGTACCTTGCCTCATGCGCTTCAATACGAGTGGGATCTAGAGCTGCAGCCCGCAGGTAAAGTGTGGCGTCTGACTGGACGCGCCAGCTTCCCGGCCCACCAAACAATCAAGCTATCCGCTGTTCAATAATCTTGAGGGCTATGGCATGTTTGGGGCTTTCTGACATATTGTTGAGCCCCGCAACACCACAGCCATGAGCGCCTGATTGATTCGCCTTATCCAATGACCGCTCATAAGATGTTATTGGGTAAGGCATTGCCCCACCACGGACCGGAAAGATCAAAACTGATGCATGAACCGTCCTGTTATCATTGCGGTGAGCCGATTCCTCAAGGACACCATTTCAGTGTTGAGGTCAATGGCGAATCACATGCCCTATGCTGCCGTGGCTGTGAAGCGGTAGCTCATGCCATTATTAACGGTGGCTTGGATAGCTACTATCAGTTCCGCACGCAAATGCCTGAACGCCCTGAAGGAGAAACACACCTGAGTGAGGCGGACCTGAATATCTTTGATCGTCCGGAATTACAGGCCCGTTTTGTCCATCAGGATGAGCAAGGCCATTGTGATACCCAATTAGCGATTGATGGCATGACCTGTGCGGCCTGTGCTTGGCTGATTGAACATCATATTGGTCGTCTTGAGGGGGTCACCAGCCTACTGGTCAATGTTTCTGACCATCGCGCACGGCTCATCTGGGATCCCGCACGCATCCAACTCAGCCAGATTTTAACTGAGCTACAGCAGATTGGTTACCCCAGCCGACCTTACCAACCTGATCAACATCAGCAGCAGTTGGAGTATGAACAGCGGATGGCCACCCGCCGCCTCATCGTCGCGGCCATCGGCATGATGCAGGTGATGATGTTCGCTTCAGCGCTGTATGTCGGTGCCTTTGATGGGATCGATGACAGCTTCAAAGCGCTTTTCCGCTGGCTATCATTGGCCTTAACCACACCCGTAGTTTTCTTTTCCGCACGACCATTTTTTACCGCCGCATGGCGTGATCTAAAAACCCGCCACCTCACCATGGATGTACCCGTCTCTCTGGCTATCGGTCTGGCCTACAGTGCCAGTGTCTACGCCACCGTGACCCACGGGCCCGAGGTGTATTTTGACTCTGTTGTCATGTTCACCTTTTTCCTATTATTTGGCCGCTATATCGAGATGCGAACACGCCACCGTATTGGTCGTGGAGGTAATCGCCTCGATACCCTGCTGCCAAGCAGCGCTATCCGTCTCACCGCCAATGGTGATCACTGGACGGAGGAGGTGGTCACTGCCGAGATGTTGGCGCCGGGAGAGCGTATTCGTGTTCGCCCCGGACAAACACTGCCTGCCGATGGCACTGTGGTCATAGGACACTCCAGCATTAATGAAGCGGCGCTCACCGGCGAATACATGCCAGTCCCCCGACAACCGGGGGATCAGGTGATGGCCGGAACACAAAATATTGATAGCCCGCTGGATATTGAGGTCACTCAAGCCGCAGCCCAGTCACGGGTCTCTGATATCATGCGATTAATGGACAGAGCGCTGGAGGAAAAACCGCGGGTCGCTGCAATCGCTAGCCATCTGGCTCATTATGTTGTCTTAGGGGTTCTCATTCTGGCCACAGGCACTTATGGCGTTTGGTGGTGGCTCGGGTCGGATCATGCTTTTTGGATTGCACTCTCGGTATTAGTCGCCACGTGTCCTTGCGCGCTTTCACTGGCCACCCCTACCTCGCTGACGGTCGCCAACAGTCACTTGCGTCAGCGTGGATTACTGGTAACAAGGGGACATGTACTGGAAGCTCTGGCGAAAGCCGATACGTTAATTCTGGATAAAACCGGGACCCTCACGGAAGGGCGCCTTCATCTGAGTCAGACCCTGTTATTAGCACCTGAAACCGAATCGATACCACAAGAAGCATTCATCCGTTGGGCCGCGTCACTTGAGGCACAGTCGAGCCACCCGATTGCAACAGCATTTAAAGAAACCAACGATCAAGCGCCGCTCGCCACGCGCCAACTGGAGGTGGTCACTGGCCAGGGAATCCAAGGCGAAGCACGCGACCTACAGGGGCAATGGCATACTTTACGTTTAGGACGCCCCGACTTTGCTTGGCCACAAGCGACACTTGAACGTCCCCAGTCAGAAGGGCTCTGGCTCCTCATGGCTAACGACCAAGGCCCCCTGTGTTGGTTTAATCTGAGTGACCGCCTCAGAGCTGACGCCATTGAGGCCGTCCAGGCCCTACAACAACAAGGTTTGACACTGGAACTTCTCAGTGGCGATCACCCGGATCATGTCGCACATATTGCCCAAATATTGGGACTGACCCACTATCAAGGTCATGCGACGCCTGAGACCAAATTGGCCCGTCTGCAACAGCTTCAAGCTGAAGGTCATCAAGTCGCCATGGTCGGTGATGGCATCAATGATGTTCCGGTACTGGCCGGTGCTCAAGTGTCGATCGCTATGGGACAAGCCACTGACTTGGCTCGCACCAGTGCCGATGCTTTATTGGTTTCATCCCATTTACAAAGGCTCTCAGAAGCACGGCAACTGGCGCTCAAGACACAACATATTATTCGCCAAAACCTTGGGCTTTCGCTGTGTTATAACCTCTCAGTGGTGCCACTGGCTGCCATGGGATGGGTGCCACCCTGGCTTGCGGCAATTGGTATGTCGCTCAGCTCGTTGATGGTCTTGTTCAATGCACTCCGACTCCGCTACCGTGAACAGGCATCCTCACCCGTCATGGAGGCAAGCTCTGCATGAGTATTCTTTATCTACTGATTCCGTTGTCATTAATTTTATTGGCACTGGCGGTATGGGCCTTTTTTTGGGCGGTTGATAACAAGCAGTTTGATGACCTCGAAGGCCCGGCTTATAGCATCCTTTTTGATGACGATGACCCTCGACATACCGGGCAAACAAGCACTAAGAGCGACGCCTCGTCCGCCGCATCAACGCCGCAAAGCTCGGCTCATAACTCGGATTCATCACAGTCCGCCACAAACTCGGCGCCATCACAGCATCCTCGCCATGATTGAACAATCGTTGTGGTCAGCCGCACTGATTGCCGGATTACTGGGTGGAGGGCATTGCATCGGCATGTGTGGTGGCATAGTCAGTAGCCTGACGATGGCATTACCGCCTGGTCGTCGCGAGCCACGTCAAATTACAGGTATGTTGCTGGGATATAACCTAGGGCGAATCAGCAGCTACAGTTTGGCTGGATTGATTGCAGGTAGCCTGGGTCAGCTATTAGGACAAAGCTGGATGGGCGTTGCCATGGGGTTACGGGCGCTGGCTGCCCTGATGCTGGTGTTAATGGCGCTCTATATTGGTCGCTGGTGGTCTGGCTTGATTCACATCGAAACCCTCGGGAAGGGGCTTTGGCAACGGATTGAACCCCTCGGACGACGTTTATTCCCTGTCCGACATGGCGGCCAAGCGTTTCTCTTGGGCAGCCTGTGGGGCTGGCTGCCTTGTGGTTTAGTCTACTCGATGCTCATTATGGCGCTGTCCAGCGGTAGTGGCCTCTATGGGGCTTTGATCATGCTGGCTTTCGGCCTCGGCACACTTCCGACACTGCTGGTCACTGGGTTTATGGCCGACCGCTTACGCACAGCACTCAGGCACCCGGTTTGGCGGCATCTCGCAGCATTCATTTTGCTCTTATTTGCATTGTGGCAACTGGCCCCGCTGTGGTACCAGCTAAAAGGTGCCGGCTAAAACATTCACTCAGTTAACGCCATGACTGTTTTTCAGTACGCAAAAAAGTTGACCTGGATCAAGAGGCCATAATGGCCAGAGGTCTAGCATGGCGCTTAATCAAAAGCTTTGAAAGACTTGTCTATGAAACACCCAGACCTCACTCGTATTGACTGGCAGCCCGAGCTCATTAAGCGTTATGACCTTGCGGGCCCACGCTACACGTCATACCCCACAGCACCTCAGTTTCACAGCGGGTTTACTGAGCAGGACTATCGACAAGCATTGTCAGAAAGCAATGCTTCAGGTGCCCCTTTGTCACTGTATTTCCATATTCCTTTTTGCGCCAAGATTTGCTTTTACTGTGGCTGCAACAAAATCGCGACCAAAGATACGCGCAAGTGTGAGCCTTACTTGGCCCACTTGATTCAAGAAATGGATATGCTGGCCGCCCATATCGATACACAACGCAGTGTCGAACAGCTTCATTGGGGCGGTGGTACCCCCACATTCTTATCTGACGAACAAATGCGTCGTTTGATGGATGCGACGCGTGAACGCTTTAACCTGCGGGACGATGACCAAGGCGATTACTCGATTGAGCTCGACCCTCGCGAAGTAGGTGATACCACGCTGCCTCTTTTACGTGAGCTTGGGTTTAACCGGGTCAGCATCGGCGTACAGGATTTAGATCTCGAGGTCCAGCAGGCGATTAACCGTGTACAACCCCGTGAAATGAGCCAACGTGTTCTGGATGAATCACGAGCGCTCGGCTTTCGCTCAATCAACTTCGATTTAATTTATGGGTTGCCCCATCAGGATCTTGCCCGTTTTAGTGATACCTTAGAGCAAGTGATTGAAATGGGGCCAGACCGCTTGTCGGTCTTTAACTATGCGCATTTACCCAGCCGCTTTAAACCGCAACGTCGAATTAACGAAGCCGACCTGCCCTCAGCCGATGAGAAGTTGAAAATTCTTGAACATAGTATTGGCCGATTGGTCAAAGCGGGCTATGTTTACATCGGGATGGATCATTTTGCTAAGCCCGATGACAGTCTCTCATTGGCACAACGTGAAGGGCGCCTACATCGAAACTTCCAAGGCTACACCACTCATAGTGAGTGCGATCTGTTAGCTATTGGGGCCTCATCGATTGGCCAAGTCGGTCCGACTTATATCCAGAACCATCACGATGCAGAGGCTTATCAGGCCAGTATTGGCAACCAGCAGTTTGCCACGATCCGTGGGCTCAAATTAACGCAGGATGATATCATTCGACGTGCAGCTATCAATCAGCTGATTTGTCATTTTGAGCTCGATGGCGACACTTTTGGACAACAGCACGACATTGCATTTAATGACTACTTTGCCGATGAGTTGATCCGGCTTCAGCAGCATGAACAGGATGGGCTTTTAGAACGACAAGGTAATCGTCTTGTCGTCACCCCCGCAGGCCGACTGTTGATTCGAAGTATTTGCATGGTATTCGATGCTTATCTCAACCAAAGCCAACAAACTCAGAAGTATTCACGTATCATTTAATATTGATACGCTAAAGATCAATCTTTTAGATTAATCGCAGAAATGCAATCGTCGCATTGCGTTAAGTCATAAAAGAGTGATAATGGACACCTATTTCACTCGCAAACCATCCGAATATAGGGAGGGTGTACGATGCCTAGCCGTCACCTCAAAGGGGGTTGCTTCAGCCTCAGCAAGGAAGCGCGTTGCGTGACCTGCAGTCTTAGCTCCTTATGCCTGCCATTATCACTCAATCTTGAAGATATCGATCAGCTAGATCGCATCATCAAGCGTCGGCAGCCACTCAAAAAAGGGGAGCATCTGTTCCGTCAAGGCGATGCCTTTGAATGTGTTTACGCAGTGCGCTCCGGCAGCCTGAAAAACTACATCATGACCAATGAAGGTGAAGAACAAATTACCAATTTCCATCTACCCAGTGAACTGGTTGGGATGGATGGCATTGATTGCGATGTTTACCCCATTTCGGCCAAGGCATTGGAAACCACAACCGTGTGTGAAATTCCATTCACACGTTTGGAAGCACTGGCACATGATTTACCCGATCTGCGCCAACAGATTTTGCGCATCATGAGTAAAGAGCTCCGTGATGATAAGCAAATGATGATGCTGCTTTCTAAGAAGAATGCAGAAGAGCGCGTAGCGACCTTCATTTCCAACTTATCCCAGCGATTTAAACGCCGCGGTTATTCTCAGTTCACTTTCCGCTTGCCCATGTCTCGCAATGAAATCGGGAACTATCTGGGCCTTGCAGTGGAAACGGTAAGCCGTGTGTTTACACGCTTTCAAAATGCTGAGCTCATTGCTGTAAATGGTAAAGAAGTGCACATTCTCGACATGGACCAGCTGATTGAGCTGGCCGGCATGGTCGATTGTGGCAGCGCACAACCCCCGGAAAAAATCGCAGCAGCACAATAATGCGATGATTTTGGGTTACACTTAATATCAGCAATTATTGATTTAATATCGCCTTGATTAAAAAAGCTTAATACAGGATCGGCACAGGCCATTGGAATGCGACACCCAGTGGCCATTGAATATGCGGAGAATGGTCATGGCTGAAGATTTCGCGCTTAAAGCGCTTGTCAGGCGTTTATCTGGATCATCCTCATCACGGGCCACACCCTTATCACGAGTAGAATGCGACTTCAGTCGCATTCTATCGGATCCCAAAGCGCTTCATCGTGCCATCGGCATGTTGATGCAGCGTTATATCGGTTCAGAAATCACTCACATTTTGGCGCTACCAGGCCAAGGCTGCCTATTGGGTGCGTTGCTCGCTTATCAACTAAATCTCCCCCTCATCTCAATTTGCTCCCCGGAAGATTTCCCTGAGGACGAGCGCCTAGTCTTACCCGATACCGACCCAGCACGCCCGCTGGCAATTCGTAAGGATCAACTGGTGGCAGGGGATCGCGTTTTACTCTTCGATGGGGTCATCGCCACAGGCACGACGTTTATCGCTGCCAGCACCTTGGTTCGACAACAAAATGCCAACATCAGTGAAGTCGCCGCGATCGCAGATTTCCCTGATTATGGCGGACGCCAACGGCTATTAGATATGGAAATCCCGGCTTTTAGCTTAATGGCTTTTGATGCGGACGAGCTTTAACAAATAAGCTTTGAAAAATAAGCTTTAACAACAAGCGGTATTGAGCGGCGGGAGGATCAAGGCTTAGATGCGCCTAAGCCTTGAATACTTGAATCAACACTAGGCCTTATAAGCCAGCATATCCAGTGCTTCAATACGTTGAGATTGTTGCTTCTCACGCTTGGCTTCGAGACCTTCGAAATCGAATAACTCTCGATCCGCCAATTGGCTGGGGGCCACATTCTGAACCGCTCGAAACATATTTTCGAGACGCCCAGGATGCGCTCGTTTCCAAGTCTGCAACATGTCTTTAATGACCTGACGTTGCAG
Organism: Terasakiispira papahanaumokuakeensis; assembly: GCF_001709345.1. Classification (GTDB taxonomy): domain Bacteria; phylum Pseudomonadota; class Gammaproteobacteria; order Pseudomonadales; family Halomonadaceae; genus Terasakiispira; species Terasakiispira papahanaumokuakeensis. The sequence goes on from NZ_MDTQ01000001.1 coordinate 2,608,785, forward strand.
ACCATCTTGAGAGCCACATAAGTTACAGGGAATAATTGGAAACTCTCGGGCTTCTGCAAAGGCCTCAATATCGGGCTCTTCACAATACGCTAACGGGCGAATCACAATATGCTTGCCATCGTCTGATAACAGCTTAGGGGGCATGGCTTTGAGGGTACCGCCAAAAAACATATTCAAAAATAGTGTTTCAAGAATATCGTCGCGGTGGTGCCCCAGTGCAATTTTAGTCGCACCGATCTCTTCGGCATAGCCGTATAAAGTGCCCCGGCGCAGGCGAGAACAGAGACCGCAAGTGGTTTTACCTTCGGGCACCACCTCTTTGACGATCGAGTAAGTATCTCGCTCAATGATGTGATAAGGCACACCGACCGATTCTAAATAAGCGGGCAGGATATGCTCTGGGAACCCAGGTTGCTTTTGATCCAGGTTCACCGCAATCACATCAAACTGGATCGGAGCACTTTTTTGTAGGCCCAATAGAATATCCAGCATGGTGTAAGAGTCCTTTCCTCCGGATAAACATACCATGACCTTATCGCCGTCACGGATCATGTCATAATCACCGATCGCCTGGCCGACTTGGCGACGAAGCCGTTTTTGTAGCTTATTGAACTCACGTTTTTGCTTGGGCAGCAAATCCTGCATCGGGATCACCACAGTCTGACTGGAGGAGGGAAATAGGAACGGCCCACGTTGTACCCAATCCGTGGCAAAAAGTAAACGCTGGACTCGTTTTCCTTCTCTCATACCCCTGCTAACATGAGAGACTGAACTTATGTAAGTTCACGATCATCAGTTCAGGCGTATTAAGTCAATTCATCGCCTGAATGCTGCCTGTAACGGCATATAATTGGATGGATGCAATGACAGTATTGCAAGAAAGCCGCCTGTTTGGTGAGTTAGTTGAAATCCTTCAGCAATATCCCGAAGGCGTTAACGAACATACACTCCTCAAATCATTGGATGAACGAGGCGCCGTCAACCTGGATGAGGACACTTTCCGGGATACGGTCAAGCTCTTCCGCACACATTTCCTACTCTATAACGCTCTTTACCAACTTCGTGACCAACTTTGGCGTGAGGCGCGAGGACATTTGGAAATCACGGCAGTTCGCATTCAGTTGATGGCCTACCACCCAGGTCAATCAGGTCTCGAAGAACACGACCCCATGCGTGATTATTACCTCGATATCGATATGCTGGAGAAAACGACTGAGCAAGATATCGAATCAGCCTTGAATAATTTCTGGAAACGGCTGCATGAAGAAAGCATCTTCAGCAGCGGTGGGTTACAGGCGAAGGCATTACAAACGCTGGGCCTCAAAGAAGGATGCCCGGCACCAGAAATTAAACGCGCTTATCGACGACTATGTATGCGACACCACCCTGACCGAGGCGGTGATCCAGAGCGTCTTCAGGAAATTAACGAGGCCATGGAAATTCTGCGCCCCATGGTAAGGCCCTAAGGGGATCAGACTGAAAATACGCGATTCACATTAGGTAAGTACGAGATAAGAGTATGCCACTGAGGTAAGGTGCGGTTTATTACGGCATCGAGTATGGCCATATCACGATAGGCCCTTAAGGATACTGTCAGCTTATTGAGGATCTTATGATCGCATTTAGACCCCAGCTTCTCGCCATAATGTTATGGCTTATTAGCTCACTACTTTTTAGTCCACTACTTTGGGCTGCCAATTCCGCCTCTTCAACGGAGACAGCACCATCGGTCTATCATGCGGCGATCCTGATTTATCATCATGTCAGCGAACAGTCTCCGCCCTCGACCAGCGTCTCGCCTGATCGTTTTCGGACTCACCTGGATTTACTGGATGAACAAGGCTACACCGTTTGGCCATTACAAAAGGTCATGCAAACAATCAGCCAACGACAACCCATGCCGGACAAAGTCGTTGCGCTCACTTTTGATGATGGCTACGAAGATGTCTATCAAAATGCCTGGCCACTATTAAAACGCCGAAAATTGCCCTTTACCGTCTTTGTTAGCGGCGCCTACATCAACCAGCACCCCTTATATTTGACCTGGGAACAGCTCAAAGAGATGCAGGACACAGGATTAATGACGGTGGGCAATCATACCGCGTCTCACCCCCACATGATTCGACGTCAAGAGGATGAGAGCCGGGCAGACTGGCTCAAGCGGATGCAACGCGAGATTAACCTGAATGAATCACTGATTAAGAAGTTCTTAGGCGCTTCAACGCCCTTTTTCGCCTTCCCCTATGGTGAAAGCAACCCGGATCTGGAACGGCTAGTGCGTCAAATGGGGTATATGGGATTTGGCCAACAAACCGGTACGGCAAGTTTGTATACCGGCTTATCTCTAATCCCTCGCATTGCGGCCAACGGTCTTTACTCCAACCCTTCGACATTGATCACCAAGCTCAATAGCCTGCCATTACCGGTGAAAAACGTACAACCCGCGTCAGGTGTTTTGGAAGCCGACCAAACACGGCCTGAGCTGACATTTGATTTATATCCGGGTGAATACGATCCCAACCAACTCCGCTGCTATGGTGGCGATGGCCATGAAATTGAGACTCAGCACCAAGCGCTTAAAGCGGGCGGCTACCGGGTCAAAGTCATCACCGATCGTGATTTGTCGCCCGGCAGAACACGCTATAACTGTACCGCCCCTAGCCAGCAACAAGCGCGTTACTTTTGGTTTTCAAAACAATGGATGCTGCCGAATCCCAACGGCCAATGGTATCAGGAGCACTAAAGTGGTTGTCGCTCTATGGGCCTGAGGCGTTAACGCCTCAGGTTTTTTAATGCGCTCGCGAGTTCAGCACTTAGTGCGCTTGAGAGTTCAGCACATAGTGCACTTGAGAGCTCAGTACTGATTAAAGCCCTAGCTGATGCCGCCCTAAATAATCACGAACAAATTGCCAAGCCACACGCCCTGAACGCGCGCCACGCGTACGGAACCATAGTAGCGCTTCCTCCTGCGCAGCCTCGACTTGCTCTGAAGACAAGCCAAAGTGGGCTAACCAATGATTCACGGCCCTTAAGTAATCATCCTGACTGAACGGATAGAAACTCAACCAAAGGCCAAAGCGCTCAGATAAAGAGACCTTTTCTTCGGTCGTATCTCCAGGATGAATTTCACCATCATGGCCTTGCTGGGCTTCCAGGTTTTCACTCATCTGCTCAGGCAGTAAGTGGCGCCGATTGGAGGTGGCATAGACCAGCATGTTCGGCGCTGTACCACTAAGGGCACCATCTAAGGCACTTTTGAGCGCTTTGTAATGATCATCACCAGCTTCAAACGATAAATCATCACAAAATAGGATAAAGTATTCTGAACGGCGGCGAACAACATCGACCAAGAGCCTTAAATCGGCCAAGTCATGCTTATCGATTTCAATGAGCCGCAGTCCCTGGGTCTGAAACTCTGCCAAGCAAGCTTTAACCAGCGACGATTTCCCTGTGCCACGGGCGCCCGTTAACAACACATTATTGGCCGGGTATCCAGCGATAAACTGCTGTGTGTTGCGACGAATAGCGTCTCGTTGGCGCTCAATATTCTGCAAGTCGTCAAATTCAATTAAGGCGGGATTTTCAATGGGCACTAAACGCCCCCCGACAGCCGATCCACGATTGGATTCCCAACGATAAGCCGGCACCTCTTGATCGGGGAAGACCACGGATGCCTGACCACTCAGCGACTCTAGCGCATTGGCAATCCGGGTAAGCTGAGTCGTGACGGCATTCAGATCACTCACAGTGTAACTCCTGTTTTTGAGTTTATTATTCAGTGCGCACTGGCCAACGCAGGCCCTTGGCCACCACTTTGATAATGTCGTTTGGCTGTGGTGACTTTCTCAAGATAACGCCGTGCTTCGCTACTGGGGTGATTATGGCGTAGCTTCTGATACACCTGCTCAGGCGATAACCGATTGATCATCTCAACGGCCTGGGTGCGATTGCGACTGAAAGTGCGTAACACATTGCCCGCACCACCGTTGTAGCCAGAAATCATGGCATATTCGCGTGCAGTCGGATTACGAATCTTATTGAGGTAGTTGTCGCGCAAGATGCTGAGATAAGCGGTTCCGGTATCAATATTATTCGCCGGATTAAACAAATAATCCCGAGTGGGCTGATCATGGCGTTTTTTGATCCGCTGGAATACATCACGCCCAGCTGTCGCAGGCACAACCTGCATCAACCCATAGGCCGGAATATGGCTGGTGGCATAAGGGTTGAAGCTGGATTCGGTTTCCATAATCGCATAAATCAAAGGTTCCGAAATTTGGTACCGCTCACTGGCTTGTCTCACCAGTGTTTCATAACGATGGCCACGCACCTGAACGTGATTGTCAATCAGCGGAATCTCAACGCGATAAACTAGTTGGCCATCTTCCTCAACCTGCTCCACCCGATGATTCACCAACCACTCAGCATAACGATTGGCTCGCCAGGGCCATTTGACAGGAACGCCGTCTTGGTCCTTCACCTGACCGGAGAGTAAATAAGGGCCATCGTAATCAATCCGACGATCACTGAATAAGTTGGGATCATCCGCGTTTAAGGGGGTCAGCAGGGTCGTCACGATGGCTTCTTTTAATCGTGCTTTAGGGTCCGCCTGATCGACGGTCTCGACCACAACTTTGCCACCGGTAAAGTCCATATCCCCGCGGCTTTTATAATTATCCGAATACTTTACAAATTGCTTTTTACCCGAGGTCAGCACATTACCTGAACCCCATTGCTTCGACACTTGCTGCTGCAATGAAGCCAGCTCACGCTTATAGTGCTTGAGCTCAGTTTCAAGCGCGACGATACGATCTTGATATTGCCCAAAATCCTGTGAAAGGTTGGGGTATCGATCTAACCAGGTATCCTGGGTATCGTCTTGATCCTTATCGTTTTGCCCCTTAGAAGCTCGCTGCGAACCGGTAATCGCGGGCTCTGCCGCAGCAGCAGGCTGAGGTTTAGGCGCCGAAGCGATCACCGGGGTTGGCTTTGGGGGCGAAGACTCACTGACCGGAGGTGTCGAATCCTCAATATTATCTTCGCGTAATGGCACACCCTCTTGTGGATCTGCGGGCATCACCTTAACCCGCGTATCACCTTCATCCGCGGGGCTCGCTTTCACCTCAGGAGTGGAACGAGGCTTTTTGGGGCGGGAGGGCCGAGTCGCCGGGCGCGGCTCGGGAGAGGCAGGCTTTGAGCCCGCCTCTGTTGAACGTGTTTCCCAATGGCCACTGGTCGAAACAGCACTGGGGCCATCAGATATGTGCGTTGAAGTGCCAGCCGGCATTCCCATACAACCACTTAACAATATGCTGCCCACCCAGCCGGCACCTAACCAAAATCGCATTATGGGTATCTCCTATGAAGCCTCGCGCATCACTCAAACCTGTAACATTCGATCCATGGATAACGTCAGGTTTTGCGACTGTTCTGAAAGTAACTTCAGTTGCTGATCCCAGAAGCCTTCAGCCTTAACCCAAGGAAAAGCCTGAGGGAAAGCAGGATCCTGCCAACGCTGGACAATCCAGCCACTATGATGAATCAACCGCAATGTCCGTAAAGATTCCACCAACCCCAATTGGGCACGGGGAAACTCACACACCTGCTCATAACCTTCCACCAGTTCGGAGAGCTGCTCCCGCCGCTCAGCCATGGTGGTGCCGGTAATCAACATCCACAAATCTTGAATCGCTGGCCCCATACGGCTGTCATCAAGATCAACCAACACCATGTCATCATCCCGGCATAATACATTGCCAACATGAGCATCGCCGTGTAAACGAATCCACTGATCGGCAAAAGGCGCCATAATCTGCTCAATACGCGCCAACAACTGATCACTCAGCTCAGCATATTGGGTTCGCTGCGAGCCTTGAAGCCAGGGGCACGTTAAGACAGCCTCACGTGCGGGACGCCCCCATTGCGCCACATCCAGCACCGGCCGATGCTGATAAGCCTGCAAGCCGCCGATATGATGGAGACGCCCCATCATTTCCCCGAGTCGAAATAAGTGGTCGGGGTTGTCCAACTCAGGCGCCTGACCAGGTCGCTGTGGGTAGAGCGCAAACCGAAAACCTTCCGCTTCATGCAGTGTTTGCCCCTGATAGCTGATCGGCGCCACAACCGGCGCACCAGCCTCTGCCAGGGTGGCCACAAACGCATGCTCTTCAAGGATTTGCGCAGTCTTCCAGCGCTCAGGCCGATAAAACTTCACAATCAGGGTCGGTGCGTCTTCCATACCGACCTGAAACACTCGATTCTCATAGCTGTTCAAGGCCATGCAGCGGCCATTACTGTAGGCACCCAAAGACTCAACAGCATCCAGGACACGGTCTGGACTAAGCGTCGCAAAGGGATGAGACGGCTGATCTGGCGTATGCAATGTATTCATGAAAGCCTCCCAAACGAGCAATAAGCACCCAACGGGCTATCATAGCACGGCAGGCATCGCGGCTGGCGTACGCCCCCAGGCCAAGCCTTGAACATGATCCGCACCGAGTTGACGTAGCTTGGCGGCCGCATAGTGCATACTGGCGCCTGTAGTGACGACATCATCCAACAACAGAATACGCTGTGCCGTGCCCCTTTGAACCCAGCGCCCCGAAGTTAATAACGTTTCAGGGTCTATCTGCCAACGGGCTTGGCGCGTCCGCCCTCTTTGTTGTGGTGCATGTGAGGCGCGGTAAAAATAGCGCGGTGCCAATAGCGGAAGACGCCAAGCAGCTGCTAAGCGCTGCCCCAACCAAGATAAGGCATTGAGAGGCCGCTCACGCCGAGAGTAACGGTGCCCGGGCACCAACACCATTAAATCAAAGGCCGTTTGTAAGGGCCGCTCGGCCTGCATTAATTGCAATAACAAGCGTCCGGCAACACGATCGCCTTCAAATTTAAACCGTTGAATCAAATACGCCATTTCATCCTGATAAAGCCAAGGCACGACTAAACCATCATGCGCCGGAAACCGATGCTGACAACGGGCACAAAAGAATCCCATCACACCCGGCTCAGCACAGCCGACACAAGGCTGTAAGTTACGCTTCAACAACGGCTCACAATAGCGACATAGATCTTGCGGACCCGCTTCTGTGACCTGACACAGCAGACACCGTCCCGGTAACACCCGGCGTAATGTTTGATCGAATGTAGAGCAACCCAAACGCCACTTGTTAACCATACAGCCAATCATTGGTTGACAAGATTGTGCAATCCTTCGCATCATCTCTGTTAACTCCTTTTTACAACAAGGTTAACAAGGCTTATTTCATGACCGTAACGCTTCGCCATGACTGGACCCGTGATGATGTTGCCACCCTCTGGCAACAACCTTTTAATGACCTACTGTTCCAAGCACAGACCGTTCACCGTCAATGCTTTGACCCCAATGCCGTCCAGGTATCGACGCTGATGTCGATTAAAACTGGGGCCTGCCCTGAAGACTGTAAATACTGCCCTCAATCCGGGCATTACAACACAGGCTTAGACAAAGAAAAGTTACATGAAGTCAGCAAAGTGGTGAATCAGGCCAAAGCGGCACAACAGGCAGGGGCCTCAAGGTTTTGCATGGGCGCGGCTTGGCGTAGCCCACGGGAGAAAGATCTGACCGTCGTGTTAGAGATGGTTCGACAGGTCAAAGCCCTAGGCATGGAAACCTGTATGACGCTGGGCATGCTCGATGCCGGACAAGCCGAGCAACTAGCCGATGCGGGCCTCGATTACTACAACCACAACCTCGACACCTCGCCAGAGTATTACGGCGAGATCATCACCACACGAAGTTATAGCGATCGCATGGAAACGCTAGGCCATGTACGTGATGCCGGGATGAAAATCTGCTGCGGGGGCATTATGGGCATGGGCGAAGAAAACCGGGATCGCGCCGAACTGCTTCGCCAACTGGCGAATCTAGATCCCCACCCTGAATCGGTGCCCATCAATATGCTGGTCAAGGTACCGGGCACCCCGCTGGAAAATGTAGCGGATCTGGATCCTTTTGAGTTTATCCGTGCCATCGCCGTCGCCCGAATTCTTATGCCTCACAGTCATGTCCGCCTTTCGGCCGGTCGCGAGCAAATGAACGATGAAACCCAGGCATTAGCCTTTATGGCCGGTGCCAACTCCATCTTCTATGGCGACAAGCTACTGACCACGGAAAATCCCCAGGCCGATAAAGATCGGCAACTATTTAAACGCCTGGGCTTGCACCCAGAGCAACACCAAGTGCCTGTGGATGACAGTGTCCGCGCTGGAGCACTGCGCGAGGCCATCGCCCAAGATAACAGCTTGTTCCATGATGCGACGTCTCAGCCTCATGCGTCTCAACAACGCGAAAGAAAGCCTTGTGGCCTGGTGGTCTAAGTATGACAGCATGCGCGCCACAGGCTTGGGATCAGCGTATGACAGAGCGTCTTGAGGCCAGGCGCGCGCAATCGGTCTACCGCCAACGGCATACGCTCAGCAGCGCACAAGGCCGTGAAGTGATCTATCAGGGCCAACCCTATTTGAACTTCGCCAGCAATGATTATCTCGGGCTGGCGGCTGACCCTCGACTGATGGAAGCTCAACGTCTGGCGGTCAAACAGTGGGGGGTAGGCGCAGGCAGTGCCCACTTAGTCTGCGGCCACCAGTCGCCCCATGAAGCACTGGAAGACGCCCTGGCGACACTCACTGGACGTCCCGCCGCACTCTTATTTTCGACCGGTTATATGGCCAACTTAGGGGTCATTCAGGCGCTGACCCAACGCGGGGACGAGGTCATTCAAGATCGCCTGAACCATGCCTCATTACTCGATGGCGCTCAGCTCTCAGGGGCTCGGCTCAAGCGATATCAGCATCAAGATATCGCCTCACTGAGCCAACATTTAAGCGCGCCCTGCAAGGGGTTAAAACTTGTGGTCAGCGACGGCGTTTTCAGTATGGACGGTGACTGTGCCGACATCCCCGCCCTAGCAAGCCAATGTCAGGCCCACCAAGCCCTACTGATGATTGATGATGCCCATGGCCTGGGCGTCTTAGGCCCACGTGGTGGCGGCCTCTGCCAAGACTACGGCCTGGATACTGTGCCGATATTAGTCGGTACACTCGGAAAAGCATTGGGCACCGCTGGCGCCTTTGTTGCGGGCAGTCATGCCTTAATTGATTACCTGACGAACTTTGCCCGAACGGCCATCTACACAACCGCTCAGCCTCCCGCCGTGGCCGCCACCACATTAAAAGCCATTGAACTGGTACAGCAAGAGCCCGAGCGACGCCAACATCTGAGGCAATTGATTCAGTACTTTCGGGAAGGGGCCCAAGCACTGGCATTACCGTTACTGAACAGTCAAACGCCTATTCAACCCCTTGCCCTCTCCTCTAGTGCACAAGCCTTAGACTGGCAAGCTCAACTGGCCCAAGCCGGTCTTTGGGTTGGCGCCATTCGCCCTCCCACCGTGCCTTCGCCTCGACTGCGTATTACGCTGACAGCCGCCCACCAAATAAGCGACATTGATCGACTGATCAACGCCTTGGCGCAATGTTTAAACAAGCAATGTTCAAACAGGCAAAGTGAAATCGAAGAAAGCGTTATCACTGAGCCACAAACACAGGCCACATCATCATGTTGAGCTGGCAATTGATGTCAGGTTGGTCGATACCGGCCGTGGCCATGCAGCCGCTTGCCAATGCACTTCAAGCCCGGCACCCTCACGACTCAGTCGAATGTCTCGACTGGCCCGGTTATGGCGAGCAACCCTCACTGGAAAAGCCCACCGACTTAGCAGAGTTAGCGAACGTGATGGCCACTCGGTTAAAGCCTGACGCGATATGGCTGGGCTGGTCATTAGGTGGCTTATTATTAGGTGAACTGGTCAGCCGACTCGGGCCACCTAAAGGGCTGGTTTTACTGGGACAAAGCGGCCGCTTCACCGCCACTGAGGGGCATCCTGGCATTGCCCAAACAACGCTGACCTCGTTTACTCAGCGCTATCATGCCGAGCCCGACCGCACCTTAAAATATTTCCAGCACTGGCAAGCCAGTGGCGAAAGCGAACCACGCCTCGCGCAACAGCAATTAGCTCGATCCCTCGCCAAGGTCGCGCAGCCCGATGATCCCACTTTAAGGGCAGGTCTCGAACAATTGGCGACCCTGGACTGCCGAGCACTCCTGACGCAAGCGCCCTGCCCCGTTTGGCAACTCTGCGGCGCTGATGACCCTTTGTGCCTTCATCGGCCAGCCACACGCCCTGGAGGACACTTAATGCATTGGGTCACCCCTGAAGTCGTCGTCGATTGGCTCGATGCACAGGTGCGACCACAGGTCGTGCCATTATGACGGGGTTAACATCAACGATGTCTCGCCCTGACACCCTTCTTCCAGCTCAATCCAAAGCACAAACACAGGTACAGCGTCGCTTCAGCCAAGCCGCTCCTCATTACCAGCAGCTGGCGCAGGTGCAACACCGCCTGGGCGAGCGCCTCTGGCAACACTGTCCCGAAGACGCGCAACGGATTCTCGATTTGGGGTGCGGCCCAGGCCACTGGAGTGCCCGCTTGTCTCAGCGCTATCCCCATGCCCACGTCACAGGGGTTGATCTCAGCCCAGGCATGCTAGCCGAAGCCAAACGCCAATGGCCAGCCGCACAATGGCCGCATTTACACTGGCAACAAGAGGATGCTCAACAACTGCCCACGCCCAGATCAGCTTATGACCTGATTTTTTCTAATCTGGCATTGCAATGGTGTTCAGACCTGGAAGCGCTCAGTGACAGCCTCGCGAGGGCTCTCGCGCCAAATGGCCAAGCGTTGATCCATACGTTACTCCCAGGCACATTTAATGAAATTGAGCAGGTTTGGCAAGCTGCCGGACGCTCAAGCCCCGTCAGGCACTTTTTCGCCCCAGAGTCATGGCTTAACGCTCTCACTGACCGGGGATTCCAGGTCGAAATCGAGCCTTTCTGGTACACCCACACTTATCCAGAGATCAAAACCTTACTGCAATCTATTCGCGGTGTGGGGGCTCACACAGGCGATACCCGCGATCAGTCGATTACACCGACACAATGGCGAGCCATCCAACGGCATTATGAAGCGCTGCGCACGCCTGAGGGGCTACCGATCAGCTACCACCTGCTTTATCTCAAACTCAATAAACACGCGCCTTAGCAGGCAAATTTAAAGAAAACATTGAAAGAAACACATTTCAAAAGACACATTTAAAGAGACATATTTCAAAAGGCATATTTCAAAAGAACAACGTTCTGCAGAATAAGCTAAAACTCTTGGATCAACTGACATGCACTCAATACCCCGCCAACTGTTGATTACCGGCACCGATACCGAAGTCGGCAAAACCTTTATCAGTAGCACCCTGCTCTACAAAGCCCGTCAATCGGGTGCCACCACAGCGGCCCTCAAGCCCATTGCCTCAGGTGCAGAAGAGACCGCAGAAGGGCTACGTAACGAGGATGCTCTGGCCTTGCAACGCCAATGCACGCCCGCGCTCCCCTACGCCCAGATCAACCCGGTGCTACTGGAACCCGCCATTGCGCCGCATATTGCAGCCGCTGAAAGTGGACGCCGCATCAGCGTTTCACAATTAGCCGGGCTATGCCGGGGCGTTTTAATTCAACGGCGTGACTTCACCTTGATTGAAGGGGCTGGGGGGTGGCGTGTTCCTTTGAACGAGCGAGAAACCCTTGCCGATCTAGCACGAGCACTGAACATCCCCGTCGTGTTAGTCGTCGGCCTGAAGCTGGGGTGCATCAACCATGCCTGCCTGACCGCGGAAGCCATTCTCAATGATGGATTGCCTCTCGTCGGCTGGGTCGGCAATGCCTGTGGTCCAACACCCATGGATCGCCTTGAAGATAACCTTCAGACCCTGCGCCAACGCCTTCCGGCGCCTTGTCTGGGGATCATGCCTTGGCAATCAGAACCGGACATTGAAAGCGCCGCAACACAATTAAAATGGCCAAGAGAATTGACTTCATAAAAAACCACGTTAGAATGCCTCTCCAGTCGCGGATGTGGTGGAATTGGTAGACACGCTAGATTTAGGTTCTAGTGCCCTTGGCGTGGGAGTTCGAGTCTCCCCATCCGCACCAAATTAAAAGCCCTGAACACTCTGTGTTCAGGGCTTTTTTCATTGCACCAGGGTTCCCCCAAATCGCCACCCCGTGTACTCACGCACTTATCCCCGATCAGTTTCAGAGCTCAAATATGATATTTGAGAGCCATGATATTGAGGAATGTGTCGGGCATCACATTCCTCAATATCACCTTGTGACACAATAAGCCTCAACACAATCACTGATCGCACTCAGATTCAAAGAACGCGATTAAGTGAGATTGAATTGAGAGGGTGTCTGCAGCTCAGCAGCGCCCAACCATCGCAGCAAATTGCGTTACAGCCGCTTGCTATCGTATCTGCACGTCGCCTACAGAACGTTTCGGTAGGGTTCCTTTTTTATACAGTCGTATTCGCCCCGCGCTGGGATCAGCCGGGGCTTTTTTTATACCCATCACGGTGTTGATACCTGTTGTATTAAAGCCTGTATTAAAGCCTGTCGCTTAAAGTAAAGCGTGTTGTTAAAGCTGATGTTCTAGCGACTGAGCATTTGAAGTATCAAGATCACGTTCAGATTCACGATCTCGACAATCGGCCATGCCACGCAAAGAGGAAGTGAAACAAACTAAGAAGAGAGGTCTATTGGAATCAGATTAATTATTGGAGAATCTGAGGGGTCTTAAGATTTACTCAAGCCCCCTCAACTCAAGGCCAATCAAGCGTGTCAGCGCTACCGTTTAAGCCTCATAGGGTACTCAACACACTCCAACACTCAACATCGAATCAACCCTAAAGGGCCGCCAGGATAGTCTCGGCTTTAGAGTGTTCAAATGTTTTTGGAGGTTCAACATTCAAGACACTCACAACGCCATCATCAATGATCATGGCATAACGTTGGGAACGTGTGCCGCCAAAGGCACCTGTATCCATGTCTAACCCCAATGCCTGGGTAAAGCTGGCATCACCATCGCCCCACATGTGAATGGCTTCGGCATTTTGCGCCTTGCCCCAAGCGCCCATAACAAAGGCATCATTCACCGCCACGCAGACAATTTCATCAACACCTTTTGCCTTCAGTTGGTCAGCGAGCACAACGTAACCCGGCAAGTGAGCTTCTGAACAGGTCGGGGTGAAAGCCCCTGGCACAGCAAATACGACGACTTTTTTACCGGCTAGAAAAGCAGGAACATCAACAGGCTGAGGTTGCCCATCAACAAGGGTCATCACGGTAGCATCAGGTATTGCATCGCCAACTTGTATCATGTCTATCACCTCTTCTGTTGGCAGGAGGCATGCTCACCCCCTGCGCAATGATGCCATATGAAGGCAAATACCCTCGGGTATCAGCCGGGTGTGCAGAAACCTTCTCATCACACACCGACGTTTCGCATCACACGCTGACGTTTAAAGTCACGTCAATGTTGCCACGCGTGGCATTCGAATAAGGACACACTTGGTGTGCCTTCTCAACCAACTCATTGGCTTGTGATTCGTCCATACCCGGTAACTGGATATTCAACGTCACTTCAATGCCAAAACCGCCTGGAATTTGACCAATCCCGACATCACCCACAATGGCAGTCGCTTCCGGCAGTTTCACTTTGTCTTGTGCCGCCACCGCTTTCATCGCGCCAATAAAGCAAGCGGAATAACCTGCAGCAAAGAGCTGCTCAGGGTTGGTCCCATCACCACCAGCACCGCCAAGGGCCTGCGGTGTGGAGAGTTTCAGATCTAGCACCTTATCCGATGAAACGGCACGCCCATCACGGCCGCCCGTCACGGTTGCTTCAGCACGATACAACACTTTTTCAATCTTAGCTTTTTCGGTACTCATGCGAACCTCCTACAAGGGCCCTATGAAAAAGAATCATCAAGTCTTTGATCATCCGCTATCTATCACGTTATGGCAGGTCGACCCGGTTTCAAGGGGACACCATTGAATCCCCCTCATTGATTGAAGGCGCCTTCATCCGGTGCAGTTAAAACCCGGTACAACCAAACTCAAAACAATAATACACGATTAAATCGTGCACGATATAAATATCACATCTAGAATCTTATGGCGATCCCGCAGGTTTAATCCTGCGACATCCGTTCAGGCGAGGCCAATGCAGCCTCAAGATCATGACGAAGATGATCAAGAGACTGTTTCAAAGACAATAAAGCTTCTGGCGACATATCACTGGCACATAAAGCGGCTTTAGGCACATTAGCAGCACGCGACTTAAGTTGCTTGCCTGCATCCGTCAGCACAATATCCACTTGTCGCTCATCCTGCTGTGAACGTTGACGGATTAACCAACCCGCTTTTTCCATGCGTTTGAGTAAAGGCGTTAGGGTCGCCGAGCTCAACAATAGCGCCTCACCTAACTGCGATACTGATTGAGAGCCACGATCCCACAAAACCAACATCACTAAATACTGCGGATAAGTCAGCTCTAATTCCTTAAGCAGTCGCCGGTAAAGTTTGCCAAAAGTCAGCTGAGCGGCATACAGCGAAAAACACAGCTGAGATTCGAGCTTCAGCAATACATCGTCCGAGCAAGGAAGTTGATCCACCGTCGCTGCTTTTGTTTCATTCGTTTCCATCATGATGCCAACTTAATATTGCCCATAATTCCAAGCCCACCACACGATGCCATCATTGATGGGGATCAACTGACCACCACCGCGGTTCCAGCACTGACCATCGCCGCACCCGCGCCTTTGTTGAGCCGCGCCATTGCCTGTGGTGTTTGGATCATCCGCCGCGCTTTGTTGGCCGCCAGCGCATAAGGGGTCACCACCGCAATGAGTACCGTCGCCGTAATCGCGGCCAGTTCAAAAAATATCGGCACAGTGATCGCATGCATGTCCACAACCAAAGGCATAATCCCCATATAAAAAACAATGGTTTTAGGGTTTGCCAAGGTGGTGGTTAAGCCTCCCAAAACGGCAGCCATCAAGGAGCCTTCACGGTTCAGCTGAGTATTGCCCAGCGTCGGTCGCGACCGCCAGATTTTAATGCCCATATACGCCAGATAAAGACCCCCAGCGATTTTCACCAGCAAAAAGGCTTCGCCCATGGTCTGCGCCAGTGCGGCCAACCCCAGTACAGCAAGAGCGAGATACGTCATGTCACCGATGACCAAGCCAATCGCATAGCCTACAGCAGCTCGCTTCCCTTTTCCCAGTGTCCATCCCAGCAATCCCAAAATACCGGGGCCGGGAATAACCGCCGCCAGCAACAAGGCACCAGCAAACGCTAATAGACTATCCAAAGACATGCTCTCTCCTATGGGGTGAACTCACTCAGCGATGACTCACGATAAGATCGCGATAAAATCATGCCCTAATATAACCCGATCCCATCTTATACTCCCACTGATCAGCCAGCAGCCCCCACTAAAGTGTGGTGTGCCGAATGCATGAGATTCGTTAGTCTCACTTGCATCGACTGATGAACACCACACGCGTTATGGCTTGTCATGACAACATACAGGTTCAACATTACGTACCCAACGGACATTGCGCACCCAACGACAGCCCGAACAAAACAAGAGCCTGTATAAGATAACGGCCCGTACAAAAACGGTGTAACCCCAAAACGGTGTAACCCTAAAACAGCAATAATAAAAACGGCGCGACGACAAGAACGACAGTGAAAACAACAATAAGGAAAAGACCATGCAATGGTTTGTGAAAGGGGCAGTCCGGTTCATGGAGCGCTATCTGCCAGATCCTTTTGTGCTGGTATTACTCCTCACACTCATGGTGTTAGGGTTGGCGATTGGCGTACAAGGGATGCCTCCCATGGAGGCCCTCAACAGCTGGGGACAAGGGTTCTGGAACCTACTGACCTTTGCCATGCAAATGGCCTTAATTTTAGTGCTAGGGCACCTAGTCGCCTCCACCTCAGCAGTTCGACAATGTTTAAGCCTGTTGGCAAGGCGTTTGCCGGGACCCAAAAGTGCCATCATGGCCGTCACACTGGTCGCTTTGGTCGCGTCCTGGCTCAATTGGGGGTTTGGTCTGGTCGTCGGGGCTTTCTTCGCCCGGGCCATTGCGCGTGAGATTGCGGTTGATTACAAGCTATTAGTCGCATCGGCTTATTCAGGGTTTATCATCTGGCATGCGGGATTATCAGGCTCTATTCCACTGACATTAAATACTCCCGGACACTTTGCAGAAGCGGAAATCGGCCTGCTGCCCACAGCTGAGACTATTTTTGCGCCGTTTAACCTGGCCCTAGTGATCAGCTTGGTGATCATTCTCCCGCTACTCAACATGCTGATGCTGGACAAGAAGGCGCCGGGTCAAAAAATCGCTTTTCAAGATGAGGTGTTGCCGGAGGGCGGTCATGGCCCGCTCCTTCATCATCGCTGGCCACTGTATCTCATCGCGATCGTCATTCTGGCGTACTTGATTCCTTATTTTGTCCAGGGCGGCGGTTTGAACCTGAATATTCTCAATCTCCTCTTTTTGGCGATAGCACTCCTACTATTGGGTACGGCAAGTCGGTTTTTAGGCGCCCTTGGACCGGCAGTCAGCACGGCCAGCGGCATCCTGATTCAGTTTCCTTTTTATGCCGGCATCATGGCGTTAATGCAAAGCTCCGGATTAGCTCAGACGCTGGCACAAGGGTTTGTACAGACTGCCAATGCCGATACGCTCCCGGTGTGGAGTTTTCTATCGGCCGGCCTGATCAACCTACTGGTGCCTTCCGGAGGCGGCCAATGGGCGGTTCAAGCCCCAGTGATGTTGCCCGCAGCGGAGTTACTCAATGTTGATGTGGCGAAAGTGGCCATGGCCGTCGCCTGGGGAGATGCATGGACCAACTTGCTACAACCCTTCTGGGCTCTACCTGTGTTGGCCATCGCCGGGCTGGGCGCCCGAGATATTATGGGCTATTGCCTGATTCAGCTCATGGTGTCTGGCTTAGTCATCAGCTTAGGGCTTTATTTCATCTAATACGGCTGAATCGAATCGAACAAGAGCAGGCGTAACACACCCAAGCCCGTGGCCAGGAGCCGCTGATGAAAACAATAGAAACCCATCTCAGTCAGTATGCAGCCTACCACCGGGATTGGCGTAATATTCAGACTCATCTGGTCGGTATTCCGATGATTGTTCTGGCCGTGACCATCTTGCTATCACGCCCAGTGTTCACCATCTTGAGCGGATGGCCGATCACCCCTGCACTATGGGTGGCTTCTGCGTTGAGCTTATTTTATCTACGTCTGGATCGTCGCTTGGGCGTATTGATGGCGGCTTACCTCGGACTCAACCTACTGATCAGCCATTGGATCGCTCAGGGATCAACGACGATTTGGCTCAGCAGTGGCCTGAGCCTGTTTGTCGTCGGTTGGATCTTCCAGTTGATCGGCCATTACTACGAGGGCCGTAAACCGGCGTTTGTCGATGATGTCATCGGCCTCATCATTGGGCCACTCTTTGTCGCCGCCGAGCTGCTGTTCTTATGGGGAGCCTACTCACAACTCGAAGCCAGTATCACCGCACTCGCGGGGCCGGTGCGTCGTCGCCCTCCGGCCCGCTCAATGGACTCATAATAAGATTAAATCTCACGATGGCGTTGTACTGGGGGAATCGGCACGCAAATCCACATCGCGATAAGATTCAGCTTCAATAAAAACGCGTTTGACGACGGGAGAAGTCTGCTTAATATTGCGATCGAGTTCGGCAATCGCCTGCTCGATCTCGGCGGCAGTGCTGCCTCGTTTGAAGCGCACACTGATGTTCACCAGGACAAAATCAGGCCCCATGTGCATGGTCAAGACTTCGTGCACCGCATCGACCAGTGAGGCTTGCTGCACTTGTGAGCGAATATGCTGGATCACCACTTGATTGGCACTTTCACCAATCAAAAGCCCTTTGGTTTCAACAGCGAGCCAGATCGCGGTTCCTGCCAGAATCAAACCAATCAGAATCGACGCAATACCATCAAATACAGGGTTACCCGTCAGCTGGCTGAGGGCCACACCCGCCAAGGCCACCAGTAGCCCAATCATTGCGGCCGAATCTTCAAACACCACCATAAATAGTGAAGGATCTTTACCACGCTGCACGGCTTCCAAGTAGCCCCATTTACCTTTGGTTTTGCGAAACGCATTCAAAGCAAAAACCCATGAAGCCCCTTCAAACACCAAGCCTAGCGCCAACACAATGTAGTTCACTATGGGTGATGTCATCGGCTCCGGCTCAAGTACATGCAGGATACCCTCATAGAGTGAAACTCCGGCGCCAATGGCAAAAATCAAAATCGCGACGACAAAGCTCCAAAAGTACACTTCTTTACCATAACCGAAGGGGAACTGATCATCTGGGGGTCTTTGCGCCCGCTTCATGCCCAGCAATAACAACACCTGATTGCCTGTATCCACCACAGAGTGAATCCCTTCAGACAGCATTGCAGAACTACCGGTGATCCCTCCGGCAATAAATTTGGTGACGGCAATCAATAAATTACCGGCCATTGCGGCATAAATCACCGACTTGGACTCACTGGCCATACAACACTCCTGATTAAGAACTCAACACAGCTCAGCACAACATCCAGCATGATAAGGCGGCCTGGATAAGGCTCAATTATGTCTAAAATTTAATTGTTCATGAGATGAGTCGTTCATGAGATCAATGGTTCATAAAATGAATTGTTCATAAGATTTAATTGTCCCATCTGCGTTATGCTATGCACCAGTCATAGGCTTGCGACATGGCGGCAGCAAGCCGAAGGTTGTGCGGTTGATCGTCGACAGCCGACCTCGTATCCCCTCACTGATTCTCAAGGACGCTTATGTTTAAGCATGTGCCCCCCTATGCCGGAGACCCGATCCTCTCATTGGTTGAGTCCTATAAGCAGGACCCCCGCGAGCAAAAGGTCAACCTAAGTATCGGCGTTTATTATGATGAGCAGGGCCTCGTTCCCATTCCCGCTGCGTTACGCGAAGTGCAACAAGCCTTCAAACCGAGTACTGAAGGCGAGCTGTACTTACCGATGGAAGGCTATGCCCCTTATCGAAAAGCGGTCCAGCACCTGATCTTCGGCGCAGATAGCCCCGCACTGGCCGACGAGCGTATCGCCACAATTCAGAGCCTGGGCGGATCTGGCGCCTTGATGATTGGGGCTGATTTCCTCAAACATTACTTCCCTCAATCAGAAGTCTGGGTCAGTACGCCCACCTGGGAAAACCATATTGCGATTTTCCAAGGGGCAGGCTTCAAAACTCACGCCTACCCCTACTTCGACCCTGAAACGGGTGGCGTCGATCTTGAGGCCATGCTCAATAGTCTCAAGCAGTTGCCCGCACAAAGCATCGTGTTGCTTCACCCTTGCTGTCACAATCCAACAGGCGCCGACTTAACCCCAGCGCAGTGGGATCAAGTCTTAGATGTTATTGAAGCCGGTGAACTGATTGCCTTTATGGACATGGCCTACCAAGGGCTAGGTGACAGTATGGAGGCCGATACCTATGCCATCCGTGCACTCACCGCTCGCGGCTACCCCTTCCTACTGAGCAACTCTTTTTCAAAGGTATTCTCACTGTATGCTGAGCGGGTTGGGGCCTTATCCATCATCTGCTCAAATGCAGAAACGGCAGAACGCGTACTCGGGCAGTTAAAAGCCACGGTGCGTCGTAACTATTCCAGCCCAGCAAAACATGGCGCGCGCCTGGTCAGTGAAGTCCTGAATGACGCGCGACTCAATGCCCAATGGCAAACCGAAGTGGCAGAAATGCGCCAGCGCCTAGTCAGTATGCGCGAACAACTGGTGTCGGCCTTATCATCGGCACTGCCTGATCAGGATTTCAGCTATATGACTCAGCAAAAAGGGATGTTCAGTTATACCGGCTTAAGCCCAGCACAAGTGGTCCGCTTGCGCGATGAGCATGGTGTCTACCTGATTGACAGTGGCCGTATGTGTGTTGCGGGTTTGAATCAACGCAATATTGAAACCGTGGCACAAGCTATCGCCAAGGTGTCCGCTTAATCTCATCGCGTGAGTCTTGCTAAACTTATATGATCAAAACTTATATGATCAAAACTCGCCTGATCTAAACATCACCTGATGTCATCAGGCAAAAAAACCGGCGGCTGAGTTAAACTCAACCGCCGGTTTTTGATGAGGATGGCACCGGACTTACGCCTGACGTTTATCCTCGGTATTCAGTTCAAAGTCACTGGCGTCGTGCCGCTCATGTAACTGCTCATGAAGCTCACCGAACGTTCGATTCACCATACGACCGCGCTGCACAGCAGGACGGGCATCAATCTCTTTCGCCCAGCGCATCACGTGGGTGTAGTCTTCCACTTGTAGAAATTCCGCTGCATCGTACAAGCGCCCCAGCACCAACTGACCATACCAAGGCCAATTAGCCATATCTGCAATCGTATATTCATCGCCCGCCAGATAACGGTGATCGGCCAGATGGCGATTCAAAACATCCAGCTGGCGTTTGGTTTCCATCGCATAGCGATTGATCGGGTACTCTAATTTCTCTGGCGCATAGCTGTAAAAATGACCAAAGCCACCCCCCACAAAAGGCGCACTGCCCATCTGCCAGAACAGCCAATTCATGGTTTCAGTGCGGGCAGGGATCGACTGAGGTAAAAAGGCATCAAACTTTTCCGCCAGATAAAACAAAATCGAGCCTGACTCAAAAACACGGGTCGGCGTTTCTGTGGAATGATCCATCAAGGCCGGTATTTTTGAGTTGGGGTTAGCCGCCACAAAGCCACTGCCAAACTGATCACCTTCACCAATATTAATCAGCCAAGCATCATATTCAGCCGGATAACCCTCAGCCAACAGTTCTTCGAACATAATGTTCGCTTTCACACCATTGGGCGTTGCCAATGAATAGAGCTGGAAAGGGTGACGCCCTACCGGCAATGTTTTGTCGTGAGTCGGCCCAGCAATAGGACGATTAATACTGGCAAACTTGCCACCACTGGCTTGCTCCCATTGCCATACTTTTGGCGGGGTATAGCTTGAATCTTGGCTCATAATCGCTCCCGAGGTTTCACTCTAGTCGTTGATGCCCTTTATCATGGGGTCAGATGATCAACATTCAAGCAAGCCAAGGGGCGGTGTCAAAAGGTGCGGTGTCAAAAGGCACAGCACTAATCGGGCTTCCCTTGGTGAAAGAGCTGGCGCTGTAGCTCATCATCGGTAACGGTCATTTCATAGACGGTATGAGAGGTCTCAAGACAGTCCCTCATAAGCTGACGAGTGTTGATAAAATCGTCATCGTCAAGTTGGCGACTGGCCGCCCACTGTTCGCGGCTTGGCCATTGGGCATACCCAACAAAGCGCCCTGGATGATCGGTCAGGTGTAAGCGCGACCCATAGCTGTCACAACGCTCATAAAACATCTGCGTGACCTGCCGCCAGGCGTGTCTAAAAGCGGTTTCCTGACCGGCTTTGACTTGAAACTCATACACCGCAATAAACATGACAAGTCCTCAATTCATTAGCGTTGACGCGATTTAGACCCCCGTACGGCAGGCCCTTTACGCCCTTGCCCGGTCCGATGACTATTACTGTTTTTACCGGCGCCCTGAGCCGCCTTTTTGCCCGATCCCGGTTTGCCCGACCCCGGTTTGCTCGATCCCGGACGTCCCGCGCCTTTACCGCCTGAACCTTGCGCATTTTTGCCCTTAAAGGGTCGTTTTCCCGCCTTCCCAGCGGGAGCACCTTGACCGCGGGGCGGGTGACCGGATGACGCCGTTTTCTGTTGGGTTCTAGAGGACTTGGCTCCAGTACGCTTGGTTCCAGCAGGTTTGGTTTGACGAGGCTTTGAGCGACGGCGTCCTGGCGCGGCTTCTGAAGAAGAACCTTCAATAGATTTCAGCAGTACACTCAGTTCTTTATCGGTCAAATCACGCCACTCACCCACAGGTAAACCTTTTAGGGTGACATTCATGATGCGCACCCGTTCCAGCTGTGTCACTTCATAGCCGAAATATTCACACATCCGCCGAATCTGTCGATTCAACCCTTGCACTAAGGTGATCCGAAAGACATGACTGGATTCCTGGCTCACCGGACACTGACGCGTCATCGTGCCGAGGATAGGCACCCCGCCCGCCATCCCCTGGATGAAAGCCTCAGTGATCGGCTTATTCACCTGAACTAAATACTCTTTCTCGTGCTGATTCCCCGCCCGGAGGATCTTATTGACCAGATCGCCGTTATTGGTCAGGAAAATTAAGCCTTGAGAGTCTTTATCCAAACGCCCAATAGGAAAAATACGAACACCGTGTTTGACAAAATCAACGATATTGGACTTTTCGCTCGATTCAGTGGTACTGACAATGCCAACGGGTTTATTCAGGGCAATAAATACCAAATTTTCTTCGCCCTGAGGCTCGATTTCCTGGCCATTCACGCGCACCGTATCGCGAGGACCGACTTTGTCCCCCACGGTGGCTCGACGCCCGTTAATGAACACATTGCCTTGCTCAATATAGCGATCCGCCTCACGACGAGAACAAATACCGCTTTCACTGATGTATTTATTCAGTCGTGTTTGCGCATTTTTCATCATAAAAACAAACCTTCACCGCTAGGCGGTTCTAAAACGGGACAAAAGACATCAAAACACAATAACAGCCCTGCCAAGGCTGCCTGCATTATGACGCATAAGCGCCATCACCGTGCACCATTAGATCACCGGATGACGACGGCGAAAGTAATGTAAGGAAGGGATCGCCAACCCAAAAGTAATCGCAAATAAAATACTGAGGGTATGCACCCCATTGGTCAAAAAGCGCGCCACTAGCTCATCAGAAGCACCGTGCTCACTCATCGACACTAACGTGATCATGGTTTCGTAAGCATAGGTGCCTGGAATCATCGGAATAATAGCCGGTACGGTATATACCGGGCGCGGCATCCAGTGACGCCGAGACCAAAACACACCGAGAATCCCCATCAGCGTTGCGGCAACAAAAGTAGCCAATCCAATCGACACATCAAAGCCTTGCATCAAAAATGCTCTGAAGCTATAGGTCAAAGCACCGCCTAGCGCACAAAATTTCAATGCCTGGCGCGGTACATTGAAGATCATGGCAAACCCCGCTGCGGGTAATGCAGCCAGTAGCGCGTCGATAATGGCTTGATCCCAGTGCCAGTGCCCAATCTCCATCACGATCTCCATGCCCCCTTGGTGTTATTTCGTTTCGCCTCAACCCACGCCTTACCAAACATGAATATTGAGTAAACGCGAGGCCAGAATAATCCCTAAGGAGGTCATCAGTGTGAGCAAGCAAGCCTCCAACCAGCGCCCCCATCCCATACTGAGATAGCCTTTAAACGCATCCAGAAATGCATTCACAAAAGGAAACCCAGGCACCAGCAATAACACACTGGCCGAAATCACCAAGTTGGGTGTGCGGCTCAATTGCGGAAGCAGCGCTAAACTGGCAATACTGGTCGACACAAACGCAGTGATCGCAAAACTGATTAATGCAGGGTAACGGCGCTTCGCTAATGCCGTACGAACCCACATCCCCACTGCGGCAGCCAAGAAGGCGATCATAAAGCCAGGCCAATCAGCCCCATGCAAATGACTGAACGCCGCACAGGCCAAACCAATCACGGGCACCAGCACCCACTGCGGGTAATAGCGTGGCTTAATCGTACGAAGCTGCTGCTCGATGTCATCAATATGTGCGGGGTGGCGCTCAAGATGGATACATAGCTGTAAGATGTCGTGTACAACGCCCATATTGAGGGATTGAGCCCTAGTGCGCCGGGTGGTGGTGGCAGACTGCCCTGCAATCCGAGTACTCAAGGTGACGGCAGAGGGAATCAACGCCATGTCCACTCGATCACAGCCGAGTGCCGAACCGATTCTCACCGGGATTTGCTCAATCAAACGACTTTCAGCACCATACTCCAGCAACATGATCGCGACTTCGGCCAACACCTCCGTCATCCGAGACTGATCGGACATCACCACCGCTGTCGACATGAAGACCCTCTCTCGGCATCCAATACGTGATGCTCAGTTTAACACGAGCCAGTCGATCAATGAGCGCGCCGGATCAGCAATGAATCACAAACACTCAAGCTACTGCGGTCACTAAACGAACCGCAAACCCGATCAGTAACAACCCCACAATCCGCTCCAACCAATGCCCCATCTTTAAAAAGTACTGACGCACTTTGGCTTGAGCGAAAAAAATGGCGACGCACATAAACCACAGCGCATTAATGCTGCACATCCAAGCCCCATACCCGAGCTGTATCATGAAAGGCGTCGACGGACTCACGATGGTGGTAAAAATCGCCAGGAAAAAGAGCGTTGCTTTGGGGTTCGTCGCATTGGTCATCACACCGATCATCAAAGCTTGACGCCATGAGGGAGGTGGGATGGTCGATGAGGACAAATCCGCCGCTTCCGCGGCCAAAGGGTTGATCGATGCGGCGCGACTGACTAATAACCGCCCCCCCAGAAAGATCAGATAACCCGCCCCCAATAATTCGGCCGCCGTCATCAACCAAGGCCAGCTTTTCATCAGTGCGCTAACGCCGACAAGGGTATAAGCGACATGGACAGACAAGCCGAGACCAATGCCTAACGCCGTTAAGATCCCCACCCGAATGCCATAGCGTAGGCTTTGTCTGACGGTGATCGCAAAATCAGGGCCCGGCATCAATACCGCCATGAGGTGAATCAATGCCAAGCTTGAAAACTCGCTCCAATAGCCGGTCATATCACGCCACCCCATAAGCTTCAGGGCTTGTCGGCGGGACCTGATACGAGACTTGAAGCCGCCCTTTTTTCATCTTAATGGCTTGAACTTCAAGCCCCAGCAACTGTTGAAGTGAAGTCACATGAGTGCCTCCACAAGGAAAAGCGGGCCAAGGCCCCATCGCCACCTGCCGTAATCCATTCGCATCCAGGTGCTGCACCACCGGCGTATCACTGTTGATCGCTTGATCACACCAAGCTTGAACCTCCACCACTGCAGGCACAGGTAAGTGGTCACCAGTAGGGCTCAAGGTAATACGGCATTCACCCGGCCAATGATGGGCCTTAACCGGCTGCCAACCTTGAGCGCTAAGCAAATGAGCAATCAGATGGCCAGCCGAATGTAACTGCGCATGCCACAACCGCTGGGGCATACAGACAGAGGCTTCGGCTGCGCCTAACGGCAAAGCCACATCGGTCAAATGAACGACCGTTTGGGACTCATCTTGAATCACATGTCGAACAGTGGCTATTGGCCCCTCGGGGTGGCGCAAATAACCCGTATCACTCGGCTGGCCACCCCCTTGAGGATGAAACGGCGTGGCCTCAAGAATGATCCGAAACCCAGATGAGGGATCCGGCTGACAACTCAAAACGTTGACGGTGGCCTTGGCTGGCGCAGGATCATTTAAATATAAGCGTTGAGTCATAGGTCTATCGCCTTATCAAAGAGTCGTGGTCAAAACTTCAGGCTTTTGCATCACCTTGCATCATCAAGGGGCTAGCGCTGATTGGTAGTGTTGGATCAATAGGCTTGAATCAGCAGCCACAACGATTTTAACTAGCAACACCATTAGCGATAATCCCAGCTACAAACAAATGACTTTTGCCTTGAGAGCACAAATAAAATGAACGCTCTGCTCCACGAAATCGCCGTTTTCGTTAAAGTGGTCGAGACGGGTAGTTTCTCTGCCGCAAGCCGCCAATTGGGGACCACCCCGTCCGCCACCAGTCGCGCGGTCTCACGACTTGAAAAAGCATTAAGTACCCAACTTTTGGAGCGCAGTACGCGGAAATTGCGCTTAAGTGACAGCGGCCAAGCCGTTTATCGCCACGGCCAAGCGATGATGGGCGCCGCTCAAGCCGCGCTGGAGGTATCAGGGCATATCAATGAAACGCCCCAAGGTGTCGTTCGAATCAGCATCCCAAAGGCCGTCGGACATTATGTGATTCACCCCCATATTCCCGACTTTCTCGCGCAATATCCTGAAGTGGATGTCTTGATGCGTCTGGAGGATCGTCACTTTGATTTAATCGACGATCCGATTGATCTCGCCCTGCGGATTACCGACCAGCCGCCACCGGGATTAATGGGGCGGGAGCTGATGAAAATCAGCCATGTCATCTGTGCCACACCACACTACCTCACCACTCATGGCACACCACAAACCCCCAAAGACCTACAACAGCACAGTTGCATCTGCCTAGGCGAGATTCCGGCCGATGCCCACTGGAAATTTCAACGCGCTCATCAGCGCGTGACTGTGCCAGTCAAGGGCCGCTATGCCGCCAACCACACAGGCGTTCGACTCAGCGCCATACAGCAACATTTGGGGATTGGCAGCTTACCGCACTTTACTGCGCGCGAAGCACTCGAAAGAGGTGAGATTGTGCCAGTGCTACCGGAGTGGACGTTTAAAACCCAGTATTGTGGTGGGCTCTGGGTGCTGTATCCCCCCAATAAGCATTTACCGGCCAAGCTAAGAGCCTTGATCCAATTTCTGAGCGAGCGTCTAACGGCGACGACGGCAAAGAAATCTTGACCCTAAAGTGTGCTTCAGGGTGTAGGCTGATTAGTATTCACTGACCCAAGAGGGGACTGCTATGTGTGCTCAACATCATCATGCCCAGCATGACGGGCATACCTCCCGTCATCGCCCAGCCACACCTTGCTGTGCCAATCCGACACACTTACCCACTCAGCACAGTGCTCATCAGTGCGACGATCAGGCTCCGTCTTGCTGTGATCATTCGACCCATGAGCACACTCATGCACAGGGGGAAACGCTGTCGCCCGATGACGATGAGGAAGGGGACAGGCCGCCCTCATCAGCCTACCAAAATCGTTGGCATGTACAGGGAATGGACTGCCCATCCTGCGCTCAAAAGATTGAAACCGCGGTTCAACGGTTACCCGGCGTCACCCGTGCTGAAGTGCGTTTTACAACAGAAAAGCTGATTGTTGATTACGAAGATCAAGCGCTCAGTGAACATATTGAAAAAGCCGTCACTCAAGCGGGTTTCACACTGGCACGACAAGCCAACGCCTCAGATCAAGCGCGCCACCCTGGTCAAGCGCGCCATTCAGATCAAATAGCCCACTCGAACCCAAACCACTCGAAGTCATATCTATTTTGGCAAGCCAATCGCCACTGGCTGCTGATTGCGTTAGGCAGCGCAATCGCCTTTATTCTTTCGCCTTGGCACCCTCAGGTTAGTCAATATTTATTCATCGTAACGTGCCTGTTAGGGCTCTTACCGATTGCGCGACACGCCTGGCAACTGATGCGAAGCGGGACGCCTTTTGCGATTGAAACTTTGATGACTGTCGCAGCCCTGGGCGCCCTTTATCTCGGCGAGACCGCCGAAGCGTCGACGGTATTGTTGCTGTTTTTAATCGGTGAACGGTTAGAAGGTGTGGCCGCGGCCCGAGCCCGTAGCGGTGTCCAGGCGCTGATGGCGCTGGTGCCCGATCAAGCCGTTAAAATTGAACAAGGACAAAGAATCACTGTCCCGGCCAGTACACTTATCCCCGGCGATCTTGTTGAAGTCTCGCCTGGTGGGCGTTTACCGGCGGATGGCCAGCTCAATGACGAAGCAGCCAGTTTTGATGAAAGCGCCCTAACGGGAGAATCGATTCCAGTCGAACGTTTTCAAGGTGAGAGGCTTCCGGCTGGTGCGGTGGCGGTTGATCGTGTGGTACGCCTCACGATCACTTCAGAACCGGGCGATAATGCCATTGATCGCATTCTTCAATTAATCGAAGACGCTGAGTCGCGAAAAGCGCCCTTAGAACGCTTCTTGGCTAAATTCAGCCGCTGGTATACACCGTTAATGATGGCGCTTGCGTTGGCGGTCGTGCTGATTCCTCCGCTCATGTTTGCACAGCCCTGGGATACCTGGATTTATCGTGGCTTGGCCATGCTATTGATTGCCTGCCCTTGTGCCTTGGTCATCTCAACACCTGCCGCCATTACCTCAGGACTGGCGGCCGGAACCCGTTTGGGAGCTTTAATCAAAGGTGGGGCCGCACTGGAGCAACTGGGTCGAATTGATACCATTGCCATTGATAAAACCGGCACGTTAACTGAAGGCAAGCCTCAGGTAACGGAAGTGCATCCCTTAGCGCATCTATCTACCGCTCAGGTACTGCAATATGCAGCCGCCATTGAAACGGGCTCAAGTCACCCGCTGGCCAAAGCACTCATCCACTATGCCACCGAACAGCTCGCGACCCCTTGGCCTGAAGCCGAGCACAAGCAAGCGCTGGCCGGTCGAGGGGTCAGTGGAGAGATCAAAGGCCAAACCTACCAACTACTGGCGCCAGCTCAACTCTCTGAACCTTTAACGGACGAAGTGTCAGCACAGGTTGAAACATTAGAAAGCCAAGGTAAAACGCTGGGGATACTGCTTGAGGCGCAAACCCCCGTGGGCTTGATTGCTTGGCAAGACACGCTGAGATCTGATGCGCTGGAGGCCGTGCAACATCTGCATGAAAAAGGCATTCGAGTGGTCATGCTGACCGGTGATAATGCCCGCAGTGCCGCCGCAATCAGCCAACGTTTGGGTATCGACTATCAGGCCGAACTCCTCCCAACAGATAAGGTCCGCTATGTCGAGCAATTGGCCCACTCCCATCAAGTCGCGATGGTGGGAGATGGCATCAATGATGCCCCAGCCATGAAGGCGGCCCATATTGGGATTGCCATGGGTAGCGGCAGTGATGTTGCCCTGGAGGCCGCCGATGCTGCGATCACGCACAATCGGCTACCCACGCTCAGTCACATGATTGAACTTTCTCAGGCCACTTTGAATAATATCCGCCAAAATATCGCCCTGGCTTTAGGCCTAAAAGCTGTGTTCCTCGTCACCAGCTTGATCGGTATCACCGGTCTTTGGGTTGCAGTGCTGGCTGACAGTGGCGCCACCGCGCTGGTCACCCTCAATGCCTTACGTTTATTGCGACATAAAGCCCGCCAATAAGTCATCAGTAAAGGCGTTCGTCGGTATCATCTGAACACAGGTTAATTCCGTTAAGGTGATACCGATTTAATGCTTTTGATATTCAATCATCGGATATTTAATCACCGGGCATTAATCACCTAATGTTCGATAACCGAATGTTCGATATCGATAGTGTTTATCATCCGGTATTGGATCCTCCTGAAAACATGAATTCATAGAATCCAACCCGCCCCTTAAAATCCATCTCTCTAAAGCTGATCGTGAACATCGATAAAAAAATAGCAAGCAACGCATGCAAAAAAATCACAAAGTGATCACACTGATCAGCGGATCAAAGGTCATTGACCCCAGCCCATTGCTCTGCACAAAAAATAAACATAGTGGCAACATAAAAGAGAAAAAAATTGGCATATAAGGTTTAATCCGTGGCGTTTATGGATGCCTAAAACGCTCCATTCTGGTGCATTTCAAAAACGAACCCAATACCAATAATAAAAATACACTTTTCATGATTGATCACTATATTAAAGCAGCATCCCTTAAAAAAAATATTATTCCCCGATTAAGAGAACCTCTATGAAAGTCATGACTCACATCCCTTTGAGATGGCGACTCCTCTTGGTGATTGCGATACCGGTCATCGCCATCGGTGGCCTGACCATCTATGCCCTCAATGTATTCGCTAGCATCAACCATGGTGTCTCCAGTATCTACAATGATCGCGTGGTGCCCTTACAAGAACTAAAATCCATTTCTGATGATTATGCAGTGCTCGTAATTGACTCTGTAAATAAAGCCAATGCCCATTTGATCACCCCTGAAGCCGCCAATAAGGCACTGGGTAAAGCACAATCCAATATTCATAAGCTGTGGCAACAGTACACTTCGACAGCACTCACACCAAGAGAAACCAAATTGGTACAAGAGGCTGAAGTGCTCTTTGCTCAGGCCGATCAAGCAATTCAAAAGGCACGAGACGTGCTCGCTTCAGCGGCCCAAACACCGGGCACAGACCTCGATGTGATTGACGGTCCCTTATACCGTGTCATTGACCCAATTACCGCTAAAATTGACGAATTAATGACCCTGCAACTCAATGTCGCGCGGGAAGAAAGACAATCCGTCGGAGTCTTATATGATCACAGCCTGGTGCTCTATCCGAGCATTGCCATCACCGTGACCATCCTAGGGTTATTACTGAGCTGGATGATTGCTCGCTCAATTAACCAGCCCATTCAAGCGATGCAAAAGGCCATGCGCCATATCACGGCCGAATCTGACTTGAGCCTGCGCATTAAGACACAAGGTCGCGATGAACTGGCGGAGCTCGGCGAAGACCTTAACCGAATGCTGACGCAGTTCGATGGCGTGATCACCCACTTATCGGCCATGTCAGATGAAGTCTCTGCTTCTGCAGAAGAGCTTTCATCTATCAACTGTAGTGCGATGGATAATGTGCAAACTCAGACAGATCAAACAGATCAAGTCGCAGCCGCCATTAACCAAATGAGCGCGACCGCTGTGCAAGCAGCACAAAGTGCTGAAGAAGTGAGAACCGCTGCCCAGCAAGCGAGAACACTGAGTAACCAGGGGCGCGATATTGGCGATCAAGGTCGTCAGGCCTTAATGAATCTTGCCAACGAGATACAAAATGTCGCGCAACAAATTGATGACTTAGAAAAGAAAAGTGCGGACATCAGTCAGGTCACTCAGGTCATTAATGATATTGCCGAACAAACCAATTTATTGGCACTCAATGCTGCCATTGAGGCGGCTCGCGCCGGAGAGCATGGCCGAGGCTTCGCCGTCGTCGCCGATGAGGTGCGCTCTTTGGCACAACGCACTCAGTCCTCAGTGGGTGAAATTACGCAAGTGGTCAACACGCTAATAGAAGGAAGCCATGAGGCGGTCACCATCATGAAAGGAGGCCTATCTCGGGTAGAAGAAAATCAGCAGATGAGCCATCAAGTCGCTCAATCCCTGCATGAGATCGGCGATGGCATTGATCACATTGTGCGTATGATCGAGCAGATTGCCAGTGCCTCTGAGCAACAGTCAGCGGCCACTGAAGAAATCAATCAAAGCTTGTCACAGATCGTCAATATCTCGGAACAGACCCTGATGGGGACCGAACAATCCACAGCCGCTAGCGAAGAGTTGGCACAATTAGCCACCACAATGAAGACACAAGTCTCTGTCTTTAAGCTTTCGGTGGCCTAAAGCTTTCGGTGACATAAAGCTCGGCGACATCACCACCACAGCACGCCCCTCACCGAGGGGCATCGCCGATAACAACGGCTGGCCAGCGCGACAAAGCGGCCAGCCGTTTTTCTTATACAGCACAGGGGGTCATCGTCGTCCCATAGAGGGCGTTCAAGCCGCAACGGATTGCGTAGCCAAGGCACATGTCATCAATACGGCACCAGGGCCGTAACTGTCATCAACAGAAGCCTGAGAGGCGGACTTAAAGCCCATCTTGGCCCAAAAGGGTGAAGAATCTTGCACTGAGACCAGTCGAATATGATCAAAATCGGCCGCTCGGGCACGCTGCATCAATTGGGCCATCATTTTCTGCCCGATCCCTTGACCGGCATAACGTGGTGATACCGCCAAATCATGAACAAATAGGCAATCCCCTTCACTTGCCGGCGGCAAAGGTGAGTAAAGCTTGGGGGGAACCGGGCTATGCCAAGCATGGGCTAATAGATAAGCCCCAATATCCTGACTTTGCATATCCTCATACACAAAGCATAAATCAGGTGATTGATGCCATTTGCTTTGTAATACCTGAAGCGGTTCAGGTTCGATCTCAGAATAAGCCTCATCTTGAAGACGCAAAATAGCGGGCCAATGAGCCTCGCGTACAGTGGTAATACTCATGGTTAGTCTCGTCATTTGATGATCAAGTATCGACCGGATTTGGCGATACAGATCCCATTAGCGGGCAACAAGCTTGTGGCTCATTCCCCTATCTCTTTATTAACCATAACTATTATACGCCTTTTTTTACTTGTCAGGGTCTATATCAAAAGCATATCAATACGACCTCATCACCTAATCAGACGCTTTGTCCAAAGAGACATCCGCCGTGCTTAACAACGTCGCTTGTTGCTGGCAAAAAGCGACGAACCGACGTAACAATGCACCATGGTATTTTTGTTTGTGCCAAATCAGGCTGAGTTGCCGGGGATAACGGTGTGTGAGTGGCAAGACCACCAAGTGCCCCAAGGCTAATCGATCATGAATCGCCAGCCGTGAAATAAAAGTCAGCCCCAAGCCATGAACGACACTGGTCATCACTGCTTCCAGTGTATTCAACTCCATCGTCGGGCCAATGGCCGTCAGCTCTGGAGCAATCCAATGATCAAACTGTTCACGGCTGCCAGAATAAGGCTCACGAATCACCCAGTGACAGTCATTCAGCATTGCGACATCCAAAGCATCGCCGGTTTGAGCCGTCTGGAGGGCCAGCGGATGATCAGGAGGCGCGACCACCACCATTTCATCCATTAACCATGGCGTCATGACTAGATCGGGGTGATGGCTTTCGCCCTCAATTAACGCTAGATCAAGCTCAAAGCGCATCAACATGTCACATAAATGATGTGTATTAGTAATTTGAACTTTGGCCTGTACTTGAGGCAAATAGCCCAGTAACACGGGCAATAAATAGTTTCCAATCGTCTGACTGGCGCCCACATGCAAGGCCCCTGTGGGCTCTCCTCCGGTATCAAATAGATGCTCAATATCCCAAGCCTGACTTAATAACGCTTCTGCCATCGGCTGTAATTGACGTCCCTGGTCATTCAACTTCAATCGTGGATGCACACGATCAAACAAGGGCGTCCCCAATCGCCGCTCTAGCTCTGCTAAAGCCTGAGACACCGCCCCCTTACTGAGAAACAGATCTGATGCGGCACCACCGAGATGCCCATGGCGCGCCACACTGGCAAACACCGCCAGTTGTTTAAGACTCAGCATTTAGTTTTCCTAAACGACGAATTTAGATCATTTAGATATCACATATAATGCATTTTTCATAGGATGGCATAACGAAAACATCTAAGAGGGATACCACTGTGATTCGCCAAACTTTAGCCCGATGCGCTACCGCTCCGACGCCCATGGCCGGTCTTGCCTTAGGGATTGGCAGTCTTGGTTGGTGCTGGGAAAATACATCCCTGTTTCATGCGACTTCATTACAAGGACAAGCTCAGGCCGTAGGAGCCGCTATCGCCAGTGTGCTGCTCTTAATTCTGACCACTAAATTTATCCTAAACCCCAAACATTTAAGCGATGATCTCGCCCATCCCGTTGTCGGAAGTGTGGTCCCTACTTTTGCGATGGCCACCATGGTGGTCTCCAAAGCGGTTGGAGGCACCGCAGGCAGTGCATTATGGATCTTCGCTGTGGGCTTGCATCTGCTGTTTCTGATCACTTTTGTCTGGCATCGAAGCCGACAGTTTGAGCTGCAACATATGCTGCCTAGCTGGTTTGTCCCACCAGTCGGCATTATTGTCGCGGCGGTCGCCAACCCTGGAGGCATATTGACGCCTGTCGCTCAGGGGCTTTTCTGGTTTGGCTTGATCAGCTATGGCCTGATGCTGCCAGTGATGTTATATCGCTTAATCTTTGCCGAAGAAGTCCCCGATGCGGCCAAGCCCACGATTGCCATACTCGCGGCACCTGCCAGCTTGTCTTTAGCAGGGTATCTGACCGTGATCGCGGCCCCGTCTCCGTTATTGGTGGATCTACTGCTGGGCGTTGCCGTACTGATGACCATGGTGATTTATCTGGCCTTTATTAAATTACTCCGCCTCCCCTTTAGCCCAGGCTATGCGGCTTTTACCTTTCCCATGGTGATTGGTGCCACAGCCTTGTATAAAGCCGCCGATATGTTTACTCAGTGGGGGGTGACCGGGCATGCCGTTGGGCAACTACAACTGCTGGCAGAGCTCGAGCTGTTGGTGGCGACGTTGCTGGTTGGCTATGTGGCGCTACGCTATCTACTCTTTTTTAATCCGTTACGCCGAGCCAAGCTTGCGTTATGAGTCTGCGATGAAGTGTTGAGGTCAAACCTCATCACTTCATCTTTCTATTTCTTTATTCATCTTATTCATCATTCCTCTCTACTCCTCTCTACTCCTCTCTACTCCTCTCTACTCCTCTCTATTTCTCTCTGCTCCTCTCTATTTCTCTCTTTATTCCTCTCTTCAACCCATGATCATCACCCCCAAGGCCTCGTCTTATAGTGGTCTTAGGTGTCGTTATTGGTCGCTATACGGGTATTGGTACAACATCGTGCCATTTCGCCAACCACCTGCTCTATCAGTATTTTTTCTACCTATCGGACCCGCCAAGTTCAAGCTCTTAAACTTTGGTTCAAGGCCCGACATGGGATCGTCATACCGTCTATTCAGCGCTCACTGATGCAAGCGCCCAAGCGGCGGGGGCTTGATCGTCAATATCCCGAATTCAGCGCCAAACCGATAACACCAGGTTATTGGTTTGGCAAAAAATAACATTAGCAGTTCGTTTCCTGCGCCCCATAGACTCAAAGCATGACGTTGACGTCACAGTGCTTGACGAAATCGTCAAGCGTAAAGGCTCACCCGGCGCCTTGCGCCTGCTCTGATGATTAACCCCAGACAGGAACCCTTATGACCACGATCACCCGAGTTGAAGCCCAGGACATTCGCTTCCCAACGTCACGAGAGTTGGATGGCTCGGATGCCATGAATGCTGCGCCTGATTATTCAGCCACTTATGTCATTTTACATACCGACAGTGGCCTCGAAGGTCATGGCCTGACCTTCACCATAGGCCGTGGTAATGACATCTGCGTGGCGGCGGTTAATGCAATGGCCTCGCAGCTTGAGGGACTGACACTGGAAGAAATTACGGCCGATATGGGTCGCTTCTGGCGCGATCAGACCAGCGGCGATAGTCAGTTACGTTGGTTAGGCCCTGAAAAGGGTGTCATGCATCTGGCTTGTGCCGCCATGATTAATGCGGTTTGGGATTTATGGGCCAAGCAGGAAGGCAAGCCACTTTGGAAGCTTTTAGTTGATATGAGCCCCGAAGCGCTGGTCCGCTGCCTGGACTTCCGTTTTGTCAGTGATGCGCTCACCCCAGAAGAGGCGTTGGCATTACTCAAGCGGTTGCAAGATAGCCGACACGAACGCGAAGCCGAATTAAAAGCACACGGTTATCCGGCCTACACCACCTCTGCAGGTTGGCTCGGCTATAGCGAAGAGAAAATGCGTCAACTGTGCCGTGAAGCCCTGGCAGAGGGTTGGGAGCATTTCAAACAGAAAGTGGGCGGCAACCTTGAAGATGACCGTCGCCGTGCCGCCATATTACGTGAAGAAATTGGTGAGCATCGCACTTTAATGATGGACGCCAACCAGGTTTGGGACGTAGATGAGGCCATCACCCAGATGCGCAGCTTGGCCGAATTCAACCCGCACTGGATCGAAGAGCCCACCAGCCCCGATGATATTCTCGGCCATGCGGAGATCCGCCGTCGCTTGCAAGGCTTTGGCGGTGTTCAAGGCATTGGCGTCGCCACTGGCGAGCATTGCCATAATCGCGTCATGTTCAAGCAGCTGATGCAAGCCGGGGCGATCGACTACTGTCAGTTGGATTCCGCGCGTCTGGGCGGGCTCAACGAAGTCATCATGGTGCTACTGCTGGCCGCGAAGTTTGATATCCCAGTCTGTCCTCATGGCGGCGGTGTCGGCCTATGCGAGTACACCCAACATATTGCCATGTTT
Source organism: Terasakiispira papahanaumokuakeensis (assembly GCF_001709345.1). Taxonomy (GTDB): domain Bacteria; phylum Pseudomonadota; class Gammaproteobacteria; order Pseudomonadales; family Halomonadaceae; genus Terasakiispira; species Terasakiispira papahanaumokuakeensis. The sequence goes on from NZ_MDTQ01000001.1 coordinate 2,644,547, forward strand.
GATTACATTGCAGTTTCAGGCAATCTCGAAGGGCGTTTGTTGGAGTATGTGGACCACTTACATGATCACTTTATTGATCCTGTACGTATCAAAACAGGTCACTACCTGGTGCCTGAAGCGCCCGGCTATAGCATCACGATGAAGCCCGAATCATTGGCGCGCCATCGTTATCCGGACGGCGAAGTCTGGCAGGAAGCCTAACACTTAAACATCATGTCCCAAGCATCACATCACAACCGTCACATCAGGAGAGATCGCATGACAATAACAACAAGCGCTCGTCCCCAGCATCTGACTCGTCCTCATGGGGTATGGCAAGGGGCGATGAAAGCGGGAGCACTGGCACTCGCCCTCGTGGGGTTATCCGCACAGGCTGCTTCAGACATGCCACCGATGCCGGAAATTACTGGCGGCAAGGTGGCCGGTAATGGGCAGGACTACACCATTCGCGTCAGTATCGGCACCACCAAAGGCGGCGCCCAATATCGTGGCGCGGAGTACTTTGAAAAAATCGTCGAGTCACGCAGTGATGGCCATGTTCAAGTTCAGCTGTTTGATAGCGCTCAGTTAGGCGATGATTTACAGGCCGTCAGCTCGTTGCAGTCTGGCACGCTGGAAATGACGCTGCCGTCCACCTCACCACTGGTCAAGATGTTCCCAGAATTTGCCGTCTTTGATTTGCCCTTCCTCTTCCCCACAACCGATGTTGTTGATCAGGTCTTTGATGGGGACATTGGTGACCAACTACTCAAAGTCGCCAGCAGCAAAGGTTTGGTGGCGATTGGTTGGTCTGAGAATGGTTATCGCCAGCTCACTAACAGTAAGCACCCGGTCTCTTCACCAGCGGATCTAGAAGGCCTCAAGATTCGCACGATGCAAAACCCGATCCATTTGGATATTTGGAGAACCTTAGGCGCCAACCCCACCCCCATGTCATTTGCAGAATTGTTCACAGCATTAGAGCAAGGCGTGGTGGATGGCCAAGAAAACCCCTGGATTACCATCCAGTCATCCAAATTCAATGAAGTGCAGCCTTACGCCACAGAAACCAACCATGTCTACACGCCCTTCATCACACTGGTCTCCAAACGCTACTGGGACCGTTTGCCCGAAGGCTATCAACAACTCTTGGTTGACGCCGCTCAGGACATGAGTCGATATGAACGCCAGGTCAGCCGTACATTAAATGATCAGATCAAACAAGAACTGAAAGATGACGGCATGCAGATTACAGAATTGACCCCCGGTCAGGTCGCCGTATTCCAGAAAAAGTTGGCACCGGTTTATGACCATTGGCGTGACCAGATCGGTGGTCAGCTGATTGATGATATCCGTGAGCTTTCCCAATAACTGACTTCATTGAAAACGCTGAGCGTCGTCTCACCCGACGCTCAGCAGGAGGCGCTGCATGCAGACATCCCCTACCTCCTCTCCCATGCCTCCATGGCTGGGCCTTCTGATTACGACGTTACGCGTTGCCGTTGGTCTACTTGTGCTGGGTGTTGTGTTCTGTGTCACCGCCAACGTATTTGGCCGTTTTGTCTTAAACACCTCTTACGCCTGGGCTGAAGAGATGTCCCGAGTGCTCTTTATTTGGCTGGTGCTATTAGGTGCGGGGCTCGGCAGCCTGGAGCGAGAGCATGTCGCCGTCACCTTTTTTCGAGATTTAGCCCCCAAAGGGCTCAAGCGTTTACTGTCGCTGTGCGTCATTGCTCTGATTTATCTGGTTTGCCTGAGTATTGGTCTGGGATTCCACGATCTGATCACAGGCTATGTCAGTGAAACCCCGATGTTAGGCATCTCCAAAATTTGGCTCTATAGCGCCATGTTAGTAATGGGCGGGCTCACATTGATTGCGAATACTTTAGCGTTAATCGACGTTTTACGAGGGCGTGACCAATGATTCTATGGAGCATTCTTGTAGGTCTGGCCCTGTGCATTCTGATTGGAATGCCCATTTCTTTCGGCCTGGGTGCCATCAGCTTATTTATTTTCTTTTATTCTGATATTCCGCTGTCGCCTTTGGTGGATCAAGCCGTCAATGGCCTCGATTCTTTTCCGCTGCTGGCCATCCCACTCTTCATTTTGGTCGGTGAGGTGATGAGTGCCGGCGGGATCGCAACGCGCTTGGTGCGTTTAGCCAGTGCCATGGTGGGCTTTGTTGCCGGAGGACTGGGCCAAGTGGCCGTCATGACCTCCATGTTCTTTGGCGGTATCAGTGGATCGGCCGTGGCCGACGCCTCTGCCGTCGGCAGTATGATGATCGAGCCGATGAAGCAACATCGCTATTCAGGCTCAATGGCGACGGCCATCGTCGTCGCCGCTTCCGTGGTCGGAATTATCATTCCGCCCTCCATTCCGATGATTTTGTTTGGCGTTGTCACCAATACCTCAATCTCAGAATTATTTCTGGCAGGTATTGTACCGGGTATTCTGATCACCGTTTGTCTAGCGGCCACCACCTATCAACAGTCTCGTCAGAATGGACGCGGCCAACCCTTTGATTTTGGTGAACTCGTCAGTGCACTGAAAGAAGCGTTATGGGCCATGCTACTGCCTGTCATTATTGTCGGCGGCATTCTGACCGGTATTTTCACACCCACCGAAAGTGCTGCGATCGCACTGGTCTACGCATTACTCGTCTCCTGCTTTATCTACCGTAGCTTGACCTTAAAAACGTTGTTTGGATTATGCATCACCACCGGCCGACTCACTGGTGTGGTGATGTTACTGTTGGCTTTTGCCAGTGTGCTGGCTTGGCTTTTGACCGCCAATATGATCCCGCAGCAATTGGTGGTGGGGCTTTCATCATTGACTGATAATAAGTTTCTACTGCTGTTAATTCTCTCCGCCTTTTTATTAGTGGTCGGCTTCTTTATGGACCTCACGCCAGCCATGGTGATTCTGGCCCCCATGATGACACCGGTCGTAGTGAAACTGGGGATTGATTCGGTTTACTTTGGGGTGCTGATGTCGTTCATCCTGGGGATTGGACTGATTACGCCACCTGTAGGCACAGTGCTGTATGTGGGATGCGGTGTCGGCAAAGTGAGCATGGAGCGCTTAGTGAAAAGCCTCCTGCCTTTCTACTTCACGCTACTGGCATTACTGGCGCTATTTTTACTGTTTCCAGGTGTTGTCCTGTGGTTCAGATGATCAGGCCACTGGGATCAGCGGCCTAGCTTATTGAATGAATGAATTCATTCAGTAAGTTCAGCAAATAAGCTCAGCGGCTTAGATCAGTCGCTGAGTTCATCTGCTTGAGTCAGCCCTAGCGAAACTCCCTTGAACCCGTTGTTTTCATATCATTGCACGAGGTCGTTTTGATGGCATCAACACCCCCTGCTCATCACCGCACAATAGCGGCATCCCAACAAGCAGAATTAGTGGCTTTTTTACAGGACACCTTAGGCCCCAAGGGCGTACTCACAGAAAAAAACGACACGGCACGTTATTGCATTGATTGGGCGGGAACGACCGGCGCAACCCCCTTGGCAGTAGCGCGCCCGGCCAATACCGAAGAGGTCGCTGCGGTCGTGCGCTATTGTCACCAGGCTCAGATTCCGATCGTGCCACAAGGAGGCGGTAGCGGCTTAGTCGCCGGCGCCTTACCTGATGCACAAAAAGCTGAGCTGGTGCTCAGCCTGGAGCGCATGCAACGTATTCGCCATCTGGACCCGTTGAATTTTTCCGTCAGTGTAGATGCTGGTTGCGTGCTGCAAACTCTCAAAGACGCGGTTGAAGCAGAAGACTTTACCTTTCCTTTGGCACTAGGCGCACAAGGCAGCTGCCAAATTGGCGGCAACATCGCGACCAATGCCGGCGGTTTGAATGTCCTGCGTTACGGTATGATGCGTGCACTTGTACTGGGGATTGAGGTCGTCTTACCTGATGGCCGCATTCTCAATGACATGAAAGCTCTGCATAAGAACAACACTGGCTACGATCTCAAACAATGGTTTATTGGGGCCGAGGGCACCTTGGGAATCGTCACCGGTGCCGTACTCAAACTCTCACCTAAGCCTACCAGCACCCGAACCGCGATGATGGCTTGTTCGGATGTCACCGCAGCCATGCGCTTATATGCCCAAGCCCGGCGCAGTTGCTGTGATTTACTCAGTGCTTTTGAATTGATCCCCAGGCGCTGTATTGAGCTGGCGATTGAGGCTTCACCTGAGTTGAGCGACCCTTTAGACACCCCATATCCTGTTTATGTGCTCATGGAACTCAGTGCCAGCGGTCCCGTCTCACTGGATAGCATGATCGAAGGGTTGTTCGAGGCGGGATTGACTGATGGCCTACTGTTAGATGGCGTTTTAGCCTCAAGTGACACTCAAGCCAATCAATTATGGATGATTCGCGAAGCCATGTTGGAAGGCCAACAATTACACGGGCTGCACTTGCGCACCGATATTGGTCTGCCGATCTCGGCACTAAGCGACTTTCATCAGCAAGCCAGCGCCATGGTGCACGCGCATAGCCCTGAATCAGAAGTGATTGCCTACGGACATGTCGGTGATGGCAACCTGCACTTCAACATTCTGCCGCCCCCTCAACTCAATGAAGACGAGAAAGCAGCGGTTTTGCACAACTTAGAGATGCGTTTGTTTGCACTGGTCCCCCAGTTCAATGGCAGCATCAGTGCTGAACATGGTATTGGTCGCCTTAAACAGGCACCTTTCCTGGAAACACTCGATGAGACTGAGCGCCAGTTGATGCAACAACTTAAACTGTTGCTGGATCCCGATGAGCTGATGTGTCCCGGACGCATCCTGCCCCGTCAATCTCAGCGCAGCAGTGACTCGGTTTTCTGATCAAGCGGCCCACCACGCAAACGCAGTACATCAGTGCGTGGTGGTGCACCAAACTGGCGGCTGTAATCGCGGCTGAAATGTGACGGGCTCTCATATCCCACACGGAAGCTCGCGGTAGACGCCTCAATCCCTTCACTTAACATCAAACGACGCGCCTCATGTAGGCGCAGTTTTTTTTGAAATTGCAAAGGCGACATCCGCGTCACCTGTTTAAAACCATGAAAAAGTGAGGACTCACTCATATTGGCCATCGTGGCCAAATCGCCCATTTTCAAGGGCTCATGGAAACGATCTTTTAACAGCGTAATCACTTTCGAAATACGGTGTATTTGACTATCGGCAGTGGCAAACCGACGCATACGTCCGCCCATTTCACTGACTAATGCCCAATATAAAATCTCCCGATGGACAAGCGGTGCAAGAATGCGGGCATCACGCGGAGAATCCAACAACTGAACCAAACGTAGAATCGCATTCACCATTGACGCACCAGCCTGCGCTCGGCATAGCCCGCAAGCCAACTCAGGACAAGGCGCCTCTGAAAGCGGGGGCAGTTCATCCCCAAGCGCCATAACCAAATCGGCCACCTCGGGGGGAGCGATGTTAATTTTAACCCCCAGATAAGGCTGCTCAGGAGAGGCTTTTGTGACCTTCGCCAAAACAGGCAAATGCACTGAGGTAAACAAGCAGCTCAAGGGTCCATAAGTCATCTGTCGATCCCCCAGCCACAACACCTTTTCACCTTGGGCAATCAAGCAAATCGCCGGATCATAAATGGATGATCCCAAACACGTCATGGGACTATCCACACGCAATAGTTCTAAACCTGGAATCGTTGTAGACGTGATGCCCTCAGCACTCGCCCAAGGCTTCACATGCTGAGCAAGCTGCTGACTTAACTGCAACATGTCATCGGTGAGAGGTAGTGGGGACCCGGGTTCTGAAGATTCTGGTTCTAAAAACCCTGACTCTAAAAAACCTGGCTCTAAAGGCTTTGATTTCGAATGCTTTGATTTCGAAAGCTTTGATTTTAAAGACCATGGCACTGGCGAGGCAGAATCTAGCATAACGGAGAGCCCTCATCGGCGATTAGCGACGTTACACGCCTGGGAAAACGCTGCCCAGTATAAGCAACATCATGGGCCTAATAGTTGCCCAAGCAATAAAATGCAGGATTAGGCAAGCATCCAGCAGAGATCAGCAAGTCAGGACTTCAACCTTCCCATCACCTTAACGTCACATTGTTGCCGCGTCTGTTATCCGGTTGATTGTGACGCCATGAAGACTGCTCACGCACTGCAGGATCAGGCAAGGATAGCCGAGAAATCGGATAACGCGAATTCGTCAGATCCGCTTACATTGGCTCACCTTCATGACGTCCCGATAGCCGTTCGCCCCATCATTCAAACCGAATTGACTGAGCCTCAGTGCTCTGAGCGGCGCGACGTCAGCATGCGAAACTGTCACCCCATGCAGGAACTGCATCCGATGAAAGCTTACGTATCTACGACTCGTTTATTCAAAAACGACGGCTTCAAAGCCCATGTATTAACAACCCATGTATTAAAAACCCGCCCACTCAAGGCGGTCACTCTCATGATGGGCTTGATCACAGCGGCCCTATTGACCGGCTGCCAATCTGACGAAAAAAATCAGGCCGCCTCATCACAACAGCCCCCCGAAGTCGATGTCGTGACCCTTCAAGCCGAGCCTGTCACGCTGAAAGAAACCTTTACCGGGCGCTTGGAATCCCCACAAACGGTAGCGTTACGCCCACGCGTCACGGGTTACATCGATCAAGTCGTCTTTAAAGAAGGCGAAACCGTCGCCGCAGGTGATCTGCTCTTCCAGATCGATCCCCGGCCTTATCAAGCCAAATTGCAGGCCGCTCAAGCCGCGTTGGATCAAGCTAAAAGTCAGCTACAGCTGGCCGAAGCCGAAGCGTCTAGAGGCCAACGCTTACTCAATAGTCACGCCATTGCTCAAGAATTGAATGACCAACGCCAAGCCACATTATTGAATGCTCAAGCCAGTGTAGAAGGCGCTCAGGCGGCACTAGACAGCGCCCGGCTCGATTTAACTTACACTCGAATCACTGCCCCGATCAGTGGACGCATTGGCCGCGCATTAGTCACCCAAGGCAATCTGGCCAGCGCCAATCAAACCTTGTTAACGACCCTGGTGTCGGTTGATCCGTTATATGTCTATTTCAACAGCAATGAATCCAGCATCCAGGGTATTCATCAGCAGCAAACCCTCACAACATCAGTCGCCATCGGCGTTACAGGTGAAACCGGATTCCCCCATCAGGGCCGTCTCGACTTTATTGATAATCAACTCAATGCCAACACCGGGACACTCCGTTATCGCGCCGTACTACCGAACCCGCAAGAACAGCTTAAACCTGGACAGTTTGCACGGGTGAATGTCCCCGTCGCCCAACATCAAGCAGCCCTTGTGCTAGACCGAAAGGCCGTAATCGCCGACCAGGCAAGACGCTTTGTTTATGTGATCAATGATGAACAAAAAGCCATACCTCACCCGGTCACACTAGGGCAGACCGTCGGTAATCGCGTCATGATCACCTCAGGGCTCCAAGCTGGAGATCGCGTGGTGGTGAATGGCATCCAAAAGATCTTTTTTGCCGGTATGCCGGTGACCCCTCATTCAGTCGAAGGCCATTCACTAATCCCTGATGCACTAACCCCTGATTCACCGGTCTCTGATTCAGCCACCTCTGAAGTCGCCGCCACTGCACCTTAAGAGGCCACTTCCCCCCGTACCCATCACCGCCCTGACTTCTTTAGGCCGTATTAGAACGCCAGCGGTCATCAACCGCTGACGAGGACACTTTTGCCTATGAACTTTTCCAGATTCTTTGTAGACCGACCTATTTTTGCGGCCGTTCTGTCTATCATCATGCTCGCAGTGGGCGCGATTTCGATCCCCCTGTTACCCATTAGCGAATACCCCGAAGTGGTGCCCCCTTCGGTTCAGGTCCGCACCGTCTACCCGGGTGCCAACCCCAAAGAGATCGCCGAAACCGTCGCGACGCCTTTGGAAGAAGCCATCAACGGGGTCGAAGACATGATGTACTTCAAGTCTGTCGCTGGGTCTGATGGGGTCTTGCAAATGACCATTACCTTTCGCCCAGGCACCAATGCCGAAGAGGCCACGGTGCGGGTACAAAACCGCGTCAGTCAGGCGCTGGCCCGCTTGCCAGAGGCCGTTCGGCGCCAAGGGGTCACCACCCAAAAACAATCACCCACTTTTTTGATGGTGGTCCACCTAGTCTCCCCTGATCAGCGTTACGACACCCTCTATCTACGCAACTATGCGCGTCTGCATGTCCGCGATCAGTTAGCGCGCATTATGGGGGTGGGAGAAGCGCAAGTGTTTGGCGGCGGTGATTATGCGATGCGCGTCTGGATTGACCCTGATAAGGCCGCAGCCAGAGGCCTAACGGCCAGCGATATCGTTAATGCTATCCAAGAACAAAATGTGCAAGTATCGGCCGGTCAATTAGGCGCCGAACCGATTGGCGATAGCGATTTTCTGACCCTGATTAACGCGAAAGGGCGGCTCAGCACTGCAGAAGAGTTCGGCAATATCGTCCTGAAGGCGGGTTCAAATGGGGAAATTCTGCAGCTTAAAGATGTTGCTCGGCTGGAAATGGGCGCTGGAGACTATACTTTACGCTCACAACTGGATGGTCACGATGCGGTCGGGATTGGGATCTTCCAAGCACCGGGGGCTAATGCACTGGAAATACGCGATCAGGTGATCGCCAAGATGGATGAACTGTCCCAGCAGTTCCCTGCCGGTGTCGAGTACCGCGCCGTTTATGACACCACTTTATTTGTCACAGATTCAATCCACTCGGTGATTCAAACACTGGTCGAAGCGATCATTCTGGTCGTGCTGGTGGTGACACTCTTTTTGCAAACTTGGCGGGCCTCCATTATTCCGCTGCTGGCTGTGCCGGTCTCCGTGATCGGTACTTTTGCCGTTCTCTATGTTCTGGGCTATTCCATTAACACTTTAACGTTATTTGGCTTAGTCCTGGCCATTGGGATTGTCGTCGATGATGCCATCGTTGTGGTCGAAAATGTTGAGCGCAACATTGAGGCTGGCTTGTCCCCCAAAGCCGCAGCTCATCAGGCCATGAAAGAGGTCTCAGGGCCTATTGTTGCCATTGGATTGGTGCTATGTGCGGTGTTTATCCCAATGGCGTTTCTCTCTGGCGTCACGGGGCAATTCTATCGTCAATTCGCTGTCACGATTGCCATCTCAACCGTGATTTCGACGATTAACTCACTGACCTTGTCTCCGGCGTTATCCGCCATGCTGCTCAAGCCGCATGATGCAAAGCCAGATCGCTTAACTCGGATCATCAATGTCTGTTTAGGCTGGCTATTTCGTCCCTTCAACCGGATTTTTAATGCCAGTGCTCATCGTTATCAGGGGGCGGTCTCACACAGTTTTCGCCGACGTGGTGCGGTGTTTGTAATCTATTTGCTACTACTGGGTGCCACCGGCTTTATGTTTAAGTCAGTCCCCTCAGGATTTATCCCAGTTCAGGATAAAATGTATCTGATTGCTGGCGTTAAACTCCCTGAAGGGGCCTCAATCGAGCGAACCGATGCCTTACTGAACCAGGTCATCCAATTGGCCCAATCGACCGAAGGTGTGGCCCATGCCATTGCCTTTCCTGGCTTGAATGCCCTGCAATTTACCAATACCAGTAACACCGGCTTGGTCTTCTTGACCCTGACGCCTTTTGAACAGCGTACACGCACAGCAGAAGCCATTAATGCTGAAATTAGCCAGAAGATCGCCAGCTTAAAAGAAGGGATCGCCTTTTCTTTTATGCCGCCACCGATTCTGGGACTGGGTAATGGTTCGGGCTATCAAATGTTTATTGAAGATCGTGCTGGCTTAGGCTTCGGGCCGCTCCAAGAGACGGTCAATGCACTGCAAGGTCGGATTATGCAAACCCCTGGCATGACCTATCCCATCACCAGTTATCAGGCCAATGTGCCGCAGCTAGACGCCGATGTTGATCGCTTAAAAGCCAAGGCTCAAGGCGTCGCTATCACCGATCTATTTGCCACACTGCAAACCTATCTGGGCTCGACTTATGTCAATGATTTCAATCGCTTTGGCCGCACCTGGCAAGTCATAGCACAAGCCGATGCGCCTTATCGCGATAGTATTGAAGATATTGCCCGGCTCAGAACCCGCAATGCCAATGGTGAGATGGTCCCTATTGGTTCGATGGTCAGTATTCAGCAAAGCTTTGGACCTGATCCAGTGTTGCGCTATAACGGCTATCCTGCGGCCGATCTCGCCGGTGAGACCGATCCCCGTTTGCTGTCATCGACACAAGCAATGGATCAACTCAATGCCATTGCCGATAAGATCATGCCGGCAGGTATGCACTTGGAATGGACCGATTTAAGCTATCAGCAGGCCACTCAAGGCAATGCTGCGCTGATCGTATTTCCGTTGGCGGTGTTACTGGTATTCTTAGTGCTTGCCGCCCTTTACGAGAGCTGGACCTTACCTCTGGCGGTCATTCTGATTGTCCCGATGTGTATGCTCTCAGCCCTAATAGGCGTTTGGTATGCCCATGGTGATGTCAATATTTTCGTCCAAGTCGGCTTGGTCGTACTCATTGGTTTGGCCTGTAAGAATGCCATCTTAATTGTTGAGTTTGCCCGTGAGCTGGAGTTCGAGGGATACGGTATCACTGCCGCAGCGCTCGAAGCGTGTCGGCTTAGATTACGCCCGATCATTATGACGTCCATCACCTTCACCGCCGCCGTTATTCCACTGGTCTTAAGCGAAGGTGCTGGTGCTGAAGTCCGTCACGCACTGGGCGTAGCGGTATTCGCAGGCATGTTGGGCGTCACTTTATTTGGGCTCTTCCTAACCCCTGTTTTTTATGTCGCATTGCGCAAACTATCAGGGCCTTTAAAACACCCTCGTGCTTCCACCATGACAGGGGAAATAACCGACGAAGGTCATACGCCTCAATAACCCGCCCTCTCCGTTGAGGCGCAACTGAAGCGCGTCACTGGCTTGGCCTTAAAAAATGCTCAGGGCAAGCCCATAAAACGTTGAAAGCTCAGCACCACCTGCTGATTCAACGTTTGGGCTTGCTCGGCGGTTAACGTCGGCCAGTGCAACGCGAACCATTGATCCGCCTCACGGGCCATGGCAAAGACCATCGGCGCCAGCAAACTTAAAGGCAGGTCTTGGCGAATCACCCCAATGACCTGACCTCTGCGGAGTAATTGCTCAAGCTGCTCAAACAAGCCATCCCAAAGCGGTTTAAGCGCCGCAATGCTCTGTGGGCTGTCGTAACAACGACGCGCCAACGCCGCTAATCGCTCATCTTGGCTTAAACACGTCGAGACACGCGCAAAAAGCACTGACAAGGCCTCCCAAAATTGGTCAGGTTCAGCCTCCATCACCGCCTGGGGATTCAACTGTGTCGTCAGCCGCGCCATCGCTCTGGCCATCACGGCATAATAGAGATCCGCTTTACCGGCAATATAGTGATAGGCCTGCCCTTTACTCATGCCCGCCTGTTTTAGAATCCGATTGATCGAAGCCTGCTCGTAACCATGTTCGGCGAACTCATGCTCTGCCGGGTCAAGTAATTGAACTTGCCTCTCAACGGGTAGCGCTTGTAAACGTTCTCGTGGGGTCAACACCATTCATCCTATTGTGGCTGATGAGATCTTGCGACTCATCACACGGCGTCACGCGTGATACTCGCTTATTCACGACATCAAAAAACACTTCACTTGCTTTAGACTGCTGGTCTAATATGCAGTTAGACCTCTAGTCTAAAACAAGGATTAAAGGCCATCCACTGAAATGGCCACTCAATGAAATGAACCTGATGAAATAAGCCTGATCACCGACTACTCATCGATTAAGGAGAATCCCTAATGCGTTCGCGCGGTGTAAATCATATTGAACTCTCGGTGTTGGACTATGACGCCTCAATTGCCTTTTATGACCAGCTATTTGGATGGCTAGGCTATAAAAGTTTCTGGACACTCGATCTGGGATACCGCTCAACCTATTACATGGCGCGCTTTCCTATGCCACACAGCTACATTGGCATTCAACCCGCACACAGCGGTGAAAAACTGCACCATGAAGCACGCCCGGTGGGCCTTCACCACCTAGCCTTATGGGCGAAGAATCGAAAGGAAGTTGATCAGTTTCATCAGCAATTCTTATTACCCCAAGGCCTCAAAGTCACTGAAGCCCCGGCAGAATATCCGCTATATGCTCCTGGGTATTATGGGGTTTTCTTTGATGACCCCATCAATGGCTTTCACCTAGAACTGGCCCATATTCCCAAACTGCCCGGGCTCGGCGCCTATCGACGCTGGAAGAAAGCCCTGGCAGAGGCCCGCAAGCAACATCCGGAATGGTCAGGAGGGTTCATGAAAGAAGCCATTCGCACGCTTCCAAATAAGCATCAATAACACCCTCATTTGACCTGCACCATGGCCACTCAACCGCAGTGGCCAGCACAGGCCCCATACAGACCGATACCGAGAAAGGTGGAATAAAAAAGAGAAGCTATAGAGAAGAGAACCATCAGCCAAGTAGCAATGTCAGCGCAAGAGCACTCAGCAGCGAGCGCGAAGAAAAAGCGCATTGTTCTGAAAATTCAGATAAAACTTGAAAGATGAAAAAAATCTAAATATAAAACATTATCATTAGCAGTATTAAGATAACATGAATAATTGCATTGCGACTTTTCTCATCTTTGCTCTTGAGGTTGACCGATGTCCCCGCTTTCCCATGATCCTCACTTTCAGCCCCTATCTTCACAAAAAACATCACAAAAACGATCACCACAGCACACTCGACAGGGTCTAAGCTTTTGCCTCTCCAGCCTACTGCTGAGTTCAACGATACCGGCCTTGGCCGCAGATGAAGCCTCCACCACACAACAATCTGAAACAATGGTGATCGTCGGCACTGCCACCAAGGTGGAGACTCCCTTGGTCGAGACCCCTCGCCCGGTCTCCAGCGTTGATCGCGCAGAGCTGGATGACCGAAATGTACAGCAGCTGGACGAAACGTTCCGTTATCGTGCAGGCATACTTTCCGGGCATTACGGTTCTGATAATGATACGGATTGGCTCAAGATCCGAGGATTTGATCAATCCACTTACCAAGATGGCTTACGTATTTATCGAGAAGGTTTCTATCAATGGTTACCTGAGCCCTATGGGATGGATCGTGTCGATGTCTTTAAAGGCCCCTCTTCCATTCTCTATGGCGAGGCGCCTCCCGGTGGCTTGGTCAACATCATCAGTAAGCGCCCGACCGAAAATGCTCAAGGCCATATTGATCTACAATGGGGTAACCGGAATCATCGCATGCTGGGCATCGACACTGCCGGCCCAGTGAACGCAGATCACAGTATTCGATACCGCCTAGTGGGCATGGCAAAATCTCGCGATGGTGATTTAGACCATACCGAAAATGATCGCTATTACCTCGCTCCGAGCCTGGCCGTTGATTTCAGTGAAGACACCCGCATGACATTCCTGGCCAGCTTCCAGAAAGATGATGGTGTACCCACTAATGCCTTCAAAATGCCTTATGGCACCATTCACGATACCCCGTTTGGCAAAGTTGACCCCAAAACCAGCTACGGCGAACCCGATTATGATAAAGCCGATCGGACTCAAACTTCGTTAGGTTACGAGCTGCGCCACCGCCTCAATGACACCTGGCGCTTCGAACAAGACTTACGTTACAGCCACTTGGATTTGGAACTGCGCAGCACTTATATGCTGTCCCAGTTAGATGATCGGATGGGCGCACGCGGTTTGGTTTACCGCGATGGCGATATTGACAGCTGGACAATTGATAACCGACTAATCGGCCAATGGTTCACCGAACACACCGAAAATACACTGCTGATCGGTCTGGACTACCAGAACTTGAACCTAGACGGCAAAGAAGCGGATATTTATGGCTTCGGCGACCCGGTGGACTTATTTAAACCGGCATATGGCCATTATACGCCCGTCGCTTCAAGTGATTTAATTCACCGCGAAATCGATAAAGAACAAACTGGGGTTTACTTACAGAACCAACTCCGCATTGATGATCGCTGGGTCTTGCTGGCCGGTGTGCGTTATGACAAAGCGGAGACCGATAATCATAACCGTACCGCCAAGAGCGTCGAACGTTCAGATGACGATCAACTGTCATGGTCGGGTGGCGCCATGTATCTCGGCCCCCATGGGATCAACCCCTATGTAAGCTACACCGAGTCTTTTGATCCCGTCGGTCGCGTCGATGCCGACGGCCGTTTGTATGATCCTCGTGAAGGTCGGCAATGGGAACTGGGCGTTAAGATGGCACCACGAGACTGGGATGGCTATATTTCTGCCGCCGTATTTGACTTAAAAGAAGATAACACCCTGGTCACCCAAGCGGGGGGCTATCAGGCTCAAGCGGGCGAACGCCAATCCACCGGTTTTGAGTTAGAAAGTGTCGGCTATATCACCGATCACCTAAAAACCACACTGGCATACACTTATACGGACGCCGAACTAGAAAACGACAAGCGCGCCGCCTTGATTCCGCGCCACCAGGCTTCGGCTTGGCTAGACTATAACTTTGCCACACTGCTGCCTGGGCTGGCGCTCGGTGGCGGGGTTCGCTACATCGGCGAAAGTGTCGATGGTGACACAACCGTCCCTGATTACACCCTCGTCGATGCCATGGCACGTTACAGCTTTGCGCAACACTGGCGTGCTCAGGTTAACGTGAATAACCTGACCGACAAGGAATACGTCGCTAGCTGTGACTATTGGTGCTACTACGGTGAATCACGCAGTATTATCGGTAGCCTGACTTACCAGTGGTAACCGCTTGTCCTCGGTCGGTCATACTCGATCAGTGAGACCAAGTTCGTGATCCATCGCAAGCCCGCGGAATCAGCCGCGGGCTTATTGTGATACCTCCCCCCATATCAACACATGATACTCCGCGGTTCGCTGTGCTAGAGTAATCGGGACAGATGCACGATTGCGCAAGACGGCAAGTTCTCAAGTGAAGCCAAACCAAAGTGAGGAGCTCACAATGGAATCAAAAGCGACACAGGAAGATTACGAACAGCTTAAAGCCGATATGCAACTGCTGAGAGATGATCTGGCTAAACTCAGTAAGACGGTGGTTGAAGGACAAAAAGACCACATCTCACAGCTCAGAGAGGAACTACAACGTGAAGGCAGTGCCGCACTGAAAAAGGCGCGTCATCACGCAGATGAATCGATTGAGCGTGTCCGTGATAACAGCCAGAAAGTGATCGGCGAGGTGGAAAAGAAAATTGAAGACCGTCCATTTCTCACCGTCGTGCTGGTTTTTCTCGCCGGGATGCTGCTGGGGAAATGGTTTGACCGCTAACGCTGGTAACCGATGATTTCACGAGAGGAACTTCAGACCTTATTACGTAAGGCGTTAGCTGCGGTCATCGGTGCCTTACTGGGATTGATACTGCTCAGCGTATTGTTGATCGGCGGTATCATTCTCTTGTTAAAAGGCGCTTTATTAGGCCTAACCCCTTGGTTAGGCCAAGCCGGTGCTTATGGGGTGACCGGTTCGATCTGCTTAGCATTACTCGGGTTGTTTTTTGTCCGCTTATTACATCGCTCCACGGGGTCATCATCGACGGAGTCTTCTCAACCAGATTCAAAACCATCCTCAATACAACGATTACGCCAGCTCATCCGACAAAATCCTTGGGAAGCCTTACTGATTGCCTTCACATTAGGCTTGATCGAGCGTACGGATCCTCATCTGAGGAAATTACTGTTGCAGGGTGGCCTGGCATTATTTAACCAATCTGAAGACGAGGCCACGGATGAGGCTGAATCGACAGAAGCCTCCGCAGACGCCACTGACCTCGATAGCTCGTCGGTGAATGACTCACCTACGAATCCGTAACCCCTTAAGACCCCTATTGCTCAACCCCCTCCGATTTGCCAAGCGCCTTACAATGATATACATTGGATATCATTGCGATATACATATTAGACATTATGCTAGCTAGCGTGATGATAAATGAGTCAGTATTCGCGCTAAAAGTCCCAAGACATCACATAGCGAGAACCCCGCTTGAGTAAGTCTAAAAAGATTGCGAGCACGCAAGATGAAGTACAAGCAGCGCCAAACTCAGAGAAACCAAAATCAACACAAAAGAAAAAGACATCCAAGAATGATGCACAATTGTTGATCAGAATGAATAGCCAAGAAAGAGCGGAATTTTTAGCACTTTGCGATGAACTTGATACCAGTGCAGCTAGAGAGATTCGCAAGTTTATTCGACGTTTTATACGTCAAAACCAAAGTAGTGATGAAGACTGAGACGAGCGTCTCATTCACTACTTGAGTGAGCAAAACCAGGCACTCAATGGCCTCGAACTCTTCAGGCCTATTAATCAACCGATACGGCAGGAGTCATCACATGGCAAAGCAAAAAGCATCCAAAAAAGCGGATAGCCTGAAAAAAGAAATCAAAGCACGTAAGAGTAAAATCGATAAGCATGAAAACAAGCTGAAAAAGCTGAAGAAAAAGCTTAAAAAAGCCGCCTAATTGATCTTTTGATGACACGTTAGGCTATAAAAAAACGGTGCCAACTATTGGCACCGTTTTTTTATTTAATGAACTTTTATTCAACCAACGATTCAGTCAACATAAACGCCATATCCAACACAAGAATAAAATGCTTTTCGCGTGCCTGAATAAGCCATTCACATGAGAGATGACGGTCTAAAGATGACCGTCAGAAACCGCCTGTTGCTTATGCTGATACATCTGCTGATCCGCACGTGATAGCAGCTGATCAATATCATCACTCACCTGAATCAAGGTATAACCCATAGCCGTTGACAGTGCCACCTGAGTACCGGAAGTAAGATCAATAGGCGCTTTCACCGCCGCGCCAATGCGCTCGCAGGCTAAGGTCATCGCCTCATCACTCATCGTCCCATCAAAGCGAAGCACGCCGACAAACTCATCACCTCCCAAGCGAAAAAAACGTTCATGTCGGGACGACAATGTGCTGAGCCGCTGAGCTATCGTCACTAACACCTCATCACCGGCTTCATGACCGTAAGTATCATTAATCGCCTTAAAACCATTCAAGTCGAGATAAACCACCCCAAAATAGGCCTCTGACTTTGGCATGACCGCATGGGCGGCTTGTGTTTTAGACAATGCAGACTTTGAGGGAATCAGTCGTCTAAGCAAAAACTCAACCTGACGATAAAAAGCTCGGCGATTGGGTAACCCAGTGAGTTCATCGAAATTAGCCAGAATACGATTACGCCGATGCTCACGCATCAAAATGAAATACATCAGCGCAAGAAGTAATGACATCAACCAACCGACAGCGCGCAAAGCCAGCATCCACCAGGGCATGATATGATTGTCAATCGGTACGCCTTCCAGTATCCAGCCCTCATTATGTAAATACAATGGCAGTCGAATGGCCTCAGAGGCATTAGCCGCAATATCATTGGCACTGCCGAAAATATCACCCCCACCAGGCTTGCTTGGATTATATAAATGCAAGTTGAATAATGAGGTATATTGATCAATATCGGCAGCCTTCAACAGTGATTCAATATCCAGTACCACACTCACCATACCCCAAAGTTGACCATTCTCCCGAAAAATAGGAACTCGATTAATCAGCCCCTTGCCACCTTGAACCAGGTTCACCGGCCCATCTAATACTGTATCTTTTAAATCAATCGCCTTTTTAACATAGGGCCATTGCAAAGTGAGATCTCGAAAGTCGAGCCCCAGAATACTTTCATTGCCGACGCGGGGATAAACCATGCGAATAATCAAATCGGGAGCGACGGCCAAACTACGTACATTTTTACCGTCCTGATAAACATTTTTCAGGATCGGCTCAACTTGATCGATATTGATATCAGGATAGGCGCGGAAAAAGGCGACCAATCCTTGTACCAAATAAATCGCAGAATTTGCTTGAGATTCAATTTTGGTTCTCAAAGTACTCAAAGACTGGGCTGAAGCTGCGTTTTCCTGGGCTAAGCGATTTTCTGACAATAAGTGGTAAAAGCCTTCCACCACACTGATCGACACCACCAAAATCACAGCGGTCATCAGTCGGGTCAGACGAGAACTCAATAGCGTCGAAGAAGAAGGCATCCGTCCCTCATTGAAAATATTTGGGTGTCATCACAATATCTTTACGTCATAAAAGCGTCGTTGTTTCATGCTCGACGCTTTACTCAGAAAACTCAAGAACATCTATGTTTCATATGTAGTTTTCATATGTGGTTGCCAGCACATGATGACTCACGTCCCAGAGATACTCAGCATAGTGTCATCACCTGCTTCCTGCCTGATATGCCATCATTCCTGCCCAACTTCACAACTCATTGCCTAGACAAGTAATTGCATGCGGTTTAATTGCGGCGTATAGTCGGCTCATTACTTGCATAGGCAGCTATTGACATGGCATATTTCAATTTATCCTCATTGGAACAGCCCCACCATCTGACGCTCGGCCACCTACTTCACCTCGTCAACCAGCATAAAGAAAAAGTACTCACGCAATATCTTGCCCCTCTAGATATCACCGCGCCTCAATTTAAAATCTTATTACTGCTATACCGGCAACAGTGCAGTGTCTGTAAAGAATTGAGTCAGCAATTGAATATGGATGCCGGTGCCACCACACGGATGGTGGATCGATTAGAAAAGAAGGGATTACTCCAACGACATCGAGATGAACAGGATCGTCGGCGTGTCAGACTGGCGCTGACGGCCTCAGGTATCGGGCTA
This sequence comes from Terasakiispira papahanaumokuakeensis, assembly GCF_001709345.1. Classification (GTDB taxonomy): domain Bacteria; phylum Pseudomonadota; class Gammaproteobacteria; order Pseudomonadales; family Halomonadaceae; genus Terasakiispira; species Terasakiispira papahanaumokuakeensis. The sequence continues at coordinate 2,663,240 of NZ_MDTQ01000001.1, forward strand.
TGCCACCAATTCCCACCTTTAATCGTGGATGCCTTAAATGCCTTAACGATCGGCATGGCTGATGAAGACATTCATCAGCTTGAAATACTGCTCACGCAACTACTCGTCAATAATGGGGTCCTGTCCATGCCCTTGGCCTCCGATGAAGAAGCATCATGCACCTTTCCCTCACTGACCTCGTCTTCCATGACTTCTTAATGGTTTCAGATCATGTCTCAAGAAAATACCACTGAAGCAGCACCTTCTTCTCAGCCGCGCAAACGCAAACACTGGTTGTTGGGGCTAGTTCTGATGACGCTGATTATTCTGGGCAGCGGCTATGCGTATCATGAGTTTTATGGTCAATATTATGAATCCACTGAAGACGCTTATGTCCAAGGCAATTTAGTGTCTATTGCGCCCAGAGTGAACGGTACCGTCACACAGGTGTATGCCGAATCAGGCGATTACGTCAAGCAAGGTCAGCCTTTGGTCACACTCGATCCGAGTGAAACCCGGATCGCCTTAGATCGGGCTGAAGCTAATCTCGGTAATGTCATCCGCCAAACTCGTGGGCTTTACAATGATGTTGACAACTACCAGGCTCAAGTCCAAGTCAAAGAAGTCAACTATCAGCAAGCTCAGGCGGATTACGAACGCCGTCGCAAACTGGCTGAAAAAGGCGCCATTGCTGAAGAAGAAGTCACCCACTATCGGGATGCCCTCAACGCAGCACGCAATGAACTGATGTCAACTCGGCAAGCGCTGAAAGCCAAACGGGCCCTCACTGATCATGTTGATATTGCGCAGCACCCTGCCATCAAAGAAGCCATTGCTCAGCTACAAAATGCTTATCTGAATAACCAATATACCCAGATCAAAGCCCCGGTCTCAGGCTATGTCGCCAAACGATCCGTTCAGCTAGGCCAGCAGGTCAGCACAGGCAGTGACTTAATGGTGGTGGTACCGCTGCATCAAGTATGGATCGACGCCAACTTCAAAGAAAGCCAACTCACTCAAATGAGAATCGGCCAACCCGTCGACATTACGACCGATTTATACGGTGATGACGTTCACTTTGAAGGCCATATCAGCAGTCTCGGCATTGGCACCGGGAGCGCTTTTGCTTTACTTCCACCACAAAATGCAACCGGTAACTGGATCAAAATCGTCCAACGCCTACCGGTACGGATAGAATTAAACACCGATAAGCTGGAAAAATATCCCCTCCGGATTGGGCTGTCCTCCACGGTGACCGTCCATATGGCGCAGGAAGGTCTTTTGTTACCCGAGCAGGCGACCACCACCGCTCGGCTGACAACGGATATTTATCAAAATCAGCTCCAAGATGCCCATGCCTTAGTCGCGCACATTCTCAGCGCCAATGGGATTGATGCCGACAAAGCTCTGGCCATGTCAGCCGCCGAGGCTGAACATGAGTGATGCCGCTTTTCGTCCCCCAAGCTTACCTCTAGCGGCATTGGGGCTTTGCCTTGCGACATTCATGCAGGTATTGGATACCACCATTGCCAATGTGGCGCTACCCACGATCGCGGGGGATTTGGGTGTCTCGGCGGATCAGGGTAACTGGGTCATCACCTCATTTGCGGTCTGTAATGCCATTGCTTTGCCGCTCACCGGATGGGTTGCCCGTACAATTGGGGAAACAAAGCTCTTTATCGGCGCCGTCATCTTATTTGCGGTCACCTCCTTTCTGTGTGGCATCGCGCAATCCATGCCTGAACTGATTGCTTTTCGTGCCCTACAGGGGCTGTGCTCCGGCCCGCTATTTCCCATGGCCCAAACCTTAATGATGGCCATTTTCCCTCGCGAAAAACGTACCGTCGCACTCGCGATCATTGGCATGGTCACCGTGGTCGCTCCTATTATTGGGCCGATCACAGGAGGCTGGATCACGGATAATTACTCCTGGCGTTGGATTTTTTATATCAACGTGCCGATCGCTGTAATCGCCACATTTATGGTGTTAATACAGCTCAAGGATCGTCCCGACCAGACGCAAAAAACCCCGGTCGACTATATCGGTCTCTCGTTATTGGTGATGGGGGTCGGCGCCCTCCAGATCATGCTGGATAAAGGCAATAACCTTGACTGGTTTGACTCTAACTTTATTGTCACGTTAACCGGTATTGCGGTTTTTTCCCTCGCAGCCTTTGTCATCTGGGAGCTCACTTCAGCTCACCCGATCGTCAACCTCAGACTATTCAAAGACCGTAATTTTGCGGTAGGCACCGTGGCGCTTGTTTTAGGTTTCTCAGCATTCTTTGCGATTAATTTGATCTTACCGCAATGGCTGGAACGTAACCTGGGGTATACCGCCGTTTGGGCGGGTCTGGCCTCGGCGCCGATGGGAGTCATTCCACTGCTATTTTCCTCAGTCGTCGGTAAGTACGCTCCCCATATCGACTTACGGATTTTGGTCACGGCATCATTTCTCGTTATCAGTAGCTCATGCTTTATTCGCGCCGGCTTCAATACTGAGATTGATTTCATGTCAATCGCTTTGGTACAAGGCTATATGGGCCTGGGCGTGGTGCTATTCTTCATGCCGCTCACCACAATCTTACTCTCCAACCTGGATAATCATCAGATTGCAGATGGCTCAGGGCTCGCCACTTTCCTGCGGGTATTGGGCGGGAGTTTTGCCTCTTCACTCAGCATTTGGCTATGGGATCGTCGCGAATCTTTCCATTACGCTCAGCTCAATGAGCATGTCAGCCCACATAATCCGGCGGCCCAACATTTCTTCGAACCGATCGGCGGCTTTGTGGCGAATAACCTAGCGCAAGTCAAACAGATGATGCAGAGCCAAGCCCTGATGATGTCGACCATTGACTACTTCACACTACTCGGCTGGTTATTTTTAGGCTTGTTAGCCATCATTTGGTGGACTAAGCCGCCCTTTTTTAAAGGGCATTAGTGCCTAAACCCTATTCATTTAAAAAGTCATCAACAGCACTGAATAAAAGGGCCAACCATGCCCCATCACCATGCCGCAGACATCGGGATATTAATACTGGCCGCCGGTCATGGCCGGCGTTTCAAGGCCGCAGGCGGGGAAGGATTAAAGTTAATGGCCCGTTATCCTGAGCCGCAGGCAGATCAGTGGGCAAAACATCAAACCGCCAACCAAGAGCAGGTCGAATATCGGCCGTTACTTTACTGGACACTCCAACAAGCACTGCGTAGTGGCCTGCCGGTCCATTTAGTCACCCGCCCGGGGTTAAAGCCATTGCAACACTTGGCTCAAGCCTTAAAGATATCCATGACATTAATCGACAGTCAGGGCAGCGGAGAATCCATTGCTGCTGGCGTTCAAGCCACCTTGGCATGGTCCGGCTGGCTGATTCAGCCTGGCGACATGCCTTGGGTTCAAGCAGCGGATTACCGGCAAGTCGCCACAGCACTCCACTCCGGCGCAGCCCAAGCACGACTCATGTATCAAGGAAAACCGGGGCACCCCGTCGGCTTTGATCGCCGTTATCAAGAGGCCTTAAGCCAGTTGCAGGGCGACCAGGGGGCACGGGCGCTGCTTGAAACATCACAACTGGAAACCCTTGAGGCCCATAGGGGCACCATTACCGATGCTGATCTGCCGCCCCCTGATTTTTCAACCGCACAATATCCGCCATAATCGCTAACCCGATCTCAGCCGGTGTTTTACTGCCAATATCCAAACCAATGGGAGCGTGAATACGCTGTTGGTCAGTATCCGTCAGATGGCCGATGCGTGTTAACCGTTCACGTCGGTGACGGCTGTTTTGAGCGGAGCCCATCACCCCGATATAAAAAGCGGGCGTTTTAACCGCTTCCATCATGGTGAGATCATCCAGCCGAGGGTCATGAGTCAAAGCCACAATCGCCGTATTGGCATGACATCCATTCAACTGCAGATAATGGGCAGGCAAAGCCTCCAACACCCGCACACCAGGCGGTAAAGTATGCACTTGCGAATCACCTTGTAGCGTGGCTAATACTTCCTCACGAGGTTCACATAAGACCACTTCAAACCCGAGTGAAAAAGCAAAAGACATGCAGTATTGAGCCACCGGGGAATAGCCTGCCACGAATAACTGGGGGGCTGCTGATAGCCGAATGTCGATCTCATGACCTTGAACGTTAATCTGAGGCTGAGTCGCAAATTCAGCGGGGGTTAAAGACTGGCATGGGTGAGGCAAAGTGAGACGCTTATGTAACGCTTCATGTCCGGCAACAGCGGCTAATTGGCGCCCCAGATAAGCTACGGTATCGTCACCGGCGGGTAAATATTCAATTAAAATGCCCAGGATACCGCCGCAAGGCAACTTCACATTCGCCGCGAGTTCACCGTCACCGTACCGAATCACCTGTGAGGGGGCCTGCCACTGGCCCGCGGCCAGGCGAGCCAATAAGTCCTCCTCAACGCAGCCGCCGGACAAGGAGCCACAATGATGGCCCTCGGCACTGACTGCCAACATTGCGCCAGGACCTCTAGGCGCAGAGCCCCAGGTATGCAGCACCGTGCATAGCCAGAGGGCTGAAGTCGCAGCCCACTGCTGGGCTTGTTGTAATACCTGAAGATCTAGGGGGGTGCCGGAGGCCGACAACCCCGACGAAGGGAAAGCATCAGTATTTAAAGCGAGTGGATCAATAGACATCATCATATCCTGATCCCAATAGGGGATCACATCACTGTATCGACGAGATTGGAGAGACTATGTTCAGCGTGATCGGGGCATTTAAAGTCATGCGTTCAATCCAGGCTTTATACCCAGACTTTAAAGCTTGGCGCTCAACTCAACCGTGACAGGAAGCCCCTAAGGGACTTCCCGCACAGGGGGATCATACGCTGAACGTAAGAGAGGGTTACGCTTGGCTCAGTGCGCCTTTAACATCAGCGGGGCGCATTGGGATTGAGCGTAAACGAACCCCCACCGCATCATAGATCGCATTCGCGATCGCTGGCGCGACAGGGGTTGTTGCCGGTTCACCTAAGCCCGCAGGCGCCGCATCCGTGATGATAAACTCAACCTTCACCTCTGGGGTTTGCTGAATACGCAGGGGGGTATAACTATTGAAGTTATCATCCTTAAAACGCCCCTGCTGTAGCGCTGTACCTTCATAAAGCGCCATCGACAGGCCCCACAAAGCGGCGCCCTGACACTGAGCTTCAGCCCCGTTCGGGTCGACAATGACCCCGGCATCAACCGCCACATAGAGCTTCTGAACATCCACCAAACCGGTTGAGCGATCGACATGGACTTGCACGGCACAGGCCACCCAGGTCGGCATATCGCGCTCTTGACCAAAGGTCGTCGCAATGCCGATGCCGGTGTCTTGAGGCAAGTCCTGACCCCAGCCAATCATCTCAGCGGCTTTTTTCAGTACAGCGGCCTGACGGTCAGCCCCCCCTTTAGCAATCGGCCCTTCACCGGCATTACGCCCTTCGGCCTTCAAATGGGCTAGGCGGAAATCCAGCGGATCTTGTCCCACATGATGAGCGGCCTCATCCATAAAACTTTCAAGGGCCCAATTGGTCCACCCAGGCGCAACCGACCTCAACCATCCAGGACGGAAACTGGCATTAGCTAAATCGTTAGCAACAGCGCGAACACGTTGCGCCCCGACACTGTACCAATGATCCGCACCGGCAATGGAGAAGGGATCATACTTTTCACCATTCACCCCCGCAGGCATAAAGCTCGGCACCATGGCCTGTGTCGGCCATCCGGCAGACGCATGATGCTCCATGGCCACCACCTGCTGGTCGGCATCGAACGCCATCTTCAGCTGTTGCACAGAGGCAGAGCGTGGACTATCAAACTGCATATCGCCAGGTCGGGTCATGACCATTTTAACTGGTTTGCCTCCCAACGCTTTTGAGGCTAATGCCGCCGGGACCGTGTAATCACCGTTGAGACGACGCCCGAAGCCGCCCCCTAACAGATAGGCCCGAATAATCACTTGCTCTTCTTTAACATCCAGCGCTTTAGCCAACCAAGGCAAGGTCAACGATTGCCATTGACAGCCAGAGTGAACTTCCCAGATTCCTTCTTCATTGCGGAATACCAGAGCATTCAGTGGCTCCATTTGCGCATGCAGTACGGTATGCGTCAGATACTCCTGCTCAATCTGGGTGCTCGCCTGGTCAAAAACCGGCGCTGTATCCACATTCCCGGTATCGAGAATGGCCCCTTGAGCGGCATCTTTTAATAAACGACGGCCGTGCTCAATGATATCCGACTCGGAAACTTTAGACGCCTCACCGGCCGCCCAACTGACCTTCACTTTTTGGGCAGCCTTCTGAGCCGCATAAAAACTATCCGCAATCACCATCACCCAGCCCGGCACATGACCACTGGGATCATCTAGTTGCAAGGTCTGTTGGTAGCCACGCACAGTCTGGGCTTCGCTATCATCCACCGCAGTCACACGGGCGCCATAGCGCGTGGGGGGCACAAGGGGGCAGCCATAAACCATCCCGTCGACTTGAGCATCGATACCAAAAATCGCCTGACCATTGGTTTTATTCTCGATATCCAACGACTTAACGGCCTGCCCGACTAACTTCAGATCCTGATTCGGCTTCAGCGGCAAGGCTTTCAGCTCATCTTCACTGAACTGACGTGACACCCCTTGAGCCACTAGTTCGCCATAGCTGATACGTCGCTGCCCAGCCACGACATAACCGTGTTTGGCCTGACACGCTTTCGGCGAAATGCCCCAATGCCGCGCCGCCGCCTCAATCATCGCGGTACGGCCAGCGGCACCCGCCTGACGATAAATAGGCCAGCTTTGAGAGACAGACCAACTCCCCCCTGTGACCATTAACCCCCAGCGCTTAGCACTGTCGACATGGATAATATCGACATTGTCCCAATCCACTTCCAGCTCATCGGCCAAAATCCGCGCAATAGCGGTTCCCACATGCTGGCCCATTTCAGCACGAATGATGTTGACCTTCACCTGGCCCGCTTCATCAATCGAATACCAGAGGGTAGGCTCATAAGCCCGGCCATCATCAGGCAACACACGGCCATCCGCATTAGCCGGATTCATGGCTGCCCAGGCCGCAGTAGGAAAGCCAAAACTCACCCCTAAAGCGGTCATCCCAACCAAAAAGCCTCGGCGGGAGATACCGGCAGACCCATTGGCTTCATCACGCAACTTGGCCATTGTCTGCCTCCTTCATTTTTTGAGCGGCATCTTTAATCGCAGCACGAATACGGACATACGTCATACAGCGGCATAAGTTGCCGCTCATCACCCCATCGATCTCTTCATCAGTCGGCTCGGGAATATCTTTCAACAATGCCGCCGCCTGCATAATCTGACCCGACTGGCAGTAGCCACATTGGGGCACCTGCAAATGCTGCCAAGCTTCCTGAACCGGGTGATCGCCCTGCTCAGACAAACCTTCAATCGTGGTAACTTCAGCACCTTCTACAGACGATACTGGCGTGGTGCACGAACGAGTCGCCCGTCCTCCCACATGAACAGTACAGGCGCCACAAGTGCCGATACCACAACCAAACTTAGTGCCCGTCATACCCAATTCGTCGCGAATCACCCATAGCAGAGGGGTATCAGCATCCACCTCAGCAACGACGGCCTGACCATTTAAAATAAATTGTGCCATTGTGCTTTCTCCCCTGAGTTAATGCTCGAACCGTGGCTGCTGACGAACGTCAGTGACCTGCTGCTGCAGGTTAGGCCAAGGTGACTCGCCCGCAGTGTGGCGTAAATAAGCGGCAATCTGTGCAATTTCAGCATCACTCAGGGCATCACGGAATCCAGGCATGACGACACCCGAAATACCTTGGTCTGCCCGTAGGCCATCCAAAATCACATTGACCAAGTTGGTGGGGGCATCCAGGTGAGTTGAAGAATCAATAGTCAGAAGCGGACGACCTTTGACTAGATGTTGGCCGTTGTAATGACAAGACGAACAAGCGGTGGCATAAAGACGTGCCCCCTCATTAATCCGGGCATCTGGAATCGTCGCCTGATCAGTCAAAGCTGACTGCAACGCCTCATGGAACTCTGCATCTAAGGCTTCATCACGATCAACCTGCGACGGCTCATCATGAGACAGATAAAGACTGATGGCCTGAATATCACGATCAGGCAATGCCGCCAGCCCCTGATGGATCACTGGAGCCATAGGTCCAGCCGCACTGCCATGTAACATTGAATTACCGGTGCGCAGATAGGTATAAAAATCTTGCTGACGCCAAGGGATCGGCGAAGGGTTTGATGGGGTCAGAGAAGGCGCAATCCAGCCATCAATCGCAGCCCCTTCATACATTTGATCATATTGCTCGGCGCCCACCGCATTGCGTGGCGTATGACAAGCGCCACAATGCGCCACCCCTTCTGCTAAATAAGCGCCACGATTCCACTGATCAGACTTTTGCGGATCAGGTTCAAAGGGTGCCGTATCAGCAAACAACAATTTCCACCCGGCTTGCAGCCAACGCATATTGAGAGGGAAAGGAACGCCGTTAGCCTTTTTCTCTTCGTCAACGGCGGGAACAGACGTCATGATATAGGCGTAAATCGCCTTGAGATCATGATCTGTCATTTTGTTGAAGTGCTCATAGGGAAAGGCCGGTAACAGATGGTGGCCATCACGGCTCACACCTGTTCTCATCGCTCTGATAAACGCCTCTTCAGACCAGCGACCAATCCCCGTTTCAGGGTCAGGTGTAATATTGCTGGAATAAATCGTGCCGAAACCGGTGTGCATTTCATAATTACCAGCATAAGGCTGGCCACCGGGAGAGGTATGACAGGTGCTGCAATAACCGGCTGACGCCAACATTTCACCTTGATCAATCATCTCTTGTGGGAACTGATCAGCCGAAGGGGGCGTTATCGGGTCAATAGCGGGATGCCAGGCGTAGAGGCTAAAACCTGCCAGCCCCACAATGGCCACTAGACACACGCCATATATCAGGCGTTTTCGCATAAAAGAATGCCTCATCATTGGTCAGGTCAATCAATACTTCAGGTCAATGATCAGCGCCATAAAGCCCATCAGGGCTGCTCATGGCACTGCTCATAAGCCGCTTAAAAGCGATCATGGGTTATGTTCATTCAATCATGGTTGATTCAACACGATCGACGCCAGCACTTGACCTGCCGGAGGATTCGTCGAGCGAAACCTTGGCAGCCAATGGATACTGACGCGCAAACGACATCAATTCTTGATTAAAACAAGCTATCACTTAAAACAAGCTATCGATTAAATCGTGCACTAACTAGTTTAGCACATGATGCTTGAGTGACTGTTCAAAAATTACATCAACTTATCGCGCGGCGCTCTTCATTGAAGAATACGAACGGCAACCGTTCAAAACGATTTTTTTTGCAACTACCTTTTTGCAACTCAATCTTATATTCTAGTCACAATTAACTCTATTTTTATTACATCTTTTATGACGCAGCCTTGAACTGCGCGTACAATACTCTCCTTTCATTGCCTCCCTGGCCTGAATAGGCCCCCAACCGTATGCTCGGCGCGCTATGTGGTCGTTTCGAATTCTTGGTCCTTTTTTAGCCATTTCGTTAAGCAGTATTATTGCCTTGATCGTGCTATTGCTGATCACTGGGCGGGATATGGATCATCGCGCAACAGCAGCCGCACAAGATTATCTCATTGGCGCGCTGGAGACAGCTCAAAGACAGCTGGCCAATGATGCTCAAAAAATCGCCACATTGGCCAATAGCATGCCGGATAAGCGTGTTCTACAGCGCATACCTCATCAACTCTATCAAGGCTGCATCTGGTGGCGCCACCAGGACCGTTGGCAAAGTGGGGACTGTACCGGGTCACCTCATATCTCGACCCCTCCTGCGCTCTTAACCCCTCTGACTCAGGCGCATCGCATGGGGCTGATGCGCCATCAAAATACGGTCTGGCTATTTGCCACTCAACCGATGGCAAAACCCGGTGAAGCCTTACTCATGATCGCACCGATAGATAACGAGCTTTTAGCCCGTTGGGCGACGCCGCTTGCACTGCAACATTTGCAAATCACGCCGAACCCCGTGAACGCAGCAGACACAGCCAGCATTGAGCTACACAATTATCAAGGGCAAGCGATCGGCTATCTCACTTATCCCTTGCCATTACCTGGCAAGGCCCTGGTGAAAGCCGCACTATTCCCCTTATTGGTTGTAATCGCCCTCATTCTGCTCATTGCCCTACTGATGGCCCGTAAACTCAGCCAACTGATGCGCTCTCGTGAACAGAGTGAATCACGCCTGCGCCAAGTGATCGACTTAGTGCCCCATATGATCTATGCCCGCAGCCTCTCAGGCCAATTCATTCTGGCCAACCAAGCCACTGCACGCTTTTTTCAGAGCACGCCTGAGGCCATGCTGGGACATACCGCCGCCGAGCTCTCCAGCCATGGCGATATATTAGAATCCACTTGGGCCAGCGAAAGAACCGTCATTGAAAGTGGCCAAGCCCTGTATATGCAGGAAGAGCAGTTACCTGACCGTCAGGGACAAATGCACCAATGGCAAAGCAGTAAATTACGCTTCACGGACCAAGCCGGTGAAGCGGCGGTACTCAGCATCGCCATTGATGTCACCGAGCAACGCGCTCAGGCACAGCAGCTCCAATTAATGTCAACGGCTCTGGAGCGTAGCGGTAGTGCGGTCATGTTGACCGCGGGTAGTGGCGAAATTTTATATATCAATGAACGCTTTACCCAACAGTTTGGTTATAGCACTGATGAGCTGTTGGGCCACTCTCTCATGGAGTTAATGCGACACTACCTATGTGCTGAGCAGCGCACACAAATCCTCAGAACCATGAGTAAGCAAGGCCAGTGGCGCGGCGAGCTTTCAGTTCCCCATCGGCGCGGTGGGCGCTTCTGGCTCATGGTCTCGATTGCACCGTTATCGATTGAAGCCAAAGGTTCAACTCCCGAACACTTTGTCGTGGTCGCTGAAGATATTACAGAGCTCAAACAAGCTCACCAAAAAATGGAAAATCTGGCCTTCTACGATACCTTGACCGGGTTGGAAAACCGCCGCCTGTTCAAAGAACGATTACAACAGGCTATTCGCGATGCAAGTCGATATGAGCACCTGTCGGCTTTGCTCTATTTAGATTTGGACCGGTTCAAGCGCATTAACGACACCTTAGGCCATGACGCGGGCGACCAGCTCCTGATGACAACCGCGAAACGTCTGAAGACTTGTGTGCGCGAAGCCGACTCAGTCGCTCGATTAGGTGGCGATGAATTCACGATTTTATTACATCGTATTCGAGCACCTGAAGTTGCGGCCCATGTGGCCAACAAAATCATTAAAGCCTTAGCGGCCCCCATCCAGTTGGGCCAACAAAATATCATTGTCACCACCTCGATTGGGATCACACTTTTACCCCAAGACAGTGACACGCCCACAGGTTTGTTGAAAAATGCAGATCTCGCTATGTACCGGGCGAAACAGGAAGGGCGCAACAATTACCAGTTTTTTACACCGGAAATGAATACGCGGGCCAGCCACCTACTGCGCTTGGAAACCGAGTTAAGGGATGCCTTAGAGCAACGACATTTCACGCTCCATTACCAGCCTCAAATCCACTTAAAAACAGGTAAAGTCAGGGGGTTTGAAGCCCTGGTCAGATGGAACCATCCTCAGCATGGCATGATCCCGCCACTGGACTTTATTAGTGTCGCAGAAGAAACCGGGCAAATTGTCGAACTGGGATATCAAGTGCTCGAGCAGGCCTGCCGTGAAATCAAACAGCTGCGAGAAACCAGCAAGCAACCGTACTATGTCGCGGTGAACCTCTCACCACGTCAGTTGAGAGACCCTGGGCTGGTGCATTCAATCGCACAAATTCTGGAGCGCACCGGATTACCCGCCAGAAAGTTGGAACTGGAAATCACCGAAACGGCGCTCATGGAGCAAATTGATCAAAGCCTCGCCCTCTTGCATGACTTGGAAGCACTGGGGGTGACCTTATCCATTGATGATTTTGGTACCGGCTACTCATCACTGAGTTATCTGAAGCAGTTGCCTGTCCACTCCCTCAAGATTGATCGCTCTTTCGTCCAGGATATTCCAGCCGACCCAGATGATATGGCGATTATCGCCGCCGTCACGGCTATGGCACAAAAGCTCAATATCGAAGTCGTTGCCGAGGGGCTGGAAACAGAACAGCAGTTCCACTATCTACGCTACAATCACTGCACACTGGTACAGGGCTATTTCTTTTCTCCCCCCGTGCCTTTCGACCAACTGGAAGAGACTTCTATCAAGATTCAGCAGACCCTGACGGAAATGACCCAAGCAATCGAATACAACGATTGATGCCAACGGAACCCTGCCAGCGCCGCATTAGAGTCTTATATATTAAAACGCCCAGCCATAAAGGCCGGGCGTCAACGACAAGCATGCTGTTATAGGTCTTATGCGGGATAGAAGTCCGCTTCATCCATGGCCATAAGCACTTCAGATCCTGCTTTGATTTGGGCCTCTAAGCCCAAAGTCCGGGGCAGAATACGCTTCATGTAGTGACTGCCAACCTGCAGCTTAGCCCGATAAAAGCCGGACGTATCACTATCTTGAGCGGCATAGGCCACTTGCATCATGCGCACCCACATATAACCATAAGCGACTAGGCCAAACAGATTGAGATAATCAACTGCGGCCGCGCCTAACTCTTCGGGGTTCTGCTGGGCCTGTTCAATCAACCAATCAGTCACAGATTCTAATCGAGTTAACTCCTGATTGAGCTGAGTCAGCCAAGGTTTGAGCTCTGCCTGGCCATCACACTCGGCCATAAAGGTGCGAATATCGTCAGTAAAGATTTTGACAAAAGCACCTTGGTTCGCAAAAACTTTACGCCCGACCAGATCCATCGCTTGGATGCCATTCGTGCCTTCATAAATTTGAGCGATACGGGCATCCCGTACATATTGTTCCGCCCCCCACTCTTGGCAATAGCCACTTCCGCCATAAATCTGCTGCGCTTCAACTGTGGCATCAAACCCCCGGTCAGTGATGAAGGCTTTTGCCACTGGCGTCAGCAATGCCACCAGATCAGCCGCATGCTGTCGCTGCTGATCAGCTTGACTATATTTGCTCATATCCAGCTGCATGCCCACATAGGAGGCAAATGCCCGGCTGCCTTCATTAAAGGCACGTACATTCAGCGCCATACGTCGTACATCGGGGTGCACGAGAATCGGATCAGCAGGTTTGTCAGGTGATCGTTTCGCTTTATTCGGCGCACGGGACTGGAGACGATCGCGAGAGAAATCCATCGCACTTTGATACGCCACTTCGCCTAAACCTAACCCCTGAATGCCAATCGATAAACGTTCATAGTTCATCATCGTAAACATGGCCGCCAAGCCACGGTTCGGCTCACCAATCATCCAGCCCTGAGCGCCATCAAAGTTCATCACACAGGTGGCCGATCCCTTGATCCCCATCTTGTGCTCAATCGAGCCACAAAAAGCCGGATTGCGTTCACCAAGAGAGCCATCTTCGTTAATTAAAAACTTGGGCACCAAAAAGAGAGAAATCCCTTTAGTACCTGCAGGCGCATCGGGTAACTTAGCCAGGACTAGATGAATAATATTTTCTGAAAGGTCATGCTCACCACCTGTGATCCAGATTTTATTGCCCGTAATCACATAGCTGCCATCATCTTGCGGCTCAGCTTTAGTGCGGATCAGGCCCAGATCTGTCCCGGAATTAGGCTCCGTCAAACACATAGTGCCCAGCCAACGACCTTCATACATCGGCGGTAAGTACTGCTCTTTCACTTCATCGGAAGCATGTGAGTCAAGCAATAACGCAGCCCCATTATTGAGCGCCGGGTACAAGGCAAAAGCCGCATTAGAGGCATAAAGCATTTCCTCAAAGAGTACGGTGAGCATTTTCGGCATACCTTGCCCACCATATTCGGGGTTACCGCCTAGCCCTAACCAGCCGCCTTCAGCCAGTGCCTGGAAAGCCTGCTTAAAGCCTGCCGGTGTTTTGACCGCTTGATCGGCATACTGGCACTGTTCCTGATCGCCACTGAGATTAATCGGAAACAGTTCATTCTCCGTCAGCTTGGCCCCCTCTTCGAGGATGGCATCCACCAGATCAGGCGTCACCTCTTCTGTCGCAGGCATGGAAGCCCATAATGCAGACGCCTGAAAAACTTCATTCAAGACAAAGCTCATATCCCGTAATGGGGCCTTGTACATTGCCATGGTTTCACCTCTGTCCGTAAGTTGTGAAAGTGGAGAGCCAAGGCTCTCCATGACGGAAAATCATTTTCTAGTCATCATACGCTTTATGCTGCACAGCACAAAGATCCCCGTGTGACTCACAAGTCTCCACTATTTAAGCCTCGCACATGATCAATACAATACAAGTGATAACGCGCCTTGAACTGATCTCTAGCGGCTCTTGATATAAAAAAAGCGGCTCAACATGAGCCGCTTAGTAGAGTGTCGTCAATTGTGTTATCGATTAATGACATTCATTAGCGTCATCGGTGACTGACCATACCTCAGGGACGATACCTGAAGACGACATCACACTTCGAAAGCGAGCCCAAAATCATCTTCACTGAGGTTTAACAAGGTGTCGGCTCCCGCCAGCATTGAAGTGGCCAGCGCCTGAGTGCGCGGCAAGAGTCGCTGATAATAAAAACGAGCCGTTTCAATTTTAGCTTGATAAAATGCCGTTTCGGAGGTGCCACTGGCCAATTGACGCTGTGCGACCTGAGCCATCTGAGCAAAGAAGTACGCCAGTGTGACATAGCCGGAATACATCAAGTAATCAAAAGAGGCAGCCCCGACTTCATCACGATTTTGCATCGCGGCCATGCCAATTTTCATGGTCAGCTCGCCCCATTCTTTATTGACCTTCGCCAAGGGCTCAGTGAACTCACTCATCTGCTCATCTTCAGCGGCCTGGCAGAACTTATGAATCTGCTTGGTGAATTTACGCAGCGATTCACCTTGATTCATGAGTACTTTACGCCCCAACAAATCTAACGCCTGGATACCTGTCGTACCTTCATACAATCGGGTGATACGGGCATCACGCACAAACTGCTCCATGCCCCACTCGGCAATGAAGCCATGCCCACCAAAAATCTGCAGCCCTTCATTGGTAGAATCAAACCCAGCTTCGGTCAGGAAAGCCTTCACAATCGGTGTCAAAAGCCCCAAAAGTTCATCAGCATCAGCCTTGGCCTCATCACTACCGTGCTCAACTTGATCAACCAGCTTCGCCGTGTAATAAATCAGGGCTCGACCACCTTCAGAAAAAGCCTTTTGAGTCAGCAGCATGCGTCGCACATCAGGGTGTACGATAATCGGATCAGCGGCTTTCTCTGGCGCTTTAGAACCGGAAAGCGCGCGCATTTGCAAGCGATCACGGGCATAAGCCAATGAGTTCTGATAGGCCACCTCTGTCAGGCCCTGGCCCTGAATTCCGACCCCAATGCGGGCCGCATTCATCATGGTAAACATCGCTGACAGCCCTTTATTAGGCTGACCCACCAAAAACCCTGTAGCCCCATCAAAGTTCATCACACAAGTGGAGTTACCATGAATCCCCATCTTGTGCTCTAACGCCCCACACTGAACGGCATTGCGTGTGCCTGGCGTGCCATCATCATTAGGCATGAACTTGGGCACCAAAAACAAAGAGATGCCTTTGGTTCCAGCAGGAGCGTCCGGTAGCTTCGCTAACACCAAGTGCACAATGTTTTCGGCGAGATCATGTTCACCTGCTGAGATAAAAATCTTAGTCCCAGTGACCCGGTAAGTCTCATTATCCTGTGGCTCAGCTTTGGTTTTAATCAGCCCCAGGTCTGTCCCACAATGCGGTTCAGTCAGGCACATGGTGCCTGTCCAGGTTCCCTCAATCAGCTTGGTGAGATAGGTCTGTTTCAACACCTCACTCCCATGATGACGCAAAGCATCCATGGCGCCATGAGACAAGCCCGGATACATACCCCATGCCAGGTTAGACGAGGTGATCATCTCATTGAGTACCATGCCCAAAGAGTGCGGCAGCCCCTGCCCACCATAGTCCGGGTCCTGACTCATTGAGGGCCAGCCACCTTCCACATATTGCTGATAAGCTTCTTTAAAGCCTTTAGGGGTCGTGACTTCACCGTCTTTTAATGAACAGCCTTCCTGATCGCCTGACAGGTTAAGAGGAGTCAGCACATTCTCCGCAAACTTAGCCCCTTCTTCGAGAATCGCATCCGCCACCTCGACCGCATCACTCCCACCGGGCAGGGTTTCATAATGCTTGGGGAATTCCAGCAACTCATTCATCACAAAGCGCATATCACGCAATGGAGCTTTGTATGTGGGCATATCGACCTCTCAGTGGCTCCAACAGGAGCAGGCAATGTCATCAATAAGACAACTCCGATGCCTAGGTCACACCCTCCTAATCAATCAACAAGGTTGATGACCAGCACCAGAATCAAACGTATGTTTGAAACGTAAGCCAAGCCTGAACGAGTGTCAAGAGAGCCAGCCGCCATCTACGACTAAGAGTTAATAACGGCTAAGAGTTAATAACGACCAAGCGTGAATACATCGCTCATAGAAGCATCAAAGCAACGCACAATTGAACTGCGGCCTTAGACTGACCCGAAGGCAGCAAGTTGATCCAAGTGAAAACCAAAAGAAAGAGAAGAGAGAAGAGAGAAGAGAGAGAGAGAGAAGAGAGAAGAGAGA
>NZ_MDTQ01000001.1:2679979-3084181 GCF_001709345.1 Terasakiispira papahanaumokuakeensis
GAGAAGAGAGAAGAGAGAAGAGAGATTAAAAATTAAAAAAGAAATATTGGAAAAGGAATACGACCTAGAACTCAAACAAAAACACACCACCCAAAAGCTGTGCGACGATAAGCGATTGATAGCCGCTAGATCACCGCCATAGCGCTTAAGCCGCAATATTCAAGCGCCCACCCGGCGTATAATCCCAGCGATTCGTCGCCGCCCAATCAAAATAAAAAGCAACCGCCTCGCCTGCGGAGCTGGCCGTTTCACCAAAAAATTGACGCCCTTGGGCCACCGCCACATTAAGATTACGGGGTCGACCAAACGCAAAACTGACAGGCTCACGCCTATCGGCCATATTAGACATATCGGCAGTCTCATTATTATTAGCAGGCGTCTGACCTTCATCGTTATTACTCGATTTGACGTCAGAGTCGGAGCGATTCGTCTCCTTCCCGTCACTGCGCTGTTGGGCAAGCTCCATTTGAGCTTGCGCCAGGGTAGCTTGAGCCTGGGCATAAACACTTCGATCTTGAGCTGAAGGCTCTGCCGGTGCCATTGCCGCCGCCATCACCGTTCGCATTTTTTCGATGGTCGCTTCGGGGTCATCAGCGATCGGCGCGGTATCAATCTGAACCTCACCTGCGACCGCATATTGACGTCCATCAGGCCCTTTCTCCGTCTCATAAGTCGGAGCTCCGGCCCATTGACCACCGGCACTGGCATGTGCGCGTTCGTGCGTTCGAACTTCCTGATCGCGCTGACGCATTTGATCAATGGCACGTGCTTGCTCAAGTTCCAGCTTGGCAATTTCTTGCTTCAGGCGCTGCGTCTCTTCATCGGCAGTTTCCTGAGTGACATTCTTTTCGCGATCACTGCCAGACTCATCAGCCGTGCGAGCCTCGCCACGCTTCCCTTCTTGAGCAGCATCCGGCTCTTGAGAAACCGCCGACTGCTGTTGAACAGACGTTGAATCAGGCCGAGCTTGCGATGATGAAGCCTTGCTGGGTGGAGTAGGCGTCGCCGCTTCATCCGTCTGGGCGAGCTTATCACGTAACTGCTGTAAATCCTGATCTCGGCGCGATGACCAGCTGGGCATCATATTGTTGCTGTGTAGACTGGCGGGCATCATGTTCGCGGTCCTCATGTTGGCCAAACGTAAACAAGTCAACATGCTGGCGCACCAGCATCGAGATCAAAACCTGCAATTAGTGCTAGCGAAGTCATGCATTGATCAAATTCAACACGGATCAACTCAATACAGCTCAAATCAAATGTTATTACCTGCCAACCATTACCTATTAAATCAATCACTTGCCTAAACAAGCGCTCATCACGATACAAACATTAACCATGGTATCAACGCACTTGTAGTCAGTTTAGTCACTTTTAGCATAAATACCATAACGGCATCGTCAGCGATTTCTTGAATCTTCAGGGCCTAAGTGACCCGATTTTCGAATCGCACTACCATTTCCACCCGAATGATATTTAAAATAACTATATTGATATCTAAAACATCATTATACTTAATTCACATAGCAATCTAACAGGAAAAAACATTATCATGATTACCGGCTCTCAAATGCGTGCAGCACGTGCGCTCTTAGGTATTGATCAAAAGACACTCGCTTCATTAGCTGGCGTATCGGTGCCTACCATCCAACGAATGGAATCCAGCCCGAATACCGTACGAGGCGTCATTGAAAGCCTAACTCGTGTTGTCAGTGCTCTTGAGGGTGCAGGCGTCGAGCTTATCGCAGAGCAGGCGCACAGCCAGGCCTGCGGGCGAGGAGTACGCCTAAAGGAAGCCTCCTCCACGCAAGCCTGAGATTTCGAATCATCGGTTAAGGTTGCTGAATATCATGCAAACGCCCGCGCCAAGTTTTGCCGCACTCTTTACACCCAAGTTGATCACCACGTTACGTGAAGGCTATTCATTTCATCGCCTCAAGTCAGATGTGATTGCCGGGCTGACTGTCGCGATTGTCGCCCTGCCACTATCGATGGCGATCGCCGTCGCGTCTGGGGCCTCCCCAGCACAAGGGCTATATACCGCGATTATTGGCGGCTTCTTGGTCTCCCTGCTGGGTGGCAGCCGTTTTCAAATAGGCGGCCCTGCGGGCGCTTTTATCGTATTAGTCGCCGCAACAATTCAAACCCATGGCATAAGTGGCCTGCTCGTCGCGACATTTTTATCTGGCTTGATGCTGATGACCATCGGTTTTTTACGCATCGGTACCTATATCAAGTTTATTCCCTACCCCGTCACAGTCGGCTTCACTGCGGGTATCGCCGTCATCATTTTTGCCAGCCAGCTGAAACCTTTACTCGGCTTGAACTTCACCGATTCAGAGCCCGGCGACCTGCCGGAGAAGCTGCCTTTTTTGTGGCAGCACTTAAATAGTCTGGATGCAACCACGCTGGTGGTGTCTCTTTCGACCATCTTGATCATTGTCGGCTTAAAACGCTGGCTGCCTCGCTGGCCTGGGATGCTGATCGCGGTAACCGCCACCGCATTGGTGGCTGCAGTGTTGGAACTCCCGATTGCCACCCTGGGCACCACATTTGGTGAAATGCCGAATCATTTGCCTATGCCAGAGTGGCCCGAGCTGTCTTGGTCAATGATTCAAGCAGTTTTGCCGAATGCCGTCGCCTTCACACTTTTGGGGGCGATTGAATCACTACTTTCAGCGGTCGTGGCCGATGGGATGACGGGCCGACGCCACCGAGCAAACTGTGAGCTCGTCGCTCAAGGCGTTGCCAATATAGGCTCCAGTTTATTTGGTGGACTCTGTGTCACAGGCACGATTGCCCGCACCGCCACCAATGTCCGCGCGGGTGGCACCAGCCCGATGGCGGGCATATTCCATGCGGGATTCGTACTGTTATTTATTATGATTGCAGCCCCCCTGGCGGCCTATATTCCGTTAGCCAGCCTAGCGGGGGTATTAGCGGTAGTTGCCTGGAATATGATTGAAAAGCGTGCGTTTGCATCACTGTTGAAAGCCTCACGAGCGGATGCCGCCGTATTGCTCAGCACTTTTGGTCTAACGCTGCTCAGAGATTTAACCACAGGGATTGTCGTCGGTTGTCTGGTCGGTATGGTGCTGTTTATTCATCGTATGGCTCAAGCCACCGCGATCACCGCCGAACGCCCTCTTTTTGAAGAAGATCAAGCCGATGAACTGAATCCACCGGATCAAGGCGTCCCTGCTACAGATCCAGACCTGGTTGTTTATCGATTATCCGGCGCTTGTTTTTTCGGTGCCGCCGCCTCGATTGAATCGGTACTGCTGAGAATTGCGGATAAACATCGCGGTTTGATTTTAGATCTTTCTGCAGTGCCATTTTTGGACAGCAGTGGGGCACAAATGCTCGCCGGAGCCCTCAAGTCAGCTCAAGGAGCGGGAGTCAAAGTGGCCCTAACAGGAACCACTCATGACATGCGCCAACAGCTTTTCACACAAGGGGTTCAGCCTCCTGAAGTGATGTTCAGCCACCAACTGAATACCGCGGTCAGGAAACTGAAAGCGCTATTAGCCTAACCCCAATGCGTGATACATAGCCTAACCCTAATGCGTGATACGCCATACACGCTAGTACAATAAATGACGGGCAATGATCAGCTTTTGAATCTCACTGGTGCCTTCATAAATCGAAGTGACACGGATGTCGCGGGCATAGCGCTCCAGTGGGAAATCCCGAACATAGCCATTGCCCCCCATTAATTGCAACGCATCATAGCAAGCACGGTTGCCCTTCTCTGTGGCCATCCATTTGGCCATGGAGGCTTCACACCCAAAAGGGCGCCCAGCGGCTTTCAACGTTGCCGCTTGAAGCAATAGCAACCGAGCAGCCTCCATCTCGGTATAGCGCTCAGCCAGCATCCACTGTAACCCCTGCTTATCGGCCAACGGGCGTCCAAACTGAACACGCTCTTTGACATAATCTCGCGCTGTATCCAAAGCCGCCAAGGCAATCCCCAGGGCCATCGAGCCAATACCAATCCGCCCACCGGCTAACTCGGTGACCGCAATTTTGTATCCCTGATGTATTGGCCCCAACAATGCATCCGCGGGAATCCGACAGTGTTCAAAACGCACTTCATTAGTGGCGGATGCTTTTTGCCCCATTTTATCTTCGGCGGGCCCGATGATCAGGCCTGGTGTATCCGCCGGCACTAAAAAGCAGGAGATCCCTTTGCCTTTATCAGCTTGAGGATCGGTCACCGCCCAAACCACAAAGATACCGGCATATTCGGCACTGGTGATCCATTGCTTACATCCATTCAAGACCCAGTGATCACCATCACGATCAGCACGGGTCGTCATACTCGCCGGATCAGAACCCGCCCCTGACTCAGACAAACAAAAACTGCCTGCCAGCCACTCACCGGAACATAGAGGCGGTAAACATTGCTGCTTTTGGGCCTCACTGCCTACGGCTTGAATCACTTCAGCGACCATATTGGTGACAGAGACCGTCACCGCTGTCGATGCACAGCCGCGCCCTAACTCGGTCAGCGCCAGCGAAAATGCCACCGCATCGGCGTGAGTCCCGCCATATTGCTCATCGATGGTTAAGCCCATAAACCCGAGTTCAGCTAACTGGCGCAGGTTATCCGTCAACAAAGCGCGATGGGCTTCTCGGTCCAATTGGGCCGCACGGGGGGCTAATACTGACTGCGAAAATTGCCGGGCCGTCTCCTGAATCATCCGATGAGTCTCACTGAGATGATCGGGCGAGCCCGTCTCTAACGCTGCACGGCCTTCAACAGTATCGTGATCTACAGATGTCATCATCATTCCTCACTGCATGCGAATGCCGCCATCTAAACGAATCACCTCACCATTGAGGTAACGGTTCTCAATAATATGCAGCGCTAACCCGGCAAACTCTTCGGGCTGCCCTAAACGCTTGGGAAAAGGCACCGCTGACTCCAATTGAGCGCGCGCTTCATCAGGAATCCCTTGCATCATAGGGGTGCCGCAGACCCCGGGTGCGATACTCATCACACGAATCCCGTAACGCGCCAACTCACGCGCCATCGGCAGCGTCATGCCGACAACACCGGCTTTCGAACTGCTATAGCAGGCTTGCCCCACCTGCCCATCAAAGGCCGCAATAGAGGCTGTATTAATAATGACGCCGCGTTCATCATCATCTTGAGGTTCCGCACGTGCCATGGCTGCGGCCGCTAACCGCGCCACATTAAAGGCGCCCAACTGGTTCACCCGAAGCCCTCGCTCAAAGATTTCCGGATCCGCCGGATTGAGTTCGCGATCCAGTAGTTTCTGTACCACCACGATACCCGCACAATGTACGACACCTGCCAGCCCACCGGGCTGACGAGCCGCTAAATCAACCGCCGCTTGGACCTGCTCAGAAATCGTGACATCACAGCACACAAACTGTGCCGCCGCCCCCAACTCAGCAGCAAACGCAACGCCCGCTTGTTCATTCAGATCGGCCAGTATCACTTGGCCTCCTTTCTCGACCAACGCCCGTGCAGTTGCAGCCCCTAGGCCAGAAGCCCCACCAGTAATCAAAAAAGTATGTCCTGCAATTTGCATAATCGGCTCCTCAATACACCCTTGAACAAAATCCTCAATACAGCCCTTAGGCCTTTAGGCCTTTAGGCATTGGACTCTTCGGCTGCCTGACGCCGCAGCACAAAACGCTGGATCTTGCCACTGGGGGTTTTCGGCAAGGCATCAACAAATTCGACTTCACGGGGGAACGCATGGGTGGACAAGCGTTCGCGCACTAACGTCTGAATTTCTTTCACCAAGGCATCGCTCTTCTCATACCCCTCTCGCAATACAACATAGGCTTTAATCACAAAACCACGCTCAGGATCCGGTTTACCCACAGCGGCTGACTCCGCCACAGCCGCATGTTCAAGCACCGTATTCTCGACATCGGTCGGCCCTACGCGATAACCGGCCGTTGAAATAATGTCGTCATCACGACCGGCAAACCAAAAAGTGCCATCCTGATGCTGTTCGACCATATCACCGGTCAAATAGTAGCCCTCATAGAAAGGGACTTTTTCTTGCCAGGTATAGCCTTGGAAGAAGAAAGCAGGCGAATGCTCAATATCAACGGCCAGCTGCCCGGTTTCGCCCGGCCCAAGCTCACGATTTTCGGCATCCAGAATCACTAACCGATAGCCCGGAAGCGGTAACCCCATCGATCCTACGGGACAGTCGTGATCCAACTGGTGATGACAGCAACAGGTCATCCCCGTTTCCGTCTGCCCATAGTGATCCATCACGCGGCAACCTAAATGATCGGTGACCCAGTTCACGACCTCGGTATTCAACGGCTCCCCAGCGGAACTGGCCACTCGAATGGCCAAATGTTCCGCCTGACCATCCAACACCCCCGAAGACTTCATCATGCGATATGCCGTCGGGGCTGACGCCAAGTTGGTAATCTGATGCTGTTTCAGAAAATCCAAGGTGTCTTCAGCACTGAAACCCGCTTCATTGATATAAGTGCGTGCGCCGATTAAGAAAGGCCCCGTCACACCATAGTAAAGGCCGTAAGCCCAACCCGGGTCTGCCATATTCCAAAAGCGATCATTAGGCCTGAGGCCCACCGCAAAATGCATATAGGTATAAAATGCCAACAAGGCCTTTAACGGCACGGCCACCCCTTTGGATTTACCGACAGTGCCCGAAGTGAACATTTGCAGGAAGGGGGCTTCAGCAGGTAATAAGACTGAAGCAAAGGTCACCGGTTGAGCGGCCATTTCGGTGGTAAAATGATCATCTCCCCAATGAGCCGCCTGCTCCGCCGTACCCATTAAAACCCGCTTCGTATTCGCCGTCACAGCAGCAAACTTCTCTCGCTGAGACTGATCCACAAACACCACCTGGGTTTGTGCTTGCTGCAGCCGAAAATCGACGGCTTCATAACCAAACGCGGTAAACAGGGGCTGAAAAACGGCGCCTAACCGCCAGGCACCGAAAATAATGCTCAATAGCTCTGGCGTTCGAGGCAACATCGCTGCCACCCGATCTCCTGCTTTAACCCCTTGCTGTTGTAAGTAATTCGCCACCTGCGCTGAACGCTGTGCTAAATCCGCGTAAGAAAGCTGGGAGACCACTTTGTCAGGGCTCTGATGCACCAGCGCCACGTCATCGGCACGCCCCGCCGTAATATGACGTTCAATACATTCATCATAGGCATTGAAACCCTGGGCCAGACTGCCATTTAACCGAGCTTCAACTTCAGATAAATCAAACTCAGCTACCACACGGGCATAGTGATCAGACATCGCGATTCTCCACACTTGTGATGAGTTGTTTTTATAAGTCGCTGTATCAAACTGTGTTGATCAGTCACTGGCGCCGTGACGGTGTCAGTCGTTTGCCTCAGAAGAGTCATCAATGGCGGTCACAAGCACAGTCACCAACTGCCGCATACGCTCAAAGTGCACTCACGCCTCAAGATAACCTTTACGTTAACGTCACCCAGATAGGCAAAAATAAGGACGCTCAGCGCCCTTATTTCATCTCCAGATCTCACTGACCAATATCAAACCCAGCATTCAAATCAGTTCAAGCGTGACCTCGCCCCAATAGGACCGAAACCCACACGCCTCGCTCAACACTGACAAGCTTGAGGCTAACGCAGCCACATAAACCTAGCAAGCGCTCGCTTTTCAAACTTTAGTGGCATCCAATCCTCATACGTTGATTAAGCATGCAGCCCAACCGCGGCTTCACCCAGCATGAGCTGTACCAGACCTTCGGCCAGAGACTCTGGCGATTTTTCACCCTGAGCGTCATACCATTGAACCGTCCAGTTCAAGGCGCCTAGAGCAAGATGCCGCAGTAAACTAGGATCGCCTTTGAGTAACCCCGCAGCCAGACATGCCTCAATTTCAGTGCGCCATAACGCTTCATAACGATCTCTCAGGGCAATCAGATGAGCGCGAGAGGGGTCAGATAAACTCCGCCACTCATAAATCGCCACCACATGAGCGTTGCGATCATCCAGTAGTGTTTTCAAATGGGCTTGAGCCAATGCCGTTAGCCGATCACGGGGCGATTGAGCCTGCAGCAATGCCCTTTCTGCAACATCCAGCGCATGCGTCATCCCAGTTTCAATCACGGCACAGAGCATTTCCTGCTTATCATTGAAGTGGTGAAAGAGGCTGCCAGACTTAATGCCCATGGCTTCTGCGAGCATACGCACAGTCGTCCGCTCATAGCCTTCACGGCAGAACATTTCAGCCGCGATTTCGATCAATTCCTTGCGTCGCTTGGACTTGTTGTTTAAGTTCATATCGTTTTTAACTAGCGCTTGCTTGGCTGGTGACGGGTGAGTCACATTAAACGAGCCGCTGAGTGGGGTCAATCTAATCCCATGAATCATGCCGAATCGATTCAGCACACGACATCGAAGAACATACAGCGCATTACATCTAACACACAGCATTACATAACAAGAGGTGGAGTCATGTCTGAGGATGCTATTGTCATTGTCTCTGGGGCACGTACCCCAATGGGTGGGTTACAGGGCAGCCTAGCCAGCCTAACCGCACCTGAGTTGGGTGGTATCGCCATTCGAGAAGCGATACAAAGGGCCGGCCTACAACCCGAAGATATTCAGGAAGGCATTATGGGTTGCGTATTGCCTGCCGGTGTTCGTCAGGGCCCAGCTCGCCAGGCCATGATGCAAGCCGGTGTGCCTGTCAGTGCAGGGGCAACGACAGTTAACAAACTCTGCGGTTCGGGCATGAAAGCGACGATGTTGGCCCACGATCTGATCAAAGCAGGCACCAACGACATCATGATCGCCGGTGGCATGGAAAGTATGTCGAATGCGCCGCACCTGCTACCCAAAGCACGCAGTGGCTATCGCTTAGGCCATGGCGAACTGAAAGACCATATGTTTATGGATGGTCTGGAAGATGCACGAACCGGTAAGCTCATGGGCGTTTTTGCCCAAGAAGTGGCTGATGAGCGAGGCTACACCCGTGAAGCGATGGATACCTTTGCCATCACCTCACTGAAGCGGGCGATGGCTGCGATTGAGCAGGGCAAACTCAGCGATGAAATTGTGCCTGTCACGGTCCGTAATCGCCATGGCGAGTTAGAGATTCAACATGACGAACAACCGCATAACGCCAACCTAGATAAGATCCCGACACTCAAACCTGCATTTTCGGCAGATGGCACCATTACGGCGGCTAATGCCAGCTCAATTTCCGATGGGGCCAGCGCTCTGGTCTTGATGCGGGAGTCTACGGCCAAAGCACGCGGGCTGACCCCAATGGCCCGTATTGTCGGCCACAGTACTCACTCTCAGGCGCCCAGTGAATTTACCCTAGCCCCGATTGGCGCCATTAGTGCCCTGCTGGAACAAGTGGGTTGGCAAGCCGATGACGTTGATCTTTATGAAATCAATGAGGCTTTCGCTGTCGTGACGATGCTCGCCATGGATGCCCATCAACTGCCCCACGATAAGGTCAATATCTATGGCGGCGCTTGTGCTCAGGGCCACCCGATTGGCTCCACCGGCTCAAGAATCCTGGTCACCCTGATGCATGCACTGCGCCAGGAAGGTCAGCAAAAAGGCATTGCCAGCCTGTGTATCGGCGGCGGCGAAGCCACCGCAGTCGCTATTGAAATGCTTTAAATTAGCCCAAAACCGCCCCTCACCGACTCAGGTCGGCGAGGGGCGACAAGCCAAGCCACGGAAACAGCAATAAGACACCGAGAAACAGAACAACATGACGGCCAACATGGGGAGTGCCGACGGTTCCGCCCACTGATGCCCGATAACCCCCACCAAGCTGCCTAAAAGGCCACCCAGAAGAAATTGCGTAGACCCCAGCAAGGCATTCGCCGCCCCGCTGCGCTCAGGAAACTGTTCCAACAAACCCGCAACCGTGTTAGGCAAAATCAGCCCCATCACACCACAGGCCATAATCAAAAAGGGCAACATCACCCCCCAAGAGATATCCCAACCCAACAAGACCAAGCTTAAGGCGATTGCCGCACCGCTCCATTGAATCTGTAACCCTCGGCGCATAATCGCAACAGGGGCATGATGGCCCAGCAGACGTAAATTCAACCGGTTCGAGACAATAATAAAAATCACATTCAAACCGAAAAGCCACGGAAACCAAGTGTCATCCAGGCCATAGACTTGGATGTAAACTTCCGGTGCAGCGGTCACAAAGGTCAATAGACCCGCCATGCTCAGCGCCCCCGTCAACAGAAATCCCATCCCTTGACGGTGATGCAAAATCACCCGATAAGTCGGCCAAATGTGATACCAAGGGCGTATCGCTTCTTGCCTGAGACGTGTTTCTGGCAAGTACCGATAGAGCACCCACCAGGCTAAGACCCCATACCCCCCAAGCACCCAGAAAATCGCCTCCCAGCCACCTAGCTGTTGCAGCAAGCTGCCCAACAGTGGGGCGACTAGCGGCACCATCAACATAATGATCGCCACCATCGACAAAACGCGAGCGCTATCTCGACCACTAAAGCAATCACGTACCACCGCCGACGAATTCACGACCGAGGCCCCGCCTCCCAAGGCTTGAATAAAGCGTAGCCCCCATAGGTAAGTCACGTCCGGCGCCCAGGGGATGGCAAATGAGGCGAGTAAAAAGCACAAAATACCGGACAGCATGACCGGTTTACGCCCCAGCCGATCCGATAAAGGCCCCCCAAATAGTTGCCCTAGCGCAAAGCCGACCAAAAAGAGACTTAATGACCATTGAATATGGGCCATATCAACAGCAAAGTCTGTCGCCATCGCAGGCATCGCGGGCAGATAAGCATCGACTGCAAAAGGGGCTAACGCCGTATTGATCGCCAGCAGCAATGCCAGACGCCGCGTCGGGATCGTCATGGCCTTATTCATCAATGTCACTCAGTCGCTCAATCCCGTGCTGACCATTGACCCATTCATGCAACGTCGTCAAATGCGCCAGCGGCACCTGAAGTACCACCTGCACACATTGGCTATAAGTCACCGACTGAATCTCACTGTCATGTTGAGACGCCCAGTGGCGTAACGGTTGCTCCTGGGAAAAATCCAACGTCAGCGTCACTGTGTCCATCGGCACAGGTTCAACCCACTGCATCGATGACAGTACGGCCTCAGTGGCTCCGGCATAAGCACGCACTAACCCACCAGCGCCGAGTTTGATGCCGCCAAAATAACGGACCACCACCACGAGCGTATCGCCCACCTGCTTATGCTGAATGACATTGAGAATCGGCTTACCCGCCGTGCCCGAAGGCTCGCCATCATCACTCATGGCCGCCGTAGCCGCTCCCTTGGGATTGCCAATCAAATACGCCCAGCAATGATGGCGCGCATCAGGAAACTCCTGTTTCAGCTCATTCAGGCAGGACAAGGCCTCTTCCCGTGTGGACACTGGAAAAGCACAGGCGATAAAGCGACTTTTCTTGATTTCCAATTCAGCACGCAGCGGTGCTGCGGGCACAGGATAGACGTCAGACATGCTATTCCTTGAGTAGCGACCAAAGATCCAAACGGCTCGACCTGGGCTTGCAGTCCATCGAGCCAAGCGGGATCATAACAGAATCACGGACAACACTGCGTTCCTTGCCTCCGAGACGCCATCGCGCTTCGAAAACAAGGCGATGAAATACACCGCTGATCAAGACACAATCGCCGAACGCAATCAACGAAACGCTATCACCGAACGCAATCGCCAAATATAAGGTTATGGATTACTGTGCTGAAACTGATCCACACTGCCGACTGGCATCTAGGCCAGACACTCCACGGGCAACCCCGAGAAGCCGAACACCAGGCCTTTCTAGACACCCTGCTGGAAACTCTCAGCGAACGCCATATTGATGCACTCCTGATTGCCGGTGATGTCTTTGATAATGCCAACCCCAGTATTCGCGCCCAAGAGCAGCTGTATCAGTTTATTCGTCAAGCACACCAGCGCTGTCCCCAATTGGATATCGTGCTGATTGCCGGTAACCATGACTCAGGCGCTCGAATCGAACTCCCCGCGCCGTTACTGGCGCAGTTCAACACGCATGCTCTAGGGCGGGTTCATTGGCACCCCAGCCAAGTGGAGACACCACGGCAACTGGATACTGACGCTTTACGTATTCCGCTGACAGATGCTCAAGGGCAAATTGCCGCCTGGTGTCTCGCCTTACCCTTCTTACGCCCTGCCGAAGTGACCGGCTCAGGACTCGGAGACGACTATTTACAGGGCATCGAAATGGTGCATCGTCAACTGATCCAAGCGGCAGTGGACAAACGCGCTCCCGGGCAGGCGCTAGTGGCCATGAGCCACGCCCACCTGACGACAGGTCAGGTCTCAGAAGACTCGGAAAGGCCCATTATCATTGGCGGGGCTGAGTCCATATCGACTCAGCTGTTCCCCGCTGAATTGGCCTATGTCGCGATGGGCCACTTGCATCGACCCCAACAATTACAGGAGCACCCCTGTATTCGATACAGCGGCTCCCCATTGCCAATGTCATTTGCCGAGACCCATTATCCTCACCAACTGGTCGAGGTGACGCTTGAAGGTGAGTCACTGGCCAATGTCACCCCTATTCCACTGCCCCACTATGCCGCCATGCGCCGAGTCCCGGCGCAACCGGCGCCACTCGACACGGTGATGAGCGCACTCAAGGCATTGGCTCAAGAGTGCCAGACCTCAACCGAACATCATGGCTCAGCGCCGCTACCCCCTGAGCGCTGGCCTTGGTTAGAAGTGCGTGTATTACTGACACAACCTGAGCCCAACTTGCGCCAGCAAATCGAAGCGGTACTCGCAGAGGCGCCTGTACGATTGGTGCGTATCCAAGTCCATTATGCCCAATCAGAACACTCGGCTGAGACGCCATCTCTAGAGCAGTTGGATCGTCTGACTCCGACCGATATTCTGACCCGACAATGGCTGACTCAATTCGGACAGGCACCCGACGCCGAGCTGATGGCTGATTTTCAATGGTTGGTCGAACAAGCACAGCTTGATGATGAAGTCTTTGAAGACAACCCATCCGCTAGCGAAAACCCTACACTCAAAACCTCTGCGGCAAGAGACGAGTCATGAAAATTCTCGCCATTCGTCTTTGCAATATCGCCGCACTGGCGGGTGAACAGTGTCTGGACTTCACTCAACCGCCGCTGGCCGATGCGCCTTTGTTTGCCCTGGTGGGGCCCACGGGCTCAGGCAAAAGCAGCGTTTTAGATGCCTTATGCTTGGCCCTATATGGCACCACACCGCGCCTACAACGTGCCTCGCACAAAGGACGCATGCCGCAGGATGACATTACCTTCAAAGACCCTCGCAACCTACTCAGACGCGGTGCCGCCCAAGGCTATGCCGAAGTTGACTTTATCGGTGTCGACGATCAAGCCTACCGCGCGCGCTGGTCGGTGCGGCGCGCCCGCCATCAGGCTTCAGGACGATTACAAGCCGCAGAACAATCGCTGACCCGGCTCAGTGATCACACCTTACTGACCCAGCAGTCCAATGAGTTCAAAAACCAGTTGCCAACTTATCTGGGGCTGACCTATGAACAATTCAGCCGTGCCGTGCTGTTAGCCCAATCGGAATTCAGTGCTTTTATTCAAGCAGAAGATGCTGAGCGTAGTGCATTACTAGAGCGCCTCACCGGAACGGAACTCTATAGCCGAATTGGTCAACTGGCCTTTGCCCAGGCTCGTGATGCTCAACAGGCCGTTAAAGAGATCGAACAACGACTCGGTCACCAAACACCTCTTGATGCCGACACGAGAGCCGCACTCGATCAGCATTTAACCGAAGTCAACGCACAGCTGGCTCAGCTCAAACAGCAACGCCAAGCATTACAGCAGGCATTCACTTGGCAACAACAGGCCCAGCAGCTCAACACTGAGAAAGCACAGCGGCTCAATGCACTACATACCGCTCAAAAAGATCAGGATCAGATCGCACCATTGGCTCAACGTCTCCAAGCGTTAGACCAGGCAGCCGATATCCTGCCTCAACACCGAGAACACCAACAGCTTTGCGCCCAAACGCCAGCACTGATCACAGAACAAACCGAACAGCAAAACATCATCGCCCAATACCAAGAGGCCCAAGCTCAACAACAGCAAACGCTGACCCAAACTGAAGCTGAATGCCAGCAAGCCGAGCAAGCGCTCAACGAGGCTCAACCCAAAATTGACGCCGCCCAGCACTGTGACTATCAGCTCACAAGCTTGACCGAACAACACCAGGAATTAAGGCAAAGGTGGGCGCAAGAACAGGCGCAACAAGCTCAACGATGGCAGTCACTAGAAAGCCTCTGCCATGAACTGGGGCTGACGACAGACCTTGAAGCGCTGCCGGATACGCTCGCCCAAGCCATCACACAACTGGATGAACAGCTTGACTCAACACAGGTCAATCCAGCGTACATTGATTTCGAACACCCGGATTTCGAACACCGGGATTCCGAACACAGGGATTCCGAGCACGCACCATTACGGCAAGTGTCACTCGATCTGCCGCTAGATGAAGAGACGCTGCGCACCTATGAGCAACAGCTAGAGACGCTCACCCCCAGCCTCCAACAAGCCCAACAGTTAGCAGAGCTGGACCAACAATCCCAGGCATTACAAGCCCAACTCAAGCAGTTGTATCAACAGCTACAAGAGGATCAAGCCAATGAGCAGCAGGCCCAAGAACGCTATGCTCAAGCCAAGCCGATCCTCGAACGTCAGCGGCGCTTGCGTCAGGATCACATTATTGAGTTGCGGACCCAATTAACGCCCGGAGAACCCTGTAGCGTTTGTGGTAGTTTGGAACACCCTTGGGCCGACCCTGAACGCCTAGAGGCGGCGTTGACCCAGCTTGATGCCGATGTCGAACGACAACAGCTGGATGAACTCTCAGCCGAGGTTGAACGTTGTCATACCCAGCGATTGCGCAGCGAAAGTCATCTCAATAGTGTTGAAACACAGGATCAACAACTGGCCACAAGACGGCAATCGCTCAGCCAAACTTGGCAATATCAATTACCCCGCCATTGCCAAGGGGCGCGCCAAGCCGATGATCCTGTGCAATGGTTGACCACACAGCAGCAGCGACTGCGCAATCAACGTGACCAGCTTCGACAATTACTGGAAGTGCAGCGAGCTCAACAGCAACAGCGCCTTAAGCTTCAGACGCATCGCCAACACCTGGCGCAAGTTCAGACCCAGCTGACTCAATACCAAGAGCAAGAGCAAGCCTGTCAGGCCTTGCAAAAACGCCTAGAGCAGAATCGGGAAAACCAAACGAACCTGAACACACAGCGACAAACATTATTGGGTGAATACGACACCGTCAGCCAGTGGCAACATCAACTACAGCAGCGTCGTAACGCCGCGCAAACGCAATGGCGTGAAGCCGAAAAAGCATTACAGGACACGCAACTGACGCTGACACGACTGGAAAGCAATCACCAACACCTGACTGAACGGCTATCCCAGCAGCAAGATCGCATCGCGGAACTGAATAACGCCTGCCAAACCTGGCTGGCACAACATCCCGATGTCACTTCAGCCGACCTCGATAGATTGCTGCTCGACATGCCGCAAGCCGAGCAATGGCGTCAACAGTGGCAAGCGGCGCAAACTCAGACACAGCAGGCCCAAGCCCGGCTGGATGATGCTCAAGAGCGTTGGGCACAGCATCAGGCCAATGCCCCCGTTGCGGCGGACCAAACCGATCTCACCCAACAGCTGAGCGACATCGACCATCAAGTCGAAACATTGGACGAGCAACGGCTACAGGATTACAGCCAAATCCAGCAAGATGACCAGCAACGAGCCGCCCAAAAGCAACTCAGTGAGGCTCTCAATCAAGCGCGTCAGACCTACCATCGCTGGCAGCGTTTAAATGAAGTGATTGGCGATCGAGAGGGAAAAACCTTCCGGACCATGGCCCAAAGTGTCAGCTTGGAGTTATTGCTGGCTCACGCCAACCAACAGTTGCAGCATTTAGCCCGCCGCTATCGCTTACAGCGCGGCAGCACACCCATGAGCCTTTTAGTCTTGGATACCGAAATGGGCGACGAGGTCCGCTCAGTCCACTCCCTTTCAGGTGGCGAGACGTTTCTGGTTTCCCTGGCCTTGGCACTGGGCTTAGCCGGTATGGCCTCCGGCCATTTACGCATTGAATCGCTCTTCATTGATGAAGGTTTTGGCAGTCTCGACCCACAATCTCTGCAATTAGCGATGGACGCCCTGGATGGCTTACAAGCTCAGGGGCGCAAAGTCGGCGTCATTTCCCATGTGCAGGAAATGCACGAACGCATGCCCGTCCAAATTCAAGTCGAGCGCCAAGGCAACGGCGCCAGCCGACTCGTCGTCCTTGACGAATAAATACCGCTGGCGTCGTAAGCGATGACGTGACAAGCCCAGTTACAAGCCCATCGCGGAAGAGGTTGCGCGTCGAGGATCAGCACCACCATAGAAGTGACCCTCATCAATCATGATCGATTGACTGGCCCCCATGGCAGGCTGGGTGTCGACATGATGACCCATGCCTTCCAGCAGCCGGATGGTATCGGGACTGATACCGGCTTCGATACGTAGCTGATCGGGTAACCACTGATCATGAACACGCGGCGCACTCACAGCAGATTGGATGTTCATGCCATGATCAATCACGTTCATAATCACTTGTAAGGTCGTGGTGATAATCCGTGAACCGCCAGGGCTGCCGGTCACGAGGAAGTTGCGCCCCTCTTTTTTCACAATGGTCGGTGACATAGACGACAACATCCGCTTATTCGGTTCAATGGCATTGGCTTCACCCCCAATCAACCCATAAGCATTCGGCACACCAGGCTTCGCAGAAAAATCATCCATTTCGTTGTTCAACAGAAACCCTGCGCCATCCACGACCAAGCCTGAGCCATAGCTGAAGTTAATGGTATAGGTATTGGAAACCGCTAATCCCTGGTCATCCGCAATCGAGAAATGTGTGGTCTCATTAGACTCATAACGCTGAACTTTGCCCGGGCCAATTGAGTCAGGCGATGTCGACTGGGATTCATTAAATTGACTACGCAGCTCACGCGCATAAGCTTTAGACGTCAAAGCATTCAGCGGTACATCGACGAAATCACTATCCCCCAGATACTGTGAACGATCGGCATAAGCCCGCTTCATGGCTTCACTCATCAAGTGAATCGTCTGGGCGGAGTTAAAGCCGAGACCATGAATGTCATCCCCTTCGAGCATATTGAGGATCTGGACAATATGAACACCTCCGGAAGAGGGCGGAGACATGCTGTAAATATCATATCCTCGATAAGTGCCGTGGACCGGTTCACGAATCACCGGTTCATAGGCCGCCAGATCTTCTAATGTCATCACGCCCGCATGGCGCTGAATTTCATCAATAATCAACTTCGCGGTTTGGCCGGTATAAAACTCATCGGGCCCATCAGCGGCAATCCGTTTGAGCGTTGCGGCCAGATCGGGCTGGCGAAAACGTTCACCGGCTTGATACAACTGCCCATCAGGCTTGTAGAACACCTTGCGCGTTGATGGCCACTTCTGCAATCGCTCACGGGTATCGGCCAACCCTTTGGCGAAACGCGGCGGAATAATAAACCCCTCTTCGGCCAGTTTAATCGCCGGAGCTAACGCTTGAGGCAGGCGATAAGTGCCATAGCGATCCAGTGCCAAGGCTAATCCTGCCACCGTACCGGGAACCCCCGCTGCATTAGCCGAGAAGCGTGACCACTGGCTGACAGCCTCGCCTTCATCATTTTGGAACATGGTGCGATAAGCACGACTAGGGGCCTTCTCACGATAATCAATAGCGATCACCTTGCCGCTTTTCTCATCGGAGATCAGCATAAAGCCACCCCCGCCGATATTGCCGGAACGCGGTTGCGTCACGGCCAGCGCAAACCCTGCGGTCACCGCCGCATCCACCGCATTACCACCATCAGCCAACACATCATGGGCAATTTGACTGGCGAGATAATGGCTGGTCGCGACCATGCCGCGAGTTCCTTCTTCCGGGTGAAAGCGCTCACCCTCCAAAATCGGTAACGTCGCCTCACCACTAACATCAGAGGCACTTGCACTGAACGCTTGCGGAGCGGTCAAACTGACCATCGCAAGGGTCAGTGTGGTAGCGCTCACACTAAACGCCTTCTTCCAGACAGGCACCTTTCGCCACATCAACGTTGTCATCCACATAAGCTTATCCTTAGCATTATCATTATTAAGCAAGGGAACCGAACTTCAAGGTAGGCATGATCGATCAAAACATCGAGCCATCAATAAACGTAACACAGAATTCTAATCGCACTTTAAGGCACCTAGTTACATTCAACTCGTAACAAATTCATCATCTTCTAGATTAGCTTCATCATCATCTAAAGGGGCTTTCCATGCATCACCCACAATCTCTTGGATTCTATTTGCTATCATTTGCCCTCTATCTTCAAGAAACTGGTCAAAAGACTCTTTCGATACATATCTTTCAAAATTAGGATCAGTGCTTGAGTAAGGTATAAGGCAGCTTGCCAAGCGCCGATCCAAGTCAGCAGAGTTGCCTTCACATTGGTGATGTCTAATAATCTCCATAAAGTACTTATCAGGGTTACTGTCCCCAATATCTCTATTAGATTCCCTAGAAACTATTATCTTGTTTGCTATTGAATTAAGCTTATTCTTATTCAACCCAGACTTATTCAATGAATAAGGATAGATATGATGATCTTCAAGGTCGCCATCCAACGAATTCCCAGTCATCAAGTCCTCTTTAACTGTCGTTCTCATTAAGGCTTGAATCGCTTTATACCTACTATCTGAAATATGTTTTATGTCAATAATCTCTTCATTTGTAAAATACACTCTAGGATACTGTATAGTTTCACCATTATCTAAAAAATCACAAAATCTTCTAAAATCATCGCCAACCTTATAATTATTAGCAGGAGAAGGGTTAGCAGCCAGAGTAGAGCAAAAATACCATTTTCTTAAAGTGCTCGAAAATGCTGGTTTAGATAAGCTATCAGGAAAACACATCAGTGTTGCAGCTATAGAAACTAAAGTACCATGCGGAGGCTGAGTTTTTGCTGTAGCGCCAAGGGCTTTCACCCATTTACATGTTTCAGACAGATGAAATGCAGCATTATGCCAGTGTTCAGCAATAAAATCTGGCTTTAATGAAAGAAGAACAGACCTTGTTGCTTCAGGAAATTTATTAACATCATTCCTTAGATAATAAAGAGATAATATCTGTAAGATTCGCTCTCCATCAACATCATATTCATTAAGAATAGGATAACATTCTTTTGAGTTATCAAAAAGTTCTTTAAGGTCTGGCTCCGGATAATATCGCGCTACAGCTAAGTCAAAAGTCGTCAAACGAGTTCCCGTTGAATTAATAGTTTCAAAGACTCTACATACCGACTCTAATGGAGCATCATTATCAAGAGCCACAAAAGGTATTGAAAATTTTCTTATTGTTTCAAATACTCCTTTCAAGCTAGCAGCAGCTTTTCGGGCAAGAGTTCTATCTTCTTGAAACTCAGGAAAGTCTCCAGAGTCCTCTATATATTCGGAGATATAAACATCACATTTAGCTTGATCAAGCGCAATATCTGTTCTAATCAGCCTATTATTATCTTTTCGTTCCGGATTCTTCTTACCTCTTGCTCTACTCACGATCCAGCTAGGGCTCTCATTACTAAAAACCTCATGCATCTTCTTCAAATCGAAATAGTAATTTCTTTTTGGATGAGCATCTAAAAAAACTCTTGCAATTGATGTGAGTCGTTGCTGTCCATCCAAAACATAATATGATTCAGAACTTGAATCATCAAGAACCACTAAATTATTGATATCATCTTTAGGTGGATAATTTGCATCTAACTTTCTAGATTTAAGAGGAACATCTTCATTCTTACCTAAAATCAAAAGCGACCCTACCGGATAATTTCTAGCAATAGAGTCCACTAACAAACGAGTTTGCCCTTCTTTCCATGTGAAGTCTCTTTGAAATTGAGGAATTAAGAAATGGCCGGAACTTATTTTTTTCAAAAGCTGACCAATATCAAAATTTATAGTTTGCATACTACACTCCTTCCAATCGACATCAATTTCACATCCATAAAAATATTAATAATAGACAAAAAAACAAAAAACTCAAGTTATACAAATAACCAAAAAATGTAAAAAGACTTACCTATAAACATTCACGAGGTAATAACCAACGACACCTACGAAACAATAATATTTTTAACGTGTTATAGACTCCACTATATGTGGCTGACCCGAAAGGTCCCGGCAACCAACACACGTAACACTACTGATTACTGCTTCGCAGGCAATCTGTTGCCCTGTATAATCATTTACACCATAGATAATCCAACGCATATACTTGGAATGAATACTTTTTTGCTCATCCATCGCGACAATACAAGACCTGCTGACTGGAAGAGTTCTCCGGCCGTCATAACGATGACGTTTTACCTTTGTCTTTGGCTTTTCTAAGTACGAGCGAGATGACGATATCGGCGAGCTTGCCGAAAGGCGCATGTATCAGGCGGGGAAAGTTCCAACGCCCCTGCACAAAGACGCCCTTGGCATGACTCATCGAGCGGAAACCTTCGATGCCGTGGTAAGCCCCCATACCGCTCAGGCCAACGCCGCCGAAAGGCAAATCATCTTGCGCCACGTGCATCAAGGTATTGTTGATCCCCACATTGCCAGACGTCGTACGTTCAAGCAGCCGAGCGCAGTCATGATCCTCAGCGCCGAAGTAATAGAGCGTGAGAGGGCGAGGCCGTGCGTTCACGTACGCAATCACTTCGTCGATGCAACGGTAGGTCCGCACCGGCAGGACGGGGCCGAAAATTTCCTCTTGCATGAGGGGCGCTTCATCATCGGTATTGATGACGAGCGTAGGCACCAAGGCGCGCTCACGTCCAGGCAAGCGAGTAGGGCTTTCGCCCACCTCAATCACACGGGCCCCCGTGCGGCGCGCGTGATCGACCAACTCGCATAGCCGGTCATAATGACGATCGCTGATGATGGTGGTGTAGTCGGGACTCGCCGGGCCCTCTGGGTAGAAACGCCGTACTGTGGCGACGTACTGGGTGATAAAGCTTTCTAAGTCATCTTCGTGAACCAGGGCATAATCTGGTGCCACACAAGTTTGGCCTGCGTTGGACAGCTTGCCATAAACCAAGCTGTGTACAGTGCGCTGATGGGCGTGACCAGGAGCCACGATAGCCGGGCTCTTGCCGCCGAGTTCTAAAGTGATCGGCACCAGATGATCGCTGGCAGCTCGCATCACCTTGCGACCGACTTGTGTGCTACCGGTGAATAACAAGTGGTCAAACGGTAGTGCACTGAACGCCTCGCCTGCCTCGGGCCCACCTAGCACGACAGCCACCTCATCAAGAGAAAAGACTTCGGCCAGCATGCGCTGCAACACCTCGCTTGTCCGTGGCGTCAGTTCAGAAGGCTTGAGCATGACACGATTACCCGCTGCCAAAGCCGTCACCAACGGTATCAGCGTGAGCGCAATAGGATAGTTCCAAGGCGCCATCACACCCACGACGCCCAGCGGCTGGTATTCAACGTAAGCGCGTCCCGAACGGTAGATCAATGGTACATGGCGACGTTCGCGCTTCATAAAGCGACGCAGGTGGCGGGAAAGGTAGTCGATGGCCTGAATGACACAGGCCAACTCCATCATATCGGTCTCATGGCGCGAACGGTGACCGAAATCAGCACTGACTTCGTCTTTGAAGACGTCTCGGTAAGCCAGCACCGCACTACGTAGCCGAGAGAGTCGAGCCTTACGCACTTCCAGATCCGGCGGACCCTCGTGAAGGAATGCATGGCGCTGCCGGTACAGCAGGGCAGCCATGTGAATGCGATGTTCATCCTGTGTCATGAGACCTCTCCGGCGATCAAAATTCAGCCACTCAGGTCGGTATTGAGGGCTAACGAAAGCCGATTATTAGCGAAAACGATCGTCAGACCGCTTTTTGCCCCCCACCATCGACTGAGCCCTTATTCAACACGCGAATAGCGCAAAAAAACAGGCCCCCGAAGAGGCCTGTGAGGTCATGACGGTGAATCACGTTAATTTAATGATCAAACAATAGCTGCTGGAGTGCCAAAGCACGCTCAAGCACTTCTGCTTCGGTACTAGGTGACTGCGCCATCAGGGCTTCGATTCGGCCTTTGGTCGCCGCATCATAAGGAGCCTCACTGGCCGGAAAGTAATCGCCCTCTTTCAAGAACCAGTTTTTAGGGCTGATATCACCATGGACGGTATCGGGATATTGACCTGGGTGAGCAATCCGAAGCGACACATTATCCATTAACCCGGCCGGATCAAGTTCACCTTCATAAGGGCTTTGACGTACAATATAGTTAAAACGCTTATTATCGATCGCGATATTATGCGCTAACGTGATGGCACCAGGGTTAAAGTTATCGGTAAAGCCATCCATATTATTATTGAACGACAGGCTGTTACGTACGATATGCGGTACAGGCAAGCCTTCCCCACCGAGTTTGAAGCCATTCCCACGATTGCCGCCTTTTTTCTCCATCGCTAATGTCTGGCCATTATTAAACGAAATAGAGTTCATAATCGTCACCGCGCCATTGGGCCCATCTTCTACTTTGTTGAAGAGATCCCAGCCGTCATCAATATTGTGATGAGAAATACAGTGATCGAATAAATTACCTTCCCCAATCCGCATTTTAGCGGCAAAACCATCGGCATTGATTTGTGAAGGATCCATGTTGTTATAGCTTTCACTGTACCGAACGGTATTGTGGCTGGCCCAAAGGGCACGACCAATCCCGCGGGGCGAAGTGATTTGGAAGCCGCTGTCAGGCGCATCGTGGGTCACGATATGCTCAAACGTATTGTGACTCCCGTGAACAATCAGTCGCTCTCCTGCGACTTCAAGATGATCAAGCTGCCAGTAGTTGGCATTATGAGACACCATGCCGGTAAAGCGCACTTGAGCCCCTTCGCCGGTCAGTCTTTTCAACTTATCGGGACGACCACTGGCGGATAGGGGAATTTCAATCTCTGGATAATCACCACTGGCTAAGTGAATCGTGCCACCGGGCGCCACTTGCATAATGGCTGAGGCCAGATCCAACGGCTGAGCCTTTGTACCCGCCTGCCCCACCTGACCTTGCGGTGAAACATACAGATTCATCGGGTCAGCAACCGCGACAGGTTTGACCGTCAGCGTTTGTGTCTGAACAGACTGTTCCGGCCCCTGTAACGGTTTAAAGGTCACGGTCAGCGCTGTGGATTCTGAAACCGTCACAGGTTGCTGAAATAGCTGGCCTGCGCGTACTTTTTTCGGTTCCGCCAGTGCCTGCCCTGCGCGCATCACTTGATATTCGCCCGCATAATTCGCCCGCGCTTGCAGCGTATAATCGGGAATACTGGTTACTTCAGCGGAGGCAAGCGCCCAGTTTAAAGGCGTTTTCGGTGGTTGATAGCGGCTGCTCTGGTCAGTGTCGGCATCACTGAGTTCAAGCGTGACATCAGAGACACTCAACCGAGCATTACGCGCGGCAAAAAAGCCTAGATACTGGTGGTCGGCATCCTGTGTCTGCACTAAGTTCGCGGGCGCATCATCCAGCGTATGAGTGACCGTTTTTTGTCCATCATTCAACGTGACTGAAAAGTGTTCGTTCGTCCGTGTGAGCGTCATGCGATAGTGGTGATGACGATCATGTTCGATGCCTTCCACATAATCTTGCTTGCTCAAGAAATTGCCCGGATTCCCCCAGGGCTGGCGAATCCCTTCTCGATAAACAGCGGTCGCATTGGATAAGCCATCGTTCTGACGGCTATGAGAACGCAATAAATTCATCACCATGTTGGACGCCGCTGGAAATTCTTCGTGACCCACAGGCTG
Organism: Terasakiispira papahanaumokuakeensis; assembly: GCF_001709345.1. Classification (GTDB taxonomy): domain Bacteria; phylum Pseudomonadota; class Gammaproteobacteria; order Pseudomonadales; family Halomonadaceae; genus Terasakiispira; species Terasakiispira papahanaumokuakeensis. The sequence continues at coordinate 2,703,892 of NZ_MDTQ01000001.1, forward strand.
CGGATTAGCCCGCGGCGCCCCAATGATATCGCGGATCATAATGCCCGCACCTTCTTGACGATTAGGCGTTGCGCCCGTCTCAGGCCCCAGCTGCTCTAAAGTTAACGTCGCCGCAATGGTAAAGTTAACGTCAGTCGGCAAACGGGTATAATAGAATGTGCCGCCTTCATGAGAGTTCGCCAATTTACCGCCGCGGCTCTCAATAGTGAACTGCTTCACTAATGGCCCAGCATCGACCGGTTCACCATCAACCGTCACCTCATTGGTACCCACTTTTTCCGGCAGAATGGTCGATCCAAAGTTCAAATCAGTCGATTGACCGAATGTAATCGCTTGCCAAGTCAGATCCTGTGCAGCAGGCGCTGCTAATACAGCCGTCGTTCCGAATACAGGCACGAGGCTGACGAGTGAAACCCTTATTATTTTATTCATATCAAAAGCATCCCTATATTTATTATCTTTCTTTTCAGCAGCGACATCGTCATGTCATTGACTCGCAACGCCATCATAATTCAGACACACTTTTAAACGTAATACGTCATACGTATTAGGTCAGAAAAAAGCCCAGGCGCATCGCCTGAGCACTGAATAGGATTTGTGGTGGGGCTTGTGACTAGACGGGCAAGCTCGACATTTTACAACTAGGTCTAGGAGGTGATGCCGTCAATGTTTCAGAACACGAGATAAAAAGGCTTGGGTCCGCTCATTCTGAGGGCGGTCAAAGACATCCTCCGGCTTGCCTTCCTCGACAATGCAGCCTTCATGGACATAGACCACGCGATGCGCCACTTCTCTGGCAAACCCCATTTCATGAGTCACCACCATCATGGTCATCCCTTCACTGGCCAACTCACGCATCACATCCAAGACCTCGCCAATCATTTCAGGGTCGAGGGCAGATGTCGGCTCGTCGAATAACATTAAACGCGGTTCCATCGCCAATGAACGAGCAATCGCCACGCGTTGTTGCTGCCCTCCAGAGAGCTGCGTTGGATACTTCTGAGCTTGATTGCCAATGCCCACCCGCTCTAATAATCGATGTGCCGTTTCTTGCGCTTGCTGGGCAGCAATACCTTTTACCTTCATCGGGGCAAGCGTAATATTCTCTAATACCGTGAGGTGCGGGAATAAGTTGAACTGCTGAAAAACCATCCCGACTTCCTGACGGATGATATTCAGTGCTTGCTGATGGCCACCATTCACTGCTAGCGCTTGTCCATCCACTTCCAAAGCACCCTGTTGATACTCTTCCAAACCATTCACACAGCGAATCAACGTCGATTTGCCTGAACCACTGGCACCAATAATGACGACCACTTCACCGGCATCAACGGTCAGATCAATATCTTTCAGTACATGGTGATCACCAAAATACTTATTCATGCCCTGAATATTGACAATTGAACTCATGCTTTCACCTTTATCAATCTGTGCTCATCTCCACAGGTACGCGAGCAACACTTGATGGACACACGCCACTCTCGACGTACCGGTCACGCTCACTCATGCGTCATCACTTGATCGAAGACTTAACGAGCACTGACCTGACCGCGACGTTCATACCAGCGCAAAATAATGGATAACGGAATAGTGATCGCAAGATAAAGCACGGCAACCATGAAATAGACTTCAAATGCGGTAAATGTCGTCGCAATATAAAGCTGCCCTTGGCGCACGAGTTCACCAACACCAATCACAGAAAACAATGAAGTATCTTTGATACTGACGATGGCCTGATTACCTAACGGCGGAATCATACGGCGTAGCGCCTGGGGCCAGATGATGTAACGAAAGGTTTGTAGGCGAGATAACCCCAATGAAACCCCGGCTTCTCGCTGGCCTTTATCTATAGACTTCACACCGCCACGGACCACTTCAGAAATATAAGCTCCTGAATTCAGTGCAATCGCGGCGATCCCGGCAGTGATGGCATTAATGGGCCCACCCAGTAAATCTGGCAGACCATAAAATATGAATAACACCTGCACTAAAATAGGTGTCCCGCGGAAAATCTCAATATAAGCCGTTGCCGGCCAACGCAGTAAAGGTGTACGCGCTAAGCTCATCAAGCCTGCCAAGACACCAATCAAAAAACCGACCACCAGACCGCCAAATGAGATCAGCAGTGTCCAGGGTAGGCCATGAATTAAATAAGGCAGTGAATCCACTGCCGCTTGCCAATCGAAGGTAAAACCCGATCCTTGCACGTGGCGCCCCCTATTGATTATCAAAAAATCTGAGCCCAACAAGCAGGGCTTCGGCATCGAAGCCCTGACATCACTCAGACTCTATTATTCAGGGGCTTTACCAAACCACTTGGTATAGATTTTGTCGTAAGTACCATCCGCTTTCATGGCAGCCAAGGCATCATTGACTTTATCGCGCCAGGGGCTGCCATTGACTAAGGCAATACCATATTGCTGGCCTTCATAAAGCGGCCCCACCACTTGAGTACGCCCTTGGCCTTTCGTTTGAGAGAAATATCCGACATTGGGGGCATCATAAAACACCGCATCGACACTACCTGACATCAATGCCATATACATATCAGCACTGCCCGGATAAGGCGTGATATCGGCTTTATCGCCCAATTTTTGATTCAAAAAATCAGCACTGGTACTGCCGATTTTACTACCGACTTTCTTCCCTTCGAGATCTTCAATGGTATGAATATCTTGCTCATCACTACGCACTAATAAACGGAGCCCTGAATCGTAATAGGGGTCAGAAAAATCAACGATTTTTTCACGAGCGTCGGTGATCGTAATTCCGGCCAGGGCAATATCCGCATTGCCGGTCTGGATTGCCGGGATGATGCCATTAAAATCCATGGTATTCAGCTTATAATCGAAACCTGCTCGGTCTGCGACTTCAGCCAAAATATCCATGTCAAACCCTACCATCTTGCCGGATTCTCGATCTAACATCTCAAAGGGGACAAAGCTGGGATCCGTGACCGCTCTTAAGGTCTCAGCATGCACCGTTTGCGACATTAAAGGACCGCTACCCAAGGCAACACCTGCAGTCAGCACCGAAGAAAACACCCACTGTTTCAATTTATTCTTATACATGATCAGCACCCTTTTCATATCATTTACAACATCATTTTTATACTTTTTGATAAAAAAACATAATAAAACCATGCGTTCAGACGGATAATCTGTCAAGTCTAAACGTAGCAGGCTCACGATTAAAAAACACAAACGATCGAAAAAATCAAAAAAACAACAACGAAAAGTCACGTTTTTGAAGTGAACTCCAAAAAAACACGATTTTACATAATGTTATCTCAAGATCATGAGACTCATCAGGTTCCGCAGTCTTTCCATGTTAGAATACAATTAAAAATCAATACTGATTTATGACCAACGATCGACTCACATCTCCAGACACGCCCCAGGTATCTTTCACGTCATCAAGTCACTCATATGACCAAGATATTGAGACGGGTTAAAAGCAATATCATTTGACTGGCATGAAAGTTCATTTAAAGGTATATCTGGAAATCCGATATTAGGGTGGATCACCGCACAAAAGCGAATAGGATGCTAAGTGCGATTAATGTCATGATCTTGCTTAACGCCAGATACCGGAGCCCGATAATCATGCAGATCCGAGCCATGAAAGGATGCGCGCTACTGGCACTGATCTATTCTCTGACCGGTATACTGCTCACGCTGCTGAGCCTTCATCCTCAAATCATTAATCTATGGTTACCCGCCGGGTTTGCACTCGCCACTTTGATTAAGTATGGGCTTAGACTACTGCCGGGGGTTTTTCTAGGTAACCTCCTATTCAACCTATGGCTTAATCAGCATTTTGACAGTCTGGCACTCTCGTCAATTACAGGATCGATCCTGATTGCCACAGGCGCCAGCGTACAGGCTTCTGTAGCCTACTGGGGCCTCAAGCGTTTTGTGGCAGAGCCTCTGAATATTACGCGTGCGGAGCATGCATGGAAGTTTTCCATTTTTGGGGCCTTTTTGCCGTGTTTGATCAATGCCTCTATCGGCACCCTCAGTCTGCATATCACTCAGAGCATTTTTAATCTTCATGATGCCGTGATTAATTGGGCGCTTTGGTGGACAGCCGACTCATTCGGCACCATATTAGGTGCCCCGCTGGCGATGGCGGTCATTCAAAAGCCCTCCCACTACCAACGCTTGACCGTCAAACTAGGGCTGACCATTGCCAGTGTTTTGCTGTTCAACCAGTTGTACTTTCATCAGCTATATAAACAGTTAGAAACCAGTTTCGATCAACAAATCCAGGTCTTACAAGCCCAGTTACAGGGCATCTTCGAACGCAATCTAGCTGATCTGGCACAGCTTGAGCGCTACGTCTCACAACATGGGGATATCAGTTCCGCAGAGTTTAGTGCTGAGGCTGAACCCCTGTTAAGACGCAACCCGTCCATGCGTGCTTATTCATGGGATCCGCTGATTCCGAAATCGCAACAACATCAATTCGAAACCCAACTCAGTCATGAGTTAGGCCGTCCGGTCAAGGTGAGCCCCCCCCTCTTTGCGAGCAGATGAACCGCTGATACCGGTCAAATACGTCATGCCTATGAACGGCAACACACAAGCCCTAGGCTTTAATCTACTATCGACGCCGAACCGACGCGATTGGATACTGGCGGCACAAAAAAATGGACGAGTCCAAGCGACACGTATTCTGCATTTAGCCCAAGCGCCCAATAAAGCCGGAATGCTCGTATTACAACCGGTATATCGCTCTTCAGTCGAGCAAGGCTTGATGGAAAACCAACGTCAATTAATTGGTTTTCTGGTAGGGGTGTTTACTGTGGACCAAATGATTCATACCGCTCTGAATTACAGCGGTTTGGACCATATTGATCTTCAGCTATTTGAAAACCACGCCATAACCCCAACCTATCGCATCATGTCTGAAGACAATATCGGTCCTCAGAGGCAAGCATTCAACGAGACCTTTCATGTCAGCTTAGCAGGTCAGCAGTGGCAATTATTAGCCATCGCCAGTCAACGCTACATATTGCAACGCCTATCACCGCAGCATTTACCGATGCAGTTGCTTCTGATGATCGCAGCAAGCCTGGCCGCGTTCATGATGATGATGCAACAGAGCCGAGAAACCTATCTCAGCAGTGAAGTGGCACATAAAACAAGAGACCTGGACCATCTCGCCCGTCACGACCCGCTCACAGGCTTACCAAATCGCCGAGCGATGAAAGAAGCGATTCAGAACCTGGCGACCCAAACCACACAAGAACATGCAGCCCTGCTGTTCATCGACTTGGATCGCTTTAAGCTGATTAATGACACCTTAGGTCACCAAACAGGTGATCAATTATTGATTTACCTGGGCCAGCGGCTACAGCAACAACTGACCTCTGATCAATATTTATTTCGCATGGGCGGCGATGAATTTCTGATCTTGTCACCTTACCAGAATGAATCCAATCTTCAGCAATTGGCTAAGCACTTACTGGCCGTCTGTAGTCAGTCTGTAGATTTGGCCAATGGTCCACGCCTCCAAGTCACCGCCAGTATTGGTATCAGCCAATACCCCAGAGACGGGAAAGATTTAGACACCTTGATCAAACATGCGGATACCGCCATGTACCAGGCCAAGGAGCAGGGCAAGAACCAGTTTTTCTGCTATACACCTGCCCTCACCGATGCGACCCGCGAGCACTTCGAACTAGAGCAATCATTGCGTCAAGCGATCAGCCAACATCAGCTGACTGTTTATTATCAGCCACAGTACACACTCAATGATGCGACCCCTTGCGGCTTAGAAGCGTTAGTACGCTGGCAACACCCACAAAAAGGGATGATTTCACCGGGCACCTTTATTCCCATCGCAGAGGAAACGCAGTTGATCATTCCACTGGGCTGGGAAGTGCTTCATCAAGTCTGCCGGCAATTACGCCGCTGGCAACATGAAGGCCTCCATATCAAACGCGTCGCGGTCAATTTATCGCCCGTGCAGTTAATGCAAGCCGACTTTTTCAGCCAGCTATCCCGCATGATTGATAATTACGGCATTCAACCGCAGCAGTTAGAACTCGAGATCACCGAGAGCACGCTGCAAAATGATCCTGACTATGTGATGGAACTCTTACAGCGATTACGTCATCGTGGGCATTTGTTGTCATTAGACGATTTTGGTACCGGCTACTCCTCTTTCCGTCGCCTCAAAAAAATGCCTATTCACCGCTTAAAGATTGATCAAGGCTTTGTACGCGACATTGGTAGCGATCAAACCGATGAAGCGATCATTCATGCCATGATCGCTTTAGGCCATAGTCTCAATATGTCGGTATTGGCGGAAGGGGTTGAAACTGAAGAACAACTTAATTTTCTTTATCACGCGGGGTGTGATGAGATCCAAGGCTTCCTGACAGGCCACCCAACAGCCGCAGAACAGGTGACCTGGAAGCCCATCAAAAGTGATCTAAGAAATCGTCTACTGCTAGAACTGAATGATGTGTAAGCTAAAGCGAATCAAGCCCTTGGAGCGTCATTAAGCGGTGCGCTGCCAAATACCTACCCCTTCAAACCGGGCACGGTCATGAGGGCGTTCAAGCTCAAGCAAAGGCCCTTTAGGGACAATCCCCGTCGGATTGATCATGTCATGACTGGCATAGTAGTGAGATTTAATATGGTGAAAATTCACTGTTTGAGCAACCCCCGGCCACTGGTACAGTTCTCTTAAGTAATTGGAAAGATGGGGGTAATCTTCAATACGGCGCTGATTACATTTGAAGTGACCGACATAGACAGCATCAAACCGCACTAAGGTCGTAAACAAGCGCCAATCAGCTTCAGTCAGGTAGGGGCCGACAAGATAACGTTGCTGCCCTAAACGATTTTCCAGCTTATCCAAAGCTTCAAACAACGCATCAAATGCTTCTTCATAAGCAGCCTGTGTCGTCGCGAACCCAGCTTTATAGACGCCATTATTGACTTGGTGATAGACCTGCTCATTGATGCGATCAATGTCTTCGCGTAATGGCTGGGGATATAGATCCAATGTATTGCCCGTCAGGCCATCAAAGGCCTGATTCAAAATCCGCATAATATCAGCAGATTCATTATTCACGATGCGCTGCTCGCGCTTATCCCATAGAACGGGTACCGTGACTCGACCGGTATAGTGGGCATCCGTCATGGTGTACAGCTGATGGTGATAATCCGCATGATTAACGGGATCGCCTGTCGACCCCGTTGAGGGATCATAGGTCCAGCCGTTCTCTTTCATCAACCAACTGACAACAGAAACGTCAAGCAGCTGATCAAGCCCTTTGAGTGCGCGCATGATCAAGGTGCGGTGCGCCCAAGGACACGCTAAAGAAACATAGAGGTGATAACGTTTAGCCTCAGCGGGATGTGCCGGTTGACCTTCAGGACCTGTTTGGCCCTCAGAAGTTAACCAATCACGTAACTGAGCACTTTCTCGAACGAAACGGCCTCCGTTGTTTTCAGTGTCGTACCATTGATCGACCCATTGTCCATCGACTAAACGCCCCATGATTCACCTCATTGCTTTTGGATGACCTGACCACCTTAATCTGTACTTCTGTCGTTTTCATTCAACAATTTTTGGCCTTTTCATCCTAAAAAATCGAATTATTAACGTTTAATCATGAACGTTTAAAAGCACGATACAAAATAATCATCCATCTAATGAAAAAGAGCGCCACAAGGGCGCTCTTTCAATCGGTTCCCGAAGACAGTGAGTCGTCATCAACAGGCAACTCGCAACTTGAAGCAATAGCACAGATTTCAGCATCGCTCATTCAGCCTGAACAACTCACTGATCCCAGCCAGCACATGATAAGTGAGTCGACCCATTATAAATGAGTTAACCAACCATAACGGTCTTCGGCATGCCCCCACTGAATATCATTCAGTGCTTTTCGCAACGCTTGGGCTTTAGGCCCAGGCTCACCACTGCCGACTCGATGCTCCTGCCCTTGATGAATAAGGGTTCCCACTGGAGCCAGCACCGCGGCAGTACCGGATAATGCGGCTTCACAGTCATCATGGGCGGCACGTTCAAGTAACTCCGTCACCGTAAAATCACGTTCAGTGACCGTCATGCCCAAATCTTTAGCCAGTGTCAACAAAGAGTCGCGGGTCACACCATGCAGGAAGCTGCTATTGAGCGGCTTGGTAATCACTTCATTACCATCAATCAATAAGAAATTCGCTGCACCCGTTTCTTGCACATCACCGTTAGGGCAAAACAACACTTGGTCAGCCTGATAATGTGCTTTAGCTTCTAATGTAGGCTGCATTGCGCTGGCATAGTTACCCCCGCTTTTCACCATCCCCATGTGTGGTGCACAACGCATCCCTTCTTCTTCAATTAACAGACGTAACGCACTGGCACCAGAGGCAAAGTAGTCCCCTACAGGTGACAGCAGTACATAGAGTAATGAAGTTGCAGAAGGAGCAGCCGCTTTACCGACTGCGGGTTCAGTACCAATGTGGGTCGGGCGAATATACATCGCACCCGGTGCTTCCGGGACCTCGTCAGCAAATGCGCGCACAGTCTCAACAATCATGTCTGACAGCATGGCTTCATCGAAAGCCGGCAGTGAGAGTAATCGACTACTCTGCGCCATACGGGCTACGTTGCGATCCATCCGGAAAATTTTCACGCGACCATCATCATGACGAAAGGCTTTCAAGCCTTCAAAGCACGTGCTGGAGTAATGCAGCACATGTGCTGCGGGGTGAAGTGTCAGTTGATCCGACGCCACCAGAGAGGGTTGGCTCCACTCACTCCCATTAAACTCAGAACACGACATTTTCGGCATAAAAACCGTGCCAAAAGCAGCCATATCAACATCCTTTACAATCAAATTCAGAAAAACAATCAGCTTCTTTTCAAGCCTGCGCGAATGCCTATCTCAATAGCGCTAACCGTCAAAGAATACGCCTGACTGCGTTATTAGGCCGATCTCGAATGACATCACATTGTGGCCATCAGGTCATATCGGATCACGATACAATGCATAAGACACTGCGCAAGATAGACAGTATCAAGCAAGATCAATGTGCTGCCCGGGGCGTCAGCCAATCCATATATTGCCCAGCAAACCTAACAAAAAACCCAGGACCGCCCCTAACGGAGGGGCCCAGTGCCGTTTGAGAGGCACTTGAGGCGCAATATCTTGAAAAATAAGATACAGAATACCGCCACTAGCCAACAGCATAATACTGCTCAGTACAGCAGGCATAGAGGTCAGCCATAAAAAACCTATCCAGGCCGCTAATGGCCCTAACAGAGCCAATGCGGTAAACACGGCAAGCACACGGTACACAGGACGGGCCTGATGGGCCTGCAACTCTCGAAAAGCATTAAAGCTCTCGGGAAGGTTTTGTAACGCCATCAATAAAGCCAGCAACAAGGCAGGCCCTTGTCCCTGAGTCAGCAAGGCCCCCAATGCAGCCGCTTCAGGAATAAAATCCAACAGCATGGCTAAAAGTTGTGACCAAGTGCCGCCAGATGAACTTAGCATGCGATCTAATAGCATAAAAGCAATACTGCCGAAAGTCATGCTAAGTGCGACCTGTACCATCGATAAATTCGGCACACTTTCTGGCACCAGAACCAAAGCCACTGCAGCCAATAAAACGCCCGCCCCAAAAGCGATCACACTATGACGGAATTCAGCTTCCAGCCACTGAGGACGCCAATGCTCAAAAGCCGCGAGTGCACCTCCTAAAGGGATCGTAAGGCCTGCCAACCCCCCCAGTAATAAAGCTTGTCCCAATCCATCGGGCATACTCATATTCATAAAGCGCCTTTACCCTCCGGCACCGCAACATTTCTTATACTTACGACCGCTACCACACAAACAAGGATCATTGCGACCGATATTGGCCTTGGGTTCGGCACACTCCTGGCCTGCAAAAAAATACCAACGTCCGTCTTGTTGTATAAAGGTCGAGTCCTCCGTGTGCGCATGCACACCATCATCTAGCTTAAAACGCGCCGTAAACACAACGCGTCCGCGCTCCCCCGTTTGCTCACTAAGATGCACTTTAAGACTCAACCACTGTGATTGACGGGCCCACTCACCCAGTTGCTCAAAATCATAAGCAGCACGCCGCTGCTCTGCCGTGGTGTCTCTTAAATAATCAATATCAGCATTCACATAGGCGACATAGCGTGAACGCATTAACGCCTCTGGGCTACCGGCAAACGCCTGTCGAGCCAGTAATGGGGCGCAGCAATCTTCGTAAGTTAAGCCGGACTGGCAGGGGCATTGCATATGTGCAGTCATGAAAGCAGTCACTCCTCAACAGTGAATCAATAGTGGGCTCACCATAAACTCATCATCAAATTTCAAGTTAAAAAGCTCGGCGAGAGATCAAAACACGCGATTAATTCAACTGAGTTCTGGATGATCAAGATCCGGTTGATGGTCAGCGTCGTAAACTTGAGAGGCTAAACGCAATTGATCCGCTAGAAACTGAGTTGCAGCACCTTCCCGATCTTGGTCCGCATGAATCAGCTGAACGACTGTATGGCGAGTCCCTCCAGCGGTCAGTGGCACCTGCTTCAATTGTCCTGAGGTCAACGCAGTAGTCACTAAATGCTCCGGCACCCAAGCAAAGCCCAACCCGCGTATCAACATCCCCACGGAAGTCGATAAATGACCCACGGTCCAGCGTTGTTCGGCTTTGAGCCAGCCCGCATCAAGTGTCGAGCTCCGTGCAGAATCTCTGACCACTAATTGTCGGTGGTGTCGTAAATCGCGTAAAGAAAGCGGACGCTCAGATTGATGTAGCGGATGGTCTGGATGCGCCACACAAATAAACCGAGTCGATAACAGTGGATCGCCTAAAAAGCCCTGCACCGAACTGGCAGTGATCAATAAATCCACGACACCCTCGTACAGCAGCTCTGCACCGCCGGACAGTACAGGCTCATGCAATTGAACTCGAACTTGTGGGTAAGCTGCAGAGAAATGGGCCAGGGCAGAAGCCAAAGCGGCCTGAGGGAAAATTTGATCCACCGCCAAGCGGACTTGGGCTTCAGTCCCTTCAGCCAGATATGCCGCAACATCTTCAATGGCTTGAGCTTCTTCTAATAACTGACCGGCACGACGTAACAGTGCCTCCCCGGCCAGTGTTAAAAAAGCTCGACGACCTCGGACTTCCAGTATTTGAACCCCTAAGGCATCCTGAAGCTTATGCACGGCATGATTAATGGTTGAAGCACTTTTATGAATGGCTTCCCCGGCTTGCGCAAAGCCACCATGATCGACGACAGCTTTTAACATGCGCCATTGTTCTAAAGTGACTTTATGCATCATAAGCCCCCTCGTTAGGGTCAGGTTAAATCACTCATCTATCCACAATAATCGAATGAACATAGCGATATTTTGCAATATTCATTCGAATTATACGATCTAAAATGACGGCATATCGTATAACGATGACGGCCCCTGAAAACGATGAGCGATTCACGACCGCAACACTCAGACGGGGAGATTAGCGATCAAGATACTGAAGACTGGTTTTCATCAAGACAATAGACTTTCAAGGCGTCAGGTTTTCAGCAACGGTCAATAAAACTCTCAATAAACTGCCAATAAAAAAGTGCTCAATACACGAGGAGGCTTTTATGGCTTCAGCACACACTGAGCTATCCAGCACGATGCCCCAGACACCACACAGCAAACGTCTCATTGACCTGAGAAGAAGCTTGCCGACTCAAGATGGCGCGGGTGTACATATCCAACGCGTACATGATTTTCGTGGTGGGCTAGATCCATTCTTAATGATCGATGAACTCAAGTCGGATCAAGAAGACGACTATATTGCGGGCTTTCCACCACACCCTCACCGAGGCTTTGAAACCATCACTTACATTTTACATGGAGGCATCACCCACGAAGACAGTATGGGTCATAAAGGTGAAGTCCATGCGGGAGGGGCCCAGTGGATGAGTGCAGCCCATGGTGTGATCCACTCGGAAATGCCACTCAAGGATCAGCAAGGCCTGCATGGCTTTCAAGTTTGGATCAATCTACCGGCAAAACGTAAGTTAGAGACGCCTCATTATCGCGATGTCCATCCACAGGAAATGGGTCAAGTGAACTGGGCCCATGGCAAGCTCATTGCCATCGCCGGACATTGGCAAACGGATCAAGGCGAAGCACAAGGCGCCTTAGCTCAGTTAGGAGAAAAAGCCGCCATGGCTGATCTCCGCTTACAGGGCGGCAGCAGCATCACCCTGAATGATGCTGACCAGTATCCTTTGTTGGTGATGCCGTACCGAGGCCAATTTAATGAAGGGCCGAGACAAGGCCAGCTGGGCATCTATAAAGACGGCAACACAGTGACACTTTCAAGCCCCGAAGATACCGGCGCTTTGCTATTCACTGGGCCACCATTAAGAGAACCGATCGCTCACTATGGCCCCTTTGTCATGAATACAGAGCAGGAGCTACAGCAGGCCATTGAAGATTATCAGTCGGGCGCATTAATAGAACGTGCAGTGATTGATGAGACGCGCTAAAAGAGATGCGCCAAAAAGACGCAGTATATTTTTTGAAAAAATTTCAACTTCAGTGAACTTTTCATATTGATGCACGTCACAACATATGTGTTCAAGCGTGGGATTGTTCATGGCGATCCCAGGTTCCCTTCCCGGTTAAACCGGTTACAGGCACCTACCCAGGTGCCTGTTTTTTTATCACCGCTTTATCACGTCAACCTTGCATGCCCAGACGATAAATAAGCGCGTGAATTGTCACCGTCACATTACGCCCATAGAGTCTGTTATCCCCATCTCCTACAATGTCCGCCTTATTCGATTCACTAAGTTCGATTGATAGAGGGAGTGATGGACCTTGTCCAGTACAGATGCGTCGCCTAAGTCCTCGGGGCTTTTGTTCGCCTTAAGTGCTTACGGCATGTGGGGATGTTTCCCTTTATTTTTCCATTTACTGGAAAATGTATCCGCTTGGGAAGTACTGGTCCAACGCATTATCTGGGCCCTCATATTCATGCTCGCCATCTTGGCGTTCACAGGGCGCCTGCGGACTTTTCTAAACCATCTGAGGTCACCACGCACTTTATTTTGGATGACGCTCTCATCCTTGCTAATTGCCATGAACTGGCTGGTTTTTATCTGGGGGGTCAGTCAGCATCATGTCTTGGAAACCAGCTTGGGCTATTTCATTACGCCCTTATTAAGCCTGCTATTAGGCCGGATCGTATTAGGTGAAAGGATGCACCCATTGCAAGCCGTCGCGGGAGGCATCGCCACGCTGGCTGTCCTGTTTGAGCTTTGGGAATTGGGACGTTTACCCTGGATCTCCTTATCGTTAGCCACCACCTTTGCCCTGTACGGGCTGGTGCGTAAGCAACAACCCATAGAAGCTTTGAATGGGCTGACACTGGAAACACTCGTACTCACGCCCATCGCAATTGCCTGGATCTTATGGCAAATGATGAATGGTCATCCCCTCGCTTTTGGACAAAGCCCATGGATCAGCAGCTTATTAATCGCCTCAGGGACACTCACAGCTATTCCATTACTGCTCTTCGCTGCCGCCACTCGTCGACTGGATCTGAATGTGGTGGGCTTCATTATGTACTTGAACCCAACACTACAGTTTTTGTTTGCCGTTTTTGTCTTTGAGGAAAGCTACCCGCCACAGCGATTGATTACGTTTGCTTTAATCTGGCTAGCCATGGGGTTTTTCATGGCAGGGCTCTGGCGTGCCCACAGGCAACGCTCAAAGCCCAGCACTCACGATACAGTAGAAGATTCAGTACTCGATTGAACCGCTGGAGGTTCATCCGCGAAACCGGCACCACCAAACCAGTCTAATTGCTGATGCAATGCCACTACCTCACCCACAATAATGAGCGAGGGTGAGGTGACTTCCGGCTGGGCCGCCAGCTCCGGTAATCCTTGCAAGGTTCCCACAACCTTGGTCTGATCAGACCGTGTACCACGACTGATAATGGCCACAGGCGTTGAAGGATCACGTCCATGCTCAATGAGCGCCGTTGTAATTGCCTCAGCTTTCAAAGTGCCCATGTAGATCACCAGCGTCTGCCGAGATTTAGCGAGCAAAGGCCAATCCATTGGATCGCCATCAACACGACCATGTCCGGTCACAAACTGCACTGTTTGGCTATAGTCACGGTGGGTTAGGGGGATCCCCGCATAGGCTGTTGCACCACTGGCAGCTGTAATGCCGGGCACCACCTGAAAAGGAACTTGGGCTTCGACAAGGCTCTGCGCTTCTTCACCTCCACGGCCGAAAATAAACGGGTCCCCCCCTTTAAGGCGTAACACACGCTTACCTTGCCGAGCCAAACGAATCAACCAATCATTAATCTCAGGCTGTGGCACTGTGTGGTGGCCCGCCACTTTACCCACAGAAAAACGCTCAGCATCACGCCGACACAGTTCAAGAATCTCTGCTGAAACCAAGCGGTCATAAAGCACCACATCAGCCGCCTGCATCAACTGCAAGGCACGTAGCGTCAGCAGTTCTGGATCGCCAGGCCCTGCGCCCACAAGCCATACTTCCCCACCTTGAGAACGATGGGCCGACAAGGCTTCCAGCGTTGATTGCTCAGCTTCTTGATCACGTCCTGCGGCCACCAAGCGAGCCACCGGCCCTTCCAGTAACTGCTCATAAAAACGACGACGTTCAGTCACATCGGTCAGCTGTTGTTTGATGGTCTGACGCAAGCGCCCAGCCAAGGCTAATAAACGGCCCGTACTTTGGGGGATCAAGGTTTCTAGCTTTTGTCTGATCAAGCGGGCCAATACCGGTGCACGCCCCCCTGTCGACATCGCAATTTGTAAAGGACCACGATCAACGAGGCTTGGCACGATAAACGAACAACGGGGCTGATCATCGACAACGTTGACGAACAAGCGACGCGCCGTGGCCGCTTGATAAACCTCGTCGTTGACCTCGGGGTTATCCGTTGCGGCAATCACCAGCCAGACCTCATCCAGTTGAACCGGATCAAAAACGGGCCCGATCCAATGAGCCTGCCCAGCCGATACCGCCTCCTGCAAAGTCGTGCTGATCTCGGGTGCCACGATATGCAATACCGCACCGGCTTTCAGTAAAGCATCACCTTTACGGGAGGCCACTTCACCACCGCCCACTAACAAACAAGCTCGCCCTTGCAACTGGGCAAACAGCGGATAATAGTCCATCCAATACTCACTCAAAACAGCGGGATTAAGACAGCTGACAGGTCATCTAATGTCAATGAAATTGCCAATAAAACGAGGCCACGTTATTTACAATAACTTGCCCCTAAAACCATGAAAACGGCGGATCAGGTCTTCAGTGCCCACACAGTTTATTCGTGCAAACCGCACTCACGTTTAAGACCAAAGAAACGCGTATCCTCTTCAGTCATATCAGCCGTGAGCGGACGACTGGTATGCCAATCTCCAACCGAGAC
Organism: Terasakiispira papahanaumokuakeensis; assembly: GCF_001709345.1. GTDB lineage: Bacteria > Pseudomonadota > Gammaproteobacteria > Pseudomonadales > Halomonadaceae > Terasakiispira > Terasakiispira papahanaumokuakeensis. The sequence continues at coordinate 2,719,350 of NZ_MDTQ01000001.1, forward strand.
ATACCCCGCCTCCCAGAGCGGATGATACGGCAAATCATGGTCGACCAAATAACGATGAACATCTCGCGTATGCCAATCGATCAAAGGATAGACTTTATAGCGCCCATCACGACGCTGCTCAACAACAGCACGATGCTGCCGAGAGCTGGACTGTTGCCGACGCAACCCCGCAAACCAAGTGCCGACATCCAAATCATCCAATGCTTGATTCATCGGATCGACTTTACGCATTTGATTGTATTGCTCAATGCCCTCGACACCTTGCTCCCAAAGCTTACCGTGACGCGCTTCAAAATAAGCTGCGCTCAGTGGTGCAGAAGAGACCTTAAGGTTAAGTTTCAAGCGCTCAGTGAGCTGATCAATAAACCGATAGGTTTCCGGAAACAAATAACCCGTATCCACCAACAACACCGGAATATCCGGCTTTATTTGCGTCACCAAGTGCAGTAATACCGCTGATTGAATACCAAAACTGGAGCTCAGGACAAAGCTGCCAGGTAAATGAGACAAAGCCCATTCAACACGGCCAATCGCTGAATCACTTTCCAGCGATGCAAGCTGCGTCTCGGATAATACGGTCGTTGAAGGCATAAGTGCTCCCACACATCATCATTTGATTATTGGGAACAAGACTACTGGAGTTGAGGATACACAAAAAGAAATAAATAAAGATTTTAATATCTCAAAATAGAATAAAAAAATAATTCATTCGAGCTATTTCACATGGCAGCCTAGCGAGAGCCCTGTGAGGCTCACGCGATGATACTCAGTTTAAGACTGACGGCTCAGCATCATGTTGGTGATTAGGCGCTAATAACCAATGCCCTTTTCCTGAGCGCTTCACCTCATACATCAGATGATCCGCCACTTGTAGCCATGCATCAACCGTCACCATATCCGACTGCCATGCACAGACGCCAATACTGGCACCGACCTGATGAGTCTGAGCCTCAATGTCAATAGGTTGGGATAATGCGTGCAGCATTTGCTCTGCCCGTTGTTTTACATGCATTGAGTGACGCCCATCTGCCATCACCATCACAAACTCATCCCCCCCTATTCGAGCCACAAGATCGCGACTACTGGTCAAGTGCTGCAAGCGTTGAGCCACGACCTTTAACACTTGATCACCGACAGCATGACCAAACTCATCATTCACCGGCTTAAAACCGTCTAGATCCAAATAAAACAAGACAGGACAGTGTTCAACCCAACGCGCCGACTCCATTCGTTTTTGTAGCCAGTCCGTCAAATAACGTCGATTAGCCAATTGAGTCAAAGGATCATGATGAGCACGATACTCTAGGTCAGACTGACGCTGATAAAAATCAGTCATATCATCCAACGTCAACACAGCCCCACTGGTAGCCTGAGATTTTTTTAATGGGTTCACACGGACATAAGCCTGAAAAGTACGACCAGAATGACATTGCAACGGAACATCCTCAAAAACACCTTCTTGTCCCGCTTCAACAACAGCCATCAAGCGCTGAAAAAAGGCCTCTTGTCCCGGTTCAAACAAACGGGCAAATGTGCCACGCAGTAAAAAGGAGCGATCATACCCCGTCAACTGCACGGCAAAATCATTGGCAAAGCGAATACGCCCATCCAAATCAATCACGATAACGCCTTCCTGCACTAACAGCAGGATGGTTTTCATTTCCTCTTCTAAGGACTCACGCTGCCGATATTGGCGATGAACTTGCTTGAGCAATAACAAAAGCCCAATCGAGGCAAATCCCCCGATCACAGCCGTCAGTAACATTTTAACCAGGAAGGTATGCCAAACACGTGTCCAGGGAAACGATAGGCTAAGCGTCAACCCCAAGTCTTCTGATTGGCGTGTCACGGAGGCAAAACCAGGTTCCTCCTCCAAAGGGCCGCCCAGCATTTCGCCCCGGAAAGGATAATGGCTAATGACATTGCCCCGCTGATTGGCCAGAGAAATCAGAATCCCCGTATTCTGTGAAAATGCCCCTAACTGCTGGGAAATGGTGCGCGCATTCAGTACCGCGACTAAAGTACCGAACTGCCCATCAGGCAAGGCCAGACGCCGCGTTAACATCACTAAATATCGACCATTAAAACGGCTCACGACAGGCTCAGCAATAAATAACTCATCTCGTTCAGGGTGAAGTCGATGATACTTCACATAAGCCCGGTCACTGACATCCAACTGCTGCCCTTCTTGAGCCGAGATACGCGTCGCGGCAATCAAATGTCCCTGCTCATTAATAACCGAAAGGCTTGCCACTTCAGGCATATAATTAAGCGCGTTATTCAGACGATCATTCCAATAAGCAACGACAGATTGGTGAGGCTGATGAAGAGGGCTTTCAAGCTGGTGACGTAGCTTGAGCATTTGCCCATCGATATGATGAAAGTACTGAGAATACTGCGCCAAAACACTGTGCGCCAAATCACGCAAATAATCGCGCGTTGTTGATTTGAACTGCCACGAGTCAATGATGATAAAGCAAATGCCAAGAAACCAGATAAAACCGATCAGTCCCAAAGTCCCACGGTTTAAAGAACGAAGCAGCAACGACATGGCAGCCCTCTGACCATTGATGAGTCCAGTTTATTTGCCTCAACCTGCCTGCATGACCCTGCTTTTTATGTGGCATTATTTTAATCATAATGCATCATCACATCGCCTTTTAAGCGCCTACAGATCAATGCCATATCAGTATCTATTAATATTAAAAAATCTCAATAAAAAGCTTGATATTGATCTAATAAACCACATATAAAAAAACCGCCCTGACGAATCAGAGCGGTTTTTCAAAATATGGTGGGTCGTGTAGGATTCGAACCTACGACCAATTGGTTAAAAGCCAACTGCTCTACCAACTGAGCTAACGACCCGATAAGATGTATACTACACATCAATCCGTTTTTTTGCAACCTTTAAATCAAGTAACTTTATGATTTATAAGGCTTTTGAAGTTTTCAGGCTTTAAAAATGAGCCCTTCAAAAAAAGTGTTCGGTCACTCTGGCGTAGGTGGTGGGTCGTGTAGGATTCGAACCTACGACCAATTGGTTAAAAGCCAACTGCTCTACCAACTGAGCTAACGACCCCCAACGCGGCGCAAATAATACCTCTTTTTCCGTAACTTGCAACCCCTACCTACTATTTTTTTAAATATTTTTTTATCATGCTGTCCAAACGAGGCTTCATCATGGGCCATCAAACCCATGAATTCATCGACGACGGCGAATGGCATGTACGGGACGTCGGCCTCGTTGTTTGCGACCAGAAGGCACCTGATCATTCGGGCCAAAATTCACAGACTTACTCTGTAATCCCGCCAGCCCGGATAAGTCATCGACCTCAGCCTGAGTCAACTCCACCCATTCACCCGCCTTGACTCGCTTATCCAGAAAAATATTGCCGTAGCGGACACGTTTGAGACGGCTAACAGTAACGCCTTGAGACTCCCACAAACGACGCACTTCACGATTACGTCCTTCCATGATCACCACATGAAACCACGTATTAATCCCTTCTCCACCAACAGATTGGATGTCAGAAAAGCGCGCCAAACCATCTTCCAACATGATGCCATCTCGCATCCGCGCCAACATATCGTCATCCACCTGCCCCATAATGCGCACAGCATATTCACGTTCAACCTGATGCGAGGGGTGCATCAAACGGTTAGCCAGCTCGCCATCATTGGTAAACAGTAGTAAACCACTGGTATTGATATCCAGGCGCCCGATCGCAATCCAGCGCTCGCCTTTTAAACGAGGCAAGTTATCAAAAACCGTACGCCGACCTTCCGGGTCACGCCGCGTCACCAACTCACCTTCAGGCTTGTTGTACATAATGACGCGTCTGGGCATGTCTAACTCACTTTTCAGGCGAACCGCTTTACCCTTGACCGTCACTCGGTCATCCAGCGTAATTCGATCACCTAAAGTCGCGGTCTCGCCATTCACAGTGACGACACCACTTTCAATTAAGGTTTCCATTTCACGACGAGAGCCCAAACCGCTCCGCGCTAAGACTTTTTGCAGCTTTTCACTTTTTTGAGTCACGGTGTTCACACACAGGTTTAAGAGAAGAAAGAAACGGACATGGCAGGTTATTTATGAAGCCACTGCTTTAACGGCCAAGGCTTCATGATCAACCCTTTCATGACAGCCATTGGACAGCCTTCAGGTCATCCAATAGCGGGGATCCGAAGGATGGACTAAGGCACTGTAGAAAACAAGATGGGCTGACACAATAAAGCTGACTCAAAAGTCCAAAGATGTTTACGTTTCATCAGAAGCTTGCGCATCGTCTGCGTCCGAGGCATCACTTGAATCAGACTCAGGAAGATCAGAGCTGGGGTCAAAACGGGCAGAAATTTCGGCAAAAGTCAGTGAAGAAATCTCAGGCATGGGGATATTCAACAACGGATCATCATCCGACGGCCCCAGGGCTCGTCGACGTTCTTGTTCAACAGACAATGAATGAGTCGCTTCACCATCTTCGGTCTTATCATCATGTGCAGCCTCATCATGACCCGATAATGGGGGTTGCTCGCGCGCCGCACGGTCCAGCTCATCTTCCCACTCTTGAGCTTCGGGCTCGGGCAGCTCTGCCAAAGCAGGCAGTTCGTCCAGGGTTCTGAGATTAAAATAATCCAGAAACTGGCGTGTTGTGGCATAAAGTGAAGGCCTTCCAGGCACATCACGGTGCCCAATCACTCGAATCCACTCTCGCTCTTCCAAGGTGCGAATGATTTGAGTGCTCACACTCACGCCACGCACTTCTTCAATTTCGCCACGGGTAATCGGCTGCCGGTAAGCCACGAGGGCCAGAGTTTCTAATAATGCTCTCGAATAACGGGGCGGTTTTTCTTCCCACAGTCGACTGACCCAAGCGGCATAATCACTACGGATGTGAAGGCGCCAGCCACTGCCCACCTCCACTAACTCTTGCGCACTAGCATCCAAGCGCGCTGAGAGCTGCATTAAAGCGGTTTTAATGTCATGCCGTGAAGGCTTTTCGTGCTCATCAAAGAGTGCAAATAATTGCTCCACCGACATAGGCCTCTGCGCTGCCAATAGAACGGCTTCAATAATTTGCTCCAGGTGTTCACCACTGGGGGTCAAAACTCAATGCCCTCTTGTCTATCATTCACTGCGCTTTCATCTTCAGCGGCTAAAACGGATTCGTCCTCGGCGGGACGCCGCCGGACATAAATAGGCGCGTAAGGCGTCTGCTGTACCAGCTCGACCAATTTTTCTTTGATCAACTCCAATACCGCCATAAACGTCACGACGATACCGGCTTTTCCTTCATGCTCAGGGAACAATGCCTCAAATGGCATGAATTGTTCTTGCTCACCGAGCGCATCTAAAACATCACTCATCCGCGCACGGGTGGAAAGCGGTTCACGCGCCACCTGATGCTCTTGCTTCAATTCCGCACGCTGTACGACTGAAGCCATCGCCACCAGCACTTCTCGCAAATCAACATCAGGATGCAGCACACGCTTTTCTAGCTCGGGTAAGGCAGGCGCGACAGGATGTAAATCACGTTCCCAACGAGGCAATGCTTCTAATGCCTCAGCGGCATTTTTAAAGCGCTCATATTCCAACAATCGACGAATCAGCTCAGCGCGCGGGTCTGCTTCTTCTTCATCGTCGTCATCTTTGGGTGGGCGAGGCAGTAAAGAACGCGACTTAATCTCAGCCAACATGGCGGCCATCAGCAGATATTCAGCGGCCAACTCAATCTGCATAATGTGCATCAGCTCGACATATTCGAGGTACTGATGGGTAATATGGGCCACATTGATCGACAGAATATCCAGATTATGCCGCCGAATCAGGTACAGTAATAAATCCAGAGGCCCTTCAAAGGTCTCCAGAAAAACACGTAGTGCTTCCGGAGGAATAAACAAATCCTCCGGCAACTGAGTGAGCGTGTCGCCCCCTACCCGAACCTGCCATTTAGCATCAACCTGTAATGAGGCCTCAGCAGACACCGGCATGTCAGACATGGCACTTATTTCAGACATTACACTTGAAACGGTGTTGCATCGCCCCGGCCTTCACGCATCACAATGGGCTCACGTTCACGCAAATCAACAACCGTCGTCGGCTCTACTTGGCAAGCGCCACCATCGATAATCAGATCGACATCATTATGGAGACGATCACGAATCATCTCAGGATCCGTCATGGGCAGATCATCGTCAGGCATGATCAAGGTAACACTCATTAAGGGCGCCCCAAGCTCTTCTAATAGCGCATGAGTAATACGATGCTCAGGCACCCGAATCCCAATAGCGCGACGTTTAGGGTGCAGTAACAAACGCGGGACTTCACTGGTGGCATTCAAAATATAAGTATAAGGCCCTGGCGTATGAGCTTTTAACAAACGAAACACACTATTATCAAATTTAGCGTAAGTCGCGATTTCCGACAGATCAGCACACACCAATGTAAAGTTGTGCTTATCATCTAATTGACGAATCCGTTTAATTTTCTCAACGGCCTTTTTCTCACCCAGACTACAGCCCAGGGCATAAGCGGAGTCTGTGGGGTAAGCCACGACACCACCACGCCGAATAATATCCACGGCACGACTGATTAATCGCGCCTGCGGGTTCTCCGGATGAATCTCTAGAATATCGCTCATTACCTAGCTCCCTTAGCCGGTCTGCAATTTTACTATTTTAACATGTCCAACCATCGGTCACTGCATCCGACAATCCATCACGCCTCAATCCATCACGCCACAATACCGCTAGCGACTTTCCAGCACTGAGAAAGCGGGTCGACATCATCAGGCACTGTGGAAAAACCGCCAAGACGCCATCCCGGCCCAGGAGAGTGAAAATCACTGCCCCAACTCATTTTAAGCCCAAGCTCCTGACAGGTACGCTGAATACTTTGGATCTGACTCGGCTGTTGCCAGCCATTGACAATCTCCACGGCATCGCCACCCGCTTCGGCAAAAGCTGTCACCAACCGAATACGTTTACTGCGCGTTAACTTATAACTGAAAGGGTGTGCCAAGGCCGTCAATGCTCCAGCCGACTTAAGTGACCCAATGGCCTCTTCCATATCTGGCCAATGACGTTTCACATCGCCCGGTTTACCACTGCCCAACACTTTACGAAATGCCGTGCCGGTATTTTTCACAAACCCTTTGCGCACCATCACACGCGCAAAATGAGGCCGACCAGGCACTTCACCACCGGCTTCAGCCGTAGCTTCTTCAAGTGAGACCGGACATCGACATTTAATCAAACGCTGAACAATTTGAGCCGCTCGAGCCCACCGCGCTTGTCGCTGAGATTCCGCCAAGGTATGCGCTTCTGACGTCAACCCTTGTGGCCACAGCGCCACCACATGCAAAGTAAAGCCTTTCCATGTACAGGAAAACTCCATTCCGGGAATCAGCCGCAACCCCAGGGCATTAGCGGCATCTGATGCTTCATCGATGCCATTTAACGTATCATGATCAGTCAGCGCCACTTCCCTTAACCCCGCCTGCCAAGCAGCCTGCATTAAGGCTGCAGGTGATAAGCTGCCATCCGACGCGGTTGAGTGCATATGATAATCGCAATATTGGGGAGCCCATTGCTCCGCTTGCTCACCCATAAGCCAACACCTTTTCATTAAGCGAATATAAACACTGACTGATTCAGTCACTGTGCCAATGGCACTTCGAGTTTGCCACCTCAGTCAACGGTCTCTCCAGATAGATCAGAACCCCAGTGAGAACAGCCGGTCAAAAGAGCGTCCACCAGACTATCGGTATTGGGCGAGGGGTCAACTTAAATATGTGATGAGTCGATAGGTCGTGCACACTACTCTCACTTAAGTGTACTGAAAAATATACTGAGAAATGCCCCGAAAAATGGGCGCAGAGGCGACTTAAAAATGCTGATACAATGCGCTTTAGCACGGTATCTCGTGATACCTGAAACACGTGACGATAGGACGCCACGCTATGCAGATGTTGATTGACTTTCTTCCCGTTATTTTATTTTTCGCAGCTTATAAAATCAGCGGCGATTTATTGACGGCGACCGGTGTATTAATGGTGGCCAGTGTTGCCCAGGTGGGATGGATGTGGTGGCGCCACCGCAAGGTTCAACCCATGCACTTGGTCAGTCTCGGCTTGGTGATACTCCTGGGTGGGGCAACACTGCTATTTCATGATAAAAGCTTCATTCAGTGGAAGCCAACAGTGGTCAACTGGCTATTTGGAGCCGCTTTCCTACTCGCCCCGTTATTCGGCGGGCGAACACTGGTCGAACGTTTGATGGGGGCTTCTCTAACGCTCCCCAAAGCCGTTTGGCAACGCCTGAATATCGCTTGGGTGATCTTCTTCGCTTTGATGGGAGGCTTAAATCTATGGGTCTTTGAGCATTTCAGTGAAGAAGCCTGGGTGAACTTCAAATTATTTGGCATGCTGGGCCTCACATTAGTCTTCGTTATTTTACAAGGCCTCTACTTGAGCAAGCACTTACGCCATGAGCCATCAGACTCATAGTTCGCGGCTCACACCTTAATGATCCAAGGAGATTTCTCATGCTCTACGCCATTATCAGTGAAGACATTCCCAACAGTTTAGAAAAGCGTATGCAAGCACGCCCAGCTCATCTGGCACGCCTAGAAACGCTACAAGCGGAAGGCCGGTTAGTGCTGGCAGGGCCGCATCCTGCGATTGATAGTGATCAACCGGGAGATGCAGGCTTTACGGGCAGCCTCGTCGTGGCCGAATTTGAGAGCTTGGAAGCGGCTCACGCCTGGGCGGATGCCGATCCTTATGTGGATGCCGGCGTCTATTCTAAAGTCATGGTTAAACCCTTTAAAAAGGCTTTTCCCTGATAAATCAAATGGCTGGCTATTTACCCACAAACCCTGTGGAAAACTTTGTGCATCCCGGTGGGAAAAACAGCGCCAGCCAATACCGTAACCTACCAGACACACATTGGTCACATTTTAATCAACGGCCCTAGCCTCATCATGTCTGACACACTTCCTCCCTTACAAGGCTTAGCTCACGCCAGCCTCGACTGGCAAGCACAAGGGCCGATTGCCCGCGACTATCAGGATGTTTACTTCTCCCGAGATGATGGCCAGGCCGAGACCCGCTATGTCTTTATTGAACAGAATTTATTACCTCAACGGCTTGCTCAATGGCAGCAGAAACGCGCTTTCGTCATCGGAGAAACAGGGTTCGGCACAGGCCTAAATCTGCTCTGTGCTTGGCAAGCGTTATTAGACTATGCTCCGCCAGGCACGCGTTTGCATTTCATCTCGGTTGAACGCCACCCACTCAGCCACGTCGATTTATCACAAGCACTCACATCTCACCCTAATTTAGCGCCATTGGCGGCACGCTTACTCGCACAGTACCCAGAAGCCGTCAGCGGCGTGCACCGCTTGCAGTTAAGTGAGCGGGTCAGTGTTGACCTACTATTGGGTGAAGCGGCAGAGATGTTGAGCCTAGTGAACGGGCCTGTAGACAGCTGGTTTTTAGATGGCTTTGCCCCCGCCAAAAACCCACAAATGTGGTCATCAGACCTCTTCCAAGCCCTGGCGCGTTTAAGTCATCCAGAAACACATTTCGCGACGTTTACGGCCGCAGGCGTTGTCAAACGAGGCCTGAAAGCGGTTGGGTTTGAAGTGCGGAAAGTAGCGGGTTTTGGTCATAAGCGTGACATGCTACGAGGCCAGTTTCGCGCGTGTCACTGGCCACACCCGGAGTATCGTCAAACGCCTTGGCTCACCCCTCACCCGAGTACAGCGCTGGGTCGAATCGTGATCATTGGCGCCGGGCTGGCCGGTTTGTCCACAGCGGAAGCACTCACTCGGCGAGGTTACTGCGTCACGATCTTGGATGCTGAAGGCCCAGGTGCAGGAGGTTCTGGCAACCGCCAAGGTGCGCTTTACATTAAGCTGGCCGTGGAAACGAACCTACAAAGTCGTTTTTATCTGAATGGTCTGCAATATAGTCGCCGTTGGCTGACCTTCCTTGATCCACAACAGCAATTCTGGCAAGACAGTGGTGTACTCCAGCTCGCGATGACAGAGAAGGAGCAGCAGCGTCAGGCTCGCTTTATCGAACGCCACCCCAATCTTCCCCCCAACTTACTTCGCTCCGTCACCGCAGCAGAGGCCAGTGAGCGAGCAGGGCTATCGCTCTCTCATGGGGGACTCTGGTACGGTCAAGCAGGGTGGGTGCGCCCAGGAGCATTGTGCCAATGGCTATGCCAACACCCCGGTATTGATTATCAACAGGGGCAAGTCATCGACCTGCAACGAGGCCCCCATGACTGGCAACTGCGCTTATCGGATCAACGTCAACTCAATGCTGATACGGTGATTGTCGCCACAGCGGCCGCTGCGCGCACACTTCCTGGATTAGACTGGCTGCCCACAAAAGCGATTCGAGGCCAAGTCAGCCATGGCCGGCTGACAGACGCAACCCCCACCCCACAATGCGTGATCTGTGCAGGCGGCTATGTGTCTCCGTCACTAGAGCATCAACTCTGCTTTGGCGCCACCTTCAACCTGCATGAATCCAGCCCGCATTTACGTGTGCAAGATCATCAATATAATTTGGAAGAACTTGCCGCCACCTTACCAGACACCGCCAAGGCCTTGATCGATCAAGGGCAAACGGCCGAACAACTTGAGGGACGGGTCGCCTTTCGCTGCGCCAGCCCCGACTACTCGCCGATCGTCGGCCAAGCCCCAGACATCGACGACTGGCAGCAAGGTTATGCTGTCATGGGGCAAGATGCGACTCGAATTCCGCCCCATGAGGGCAAGCGTCTACCCGGGTTATGGCTGAATCTGGGGCATGGATCACGAGGACTTGCCAGCACCCCTTTAGCGGCTGAGTTACTGGCGAGCCAATTGTGCGGAGAACCTTGGCCCATGGAGAGTGCATTAGCTCACCACCTGGACCCAGGTCGGTTAGTCATTCGGCAAATCATTCGCCAAGGTCATGTGAAACGGTCAGTTTAGTTTAAACATCAGACGGTTGGGTCAAATCAGCACCTAACGGATAATCCCCTCTTAACCAGGCTTCGGCCTGGTCTCGGGGCAGAATCTCAGTTGATTCAGTCTCAATGTCATGAATGATCATTAAATCACCACGCTTGAGCTGGGCCTTAACCTCTTCAACCCACCCCTGAATGCCTGCATCCGAGGTATCGGCCGTATCGTAACCCTGCCGCGTGACAAAAGCTTCCAATAGCGCGGCCAATGTTTCCGGTGCCAATAATGAATCCGCAATCGCGACAAAACGCTGATGCATCAAGCCGTCTCCAATTCAGTCAAGCGAGCCATGAGCTCGGCTTCATCTAATACCGTCACGCCAAGGCTTTCCGCCTTGGCCAGCTTACTACCTGCAGCCAAACCGGCCACAACACAGTGGGTCTTTTTCGACACACTGCCTGCAACACGAGCGCCCAAGGCTTCGAGACGAGCTTTCGCCTGCTCCCGGGTCAACTGTTCCAACGTACCGGTCAGCACCCAGGTTTGCCCATTCAAGGGTAGCGTATCACGATCAATCTTGACTTCCTGCCAATGAATGCCCGACTTAATCAGTGCTTCCAATGTTTCCAAGTTATGCGGTTGACGAAAGAAAGTCGCAATATGTCGGGCCACCACTGGGCCGACATCTTCGACAGATTGCAAATTAGCTTCATCGGCGGCTTTTAATGCCTCCAGTGCACCAAAGTGCCGGGCCAGTGTTGCTGCGGTCGCCTCACCCACTTCCCGAATGCCCAAAGCATAGATAAACCGCGCTAAAGTCGTCGACTTACTGTGCTCTAACGCCGCCACCAGATTCTCAGCCGACTTGCGCCCCATGCGTTCCAGTTGAGCCAACTGCTCCGCCTTCAATTGGAATAAATCAGCCGGGTTGGTCACCCACTCTTTATCAACCAATTGTTCAATTAATTTAGTCCCTAAACCATCAATATCCATCGCCTTACGGCTGGCGAAATGCTTCAACGCTTCTTTGCGTTGTGCCGGGCAATAGAGCCCACCCGAGCAGCGCGCCACCACCTCACCTTCAAGCTGTTCAACAGTGGAGCCGCATTCAGGACATTGATCGGGGAGTTGGATCGCGATCGTATGTTCTGGGCGCTGTTCATGGATCACTTCAACCACTTGAGGAATGACATCACCTGCACGGCGCACCACCACGGTATCGCCAATACGGACATCCAACCGTTGAATCTCATCCATATTGTGCAAAGTGGCATTAGAGACCGTCACCCCCGCCACAGCAACCGGCTGCAGCCGAGCGACCGGCGTTAAAGCACCGGTACGCCCCACTTGGAAGTCAATCCCTTCCAGTCGCGTGATTTGGGCTTGAGCGGGATACTTAAACGCGATGGCCCAGCGCGGTGCACGCGAGACAAAACCGAGCTCCGACTGTAAGCGAAGATCGTTCACTTTAATCACCGCACCGTCGATATCATGTGGTAACTGCTCGCGTAACTCACCTAAGCGATGGCAATAGTCAATAATGCCTGCTTGGCCCGTCACCACTTCCTGCTCGGCACTGGTCCGGAACCCCCACTGTGCCAAGCGCTTCATCAAGTCACTGTGTGTCAGACTATTCTCCACGCCCTCTATGCGCGCCACTTGATAGGCACAAAACGTTAAAGGGCGCTGAGCGGCGATTTTAGAGTCCAACTGCCTGAGGCTACCCGCTGCGGCATTACGTGGGTTAGCAAACACTTTGTCACCTGATTCACGCGCCCGAGCATTCAAGGCTTCAAATCCTTGATGCGTCATATACACCTCACCACGCACTTCCAACAAAGCGGGAGCAGGTTCATCTTGGACGCGCAACGTGATCGGAATCGATTGAATCGTTTTCAGGTTCTCGGTAATCCCTTCGCCAGTCATACCGTCACCGCGTGTGGCCCCTTGTCTCAATTGGCCGTTCTCATAAATCAAAGACACTGCCAGCCCATCCAACTTCGGCTCACAACAAAAGTCCATTTGGGCTGATCCACCGACTTCCCGCTCGATTCGGTCGACGAATTGAGCCAGTTCTTCATCGGAGAACGCATTCGAGAGCGACAACATGGGCACTGCGTGACGGACTTCGGAAAATGCTGAAAGCGGTTCACCCCCGACTCGTTGAGTCGGCGAATCGGGCGTAATCTGATCAGGATATTGGGCTTCTAACGCCTGCAATTCACGAAACAAACGATCATATTCTGCATCGGGTAGAGGCGAATCATCGAGGACATAATAACGATAACTGTAATCTTGGAGCTGTTGACGCAATGAGTCTAAACGCGCAAGCGCAGCAGAGGCCTCGGCCATGATCGGGTCCTATTGAATCAAATCAGAAAAAACGGTTGGTCAGTATCATTGTATGGAGAGCGTGCATCCCAATCGCAAGCCATGACAACACGGGCCGCGACAACAGGAGCTATGACCATACGGAGAGGTTATCAGAAAGAGGCCATAGACAGTTGAGCCCTCAAAAACACGACTCGAACCACCCGCGTCGTGCCTGCATCAAGATTGCCGCGATTTACATGCAGCAAGATGCGTTTTGCGTTCAAACTCTTGGATACGTTGCCGATAGTGCTCGACCGTCTGGCTGGTTAGCACGCTACGCTGTTCATCTTGTAACTCACCATCAAAATTACGCACGAGATGATGAGCAATCCCCACCATTTCATCCAAGGCTTCCATAGGATGCATCGGGCCAGGAAGTGCCATCACGAACACAACACCTTGCGTTTCAAACGTTTCGTCCATGCCATGGGCATCAAACCGACCTGGAGCAAACATATTGACCATCGAGTACTCCAAGTGTGCTTTGCCTTGGTGTAAACGAGTTCGATGGAAAAAGCCGTTTTCACTACAGGCCATGCCCACAGCATCCATCAGTTGCTGGAGCGACACGCCATTAAACGGCACGCCCTCTCGGGCATTCACATTAATCGTTAAAAACTCTTCGGCCTCGCTCCAGACGCGCTTTTCTAATGCGGCAAGCGCCGCGGCAATACGATCTTGATGCGAAGGTTCAGGTTCAGGTTCTGGCTCAGGATGAGCAGGCGGTGCCGTATAGTGCTCATCAACGATCGACTCATGCGCTTCAGCAACGGATTCTCTGGCAACTTCGTTGCTATCCGTGTGATCAACGCTGCCGGAGTAATCTACCTCGGACACTGAGGCAATGGACTCATCTGGCGTGTCATCAGCGAAGGTTTGATCATGGGGCTGGGCAGAAGCCGCCATAAAGCTGGGATCATAACGGAAACGAGCACGCATATCATCCCAGCGCGCTTGCTCATCGGCCTCCATCCCTGCATCCACGATATGCTCATGGTCAGCACTGGCAGGGGCTTCTTGCTGATAAAACTGAGGCTGACGAGAAGATTGTGGCATCGCCTCTGACGGCTCATCAAAGGGGCCGTCATCAGACGTATCAGGCAGTGGCTGAGTAAACAAATCTTCCGGGCGCAGAGGCTTACGGCGAGAAGAGCCTGCGGACGGCAACGCAGAATCCGACTCTTGACTGACAGGGTGCTTCAGTACCGGGACAGGATCATCGTCAAACACTTCAACATCGTCGAACAAAGGATCACGATCATGCCATGGGGACTCATTTTCTGAAGAGAGAACCCTTGCCCCACCATTAGGCAATTCGCGTGCAATCTGAGCCCGGCGCGAAGCTTCCTCAGGATCTTCCCAGTCCTCATCATCTTCATCACCAAGACGACGTTGACGACGAATACGGCGTAAACCGTCAAGCGCAATAGCAATGACGACTAGCCCGCCTAAAAGCATCAACCACTCACGCAATCCCATAAGATGCTGTTCTGCCTATTACTTGTCTATAAATCAATGGACGACACTCAATCGTCGATCGCTGTCGACGGGGCGAAATCACATCGAACTCAAAATATCTAGATCCGTTTTACTCATACAGGCTTCACAAACATGTTGTTTAAAAACCTCTTTAATCAACATGCTTCTATAAACATAATGTTATAAACATGAGCTTATATAAGCATAGCGCTCTCAACATAGCTTTCTACATAAAAGCAGCGCACGCTGCATATCCATATCAGACCCACCTGAGAGAAAGCACCAAGTCACTTAACATGACATCGTACTTTGTCATATTTGACAAAAATATGGCCAACGTCTCTTTTTGGCGCCAATGAGCACTACACTGATGATACCTTGACAACAAGTCAATGTAATCAGTTCAAGTGCCAACGGTTAAAAAATGAGCAACCATTGCGCATTGATTACTGAACTAAAGCTTCAGCCTCGGTCATATCAACAGAGACTAAACGGGAGACCCCAGGTTCCTGCATAGTGACGCCCATCAATTGGTCCGCTTTTTCCATGGCTTGCTTGTTATGCGTAATATAGATGAACTGGATACGATCTGACATCTCACGCACTAGATTAGCGTAGCGCCCCACATTCGCATCATCCAGCGGTGCATCCACCTCATCCAACATACAAAACGGTGCTGGGTTCAGCTGAAAAATAGAAAAGACTAAGGCCAACGCTGTGAGTGCCTTTTCGCCCCCTGAGAGCAGGTGAATGGTCGCATTTTTCTTCCCCGGCGGGCGGGCCATGATCGCCACCCCAGTTTCCAACAGATCCTCTCCGGTGAGCTGTAACCAAGCCGTACCACCGCCAAAGACTTTAGGGAATAATGTCTGTAGCCCCTGGTTGACCTGTTCAAACGTCTCTTTAAAACGTGAGCGAGTTTCACGATCAATACGCCGAATGGCTTGAGACAGCGTATCCAGCGCCTCCATTAACTCGGCATACTGAGCATCTAAATACCCCTTACGGGTTTGCTGTTGTTCAAACTCTTCAATTGCGGCAAGGTTAATCGCCCCCAAACGGCGAATACGCTCAACGGTATTATCTAATGTTTGCCGCCAGGCAGACTCGGTCGCATCTTCGGGCAGATCAGGCAAAATATCACGCAAGGTAACGTCCATTTCCGCCAGTTGCGATAAGTGCGCATCACGTTGTGCCATCAAATTCTGCTGCTGCATCCGCACCTCATCAAGCCGAGCACGGACCCGCTCTAACTGCCGGTCATGCTCAGTACGTGATTGCTCTAAGGTGCTCTGACTGTCATAGGCTGTTTGCTGCCGCTGCCTCAGCTGACTGACCGCTTCTTCTTGTTGGGCATGCTGGTCCAATAGTTCATCTAATTGCGCCTGCTGAGTATCATCAGGCTCGTGAATCTCTTCCAGTGCTGCTTCAAGGGTTTGGCGTCGCTCATAAAGCCGGTCTCGCTGTTGTTGTGTTCGCGCCAGCCCTTCTGTCATCCCTTGCTGACTGGTCAACAGCTCCTGCCGTTTGAGCTGCAACTGTTGCCGGGTTTGCTGATACTGGGACTGCGCCTGGCGGGCCTGCTCAACCGCGTCTCGCGCCTGTTGACGCGCTCGATCTAACGCCTCGCGCTGCTCAACGTTGTTTTCGACACGCGCTAACGCTGCCTGCCAAGTGTCACGCGCCGACATTAAGGCCATCTCGGTGTCTTCCATCTGGATGGCCAGCTCTTCGCGTTCCTCAGCCATTTGCCCTTGACGTTCGGCAATATGGCCACGACGAGTTTCAAGCGTTGCAAGTTCACTAGAGAGTTGAGAGACACGCCCCTGTATTGGCTTTTGTTGGGCGACCAATGTCTGGCGTTTCTGCTCACCGCTCTCTAAATCACGCTCTAAGCGTGTTAAGTGCTCTGCCGTGCTCTCGATCGTTTCTGCCAGCTCATCCTGCTCAACCTCCAATACTTCTAATGCCCTTTGGCGTGCCAGCGGCCCATCATCGTTCTGGTCTGCGGGATGTATCCTTAACCAGTCCGGCCCCAACCAATAACCTTCAGGAGTGATACAGGATTGCTCTGCCGTCAGCGTCGGGCGTAATACCAACCCCTCAGCCAAAGACGGCACCACGAGGATCTTGGCCAAGCCACGACGCACCGCATCTGGCCCTTGCACATAAGCGGCCAAAGTTTGATCAGGGCTGGCGGTCAATTGGGTATCAACCATCAAGCTGAGAGATCCTTGGGGGGACTGAGCTAAAGCCTCAAGCTGGGCATCCGGCAAGGCACCGGGTAAAACTAAAGCTTGCAGTTGATCAGCCAAAACGGTTTCCACCGCATGTTCCCACCCCGGTGCCACAACCAACTTTTCTGCTAATCGAGCTTCATGTGCCAATCCTTGTTGCGCCAACCACTGGTTCACCCCCTCATCATCATGCTTTAACGCAGCTTGCTGCAAGGCCTGCAAAGAAGCCAACCGCCCAGAATTTTGTTGATACCGAGTACGCCTCTGATCCAGCTGATCACGCAGCTGTTGCACCTGCTCACGCAGGCTTTCACGTTGTTGCTGGAGCTGTTCCGCTTCCTCGTCAAGCGTTTGGATCTGATCCTGCATGGCCTCACGTTCAAGCGTCAGTGAGGTAATCTGCTCATCCAACTGCGTGGTTGATTCTAAAGACGAGGCTTGCTCACTCAGACGCTGAAGGCGTTGCTTCAATTGAGTTTGATTGGTTTCATGCTGCTGAATACTGGCACGCGCTAACTCGGCTTCGCGCTGATCCCGATCGGCATGCTCACGAAATGTTTCCCAGCGTGCCTGACAGTCTTCAAGTTGTTCCGATTGCTGAGCCAACGCCTCCTCAGCCATCAAGTGCTGCTCATCCAGGGCTTCAAGCTCGGGCTGAAGCGATGCTAACGCCTCTTCAAGCTCGGTGAGACGTGCTCGATCCGATTGATCAGATTCATTCAATTCCTGCTCACTGCGCATCAGGGCTTCTAAATCCTGCTGCAGCTGTCGAGCGCGTTGAGTACGATGCTGTAAATGCTGTTCTAAACGTGCAATCGCCTGACCGGTTTCATGAAAGCGGGCTTGAGCGTCATCCAATGCATCCGCCGCTTGAGTCTGGGTCTGACGCGCCGTCTCCAGCTCACTTTCGATTCGCCGGATTTCAACCAAATGCGCTTCAACTTCAAGCTCCAACTCACGGACTTGATCAATAATCCCCTTGAGCTGATGATCGGCCTCGCGCCAGCGCAGTACCGCAAGCTCGCCCCGTAAACGTCGCTCATCCGCTTTGAGTTGTTGGTAACGACGGGCCGCCTCTGCTTGACGAGATAAACGCTCGAGCTGTCGACCCAGCTCGTCCCTCACATCCTCCAGACGCTCAAGATTATCTTCTGTGCGTCGCATGCGGTTTTCAGTTTCGCGCCGGCGTTCTTTGTATTTGGAAATACCCGCAGCTTCTTCCAAATAAACCCGCAACTCTTCGGGCTTCGCCTCAATCAATCGGGCAATCATGCCCTGCTCAATAATCGCATAAGAGCGCGGCCCTAGACCGGTGCCCAGAAACAAGTCCGTGATATCGCGACGACGGCACTTAGTCCCGTTAAGAAAGTAATTCGACTGGCCTTCTCGCGTCACCTGACGCTTGACTGCAATTTCAGCATATTGCGCGTAAGCACCGCCTAACTTACCGGCCGTATTATCAAACACCAATTCAATGGAGGCTTGGCCAACGGGTTTTCGTCCTCGGGAACCATTGAAAATCACATCAGTCATGGACTCGCCACGCAGATACTTGGCGGACGACTCCCCCATTACCCAGCGTACCGCATCAATGACATTCGATTTGCCACAGCCATTAGGGCCGACAATCGCGCTCATATTACTTTTGAAGGGCACCGTTGTCGGGTCAACGAAGGATTTAAACCCCGCCAGCTTAATGGATTTGAGGCGCATGCATCATCAGTCTACGTTAGTCAAAAGAACAGGCTAGGCCCAGAAACGACAAACGGGCCATTTTGGCCCGTCCTTGTATCGCTCGCAAGCATCCTTTTACGAGGCCGGATCAGTCTCTAAGCGTTGATCAATCACGATATTGACCTCCTGACGACCGTCAACCGCCAGCGGTGTATCGCTTCCCCCTTGCCAATCTCCCGGCTGAGCCTTGGGATCACCATGACGAGAAACGCGAGCCTGAACGAGCACTTGCTCCGCCTGAGATAAGCGAGCCTGCGGGGACATTGCCTGCCCATCATCCAGAACCACCGTCGTCGGCAGATCACTGACTTTCAGACGTGCCACCGCCAAAGGCATAGGCAGATCGGGTCGACGTGCTAAGACATAGACCACATCATCCTCACTCACCGCCATACGCGCTCGATTGGAAAGATCAACTTTCACCGCAAAGCTAGCCTGAGCCTGCAGAGGCGCTTGACCCAGCCGAATACGTAACTCGTTAACACCTTCGGTGAGTGCTTTTTCAGCCTCAGGAGATTGCGCACTGGCTAAAGCACGCTCCCAGTAATCCAATGCAGAAGCCCATTGCTCAGATTGATAAGCATGCATGCCCAACAAACTCAGCGCTTGAGACTGGGACGGATTAGCCTCTAATGCCTCATCGATCAGCGTTTTTACTCGGCTCGACATCTGTCGTTGATCGGCAAAGTAGTAAGCTTGGGCCGTTTGTGCCAAGAACACAGGTTGACGCCCTTGCAGACGCATAATCTGCTCCAACGCCTGCCCCCCTTGTTCATAACGCCCCATATCTAGATAAATACGTGCCAACAGCGACCAGCCTTGGGGATCATCTGGATGTTCTTCGACAGTCTGTTCAAGCCGCTTCAACAACTTACCAAAATCTTGCTGACCTTCAGCCACTAGCTGTTGATGGGTAAAGTAAGCCGCGACCTCATCAGCACCTCCCCAATGACGATATAATCCTGCCGCCCCCAGGATCATGCTCAAGGCCACGACGACCACACCCATCATGGCCGTTTTATTCGAACCAGAGCGCCACTCAGCCGCGGCTTCCTGTTCAGTATCCGCTAAAAGGCTATCTTCCAACTCATGACGCTGCTGTTGATAAGCAGGGGCATCTAATTCACCTGCAGCATGCGCTTGCTCTAAAGCAGCCAGCTTTTGCTGAAACAAACGCACATTTTCAGCATTCCGAGCCTTGTGCTCACTGATCAAACGTTGCTGCAGACGAGGCCACCGCCAAACGGCTAGCAATAACACGAGAACAGCCATCACAACCAAAAGGCTCAGGCCGATCCATAAACTACTCATGAGGGAATATCCTTGTCGTCAGCATAGCGATCCAACACTTGCTGCAAGCGTGCAGCGCGTTGAGCTTCGTGGGGGGAAGACGTCACCTCAGCTGCCGCATTAGACTGGCGGCGCTTATGCCATACCAGCCCCAAGATAATGATGGCACCCGCCAATAGCGCCAATGGCGGCAACCACCATAAAACCCAAGTATCTTTCCGCATGGGGGGCTGATACACCACATAATCACCAAACCGGGCCTTCATATAATCAATCACTTCCTGATCCGAATGCCCTTGCTGTAAAAGAGTAAACAGCTGTTCACGCATATCTTGAGCGATTGGCGAATTCGACCCCCCAATAGTTTGGTTCTGGCACTTAGGGCAGCGCAATAGTTCGGTAAGATGTTGAAATCGATCACGCTGTTGATCATCTGCGAATGGAAACACTTCGATCGCGGCGTGAGCCATTGAGACAATGAGCAGACCCATACATAGGCCCATCAATGTTTTTGCCATCGGCGCACCTCCGGCAGGAGCGTTTCATTTAATAGGGTTTCGGTCACAACCCCCGTCAGGTGATAACGAATGGTGCCCTCACGATCGACCAAAAAAGTTTCTGGCGCACCATAAACGCCGAGATCAAAGGCCAGTGCCCGCATACCTTCAGGCTCCTGTAAATTCATTTGATAGGGGTTGCCCATTTTACGTAAATACTCATGAGCTTTTTCCGGCGTATCTTTGTAGTTCAACCCAATGACCGGCACACCGGCTTTTGCAGCCGCCACAATGTATTCATGCTCATCGTAACAACTGGGGCACCAACTCCCCCAGACATTAAGCAAGAAGACTTGACCTAGTAGGTCATCACGCGTCACCACTTGATGCGGAGCGTCCAGTCGTTTCAAACTGAACTCAGGTAACGGCTGGCCGATCATGGTGGAAGCGCGCTCCATCGGGTTCAGTGACAAGCCTCGCATGAAAAAAACCGCTAACACCAAAAAAATCGCCAACGGAATAAACAGCACCAAACGCCTCATACCGCAACCTCCGTGACGGCAGCAGCCTCTTCAGAACGCTTGACCCGAGACCGATAACGTTTATCACAAGCCGCTAAGAGACCACCAAGCGCCATGAAGCCCCCACCAAACCATAACCAACGAACAAAAGGTTTATAGTGAACACGCATCGCCCAAGCCCCATCCGCCAGAGGCTCTCCCATCGCCACGTAAATATCTCGCGTGAAGCCCCAGTCAATCGCCGCTTCCGTCATCGGCATCCGGCGTACCGCATATAAGCGTTTTTCAGGATGCAGTACTGAAATTTGGGCCCCATCGGGTCCCGACACCGACACGACTGCACGCTCAGCGGTATAGTTCGGCCCTTCTACATGTTCCAGTGAGGTCAACGTAAAGTTCAGCCCATGCACCTCAACAGGCTCCTGCAAGGCCATTCGGATATCCCGCTCTTCAGCATAATTAGCCACCATGGTGACCCCAAAAGCGGTCATAGCTAAACCAAGGTGGCCTAAGATCATGCCCCAGCGGCTGGCCGTCACCCCAGCAAGACCGCGTCGACCTCGAGCCGCTTCATACAGGTCACGCAGTGATGTCAGCACAATCCAGAGCGTCACCGTCATGCCCATAGCCACCCAGAAGTGCCATTGCCCATCATAGATAAACGGAAGTACAACAAGGCCAAAGACCAGGGTCGCGCCAGCAGCCCACCATAAGCGCTGCCGTAAGCGCTGCCAACGGGCCTGCTTCCATTCCGTCAAAGGCCCTAATCCCATAAAGAACGCCAGCAGAATCATTTGCGGCGCAATCAAGGCATTGAAGTAAGGAGGTCCGACAGAAATTTTGCCATGTCCCAATGCATCCAGTAATAGCGGATAGATTGTCCCCAATAGGACCGTCAACATCGCCACAACAAGAATAATATTATTGACAAGCAAAAAGACTTCGCGGGAAAACAGCGCATAGCGCACCTTGACGTTCACTTTAGGTACGCGCAATGCATAAAGCAGTAATGAGCCCCCAATCGTGATTCCCAACAGGACCAAAATAAAGAAGCCCCGACCTGGGTCAGCCGCAAACGCATGCACCGAATTCAGCACGCCGGAGCGCACCAAGAAAGTCCCCAGCAAGCTCAATGAAAACGAGAAGATGGCCAGTAGCAGTGTCCAACTACGGAAGACACCACGTTTCTCCGTCACCGCCAAAGAGTGCATCAGGGCGGTTCCCACCAACCAAGGCATCAAAGAGGCATTTTCGACCGGATCCCAGAACCACCAGCCCCCCCAGCCCAGTTCGTAATAGGCCCACCACGAACCGAGGGTGATACCTAATGTCAGGAAGATCCAGGCCACCGTTGTCCAGGGCCGACTCCAACGTGCCCAAGCCGCATCCAACCGACCACTCCAGAGCGCGGTAATCGCAAATGCAAACGCCACAGCAAACCCGACATAGCCCATATAAAGCAAAGGCGGATGCACGATAAGACCGAAGTCCTGTAAGAGCGGGTTCAGGTCAGCACCATCCGTCGGGATTCGGGGCAAAATACGCTCAAAGGGGTCAGATGTCGCCAGAATAAACAGCGCAAACCCGACAGAAATCGCGCCCATCACCGCCAGTACACGCGCTAAAATTTCAGCGGGTAATCCACGCGTCAGGCTGACAGCAAATGTCCACCCAGACAGGATCCAAATCCACAGCAATAACGATCCCTCGTGGCTGCCCCACACAGCGCTAAATTTATAGTACCAAGGCAAAGCACTATTCGAGTTATTGGCAATATACGCCACACTGAAATCATCCAGCATGAAGCTCGCTGTCAAACAGGCAAAACTGAATGTCAGGAATAAGAACTGTCCCCATGCCGCCGGTTGCGCATAAGCCAACCAAACCGGTTGACGTACCAGAGTGCCCAATAACGGCATCACCATCTGCACACAAGCCATGCACAGGGCCAGAATTAAGGCAAAGTGGCCTAATTCGGGTAATTCGATTATGTGCATGATCACCTCAAGGTTGCGCTTTGACAGGAGCGGATTCAGAGTCAGGCGGTAAACGACCGGATTGCTTCAAAGCCTCGGCCACTTCTGGGGGCATATAATTCTCATCATGCTTGGCCAATACTTGAGACGCGACCAGAACACCCTCAGCATTCAATTGCCCGACAGCCACAATCCCCTGACCTTCACGGAAGAGATCCGGCAGAATTTTGTCATAGGAGACAGTGACGGTGTGGGCATAATCGGTCACACCAAACTGCACGTCTAAAGCGCCTGATGCACGCTGGACACTCCCCTCAACCACCATACCGCCGGCCCGAATCTCACGGCCCTGAGGCGCCTCACCTTGCGCAATCTGAGTTGGGGTATAAAAGAGGTTAATATTACTGTTCAAGGCATAGAGCACTAGACTGACCGCGACAGCCACACCGCCAACCAGTAGACCAATTAACAATAAGCGCTGCTTACGCTTGGGATTCATATCAGGCTCCTTATCCCGTTATGGCCGCGTAGTCGATACGTGATCCGTACCCGCGGGTCGGCTCATCGAAGAAGTGGCAGATGCGGCATGCTGTGCCTTACGAGATAACCGGCGCTGCAACTGTTGCCGAAAACGGCGGCTTTGCCACCAAGGCACTAAAATATTCAGTACGAGGATCGCCACGCCGATACCATAGGCCCCCCAGACATAAGGAGCGTGCCCCCCCATATGCACAAAATCGGTCAGATTCGCAAAGTACATATTTGCAAAACTCATGACATCACTCCCTCAACATCAGCTCACGCACCCAGTGCGCCTGCTGCTCGCGGCGCAGAATTTCATGACGGGCACGCAATAAAGTCGCCCAAGCTAAAAAACAATAGAACCCTAAGACCATCACTAATAAGGGCAGCCACATTTCCATCGGCATGGCTGGCTTTTCGGTCAAAGAGAAAGTGGCAGGTTGATGCAGGGTGTACCATAAGTCCACAGAGTATTTAATAATTGGAATATTAATCACCCCGACAATCGCGAGAATGGCACAAGCTTTGGCGGCCGCATCCTCTGGCGATAACGCCTCACGTAATGCGATCACTCCCAGATATAAAAACAGCAGGATCAACATTGACGTTAGACGTGCATCCCATACCCACCAGGTTCCCCATGTGGGCATTCCCCAGATCGACCCAGTGACAAGTGCTAAAAAAGTCATGGAGGCACCAATCGGCGCTAAGGCTTTGGCTAACACATCCGCCATCTTGATTTTCCATACCAGCAACACCACCCCCATGGCGGCCATCATCATATAAATCGATTGCGCCAAGATCGCGGCGGGAACATGCAGATAAATAATGCGAAAACTATTCCCCTGCTGATAATCCATAGGCGCAAAAGCCAAGCCCCAGACAAGACCAATACTTAGCAGGAGCACGCAGGCCACACCAAACCAAGGCAGCCAACGGCCACTGATCTGATAGAACCACTTGGGCGATCCCAGGCGGTGATAGCATTGCTTCAGCCAGTTCCACACGGTATTGGTCCTCATCAAGCTGTTTCAGGTCTTAAGACCATCAATAGTTTTGTATAACCTTGCGTCTATCTACAGGGACTCATGCACCATGAGTTTTGCACCGTATCGTACAGGCCCATCGTAAAAACGTGTTTTACACCCATTGCCCCTGCACCGATCAAGGCTCCAGTACGACGACTCATCATTGCCCCTGCACAACAACCTTGAGGCTGGCAGAAATAGCCCAAGGTGCCAGCATCAACGCCACCACCCACATCGCCATCAGCAGTGCCAATGTGGGCAGTGGTGAATGTCCGGCAATCGCGTACTGCACCGTCTGAGTGCCAAGAATCAGTACCGGAATATATAAAGGTAAAACCATCAGAGTTAATAGCACGCCGGATTTTCCCAGCCCAGCGGTCAATGCCGCGCCAATGGCTCCCACTAGCGCCAGCACCCCAGTTCCCAAGAAAAGCGCTGCCATCAGGGCGGGCACCGCAGACCAAGGCAAAAACAGCATCATGCCCAAAAAAGGCGCCAGCACAATCAGTGGCAAACTACCGAGTAACCAATGCATCATCACTTTTGCCAAAGCTAAAGGCGCCACCGGCTGCCCTGAGACCACCCATTGTTCTAATGAGCCATCTAATAAGTCAGGTCGAAATAAAGCGTCCAGAGAAAGCAATGTGGCCAACAAAGCGGCCACCCAAAGCACACCGGATGCGACCGGGGCCAAGACCTCAGAAACAGGAGAAACACCCAATGGGAATAAGATCGTCACCAGGGCAAAAAATAATAACGGATTAATCAAGTCACCCCGGCGGCGGACCTGCAAACACCATTCGCGCTTAAGTGCAGCCCAAAGCACACGCGATAGCCGAACCGGGTGATGTGACACTGGAGATAAAGGACGAAAAGCTTCAGACATCAAGCATATCCTCCGGCGGCATAATCTCAACCTGCCGTAATGACGTTAATGACTGAAGTGCATGATGACTGGTTAAAATAACGGCGCCTCCCCGGGCAGCATGCAACTGAAAAAGCTGCTCAAGGGCTTGAACGCCTGCCTGATCAATCGCGGTCAGAGGTTCATCCAGAATCCATAAAGGGCGTTCAGTTAATAGCAAACGGGCCAATGCCACTCGGCGCTGCTGGCCAGCCGATAACTGCTGGCAAAGATGGTCTTCGTAACCCGCTAGACCAACACGCTGCAAGGCTTCGACTAAACGAGGTTCATCACAGCCACCTTCTAATTGCATCAACCAATCAAGATTTTCTAAAGCCGTCAGTTCATGCTTAACCCCTGACAGATGACCAAGAAATAACAGGTGTTGATTAAATGCCAGACGCTGTTGAGATAAAGGCTCACCTTGCCAGCATAGCTGTCCCTCATCATGAGGCAGCAGGCCCGCCAGAACGCGTAACAGCGTGGTTTTACCCACACCATTAGGACCGACGACTTGCACTAGATCGCCATTACCAACACTCAAATTGACACCCTGCAGCAGGCGTTGAGTATGGCGTTGACAGACCAGCGCTTCAGCGGTCAGAGAAAATGGGGCGTACGAAGTGGCCGTCATAGCACCTTACACTGCCGATCCAGAAGAGAATCCAACAAGGATTCTGATATCGGCCGCCACTTTACTATGATCCCTATCAAACCGCTATACACATCACGGCCACAGGTTTTGCTTATCGCGGCCGATAACCCTATTGTTGATCTTGGGCAAAAAAATTGATCGGGTTGGAACTGAATATGTCGACATTGGATCCACAGCTCACCACACAGCTGAGTCAAACATCACGAACAGCGATCACTCAGTCAGCACCGATCAAAGTGGCTTCTGGGACGCCTCCGGCAGCCGGTCAGCAGATGGCAGGAGAGGTCATCCCTCCGCCTCAAGGGCAAAGTGCTGCAGCGGCAAAAACGGCTAATACCACTTGGGTCCAATTAAGTGATGGGCGCGTCATGGCCTTACAGACCGAACGCCCGCTTCCTCCAGGCACTCAAATCAACGTCACAGGTCGCCAAGATCAGCAGGTCAACCTTCAAGTATTACCTCAGAAAACCACCCAAGCAGCCGCCAACGCCGCCGCCTTACAAGCGCTATCAACGACAAGCCAAACAAACCAGCAAGCGGGCCCAGCGACTTCGACAGCCTTTCAAAGCCCTTCAACAGCAATTTTGTCGGCGCTGGTGAGACAACTGCCCGAACCCCAGCAACAGCAGCTGATCCAGCGCCTCAATGAAATCAGTCAACCGCAAGTCACTCAGCAAACGGCCGCGGCAATGAATAAAGCCAGTACCGCAGGCGATACGCAATCACTGCTACAACTGGCCAGTCAACAATTACGTCAAGCCTTACCCGTACAGCAGTCTTTACAACAAACGCTTCAGCAAATCACAAACCTACTCCCACAGCTGAAAGCGACATCCCCAGACTTGATGAGCCTTTTACAAACCATCACCGATAAAGTGCCCAAAGGGGATCAACCGCCCTCCGCGCAAGAGATCAAGCACTGGATCAATTCCAGTGGTCCTTTGCTGGAGGCTCGTATGGCCCAAGGGAAAGGTGATGTTCAGCAGGATCTAAAACTGCTATTACAACGTGCTGCTGCGATGCTCTTACAGCAATCAAGCGCCCAAGGCCGAACGGCGACCACTCATATGGCCAACCGTTCGACCTCAAACACAACAGGCCAAAGCCCTTCCACACCCGCATCCTCACAACCCGCTTCAACGAACACCAATAACGCTGCGACGAGTCCCAATGCAACGGCAAGCAGTCATGCGGCGGCAAGGCCAAGTACAGCGAGTGGAACGACGACAGCTCAAGGGGCTAACACCGCGGCATCATCTCCTTCAAGCTCAACCCCAACATTACCAAGTGGCTCTACGGCAGCACGCTCAAACTTACCTAACGCTCAAGCGTCACAGTTTCAACAAGCTGCTCAACAACTCCAAAGTGCTTCCCCTGCCTCACTCCTAGCCACGATGAACCCGCCCACTTCGGCAGGAGCAACGAGCATTCGTGCAGCGCTATTACAAGGCGCTCTCGCAGGGCTGAACCAAGCACTCAGCTCTACACCGGGAAATCCTGCAGGCACCTCCCCCGCTAACTCGATTCCAACACCGGGAACGACAACACCGAATACGGCTTTCACCGCATCATCACAAGCCAATGCCGCTCAGTCACCGACAGTTCAAACACAGGAGGCTCTCCGCCAAGCACTTGGGGGAGCTTTAGCCCGTATTCAGGTACAGCAGCATGCCGCATTACAGCAAACACAAACGTCTTTTGATCGAGGCCAGCCCGCCCAGGTATTACAAACAGATATTCCCTACATGGTTCGTAATGAATGGCAAAACGCTCACCTTGATATTCGCCGCTTACATGTTAATGAAGAAGGCGGTGGAGAAGGCAGCACGAGTGAAGCTCAAGATCGACCCTGGCAAGTGCGACTCAGATTTGAACTGAATGACTGGGGGGTTGTACATACCCACCTAGTATTGAGAGGAGAAAACTTAAAAGCAGACGTCTGGGTGGAAGAAGCATCCGCCTATAAAGAGATGCAATCAGCGGTTGAGTCTTTGGCTTCACGACTGAGAAGTATTGGGGCCGAGGTGGAAAACGTCGACTGCCACATCGGCACGCCTCCCAGTCTGAAAGCAGAAAGGACTAGCTCAAGTGGCTTGATCGACACCCACATATGATGCAAATTGATTCAAGAGTGCGCATCAAGGTCACCCCAACACACCAATGAGCTTGTAATCATGAAAGTGCATCGACAAAGGTTCACCCCCACCCCAAAGGCTATTGCACTCCAATATGATGGCATGTCGCCACCACGTGTGACCGCCACAGGCGCTCAAGAGATTGCAGAACGCATTGTGGCGATTGCCCGAGAGCACGATGTACCGCTTTATGAAGACCCTTCCCTGGCTGGAGCCTTAGCCCATCTTGAGCTGGGGGATGAAATACCAGAACTCCTTTATCTCGCCATTGCAGAAGTATTGGCTTTTATTTATGGCCTACAGCAAGAAGGTCAACACAAGGGTGAATACACCCGAGAAGACCTCAATCAAAAAAGGCGCCATCGCTATCGCTAATGGCACCTTTTTGACGATAAGGAATGAGCTAAGCACCAACAGCCTCATAATGCTCTTCTTCAGAGACACCACGAACCTCTCGGTGTACTAACGTAATCAATTCCGCTTCAGCTCTCGCCAAACCACAATTTTTCACTAAATCGTCTGAAGACGCGCCCATTTCAACAAGTCGAACAGCATAGTTATAAGGTAAGGCCCCCGGATCACGCTGCTCTATTTCTTGTTGTCGCTCAACGGTCTGATTCAAGCGTTTCTCCACTTCAACCAATCGTTGACCAACCCCAATCGCACCACTGCCCATTGCGTGCGTTTCATTACGCAATGCATTCACCAGCATCCGCGTTTCACGCCGAGCTTCATCGACATCGGACTGAATTCTACGTGTACGCCTAAGCGCAACAAGCCCTAACGTCAACGTGATCAGGCCCAGCAATAAAGCAACGCCAGCCAGATACATCATGGCACTATCCATATTCATCACCCACATCAACACTGCCCGCTGTATCTAGCCAGCGATTCTTTAGCCTAATCAAATCGCCGCCAGTTCCGCCCATTCTTCGTCGTTCATCATCTTACTGAGTTCGACCAGAATAAGCAGAACATTGTTCTTGTTACAGACGCCCTGAATGAATTTGGCACTTTCTTCATTCCCGACATTAGGCGCTGTCTCAATTTCAGACTGGTTCAGATAAACCACTTCCGAGACAGAGTCGACCATGATACCAATCACCTGTTGATCGGCCTCAATAATCATAATCCGCGTTGCATCTGATACCTCACTGGGTGCCAAACCAAAACGCAGTCGCGTATCAATCACGGTCACCACATTACCCCGCAGATTGATAATGCCCAGAACATAGTCTGGCGCCCCGGGGACCGGTGCGATTTCGTTATAACGCAGGACTTCTTGTACCTGCATTACATTGATGCCGTAGGTCTCTTCCGCTAAACGGAAGGTCACATACTGCAACACGGGATCATTGGCACTTTTGGCCTGAATTTCTTGTGAGCTCGACATAATGCGTAACCCTTCTGTTGCCCGCGGGAATCAAACCCGGCCAGACTCATGCTAGTACATGGGTGACGGGATTGACACCCTCGAATCAATCTTCAATATTTTCCAGTACACTTAAATTGGCAGGTGCCATATCACCATGCCCTTCTTCCAACAATCGAGCAAAAGCAGAGACATCAATCAACGCACACATATGATCAATGACTGTACCTGCTAGCCAAGGACGACGCCCTAGCTGAGTACGCCATCTGACCTGCTCCGGCCCTAAGCTAATGGCTTCAGCCACTTGATTGCAGCACAGCCCCCAGTGGCTGTCATGTATCCGAATCACAAATTGATAAGGATCTTTCTGCTGAGCAAGGTGAGGAGGCAGTACCCACTGCGCTGTATCCACCATGCAGACATTCATCCCATTTGAACGCAACATACCACTGAACCAGTCGGGCTGCCCAAATAAAGGCGTTGGTTCTTTTTCAACGCGAATAATACCGCCCAGCTCAACCAGAGGCACTGCCAGCGTTAACCCCTTAACCTTGAACAATAAACACTCAAACCGTTCTTGAGCCCAAAGAGGGCGGCCATTTTTCCATTGAGGCGGTGCAGGAGGCGCCGGAGTCTGATCCTGATGTTGTACAACGAGTTCTGGCTCTGGCTCTGGCTCTGGCTCTGGCTCTGGCTCTGGCTCTGGCTCTGGCTCTGGCTCTGGCTCTGGCTCTGGCTCTGGCTCTGGCTCTGGCTCTGTAATATCAGGCGCGACCTCTTCATTGAGGTCAACTTCAACGTCAGGTGTAGTGGGCTCCGGAACCGCTATTTCAAACTGCTCGCTGTCAGGCTCAGGTACTGACAGTTCAGGCATTAAGACCTGAGGACCAGGATTCACTTCAGCAACAGGAACATGTTGTGCTTCTACCGGAGCAGAAGTTTGAGCCTGAGGCGCTGTCGCTTCAGCCCGAGCATTCATTGACTGACGTAAGTGCTGAGCTTGCTGTGAATCTGAATTTTCAGGCTCTTGCTCTAACAGTTTATGAGCAGACTCCGATTGATTATGAGCAGAATCCCACAATGTCGTCTCGTCAGACTCAGTTAACAAAGCCTCAAGATAGCCTTCAATGGCCTGTTGATGGGCATCATGCTGACTCATAACACAGCCCCTTCAGCATCAAGGCGATGCCGTTCATTCTGCCGATCCAACAAGAATTTCAATAAGACAGAGTAAGCATGCACACCCCGGCTATTGGGGTCTAGCATTGAGGCTGGCATACCAGCCACACTGGCTTCTCTAAACTTAGTATCAACGGGCACCATCCCATGCCAGATGGAGTCGCCATAAGTGTTGCGTAGTAGGCGCAAACTCTGAACAGATGCTTGAGCACGCCGATCATAGAGTGTCGGTACCACGGCATAAGGAAGATCGTGTTTGCGTGCCTTGTTCACCATCCGCAGTGTTCTCATCATCCGTTCAAGACCTTTAATGGCCAAGAACTCAGTCTGAACAGGAACAATCAGCTGCTGACAAGCCGCCAGTGCATTAATCATGAGCAATCCAAGCACAGGCGGGCTATCAATCAACACATAATCAAAACGATTCCACAGCATGGCCAATGCCTTAGAAACGACAAGGCCTTGCCCACCTTTGCCACTGGCTTGGCGCTCCAGCGTCGCTAATGCCGTTGAAGCCGCCATAATTTTTAAACGATCATGGCCGGTATCAAGCAAAAGTGAAGCGGGCAAGTCTTCAGGCATCTGTCGGTGTTGAAAAAGCTCATAAGCACTTTTTTCAACATTATCCGGGTCGTACTTAAAGTAACTGGTTAAAGAACCATGGGGATCCAAATCCAATAGCAATACTTGATGGCCACGATCAGCTAATAAGCCGCCGAGTGTCACGACAGACGTTGTTTTACCAACGCCTCCTTTTTGATTTGCAACTGCCCAGACATGCATACCAGATCCCCATTCCACTCAGCACTTCTTATGTAATATCACTCTATCACGTGACATCACTGATCAGCTTCGCAGGTATATCGGCTAAATTAATGATTTCATCAGTCAGGCCTGCTTTAGCCACTGCCATTGGCATGCCATAAATGACTGAGCTGGCCTCATCTTGCGCCCAGATCAAGCTCCCAGAGTCTTTCAACATACGAGCCCCTTCTCGTCCATCTGCGCCCATCCCCGTCAGCACAACACCCAGTACCTTGCCCGGATAAACTCTCGCCGCAGAACCAAAAGTGACATCAACACTAGGTTTGTAATTTAAACGTTCGTCACCATCGAGAATTTTGACACAACCACTACCACGCTTTTCGACCATCATTTGCTTCCCGCCAGGGGCTAGCAAAGCTAATCCAGGGCGTAACGCGTCACCATCACGGGCTTCTCGCACTTCAATTTTGCACAAGCTATTCAGCCGCTCAGCAAAGGCACCAGTGAAAGTCGCCGGCATATGCTGAATCAATACAATAGGTGCAGGGAAGTGAGCTGGCAGCTGAGTTAACAAGCTTTGCAAAGCCATAGGCCCCCCCGTCGAAGTCCCAATAGCGACTAAACTAAAATGGCGAGGATTAGATTTTGGCCGGGCTGCAGGCTTAACAGGAGGGCGCGGCTCATGAGTCTGACGAGCTTGAGTTTCCTGACGACGCTGCTGAATTCGATCTCGCAACCCTCCCGGCACTGGCTTGGGAGAAGGTTCGGCTGGAGCATGTCGCTGGCGTGATTCAGGAGGACGTAATGCGGAGGCATTGGGCTGACCTCGCAACACTCCTCTCTGGCTTCGAGCAACCGTCAGAACTTTATCGCACAGAACTCTCGCCAACTTATCAGCATGACGTGAAATATCTTCAAAATTTTTCGGCAGGTAGTCAACAGCCCCAGCCTCAAGGGCGTTTAATGTAATACGCGCCCCTTCATGAGTCAGAGAAGAGAACATCAAGACAGGAGTGGGTTGACGCTGCATGATCTCCCTGACCGCCTCGATGCCATCCATGACAGGCATTTCATAGTCCATGGTGATGACATCAGGCTTAAGTGTTAGCGCCTGCTCGATAGCCTCGCGGCCATTACTAGCGGTACCAATCGGCTTGAGACGTGGGTCCGTCGACAGCAGTTCACATACTCTGCGTCGAAAGAAACCAGAATCATCCACGACCAAGACTGTTACAGGCATGAGCAGTGCCACCTCATCATCATTTAATTACAACTCCGACATTAAATTAGTGTGCTTGCCCTCTGAGCCTTCAGAAACCAAAAGACCCAGTGTGTCACCTTCAATAGAAACCAGTAGTAATACAACAGGCTCACAAGACTTGCTGATAAAAGAGGTCTCTGTAGCGCCTACACATCGTGTATGACAATACAGTGACCCCTCACTTTTCTATCGTGGTCTTGAGCAAAAGGGACCCGCTTTGATTATCAAGCAAACTTTAGCGGATCAGTTACCAGAGCACAGGGCTTCCTAGAACACAGGGTTAACGACGAGCATAATGCTTAAGCACGCCAGGAATATCCAAAATCAGCGCAATGCGCCCATCTCCTGTAATAGTGGCCCCGGCTAGACCAGGCGTACCATGTAGCATCTCTCCCAGAGGCTTAATCACCACCTCTTCTTGCCCTATCAGCTGGTCAACCACAAATCCAACTTGTTGGTTACCAATAGAGACCACGACAACATGAGCACTTTTCAACTCATCGTGTTCAATCACACGCTTGGCAGGATCGCGCACCAACCACCGACGCAGATGGAACAACGGCAAAGTACGATCACGAATGACCAAACACTCCTGGCCATCCACCACATTCGCCTTAGTAATATCCAGCTGAAAAATCTCATTCACATTAACCAACGGTAATGCAAAAGCCTGATCCTTCAACATAATCATCAAGGTCGGCATAATCGCCAGCGTCAAAGGCACTTTAATACTGATTTTGGTGCCCTTATGAATCTCAGACCACACATTGATCGTGCCGTTAAGCTGGGAGATTTTAGTTTTCACGACATCCATCCCAACCCCTCGACCCGAAACATCAGAGATTTGATCCTTGGTCGACAAGCCTGCCGCAAAAATTAAATTAAAGGCCTCTTGATCATTTAATCGGTCAGCGGCATCAGGGTCTAACAATCCTTTTTCAACGGCCTTCTGACGCAGCCGGTTAGGATCCATACCAGCCCCATCATCGGAGATGGTCAGCAAGATATGATCGCCTTCCTGCTCAGCCGCAAGAATGACCTTACCCTGGCGAGACTTACCATTACGCTCACGCTCATCGGGAGTTTCTACCCCATGATCAACAGAGTTTCGAACCAAGTGAACCAGTGGATCCGCTAAGGCTTCAACCAGGTTTTTATCAAGATCCGTATCTTCACCGATCATTTCCAGCGCAACTTCTTTCTTCAACTTACGGGAAAGGTCACGAATAACACGAGGGAAACGCCCAAACACTTTCTTCACTGGCTGCATGCGCGTCTTCATCACAGAGGTCTGCAAATCTGCGGTGACGACATCAAGGTTAGAAACAGCCTTAGCCAGCTCAGAATCATTACTCTCAGACCCCAAGCGAACCAAACGGTTACGCACCAGCACCAACTCACCCACCATATTCATAATTTCATCAAGGCGAGAAGTGTCAACGCGCACAGTGGTATCAGCCACAGGCTCTTTCTTAGCGGGCGCCTTACCCTGCTGAGCAGGTAAGTTTTGACCATCTTTATTAGCCGCAGCGGCCGCTTTAGGTTTAGGTGCAACAGGCGGTTTTGGCTGAGGAGAAGACGGCGCCTCGGTGTGAGGATGGACATCAACAGGCCCTTTCCCCTTACCGTGCAACTGATCGAGCAGCGCTTCAAACTCATCCTCAGTGATATCTTCACTGCCACTGGTCGCCACCGAGATATCCGCTGCCGCAGGCTCGGGCGAGGATTCCGAAGATAACTCAGCGCCAGGCCCCTTCCCTTTACCATGTAGCTGGTCTAGGAGATTCTCAAACTCATCTTCAGAAATCTCATCACCACCATCTGCCGCCCCCCCTGTTGCCGCGACCGTTGAGGGCTGTTGTGGTGCAGTGGGCGCCTTGCCATCATGCAAGGCATCCAATAGTGACTCGAACTCGTCATCCGTAATATCGCCACTATCAGACTCAGGAGAATCCGTGGTGATCTCAGGCTCTGGCTCAACCGCAGCACTCGGTGGAGGCTCGGCAACCGGAGCAGAAGCCACCTCTGGCGCGGGGCCTGTTTCGCTCTCCGGTTTTGCATAATAAACCAGTTGCTCAATGAGAGCCTCATCAGCTTCTTCTGGCATTTCATCGCCGCGCACCGTCTCAAACATCTCATTGACGCTATCTAACGCAGCCAATACCACGTCCATCAATTCAGGGGTGACCTGACGTTGATGTTTACGCAGGGTATCGAACACATTTTCCGCGGAGTGGCAGCACTCAACCAACGGTGTCAACTGGAGAAAGCCTGCCCCCCCTTTGACCGTATGAAAGCCTCGGAAAATCGCATTCAGCAGCTCAGTGTCATCTGGGGCCTGTTCCAGATCGACCAACTGTTCTGACAACAATTCAAGAATTTCCCCCGCCTCAACGAGGAAGTCCTGCAAAATTTCCTGGTCTACATCAAGACTCATCCAATGACTCCTTTAAAACCCGAGACTAGAAAGAAGGTCATCCACTTCATCCTGATTGGCAACCACATCGCTACGTTTATCCGGCGACACAATCGGCCCCTCGGGCAGTGTTCCATCACCTTCTTCTTTGGCCACCTGTTTCTGCTGGGCCATCTGGGGATGTCGGATGCCGGTAATACGGTCAACCTGTCCAGCCATGCAGACCAGGTTTACCAGACTGGATTCCACTTCATGAACTAAATTGCTCACACGCTTCAACACCTGCCCAGTAAGATCCTGATAGCCTTGTGCTAGCGTAATTTCACCGAACTTTTCTGAAAGGACATTGGATTGTGTTTCAACATGCTCCAGAAAGAGATCAATGCGCTTATAAAGCCCACGAAACTCATCTGCTTTCATTTCGCGACTCATAAGCTTGGCCCATTCTTTTCTAAGCTGTGAGGCTTCCCGACCAATATTGTCATTAATCGGTGTGCACTCTTCCACCTTATCCATAGTGGTATTAGCAGCTTCCTGAGTCATGCCGATGACATAATTGAGCCGATCAGAAGCATCCGCCATTTCCGACATTTGTTGACTCGCTTGCGGATTCAAACCCGAATCAATGTGGAAATTATTAATGGCATCATGCAACGCTCGAGTCAGTCTCCCAACCTCTTGGTAGAGATTTCGGTGACGTTCATCATTAATCTGTTGGAGCAGGTTAACTGCTTCCGTCAGATCTCCTTTTGCGATGCTCTCTGTCAACTCAGCTGTGGCCTCTCGAAGCTTTTGCTCGAATTCACCACTTTCGTGCTGTTCATCTGTCATAGCTCGACCCTGTCGCCATTAAGCCAAGGTGCTGCAAAATCCAAAATCAACCTTCAATACGTTCGAAGATCTTTTCGATTTTGTCTTTGAGCACTGCAGCTGTGAATGGCTTCACAATATAGCCATTAACACCGGCTTGAGCCGCTGCCACAATCTGCTCTCGCTTCGCCTCTGCTGTCACCATCAAGACCGGAAGATCTTTTAACTTCGGATCAGCCCGGACATGCTTCAGCAAGTCAAATCCCGTCATACCCGGCATATTCCAGTCGGTGACTAAAAAGTCAAAGTTACCGGAATTAAGTAGCGGAACAGCAGTCGTACCATCGTCGGCTTCTTGGGTATTGTGAAACCCCAAGTCCTTCAACAGGTTTTTGATGATTCTTCTCATGGTGGCAAAGTCATCCACGATGAGAATTTTCATGTTCTTATCCAAGGCAACCTCCGTTAAACCTTGCTAGCAGCGGTCAAGGGTATATTACAACAAGATGGCGGCTTTTGATCTCAGCCTTTCCACCCCGAAAGTCGGCCTCGTAATCGCATTGCGGCCTGACTGTGGATCTGGCTGACCCGTGACTCACTTACTGAGAGCACAGCGCCAATCTCCTTGAGATTTAATTGCTCTGTATAATAGAGACTTAATACCAGTTTCTCCCGTTCAGGCAAACCTTCAATCGCATCAGCAAGCGCACTCTGAAAACGATTTTCTTCCAGTTCACCCTGCGGACTGGGCAAGTGACCATCAGGAATTTCATACGGTGAATCATCCTGATTAGTCAGTTCATCAAAGCTGAAAAGTCGCGTACCTGCAGTATCAGCCAAGCAAGCATGATATTCATCCATACTCATGCCTAACTCTTCAGCCACCTCTAAATCACGTGCATCTCGTCCCGTTCGGGTCTCAATATGCTTAACAGCTTCTGCAATTTTACGCCCATTTCGATGCACAGACCGGGGCGCCCAATCATGCCGCCGCACCTCATCAAGCATAGCGCCTCGAATACGAATTGCGGCATAAGTTTCAAAACTTGCCCCTTTATCCGCTTCAAACTTTCTTGAAGCTTCGATTAAGCCAATCATCCCTGATTGCATCAAATCTTCTAGCTGAACATGATCAGGCAAGCGCCCCATAAGGTGTCGGGCCACTCTTCGCACCAGAGACGTATATTTTTCAACCAGCTGACCATCAGCCAGCTGCTGATTACGAGCATAGAGATCATGCCCCTTGACTGCAGCCATCCTGTTGTCCCGTCTCGTCCCGACTTTTTCCACCGCCATTGAGTGATGCATGATCAAGGCCTTTAAAACACACCTACTGAATGCAGCATAACAGCGGTCACTTAAGTGCTCCACTGATTCAATGCGAATTGAGTGCACCATTAATAAAACAAAACAGTCTGCTTCATATTGCACAACCGTCGTCACTAGACAGTAATGTTTCGTTCAATAATTGAATCAGTACATCGCGATTAACCAACGATAAATCATCTGGAATCTTTTGACCTGTTGCCAAATAGGCCAACGGCAAACGACGTTCCGCGACCAAGCCCAGCACATCACCCAAACGGCGTGCCTCATCCAGTTTAGTCAATACACAGCCATTCAGGCCTGATGGATGATACGCATCATAAGTTTCGGACAACACTTCGGTTTGACTCGTACACGGCAATACCAGAAAACGACGGATCCTCGCTTTGGCACTGTTTAACAAATTCAGCTGGGTCATCATATTGGGATCGCGTACATTGAGCCCGGCAGTATCAATTAAAATAAGTTGCTTGGAGCGCAATGATTTAAGCGTCTCATCCATTGAGTTACGCTCATCAACGACACGCACCGGCACCCCCAAAATACGTCCAAATGTCCTCAACTGTTCGTATGCCGCAATGCGATAGCAGTCTGTCGTCACCAAGGCCAACCCATCGGGACCATGTTTAAGCACATAGCGAGCAGCTAATTTCCCGATTGTCGTCGTTTTGCCTACGCCAGTGGGCCCCATTAATGCCACCACACCACCGCGATCAATCAGCTCTTCGTCAACAACTTGCAAATCTAACTTGAGCCGCTGCAACATCATATCCAAGGCTTGAGTAGAGTCATCAATACCTTCTATAGCACTGAGCTCTAATAAGCGTTTAATGTATTTTTCTGTAAACCCTTGGGCTAAAAGTCGTCGCCTAAGCATCGCTTCAAGTGGGTGGCGCATATCACCCTGCTCACGCATTTGCTCTCTCAAAAGCTCACGAAGCCCTTGGATTTCCGCCTGCATCGCATCCAGTACAACCTGTTCGTGCGCCGAACTTGTAGAATGACGCAACTCCGAGGCTCGGGATGAGCGGCTTCGATCAGAATCAGCCCCCTGTTCTGCATGCCTCAACTGCTCGGCATAACCCCCTAGCTGGCGAGCCTGCGCTCTTTTCTGAAACGCATTGTCATCTAGACCACTGTCAAAGCGAGCCCCTTCAAGAATACGCTGTCTAGCGGATTCCAGCTCTCTCTTTAAATCCTCACCTTCAAGCTGTTTACTCAGCCGATCAGAAGAAGCTCCGAGTGAAACATCAGAACCTGATAACGACACAGGATTAGCCTCTGTCTGCTCCGCCTCATGAAAGTCTAGCGCGCAAACCACCTCTACGCCCCCATCTCGATGATTACGCGACAAAATTGCAGCATCAGGCCCAAGTTCTTCCTGAACTTGACGCATCGCTTGTCGCATCGTCGGCGCAAAGAACCGCTTCACACGCATTCAATCAACTCCGGCAACCTCGATATCATTAACGTTCCACATGCCGCCATTCATAACCTGCACAAGATAAGGAGAGTCAATACACCGCAAGCAAAATGCTTAAATACTCGACCCTTCAACACCATGATAGACTTTATTAACCTCAGCATGCGCCATAAAACGGCTAAAAAACAACAACTTCGATACAATATACTTACAAGCCGTGCATATGATACCTCATGATAAACGGCATCATTGTCCCACAGTCGCCACGATTGTAATTTGTTTATTATCAGGAATTTCCTGATAAGAAAGCACATGAACATTCTGAATACCATAGCGTACAAAACGCGCCATGACAGGCCTCACAGGCCCAGCAACCACAAGCACCGCAGCATTGCCCTGCATTTCTTGTTGTTGAGCGGCCTCAGCTAATGAATGTTGCAACCGCTCAGCCATCGCAGGTTCAAGCACAAGTTGATCACTTTCACCGCCTTGCTGAGCGGCTTGCTGCACACTTTTCAATAACATTTGTTCAAGCTCAGGCGCCAGTGTGATTACAGGAAGGTGGTCACTGGGCCCTGTAATCGCCTGAACAATTGATCGAGACAAGGCAACACGAACAGCAGAGGTCAACTGAACAGGATCTCGTGTTGTATGCGCCGCATCAACAATCGCTTGAGCAATGGAACGCATATCCCGCACGGGCACATGTTCAACCAATAAGCTTTGCAATACTTTCAATAGAATAGACAATGTCACACTATCAGGGATCAGCTGTTCAGCCAATTTAGGTGACGACTCACTGAGGATATCCACCATTTTTTGCACATCATCATGCCCCATGAGTTCATAAGCATAATCTTGCAGCACCTGGTTGAGCTGTGTCGCGATCACCGTACTTGCATCCACAACGGTGTACCCGAGCGTTTGCGCCTCTTCGCGCTGTGCCGGCGTAATCCATACGGCTTCCAAGCCAAAAGCAGGATCACGCCCTTTAATGCCGTTAATAGGGCCATAAACCTGCCCAGGGTTAATCGCCATTTCCCGTTCAGGATGAACCTCTGCCTCTCCAATCGTGACGCCCTTTAAGACAATGCGATAGGCATTTGGCGATAAATCCAAGTTATCTCGGATATGAACGGACGGCATCAAAAAGCCGAGATCCTGAGACAGTTTTTTACGAATCCCCTTGATTCGTCCCAACAACTGCCCTCCCTGAGCACGGTCAACCAAAGGAATTAACCGGTAGCCCACTTCAAGCCCCAATAAATCGACAGGCGCCACATCCTGCCAACCCAGTTCCTTTTGGTCGATGACCTCAGCATCAGGTTTTTCAGGCGGCATCGCAGCCGCTTGTTCTGCAGCAACACGTTCGGCTTCAAGTTTTTGCTGATGGCGAAATAACAGCCAAGCAATACCCGCCGCAATGGTCGCCAATCCCAGAAAAGCGACATGGGGCATTCCTGGCACTAAGCCCATAACCGCCATAATCGTTGCGGCAACGACCAAGGCTCGCGGGGTCCCGAACATTTGGCGAGTCACCTGCCCACTAATCGTTTCCGAGCTGTTTACTCGAGTCACGATAATGGCCGCCGCCACAGACAGAATTAATGAAGGAATTTGAGCAACAAGGCCATCACCGATGGTCAATAGCACATAACGCTGCATGGCAATCTGAAATGACAGGTCATGCTGCAGCATACCGACTAATAAACCACCGATGATATTAATCACCAGGATCATAATCCCGGCCATTGCATCACCGCGAACGAACTTACTCGCCCCATCCATAGAGCCATAGAAATCGGCTTCAGAGGCAATCTCTTCTCGCCGCGCTCGAGCCTGCTCCTGATCAATCAAACCTGCATTGAGATCAGCATCAATCGCCATTTGCTTACCGGGCATCGCATCCAGCGTAAAACGAGCGCTCACCTCAGAAATTCGTCCGGCACCTTTGGTAATCACCACAAAGTTAATAATCATCAAAATAAGAAAGACGATCAAACCCACGACATAATTACCACCGATCAATACCGAGCCAAAGGCTTCAATCACCTTACCCGCAGCATCCCCCCCCTCGTGACCATTCAATAAAACAATACGTGTCGAAGCCACATTAAGCGCCAGTCGTAATAAGGTCGCAACGAGCAAAATGGTCGGAAAAACTGCAAAATCAAGTGGTTTCAATGCATAAATCGCCACCAACAAAATGATGATGGAAAGCGCAATATTGAAAGTAAACAAGACATCCAGCAGGAATACAGGCATCGGCAGCGTCATCATGCCGAGCAGGATTAGCAGCAGCAGCGGGATGCCTACTTGTGCCTGTTTGATGCTTCTAAAAGAGCTAGCCAGCTGCGTACGATCCATTCATCACCTGCCATTGATAAGGCATCCCCAATAAAGACAAGAAGTATGCCAATATCAAGGACCTAAATAAACTCGCTCTGCTGTGACGAAATACAGCAAATTGTTAATCGCGATACACACTTACTGAACTCAAGCATCGTACCGGAAATCTTCGGGTACCTCGATGTCAGGTAAATGACTCGGCCGTTTAACTCGACCGGCTTTGGCCTGACGTAGTTGATAGACATAAGCCAGTACTTGTGCCACAGCCATATACAATGCCTGTGGGATTTCATCCCCAATTTCGGTGGTATGATACAGGGCACGAGTCAAAGGCGGGAGCTCAAGTGTAGGAATATCATGATGTTGAGCAATCTCTCTGATTTTGAAAGCAATTTCATCAGCCCCTTTAGCCAGCATTAAAGGAGCACTATTCCCTTGTTCATCATATTGTAGTGCTACAGCGTAGTGCTGGGGGTTTGTAATCACAACATCGGCTTTCGGGACATCCGCCATCATGCGACGCTGCGCCATCTCATACTGCAAGCGACGAATGCGGCTTTTAATTTCAGGGTTACCTTCCGTATTTTTATTCTCGTCTTTCACCTCCTGTTTCGTCATTTTCAGCTGTTCTTTATGCTGATGAAGTTGCCAAGGTACATCAATTAACACGACAGCAATCAAGCAAGCACTGATCGCAACAAAAGCCCACAGAACCATGTAAGCCCCTCGCGCCATCGCTTGCTCGGGCGCCATAAACCCCAAAGCAGTGAAGTCATTCTTCAGGCTTAATACAATACCAACAGCCGTCCCCCCGACGAGAAAAAGCTTCGCAGTCGCTTTGCCTAGCTCAACAACAGAGTTCTTAGAGAAGATTCGCTTAATGCCCTTAACGGGATTCATGCGACTGCCTTTAGGCGCTATGGCTTTACCGCTCCAGTTCCACCCCCCCACTGCGATTTGAGACAAAATGCCCGATAAAAACAAGGCGAACAAAATGGGCAATATCACTTGTAAGGCTATAATGGCCGAGTTTTTCAAATGGATGGCCATCATGGAAGTTGAAGTCACCGCCTCCCGGTCTATCGAAAAATTAAAGCGCATCATCTGAATCGCGGCATCTGCCACCCAAGCACCAAAAATAAGAATCGACATCCCACCAAACAGTAGCAGTAAAAAAGTGCTCAGTTCTTTTGAACGGGCAACCTGCCCCTCCTTTCGCGCCTCTTCAAATTTTTTCGACGTCGGCTCTTCCGACTTCTCCTGGCCGTCTTCGTTTTCTTGTGCCATTAGGGCACTCCGATCCAGTTCCGCATGAGCTCAAAAATATCCCGCGCCATACGATCGTAATAGAACAAATAGTCCGACATCCAAACCCATAACTCAAAGAGCCCCATGATCATCATCACAGGAAAACCGAGCGTAAAAATATTTAATTGGGGGGCAGCACGAGTAGCAATACCCAGCGCTCCATTCACAATCAATTTCGCGACAAGAATAGGTAACGCCATAATCACGCCGCCAGAAAACAGCCAACTCCCTTGCTGGGCAAGCAGCCATGCCCGCTCCCGTGTAAATCCCTCAGCCCCAACAGGAATAACACGAAAACTCTCAATCAAGGTGTCTAAAACGACAATATGACCATTGGTGGCTAGAAACATAAGGTTTGTGGCCAAAAGCATGTATTGGCTTAATACCGTCGAACTAATGCCATTGACGGGATCATTCATTTGCGCCATCCCAAGACCAATTTGCATCGCAATGACTTGGCCAAACACCACAAAAACTTCAAGCAATAGCTTCACGATGAAGCCTAGTGCAACACCGATTAACAACTGATGCGCGACAATTAACCAGCTATTCACCGTTAAAGCATCTAAAGGCGGCATTTTAGGCAAAAGCGGAGCCACAAGTACGGTTGTAAAAAGCGTTAAGCCAATCTTGACTTGTGCAGGAACCGTTTGCGCACCAAAGAAACTGACAACCATAAAAAAGCCGCCTATGCGCACCATAGGCCACAGAAAGCTGCCAATCCAGGCACCAATGGTGGCATCGGTCATTGGCAGATCAGAAAAAGGCAACATGCGAGGCTAACTAATCAAATAAGGAATATTAGTCATTAGATTAGTCATAAACTCCATGAGTTGATTGACAATCCAAGGGCCGGCAACGATCAAAGCGGTTAAAGTGGCCAACAATCGCGGTAAAAAGCTTAATGTTTGCTCATTAATCTGGGTCGCCGCCTGAAATACACTGATCATTAACCCCACAAGCAAACCTGGCACTACCGCAATGGCGACGATCGTAATGACGAGGAAAAGTGCCTGACGCAACAGATCAAGCGTTTCGCCCGGATTCATGGTCTATTCCTCCTCGACATGCTTTGCCTGCTAAAACCCATAGCTTGCGGCCAGGGTACCCATAACCAGAGACCAGCCATCAACCAGTACAAAAAGCATCAGCTTGAAAGGTAGCGAAATAATAATAGGCGACAACATCATCATACCCATGGCCATCAAGATACTGGCGACAACCATATCAATGATCAGAAACGGTATGAACAACATAAAGCCTATTTGAAAAGCCGTTTTAAGCTCACTCGTCACAAACGCAGGCACTAAAACCGTAAAAGGCACATCCTCTTCATCCTCAAATACCTTATAACCACCAATACGGCCAAAGAGGTCGAGATCTTCCTCTCGCGTCTGTGAAAACATAAACTCACGAAGCGGGAGACTCGCCTGTTTAACAGCATCAACAGGCCCCATCTGCTCATTCAAATAAGGTTGCAATGCCTCTTCATTAACCCGCTCCCAAACTGGGGTCATGATAAACATCGTTAAAAAAAGCGCCAACCCGATCAGTATTTGAGTTGAAGGGGTCTGCTGTAATCCCAACGCCTGGCGCAAGATCGCCAGCACAACCACAATACGCGTAAAACTGGTCATCATGATTAAGGCCGCTGGAATAAACGTCAGCGCCGTCATGATGGCCAGAATTTGCAATGTTACAGAGTAAGTCTCTCCGCCCTCTCCATCAGGGGTCATTTTGAGTGCGTCAATGCCTTCTGGAGCGGCAAGGACCGGAGCCGAAAAGCATGCACACAGCAAAGCAATCAGAAGACCCCATCCGACAATCGATTTATGCTCACGCCAAACATGAGCCACCAAGAAATTAATCAAGAGAGGACCTACTTTCCGTTGAGCCTTGAGGCGTTGATGTCGTGTCAGGTTGACGCCAATGCTTTAGTATTTGTTTAAACCCAGGGTTATCAGGACGCGTCATATCCACAGGCTCATCAAACACGTGTAAACATGAAATTTGATGTGAAGTCACACCTAATAACAAATGCTTACCGCCAATATCGACTAACATGAGGCGTTCGCGCTGCCCTAGCGCATGCGTCATGATCACTTTCATGCCATGGGTATTGGCATTAGGGGTTAAACGAAGTCGCTTGGCAGTCCAAGCCAGCAAAAGTATTAAAGCAATGACGACCATAAGTCCGGCAATCATTTGCAGCATACTTGAGCCCACGCCAGCCCCAGAAACGCTCGATGCCTCCGACGCCTGGGCAAGCGGCGGAAGCATCATGAGTATCAAGCTCCAGATGAACATCTTAACGTAAACGTTTAATACGTTCAGACGGGCTCACGACATCAGTCAAGCGAATACCAAACTTTTCATTCACCATGACCACTTCGCCATGAGCAATTAAAGTACCATTAACTTTAACGTCTAGAGGCTCACCCGCTAAACGATCAAGC
The DNA here is from genome assembly GCF_001709345.1 of Terasakiispira papahanaumokuakeensis. Lineage (GTDB taxonomy): Bacteria > Pseudomonadota > Gammaproteobacteria > Pseudomonadales > Halomonadaceae > Terasakiispira > Terasakiispira papahanaumokuakeensis. The sequence goes on from NZ_MDTQ01000001.1 coordinate 2,764,335, forward strand.
TCAATCACGGAGCCCTGATTGAGCTGCAATAAATTACGAATCGCAATTTCCGTACTGCCGACCTCCATAGAAATCGTCACAGGAATATCCATAATGACTTCAAGATTAGGATTATCGGAGTCAAAGTCTGGCGACTCATCTTCTAGATAATCTAAAGGTGCCGTCTGGATATCATCTTCAGTCAAGTCCGCACTATCGGTTTCATCCTGCTCGGCCATGGCCGCAGCCCAGTCATCCATCCCATCGTCATCAGATGAAGACTCTTCTTCCGTCATAGCTGCGGCCCAATCATCAGTCAAGTCATCACTACCGGCAGCCTCACCACCTTGCTCATCATCCAGAGCCGATGCCCAATCATCGAGGTTATCGTCTTTAGGCTGATCCTGATTGTTTTCGTCACTCATGAGCCACTTCCTTAACGGATAAAGAGTCGGTAAAACCACCGCCCCATATGCTATTCATTTGGGCAAAAGCCCAACTTTAACTAATCGAGCCAGAGACTCGAACCGAACACACTGTCAATGCTAACGCTGCAACTTCACCTGTTCTGCAATTTTTAGCGCTAAATTATCTCCAGAGCGCCCAAGCTTGCACTTAAACACAGGCACACCATTCGCATTGAGCTGTACATGCTCAGACATATCGACAGGAATAATGTCGCCCGCCTCCAAATTGACAATATCGCGCAACGTCAATTGACGCTCGACCACTTTAACGTTCAATGGAATATGGGCATCCATAATGTCTGAGCGCAGCGCACGAACCCAACGTTCATCAATATCATCGACATCAGACTGCACCCCTGAGTCCAGTTCTTCTCGCACAGGCTCAATCATGGAATAGGGCATTGTGATATGAAGATCACCACCGCCCCCATCAAGCTCAATATGGAAAGTACTGACAACCACGACTTCACTGGGGCTGACGATGTTCGCCATCGCCGGATTCACTTCAAAACCAATATATTCAAAATTAAGAGGCAAAACCGTCGCCCAGGCTTCTTTAAGGTCGACAAACACTTGCTCTAATACTTTCTGAACAATACGGATTTCAGTCGGTGTAAATTCGCGACCTTCAATTTTGGCATGGCGCCCATCACCGCCAAAAAAGTTATCAACAAGCTTAAACACCAACTTGGCATCCATCACAAATAATGAAGTGCCTCGCAAGGGACGGATTTTGACCAAGTTAAGACTTGTGGGCACATACAGTGTATGAACATACTCACCAAACTTCATAATCTGCACGCCACCTGAGGCGACATGGGCACTGCGTCGCATCAGGTTGAACAAGCTAATGCGCGTATAACGGGCAAAGCGTTCATTGATCATTTCCAGCGTGGGCATCCGCCCACGGACGATCCGATCCTGACTGGTAATGTCGTAAGCCTGCACATCTCCCGATGCGCCTGCCTCCGAGGGGTCAGGAAGATCATCATCATCGACGCCATGCAGCAGTACGTCGATTTCATCCTGGGACAACAGATCCTGTACTGCCATAAAAGCTACCTGTTTCCAAAACGTGGCCGTCTAACCGTATCTGAATTACTGCATGACAAAGTCAGTAATCAGTACAGTATCAATGTTTTGTGACTCTTCCTGAACTACTTTTTGTACAGCTTCTGTAGCCGCCATTTGCAGCTGCACTTTACCTTCAACGGTTTGCATTGTGGCAAAGTCCTGCCGACGCAACAGCTGATTCACATCATTCAACACTTGTGGAAGCCGCTTTTCAATGACGCTAATCGCCTCAGGCGTTTCCGCTTTTACGGCAAAGCGCACTTGCATAAATCGCTGACGCTTACCACTTCCTTCGCTGGCAAAAGGCGATACAAATGGCTTTTCAAAGCTATAATAAACCGCAGAACTAGGCTGAAGCCCACTCATAGGCGCTTTATCTACGACCTCTTCCTGCCCACCACCAGACCCAGGCAAGCGATCTAAAAAGTACAAAGTCCCGCCAACCGCCAAAGCAGCCACGACCGCTAGCCCCATAACAATGCCACCGATCAGCAACAGTTTATTGGACTTGCCGCCTTCATCTTCGTCAAAATCATCTGCCATGGCATAACCTTCCTTTCAGACTATACAAGAGAAAGCTCTATTTAATTCATTGAATGGATTAACAATCAAAGCAAAAACAACACGTTTTCAACATCCATACTAACGCTTATGTTCAGGTTAACAGAACTCACTGACACCGAGTCATTTATGAATAACCTCACCCATTGAGTCATCACGCATAAGCATCCACCAACCCAACAAGCTGGCGCTGGGGCACCGAAATGCTAACCCCATCAGCATCAAGCTCAATGCCGCTCTCTTGTGCCGAGCTTGAAGCACCTTCTGAACCATCATGAGCTGCCGCCATATCTTCAGCAATACTGCGTTCACCATGCTGTTGATCTGCGACGTTCGCTTCCCCCATATCCATCCCTTGCTCCGCTAACATATCGCGTAAGCGCGGCATTGACTGCTCCAGCGCATCTCGCACATGTGCATGAGGCGACTGGAAGCTAATATTGGCCTGATCACCTTGCATATGAATGCGAATGCGTAAAGCTCCTAGCTCAGGAGGATCCAAGCGAATCTCAGCAATCTTCATATTACGCGACTGCATAATGGCAATGCGCTCCACTAAAGCACTGGCATTCGACTGTGCCGCTGCATTAGCTTGAGCCGTCATCAAGGGTAAAGCCGGTACACTGGTACGGCTGGCATTAATGCTAGAAGACTGGAGCTGCTGCAAGCCTTGCCCTGCTGTCTGTATCAGCTGTTGTAATGAATCGGTCCGAGTATGGCCTTTGCCATCCTGGGCATTAATACCGAGCGCATTCATACCTAGTGCCATTTTTTGTTCTTTCTGGCTCGTCACATAACGATTAAACAACGACTCTGAAGCGAGCATGTCTTGCTGCTGCTTCGAGGCAGCTTGATCTAATGATTGCTTTCCAGAGCTGAGCTCACGTTGCGATGAGTCCTGCTGTTGCCGCCATTTATCCACGACTTCAGACACTAACGCTTCTTGAGATTTTGCTGAGTTTGCTTGAGCCACTTCCGAAGACGGAGATAAGCGTACAGTCACCAGCTCAAAGCGTTTGCCATCTTCCCCAATCGAATCAGCACGCCAGGCCAATCGATAATGTTGCCCTTCAGGCAACTGCTGAAATGCTGCTGCCAGCTCTCGCACTGCTGCCTCTAAATCACCAAATTTCAACCCCAGCTCACCTGAGAGTTGGTCAAGCTGAGCCCTCAGCTCATCAGATAAATTGAGTTGATCTAGATCTGCATCAGGATGCTGATTGAGCCATTCGGTAAGTTTCGACAACACTTTCTTCAACTGCTCATCATCAAACTGAGCCAATACATCACGAGTTTTATCGTCTAACGGCAGAGCTTGTCCTTCATCCGGCATGGACTTGCCGCCCTCAGGACTGAGACGGGCGTTCGAAGCAGGGTCTTCAGCACCTTTCTTTTTACCGACTTGAGTGTCTCCCGCAGATGACGACTCGGCACTTTTCACTTTCGCTGTTTCAGTAGACTCACGAGCGTTATTCTGAGCTGTATCAGCTGAGGCACCATGTTGAGTCGTCGCAACAGTCTTATTCGGCACACGGTCACGTTCATTATTAGAAACAGCATTCTGAGACCTATTCGGAACATTTGTTTCTTTCGATACCCGATCTAAAGACTGATCAGCACGAGATGAAGACCGGCCGGCGTTTAGATATTGACCAAACGCTGGGGCTTGAGCCGGCGATTTCAGTGTCGCCTGAGCTGACGGCTTCAAAGACCCTGCCGATGCCGTTTGTAATAGTATGCCAAGACTCGATTGTGCCATCCCGTTCCCTACCCTGAAGACCAAATCACGCAACTGTTTTCAAATCTAATGCAAGCCTTGTACCAACATGCAGGCAACACCATAAAGAAATGATCTGCAGGCATTATTTTTTCGATAATCAATACTTCAAGTGCAACTTACCAGCGCGATTGTCGTGCAAAGCGATAGTTTGAGAATTCATCCAATTGCTTTTGCTCACGCTTCAATTCGAATTGTTGGGCTTTTTGTTGATCACGTTCAATCAAGTTTTCTAATGCTTTCACCCGCGCTCGTTTTTCTACCCAGTGCGCTTTGACTTGCTCATGCTGGCGATATAACTGGGCAATTTGATCGTTCTGTTGATGCTGGGCTTTCTCCAAACGCTCAACAAACTGCTGATAGCGCATCATAGACTGGATATTCACGACCTGCCCTGCTTGGCCATTCTGAGACATCATATCCAAGTACTCGCGCTGATAGTTTTCCAGCTGTGATAATGTTGAACGCTCTTGATCTATTTGCTGGTTCAAGTACCCCAAAGCTAAAGCGGCTTGGTCTTCTTTTTGCTTTTCAAGGCGCAAAACAGGCAATAATCGATGTGATGACGCCATGAACTCACCCCTATAAGCGATTGATGCATCGTTAACCTATAACAGCAGGCACAATCAAGATCATTTTAAGCGTCAATTCGGATGCATATCACCTGCTTTTAAGCACCAAATTGAATCTGCCGGTTATCCACCTGATCAGCCTCACTCAGCAGCACTTCAAGCTCCCGAACACTGGCTTTCAAGTCTACGGACTGATCAAGCGATTGCTGAAGAAATCGACGAATACGCGGCATCATATTAATCGCCAAATCAACATTTTGATCAGACCCCCTCGTATAGGCACCCACATTAATCAAATCACGGTTTTCTTGATAAGCCGCATAAATCTGCTTCAGCTGATACACACGCCGAAGATGTTCCGAAGTCACAATTTGAGGCATCGCTCGGCTAATAGAGGCTTCAATATCGATAGCAGGGTAATGACCTTCTTCAGCTAAACGACGCGACAACACAATATGACCATCTAAAATCGCACGCGCAGCATCGGCAATAGGATCCTGCTGATCATCGCCTTCGGTCAGCACGGTATAAAAAGCCGTAATCGACCCCCCACCCTGAGCCGCATTCCCGGTTCGCTCAACCAACCGGGGCAGTAAAGCAAAAACCGAAGGGGGGTAACCCTTGGTCGCAGGCGGCTCACCTACAGCCAATGCGATTTCACGTTGCGCCATGGCATAACGTGTCAGCGAATCCATCAACAACAAAACATTACGCCCTTGATCACGATAATATTCAGCCACGCTATGAGTTAATTGAGCAGCTCGCAGTCGCATCAAAGGCGCATCATCAGCCGGGGAAGCCACAACCACTGAACGCGCCAGGCCCTCAGGCCCAAGAATTTGCTCAATAAATTCTTTAACTTCTCGGCCACGTTCCCCCACTAGGCCAACGACAATAATGTCGGCCTCGGTAAAGCGCGTCATCATACCCAATAACACGGATTTACCAACACCACTACCGGCGAACAACCCCATACGCTGGCCACGGCCAACCGTCATAAGCGCATTAATCGCGATAACGCCTACATCAAGCGGTGTATCAATGGGGTGACGCTCTAAAGGATTCAGTGCCTTACCCGTAATACTTTGCTCCGCCTCAGCACGCAACGGCCCCAACCCATCCAGCGGCCGACCCGCACCATCCAAAACCCGCCCTAACAAACTGAATCCAGCAGGCACACAAAGGGCTTTCAGATTAGGCGTCACTCGAGCACCAGGTCTCAGCCCTTCGGCTTGCCCCATAGGCATCAAGTACAGGTGCTCTCCGGCAAAACCGACCACTTCAGCTTCAATCGGGGCCCCAGTCGCCGACTCGATAAAGCAGTAAGAGCCTACCGGAAGATTGCACCCGACAGCTTCTAAGGTCAGGCCAACCATCCGCACGAGTCGACCCTCAACCAAAGGCGGTGTCTCTTTCTCCAGAGCATCTTGATAGTGGCGTAGCCGATCAGCAAGACGAGGACTATTCATGAGTAGACCTCTCCGCTTCGACACCCTTTTGCTCAGAATCAGATAGGGTATCATCGGGGTGGCTAGAAGGCTTCACAGATTCTGAACGCCCCTCTCCCACTGGAGTATCAACGTCCTCTAACGAATATCGGTCTTCATAAACCGAAGAGGTTTCACCTGAAGGAAAAGCGACATCGCCGTCATCATGATGATGGCTACTGTTTTGGGCTGACTGTTGTACGGAAGCGGCTGCTTGGGTCACAAGATCAGCCGCAGAGGCTTCAGCGATGTGACTTGTCTGAGAGTCATCCGTCTCTATATCACCTACAGACGCCTCCTGAGTCGCATCGTTATTATTGAGAGTGGCATTACGAGGAGAGGAATTAGCCGAGTCATCTCGAGGTGCATGCTTCCGAGATGAGGATAACGAAACCCGCACGGGTTCACGCTTTCCTGGCGAGGCTTGAACACCCGTCGTTTCAACAGGGTCGACAGGAGCCACCGACTCATCAGAGTTGAGCGACTCACCCACCGGATCTGGTGACAACTCAGCATGCGGTGCTTCCAATATTTCCGAAGGAACATCGTCGCCTTTTGTGTACAACGGTTGGTCCGTACCAGCTTTTTCAGTACGTCGATCTACAGAGTTCGGGACTTCAGAGGCTCTGTATTCAGGACCCAGGCTTTCAGCATTATGGTTTTCAACACGATGAGTAGATGGTTTACTCTCTGTTTGAGCAGACAACGCGCCATCACTTTCGAGTGGATCAGTTTCGCCCCTCTCCTCGGCAGAGAGATTTTCTCGCCCATCATCCGCTTGAACCGGTTCAGATGAGGGCCCTTGTACGGGCTCAGGAGAAAAGTCAGTCGATGAGACATTAGCCGATGATGAGCTCAACGGACTAGAGGTATGGGTTTCAGGTAAAACGGCATCATCGCCTAATACCGCCGCCAACTCAGCCCGCAGACTCTCTAATTCAGCCAAAGCGGCCTCAGCTGAAAAATGGCCCGGCCCAAGGGGCGAATCACTTTCGGCACGCCTAGGCAACGGTCCCGCTGCAGGTGGCTGATCAGGATACTGCTCGCCCATTAGTTTTTCGACCACAGCGCGATATCGCCGCTCCACGGTACAGTCCACTAGGCTGTATTGAGTTTCAATATGAACGCCTCCCGGCGTCACTTCCGGGTCTTCCACAATACGGTAGTCATCAAAGCGACCTTCACAGGCCGCCTCGACAAGGACTTTGTCATCCGGATGCACATGAATGCGGAGGCGCCGACTAGTATCAGGTAAAGCATTTAAAGCCTCCTGAACAATATGCGTCAAAGATGAACGGTCAATCGTTAATTCTCGGCGCAAAACCCCTGTCGCAATTAATTCAGCCAGTTCAAGCAATGCCTGCTCAGCATCATCATCGACGTGAGCCAAAGGCCGCAGCAATTGATCAAGCTGCGACTGAAACCTAGCGGACAATTGATCGACTTCATTCCGTGCTTGTTCAAGACCTTTTTCATACCCACTCTGAAAACCAGCTTCCGAACCTTCCCGCTCACCGGAAGCATACCCTTGAGCTCGACCATGCTCATACCCTTCGGCATGGCCCGCTGTCAGCCCTTCTTGACGCCCGTCCTCATAAGCCTGTGCTTTTAACGCTTCAATATCTTCATCAGAAGGCATTTCAACAGGCACAACATCATCTTCTGTTACCTGCTCAGCAGACACTTCGGCTTCACGCTGAGCTTCAAGCTCTTCTAGGCGACGCGAAATACTACGACGGACTCCCGTGAGGTCTGGCATTTCCCAGCGCTCATAAGCATCGACATCGTCAGCGGGTATTCGAGTTTGTCGTGTCATCAGAGCTCCACAACGGCACTATAGCAATGATTAATCAGAATAACGTCCTGGTTGCTTATGACTGTTTTAAATCATCTGATCAGCGCCCGATGACAAATTGATGGTGCCATCTTCCGCCAAGCGTCGTGCCACACCCAAAATTTCTTTCTGAGAAGTTTCCACTTCACTCACCCGAACAGGTCCTTGCGCCTCAAGATCATCACGCAATAGCTCAGCAGCACGCTTGGACATGTTTTTAAAGATTTTTTCCTGCACACGAGTGTCAGCGCCTTTAAGCGCCATAGTCAGCGTTTCTGGTTTGACTTCACGCAACAAGGTCTGGAGATCCCGATCATCAACATCAACCAAGTTATCAAAGACAAACATCAAGTCCTCAATCTCTTCACCAAGCGCTTCATCAATCTCTTTAATCGCCTCCATCAGATCACCTTCCACATTGCTGTCCAGGTTATTCATGATATCGGCGACAACCTTAACACCGCCCATGCTGGTCGTTTGGGTGCTGCCAGAGCCAGAGAACTGCTTCTCAAGGATATCATTCAGCTCTTGCAAAGCCTGAGGCTGTACGGACTCCAACGCAGCCACACGCAACATCACATCCAAGCGCACTTTGGGATCGAAAAACTTGACGACCTCACCCGCCTGATCAGAGTCCAAATAGGACATGACGATCGCTTGGATCTGAGGGTGTTCGTAACGGATGATATCGGCAACCGCCCGCGGCTCCATCCATTTCAACGTATCCAGCCCCGTGGTATTGCCCCCCAGCAAGATACGATCAATCAAGCCATTCGCTTTATCTTCACCCAAGGCTTCGGACAACATTCGGCGAATATAACTATCAGCTCCAACGCCCAAGCCCGTTTGCTCTCCCACCGCCTCAAGAAAATCAGCTAACACTTCCTCAACTTGTGCCCGCGTCACATTTTGCAGCTGTGACATGGCCAAGCCTACTTTCTGAACTTCTTTCGGCCCCATATGCTTCAGGATCTGGGCAGCGTCAGACTCACCCAGCGTCATCAACAAGATCGCTGCGCGATCCAGAGCCGTTAACGGCTCTGGATATAAATCATCTTCATCACTCATCACTCACCACCCATTGGCGCACGACCTGTGCTACTCGACCTGGATTCTCTGCAATCAACGCTCTTACAGCATTGAGCTGACGCTCATATGAGTCACTGGGCGGAGCCAGCAAGGGATCATCAGAAGCACTCAAAGTCACTTGGTCGTCACTTAAACCACCATCCAACGCTTGGAACTCTTCCAGTTCAGCTTCTCGCTCATCTTGATCCGCTTTACCTGCAGCCAAGTTTCGCAGAATGGGACGCAGCACGCCAAAAATCAAAATTAAGACAAAGAGTCCTGCTAACAACTGTTTGGCCAAATCCCAAACCCATGGCTGTTCCCACAGAGGGATCTCGGGCAGCTGATCTTCGCCGGTATCGACAAAGGGCGCATTCACGACACTGACGCTATCACCACGCTCAGCACTATAGCCCACTGCATTGCGTACAAGCGCCGTCATACGCTGCAACTCATCCTCACTCCAGGCGGTGCGTTCAATATTGCCCGAATCAGGATTACGCTGAATCACGTCGTCTAACACAACAGCAACAGTTAAACGGTTCACCCGACCCGCATTATTCCGGCTATAACTCAACGTGCGATCAAGCTCATAATTACGGGTAGCCTGTGAGCGGGTATTCACTGGGGTTTGCTGTTGACCATTCCCACCTTGTGCCTGCTCTGGAGCAAAGCCATCTTGTGGTGGCTGATTGGACAAAGCACCAGGAATCCCTTCAGGCCCGAAATCACCGACACGCTGTTCATCTACAGTCTGTTCACTACGAATCGCAGGCAAGTCAGGATTAAATTGTTCCGCACTTTGCTCAGTCTGGGTAAAGTCCATATCCACAGAAACGGCCGCCTGAAAACGACCTGCCCCAGCGACAGGCTCAAGAATAGAGCGCACACGATCAGTCAACCGCTGTTCAACCGTACGGGTGTAATCAAGCTGACGCTGCATTTCTTTGTCAGTGGGGTCCTCTGTCTTATTCGACAACAGCTCCCCGCGTTGATCCACAATCGTGACAGACTTGGGATCCATTTCAGGAATACTAGAGGCGACCAAACGCACAATCGCATTGGCTTGCTCATGATCCAATGTCCGTCCGGCCTGCATGTTAATGAAGACAGAAGCAGAGGGCTTGCGCTGATCACGCATAAAAACAGACTGCTTAGGCATAGCAAGATGCACACGAGCTTGCCGAATACTATCCAAACTCGAAATCGTACGCGCCAGCTCGCCCTCAAGGCTACGCCGATAACGCGCATTTTCCATAAACTGACTGGTTCCTAAGCCCTGGTCTTTTTCCAGCAGCTCGTAACCAACAGTGTTCGGTTGAGAAATATCAGCACCTGCAATCTGCATTCGAGCCTGATAAATCTGATCCGAAGGCACCAACAAGGCACCTGAATTAGGATCTATTTTGTAATCAATATGATTTTTTTCCAGAACCTCGACAATCGCAGCAGAGTCCACCTCATTGAGGCTAGAGAGCAGCGGTCGATAAGGCTCGCTTTGCGACCAAAGCACCACTGCAAATCCCAGGGCAATGCTCGCAGCAAAACCAACCAGCAATGCCATTTGACGCAACACATCTAACTGATTAAAACCAGCAAATGCATTCCCCATGGCAAACCGGCTTTTATTTCCGCGTTTGTCGCTCTTGGACGACTTATCACTACTACTTTCAGTTCCTGCAGCCGCCGAGGCATTCTCATCTTGCCCCTCATCAGCCACCTTGACTGGTGCGTTTTCCATCCAATGACCCCAATCTGAGTCTCGAACCGGGCATTAAGCTTTACAGCTGCATGCGCATGATTTCCTGGTAAGCACTTACCAAGCGGTTACGTGCTTGCAATGTTGCCTCAAAAGCCACACTAGATTTTTGAGAAGCCACCATCACATCCACAATATCCACATTAGGGTCACCCATTTCATAGCGAGTACGCAGATCGCTTGTCTCCGATTGCAGACCATTCACATTGTCAATTGCTTGCTTCAACATATCGGTAAATGAAGGAGAATCGGATGTATCGACGGCATGCTGCGTAGAGGCGCCCTCTTCGTTTTGCTTAAGCGCATTCAGCAGAGGCTGCTGCAAAGAGGATCCATGCCCCTGAGGTTGAACCTCTTGCTGCATGCTACGTATTTGTGACAGCACTTGGCCGATTTCAGGTCTGTCTAACACGATTCGCCTCCAGTTATGTCAATGACGGGAGTCTGTTGAAATATAAAATTGTCGACCATATCTATTCATTGCCTGTATAGCTTAAAGCAGCAATGCTGCCATACTTTCTAAAAGCCAGTGACTTGTGAGATCAATGCACTGCATGCCATAAAGCATAGGCAACTTTCATGCCCAACCATCACAAGCACTATAACAACCACACATTTAGCGGTAATTTTTTCGCGCTGACAACCATCAAATACATGCATTTAACCTGCACGTTTAATACACCCAGCAACAGGACTACTCTAACCTGAATTGAGACGAGAGTGTGTTTCTCGGCGTTACATTATGTGCCTTTAACAGCGCCCAAACGTCAACGCTCTAACCATCCATCACTCCGCATTTTAGCAAGTTTGTAACGAAGCGTTCTGGGGCTAATACCTAAACGCTCCGCCGTTTCTTTTTTTCGTCCATCTTCAGCCCGTAAGGCTTCAAGAATCATCCGATACTCTTGTTCCCGCAACCCATCTCCAAGTCCTGATCCCGCATCATCGCGTGACAAATCAGACACCTCGGTAACTGGCACTACAGTATGTTCAGTCTCGCGACTCAAACAAAAACGATCGGTTTCCAGTACAATATCATCAGAACATACCCATCCTGCTGAAGACAGGATCAATGCACGCTGCATGACATTATCCAGCTCCCGAACATTCCCTGGCCACTCATAAGCCAACAGGCGCTCTACAACGGCTTCTTCCAGCTGAGGGACACGCATCCCCATTCGATGCGCATGCTTCATTAATAACGATTGGGCCAGCGGTAAAATGTCTTTAGGGCGCTGGCACAGAGGAGGCCAATTCAACGGAAACACATTGAGCCGGTAATATAAATCCTCCCGAAAAATGCCTTCAGCAACACTCTGCTTTAAATCACGGTTACTCGTCGCCAACACCCTTACATTCAATGCAATAGGCTTACGCCCACCCAGGCGCTCTACTTCGCGCTCTTGCAGCACTCGTAACAGCTTCGCCTGCAACGCCAAGGGCATCTCAGTCACTTCATCAAGCAACAAAGTGCCTCCCTGGGCTTGTTCAAACTTTCCTGGAGCCGCATTAGAGGCGCCTGTAAATGCGCCCTTCTCATACCCAAACAACGTTGCTTCTAACATCGTATCGGGAATGGCTGCACAATTAATCGCCACAAAAGGATTATCAGCGCGATCCGAACGTGTATGAATAAAGCGAGCAAGCACTTCCTTACCGGTACCTGAAGCCCCACCAATCATCACCGCAGCTTCACTCCGAGCGACTTTCTCAGCCAATTGAAGCAACTTGACACTTACAGGATCTTCTGCGATAGGTGCGCCTTCCTCAGCGGACGTTGCCCCCACGCCTAACAAAGGACTCAGCGTATCAAGCAACGTCTGAGGCTCAAATGGCTTCACTAAATAATCTTGAGCCCCAGCTCTCATCGCCTCAACAGCCTTATCAATAGAGCCATAAGCGGTCATTAATATTACAGGCAGGCCCGGTTGGCGACGTTGAATTTCAGCAAGCAACTGGTGCCCTCCCATCTCTGGCATAGAGACATCAGAAAGCACCGCCACATAAGACTCTTTTTCTAAAGCCACGAGCGCTTCTTTTCCATGGCTTGCAGCTGTAGATGCAATACCTTCGAGCTCCAAGGTATCGCACACGGCTTCACGAAGATCAGCATCATCTTCAACAACCAAAATACGTTGCTGGATCATAACCTCAAACCACCTGCTTCATTGTCATGCCACCCAGTCTACCTAAATTGACAAAGAAAGATGTTGCACAACAGCAATGATTAAGTTTCTGCGGGTAGCGCAATCCAGGCACGAGTGCCTTGCCCAGGTACAGATTGCAACCAAAAGCGACCGTTATGGGCATCAATCACTGCTCGAACAATCGCCAGCCCCAACCCTGTGCCTTGGGACTTTGTCGTAAAAAAGGGCTCATTTACCTTGTTTAATAAAGCCTCATCAATCCCTGGCCCCTCATCCACTAAGCACATCAACACATGCTTACCCACTTGTTGAGGGAGGGTTTCAACATACTCAACATGCAGCCTCAAAGGCGGTGGCGGCACAGAAACTTCCAATGCATTGTTCACCAAGTTCAATATAGCACCGACAAGTGAGTCTTCACTGACCACCATAAAAACCTGAGAAGATTTATCCGCAGTGGGAACAGACCACTCACAATCAGCACCCGCACGATCAAGCACAGGCTCCACCGCTTGACGGATTGCATCCAATAACTGCCCTAAGGTCACACGCTGCGCCATATGAGTTTCCCCTTTGGCAAAAATCAGCATGTCTTTAATTTGGCGGTCCATATGAAGCAAACGGCCTGTCAACTTGGTCGCAAAGCGCTGTCGCTTATCATCAGGCAAACCAGTTTTCTGCAAGTGTCCGGAATATAACAAGGCGGTTGATAAAGGGGTTCTAAGCTGATGAGCCAAAGAGGCCACCATTTTTCCCATCGAAGACAATCGCTCATGGCGAGATAACGCCGACTGCAGCTCCCGCGTTTCAGTCATATCCTGCAATAAGATCAACTGCCCACGCCCACCCGTGAGCGAGCTGGTAGTAATACTGACACGGCGCCCATCCCGTAAAGAAACCTCATGACCATCATCTTCTCTTGGTGCAAACGCCTCTCGAATAACCTCAACCCATAGGCGCCCCACCAATGCCTCCCCCAGCAACTGTTCAGCCGCCGGGTTTGTTTGAAAGACTTGACCATGTCCATTCAGCATCACAACACCCGCGGGCAATACTGCTAAGACATCCTGCCAGTCGCCTTCGCTTAGCACCTCACTCACACATTAGCTCCTTCAGAGGCTGACACCAGCACTACTCCAATGCATCTGCCTGTCAATGTATCGCACCTTCAGCCGATATATCATACGCTTACACAAAGATAATGTGGGCAACACCAAGCCAGTGTAGGCTTTAAGCCAAACCATTAACACTTTAGCTCTCGCGGATATGCCTGAAACCGCAGGGCGGTAGCGTGCCTACTTCGGACTGTCGATTCCAGATTAGAAGGTCAGGATATCATTGAGAGTCACCCTTATATTGTTTGATTTTTTTGTAACAAATGTTTCTTTGGCGTCGAGATTGCTCCGCAGTTCAAGCGGCTTAAGTAGTCGGGATTAAGCGGCTCAAGAGGTTTCACAATAAGCCAATTCGATTCTCAAGCTTTCATGTTCATCACATTTTTGGACGCCAGAGTAGCCTGTACAACCAGACACACACTTCCTAACACCACGCTTCCTCACTCTGGAAAATCTGGCCTATAACGGCCTCACTAGGTACACGAGCGGATAAGATTTCTAACGAGAAAGGCACCACGGATATTGTCAGCATCGACATGAATCTTCATACCGAAGCACTACAAATTTTCTTTTTTAGCTTGGCTCATCCTGGGATCACCACGACCACTTTATTTTGAGTTGGGCTGGACACACGGAGAATACAGGCAACCCTCTGAAGCCCTTGCTTGAACGTCACCTCCCATTGCTTACATTTTCATATTATTAAAAGCTAGCAAAAGAGACTCATCGAATGACAACAAGTTCAGCAGAACAATATTAATCAAAGTCAGGCCGATACTTGGCTAAAAAGCAAGAGCATAAACAGGATTCTGATTTTGTAAAATATCACTTTAACCAACATGCATTATTGCTGTTAAAAATTTACCTCTCAGCGCAACATAAATTTCTGCGCAACCAAGTGACAAGTCCCTCATGAGGTTCCTTTACATGGGCTGAAGATTTTAAAGTCATCGGCGTCACATTGCTTGGAGACTGGCTAAATTCAGATAGAACATATAAAAGTTACTCATAACCAACCATCTCCTCTATTAACACCAACATTTTCTTGACCCAATCTAATCCAGGATAAGCTTATGAGATCCATACTCAATTTAATCGGAAGAGATCAGAACTTATTTGACAAAGATATTGCTAACAATGATAAACAACTATCTGAAACGGTAAAAAACTCGCGTTTTCTAGTGCTCGGAGGCGCGGGCTCCATCGGCCAAGCAGTCACAAAAGAAATCTTCAAACGGTCACCTCAGAAACTACATGTCATTGACATTAACGAAAACAACCTAGTCGAGCTGGTACGAGACATAAGAAGCGAGTTCGGCTATATCAGTGGGGAATTCCAAACATTTTCAATTGATATCGGGTCAACTGAATACGATGCCTTCTTCAAAGCAGACGGACACTATGATTTCATTTTAAATTTATCAGCACTGAAGCATGTTCGGAGTGAGAAGGACCCCTATACATTAATGCGCATGATTAATGTAAACATACTCAATACAGAAAAAACACTTAAACAAGCTATAGAGTCAGGCGTCAAAAAATATTTTTGCGTATCAACAGATAAAGCTGCCAACCCTGTCAATATGATGGGAGCGTCAAAGCGAATAATGGAAATGGTTATCATCAAAAATAGCGATAGCATTAACGTATCTACAGCAAGATTTGCTAACGTTGCTTTCTCTGATGGATCATTACTTCATGGATTTAATCAACGCATAGAAAAAAAACAACCTATTGTAGCCCCCCAGGATATCAAGCGTTATTTCATAACTCCAAAAGAAGCGGGAGAGCTTTGTTTAATGTCCTGTATTTTTGGTGAAAACAGAGAAATATTTTTCCCCAAACCGAGTAGCAAATTGAGTCTGATATCCTTTTCAGAGATAGCTCATAGATATCTGAAAGAGAAAAACCTAGAACCCATTTATTGTCATAACGAAGATGAAGCACGCACCATAGCAAAAACATTAAAAGACAATAAAAAATGGCCTTGCCTGTTTGCCAACAGCGATACCACAGGAGAAAAAGAGTTCGAGGAATTTTATACTGATGCAGAAAAAATCAATATGGAAAAATTTGAAAGCATCGGCACCATAGATAACGAGCTAAATATCGACAACGAGCAGTTAAAAGATTTCAAAAACTCGATTATAAAAATGCAAAAAGAACTTACCTGGAGCAAAAAGGAAATATTGGAACTATTCACCAAAATCATACCAGAGTTCCAACATAGAGAAACAGGAAAATATCTAGACAACAAAATGTGAGAGCGCCGTGAATAAAGAATTGATCGAATTCATTAGAGACCACTACAAAACAAAAGATTTTATACCCTTACATGAACCTAGCTTTGATCACCGAGAAGAAGAGTATGTATTAGAGACGATTAAATCTACATTCGTATCAAGCGTAGGGACTCATGTAGATAGCTTAGAAAAAAAAATAGCTGGATATACAGGTTCACCCGCAGCTGTCGCCACTGTCAATGGCTCTTCGGCACTTCATATCGCCTTAAAATTAGCTGGGGTTAAGCATAATGATTTAGTGATCACACAGCCACTAACCTTTGTTGCGACATGCAATGCAATTACTTATTGCGGTGCAAGCCCCATATTCATTGATGTTGACAAGAATACATTGGGAATGTCCCCCACCGCATTGGATACTTGGTTAAGTGATCATGCTTATATCGATCCAGATAACTTATGTAGGACCATAAAAGAGGACAAAGTAATTCGAGCATGCCTTCCCATGCACACTTTTGGACATCCCGCTGATCTTGATGGATTAAATGAGGTAGCAAGGCGCTGGAAATTAATACTGGTAGAAGATGCAGCCGAATCATTGGGTAGTTTTTATAAAGGGCGTCATACGGGGACAATTGGAACCTTAGGCATACTGAGCTTTAATGGAAATAAAATAATTACAACTGGCGGCGGTGGAATGATTCTGAGCAATAACTCAATAGCCAAAAAAGCCAAACACCTCACGACCACAGCGAAAACACAGCATCACTTTGAATACAATCATGACGAAATTGGCTACAACTACAGGCTGCCCAACTTAAATGCAGCACTGGGCTGCGGACAGCTAGAAAAGATAGAGAAACTAATAGAATCAAAGAGATCGCTTGCAGGTAAGTATAACACATTATTCAAAAATTCATCCATTCAGTTCATCACTGAGCCTCCACAGTGCCGCTCGAATTACTGGCTAAACAGCATAATCTGCGAGGACCAAGAACAAAGAGATGAATTACTCGAATTCACCCACAAAAACTCGGTAATGACCCGCCCTATTTGGAGGCTGATGAATTATTTACCGATGTATAAGCATTGCTTACGGGGTAGTTTAAAAAATGCTGAATGGCTTGAGCAAAGAGTTGTTTGTTTACCAAGCAGTGCGCAACTAGGAGAACAAGATTGAAAACAATTGCGATCTTCACTGGTACTCGTGCTGAATACGGACTACTTTATTGGCTAATAAAAGAAATTGAAAAAGATTCCACGCTTGAGCTCAAGCTTATCGTCAGTGGCATGCACCTATCCCCAGAGTTTGGTCATACAGTAGATGAAATAGAAAATGATGGTTTTCTCATTCACGAGAAAATTGAAATGCTGCTTTCATCATCAAGCGAAATAGGCATTGCAAAATCTATTGGACTTGGAGTGATTAGTTTTGCAGATGCACTCAATCGATTAAAGCCAGATTGTTTAGTGATTCTCGGGGACCGATTTGAGGCTTTGTCAGTAGCACAAACCGCAATGCTACTTCGGATTCCCATAGCACATCTACATGGTGGTGAAATTACGGAAGGGGCAATAGATGAATCTATTCGCCACTCAATCACCAAAATGGCTCAATTACACTTTACTAGCACAGAGATATACCGTAATAGAGTTATTCAATTAGGGGAAAACCCAGAAAGAGTTTTTAATGTAGGTGCTCTCGCGATAGAAAACATAAAAAGATTGCCTCTTATCAGCCAGCCAGAGCTTGAAGCATCATTAAACTTTAGCTTAGGAGACAGCTCAATACTGGTTACATACCACCCAGTAACACTAGATGAAAACGGCGGTATAGAAACTCTTAAAAACCTCATTGGAGCTATTGATGCACTAGATAAAGAAATAAAAATAGTGATCACCTCACCCAATGCAGATGCACACGGAAGAGACTTTATAGACCTAATCAAAGAATTCACTTCTAAAAACAAAGAACGAGTATTTTTCACATCATCACTAGGTAAAACCAGGTATTTAAGCCTAGTCAAGATATGCAAAGCTGTCGTAGGCAATTCATCTAGCGGCATTTTTGAAGCACCAGCACTAAAAACGCCTTCAGTTAATATAGGGGAAAGACAAAGAGGAAGATTGCAGCCTAAATCTGTAATACAAAGCGGTGAAAGCAAAGAAGAAATAGAAGACGCCATCAAACAAGCAATTTCAAAAAAACAGCAAATAGCAAGCGATCCCTGCTGTGATTTTTATGGTGAGGGTCACGCAAGTCAAAAAATAATCAAAACATTAAAAGAAACCAATTTAAACCAATTAACAACAAAAAAATTCTATGACCTCCCCAAGCCTTAAAACAACAGAAAAAACCATCAAACTGTTAACTTGATACGTTATTCTTAATACAAGCCAAACTCATGACCAGATACATCATGTCCACGACTTATCAAACAATCATTCATTGAAGGATGAGATGGCTAACCTAGTAGCTACCTTGTATACCCAACTCATTCTTTGAAACATTACCCAGTATCTTTTGGCCCCAAAGAGCTGACCGTACGTAAGTGTAAGGATAATGATCTACGAACATGTAGCCGCATTATTTTCATTTCCGTTCAGACCAAGTGAACACTGAGCAGCGGGCTTTGGTAGAGTCGAATCATCCGCCATTGCTTTACTCTAAGGATGGTCATGAACTGTCATAAAATGAAATCGCTGGAATGTTTTCTCAATACCAGCATCAAAAAAATCAAAACATAAAATTAATTACAACATTGAAGACCAAATAAAAAATCACTCACATCAAACTCTAAAAGCAGCATAGACCCAAAGTTCTTAATCGAAGGAAACATTAATGGCCATCTTTATAATTGCTGAAGCAGGTGTAAACCATAACGGAAGCAAATCCAAAGCATTAGAACTGATAGAGGTCGCAGCGAAGGCTGGTGCAGATGCCATCAAATTTCAAACATTTAATGCAGAGCGCTTAGCCACTAAAAATATCTCTAAAGCTAATTATCAAAACAAAACAACCAGTCGCTCAGAATCACAGTTAGACATGTTAAAAAGACTAGAGCTGCCCGTCGACTGGCATTATGAGCTAAAGCAAAGAGCCACTGAGTTAGGAATCGAATTTTTATCTACAGCATTTGATACCGAAAGCTTAAATTTTCTCGAAAGTTTAGACCTACCTTTTTATAAAATTCCATCTGGTGAAATAACGAATGGCCCCCTGTTACTTGAATTTGCTAAGACGGGAAAAAAAACCATCTTATCGACAGGAATGTCAACACTAGGAGAAGTAGAACAAGCATTAGCCATTTTATCATGGGGATATAAATATCAAGAAGCTCCAAATAAATTATCAGATATATGGCGACACTGGTCTTCTAAAGAAGCCACAGCAATCATAAAAGAAAAAGTATCGCTTTTACATTGTACATCTGAATATCCTGCAGCAATGGAAGAAGTCAATTTAAAGGCAATGGACATGCTTTCAAATTCTTTTTCACTGCCTGTGGGTTATTCAGATCACACAGAAGGTTCACTGATATCAATTGCCGCTGCAGCCCGAGGTGCAGTCATTATAGAGAAGCACTTCACACTAGACCGTGAATTACCTGGCCCAGATCATAAGGCATCCATCAATCCAACAGAGTTAAATCAGCTGGTGGCCTCAATACGTAATATAGAAATAGCCTTAGGGGATGGTCAAAAGCGCCCTCAACCAAGTGAGTTGGAAAATAGGTCAAAAACACGACAAACTATTATTGCAAAATCAAATATATCAAATGGAGAAATCTTCACAGATCAAAATTTGACCACCGCCAGAGCCGGTGCTGGTGAGTACCCAGTACAGATATGGGACAAATTTAAAACAAGGTCAAATCGAAAATATAACAAAGGAGATATCATTGAATCTTAATGAGGAAACACTAATACTGATCGGAGCAGGCGGCCATGCCAAAGTCATCATTGATACATTAAAAGATCAAAATATAAACATCAACGGTATCGTCGATCCAAAGCTATCAAAAACACAATCTTTTTGGCGGAACATTGAAGTGCTAGGCGATGATCATTGGCTGATGAGACAATCACCAGAAAAAACAAAGCTGATCAATGGAGTAGGATCTTTGCCTGGCCACACAATCAGAGAAAATATATTCAATCGCTTCAAATCTTCAGGCTTTGAGTTTATTTCGGTTATACATTCAAGCGCAATAATAGGATCAGGTGTTGTAATAGAAGAAGGCTGTCACATCATGGCTGGAGCCATTATTCAAGCTGACTGCAACATAGGAGAAAATACAATTATAAACACAGGAGCTCAAATAGATCATGATTGCAAAATAGGTAATAATGTACACATCGCGCCTGGAGCGATTTTATCAGGTTCAATCACTGTTGGGGACCAATCACACATTGGCTGCGGCGCGACTCTTATACAAGGCATCGAAATAGGCAGACAATCAATAGTTGCTGCTGGAACCACGGTGGTCAAATCGATATCCAGCAACTCAAAAATCATCGCCCCGAAACCACACATAATAAAACAATAACTGCAACTATCAAAAAATAAAATCATATAGCGACTCTCCAAAATCATCACAATTATATCGTCCATTCAATAACTCAGTACTTGCCTAATCGTGTATCAATATCATCAGGACATCATTATGATCACCGTCACAGTATGATAGCCAATATGACGCCTATATTCATAATACGCTTGGGAGTCTGTCGTTTATGGGAATAACCACACTCCACACACCTTGAGCGAAGCCATACGGTGGCATGCAAGGAACTAGTCTGAAAATCAGTCTCTCGTGAGCCCGGATAAAAGGCCGTTTAAACCAGGCAAACGGTAAACGACTCAAGGGGTGGTTCTATCGACCTGGACAAGGAAGCACTATACGTGATCCATGTGTAGCAACATCAATAACACGGAAAATAACGGCGCAAGCTAAGTAGCTTAAGAAAATTCGGTTCAGGACGACATAAAAACCGGCTATCACGTTGGGTAGCTGCATGAATCGCACCTCCCTCTGGACATTGTGCGTTAGTGATTGCCAAGGATGAGGCAACCCTCCCACAAAGCTTTATGCATGACGTCCTAAGCCCAACGTTGCTGGCTAGTTGAAGCGATCAATAGTCATCTATGCAATAGAAATATCGAGAAGACTGATTGAAAAACCATATTAATAAATGCAAGTCACGAAAAATCAATCAATGCTTTTCAAGTAATGACAACATCAGAAGCATTGAGAATGGATGTGAAAGCTTACTTTTAAACACATATGACTTTTTTAAACACATATGACTTCCTCTCATCCATATAAAAACTGCCCTTATTATAAATTATTCAACATAGAACCATTAATAAACCTCATCACACCCTCAATCATCAAACCCTAAACTCAACGGCTATGAGAAATCTTATGAAAGCCTGGCGAAATACATTAACATCACCGTCAACTCCATTGAAAGAAGCCATCAAGAAAATGGATAAGTCGGCACAACAAATATTAATCATAGTCAATAAAAAAGAAGAACTATTAGGCACTGTCACGGATGGAGACATAAGAAGATCTTTAATCAATGAAATCAACTTAGAAATACCTATTTCAGAAATAATGAATAAAAACCCTCATTCTGCCAAACCAGAATGGGGGAAAAACAAAATAATCAAATTCATGGAAGAACATAGTATATCTCAAGTGCCAATTGTAGATCAAAACGGGATAGTCATTGGCATTAAAAACCTGCGCAACTTACTCAACACAACCTCAAAAGAAAACCCCGTTTTTATCATGGCGGGAGGATTTGGCAAGCGTCTACACCCTTTAACGAAGGACTGCCCAAAACCCTTATTAAAAATTGGTAAAAAACCAATACTAGAAATAATACTAGAGAGCTTTATTGAAGCTGGATTTTATAATTTCTTTATTTCCACTCATTACATGCCCGAAAAAATACAGGATTATTTTGGAGATGGGAGCAATTGGGGGGTTACTATCAACTACATCCATGAGGAACAACCTTTAGGTACGGCGGGAGCTCTTGGATTGCTCCCAAAAGACAAGATAAATTCACCTCTTTTTATGATCAATGGTGATATATTGACAAACCTTGACTACCACTCACTGCTCAAAGAACACATAGAAAATAACAGTGATATTACTGTGTGTGTACGTCAACATGAATATCAGATACCTTATGGTATCATTGAGTCAGAAGACACAAAGATCATATCCATAAAAGAAAAACCAACATATAAATTCGATGTCAATGCAGGCATTTACTTAATATCTCCAAACATTATAAAAAACGCTCCCTCTAATAAGAAGATGGACATGCCAGAACTCATAAAAGAAAATATAAAATCCAAGAAAAAAATCAACTTATTCAAACTCAATGACTATTGGCTTGACATCGGTAGAATGGATGATTTCAAGCAAGCCCAATCTGATATTATCGAGTTTTTCTCATGAGTGCTTTTACACATAAAAATTTAGCGATAATACCTGCACGCTCGGGAAGCAAGAGGCTTCCCAAAAAAAATACAAAGAATCTCAATGGAAAGCCTCTCATCAAATGGACAATTGACTTAGCTAAGCAGGTGAATGAAATAGACTTGACTGCCATTACCAGTGACAGCTCTGAAATACTCACAATGGCCTCACAGGAAAATTGTATCACCATACAGCGCCCAGACTATCTCGCCTCAGATACAGCATCAACATTTGATACTTTGCTCCATACAATAGAGCATCTAGCCAATACTGGAATATATCCAGAGAATATCTTACTGCTTCAACCAACATCACCGTTAAGATCTAAAGAAGATATAGAAAATAGTTTAAGTTTGCTGGACGAAAAAGAAGCGGATAGTATTATCAGCGTATGTCCCAGTGATCACCCTCCTTTTTGGAGTAACACGTTAAAATCAGACTTGAGCATGGACTCTTTTCTCGAGAATGACATCCCAAACCAGTCAAAAAAGTACTATAGATTAAATGGGGCAATATACTTAACAAAAACATCACTCCTAATAAAAAACAAAGGTTTTTTTATGCCCAACTCTTTTGCTTATATAATGCCACAAGAACGCTCAATTGATATCGACACATCACTTGATTTTGAATTTTGCGACTTCATGTTAAAAAGAAGGCAGAACTAAATGAACTTAACATATTACAAGTCAGATCAGTTTGCTGAACTAATATCGAGAAAAACATTTTGCGGATTTAATGCTTGGAAAAGACTTATGACATGGTCTGATGTCGATGATCATTTTATAGAGTTTTTAGATTGCTGGTTAAAAAACATTGCACCTTTTTATCATTCCGATGAAAAAGATGCAGAAAAACCATCTATCGAAGGCCTCTTAGAAAATCATTTTGAATATCTCTATCCGGCGCAATTCATTCTCAGGTTAACACAAATAGCAGATCTTGAGCGCCAAAGCTGGTTATTATCATCAATAAATACTCGCCAGCAACAAATATTGCTTGAGTGGATCGCTGACAGCCATCATGATTTTTTGAAAGGGTTTATTGCTGACAACTGGTCACAAGAATTACCTAAAGACATCGTCACATATGAAGGTGTTGATATCACAAGCCCATTGAGAAGTTACATCTTTCAACAGTTATCGAATCATAGCAAAAAACTTTCAAAAAAGCTCAGGTAAAATCATGAAGAAAGAAGCTATTATATCCACTTTGCTAGATCGTCACCTAGCAGTACTCGATGGTGTGCTTGCTTATCATAAGATGGAGATTATATCTCCAGATTTATTCGCATCAAGTCACATGCCATTAGCCACATTTCACGAAGTCAATGTCATCAATATAGAATCAACTTTAGATGAGAGTGATTACGAGGACATTGAAAATGAGGCAAAAAAGCTTATCCACTTATACCAAAAAAATAGTAAAAGCATTGAGCCTTGGCTTATAGAAAATCAAGGCTCAGTTGCTTGCATTTCAACTATAGAGAATGTCTTAAAAGAAAGGCTATCGTACATAATCAAGATAATAAAAGGACTCAACAAACTCAACAATGAATATGATATAAAAGCAGTTATTGTAAATCAAGAATACATGAAATCTGAAGCCACATTGATTCAGTGGGCGAAAACAAACAACATACCGTCAATTCACTTTTGTCATAGCCCCTATATTGCCAGAAATTTAGGCTCCATTAGGCATTTCCTTAGTGACCATCTGACACTTGCATCGGAGCGGTGCAAAGAAACACTGGATGACCTGAACACAGGTAAAGGTGAAAGACATATCACGGGAATGATCAATTGGGACACTTATAGAGATATAAAAAACACCGACAAAAAAGACATTATTGATTCTCTAGAAATACCAGAAGATAGTTTAATTGTCAGTTTCTTCACGACCTACGCTGTATTAGAAAATGCAACCTCTGATATCGAAACACACCAAAAATCAATTGACGCATTCATGGAAGCAGCGGCTTTCATAAATAAAAACTCAAATAAAAAAGTCTTCTTTATCATAAAAGACAGACCGTCTGGAACCTACTTTTCTAAGCAAAATGTACTCAAAAAAGCTGAAAAACTTGGACTCTCTAATAACTTTGCTTATATTTTTGAGCGTCCAGAACGAATCATTCTAATTTCTGATATTGTCATCTCATCTGGATCCAGTATTTCAGTTGAAAGTATGGCGTTAGGAAAGGCCACAATAGAGCTAGTGTCGCGGCAAGTTTTTCTAGGAGGATTAATTTTCTCCGCTGAAGATGGTGTTATACAGTGCGAAGCGTCAACACTGAAAGATGAGCTTTTAACTCTCGTAGAAAAACCCAAGTACAGGGAACACCTTGAACACCAAGGATACATCAATGATTATTTTAATGAAATGACCAAACAGTGTCTTGCGACACAAAACTCTGCACATACACTTTTAAAAACAATAGGGAAAAATGAAGAGTCTCAAAAGCTGCTGGCGGATACGGATTTTTACTCCAAAATAAATATCAAGGCGACCGACTCACGTTTCAACAAAAGGGATAACTTCTTAATTTGGCGAGCAAGAACACAAATTAACCCCCTTACCGGCCAATTAATGGGCGAAAGCTATAATAGCTGGGCAACAAAACCGACCTTTCATTTGATTATCATTGCCTATCAACATCTTTTTAGCGCACTGGCCGACACGCTAGATAGTCTCGAACAGCAGTTTTATCCTCATTTTGGGGTATCCATTATCAGCCCATCCCCCTGCCCTATCATTGAGTTAAACAAAAAAGAAAACATAGAGTGGATTCAGAGAGAAACACCAGAAAAAAATATCAATGAAATCATAAACAATGTCGAATCAGACTGGGTCATTCAAATAACGCCAGGAGACAACGTACAACCTCAGGCTCTTTTCAACCTGGCAGATTATGCAAATTTAAATCCAAAATGGCTCGCCATTTATGGTGATGAAACCATTCTTAGAGAAAGAAATAGCGATGAACAACTGGGGGATGAAGAATCTCACTTTGATGATAGTTTGCAAGTGACCCCACTATTCAAGCCCGACTTTAATATAGACTTATTTCGTGCCACAGATTACATCAGCAGGTTCATTGCGTTTAAAAGAAGTGCAATCAAAGAGTTAGGAGGCTTTCAACCTTTACCCTATAGAGCAGCTGAAGACCTCATATTCAGACTACATGATAGTAAAGATGAAAACTGCATAGGACACATTCCCCAAATCCTATTGTATAGATCAAAACACATTGATTCTTTCAAAAACTTTAAAGAGAATGAAATACTAGGGTTTAATATAAGAAATGAACATTTAAAGAGAATCGGTTATCAAGACAGCAAAGTCTTACCGGGACTTTACAGCTCAATATACAATATCAGATATTTTTCTGACACCCCCAAAGCATCAGTAGATATGCTCATCCCCAGCAAAGAGTTAGACGAACAGCTATTGAAAAGTCTTTCCACTTTGCAAGAACAAGGTAAGTCAGGCTGGCCTGACAATATCATTATTGCGACATGCGCTTCCTCGCATGAAGTCAAACAATGGGTCGACACGAATAAAATAGAAAAACTTCCAATTAATTCTATAACCATAAGTGATTGGAATGGACCTGTTGATGCCTTACAGCATTCTTTATCATTAAGTGATTCAGAATATTTAATTTTGGCTAGTAGTGAGCTTAGATGGGTACAAGAAAACTGGTTATCTCCATTACTCGATCAGCTGCAAAGGCCGGAAGTTGCTGCAGCGGCACCACGTTTGGTCTCATCTCAAGCTGAAATCATAAGTGCCGGGCAAATTCTTGGTAAGGATGGACTCCTTGGTGATTTATATCGAAACTTTTTTCTTGAGCAAGAACTTGATGTACTCCCTCGAGCATGGTGCGAACAAAGCTTAAACTCACTTAACCCTAACTGTATTGCTATAAAGAGAGAAGTCATCGATAAGCTAAATGGATTCAACTTAAACTACAAAGGGCTGTTGGCAATCAATCACTTGCAACTAGAGTCTCGAGTATTAGCCCAAAAACTCATCTGGACACCTTTAAGCACAGTAGTTCAGATTGAGAATTCGAATTACATCAATCAAGCCTCAATAGATGAAAAAAAATACTTCAAACAAAATTGGTTTAAAGCACTCATCAACGACCCTTGTTTCAACAAAAATTTGGAATTAAAAAACTCTGGATTAGAGCCTGACACCATTCTATCAAGTTCGTGGCATCCAACTTACTTACAACGACCACGAATATTAAAAATAATGTATAACATAAACAAATATCAGAGAAGCGACTTCGAGGAGATAGAAAAAGTAATTGCCTTAGTAGAGCAATCAGAGAAAGTACAAACAATGTCATACCTGTACGATGACAACCATCAAAAACAAAAAATATCTTCAATAGAAATCGCACGAACGATGCCAAGTTTATGCTTATATGCCGGCGAAGTGCCTAGTGATGAAAGTATAATCCAAGACATTGCGTCATATACAGAAGTAAAGCAATGGGCTTTCATCAGAAACAAAAAAGAATTAAACTATTGGCACCAATCAATGAAGTACCTAACCGGCATCATCACAGACAACCAAGCACTATTAGAATCAGAAAAGAACAACCCAGACAGTCTTTTTGTATTTTTTGACAAGACAAAAACCAATTATTCAAAATGCCGCTGGCTAGAGGATGAAATTTTAAATATATTACCCTAATTTATCGATAGGTGGATAGCATAACTAAGAGCAACACAAGCTAATGAATACTGCAGAAGCACCTGCTGGATTTATTTATCCAAATATCAGTTAAGAGTCGTATTGATCTCGAATGTTGAACTGAAGCACCGTGGAGCCCAATTCGTTCTCACTGAATATCGGCAAACATATCCGCTTCACTAGAAGCTAGTGCAGAATAGCATCAATGCTCTCGTTGGTTGCACACTGTCAGAAATGTGGGGGGCGGTGCGATTTAAATCGCGCCGCCCATTTTTCATCATTGTCACAATGTCTATCCATACCAAGTGACTTCATGACATGGAGTTTAGCATCACAGTAGGATCCCACAGCCGAGCGCCAAACAATCCAGGCCAGTAACAATGGGCACCTCAAGAATGTGTAAGCGATCCACTACGCCCAAGTCATGCAGTTTATCCATGAAGGTGGCCGCCTTCATGGGACTGCCGTTATCGGAGTGCAGCACCAGGGACTTTTTCTGAGAAGCCAGGTGTTCACGCCAGTAGGCTTTCTCAATGAACTCACTCGCCAGCTTACCCGCTTCACTGTCTTAGACCTCATGGCCCACAATCTTGCGGCTGTAGACGTCCAGCATCAGGTATAAGTAGAACCAGGTTCCTCGCGTTGGCCCAGGCAACCAGGAGTATCCCAGGCCCATAGCCGGTTCACCTCAGAGGCTTTATGCGTCGTCGCCTGACGTTTGCGCTCAGGCGTTTTCTGGCGCCCCCTGAGGTGAATCTGATCATAGTCACGCAGGACCCGGTAAAAGGTCGATTCCGAGGCCAGGTAACGGCCCCGATCCAACTGATCCGCGACAATAAATGCCGGCGGACAGCTTCGGTATTCTGGCTGGTTGCAAAGCGACGCCACAACTACCTTTTCAGCCCGGGCTTTTTCCTTGCGCCGCAGCTCGAATTGTAAGCGGTCCACAAACCCCATCTTTCGGGCTTGATTCCACATACGACAGACTGGTGGCTCTCATCATAAAGTAGAACACCATGACCGACTTCAATAAAGAGAAGACATGTTTTACACCCTTATTCAGATAGCTACCGACAAGGAGCGCTAGCATTTCCTGATCGTATCAGCGCGGCTACAACAACTCGTGAACTGGACATACATTCGTGCCAGCTTTAATCAGTGCCGCTCCCAAGCCCAACGGCAACAAGACACTTTGGAACGAGAGCGGTGGTTAGCTGAAGAGAATGCCCTCAGAAGAGGCAACGAGCCGAAACCAATGAAGAATTGGCTACCACAAACAATGGCGTGAGGAACAAGGCGAAGAGCATGAAGTGAGGTACACCTTCATCCAGCGTCATCAACAGGCTTTCAGCGTTTAACGCATGTGCCATGTTCTTGACGATGCGTGAAGCGGCGACTACAACGCTTGGTAACAGCACGAAAGCGAGCTTTGATTGCTTACATCCTCACGCAACAAGGGAAGGAACTCTCAACATAATCGCCATACCACTGTCCGTAGAGAAAAAGATTAAAGGTTCCTGGATACTCGCCGATAAGGTATTTGTCAGCAAAAACCAATCTTGTAAGGAGCACTACCATGGCTATGGTAATCAACACTAACATTGCATCAATCAACGGCCGTAACGCCCTAAGCGCTACTCAAAAAGATCAAGAAACTACTTTCAACCGTTTGTCTACTGGTCTGCGTATCAACTCAGCGAAAGATGATGCGGCTGGTCTATACTTGTCTGAAAGTCAGACTAAAGACATCCGTGGCCTGAATATGGCAACCCGTAACGCTAATGATGGCATTTCTCTCGCTCAAACCGCTGAAGGCGCGTTGGATCAAATCACTTCCAACATGCAGCGCATCAACGAACTGGCCACCCAGTCTGCGAACGGAACTTACAACACTGCTGCTCGCTCAGGCATGCAGCAAGAAGTTAACGCCTTGACTCAAGAAATTGCGCGTATTGTTGAGACAACTGAGTTCAATGGTAAAACACTGTTGAATTCATCTGCTGAATCACTCGATATGCAGGTAGGTTTCAAAAATAACTCTGCATCTCGCGTCAGCGTCGGGATGTCTGGTGGCCTATCTGCGGCTCTAAATACTGCAAACAATACCGCCATTGGGGCGATTGTAGCCGGTGGCTTGAATGGTACTGCTATTATCGATATCAGTACTCAGACTGCGGCTCAAAGTGCGATTTCTATGAGCCGTACTGCGATTGATGGTATCTCATCAGTTCGCGCAGACTTCGGTGCTGCAATGAACCGGTTTGATGCTGTTATCTCAGGTAACGAAACCTATAGTTCTAACTTGAATGCAGCACGTAGCCGTATTCGTGATGCTGACTTTGCAGAAGAAACTGCGAACTTGGCTAAACAGCAGGTTCTACAGCAAGCAGGTGTTGCAGCACTTGGACAAGCTAACTCGTCTTCACAGGTTGTTCTGAGTCTGCTGTAATAGACACTTAAGCAAATGTGTACACAACCAGTACCGGGCAGAGCCCGGTACTGGTTTCACAGGAGCCTATTATGACCAGTTCCTCTCTTAATAACGCGTTATCTGGCACGATGGCTCAAGAGAACTTGAGGTCTACTGCTCAACGTGCCTCTCACGAAAAGACCCCGTCCCCTCACTCGCCTAAAGATGTCGATCAACTCAAAAGTACTGAACGGGTAGATACAGAGGCGATGCGCACCCAGGGGCATCTTGAACAGCAGACTCGTAACGCACCTCAGCATCATGACATAAAGCATGACCCAAGCGATGGCCAGAAGGCCAGTGCTCTCGCAAGCGACACTCCGCAAGCCCTGGAAGCACAAGAAGACGAAGTGAGTGAGGAACAGGCGCCCAAACTGGCCCAACAACTATCTGAACTCAACAATGTGATGTACGCTTTAAATCGTAAAATCAAATTTGAAATAGACGATACAACTGAAGCTCTCATTGTAAGGGTCATCAATAAAGAGACGAATGAGATCATTCGTCAATACCCAAAAGATGAAATCTTAGAACGCATGGAACGTCTGCTAGAAGGCGATACCGGTTCGTTTTCAGCCGAGATCGAATAAACGAAAAGTGAGGTTAGCATCATGTCAACGGTAGGCAACTCAGCAGGCATAAAGTTTTCAGGGCTAGGCTCAGGCTTGGATGTTGAAGCAATTGTAGATGCAACAGTCCAAGCTGAGTCTATGCAGCTCGAAAGGCTGAAAGAAGAGAAAAATTTTACTGACACTCAAATTAGCGACTATGGCAAAGTTTCGACCATGCTCGATCAGTTACAAACGACCATGGATAAACTGACCGGTGCAGACAATTTTGCCTTATTAAAATCATCGACTAGCAACGAAAACCTCTTTTCGATTGCAGCAGACCGAGAAGATGGCGCTCAATCAGGCACTTATGATATCCAAGTCATTGACGAAGCTCGTCAATATAAATCTGTCAGCCAATCAGCAGCCAAAGATGACAGCTTTACGGGTACATTATCCATCAAAAATGCTGATGGTTCAGATACCTTAGCGGATATTGATCTGTCTGGAGGAAAATCTCTTGAACAGATTCGAGCAGCCATCAACGCCAATGAAGACCTTAAAGGGAAAGTGACGGCTAGCATCGTACAAGAAGGCAACGGTCAACAACGCCTCATTCTCAAATCAGCTGAGACGGGCGAAGAAAACCGTCTCACGGTTGATTATAGCGGCGTCTCTGGCGCAGGACTGAGTGAAGATAGCACCTTATCATCAGATGCGAGCAGCCTTGATGCGAAAATCAAGGTAGATGGTATAGAAGCAACCAGCAGCACGAATACTTTTGATAATGTCATTTCAGGTGTCACCATTACGCTGAATGACGGTGCCTCGCTACAATCTGACAAGCAAGGCACTGCACGCGTCGCCCGAGACGACGAGCAAATTAAAAGCAACATTGAAGATTTTGTAAATAGTTACAATGAAGTGGTTAAATTCCTTAATCAAGCAAAAAATAAGGAAACCTCTTTAGGCAAAGAAACAACAATTCGGAGTATTGAGACAGCCTTGAGAAGTGTCATCAGTGCACCTGCTGGTAGTGATCCGAACAATTGGGAAAACTATTTGGGCTCTCTTGGGATTACCACGGACCCAGGCGCACCAGGAGACACTTTAGATCCAAACCGGGGCACGCTGAAGTTAGATTCAGAAGAACTACAGAAAGCCCTTGAGAGTGACTTCGACCAAGTCGCTTTTGTTTTAGGTGACCCTGATACAGGATATGCGTCTCGTTTAGCTAAAATCGCTGAACAAATGACCAGTACAACGGTTGATTCTGAAGGAAGAATACAAAAGGGTTTGATTGAGATTCGAACTGAAGGTCTGACTAAAAATAGCACTCGAATCGCTGAAAGAATAACCAAGGAACAAGAACGCCTCGATGCTTTAGAGGCGCGTCTTTATACAAAGTTTAATTCAATAGAAAGCTTGACCGCTAATTTGAATTCAACCGCATCTTACATCGGTGGTCAAATAAGTAGTCTGCCGGGTTATACACGATAGTTCAACCCAATAGTGTATCGTTTAATTGGTAAGTATAGAATAACAAGGGCGCTCAATAGCGCCCTTGTTATATACAGTTGGAGAAAGTAATGAGTTATCAAAAGCGCTTACTAGGGGTGCAACAGTACGTTAGAGGAAGTGCTGAATCTCAAGTGAGAGATGCAAGCCCCTATCAACTAATCCTTATGTTAATGGATTCGGCCTTAGGACGACTGGCAGCTGCACGAGGCGCTATTGAGCGCCAAGATGAGCCATTAATGGCGCAGTCATTACAAAAAGCCCAAGCGATTATTAACGAACTTCGTAATGTATTGGATTTCGAGCAAGGCGGTGAAGTGGCACAAAATCTACATGATCTTTATGACTACTTTGGTCAGCAAATTGCCAAAGCCGCTGCACAGAAGAAAGCCGAGCCTATCAACGAAGTGGTCCGATTATTTCAGCCCCTCCGCGATAGCTGGGTCGAAATACGTAATGAAGCTGAAAAGGCCCTCATGGAAAGGGATCAAGAGTAAGATAAAACTGGCACAGAGATTGCAACTCTAAAAAGCAAGGCGAATGACCGATCAAAAAGGTTAAGCCCGATAAGGCGTGCTGCGATAACAACGGCAAGACCCTGCCGGTTTTGGCAAAGCCATGCCGTAGCACAAGACTGAAGTAGCTAAGGAGTTCATAACATGGCACTGGTACTCAATACCAATATCGCGGCAATCAATGGCCAGCGAAATCTTTCAAAAACCCAAGCGGATCAAGCCACAACATTTAATCGTCTATCTACTGGGCTGCGCATTAACTCAGCTAAAGACGATGCTGCGGGCTTGTATCTCGCCGAGAGTCAAACTAAAGATATTCGTGGCCTCAATATGGCAACCCGCAACGCGAGTGACGGTATTTCTATGTCACAAACCGCTGAAGGAGCTTTAGACCAGATCACATCCAACCTGCAGCGTATCAATGAACTCGCCATTCAGTCGGCTAACGGCACCTACGACACTGCGGCACGAGAAGGTATTCAGAAAGAAGTTGATGGTCTAACCCAAGAAATTGCGCGTATAGTAGAAACAACAGAGTTTAACGGAAAGAAACTACTAAACACTGCCGCAACCAAAACAACATTACAAGTCGGCTTTAAGAATGACTCTGCATCTCAAGTTGATGTAGGCTTGTCTGGTGGTCTTTCTGCCGCACTCGATGCAGCGGGCTTCGGTACAGCAATCGGTCGTATAATTTCTGGTGGGTTGGTTGGCACTGGTATTATAGATTTATCGACCCAAACTGCGGCACGAAGTGCCATTGACTTTAGCCGAAACGATATTAATGGAATCTCTCGTTTACGCGCAAACTTTGGTGCTGCCATGAATCGCTTTGAGGCAGTGATTTCAGGCAACCAAACTTATAGCGAAAACTTACAAGCTGCGCGCAGTCGTATTCAGGATGCAGACTTTGCTGAAGAAACGTCAAAACTGGCTAAGCAACAAGTACTCCAGCAAGCAGGTGTTTCTGTACTAAGTCAGGCCAATGCCTCAAGTCAGACCATTCTTGGACTACTACAGTAAGTATATTAAAGAGGTTGTTTCATGCCACGCGCCAAAACGTTGCGTCAGATCCAGCAGGCTGCTGCCCAATATTCACAACAGGTGCAGGGGAACCGACACCTTCGTGAAGAAGTTAAGCAGGCCAATCCATATCAGCTGATCAAGATGCTTTATGCTGCCCTAGAGTCTCATTTGGATGCTGGGCTCAGCGCTTTGGAGCGTGGCGACACCGTGTCGGCGACTCGCTGTTTGGATAAAGCCCACTCAAGTATTAACTACTTAAGAGCATGTTTGAGCCCTGAGTTTTACCCTGAGTTATATGAAACACTGGACGCCCTCTACGACTACATGGGACAACGACTTGTTACTGCCCGACTTAAGCATGAGGTGGCAGCCGTGCAAGAGGTGCAAGAGCTTCTAAGACCACTACAAGAAGCTTGGGTTGAGGTTGAAACCACTGCTGACGAGCTATATAAAGATTTTGTTCCCGCGGATTACGACTCACTTTCGGAGTCAGGTTAATGCCAAGTGAACGGATGCATCATGACGATTTTGAAAAGGCGTTATCGGCGCTTATCAACGTCAGTGAAGCGCTCAAGGAAAAGATCAAGTCTGAGGATCTCACCAAGGCCGTTGAGCTCTCCGGAGCGCGCGACCAAATAGCCCATCAGCTTTTTGCTCTACCTTGGTCAGAATCTAAAGTACAGCAACATCATTCTAAATTAGAAATAATCGACCAACTTGATCGAGAGATCACCTCGGTTGCAGCAGCATTTAAAGCTGAGGTTGAGCAGCAAATCAAAGACGTTCAGGCCGAAAAAAAAGACCTATCAGAACAAATGCGTCAGTTATCAAAAGGACAAAGTGCTATTAACGCATATGATAAAGCACGAAAAGCTTTTCGATAATTCCATAGCAGGTCAAAGCGCTGAGTAACCTCCACAGTCCCTTTTATAAGTACCATAAAAAAGCCCTCTAGAGAGGGCATTTTTATGGCTTCAAAGATCACATTTTAGACATCGATTCAGACATAGTTAAAGAGTGAAAGCCCCTGAATCTGGCCAAAAGCCTGTTGACTCGCCTGTAACGACATCTGCTGCACTTTAAATTGGCTAATCGCTTCAGCGTAATCTAGATCTTCTAAATTCGAAATGCTCTTTTTAGCGAAAGAAACAAAGTCTTCATTTGAGGATTTTAAAGAGCTTATAGTACTCTGTCTTGCCCCAACCTCAGAACGAGCCTGTAGCGCTTGATCAAAAGCAACATCAATATCATCAATACTTTTGCGGATCATCTCCTTATCCACAACCTGATTAGTACCATTTCCGGTTGCATCAACAAGTTGCTTAACCGCCCCCATCATATTTGAAGGCAAGAGATTACCGCTGTCATCACGAAACTCTAATAAATTACCGGCTTCATCCTTCAGGTTCTCGAAGGCTTTAGCGCCTGTCACATTAGCGGGCGTAAACACATCATCACTCACCTGTAATTCTCGTTCGATATCATCACCTTGAAAACTCAAACCTGAATAGGCTTTTTGGTCCCCTTGGGAACCTGCAAAGATATACTCATCAG
This sequence comes from Terasakiispira papahanaumokuakeensis, assembly GCF_001709345.1. Taxonomy (GTDB): domain Bacteria; phylum Pseudomonadota; class Gammaproteobacteria; order Pseudomonadales; family Halomonadaceae; genus Terasakiispira; species Terasakiispira papahanaumokuakeensis. The sequence continues at coordinate 2,799,265 of NZ_MDTQ01000001.1, forward strand.
TTTCATTTTGAGTATTCACTAAGCCTTGTAGCTGGTTCAACAACTCTTTAGCTTCAACGCCCGCCGCTTTAATTTGGTCATCGCTGTACTGATCACTACCAAGCTGTATCGCTAGCTCTTTTAACCGATTCAATACATCACCCGTTTGATCGAGTACAGATTCGGTTAAATCTAAGTTTTTATCAGCGTAATCAGCATTTCTATTATATTGCTCAACAATAGATTGGCGTGTTTTGGTATTAAGGCTTTGTGCCGATGCCACGGGATCATCAGCAGGAGTCAGAACCCGTTTTCCGGAACTGAGTTGATCATAAGTGCTGTTCATCTTCGAGTAGGTCGACAACATATTGTCTCGACTACTGTAAAACATCTGAGCTGTAGAGAGCCTCATAATCTCAAATCCTCCAAACAGTTATCGACCGATACTCAAGATAGCGTTGAATGTTGTTTGGGCAGCGGCAATGACTTGTGCAGCGGCCTGATAGGCTTGCTGGAATTTGACCAAGTTAGCCGCTTCCTCATCCATATTAACACCAGAAATAGACTCTCTTAATTGTGTCGACTGGCCGAGAATGGCATTATTGGTTTCGTTAGTGATTCGAGCTTGACTCGTTTTATTGCCCACAAATTCCACAAGCTGACTGTACGACTCTTGCAGCGAGCTGCCCCCACCATCACTAGCATCAACTAATTTATCTCTTTGCAAGCCTGCTAGCTCTAAACCATTGGCATTACCAGACTTACCCTCTGGCATGAGGGACCATGAATCCCCAGCAGCGGCAGAGTCAAAATTGATGCTCAAAACCTGGGTAGAGCCATCCCCCATATCAACGTTAAACACAGTATTACCTGTACCAGCACCGGCAACAGTGACGGTTTGATCAAGCCCGTTGGCATCAACATAAGAAAGCGTATAGTCAGTACCATCATAGCTAATTTCGCCAGAAGGAATGATATCCGTCGCCTGGGTGACAGCGGCTGAACCAGTCGTCCCTTGACTCCCTTGAATCAACTCACCGCCGTCAAACGAGCGCGAAAAAGTCCAGTTATCGCTATCATTACTTGCTGCTAAGGCACCCCCGGTATAATTCATTTCGAGGGTCTCGCCAGAAGTTAGGGTGAAATTCAGTGTTGCAGGCGTAGAACCGACAGCAGCATCAACAGTCACGCTTTGACTGACGCCATCTTGATCGGTGTACTCAAGTACAAATCCGCCAGTCCCCGCGGTACCAGCAGAATCATCATAGGTAATCTTAGCATTATCGGGAATATTCGTAATATCGCTCGCAGCGGTGAAATCAAGCGTAATGGCATTAGTAGCATCATTACTGCTATTGGCAACAACTTCAGACGACGTCAATGATAAACTGTCGTTATTACCGCCCCGCAAAGCGATTTTATTAATATCTTTGATCACCGTTTCAAGTTGGCTTGCCCCGCTGCGTGCAGGACTGATCATAAACTTATCTGCTGCATTCTCACTGCCGAGTCCATTAGGAATCGAGACTTCAAAACCTAAATCATTACCTGAGCTATCGGTAAACGTTAAATAATCATTCGGGTGATCGGCATCAGCCGCATTCGCTGCCACATTATACTGCGTGCCATCTAAACCTCTTAACGTATAGTTGCCGGCACCATCACCTTGTAGCACGTATTCATCTGTCGATAATGCACTAAGATCTGTTAGAGCCACCTGAAGCTTCCCTGCTCCTGGGCCTGCTCCGTTTGTTTGGAAGCCATTCGCTCGAGACTGCATAAAATCGATAGAATTAATATCTTTAAAGAAATCACCGCCAAGCGCATCATTCAGATCTTTACCTTGCTGATGCTGTTCATTAAAAGCATCTGCAAAAACCATCGCAGTACGCCCTAACTCATTTAAAGAACGATCTAAAACATTTTCGCGGAATCGGAGTAACCCACCTAACTCACCACCTGTGAGCAACTGGTTGACAACTTGAGAAGACCCCGCCGGATCTCTAAACACAACGTCATGACGACCAATATCACCTTGTCCAGTCTGAACAGCCATCCGCTGCGCATCCCCACCCAATACTAAGGGCTGTCCTTTACCAATCATGACATTGATGCTATTACCATCTTGTTCAACAACATCGACGTCGACATACTCAGACAGTTCACGCAACTTTTCATCACGAGAGTCAAGCAAGTCATTAGGTGGGTTGCCCGCCCCCTTACCATAAGCGGCAACAATTTCATCATTCAACTTGGCAATAGAAGATGACAGCTCATTGACGCGATCTACGATAGAACTTAATTGGGTATTAATCGCATCATTCTGCTCCATCATACGATCATAAGCCGTTTGAAAACGCTGCGTCATTCCCGTTGCAGTTGATAACACCAACTCTCTTGCAGGCTTAGATAGCGGGTCATTAGCAGCTGTTTGAAGCGCATCAAAGAAATCATTCAGCGCATTGCCTGGTGCAGAACTGTCATTTGCCAATAGGTTATCTATTTGGGAAATATTCTCTAAATAAATCTCTGCTTCCTTAGCTCTGCTCGTATCAACACGGACTTGATCTACCGCATATTTGTCGACAACGCGATTAATTACTTCCGTTCTAGAGCCACTCCCCATCGCACCATAACCGTGATAACTGGCCGAGTTCGTCACTTGTTCAGCACGTTGGCGAGAATATCCTGGCGTATCAATATTGCTAATATTATGGCCAGTTACTGTCAAATTATTGCGGCTTGATCGAATCCCAGTCAATCCAATATTCAGTAAATCAGCCATAATCGTATCCTTATAATGGTTGTACGCTCAAAGTGCGCACAAAACTACTTATATTATTTAACAATCAACATCAACAAGACTAACAACTTTAAACGAGCATCAAATCATGACGCATTTTGATACCCCATCATTCTAATATTTGATTTGCCCCATTCGATGCTGTTTGATCTTTTAAATCATTAATAGTCTGATTGAATGGATCACTATCGAGTATTTTCAAAATTTTATTGGCATATTGTGGATCAGTTGCATATCCAGAGCGCTGTAAGCCATGGGTATAAGCATGAGCATTATCGGCTTCCTGTAACGCAGCCTCATAACGTGGGTTGCTTAACAAAAAATCAGCATAATCACGCATGCTTTCTTCAAACGATCCATAAGCACGAAAAGCAGCCTGCTCTTGCTGAGGTTGCCCATTTCGAAATTCCAACGTATTGACGTTGGCTGATTCGCCAGCCCATCGTGAATCAGCCTTAATACCAAAGAGATTAAAGCTATTACGACCATCCTCACGAGGAATCATGTAACGCCCCCACCCCGTTTCCAATGCCGATTGCGCTAACATGACTTTGGGGTCGACACCCAGTGTTTTGGCCACTTTTTCAGCGACAGGGTAAAGCGACCTCACGAAATCTTCTGGACTCTCAAAATAGGCTCTTTTTTCCGCACTATTTCCATCGACCCCAAGCGGCTGCTCGCCTGCAGCCAATAGCGGTGGACGTATTCCTTCAATATCTTGAGTTTCTAATGTATAGGTAGGCAAGGTATGAGGCATGGCAGTACTTGTCATACGTCGAGCCTGAAGCGCCTGCTGAATGTGATCAGCGGCCGCCGCGATATCGGCCTCAGAAGCATCACGTTTAAGCAATTGCGACACTTCAGATGAAGGTTCATGGTCACCTGAAGCTTTATCACCTAACTGCTGAACAAGCGCTTGTGCAATCCCGAAGCCACCATGACCATGATCTTCAGCCAAAGCGACTGACATTTGCTCATCCATCATGCCTTGATAAAACTTCATCTGTTGCGAGCTGAAATAGCTGTTCTCGCCCGAAATCAGATCATTGGCATCACGTGCACTTTTCAGCACCATCTGAATGAAGAGTGCTTCGAATTGACGTGCCGTTTCTTGTAAGGCTTCTGGGCTATCGCCACCCTGTTTAAGCGACTGGAGTCCCTTCAAGTCATGATAACTCGAAGTTTGAAACTGAGTTTTTGGCAGCACACCACTTTTATCGCCCAGCATCTCACCGACCCCTTGAAGATAAACAACGAAGATCCTGTCGTATGATCAAATCACGACCAGTTCTGCCTTAAGCGCGCCTGCCTGCTTAAGCGCTTCTAAGATAGCCATTAAATCTCCTGGCGCAGCACCTACCTGGTTAACCGCTTGAACCAGCTGATCCAGGGTGACGCCTGCATCAAATTTAAACATACGCCCATCACCCTGCTGCACATTCACCTGTGATTGAGGCGTTACCGTCGTATCTCCGTCACTTAGCGCATTAGGCTGACTCACTTGGGGATTCTCATTAATCGTGACAGTTAATCCACCATGCGTTACAGCCGCAGGCGAAACACGGACATTTTGTCCAATAATAATGGTGCCGGTCCTAGAGTTTATGATGACACGCGCTTTGGCTTCAGCCGGATCCACTTCTAGGTTTTCTAATACCGATAAATAACTGACTCGCTGGCTTGAGTCTCTTGGTGCCCGAACACGAATAGAGGTCGCGTCCAAAGCTTGAGCGACATCGGGGCCCATCAGGTCATTAATTTGTTCAGCAACACGGCGTGCAGTCGTAAAGTCGGGATAGTTAAGATTTAATGTAAGCGAATCGCCTTTGGCAAAAAAGTTAGGTATTGATCTTTCAACCGTTGCACCGCCGGGGATTCGTCCAACACTTGGGACATTAACCGTAATCTTAGAGCCATCTGCACCCGAAGCGCCAAAACCACCCACCACCAAGCTGCCTTGAGCCACTGCATAGGTATTACCATCAGCGCCTTTCAAGGGCGTCATCAGCAAGGTTCCACCCCGCAAGCTATCAGCATTACCAATCGATGAAACCGTAATATCAATGGCCTGACCTGGCTTTGAAAAAGGGGGCAACTCAGCACTGACAGTAACGGCTGCGACATTTTCTGAATCGGGGTTAACACCAGGTGGCAATGTAATCCCGAACTGAGTCATCATGTTGGCAAAGGTCTGATCCGTAAAAGGCGCATCATCTCCGGTACCATTCAAACCCACGACAAGTCCATAACCGATCAGCTGGTTATTACGCACACCTTGAACCGACGTGATATCTTTAAGTCGATCAGCCTGCGCCAAGGGTGCAAATGCAGCGACCACAAGCGCCACTAAGCAGCATACGCGGGCAGGTATTTTGAACGCTTTCATTAAGCTCAATGACTCCACCTTATTGCCTTTCGTCTTTTCAATGACCATTCTGATCACCCCTCAGAAAGGCCACCAGCCGCTATTGAAGAAGCGTGTTAGCCAACCTTGCTTGTTGGAATCAGCCAAATCACCCGTGCCGCTGTAAGTCAAGCGAGCATCGGCTAGGTGCCTTGAAGCCACCGTATTATTCGGCTGAATATCATCCGGCCGCACAATGCCAGAGACACGAATAAACTCTGAACCCTGGTTCAAATTAAGCCACTTTTCACCCCGGACCTGTAAATTCCCGTTCGGCAATACTTGATGTACTGTGACCGTAATCTGACCCGTCAAGCTATTACTTTGGTCAGCACTACTATCACCTTTAAAGTCACTGGAACCATCAAAGCTAGTCCCCAAGTTCATACGTGTTCGCCCAAAAACAGTCGGCGTAGGTAAATCAATATTTGATTCACGCTTGATGTCCGTTTTGGCCGACTTGGTCGAACTTGTTTGCTCTTGAAGCACAATCGTGATCACGTCACCCACACGGTATGCTTTGCGATCACCAAATAGCTGTTGGCTATACTGCTGCTGGTAAAGTGACCCATCTGCCGGAGGAGGTGGTTCCATGCTGCTAGGCTGAACCGGCGCATAGTATGGATCACCAGCTTCAACGACAGGCTCTGAGCCGACACAGGCCGTCAACCCAAAAACAGAACAGATCAGACTTAACTTTAACCAGCGCATGGTGTGACCTCTATATCCAGCTATCCGAAACTCAGACCTATTGTAACGGATAGCCCAACCTCTCATTAGAGGGTTTGTGTCAGGTTGCGTAGCATTTCATCAGCAGTAGAGACGACCTTAGTATTCATCTCATAGGCTCGTTGGGTCGTGATCATATCCACCATTTCTTCAACCGCACTCACATTAGACTGCTCCAGAGCCCCTTGAGTCACTGCGCCAAAGCCATCTTCCCCACCGACACCGACATTGGGAGCACCCGAGCCCGCGGTCTCTTTAAAGATATTGTTACCCATTGCCATCAGGCCTGCTGGATTAATGAAATCCACCACGTCAATTTGACCGATTTGCTGAGGATTGGCGGTATCCCCATCAGTGATCACCTCAACAGTACCATCTTGACCGATAGTGAGGTCTGTTGTGTTATCGGGCACCACGATTTCTGGATCAAGAGGCAATCCATTAGTATTGACAACACGGCCTTCCGAGTCCAAATGAAATTGACCATTTCGGGTATAAGCCACATCACCATCGGGTGTAGCTAAACGGAAGAAACCACGACCATTAATCATGATATCCAGCGTCTGACTGGTCGTATTCACATTCCCTTCAGTGAACTGCTTTTGCGTACCGGCAACACGGACACCAGTACCTAGCTGTAAGCCTGACGGAATCTGTGCATTATCCCCATTTTCAGTACCGGGCATTCTTTTGATCTGGTAGAGCAGGTCTTCAAAAACGGCACGCTCACGTTTAAAGCCCACCGTGTTCACGTTGGCCAAGTTATTCGAAATGGTGGACAGTTTAGTGTCCATCGCATTCAAACCCGTTTTACCTACCCATAATGCCGGATGCATGAGCAACTCCTTGAAATTATTGGTTTACCAGAGATCAATATCAATCGAGCGTCTAGCTCATACGTAAAACGCTGTTCATTGAAGAGCCATTTTCATCAACGGTCTTCATCATTTTCACATTCATTTCATATTGGCGTGACAAAGCAATCATATGCGTCAGCTCATTGACGGCATTGACATTACTGGTCTCAATCATGCCTGAAGCCACACGCACAGTTGGATCTTCATCCAACTGTGCCTGGCCATTACGGGGGCGCATCAAACCATCAAGGCCCTTGTCCATCGCCACGTCTTCTGCTGCGGGGTTCACAAGTTTTAGCTGGTCAACACCCATCGCCATCGGCTGGCCACCGCCATTGGAGATAATCGAAATAGTGCCATCTTCGCCAATGCTGACACGTGAGGCAGGCGGTAGCACGATCGGCCCGCCACTGCCGATCACCGGCAAGCCATTGCCGGTTCTCATAACGCCATTAGCATCGAGGGAAAGATCACCACGACGCGTATAGGCTTCGGAACCATCCGGGGCTTGCACCGCCAGCCAGCCATCACCGTTAATGGCGACATCTAAGGGGTTACCGGTTTGATTATACTGGCCACTGGCAACATCGGTCGCTGGACGTTCAGTCAATGCATAAGCGCGCGTCGGATAGCTTTGACCAAATACCGGCATGGCTCGCGCTTGCTCTAAGTCAGCCTTGAAGCCTGTGGTATTCACATTGGCCAAGTTATTGGCCCTTGCTTGTTGAGCCAGCATATTGTGCTTGGCTCCAGTCATTGCGATAAAAAGCGCCTTATCCATACTTATCTCCTATAGATTGCTTTTAACTAAAGCAAAATATATGCCAACACTTCAAGCTATAAAAAAACCGCTAGCCTCTGGGTGCTAGCGGTTCCAAACCCTGACACGAACGTTTATCGAATATTAATAATCGTCTGTGTCAACGCATCCTGAGTTTGTATGGTTTTAGCATTAGCTTGATAGTTGCGCTGAGCCACGATCATTTTAACCAGCTCTTCCGACAAGTCGACATTGGAATCTTCCAGGGAGCCCCCATCAACCGCCCCAGTGACGCCTGTACCCGCGGTATTAACGGTTGGAATGCCTGAATCAGTTGTCTCAGCCCAAGCGGTTGAACCTACAGGCTTTAACCCGCCCGGGTTACGGAAGTTCGCTATAGGCACTTGACCCACTGCTTTTTGCTGTCCATTCGTATACCGAGCGTAAATCGTACCATCTTGATCAACATTAAGACCCGACATCTTACCGGTGGTATAGCCATCCTGAGTTAAAGAACTGACCTCAAAGTTATCACCATATTGCGTTGAGCCCGTAAACGCCACAGCAACCGTATTATCTCCGTTCTGGCCAAACTCAGTACTTGTGCCGTCAACAGAGCTTAAATCCAAACTAAAGCTCTGAGTCGGGTCACCCGCAGCAGCCGGGGGGTTAATACCGGCAAAAGTCCCAGTATTAGAGTAACCAATCGTCGCATTCGCAGCGGGTGGATTTACCGTGGGATCACTATATGCAGCACCATCCCAGAACAAGGTCTCTCCCTGGGTGTTGGTAATAGAGGTATAAACTTCCCAATCGGTTTCACCAACGGCCGCTGCAGGCGTTGATGTGGAGTCCGCGACCTTCTTGTAATACACCCGTAACGTATGCTCATTCCCCAAGCTATCAAAAGTCTTCACTGCCGTGGAATGATTGTAAGTGGTTGCATCATCTGGGTTAAAAGCCGTTGCCGCAGGGATAATATCCTCACCGCTATCCAGGTTATTCTCCATATCAATGCGGTCAGTTGCTCGCGGCGCAACGTTGGCCTGCTCAATACGAATATCACCCAACGCACCCGTTAACACCTCACCATCTTCAGCTTCATAACCCTGAAGACGAGCGCCAGTGTTATTGACGACATAGCCATCTTTATCAATCAAGAAAATACCATTACGCGTATATTCCGTAGAGCCGTTATTCTTGGTGATAAAATAGCCATTACCATTGATGGCTAGATCCAATGAATTATCAGTGGAATTAATATTGCCCTGATTGTGCATTTGCGCAACACGCTCAACCAACACACCTGAGCCGACTGCATTTTTTCCCGTACCGAGCACGGAGGCTGCGTAAACATCACCAAACTCAGCACGCGATTGCTTAAACCCTGTCGTACTGGCATTCGCGACGTTGTTACCAATAGTATTAAGATCTATCTGTGCACCACGCAAGCCAGAGAGGCCAACATTAAAAGCCATAACACCACTCCTTTAAATTCAGAAACCTGCACTACTTAATATTCTTGACCTCAGAAAGCGGTACCTGACCCACCCCCTGAATGTTTAGCATCAACTGACCCGAACCACCTGCCGCAACCTGCACGCTATCCACATTTGAGTCCATATACATCGTGGGCACATCTTGATCTTCACCATTTTTCGCGAGATTACGCGGCTTAAACACGTAAACACCCGGCGGAAAGTCATTGCCCTCGGTATCTTTACCATCCCATTCAAAAGGCACCTCACCTGCACTCACATTATCCCAAGCAATAGAGCCCAAGTATTCTCCGGATGAGCTTTCGACATCGACCACTAATGATGGTGTGTCGTAATCAAGGTGAACACTGCCGGATACTTTGCCACCTTCTTTCAAAATCCCCACATTAGACTCAACTTCAACCTTGCGACCCACGAGCGAAGAGGCTTGCAAGGCCTGAGCAGACTTGAGGCTGACCGCAAAGTTATCCACGGTACTATTGAGCTGCTGAATACCTTCCAGAGAACTGAACTGAGCGAGTTGCGCCACATATTGCGTATTATCTTGGGGACTCGTCGGATCCTGGTTTTGCAACTGAGTAATCAACAATTGCATAAACTGATCCCGCCCCATATCAGTTCTTGAGGCTTTTTCCTTTTCTCTCTGATCCCTAAAGCGATATTCCGCCTGAAGGCTCTCATAGAAACTGGTTGGTTCAGCCATGCTCGCTCTCACTCAGCCACATTCAGCGGCAATCCGTTATTACTATTTTAAATATATTGATTATGCGTCAACGTTAACTTCGCTAAGAACCAAAGCCAAAAAATGCATCAAGCACCCTGTCCCAAAGTCAATGCTCGCTGAACCATTTGCTTCGCTGTGTTCATCACTTCCACATTCGTTTGGAAGGAGCGGGAGGCCGCAATCATATCGGTCATTTCTTCGACCACATTCACGTTGGGATAGAACACATAGCCGTCTTCATTCGCCGCCGGATTATTCGGCTCATAACGCATTTTCAATTCAGCATTACTTTCGACAATGCCCAACGTCTGAACCCCTTCACCCGCAACATTCTCAGGGTTCAGACTCGTCACGGGGTTTTGATAGCCCTGATTATCCGTAATCCCTTGTTTATAACCTTCCAAAATCGGAGCGAAGACAGGCTTACGGGCACGGTACGTCTCATCAATAGAAGAGGAGACTGACTGAGCATTCGCCAAGTTAGAAGCGGTTGTATTCAAGCGCAGTGACTGCGCATTCATGCCAGAACCCGCAATATCAAAGACTTTATTTAAAGACATGTCATCAACCTATCGATACCATCAGAACGATCTCAGCCCCAAAAACCATAGGGCAACCTTTACGCGATTATTGACGATGCGCTATTGCTCTTTCATCGCTTTGACCAGTCCCTTGAACTTGCTATCGAGAAACGAAAAGCTGGCCTGGAAGTCCAATGAGTTATCGGCATACTTGGCTTGCTCAATATTACTTTCCACTGTATTGCCATCCACTGCAGGCTGCTGGGGGATGCGATATTTCAAAGCGCTATCGACCACAGCCGCTTCGGCAGGAATATGCCGAGCATTCGTTGTTTCAAGGCGCATACGATCGACTTTCTCATACTCACCCTTCAGCATGCCTTGGAAGTCCAAATCCCGCGCTTTGAACCCAGGCGTATCACTATTAGCCAAATTATTCGCCAGAATTTCAGCGCGCTGACTGCGCACACTCAGCGATTGCGGATGAATACCCAGAGCATTTTTGAAGTTGATCGCCATTGCTTTCTCCTTAACACTTATTCAGAACCTATGCACAACTCGTGCCATTAAAATAAAAACCATAAAAAACAATAAGTTAAAAAACAAACGCTCAACTTTCATATGCTAAAACACCTAAAGCGGCAAACCGATGCCGCACAAAAACGGCAACATAATGCAACACAGCAGCACCTAAAGCCGAACACACTCATGCATCAAGACACATCAAAACGATGCGGCAGTAGACTTGCAGCGGATTTTATCGCCCCCATACTGGTTATTCACCCTTTAGTTATTCGCAGGTTAAACGACGATGTCGACATCTTCTATCATGCTCCGCTTAATCCATTTACTCGAACAACGCATGCGTCAAGCCAATCTATGGCACTGTAGCACCCCGTCACACGACGCGATGCAAAGCACAGAGCCCTTTGCAGTCGATACGATGCACCTTGAGCAATGGCTCAAGTTTATCTTTATCCCCCGAATGCGCGCACTGATCGACGGACAACACCCCTTACCCGAACGCTGTGTCATTACGCCCCACGCCGAACAAATGTGGGCACGCCCCCAAAGCGATGCGGTCATTGAAGTGCTCATGGCCATCGATGCCTTTATTTCTGAAAATCGAATGCCGAGTGCCAAACTGCTCAAAACCCTGGAGCATTGAGCCTTAGCGTTTTCATCCCGCAAGCACTTAAAGGCTTACCTCCCCATACTGACACCGTAAGAGCGAACACGACACACAAACCTTGAAGCATTCGTAAACGGTATCGCGATGATTAAAACGCTCACAATATCGACTCACGGTCAGGGCCTTTATGAATTCACCCGTGTACTGGCGCCCTTGATCAAACAGTCACACCGATCTGAAGGACTCTGCTCCTTACTGGTTCAACATACCAGCGCCAGCTTATTGATTCAGGAAAATGCAGATCCAAGTGCCCGTGATGACTTGGAACAGTGGTTAAATCGGTTAGTCCCCGAGCAAGATTCAGCTTACACCCATACCCATGAGGGGCCTGACGATATGCCCGCTCATATCAAAGCGGCATTAACGGCCACAACACTCAGCATTCCTTTTCAGCATAATCGCTTATTGCTAGGCACATGGCAGGGCCTCTATCTTTGGGAGCATCGACACCAACCCGCCTCCAGACGAATTGTCGTTCATTTATCGACATAGCAATCGAATAGGGACAATCATGCCTGACATCACTCCGCCACAGCCACTAGCTGATGACCATCAACCCTCTCAGGAGACATCAACTCCCGACGGCAATACGACTCGAGAACGTCTATTAGCGCGGGCTCAAAAATTGATCCAGCAAGGCGGGACTCAAGGGTTCAGCTATCAGCAATTAGCCAATGATATAGGCATTAGAAAGGCAAGCGTTTACTACCACTTCCCCAGTAAAGAGGCGTTAATCAATGCTGTTTTAACTCGCTATATCGACACCTTTAACCACTTTTTAAACCAGCAAGAGGGCATCACTGCAGAGGCGCAGCTACACGCTTACTGCCATTATTTCGTTCAAATACTCAGCCAGCATAACCAGCTATGTCCCGTCATCATGCTGACTTTAGAACAGAACTCACTTAACGACTCAACTCTTAGTCTTATGCATGAGTTTCTCAAGCGGAATGAGCAGTGGCTGACACAAGTTTTTCGGCAGGGTAAGTCCACCCGCCAGCTAATGTTAACGGGCAGCGAAACAGTTCACGCCAAGCAACTTTTGCAACGGTACAGGGCAGTATGCTGACCGCCCGAATGAGCGGTCAGCGGGGTGATTTTCAAGCGATTATCGATCAATTATTACGCGGCTATAAAGCGCTTTAATGGCTCGAAGACTGATCAGCGGGAGAAAACGCCGGCACTTGATCTGAGCGCTCATTAGAATAGTGATGAACATCTCGCTGCGGATAAGGAATCGTCACGCCTTGTTCATCAAACGCCAGTTTGATGCGCTCCATCATATCCCACTTCAACGGCCAGTAGTTCGCCGTGTCGACCCAAGCGCGCACAGTGAAGTTAACGGAACTATCAGCAAATTCAAACACGGCGATTAGGGGTTCTGGGTCGTGGTGAACGCGCTCATCGGCTTCCAACAATGATTTTAAAATAGTACGCACCTGACGAATATCATCGTCATAGCTCACACCAATCAGCAAATCGAGTCGGCGAGTCGATTGTGCCGAATAGTTAATAATATTTCCGCCCACCAGGTTGCCGTTGGGCACAACAATTTTTTTGTTATCCGGAGTAATCAGAAAAGTATGGAGTAAGGTGATGCGATCGACAGTACCGGCCGTACTGCCGCCTTCAATATAATCACCGCTACGAAAAGGCCTTAAAGCGACTAACAAAAAACCTGCGGCCAGATTTTCTAGCGAATTCTTCAGCGCCAAGCCAACAGCCAGACCTACGGCACCCAAGGCGGCAATCAACGAGGTGGTATCAATCCCAAGCTGACTTAATACGGCAATAATCAAAATCACCAGCATCACGGCATAGGCAATTTGCCCCATGAATCCAGCCGCGGCATGATCCATACGCCGAGTCATGACTTTGATCATCATGCTACGCAGCCACTTCACTAACACCCAACCGACGATAAGGAGCAATAAAGCTGGCCAAAGTGCATCAAACACATCCCAAACGCGCTGTGCAAAGGGACCACTTTCTTGCATTAACTTTTCCCACATGAAGATCTCCTTAGCCATAAGTCATGATCATCCGGCGAGCATAGCACAGCTCACATTCAACGCACTTGCGAACCGCACTCCAATCAATGACAAAAAGCCGTGCGGGCAACCCGCACGGCTTTTGTTTTTCAAAACTTGAGAGTGCTTCAAGTCCGGTTAAGTCTTTGCTTTAAAGACGCTGACACTGAGTACGATTAACTCACAACAGAACGACGCATCCCTCACTCAAGCATCATTTTCAGCATCAACGTCACCGAAGTTGTTACGCGCTTCAAGCCACATGGCATTAATAATGCCAAGACTACAGGCAAAGAGCACCCCAATAATCCAAGTGAAGTACCACATAACCTTCTCCTCAATTAATCAGTGATATTCCCGACAACCTCGACCATTAATAAAGTGCGTGCGCATTCTCTTCGATATCACGCACAGAGATACGGCGCCACATTTTGACGTAAGCCCAAGTGGTGTAGGCGAGGATAATCGGCACCATCACAATGGCGACCCAGAACATAATTTTCAGAGTCAACAGACTAGAAGTGGCATCCCATAATGTCAGACTATCGGAAGGCACTAAGCTGGACGGCATAATGAAGGGGAACATGGCAAACCCAGCAGTGGTGATGACACCCGCAATGGTCAAAGAGGACATAATCAACGCCAATGCCGGACGACGAGCCAATGCCAATAAAGCCACCACCAGGGCACTAAACAGCCCCAACATCGGTGCAATCCAGAACGAAGGATGGCGATCAAAGTTGCCGATCCAAGCAATACCATCCGCCACAACATCTTTATTCAACGGATTAGGGTAAGCATTTCCATCAATGACCGACTCAATGCGGAACCCGAACTCGCCCATCCACAGCCAAAGCCCACCTAACGCAAATAGGACTAAAACCACTAATGCCAGCAGAATCACCGCAACACGGGCACGTTCAGCCACCGCCTGATCAGCTCGTGCCATCATCCAGGTGCCCCCATGCATGGCCAACATCGCAATCGATAAGATCCCCGCCAACAAACCATAAGGGTTCAGCAGCTGCCAGAAGTTACCCACATAGGTTGGTCGCATGAGGTCATCAAACTGAAAAGGCACCCCTTGCAGCAAATTGCCAAAAGCCACGCCAAAGACCAGGGCAGGCACTAAGCTGCCACCGAAAAGCGCCCAATCCCAGGCATTACGCCAACGGCTGTTCTCCAGCTTACTCCGGTAGTCAAACCCGACAGGTCGAAAAAACAGCGCAAACAGGGTCAACAACATGGCCATATAAAAGCCTGAGAAGGCAGTCGCATAGACCATAGGCCAAGCAGCGAAAATGGCCCCGCCAGCAGTAATAAACCATACTTGGTTGCCATCCCAATGCGGCGCAATCGTATTGATCATGGTGCGCCGTTCATTATCGGTTCGCCCTAAAAAAGGCATCAGGATCATACTGCCCATATCCATGCCATCAGTGACCGCGAAACCAATCAGTAACACACCGATCAACACCCACCAGATGAGCTTCAATGTTTCATAATCAAGAATCATGTCCATTCTCCTCAACGCAACCGGTCGGCCGGCCCTGGTAGGGGACCATTGCCACTTGGTGACACCTGCTGTTCGTGATGATAACGACCAGTATGCAGACTGGAGGGACCCAAGCGTGCGAAACGGAACATTAAGTACATTTCCACAATCGCCAGCAGCGTATAAAGCCCGACAAATCCAGCAATACTCATCATCAGGTCATGGGCTTCAAGCGTTGAAGTGGCCAGGAAAGTCGGCAAAATTTCGCCAATCGCCCAAGGTTGACGCCCGAATTCAGCGACAAACCAGCCAGTTTCCACACCAATCCAAGGGAGCGGGATCGAAAAAAGCACCAGCTTCAAGAACCAGGGGTAACGTTCAGCGATGCCTTTAGTGGAGAGATAGACCGAAAAGATGAAGATGAACAGCATCGCGAAACCACACGCTACCATCACACGGAAACTCCAGAACAAAGGCGCTACCGGCGGGATGGAATCCATCGCAGCTTGCTGAATTTGAGCCTCTGTTGCATTAGCAGGATTTTCAACGTAGCGTTTCAGCAATAGACCAAACCCGAGGTCATCTTTCACCTCATCAAACTGACGGCGTACCTCTAAGCTGGTATCTCCGCTGCGTAATCGAGTCATCAGATTGTAAGCCACGACACCATTACGAATCCGGGACTCATTCTGTTGAATCAAGTCACGTAACCCAGTGACAGGCGTATCCACAGAGCGTGTGGCAATCAGCCCCATCAGATAAGGAATCTTAATGGCATAGTCTGTTTTTTGGGCTTCCTGATCAGGTAAACCAAAGAGGGTAAAGCTGGCCGGCGGTGTGCTGGTTTCCCACTCCGCTTCAATAGCGGCCAGTTTCACTTTCTGAACTTCGCCGACTTCATAGCCTGATTCATCACCTAATACGATGACAGAAATCACCGAAGCCAACCCAAACGCAGCGGCAATCGCAAAAGAGCGACGTGCGAAAGGTAAGTCGCGGCCCTTCAGCAAGTACCAGCTGGAAATACCAAGGACAAACATAGAGCCGGTCACATAACCCGCTGAGACGGTATGCACAAACTTCACTTGAGCGACAGGATTCAAGACCAGATCAGCAAAGCTCTGCATCTCCATGCGCATGGTTTCGAAGTTAAACTCAGCGCCGACGGGATGCTGCATCCAGCCATTAGCAACCAGAATCCATAAGGCTGATAGATTTGACCCCAACGCCACCAGCCAGGTCACCGCCAAATGCTGACGTCGAGACAGTCGATCCCATCCAAAGAAGAAAAGACCAATGAAGGTTGACTCCAAGAAGAAGGCCACCAGTCCTTCGATGGCTAGAGGTGCGCCAAAGATATCCCCCACATAATGGGAGTAGTAAGCCCAGTTGGTACCGAACTGGAACTCCATGGTTAAACCAGTGGTTACCCCAAGGGCGAAGTTAATACCAAACAGTTTTCCCCAAAACTGTGTCATGTCCTTGTAAACCTGCTTACCAGTCATCACATAGACTGATTCCATAATGGCCAGCAGGAAGGTCATCCCCAGAGTCAGCGGCACAAAGAGGAAGTGGTAGAGTGCGGTGAGCGCAAATTGCCACCGCGACAGGTCGACCACAAGATCACTAATCATTGCCAGTCTCTCTCGTCTTAAGATTGGACGAATATGTCGGCACTGCGTATTACCGACCGGACATACCATCATCATGTATGTCCGGGGCTCCGCCCGGAGCCCGATACAACAAAAGCGGAAGGCTTTTGTTGGGGTCAGTCAGGTCGTAAAGATGCTTTTTAATGGAAGCTCAGTTACTTGTTCGAAATATTTCATCGCACAAAAACTCAACTAACGCCTTGGGCATCTATTCCCACCGGCATAAACTGCGTAGACTTTGCAGCATTGAGTTTGCCTTTTCATGACGTGCCGTCATTTTAATCGACCCCAAGATAAGGCTTAAGGTGACATGATGTCGCACCCTGAATCCATGAGCGAGATTGGCCAGTTCCCGGCGCCCTCACCTCAGGCAGAAACCTGGGGAAAACGCTTAGCGGAACTCGAAGCACCGATATTGAGCCAGCGCCAGCAATTACAGCGAATGCTATCTCCTTCAATATCCTTGCTTGATTTAGAGCATGCTTTAGCCGCTGACCCGATGCTGGCATGGCCTGTACTCCTAAAAGCAGCACAACTGCCACGAATAGGTGGTCAGGTACAAGGCCTACAGCACGCTTTGAATTTACTCGGCTTAGATAAAACACAAGCATGTATTCGCGCACATTCAAAACCGGCCTATGATCGCAACCAGCCTGGCCATACTCATTATTTGCAGGCCTTGTCTGTCGGCGAATTTGCAGCTCAACTACTACGCCTATGGGAGTCGCCACAATACCCTGGCGGCACAGAACACATGGCTTGGAGCACGATGCTGTTGAGCCTGGGTCGTTACCTTATGCCATTATTAGAACCCAAGCTCATGGCACAACTGGAACGACGTGTTGCTTTGGGAGAAAGACGCAGCCGGGTCGAACACTCTCTATTGGGATGCAATCTGGCAGAAATCACGATCGCCATGTTGCGTTTGAAAGGGCTGCCTGAATCGCAATGGCCGCCGATGATTGATAGCCGAACACCTCGTCATATTGCCGCAGCGGGCCACTTCGCTTGGACCGATATCATGGCTCCCGAACTGCCCCGTCACATTGCACTATGGTTGAGACGCCCCAATACCGGCATGTTATTGGCCCATTTACTGGCTTGGCGCGCTTATGATGGCTGGTACGACCGTGCGACATGGCGTTTACTTCACACTGTTTCTGCTTATTTAAATCAGCCACTGAGCCAGGTGGTTGCAAGCGTTCACCACTGTGCGGCACGGACCAGTCGCTTACAGCGTCATACCGAGATTGTCACGGTGGGAGAGTTACTGCTTCACCCACCACGGGCTCCACGAACTTTAAATACCGATCCGACGGAAAGCCGATCCCATACCGAATCTCAAAGAGCCGCTACAGCAGCCCCGGCTTTACAAACGACTAGCCATGACGATGCTCTAAATGTCACGACACCCGCACCCGACATTCACCATCTCAAACAATGGCTAAAAGCCGTTCAGCAAGGACAATACACTGATCTAAGGGCACTCATGCATAGCGCAGCCATCACCATGACTAAAGGGCTAGGGATAGAACGTTGCCTATTGCTCATGCGCCCACCCAAAAGTGAAGCGCTTCGCTGCTACTATGCCCATGGGTTTGTTGAGCCAGACCACTTACGCCAACTGACATTGACCGAGCATAGTGATGGTGTTTTAGCGCGCATGATGAATGATGGCGGGGCCCTCAAGGTCAATGCAGACCGAGTGAATGCCATCAAACGACAACTTCCACCTCCCCTGAATACCCTCTGCCTGCAAAGCGGGTTATTATTAGCCAGTATCCACTTGAACCACCATGTTGTAGGTCTGTTATGGGCCGACACTGGACATGCGGAAATACAATTGCATGATCAGCATTATCTGGGATTTAAAAAAGTGGCACAGGCGATTAGCCACGGCTTTGCGCTACAAGCCAAAGGGCGACAAGCCATACGCACATCTCAACCTCCAGGATCTTAATTCGCCCCATATCACGTTGACGCGGAGAGCTGCTGTCCATGCTGCTAAGTGAAACCCAAGCTGCTTGTAATGATTTACTTGAGCTCATCGAAGAAAGTATCGACCTATACCAAGATCATGCAGCACAGCTGCCCGCAAGTGATCGTAAAGCGCAACTTGACCGTTTAATGGAAGAGCGCCAACAGCTACTGGAAGAGCTTCAGCAGCAAGCCCGCCAATCATTAGGGCTCAGGCCGCGGGCAGCGGATCTAGATATGGAAGGATTAACTCATCTACTCGGGCAATTCAGAAGCCTTTGGCAATCACCAGAAGGGGTCGCGCTGGAAGTTATGCGAGATCAAGAGAAAGCCGTGCATGATGCGCTGACAAAGCTCCAACAACAGGATGAAGGCTTACCAGAACATCTACAGCTTTCATTGCGCAAGCTCGCTGACCACCTGACAGCTATCGCACCTTGGTGGCGTCCATAGCGTCTCGTCTATTCAGACTAAATGGCGCCATCAAGGCGTTAATCTGCTGGCGATATCACTTCATCCGGTAGGTCCACATGAGGGCCCAGAAAACGGGGAGCACGCTGCCAGATAAATAAATCGCCTAATGTGGCCAACCGGGCCAACACTTCACGCCACCATTGAAAATGAGTCCAATGCAACGTCGGCCCGTATGCAGAACAACCTTCCACATGAAGCCCCAGAACGTCAGCGATAAATAAGGCTCGCGGCAGGTGCCAAGATTGAGAAACCAATAACGCGCGCTGAACACCAAACACCTCTCGCGCCCTCACCAGGGTGTCAAAAGTGCTGAGCCCGGCATAATCGAGCGTCATGACCTCTGGGGGCACGCCTAATGCCATCAGATCCTTCTGCATATTGACCGGCTCATTGTAATAGAGCGAGCGATTATCTCCTGACAACAAAAGATGCTGGATTCGCCCTTCGTTATATAACTGAGCCGCTAAGTCCAAACGGCCATGATAGTGGGGATTATCTCGACCATTGCGCAAATAACGACTGGTTCCAAATACAATCGCCAAGGGAATCGAAGTGCACCGCGAAGGCGACTGAATGAAAGGACGCGTCTTCCATAACATCCATTCATTCAATGCGATCATCACGACAAGCAATAAGGCGAGCAGGCCGCAAAGGGGCAACCCCCATCGCCGAATCAGGGACACCCGTCTCATAGCGGCCTACAGACAGAGAAAACCGTCATATTCAATCAGCAACCTGAGCAAACCCCTGCCCCATACGGACTGAGGCTTGCGGCCCTAATGAGTCATGCCACTTCGTTGCAGAGTTCGCCATCAACAAAATAACTGTCGAGCCTAATTTAAAGCGCCCCATTTCAGCCCCCTTTTCTAATTCAACAGGCCCTTGGGGAACATGTAGGGCGGTCGTCTGACGCATCTGCGGAGTGACCTGCCCCTGCCATACCGTTTCAATGCCCGCCACGATCATCGCACCCACCAGCACCATAGCCATAGGCCCAAACTGGGTATCAAAAATCGCCACCAATCGTTCATTCCGCGCGAACAAATCGGGCACATGGGCCGCTGTCGCTTGATTCACAGAAAATAAACGGCCCGGAATGTAGACCACCTCACGTAGCGTCCCAGTCACAGGCATATGAACACGATGATAGTCTCGTGGAGAAAGATAAACCGTCGCAAATTGCCCGCCCATAAAAGGCTTAGCGCGTTCAAGATCGCCACCGAGCAAAGTGTTCAAACTATAATCATGACCTTTCGCTTGAAAAATACGGCCCGCTTCAATCGCGCCACACTGGCTAATCGCGCCATCAGCAGGGCTCACCACATCAGCGGCCGGATCAATCTCACGCACATCAGGCCGTAAAGCTCGCGTAAAAAAATCATTAAAGCAATCATAAGCGATGGGATTAGGCTCAAGGGCTTCACTCATATCGACTTGATAACGCTTCACGAACCAACGAATGAACGCATTCTTTAGCCAAGGCGTTCGGGTATCGGCCAAGCGACCGACCCAACGAGAAATACAGTGATGGGGAAGCGGATACTGCCCCAAAGAAAACAAACGCGCTTTATCCACGAAGCATGCCTCTTTCATCTTTCAGCCCACTGCGCCGCAGTATACTGATCCAAGTGTTCTGAGAAGAACGAATGTGCCAGAGTGTACAAATAAAAACGCACACTTGGAGATATTGTTACGGATACGCCGCCACTCAGCAGATTCGAATCGAATGCACGCAATAGCATGCTCACAAGCACGGATCTATGTTATGAAAGACCCACAGTGCAATCATCACATTGCCAAAGCACACGCATTATGCCGACCGAAGGCATAAGTGCCTAGAGGCCAATAAGAATCAAATGCTTACATCGCCTGAAGCGGCATGGTTTGTGGCCAGCCCTATTCACGTGACACAGGCAAGTCCGCCCGGTTTCCCCACTCTTTCCAGGAGCCATCATAAGCTTGCATTTTGAGCCCTAATAAAGTCCCGACCAGCCAGGTTAAGCCAGAGCGATGATGGGTCTGACAATGAGTAACGATCGTTTTTCCCGGAGCGATTCCTAACGCGGCTAACTCTTGCCGAATGATGTCAAGATCACGCAGGCCTTTATCTGCAGACGGCATCATCGTTTTTGTCCACTCATAATTCACCGCGCCAGGGATGTGGCCACCTCGTGCAGCCAGCACTTTTTCACCTGAGAATTCCTCTGGGGCCCGAGCATCCCAAATCGCCAAATCTTCAGCCCCCAGCAGTTCACGGAGATGATCAGCCGACACCATCAGTTCGGGGTGTCGAATGGTGACCACATAATCTGTCGGTTCAATAGAAGGCTCTTCTGTCGAAACAGGATAACCCGCCGCCTGCCAGGCGACGACACCGCCATCAAGATAGGACCAACGCTCATGACCAATAACCGCGAGCGTCCAAATCAGTCGACCCGCCCAACCCCCGCCTTCATCATCATAAACGACGATATGCTGGTCAGGAGTCACACCTAAGGTCGACAACAAGTCGGAAAGTTGCGCGACAGAGGGCAGTTTATTCCCCCGCTCCCCTCCCGCTAAGAGTGCCGTATGGTCGACATAAATCGCCCCAGGCAGGTGTCCCTGACGAAAATGCTCAATGGCCGTCGGCACACACAGCACAACGATATCAGGATGTTCCAATAACGATGCCAAGGCTTCGGGTTGAATGAGCCGAGGCAACCGGTTTTGATCAAGATTCATTTTAATCCCCTGCAACAAAAAAACAGCATGCAACAAAAAACAGCGTTTTAGCATGGACAACATTATTTAATAAGATGTCCTAACATGAGGTCATCATCCGTCACAAAGCGCACACAACATAAGATCAATGAACTTCATCGAAGACCCTGTATAACGGTTTCGCCCCTTCTCGTCTGCGGGTACACTAACTCAATAATGATACGACGTACGCTTAGGGACCCAAACAACCATGCTACTGATTATTGGTGCTTTAGTGGTAATAGGCAGCGTAGCCGGCGGTTACGTATTGTCGCACGGCGATTTGATTATGCTCTGGCAACCCTACGAGCTGATAATCATTGGTGGAGCTGCCCTTGGCGGGTTCATCACCGCCAACCCTGCCCATGTCTTGAAAGATGTGTTTGCTTCTGTGCCTCAGTTGCTAACGAGCGGCGGACAGAACAAGGCCTTTTATATTGATCTACTGCGCTTGATGTTCGAACTATTCAATAAAGCGCGTAAAGAGGGCATCATTGCTATCGAAGCCGATGTTGACGAACCGGAGCAGAGCCCTATCTTCCAAGGCTACCCAGCAATCCTTAAACAGCATGAGCTTATCGAGTTCATCACAGACTATATGCGGCTTATCAGTTCAGGCAATATGCAGCCTCATGAGCTGGAAGGGTTGATGGATTCCGAAATTGAAAACCTACAAAAAGAAATGGCGGAGCCTAGCCATGCCGTAGGCAGTGTGGCAGACGCCTTACCAGGGTTTGGTATCGTGGCCGCGGTGCTCGGGATTACCATCACGATGAAAGATATTGCCGCACCACCAGAAGTCCTCGGCCACCACATCGCCGCAGCGTTGGTTGGAACATTCCTGGGGATCCTGCTCTCTTATGGTTTTGTTGGGCCTACGGCACGCGCAATGGAAACCATGGCGCACGATAAAATCAAAGCCTTTGAAGCCATAAAGGCCTGTCTTCTGGCCAATATGAATGGGTTACCTCCCCAACTGGCCGTCGAGTTTGGGCGCAAGATGCTCAATCATGGCAGTCGCCCAACCTTTAATGAACTTGAAGAAAGCGTTCGTAATCGCTGATCGCCAACGGATGGCGAAGTCAACGCCTCCGATCTCAGCTCTGTGTACTGGCTGCGCCTTGCAGCCAGTACACGCGCGTTAAGCCTTTAAGTACGAGGAGTTCACGCCCATGGCGGCAATGGATGATAAGCAACCCATCATCATCAAAAGGGTCAAGAAAGTTGTTGGGGGCCACCATGGCGGCTCTTGGAAAATTGCCCTGGCTGACTTTGCTATCGCGATGATGGCCTTCTTTTTGCTGCTCTGGCTATTAGCCAACACCACAGAAACACAAAAAATTGAACTGCAGCAGTTCTTTTCTGACCCCACCGGTTATATGGATAAAGTCGGCCGGCTTAATCCTATCGATTTAGGCGGGAGCCCTTCATTACTGCGTAATACCAACCCATCAGATAGCAGCGAGCAAATAGAGTCTTCGCAAGAGCTGTCAATGGAGAACCCAGAAGAGCTGGCCAGCTCACCCAATAAAGAATCACTCGAAGAGCTTCAAAACTCTTTGCTTTCCGCCATTGAAAGTGATGACCTCCTCTCGCAGTTTAAAAATCAGTTAATTATCGATATTGCGCCAGATGGTCTACATATTCAGATTGTCGATAATCAACGCCGACCGATGTTTGATGAAGGCTCATCTCGCTTACGTTATTATTTTGCGGAGATCCTACTTCAACTCGCGCCCGAACTTGCCAAAGTCAACAATAAAATTAGCATTCAAGGCCATACCGATAGTTATCACTACAGCGACAATGATAACTTTGGTAACTGGGAGCTGTCGGCCAATCGCGCCAACGCAGCCCGACGGATGTTAATTGAAGGCGGATATCCTGATGATCAGGTCGCCCAAGTGGTGGGACTGGCCGACTCAATACCTTTCGATACTGATCACCCCACAGACCCGATTAATCGACGTATTGAATTGGTAGTACTCAACCGCCAGGCAGAAAAGCAGCTGGATAATCAATCTGGAGAGCACTTAAGTGATGCCGCTAAAGCCAGATTAGAAGCCGCGCGGAAAGCTGCCGATATTGATCCAAGCCCAGAAAGTACTGAAGGCGATTCCCTTGATACCAAGCCTCCACGCAAAGGCGCTGAAAGTCAGCCCGGCGAGGTGCTCGATCAACTGGAGCAGTTGCTAAATCAAGACAGTCCTTATCAACCGCCCTCCTCGGTACGCTAAGACAACGGCATGGCATAAGGCAATGCCGTCACAACCTATTCAACAATGACTTATCGCGCCAGGCAGACGTCAACTCTGCCTGGGCTTAGTGGTTACCATCATGACACGACTTTCAGCACTAGCGCACTGGCCTCAGTTCGAGCAAGAAGCTCATCATATGCATGATGTTCACCTGCGGGACCTCCATCAGCAGGAACCCAACCGGTTTGACCAATGGCACCTTCAATTTGATCAATTACTGCTGGATCTCTCCAAGCAAAGAATGCGTGCAGAAACCCGCAAGGCCTTACTTCAGCTGGCCCGAGAAGCCAAGCTCCCCGAAGCCATTGAAGCGCTATTTACGGGACAACCGGTCAATCGCAGCGAACAAAGGCCGGCCTTGCACACCGCCCTACGCCAGCCATCGGACACATCCCTTGAAGTGGACGGCGAAGACATCATACCGGCGATCCATCAGACGCTGGATCATATGGAATCCTTGGTCAACACGGTGCGCTCAGGCCAGTGGCGTGGCGTCACCGGCCACCCCATTACAGATGTGGTGAATTTAGGTGTTGGTGGCTCAGATCTTGGCCCCTTGATGGCCTGCCATGCACTGAGAGACTTTGCCGTCCAACCGCCTCGCGTACACTTTGTCTCCACCATGGATGGCTCACAACTGGTTGATCGGCTAGCCTGGCTGAATCCAAGCACTACGCTATTCATTTTTTCATCGAAGTCGTTCACAACCGCAGACACCCTAGCCAATGCAGAAACGGCTCGGCGTTGGCTGAGCCAACATTTGGGAGACGAAGGGCTCATTATGAAACGCCATTTTATTGGCGTCTCAGCCAGCCCAGATAAAATGACCGCCTGGGGAATCCCCGAAGCTCACCAGTTATGCTTTTGGGAATGGGTCGGTGGACGCTATTCACTCTGGTCCGCCATTGGCCTGCCCATCGCGCTCAAGATAGGCATGGCCGGATTTCGCGAACTGCTCGCCGGAGCACATGCCTTAGACCAGCATTTCCGGCAGACGCCACTGGAAGAAAATCTGCCCGTAATGCTGGCCCTGACCGGGGTTTGGAATATCAACGGATTAAATATCAATGCCCATGCCGTACTGCCTTATGATGGCCGCATGAAGTACTTACCCGCTTACCTTGAACAACTGGAAATGGAATCCAACGGTAAGTGCACGACTCAAGATGATGAAGGTGTCGACTATGACACTTGTCCAGTGCTTTGGGGTGAACTTGGGCCTAATGCACAGCACGCTTTTTATCAACTGCTCCATCAGGGCACTCAAGCCGTCAACTGCGACTTTATCGCCCCCGCCCGACGCTATGAAGATGTTAAATCGCCCGATCAACGCCAACAACTGACACGCCAACACCGTATGACATTGGCTAACTGTTTTGCCCAATCACGCCTTTTGATGTTGGGAGATTCGGCGTTGGATCCCACTGTACTTGATTCAGCCCCTCGCTACCGCTTATATCGCGGCAATCAGCCCTCGACCACACTATTGCTCGAACAACTCACCCCTTATAGCCTGGGTCAGTTACTCGCGTTGTATGAGCACAAAGTGTTTGTCCAAGCCACGCTGTGGGACATCAACCCGTTCGATCAGTGGGGCGTTGAAATGGGCAAAAAAATAGCAATTGCGACAGAAGAAGCCCTCGTTGAACAACGCCACACCATGGCTGAGTTCGATAGTTCAACTCAAGGGCTGATGAGCCATTGCCTTCATCAGCAAGAGGCCTCAAACAGGTCGGACTTGGAGTCTTAGAATGGAATTGCTGAGTGCCTTTTCTCCCATGACGCTAGGTTTCATGAGCTTGATTGCGCTCATGACGGCCTATTTTCATGGTCCCGTTTATTCACTGAGAACGGTGAATGCTGCTCCCTCAATCCTCACGAGCGTGGGGATTTTCGGTACATTTCTGGGGATTGCATTAGGCCTGATGAACTTTGATAGCAGCAACGTTGAAGCCAGCGTTCCTCAACTTATTGAAGGACTCAAAACAGCCTTTTGGTCATCCATTGCAGGGCTCCTTGGCGCAATGACGATCAAGCTTCGCCATGTCCTGAATCATGTGCGCGGAGTCGATGGCAGCACTCAAGTCACTGGTGCAACAATGGACGACTTGGCCACGCTGCTTGGGGATATTCGCCTTCAACTCAAAAGTTCTGGGCTGACCCGGCTGGATGATCATTTAAAAGCTTCTGATCAACGCTTCGAACAATTACTGACCCGTATCAAAACCGATATTGGGACTTATCAAGAACAAATGGCAAAAGCCAATAGTGACGCTTTGGTTCAAGCACTGGGGCAATTGCTGCAAGATTTTAACCAACAGATTGGCACCCAATACGGCGATAACTTCCAAGCTTTAAATGATGCTGTCGGCCAGATGCTGCAATGGCAGAACAATTACCGTGATGAGCTGGAAAAACTTCTCAACGAACAAAGGGCCAATGGGCAAGTGCTAGATAAAGCCACAGAAGCTTACAAGACCATGGTGCAACACACACAATCATTTAATACCGTGGCTGAAACTCTGGGTGACGTGATGCAGGGCTTGCAGCAACAGTCTGAATCACTGGGCAGTTATCTGGATTCATTAGCCCGTTTGGTGAACCAAGCAGGCGGCGGCTTGCCGAAACTAGAAGGTCGCATTCTCGCGCTGACCGAAGGGCTCTCAGAAGCCTTAGAGCATCAACACAGTCAGATGCAAAAACTATTGGATAACAGCGGACGCCGTATCACAGACAGTGTCGAGCACCTCAATGAAGTGCTAGGAGAGCGACTTGATCAACAATTGGAACGCCAACAACGCCTGACCGTCCAAGCATTGGATCGTAATGAGCAACAGCTGGTCCGGATGGATGCAGCATTGGAACACGAACTGACACACGCTCTACAAACTTTTGGCAGTCAAATGGCCGCCCTTTCTGAGAAGTTTGCCACTGATTACACGCCGCTAGCGGACAAACTTCGAGACATCGTCAAACTTGCCGAACAGATCGACCGAGAGACCGTAAGAGGCACGAAATGAACCCCAATCTGCAGGATGAAGATCCACTTGCAGGCGAAGAAGGCGCTCACTGGATTTCCGTCAGTGACTTGATGGCCGGGCTAATGATGGTCTTCTTGTTGCTGGCAGTTGTCTTTATGGTCATCGTCCAGCATCAAAATGAACGGGTACGACAGGTAGCCGAAGTCTATGTTGATCTTCGCGAAGCCCTTTACCAAGACCTACTCCAAGAGTTTAAAGATGACCTCCCTCGTTGGGGCGCTGAGTTACGCCGAGACCTGAGCATTCGCTTTAATGATAGCGGCGGCTTATTTGAATTAGGTTCAGCAGAACTCCGCCCTGAATTTGCCGAGATACTGGCGGATTTTTTTCCACGCTATATTCGCATTATTACCTCGCCCAAGTACCGGGATGAAATCGCAGAAGTCCGTATCGAAGGTCATACATCAAGCGACTGGACCAATGCCAAAACCCAGGATGATGCTTACATCAACAATATGCAGTTATCCCAACATAGGACACGCAGCACACTGGCCTACTTACTGCAGCTGCAAGACCTTCAAATTGAAAAATCCTGGCTGAAGCATAATGTCACCGCCAATGGTCTTTCTTCCTCAAAGCCATTGCTCACCGCAGCGGGGACAGAAGATGAAGCACGTTCTAGGCGGGTAGAGTTCCGTGTTCGAACCGATGCCGATGCCCGAATACGCGAAATTCTGCAAGAGATGGGGGTTAAAAGTGTGATTCCACATGGCGATCTCAATGAGTCGTCCAAGATCAAAGCCGCAACATCAACAGCGGTCACACCGTCGCAGACCGATCAAAAAGCGCCAATCCAATGAAATTACCTGATTTCACTGAATTTGAGCCCTTTGTCGCATTGAGACAGCAAATGGGGGCTCGCCGCCAAGGCCATTTTGAATTATTCGACCCCAAACGCCATCTCAATGGTCGTGAACGATCGGCGTTAGAAACCACCGGTCTCAAGCGTTCACTGTCACAATTGAGGGCCCTTGCAGATGGTACCTGGGCCATTAAAAACAGCCGAATTCTCATTTATAGTGCCCACACGCCTGGGCATTACCACTTGGCCCAGTGTCCATCCTTATTAACGCAAAAACGACAAGAGGTCGTGATCACAACACGCCGACAAGGCCAAATTCCAGGATTCACTGAGGACGTGACCGCTCAAGTCTGCTCAGACTGCCTACAACTGCTGGGCTATAAAGGGTTTGATCTCACCCGCAATCGTAAAATCGCCTACAGCAAAGCACTACTCAAAGATTTCTCTCGTGAAGACTTTTTTAAAGTGTTCACCCTTTATCCTGTGCGCGGCATTGCGGAACATACGTTAACCGAGTCACCCCTGACTCAGTCTAACCATCAAGCATCAGGGGATGCTTAATGCAATGCCTGACGCTTAATCCCCATCACCACCCCAAGCACTTCAACATCTTCATTGGCCAGATAAATAGGTGACAAATGCTCGTTCGCGGGTTGCAAACGGACACCTCCACGCTCGATATACAGCTTTTTTAAGGTGACTTCACGCTGATTAATCATAATCACGGCTGTTTCACCATTTTCGGCGGTTTCCCGGCGATCAATAATAATGACATCACCGTCATGAATATCGCACTCAATCATTGAATTCCCACGAACTCTAAGTGCATAAGTATCTCGTCGTACCAACTGACGGGGCACCGTCACGGTCGACGAATTCTCAAATATTTCAATAGGCTGACCAGCGGACACCCATCCCAAAAGCGGCACGTCCATATCCGCGGGATCATCCAGTAACTGCCACGGTAAACACCGAGTATGCTGCAAATGCGACGTCTGACGCGCTAAAAATTGCACTTTGCTCATAACCGCCTCCGGCAATGACTTATCCCCAATATGAAAGGTGAATATAAGTCACTCCGGGGCAGATGAAAAGCAATTTACTGTATTTTTGAACAGCATTCAGCACTCATCATAGAGCTCATCCATAACAACACGATGATTCACAATTGATGGAAGCTCTCAATTTCTTCGCTGCACTGATGAGAGCCTGTTCCGTCTCAGACCAGGACAAGCAAGGGTCAGTCACTGACTGGCCAAACGTTAACAAAGAGGGATCTTGCAGCGGTTGCCGGCCCGCC
Organism: Terasakiispira papahanaumokuakeensis; assembly: GCF_001709345.1. Lineage (GTDB taxonomy): Bacteria > Pseudomonadota > Gammaproteobacteria > Pseudomonadales > Halomonadaceae > Terasakiispira > Terasakiispira papahanaumokuakeensis. The sequence goes on from NZ_MDTQ01000001.1 coordinate 2,828,504, forward strand.
TCAATAAAGCTTTCTAGCATTACGCCTAGAACAGGCGCCCCGTTGATACGCTGTTGTAATACCGCTTGCAACACTTCCGACTGTCGCTCAGCGACTTTACCGCAGTTAGCATGACTACAATCGACCATAAGCTGTACAGGCAACCCGGCATGACTCAGCCTATCAGTCGCAGCTTGAATAGAATTCGCATCATAATTAGGACCCTTATGCCCTCCTCTGAGCACAAGGTGCGTATTCGCATTCCCCCTAGTCACTTTTTGCTGTAAACGTCCATCCGCACTCTGGCCGAGTATCGTATGAGGCTGCGCAGCGGCACGCATGGCATTCATCGCCACCTCAAAACCACCATCGGTACCATTTTTAAATCCAATCGTACCCGGTAAATCACTGGCCATTTCACGGTGTGTTTGAGACTCCGTCGTACGTGCCCCAATCGCGTACCAGCTCACCAAATCCTTGAAGTAATCGGCCACCAGAGGATTCAGTGCCTCGGTCGCTATGGGCAACCCTAACTGAGCGACCTCGCTCATTAACCGACGTGAAAGCGTCAAACCTAGCGCTAAATTATCTTGCCCACTCAGACGAGGGTTGGTGACAAACCCCTTCCAGCCCAGCGCAGTTCTCGGTTTTTCGATATAAACACGCATCACTGGATACATCACATCTGAAACTTGTGATGTAAGCGCCGTTAATCGACGTGCATAGGCCAAAGAGGAGGCCATGTCATGAATAGAGCAAGGGCCAATGACAACAAGTAACCGTGGGTCGTCTCCGTTAAGAATACGATGAATCGTTTGGCGCTGTTGCTGAATTTGATGTTTCAAAAGTGGACTTAGCGGATACTGCGCTTGCAATTCTGCACAGGAAGGCAAAGAGGCACAGTCTGTCGTTTCATTAACCACATCAGTCTGCGCTGGGTGAGTCGCCGTTTGAGAAGCATTCACAGTCGATAAAGCAGTCATGCTTTGAATCTCCTTAATACTTGAGTCTTCTGACTCAGGTATATCAACATCGTAATGTTAAACATGTTCGTAAATGGCCGGCGATATTCACTTGCTGAACACCAGCCGTACTCAAGGCGCAGCAAGCGTCACTAAATCGCCACCCATAAGCCTGTGTCAGATAAACCAGTGCGATATTGAAATATGACATGTTCAGATCCTCTAAATTGATGGCGTTAGGCCTGTCGAACGAATACCCGTTCTAGCAAATAAAACGCATAAAAAAACCCCGGTGTGGACAGGGCCACTCACCGGGGTTCTTGATACAGGGTGGGCGGCCATCAGGCGCCCAACCGAGTAGGCGCACTCAGTCGGTAAAATACCAATAGTTCATAGGGACTTGCTGAATCAAATTCAACAGTGCCGAGTCTGAGCGAACGCCTGTATGGCTGACTGAAAAATTTTCACGCACGAAAGTGTCAGCGCCTTTGTGGGGCTGAAAACCATGATTTAGAACACATGAGCATTGATCAGTTAATTTTTTCATAGCTTGATCATGCCGACTTAATCAGCGCTTGGCAAGGCCTTTTGTGCCATCATTTTAGCTGTCACATATTCAGCACGAGATGACGCATTGACGGGTTTACCCTTCTCGTTACACCAAGCCAACAATTCTTCGACATCAACCTCAACGCGATCAATAAAGATTTGTCGAGTGGCAAAGACTTCTATCATTTCTTCAGTCTTGGCGCGCCACTCCTCCCAAGTCGACTCCAATAGATCATGATCTTCCGCAATATCCAACAAACGCGGCCACTGTGCTTCTTGTATCCAGCAAATCCCCGCTTTCTGCGGGGCTGCAGTCTGTGCCTCTTCCATTCCCACCGCTCCTAAAGGCTTACCATCATGCCTAAAACCCTAGCACGATGAGCCTGTTCAGCCAAATCATCAAACAGCTGGTTATTCAAATAATTAGTTATTCAAACAATTAGTTATTCAACCCATTGATCAACCCACTTTAATCGCGTAGGCATCTAGCAATGTCTCCTGAACACTGATTTCAGCCTCCCCTTCGGCGGGTGTCTGCAAGCGATAACTACCATCGCTTTGTAAGCACCAACGTTGGCAGTTGTCCACGAGGTAAGTCTCAAGGTCTTTGCGCACACGATTAGCAAGACGAGGCTCAAGCAATGGGAAACAGGTCTCCACCCGGCGGAACATATTTCTTTCCATGAAATCGGCACTGGCACAGTACACCTCATCCCGGCCGTTATGATGGAAGTAAAATACACGGGTGTGCTCCAAAAAACGTCCGATAATAGAATGCACTCGTATCGTTTCAGAAATACCCGGCAAACCAGGTTTTAAACAACACATACCACGAATGATCATATCAATTTCAACACCCGCCTGACTGGCTTTATACAGAGCACGAATCAGCTTGGGTTCGGTCATGGAATTACATTTAATAATGATACGTGCTTTATGGCCTGCAGCGGCATGCTCGGCTTCACGCTCAATCATAGCGACTAGCTGTTTATGCAGTGTAAAAGGCGCATGCAGAAGATGGTTCATCTGAAGCACTTGCCCCATACCGCACAACTGCTGAAACACTTTATGTACATCTTCACATAGCTCAGGATGAGCGGTTAGAAGCCCATAATCAGTATACAGTTTGGCTGTTTTCGCATGATAATTACCGGTCCCGACATGCGCATAATGCTTTAACTTGCCATGCTCACGACGCAAAATATGCATCATCTTGGCATGGGTTTTATACGCCACCACACCATAAATAACGATAGCACCGGCTTCTTGTAGGCGACTGGCCAAAGCTAAGTTATCCGCCTCATCAAAGCGCGCTCTCAACTCAATCACCACGGTCACTTCTTTATTATTGCGAGCGGCTTCCACCAGTGCATTCACAATTTCAGAATCGGCGCCAGTGCGATATAACGTTTGTTTGATTGCCACAACATTGGGATCTCGTGCTGCCTCTCTGAGCATATCCTCAACGGGTGCAAAGCTCTCAAACGGGTGATGCAGGAGAATATCCTGCTGCCGAATTGCATTAAAAATCGAGCCTTCTTCTCGCTTCAAAGGTTTAGGCAATCCCGGGGTAAAAGGTGGAAACTCTAAATCCGGACGCTCTGTTTGACCCATCACCGTCATTAAACGATTCAAATTGACCGGTCCATTCACGCGATACAGCTCATCTTCACTCAGACCAAACTGATGGAGTAAAAAATGAGACAACTCGTCCGGGCAATTATCCGCCACTTCCAATCTGACGGCATCACCATAACGGCGTGACAATAGCTCCCCTCTCAAAGCACTAGCGAGATCAGACACCTCTTCCGGATCGACCAGAAGATCCGCATTACGTGTCAGCCGAAACTGATAACAGCCCTTCACTTTCATGCCGGGAAAGAGCAGTTCAGCATGGGCATGAATCATGGAAGAAAGAAATACAAACTCATCACCACCTTGTGTCAAGTCCCCAGGCATGCGAATCAAGCGTGGTAAGGATCTCGGCGCAGGCAAAATCGCTAACCCACCTTCACGGCCAAAAGCATCTTTTCCTTCTAAAGACACAATGAAGTTAAGGCTTTTATTCACCAAGCGTGGGAAAGGATGTGAGGGATCCAAACCAATCGGACTAATGACGGGCATGATTTCGTCCTGAAAATACTTCGCGACCCACGCCTTCTGCGCATGACTCCATTGGTTACGTCGCACAAAACGGACGTTATGTTCTTCTAATGCAGGAATCAAAATATCATTCAAAATATGGTATTGCCGATCAACCTGCTCATGGCAAATACGAGAAATCTCTTTTAAAACCTCAGCAGGGCGCATGCCATCGGCATCAGAAGTTTCACGTCCAAACGCCAATTGCCGCTTCAGCCCAGCCACCCGAATTTCAAAGAATTCATCGAGATTGCTGGAAAAAATTAATAAAAAAACCAACCGGTTAAATAATGGATGACTTTCATCCAACGCTTGCTCAAGCACGCGAATATTAAACTGGAGATGAGAGAGTTCTCGGTTGAAGTAAAGCTCAGGAGCATCGAGATCAATATCAGAAGAGGGCTTACGTCGGCGCACTCCCGTTTTGCTCTGATTAATACGCAGAATAGGGCGTGTGACGGTACCCGCCTCATCATACTGAACCTCGGGCAAAGAATGGGGAGGGCGGGGATCACTACTCATGGTACAAGCTCCTTAAGCCATGTTCATAGACAGACACTACAGCACCATCACAATGAAATGATTACCGGTATAGCATGGTGTTGTGCTAGTAGGTTGATCAAGATGCGATCAATCGATATTCGAGTACATGGTATTAACAATAGGGCTGCAAGACTGAAACAACGAGATGACAAAAAGATGACAGAACGCCATTCAGTAATGACGCACTGCATCATCATAGTGTGACTCAATTGGCTACACCGCTGAAGGCTGCATTAGATTGAAGTGACGCTATCCGTTGGAGGATCTGCTATGAATAAACATATTGCTGTTATTTTAGCGGGCTGCGGCCACCAAATGGGGTCAAGTGCCGAAGATACTGTGCTGACCCTGTTACAGTTGGATCATGCGGGTGTACAGAGCCAATGTTTCGCACCGGAGCAAGCTCACATCCCTCCAGCCAACTTACCATCACCCACATCACTACCGCTGGCTGATGCTGCCAAACTCACACGTCAGCCCGTTCTCCCACTTAATGACGAGACACAAGCTAAACACTTCGATGGCATTATTATTCCTGGGGGACGTGGAGTGCTCAGCGTCTTCTCAAATCTAGATCAACCGGATGCAACACCAGAGCTACAGGATGAGCTGGCCGATTTTTTAGCCTCAGCCCATCAAAATGATATCCCGATTGCCACAATAGGGCTGGCCACGCTGCTCTTGCCTATTGCCTTTGGCGAAGGAATTACTTGCACACTGGGCCAAGAGGCTGCAATGCTCGGCACATTGATGCACTTAGGCGGACTACATCGTCATTGCGAAGCCGATGATATCGTCATTGATCATGCTCAAAAGCTACTCTCAACACCAGGCACGTTAGAGGCAGAACACTTAAGTCATGCCGCTAAAGGAATTCATTGCCTTGTTGATCGTCTACTTGAATTGAGCAACTAGTCATGACATTTGGCCACAGCGGTTACTCAATGCCCAACGGATCCCCCTGATGTCAAACAGGTTATATCAAGTCAGGCATTTCAAAGTTAAAAGACTGGGCCAAACGAATGACTTCAACCCCCCAAAGCATTGCGGGATTAATCGGATGGCGATCACTTAATCCACATGTCGAACAAATTGCAAAGTTCTCTGCCCCGGTGTTCCGACGCCGGGGTGAAATAAAGAAATTACCATCTGCTTTTTTTATACTGGCCACAACTGGCGCCTTGGGGTCCGTTGTACGCCCAACCACAACGGCTCGCTCCCCATTGTTTAATCTGACATAGACCCCCGGCGGGTATAAGCCTAATTCATTCAGAAAGAGCAAGGTCAACTTTTCATCAAACGACTCGCCTCGTTTAATGAAGAGCTCACGCAGCGAGTCCTTATGCTGAATTGGCGGCCGATAAGGACGCGCCGTCACCATAGCGGAATAGACATCAGCTAATGCCAAAATACGGGCTTCTCGACGAATATCATCCCCTTTGAGACCAAGAGGATAGCCAGTACCATCTAACTTCTCATGATGCTGGCGCACTAATTCGAGCCATAACTCCGAATCCACACCCGAATGCGCAAGCATCCGAGCACTTTGTAGTGGATGTTTATTGATTACACGGCGCTGCTTTGAAGAAAGGGGCTGACGCTGTAAATGAAGTTGTTGCTGGTAGTGATTCATCGCGATATTACAAGTCAGAGCCGCGCCAATCGCCGGCAGCTGGATCTCTTGCTCAACACGCAGTCGCTTTAGAATCAACTCAGTCAGCACAGCCATCTGCATTGGGTGGTGCAGATGATAGGGAAACTGATCGGACAAATGAACGGCGCCTAACAGGGCATCAGCATCATAATGAGATAACCCCTGTAGCGTCGTCACGATTTCATAAATACGTTTCTCGACTAAGCCTGCCCGCGGCGGCACTTCTTGTTCAATGAGTTTAAATGCCTCCTGGAGCTTCATGCATAACTCATCAAACTCAGCAAAGGGATTAATACGCCGGTTGAAGCGGACAGGCTGCGGGAGTTGATGTGTCGTTTGATGACGTTGTGTCGGCACATGTAGGCCGACTTGAACCAACACATCTCGTTGATGCTGAGAACGTACTCGAGCACCTTTGGCCAAGAGTAACTTACCAAATTCATCATAAACAGCCCAAGGGATAGGCTGCCCAACTTGTAACTCTTCAGGCGCAATACCTGTCAACTCAAAGCCACGTAACTGCATCATTGTTGTCATCCTTGTAGCCCCCGCCGTTACGGTCGCCACACTGCGCGCCGATCGATGCGTCGAGTAAGGATTCGAACCAAACCTCACCTATCACGCCGCATCATCGTCAACAGAACCTACCTTTAGAAGCCGTAATACTCATCCAGCAAATCGGTGCCGCACTGCAAGCCTTCTAACCATTGAAGAAAAGGCTCAATCATGGGTTTAGGAATAATGGCGCCATGTTGAGGCACAATCATTTCCACTGGATACTGACGAATCATCGCCACCCATTTAGCCAAAGCCGCTTGATTGCCCATGTAACGCCGATGAAAACCTTCCATATAACCACGATGCTGTTCCCAATCCTCAGCGAATAAATAACGCTCGCCTTTTGGAAAAACAGCGGCCCCGATATCGCCTGAAAACAAGATATTAGAGCGTGTATCGTAAAAACTAAAGTTACCTTCGCTATGCAAAAAATGGGCTGGCAGCAGCAGTATTTCACCGCCTTCGGCAAGGCGAATCTTACGTCCTTTATCTTCAATCGGCACAAGACGGCTCACATCATTAAAGCCGAAATGGGAAACAAAGCGCACCCATAGCCTAGAAACCAATAATTTAGCCTGAGTGGCCTTCAGCCATAGCGTCACTGAAGACAACACATCTGGATCTTGGTGGGTCGCAAGAATATAGCGAATCTGATCAAGGGCCACATACTTGTTTAACTCAGCCACGACATCAGAAAAAATGAAAGCACCACCAGGATCAAACAAATACGCCTGATCACCATGAGTGACCAACACTTGGTTTGACTGCACCAAACTTTCTTCTGCTTCAGGATCTTCCCAGCCAAACCAAATCAGCTGGTGCTCGTCGTCCTCATACAAAATCCGACTTTGTTCAACCATCGATGTCCGCCCGAGCCTCAATCTAACTTACTCAATAAATAGACACATTACCTGTCCTTCGATAAGCCACCATGACTTAAAACAAAAAAGCCGTCGATTAATGTCGACGGCTTTTATTTACGCTTATGTCAAGGTCACTGGATCACATTTCTTCACTACGCTTCGGTAACAGTCGCGCAATCAAGATACCCACTTCAAAAAGCAGCCACATGGGTAGTGCCAACATGCTTTGCGAAAAAATATCGGGAGGGGTCAGCAGCATCCCCACCACAAAACACCCCACAATCACGTAGCCACGCTTAGCCGCTAGCTTCTGTACAGAAGTCACCCCTATTTGTACTAGCAATACAGTCGCCACGGGAATTTCAAATGTAATACCAAACGCGAAAAACAGCTTGAGCACAAAGTTTAGGTAGGCGTTGATATCCGTCATGACCTCAACACCTTCAGGCCCAGTACTGGTAAAGAAACCAAATATCAGTGGGAACACCACATAATAAGCAAAAGCCATCCCGGCATAAAACAACACAATACTAGAGGCGAGGATGGGCACAGCAATACGTTTTTCATGGCGATAAAGCCCAGGCGCCACAAAGCTCCACGCTTGGAATAGCACAAACGGCATGGCGGCAAAGATCGCCACAATTAACGTGAGCTTAAAAGGCGCTAAAAAGGGTGAAGCCACTTCAGTCGCGATCATATGAGAGCCTTCAGGCAACAAATCTCGCAAAGGCCCCGATACGAACTGATAAAGATCATTCGCAAAATAAAATAGCGCACCGAAAACACATAAAATGATCAGCACACTTTTAAGTAAACGGTTTCGCAGCTCAACCAAGTGCTCAATCAAAGGGGCATGGGCGCCACCCTCAGGAGTGACCTCAGTTGATGCTGACGGTGTATCAAGATCCGTGGACTCTGGTTCATCAGAAGTCACGGTGGGAGTCGACTCACGCTCACTCATCGAGATGATTTACCTGTTTCTGATGTGGGCTCGGATCGTTCAGCAGGTGGCACCTCCGAGTGACTCTGCTGCTGATTGAGCCTATCGGCACTTTCATTACCTGCCGCTCCATTAGCTGCCGTTCCATTACCTAACGCGCCATCACTTGCCGACTGATGATTCGCTAAATTCGCATGACTATCGTCACTTGAAGCCAATGCGTCAGCCTCAGTCACCGGCGACTCAGAATTGGGCGCCGACGTCTCAGCTTTGTCGGGAGAGCGGTCAGGTAAAGGCTCGCCTTTGAGGGATGCTTTGGCTTCTTCTTCAGTACGAATCAGGCCATCCTTGACCCGCTTCTCATGTTCAGCCAAGCGTTGACGCATTTCTTCAAGCTGCAGCTGGTCATTGACCTCTTGCTGGATGCTGCTCGCCATACGCTTGATACGCCCGACCCATAGGCCCACAGTCCGCACCGCCTGAGGCAACCGCTCAGGTCCAAGGATCAATAGTCCAAGAATGGCAATAAGCAATAACTCGAAAAAGCCGATATCAAACATAGTGGCGGCTTATCGCTGCGACTTATCGTCGGACGTTTGAGACGACCGCTCAGCCGTGACGTCAATCGCGTCATCATCTTCAGAGCGTTGCTCTACAGACTTCTTCTCGGCGTTATTCTGATCCTGATCATCAGTTTTGACAGCCTCTTTAAAGCCTTTGACCGCGTTGCCTAGATCGCCGCCAATATTGCGTAGCTTCTTCGTGCCAAAGATCAAAATAATGATGCCCAGCACGATTAATAACTGCCAGATACTAATGCCACCAAACCCCATGATCTTCTCCTACACCCCTGCGGGCGATTCATTCAAAACGGTCATAGCCCACGTCAATACAGGCAGATAAAGACCACACACTGATCACACCAATGCGTGATAGGCCTTTTTACTCCTGCACGCGAGAGGCTTTCTCTTCTAATCCGGATATTCCCATACGCCGTGCAAGTTCATCGAGCACTTCGCCATGGCTCACACCTAAATGCGATAGCATCACCAGAGAGTGAAACCACAAATCGGCCGTTTCGCCAATCAAGGCTTGTCGCCCCCCGGGAAGCGCTACATCCTTAGCCGCCAAAATCGTTTCTGTCGCCTCTTCCCCTACTTTTTCAAGAATTTTGTTCAATCCTTTATGGTGAAGTTGGGCCACATAAGACGTCGAAGGATCAGCTTGGCGACGTTGCGCCAAAATATCATCCAGTTGATCGAGAATATCACTCATCAGAAGTCCTGCATCATGCTTGAAATCATGTGACAAAGGTATTTCAAAATACCCAAGTTGGCATTAAAAAAGTACTTTTTCTCGCTTCACTTCATTCCACCGTGTTCAAAATCAAACACAATGGAGATCAATATGGTCTCTCAAGCTCATACTGACTCAGCGGCGCAACAAGATCACCAGCCCGAGTACGCCAATCCCGCCCAACACGAACTCAGGCATCGCTTTGAGTTGAGGCATATAGTCAGGATACAAGCCATAGAGGGCGAATGCGATCAACAACAGTCCGATCCAACGCCAACCACCTTGTCGCCGATTAGCACTGACCTCTTGGGTCAACTGCTGTAATACCTGACGGTGCGCCTGTTGCTCTTGCCGCCAATCCTGTAACTGGTTCAAACTTTCATGGGCCAACTGAGGCAACTCAGGAATCTGTTCTAACCAATCAGGTAATTTTTCATAGGCTTTCTTCACGATCCCCCGAGGGCCAACCCGTTGTTTCATCCAGTTTTCCAGATAAGGCTTAGCCGTACTCCAAAGATCTAACTCGGGATAAAGCTGCCGTCCGAGCCCTTCAATATTCAGTAATGTTTTTTGCAGCAGCACCAACTGAGGCTGTACCTCCATATGAAAACGCCGGGCCGTTTGGAAAAGCCCCAATAACACTTGACCAAAAGAGATATCCATCAGCGGTTTCTCAAAGATCGGTTCACATACGGCTCGAATTGCAGAAGCAAACTCATTCGCTCTCGTATTCTCCCCGACCCACCCCGACTCAATATGAAGGCGCGCGACTTCATAATAATCCTGCTTGAAAAAGGCCAATAGGTTGCGCGCCAAATAGTTCTGATCTTCAACGGTCAAGCTACCGACAATGCCACAATCGATACCGACATAACGTGGAGACGCGGGGTTACGAACATCAACAAAGATATTCCCCGGATGCATATCCGCATGGAAAAAATTATCGCGAAACACCTGGGTAAAAAAGATCTCAACACCACGTTCAGCCAATAGCTTCAAATCAACATGATGTGAGCGGAGAGTTTCTACATCCGCCACTGGAACGCCATAGATACGCTCTTGAACCATGACATTGCGGCGTGATAAATCCCAGTAAATGCTGGGCACATAAAGCAACTCAGAATCTTTAAAGTTACGCTTGAGCTGGGAAGTATTGGCCGCTTCTTTTTGCAAATCCAGCTCATCAAACAAAGTCACCTCATAATCGGCGACCACTTCTCTTGGACGCAACCGGTGCGCTTCAGGCACCAGCTTCAGCATGAGTTCTGCCACCATGTACATCAGCGCAATGTCTTTGCGCATAATGCGATCAATACCTGGGCGTAGAATTTTTACCACGACCTGATCACCATTGGGCAATTGTGCCGCATGGACTTGCGCAATGGATGCCGACGCCATCGGCTCGGTACTAAATTCGGTAAAGAGCGTTTCAATCGACTCGCCCAAGGCTCTTTCAACCACACGGCGTGCAACAGCGCCAGGGAAAGGGGGTACTTGATCTTGCAAGCGCTTCAGCTCTTGCGCCACGTCATCCGGTAAAAGATCCCGACGGGTCGATAGCATTTGCCCAAATTTAACGAAAATAGGGCCTAACTCTTCCAGGGATAAGCGTAATCGCTCCCCTCGGCTACGCTGACCGACAGGAAATAGCCGCATCGGGTTTACCCAAAGCAACCAACGCAGCATCACCGGTAACCGCTCAGCAGGAATTAACGTATCTAAGCGATAACGCGTGATGACATAGCCAATACGCAAAAAACGAATGATTCTGGACACCTCAAACTCCTGTCAGGCGGTGTTCTAACTGCCCAACACGGGCTTCCAAGCGATCAAGACTTAAGCGTAACTCACTAAGCTCATCTTCCAGGCGCTGCATCGCATGAGGAGCCGGTGCCCAGCGGACTTCTTCATGGACATAATCCCGCACATCCTGCTGCCCTGAAGACCAACTGCGCAAAGCCCAGTCACGTAAGCCCGTCAACCCAGAACGCCCCCAATCAGTCCATGTTGCGCCAACAAACTGAGATAAAAGGCGCGTGGTATCCAGCTCCAGAGATTGCACCAACGCCTGTAATGCTTCCAGACGCAAAGAATCTCCCCCCATGTGAACACCAGAGCTCATCATCGTCTCAGTGGAAGACGTCGTCGTCACGAGCTTCATCAAAGCAGAGGGGGATAACTCGAGCCATGCATCAGGCTCATCGTCCAGGTGACGATAAAAAACGACGCCTGAAGACGTGATACTGAGCCAAAGCACCACATCAGGAGGATTCAAACGAATACGAAAAAGGCTGCCTGACAACTGAGCCAAACGCGTTTGACACGCCGGACCTTTAAGCAGCGGATTAACCCACTGTTCTAACGTTGCCAAGGCGCCGAGTACCATGACCTGATTCATAATGCGATCTCGATCACAATTTGACGCCACGGTGCAATGCAACCACACCCCCAGTCATATTGTGGTATTCCACATGATCCAAGCCTGCATCGCTCATCATCTGCTTTAACGTTTCCTGATCCGGATGCATGCGGATGGATTCCGCCAGATAACGATAAGATTCACTATCCCCAGCAATCAGTTTTCCCATCAAGGGCAGAGCGCTGAAGGAGTAAAGATCATAGGCTTTAGACATCAATGCCGTCGTTGGCTTAGAAAATTCCAGCACTAACAACCGTCCACCAGGCTTAAGGATACGGGCCATATCCGCCAAAGCTTTATCCTTATCGGTCACATTGCGCAGGCCAAAGGCAATGGTAATACAATCAAAATGATTGTCAGGAAAAGGCAGCGACTCGGCATTGGCTTGAACGAATCGGATATTGCCGCCAAACCCTCGGTCTAGCAGTTTATCCCGACCGACGTTCAGCATCGACTCATTGATATCAGCTAAGACCACTTCACCCTCGTCACCGACCAACCGAGAGAAGGCCATGGTCAGATCACCTGTACCACCGGCAATATCCAGCACTTTATGGCCTTTACGCACACCGGACATTTCGATCGTGAACTTCTTCCAGATACGATGAATGCCAAATGACATCAGATCATTCATCACATCATAGTGACTGGCCACAGAGTGAAAAACGCTGGCCACTTTAGTGGCCTTCTCTTCCACAGCCACTTCTTCATAACCAAAGTGAGTGGTATTGCGGCGATCATCCGACATGCGGGAATTCCTTGGATAGAGTCAAAAGTAAATCAACAGAACAAAACCGCTGACAGCGAAACGCTTGTGATTGAGGGGCCTGTTCAATTCATGCCATCAGGTCACTTTCTCTTCCCACTCAGTCACTGGAAGACAAAGGAATCAAACTCGGTTGACGGCTCTTCCCCTGCTCAGCGAGCTGTGCCAGGTAATCTTGCCATAAACGCGCCTGGTTCTGCCCTAAGTGCGCCAGATAATCCCACGAATAAAGCCCAGTGTCGTGACCATCATCAAAACTCAGCTTCAAGGCATAACGCCCAACAGGCTCAATCTGCCAGATTTTAACCTCACACTTGCCCGTCTGCAGTATGGGTTGACCATGGCCCTTCACCTCCGCAGACGGAGACATAACCCGTAAAAATTCTGCACTCAAGGTGTAAGCGTGGCCATCTGCATAGGTCAACACCAAGCGACGCTCTTGTTGTTGATAATCAACAGAGGTGGGTACTGAGGTCTTCACCATAAGCGTTCGCCCCATCAAAAACAGGCCCCGCAGGGCCTGTCAGGTTTACAGAATATAACGGGATAGATCTTCGTCCCTGGCCAAATCACCTAACTGCTGATCAACAAATGCAGCATCGATGACCAGCTTTTCGGTCAGCTCTGTCGCACGATAAGACGCATCATCAAGCAAGCGCTCCATCACGGTATGTAAACGGCGGGCCCCAATATTTTCAGTCCCTTCATTTACCTGAAATGCAATTTCAGCAATGCGAGCGATACCATCTTCAGCGAATTCGATCTCAGCCCCTTCAGTCGCCAGCAGTGCTTGATACTGCCGGGTCAAAGACGCATGTGGCTCGGTTAAGATGCGACGAAAATCTTCCGGCGTCAGAGCCTTCAGTTCAACTCGAATCGGCAACCGCCCCTGCAACTCAGGAATCAAGTCAGAAGGCTTGGCGAGGTGAAAAGCACCAGAGGCAATAAACAAAATATGATCGGTGCGCACCATGCCATATTTAGTCGACACAGAAGAGCCTTCAATGAGCGGCAAGAGATCGCGCTGAACGCCTTCACGAGAGACATCAGCATTCGTCCCTTCACTGCGCTTACACACCTTATCAATCTCATCCAGGAAGACGATGCCGTTTTGCTCAACCAGCTCAACCGCCTCCTGTTTCAAGTCTTCCTCATTGACCAAGCGCGCCGCTTCTTCGTCACGAATCTGACGCAGTGCATCACGCACCTTCATCCGTCGCTGTTTACGCTTATCTTGCCCGAGGCTCGAAAAAAGACCCTGTAACTGCTGGGTCATTTCTTCCATGCCGGGGGGCGTCATAATTTCCACCCCCATCTGCTGGGCAGAGACTTCAACATCAATCTCTTTTTCGTCTAACTCACCTTCGCGTAATTTTTTACGAAACACTTGGCGCGTCGAAGAATCTGTTGACTGCGTATTACCCTGAGCATCTCGTGCAGGAGGCAGTAATGCATCCAGCACACGCTCCTCAGCGGCATCTTCTGCCTTATGACGCACCTTATCCATGGCCTGCTCACGCAGCATTTTGAGCGCACTTTCAGTCAGGTCACGAATAATGGTTTCAACATCACGCCCAACATAACCCACTTCAGTAAACTTAGTGGCTTCAACTTTAATAAAAGGTGCATTCGCTAACTTGGCCAAACGGCGGGCGATTTCTGTTTTACCCACCCCCGTCGGCCCAATCATGAGAATATTCTTGGGCGTCACCTCAGGCCGAAGCGCATCATCTAGGCGCATACGGCGCCAACGGTTACGCAGGGCAATCGCAACAGAGCGCTTCGCTTCGGCCTGTCCGACAATAAAACGGTCCAGCTCACTGACAATTTCTCGCGGCGTCATCTCGCTCATGATTCGAGCCCTTCAATAGTCTGCTGATGATTAGTAAAGACACAAATATCGCCGGCCATTTGCAGGCTTTTTTCGACGATTTCACGCGCTGACAGATCGGTATTTTCTAATAACGCCCGCCCCGCAGCCAGGGCATAATTCCCACCTGACCCAATCGCCAAAATGCCATGTTCGGGCTCAACCACATCACCCGTACCGGAAATACATAAAGTTGCGGTTTCATCAGCGACCACCAACATCGCCTCTAGACGCCTCAGTGCACGATCGGTTCGCCATTCTTTAGCCATTTCAACGGCGGCTTTCACTAACTGCCCCTGATACTTCTCTAGCTGTGCTTCAAAACGCTCAAATAGCGTAAAAGCATCGGCGGTACCACCGGCAAATCCCGCCAGCACTTGGTCGCGATATAAGCGGCGCACCTTGCGGGCATTACCTTTCATCACAGTGTTGCCTAGTGAGACTTGTCCGTCTCCACCTAGCACCACATCGTTGTCGCGTCTAACGCAGACGATCGTGGTCATTTGCTTCTCCTCACTTGATTCACTGAGACTCGTTTTTGAGGCGAAGACGCATAGATTCAAGTCCTGCGTCTGCCAAACGGTCCTGAGCCTCATTCATTAGACGCCGATCCTGATAGGGGCCCACCTGAACACGGTGCCAGGTTTCACCATTAGAGGAGCGCACAGCACTGATCTTAATATTATCAAAACCCAGTTTCTGTAAACGGCTGCCTAAACGCCTGGCATCATCCGCATTACGAAATGAGCTGACTTGCAGTAAATAACGCGGCAAATCGGCTTCATCAATTTCTGGTGAGGCGTAAGCCTCAACACTGGGCGCAATGACTTCGCTTTCAGGTAATAAGGTATAAAAATCAAAACGCGGAGATGGGGCGGCGGTCTCATCAGCGTTTTCCGCAACTTCATCGGCAACATCAGCCGCTTGCTGAGCTGCATTCGAGGCCGGTTTATCTGACGATTCAGCCCCTAAAGTCGGCTGTGTCGCCTGAGCCAAAGGCGTAGGCGCCGGCGGCATCGTGAACTGAGAAATCATAAAGCCAACCACCAGCCCCAGTAATAACCAGCTCCAACCAGGCAAACGTTGCCACATATTAGCCGGAGCCGTCGGTGCTGCTGGAGCCTTGGATTGACGCGATGCCGTGGCCGCTCCTTGGCGGGCAGATGAACGGCCCGTTGCATTGGTACGCCGATGCTGGCGACTCGCAAAATCGCGCGACATGCGTTACATCTCCTCGGGCGCAGTCACACCCAATAAACTCATCCCGTTAGCCAGAACCTGCCGAGTCGCCATCGCTAAGGTCAAGCGAGCGTTACGCAAGGAGGCTTCTTCGACCAGGAAGGGGCAGGCGTTGTACCAAGCATGCATGGCGGCCGCCAAATCACGCAGATACTGCGCAATCTGATGCGGCTCTAGATCTCGAGCGGCCAGCTCAACCACTTCAGGGTAACGCGCCAGCTGATTAAGCAATGCTTGTTCCTGCTCGTGCACTAATAACGTCAAGGCCGCTTCACCGGCGTCACGATCCCAAGGCATATCCTTTTCATTGGCCTGACGCGCCACACTACACAAGCGCGCATGGGCATACTGAATGTAATACACCGGGTTTTCGTTGGATTGCGAACGCGCCAGATCAATATCAAACGTTAACTGAGACGTCGCAGCACGGGCAGCGAGGAAGTAACGCGTCGCATCACGCCCCACCTCATTAATCAAATCCCTCAGCGTGACATAGCTGCCTGCACGCTTTGACAACTTAACTTCTTCGCCGCCTCGCATGACCGTCACCATCTGGTGCAGGACATAATCAGGCCAGCCTTCTGGAATGTCGACATCCAGTGCCTGCAAACCGGCACGAACGCGAGTAATCGTCGAGTGGTGATCCGCACCTTGCTCATCAATCACCCGCTTAAAGCCACGCTGCCATTTATTCAGATGGTAAGCAACATCCGGCACAAAGTAGGTGTAGCCGCCATCTTTCTTACGCATGACACGGTCTTTATCATCACCAAAATCGGTGGTGCGCAACCAAAGGGCGCCATCTTGCTCATAGGTATGACCTTGTGCGATTAAGCGTTGCACGGTCTCTTCCACTTTGCCTTCATCATACAAAGAGGATTCAAGGAAAAAGACATCAAACCCGACATCAAACGCCTTGAGATCCTGATCTTGCTCGTGGCGTAAAAAGGCGACCGCAAAACGGCGGATCGATTCCAGATCATCGGCATCGGCTGCACCCGTGACCTCAATATCATCCGCCTTGACCGTTTCGCCCGCCATATAGCTGCGTGCAACATCTTGAATATAATCGCCACGATAACCATCTTCCGGCCAACCTTGATCATCGGGGCCAAGGCCCTTGGCCCGCGCTTGAACCGACAAGGCCAGATTAGCGATCTGTTGGCCCGCATCGTTATAGTAAAACTCTGCGGTCACATCCCACCCAGTCGCTTCCAGCAACCGGCACAGACAGTCACCCACTGCAGCGCCACGACCATGGCCGACATGAAGCGGTCCCGTCGGATTCGCTGAGACAAACTCGACCTGAACCTTTTGTCCAGCGCCGGTTTGGCTACGGCCAAATTGAGCCGCCTGCTTCAGGATCTCCGGCACAATCGCCGTTTGCGCTGAGGAGCTCAAGAAAAAGTTAATAAAGCCTGGCCCGGCAATTTCCGCCTTGCTGATCTGATCAGTCTCAGGCAAGGCCTGGATAAGCCGTTCCGCCAGATCGCGGGGGGGCATACCCGCCGCTTTAGCGCTCACCATCGCCAGGTTAGTGGCCAGATCTCCATGGCGTTTATCCTTAGTGTTATCCACCATGATGCGCGGGTTGAAATCAGCGGGGAATACCGCCTCGGCTTTCAGGCGATCGACAGTCTGCGACAAAATCTCAGCAATGAACGGTTTCATGAATAAGCTAGCTTTCGCTTGAAGTAAAAGAAAAGGACAGGAAAACCCGACTGTAACGCTACGGGTTAATGAAGCGATTATCACCTTTCCTGAGGCTGCTGTTAACCTTTCAGGAAGATTTCTTCACGATATTCCCCTTTATAGCAGTTCAATCGGGTCAACATCCAATGACCATCGTGCTCGCCGAGCCTCCGGCAGCTTTTCCAACCAAGGCACTAAGGTCGCCAGTAGCTGATGCAATACCGAACGTTTATCGGCCTGCATTAACAGCTGAACATGATAGCGCCCTTGTCGCCGCTCCATAGGGGCAGGCACAGGCCCTAAACAAAACACACTACCGTTAGCCACAACCGGCTGTTGCTGGGCGGCATCCGCCAGAGCTTGCATTAGCGCTTGAGCCGCCTCAGGTTTCGGAGCCTCGGCCCGCCACAAAGCCTGATGGCTATAAGGTGGCCAATGAGACTCTCGCCGTTCGCGCAGCAGCTGCTGCGCCAGCACTTCATAGCCTGACTGGCAAAGCAGATTCAGTCGTGGATCATCACTATGATGCGTCTGAATAATCACTTCACCCGCATGGGCTTCACGACCCGCTCGACCAGCGACCTGAGTGAGTAACTGAGCCATCCGCTCCATGGCACGCGGATCACTGCTATACAGGCCATGATCGGCATCGACCACCGCAGCCAAGGTCACCTGGGGAAAGTGATGGCCTTTAGCCAACATCTGCGTACCGATCAACAATGCCGGATGTCCCGCATGAATATCCGCCAACTTTTCCTGTAATCGGTCTTTGCCACGAACGGAATCCCGGTCAATTCGAATAATCGGCACATCAGGGAAACGTGCCGCCAAGATCTCCTCCCCGCGCTCGGTGCCTGCACCTAATGGTAATAATTCAGCTTCACCACACTGAGGGCATACATCAGGTAATGGCTGACGATGACCACAATGATGGCAGTGGAGCCGTGGCGGCTCTCGGTGCCAAGTCATGCGCGCATCACAATGCTGGCATCCCGCCACCCAGCCACAAGCATGGCACATCAAGACCGGGGCAAATCCTCGACGGTTCAGCACCACGAGCACTTGCCGGCCGCGATCAAGATGGCGCTGCATGGCCTCCAACAAAGGGACAGAAAAGCCCCCTTGTAGGCGCCGGTTACGAATATCCAATAATTGAGGGACCGGCGGGGTTCGAGTAGCGGCAGCACGATCGGGCAATCGCAACAAGGTGCAATGACCACGCTCGACCTGTGCCAATGTTTCCAGGGAAGGCGTTGCCGACCCCAACATAATCGGCACTTGCTCTCGCTGTGCACGTACCAGAGCTAAATCACGTGCGTGGTAACGAAAGCCATCTTGTTGTTTAAAGGAAGCATCATGCTCTTCATCAACAATAATCACGCCAGGACGCCGCAAAGGCGTAAACACAGCGGAGCGTGTTCCGATGACAATATCAGCTTTTCCCTCACTCGCCGCTCGCCATGCCGCCAGCCGCTCCCGGTCGTTCAACCCAGAATGCAGTAACACCACTTCTCGGGCAAAACGCTGGCGAAAACGTGCGACCGTTTGCGGCGTTAAACCAATTTCAGGCACCAAAACCAGCGCCTGCTGGCCTTGAGCAAGTACCCGCTCAATGACTTGCAAATAGACCTCAGTCTTACCACTGCCAGTCACCCCGAGTAATACCGCTGGGGCAAACTGACCCAAACGGCTGATGACACAATCTACAGCTTCTCGCTGTGGTGCATTCAACGTTAAAGGAGACTCAGCTAATACATCCTTATGGACAGATACGGGAGTATGGTGTTGCAAATCGGGCAAACCAACACCTTCACCTTTTGGGATCACGTCAACTTCATGGGCCAAGCCTTTTTCTTGCAAACGGCGACAGACATCACGCTCAAAGCCATGTGCACGCAAGACGCTCATCGGCAAACCCGCCGGATCCAAACGCAGCAACTCAATTAAGCGCCATTGTTTGACCGCCCGTCCCATCCCTGCAGCCGTCATCTTCAGGCCTTTATCTGTCAACTGCCAATGCGGTGGATGCTCAGGTTCAATAGGCTGCCCCTGACGTAGCAAAGTCGGTAAAGCGGATAAAACACACTCCCCCGGCCCTTGATGATAATAACGCGCCACCCAAAGGAGCCAAGCCAGCATGGCCTCACTGAGTAACGGGGTCTCGTCCAATACGGCCAATACCGGTTTCAATTTTTCACGCGGCACTTCAGTTTGATCAGAAACGCCGACAACCAAGCCAATGAGTTCACGGCGTCCGAATGAAACACGCACACGTTTACCCACTTGAGGCACTTCAGCGGCAATATCAGCCGCAGGGTCTAGCGACTGAGGATATAAATAGTCGAACCATTGGCGTAATGGTGTCGGGAGTACGACTTGAAGCACCTTATCTTGCACCTGCATAACCGCAATGATTAACCTCGCCGTTAAAGTGAATACTTTTTCGAAACAAGAAGAGTCCTTTGTTAAGCAAGTGAATACGCATCACGCCCATCAGTATGCCGACTTATGAAGGCGAAGCCTAATGTGTCGGTAGACCCACGGTTCAACAAGGCCCAGTCCATCCTCCAAAGCAGCATAAGGCGTAACAATAGACTTGCATCAGCCTATTTTTCTGCTAAGATTTGCGCCCTTCGCTCCAAGTGAGCGTTGATTCCATTACCGTATGCGGTGCCCGGCAAGCGATCGGGTAGCGGCATGCAGAACGACGAGGCCAAGTCATGAAACAAGGTATTCATCCGGATTATCAACAAGTCAAGGCGACTTGTTCTTGTGGCGCCACATTCTCTATCGGCACCACCCTGAAACAGGATTTCAACGTTGACGTCTGCTCAAACTGCCACCCGTTCTATACCGGCAAGCAGAAACAGGCGACAACTGGGGGTCGTATCGAGCGCTTTGCGAATCGTTTTGGCCGTCGCATCAGCAGCAAATAAGCATTGTCGCTTATTACCTGCACCAAAAGCCGCGCGTCAAAGTGCGGCTTTTTTGTGTTTAATCGCCACTCGATAGCGCAAATTTCAGTAGCACAACTTCGATAGCCCACCTCCTAGCAACACAAGATTCAACCACACAAACTTCTATCGCCATTGCACTGTGACTTAGCCCACCCTGATCCTGACGCCTTGCGTTTGATCGATGCCGCTCAGCTAAATACCTGAAAGATCACTAATCTTTTAGAGACCATTGTCACTGTGGCCGGCCATTAAAAGAGAACCTTACAGCTGAATAAACTCATGATGCGAGACGTGTCGCGTCAAGCAACGTTACGAATTGCCCCAAGTCAACACTTACTTAATTGAGATAAAACTATTTAGGCAAGACGGCAACATAAAAAATAAGACTCACACCATAACTTTTTATTATCCCACTTTAAAAGCCCATCAAATCTCATTTATTTTATTTAAAAAAGTCTACATGACACTAAATCAACCACAAACGCCCCATAAAAAAACTAAAACAACGAACCAATAAAAAAGCGCGCAAGCTGACTGATTTCATCGTTCATTGGCCAAGACCCACAGCCAATCACTCATTACCCGCCACTTCACCGCCCCTTGTACAGTACAGCATACCGCCGATATCAAAACCTATCGCATGAACGTTAAAAAGATTAGCGCTATCGAATTCAAACAATAGTTTAGTTAATAAATAGCGCCACAACGCCTTTCACCATGGTTCAATCGATATAAATAACTGTCTCTAAAAACACCTTTCTCATCACCACCTCACAGTGATTGTTGACACTAACGCTTTGCCTTGTCGACCTGATGCTTTTTCTATATGCTCAAAAACACTTGTACATCACATAAAGCGGAACAGCGACAATGTCAGATCAAATGAAAAAAGCCGCATTGGATTATCATGCCTTGCCAATTCCCGGCAAAATGAGCACTGAGATCAGCAAGCCCACTCAGACGGCCAAGGATCTTGCACTGGCCTATAGCCCGGGTGTTGCTGAACCCGTGCGTGAAATCGCTAAAGACCCAGATACGGCCTACAAATACACGGGTAAGGGCAACCTTGTCTGTGTGATCTCTGATGGCAGCGCCATTTTGGGACTAGGTAACTTGGGACCTCAAGCTTCAAAGCCTGTCATGGAAGGTAAAAGCCTGCTGTTCAAGCGCTTTGCCGGTGTTAACTCCACTGACCTGGAAATTGATGCCGAAAGTCCACAAGCTTTCATCGATACGGTAGCCCGTATTGCAGATAGCTTTGGCGGTATCAATCTCGAAGATATCAAAGCGCCTGAGTGCTTTGAAATTGAGCGCGCACTCATAGAAAAGTGCAACATCCCTGTATTCCACGATGATCAGCATGGTACTGCCATCGTCACTGCAGCCGGCTTACTGAATGCGTTAAGCCTTGCAGGTAAAAAACTCGAAGATGCACGTGTTGTGTGCCTCGGTGCTGGCGCTGCAGCCATTGCCTGCATGAAACTGCTCGTCGCTTGTGGCGCCAGAATGGAGAATATCTTCATGCTGGACCGTAAAGGTGTGATCCATTCAGGTCGTGACGATTTAAACCAATACAAGACCATGTTCGCGAATGACACTGACAAGCGCACCATGAATGATGCATTGGACGGTGCTGATGTCTTTATCGGTCTTTCAGGACCCGACCTGCTCAAACCTGAGCAGCTGAAAATGATGGCACCCAACCCGGTTGTGTTCGCCTGCTCTAACCCTGATCCTGAAATTTCGCCCAAGCTCGCCCATGAAACCCGTGATGACGTCATCATGGCGACAGGCCGTTCGGACTATCCCAACCAGGTCAACAACGTTTTGGGCTTCCCCTTCATCTTCCGTGGTGCATTGGACGTTCGAGCCAGCGCTATTAATGAAGAAATGAAGGTCGCCGCCGTACACGCGCTTAAAGATCTCGCACGTGAACCCGTCCCACAGGAAGTACTGGAAGCTTACGAGCTCAACACTATGGAGTTCAGCCGCGAGTACATCCTGCCGAAACCAACCGATCCGCGTCTATTGGGCACATTAGCGGCTGCAGTTGCACAAGCGGCTGTTGATTCGGGTGTCGCACGACTGCCTTACCCCGCCCATTACCCGCTTAAAAGCGTGGACGAGGTTTACGGCAACACTGAGGCTTAAAACCTCACCGTTGGTCAGTTCACCATAATGCGAGAACTGACTCACTTGGCTGGTTCATCAAAGCCAGCCTACAAAAAAGCCCGGCTCTGAGCCGGGCTTTTTTATTGGAAAACAACGCTATTGAAAGACAACGCTATTGAAAGACAGGCCGTTATCCAGAGGCATTCTGACCTGATAATCAATCGAGTGCAGTCATTTAAAACAGTGACTCAGGGGCTGGTGCATCAGGTGCTCGACCCTCACCAGAATCCTCGCCACCGGTATCAATATCAAGGTTCGGCCCATGGCCCGCTTTAGGCACTCGCTCTGATTTAAACAATTCAAAAATAGCATCTTGCTGGCCAGGACGAGCTCTTTGCCCTGTTTCAGGGTCAATTTTCACTGTCACGATGCCACTTGGACGCGCCATGCTTCGCTCAGGTCGACCCGCCAATGCTTCTTTCATAAAATCAATCCAAATCGGCAATGCGAGGCTTGCCCCATATTCGCCCGTGGTATCGGGGTTATCAAACCCCGCCCACACCGTGACGGCCAAGTCACTGTTAAACCCAGAGAACCAAGTGTCACGCAGCTCATTGGTCGTGCCCGTCTTGCCACGAATATCACCACGGTTTAGGGCCAATGCGCGGCGTCCAGTTCCTTTCTCGATCACATCACGCAAAATACTCTGCATGATATAAAGCGTGCGACTATCGACCACCCTAGGTGCAATAGGATAATCCTGACCATCGAAGCGTAACGTTTTCTGATCGGGTTCACAGTTCCGGCACACTTGAGGCGGCAGTGCTCGATAGACGACGTCATCATTGCTGTTTTCAATGCGAGAGAT
The DNA here is from genome assembly GCF_001709345.1 of Terasakiispira papahanaumokuakeensis. GTDB lineage: Bacteria > Pseudomonadota > Gammaproteobacteria > Pseudomonadales > Halomonadaceae > Terasakiispira > Terasakiispira papahanaumokuakeensis. The sequence continues at coordinate 2,851,913 of NZ_MDTQ01000001.1, forward strand.
CAGATAAGGGCTGATGCGAAAACCACCATTGGCCATAATGGCATAGGCCCGTGCCATCGCCATGGGCGTGACATTAGCGCTTCCTAACGCCAGCGATAAATTGCGTGGCATTTTATCCGGATCAAACCCAAAACGGCCGATTAAGTCGATCGCTCTCGCCACCCCGACATAATCAAGGACTCGGATCGACACAAGATTTCGAGAGGTATACAGCCCTTTTCTTAAGCGGGTTGGGCCAGCAAAGGTCCCGTTTGAGTTTTGCGGCCGCCATTGATCTTCAAGCTGCTGATCATCAAAGACAACGGGCGCATCATTAATCACCGTTGCCGCGGTATACCCCTTTTCCAAAGCTGCCAAGTAAATAAAAGGCTTGAAAATAGAACCCGCCTGACGCTCTGCCTGCTCAGCCCGATTATATTTACTCATATTGAAATCAAAGCCGCCGACCATGGCAGTCAAGGCCCCATCTTCAGGCTTCATCGCCACAACGGCGCCTTGAATATCAGGCAACTGAGACAGCTGAACGACAGGAAATGGCTTAGGCTGATCACTGACTTGATCGCCCTTAAACACAGAGGACGGTAGCCGATAGTTTTGAGTCTCGGGCTCGTCCAAGGGTTTAATCCGAACCAAATCGCCTCGATTCAAAAACCGCCCAGCAGCAGGTGCATGAGGGATTTTCCAGTAGGCAGAGTGCAACTTACCGGCCCAATCAAACTGCTCTCGTGGAATCAGAGCCAAGGTGCCATCTTGCTGCAAGACAACAATCAGATCATCCTCAGTATGCACCACAATCGCAGGTGCTAAGCCACCATAAAGCGGGGTTGAATCCAGCACTTTTAACCAATTGGAGACATTTTCGCCAATCAAACCTTCCAAATGACGTGCTCGCTCATCTTCTAGCGCCTTTTCAACATCATCCAAACTAGTACGCGCATCTTTCAGCTCAGCTAACGCATCTTGGTCTAGCGTTTCTTGGGGGGGCTCAGGCGGAATACTTTCCTGTTCAACACCACGCCAACCGTGCTTCTGATCATAATTTTCCAACCCTCGCTGTAAAGATCTTTGGGCCAGGGCCTGATGCTCAGAGGTCACAGTGGTATAAACGCGCAAACCTCGCGTGTAAGCCGAAGGACCAAACTTCTCGACGGCAAAACTACGGGCCGCCTCAGCCACATAAGGCGCTTTCAGTTCAACTTCCTGGGCATGATAGGTGGCGGTAATGGGCTGCTTTACGGCTTCAGCATAAGCGGGCTGCTCAATCTCACCCAACTCAAGCATACGAGATAAAATCCAGTTACGTCGAATCAAGGCACGGCGCGGGTTGGCTAACGGATTATAGGCTGAAGGCGCTTTAGGCAAGCCGGCAATCATCGCCAGCTGCGCCAGATCGAGTTCACCGATGGGCTTGCCATAGTAAACATCTGCTGCTGCAGCGATGCCATAAGCTCGATTGCCGAGATAGATCTTATTGACATAAAGTTCCATGATCTGCTGCTTACTCAGCATTTGCTCCATGCGCAGAGAAAGCAGAATCTCGCGAATTTTACGTGTAAAAGTACGGTCCAATGTCAATAAGTAGTTACGCGCAACCTGCATGGTAATGGTCGAACCACCGGATTGAATATGTCCGGTACTGACCAACTGCCATGCCGCACGCAATAACCCCTTGGGATCGACCCCGTGATGGGAGAAAAAAGCAGAGTCTTCGGCCGCTAAAATCGCTTTAATATACGCCTCAGGAATCTCGTTATAATGAATTCGTTCTCGACGATGTTCACCAAATGAGGCGATGAGCTTATTGTCAGCACTGTAAACCCGTAGCGGGGTTTCCAGCTGCGTATTCAATAATTCATCCAGATCCTGTAACTGTGCGACTTCATCCTGCAAGCCGGGCCAGTAGTATAAGGCCACACCAAGAGCGCCAGCACTCATGGCAGCAAATAAGGCTAAGCCTGCCCAAAGCAGATAAGCGGTGCATCGTTTAAACCGTGCCATTGAGCTGGTTTCTCCTCGCTCCTGAGCTAAAGACGCAGGCCCGGCATATCCCGTAATCTGCGGCTGTAATGATTGAAATCATGAGTGATCTTAATAGATGACCACAAAGTATTTCATTATAAATGACACATTCCCTTACGGTCTTGTGTCGGGTTATTACGACGTACGACAGACAAACATACTGCCTTTGTGCTTATATCGATAGAGGGCAGGAAGCCCTTACAACATAAAATTGGCTAAAAGCCTGCCAGATGGGGTCTTACGCTTAAAAATAAAGGCTCAAACGGGGCCTAACAACAGACACAAAATCGTCACAGCGCGACCTTCCCCCCAATCTGGCCGATAGATATGGCTTTTTGCTTCAACCCATCACTGACAAGGATGCCGTGATGCGAAGTAGATACCGTCTATTTGCACCAAGCCCCTTATGGGGCATATCGCTGTCGTCGAGCCAGCAACTCGATATCACATCGTTGAAGGGACCATGGTATAAGCCCACCCCTCAAATTCAATGCGAAATTGTCAGTGCCTCAGATTCAGCTCCATTCCCTGATCCTCAGGCCATTTCATTTATCGCGAAATCACTACAGCAAAGGGTTCAAAGCCATAGCCGCCGAAAAAAACCCAAGGTTATCGCTGCGGTCCCTAGTGCTCAGGTGATCAGCCAATCTCATCGCCTACAAGACCTCAGTTTATGTGCCGAAACGCCCGAAGCCCGTCAAGCGCAAGCGGCTTATATTCACCAGCTTGCACTTCAACACTGGCCTTCTGATGCGATCGATATGGCACTGGATTATCGTTGCAGCCCAGTGCAATCAGATCAAACAGTCATTATCGAATGGGTCGCCTGTCATCAAAAGTGGATTCAGGCCTGGGATAAAACCATCATTCAGGCAGGACTATCTCCTTATCGCATTGAGCCAGAACACCAAGCTTGGTGGCGGGTTTTACGCGCTGGCGAAGCGGCCGAGTTAGCGAACAGTTCATGTTCCACAAGCGCTTTAGATGCTCAAAGCACTTCACACGCTCACAGTACATCGCATGTCCAAAGCCCATCGGCACTAATGGCCTCACCCTTCACACACCATCCAGATTCAAGCATCACGTCCAATTCAAGCGAGATCTCAAACAACAACAGCAGTACGATCCCTCATACGCCAGCCGTTATGGCATTACTGTGCTGTGAACACGATCAGCTCATTTTAACGGTTTGGTTAGGCCCCCATTGCCTTTACCGTCACCACAACTCACTCACCGCTGACGCCACAAGCGCCGAGCGTCTTGAAACACTAGCCCAGCATCTACAGCGCGCCCGAGTCAGCATTGGCGTCACGCATTGGTCTCGCTGCTATCTGAGCAGTGACCTGCCCTTTGAGGAGGCCAACATCACTTGGCTTGAAGCGACCACAGGGCTGACACTCTTGCCTCTGCCTTTTGGCCTAGAAGGAATGGCGACATTAACCGCCTGGGGGCTTGCACTCGCGGAGATGGCAGCCCATGCATGAATTTAATTTACGACCATGGCGCATGCTGCAAAGGCGCAGACAATCCCGACAACTGCTGATCCGTTTACTCTTAATCAGCGCCGCCACCCTCACCTTCATGATTAGCCTTGTGGGCTACTTGGATCAGCAAACGCAACAACTGCAGGCGGAAAACCAATACAGACAACAGCAAATACAGCATCGACAAACAGGGCTTAAGCAACACCAAACGCTGACATCAGATCAACAGGCCCTTTGGAGCCAGATTCAGCAAGACCGCGACTATGTAGTGAGATTGTTGGCCAAGCTCAACCCACCGCAAAATAGTGGTGAGCCCAGCAAGCTAGATGATATCCAACTGACCCAGATTCAATGGCAGCCACCTCGCCTAAAACTACTGGGCCAATACCGCTCATCAGAGGCCTTCCAACAATGGCTGAAAGCACTACAAGGGGCGCCTCTACCTTGGGTTTTACAAGCTCAAAAGCGCGACGACCATCACTTTAGCTTAGAGCTCACTCGCCATGACTGACGATCAAAGTACAGTATCAGGCCTCAAGCATTCGCTTATGAAGCGTCATGAACGCGATAAAGTTATGGTGCTCGATAAGCTCCGGCAGATCCCCGACATCATCAAGGCTTGGTGGCGACAAGAATGGCAGGCCATACAGCAACTGCGCCGAGAAGACTGGCGGCTTGCTGAAGCAGGACAATGGCCAGAGCTACTCAAGGTGCTGCTGACGATCATCTGTCAGATAGGGCTCTTGTGGCTGGGGTATCATTACCTTTTAGCGTCTAGACTCGACAGCTGGCAACACATGCAGCAACGTCACCAGCAGTTATCCGAGCAATGGCAGGCGTTATCTCAACAGTCACAAGATGGCTCAATGGCACACCCCTTAAGCACGCTCGCGCCAAATGAGTCAGGGGGAGTATCCCACCACAGTACACTCAACACCGATGAAAGCCTTGGCATGGCATCTGCTCAAGTCCCGCAATGGACACAGCTGTTGGAGCACCACTTCAACCAAGCCGAGATCAAATTAACCGCCTTTTCCTTGGCACACCCCCAACGCTATGCGGATTGGCAAGCTCAACCCTTTCAGTTGCAGCTCATTGGTCATTATAGTGATTTGGCCCAAAGCCTCGGGCAACTTAGCGCAATTACACCGCTTTTGACTTGGCATGATTTCACCCTACAACCCGCGCTAGAAGACACCAACGATTCACCAGAATTAGCACATCGGCCCGATCTCAGCATGACGATTCATGGTCGTTTACTGCTTTCCACACAAGAAGAGAATGACCCAAGCCCACAACCTCATAAGCAAGCTGAATGGCATGCTTTAGAAGGCAAAGCCCTCACAACACACTATCAATTTCCGGGGGATCCAAATCGTTCGCCCATGTCGCCTTTAGAGACAGCCAAGCGAGTCTCTCCGCCCACCACTCCCAAGACAGAGACAACCAAGACCGAAACACGGGCATCACCGCCCCCCTTGGGCACAGATTCCCCTAAAGCGCCACCGTTAACGGCGCCAGCACTCAAGATTGCGGGGGTCATTCAATACCAGCGGCAACACCGAGCCTTGGTTCAAACAACCGATCAGCCATGGCTTTGGGTTCAGCCTGGGGATGCAGTGGCAGGTGGTTATATCAGCAACATCACAATGAATGAATTAATCTGGACGGAGTCACTCAAGGATGAGACGACACAGCACCATTATGACGTTAAGGCCACGGGCCCCCAATGATGACACTCGCGACTTAGTCAACCGATGGCGGAAAAATACTCATAATCAAAGCGCTAGTCATTCGATCCTCATTTTTCTGGCGATCTTTTTAGCGATCTGCACGGCCTCACATGCAACCGCTAGAGAGATCCCCGCGGCCGTTCACCCAAGTGGACACCTTCCCCAAGAGCGCCAAGACGCACCGGCAACGCGTCACAACGAGCACAACGTCAGTATGCATTTCAGTAATGTCGAGATCACCCAACTATTACAGCAACTGGCCCGCATGACGGGGCTGAATCTTGTGATGGGGGCGGGCGTAAAGGGCAAGGCAAGTCTTCATCTTCAAGATGTCCCTTGGCAAGAAGCACTGGAAAGTATCATTCAGAGTCAAGGTCTGGCTTATCGGTTACACGGACAAGTCCTCATGATTGCTCATCCCGACACGATTGCAGCCCTACAAACACAAACATTGCGCGCCCAGCGAGAAGCAGAACAACAAAGGCCGTTACGCACGGCCCACTTCCGAACTCACTACCTGGATGTCATGAGGTTAGTCAAAGCGCTTGGCAATGAGTCTCCTTCTGGCGATCAAGTCACTCACGCTCAATATCCCATTTTATCGGCTCGCGGGCATTTACTCGCGGATGAACGCACCAACACGTTAATTGTCCGTGACACAGCGGTTCATATCGCAGCCGTTGCAGATTTGATTGAACGTCTAGACATTCCAGTACGGCAAGTCATGATTGAAGCCCGTATCGTGATCGCACGGCAAAACTTTACTGAAGATTTAGGCGTTCGTTGGCGCGGAATGGGCCGCTATAGCCAACAGCCAGACTTTGCACTGGGTCAAGCCGATGGTTTAGACGTGTTGCTACCGAGTAGTGCTAACACCCCCGGTGTCGGACAAATGGCGTTTGGCTATATCGGTCGCCACATTGCAATTGATCTAGAGCTGAATGCGTTGGAAGCTCAAGGTTATGGTGAAATCATCTCACAGCCAAAGCTGATCACCTCAAACCGCACCGAGGCGGTCATCCGCTCCGGTCAACAGCTGCCTTACACCAGCCTGGACAGTGACGGCAACGAACAAGTGGAATTCAAAGATGCCGTGCTGGCCCTGCAAGTCACCCCAGAAATCACTCGCGACGATAAGATTCTCATGCAGCTCAAAATCAATAAAGATGCTCGTGGAGAACTGACACGTAACGGTAATTTTGCGATTGAAACTAACGCCATTGAAACCCAAGTATTGGTTAACGATAGCGAAACGCTGGTCATTGGCGGTATCTTATCGTCAGAAGATATGGAAACATTGTCAAAAATCCCGGTTTTGGGTGACATTCCTTGGTTAGGGGCGCTGTTTAGACATTCCGCCCAAAGCCGAGAAAAAGTAGAATTACTGGTATTTATAACACCACGCCTGTTAAGAACGGATGAACAGGCAGGTTTAGCGGGCGAGTTCGCGGATGACACAAGCCATACCCAATATCTTTCTTATCGGTCCAATGGGGGCAGGTAAAAGCACAATCGGCCGACTGCTGGCGCAGACGCTAAAACGCCCTTTTATTGATAGCGACCATGAGATCGAGCGTCGCTGCGGTGCCGATATCCCCTGGATTTTTGATATTGAAGGTGAAATCGGCTTTCGAGACCGTGAGAGCGCCATTATTGACGAGCTGACGCAACGACAAGGCGTCGTACTGGCCACCGGTGGTGGCGCTATCTTACGCCCAGAAAATAGGCACCACCTCCACCAAAGAGGTTTAGTGATTCTATTAGACGTCACGGTACGCCAGCAACTTGAACGCACCCGGCGGGATCAAAGTCGTCCATTACTGCAAACCGAAAACCCTCGTGCACGCCTAGAGGGTTTGCGCAAAGAGCGTAATCCGCTATATCGCAAAACAGCGCACCTGATTCTGCAAACAGATCGTCGGCCACCCCGCCAAGTGATGCTGGATCTACGCCAGCGAATTCAACAGCACTTGAACCAGACAACAGCGACAATCGTGACCGCTCATGGAGCTTCTTGATGCAAACGCTTAACGTCGATCTTGGTGATCGTAGTTACCCCATTCATATTGGCCCGGCACTGCTTGACCGGGATGACCTGATTCGCCCTCATATTACCGGTCGGCAGGTCATGATCGTCACCAATGACACCGTCGCGCCGCTCTATCGGCAGCAATTGGAAACCACTTTGGCGCGTATTGAAGGCCTTGAAGTGATTACGCTGATACTGCCTGACGGCGAAGCGTATAAAAATCTGCAACATCTCGAACGCATCTGGACAGGACTACTAGAAGCGCGTTTTAGCCGAACAGCCACCCTCATTGCATTGGGCGGCGGCGTGATCGGCGATATGACCGGATTTGCCGCAGCGACCTATCAGCGCGGCATCCCCTTTATTCAGATACCCACGACATTGCTCTCCCAGGTGGATTCTTCTGTCGGTGGAAAAACCGGCGTCAACCACCCGTTAGGCAAAAATATGATTGGGGCTTTTCATCAGCCGCAGCTGGTACTGGCGGATACCGACACCCTCAGTACGCTACCTCAGCGAGAGCTGTCTGCAGGCATGGCCGAAGTCATCAAGTATGGATTGCTTGGCGACCTGGAATTTCTGAGTTGGCTGGAAGCGCACATGGAAGCGCTTATGGCCCGTGACGCCACCTTACTGACCGAAGCCATTCTTCAATCATGTGCTTGTAAAGCTCGACTGGTTGCAGAAGATGAGAGAGAAGGCGGCGTTCGAGCCTTACTCAATCTCGGCCACACTTTTGGTCACGCCATTGAAACCGAAATGGGCTATGGCTGCTGGTTACATGGTGAAGCTGTCGGTAGTGGCATGTATTTGGCGACAGTCGCCTCGCAACGTATGGGATGGTTAGATCAAGCGGATGTCCTGCGAGTCGCCACTTTGCTGGAGCGGGCCCACTTACCCACACATCCACCCGAAAATATGACGCCTAAAGCCTTCTTAAAACATATGGCAGTGGATAAGAAAAATATTGATGGGCACCTTCGGCTGGTTTTGCTAAAACCATTAGGGCAGGCAGTGCTCACCACAGCGATGCCTCAAGCAGAATTGGAACAAATGCTCACTACGGAGTGTCAATCAGGTCAAGCATTAAGCTGAGAGTATGTACTCACTATCGTCCAATGCTCTTCGATGATGAATGCGTTATGATCGCCATCTATTGAACGAATGCTACTGAAAGCACACCACAATGACGCATTGATATGCAAAATAATGACAGCCACTCACAATGTCGTACTTGAGTATTTGTTAAACTACCCAAGCCAGACTCAACTGAGTCCACAACGTCTTAACCGATGATGGAGCAAGGCGGCATGCAGCCCCAAGAACCTTCGCTCGATAGCACTTTATCTCATGCTGATGTCTTACAGCGTTTGGAAGGCATTCATGATGACCGGGTTTTCTATCCGGGACATCAATATGGCAAATATCTTGATTTACTTGCTCACTTAAGCCGCTACAGCAATTTGATGTTAACGCTGACAGGCCCTGTGGGCAGCGGTAAGTCTCACCTGCGTCACAAGCTGCTGGCTTCATTGGATACAGGGGTTGTGGTATCCCCTTTAGATGCAGAACAAACCAATGACAAGAGCGCTTTACTGACGGCACTCAATCAATCACTCGAATTGGGCGTGCCTGGTAAAGCGGAAGCCGAGACTTATCTTGAATATTTGCGACGACACTGCGCGCTTCTGGCCGAGGATGGTCGCAGCTGTCTACTTGTATTTGATAATGCAGAATCGCTTGAAGATGATGCGCTCAGCCTATTATTGGATTTAGCCAATACAGAGGATGACAACCAGCGCCCTCACATGCTGTTGCTGGGGTTACCAGAGCTGTTCGAACGTCTCTCCAGGGCGCCATTTCAATCACGCTTTGAGCCCGTCGGTCACCATCTTGCCTTAGACCCAATGTCAGAGGTTGAGTCTAGGGCGTATTTAGAAACGCGTTTACGCAGTGTTGGGGTCACGACATTTCCCTTCAGTGATGCCCAAATGCACAACCTGTATAAACGCTCCCGGGGCTGGCCAGGAAGTTTAAATATTGCCGCGCTCAAGGCACTAGGCGAACAAGACATTACTCCGGTTGAGGCCGAAACCCCCAATAAAAGCGAGCAAGATAAAGCACGCCAACACGCGAAAAAACAGCGTGAGGCTGAAAAGTTAGCCAAAGCGCGCCAGCAGAAGAAAATGCGCCGCCCCTTGCCGGTACTCCCCTTAGCCGGCGCCGCCGTATTTATCGCATTGGCTGCTATCATCTATATATATAGTGATAGCTTTAGCGGCAAAAGCCCGGATCTAAGCGTATTGGCACGCTCTCATGAAATTGCCAAAAGTGAGAGCAAGACGCCGCTTATGCCCATTGAGATTGGTAATCCAGCTGATCCTCAAGAGGACACCGAGGAGACGACGACCCCGCCACAAGTCTCTGATTCAAGCAACTCGGCGAATAATTCGAGCCAGGATTTGGCCACCGAGCAAGATCAACCCAACAGACAAGAAATTGATATTCCAATCCCTAGCGACTCGTCTGCACAAACCGAAACAGAAAAAACACCAGAGGCCTTACAGCCAGACCTCCCTGACGATACCGGTGTCACCGCCGACACAGAAGCGCCTTCAGAGGCCGCGGACAATAGCGAGTCAGAAACGACTCAATCAACCCCCGAACCTCAAACGTCCACTCCCGACCCTCAAGCATCCACTCCCGAACCTCGGGCATCCACAAATAGTGATGCGGCACAATCAGAAGCCCCGCAACCGCAAAACCAAGGGTTGCAGCGTGAAGCTTGGCTGATGGAGCGCAACGCAGGCCACTATACCTTGCAGATGATGGGCAGCCTGGAAGAGTCTAGTGTCATTGACTTTATTCAAGCACAGTCGAATCAAAGTGAGTTCACCTACTTTGAGAGCCGCTACCAAGGACAACCTTGGTATGTCGTCGTCCATGGCGATTACCCAAACCGCAATGCAGCAGTCAGGGGCATAGAGTCCCTACCGGCGCCATTACGTCGAATGCAGCCTTGGGCTCGTAGTTTTGGTAGTGTGCAGGAAGATATTCGAAATCGATGACCGCCATCAGAGATACGTTGATTGAAGCGTAATCGCATGATGTCGCAGCTGTGCATGCTCGCGAACGAGTCGATCTTCTGGGCGACCGGTTGAAAAGTCCCCAGAAGATCATTCCATTGAGCAGCATCAGCCATCCACATCACCCTCCCGCCTTATCGCCCCTCCCCCGATAGCGTTCACTGATCTCCAGTTGATCCAACGCGGTCCAATGTGCAGCGCTATTCATCCATCGGCATATTGCCAAACCGACCGCACCATCATGAGGCATTATCTAACAGGCAAACTCACCCTCTAAAACAGTAATTTACATATAAAACGTCATTAAAATGAACCTAAAAGACAAAAACACCCCCTCAAAATAATCAAAAAGAATAGATTTAATTTAAATTATTCCCAAAAGAAATCCAAAAGGCATTTTTTTGCCAAAATATGCCTTTTACCAATTGTGGTTTTACATCTCCGCCGTGTAATATCGATCAACTAAAAAATCATGCCCCATACAAAAATGGCATAGCACCAGAATAATTCACGTTGATGGCCAACTGACAGCATGCCCATAGGCAAGCCGCCTTCAACGTCGGACACATCCTTTTTGGACCACTTCAGAGCGAGAGACAGCCTATGAACCAGGGTCTTCATCAGCCCGGTGAATTTCGGGACAACTGTGGCTTCGGTTTAATCGCGCAAATGCACGGTGAAGCCAGTCATGATCTCCTTCAGACCGCCATTCGCGCCCTGACCAATATGACGCACCGCGGCGGCATCGCCGCTGATGGGAAAACAGGTGATGGTTGCGGCATTCTGATCAAAAAACCAGACGCCTTCTTACGTGAAATTGCTCAAGAGCAGTTTCAGACCGAGTTAGCCGAGCGCTACGCGGTCGGCATGATCTTCCTCTCTCAGGATGAGGGTAAAGCTCAAAAAGCGCGCCAAACGCTCGCCCAGCAGGCCATGGCACAGGGCCTCAATGTCGTTGGTTGGCGTGAAGTACCGACAGCCCCCAGCATCTGCGGTGAAATTGCATTAGCTTGCATGCCCCGTTTCGAGCAAATTTTTATTGACGCACCCGCTGATCTTGAAGAATCTCAATTCCGGGTGAAGTTGTTTATGGCGCGTCGCCGTGCCGAGATGGCGCTCAAAGATGACAGTGAGTTTTATGTCGCGTCGTTATCCTCTCAGGTGCTGTCTTATAAGGGCCTGATCATGCCCGAGGATCTCCCATCCTTTTATCAGGATCTGGGTGATCCGCGCATGGCCACGGCCATCTGTGTATTCCACCAGCGCTTTTCGACCAATACCGCACCTCAATGGCCGCTGGCTCAGCCTTTCCGCTATCTAGCGCACAATGGCGAAATCAACACCATTGAAGCGAATCGTGGTTGGGCGAATGGGCGTAAGAAGAACTTCAACTGCAGCCTGCTACCCGATATCGAAACCATCGACCCGATTGTCAACACGACCGGCTCTGACTCCTCATCGATGGATAACATGTTGGAAGTGCTTTTAGCGGGCGGCATGGAGCTCTTTAAAGCCGTTCGTTTGATGGTACCGCCGGCATGGCAAAATGTGCAGACCATGGATGCCGATCTACGCGCCTTCTATGAATACAACTCCATGCATATGGAACCTTGGGATGGCCCTGCCGGTATGGTCATGACCGATGGCCGTTATGCCGTGTGTATGCTGGATCGAAATGGTCTGCGCCCAGCACGTTTTGTCGCCACCAAAAATGGCTACATCACATTAGCCTCTGAAATTGGCGTCTGGGATTATGAGCCCGGCGATGTTTTATACAAAAGCCGTGTCGGCCCAGGCCAGATTCTCGCCATTGATACCCTGACCGGCGATATTCTGCATACCAAAGATGTCGATGATCGACTGAAGTCAGCTCATCCCTACAAACAGTGGCTACGGGAACAGTCGACTTACCTTGAATCAACACTGCTTGAATCGGGCCCGCAATATGAAGTGATGTCGCGCCATGAGCTGAATACCGCCATGAAGATGTTCAACATCAGCTATGAAGAACGCGACCAGATTCTCCGACCCTTGGCCGAAAATGGGCAGGAAGCGGTCGGCTCAATGGGCGATGACACCCCAATGGCGGTCCTTTCATGCAAAGTACGCCATGTTGCCGACTACTTCCGGCAAAAGTTTGCTCAGGTGACCAACCCACCCATTGACCCCTTGCGTGAATCCATTGTGATGTCACTGGAGACCTGCATTGGGCGTGAGCTAAATGTATTCGATGAATCTGCCGAGCATGCCAACCGCATTATTCTGACAACACCGGTGCTGTCACCACGCAAGTTTAAATCGCTGATTGATGAAGATCGCTATGGCTTTGAAGAAGCCATTTTGCCGTTGGCTTATCAACCCAGTGAAATCGGCTTAAAAGAGGCGCTTGAACAATTATGCCGACAGGCTGAAGAAGCCGTACGCCAAGGCAAAGTATTGCTGGTACTGTCGGATCAGAATCTGGACAAGGGCTTACTGCCGATTAATGCGGTCATGGCCACAGGCGCAGTGCATCATCACTTAGCGGCTAAGGGCATGCGCGCTGACTGTAACTTGATCATTGATACTGGCTGGGCTCGAGATCCACACCATATGGCGGTCTTGTTTGGCTTTGGTGCCACCGCCGTGCACCCCTGGCTCTCCTATCAAGTGATCGCCGATTTGCATCGCAGTGCTGAACTCCAGGGCGATCCAGGCGAGGCTCGCCGTGCTTATCGCAAAGGTCTGCAAAAAGGCTTGATGAAAATCCTCTCTAAAATGGGGATTTCAACGCTGGCCTCATATCGCGGCTCTCAACTATTTGAAGCTATTGGGCTGGATGACGAAGTCGTTGGACTATGTTTTAAAGATGTCGCGAGCCGCATTGGCGGTGCCGGTTTCAGTGATTTCCAAATGGAACAGGAATTACTGGCAGAGAATGCTTGGCGCCGAAGTGCCAACATTAGCCATGGCGGCCTACTCAAGTATGTCCATGGTGGCGAATATCACGCCTATAACCCGGATGTTGTGAAAAATCTGCAGCAAGCCGTTCAAAGCGGCCAGTATGAAGACTGGAAAGCATTTGCCAAGCTAGTGAATGAGCGTCCAGTGGCCACTCTGCGTGATTTGCTGAGATTGAAAAAAGTCGAGAACCCGCTTCCACTAGAAGAAGTTGAATCCATCGAGAGCTTGCTGCCTCGCTTCGACTCTGCGGGCATGTCGCTCGGCGCCCTGTCACCTGAAGCGCACGAAGCACTGGCTCAAGCGATGAATGAAATGGGCGCGCGCTCCAACTCAGGAGAAGGCGGCGAAGATCCTGCCCGCTACGGCACAATCAAGTCGTCTAAAATCAAGCAAATTGCCTCGGGACGATTTGGTGTCACCCCCACTTATCTCGCCAATGCGGACGTCCTGCAAATCAAAGTGGCGCAAGGGGCGAAACCAGGTGAAGGCGGGCAGCTGCCCGGCGGTAAGGTGAATGCGCTCATCGCTCGCCTACGTCACTCGGTGCCCGGGGTCACGCTGATTTCACCTCCGCCGCACCATGATATTTATTCGATCGAAGATTTGGCCCAGTTGATTTTCGATTTGAAACAGGTCAATCCGAAAGCGCAAGTCTCGGTGAAGCTGGTCTCAGAACCCGGTATTGGCACCATTGCCACCGGTGTCGCCAAAGCCTATGCCGACTTGATTACCGTATCAGGCTATGACGGCGGAACGGCAGCCTCCCCGCTGACTTCCATCAAATATGCCGGCTCACCGTGGGAAATTGGGCTTGCTGAGGTGCAACAGGCCTTACGCATCAACAAGCTGCGTGACAAGATTCGCCTGCAAACCGATGGTGGTTTGAAAACAGGTCTAGACGTCATCAAAGCCGCTATCCTTGGCGCTGAAAGTTTCGGCTTTGGTACTGCGCCTATGGTTGCACTGGGGTGTAAATACCTGCGTATTTGCCACCTGAATAACTGTGCAACCGGTGTTGCCACTCAAGATGATGATCTGCGTGAGCAGCACTTCCGTGGCACGGTGGAAATGGTAAAAAATTATTTCCGCTTTATTGCCGAAGAAGTGCGAGAACTCATGGCCGCATTGGGTATCCGCAAGCTGACGGACCTGATTGGGCGTACAGATCTTCTGGAAGTCTTCGAAGGCCAAACCGATAAGCAAGGCAAACTGGACTTCAGCCGCCTGCTGAATAATGACCATGTGCCCGCGGATGCACCACAGTTCTGTCAACATCATCGGAATGATCCCTTTGATAAAGCAGAACTGGCCACCCAAATGTGGCTTGATACCCAATCGGCGATTGAGCAGAAAACAGGGGGCGAGTTCAGCTATAACGTCACCAACCGTGATCGCTCAATTGGAGCACGACTGTCGGGCGAAATTGCCCTTCGTTATGGTGACGAAGGCTTATCAGACCAACCCATCACGATTCACCTCAAAGGGGTCGCGGGCCAATCTTTCGGGGTCTGGAATGCGAAGGGGCTCAACCTTCACTTGGAAGGTGATGCCAACGACTATGTCGGTAAAGGGATGAATGGCGGCCGCTTAGTCCTGACCCCACCGGTGGGCAGTGTCTTTGCTAGCCACAAAACCTCAATCATTGGTAACACCTGTCTCTATGGTGCAACCGGTGGTGAACTCTATGCCGCCGGCCGTGCCGGGGAACGTTTTGGGGTACGCAACTCCGGTGCGACAGCGGTCATTGAAGGCGCCGGGGATCACTGCTGCGAATATATGACAGGGGGGCTGGTCTGTGTGCTAGGAGAAACAGGCTATAACTTTGGCGCGGGTATGACCGGTGGCTTTGCTTATGTGCTGGACCTGGAGCGCAGCTTTGTCGACAAATACAACCACGAACTGGTCGACCTTCACCGGATCAACACCGAACAAATGGAAGCTTATCGTAACCACTTGCGTAGTATCGTTCAGGCTCATGTTGATACAACCGGCAGTGCTTGGGGCCGCAAGATCTTGCAAGAGTTCTCAGATTTCATCCGCCATTTCTGGTTGGTGAAACCCAAGGCGGCCAACTTAGGCGACCTGCTGAATAACACACGACAAAATCCGCAGTGATCCTGGTGACGAGAGAGAGGAGAAAATCATGGCTGAACGTCTAAATAATGACTTCCAGTTTGTTGATGTCGGGCGCCAGGATCCGGGTAAGAAAGCACTGGATATGCGGAAAAAGGCTTTCGTCGAGATCTATGAGCCCTTTGGCAGTGATACGGCAGCCGAGCAGGCCCACCGCTGCCTGTCCTGCGGCAACCCTTATTGTGAATGGAAGTGCCCGGTTCATAACTACATCCCTAATTGGCTGAAGCTGGCTAGCGAAGGCAATATCCTTGAAGCGGTAGAACTGTGTCACCGTACCAACTCGCTACCGGAGGTCTGTGGTCGAGTGTGCCCGCAGGACCGCCTATGTGAGGGCTCCTGTACGCTGAACGATGGTTTTGGCGCAGTCACTATCGGCTCCGTCGAAAAGTATATTACCGATACCGCCTTTGCGATGGGCTGGCGTCCAGACATGAGCGATGTGCTCTGGACCGATAAAAAAGTGGCAGTGATCGGTGCTGGTCCAGCAGGACTGGGCTGTGCGGATATTCTGGCCCGTAACGGCGTTAAGCCCGTAGTGTTCGACAAGCACCCAGAAATTGGTGGCCTACTGACCTTTGGTATTCCTGAGTTCAAACTCGAAAAACATGTGATGGCTCGCCGTCGCGAGATTTTTGAAGGCATGGGTGTCGAGTTCCGCCTCAACACTGAAGTGGGTACCGATATCACCATTGACACCTTAATGAACGACTATGATGCCGTGTTCATGGGGATGGGAACTTACAACTACATGAAAGGCGGCTTTCCTGGTGAACACTTACCCGGCGTTTACGATGCATTAGACTTCCTGATTTCCAACGTTAATCGCTGCCTGGGCTTTGAAAAAGACCCCGCCGACTATATCAGCATGGAAGGCAAGCGCGTCGTGGTACTCGGGGGCGGCGATACGGCCATGGACTGTAACCGCACCTCCATTCGCCAAGAAGCTCGGAATGTCACTTGTGCTTATCGCCGCGATGAAGAGAACATGCCAGGCTCCCGCAAAGAAGTGGCTAACGCTAAAGAAGAAGGCGTGAAGTTCTTATTCAATCGTCAGCCGATTGCGATTGTTGGCGAAGATAAAGTCGAAGGCGTTAAAGTCGTTCGGACACAAATGGGCGAGCCCGATGCGCATGGCCGCCGCCGTCCGGAAATCGTACCCGGCTCAGAAGAAGTTTTACCGGCTGATGCCGTGTTGGTGGCTTTTGGCTTCCAAGCAAGCCCAGCAGACTGGTTTGATAAGCAGAAGATTACAACCGATGAACGCGGACGTGTCCTCGCGCCTGAGGTTGCACGCTACCCTTTCCAAACCAGTAATGAGAAAGTGTTTGCTGGCGGCGATATGGTGCGTGGCTCAGACTTAGTGGTCACCGCGATCTGGGAAGGGCGTGAAGCGGCTAAAGGAATCTTAGCCTACCTCAATGTCTAACCCAGTTTGACCCCCACCCCTTAATCACAGCAGCCTAAGGGCTGCTGTTTTTGTCAGTAAGCATGCTAGACTGCGCAGCATGATGCCCAGCCGGGCTTTATTGTCTGATGATCACGGAGTATACCCATGGCACACCAACCTGTTCGCTTGCAAGGCCTCACCGCTGACGGCGAAGTCGTCGAGCTCCCTGAACTCAGCGAAATTCAAATCATGTGGGAAGAAGGTAGTCTGCCGGTCAACCTGGTCTTGGCACCCGAACACCTCAGTGGTCACAGCCTGTCACTGGAAGTGGCCAGCAGCGAAGATGAAGAAGATCAAATGGATCGTTATGGCGTCCTGACCCTTCGTCCTGGCGCCTGTAACGTTGTCGATGTCAGTGTTGAGACACACGTTATGGAAGATGAAGACGAGCATGTGCACGGCCCGGATTGCCAGCACTGAGCAAAAGAAAAGGATTTAGAGCCAATAGCGTCTTAATGCAAAAAGCATCACATGACGCTCGGTCGATACGGCCAAAGCAGAATAAACACCTCACCGTCACAGGCAAGCACCGCTTGCCTGTTCTGCTTGATCTTGCCGCAGCGCAAATGAATCAGTCTGCTTCTAGATCCAGCACCTCATCCATAGGCAGTCCCATCAAGGGGGCCTGCTCATCAAGATCAAATGCCATGAAGGAAGGCTCAATCTCAATCATTCGATCAAAGAGTTCACGGTCGGGATTATCCGGCCAAAGACGGCTATCCTCTTCCCAACTGAGCCACTCATTTTCCAGAATATCCAAATAGCGCTCTTCGAGTAGCGCACCCAGATCTTCGGGGCCATCTAACTCTGGCACCAGGTAAACAGTGGCTTCCTGATTTGCCTCTGCCAAAGTGACCGTTTCTTCCTGTGCATTATCGAGTCCGTTGACCCAATCTACAAAAGGTTGTTTGAGCCGAACACTGATGGCCGAGCGATTGAGCATTTTCATGACATGACTCCTGACTTGACTGGAAATTAGTCAACGCGGGCCATTATGGGCATCCCCACGGCTAAAGCCAAGTGTTGTCATGGGGAAACCTAGATAAATCGCCTCATAAGCGTCGAAAGGGTGCAATAGAGCCAAAACAGGGGTCAAAAGGACCCCTGAACGATCACCTGATCAGCGCAGTTTTAGTTGTGCGCATGCAATGCATCGTTGAGTTCAATCGCCGTTTTATTCGTCAAACATTCGATACGACCGGATTGAGCGTTACGACGGAAGAGCAAATCGGGTTTACCGGCTAAGTCTCGAGCCGCGATGACTTCAACGTCGTTGCCTTGATCATCCAGAACCGTGACTTTAGCCCCAGCCGTCACATAAAGCCCAGCCTCAATCGTACAACGATCGCCCAACGGAATCCCAACCCCCGCGTTTGCGCCAATCAGACATTGAGTTCCCACAGAGATCACGACAGCGTTGCCCCCTGACAAGGTGCCCATGGTTGAACAACCACCGCCCAGATCAGAGCCCGATTTCACCACAACACCGGCGCTGATTCGCCCTTCGATCATATTAGGGCCTTCAGTACCGGCATTAAAGTTCACGAAACCTTCATGCATCACCGTCGTCCCTTCACCCAAATAGGCCCCAAGACGAACTCGCGCTGTATCACCAATACGGACGCCTGCCGGCACCACATAGTCCGTCATTTTAGGGAACTTATCGACGCAATTGACCGACAGGATACGGCCTTCTAACCGAGCCTGAAGCTGGCGATGCGGCAGCTCATCTAGGTCAATCGCCCCTTCATTGGTCCAAGCGACGTTACGTAGCTTGCCGAACATGCCATTCAAGTTCGTTTCATGCGGACGAACTAAGCGGTGCGATAGCAGGTGTAACTTAAGATAAACTTCAGAAACACTCTCTGGCTCGTCATCAGAAACCAATAACGTCAATACAACAGGGCGATGACTGCGCAGAAACTGCTGTGCGATTTTAGCCTGATCATGCTCACCAATATCATCTAGTGCTTGAACCAGTAGCTCTAAGCGCTCGCTTTGCAGTGACTGCACTCGATTACCATCTGGCTCTCCTCCTGCGATATCAAACAGGACCTTCATGAGGGCCTCGGACGGATGCAGCAGCGGCTGTGGATAAAAGACTTCCAGCCAGTCGCCTCGGGTATTTTGCGTACCTACGCCCAGGCCACAGGCATACAAGCTCGTGCTCATGAGTCAGTTCCTCAGTTAACATCGGTTTAAAATATAGCGTCGTTTAAAAAATAACGTCGTTTAAATACTGGAATCGTCACAGAAGGTGATGCCCGTTTAGGGTTCAAGTAGGGCTGCGCGATAACGATCAGCATCAAACCCAACTTCGATCCCTTTCGGGTGAATCAGCACGGGACGCTTGATCAAACTGGGATGCTCAACCATTAAACGCAACGCTTGTTCCCGGCCCACTTCTGCTTTTGCCTCATCAGGGAGGTTACGCCAGGTCGTGCCGCGCTTATTTAATAAAATTTCCCAGCCCACTTGGTCTGCCCATGCCGATAAATGCGCTAGCGTAATGCCTACTTTTTTGTAGTCATGAAAATCATATTCAAGCCCGGCTTCGACCAGCCAAGTCCGCGCCTTTTTCATGGTATTGCAGTTCGGGATACCGTATAACTCAATCATGTATGACCCTTGTTTAGCCTTATCAACGCGCTACCCATTGAAAACTCGACGGCCCACCCATTGAAAAAACAAACGCTTCATTACCATGGGCAGTGCCGCGCTCACAGCGATCAGGTCGACAGCTGCGATGACTTAGAAATCACCCTTTTCTACGCAGCAGCGAATTCGCTTAGCCCCCTCAATACACTCTGAAAGCTCTGCAACCAGCGCCATCCGTACACGCCCTGCACCTGGGTTCACGCCCTGGGGAGCACGAGATAAGTAGCGCCCCGGTAAAACCCCTAGGTTTTGTTCACGCAGCAAAGCCATGGCAAAAGCTTCATCATCTCCCCCCGGCACCGCAGGCCATAGATAAAAGCCAGCATCAGGGCGTTGAACATCCATCACCGGTTGCAGGATCTCGAGCACTGCATCGAACTTGGCACGATAGGCCTCTCGATTCTCGCGCACATGCGTTTCATCCTGCCAAGCCGCAATAGAGGTCTGCTGATGATGAAGCGGCATGGCACAGCCATGGTAAGTACGATAGCGTAAAAAATCGCTAAGGATCGCCGCATCACCCGCCACAAAGCCTGAACGTAAACCCGGCAAATTAGAACGCTTAGACAAGCTGTGAAAGACAACACAACGCTTAAAATCATGCCGTCCGAGCGCAACACAAGCTTGCAATAATCCAGGAGGCGGCATCGTTTCATCATGATAAATTTCGGAATAACACTCATCGGCCGCAATCACAAAATCATATTGATCCGCTAGCGCAATCAAGCGTTGCTGTACGGCCAAAGGCATCACCGCCCCGGTGGGGTTGCCCGGTGAACAAATAAACAATAACTGAGTATTTTCCCAAACCTCCGGGGTAATGGCCTCGAAGTCAGGAATAAAGCCATCAGCCTCAAGGCAAGGCAAGTAGTGCGGCTGCCCTCCCGCCAGCAAGGTCGCCCCTTCATAGATCTGATAGAAGGGATTAGGCATCAATACCGTCGCTGGACGGGATCGGTCGAGTACCGTCTGCACGAAAGCGAATAACGCTTCACGCGTGCCATTGACAGGCAGCACTTGAGTCTCAGCCTCTAAGCTCGCCCCAAATCGACGCTGGCACCAGTGCGCAATCGCCTCGCGTAACGCTAATAAGCCTTTTGTACCTGGGTAATGACTGACTTGCGGCAAAGCATCACGCAACACCGCCAAGACAGATTCAGGTGCAGGATGACGCGGCTCACCAATCGTCAATGGAATATGGGCTAAATCAGCAGCAGGCCTGACATCTGCTTTCAGCTGTGCAAGCTTCTCAAACGGATAAGGATGTAAATGAGCAAGATCCGGGTTCATGTCCAGCCTTCCAGCTTAGTGGCGAAAAGCGCTCATATCCGTCGCCTTGTTCGCCGTTTATTATCGTGTCGACACACATCACCATGCCCAGACGACACGGCTCTTAAAAAGAGCACTAGAAATGGACATCACGATGCAAAGACAGTATGAAAGTTTAACGTTACATTATATCAGCGATAGTGCTTTACAACAGTGCTTTACGACAGCGCTTCTTCGCCAGGCACGATTATTGGCGGGCCTCTCGATCGAGCTCATCACAAAGTCGGTTTTGCAGCTGCTGACAGATCTCAGGATCCGAAAGAGGTTCGCCGCTAGGCAACGTAATAAAGAAGACGTCTTCAACACGCTCACCCAAAGTGGCAATTTTGGCATTCTGCAACCACAGATCATATTCCATAAAAATGCGACCGATACGCGCCAAAAGACCTGGGCGATCAGGGCTGATCACCTCGACCAAGGTCCGAAAATTGACCGGATCATTGCTGATATTCACCTGAGTTGGTAGCGTAAAGTGCTTCAACTGGCGAGGCGTATGATGGCGCACCAAGTCAGGAAAATCCTCAGGATCATCCAGGGCTTCAAACAGAACCTGTCGGATCTCAGCCAAACGGGCAGGATCACGCGGCATGGTCCCATCGGGTTCCAACACGATAAATGTATTCAGAGTATACCCATTATCACTGGTCGTGATTCGAGCATCATGAATAGATAAACCCAATTGATCTAAAGCCGCGGCCGTCGCGGCAAAGATAAAGGCCACATCCCGCATATAGACAAAGACTTTAGTGCTGCCCTCACGCATATCCTCACTCGGCCCAGCCACTAGAATCAACGGATTGGGGTCATCTTTATGCTGTAAAATTCCTAGCGTCTGCCAGGCCACCTCACTGGGTTGAACCTGCAGAAAATAGTCTTCTCCCAAGTTATCCCACAACGACCAGACCTTCGCTGTGTCCGCTCCCATCGCATTCAATACTGATAACGCTTCCTGGCGTGTTTCCTCCACCCACTCTTCACGATCGATTGGATTTTCCAGTCCACGCCTTAAAGCACGCTTGGTTTCACTGTAAAGCTGATGAAGCAAGGCTGCACGCCAGCCATTCCACAGTTT
This sequence comes from Terasakiispira papahanaumokuakeensis, assembly GCF_001709345.1. Classification (GTDB taxonomy): domain Bacteria; phylum Pseudomonadota; class Gammaproteobacteria; order Pseudomonadales; family Halomonadaceae; genus Terasakiispira; species Terasakiispira papahanaumokuakeensis. The sequence continues at coordinate 2,873,849 of NZ_MDTQ01000001.1, forward strand.
CGGATTAGTGGCATTGATATCCGCGACCGTTAGCACATAAAGATAATCCAGCCGCATTTGATTCTTCACCAGCGCCGCGAAGTCGGCAATCACATCTGGGTCAGAAATATCTTTTTTCTGTGCGGTCATCGACATCACCAAGTGCTGCTCGACGAGCCAGCGCACCAGACGGGTATCCCGCCGCGAGATATGATGACGCTCACAAAAATCGACGACCACTTCACCGCCTAATAATGAATGATCGCCGCCACGTCCTTTGGCTAAATCGTGAAATAGACCCGCGATATAAACAAGCTCAAGCTTAGGCAGCTGCTGAATGACTTCGGAGGCCACCGGATAACGCTCATCATGATGGCAGGTATGACGAAAATCATGGAGAAATTTGAGCAAGCGTAGCGTATGCGCATCCACGGTATACACATGGAAAAGGTCGTGCTGCATCATCCCAACAGCACGCCCAAAGTCAGGTAAATATTTGCCAAGAACCCCATAGCGACTCATACGGCTTAACTGGAGCGCGACATTACCAGAAGAGCGTAAAAGCTCCATAAATAAGCTGGTATTACGCAAGTCTTGGCGAAAACTTTCATCAATCAGATGGCGATGATCACGAATCGCTCGAATCGTACTGGCACGCACGCCCTCAACATCATCACGTTGCGCCATCAAAAGAAAAATTTCGATTAAGGCAAAGGGCTGATGCGCAAACACATCTGGATCAATGGCTTCAATATGCTGGTTTCGCAACTGAAAACGTCGATTTAGCGGCTGAACGATCTCCGCTTGCTTGGATTCAAGAATCACTTCCTCGAAATGCTGCAATAACACATCGTTAAGCTCAGTCAGCATCATGACCACACGGAAATAACGCTTCATGAACTGTTCAACGGCCAAGCGTTGCTCGTTATCGGCATACTCGAACATGCGGGCCAACTGAATCTGATAGTCAAACAGCAAACGATCTTCCGCTCGCGATGCGATCATGTGTAACCCATAACGAATCTGCCACAAGACGCATTGCCCTTGGGTCAATAATCGTAGCTCGGCCTCATTGATGAAGCCCTCTTCAACTAAATCATCAAAGGTTTGGGCACCAAAGTGACGCTTAGCCACCCAGCCAATCATCTGAATATCACGCAGCCCGCCGGGAGAGCTTTTAATGTTCGGTTCTAGGTGATATTCACTGTTGTTATATTTCGCATGCCGGGCAATTTGCTCTTGCCATTTGGCTTCAAAGAACTCAGCCGATGGCCACATATGCTCACTGCCGAGTCGCTCATCCATCGCGGCTCTTAATCGGTCAGGGCCGACAATAGTGCGATTTTCCAACAAATTAGTCGCAACCGTAATGTCGCCACGGGCCTCACGCTCGCAGTCATTTAAAGAGCGAACACTGTGCCCAATATCAAGGCGCAAATCCCATAAGAAGGTGATAAATGCCGTAATCGCCTCACGGTAGGCCGTATCGTCATCCTGCTCTAGCAGGATCAAAAGATCGATATCAGAGCCAGGATGCAGCTCTCCTCGGCCATAGCCGCCCACTGCCAATAACGCAATATGGTCATCCGGCCAATTAAAGCAGCGCCATGCACAAGCCAGCAGTTGGTCCATCGCCCAGGCTCGCCCATAGACTAGGTCACGGATATCCGCGCCCGCTAAAAAGTGCTGATCAAAGCCTTCTCGTAGCGTTTGCAATGCACTACGAAAAAGCGCCACCGGAGGCGGCGCCTGGGATGAAGTCGTCTGATCATTCGCAAGGGAAGCAGCCTCATCAAGCTGAGCCGTAAAGGCTTCTATATCTAATAGTGCCGAATCGGGCTGAAAAGAATAGTGAATACTCATGATGATCTGCTAAGCCCCAGCAATCAGGCGGGCAATGCCTGTCGATAAGTCGATTCTTCTTGGCGCGCGGTCAAAACATCGACCCCTGTTTCAGTGACCAGCAAAGTGTGCTCCCACTGAGCAGATAAACTGTGATCCTTAGTCACCACTGTCCAGCCATCTCGCAAGAGCTTACACTGACGCTTACCAGCATTGATCATGGGCTCAATGGTGAAGGTCATCCCCGGCTCAAGCACCAAGTCTGTTTTGTCGGTATAACCGTCGTAATGCAGAACTTGTGGATCTTCATGGAAGTTTTGACCAATCCCATGACCACAATATTCCTGCACCACGGCAAAGCGTTCTTTTTTGGCCATATCTTGAATTAAACGACCAATATCAGAGAGCCGAGTGCCCGGTTTCACCAAATCAATAGAGGCATAAAGTGAGCGTTGAGTGAATTCACACAAACGCTTGGCCAACACTGAAGGCTCACCGACATAGAACATTTTGTTGGTATCACCGTGATAACCATCTTTAATGACGGTGACATCGATATTCATGATATCCCCGCGCTTAAGTACCTTGTCATCACTGGGAATACCATGACAAATCACATGGTTCACAGAGGTGCAAATTGACTTGGGGAAGCCATGATAGTTCAACGGAGCCGGAATAGCGCCTTGTACATCGACGATGTAGTCGTGGCAGAGTTTATCCAGTGTTTCAGTGCTAACGCCTGGCTCGATATGTGCTTCAATCATTTCCAGCACATCAGCCGCCAAGCGACCGGCAACGCGCATTTTTTCAATTTCTTCAGGCGTTTTGATCGTAACGTTCATGGAAATCCAATGCTTAAAGGCCCGGCAGACAGGCTGACTTGGAACAAAATACGAGTGTCCGTCCGGACTGGGTTCTTTATATTGACGCTGGTCTATGCTATAAACCTGCGCGCCCTGAGCTGAAGCCAGAGCATACGGCAACGAGCCGGTGTAAGGCAAACTAGGGCGCCTAAACTTAGGAGTGGCTGGAGATCATCCGGACCGCCCATTAAAAACGTCACACATGCACCGACACATGTTCCTGGGTGCCTGCAAGTCAGGTTGGAGCATGGGGTGTATGGAGGCCCAACCCATTATTTGGAGCATGACAATGGCACAAGTATCTATGCGCGACCTGCTGCAAGCCGGCGCTCACTTTGGTCACCAGACTCGTTACTGGAACCCGAAGATGGGCAAATACATCTTCGGCGCTCGCAACAAGATCCATATCATCAACCTGGAAAAAACGGTCCCGGCTCTGAATGACGCGGCGAATTTCGCGTCCAAGCTGGCTTCTGGGAAGAATAAGATCCTGTTCGTCGGCACTAAGCGCGCTGCCAGCAAAATCATCAAGGAAGAAGCCACCCGTGTAAACATGCCGTTTGTCAACCATCGCTGGTTAGGCGGCATGCTGACCAACTATAAAACGATCCGCCAGTCTATCCGTCGTCTGCGTGATCTGGAGTCTCAGCAACAGGATGGGACTTTTGACAAGCTGACCAAGAAAGAAGCGCTGATGAACCAGCGTGAAATGGACAAGCTGGAACGCTCCATCGGCGGTATCAAAGATATGGGCGGTCTGCCGGATGCATTGTTCGTGATCGATGTTGACCACGAGCGTCTGGCCATCAACGAAGCCAACAAACTGGGTATCCCGGTGATTGGCGTGGTGGATACCAACTCAAATCCGGATGGCGTTGACTACATCATCCCGGGTAATGACGATGCGATCCGTGCAGTTCAGCTGTACGTTCAGGCCATCGCGGATGCTTGCGATCAAGCCAATCAGAATACCCCGGAAGAGCTGGTTGAAGTATCCGAGGACAAAGCCGAGTAAGGTCTGTCCTGATCGCCACAGGGCTGTCATCGTGGCATGACACCCTGTGGCTGCATCGGGGGGCTTCGGCCCCCTTTTGCACGCCCTGACAGGCATACGAGAGCTTATGATTTCATGTTGTTAATGGCATCGCCCATTAACGATTCACGAACAGGCAAACGAGAGGTTTCACCATGGCAGCGATCAGCGCCTCTATGGTTAAAGAACTGCGTGAGCGTACCGGTCTTGGCATGATGGAGTGCAAAAAAGCACTGCAAGAAGCTGAAGGCAGCATCGACACTGCAATTGACAATCTGCGTAAGTCTTCTGGCCTGAAAGCCGCGAAGAAAGCCAGCCGTGTAGCCGCGGAAGGGGCTGTTGCAACACGTGTGGCCGCAGATGGTAGCTACGGCGTCGTCATTGAAGTCAATTCTGAAACAGACTTCGTGGCTCGCGATGACAACTTCAAAGGCTTCGTCAACACTGTTGTCGAAAAGCTACTGGAGACACGCGAAACAGATATCGCCAAACTGACCGAAGGTGAGCTGGAAAGTGCCCGCGAAGCACTGGTTCAGAAAATCGGTGAAAATATCAGTGTTCGTCGAGCGGCGGTTTTGGAAGCGCCAGCTGGCGGTACCGTAGGTGAGTATGTTCACGGCGGCCGTATCGGCGTCTTAACTCAGCTGACTGGCGGAAATGCTGACGTCGCGAAAGACATCGCAATGCATGTCGCAGCGGTTAACCCGCGCGTCTGCCGCCCGGAAGATATGCCTCAGTCTGAGCTGGATCACGAAAAAGAGATTATCAAAGCTCAGCCCGATATGGATGGCAAGCCGGAAGAAATTAAAGAAAAAATGGCCACTGGCCGTTTGAAAAAATATCTTTCCGAGAACAGCTTGATCGAACAGCCATTCGTTAAAGATCCGAGCCAAACGGTTGCTGAGTTCGCCAAGGCCAATGGTGCTGAAGTCCAAGGCTTCACACGTTTGGAAGTGGGTGAAGGCATCGAGAAAGAAGAAACTGATTTTGCTGCAGAAGTCATGGCTCAAGTTAAAGGCCAGTAAGCGATAATCAGTGAAAAGGCGCGCTGGGCATAGCTCATGCGCGCCTTTTTGTAGGTATCCCAGTTCTTTTGTAAGTATCACAGTTCTTTTGTCAGCATCACGGTTCTAATCACGGCAGTGCCGTATAACCGTCATCAAAAGACTGAACAAGCTTTTGACCCAGGTACTGCATTACGCAGTGCACTATTTACGCCCAGTTTACGCTCAGTGGAGATCGACCATGGCCATGCCTGAACGCAATGCCAAATATAAGCGCATCCTGCTCAAACTCAGTGGTGAAGCCCTTATGGGCGACCAGGAGTTTGGTATTGACCCCAAGGTACTGGATCGAATGGCGCTTGAGATCGGCCAGCTGGTTGGCATCGGTGTTCAGGTCGGTATTGTCATTGGTGGGGGCAACTTGTTCCGAGGCGCCGCCCTCCATGCTGCCGGTATGGAACGTGTCACCGGCGATCATATGGGCATGCTGGCCACAGTGATGAATGCACTGGCGATGCGCGATGCGCTTGAGCGTTCAAACATTCGCTCACGCGTGATGTCTGCGATTCCGATGAGTGGTGTTGTCGAACATTATGATCGCCGAACCGCTATCCGTTACCTGACCGCAGGTGATGTCGTGCTTTTCTCCGCCGGTACGGGCAACCCCTTCTTCACCACGGACTCCGCCGCTTGCTTACGCGGTATCGAAATTGATGCGGACGTGGTCGTCAAAGCCACTAAGGTCGATGGCGTCTACAACAAAGATCCGGTTAAATATTCCGATGCCATCAAGTATGATCGCCTGACTTATGATGAAGCGCTGGATCAGAAACTTGGCGTCATGGATCTAACCGCAATCTGCCTGGTACGAGATGAAAATATGCCCGTACGTGTTTTCAATATGAATCGTGCAGGCGCATTATTGAATATGGTTGTAGGTGGCAAAGAAGGCACCCTGATAGACCAAGGCGAAAAACCTGCTGATGCCTGAGTCATCAGCGCTCAACGTCTCTCAGATGAATGACACCCAGAGGTTGTAATCGTGATCAACGAAATCAAAAAAGACGCCGAAGCACGCATGCAGAAAACCGTTGAGTCGCTGCACTCAGCACTGAATAAAATTCGTACTGGGCGCGCGCACCCCAGCATTCTGGACAGCATCCGTGTGGACTACTATGGCGGTGAAGTGCCCATTAACCAAGTCGCCAATGTCAACGTTGAAGATGCCCGTACACTAGCCGTCATCCCGTGGGAAAAGACGATGGTCCCGGTCGTCGAGAAAGCGATCATTAAATCTGACCTAGGTCTGAACCCCAGCACGTCAGGCAGTAACATCCGAGTGCCAATGCCAGCACTGACGGAAGAAACACGCAAAGGGTATATCAAACAGGCCCGAAGCGAGGCTGAAAATGCTCGCGTTGCAGTACGCAACATCAGACGTGATGCAAACGCTCATTTGAAGGGCTTGCTGAAAGACAAAGAAATCACCGAAGATGAAGAGCATGGTGCGCAGGATAGTGTGCAAAAGCTCACCGATAAGTTTATTGCTGAAGTCGATCAGGTGCTGGAATCCAAAGAGAAGGATCTGATGGAGATCTAATGGGTCCTCCCATCCAATCAACATCAGTTACGACCAGTGGTACGCTCGTGAGTCATGACAGTAGGTTTTAATGACCTGTTTTAACTTCATGTTTTAACGACATGCTGTTGACACTATCGACTCACGGGCGCTGCCTTTCATTCCTTCCACGCCTGATGTCACCATGACTGATCGTTCTACTCAAGCGGTACCGACGATATCGCCACTCCCACGCCATGTAGCCATCATCATGGATGGTAATAATCGATGGGCCAAAGCACATCAACGTAGCAGTATTTCAGGGCATCGTGCGGGTGTTGAAGCTGTTCGAGCAGTCATTGAGGTCGCACTGCGTCAAGGCATAGAAGCCCTGACCTTGTTTGCATTCTCCAGCGAAAACTGGAAACGCCCCCAGCACGAAGTAAGTGCATTGATGGAGCTTTTCCTGTGGGCGCTGAAACGCGAAACCAAACGTCTGAATAAGTATCAGGTAAGGCTCCGAGTAATCGGGGATCGCTCCCGCTTCTCAGAAGAGATACAAAAGCTCATTCAACAAGCCGAAGCACAAACTCGTCATAATCAACGCATGGATTTGGTCATCGCCGCCAATTACGGGGGCCAATGGGATCTTGCTCATGCGGCGCAACTAGCAGCACGCGATGTCGCTCATGGCACACTGACCCCGGATGACATTGACGAGGCTTATCTGAGTCAATATATCTGCCTGAACGACCTCCCCACCGTAGATCTCTGTATCCGTACCAGCGGGGAACAGCGCATCAGTAATTTTCTATTGTGGCAATTGGCCTATGCAGAATTACTCTTTGTCGATACGCTCTGGCCCGATTTTAAACAAGCAGCCTTTACCGAAGCGTTACAAGAATTCGCCGGACGCCAGCGGCGCTTCGGCGGCCGTTAGCTGCGCAAGAAGGATGATGGTGTGTTAAAACAACGTATTCTTACCGCATTACTCCTGGGGCCCTTAGCACTCTGGGGCTTGCTGGGTCTAAGCGGGCCTTATTTCGCGCTCTTTTGTGGCGTCATTATTGTATTAGCCAGCTGGGAATGGTCACGCTTATGTGGTTTTAAAGCCAAGGGGCAAATACTTTACCCACTCGGCATTGCCATCACACTGGCCTTGTTGTGGCTAATCCCTATCAACTGGCCTCTCACACTGTGGGCCTCGCTGGCCTGGTGGCTTTTTGCGCTGATGTTGGTTATCGGCTACCCCCATTTGACCCATATTTGGTCAGGCACTTGGCATCGCGCCGTCATTGGTCTTTTGATACTACTGCCGACTTGGTGCGGCTTCATGTTATTACGCCAGGCTGGAGTGAACTGGCTGCTCTATGTGCTTATTCTGGTCTGGGCGGCAGATATTGGTGCCTATTTCGCTGGCCGCGCCTTCGGCAAGCGCAAACTGGCCCCGAATGTCAGCCCAGGAAAATCCTGGGCGGGTGTCTTTGGCGGCCTCGCTGCCACCTTATTTTGGGCATTAGGGGTTGCCATAGGTGCCGGAGCCAACCTCCAGCAAACAGGCCTGATGATGGCCATAACGTTGCTGGTTACGTTTGCCTCCGTATTAGGCGACCTGACCGAAAGCATGTTCAAACGCGAAGCAGGATTGAAAGACTCCAGCCAGCTGCTACCCGGTCATGGTGGTATTTTGGATCGAATTGATAGCTTAACCTCTGCGGTCCCGCTGTTTGCACTATTGGGTCTTCCGCTGGTGGAGCACTTATCATGACGATCAACCCGACGACGCCACGCACCATCACGCTACTCGGGGCCACTGGGTCTATTGGCCATTCCACACTGGATGTCATTGCTCAGCATCCTCAACGGTATCGGGTGCATGGGTTGAGCGCTTACCGCCGACTAGACGCATTACTGAGCCTCTGTCAGCAGTTTCAACCGGCCCAAGTCGCTGTTCCAGCAGAGTCTGTAGACCGCTTTGCACAACAACTCGCGCAAGCAGGACTCGCTCATATCGAAGTCCTGGGTGGAGAATCAGGTTTACGCGAGCTGGCAACCGCACCAGAAGCAGATACTTTGGTCGCGGCGATTGTTGGCGCTGCCGGGCTTATGCCAACACTGGCTGCAGTCCAAGCAGGGAAACGCGTTTTACTGGCGAACAAAGAAGCTTTAGTCATGTCGGGGGCTTTATTTATGCAAGCCGTCGCAGATCATGATGCAGAGCTTCTCCCGGTTGACTCAGAACATAATGCGATTTTTCAAAGTCTGCCGGAATCCTACACCTCGCTCACAGCCAGCGGTGTGGATAAGATTCTCCTGACCGCTTCGGGCGGCCCTTTTCGTGGCCGATCAGCCGAATCACTCCAAGAAGTCACCCCTGAACAAGCCATTGCTCACCCCAACTGGTCAATGGGGCAGAAAATTTCTGTCGACTCCGCCACCTTGATGAATAAAGGGCTTGAACTGATCGAAGCCTGCTGGTTATTTCATGCCACTCCCGCCGATATTGACGTCATTGTCCACCCACAAAGCGTCATTCACTCCATGGTACGCTATGCCGATGGATCGGTACTGGCACAGCTTGGGGTCCCCGATATGCGCACCCCGATCGCCCATGCTTTAGCTTGGCCTGAACGCATCCGCTCTGGCGTGCAGCCATTGGACTTTATGACACTGGGACAATTGACCTTTGAAGCGCCAGACCATACGGCCTTCCCTTGCCTTCAATTGGCAGAGCAAGCATTCGCAGCCGGTGGCACAGCACCCGCCGTATTAAATGCGGCCAACGAAGTCGCCGTTGACGCTTTTCTCAAGCGACAGATCCGTTTTGACCAAATTGCTCAGGTCATAGACCATACACTGCAACAACGCGCCCCAAAATCTGCAAACCAATTGGATGAAATACTGTCTGAAGACCGATTGGCCCGTGAACAGGCGCAGGCTTATATTGCAACTCGAACGATAGCCGCGACGACGTCGCCAAAAACAACGACAGAAACAGCGACAGAAACAACGACTCATACCTCAACAGGTAGGAACTGATGGCGTTTTTACACACTGCAGTGGCATTGATTGTAACCCTTGGGGTTTTAATCACTTTTCATGAATTCGGCCATTTTTGGGTGGCTCGCCGCTGCGGCGTTAAGGTGCTGCGCTTTTCGATTGGCTTTGGCAAACCGATTTGGCGTTGGCAAGATCGCCAAGGTACCGAGTTTGTGCTGGCCTGGATTCCTCTCGGTGGTTATGTCCGGATGGTCGATGAGCGTGAAGGCACGATTGCGGAAGCAGACAAGCCCTTTGCATTCAATCGAAAACCCGTCATGCAGCGTATTGCGATCGTTGCGGCGGGCCCCATAGCCAACTTTTTATTAGCAATCGTGGCTTACTGGGTCCTGTTTATTTCTGGTACACAAGTCCTGGCTCCAGTGGTGGGTCACATTCTCCCACAATCCCCCGCCGCCCTAAGTGGGTTAGCCTCGGGCGATGAAATCATTCAAGTCGACCATAAACAGACCTCTAGCTGGCAAGACGTCGGGCTGGCTTTACTGGACCGCCTAGGGGATACCGGTGAGGTACGTCTTGAGGTGAGCAGCCATGAACATCAAGTCACCCGAGAACTAAGACTCCCGATACAGGCGTTTATGGTCGGGCAAAAAGAACCTCGGCCGCTGCAATCATTGGGCATTACCCCCTGGCGACCGGATATCCCGGCGCGTATCGGGCGTGTACTCGAAGAAGGTCCCGCAGCCCAAGCAGGGCTTAAAGCGGGCGACCTAGTGCAAGCAATCAACGGACAAGCGATCAAAGACTGGCCTGACTTAGTCGAGCATTTGCGTGCATCACCGGGCCAATCACTGACCTTACAAATTGAACGCGACCAGCACACACAGTCACTCACAGTCACCCCACAGGCACGTGCATTAGATGATGGGCAGACGATTGGTTGGATCGGCGCCGGGGTAGAAATGCCTTCAATGCCCGCCAGTATGCAACGCGAGATTCGCTACAACCCGGCTGCCGCGCTTGCTGAGGCATCCGCCAAGACGTGGGAAATGAGCACACTGACACTGGGCTCAATTGGCAAAATGTTGACCGGTCTGATCAGCCCGGACAACCTCTCAGGCCCAATTACCATTGCCCGGGTTGCCAGCGACTCGGCTCGATCAGGCTGGGAAAGCTTTATCTCGTTCCTAGCTTACGTCAGTATTAGTTTAGGGGTATTAAACCTGCTACCAATCCCTGTACTGGATGGCGGTCATTTATTATTTTATGTCATTGAAGCCATTCGCGGCCGCCCAGTGCCCGAACGTATTCAGGAACAGGCGATGCGTTTAGGCATGGTCATATTAGGTAGCGTCATGATCATGGCTTTTTATTTTGACCTGATGCGGCTGTAAGTCATCATATTAAAAACGTCGATGTCTAACCAATATTGGCACAGTAGCAATCGTCAAGGATTCGTTTGAAATCAAATGCCTGCGTACTATCAAGGCAAGGCATAATGTCCATAAAATAGAAGTGTCAGTGAACTTGTTTGGCCTGACACTTTCTTTATCAAGGCCCTTTCTTTAAGGTTGGGCCGCCGTGTCTGCCGATATTTGTACTTTGATAAAGCCCTATATCGCGACAGATGAGTCTATTTTTTTGTTATGGAAGCACTCAGCGTGAAATCAAGCGGTCTGTTGCCATGGTGTCTGGCGCTGTTATGCGCCGCAAGTGTTCAAGCCAATGCCGAAACCCAGGATTTCAAAGTCAGTGATATCCGGGTTGAAGGCCTACAACGCGTCTCAGCGGGCACCGTTTTTGCGGAGTTACCACTGCGCGTCGGTCAAACTGTCGATACTCAGGCATTAAGTGATGCGGCCAAAAAAGTGTTCAAGTCGGGGCTATTTGATGACCTGAAACTGGCACGCGACCATGATGTGCTGATTGTCAAAGTTCAGGAAAGGCCGATGCTGTCTGCCCTCGACATTGAGGGTAACCAGAAGGTTTCAACTGATGATCTCAAGGCTGGACTAAAGCAAACGGGGCTTGAAGAAGGACAAGTCTTTCGACGCTCAACGCTGGAAAAGATCCAGCTGGAACTGGAGCGGATGTATCATGCCCAAGGCCGTTATAATGCCAGCATCACTACCGATGTTGAAAAAATGCCACGCAACCAAGTCAAGGTTTCCATCCAGATCAATGAAGGGACCGTCGCGACCATCAAGCGTATCAACATCGTCGGCAACCACGCCTTTGATAATGACACCCTCCTAGGTCGCTTTGAGCTTGAAGAAGACAGCCCCTGGAGCCTTTTTTCTTCTGCCGACCAGTATTCAAGAGAAAAACTGACAGGTGATTTAGAGAAGCTCCGCAGCTGGTATCTAGATCGCGGTTACCTCCGCTTCTCCATTGAATCCACCCAAGTGTCCATCAGCCCAGACAAGCAAGATATTTATATCACCGTCAATGTCCATGAAGGCGATCGTTACAAAGTCAGCCAAGTCGATTTAGCCGGTGATTTAATTTTAGACAAATCAAAACTCGAGCCATTAATTGCTCTTCAGGCCGGGCAAACCTTTTCCCGCTCCCTGATGACCGCCAGTAGTGAAGCGATCCGTCAGCGACTGGGCGCTGAAGGCTATACCTACGCGAATGTCAACGGCGCGCCTAATATCGACGATGAGAAAAAAGAAGTCGCCATTCGATTTGTCGTGGATCCAGGCCGACGTCACTATGTCCGCCAGATCAGCTTCCGCGGCAATGTCACCACTCAGGATGAAGTCCTGCGTCGCGAAATGACACAGATGGAGGGAGGCTGGGCTTCAACAGATAAGATTCAGCAATCCAAGGCTAACCTTGAACGTCTGGGCTACTTTAAAACCGTCAATGTTGAAACCCATAAAGTACCGGGGCGAAGTGATCAAATCGACGTTGATTATAATGTTGAAGAGCAAGCCTCAGGCTCTATTTCTGCCAGTGTAGGCTACTCACAAAGCAGCGGCATTATTTATGGTGCCCAACTCTCGCAACGCAATTTCCTCGGGACCGGCAATACGGTCAGTGTGGGGGCGAACAAGAGTGACTATCGCACCAGCTATAATTTCAATTACTACAATCCTTATTACACCATTGATGGTATCTCACGAGGCTATGACGTCTTCTACCGTAAAACCAATTACGATGAAACCGACGTCTCCAACTTTGCCACTGATACCTATGGTGCCAATGTCACTTACGGCTACCCGATTAGCAACGACACACGCCTAAGCCTTTCTCTCGGGTTTGATGAAACACGTATTCGTGCAGAAGAAATTGGTGGCGCTATTGCCGTCCAGGAAATCACTGAATTCACCGATGAATATGGCGATGACTTCTGGGCTTGGAAAGCAACCGGTCGCTGGACCCAAAACCGCCTAAACAAAGGGGTGCTGGCCACAGCGGGGAGCTACCAAACCGTGTCATTGGAAGTGGCTGTCCCCGGCAGTGATTATACATTCTATAAACTCAACTATCGGGGCCAGAAGTACTTCCCTATCGCCCAAGATTGGTCCTTGAAATTTAGAACAGACCTGGGATACGGCGCTGGTTTTGGCGACTATAAGCGCCTGCCCTTTTATGAGAACTACTACTCTGGGGGCTTAGGCTCGGTACGCGGCTATGAATCCAATACCCTAGGCCCCCGCGGCACCCCTTCCGCCGCCGCCCGTGCTGATGGCGAGGATGGCGACCCGTTCGGTGGCAATATACTGGCCGAAGGCTCTATTGAGCTGATTTTCCCGCTGCCCTTTGTCGAAGATCAAAGCTCAATGCAAACCACCCTATTCCTGGATGGCGGCACCGTATTCAGCGATGACTGTTATGACGTCAGTACCGACTGTTCATCAGGCATTTCAGGCGATGAACTTCGTTTCTCGACCGGGATTGGCTTAACTTGGTTAACGGCTTTAGGCCCATTGACCTTCAGTGTGGCCAAAGCCCTTAACCCAGATGATGAAGATGAAACGCAATTTTTCCAGTTCTCACTGGGACAAACGTTCTAAGCCAGTCTGACGCATTATCAGACGACATTTTAAAGCGATATCAGGTCGGCCCAACCGGATAAAGCACGAACAGGACAGACAGGAGCAACTTATGCAACCTACTCAAATCAGTCGTATTAAAGTCGGTATTGTGGCACTGATGCTGACACTACTCGCCCCCTTGGCTGTAGCGGATACCAAAATTGCGGTTTTTGACTGGCAAGCCGCATTGATGGGCGCAGAGCAAGTCAAAAAAGAATTCAAAGATATTGATGATAGCTTGGCTGATGATGAAGCCCGTGTACGTCAGCTAGCGGAAGAAGGTCGCAGTAAACAAGAGCGCCTGAAGCAAGATGGTGCCATTATGAGTGAAGACGATAAACGCAATTTGCAGCAAGAAATTCGTGATCAGTCTCAGGAATACCAATTCCTGGTCAACAAGCTGCAGAAATCCCGTCAAGAGCGCCGTCAACGCATTGTTGAGCAATACCGCCCCCAGCTTGAAGCGGCCGTTCAGGCTGTACTCAAATCTGAGGACATTGATTTACTGCTAGATCGTCAGGCGGTGACTTTTGCCAAACCGGATCTGGATATTACTCAGCAGGTCGCAGATCAATTGAATAAAACTGAGTAACCAAGCGCACTCATAACAGTCACACTTTTCCACACAAGCACGCCTAAGAGGCGTTTGTCAGGGGAGCGTGAGACGGGCATAATGCGCCCTCTTGACGTTCCCCTCATGCTAGAACCATATCTGGACCCATGTCTAAAACGACCGAACTGACACTGGCTGCACTGGCTGAACAGCTGGACGCTGAGCTACAAGGCGACCCCGATTATCTTATTCGGGGTCTTGCACCGCTTGCCGAGGCCAAACCAGACCAGCTGAGTTTTCTCAGCAATCCACAATATCGCCCACAACTGGATACCTCCCATGCAGGTGCCGTCATTCTGCATCCGGATATGGCCGAACATTTCAATGGCAATAAGCTGCTGCTTGAAAACCCCTACCTGGGATTCGCTCGCTTAAGCCATCGGTTTGATCAGCAACCCATTCCAGTGAAGGGGATTCACCCTAGCGCGCGTGTCGCCGAAGAGGCTCAAGTGGACCCTTCTGCGGCGATTGCCGCGGGTGCTGTGATTGAAGCCGGTGCGATCATTGAAGCGGATTGTATTGTCGGTGCCAATGCCGTCATTGGGGCTTATTGCCACCTGGGCGCAGGCACTCATGTCTACCCCAATGCCACTTTGTACCATAACGTCCGTACTGGCCAACGCTGCCTGATTCATGCCAATAGCGTCATCGGCGGAGATGGTTTTGGATTCGCACATACCGGCCAAGCTTGGGAAAAAATCGCCCAGCTCGGCGGTGTTGTACTTGGCGATGATGTTGAAGTCGGTGCCTGTACCAGCATTGATCGCGGCGCCTTAGGCGATACCATCATCGGCAATGACGTTAAAATCGATAGCCAGGTACAGATTGCTCATAACGTTAAAATTGGCGACCACTCGGCTTTAGCAGGCTGTGTCGGCATCGCCGGGTCAACCCAAGTGGGTCAGTATTGCATGCTAGGCGGCGGCGTTGGCCTCTCCGGTCACTTGCATATTACCGACGGTGTACAGATTACAGGCATGAGCCTGGTCACTGGCTCAATCGAGGAGAGAGGTATTTACTCCTCAGGAACAGGCGCTATGCCCAACAAGGCATGGCGAAAAAATGCAGTTCGCTTCAAACAACTGGATGATATGGCTCGTCGCCTGCGCCAGCTTGAACGCCAGCTACAACAACTGGAAGGTCACACCCAGGAGTCATAACCCTGGTGTTGTAGGCCGGGTGTTACCCACACACCCTCGATAATAGACAGACAGCTGAGTCGGCCTGACCGACGTGTCATTGAAAGGTTGCCATTACCATGGTCATGGATATTAACGAAATTCGCGAGTACTTACCCCACCGCTATCCTTTCTTGTTGGTGGATCGCGTCCTCGAGATTGAGCTAGGCGAGTCGATCAAAGCATATAAAAATGTCACTATAAATGAAGAACTGTTTAATGGACATTTCCCCCATCACCCGATTATGCCGGGCGTTTTAATTATTGAAGCGATGGCCCAGGCGGCCGGTATTTTAGGCTTTAAAACAGTCAACAAATTGCCGCGTGATGGCTATATTTATTATTTTGTCGGCTCCGATAACGTCCGTTTCAAACGACCCGTAATGCCGGGGGACCAACTTCACCTGGAGGCCCGCGTGGTCAAGGAGAAGCGCGGCATATGGAAATTTGCATGCCGAGCCCTGGTCGAGGGTGAGGTGTGCTGTGAAGCTGAGATCCTCTGCGCGGAGAAAAAGGTTTGAGTCGAATCCATCCGACAGCCCTGATTGACAGCAGGGCAAAGATTGCCGACGACGTCAGCATTGGCCCTTATACGATTATCGGTCCAGATGTTGAAATCGGTGCTGGCTGCGAAATTGGCCCCCACGTTGTGATCAATGGCCCCACTCAGTTAGGACAGCGCAACCGGATTTTCCAATTCGCGAGTATCGGTGAAGCTTGTCAGGACAAGAAATATGCGGGTGAACCCACGCGCCTGATTATGGGAGATGACAACGTCGTCCGAGAGAGCGTGACACTCCACCGTGGCACCGTGCAAGACCGAGGGGAAACGACCATTGGGAGTCGCAACCTCTTTATGGCGTATGCTCATGTAGGCCATGATTGCATCATTGGTGACGATTGTATTTTTGCTAATGCTGCCACCCTGGCGGGCCACGTCAAGATCGGGAACTTTGCGATTCTTGGCGGTCTCTCGGCCATCCACCAATTTTGCCATATGGGCGACCATGCCATGGCGGGCGGTGGTTCCATTATCACCAAAGATATCGCCGCTTATGTCATCGTCAATGGCAACCCCGCTGAAACCCATGGCCTGAACCTGGTCGGTCTTCGCCGCCGCGGCTTCAGTAAAGAGGCCATTAAAGCGCTGAGCCAGGCCTATAAATTGGTCTTTCGTCAGGGGCTTACGCTTCAGCAAGCTATTGATGCACTAGAGCAAATGACACCTGCTCCAGAAGAGCTCCAAGTGTTTATCGATTCATTGAAGTCTTCTCAGCGAGGGTTAACCCGCTAATTCCATGGCCTCTCCCCCTTCCCTTAAGGTTTATCTCGTCGCTGGAGAAGTCTCCGGCGATATTTTAGGTGCTGATCTGATGCATGCGCTCCAAGCGCGCTATCCACAGGTCGAGTTCCGAGGCTTGGGTGGTGAAGGCATGATCGCGGCTGGCCTCACGAGCCTATACCCATTAGAAACACTTTCGGTGATGGGGCTGGTCGAAGTATTAAAACACCTGCCCCGACTGATCAAAGTCCGCCGCCACCTCTATCAAGATGCATTGGCGTGGGGTGCTGACTTGATGGTCGGTATTGATGCCCCGGATTTCACTTTGGGGCTAGAGAAGAAACTACGGCAAACAGGCGTTAAAACCGTTCACTACGTCAGCCCATCGGTGTGGGCATGGCGCCAGGGCCGCATCAAAGGGATTCGTAAAAGCGTTGACCTGATGCTGACATTGCTGCCGTTTGAAGCGGAGTTTTACCATCAGCACAAAGTGCCCGTCGCCTTTGTCGGCCACCCCACGGCAGACCGTTTACCGTTAACACCGGATCGAGAATCGGCTCGCCATCAGTTGGCGCTCCCGCTCTCATCACCTATTCTGGCCTTACTGCCTGGCTCACGGGGCAGTGAAGTGGAGCGAATGGCGCCCATTTTCTTAACCACGGCTCAACAGTTAAAAGCCCATTACCCTGCGCTAAGGTTTTTATTACCCGCCGCAACGCCTGCACGCTATCAGCAACTCAGCGAGCTACTGAAAGAGATCCCGGTAGATGACCTTCAATTGCTAGAAGGTCAAGCGGATCAAGCACTCACTGCTGCAGATTGTGCACTGCTGGCATCAGGTACGGTGGCGCTGGAAGCCATGCTGTGCAAAACCCCGATGGTGGTGGCTTATCGTTTGGCTCCCATGACTTGGTGGCTAGCCCAGAAACTGGTCAAAACCCCTTATATCAGTTTGCCAAACCTGCTAGCACAATCTTCGTTAGTACCTGAACGCCTTCAGGATCAGGCCTCGCCTGATCAACTGAGCCAAGATATTCAACAATGGCTAGATGATCCCGCACAGCGAGAAGCGCTCACTCGCACGTTTACTGAATTACACGCCCAGCTCAAGCAAGGCGCAGGCCAAAAAGCCGCGCAAGCCATTACTGAGTTGATGGAAGGGGACCACTGATGCCGACTGAAGCATGGCCCGAGATTGAGATTCCCTATACCGGTCTTTATCTGGCAGGTATGGATGAAGTTGGGCGCGGACCTCTTATCGGAAATGTCGTCACCGCTGCCGTCATTTTAGACCCTCAACAGCCTATCGAAGGCTTGACCGACTCCAAGAAACTGAGTGAAAAACGCCGAGAGCAATTTTTCGATCAGATTATGGCTAAAGCCCTTTGTGTGGGGGTTGGCGAATGTACGCCACAGGAAATCGATACACACAATATTCTGCAGGCCACCTTTATCGCCATGGGACGTGCTCTTGACCAACTCGCGCCGGCCCCCGAGTATGTCTTGGTTGATGGCAACAAGATGCCACCCAAACTTCGTTGCCCTGGGCAAGCGGTGGTTAAAGGCGATCTACGTCACCCGGCCATTTCGGCGGCCTCGATCATCGCCAAAGTTATTCGTGACCGACAGATGCATGCATTACACGATCAGCATCCAGTGTATGGGTTCGATCGTCATAAAGGTTATCCCACCGCGCAACATCTAAAAGCGCTAGAAACCTATGGCCCATTACCTGAACACAGACGCAGTTTCGGCCCCGTTCAGCGTCAGCTCAACTTGTTTTAATCGACTCATTTTGAGTTAATCGTTTTAACCTAGCAGGCTCATTCATCTCATAGGGTTAAGCTTCACCCAAGGCTCTCTTCAATGATGGCAGGGTGACAGACCTAGTGAACGATACGAGCCGCGCGACGCTCACTGCGTCGACTTTGAGTTATCGGAAGAGTATTCACCATGACACCGCGTTTTGTGCACCTTCGAATTCATACCGAATATTCATTGGTTGATGGTTTGGTTCGCCTCAAGCCTTTAATCAAGCATGCGGCTAGTCATCAGATACCTGCACTTGCAGTGACGGATGAAAGCAACCTCTTTGGTCTGGTGAAGTTCTATAAAGGCGCACAAGGCTCAGGCATCAAGCCTCTGATTGGCGCGGACCTTTGGGTGCGAAACCCTGAAGATCCAGATCAACCTTACCGCCTACCGCTGCTGGCCATGAATGCGCAGGGGTATAGCAACCTGACAGAGCTAATCTCTCGTGGCTGGGTTGAGGGGCAATATCATGATCACGCCCTGCTAGAACCGGAATGGATTGCAGCACAATCGGAAGGGCTCATCGCACTCTCGGGAGCTCGTGAAGGAGAGGTTGGGCGCTTATTGATCAACGGTCATCCACAGGCGGCCCGCGAGCGCTTGGACTGGTGGATGTCCGTCTTCCCTGATCGTTTTTATTTAGAACTTCAACGTACCCACCGCCCAGGGGATGAAACCTGCGTTCACGGCAGTGTGGACTTGGCCCAGGCGACCCAGTGCCCCGTCGTTGCGACCAATGATGTCCGCTTTATCGAAAAAGAAGACTACTGGGCTCATGAAACCCGTGTCGCCATTGGCGAGGGTCGGGCGTTAGATGATCCGCGCCGTGAAAGACGCTACTCCGAAGAGCAATACCTGAAAAGCGCCGATGAAATGGTCGAACTCTTTCAGGATATTCCGGAAGCGCTAGAAAACAGTGTTGAGATTGCTAAACGCTGCAATGTGGATGTCCGGTTAGGCGAATACTTCCTGCCGGAGTACCCGATTCCCGAAGGTATGGGCATGGACGACTTTTTTCGCAAGGTCTCCCATGACGGCCTGACGATGCGCCTGGGTAAGCTTTATGACACGACCCGGCCAGACATGCCTGACATCGAAGCGCGCTATCGGAAACGATTAGATTTTGAGCTCGATACAATTCTTCAGATGGGGTTCCCCGGTTACTTCCTGATCGTAATGGACTTCATCAAATGGGCCAAGCAAAACGGTGTCCCGGTGGGTCCAGGCCGAGGCTCGGGGGCGGGCTCATTGGTCGCTTACTCTCTGGAAATCACCGATCTAGATCCGCTTCAATATGATCTCCTATTCGAGCGATTCCTAAACCCTGAACGTGTGTCCATGCCCGACTTTGACGTCGACTTTTGCATGGATGGACGCGACCGCGTCATTGACTATGTTGCAGAGCGCTACGGGCGAGATGCCGTTTCCCAGATTGTGACCTTTGGCACAATGGCGGCCAAAGCCGTTGTTCGAGACGTCGCCCGGGCTCAAGGCAAGCCCTATATGGTTGGGGACCGCCTATCGAAACTTATTCCATTTGAAGTCGGAATGACGCTCGAAAAGGCTTATGAACAGGAAGAAGCCTTACGCGATCATTTGGCCAGCGACGAAGAATCCCAGGAAATCTGGGAGATGGCCCTCCGCCTGGAAGGGATTACTCGCGGTACAGGTAAGCATGCCGGCGGTGTCGTCATTGCACCGACTAAATTGACCGACTTCTCACCACTCTTGTGTGACGAAGAAGGTAACGGCCTCGTTGTTCAATTTGATAAGAACGATGTTGAAGAGGCAGGCTTAGTTAAATTCGACTTCCTCGGTTTAAGAACCTTAACCATCATTGATTGGGCCCTCCGTGATGTCGACAAGGTCCGAGCACAGGAAGGCCTGGGACCGCTTGATATCAGCACGATCCCGCTCGATGACAAGCCCACTTTTGATATGCTCAAGCGGGCTGAAACCACTGCGGTTTTCCAGCTTGAATCACGTGGTATGAAGGAGCTCATTAAAAAGCTTCAGCCGGATAACCTTGAAGATATGATCGCTTTGGTGGCCTTGTTTCGTCCTGGCCCATTGCAATCGGGCATGGTGGATGACTTCATCAACCGAAAACATGGCCGTGCCGAGCTTGCTTACCCCCACCCGGATTACCAACTGGCGTCACTGCAACCCGTCCTGGAGCCCACCTACGGCATTATCCTGTATCAGGAACAGGTCATGCAGATTGCCCAGGTCATGGCAGGCTTTACGCTTGGGGGCGCAGACATGCTCCGCCGCGCCATGGGTAAGAAAAAGCCAGAAGAGATGGCCAAGCAGAAAACCATCTTTTTGGAAGGCTGTAAAAACAACGGCATTGATCAGCACCTTGCTGAAAACATCTTCGATCTGGTCGAAAAATTTGCGGGTTACGGCTTCAACAAATCGCACTCAGCCGCTTATGGTTTAGTCTCTTATCAAACCGCTTGGCTCAAAACGCACTATCCCGCACCTTTCATGGCAGCGGTACTCTCCACTGAGATGAACAACACCGATAAAGTGGTGACCTTGGTGGAAGAAGTGCGCGCGATGAAACTCACCATCACACCGCCTGATGTCAACACCGGCAGCTGGAAGTTCACGGTGAATGAAAGTGGCGAGATCGTCTATGGCTTGGGGGCCATTAAAGGGGTCGGGGAAGGCCCCATTGAAGCGATTGTAGAAGCACGAGCTGAAAGCGGTGACTTCAAAGACCTATTTGATTTCTGCCATCGCGTTGATCTAAAGCGTCTAAATAAACGTACGTTGGAAGCGCTCATTCGCTCCGGTGCTCTGGATAAACTCGGTCCGAACCGTCATGTCATGATGGCCGCTTTGGATGATGCCATCCGTGCCGCAGATCAGGCTGCACGCAATGAAGATTGCGGCATACAGGATCTCTTTGGCAGTTTTGATGCCCCAAGTGAGACAGCGGCAGAAACCCACGATCCTTTCGCAGATTACCGCCGGACAACCGGTTGGAGTGACCGCGAGCGTTTGGAAGGTGAAAAACAAACCCTTGGACTGTATCTCACGGGTCACCCGATTGATCAGTACGAAACAGAGTTGCGCCATTTTGTCAGCCAACGTATCTGCGATTTAAAACCCGCACGCGAGTCCCAACGAATTGCTGGACTCATCGTCGCCGTTCGCTTTATGAAAACCAAACGAGGCGATACGATGGGCTTTATTACACTGGATGACCGCAGTGCCCGCATTGAAGTCTCTGTGTTTGGTGAAACCTTCCAGGCCACGCGAGATTACCTACAGGCTGACAGTCTGATCGTGGTCGAAGGAGAAGTGCGGCAAGATGATTTTTCTGGTGGACTGGCAATGCGTGCGCGAGAAGTCACGCCTTTAGAAGCCGCACGAAGTCATTATGTGTCGGCGATTCGTTTGCAATTGAATGCTGCTCAGTGTGATCGACACCTGGCTCAATCATTGACCGAAACACTAAGCCCTTATCGCCAACCCGAAGGGGGCCTACCGGTCAGGATCGACTACCATAACGGCGCTGGACGGATTAACTTACAACTCGGCCCTCACTGGCAAATTACGCCCAGCGACGCCGCCGTGGAGCAGTTGATCAAATGCTTTGGCCCGAAACAAGTCACGCTTGAATATCGCTGATTACGCTTTAAAGTAGACGAGTCATTGGCTCATCAATGACCCGTTATGTTGGATGGAAATAAGGACCCAGTGTCGTGAGTCGGGCCACAAATGAACAATGCAAAGTGACGATCATTAGACGTTCACGACAATGGCGTTGCGAATAGATACTCTCATGGGGTTTTTCACCGAGGTGAACTTGGCATATAGTGTGCATCCTTGCTCGTCAGCACGATATGTTACGCTGTGACGACACCAGGATTAAGCTTGCCGCAAGAACTCGATTAGTTCACACGGTAGGCCTCATGATCTCAAAGAACCTGGGCCGCGCGCCCACAAGCAGACAACGCCCATGAATCTTAACTATCTCGACTTCGAGCAACCTATTGCCGAATTGGAAGCCAAAATTGAAGAATTGCGGCTGGTCGGCAACGACAATGACATCAACATCAATGAGGAAATTCAGCGCCTACAGGAGAAGAATCTCAAGCTCACCGAGCAGATCTTCACCAACCTGAGTGCGTGGCAAGTCTCACAAATTTCCCGTCACCCCCAACGGCCTTATACCCTGGACTACATCAAGTTAGCCTTCGATGACTTTGATGAGCTTCACGGTGATCGTCATTTTGCCGATGATGCCGCTATTGTTGGGGGAATCGCCCGCTTAGATGGCCAAAGCGTCATGATCATCGGTCATCAGAAAGGTCGGGAAGTCAAAGAGAAAGTTCGCCGTAATTTTGGCATGCCACGCCCTGAGGGCTATCGCAAAGCACTACGCCTGATGCAAATGGCCGAACGCTTCAAAATGCCGATTTTGACCTTTATTGATACGCCTGGCGCTTACCCGGGTATTGATGCCGAAGAGCGTGGCCAATCTGAAGCCATTGCCTTTAATTTGGCCCAGATGTCCCAGTTCAAAACACCGATTATCGCCACAGTTATCGGTGAAGGCGGGTCTGGCGGCGCCTTGGCGATCGGAGTATGCGATGAATTGATGATGTTGCAATACAGCACTTATTCGGTGATCTCACCGGAAGGCTGTGCCTCCATCCTCTGGAAAAGCGCTGATCGTGCTTCAGATGCCGCAGACGCCATGGGCCTGACCGCTGAACGACTACAAGAGCTCGGCTTTGTCGACACTCTGGTCCCAGAACCCATGGGCGGGGCACACCGCAATCCAGAAAGCATGGCTGAAAGCCTCAAGGCCGCATTGAAAAATGCACTGGCCCGCCTAGATGACCTCGACAGTGATGCCTTAGTGGATCGCCGCTATGAGCGACTCATGAAATACAGCTCACTCGAGAGCTAATAGAGCACGGAGAAAAAGCATGACCCCGACGCCCGACCTGATTCGTCGGGCGCTGGATGCCCTGCCAGATGCCCCGACTCATCTTTTTGTCGCTTACAGCGGCGGCCTGGATTCTCTTGCATTACTCCAGCTGACCGCCGAATTTGCACAGTCTCACTCACTCCCCATCACCGCATTGCATGTCCATCATGGTCTCTCTGATCAAGCCGATGACTGGGTTCAGCATTGCCAACAGCACGCGATGAGACTGCAGCTCCCACTCGACGTCGAATATCTTGAGTTCGATGCTCGACAGAATCTAGAAGCCAGAGCCCGCCATGCCCGCTACGCTTTTTTTGAGCGCCACTTGAATCAATCCGGTCATGTTTTATTAATGGGCCATCATCAACAAGATCAAGCGGAAACATTGATATTGCGTTTGATGCGAAGTGCAGGGCTAGAAGGCCTTTCTGGAATCCCTGAAAAACGGCGCCTTGGTCATGGTTGGTTAGTGCGCCCTTTACTCAATCAAACCAAAGCAAGCTTACAGCATTGGCTTGAACAACAATCGTTGAGCTGGATCGAGGACGAAAGTAACCAGTCACTAGCGCATGATCGCAACTTTATTCGTCACCAGATCTTGCCTCGCTTGGAATCTCGCTTCCCAAAAAGCCAGCAGCGTCTTGCACAATCTGCCCATTGGTTAGCCGATAGTCGCTCAGTGATGCATGAATGGCTGGAAGAAGATCTCCAACACTGCTTATTAAGACCTCATTGCTTGTCGATCCCGCAGCTTAAGCGTTATTCCCCTGCCCGCTGGCGCCATCTGTTGCATTACTATTTACAGCGACAAAAAGCCCCTATCTTGCCTTACAAGCGTTGGGAGGCGGTGTCTCAACTCCTAGCAGCACGCCCGGATGCGATGCCTGAAGTACAGTGGGGCCATTACGCCATGCGTCGATATCGAGACCAACTCTGGATCGCCCCTTGGCACCACTTCGCTCCCTTACCTGAAGGCTGGACACAGGATTGGGATGGACACCCTCCATTGCACACCCCCGTAGGCGCTTTCACCGCAGAACGTCTGACGGTCGAGTCTTCTCAAGAGACGGCTCTCTTACCTGGCAACTATCGAGCCACTAAACGACAAGGGGGTGAACACATTTGGATCCCCCATCGCGGTCATGTGGAATTAAAACAGTGGTATCAGGAAAAAGGCGTTCCGCCTTGGGAGCGCCAGCGGCGTCCACTGATTTGGTCGCAAGATCAGCTCATCGCCGTTGGTAGCCCTCTGAATGAGCCGTAACACTCTCTGTCACGGCTCATCAGGGTATTATTGTGCGGTAGAACGGAATTGCTGAATAAACGCTTCTGAATCTTTAATCGACACTTCCATCTGCCGGATCAGTTGATCGACATCTTGACGAATATGCCCTAGCTCACCTTCAAGCGCGCCGATCGCCTGCGCATTCAGGTTGTGCTTAAGAAACAACATTTGATCCTCAAAAGCAGACAGGACCGGCGTCATTCGATCTTCAGCTTGTCGCATACTCTTCATTAATTGCTGATAGTGGTGCTCAGTATTCTTTAACTGACGTTCACTGGATCGGCGTAAACTTGCACTGTCATAGCGACTCAGTTCATCCTGCCACTCATCGAAGAGTGCTTCGGCGACATCCTGAACCGCATCAATCCGCTCATGCACTTCGTCAGCGGCGGCCTCACTCTGCTCATAAGCCTCACGGACCTGCTCATATTTAGCTTTCAGTGGGGTATCCGGCACATCGACTACTTGTTGAAAACGCTCCAATGAGGAACGAAATGTGTCTTGAGCTTCATGCTGAGCATCACGAGCGTCCTCAACACGATCCACCATAATATCGCGCTTTTCGATCCCCAGCTTTTCCATGGTGGCATAGTACATACTGCTACAGCCTGCCAACCATAACAGGCTGAACAAGACGCCCAAGCGCCATACACTAGATACACTCACCTGCTCGTGATACCGCTTCGTCAAACATCCCACTGGGCTCTCCTATTTCAAAGGCTTTCATTGATATCAATTCAACATAGCAGCACGCCAAGATAATCGGCGTTCATGACGCTTAAAACGCAGCAATGTACCGTAAAGCCATCGCACACCCAAGTCACAACTCAGCCTCCAGTATCATTCGACGTCACTCTCATGCCTCTAAGCGTGTGCACTGTTATGACCCATCACGGGATTTCCCAACAATAGCGCTCAACAGTAGCGCTCAACAACAAAGCTCAATAACCGAGTATGGCATCTAGACAACACAAACAATAAGAATTATCATTCGCACTAATACGAAGCTCACTGGAGACGGTGATGTTCCAATGGAAGCGAGCCATTCTGGCGGGCAATAAAGCATTTGATCAGCAAGATTTTGCGCAAGCTGAACGTCACTATCAAAAAGCACGTCTGGAAGCCGAACGCCAGTTGAGAAACCCACGTGCAGACTGGGATGCCACAATCGCGGCACTGGTAATTAGTTACCAGAATCGCGCTCAGATTTACCTCAACCAAGCACAGTATCAGCCCGCCATTGATATTTACTGGCAGCTCTATCGCAACCTCAGTCAAGCCTCTTATGCAGACTGGGTGTCGATGGAAGATCAACAACGACTCAAGACCATTTATCGTCGTCTGGGCAGTGAATTAATGAACGCACTCCCCAGAGAGCACCAGATATTTCGCCAAGCACGTCCATTAATTCATGCGCTGATGCATCAAGACAACAACTTAGATGCCCTCGCGGTTGCACACTGATCTCGGTCTCATGTGCATTTTACGCACGGATTGAATAATTCACAGAACCCATAAATTTCAGAACGAAGGCGCGATAAGGCGCGATAGGGAAAGAAAACAACTGAATTGACAAGGAGCCTTACATGTTACATCTATTGATACGGACTTATGACAAACTCTTTGGTGTTGACGCCGTCTCAGCTCACTGCGATATCCCCTGCAAAATCTATGACCCCATCGCGGCACAATTAGCGGCGTTGAGCGTCATTCGTTTTATGGACCTCATCAACGAACTGGGTGAAAAAGATGCCTTAACCTTGTCAGACCAAGCCCAGCTCATGCGACTGGTGCAAGAGAAAGAAGTCCATGCGGAAAAAGCCAAACATGAAATCCGCATCATCTGGGGCGATTACTTCAAGCAACCTCAATTGGAGCAACACCCTGAGGCCAGTCAGTTAGTCCATGAGATCATGCTGACAGGTTCAGCCTGCAAGCAAGGCATTGAGCGTGACAAAGGGCTTAAACTCTTATCATTGATCAATGATTTTGCCGAGGCGTTCTGGGCGACCAAAGGTACCGGTACCTTTAAAGCTCCCTGCCCTTACCCTCCAGAGCAAACCGTTGTCTACCCCAAGCTGGATTAACCGCCATTCGCCTTGACCAACGTAGATTCACTATGCCCTTCTCATTCGGGTTATTTAAAGTCACCGGCGAGAGCATGCGCCCACACTTCTATGCTGGTGACTATATCGTGACTTTTCGGCGCCGACGCAGTCGCTTTAAGGTGGGTCAGGTCGTCGTCGTTGATCACCCGAGTCTCGGCCCCATTGTCAAACGCCTCATAGCACTTGACCAATACGGCCAAGTGTTACTCGCGGGCGATAACTCAGCACAAAGCACATCCACCGAAGAGATGGGGCCTGCCGCCATCACACAAATCAAGGGACGAGTCATCGCGCATATAAGACGCCCCGGAATGCGACCAGAATAACGCCTAGACCGCTCGGTCGATCGATTGAGAAGCAGGACTCTCATTTGTAACGCCCATGTATGACGTTCACAGCCCAGAAGATAATCGCGATAAAAGTGGTTTAGATGTTTTAGTTACGTGATGAGCTTTGCTATACTGATGCCCCGTCTAAAGTGGTACTCGTGCAGCAGCTTTGCATGCGGTGCCTTATGCATAAGTGCTTTAACTTTAATTAACTTTAAAAGAAGTACTTTAAAAATAGCTGTACCTCCCGAATATCATAATCAGGGCTGACCAAGCTCTGATTAGAGCTATTTGTTATCAATCCACATATGCCGGATGGTTTCTTCATGACGCGTTACATCTTCGTGACTGGTGGTGTTGTTTCTTCCTTGGGTAAAGGCATCGCCTCCGCTTCACTGGCGGCAATTCTGGAAGCGCGGGGACTCAAGGTCACCATTTTGAAGCTGGATCCCTACATTAACGTTGATCCAGGCACCATGAGTCCTTTCCAACATGGTGAGGTTTTTGTCACCGAAGATGGCGCCGAGACTGACCTCGACCTAGGCCATTACGAGCGCTTCATTCGTACTCGTATGACTCAACGTAACAACTTCACGACAGGTCGGGTTTATGAGCATGTATTGCGCAAAGAGCGTCGTGGCGACTATCTAGGCGGCACGGTTCAGGTCATCCCCCATATCACAGATGAAATCAAACGCCGCGTTATCGCTGGCGGTGAAGGTTATGATGTGGCCCTGGTCGAAATCGGTGGTACTGTCGGCGATATTGAATCACTGCCGTTCCTAGAAGCGATTCGCCAGTTACGTGTTGAAGTCGGTGCCGATCATGCCCTCTTCATGCACTTAACGCTGGTGCCTTACATCAAAACAGCGGGCGAAACCAAGACCAAACCGACCCAGCACAGCGTTAAAGAATTACGCTCCATTGGGATCCAGCCCGATATTCTGATCTGCCGTTCAGAAGTGAATATTGAAGCCGGCGAACGCCGTAAAATTGCGCTGTTTACCAATGTCGATGAAAAAGCAGTCATCTCACTGCCGGATGCCGATACCATTTATCGCATTCCCAGCATGCTTCACGAGCAGGGCCTGGATACCATCGTCGCGCGTAAGCTTAACCTCCAGTGTGGGGAAGCGGATCTATCCGAGTGGGTCAGCGTTGTCGATGCCAAACTCAATCCATTGAAAACCGTACGCATTGCCATGGTCGGTAAGTACATGGAGTTATTGGATGCCTACAAGTCGCTGATTGAAGCCATGGGCCATGCGGGAATCAAAACCCGGACCAAAGTTGAAATCGAATATATTGATTCTGAAGATATTGAGCGTCATGGCACTGATCGATTGGCAGAGAAAGATGCCATTCTGGTGCCTGGCGGCTTTGGTGAACGCGGCGTCGAAGGTAAAATTCTAGCCGCCCAATATGCCCGCGAAAACAAGATCCCTTACCTGGGAATCTGTTTGGGTATGCAGGTGGCCGTCATTGAATTCGCTCGTCACGTTGCTCAGTGGACTGATGCTCACTCGACAGAGTTCACAATGGACACTCAACATCCGGTTGTCGGCCTGATCACTGAATGGCTCAACCCTGAAGGCCGCATCGAAACACGCGACGAGAACTCAGATCTCGGCGGTACGATGCGTCTAGGTGGGCAAGAGTGCCACTTAAAAGCCGGCACGCATGCACGTGAAGCTTATGGCGAAGCTGTCATTCTGGAACGCCATCGCCACCGCTATGAAGTCAACAATCAGTTTGTTGAGGCGCTGGAAAAAGCAGGCTTGGTGATCTCCGGTAAAAGTGCGGATGATAGCTTAGTCGAAATGGTCGAGCTGCCTGATCATCCCTGGTATGTGGCTTGCCAGTTCCACCCGGAATTCACATCAACACCGCGTGATGGACATCCGCTATTCACCGGCTTTGTGAATGCCGCACTGGCCCACCGAGCTGCCCGCTGATCCGCTCACGATATCAGCCCAGAGCCACGTAAGGAGAGAGCATGAGCTTGCCCATGTTACAAGTTGGTGATCTGCAACTCGCCAATGACCGCCCTTTTGTCTTATTAGGGGGGTTAAATGTGCTGGAATCACGAGACTTGGCTTTTAAAACCGCCGAGCATTTCGTCGAAGTCACGCAGCGACTGGGCATTCCCTATGTCTTCAAGGCCAGCTTTGATAAGGCCAATCGCTCCAGCATTCATTCTTATCGTGGCCCGGGGCTTGATGAGGGACTCAAACTGCTATCCGAAATTCGAGATAACTTTGATGTCCCCATCATCAGTGATATCCATGAACCTCATCAGGCTGAAATCGCTGCTGAGGTGCTCGATATTTTGCAGTTGCCTGCATTCCTGGCCCGCCAGACCGACTTGGTCAAAGCCATGGCAGCAACAGGAAAGCCCATCAACATCAAAAAGCCTCAATTCATGTCGCCGTCACAGACCACACACCTGGCTGAAAAATTCGCCGAATGTGGGAATGACCAGATCATGCTATGTGAGCGCGGCAGCTGCTTCGGCTATGACAACCTAGTGGTCGATATGCTAGGTTTCGGTGTCATGAAACAAGCCTCCGGCCAGCGCCCATTAATCTTCGACGTCACTCATGCGTTGCAAACCCGCGACCCCAGCGGAGCCGCTTCGGGGGGGCGCCGTCAACAAGTGGCTGAATTGGGTCGTGCGGGGATGAGCTTGGGGCTCGCCGGCCTCTTCCTGGAAGCTCATCCAACCCCTGACCAAGCCCGCTGTGACGGTCCTTCAGCCCTCCCCTTATCCCAATTAGAGCCATTCCTACGCCAGATGAAGGCCATTGATGATTTGGTTAAATCGATGCCTGACTTGATCATTGAATGACTTAATCATTGACTCAATACCTATCACTGACCGGGCCAGTCATCGGGATTCCCGAGACAGGCCCGACTCGCCAGCTTTCGCCTAGCAGTGTAAACTTCACCTCGCCTTTTACTTGCCATGAAACTGTCTTGCCATTAAGACTGTCAAGCAGTCTCATGGTGTAACGATCAATGCTTCATGTCTAATCGCTGTGCGTCATCATCATGCCGGTGATGATTATAGCCACTGATGCCACAGTAGCCGACGCCACAGTCACTGATTCCACAGGAGACGCACCCCAATGGCTAATATTACCCACATCACGGGCCTTGAAGTTCTAGACTCTCGGGGTAACCCGACCGTTATGGTCGAGGTCACACTGGAAGGCGGTTTTAAAGGCACTGCTTGTGCACCATCCGGCGCATCAACGGGCTCACGTGAAGCCCTTGAGCTGCGGGATGGGGATCAAAGCCGCTACTTGGGTAAAGGGGTGCTCAACGCCGTTGCGAATGTCAATGGCCCCATTCGCGAAGCCTTGACCGGTATGAATGCTCTGGATCAGCAAGCGCTAGATCAACGCATGCTGGCGCTTGACGGAACAGAAAACAAAGCCAATCTGGGTGCCAATGCCATTTTGGCAGTATCTCTGGCTGCCGCCAAAGCGGCTGCAGCAGCAAAAGGCGTTGAGCTCTATGCCCATATTGCGGACATCAATGGCACCGCAGGCCAGTACAGCATGCCAGTCCCGATGATGAATATCCTCAACGGCGGCGAGCATGCTGATAACAATGTGGATATTCAAGAATTCATGGTCCAGCCGGTGGCTGCGCCTAATTTTGCTGAAGCCCTGCGCACAGGTGCAGAAATTTTCCATGCGTTGAAAAAAGTGCTCAAAAGCAAAGGCTTGAATACTGCGGTAGGTGATGAGGGCGGCTTTGCACCGAACCTAACCTCTAACGCCGATGCCTTAGCCGTGATCAAACAAGCCGTTGCCGATGCCGGTTATAAACTCGGTGAAGACGTTACCCTGGCACTGGACTGCGCCTCGTCAGAGTTTTATCGCGATGGCCAGTATCATTTATCAGGCGAAGGCAAAAGCTTCGATGCTCATGGCTTCAGTGATTACTTAGCCAAACTATGCGACCAATACCCCATTGTATCAATTGAAGATGGTCAGGATGAATCCGATTGGGCGGGCTGGCAGTATCAAACTGAAAAGCTAGGCCAGCGCATCCAGTTAGTCGGCGATGACCTCTTTGTGACCAATACTCAGATTCTCAAAGAAGGCATCGAGAAAGGCATCGGCAACTCCATTTTGATCAAATTCAATCAAATTGGCTCCCTGACCGAAACCCTCGAAGCGATCCGCATGGCAAAAGCAGCCGGTTATACGGCGGTCATCTCCCATCGCTCAGGAGAAACCGAGGATGCGACCATCGCTGACTTGGCAGTAGGGACGGCTGCAGGCCAGATTAAAACAGGATCACTTTGCCGCTCTGACCGCGTCGCTAAATATAATCGCCTCCTGGTGATTGAAGCGCAGCTGGGAACACAAGCCCCTTATCCGGGCCGCAAAGCCATCAAAGGCCAATAATTCCCCATCCACCCTTTGTTGAAGCATTGGGTCGATCACAGCAATAGATGCCATAAATTGAAAAGGGCTGCCTCGGCAGCCCTTTTACATGCCAGATTAAACCTCTACGACGTAGATTAGGCATGGCATAATAAAGAGCTGTACCGGGGCCATATCTATTAAGGCTCCAATTTCAATTAACCCCCTATGGGAGTGGGCATGTCACGTTTGCTCTGGACTGTCGGTATTCTGTTGCTGATATTACTGCAGTATCGCCTTTGGTGGGGCGAAAATGGTTTGCTCGAGCAAGCAGAGGTTAATCAGCAAATTGCCCAACTGGAATCCAAAAATGCGAAGCTCCAGAGCCGCAATCAACGACTTCAAGCAGAAGTCAGAGATCTTCGGCAAGGCCTGGGCGAAATAGAAGAACGTGCCAGGGAAGAACTGGGGATGATTGGTCGCGATGAAACCTTTTTTTGGCTAGTCCCTAAATCATCGATTGAGCAAGCGAGACCTCAAGATGACAGCTGATGGCCAGTTGCATACCCAAAAGCCGAATCACCGGCTGTGGGTGATTGTCCCGGCCGCCGGTATTGGCAGTCGCATGCAAGCAGACCGGCCCAAACAATATTTACCACTGGGCCAAGGCTATGTTGCGGATTATACACTGAGCCTTCTGCACCAAGCCTTGCCCGATAGCCAAATACTGGTTCCACTGCATCACCAAGACCAATGGTGGCCAACCTTAGATTGTGCCACTGCTCACTGGCTGGAAACCTTGCCTGGCGGACAAGAAAGAGCCCATTCAGTCCGCAACGCGTTGGAGACTCTCACAGGCCGCGCTCAGGATAACGACTGGGTACTCGTCCACGATATTGCTCGCCCCTGCGTCAGTGTTGGTGATATTCACCATTTGATTGCCACGCTTGCGCAGCATCCAGTCGGTGGGCTACTGGCTGCACCGGTTGCCGATACCATGAAGCGGGCTCAAGGAGACCAACAGGTCACTGAAACAGTCTCCCGCGATGGGCTATGGCATGCACTGACCCCGCAAATGTTTCGCTATGGGCTATTAAAGCAGGCTCTAAATCAAGCCGAGGCATCGCATCAAACCATTACCGATGAAGCTTCGGCGATTGAAGCCCTCGGATTAACCCCCCGCTTAGTGACGGGGTCTCGGTTCAATCTGAAGATTACTCATCCAGAAGACCTGACACTGGCCGAATACATACTGGCCGCCAGATCACAGCAAGCGCTGAAAGCGCAGCAAGCATCAGCGCCAAGCCCCATAGACTCATGATGTTAAGGAACCCATGATGCGGATAGGCCATGGTTTTGATGTACACAAATTTGGTCCAGGTGACCACGTCATGATAGGTGGTGTCGCCATTCCGTACTGTTACGGCCTTGAAGCCCATTCTGATGGTGATGTCTTATTACATGCACTCTGTGATGCTTTATTAGGTGCTGCGGGGCTAGGCGATATTGGCCGTCATTTCCCTGATACCGACCCTGCTTTTTCCGGTGCGGATAGCCGCGATCTGTTAAGACGCGTCGTACAACAACTGGCCGAACGACAATGGCAAGTGGCGAATGTCGATATGACGATCGTGGCACAAGCCCCCAAAATGGCGCCCTATATTGACCAGATGGTGGGGTATATCAGTCAGGATTTAGCTATTGCCCCATCACAGATCAACATTAAAGCCACGACAACCGAACAACTCGGATTCACCGGTCGAAAGGAAGGCATTGCGGCACATGCCGTTGCACTTCTAGAAGCGAGTCATTCGGTGCCAATGCCTCAAGAGTCCAAAAAGTGATGTCACTTCCTTTACCCGACAATTTGACTACTGCCGAGCAACCTTACGCTTGGGGTAAACCACTGTGTGATGCCCTCATTCGCCAGGCTCCTGAAGACTTCGAAGTTGAAGAGGTACTGGGGTTCGAGCCTGAAGGCAGTGGAGAACACTTGTTCGTTTGGGTCGAAAAAGAAGGTCAGAATACGGATTACGTGGCTCGACAATTGGCATTAGCGGCGGGGATAGCTCCCAAGCATGTAGCTTACAGCGGCCTGAAGGATCGTCATGCAATCACTCGCCAGTGGTTCTCACTCCATCTCCCAGGCCAATGCTGGTCAGCCGTGGAAGAGAGTAATCAGGCGTTTAAGGGCGATGGATTTCAAGTGCTTCGATGCCAACGCCACAGTAAAAAATTGAAGCGAGGCGTACACCGAGCGAATAAGTTTCGACTGCGTTTACAACTCACATCCCCCTTAAATGATACGCTGGGCCAACAATTGACCCAACGCTGGCATCAACTATGTCAGCAAGGCGCCCCCAATTATTTCGGCCCACAGCGCTTTGGTCAACAAGGTCGCAATCTGGTATTAGCCGCTCGTTGGCTGGCTCAAGGCGCACCAATGAATAAAAAACAACGCCACCAACAAGGGCTATGGTTATCGGCAGCACGGAGTTGGCTATTCAACGAAGTGTTGGCCGAACGCGTGAAGCAAAACAACTGGAATCAACTGTTAGTTGGCGACAATCTCCAGCTGGCAGGAACGCGTAGCCGTTTCCCGACCTCTAGCGCACTATCATCGACAGAGCTCGAAGCGTTAGAGGAACGTATTAACCGACTTGACCTTCACCCAACAGGGCCATTACCCGGCAAAGGTCGAAGCGAAGTCAGTGATCAGGCCGAGGGGCTGGAAACCGCCTGTCTACTGCCCTGGCAGGCCTGGGTCGAAGCTCTCGCAAAAGCGGGCGCTCAGCACGAGCGCAGGGCCTTGCGCTTGTGCCCAGAAGCAGGCAGTTTGACGCTTGATCAACAAGAAGTGAACTTAACCTTTACATTACCCACGGGCGCTTTTGCGACCACGCTGATTCGAGAGTTAGTCAACTCCATTGAATCACGCCCAATAGAATAAAACCGCTATTAAAATAGCAGGAGATAACAGCATGAAGCTTTTGCTCTCCAACGATGATGGTGTGAATGCGCCGGGATTAGCCGCATTGGCGAGCAGCCTCCAGTCGCTCGGAGAGTGCTGTGTTGTCGCCCCTGATCGTAATCGCAGTGGCGCGAGTAACTCACTCTCTTTGGAACGCCCTTTAAAACCTCAGCAAACCCACCATGGCTTTTGGTCAATTGATGGGACGCCAACAGACTGTGTCCACTTGGCCCTTGGCGGCTTGTTTAATTTCGAGCCTGACATGGTGGTCTCCGGTATCAATGCCGGGGCTAACTTGGGCGACGATGTACTTTACTCAGGCACTGTCGCCGCAGCCATGGAAGGACGGTTTCTCGGTAAGCCCGCTTTAGCGATCTCTCTGGCAGGTCACGAACATTATGAGACCGCAGCTCAAGTCGCCTATCGGCTGGTTAGCCAATATGATCGTCTTTCGGGAGAGCTGGCACTGCCCCCACGTACATTATTAAATGTGAACGTCCCCAATCGACCCTATGCCCAAATTCAAGGGTTTAAGGTCACGCGTTTGGGCCATAGAGGACAGGCATCAGCCCCGGTAACCGTCAAGGATCCTCGTGGCCAGACGAGATACTGGATTGCAGGTGTTGGCAAAATAGCAGAAGCGGGCCCAGGCACAGACTTTGATGCCATCGCCCAGGGCTTTGTTTCAATCACGCCTTTACACATTGATATGACGCGACATGACAGTCTGGAGCAAGTGAGTGCATGGCTGGACCTGTTGAATTAACCCCAGAACTACTGGGTATTGGCTTTACCTCACAAAGAACTCGCAATCGCATGGTCGACCGCCTGGAGAAATCCGGTGTTCGGCATCCTCAGGTGCTAGAAGTCATGCGTACTTTACCGAGACACTTGTTCGTTGATGAGGCTCTGGCGCATCGTGCCTATGAAGATACGGCGCTCCCAATTGGGCTTGGACAGACACTTTCACATCCGCTGACGGTGGCGCGTATGAGTGAACGACTCATGAGCAATACACCTCAGCGAGTACTGGAAATAGGCACAGGCTCGGGGTTTCAATGTGCAGTATTGGCTTGCTTGGTTCCACAAGTGTGGAGTATTGAGCGCCTGGCTCAGTTACAAAAGCGAGCACGTGAACGCTTACGTCGTTTAGGCCTACACAATGTTCATTTGCGCCATACCGATGGCCAGTGGGGCTGGCCCGACAAAGCCCCCTTCGATGCCATTCTTGTGACCGCCGCCGCTCCCCGCATTCCTCAGGCCCTGTTGGAACAATTGGCCATTGGCGGCCAGCTTCTTATTCCTGTGGGAGATGACCAAAAGCAAAGTCTCTGGCAAGTGTCTCGGCTTGAGCAAGGGTTTGAGCATCAAGAGCTCGATCCAGTCCATTTTGTACCCTTAAAGCCGGGACAATCGAACTAACATGATCTGACTTGCTGCACCCGAAAGCTTGAAGCCTTGACGCTTTGGCGTAACCCCTAATACGACCTGAAGACCCCTAGAGCCTGCACTCAGGTCACGTCACCCTCTCAACAGGAGCCTATAGTGAAACTCTGGTCCATTTATGTACGCGGAATCTTGATGGGAGCGGCCGATACTGTTCCAGGTATTTCTGGCGGAACTATCGCCTTCATCACAGGTGTTTATGAGCGGCTCATTTATAGCTTGCATCAACTCGGCTGGCCAGCACTGAAGCATTGGCGTCAACAGGGGATAAAATCAGCCTGGCGCTATATTGATGGTAGTTTCCTGGCCACCTTGCTTGCAGGAGTGATCACCAGCGTTATCACTTTAGCTCACCTTGTGAGCTGGTTATTGGAAGCCTACCCTCTGCAACTTAATGGCTTCTTCTTTGGACTCGTCGCCAGCTCTGCATTATTGCTAGGTCGGCAGGTTGATCATTGGGGGGGTAACCGGCTGATCGCCATTCTAATCGGGGCATTGATCGCACGCAGCTTACCCGAGCTGCTGCCACAACTTGGAAGCTCTTCCGACAGCCTCTTTTTAGTCGCGGGTACTATCGCGATTTGCGCCATGATTCTCCCCGGTATCTCTGGCAGCTTTTTATTACTGACGATGGGGCTATATGGTCCTGTATTAAATGCAGTTAAGTCGTTTGACCTTCCTCCTATTCTCTTTTTTGCAATAGGCTGTGGACTCGGGCTCCTCGCTTTCTCCCGTTTACTCAATTGGCTTTTCACTCACTATCATGGTGCAACCTTTGCAACTTTATTGGGCTTTGTCATTGGTGCACTCCCTCAAGTCTGGCCATGGCAATGGGTTGAACGTTATCGAATTAATATCTCCGACCAATGGACAATACTCGACCAGACCCCCATTTTACCCTGGCAATTTAACGATATAAGTGGTCAATCACCCGCTTACTTCTCTGTCATCTTATTGATGACTCTAGGCTTTATATTGGTCTATATCACCATAAGAAAAGATTAAATAAGCGTGATTGCATAGCCAACTATATTCAATCTTTTTCGACACATATTTACCTTTTGGCCACACCATGTTACTAAGTATTTATGAGGCTCTATTGTGAGAACTGAAGTGAAACATTCGCATTCACAATAAGACTCAACACTATACTGGCAAGTTTTTTGCAGACGTTAGTACGAACGGCGACCAGTGGTTTATTAAATAATGAGCCTTGCCCTGGCCGCTTATCATGTCGAAATAATAATAAAAACACTGACTTTTTAACGGTAATTTTCTACCGTGGCCCGACAGGGAGCACCGCCATGACTGTATTGGAAAGAAACCTCGACGATGACATCACCGCACGAAATGCAGAACTGGAACATATCAACGATGATGCAGCTCACGACGATGGCTTGAACGATGACAGCCCAGACGATGCTTTTGAGCAAGCCTTAGAAAAAGAAGGCATGACGAATCATCGCAGTCTAGATGCCACTCAGATCTATTTAAATGAGATCGGCTTTTCACCGCTGCTGACGCCCGAAGAGGAAGTGCACTATGGACGTCTGGCCCGGAAAGGCGACCCGTTAGGGCAGCGACGGATGATTGAGAGCAACCTAAGGCTTGTGGTTAAAATTTCCCGGCGCTATGTCAATAGAGGCCTCACGCTGCTGGACCTGATTGAAGAAGGCAACCTGGGACTGATCAGAGCCGTCGAGAAATTCGATCCTGAACGAGGCTTTCGCTTTTCAACGTATGCCACTTGGTGGATCAGACAGACCATCGAGCGAGCATTAATGAATCAAACGCGTACTGTTCGATTACCCATTCACGTCGTCAAAGAGCTTAATACCTGCTTACGTGCAGCGCGGACACTTTCCCAGCAGCTGGATCACGAGCCAACACCTGAAGATATCGCACGACATTTAGACAAGCCTGTCGATACCGTCAAAAAATTGCTCGGTTTGAACGAAAGAGCAAGCTCTGTCGACCATCCTGCCGGGATCGGTAGTGATAAACCGTTGCTTGAAACCTTGGCCGATGAAAATAGCCTAGACCCGTTATCACACCTTCAAGAAACCGATATTTGTCAGAATATCGATGGTTGGCTCAATATTCTGACCGAGAAGCAGTGTGAAGTCGTCATTCGCCGTTTTGGCTTACGTGGCCACGAGCCTGCGACACTGGAGCAAGTGGGAGAAGAGATAGGTTTAACCCGAGAGCGTGTCCGTCAAATCCAAATGGAAGCATTGCGACGTTTACGCAAGCTACTTGAGCGCGAGGGTTTATCAATAGATTTCATTTTTAATCCCTAAACACCGACAGATCGTCATAGAGCCCCGTTAGGTCAGCCTACGGGGCTTTTTTTATAGCGTACGGATAGGGATCAATACTGAATCTGATTGAAAGGCCATGGTGTACGACCCCAGCATCATACCAATCTCTTCATATTCACCAACAGTCTTGTACGCATATGCGCACAAGTTCTGTATCCGGATTGTGCCAAAGCGGTGCATTTCACCATGATCCAAATCAATTAAAATTCATAAGACACTGATTTTAAATGATTTAATAAAAGTCCGCCCTAGTTATCATGATCTTAGGGGGCTGGCATGATTCATAGGATCCACCTACTATTAAGTTGTGTTCAGGAGAACATGCCAGTCACAGGATCGACGGCTTAGCAGGATGCTCTGGGGATGCGGATTCAGACTAACAGGATGTTAGTAAGGGACACTGAATCTAATAGGATAGGTCGAGGGAGCGATCCAGGTGCTG
The DNA here is from genome assembly GCF_001709345.1 of Terasakiispira papahanaumokuakeensis. Taxonomy (GTDB): domain Bacteria; phylum Pseudomonadota; class Gammaproteobacteria; order Pseudomonadales; family Halomonadaceae; genus Terasakiispira; species Terasakiispira papahanaumokuakeensis. Next base: position 2,912,288 of record NZ_MDTQ01000001.1, read on the forward strand.
GAATACCATTTAGGGATGAGGGGCGGCTATGCCGCCCATTTTTTTATCTCAATTTTTCAATGTTGATTTTAACCTTCCGACCTAATATCTCCAATACAAAGCTCACGCTCACAAAGCAGCCGCTTACCTCGAGTTTATGTTCATTTCATACTAGAGCATATGAGCTATCATCAATTAGGCAATCTCTCACAGTACAATAAACTCAAACGACAAATGACATGTAAGTCAAAGCCGAATAAATAGCCCGCATAAAACAATCAGAGCTGTTTGTTTTATGCGGGCGACTTCATGAAAAAAACGTTTCACAAACCATCAAGAACAGGCCATATAAAAAACAAACCAGATTGTTTTATTAGCACCACTTCATGAAACAAATATTTCAAAAGCAATCAAAAATAGGATATTCACACAATCCAAAAAATCACAATAAGCCTCAATCATTTTCCCCCAGATTCAGACAAATCGATAATGAGTAGAAGAACGACCTTATCCCTATTCACCATGTAGGAAAAATATTACAACGCTTGTCTCCATTCTTCTTAATTCAACGCCATTGATCGCCTCAAATAAATCATCACACAACCATAACTCATTGTTTTACTAAACAATGCGGAATCAATCAGAATACACCACAAGTGTTTACTCAACTTTGTGTCGTCTCCCCCTTGTAGCCAACCAATCTATTTAGGCTTAATCTTGTACTCGTGGTTAAGGAGAAAACCACCGGCGATAAAGGATGACGCCGAACTCGCAGGATGCGAAAACAGGCCCATAGCCAAGGATACAGGATGTATATCGGCTTGCAGGATGCAGGGTCTTGATCAAGGAGGAATCAAGGGATTGGTTCAGGTGTAAGGATACCCCAAGGGACTGAAGGGCGGCTTAGGCCGCCCATCTTTTTTTATATTGATGTCGTTTATAGACGACTGATACCAGTAGCGCCTATGGGCTCTGGGGTGAGGTTGGCTCAGCCACCCACTCAGCAGAAGTTAACAACTGCTGTAAACCACGCTTAGAATTCCGGTCGCTATCTTGATGATACGTCATTGTCACCAGCAAGCTTGTCTCCTCATCACGCTGAGCCATCACTTGAATCACCTGGGTGCGCTTAGCGCCACCGATATAAGCCAATTGCAGCCCCGCATGTCCTGCAACATCAATCGATCGACATTGATTCAGCTGAATGTTTCGTTTCATCTGTTGGGAGAGCAACTCAGGTAATTGTCGGCACACCCGTCTAATCGCGTCACGCGTTTCTGGTACTGCATCTGATGTTGGATAAATGGCAATGTTATCGGCAAACCCAGTGCCATTGGTAGGCGTATTAAAATAGACGGCCATCTGCCCTGAATTAACAGCCTCCATCAGCCGGCTTAGCAAAGCGTCCGGAATGGCCAAAGGGGTATCCGCCGATGTCGACTCGCGTAATGAGTTTAATTGTGTAGACGTCAACGCCATCCACCCCTCGGGTAAAGAAAAACGTAATCCGAAAGCACTTTGCTGTTGATCATCTTGCTCAGTCGCCCACACACCAGTGGTGACGACACACATTCCAATAACCGCCAACCTTAGGCAATGCATCCACGTTTTCATAAGATCCTCTCTATACACTCAATCGCAATCCAAAGATCGGGGTATACCGCTTATTTTTCTTGATGCACATCACAGTGAATATCCGATCCGTTACAATAGAGCTCCAATCAGTGCATCACGCACCCCTCGGCCCTTTTGTAATGCGAATCAGGACACTATGACATTTCACCAAAATCTTTCGCCCACACTGGCCTTGGCCTTTGACCTCATCAGCCGCCCATCAGTCACTCCGGAAGATGCTGGCTGCCTAACACTCATCAGTCAACGATTGGCTCAGCTGGGTTTTACTTTAGAGCCGCTGCGTATTGGTGAAGTCGATAATCTCTGGGCTCGGCGAGGGCAACAGGGTCCCTTATTCTGTTTTGCAGGTCATACAGATGTTGTACCTACAGGGCCTGAAGATCATTGGTCTTACCCGCCATTTGAGCCACTCATTGATTCAGAAGGCATGTTGTGCGGACGCGGCGCTGCCGATATGAAAGGCAGCCTTGCCGCAATGGTCGTCGCCATTGAACGATTTGTCACAGCACACCCTGACCACCCAGGCAGCTTGGCCTTTTTGCTCACCAGCGATGAAGAAGGTCCCGCCGTCAACGGCACTAAGGCCGTGATTCAACATTTACAGGAACGCCAAGAGTCAATCGATTGGTGCCTGGTGGGAGAACCATCGAGCACTGCACAAGTCGGTGATGTCATCAAAAATGGCCGCCGCGGTTCATTAGGCGCCACACTCACGGTGAAAGGGATCCAAGGGCATGTTGCCTATCCCCACTTGGCACGTAACCCCATCCATCAGGCTGCTGCCGCCTTGGATGAGCTTGCCCATACCGAGTGGGATCAAGGAAACGACTATTTTCCGCCCACAAGCTTCCAAATTTCGAATATCAGTGGCGGAACAGGGGCCACCAATGTGATCCCTGGGCACTTAACCGTTGTATTTAACTTCCGATTTTCCACTGAAGTCACCGCAGAAATCCTCAAAGCACGGGTTGAAGACATGTTGCAGCGCCATCAGCTCGACTATGAGCTGGACTGGACGTTGTTTGGCGAGCCTTTTCTCACAGAGGCAGGCCCTTTAGTCGATGCCGCAATTCACGCGATTGAGCATGTCACAGGCATCGACACAGTGTTATCAACCGCAGGTGGCACGTCAGATGGTCGATTTATTGCACCAACAGGCGCTCAAGTCATTGAACTGGGGCCGGTCAATGCCACCATCCATAAAGTCGATGAAAGAATCGCCGCGGCTGACCTCGACACCTTGACTGATATTTACCAGCAATTGCTTGAACAACTGCTCGCATCATGAAATGAACAAATTCGAGCACTGGATTCGTCGCCAGGCCAAACAGCCAAAGCGTCAGCTTAAACGGTTTGTTCTGGGGATGACCCTCTTCTTCACAGGAGGACTCATGTGGTTGTCTGCACCGCCTGTGATTGAAAACCACCATGAGATGATGTGGCAACAATTAGGCATGCTCATGCTGATGGGTATTGGCGGCGTAATCGCACTATACCATTACTTATTATTATCACTGGGTCGACTTTTCGACTGGTGGCGGGAGAAACCATGAGCCAAGCAAACACGACCGAAGCCACAGAGCGTTATCCAGATATTGAGATTTATCTCAAATTCAGCGATGCCACACTGTTAACGCCTTTCCTGAAGGCCCACCTGGAAGAAGTCAGTGAGCCCCAGATCCACCGGAAAGGTGCTCGCTGGCCAGTATCCCACCAAGGTCAAAATTTCCGGGTGCAATGGGTTCCAAACGCTGTTGGGTCATGGTCAAGCCTATGGTTCAATAGCGATCAAACCCCCTGGGCGACGGATCAGGACGCCGCACAAGCAGCAGCAAAAATGCTGAATCAGGCCGTACGTTGCTCGCCTGGACCCTGGCAACCAGGCGATGATCCAGACGCTTGGCTAGAAGTCACACCCCAGGGTGAGATCCAACAGATTCAATGGCCTGAGCACAATACTTGAAGGTCATAAAAAGCTTGAAGGCAAACAACCGACATCATCTCAGCCAGTAGCACAACAAATAGCATAATACCGATACAAGAATGCCGCCCAAAGGCGGCATTCTTGGCGCTTGAAGACTTGGCGAGTGACTACAACTCACCACAGCGCAATCCGATGACAAAGTTTATGTCATGCACAAACCAAGTCATGCCACAATGGACACATCTTCTGCTTGTAACCCTTTTTCTCCCTCAACCGCACTAAAGCGAACGCGTTGTCCTTCACGTAAAGTACGATGCCCTGTACCTCGAATCGCTCGGAAGTGGACAAACACCTCCCCTCCCGTATCGCGGATAATGAAGCCAAATCCTTTGTTCACATTAAACCACTTCACAATCCCTTCCTCACGCGCATCATCAAGGTCATCCCGATCAGCCACATGAATAGAGTGTTGCTGTTGTGGATTACGGCCACGTGCAGGTTGGCCCTGGTGATCTTGAGCTGCTCGATCTGAGTGGGGACGGCGCAAATAGTCATTGGCCAAACTGGCCAACCACAATAGAACGAAGAACAACAACGCTGTTTTGGTATAAGCCAACCCGGCAGCATCATGTGCAAACCAAGTATCAACCCCTTCAGGCAATAACCGACGACCACCATGCTCTAAGAGAAGTACCAATAAAATCGGAGCAGGTAGCGCCAGACACAGACTAATAAAAACAGTTCTTAATAATGAATTATTCCGCATAAGATATCTCTAAAATAATACGAAGCGGGCAACATTTAGCCTCATTGTCAATGAAGGCCGCTGCACCACAAGTCAGGTTTCTACGTTTTTGTACTCACCAGTGCTTTGCTAAACACCAGGATACTGCGACACACTAACCACTACTTTCCCTTCGGCAGGGATAGCAAGTCTGGCATTATATCGACAATAGACAGACATTGCTTGCCCCATGCCGAGTCACAGCAGCAAGCGGTTGTACAGCTAAACACTGATTTCACAGAAAATATAGGACAGCTCATGGATTCTAGTCAGAAAAATCTCCGCTTGGATGAGCGACTTGATGAGCTGGAAAGCCGACAGGCTTTCCAAGATGAGTTGCTCGACCGCCTCAACGACGAAATTATTCGGCAGGGGCAGAGGCTACAAACACTACAAGAAGGCCTGCAGCATCTCTACCAGCGTTTTAATGAAGTCCGAGCACCCGATGATGACAGAACCCCTAGTCTAGACGATGAACGCCCACCACATTATTAATGTTCAGTTCACCATTAAAATCTGCATGTGACTTCATGAGGATCAACTGCCGCCCCGACAATTCGGCGAGTCGGGGCGCGCCTCTCCCCGCTTTTGCCACTCATCAGGGGTATATAAGTGCATAGCTAATGCATGTACGGGACCGGCTTTCTCTTGTGCCAAGATCGTATAAACCCGCTGATGCCGCTTCACCGGACTCAAGCCGGAAAAAGCAGCAGAGACAAGCGTAACTTTAAAATGACTCTCTCGCCCTGGCGGGCCACTGTGGCGGTCACTTTCATTTTCCAACCACAACAGTTCCGGCGCCAATGCAGCCGTCAACTTATCACGAATCGCATTTTCAACTTGCATCGTCATGTCCTCTAAAAACCATATCCCCTGATCACTCCTGACCAAAGGCTTAAAACATCACCGGCACTTCTATTTTAATTGTTTTAATAATTGATGAGGCGCTTGTCGTCGCCCAGGTGCCAGCGCCCAGTATGCCAACAGCATCAAGAGTCCTGCCCCGGCTAAAGGCGGTATTAGCCAGATGATGGGGGCAGGTGACCATGTCAAACCAAACATTTGCTCGGCTAACACACTATATAGAACTTCAGCAATCAAACTGGCGAGCCCTCCGGACAACAAGCCTAACATGCAAAATTCGGCATTTTGACGCCCCCTCAATTTTGGCCATGTCGCCCCCAATACACGCAATAATGCTTGCTCTTTTAGACGCGCATCTAAACTGGCCATCATTAACGCCCAGGTCACTAATAGTGCAGCCAAAACGACAAAACCTAGCACATACTCAATGCCCAAACTCAGCTGGCCAATCAGGTTCTCTGCCTGCGTCAATAAGGCACGAATGTCTAAGAAAGCCACACCGGGGAAACGCTGGGCCAGATGTCGCAAAAGCCCTTCGGCTTGCTGTGGCAACGCAAAACTGCCCAAAAAAGTATGTGGATAAGCCTGCATCACGCTCGGTGGCAAAATGACATAAAAGTTTGGATTTAGACTACTCCACTCAAGGTCACGAAAACTTGTAATTTGCGCTTTAAGCGATTGGCCAGCAATCGAAAAAGTTAAGGTATCCCCGAGCGTAAGCCCCAGCCGATCGGCTAACCCCTGCTCAACGGAAGCTTCAGGCATACCCGCAGCATTGACCCCCGCGCCCGGCCACCAGCGTCCTGCACTTAACCGGTTATGGTCAGGCAGCTCAGCACTCCAGGTCAGGTTCCACTCTCGTCGAAGTGTATTGCTACCCCGCTGAGATGCGGGCACAGCATCTTCAGCAGCCTCATCATTAATCCCACTCAAGCGCCCACGCACAACAGGATATAAATCACTATGCTCAATACCAGCCTCATTGAGCGCCTGCAAAAAAGCAGATTGCTCCTGTGGCTGAATATCAATCGCAAAGTGGTCTGGCCGATCTTCAGGGAAACGCATTTGCCAGGTTTCGAGTAGCTGCTGACCACTTCTGGCCACCAACAATAAAGCGGTAAACGTCAGCGTGAAGGTCGCCAGCTGCAACAAGGTGGCTTGCCGTTGGTGGTACAACCGCCTTAACGCTTGCCGCCAATGCCATGAGAATTGGTTTCGAGCCTGATAAAGGCTCCATAACACACCCCAGCCAAACAAGGCGACGAGAACACCGGCAACCCCTAACCCCAGCAAGGTCCATAACGTTAAGCGAGCATCACCGGATAACCAATAACCTAACCCCAAAACAACAATCGCCATCAGCAAATAGCGCCAGCCACTACTGAAGCCTTGAGGTAAAGGGCGGTTTTGGAGCACTGATAGAGGCGAAACAGAGACCAGCCTCAGCAAAGGCACTAAAGCAAACCCCAACAATATCCATAGTGCCAGCAAGATCGCTGTACCGAGCGGCCATAGTGCCGGGGAAGGTAGCGTAATCGGCAATAGGGGCTGCAACAAAGCCACCAATCCCTGCTGGGCGGCATAACCGATCAAGCCTCCGAATAGCCCCGCAAAGACACCCACCCAGGCAAACTGCCATAACCAAAGGCGTCTTATGCGTTGACGCGAAACACCCAGAGCTCGCAACAAGGCGACGGTACTCGTTTGCCGACGAACCTGACGATGAGTGGCCAACGCGACCGCCATGGAAGCCAGCAGCACCGCCACTAAACCCGCCTGCCCAAGATAACGCCGTCCATAATCCAGCGCTCGACCAATCCCAGGGCGGTCATCATCTAAAGATAACAACCGCTGATTGTCTGAAAGTTGCGGCGTTAGCCATTGTCGCCAATCCGCCAATGCCTGCGCGCTACCGGTAAACCCAGCGCGCCAACGGATGCGACTTAATGGCCCCATCAATACTGAATCTTCAAGACTTTTGAGGTTAACCATCAACTTGGGGGCTAGGCTAGAAAGGCCACCGCCTTGATCCGGCGCCATTAAAAGCTCAGCCGAAAATCTCAACGTTTTATCCCCAAGCTCAACCTCGTCTCCCGGCACGACACCGAGCCTCAGCGCTAACCCCGGCTCAAGCCATATTTCGCCTGGCTTAGGCGGAGACTGGACCGAACGCCGTTGACCTTTTTGTTGAATATCAATCGACCCCAACAATGGGTAGTGAGCATCGACCGCCGTCACGCTGGCTAACAACATGGCATCATCATGAGCGGCCATACTAGAAAAACGCGCAATACGCGTCATCGATAATCCACGCGACAGAGCTTGCTGTGCCCAGGGTTCAGGCAGTGGCTGGCGATCACTTAACACTAGATCCCCCCCAGCCATACGAGCAGCTTCTTGGTCCAACGCACGTTGCAGACGATCCCCCACGACACCTAATAAAGTGGCACAGGCCACAGCTAAGATCAGAGCCGCTAATAACACTCGATACTCACCTGCTTTGACACTGCGCCAAGCGAGACGCCCCGCTAGAGATAGATCACGCATGCGCCTCCTCCAAACGCCCATGACGTAGCCAAAAAATACGCTGGCAACGCTGGGCTAATGTCAAATCATGCGTCACTAAAATCAAGGTGGCCCCTGATTCTTGATTCAGCTGGAATAGTAGATCGGCCACATGCTGACCATTATCACTATCCAAATTACCTGTAGGTTCATCAGCGAATAGAACTTTGGGTGTTGTCGCAAAGGCTCGTGCGATGGCGACTCGCTGCTGCTCCCCCCCTGACAACACCTGCGGATGATGGTGTAAGCGACTTTCTAAACCCACTTGATTCAGCCAGTGCTGCGCTTTTGACTCAGCCTCTGGATCACCTTGTAACTCCAGCGGCAAAAGCACATTTTCTAAGGCCGTCAGCTCAGGTAATAGTTGGAAGGATTGAAACACAAACCCAACATCCCGAGCCCTAATCGCCGCCCGATCGTCTTCATTCAACTGAGAGAAAGGCGCCCCTTGCCACATTAATGTGCCTTGAGTCGGTACATCCAACCCAGCCAATAAAGCCAGTAATGTCGATTTACCGGCACCCGAAGGGCCAACAATCGCCACACTTTCTCCGGCAGAGATAGTCATATTCAGATCAGCTAAAATCACCAGAGGCTGCTCGGCAGTTTCGATTTGATAACCCAGCGCCTTGACTTGAATCAGCGGCGCAGAAGATAGATCCTGATAACCTGTTTGATTCGCTGGAGGATGATGCGGCATGTCCAAAACCTCATATTGGAGACTTCAACACTTCCGTGTTTGTGTGGTGATACTGGTAGGGTTGGTGATCTACGCAGGAAGCACCCATTCGAGCCTTTATGCTGCTGATCCACAACCGAAGATACTGATCTTAGGCGATAGCCTAAGTGCTGCTTATGGCCTCGAACAACATCAAGGCTGGGTCTCTCTCTTACGTCAGCGGCTTATTGATCAAGGGTATGCCTACACAGTCATCAATGCCGCCATCAGTGGAGAAACCACCCAAGGCGGATTAACCAGACTGCCTCAATTACTCAAAGAGCATCAACCCGAAATCGTACTCATTGAGTTAGGCGGTAACGATGGTTTAAGAGGGCAACCAATCCCCAATACGAAAGCCAATCTGGCCCAAATGATTGAACTGGCACAAGCATCCGGTGCTCAGGTGGTGCTAGGAGGGATGATGATTCCACCCAATTATGGTCCGCGTTATACCCAAATGTTTAGTCAAATGTATCCCGACTTGGGTGAAGAACATAACGTCGCAGTCATCCCATTTATTTTACAGGGTATTGCCGACCAACCAAATCTGATGCAGGCAGACCAGATCCACCCTACCGCTCAGGCACAACCGATGCTGCTGGATAACATTTGGCCAGTATTAATGCCATTATTAAATAAAGATCGCTCACAAGCGCTCTCGACCCCACTGATTCACGCTGCTTAAGGATGGCTGACAAATATGCATTCTGATCTTGAAGTCACTATGCGCGAGGCACAAAAAAGCGCACAACAAACACCGAATAGCTACCCCTATAAACAAAAAATGGGGAGAAAAGAGTACGAAGCCAATAAACGTCAGCTTCAAATTGAGCTGCTGAAAATGCAACGCTGGGTCAAGGAGAATGGTGAGCGGATTGTGATCTTATTTGAGGGCCGAGACGCTGCGGGTAAAGGGGGCAGCATCAAACGCTTTATGGAACACTTAAATCCACGCGGCGCCCACGTGGTGGCACTCGAAAAACCGAACGAACGAGAAACCAGCCAATGGTACTTCCAGCGCTACTTACAACATTTACCCTGCGCAGGTGAAATCGTGCTCTTTGACCGCTCCTGGTATAACCGGGCAGGAGTAGAAAAAGTCATGGGTTTTTGTGATCAAGAAGAGTATGTCGAGTTTCTGCACCAAGCCCCGGTGCTGGAGCAAATGCTGGTTGAGTCAGGTATTAAACTTTATAAATTTTGGTTCTCTGTCTCCAGACAAGAGCAATTCCGACGTTTTATGGAGCGTCGCAACGATCCCCTTAAGCAATGGAAGCTTTCTCCAGTCGACCTTGCGTCATTAGATAAATGGGATGCTTATACCGAAGCGAAAGAAGCCATGTTCATGCATACCCATAAACCCCAAACGCCCTGGACGGTCATCAAATCAGATGACAAAAAACGTGCACGTCTAGCCGCTATGCGCGTTTTATTATCCAGCTTATCCTACGACAATCGCGATGATGAGATTGTCAGCATGCCTGACCCGCTCTTAGTCAGTAGTGCGACAGATGTGTTGAATAGCCCAGAGATATAATCAGATACTCTGAAGTCTGTATGACAACGCAATCACATCCACAGAACAGTGCTCAGCATTTGCCACCAGATCCAGCAAAGGAGGGATGATAATGGCTCAATCCAATCACGATATTCGCCATCAGGAAGAGGCACAACAAGTGGTTGAACAGTTCAAACACATGTTGAGCCCCACAGGGCGCGCCCATGTGAGTCAAAAACACCTGCAAGAACTGGAAATGCTCATTGAAGTGGCTCTGAGTAAAACATCGCGCAAGGTCCGGGAGGATATTGCCCACCGACTAGAAACCCTGGTTGCGGGCCTACACGCCAGTGATTAGTGCAAACAGACCATCTCAATACATCGAACTCAGTACACCGAACCCAACACAAAGCACCTCCCCCAAGTCGTTAGGCATTAAGGTGTTATCAAGCGGGATGATCGGATTGGCGGTGCCATTGCTGCAACGCCAATCCACATAGAATCATCGCTAACGCGACTAGCGTGGAAGCAAAAATCGGCTCACCTAACAATTGATTCAACAATACAAGAGAGATTGGGGGTGAAAGAAAAATAAGATTCGACAAACGCGACGTTTGCTGAGTCCGCTTCATTGCGCCTAGCCATAACAAGAACGCAATCCCCATCTCAAAAAGACCGACATATAGTGCGGCGCCCCAATAGGGCCCACTAGAAGGCCATGCGATATCGGGTGACCGGTAGAGGATCAACGATAAGACCGCCCAACCAATCGTGAAATTTTGCCATTGAGCGAGCAATGCCGGCCGCTGGTCCAGAGTATTGAGAATCCAATAACCCGCCCAGATCACCGTCGTCACCAGCATAATGCCAACCCCAACAGGATCAGCGAATGTCAACGACCAAGGCTGTCCTCGAGTAGCAATCACCAAGACACCGCCATAACAAATACCGCCGGCAATCACATCAATTCCACGCAACCGATGCTTGAGCATTGGAATCGCCATAAAGGCTAAGGTAAGTGCCCAAGTATAATTCAATGCCATGGCTTCTTGACCGGGTAATCGCCGATAACCTTCAAACAAGAGCAAGTAATATAACGTCGGATTTAACACACCTGCGATCACTGGAATCAGGCGGTGCCCTCGTTCAGGCCATAATGCGGGACGATGGGGCTGGCGCCAAAGCAATACAGAAAAAAGACACCAGGACACCCCTGTTGCAATCCACAACAACATCAAGGGCGACATATCCGACAGCGCCCACTTAAATGCAGTGGCTACCGTTGACCACAACCCGACGGCTCCCAGCCCCATGAAGAAGGCCTGACGCTCCGCTATCTGACTCATCAAAAACGCCTTATCCAGAAAAAGATGAAGACTGTTGCCCCCCAAAGCTATTGCAAATTCTATCGTGTCACAAAGCCAATAGTCACAAAACCAATAGCCACAAAGCCAATAGATTGCTTGATCTGCCTTCGTTGACTCAGCATACAGCCTAGGCATTCTTCGCTTGGTCAACACTTCCTTCGCGTTTCTCTCACGTTTCTTTCAATAGACAAAAAACTGTCTCCTGATGATGACATCATGCGAATACTCCTTTCATGGGGCATACTGATTCAAGTAGGCCATCAAATGTACGCGAAGCACTCGATTTTTATTGACTCAACGGATATTCGGCATGGTTTCACGGACAGCTCCCATGTGGTTACAGGGCCATATTCTGGCCCCATACGCTCAACTCGAAGACGCTGATCCATCAGCTTGGCCTAATGATGCCCCGGTCTGGGTTCATTTTGATGCGGAGACACCGGAGCTCAGCGACTGGCTACTGGAGCTTGGACTGGCCGATACTGTTGTTGACGCCTTATTAGCGGATGACACTCGGCCACGCTGCTCTCGTATGGCGGGCGGCATACAACTCACCTTAAGGGGTATTAACTTAAACCCCGAGTCCAGCCCGGAAGACATGGTATCGCTACGCCTGTGGCTACATGGCAAGCGTTGTATCAGCGTACAAAAACGCCCACTACAAACGTTACAACAGCTCAGCCAGCACCTTGAAACAGGGCAAGGCCCTCAACATATTGATGAATTAGTTGTCGCGATTATTGAAGGGCTGGTTGATCGAATAGGCCTCTGCAGCCATGACCTAGAAGACCGCCTGGATACCCTTGAAGACCAAGCCTTGGCCGGCACCCTATCTATTGATGATGCCCTCACCCATTTAAGACAACAGTTGATCCCTTTACGACGCTTTTTGGAACCACAGCGCCTCACGATTCAGCGCCTACTAAGCGAGCCTATTTTTAGCGCCGACACCCGAATTCAGCTTGAGGAAAGCCTCAACCTGCTGACCCGCTATGTCGAAGATCTCAGCGCCATGCAGGAACGAGCACAAGTACTACAAGAACGTCAATTGAGCCTACAAAATGAACAACTCAATCGAAGAATGTACTTATTAGGCGTCATCACCGCATTATTCCTGCCTTTAAGTTTTTTAACCGGATTATTTGGTATCAATTTAGGGGGTATGCCAGGGGCTGAAACAACGAGCGGTTTTTGGTGGTTCTCTATCGCATTAGTGGTGATTGGTGGCCTCGTCGCTTGGCGACTCAAAGAATCACGCTGGTGGTAAATCAAATACCCAATAGCCGTACTGACGCCGAAGGAGAAACCGATGCCGACAGCAGCAGCGTCTGATGACTCATCACAACCTAATATGAGGCCCGAGCAGCTGCTTCAACTTCAGGGCTGTTTAAGCTTGGCCACTCAGACTGATCAAGGCGATCCTTTATGCAGCACCGCCCCCTACGCTTGGCAGGCCCCTTATTTTTTCATCCTGGCCAGCACATTGGCTGAACATGGGCCCGCGCTACAACAAGCCGCACAAGCTCATCGCACCATTGCCTGGATGATCGTACAAGATGAATACAATAGCCGACAGCCTTATGCGCGGACACGCCTGATGCTCAAAGGACATGTTGAACAGCTCAATGAATCAACGGATCAACGTTACGCTATTGCACTGGACCAATTACAACAGCGTCATGGAGAAGTGGTCTCAGTCTTATCCCAACTGGATGACTTCTCAATGTTTGCGCTCACCCCGAACGAAGGAAGGTGGATTACAGGGTTTGGGCAGGCTTGGCGCATTGATGATGCACACTTAACGCAATTAAGCCCTCTTCAATCACAAAAGACGCAAAAAGCGTCTCCCTAACCTAAGATGTATTATGGATTTACAATAAGCTTACGTGAATGAGATGACTAGAAACAGGATCATAACGTCAAGTTGATTGAATTTTCAAACACCATACATCGGGCCTGCGGTCTGCATGGTAGACTGATTTTTTTAAGTTTGCGATTTGCCATACGCATTACGCAACGACAGGCGCAGGGAACGGGAGACTGACGTTCGTAATTCAAGGAGACGCCAGAATGCAACTCACTCGACAAACCGATTTCGCGATGCGCGTCCTGATGTACCTCGGTATTCAGGAAGATGACCGACTGGTGACAATCAGCGACATTGCTTACCACTTTGATATTTCACGCAATCATCTTATGAAGATTGTGCACAAACTTGGGCAAATGGAGTACATCCAGACAGTCCGAGGCAAATATGGTGGTTTACGACTCGTCCGGGAACCGGCTTCGATCAACATTGGCCATGTTGTCAGAGACTTTGAAACAACACTAGAAGTCATGAACTGTTCGAAGTTGGACTGCCCTTTAACAGCGAACTGTGACTTTAAGCCGATGTTACAAAAAGCCCAGGAGGCCTTTCTACAAGTCATCGACCAGTACAGCCTTAAAGATCTACTGAGCAACCCTCAGGATATGCGCAGCTTGCTAGGCCTGGACGATGAAGAGGCACTGCCGCTGCAAATCATGGAAGTCTCTTAATGATTGAAAACGGTATACAGCACCACGGACTGTATACCGTTTTTTAAGCACCAAACCCTATGTCCTCCACGCTTTGATAATCCCATTTTATCGCTTTCATCTCATATCGATTTTACCTAGTATCACTTTGAACCCTTGGCTCCGAATGATTTGACGCTCATGTGCATTGAAATTGCAGATCATGATCAGCATAGTGATGACACTAGCATCGGGTAACGCTAACTAGGCCGCTATGGACACCCCCAATGAAAGATGAGAGCTTGATCCCTCACGAACTACTGGCACAAGTGATTGAATACGCCCAAGACGGTATCGTGATTGCTGAAAAAGAGGGTGATGACCACATCCTGATTTATGTTAACCATGGGTTCGAAGAGTTAACAGGTTATCAGCGAGATGAGATCCTTTATCAGGACTGTCGATTCTTACAAGGCTCGGAACGGGATCAGCCCGGCCTGAGAAATATTCGAAAAGCGCTTCAACAAGGGCAGGCTTGTCGTGAAATCGTACGTAACTACCGTAAAGACGGCAGCCCTTTCTGGAATGAATTATCAATTACACCTTTTTTCAACGACACCGATGAACTCATGTACTACATTGGCGTTCAGAAGGATGTGACCGAGCTTGTCGAGCTTCGGGCACAGCAGCCAAACTCACTGACTGAAAATAAATAAGTGCTCACTGCATTTTTTGCTTGTCCAAAAACCAAAATGCGAATATATAGGCAGCCTAAAGGGTGCGAATAGCACCTGACTAACACGACCTTTCCATGACAACTTTTTGTGGAGATACCAAGGCATGGGACGTGAAGAAGCCTCCTATGACGAAGAAGACGATCTGCTCGCCGATGCAGATAATGATGAGTCTTTCGAAGACCTGGACGAGCAGGCTGATGCTCTGCCACCACTGCAAAAGCGCCGTATGATCGAGGATATGCTAGAAGAACGACGACTCAGGCGCCAGCTGGCTGAGGAGTATGACTTCCTGGATGATTTCGATGAAGAGGAGTAAGAGCGACCCGTTTTAAACTTGCAGCCGATGAGCCGTTCATATGCCATGAACGCTAGCATCATCAGGCCTTGAGCAGATGAAGGCCTGATGATCGGTGAGTTGCGAACGATAGGTGTTATGGGCTGAGTTATGGGCTTATCGAACGATAAATGAGGGCTCAACAGGATGAAGAGAGAAAGCCTGTAAGAGATGGCCTGTATAGATAACCAAGCCATCATACAAAGTCAGTGTTAACACATTGCTGGAGCGAGTCGTTCAGCAATTCAGCTATTCATAAAAAGTATGGCTTCAATGCCATATCAAGTAACAAGCTTGCATAATGACCGCTGCATAAATGCCCGCCAGAACATCATCAAACATGATGCCAAAGCCACCATCCACTCGTCGGTCAATCCAGCGAATAGGCCACGGCTTCCAAATGTCAAAGAGCCGGAACAACACAAACCCCAGCAGCATCCAGCTGAACTGTACAGGCATGGCCCACATCGTGATCCAATACCCCACAAATTCATCCCACACGATACCACTGTGATCATGAACCCCAAGGTCTGCCGATGTTCGCTCACAGAGCCAACATCCGAAAATAAAAGTGACGGCAAGAAATAACCCATAAAGCGATAGCGGTAAATGCCCCACCCCCCAGTACAGGATCATTGCAGCCACAGTCCCGACTGTGCCTGGCGCCCAGGGTGCTGCACCACTTCCCAAACCGAATGCCAGGAAGTGGACTGGATTACGCCAAACGGTCTTTGGAGCTCGGTTCACACACAACTCTCATTCATAATGATCGCACTCATAAGATCGTTTGAGAGGGTATCAAACATCACGGGCAAAGGAGCCGCTCATTCGCTTGCACTTTGATGACCCTACAGAAAATGATTAAACCCTTCCTGAATCCAAGAACGGCCTGATGCCAGCTTAATCCCTAGAGACTCAGTACACTCACCAATCACAACCGTTGCGGGCCAAAGGCGCGTCAAGGTCTCGAGCTGATCCGGCGCAACAGCACACAAGAGCACATAATCATCGCCCCCCGAAAGGGCGGCCTCTCGCGCCTGATTTTGTCCTAACAAGATCTCAAGATCCGCTTCAATCGGCAATGAATCATCCTGAATCAAAGCACCCACACCGGAGGCTTCCAATAGATGACGACAGTCTGCCAGCAATCCATCAGACACATCAATTGCCGCATGCACACCCGGTTGAGATGACCAAGCATCACGTACGGCATAGGGCGGTTCAGGCAACATATAGGCCTGCATAAGAGGAGTCCAAGACCAACGCTCTCCTCGCTGGCGGGTGTTAATCGCTTGCATTTGCTGCAGACCGCCTCGCGCGCTGCCTAAGCTTCCCGTGACCACCAGGAGATCACCGCTCTGAGCCCCATCACGACGCCAAACATGCTCCGGCTGACACCACCCCATCACCTGAACCGTAGCGCTTAGCGGACCCCGTGTAGTATCACCACCAATCAGCGGACAGCCTGCTTTTTCTGATAACGATCGTAAACCGGCAGAAAAATCAGCCAGCCAACAGTCTTCGACTTCAGGCAGGGTCAAAGCCAGCGTAAACCCAGAAGGCTTCGCATTCATCGCCGCCAAATCGGACAACGCAACGGCCAATGCTCGCCAACCAATAGCCCAGGGGTCAGCATCAGCCAAAAAATGTCGGCCCGCGATTGAAGTATCCACCGAAATCGCTTGCCAACAGCCGGAAGGTGGGGCCAGGAGTGCACAGTCATCCCCTACACCAAGACGAATATCACTGGCAAGAGGACCTAGTTGTGCAAAATGTCGCTGGATTAACCCAAACTCACCCATGGACTTAACCTCGACGCGCCTGCACCTCTGTCGCACGCTTCGTTTTAGCCAGCTTATCTAATACGCCATTGACATACTTATGGCTATCAGTGCCGCCAAAGCGTTTAGCCAGCTCAACCGCCTCATTAATCACTACACGATAAGGCACATCCAGGCGCTTGATCATCTCATAGCTCCCCAGACGTAGGATCGAGATTTCAATCGGATCCAGGTCATCCAGTTCACGGTCCAAATAACCACTGAATGCCTCATCCATTTCTTGGCGATAACGCACGATCCCATGGGCCAACTCATGGAAATAAGCATGGTCAGCCTGACGCACGACCTCGACGATATCTTCATGAGGCTCCAGGTTATCATCTGGCATCGCAGCACGTAGCTGAGCTTCAATATCAGCCATTGTATTGCCACTAATCTGCCACTGATACAGTGCTTGTAAAGTCAGCTGACGTGCAGCACTGCGGGCCTGACGTTTAGAAACCTGGCCTTTGCTCATGCTTGATGCTCCCCATCCGTCTCTAGGCGTGTCAGCAAATTCACCATTTCAAGTGCCGCCATCGCTGCTTCAGCACCCTTATTCCCCATTTTGGTGCCAGAGCGCTCAATTGCTTGCTCAATGCTTTCTACGGTCAAAACACCATTGGCAATAGGCAAATCATGGCTCAACATTAAGTTTTTCAGCGCACTGTTACACTCACCAGCAACGAACTCGAAGTGTGGTGTCCCTCCACGAATCACAGCGCCCAGCACAATGACCGCATCAACCTGACGGGTTTTCAATACACGTTGTACTGCCAAAGGCAGCTCCCAGGCTCCCGGAGCATGCACAACCTCAATCTGCTGAGGTTTAACACCGTGAGCTTTTAGTGTACCCACAGCACCAGAGACCAGGCTATCGACCACAAAGCTGTTAAAGCGGCCTGCGACAATCGCAAAACGCGCGTTGGGGGCCGTCAAATCCCCTTCAATGACGGTCATATCTTGCATGGCGTTATCCTGATAACGAGATATAACAAGGCCACCGGCACACAATTTGGCCTAAGTGTCCTTTTTAATGTGACAACCCATTGATGGCACGCAAGCGCATAATGCGCAGGACGTGAACTCTACTGGGTTATGACGATGTTTCTTCGCAGCCAATTGTCTCGACAATTTCCAGGTCAAACCCAGAAATACCGCCAAATTTTAATGGCGATGATAGCAGGCGCATTTTGCCTACGCCCAAATCTCTTAGAATTTGTGCCCCAGTGCCAATAGTCAAATAGGCACCACTACCATCACGTGCACTGCCTCTAGCAGAACGCGTCAACCCTAAAAAGCGATTGAGACTCGCCGCCATATCTTGGGGTTCTGACTCCGCCAGTAAAACCAACACGCCTTCGCCAGCCTCTGCAATATGCTGCATGGCTTGACTCAGGCTCCAGCTGGAGGCTTCTGGCTGGCGAACACCCAATAAGTCTCTGACTGGATCGGCTTGGTGAACTCGGACCAGAATCGGCGTTTCAGGGTCAGGCTGCCCTTTAACTAAGGCCAGATGCGTCAATTGCTGGATATCATCCCGATAAGGGATCACCTGAAACTCACCATAAGCAGTATCCAGAGTATGCGACGCTTCTCGCTTTACTGTGGTCTCGTTGACCAAACGATAGTGGATCAGATCTGCGATGGTGCCAATTTTCAAGTCATGGCGCTGTGCAAAAGCTTCCAGGTCAGGGCGTCGAGCCATAGACCCATCATCATTCATCACTTCGACGATCGCAGCGGCAGACTCATAGCCAGCCATCCTAGCCAAATCGCAGCCCGCTTCGGTGTGTCCGGCCCGTTGTAATACCCCACCGGGTTGAGCACGCAAAGGAAAAATATGCCCAGGCTGTACAATGTCTTCTGGGCGCGCATCTCGCGCAACAGCGGCTTGAATAGTACGCGCACGATCCGCCGCTGAAATACCTGTCGTCACCCCTCGTGCGGCTTCAATAGACAAAGTGAAATTGGTCGAGAACTGGGCACCATTACTACGCACCATCAGGGGCAATTCCAACTGATCGCAACGTTCACTACTGAGCGTTAGACAAATCAAGCCACGGGCATAACGGGCCATAAAATTAATATCTTCCGCCGAAACACACTCAGCGGCCATGATGAGATCACCCTCATTCTCACGATCTTCATCATCCATCAGGATGACCATTTTCCCCTGACGGATATCATCCAGAATTTCTTCAATTGTGTTCAGTGCCATACCCTTTATCCTCAATGGTCATATCGGGTGCCACAGAGACAGGGCTAGCTTGGATTCGCCAGTCTTCACCCACAGCCCGGATATCATGAATCTTCAAATGAACCTTATCAGCCATTCGCTCAAGTCCAGGCAGATTAAATAAAGCACGAGCAGACTGCCCCAGTAGCACGGGAGCCAAGTACAAATAAATGTCATCTAATAAGCCGGCTTGAAGACAGGCCCCCACCAAAGTGGCGCCTGCCTCAACTAAAACTTCATTACAATCTCGTTGCTGGGCTAAATACTCAAATAGCCCTTTTAATTCAACCCGCCCTTGTGCCTGAGCAGGTAGCACAATCACTTCCGCGCCAGCTTCTTCTAGTGCCTGCTGGCGGGCCGCCATATCAAGATGGGCATGATCCTGACTGGCCACAATCAAAGTGGTCCCCGGCTGCTTCAAAATGCGAGCGCCGATAGGTGTTCTTAACCCCGAATCAACAATGACACGTAAAGGCTGACGCTGCGCAATTTCATCCGCATCAGGCAAAGTCAATTGATCCGCTCGAACCGTTAAAGCGCAATCATCATGAATAACCGTCTCAACACCCGTCACAATCGCGCTTGAGGCCGCACGCAAACGCTGAACATCCGCACGCGCTGATGCACCGGTAATCCATTGAGACTCACCTGACCACATCGCGGTTCGGCCATCGAGGCTGGCGGCCAGTTTGGCGCACACTCGGGGACGTCCCTCTGACATGCGACGAATAAAGCCAAGATTTAACGCCTCAGCATCGGCTTCCAGCAATCCCACTTCAACATCGACACCCGCTTCACGTAAGCGCTTAATGCCATTACCCGCAACAAGCGGGTTAGGATCCTGCATGCCCACCACAACACGTGAAACACCCGCTTGAATAAGCGCTTCAGCACAAGGAGGAGTACGCCCATGATGACTGCAGGGCTCTAAAGTGACATAAGCCGTCGCGCCATGAGCTTTACCGCCCGCTGCCTGCAAAGCATGAATTTCAGCATGGGGTTCACCGGCACGATAATGCCAGCCTTCCCCGATAATGCGCCCGGCTTTTTCCAAAACACAGCCGACACGTGGATTAGGATCTGTGGTGTAACGTCCCCGCCGCGCCAAAGAAATGGCATGCGCCATACAACGCGCTGGCGTCCAGGGCGTTTTACGTCGACCACGCATAAGTCACTCCGTTAATCACGGGGAGAATCGTGTGAAGAAGTTGCTGACGGCCGATCCGCTGACAAACGATCGATTTCTTCACGAAAGGCTTCCAAGTCTTTGAACTGACGATAAACCGAAGCAAAACGAATATAAGCCACTTCATCCAGTTCGCGCAGCTGATTCATCACGACTTCACCGACTTGTCGAGACTGGATTTCCCGCTCACCTCGTGAGCGTAGCTGTTGTCGAATGCGTTCAATCGCCGTTTCCATCGCTTCAGTACTGACAGGGCGCTTCTCAAGGGCTCGCTTCAATCCCGCTCGAAGTTTAGTTTCATCGAACGATTCTCGCGTACCATCCTGCTTTACAATCTGAGGCATCACCAATTCGGCAGTTTCATAGGTGGTGAAGCGCTCATTACATGTCAGACACTCGCGTCGACGGCGCACTTGATCGCCCCCCGCCACCAATCTGGAGTCCGTGACTTTGGTTTCCTGTGCATTACAGAAAGGGCAGTGCATGTTGCGATCGCCGTTTAATCTAGGTGAACAAACCGATTGCGCCTGATGATTGCAGCGCACTGAAAACAATATTCTAACGTCAAATCGCCCCCGGTGACAGGCACACGGGGGCGAACTTTAAAACGAGCCTAACATCATAAGGGCAAGATCTGCACTAAAGCGTCTCTTTATCCCCCTAATGACGGCTCAAAGTGACATCGACCGCCCCGCATCAATGGGATCAGGTAACGGCTGGTGCGCCACCCACAAGCGGTCAATATGTTCGGCAACGAGCCCTGGAAAAGGCATTTCCTTACGCTCATCTAAATCGGCATTACTCAAAATTTGTTCACACGTTGCACAGACCTGTCCTTTCTCGTCTTTAAGCACTAACCAAATACGCAAACGCTTGGCATCATGCTCCAGCAACTGCAAATCAATATGCACTAGCCCCCCGGCATAAAGATCATGCCAATAGCTAATACGACTTTCCAATGTGAACAGGCTACAACGAAGGCTTTCTCGAGTACCTTTATCGAGCCCAATGCGCTCTTTCAAACGATCAACAGCTTGAGAAAACACACTGGCAAAAGCGGCATCATTCATCCGCCCACTTACATCCGTCCAGGCTTCACTTACAGGGCATTCAAGCAACGGCGTCATAGTTTTCTCCTGTCGAAACGAAGGTGAACATACGGATATGAGTCACCCTGCATGGCACTGCGTCTTGATATCATGTTCTTACTGAACATTGTGTTTGGGTGCTGAGGATCATATTCAACCCCAGGCTGATAGATTCCCCCAGTGACCGACTTTTTTGTCGCGCCTCCAATGCAGACCACAAAAACAGAGAAAAGTCCCTTCCAAAAGCATATTTTTCAACCCAATCGAGTAGGAAGGGGAGTTGCCCCCCTCATCTCACACCACCGTCCTCTCACACCTCCGTACGTACGGTTCCGTATACAGCGGTTCAAAGCGCTACGCGCCATGCCTGGAACACCAATAAAAAAAGCCCCGCCTAGGCGGGGCTTGGGTCAAACTTTTCAATTAAGCTCTTCAATCAAGCTCTGGAGTCAAAATAGAATCAAACTAAGTACGGTTCTATCTGCTCATTCTATTAATCTTCACTATCGACAATAAACAATCGATTAAACAGAGTAATACATATCGAATTCAACCGGGTGAGTGGTCTGACGCAGACGATCGATCTCTTCCTGCTTCAATGAGATAAAGCCCTGAATCATATCTTCGGTGAAGACACCACCTTTAGTCAGGAACTCATGATCATTAGCCAGGCATTCAATAGCTTCTTCCAAGCTACTGGCCACCTGAGGAATCGCTGCAGCTTCTTCTGCAGGCAGATCATACAAGTCTTTATCAGCAGCATCGCCAGGATGAATTTTGTTCTGAATGCCGTCCAGACCAGCCATCAGCAATGCGGCAAAGCACAGGTAGGGGTTGGCAGACGGATCAGGGAAGCGTGTTTCAATACGCTTAGCTTTCGGGCTGCTGACATACGGAATACGGATAGACGCTGAACGGTTGCGAGCAGAGTAAGCCAGCATCACCGGTGCTTCAAAACCCGGGACCAAACGCTTGTAAGAGTTGGTTGAGCTGTTCGTCAGCGCATTCAGTGCCTTAGCGTGCTTGATGATACCGCCAATGTAATAAAGGGCGATTTCAGACAGGCCGGCATAGCTATCGCCTGAGAAGAGGTTAACACCATCTTTAGACAGTGACTGGTGTACATGCATCCCAGAACCATTGTCGCCGACAACTGGCTTCGGCATAAAAGTGGCTGTCTTACCGAAGGCATGTGCCACGTTATGGATGCAATATTTCAGTACTTGGACTTCATCCGCTTTTTTGACCAGCGTATTGAAGGCGACACCGATTTCATTCTGGTTCGCTGTCGCAACTTCATGGTGGTGAACTTCCACCTCAAGACCCATCGCAGTCATAGCGTTACACATAGCGCCACGAATTTCATGGGAAGAGTCCACCGGCGGTACCGGGAAGTAGCCGCCTTTAACACGCGGGCGGTGCCCCATGTTACCGCCTTCGATTTTAGAATCAGAAGACCACGCAGCTTCTTCAGAATTGACTTCGTACATGGCGCCGGACATATCCTGCTTCCATTTAACGTCATCAAAAATGAAGAATTCCGGTTCTGGACCGAAGAAAGCGGTATCTGCAATGCCAGTGGACTTCAGATACTCTTCAGCGCGACGCGCGATGGAGCGCGGATCACGTTCATAACCCTGCATCGTGCTCGGCTCAATGATGTCACAACGTACAATCAACGTCGGCTCATCAGTGAACGGATCCAACACGGAACCTTCATCATCCGGCATTAGGATCATGTCGGACTCATTGATGCCTTTCCAGCCACCAATGGAAGAACCATCAAACATCTGACCTGTCTCAAAAAACTCCTCATCCACAAAACTAGCCGGGATGGTCACGTGCTGCTCTTTACCCCGTGTATCGGTAAAACGCAGATCGACCCACTTCACGTCGTGTTCTTTGATCAGATTCAGGGTTTTATCGGACATGATCGCCTCCATGTAATTGGCGTTGATTCTCAGACTAAGTGTCTATTCATTAAAATCTTCGAGCGTTTCAGTATCCAGCGTGCTCGTTTATTCGCCAGCTTGCCATCATCGATGCCGTCGATTCACATTGAATGTGCTGTCGCTGACATCTGCTGTCGTTGGCCTCTACTTCAGTTGGCCTCAGTGCCAACAGGCTACCCATCGATTGAAATGCTCATCACCATATCAGCATTCCATTCATCAGATGTTCAAGCCTTAGGATATCAGTTCAAGAGCAAAGCCTGTGCCAGAACGAGGCATCATGATCAAAATAACGCTGAAAGGCCCATCATAAGCGGCTTACAAAGATCCAAAATAAATTCCGCGACAGATTTAAACCCCATCAGCGCCCTTTAAGAGTGCAGTTTTGGTTAAAAAAATGCGGTCAGCGCACCAAAACAAAACAAAAAAGGCCCAAAAGCACCAAGTTAGTGCGAATCATGCGGGTTAGCAGGCCACCCTGATATAAAACTCATCATCGGTCGTCTCAATCGAGACCAACTCATGACCATGGACACGACACCAGGCCGGAATATCATGCGTCGCGCCGGGGTCAGTACAAATCACCGTTAAAACTTCCCCAGGCCCCATGCTGGCGATGGCCTGTTGCGTTTTAATCACCGGCAACGGGCATAATTTCAATCTCATATCCAATACTTGATCGGTCATGACCTTTCTCTGCATTATCTTAGTGCACACGAATTAAGACCTGGGCGGAATCACCCAGTACCCTGGGGTATCATTCATAAGAACTTGGCTAGAACTTGGCTATCGTTTATCGATACCAGGCTTGTGGCAGTGCATCAGCGGCCATCGGCACAACAGTGTGCATCTGGGCGGGCTGACCATGTTCGGGACAGTAACTTAAGGTGACTTCCGGCGCACTTTTACCTTGGGTAAAGCGCGCAATGACTGAGAGTGCCAGTTCCAAATCGTCTTGCGTATCGACTCGGCCATCAATCAGCGCAAAAGGTCCACCATGGCTTTCGGGACGAACATGGGCAAACTGGCGCCGATAACCTTCCAGGTAGCGATTTTCCCCTTCTTCACGGGCAATAATCAGTTTGAAGTGCGGTTTGGGGCGAATGTGACGACCGATTTTGAGCAGCATGATGTCATCCAGCTCATAATCACGCTCCCCTCGACTTTGCCAGAGATCCTGCATTTTTTTGGCGAAAGTCTCATCCGTCAGAAAACAACAGCCTCCTGCCGGTTGTGCCCACTCACTAAAACCAAACTCACGCGCCAATGCAAACTGTGGTTTTCGATTACGGCCGTGGAAATCATGCAGCTTTTCTCGATCAACCCAGCCTTCTCTTTCAGGCAAAGTTTCCGGCATATGTTTGGCACATAATGGACGCAACAAACGATCTTCCACTTCAGATTGTCGGGCAATCAGAGGCAGGGTTTCTTTGCGTTGAGATTTGGGCCTTTGCCCCATCACCTCGCCGGTCACAACGAAGTCAAAACCGTGATCCTGCGCCCACTGCCAAGCTCGACTGACCATATCAATCTTGCAATCAAGACAAGGGTTCAGATGCTGACCATAGCCATACTTAGGGTTCAGCACGATGTCTTTATACTCTTCCGAGATATCAATAATGTGAAGTTTAATGCCCAGCTGCTCAGCCACCCAAAGCGCATTATTGCGCTTTTGCTTTTCACGATCCTGCTTACGGATCGCCTGAGTGTGCCCTTCTACACAAAAGCCGGTATAGAAATTGATGCCTTCAACGTGAATCCCTTGGTTTTGCAGTGTGCGTACCGCCAGCATGGAATCGAGTCCACCCGATACCAGGGCTACAGCTTTACGTTCTTGTGTCATGACATTGTCTAGTACGTTTGCGAAAATGGAATGAGGCTCAGAAAGGCCGCGATTTTACAGGATCCGAGAGCGATGTGCAGGGACGGATTGCACTCAGATCCATCTTAGCAGTAGGCGAACCGCGAGTAGATCGCTATACTAGCGACCCTTTTCCCTTCTAATTTGGATATGACCGGCATCGACCGGGAGAGCATACGTGATCGAAAATCTTCGCAACATCGCAATTATTGCCCACGTTGACCACGGTAAGACGACCCTGGTAGATAAGCTGTTACAACAATCCGGTACGCTGGATCGCCGTAACGCCGATGCTGAGCGCATCATGGATTCTAATGACCAGGAAAAAGAACGCGGCATCACGATTCTGGCCAAGAACACCGCGATTAACTGGCATGATTACCGCATCAACATTATTGATACGCCTGGACACGCTGACTTCGGTGGTGAAGTTGAGCGCGTAATGTCCATGGTCGACTCCGTATTATTGCTGGTTGACGCGATGGACGGCCCCATGCCGCAGACTCGCTTCGTCACCCAGAAGGCTTTTGAACGCGGCTTAAAGCCGATTGTCGTGGTCAACAAAGTCGACCGCCCAGGCTCTCGTCCCGACTGGGTCATCGACCAGATCTTTGATCTGTTTGATAACCTGGGCGCTTCAGAAGAGCAGCTGGACTTCCCGATTATCTACGCCTCTGCACTCAACGGCGTTGCTGGGGATGACCCTGAAAATCTGGCGGATGATATGACACCGCTGTTCCAGGCTATTGTTGACCTGGTACCGCCGCCCTCGGTTGATCCTGACGCACCATTCCAAATGCAGATTTCTGCACTGGATTACTCCAGCTATGTCGGCGTTATCGGGGTTGGCCGCATTACACGCGGTAAAGCACGCCCCAATCAGCAGGTCGTCATTGAAGATCGACACGGCAACCAGCGTAAAGGCAAGATCGGTCAGGTCATGACCTACCTAGGTCTGGAAAGGGGCGAAACCCCTGAAGGCGCCGATGCAGGGGACATCATCTGCATCACCGGGATTGATCCGCTGAGCATCTCCGATACCCTGTGTGACCCGTCTAATGTCGAAGCACTCCCGGCACTGACGGTTGACGAGCCGACCGTCACCATGACCTTCCAAGTTAACGACTCGCCCTTTGCTGGTCAGGATGGCAAATACGTAACCAGCCGCAACATTAAAGAGCGTCTGGAGCGAGAACTGGTTCACAACGTGGCTCTGCGTGTTGAAGAAACAGAAAGCCCGGAAAAATTCCGTGTTTCTGGCCGCGGCGAGCTGCACCTCTCAGTGCTGATTGAAAGCATGCGTCGAGAAGGCTACGAGCTCGGTGTTTCACGTCCTGAAGTCATCATCCGTGAAATCGATGGCGTCAAACAAGAGCCCTATGAAGAACTGATTATTGATGTTGAAGAACAGCATCAAGGCTCAGTCATGGAAGAGTTGGGTAAACGCAAAGCGCGTATGACCAACATGAACCCGGATGGCAAAGGCCGAGTACGTCTGGACTTTATCATTCCATCACGCGGCTTGATTGGCTTCCGTGGCCTGTTCATGACCTTAACTTCAGGCTCTGGGATTCTGACCAGTATTTTCGACCACTATGGTCCGCTGGCCGAAGGCGCCATGGAACACCGTAACAACGGCGTTCTGGTGTCAATGGCGAAAGGCAAGGTTTTGGCTTATGCCCTGACGACCCTGCAGGATCGCGGCAAGCTGTTCGTTGAACCGGGTGTTGAAGTCTATGAAGGCATGGTCGTGGGGATTAACTCACGCGCCAACGATATGACCGTCAACCCGACCAAGGCGAAGAAGCTCGATAACATGCGTGCTTCAGGTAACGATGAAACCATCCAACTGGTGCCACCGGTTCGCTTTACACTAGAACAGTCACTGGAATTCATTGACGATGACGAACTGGTCGAAGTCACGCCTCACTTTATCCGTATCCGGAAAAAGTACCTGACCGAAAACGAACGCAAGCGCGCCTCTAAAGGCTAAGCAACGGATTCGTTGGTCAGTCACCGTTAGACGACGCCATGCCTTCGGGCATGGCGTTTTTTATTCGCGTCATGTTGAGCCCGCCAAACCGAGCTATTCGCTCTGAACCCCTAACTGCTTCAAATACGTCATAGCCAGTTGACCCGCCTGCCGCCCCGCATCGAGTTCACCACAAACATGCGCCTGAACAATCGCACCTTCTTTAAGCAATGCCAGCGTATCCGCGCCTTGTCGCACTTGCTCTGGGGTCGCGCCAACCTGATCCAGGATGTCAGCAAAAAGTTGTTTGATCGATTGCTTATGATCGGCACACCGCTGATGAACGGGATGTTCTGGATTGGCGTACTCACCACTGGCATGAATAAAAAAGCAACCATGAAACGGGCGCATCATAGGATCACGTTCATGAAACCAGTCATCCAGTGCCGCAAATACGCCCTGAACCGCCAACAGGCCTTCACCAGACGCCTGTATACGCGATATTAACCAATTCTTAAACTCCTGATGACGATAAGCCACCACGGCTTCAATCAATGCGTCTTTACTTGAAAAGTGGTGATAAAGCGTTTTTTTGGCAACGCCGGCCTCCTGCAGCACTTGATTAATCCCCACCGCATGAATGCCATGGCAATAAAACAGCTCAAAAGCACATGCCACTAGCTGCTGTCGTTTGTCCATGCGGTTTTCTCCTTCGCTAAACGCGGCACTCTCTCAAGGTCAACGCTTGCTCAAGGTCAACGCTTGGAATTGAAGCCTCTTGAGTGATTGAAGCCCCGACAATTCGAGGCAAGGCGTAAATTCAAGATAAGACACAGCTTGACTCAAGTAGACAAACTTGTCTACTCTAACCACCCAAAGGAGACAGATCGGTCTACCTTGCTTGAACGACATATTCCACACCATGAGGATCTCAAGATGCCATCACTCTCATCTCCCCATATCGCCTTGATCGCAGGCCTTGGCGCAACCGTATGTATTAGTGCCCTGGCGTTATTAAGCCAACACTCTCCTGGAGCGCTATGGCTGATGGCCCCCTTTGGCGCCACCATGGTGATTATGTTCGCATTACCCAACAGCCCTTTGGCACATCCTCGCAATATTATAGGAGGCCACCTCCTGACCAGCCTAGTCGGGCTCTGCTTGCTCTATGGACTAGGAGTTTCTCCACTGACACTCGGCTTAGGAGTTGGGATCGCACTCATGCTGATGATGCTCACCAAGACCACACACCCTCCCGCGGGCGCTAACCCTTTATTGATTATGTTGACGGGTCAACATTGGGACTTTCTGCTCACCCCGGTTTTGAGCGGCAGTGTCTTAATCGTTTTATTCGGTTGCCTTTATCATCGCTGGGTGAGTCACCAGCCTTATGTGGGCTTCCAAAAAACATGACTCACATCAGCCTTGGGCAACCGTCATGCCCTCCGAAAGTCTCTGTGAGCAAACGAAAACGGCTATCATGGTCCACTCGCCACTACCGATCACACTAGAGGATTAAATTGATGCTCATGAATCTCAACCGATCCCAAGCGTTGCGACAGCTGCTCGGGTTCATGCTGCTCGGGGCATCAAGCTCAGTCATAGCGGCGGGAGTTATCGAGATGTATAAAAGCCCTTATTGTGGCTGCTGTAGTGCTTGGGCCCAGCATATGGAATCCATGGGATTTGAAGTCAATAGCCACGCCATCAACGATATCAATGCCAAAAAACAACAACTTGGCATTCCGGCTCAGTTAGCCTCATGCCATACCGCAATGATTGAAGGTTACCGAATCGAAGGCCATGTGCCCGCCCGAGAGGTGCAACGCTTGTTAGATGAACGCCCCAATATTTCAGGCCTTGCGGTTCCCGGTATGCCCCACGGGTCACCCGGCATGGAAACAGGCCGACAAGAGGCTTATACCGTCTATGCCTTTGATCTTAAACATCGTACATTAGCGCCTTATCAACGTTATCCCAGCGAATAAGCCCGGGGCCGACGATTCAAAAACGCGGACATTCAAACAGGAGTACTATTGTGGAACTGGTCACCTGGTTGACTTATCTTGGGGTCATTACCGCCCTGATCGCTTTTCCAGGCCCGGTGGCCTTATTATGCGCCAGCCATGGCCTAAAGCATGGACACCGACGAACACTGAGTACGGTGATAGGCGGTGCATTAGCCGCGCTGATCATGATGACCTGCTCCGCTCTGGGCCTAGGCGCGATTCTGGCCACATCAGAAATGGCATTCTTAATACTCAAGTTCGTCGGCGGTGCTTACCTCATCTGGCTCGGCATTCAAAGCTGGCGGGCGCCTGCAGAAACCCCTCAGTGGACGCCGTCAGAAGAGCAGGCTGAACTACAGCCTCTCTCATCATGGTCGCTATTTAAAACGGGCTTTACGGTGGGGATCAGTAACCCCAAAGACCTCCTGTTTTTTGCTGCTTTATTTCCTGGCTTTATCGTAATGGATCAGCCACAGCTCCCACAGTTCGCAATATTGGCAATCACTTGGCTTGTCATCGATACCACGTTAATGTCGCTCTACAGTGTACTCGGGGCCCAAGCAAGTCGCTGGTTCAGACATGCTCATCATGTCCGTTGGTTCAACCGGATTACCGGTAGCCTTTTCATTACCGCTGGAAGTGCGCTACTACGAACGAATCGATAACTCGCCTACCAAACAGCCCATTAGCAAGCCCCGTTTACTGGAAAGTGGCTGTAAAGCAGATTATATTGCTGCCACTTTCGTATCACATGACATAGACGGCTTCATTTTGCATCAGCCTTCGTTATGTCTTTTGGCGCTGCCTCTATGCATTGACTGTGATCCACTGACTCCAACCGTGAATGTCTCATGCATCAACTCAAACGTAGTGATCTTCTTGCCTTGGGCTTTATGACCTTTGCCCTCTTTCTCGGGGCCGGTAATATTATTTTCCCACCTGACGTTGGTCGAACCGCAGGCGAAGCTGTCTGGCCCGCGGCTTTTGGCTTTCTCAGCACTGGCGTTGGCCTACCGCTTTTGGGCGTCGTCGCCGCAGCGATTATCGGCGGAGGTTTAAGCGACATAACCCAGCCATTACCGCGCTGGGGAGCGGTTATTTTTGGCTTATCGATTTACCTCTCCATCGGACCGCTTTTTGCCATTCCACGTACCGCCACGGTCGCCTATGAAATTGGCGCAGACCCTTTTATTCCTGGAGATTCAGCGCTCGGGCTAGCCCTTTACATTGTGGTCTTTTTTACTATCAGCACTTTATTAGCGCTGTCTCCCGGCAAATTGATGGATCGTGTAGGGAAATGGATCACACCCGCGCTCATTGCAGTCCTGGCCATCATGGCCATTGCCGTCCTCGTTGACCCTCAGGGGCCCATTGGCCATCGTGATGCCGAACTGTCAGGTAGTGCCTTTGGGTTCGGTTTTCTTGAGGGTTACCAAACAATGGATACCCTGGCCTCAGTCGTGTTTGGCATTGTGATCATTCAGGCCATTCGTGATAAAGGCATCAACGAACGCGCCCAAATCACTCGCTACACGCTGATTGCAGGCTTTATTGCAGCGCTTTGCCTATCGTTGGTTTACCTACCACTGGCCTGGCTTGGCGCCACCAGCCATACCATTGCCCCTCACGTGGCCAATGGCGGTAAGATGATTGCGCTTTATATTCAAGGCATTTTTGGCGCCTGGGGGCAGGTCATGTTAGCCATTGTCATCTCATTAGCCTGTCTAACCACCGCCATAGGCTTATTAACCTGTTGCGGCGAATACCTCCACCAACTGATGCCGCGACTGCCCTACAAACCGACAGTGATTGTGCTGGCAATTTTCAGTGCCTTGATCGCCAACCAAGGGCTCTCCACGATTATTCAGTTCTCAATTCCAGTGCTGGTGGCCCTTTACCCACTCACCATGGTGTTAATTGGCCTGTCACTGATTAAACCTTGGCTACGAGATCCAGAGCGGGTTTATCGCATAGCATTAGGCCTGACGCTTATCATCAGCCTCTATGATGGCCTCAAGCAGGCAGGCGTCGAGATGGGAAGCCTCGCTCACTATTACCAGCAACTGCCATTGGCCTCCGCGGGAATTGCTTGGAGCTTACCGGCAGCATTGGGGTTATTACTGGGTTTACTCATGCAGCGTCGTCACTCCAAGCTCGAGCAAGTCCAGTCATCCCAGGGATGACCGAAAGCCGCAACTGTAGCCCAGCACAATAAGCCCCGCATAAAAAAACCGGAAGCCAACGCTTCCGGTTTTTTATTCTGCAAGATCTAAATGCTTGGCACTCCTTAGCGCACCACACCTCTCACAAGACAAAGTTCTCGATTACTCATAATCCGGCTCAACCTGATGAGGAATCTTATTCACAATATAAGTGTAGATCGTAGGTACGACATACAACGTCAACAGTGTGCCAAAGGTCAGCCCCCCGACGATCACCCAACCAATCGCCTGACGACTTTCGGCCCCTGCACCGGTCGCTAATGCTAGCGGCACATTACCCAACACCATGGCACCCGTCGTCATTAGAATCGGGCGTAACCGCAGCACCGACCCTTCAACAATAGATTCAAATTTATCCTGACCTTTCTCGCGGAGTTGATTAGCGAATTCAGTCATCAAAATCCCATGCTTGGTAATCAGACCGATCAGTGTGATCAAACCAATCTGACTATAAACGTTAAGACTCCCGCCGGTGGCCAACATGGTTAAAACCGCGCCCAGAATAGCCAAAGGCACCGTTAACATAATCACCATGGGGGAACGGAAGCTCTCGAACTGCGCAGCCAACACCAAATAGATAAATCCAAGCGCCAAAACGAAAGTGACCATGAGCGTATTGCCCGATTGAATGAACTCCCGCGCCTGACCGGCATAATCAAACTGAACCCCTTGAATCCCCATCTCTTGAGCAGTCTGTTCGATGGTCTCGCGTAACCAGGTCAAGGCTTCACCTTGAGTCATACCTGGCGCCAAACTGGCCTCAATGGTTGCAGCACGCAGTTTATTAAAGTGATTCAGCTCTTTAGGTGCGACAGTTTCTTTAATCGTCACCAAGTTCGACAACTGAATCATTTGCCCTTGGCTGTTGCGCACATAAATTGAGTTCAACGCATTAGGCGTTGTCCGTTCGGCATCCTCAACCTTGACGATGACATCATACTGCTCATTACCTTCGCGATAACGCGTCACCGTTTTACCCCCTAAGAGGGTTTCCAGGGTGCTGGTGATATCGGACACCTGAATCCCCACCGTCGCGGCCTTATCACGGTTAACATCAATCTCCAGCTGAGGCTTATTGAGCTTCAGATCCATATCCGGACGAATCAATTTCCCACTGGCATAGACCTTACCCATAACGGCATTCATCAGCCGCTCAAGATCTGCGAACTCGCCGGTCGACTGCACCACAAGCTCAACCGGTCGGGCCACAGGGCTTTGTCCCAAAGAAGCGGGTAACACAGGGAATGACATAATACCGGGAATACCGGCATACATAGGCCCTGACAACTCACCTGCGATCGCTTGAGAAGAACGCGCTCGCACCTCCCAATCTTTGAGTCCGGCAAACGCAATTACATTATTTTCTGATGGGAACAAACCGGTAATGACGAAATAACGCTCAACTTCCGGCACCTTGGCAAACATGCCTTCAAGCTGTCGACTGTAAGGATCAAGAAACTCAGTCGTTGCGCCTTCTGGCCCAATCCCAAAACCGATAATGGTCCCCCGGTCTTCAGTGGGCGACAGTTCAGAGTTCAAGTGTGTGAAGGAGTATGCCATCCCGGCCAGACAGCCCACCCCCAACAACAACATTAACGGGCGCACTTTCAGTGTGGCTTTCAGGCTGCGACGATAGAGATTACTCAACCCATCAAGAACCTTCTCACCCCATAAATAGAAGCGCCCATGTTGCTCATGTTTCAATAAGCGAGAGCACATCATGGGCGACAGCGTCAACGCCACAAAACCGGACACAATCACTGCACTGGCAAGCGTCAACGCAAACTCCGCAAACAACTTACCGGTTCGCCCTTCGGTAAACGCAATCGGCGTGAATACCGCAGCCAACGTGATCGTCATGGCGATGACGGCAAAACCAATTTCTTTAGACCCTTTAAAAGCCGCCTGAATCGGGCTCATGCCCTCTTCGATATGCCGGTAAATGTTCTCCAGCATCACGATCGCATCATCGACCACCAGACCGATGGCCATGACCATGGCCAATAAAGTCAAGGTATTGACGGAATAGCCCAGCGCGTACATGAAGATGAAGGCCCCCACTAACGACACCGGAATCGTCACCAAAGGCACCAGGGTGGCTCTTAATGAACGTAAGAACAGGAAAATAACCAGGATGACCAGAATAACGGCTTCAAATACCGTGTGGTAAACCGCCTCGATCGAGCGATCGATAAAGATAGAAGAGTCATAGGCCACATTGACCTTCATACCTTCGGGCAAGATGCCTTCAATCTCAGGAATCATCTCCCGCACACCCTCTGAGACTTCTAGAGGGTTGGCGACGGATTGTTTGACCACCCCAAGCGCAACTGCGGTCTTGCCATTAAAGCGCACCGTACCGCGATCCCTTTCAGCCCCAATCCGGACTCGAGCGACATCCGACAAACGCACCAGATAGCCGTTATCGTGACGAAGAATAATACGCTCAAACTCTTCAGGTTGTTTCAGATCGGTCTGCGATAGCACCGTGAACTCACGGTCTGACGACTTCACCGTACCCGAAGGCACTTCCAAATTTTGGCTGCGTAATGCATTGGCAACATCGGTCACGGTGACGCCATAAGCTGCCATGCGTGCCTTATCCAACCAAATCCGCATCGCATAACGCCGCTCACCAAAAATACGGACTTCAGCGACCCCTTCGACGGTTTGCAATCGATCTTTCACCAGTCGATCGGCATAGTCCGTCATTTCAAGCGGTGTATGATTGGGGCTGGAAAATGCCAAATACATGATGGGCTGAGCATTCGCCTCAACTTTAGCGACCACCGGCTCATCAATATCATCCGGCAACTGGCCGCGAACCCGGCCAACACGGTCTCGCACATCAGAGGCGGCGGTATCGGCATCACGATCTAGCTTAAAATTAATCGTGATTTGACTCTCTCCTTTTCGTGAGGAAGAGGTCATAAAATCAATGCCTTCAATACCAGAAAGAGAATCCTCCAGCACATTGGTCACCTGAGACTCAATGATACTGGCATTGGCACCGTCATAAGTCGTTTCAACAGAAACCGTTGGCACATCGATATTCGGGTATTCGCGCACCGATAGCCTGTCATAAGCAATGATCCCGACTAACAGGATCAACAAGCTCATGACCGTAGCCAGCACAGGGCGCTTGATCGACAGTTCAGATAACACCATATTGAAGCGCTCCTTACTGTGAGTCAGCGGGTGCCGGCAAATTAATAGGCACCGCTGCGGCACCAGGCTGCAGCTTCATTTGTCCTGCGGTCACGATGATATCGCCTGGCGCCAAGCCTTTCACAATACGCACCTGACCCGAGCGACGCAGTCCTATTGCCACAGGCGTAATCTCAACCTTGCCATCGACCAGTTTGTAGATCAGCTGCTGATGTCCTTCAGGCACCAACGCATCTTCCGACACCATCAACGCATCGGGAATCGTCTCCAGCGTAACGGTCACCCGAGCAAAAAGTCCCGGTTTCAATTGCCCTTCATCGTTATTCAACCGCGCTCTTACCGTGAAATTACGGCTGTTATCATCGATCGCAGGGGATAAGGCATAGACTTGCCCGGTAAAACGCTGACCCGGCAAAGCATCGAGCGTAATCGCCACCGACTGATCACGCTGGAGATCACTGACGTAAATTTCAGGCACCTGAAATTCAAGCTTAATGGGATTCACAGACACCAGCGGCGCCAAAGACTCGCCAGGGGACACGTACTGCCCAAGACTGACCTGTCGCAACCCCATCACGCCATCGAAAGGCGCCACTAAAGACATTTTATTGATACGCTCACGCGCCAGCTCAACTTCAGCCTCATCGGTGCGCAATTTAGCCAAAGCCGCATCACGATCATTGGCGCTGCCTACATTTTTACGCAGCAGCTCATTGGCACGACGGTATTCCAATTGACTGAGTTCACGACTGGCTTCAGCTTGTTTCAGCTGAGCCCGCTCAATGGAGCTATCTAAAGAAAACAGCACATCACCGGCAGAGACCGCCTGGCCTTCATCGAAGTGGATTTCACTGACTCGACCCGCCACCTCAGGGCTGACCACGACACTTTCATTCGGTGTCAAAGAGCCCACCGCTTCAAACTGCCGCTCAATCCTTTGAGGTTTCACTACCTGAGCTTCTACGGGGAGTCCCTGCGATTCTTGTGCCGCGTAGAGGGAGGACGAAGTGGCGGCCATCATAAGTGACACAGCCAATACTCGCAGCATGGCGCGCGGCAAGCAGAAATTTTGAACTGGGCGTAACATAAAAGGGGCGTTCCTCTGCGTTATCTGGAGAACTCACATGACCGCTACGATAGCGTGAATTCGGCACTATCATTCGGCTGTTTTGCGTCTTTTTGTCGTATCGCTCGCAGGGTAATCAGCCCTCATCGAAGCTGAACAACCTGATATCGATCGGTTTACCCTTTATATAGGACTTTTATATAGGGTTTATTTTTAACTCTGATGACTCATCCCTAATAAAGCTCATCCCTAATAAAGCTCACCTATAGTGAAACTCATCCAAGCTTGAACAT
Organism: Terasakiispira papahanaumokuakeensis; assembly: GCF_001709345.1. Classification (GTDB taxonomy): domain Bacteria; phylum Pseudomonadota; class Gammaproteobacteria; order Pseudomonadales; family Halomonadaceae; genus Terasakiispira; species Terasakiispira papahanaumokuakeensis. The sequence goes on from NZ_MDTQ01000001.1 coordinate 2,948,068, forward strand.
CATAAGCAGGCGATACGGCGTCCAATGGCGCTTAACGTTCGGCAGAACGTCTTTCCCTGAACTTAGTCTCATCCTAACCAATATGACGGGCAGAAACGGGCACAAAAAATAGTTGCCTGCCTATCGATAGTGACGACAAAGTGCTGGACGCATCATCCTACCCCATGTAGACTGACCAGTCTAATCAGGTTCAATTCCTTGATTGAAGGCCGTGTCAATGCCCGGATCTGCGCATGGTCTGGCGTCACACCATGTTCACCGCAAATCCCGTACAATGAAGCATATGGTCATCATATCAGCGGTCATATCACCGCGATGTACTGTGGTGCAATCTCTTATTAGGTATCCCGTTTACAAGCCACCTGCTTATAAACACCAGCAAGGGAAGCCATCATGTCCATTGCAACAATGATCACTGCAGTATTGCTGACCCATGCCCAGTCCAGGACTGACCTGAATCATCTTGACGAACGCTCAAGCGCAGAGGACGTCTACATTCATGCGACGTAAAACCCTATTAGCCAGTGCCCTGGCGTTACTGATCACCCCGGTCGCCCACGCTACAGACCTAATGGATATCTACCGTGATGCGGTCACTCAAGATACTCAACTGGCCATTGCCAAAGCACAGTTAGAACAGGTGCGTAGCCAAGCCGATCAGGCTAGCGGTAATTTGCTACCACAAATTTCGGCTTCCGGCACTTACAGTCATAATGATGTCGATGCCGACGGTAACGACATGGATTATGAGAACCTCAACCTGAACCTTCAGGCCCAACAAATTCTGTTTGATGGCAGTGTCTGGAACAATCGTCAAGCGGCTGATGATCGCTTGAAAGCCGCCGTCTCTCAGTATCGCGATACTGAACAGAATTTATTGCTGCGCACGTCCCAAGCTTACTTCACCGTACTGCGTGCTGAAGATAGCCTGACAACGGCCCAAGCAGAAGAAGCGGCGATCAAACGCCAACTGGATCAGGTCAAAGAACAGCACGAGGTCGGCCTTGTTGCCATTACAGGCGTGTATGAAGCCCAGGCCGCTTATGACAGTGCCCGAGCTTCTCGAATTGCAGCAGAAGGCCAACTTGTCGTCAGCTATGAAGCACTAGAACAGCTGACCGACAAAAACTATGAAAACCTCGAAGTGCTGCAACGTGACTTCCCTATTCAGCATCCAGCCCCGCAGGATAGGACCGTCTGGGAACGTATGGCGCTCAGCAACAACCTCAGCTTGGATACCGCCCGAGATAATGTCAACGTGGCTCAAAGCAGCCTGAAAGCCAAAAAAGCAGGCCACTACCCGACATTATCATTAGTGGCGCAGCACGACCGTAACTCTGACTCGCCCAATGGCACTGGCACAATCGAGCAAAACACAACCACCGTAGGCGTGAAGGCCAGCCTGGAAATTTATTCTGGGGGCACCACCAGCGCCGCTATCCGCGAGGGCAGCTTTGCACTGGAAGAAGCTCAGGTGTCACTGGAACAGGCTCGCCGCAACGTACTGCAAAATGTGCGCAGCACCTATACCCAAGTCAACACCGACATCCAAACCGTCGAGGCTCAACGTTTAACGATCAAATCCAGTCAAAGCGCCTTGGATGCCACTCGCGCAGGCTATGAGGTCGGTACCCGTAATGTCGTCGATGTACTGAATGCAGAGCGCAACCTGTACGCCGCACAACGAGATTATGACGATGCGCGTTACGACTTCATCATTGACCAGCTCAACCTGAAGCGTGCCGCTGGGAGCCTCACAGAGCAAGATATCGAAGCACTCAACCAGTGGTTATCGGATTCACCCGCACCGCAAGAAGCGCTATCATCCGATCGCTAATGTCAGCTTAACCCCTGACTTGACCACGAACACTACTCGCGATCCCCGCGCTTATCGTCAGTATCCACAGCCCGATTGAGACCAATCGAATGCAGTGGATACTGGCTTCAAGCGTGGGGTTTCTTATTCAACTGATCGCGGCGCCTGGAAAAAGATATAACGCAGCTCATGGCTAAAACTCGCTATCCCAAATCTTATGCCCACCCCCGCTATTGGCCAACCTGGTTCACTATTGGTGCGATGCATATCATGGCCTGGCTACCGACACCTTGGCGAACTCGTCTTGGTCGTGCCCTGGGTTGGCTCGCTTGGCACTTGGCTAAACGTCGCCGACATATCACCGAAACGAATATTCGTCTAGCATTCCCGGATCTCTCATCAAAAGCGCAACAAGAACTCGCTTATGAGAGCTTTATCCAAAATGGAATTTCACTCCCGGAAACGGCTGTCGCCTGGTGCCGGGATATTCAGTTTCTACGTACCAAGACCACATTTAAAGGTCTGGAACATGTCGATAAAGCGCTACAAGAAGGCCGTGGTGCGTTATTGATGGGCGCTCATTATGCCGTACTGGATTTGAGTGCGGCACTGGTCAATCTAGAGCGCACCGTTGATAGCACCTACCGCCCGCATGACAATCCATTGTTCAATGATTTCATGATGAAAGGCCGCGCCCGTTCATTAGAGGAGGCCTTGGACAAAAACAATCTGCGCCGAGTGCTGACCCGATTAAAACAGAACAAGCTGGTGTGGTATGCCCCCGACCAAGACTATGGGCGTAAGGTCAGTGTCTTTGCGCCATTTTTTGGGCAGTCAGCGGCTAGCATTAAAATGACCGCGCGCATTGCCAAAATGACCGGCACCGCTTGTATTCCACTGCGAGTGCATCGCAAGCCAGATAATGAACATTATGAAATCGAATTTTATCCCCCTCTAAGCGACTTCCCCAGTGGCGATGAAATCGCCGATGCCAGGCGGGTCAACGCCGCGCTGGAGCTCATGATTGAGCAAGCGCCCGCTCAGTACATGTGGATGCATCGACGTTTCAAAACACGCCCGGAAGGAGAGGCCAGCGTTTATTGAGATTCGGCGGCAATCAGTAGGCTTAACATCGCCCGCCGCCACTTTTAGCATGATGTGTTCACAACATGATGTAATAATCAACACTTCAATCATCGATTTGTGAGCTGATGCTCAGGAGCAGGTCATGCCGACAACCGAAACCAATCGCGACTGGGTCAGTGCCGCACTGGATGCGGTTGAGGAATGGGTTGTCGTCGTCGACCAGCACGCTCAGGTCGTCTTTTTAAATCGTCCTTACCGACAATTTTTAGACGTCACCCCCGAAACGTCCTATGGCCGCCCGGTCACCGAAATCATTGAGAATACGCGGCTCCACCTGGTATTAAAAAGCGGCATCGCAGAACAAGGACGCCTACAAGAAATTCAAGGGCGTCATATGATCGCAAACCGCTACCCAATCCTGGAGCAAGGCCAAGTGGTCGGCGCCATTGGCACCGTACTGTTCCACGATACTCATGAGTGGCGCATGATGAATACTCAAGTACGCGCACTCATGTCAGAGTTGGATTTCTATCGCCGAGCATTAGACAATCAACAAAGCGGTGCCCGCTTTCATCTTTCTGACATCATTGGCCATAGCGCGGTCATGCGTCAGCTCAACGATAAGGTCAAGAAAATTGCCAGTGGCGATGCTGCCGTCCTGATTCGTGGAGAGTCCGGCACCGGAAAAGAGCTTTACGCTCATGCCATTCATTTGCTGAGCGACCGATCGCACAATAGTTTCGTGAAAATTAACTGTGCGGCCATTCCAGAAAATCTGCTGGAAGCGGAGCTTTTTGGTTATGAAGAAGGGGCTTTTACCGGTGCGCGCAAAGGGGGCAAACCAGGAAAGTTCCAGCTCGCCGACGGTGGCACACTATTTCTCGATGAAGTTGGCGATATGCCTTTGGCCATGCAAGCCAAATTATTGCGCGTCCTCCAAGACCGGGAAGTCGAAGCCATTGGTGCCACACAGCTCAAACCGGTGGACGTTCGCGTCATAGCGGCCACGCACCAACCCCTTGAAGACAAAGTCAAAGCGGGCATGTTTCGTGAAGATCTATATTACCGAATCAAAGTGGTCCAACTTGAGCTACCTGCGTTAAGAGAGCGTCGCGAGGATATCCCTGCCCTGGCCGATCATCTGTTAGAGCGGTTAGCTCGACGCACTGGGCGCCATAAACCCAAGTTAACCGCACAGGCACTCACACGGTTATTGGAACATGACTGGCCCGGTAATGTACGAGAGCTGGAAAACTCACTGGAAGCCGCGTTCTATCTCAGTCATGGTCACAAGATTACGTTACAGTCGCTGCCAGAAACACTGACACATGCCTTGATGCCAGCACAACAGCCTGGTCATACTCTACGTGAGCGGCTAGCAGCCGCCGAATACGAGATTCTAAAAGAAGCACTGGCAGCCTGTAATGACAACAGAATGGAAGCCGCCCATTTTCTGGGGATCGGCAAATCAACGCTATACGATAAACTCGCCAAGTATCAGCTTTAACGGGTAATGTCGTAACGGGCGATTATCGCCGCCCGTTGATGATCACTTTTCAAACTTGGTCTTGCTTAAACTCAGCCTTCCTCAAGTTTTATCCTATTGAAATACTGACGGCTTCGCTTCTATCTCGCCGAATTTACCGTTCTCCCCTGCATTCATGTCCACCGTCTAAAATTCCGAAAATCCGGACATAATCCGAAAATTCGGAAAGCATGAAATCCAATTTAAAACGAGGCCTTCAAAACAAAGGCTGGATTTTCACACTCCATCCTTCCGGATTACCGGAATAAAGGCGCATATCGCACCCCATCCGAACATTACGTTGACGTAACCGTCAATCTCAGCTATTGCTAACTTACTGAATACACTGGTGCTAATCGGTTCACGGCACACATCGTGATATCAGTCAGGCGGGCACAACCGAACCCTTCTTTAAAACCAACAACTTGGACGTATTTAAAACCAGCAATTTGAACGTAAAAAAATAGAACACCAACAGCAAAAAACAACAATGAGCAGGAGCCTTTATGTCACGTCATCTCACAAAAACCGCATGGGCTATGGTGCCCTTACTGTTATCGACCAGCGCTGTCGGCTGGGCTGACGGTCCACGTAAACTGGACGTTGCCAGTACTTTCGGCACTCAAAACTTTCTTGGTGCTGGGGCCGTACATCTGTCAGAAACACTGGAGACCGCATCATCCGGCCAGATCAAACTCAAGGTTCATGAGCCCGGCGATCTCGTTCCACCATTTGAGGTCTTTAATGCGGTGTCCACCGGTGCTGTAGATGCAGGCTGGGACTGGATGGGGTATTGGGCCGGTACCGTCCCGGTGACCAACCTTTATGGCGCCCTCCCTTTTGGCCCCTCTCCTGAGGCCTTTATGTCGTGGATGTGGGCAGGCGAGGGGCTCGACATCATTCAAAGCGCTTATGATCCCTACAACATCAAAGTGCTGCCTTGCTTACTGTCACCCCAAGAAACAGGGGGGTGGTACAACAAAGAAATTAATACCTTGGAAGATTTCAAGGGCCTGCGTATGCGGATCTCAGGTCTTGGCGCTAAAGTACTCAACAAGCTAGGCGCCTCAACCCAGCTGATACCAGGTAATGAAATTTATCTAGCGCTTGAGCGTGGCCGCATTGATGCCACAGAGTTTTCGATCCCTCAGGTGGATCAGGCGATGGGCTTCAGTGAAATTGCCAAATACTATTACTTCCCCGGCTGGCACCAAAGCGCAAGCTGGTTCTCCTTGCTGATTAATAAAGATCGCTGGAATGCTTATAGCGATCAGCAAAAAGCCCAATTCGAGGTCGCGTGTCGTGCGACTCAGCAGTGGGCGTTGGCTGAAGCCTCTGCTCGCCAAATGAAAATTGTGGAAGAGCTCAAAGCTCAAGGCGTTGAGGTTCGTCGCTTCCCCGACCCGGTACTACAAGGGCTGAAACAAACCTGGGCTGAAGTTCGCCAGGAAGAAATGCAACAGCATCCACTGTTCAAAAAAGCCTATGAGTCATTAATGGCGCATGCCCAATTGGTGAATGATTGGTACAAGCTCCAGGAGACGCCCTGATATGCCAGATTCGCGCCCAATAGCGCGCCCGGCCGCCTTACTGGCGGCCTTGGGTGAGCGTTTGATCAAGCTCGGGGTTAAAGTGGGTCAGGTCTCTAGCTGGCTGGTGATTGGGGTGATGGTCACGGTGCTAGGAACGGTGACGATGAATGCACTCGAAGTTAATCAGCTATTCAGCTGGGACACATCCATCCCTATTTTCGGCCAGGCCTTCACAATTAATAGTATGACGGAGCTGCAGTGGCACCTGTTTGGCATTCTGACTCTGCTGGGCGGCACCTATGCGATGCACTCAGATACCCATGTGCGCGTCGACCTTGTATATCTACGTTTATCTCCCAGAGGACGACATGCGATTGATCTGATGGGTCATCTTTTGTTGCTCATGCCTTTTTGTTTCCTGATTGCTTGGCTTTCCATTCCCTTGGTCAAAATGAGCTTTATGTCTGGGGAGCAATCCAATTATGGCGGCCTAACCGACCGCTATTTAATCAAAGCAGCGCTCCCCATTGGGCTCAGCTTTTTGGGGCTGGCAGCCTTTGGGCAAGCCTGCTACCACTTGGCTGGCTTGATTGACCCCCGCGTTCATATCGATGAGACAACATCAATAGACTCAACCGAGGAGAATGCCCATGTGGGATGAGTACGGGCTGGCCATATTGATGGTCGTCGCACTATTAGGGGGCATCTTTTCCGGCTATCCCGTCGCCTTTTTACTGGGCGGGCTAGGGATCCTGTTTTCCTTTATCGGCGATATCCCCCTCCCCTTTCTCGGCACCGTCAGCTCACGTATTTTTGGCGGCATTATTGAGAACTGGCTATTGATGGCCATTCCGCTCTTTGTCTTTATGGGGCTAATGCTAGAAAAATCAGGCGTTGCTAAACGCTTGCTGATGACGCTACAGCGCCTGTTTGGACGGGTTCATGGCGGTCTAGCCATCTCCGTCGCTTTACTCGGTGTCATCATGGCCGCCAGTACAGGCATTATTGGCGCCTCGGTCGTGATGCTTGGGCTACTAGCCCTACCGGTGATGCTCAAACAACGTTATCGCCCAGAGATGGCCTGTGGTGTCATTGCCGCATCAGGCACCTTGGGCATTCTGATTCCACCGTCCATCATGTTGGTGCTGATGGGCTCGATATTACAGGTCTCTGTCGGCGCACTCTTTAAAGCCGCATTAGTCCCCGGTTTACTGCTCGGCGTTCTGTATATCGGCTATCTATTGGTCATGGGCTGGCTCAAGCCAGAATGGATGCCTTTACCGCAACAAACTTCAAGCAGCACGGCTGAGACTGATAATGCTGAGGGCCTAGACCTCACGTTTGAGGACGATCATACCCCTTTACCTCTGGCGTTATTGCGCGATTTAGTGGGGCCTGCCGTATTAATGACCGCCGTACTGGGTTCGATTATGACCGGCATTGCGACGCCCACTGAAGCCGCAGCGATAGGAGCGGCAGGCGCCTGGATTCTCGCCCTGGTGAACCGTGCCAGCCAGTGGGCAACACTGCGTGAAGTGGTCTACGACACCTCGAAAACCAGTGCCATGATTCTTTTTGTGGTGATCGGGGCGACCTGCTTTTCAGTGGTCTTTAAACGACTCGGTGGCGATGATCTGATTGAATCACTGGTCACAGGAACGGGGCTCGGCCCTTATGGTCTATTATTATTATTGATGGGCCTTATTTTTATTCTGGGCTTCTTCCTGGAGTGGATTGAGATCAGTTACGTCATCCTGCCGCTGCTGGTTCCCATCGTTGAACAATTGGATTTTGGCCTGGGGCTGTCGTCACAAGCACTCTTGATCTGGTTTGCCGTCTTGGTGGCGATCAACCTACAAACCAGCTTTTTGACCCCTCCCTTTGGCTATGCCTTGTTTTACCTTAAAGGCATCACAGAAGGCCAGATTGGTATTGGCACCATTTACCGCTCAATTCTGCCTTTCGTCCTGCTGCAACTGACGGGTCTAATCATGTGTATTCTTTTCCCAGCCTTAGCCCTATGGTTGCCGGATCTGATGCCATAATTCATCGGATAAAAGGAGCATTATCATGTCGCAACCCTCCGTACTGATTACGGGTGCAGCCAGTGGCATCGGCTTGGAAATTGCCAAAGCTTTTGCCGCTGAGGGCGCGCGCATTGCGATTATCGACTTGAAGCAGGAAGCACTGCATCAAGCCCTCGAAACACTGGGCGGGACGAGTGGAACTCGAATCGGCATTGCCTGTGATGTCACCGACGAACACGCTTTTACTCAAGCCATTGATCAGGTGATCGATCAATTTAACGGTCTTGATGTGCTGATCAATAACGCAGGCATTCAACATGTGGCCGCCATTGAAGATTTTCCCTCATCGCAATATCGAAAACTGCTCGACATTATGCTGATCGCGCCATTTCTCGCTATTCAGCGCGTGTTTCCGACCATGAAAAAGCAAGGCCGTGGCCGCATCATCAATATGGCCTCAATTAATGGATTAATCGGCTTTTCAGGTAAAGCGGGGTACAACAGTGCGAAACACGGTGTTATTGGTCTCACCAAGGTTGCGGCACTCGAGGGGGCCGCTGAAGGGATTACCGTCAATGCACTCTGCCCGGGCTATGTCGATACGCCATTGGTGCGTGGACAACTGGAAGACCTGGCGCAAAGCCGAGGTGTCGCACTCGATAAAGTGCTTGAAGAGGTCATTTACCCGCTGGTCCCTCAAAGGCGATTACTCGACCCTCAAGAAATCGCTGATTACTGCCTCTTCTTGGCCAGTGATAAAGCCCGCTCAGTGACAGGGCAGGCCGTTGTCATGGATGGCGGTTATACGGCTCAATAAATCACCTTAAAACCACCTTATTCACGTACAACAATACCTTATCGTTACATTAATCTCGATCTGATCGACCGGTCACTGCAGTGGCCGGTCACACGGCTTAAGATCTGATCAACACATCCTGGCTAGACCTGACGCCCATTCAAAATCTTATTCAGAATTAGAACGCCTCCAAGCACGGTCTTCAGGCAAACCGCCCCTAGCTGAGTGCTTGAATCACAGGTTTATCTCATCGCCAGCCCCTCATTAAAGCCGTGATATCAACACCACTTTTCGCAGACTTTCAAGCGAAAAATGACTAGCAGATAAGCGTCAATGCGTAATCAACGGAAACAAATCATCACAATACTCCTTTTTTGAAGTACCCTAGCAATCGTTAGGATGAAGAGAGATTTCCTGTATCCTGTATCCTGTATGACAAATTAAATAATTATTAATTACATAAGCGTTTTCGAGGTCGACATGCGTCTGAACTTGTCCATGAAACAATCCCTTTATCTCATACTGGGACTTGTCATCGCTGGTATGGCACTTCTATCTGCAAGTGGTTTGCATAGCTTGAACCAGCAAGCCGAGACATCAGCTAAAGCAGATGCCTTGAGCCATAGCGCCATTCGAGTGCTTAAGCTGCAGAACGAGTTAATGAATGTCCAAAAGCATATCGACAAAGCCACACCCTCAGAGCTGGCTCGTCTACATCAAACACTGGGCGATCTACCGAAAACCTATCAAGAAACATTGGCACCACTGGTCACACAACTAGGTTCCGAGTCGAACCAACAAGTCAAAACACTGAATCAATTGGGAACGCAATACTTCCAAGGGATGAACACCCAACTGGAACAACGGACTCAATTAGGCCTAGATTACCAATCAGGAAAACTCGGTGAATTAGAGTCAGCGGCCAAGAAGTTTGTTGATGAAGCCGGCTTTCTCAAAACCATTGCTAACGATTTCAACACAGTACGCAGTAAGGAAAAAGCCTTTCTATTATCGCCCTCAAAAGAATTACAGGCTCAGTGGATTAAGTCCATTCAAGACCTGGTTGACCGACTGGTCATGACCGGCTTTGACGATCAATTCCTTTCATTACTCGAAAGTTATCGTACCGTGGCTAAGCAAGTCATCGATCTTAAAAATAAAGACACCTCCACGACCGATTCTTTGAAACAACAAGAAGCAGTCGTGATGTCGAAGCTCTCTCAACTGGCCGATGAGGTTTCCGGTACTCAACTGGAAAAAGCCCGTCAGGAAGCCGACCAAGCGGCCAGCCAACAAAAAATGGTCGCCATCATTATCGGAGTTGTCGTCTCTATCGTCGCCGCTTTAATCGTTGTATTTCTGGCGCGGATGTTAACAGCGCGCGCTCATGAACTACTGACGGGGCTTGAGCAGGTGGCTGCTGGAGATCTACGAAACCACCTGGATGAGCATAGCAGCCAAGATGAATTCTCCAGGCTGGCACGCGGCATCAACCGCATGATTGACTCCTTATCCACGCTGGTGGGGACACTACAAAGCAATAACAAGATCCTGCAAGACACCAGTCAGCAACTGGAACAGCACGCCGAAGCACTACAAGATGATGGTCAAGTATTGAGTCAACGGAGTGATGCCCTGGTCAGTGCTACCGAACAAATCAGCGCCGCAGCCCAAGAAATTGCCACCACCACCGAAGCAGTAGACCGAGATTCAGGAGACTCCCATGCCGCTGCAGAAGAAGGCGCTCGCGTCATTACGCAAGCCCTCCAAGCAATGGAGTCGATCGGCACGATCGTTGATGATGTCAGTCAGCATGTTGATTTATTGGGTAAACGCTCTGAAGAAATCAATGGTGTCATGGATCTGATCAGTGAAATTGCAGGGCAAACCAATCTGCTGGCGCTGAATGCAGCGATTGAAGCGGCACGCGTCGGAGAACATGGACGAGGCTTTGCCGTCGTGGCAGATGAGGTCCGTTCTTTGGCTGAACAAACGGTTAAAGCGGCTGAAGATATTAATGAACGTATCGCCGCCATCCAACAAGATACGCAATCCGTCATCAGCGGTGTTCGTCAGGCTCAGGAGCGCGTCAATGACGGGCGAGGCTTAGGCGATCAGGCTCTCGGCGCGATCAAAGGCATCGAGAGCAGCTCAGAAAACACATCTGGCCGTATTGCGGAAGTTCGTCAGGCGATGCAAGAAGTCGCTGAAACGACCAGTGACATGGCCGTTCAAAGTGATGGGGTTGCCGAACTGATCCAACGTAATACCCAGCACAGCCAATCACTCGCCGCGGCCACCATTCAATTGCAACAGCAAGCGAAAGAGATGGCGGAAGGGGTCAGTCGCTTCCGGTTGTGATAGCGTAAGACTCGATCAGCGAGACAGACAGCCTGAGCGGCGCTAACCACTCGCCTCTTTTATGATCGCATCACCCTCAAAGCGCCCTGGGACTCAGTTCCAGGGCGCTTTGATATCAGCTCATGACCAACGTTGAGCCAAAGCACATCTCTGACAATACTTCCGCCACGTTGAATGACTTGTCCCATGATTCAGCGAACACTAACCTAATACTTCATCTGCTGCTTGTTGAGGCCCCATGTTCATCAATCTTCCGGAAACGGGTGTCGAGCATCGCGCGGTGCTGTGGCTATCAGGCACAGCACAGCAAACTCGAGAGCGCGCCTGTCAATTACTGCACAAGGTACCTTTCCAGGCGCCTTTAATGACGCGACCCCATCTATGGCTTGGACGTGAGGAAGATGCCCCCGAAGGCTGGGTGACACGCCAAAATGCACAAGCCCGACAAAGCCTAGGGCAAGAATATGGCACTCTGGTCTACGATGCTCATGAAGGATTTGATCCAGATGCCTTTGGCGCTTTAACCGGTACTGTGAAAGCAGGGGGGTGGTGTTTTTTACTCACCCCTGAGCACTGGGCCGAACATCCCGATCCAGACTACCACCGCCTAGCTGACTGGCCTCATCAACCCGAAAAAATGAGCCGCCACTTTCTTCAACATTTGAGCCAACGCTTACACAAGCAAGCTCAAATGGGCACAATCGGGCACTGGTCTGCTGAAGCACTCGCCCCTCAGTGGCCCCGCCAACGTGCCGCCGCTCGACGAGTCGAACAACCTGATGCGCCTTACTTAACACCCGATCAGGCGATCGCAGTTCAAGCCTTAAACCAGCAGCTTCCCTACAGCAAAACGCCCTATTTGCTCACCGCTGATCGTGGCCGTGGAAAATCGGCCACACTCGGCTTAGTTGCCGGAGATTGGTTAGAGCAAGGTCATGGCGATATCCAATTAACAGCACCTCGCCCGGAATCGATTGAAACCGTTTTGACCACTTTGACGCATTACTGGCCCCAAGCCCAACGTCAGGGACACGTGATTCAGCTCAACCAACACCGCCTACAATTTCATGCCCCAGACGATCCAGAGCTGATCCAGTCACCCGCCAGCCTGCTCCTGGTGGATGAAGCTGCAGCGCTACCTATTCCAGTGTTATCACATCTACTGACAGCACAATCGCGGGCGATTCTCGCCACCACATTACACGGCTATGAAGGCAATGGGCGCGGCTTTGCCTTAAGGTTCCCTCACTACCTGGATCGCCATTACCCCGACTGGCAACGCCTACGTTTACGTCAGCCGATTCGCTGGCAAGCGGATGATCCCCTTGAGCAACTCACTCGGCAACTGCTGTTGCTAGACGCAGAGCCTCCCAAACCGGCGATGATTGATCAGGCCTTGAATACCTGGCCTGTGACTTATGAACGCTGGGATCCTGCCGATGATCTTGACCAACCAGAACGGTTAGCTGAATGCTTCGGGCTACTGGTCTTGGCCCACTATCGCACCACGCCATCTGACTTCCGCCAACTGCTGGATGCCTCCGATCGCCAAGTGTGGATTGCACGGGCCGGGCAAATTCCAGTAGGCCTACTACTGACACGCGATGAAGGCGGCTTTCCAGAACCACTCGTTCAGGCGATCTGTATGGGACAAAGACGACCACAAGGTCATCTGCTGGCCCAGTCGCTGGCGTTTCATGGCGGCTTTGCTTCAGCCGCACGCTATCGTTGGCGACGGATTGTCCGACTGGCCATCCATCCAAACGCTCAGCGTAGAGGGATTGGCGAAGCATTATTGCAACGAGTGATAGAAGCCACTCAGGAAGAGCAGCAAGCCCATGAAGCGTCTTTAGACGGGCTAGGCACCAGTTTTGGTGCAGAAGCGGGTCTTGTTCAATTCTGGCATCACTGCCATTTCGCCGCCGTCCGTTTAGGGCTCACACGAGAGCAATCAACAGGCGAGCATGCGCTGCAGTGGCTATATCCACTGAGTGATCGAGCGCGCACATTAACTCAACAAATGCAGACACGGTTAGCCGATCAGCTTCCCGGGATTTTGCACCACCCCAATAATCAGCTCTCAACCACACTGATCAGCCGCTTATTACAAGCATTACCTGTTCCTCGATTAACATCACAGGATCAGATCGAATTACATTATTTTATCGAAGGCCATCGTCCCTTATTAATGACGCAGCTGGCACTCAGTCGAGCCTTACCTGGGTGGATTCAAAAGGGTCTAGACAGTCTGACGACTCAAGCCCTGATTCGCCTATGTTGGCAACAACATGATTTCAATAGCACCTGCCAGTCGCTAGGATTTACAGGACAAAAGACCCTGTTACGCTATCTCCGACAGCAACTGCGTCATTGGCATCCGCCACTAGACCCCAGCCTCATCACGGAGCCTACGCAGCCCGATACTGACTCACAAAGCCACTCACAAAACCGATCATAGAACCAATCAAAAGCCCAATGAGTGAAAGGTGGCCACTTGCCCAGTAATTGACCCGGGGAACCGGACTGCTAAGATGCCGTCTTAATACTTTGCACCGTTCAAAGCGGTGCGGGGTAATCTGAACGAGCACTTGAAGCCATCATCTGATCATTCTGCTTTCATCTCTGACTCCATGGAGCCTGTAGGACTATGCGTATTTCTCATCTTATTTTCGCCGGACTGGCCGCCTGCACCGTGACGACAGCCGCTCATGCCGAGACGATTCACAGCTTCGGGACAGATATTATTCGCCAGTTTGATAAAAATCAGGATGAAGATGGGCTGGTGAACTTGTTCTATCAGGCCTCAGTGGGCCGTCGCAGCGCTCTTATTTTAGGGGCCGCTCAAGGCGATGAGCGCAGAATTTATGATATCGCTTGGAAGCGTTACAACGACAAATATCTGAACGGCAGCTTCTTCCAGTTTGGTGCCACTTACTGGGATGGCCGTGAGGAAAGTATTGAAAGTAAGTTTGGTGGTGAAGCTCGCGTCGGTTATGAGTGGCCTATCGCGACTTGGGCCACCCTATCAGGCTCGGTCAGTGCGACTTATGGTCCTGAACATCCCAGCACAGGGGATCAGGATGTGATCTTTCTGCCCCACCTGAGCATCATGGCAAACTTTTAATCATTTTAGCTTTTAGCTTCAAAAGACTTGGCCTTTTAACCACCGCCAATGCATCATCACTGGCTTGCATTACACTACTGCGGTAATGCAAGCGGTGCACAGTTTAAAGACGAGCAATATCAGCCCATTGTGCCGGAGCTTGTTGGCACAGATCATCTGGCGCGAGCGCTAGTTCAAGCCCGCGCCGTCCACCACTGACATAAATCAGATCAAACTGAGCCGCAGATTGATCGATCCACTTCGCCAATCTTTTTTTCTGACCCAAAGGGCTGATCCCGCCAACGCGATACCCGGTGGCTCTTTCTGCCGCCTCCACCGGTGCCATGTGCGCCTTACGGGCACCTGCCGCTTTAGCCAAGGCTTTGAGGTCCAACTGTCCTGATACTGGCACCATGGCAACCACCAAGCGGCCATCATCTAACTCGGCTAACAAGGTTTTAAACACCTGAGCGGGGTTAAACCCCATGACATCTGCGGCTTCAGTGCCATAACTCTCCGCTCGCGGGTCATGTTCATATTCATAAACCTGATGTTTGATTTTGGCTTTTTTCAATTGCCGAATTGCCGGTGTCATGCCTTTTATCCTTCCTCTTGAGGCAATAAATGATGTGTCAACTCCGCACGAATATCATCCGGTAACGGTACCGCCTGCTGCTCGGAAAAATCATAATGAACCAGAGTGGCTTTCCCCTGAGCAGCCAGCTCTCCCTGCTGCCACGCTTGTTGGATCACAGTGAATGAGCTGTTGCCCAAACGACCAATATAGGTCCGAATTTCAATATCGTGCCCAAAAAATAACTCCCCCAAAAAATCGACTTCAATACGCGCCAGGATGAGACGCCATTGCTGGGGATCAAGATCGGGAGTAAAGAGGCGGAAGACATCATTGCGCGCCGCCTCAAACCAACGAGGTAAGTTGGTATTGTTAATATGTCCTAACGCATCGGTATCCAGAAAGGCGGGGGTCAGTTGATAGTGCCACATAAAATACAGCTCCTAATTCGAGAAATAGCCAACAGCACGCGGCTCCATTGAGGCCCGTGCCTGCAGCAGCCTATAAAACATCGCACACGAATAAACCCTGGCCAGACACAAGCACAAGGCCGATGAACGACTCAATAGTCACGCCCAGATAGAAACCCGGGTGAAGAAAAGGGCTCGCTGGCGCCGATCTCCAGATAAAGCCCGGTCCATGCCTCCTCGATTGATCTTTTCAAGTCATCGACTCATCGGGCATATCGCTATGCAAAAGGACTACTTTCCCCCGCGCCTCACCACTACTAAAACGCACATGCGCTTGCGGCGCTTGATCAAAACTAAAGAAGGTGTCATCAAGCAAGATTTTTAAAGCCCCCGCTTCGGCCATCGGTTTAACCCGGGATAAAGCGGCACGAAACACATCATATTCCTGATGGTGCAATAAAGGGGTCCCCATCATCACACCATGCAAGGTGATGTTACGCATATAAAGCAAACTTAAATCCTGCATTGAACGACTATTGGTCGTCACCACTCGCCCACTGACACGCACCGCACGCAAGCACGAAGCCAGGACTTCGCCACCGACTGTATCCAGCACGACATCGTATCCCTTACCTTCGGTAAGCCGGGCGACATAGTTCTCCACGGTTTCTTCGGGGTATAGGATGACTTCATCGGCCCCGAGTTCACGCACCCTGGCCGCTTTATCTCTGGAAGACACCGTGACATGGACCTCGGCCCCAAGCCATTTCCCGACCTGAATAGCTAAATGCCCGACTCCCCCCGCGCCGCCTTGAATCAACAATCGCTCACCAGGCTGAATGGCTGCACGATCATACAAGGCTTCCCAAGTGACGACGAAAACTGCGGGTAATGCCGCAGCTTCAGCAAAAGGTAGGGCACGAGGCTTATGAATCAGCGTCCTCGGGTCGGCCAACATATAATCTGCCAACGCGCCCTGATAATGACCAAAGCCACCCGCCCAGCCAAAGACTTCATCACCAGGCTCAAACATTGAAACTTCATCCCCTACAGCATCAATGACGCCCGCCACATCGCCATGCAATACCGCCGGAAAATCCACCGGTAAGGGCAACTGTCCATTGCGAATTTTCAAATCGAAAGGGTTAATACTCGTCGCGGCCACGCGAATACGTACCTGGTTTGGGCCAGGCAGGGGCATCGGCAGTGTGATCGGGTGAATGGCTTCAGGCCCACCGAACTGATCAATCACCCAAGCTCGCATTGTCGTTTTCATTCATCACTCCCTGAATTGGCGGATCGAATCACGACCATACGGTCTGATGAGACTAAATTAGCAGGATTCGATCATCGAGACGATGCTACGTGCTATCAGTACGGCATCCAAGCCACAAAACATCTTATAGGGAGGCAATCGACATAGATTAAGATAGAATCAAGCGCTTGCATCCCTTGAGCGGCTCGATCACTTCGCTCATCTATTGGATAACATCATATCGAGACTCATTGAGACAACTCGATTCTTGATCCTGAGAAGCCGCTTCAGAAAAACTGAGCCAGAAAAACCAAACCCGAAAAACCAGTCTAGAGAAACGCAACCCGTGACCTTTGCCCGTGTACAACGCCTGAAAGACGTGCTGGCTCGTCGTCAGCCCGATCTGACCGTCCTCACTGATTTTGTCAATAAACCCCACAATATTGCCGCGATTCAACGCACCTGTGATGCAGTCGGTGTTCACGAACTCCATATTGCACTCGATCAAGGGGCTTTTCGGCAGGCACGCATGACTTCAGGCGGTACTTATCGGTGGGTGCCAGTCATTCAGCACTTCAGCAGTGTCGACGCCGCCTCCCACTTACGGGGACAAGGCTTCAAACTTGTTGCGGCCCAATGGTCAGAACGCGCCATCGCTTACGATCACTATGACTTTACCCAGCCTACGGCACTGATCATGGGCGCAGAGAAACAAGGGGTTAGCCCTGAATTGACAGAGATGGCCGATGAACACCTGATGATCCCAATGCAGGGCATGGCCGCCTCATTCAATGTGTCCGTTGCCGCAGCGATTATGCTCAATGAAGCCCGTCTTCAGCGTGAACGTGCAGGATGTTATCAACGTAGCCACCTCGACCCAGAAACCTTTGAAAAGACCCTCTTCCGCTGGCTCCAGCCTAATATTGCTGACTTATGCGAACGCTTGAACGAGCCTTACCCTGAACTTGACGACGAAGGCGATCTAATCAATCCTTCAGCATGGTTTGCCCGTATTAGCCCAATGGCCCAAGCTGCCGGGCTGCCCCTGAGACACATTATGCATAAAAGTTAATCAGACGGATTCGGATAGCGGCCATGACGGATGACCTGCGCCCACCTCCAGAGCCTGAAGCCTGTGAATTATGTGGGCGATCAGGCCCTTCATTAACCAAACATCATTTGATCCCCAAAACACGACACAATAAGCCCAGCATTCGTAAGCGCTTCAGTCGAGCCGAGCGGCTCACTCGCATTTTGTGGGTCTGCCGCCCCTGTCACGACCATATTCATCGATGCTTCAGCGAAGCAACGCTAGCAGCACGCTTGAATCACCGCGAGGCGCTATTAGCAGAACCAGAGATCCAAGAGTTTATTCAATGGATCCGCCAACGCCCCACGGGATTTAAGCCCAAAAGCCCCATTCGTAAACGCCGCTAACGAGCCACTGGCTGAGCCTCTGCCAATGCATTACGCTTTTCAATCGCGGCGTAATAACCGGCATAAGGGGGCCGTTCAAAGTAGTCACCATCTCCTGCCCGAGCGTATAAAGTCCCGCGCTGCCAAGCGATCCGGCCATTCAATATCGTGGTATCCGGAATCCCCGTTACCTTCATCCCTTCGAAGATATTGTGTTCAATTTTCGAGTAATGCGTGGCAGCAGAAATCACCCGGCTGGCTTCAGGATCCCAGATGACCAAATCCGCATCAGAGCCGACGGCAACAGCGCCTTTACGCGGAAACACATTGAAAATTTTAGCGGTATTGGTTGAGGTCACCGCCACAAACTCTTGCGGCGTTAGACGTCCCGTATTCACCCCTTGATCCCACAACACGGCCATACGTTCTTCCACCCCTGCGGTGCCGTTAGGAATCTTAGTGAAATCCTCAGCCCCCATCGCTTTTTGCGAAGCACAAAAAGCGCAATGATCAGTCGCAGTCGTATGTAAGTGCCCACTCTGCAACCCTTGCCATAGCGCACGTTGATGATGTTTCGGGCGGAAAGGCGGGCTCATCACATGCGCCGCGGCATAATCCCAGTCGGGGCTTTGGTAAACACGATCATCAACAACTAAATGACCCGCCAGCACTTCACCATAGACATGTTGCCCATGATCTTGGGCATAGCGAATCGCATCGAGTGATTCTTCAGCGGACACATGCACCAGATAAATCGGCGCGCCTAAGGTCCCCGCAATACTGATCGCACGACTCGCCGCCTCGCCCTCAACACTGCTGGGGCGCGACAGTGGATGCGCTTCGGGTCCAGTAATCCCTTTGGCCAGCAACTGCTGTTGTAGGTGATAAACCAACTCACCATTTTCAGCGTGGACGGTGGGTATCGCACCCAGCTCAAGACAGCGACTAAAACTGGCAACCAAAATATCGTCAGTCGCCATGATCGCATTCTTATAGGCCATAAAATGCTTGAAGCTGTTCACACCATAATCGTGAACTAAGGTACCCATTTCTTCACAAACGCTGTCATCCCACCAAGTAATCGCCACATGCAGGCTATAATTGGCCATTGATCGACTGCCCCAGTCACGCCATTGATGATAGGCCTCGAGCAAAGACTGTTGAGGGCTGGGAATCACAAAATCAATAATCGAAGTCGTGCCACCGGCCAAAGCCGCAGCGCTGCCACTTTCATAATCGTCCTGGGCAACGGTTCCCATAAAGGGAAGCTGCATATGCGTATGTGGGTCGATGCCACCGGGCATCACCAACTTGCCCGTCGCATCCACGACTTCAGCATCAACTGGCACATCTAAATCAGTGCCCATCTCAATGATCTTGCCTTGGTCGCACAATACATCAGCCTGATAACTCAACTCGTGGGTGACGACCGTACCGTTTTTAATCAACAAACTCATCATCATGTCCTTAAGGGGCTCAACCCCTTGATGTATTCATACCCAAACGCATTCAGTGAGAAATCACGCCAGCTTCAGGTTCACCCTCAGGGATACTGGTAACAACGTCGGCCTGACGAGATGCGGCGATAAAGTAGATCAAGGCACCAGAAAAGGCGCCCGTAAACCAGCCGTAGTCATAAAACCAGGTCATGGTGTTCAAGGTGACCGACATCAACGTCAGCAACACGGGAATGAAAAAGGCGAGAAAACCTGCTTTATTGACCAGCGGATAACGCCCGCCCGTGTGGTAGAGAGACACGAGATCTAACCGTTGGCGTTTGATCAGGAAATAATCCACCACCATGATCCCGGCAATAGGACCCAATAGACTTGAATAGCCCAGCAGCCAATTAGAGTACATGCTTTCGACGCTGACATCAGAGACCACCCAGCCGAGTTTTTTCAATAATTCCCAGCCCATCAGCACAATGCCAATCACACCGGTCAGCAGCACCCCTCGCGTATTATTAATATACTTGGGTGCAATATTCTGGAAGTCATTCGTAGGCGATACGACATTGGCGGCTGTATTGGTCGATAAAGTCGCAATAATGATCAGTATCATGGCCACGATCACCCAGACGGGGCTATCAATCCGGCCAATCAAAGTCACAGGATCAGAGATGGTTTCGCCGACCAAGGTGGCTGAGGCCGCGGTCATCACAACCCCCAAGGCCGAGAAAAAGAACATGGTCAAAGGCAAGCCAATGATCTGGCCGACCACTTGATCACGCTGAGAACGAGCAAAGCGGCTAAAATCAGGGATATTCAGCGATAAAGTCGCCCAAAACCCAACCATCGCCGTTAAACCCGCAAAGAAATAACTCAAAAAACCAGACCCGGCCGGACGACTGGCAGGTGTACTTAACACTTCAGTTAACGAAACCTTACCGCCAGCCCACACCATTAACGCCACACCCACCGCTAACAGAAGAGGAGCCGCTAAGGTTTCCAGCCACTTGATAGACTCAGCACCGCGCAGCACGACGCCAATATTCAACGCCCAGAAAATAAAGAAGCCAAAGACTTCACCGACAGAGCCTAAAGAAGCCCATGAGCTCGATAACTCAGACAACAATAAATGAACTGCTAACCCCCCGAACATCGTCTGAATACCAAACCAGCCACAGGCCACCAGGCCCCGAATCAAACAAGGCACATTAGAACCTAATATGCCAAAAGAGGACCTGAGCAAGACGGGAAAAGGCAGCCCGTACTTAGTCCCAGGAAAAGCATTCAGTGTCAGCGGGACCAAGACGATAATATTGGCTAATAGAATCGTGAATAGCGCCTCCACCACTGACAGGCCGAAATAGGCCGTTAAAACACCCCCCAAGGTATAAGTGGGGACACAGATCGCCATCCCCACCCACAAGGCCGCAATATTGCCTGCGGACCAAGTACGCTCTTTCACCTGAGTGGGCGCTAAATCATCGTTATAGTGAATGCTATGGGTCAGATCATCCCCGACCTGTAGTTCATAAAACTCATCGACTTTCACTGCGGTGCTGTGCTTTGTCATTGTTATGCCTCTGGCATGCAGTTAAAGAGGGATGGGCCCGATCAACCGACCAAGCCCGATAAGGCTTGGCGCTTCAGCACTGTGATTGAGCAATTCGAGCACTCGCTCGCAACATGGCGTGTAACAGGACATTAGCCCCTGCTTCACACTCTTCAGGCTTGGTATATTCAGCTTCGTTGTGGCTAATGCCCTTGAGGCAAGGCGTGAAGACCATACCGGTCGGCACCAAATCAGACATGTAACAAGCGTCATGTCCGGCCCCGGCATAGATATCCATATGCGAGTAGCCCAGTTGTTCGGTGGCCGCTTTGACGTCATCGGAGGCTTTAAACTCAACCGGGGCAAAGTACCAATAGTTATCCACCTCAATCACCAACTGACGTGCACTGGCCAGGACATCACAAAAAGCCACCAGCTCATCATGCATCTGTTGCAGCACGTCAGCATCGGGATTGCGTAAATCCACACTCATCTGAATTTCACCAGGAATCACGTTGCGTGAGTTCGGATGAATATTCATAAAACCCACCGTGCCCAACCCATTAGCGTGGCGATGGGCAATGCGCTCGACTTCGGTGGTAATCAAAGCAGAGACCACCATGGTGTCTTGACGTAAATGCATCGGGGTCGTGCCTGAATGCTGTGAACGCCCTTTAATGGTCAGGTTGTACCAACGAATACCCTGCCCCATGCGCACAACACCAATCTCCTTATCTTCATCCTCCAGAATGGGGCCCTGCTCAATATGCACCTCAAAGAAAGCGCCCATATGACGACTGCCAGGCACTTCATCGCCTAGATAACCAATTTTCGCCAACTCATCTTTGAGCCTTAAACCATCGATATCGGTTTTGTTTAACTCGGTCTCCAGGTCAAACCGCCCGGCATAGACCCCTGACCCCTGCATCGCTGGCTGAAAGCGTGACCCTTCTTCATTCGTCCAAACCGAAATCTCAATCGGTGTCGGTGTCTCAATCTGGTGCTCATGTAAAGTGCGTAAGACTTCAACACCGGCTAATACGCCAAAAACCCCATCAAACTTGCCTCCGGTAGGCTGTGTATCCAAATGAGAGCCTGCGCCCACCGCAGGTAAGTGGTTATCTCGGCCCGGCCGACGGGCAAACATATTCCCCATCTGATCGACACTGATGGTGCAGCCCGCAGCCTTACACCAGGACACAAATAAATCACGGGCTTGCCCGTCTAATGCGGTCGCGGCCAATCGATTACATCCCCCTTTAGGCGTGCCACCGATATCACCCATTTCCATGAGTGAATCCCATAAGCGGGTTCCATTCACTCTCAGATCAGATGTTTTTTCTACATGACTATCACTCATCACAACCCCCTCACTCATCAATCTTTATGTTCAACATCAATCACCAACTTAAAAACATTTCCTACTCAAACTTCTAAAAAACAATCTTTTTTAAAACTTCAAAAATTCATTCACCAGCTCATTTACCCGTTCATTTACCAACTGGTCAAAATCAAAACATTAAAAAAAGCGACGATTCAACATCACTCAAAAATGATCAAACCTGGTGCCATAGAATAAAAAAATGCACCAAAACAATCATAAAATAGAGGCAACCAACATCTCATCTATGGCATATCCAATAACCAAGCATATCTTGTGCCAAAAGAGCAGAGACCGCGGTGGATCACTGACCTGATATCAAGGCTCAAACGACTCATGAATAAGCTTTTAGAGGAAAGTCCACAGAGACACTTGGCGGATGATGACGGTGTCATCCCGATGAATACTGAATGAAAGCGTTAGACAGAAGGTTATGCCCATAGCGCCATGCCCATAGATAGCGCCATGGCCATAGAAAGGACATTCAGCTCAAGCTGTAGATATGGAATAATGAGGGTTCAGAGTCAGTGATGACTCATCATTCAGAGGTTTGCATGCGCGCAACAGGCCCCCAGGCTCACTCCACCCAACGACAAGTCATTGAGCAAAGAATTCTTAGAGCAGCAGAAGCTGCTTTTGCCCATAACGGCTTTAAGGGCACATCCATGGAGTCAGTGGCTGAAGCAGCCGGGCTGTCGAAACAAAATATGCTGTATTACTTTCGCTCTAAGCGGTTACTTTACCGGCGTGTACTGGAAAACATCCTGGATCAATGGGTTGAAAAAATGGTGTTCACAGAGAACCCTGACAGTCAACCGACAGAAGTGATTGCGCAATATATCCGAGGAAAATTAGAACTTTCACGAGACTATCCCGAAGGTTCACGTGTCTTTGCCCATGAGATCATCAACGGCGCGCCCATGCTCAAGGACTACTTGAGCAAACGCCTCAAACCTCAGTTTGAACATGACCTCAAACTGGTGAAGCGTTGGCAACAAGCCGGACTGATTGATGAGGTTGATCCCGCGCACTTGTTCTTCACCATTTGGGCGGCGACCCAGACTTACGCCGATTTTTCCAGCCAAATCCAACTGCTATTAGGCCATGAACCATTAGCTGACGAAGGTTTTGAACAAGCCTGCAGCACCCTTACCCACATCGTTCTCAAAGGGCTTGGCCTCTCGCCTGCCGCTTGAGACAACATTGAATTTCAAACCAATACGATTTTTGAAACAAGATGGTGCGCATATAAAAAATTAAGCGAATGCTCAAAGCCAATATGACTCAATTCATTCGACCCACCTTGATTTCCGTTTGACTCAAGGCTCCAAATCCTGTCCCCCACACTCTGACTCACCCCACCTAAAAATATTTTTATTTTCAATCACTCACACCACCATTATCACAGAAAAATGCCCTTCATCCCGCACCAATATCATCAACAAAAAGATCAAAATGCCTCATAAATAAGCACACCAAGCACTAAAAATGATCACTTATTTTTTTATTTACCATTAGGTAAAAAACGTGATACCCATAAATTGACCAAACGGTAAAAAACAAAATAACGGTCAATTGAGCACCAACAAAAACTCCAAAAAGAAAAGACAAGAACAAGCATGTGCCCGGAGTAATCTCATGATTTCACGAAAAGAAGCGATCGCACTGGGTGGTATCCAAGGAAAAGAACTGGATGATCTTTGTGAATATGCCAGTCAGGTCCGAGATCAAACCTGGGGGAAGCAGCTCACCTATTCACGTAAAGTCTTTATCCCACTAACGAATATGTGCCGTGATCGCTGTGGCTACTGCACTTTTGTGAAAGGTCCACAGTCTCCAGAAGCTCAGGTGATGACTGAGACCGCAGTGATGCATCGCGTTCAACAAGGAGAAGCGAGTGGCTGTCGTGAAGCCTTGTTCAGCTTGGGCGAGCGGCCAGAAAAGCGTTACCCACAATTGCAGCACTTTCTTGAACATCACGGCTTCCGTCGCCTGATTGACTATCTGGCGCACTGCGCTGAACAAGTATTGGCAAAGAGTACACTGCTCCCTCACTTGAACCCTGGAACTTTAACCCGCAACGAGCTGCGCCAACTTAAACCTGTCTCAGCCAGCATGGGGATGATGCTAGAAAGCGCCAGTCAACGATTATTACGCCCAGGACAAGCCCACCACCGGTGCCCAGACAAAGTGCCGAATGTCCGCCTTAAAACACTGGATGATGCGGGCCGACTGGCCATTCCATTTACCACAGGCCTGCTCATTGGCATTGGGGAAACCTGGCAAGAGCGGATCGAGGCGCTGTTACTGATTAATGCGCTCCATCAACAGCATGGCCACATTCAGGAAGTCATTATCCAGAACTTCCGAGCCAAGCCTGGCACGGCCATGGCCCATTGTCATGAGCCTGATCTGGATGACATGCGGCGTACCTTAGCGGTTGCACGCTTATTACTTTCACCACGTATCAGCCTTCAGGCACCGCCGAATCTTCATGCGGATTATCCCGCCTATATCCGTAGCGGGCTCAATGACTGGGGCGGTATCTCTCCCGTCACACAAGACCATATCAATCCGGAAAGGGCCTGGCCGCAAATCGATCATCTCGCGACAGCCTGCCAAGCTCAAGGCTACACACTGAAACAACGTCTGACGGTTTACCCCGATTACTTAAAGCGACCAGCCTTCATCCAGCCCCTAGGGCCAAAACTGATTGCCATGAGTAGCCAGTTAAACGCGACTGATGCGCTGAATCCGATTGATCAACTGACCCGTGGCGATGGACTCAGCCACGATCCTCATATCTCACATCCAATGGCCTGCACGGCTTAACCCACACAAGCACAACGCCACGAGCTCACGCAATCAGTGGTATTGCTCGCCGAAAGCCTGGCTGACCGACACCTAGAGACAGGAGCCTGATGATGAAACCGTCTAATCATCTCACTGATCATGACCTGACCCCACAGACCGATTCCAATAGCAAGGTCACGCCTCAGATCGCCGCTATTTTGCAACGTGCGCGACAAGGCATTGCGCCAAGCCGTGCCGAAGGTGAGCAACTCTTCATGGCTGAAGGTGCTGATTATTGGGCTTTGCTGACAGCCGCGGATGATGTCCGTCAACAACGCTGTGGTGAAAAAGCCAGCTTTGTCATTACACGCAATATCAACTTTACCAATGTGTGTTACATGGGGTGTCGCTTCTGTAATTTCAGCGTCAATCGCGAAGACCCCACGGCGGAGTTCTTATCGGTTGAAGAGGTGGCAGACCGCGCTCAAGAAGCCTGGGAACGAGGCGCAACAGAAGTCTGTGTGCAAGGCGGTTTACATCCCGATATCAACCCGAATGATTACCGCAATCTCCTTCGCGCCATTAAACAGCGTTTGCCTGACCTGCATATTCATGCCTTTTCACCCTTTGAGATCTGGTATGGGGCGAAGAAGGCACGCATGAGTGCTGAAGACTTTCTGCGTGACCTAAAGGCCTGCGGATTAGGCTCCATGCCTGGCACCGCAGCGGAAATTCTCGATGTCGAAGTGCGCCAACAACTGACCAAAAATAAATTAACCACCGATGAGTGGGTCAAGATCATCAAAGCGGCTCATCAAGTCGGTATTCGCACAACAGCGACCATCATGTATGGCCATGTGGATGCCCCTCGACATTGGGCCGAGCACCTCGACTTACTCCGCCAAATACAACAGGAAACAGGGGGATTCACTGAATTTGTGCCACTGGGTTTTATTCACTACAAAACCGCGCTGTATAACGACAATCCAGACAAGGTCCGTACCGGCCCGACCCGTGCCGAGCACTTCAAGATGCATGCGATCGCGCGGCTGATGCTGCAAGGTCAGATCGATAACATTCAGGCCAGTTGGGTCAAAATGGGGCCAGAAACCGCCGCTCAAATGCTACGTGCGGGGGCTAATGACCTTGGCGGCACGCTCATGAACGAAAGCATCTCCACCGCAGCCGGCGGGGAGCACGGTCAAGAAGTCATGCCAGAAGATATGGTGCGCAACATTCAACGGGCTGGTTTAACGCCGGTCCAGCGCACAACACTCTACCAAGTGAAGCAACAATTTGAGCCCACCGCTCATGACAGCCTCTATGACCTACATCGCCGTATCCGTACGGAGGCCGTCGCATGACTCAACGTTTGGTATTGATCGCGGGCGGCGTCGGCGGGGCCAAAGCCGCCGAAGGATTAGCTCAGGCCGCCGCTGAACGAGGCGATCACCTTCAAATCATTGGTAATGTCGCCGACGATGACACCTTCTATGGGCTCCAGGTGTCCCCCGATATTGACACGCTGCTGTATAGCTTAAGTCAAAGAGTAAATCGCTCTCAGGGCTGGGGACTGGCCGGTGATAGCAACCGACTACAGCAGCAATTGGCCCTGCTCGGTGCTTCTCACTGGATGAAGCTGGGCGACCTAGACCTCGCCACTCACCTTTATCGCACTCAGCGCCAACAACAAGGCGACCGGACCAGTGATATTACACACTCACTGGCGGTGAGTTTAGGGGTCACTACCCCGGTGCTCCTCCCCACCGATGACGATTTACGCACCTGGATTAAAACATCGGAAGGATGGTTACGGTTTCAAGAATTCTTCGTCCGTGAACGCTGCCAACCCGCGGTTGAAGCCATTGAGATTCGTGGGCTGGAGACAGCCCAAGCGACACCTGAAGCCATCGCCGCACTGGAGCAGGCTGATGTGATTTTACTCGCCCCCAGTAACCCTTTAGTCAGTATTGACCCCATCCTGAAAGTGCCAGGAATCCAACAGGCCATCACTCGCAGTGCGGCGCGCTGTATCGCAATATCCCCTTTAATTGGTGGACAACCGATCAAAGGCCCATTGGACAAGATGCTTAAAGCCCTGCATTTACCCTGCAACAACATCGGGGTAGCCCAACATTATCAGCAGACTTATCCAGGGCTACTGAATGCATTGGTCATTGACCACCAAGACCACATTGATCAGCAAGCCATACAGGCACAAGGGATTGTCACCTTCATCACCGATACGTTAATGACTTGCCAAGCCGATAAAGTGCATCTGATGCAACAGTGCCTAAGGTGGATGGATCTCTTAACCACAACACCGCGCTCAATAACCTGCTCTACACCGCCATACGCTTCACAAACGGGAGCCGCGCCATGTTGATCAATTCGAGACCGTCATCTCCCCCTTACAAACTGAATATCGTCATTCCAGTCAAACAGCTGAATAAAGCGAAGCAACGCCTGAGCTCACGCTATACACCGTATCAACGTCAAACCCTGGCCGACAGTCTATTACGCAATACGCTCAGCTTTTTTCAGGAATACTGTCCCCACTGGCATCGTTTGGTCGTGACCGAGTCACCTGAGGCCATGGCTCTAGCCGATCAGTATGGGGCCACAACGCTTTATCGGCGTGATCAGGACGGGCTCAACAGTGCCTTGAGTATCGCGAGTCAATGGAGCCTTGACCATGGATTTAGCCACCAGCTCATCGTACCGACCGATATCGGCCACTGGGTCGTCGATGAAGTCAAAGCATTATTAGACTCAATCGACACACTAGCACAACAGCATCCCCGTCGCGCTTGCGCGGTGTTAGCTCAGGCGCATGATGGTGGCACCAATGCCCTACTGATGAGCCCGCCAACGGCACTCACACCTCAGTTTGGACCGAACTCCGCATGGCATCACCAGCAACAAGCCACGGCCCGACAGATGGCCTTTAAATCGCTATATCTGACATCTCTGAGCCAAGATCTGGATACGCCCGAAGACTTTACGCAAATCCATTGGCATCAGTGGCCGCATCAGCCTCAATGGCTCAGCCAGCAGCAACCTTCGGTCATGCAGGAGCAACGTTATGGCTAACCCGTTAACGGTGTTCCGGCTGGAAGGGCTACCTGACTTCCGCCCTGGCGACGATTTAGCCAATGCGATCCTGACACAGCTGGATGCGCAGCAAGCCACGCTTGAAGCGGGCGATATTCTCGTCATTGCCCACAAAGTGGTCTCCAAAACCGAAGGCGACATCATCGATATGGCGACCATTACACCCAGCGATGAAGCGCTAAAGCTGGCTCATCAGGTGAATAAGGACCCACGCAAAGTCGAGGTCATTCTCAATCAATCTCGACGACTTGTACGAGTGGTGCCACCGCGCGACAAATCGACTGAAGGCTTACTGATTGCCGAGCATCGACTGGGGTTTATCTGTGCCAATGCCGCCGTTGATGAATCCAACGCCGACCAGCCCAACCAACTCATCACATTACCCCAAGACCCGGATGCCAGTGCGCAACGACTCTGCCAAACCTTACAAAACGCCACCGGAGTCCGCTTAGGTATTGTCATCAGCGACACCTTCGGGCGCCCATGGCGTATGGGACAAGTCAATGTCGCCATAGGTCTCGCCCAAGTGCCCGCCCAACTGGATTTGAGAGGTCAGCACGACGGTTGGGGGCAGACATTACGGGTCACCACACCGGCTTTTGCCGATGAACTGGCCGCAGCCTCTGGCCTGCTCATGGGTAAAGCAGACAAAAGCCCGGTCATTATTTTCCGTGGCCTCGACTGGCCTGTTAGCGACAGTCAGGCCAGCACTCTTGTTAGACCCCCACATGAGGATCTGTTCAGATGACGATTGCCATTATCGGCGGCACCGGCCCCCAGGGCAGCGGTTTAGCTTTGCGTTTTGCTCGGGCAGGCATTCCTGTCGTGATCGGTTCACGCGATGGAGAACGCGCAGCCCAACATGCACACACCTTACGCCAACAACTCCCCGATGACGCTGCGGCGTTAACCGGCACCGATAACCTGGATGCTGCACAACAGGCGGATCAGCATGTCATTTTAGCGGTGCCCTACAGCGCCCATGCGGCGACGCTGGATGCCCTCAAACCGACACTGACGGGCAAAATTCTGATCGACATCGTCGTGCCCTTGGCCAAAGGCAACCCGAAGACGGTCGAGATGCCCCCAGAAGGCTCCGCAACAGAAGCGGCACAAGCCTTATTAGGAGATGCAATCCCGGTTGTCGGTGCTTTACACAATGTCTCCGCCGTGACCCTCAATGCGCTGGATCATGCCATCAACTGCGACATTTTAGTCTGCGGTAATGATTTAGACGCGAAGCAAAGCGTCATGACCTTACTGTCAGCATTACAAGTGGATTGCTATAACGCCGGCCCCGCTGACAATGCCCGCTGCATTGAAGCCATCACCCCAATTCTAATCCGTTTAAACATCTCGAAAGCCGTCCCTTTCAGCCATGCCGGCATTCGTATTTGCCCACCGGATAAGCCGTAATTCATACATGACGACCCCAAACCTCAAGACAGCGCCATGTCAAGAAGTGTCATTTCAAGAGAACAACAAAGAAGAGGATGATCACAATGGAATTCGGTATCACATTCAAAGGCTTTGTCAGCCCCAACCGTGCCCGTAACTTGGTTCGCCAGGCTGAAGAGGCCGGATTCACCTACTGCTGGTTTTATGATTCGCACATTCTTTGGCGAGAGTCTTTCGTCGCCATGGCCATGTGCATGGAACATACCCGCAAAATGCGATTTGGCCCTTGTGTCACCAACCCGAATATTCGTGACTGGTCACTGGCAGCCAGCCTCTACGGCTCTTTGGCCTTACAAAGTGAAGGACGTTTTGATATTGGCTTGGGCCGTGGCGACTCTTCAATGCGCGTGATGGGTAAAAAGCCCGCCCCACTGGCGCGAGTAGCGGAATTCACCGAAAAAGTGAAAGCCATGGTCCGTGGCGAAGAAGTGACTTATGGCGAATGTGAATCCCCAGTCAAACTGCCTTGGGCCAACGGTTATGAACTGCCTGTTTGGATTGGGGCCTACGGCCCAAAAGCACTGGCCACAGCAGGCACTGTCGGCGATGGTGTGATTCTGCAAATAGGCGATCCCAGCTTGGTCCAATGGTTCAAAGATCAATGTATTCAAGCCGGTGAGACAAGCGGTCGAGATATGAGTCAGTTCAAAGTTCAAGCCGCCGCCCCCGCCTACTTTGGTGATATGGCGTATTGCATTGAGAAAACCAAATGGTTCCCCGCCATGGTCGGCAACCATGTCGCAGATATCGTCGAAAAATATGGTAGTGAATCAGGATTGGTGCCTCGCAGCCTCACCGACTATATCGAGAAACGCCGAGGCTACGACTATGCCAAGCATGGTCAGAGTGATAACCCTTATCTGGATTTTATTACAGAGGATATTGTGAAAAGTTTTTGTGTATTAGGTGAAATCGACGACCATATTCATAAATTGAAACAACTCGAAGAAGCCGGAACGACACAATTCAATATCTACCTAGATAACGGCGATGAAGAACGCATCATCGCGGAGTATGGCAATCACATCATTCCTAAGTTTGCCCAATAGCCTTGCGGCATCCAATCTAAGCTCATCCCCCATAAGATCAACAGGCCCCGGTGAACACCGGGGCACTGACGGCTTTATACCCCTTGGGTTTATACCACACGGGTTTATACCACACTGGTTGACACCACACGGGGTTACGCCACGACACCAGGCGTTCGTGCTTCCCATACCTTGCGATATAACGCCACCATTTCGTCAATCGTGGGCTGACGCGGATTATTCGATGGGGACCCTGAAGCTTGTGCTTGTTCGGCCATCACGGTTAAATGCGACATGAAATCGGCCTCGGCAATCCCAAACTCAGCCGGAGTAGGCACCTGAAGCTCTTCATTTAAAGCCGTCAACTCAGCGAGTAAGCGCTGGTTGGCCATATCGATGTCTTCTCCAGCTTCAGCCACGCCCATCGCCTTAGCACAATCAGCATAGCGTTCCGCCGCTGACGGAATAGAGAATTCAGTCACTGTAGGCAATAACATGGCATTGGATAAACCATGAGGCACATGAAAAAAGGCCCCAATCGGGCGGCTCATGCCATGCACCAAGGCGACTGAGGCATTTGAGAAGGCGACCCCAGCTAAGTGAGCGCCCAACATCATGGCCTCACGAGCGGCACGATCCTCTGGGTGATGATAGGCCGTACGCAGATTAGGAGCGATCAAGCGCATCGCCGCCAGCGCCTGCTGATCACTATATAGATTGGCCTTACGACTGACATAAGCTTCAATCGCATGCGTAAGCGCATCAATCCCAGTATCTGCCGTGACTCGAGGCGGCACACTCATCGTGAGATCAAAATCCACCAATGCAGCCACGGGCATAAACGCGGTGCCCGCACACAACATCTTTTCATCGGTTTGATCATCGGTAATGATCGTAAACCGCGTCACCTCAGACCCCGTTCCGGCTGTCGTCGGAATCGCAATCAGCGGTAAACCCGCCTCACTGACATCTCGGGGCACTTTGTAATCACGCATCTGACCACCGAAACTCCCCAACACGCCTATCGCTTTGGCAGAATCAATCGGACTCCCCCCGCCCAGCGCAATCAGACAGTCGAACTCACCACTGGACAGCCCCTGGCGCAACATCTCCACCCCCGCCATGATGGAGCTTTCAGTCGGTTCCGGCTGAGTATCAGCGAATACCGCATACTCGATACCCGCCGCCTCAAGGGGCTCGGTTAGACGGGCCACATACGCTAATTCCACCATCATCCGGTCGGTCACAATCAACGGACGATGGCAGCCCAGAGAGGCCAGCATGGGCGCAATCTGTGCAATCGCACCGGCACCAAGTTCAACTAAACGGGGTAAAACAAGACGATGTGATGTCGGCATAGTACGCCTCCCCTGGCGTTGTTAACCTAGTTATTGGGATAGACTCAACGAATAATCGAAGATCGAGCATGCGCTTATGCTAAGCCGTTTCGCAATATGAGCAGCCTGAACCTCACGTAATCGTTTAGTTAACTTAACTAAACGAGCCGTCGCTGACTATATATCGAGAGGTATCCATTCGGCGTAGAGAAAAGCGCCAACGGCGTAAAGAAGACTGTAAATAAAGGCTTGGTCGCAACCCATCACATCGCCTTGATAAGAACAGGCATGGCCTCTGGCCGTTATAAAAAAGCCCCGCCTTTTGGCGGGGCTCAACATCGCACTCACAATGGAGCAATGCTCAAATACTTCAATATGCTTAAATCACAACCTGAAAAATATCCCTATTGCGACTGCATGCTCTCTAGCATACGGATCATCCATTCTGCATGAGCCCCCTGAACACAATCTTAAAATCTGACCTGACAAGTTAAGATTTTAAGCTCAGGCTTTAACACTCAGTCTTACTGCATTCAAAAGGCTCAAAACCGTTTTGATGGCGCCAATTAAGATGCCATCGTATCCACAATCCCGCCTTCAACCCGAAGGGCCGCCCCTGTTGTCGCACTGGCCTGAGGTGAGGCCGCATACACACACATATGAGCCACTTCGTCAGGATCAGCCAAACGCTGAATGATCGAAGAAGGGCGATTGTCCGCAACAAAATTCGCTTCAACCTCGGCCAATGTTTTCCCCTGCTCATCTGCCATCTGCTGCAACATTTTCACCACCCCTTCTGAACGCGTTGGCCCGGGTAAGATGGCATTCACCGTCACTCGAGTCCCAGCCAGTACTTTGGCTAATCCCCGGGACACAGACTGCACGGCAGACTTGGTCATACCGTAGTGCACCATCTCAGTGGGAATATTCATGGCGGACTCACTGGATAAAAAGAGCACGCGACCATAATCTCGCGTCTTCATACCGCGAGCATAGTGTCGCGATAAGCGGACAGCGCTCATTACATTCGCCTGAAAAAAACGATCCCAGGTCTCATCATCGGTTTCAAAGAAATCCTGGGGCTGAAAAATCCCCACATTGTTCACCAGGATATCCGCTTCAGGTTGCGCCTGAATCAAGGCATTACACCCTGCAGCAGTACTCAAATCAGCAGCCACACCATTGATATGAGCCCCCGGTGCAGCCTGCTGTAACGAGGCAATAGCAGACTCCACTCGCTCAGGCGTGCGCCCCGTAATGGTGACAGCAGCACCCGCTTGGGCCAAACCTTTGGCAATGGCATAACCAATGCCCGCCGTTGAACCACTGACAACCGCATGCTGACCGGACAAATCAATACGCATATCACCTCTCCTCTACGACACACACCTCAGCGGGCGTATCTCGACTATGGGTTATGGCTCAAGACTTTGAGATCATTTCGATTGAATTCAACCCCATGATCGAGAGTGGCTAGCGTAAGCATCATCGTCATGATAAAAGCGTCATCAAAAGCAGAAGGAAAAGAAGAGCTGAAAGAAGCACTGAAAGAGTAGGCACTCGGGAAATCTACCATTAAGATCCCCCGTTAGACAGGAGGCCAAGAATGGGAATAGAAGGACCCCCTATGACTCGATTTGATATCGATGCAGTGCTCTGCATTAGCCTGGAAGACCGTAAAGATCGTCGTGAACAACTCGAAAAGAGTTTTCAAGCGCTAGATCATGAGATCGAATATGTATTGGTTCAACGCGATTCAGAGGACCCTGAGCGCGGCTGTTATCAATCACATCTCAAGTGTGCCGAACTGGCGCTGGAAAGAGGCTACCAACGCGTCTTGATATTAGAAGACGACGCCACCTTCTTACCGCCTAGCCCGCGTCAGTTAAAATGGATCAACCATTTTTTGCGGTGGCGAAACCCTCAGCTTTTTCACCTCGGTGGCATTCTAGGCCGGATGTGGTTAATTCCGTTTCCGTTTGTGGTGCGAGCGCGGATGACTGGCGCCCATGCCTATGTGCTCTCCCATAAAGCCTGCCAGCGGCTGGTCAAAGAATCGTATCAAGGCATTGCTATTGATAGTCTATTTTGCCGCTTTTTCCGCGCTTACAGCGCCTTCCCGATGCTGTCTTATCAACAACCTGAGGCCCAAGCCAGCAGCGATATCATGGCACACCGCGCCCTGACCAAAAGCCTGGAAGTCAAAGATGAAGCTTACTGGGCACACAATGAAGCCAAGCAATGGCCCGCCCTACGCCGCAATTGGATTCGCACCCTCTGCCTACGATTTTTTTAATCGCCTATACCGCCTAGCACTATTGCTCTCCTGTCATGAGAGCAATAGTGCTTGATGACAACTTGATGATGAATACCGACTCAACCGCGACAAACCAATAGCCAACCGCTTGATGCCTTTAAATCAAAAATCCGGGCCTATACCTATAGACCCGGATTTAAGCGCAACACGGTGATGTGATAAGTTGAGCGGTACGGCAAGATTAGTCGATGATGCCTCGATTTTTCAGTGCATCCAGGATTTTGCGTACACAGGTTTCAACACTGTCAGTACCACTATTGAGGTGGACTTCCGGCTGAGACGGTGCCTCATAAGGCGAATCAATGCCTGTAAAGTGGGTAATATCGCCCGCTCTAGCTTTCTGATAGAGACCTTTCGGATCGCGTGATTCACAGACATCCAGCGGGGTGTCGACGAAGATCTCGATAAATTCACCCGCTTCAACACGATCACGAATGCGCTGACGGTCCGCTTGG
Organism: Terasakiispira papahanaumokuakeensis; assembly: GCF_001709345.1. Lineage (GTDB taxonomy): Bacteria > Pseudomonadota > Gammaproteobacteria > Pseudomonadales > Halomonadaceae > Terasakiispira > Terasakiispira papahanaumokuakeensis. Next base: position 2,982,852 of record NZ_MDTQ01000001.1, read on the forward strand.
AAAGGTGAGATGAAGCTCACGAGCACCAAGAGACCGGCATCGACCATCAGACGGGCCACTTCACCGACGCGACGGATATTCTCTTCTCGGTCATTGTCATCAAAGCCCAGATCCTGACACAGACCATGGCGCACATTATCCCCATCCAACAGATAAGTACGCTGCCCCATACCAAAGAGCTGTTTCTCCAGTGCATCGGCGATGGTGGATTTACCCGCGCCTGAAAGCCCTGTGAACCAAAGAATCGCCGGTTTTTGATGGTTGCGCTCGGCTCGGCGGGCTTTATTGACGCCCATTTGATGCCAAGTAATATGGCTCTCATCGAGCATCTGTGTGACCATGCCTGCGCCAACGGTGACATGGCTCATGGGGTCGATCACAATTAAGCTGCCTGTGGCTGGTGCCGACTGGTAGGATTCCAGTGCCACGGGGCTCTGTACCTCAAGCTCACATAGCGCAATCCCATTGAGCGGCAATTGCTCTGCAGGCCCAGTATCCAGCGTGTTCACATCAATCTGGTGAAGAATGCGTTTAACACGGCCACGGGTGAAGGTATGACCCGTTTTGATATCATAGCGGCGACCGACTTCCAGCGGGTCTTCACTCATCCACACCAGATGCGCTTCAAACGTATGGCCACAAACGAGCTCATCATCTTGCGCGACAATTAAGTCACCACGGGCAATATCGACTTCATCATCGAGGGTCAAGGTGATGGCCTGCCCAGGATAAGCCGCGTCTTGTTCTCCATCCCAGGTCACAATAGAACGGACGCTAGAGGTCACCCCGGAAGGCAAGACTTTAATCGCTTGCCCTGGTTTCACAACGCCTGATGCTAAAGTGCCACTGAAACCACGGAAGTCGAGATTCGGACGATTCACATACTGAACAGGAAAACGCAGATCCGTCAGATTTTCATCATGCTCGATATTGAGTGTTTCCAGCAATTCGAGCAGAGGCTGACCTTGATACCAGGGCGAACGTTCGCTCAATGAGGTGACGTTATCCCCTTCAAGCGCTGACATGGGCACAAAGTGAATATTCTGTACTTTGAGCTTTTCAGCAAATGCCAAATAATCGTCGCGGATACGCTCGTAAGTCGACTGATCAAAATCGACTAAGTCCATCTTATTCACCGCAATCACAAAGTGGCGGATACCGAGCAAATCACAGATATAACTGTGGCGACGTGTTTGCGTCTGCACGCCATAACGCGCATCGATCAGGATCACAGCCAATTTGGCGGTGGAGGCACCGGTGGCCATGTTACGGGTGTACTGCTCATGCCCTGGCGTATCGGCAATAATAAACTTACGGCGATCAGTGGAAAAATAACGATAAGCCACATCAATGGTAATACCCTGCTCACGCTCAGATTGCAGGCCATCCACCAATAAGGCTAGATCCAGCTCTCCACCTCGGGTACCACTGGTACGACTATCACGAGTTAATGCGGCCAACTGATCTTCATAGATCATTTTAGAGTCGTGCAACAAACGACCAATAAGCGTGGACTTACCATCATCCACACTGCCACAGGTAATGAAACGCAGCAGGCCCTTATTCTCGTGCTGCTTGAGATAATCCTCGATATTGTCGAGATTGGACGTACTGGCGTTCATTAAAAGTACCCCTCGCGTTTTTTCTTCTCCATGGAACCGGACTGATCATGGTCAATCGCTCGACCTGAGCGCTCAGAAGTCGTCGCCAATAACATTTCACGAATAATCGCGGGCAATGTATCGGCTTTAGACGGCACAGCGCCGGTTAAGGGGTAACAACCCAAGGTACGAAAACGTACCCATTTCTCTTCAGGCACTTCACCTTCAGCCAACGGCAAGCGATCATCATCCACCATGATGGTCATACCATCACGCTCAACCACCGGGCGAGGTGCGGCATAATACAAGGGCACAATAGGAATAGACTCTAAGTAGATGTACTGCCAGATATCCAACTCGGTCCAATTCGATAAGGGAAAAACACGGATCGACTCGCCTTTATTGACCTTACCGTTATAAGTATTCCATAACTCTGGGCGTTGATTTCGCGGATCCCAACGGTGGTGGCGATCGCGGAACGAGTACACACGCTCTTTGGCACGCGATTTTTCTTCATCCCGCCGAGCACCACCAAAGGCCGCATCAAAACCGTACTTATCCAGCGCTTGCTTCAGCGCCTCGGTTTTCATGACATCGGTATAGTGACTCCCATGCTCAAAAGGATTAATGCCCTGGGCTAGCCCTTCCTGGTTGGAGTGAACCAGCAACTCCATGCCTGCCTCACGCGCCATACGGTCGCGAAAAGAGATCATCTCGCGGAATTTCCAGGTGGTATTAATGTGCATCAGCGGAAAAGGCGGCGTACCCGGATAGAAGGCTTTGCGCGCTAGGTGCAACATGACAGAAGAGTCTTTCCCGATAGAATACAGCATCACCGGATTATCAAACTCTGCCGCCACCTCACGAATGATATGAATCGACTCGGCCTCAAGCTGCTTGAGGTGAGTCATACGCTGTTCGGATACAGGCATGGACAACTCCGAAACGATTTGCTTATTCATTTAAGCTATTTAAAAAGATGTTTTTAATTCCACAAAATCCAGTCGCTAAGTGTCCCCCTTTCGTCATCAATCGGCAAGGTTTCACCCAGCCCCTTTCAGGCCAATTGGCGCTATCGATATAGCCAGGGGGCGGGATTAAAGCACTTGAGTGGAAGAGCAAAGGCATCATGTCATACGAAAAAGGCCACCCGAAGGTGGCCTCAATTCTACTCAGTAAGAACAGCGGTCAATCAACACAGCACGGGCTTTTAAGCCGCTTTGTGTTCACTCAAGCCGTCATCTTCACTGTCAAACACGCTCGCATCGTGCTGCTTTAATAAACGACTGGTCACGGTACCGGCCGTCATCGCGCCATTCACATTAATCGCGGTTCGGCCCATGTCGATCAGCGGTTCAATCGAAATCAAAAGCCCTGCCAGCGCTATCGGCAGATTCAGGGTCGACAGCACAATAATCGCAGCGAAAGTCGCACCACCCCCGACCCCTGCAATACCGAATGAGCCCAGCGTCACGACTAGCACTAAGGTCCCGAGGAACTCTAACGACAAAGGATCAATCCCCACGGTCGGCGCAATCATCATCGCCAACATGGCGGGGTAAAGGCCCGCACAACCATTTTGACCGATAGTGGCCCCAAAAGAAGCCGCAAAGTTGGCAATCGCCGGTGGAACACCAATACGATCGACCTGGGCTTCAATGTTGAGCGGAATCGTTGCCGCACTGGAGCGAGAAGTAAATGCAAAGGTCAGTACTGGCCAAACTTTCTGGAAATAGCGTTTCGGGTTAACCCCTGCACCGGCTAAGAACAGTGCATGCATGACCAAAATTAACGTCAGCCCAATATAAGAGGCCACGACGAAACCGATCAAATTGAGAATATCGTTCAGATTCGAAGTAGAAACGACTTTCGTCATCAGCGCCATCACACCATAGGGCGTCAAGCGGATCACCATACGGACTAAACGCATGATCCATTTTTGGACGACTTCAATGCCGTTAATCAGCTGATCACCCAATTCCGCATTTTCACGCTTAATGCCCAGTGCCGCAACCCCAAGGAAAGCGGCAAAAATCACAACACTGATAATCGATGTAGGGCGTGCACCCGCGAGATCTTGGAAAGGGTTCGTCGGAATAAACGACAACAGCAGTTGAGGTACCGTCAGATCCGCCAATTGCGCACTGCGGTCAATGATCGCCTGCCCCCGCTCAAGCTCACGCGCGCCCTGCACTAAGCCATCAGCGGATAAACCAAACAGCTGCGTCATGGTAATACCGATCACCGCTGAAATCGCCGTTGTGATCATCAGCATGCCCAACACACCGAAGCTAATCTTACCCAGCGCACTGGCATCATGTAAGCGCGTGACCGCAGATAAAATAGTCACCAGCACTAAAGGCATAATGATCATTTTCAACAAGTGGACATAGCCGCCGCCTACCAGATTGACCCAGTCAATCGTCCCCGTTAGAACAGCTTGATCAGAATAGCCCCATTGCATGAGCACCCCAAAAGCCACCCCAACGACCAAGCCTGCCAGCACCACCCGCGATAAACTCGCGCCCTTAAGCTGCCAGCGTGCGAGCAGCCCGGCGGCCAAGGCAAAAATCAATACATTGATTGCAACCAACCCATTCATGTTGATCGTCTCCCAAATGACAAAAGCGGCACATCATCGATGTGCCGCATAGACTAAATGCGACAGCGTTAAACTGTCGGCTAATGCTTGAGCGCTATAGTAAGGAATATCACAAGGTAATAAAAATGGATTTTCTTTATAACCTAAAAACTTTTTACCTATAAGAGAATTAACTTATAGATAAAAAATAGCCAAAACGGCGCTACAGGCTACAAGGAACCCGACCTTTAACCCCCAGTCGCATTCATGAAGCGGACAATCTGCACATCACCATCGGTAGTAAAGTGGTGGCGTTCAGGTTTTAGGTCCATAGCCTCAACAATGGTTTGCTTCAATCGCTCTTGATCACCGGGGTAGTCACGCAGCACCTGGCGCAAATCAACTGAGTGCTCATTCCCCAGACATAACAGTAAACGCCCTTCCACAGTGACTCTGACGCGATTGCAGTCACCACAGAAGTTGTGGCTATGCGGTGAGATAAAGCCAATGCGGCTAGCATGCTCATCGGCAAAACGATAATAGCGTGAAGGGCCGCCGGTCACTTCACCACAGGGCAGCAGTTCATACTGCTGCTCAATCATCGCCCTCACCTCATCACTGGAGCAGAAGGTTTCATCACGACCATGATCTGAAATATGGCCTAATGGCATTTCTTCAATAAAGCTAATATCGATTTCACGAGACCTGGCAAAGCGCACTAAGTCCACAACTTCATCATCATTACGACCTTTCATAATGACCGCATTGAGCTTAATCCGCTCAAATCCAGCAGATTTGGCCGCATCAATCCCCTCAATGACCTGCTGCAGCTGCCCTGTTCGGGTAATTCGGGTAAAACGTTCGGGGTCGAGGGAATCTAAACTGATATTGAGCCGATCCAGCCCTCCCGCTTGCAGCGTATCCGCCCACTTGGGGAGCTGGCTGCCATTGGTGGTCATGCTCAAGTCTCTCAATCCCGAGACGGATTTTAAATGACCGAGCTGACTCACCAACGAATCCACATCACGCCGCACCAATGGCTCACCACCGGTCAGACGAATATGCTCAACCCCTAGGTCAACAAAGGCTTGAGCCACTTGCCCGATTTCCTCCAGCGTCAACACCTGCTGGCGAGGCAAAAACGTCATCTCCTCACTCATGCAGTAGACACAACGAAAATCACAGCGATCCGTCACAGATAGGCGTACATAACGAATGGTTCGACCAAAACGATCCACCATCGCCTCTTTTTTCATGGAATCAAAACTCATGAGGGCGCTCCAGCTGCATGCCAGCGATCAGCCGCTTGCGTATCACTATCCCGGGCAGACACCCAGTAATCCCCACTGGCGGTATGCTCTTTTTTCCAGAAAGGCGCTCGGGTTTTTAGGTAATCCATTAAAAAATTACAGGCTTCAAAAGCCGCTTGGCGATGAGCAGAGGCGACTAAGACCAATACGATCGGATCACCCGGTGTCATCTTGCCAACCCGATGAATCACCGAAATGCCATTCAAAGACCAACGTGAAATGGCTTCATCAATGATTTGGTGCAATGCCTTTTCGGTCATGGCCGGATAATGCTCTAACGTCAGCGCCAACACATCGGGCCGCTCATTGAAATCACGGACATAACCGACAAATGTCACGGTTGCTCCGATATCACTCCGGCCTTGAGTGAGTCGCTGCATTTCCGACTCAACACTAAAAGGCGCAGGCTGAACACGAACGTATCGCGGGCAGACGTTGTCTGGGCATAATTCATCAGACATCTTAACCTCCTGTGACAGGCGGGAAAAAGGCCACTTCATCTCCCACCTGCAACGGGTGCATCGGCTTGACCATCTCCTGATTGACGGCCATCAGCAGTTGTGGCTGCTGCTGCAGAGCAGCGCGTTCGCTAGCTTGAGCCACTAACCAATTCAATAGCGCGGCAACAGTCGGTTCCGACAGCGCTTCAAGCGGCACATCACAAGCTTCCATCTGTAGTTGTTCCCGAAGCTCGGCAAAGAACCTGACATGAACGCTCGTGCCAACATCGGCTGGCACAGTCGATGCGGACTGAGATACCGATTGCGCTACTGATAACACCTCAGTCGCTGGGGATTGATCCTCAAAAGGTCGCCAATCACCTGACTTACCGCCTGTCTTTTCCAGCACTTTGATATCGTCAATGATCATGCGCTTATCGACCGCTTTACACATATCATAAAGTGTCAGCGCCGCCACTGAAGCCGCCGTCAAGGCTTCCATCTCGACGCCTGTTCGGCCTGCCAGACGGCAGGTTGCTTCGATACGAATACCCGGCAAAGCCTCGTCAGGCGTCAATTCAACCGCCACCTTAGACAACATCAAAGGGTGGCATAACGGGATCAGGTCAGCCGTTCTTTTAGCCGCCATAATCCCGGCAATCCGTGCGGTCGCCAGCACATCGCCTTTGGGATGTTCTCCCGCCATAATGCGCGCCAGCGTCTGCGGTTGCATGCGAATCGCCGCCGAAGCCACTGCCGTACGCGCAGTAATCTCTTTTTGACCGACATCGACCATATGAGCCTGCCCTCGAGCATCCAGATGTGTCAGCTCATTCATCATTCACCTCTTTCATTTCAATGGACTCATAAGGGCTGGCTTGCAATATCACCGGATGACGCCTGCTGTCGACGTAGTTCATCGAGTACCCACGTTTCGATGGCATCCAGGTCGTTCAAATCCAAGACGGGTAAAACATTGCCTTCCGGCACTTGATTGGGAGAATCAGTGGCAATGGCAAGAATTTGAGGATCATCAGGGAAACGCCATGGCTTATCAACCGACATTCGGTGCAGCTCAAGCTTAGGGAAAGGCTCGGCTTTAAACCCTTCAACAAGCACCAAGTCCACCTCACTCGGATTAAAATGCTGCAGCATTTCATCAAGAGAAGGGGCTTCATCCCGTGGTGCTTCAACCATTAAGGCCCAGCGTCGATCGGAGGCAATCAGCATCTGGCCAGCCCCGGCATGACGTAAGGTATGGCTATCTTTGCCTGGCTGATCCACATCAAAATCATGATGGGCATGCTTCACACAAGCGATACGTAATCCTCGTGCTTTTAATCGGGGTAACAGAGCCTTCAATAACGTCGTTTTACCTGTACCGCTCCAAGCACTGAAACCTAATAGAGGGCGAGGAAAGGAAGCATAATGGCTCATATAAGCACCTACGCAATGATCACAGCACCAATCCAGCAGACCCTATCGGAGATAGTGATGCACTAAACATCAAATCTCGCCAAGTCTTCTGGATAGTTGAGGTTAATAAAATGTCGTGCGGGAAACGTCACGGCCACATAGTGATACAAAGAAAACCAGCGATCGACCTTACGGCCGCCTTCGGCGAGAAAGCACTGTAAAGAAGCCAATAAAGCCCGTTGTAACAACACCACCGCAGGCTGCAAACGTTCGCCATCATGCGCAACCGCGATCGGGGCTTGAGCCGACTGTGCCGCATGCCAAAGACGCTGAGCAAGATCAGGAGGTAGCTGCGGCGTATCACAAGGCACACATAACACCCAATCTGTTTGAGCATAATGAAGTGCCGTCGCCATCCCCATCAGCGGACCTTGAAACCCTGAATCAAGATCCGTGATCACCGGGATATCCAGTGCCTGATAACGCTCGACTGAACGATTGGCATTGATCATGAGATGGTCAACTTGCGGAGCTAAACATTGGAGCACATGATCAATGAGCGGTTGGCCTTGAAACATGACCCAACCTTTATCCTCACCGCCCATTCGGCGACCTTGACCACCCGCCAAAACGACCCCTGTCAGTGATGGTATGGGCAAAAAGGTCTTATTAGCAGTCGTCTCTTTTGAGGACAGTGAAGCACACATGAACAGCCCTTCATCATCAATACATCTAGGCCGGTATCATAACGGAATACATACGCCAACGGTATGTTATGAGCGGACAAAAATGACGTGCCGAAGACACTTTGCGCCAGGAAATTCAGTCTTCTACCTCAATAAGTTAGGCCAACTACTCCTTATGAGGTAGGTCTTGCAGGATGGACTTATCGTGTCTCCGTTGATAACGGCACTGAGTCTGAACTTGACCCCAAAAAGATATGTTATATAATAACAATCATTATCAATTTGAATGCACCCACTCATGACACTGCGATAAGCTAGCTTTTGCTCATTTATCGCGATAAGGAATTCTCTCAATGCCGACGCTTTGCGCTTCACGCAAGAGCCAATATAAAAGGTACAAGCAACATTCACTGGCACTGGTCACTTTATTAACGGGCTTACTGACCGTAGGCACCGTCCAGGCTCAAGAGAGTTCGTTTCCTTTAACCTTGGAAAACTGCGGTCAAACACTCACCTTTGAACATCCCGTTGAACGAATTGTCACCGTCGGTCAAGCCACAACAGAAATTCTGTATGCCTTAGGTCTTGCAGATAAAGTCAAAGCGACTTCCGTTTGGTTCACTCCAGTCCAACCCAAGTACCAAACAGTCAACAGCCATATTCCCCGCCTTGCTGATAATGACCCCAGCTTCGAAAGCGTCGTCAATCAGCACCCAGATCTGGTGACCGTGCAATATGAATGGCATATCGGCGCCAACGGTATTGTGGGTACCCGCGAGCAGTTTCATGATCTGGGTATTCCGACTTATGTGATGCCGACCGACTGTGTTGGCAAAGACAACAGCACCGGCATGGATGGCACTCGTTTGCAGCTCTTCTCCACCCAATGGCTGTTCCAAAGCGTGCAGGATCTTGCCGATATCGCTGGCGTTCATCAGCGCGGCGCTGAATTGGTTGACCAACTCAAAGCCCGCGAAGACGAGGTCAAACAACGGGCACATCAACTAGACAGCGACCTCTCTGCCGTCTTTTGGTACTCCAGCGCCGATATGAATGTAGACCCCTTTGTCGCAGGCAGTCTCGGAGCACCTGCCTACATGATGAAGCAACTCGGTATCCACAATATTGTCGATACCGCTGAAGAGTGGCCAATGAAAAGCTGGGAAAGCATCGCCAAAGCGAACCCAGACATTATCGTTATTGCTAAGATGGACCGTCGTCGATTCCCTGCAGATGACTACCAGAAAAAACTAGAATTTTTGCACAACGACCCTGTCGCCAGCCAAATGGACGCCGTTAAAAACGACCACATTATTATGCTAGAAGCCACTGAAATGGACGCGACATTGCGTATGATTGAGGGAATGGAAAAATTAATCCAGGCGCTGCAGGATCAAAACATGGTGGAAGAGTGATCCAAAGTCATCAACAGGACAGCGTCGCACTAGAAGACAGGCCTGACAACAACGAGGCCTGTCGTCAGGACAGAGTACTGAACCACGGGTTATCCCGCAGCGTTCGTGGACTAGGCTATTTATTGCCTAGTCTGCTGTTGATCGCCACCGCGATCATGGCTGGGGTGGCCATTGGCGAAATTCGCTACTCCTTCACGACGGTCATGCAGGTGGCCGGTAACCAGTTATTCAATATGGACTATCCGGTCAGCCAGCTGGATACCGGTATTATCTGGGATTACCGGCTCACACGAGCCCTTGTCGCCGCATGCTGTGGTGCCGGTTTGGCGTTATCAGGCGTCGTCCTTCAATCCTTATTGCGCAATAACCTCGCCGACCCTTATATCCTGGGTATTTCTGCAGGCGCTTCGACAGGCGCTGTGCTGGTTGCCGTCATGGGGTTAGGCGCAGGCATGGTATCACTCTCTTCGGGAGCGTTCGTTGGCGCATTGCTCGCCTTTGCGGTCGTCGCCTTGCTAGCGAAGGGTGCCGCTCAGGGGACAGCTCAATATCATAATGGCCACATTGTGCTCGCGGGTATTGCCAGCTGCCAGCTGTTTAATGCGCTGACGGCATTAGTTATCGCCAAATCAGCGAATTCAGATCAGGCTCGGGGAATCATGTTCTGGCTGTTGGGCAACCTAAGCGGTGTACGCTGGGACGATGTCACGCTAGCCCTCCCCATGACCCTCGCCGGGTTGATCGTCTGCCTGTTGTATACACGCCCGTTGGATGCATTTACGTTTGGTCAGGAATCTGCAGCAGCCCTGGGGATTCCAGTCCGTCAGACCCAGACCCTCTTAATTGCGGCAGCGGCTTTAATGACCGCCGCTATGGTGGCCATCGTCGGCGCCATTGGCTTTGTTGGATTAGTCATCCCCCATGCCGCTCGTTTTTTGGTGGGTAGTCAGCATGGTCGACTTGTTCCCATGTCCGCATTAATCGGTGCCGTATTTCTCGTCTGTGCCGATATTGCGTCACGCATCATTATTCCAGGCCAAGTATTGCCCATTGGGGTCATCACTGCGTTGATCGGTGCTCCGGTTTTTGCTTTGCTATTAATTCGAGGGCAATCAAAATGATTGGCGTAAAAGCACAGGCACTGAGTTGGGGCGTCAAGCATAAAGAGATTGTCAAAACCGTCAGCTTCACCTTAGACGCGGGACAAAACCTGGGCCTCATTGGGCCCAATGGATCGGGTAAGTCCAGCCTACTGAAACTATTAACGGGTATTCGACCGGCCCATTCAGGCGACATTTGGTTAGGTGATCAGGCGCTTAAGCGGCTCTCTCAACGTCAGATCGCAAGACAAGTGGCTTTTGTCGAACAACAGGCTGAAACGATTGATCGCATCACGGTGCAACAAGTGGTCTCCCTGGGACGCACGCCCTGGTTATCATTGCGATCACCTTGGTCAGATAAAGATGATCAGCTGGTGATCCAAGCCCTCACTGAAGTCGGGCTTCAGGATAAGCGCGAGCGCCTTTGGCATAGTTTGTCTGGCGGCGAGCGCCAACGTGTTCAAATTGCGCGGGCCCTGGCGCAGCAGCCACAGCTACTCGTTCTGGACGAGCCTGCTAACCACCTGGACATTCGCTACCAACTGATGATCTTAGATCTGGCCCTTTCACTACCGGTCACTACGGTCATGGCCCTACATGACCTCAACCAAGCATTGCGCTGCGACCAAGTCGGTGTCATGCATCATGGTGAGCTCATTGCACTCGGCGCCCCCAGAGAAGTACTCACTCAGCCCCTGATTGAAACCGTATTCGGCGTTCAGAGCCACCAATGCGAACACCCGATAGATCAGTCACCTTATTTACACTTTTATCTCAAGGATAATGCTCATCATGGCACTCGTCGCCAATCTGAACGTGCAAAAGCAGCTGATCGCCTTACATCCGTTGCAACGCCTGAGCCCCATGGTCATCTGGACCCTACGCCTGTTCATGGTATGGGCGCTCATGCTGCCTTTAGCTCACGCTGAAACCTATCAAGTCAAAATGTTAAATAACAACGACACTGGTGTCATGGCATTTGAGCCCGACTATCTTCATATCCAGCCCGGAGATACCGTCCACTTTGTGGCGTCGGATCGCACTCACAACGCGATGACCATCCCAAACCTATGGCCTGATAGGGCGCCCACAATTCGAACACCGATGAATCAGGATGCCGACGTCACCTTCCAGCAAGTGGGCTTTTACGGTATTAAGTGCCTCCCACACTTTATGTTGGGCATGGTGATGTTAATTGAGGTTGGAGAAAATGATACAGCGGCCCACATTCCCAACGGCTTACCGGCAAGGGCTAAAAAGCGGTTTGAAGAGATTAAACAACGAGCAGGCCTTTAAGCCTCACCGTGACAAGACCCAAGTCGCTCATGGCAAAGTCCTCTGGCGGCTGGCACAGCTGAGCTAAGCTGACGCCTTATTTTGCATGGTTTCAAATGCACATAACACTTGTGCTTGAAGGCGCTCAACAATCGACTTATCCGCGAGATATAACTGCTGCTCAATGCGATCTGTCGACACTTGTTCAATGCCCTGAATACACAATAAGGGTGAGCGACCAATCGATGAGAAGTAATCCAAAAATTTAAAGTCGCCCCCGGCATGCAAAGCACCGTCAGAGATCCAGACATTTGGAATTTGATAGGCATCACTCAGAATCAAACCATGCAGTCCCTGACTCAGAATGACATCGCACGAAGCCATGGTTTGAATCACCTGTTGATAATCCTCATGTCTAAAATCGATCATGATCGCATTAGGTAAACGGCGACAAAGTGCTTGCCACTGAGGATCATCCACTTGTGTAAAATGAGGAATAAGGCCGTACCGGTACTGATGACACCGTTGGGGGGTCACGATATGAGGCATCAATAACCCAGGGTCGCCTATCAACTCAACGGAACATCCTTGCCCTGCTAAAATCTGCTGTGTCAGACACCCTCTCACTGAGATCACATCGAGACAATCAGGAAGCCACCGTTTCAACGTGAAGCGACGCTTTAAGCTGGTAGGCTTAAGTCGAGGGCGAATCAAGCCAGAACCGACGACATATAAAGGTGTGGTTCTGCGATAAAATGATTTAGATGTCATCACTTTATCTAAAACACTCCCTGTGCTGAGTAACGATGCCTGATCGAGACCAACACGTTGATGAGGTTGATTCAATATTTGCTCAAGCACAATTGAAGTAATTTCGTCACCTAAATTCGTCCCCTCATCAGGGCGCCACCAATAGACATTCATTCTCGACTCACTTAAAGCATCGGCAGTTTTAAAGCCCTGTGTTTTTAACAATGCTTGTTTCAGACTCAATACAGTAATCAATCCGTAATAAATACTGACACAAGCCGTTATCATTATCACTTTTGAGTAGCACGACATATTGTTTCAAAGACGACATATTGCCTCAAAGAGTGCCCGTTTTCAGACAGGGAAGCCCGATGCCCATTATCAACGTCAAAAAGCAGCACATGCCATGAATAATCGCCATAATACGCGCCCGGCCCATTCCCAATATTCAGGATCATCTATGCGTGACGAACCTTTACGAGCCTCAGGCATTGCGTTAAGACTGGCCGCAACCGGTTTATTTGCGTTGATGTCGCTGTGTGTACAGCAGGCGTCCCATGAAGTGGGCACAGGGCAAATTGTGTTCTGGCGCAGCGCTCTGGCTCTGATTCCTATTCTGGCTTATCTCGGCTTAACCGGTGCGCTGCCTCAAGCTCTCAAAACCCGCAACCCCAAAGGCCATGCCATACGTAGCCTGTTAGGTTGCAGTGCGATGTTTCTTTCGTTTATTGCCATTGCTTATTTACCACTCTCACTGGCCGCCGCCTTGGGTTTTCTGGCACCGATACTGTCCGTTATGCTAGCCAGTTTATTGATTCGAGAAGTCCCCTCGATGCTGACTTGGGCCATGACCTTGCTCAGTTTTATGGGGGTTCTTCTGGTGATCAACCCCTTTAATGACACCGCATTATCCCACCAGGCTTGGATTGGTATCATCTGTGGTATTGCCATGGCCGCACTGACCGCACTGGCTAAAATCATGATTCGAACGCTGACCGCTCATGAACATTCCGGTGCGATTGCTTTTTATTTTGCGGTCACATGTTCGTTGATCGGGCTAGCCACGGCCATTGAGGGCTGGACCTTACCAACAGGAGCGACGTGGGGATGGTTGATCGGCGCAGGCTTATGTGGTGGATTAGCGCATATTGCCATGACTGAAGCACTGGCCCGAGCACCGGTAGCCACCTTAGCAGTCTTTGAATATACCGCTATTTTCTGGGCGCTGGGGTTTGATTTATGGCTGTTTGAACGCACGCCTTCGGTCGGGGCCATTGTCGGTGTGATTTGTATTACTATCAGCTCACTGGTGATCGCCTTGAAGGGACGCGCACCGGTGGCACCGGCACAGAAGAGCATGACCGAGAGCCTCCCCAACACGCGCATAATTCCTGATAAAGACTGAGATACGGCCAGCAGAACAACCACTTAACCGGGCTCAAGGTATGGGCCCGTGCCACCACTCTTAACTTCAAATATCGTTTAATCAACGATGTCCATCAGGCGCCCCCTGGCCTAAAAGCACACTGAGAATAAGATCACGCAGGAGAAACACCCAATGCTCAACAGCTATGGCTACTTAGCGTTAGCTATTATTCTTGAAGTCATGGCCACAACAGCCTTAAAAGCATCTGAAGGCTTCACACGACCAGGACCAACGATCTTGGTCGTTGCAGGCTACCTGACGACGTTCTGGTTACTGACCCTGATTATGCAAACCTTACCCGTGGGTGTGGTGTATGCGATTTGGGCTGGTGCTGGCATTGTCCTGGTCACTTTAGTCAGTATGGTGATTTACAAACAAACACCGGATCTGCCCGCCATTATCGGCATGATGTTGATTATTGCCGGGGTCACGATCATTCATGTGTTCTCAGATATGTCTACGCACTAACGTCTGCGTTAGGGCATAACAACGAGACCATCTAGAGGAAGTCAACCAATGGCACAAGGGGAAGAGTAAAGCACGAGAAAGAAAGGGAGGGAGAATATGAAGTGGAATAGTGGAATAGGAATAGGAATAACCGATGAAGGTCTAAGCTGCTGTGCGAATCTGGTTGATTTGCTGAACAACGGTTTGAGTATCCGGCATGGCATTGGCCGCATAAGTTGACGCCACTTGATGAGGGGACGGTGTGTCTTTACTCTTCATCGCCGTCAAATGCTGCAGCATGGGATATTCTTCTGAAAGCGCACGCAACCAGCTGAAATAAGCCCCATCACCATTATAAAAAGCAAGTCCCATTTCAGCGTTGACCAAGCAGGCCAACTCTCGCATAAACTCATCGGGTTCGAGGTCACTATCCCCCATATCCGGCGCATAGAGTGTCGCCCCCATCAAACTCAGCAGCAACGCAAATTCCGCTCCGCGTGCAGCATGCAGCGAAACGTTCAGCGACTCCTGAGCTTTTAGGTTTCTGGCGTAAACGTTTTCTATACGCATAATGAGTTCTCCGGTTACAGAGGACTATCGGCAAGCGTTAGCACTTCTTTAACCTTTATTGAAAATTTTTCTACCTATTTCGACAACTACGACTTCCACAACTACCGCTTCCACAACCACGACATCAACAAACACGACGACAGGCCTGTGTATCAAGTGATATGAGCGTGCTTTCTTTCTATCGTGAGGTATCAGGCCTATCTTGAAGTATCAGGCCAGCGAGAAGTCTCCAATGACACTCTCCTGGCCTGATCTCAAGTCACTTAGGCTTTCACCGCAGCGACAACACTCACTTCAACTTTGAGGTCTGGAGAAGCCATGCGGGCTTCGACACAAGCGCGGGCCGGGGCATGGCCGGTCGGTACCCAGGCATCCCAAACTTCATTCATACCGTCAAAATCAACCATATCGCGAATATAAAGAGTCGCCGACAACAGGTGCTCTCGATCACTGCCTGCCTCTTTCAGCAGCTCGTCGACTTTCGCCAGCATACTGCGAGTTTGCGCTTGAATATCAGACTGGCGATCTTCTGTCGCACAGACCTGGCCACACAGATAAATAGTCCCATTGTGAATGACCGCTCGACTCATACGGGCCTGGGTTTCCAAGCGCTGAATACTCATGCAGCTCTCCTATTGCTTTATTGGGATGAGAGATATCAAATAATGATTTGGACACGTGATCATGGCACTCACTATGCCACAAGGCGATCAAGACTAGCAGAACCCCATATCCCTTGCACCGAATATCCCTTGCAACGGCAAAGTAATGCGTTAGACTGGCGCCAGCAGCTGGATCGACAACACATTTATGGTCGAGACGATTGTCACCACAGTCTGCCGCTTCATCTTGACGGGGTGCCGTAACCAATCGGCTGAGATGATACCCGCAATACCTGAACCGGTTCGCACCGGCGTAGGGATCGAGATGCATACTACATTCCGGGCCTCATCGATGAAGGCTTCTCATGTCTCGGAATGTACCTTTTAATTTCTCGTGGCCCCGCCGTACCGGTTCTCCTGCATAACATGCCTGGAGAGACCGATGTCTGCACCTGACAAACAAAAGACCCGCCCTTCCTCAAATCAACCCGAGGCAGGGACTTACAGCCAACATTTTCTCAACAACACTGCCCAGGTCGATCAAGCCTCGGTACAACCCTTACCTGCTTCGCGCAAACTTTATGTGGAAGGTTCCCGGCCGGACATTCGTGTCCCCATGCGCGCCATCACACAAACCGCGACTCACACTGATGCGGGCGAAGAGCTCAACCCGGACATTCTGGTCTACGACACATCAGGCCCTTATACCGACCCCAGCGCCGAAATTGATATTCGCAAGGGGCTCCCGGCTTTGCGTCAAACCTGGATTGAGGAGCGGGCCGACACAGAATTGCTTAACGGACCGACCAGTGAATATGGCCGCCGCCGAGCCCAAGATCCGACATTAGAGCCTTTGCGGTTCGAGCTTAAACGTCAACCTCGTCGGGCTAAAACCGGCCATAATGTGACCCAACTTCACTATGCTCGGCAAGGCATCATCACGCCGGAGATGGAGTTTATCGCCATTCGGGAAAATCAACGCCGCCAAGCCTTGGGGACGGAAGAAGTTGAGCGCATTCTCAGTCAGCAACACCCAGGACAACCACTCGGCGCACGTATTCCAGACGAGATCACCCCAGAATTTGTTCGTGCCGAAGTAGCGGCCGGGCGAGCCATTATTCCGGCCAATATCAACCACCCCGAAAGTGAGCCCATGATTATCGGGCGCAACTTCCTCGTCAAAATCAACGGCAATATCGGTAACTCAGCGTTGGGGTCATCGATCGAAGAAGAAGTGGCCAAAATGACCTGGGGAACGCGTTGGGGATCAGACACCATCATGGATCTGTCCACGGGCAAGCATATTCATGAAACGCGCGAATGGATTGTGCGCAACGCCCCAGTGCCAGTCGGCACCGTACCCATTTATCAGGCGTTGGAAAAAGTCGGAGGCGCAGCGGAAGACCTCACCTGGGAAATCTTCAAAGATACCCTCATTGAGCAAGCCGAACAGGGCGTAGATTACTTCACCATTCATGCCGGGGTCCGTTTACACCACGTTCCCCTGACAGCTAAGCGTGTCACCGGCATCGTGTCTCGGGGTGGCTCTATCATGGCCAAATGGTGTTTGGCTCACCACCAGGAAAACTTCCTTTACACTCACTTTGAAGACATCTGTGAGATCTGCAAACAATACGATGTTGCTTTCTCGCTAGGCGATGGCTTGCGCCCTGGCTCCATTGCCGATGCCAATGATGAGGCTCAATTTGGTGAACTGGAAACACTCGGTGAGTTGACGAAGATCGCCTGGCAACATGATGTGCAAGTCATGATCGAAGGGCCTGGGCATGTCCCCATGCACTTGATCAAAGAGAACATGGATAAACAGCTGAAAGAATGTGACGAAGCCCCTTTCTATACCTTAGGCCCGCTAACGACAGACATTGCGCCCGGCTACGATCATATTACCTCAGGGATCGGGGCGGCTATGATTGGCTGGTATGGCTGTGCCATGCTCTGTTATGTCACGCCCAAAGAACATTTGGGGCTGCCCAATATTGATGATGTTAAAACCGGCATCATCACCTATAAGATTGCCGCCCATGCCGCCGATCTGGCGAAGGGCCACCCGGCCGCCCAACGACGAGACAATGCGTTGTCCAAAGCGCGTTTTGAGTTCCGTTGGGAGGATCAATTTAATCTAGGGCTGGATCCAGACACGGCGCGCGCTTTCCATGACGAGACTTTACCTAAGGAGTCAGCCAAAGTTGCACATTTCTGCTCCATGTGTGGCCCCAAATTCTGCTCTATGAAGATCAGCCAAGAAGTCCGTGACTATGCGGCGGCACAAGGGGTTGATGCAGAAAAAGCGTTGAATCAAGGCATGGCGGAACAAGCTGAGAAATTCCGTGACAACGGCAGTGCCATTTACCATAAGGCTTAAGCCCTAAATCACGCGATTCAGTACGATATTCAATGCCCGGCACTCGCTGGGCATTTTCTTTTGTGATTACTCTCACATCGGCTTGCCATCACTGGCGCTACTCTATTCGCCGAATATCGAGTCCAAGTCTATATGACCCAGGCGATAGCGTCTTAACGGTCGTCTGGTACTGGACGATTCACTGCCTTTTTTGCGAGTCTCAAAATATGAGACGAAAACCATTTTTTATCTCGTTATGCTCAGCGTTATAACAACAATGAGCGAACGATTGATATTGATGCAAGGACGGTCATGAACAATCACGCGAAAAAACTGGCCACACCCGCCGCCAATGCAGCGGGCCCTTCGACTCTGCGCCATGCCATGCAACTGTTAAAGATCACAGCCGCAGGCGGCTACCAAGGGGCCAGTATTGATGATTATTTAGATGCGATGACACTCAGTCGACCCAGTATTTATCGTCTACTGAAGAGTCTGAAAGCAGAAGATTATTTGCGCAGCTCACCTAAACGCGGACGCTATTTATTAGGCTATCAGCTGCTGGCACTGGGCGCCCAAGCGGGCAATGGGTCAGGTTTGCGTGATTTGATGCGCCCCCGACTACTGTCTTTGGCCCAACGCTTTGGCGATAGCTTTTATCTGTTTGCCCGCGATGGTATCTACGCTGTTTGCCTTGAAGTACAAAATGGCGCTTACCCGGTGGGAAGCTTTGTGCGTGCGACGGGAGAACGTGTCCCACTAGGCGTTGGACAAGCCTCTATCGCACTATTGGCTCAACTCCCACTGGCAGAGCGTCATACGTTATTGAAGCACAGTGCGACACAGCTTGAGCACGATTACCAGATCAGCATTGAGGATGTTGAGACAGAAATTGAGTTTCTCCATCAACACGGTTATGCCCGCGGAGTCGAAGGCTCGCAACTGCCTGAGTACACCGGCCTGGCGCTCCCAATTCTGGATCATAGTGGTCACCCGTTAGGGGCGTTGAGCTGTGCCATGCTGAAATCCCGTATGACCGATGAACACCGCCAAGCGGTACTAGCCGGTATGCGTCACCACGTCACTGAACTGGTTGAGCAGGCCCATAGCTTGCTGCATTTGGAGTAACCCATGACCTATGCATTGGCCCCGAGCCATCAACATGCCTGCGGCTGGAACCATTGGCTGCCACCGCGTGAACCACATCCTTCACTGACACACGATCAGAGTGCTGAAGTGGTCATCGTCGGCGCGGGCTATACCGGTGTCGCTGCGGCGCGGGCTTGGGCAATGCAACGTCCGGATGATCGGATTCTACTGCTGGATGCCAGCACTCTAGGCGAAGGCAGCCCAGGGCGTAACTCTGGCTTCATGCTAGAAATCGCCCTGGCCAATGATGCCTCAGCCGACCAGCTGGCCCGAATGGCACAACTGAATGAGATCAGCCGCACCACCATGGCTGAAATTCGTCACTTAGTCACCACTCATCAGATTGATTGCCAGTTACAACATAGTGGTACGTTAAGAGCGGCCTGCACCCCAGAAGGCCTCGCCAGCATCGCCGCCTATAAAACGTTTCTGCAAAGTGCCGGTTTGCGCCATGAAGTCCTGTCTCGGCAAGCACTGGCTGATCGCATTGGCACCGATTATTACCATGAAGGTCTATATTCACCAGATTGTTACCTGGTTCAACCTGCCGCCTTGATTCGCGGCTTGGCCGATTGTCTGCCCCCTCAAGTGAAGCGCTATGAAAATACGCGGGTAACACGTGTTCACCGTGAAGGTGATCAATGGCAGGTCAATACGGATCAGGCCCAAATCCGGGCTCCTCAAGTGATTCTGGCCAATAACGCCTTTTCACGCATGCTCGGTGCGGATCATTCACGTCTGACGGCAATTTATACGTATGCTGCCGTCACCGATGTACTTCCCGAATCGGTTCAGGCCGAGGTGATGCCACAGGCCTGGGGCCTGCTACCAGCCCACCGTTTGGGCTGCACATTACGTAGTACCGCCGATGGCCGTTTGATGATTCGTTCGCTGTATAGCTACGAAAAAGAGCAAGACAACACCGCTGTACAACACCATCTGCAAAGTAGTTTTGATGCGCGCTACCCCCAACTCAAGGATTATCCCCTAACAGAGGTATGGGGCGGCACCACAGGCCTGACCTATAACGGCGCCCCGGTCTGGGGCGAGATTCAACCCGGGTTATATGTCTCAGCAGGCTGTAATGGTGGCGGCATTGTCAAAGGTACTTTTCTCGGCCAAACCTTGGCCCATAAAGCCATGGGGCAGGCTACACCCGATATCCACGGCCTGTTTGGCCAGGCCAGTTGGATGCCCCCCGAGCCCGTGCGTAAGTTGGGCTTTCACTTAATCGCCGCGCTTGAACGCCGCAAAGCCAATGGCGAAGCCTGAAATACTCTTGTCTCTCCCTCATAACCGAGATGTCCGCTCGGTTTAAGGCTAATGATCGACTTGATCTTGCATCAAGTTAAAAAAAATAATCAAAGAGGTCTCCAATGGACACTAACCTAGGACTTGTGTCGGTTTTACCGGCTACGCTGGCCATTATTTTGGCTTTTGTTACTCGTAATACGGTCTTCTCCTTGGCTGTCGCCTGCTTGGTCGGCGTCCTGGCCATGGGGAATGGCTTAATGGGCTTTCCGACACTACTCAAAGAAACGCTGGGTACGACCAGCTTTTCTTGGATTCTACTATTAGAGCTGTTTATCGGCACGGTCATCGCCTTTTTCCAACGCACTGGCGCAGTCCAAAACTTTTCGGGATGGATTGAAAAGCGTCACTTATCACGGATCAAAGTACAGCTCATTGGTTGGGTGATGGGGATGTTCGTCTTCTTCAGTGATTACTTCAGCCCGTTATTTGTGGGCACCACCATGCGCAACCTGTGCGATCGCTATAAGGTGTCCCGAGAAAAGCTGGCTTACATTGCAGACTCCACCTCAGCACCGGTCAGCGTGCTCATGCCGATCACCGGTTGGGCGGTATTCATCTCGGGACTACTGATTGGGATGGGCCCCATTGAAGATGCTCACCAGGCCATGTCAGTGTTCATCCACGCCATTCCTTTTAACTTATATGCCTGGGTCTCCGTTATTGTGGTCGGGCTGGTCATTATGGGCCTGATCCCGCTATTTGGGCCGATGAAAAAGGCAGAACGCCGCGCCCTCGAAGAAGGCAAAGTCCTAAGAGACGGTGCTGAGCCACTGATGGGTGAAGAATTGACCGATATCACCCCTTATCCGGGCGCCAAAACCTCGTTATTCCTGAACTTTTTCTTACCCGTATTGGTGGTCATCAGCATCGCCATCGGTACCTTTATCGTGATGGGGTCAGCCAAAACCATGGAAGCCTTCCTCGGCGCCTCGGTGGTACTAGGAATCATCATGCGCGCCCAAGGCATCCCGCTTAATGACATCATCAAAACAGCAGTATCCGGCATGAAAGGCGTCATGCCCGCGATCGTCATCCTGGCTTTGGCTTATTCGCTCAATCAGCTCTCTAAAGATATGGGGACTGCCCAGTACATTGTCTCCGTGACCGAAGATTGGCTGACGCCACACCTATTACCGGCCATGACATTCATGATTGCCGCCGTCATCGCTTTTTCCACAGGCACCTCATGGGGCACTTTTGCCATCATGATGCCACTGGCCGTGCCCGTCGCCTTTACCCTCACCGGGGATAACATCACGCCCTTGGTCTATGCCACTGTTGCCGCTGTCGCTGGAGGTGGTGTCTTTGGTGATCACTGCTCACCCTTGTCGGACACCTCTGTACTCGCCTCAACCGGTGCGGCTTCTGATCATATCGACCACGTCAAAACCCAAATTCCTTTTGCCTTAGCGGTAGCGGTCCTAACCTTGGGTCTCTATCTGATTGCTGGCTTTAGCTGGCTTTAAGATTGACTCAACGAGGTTAGCTCAACGAGACCGATTCAACGAGACTTCAACCCAAGCCGTCGCGCCAGCTTATGCAGGTTACTGGCATCCATTTGCAAAGAATGGGCGGCTTGGGTCCAGTTCATCTCATGGGCTTCTAACGCCTGCTCGATGAGCTGAATCTGTAACTGTGCAACGGCATCTTTGAGCGATACACCATATCTCAATGTCTCGATAGCCGAGACCGTTTGAGGCCTCACCATCTCATCACAGTGCCGAGTAGACTGGGCGGACAAGGACGCCGTAGGCAGGACATCCAGATCTAAGTGACTGGACTCAATCGAGACAACCTCCTGAGGCTTGGCCGTCTGATTCACTGCTCGCAAAGCAGCACGACTCAGCACATGCTCCAATTCACGGACATTACCGGGCCAATGGTAAACGCATAGCGCCTGCTGGGCTTGTGGCGTCAGCCTTAATCCCCGGACACCTAAACGCGCTCGGTTAAGCTCCACGAAATATCCCGCCAGCATCAGAATATCACCACCACGATCGCGCAATGGCGGCACCTGTACTGGATACACGGAGAGCCGGTGGTAGAGGTCGGCTCGAAATTCACCCCATCGCACCATGTCACTCAAATGCCGATTAGTGGCGGCGACAATACGGACATCCACACGACGCGGCGTATCCGACCCAAGTCGCTGGATTTCTCCATTCTGCAAACAGCGCAATAACTTAGCCTGCACCACAAGGGGCAACTCGCCCACTTCATCCAGTAAAAGCGTCCCTTGATCGGCGGATTCAAACTTACCTTTACGGTCACTAACCGCCCCTGAAAAAGCGCCTTTAACATGACCAAACAACTCACTTTCTACCAACGATTCAGGTAACGCTGCACAATTCACGTACACCAGAGGCTGTGAGGCACGCCCCGAACGCTGATGCAACTGTTGAGCCACCAGCTCTTTACCCACTCCCGTTTCCCCTTGTATCAAAACAGGCAAGGGGGAATCTGCGACAATCTCGATATCCTGTTGTAAAGACTGCATCACCGGGCTATGACCGATCATACCTGTCTCATTCTTCAGTATCGGCTCATAAACAAAAGCAGCGTTGGCGGGATCATAGTCAGTCACTTGTGCTTCCAGGGTGCTCATATAAATCACCCATTCAGTGAGTCGAGCCACTGGATCGATCAGCTGAAGCTGTTCATCCGTCAGTACTGCACTGGCCACCGAATCTAAGGTTAGAGCCCCCCAGCACTGCTCACCGACATATAAGCTCACACCAATACAGTCATGCACCGGTAGGGCTGTTTCTTGATGATCCTTTAAGAGCCCATCGTAAGGATCACACCAAGTACAATCCGGCGCAAAGCGCACCCATTCCCGCTGGCTAATGATACGTTGTAAACGCGGCTGACTGGTCAGCTCAAAACGCCGCCCTCGCGTATCATCAACTAAACCGTGGATTGCCACCGGGCATAAATAGGCGCCTTCAAGCTTTAGCAGTCCAAGTGCTGAGGTCGGGAAATAATGCGTTAATTGATCAAGCCAATATTGATAACGAGACTCCCCGTTGGCAGATGTCATGACCCCGGCCCAATCCAATGCAAGCGAATGCACACTGATCTCCCCGTCGACTTCATTTAAACAAGGTCAATATGACCTTTTAAGGTAATATTAACCCGACATAACCAGGTACTAAATACCTCATAAGAGTTAATCACCGCATCAAATGCGGCTTTAACAATTGGCACGAGATTTGAATAAATCAAAATAAAGTCAGCACAGCACTGGCATAAACGCTTAACCATGAGGCGTCAGCGTTATACAGGAGAGTGATCATGAATTTATTAAAACAAACGACCGGCCAATTGGCATTGCATCACCCGCTGGCCACTCAAACGTTAAAGCAGATGAACATTGATTATTTAAATAATCCTCATCAGAAATTGGAAGAGGCTTTCACCTCAACAGAAGACGACATGATCAGAATGAGTCAACAACTCATTCAAAATCAGTGCTATGCCAGCGAACAAGATGATTCGAATCTTAAAGAGTACTCAACAAGTCAATTAATTGATTATATTCTTTGGCGCTATCACCAATGGCATCGTGCTCAACTCAACGCCTTGGTCGAATTACTGGATGATACCCCCTCGCAACATGACGATCAGCAAAGACTACAAAGTGAGATTCGAGCTTTCATTCACGCCCAAACACTCGATTTAGAACAACATATGCAAAAAGAGGAAGCCATATTATTTCCAATGATGCAACAAAATAGCGCCATTCCCAAACCGGGTCCGATTCAAGTCATGATGCGAGAACACGAAATACATCAATCTCAGTTTCCAATCATTGATCAATTTATCTGTCGATTGAACCAAACCCCTCACCAGGCCTTAATCAATCGAATTCTCGTGCATCAACTCAATAAATTCAAAGTCGATCTAAGCATTCACATTCACATTGAAAATAACATTTTATTCCCACGTTTTGGATAAAATTCAATTTCAAAAAACACCACTGCAATTAAATACTTTTTAAACAAACGGGATCGACAAAATAAACCTTAATCAAAGAGCACTAATTAGAGAACGCTAACAAACGCATTTCAATGAACGCACCTCAATAAATCAGGATAGTCTTATGCAAGCGTCACAAATTGAATTAATTAAATCCACCATTCCGGTCTTAGAAGCCCATGGCGTGGAACTGATTCAACACTTTTACCACCGAATGCTCACTCACAACAGTGAACTGCGTAATATATTTAACCATGCCCATCAAGCATCAGGACGGCAACCCCAAGCCCTAGCCGGTGCAGTACTGGCTTATGCACAACATATTGAAGATCCTTCAGCACTCTGGAAAACACTCGAACGGATTGCCCATAAGCACGTCAGCTTAAATATTAGAGCGGAGCATTATGCGATTGTCGGCAAACATTTACTGGCTGCGATCAGCGAAGTGTTGGGTGACCAAGCCAGTGATGAATTAATTGAAGCATGGGCCGCTGCTTACCAGCAGCTGGCGGATGTCTTGATCACACTGGAAAGTGGCCTCTATCAGCAAGCGATTGACACTGAAGGCGGCTGGAGTGGCTGGCGTCCATTCATTATTGACCAGAAAATTCAAGAAAGTGACGAAATCACCTCTTTCTATTTCAAACCACTGGATGGAGGGCAAATCCCGACCTACCATCCAGGCCAATACATCAGTATTCAGGTTTATGTGCCATCACTGGGGGCCTTGCAACCACGGCAATACAGCTTGTCGGATGCACCCAACGGTGATTATTTGCGTATTTCGGTCAAACGTGAACCTGCCGCTCATGGCCAGCCTAGTGGACAAGTCTCCAACCTTTTGCATGATGAATATGACGAAGGTCGGATCGTCACGCTATCCCAACCCTATGGTGATTTTTATCTTGATCAGGGCAACCTGCAAGATTTAGAACCTCACGATCGCACATCCCCCGTCACCTTAATCAGCGGTGGCGTTGGCATCACCCCGATGATGGCCATGCTGAACCATTTGAATCAGCATACACCTGCTCGCCCGGTCTACTTCTACCATTGTGCACGTAACCGCCACGTTCATGCGTTTAAAGCGATTACAGACCGATTCATAGACCAACCGGAGCATCGCGTTCATTATTATTATGATGAAGTCGATCAAGACGTTGATAAGGCAGTACAGCCAGGGCCTTTAACTTTGGCAGACACACTCCCTACCAGCGCATTGACCGGGCACTTCTATCTGTGTGGTCCGCAAGGATTCATGGCCCACCATATAGACGCTCTGAAACAACTGGGCGTGGGTGATGCCCAAATTCATGCAGAAACCTTTGGTTCTGGCGGTATTTCAGCTTAACACCTTTCTTCACGAGACAGATTTCTTCACGAGACAGCGCAGGGCTGACACGAGCCCTGCCACTCAACCATCCCTCATCAAGTACAGATGCAGGGCAGGGTTACCCTGATATGGAGGCTCCATCATGAGACAAGGAAGCGTCGACGATAATCATTAGGCGTTAACCCCACGATCTGAGTGAATACTTTGCGAAATGCTTTAACATCGCGATAGCCCATGTCCCAAGCGATCCTGTCTACAGGTAAGCGCGTTCGCTGTAGCTGCTCTTGCGCTCTTCCTACTCGTAAACGTTGCATATACTCTGTCGTTGTCATGCCTGTGGCCTTTTGAAAACGACGCAATAACGTTCTCACTTCAAGTCCAGCATGTTGCGCTAACACCGCCAGCGAAATAGATCCGCCACCCGGTTCAATCGCCTGCTCATCTAACAACGTCTGAACCTTTTCAATGGCCACATCACCATGCTGTCGACGCGGTGAAAAAACCTGATAGTAACGTTGCTGGCGACCGGGTGGGTCAACCATCAAAACCCGCGCCACGGCTAACATCGTGTCGATATGCCAATAATGCGCGACCAAATGGAGCCCAAGATCAACCCAAGACATCACGCCCCCGGTGGTGAGAATATCGCCAGAGTCAATCAATAAAGGGTTGAGGTCTAAACGTACTTCAGGGAACAACGCCTGAAAGCATTCGGCATGTTGGTAATGGACTGTCACCGTGCGCCTATTCAAAAGACCACTTTCGGCCAGAATAAAGGCACCGCCGCAAATGGCCGCCAAGCGGCACCCCGCACCATGCAACTGGCGTAACCCAGGCGCATACCGCTGTGCCTGCTCAGAGGGCATAGGATCACCTAAGGTTGGCGGCAAAATCATCAGGTCAGGGATCAGTGCTGGGGTCGGTGCGTCTGCGGCCGATGACAAGCGCTTTTCTTCAAACGCCATGTGCTTTTCTTCAAACGACATGTGCTCGCTTTCAAAAGAAACCAGTGACTGCTGCTGATCCGACCAATGCCATTGCGTCAGGGACAGACGCGGCCGGTGCTCACAATCACCAGACGTCACTGACTCACGCTCGGCCAGCCGAAACAGATCAGAGAGCCCTAATATTGTGGCGTGTTGGACCTGTGGATAACACAAGAAGCCAATCTCGATGACATCCGCATTTTGCATGTGTCGTTTTAACCCCCTATAGATGTCGGCTGAGACACTCCAATCCCACGCATGGATCTCCGATGATGACCAGACTTGTTAGATCAAGCACTCAACCAAACTATTTAACCCAAGAGGTCTTATCATGGCTCAAGTCCATCATGCTCAGCCCCTCGAAGCCCAGCTCACTAATCACGCCGTCATAGTGGTCGACTTGCAAAATGAATACCTGCCTTCGGGACACCTCCCCTTGGTCGGTATCGAGGCCGCCGTACACAATGCCGCTCAAATTATGGCTCAAGCTAGAGTTCAAGGGATACCTGTGATTCATATACGTCACGAAGCGGCTGATGCCAATGCGACGGTATTCCAACCCGGTACAGATCACGTCAAGATTCAAGCGCCCGTACAGCCTGAAGGCGATGAAACCGTCATTCTGAAGCACTACCCCAACTCATTCCGTGAGACATCACTTCAATCACAGTTACAACAAATGGGGATTACACAACTCACCGTCATCGGTGCCATGAGTTATATGTGCATTGACGCCACTGTGCGGGCAGCCGTTGATTTGGGGTATCAGGTCACGGTTGCAGAAGACGCCTGCGCCACGCGTAATATTGCATTTGGAGAGAAAGAAGTACCGGCAGCTCAGGCACACGCCACCATTATGGCAGGATTTGAATTTGCTTATGCACAGGTGGTGACCACTAACACTCTGCTGAGCCACTGGGCTCGGTAATCATGGCAATGAAAGGGCCACCGTCATGTATCGGCCCTTTCATTTCATCAGTGCCAGAAGTGATCAGCCACGCCATTAACCGCTAAGCACAGCAGCGCTGATCACACTAAACACACTGAACGGTTGATAATGCAGTCGTTGAATCGCGCTCAAACCTCAATATCACGCCCTAAAGCCGATAACTTATGCATCACCTCGTCACTGGCTTGTTCCATCCGCTTAAGGTAACCCAACATGGCAGCATCGTCGTTTTGAGCCATTGCATCCAGTGCCGCAATACCATTTTGATGCACCGCGACATGGGGCGTTTCTAAAGCTCGGAAACTGGCCAAATGCTGATAACGTGAAGCCCCTTCTCCATCATAATACCACTGTCCCATTCGACAGTTAGTATGATCAGCGAAGTCTGCCATGGTTTGATTGGATAAACCTTGGAGGACTTTATAGATATCTAACTTCCACACGACATGGTCCAGTTTCACTGTACGAATAAACGAGTTGCTGGCTGACCGAGTAATCACACCGTACATCTGCCGAGACAAATCCACCAGATGCTCAGTATGCTGCTGGATACTATTCGATGCATCCAACGCCCGAGTACTTTTCTCATCCATATCGCTAATATCCGTCACCAGACGCATCATGGCCTCACCAATATGGGTAATGAGGTTGGAAATTTCGGAGGATGACTCTGAAGAACGTTGGGCCAACGCTCTCACTTCATCGGCCACGACAGCGAACCCTCGCCCGTGCTCCCCTGCACGCGCCGCCTCAATCGCCGCATTCAAAGCCAGTAAGTTCGTTTGGTCGGCAATTCCCTGAATGGTATCAATAAAGCCACGAATCCCTTCAGTCTGTTCTTTCAACTGTGAGATCGACGTCACGACTTCGCGTGCATCGGAATTAATCGCCTGATTCGCTGCAACGGTATTCTTGAGTAAGACTAAAACTTCTTCAAACAAGGCCTGGGTTTCATGTAAATCATCACGATGCTGCAGCAACTTAGAGGCGGCCTCCGCGATTTCGGTGCGGAAATCATCGACCGTATCGGTCGTACTGACCCACATAGTATTGAGCGCGCGGCTCTTCTGTTGAAGGTGATGTTGATCAGCCAGCTGCTGTTTAAGTGAGGCAATTTCTGATTCCTGTTCATTAAGCCGTTGCTGTAAACGCCCGATCTCCGCTGCCTGCTCATCATTCTGGCGCTGGAACGCCTGCTGTCGCTCATCCCGGTTGAACCCAAACATAACCGCCACTCCTTTAATTGGCCTGTGTTAATCGGACTTTTTTTAGTTAAACGATTTTTAATCGGATTGAGCCTTGCAATCGAGAGTGGGTATAGATCGATCGTACCTCACCATTACACGTGCGCCAGGCTGATACAAAAATGTCGCTATTATACGTCGCTTCTAAATAAGCAACAGCTTCAATATCAAAACGGCAAAAAGAAACCAAAAAAACAAATGAGAACTATTCTCAAAATTGAATTTGAATGACACAGATCAAGGCAGAGAGTTCGAGACAGGATTAGCCTCAAGCACAACATATGGTATTAAAAACCAAAACCTGAAGCATATATAGAGGACCCCTTCATGGCCGCCGTCATACCGCCCCGTTCACTTGATATCACCTCAACCGTAGAGGAATACCTAAATCGAGAGGATTGGCGTGTCCATGCCAATGCCAATCAGGGCTACTCACTGGGCGGTCTAATTCTCAATGTCTCTGGCAAATTGATTGCGAACTACTGGCTTGACCAAGTGTACCCGGCCGCGATAGGAGAAGCCCATCGTGAAGGGGATTTACATATTCATGATCTGGATATGCTCAGCGGCTATTGTGCTGGCTGGTCACTCCGCCAACTCCTACATGAAGGTTTCAATGGTATTGCTGACCGTGCAGAAAGTGATCCTCCTCGGCACCTGTCCAGCGCGTTAGGCCAAATGGTTAACTTTTTGGGCACCTTACAAAATGAGTGGGCAGGGGCTCAGGCCTTCAGCTCCTTTGATACTTACTTGGCACCTTTTATCCGTCGAGATCAACTGACCTACCCCCAAGTCAAACAAGCCATGCAGGAGTTTATTTATAACCTCAATGTCCCCTCACGTTGGGGCACTCAAACCCCCTTCACCAATCTGACATTTGATTGGGTATGCCCAGAAGATCTGCGAGATCAAATCCCCGTGATTGGCGGGGAAGAACAGCCCTTCAGTTACGGCGAACTCCAAGCTGAAATGGACCTGATCAATCGGGCTTATTTGGAAGTGATGGAAGCGGGAGACCGACAGGGCCGGGTCTTTACCTTCCCGATCCCAACTTACAATATTACCCCGGAATTTGACTGGGAAAGCCCGAATACCGAGCGACTGTTCGCCCTCACCGCCAAATACGGCCTACCTTATTTTCAGAACTTCCTGAATTCTGACCTCAAGCCCAACATGGTTCGCTCCATGTGCTGCCGCCTACAGCTCGACCTCAGCGAGCTACTCAAACGTGGGAACGGCTTGTTTGGCTCTGCAGAACAAACAGGGTCTTTAGGTGTTGTTACACTCAACTGTGCACGACTAGGTTATCGATTCAAGGGCGATTTAAAAGGACTATACCAAGCCCTTGACCAGCTGCTTGAGATTGCTCGCGACAGCTTGGAAATCAAACGCACCGCCATCCAAAACTGGATGGACAACGGCCTTTATCCTTATACCCAACGCTACCTCGGTACGTTGCGTAATCACTTTTCGACCATTGGCGTGAATGGGCTGAATGAAATGGTCCGCAATTTCACCCAAGACGACAGCGATATCGCCTCGCTGGGCGGGCAGGCCATGGCCATCGAACTACTTGATCATGTACGCCAGCGCATGCGTGAATTTCAAGAAGAAACCGGACACCTCTATAACCTTGAGGCGACCCCTGCCGAAGGCACCACCTATCGCTTTGCCCGAGAAGATCGCAAACGGTTCCCTGACATTCTTCAGGCCGGCACGCCAGAAGCCCCTTATTACACCAACTCGAGCCAGCTGCCTGTCGGCTATACCGACGATCCCTTCGAAGCACTGGACCACCAAGACCCACTGCAAAGCCGTTATACCGGCGGGACAGTGCTGCATCTTTATATGAATGAACGTATTTCCAGCCCGACAGCTTGTCGGCAATTAGTGAAAACGGCACTCACCCATTTCCATTTACCTTACTTGACCATTACACCCACTTTTTCGATTTGCCCGGTGCATGGTTATTTAGCCGGTGAACACGAGTTCTGCCCTCGTTGTGACGAAGCACTGCTGGCCCAACAAAGGCCTTGCGATCACAGTGATGTGGCCTATGGCGTTGAGTCAGTTGAAAGCCTCTAACCACTCATCGATCATCAGAAATCACTCATAAGTGCTGGCGTCATCAGTATTGGCCAGCACTGTCATTATCACCATTCGAGAGGTCATTATCATGAATCACAACACATCCCATATCACACCCTCCACTCAGCTCCCCAACGATCAGCGTCAACGCTGTGAGGTCTGGACTCGGGTCATGGGCTATCACCGACCCGTCAGTCAGTTCAATGCAGGAAAACGTTCAGAACATCATGAGCGCCAACACTTCACCGAACGGCACACAGGCGAACAGCGCTTCCTCGAAAAGCAAACGAGATTTGAATCTAAAGCCGCACTTTATAGTGTAGAAGCTTAATTTTATTCGATATTTTACTTTGCTCGCATAGCGCACACTCAAACAGCACAAGCCGTACGCAATGGACAATTATCAACAAGTCACTCCAAAAGGGCTCTGCACTCTCCCGCCCATGCCCAGCCTACCGGTCGCGGGCATAACACCACTGACCACAATTGATTTTCCTGATCGTCTGGCTTGTGTGGTGTTTCTACAAGGCTGTCCACTACGCTGCGGCTACTGCCATAACCCACAGATGATCAAGCCTCGACAAGCAGCACCAGAAGAGTGGTCTCAGGTGGAAGACTTTCTGCAACGACGACAGGGCTTATTGGAGGGTGTCGTCATCAGTGGCGGTGAACCCACGATGCACTCTGGACTGGTGGAGGCATTGGTCAGAATCAAAACCTTGGGGTTTATGACGGGATTACATACCAGCGGTGTTTATCCGCGACGACTGGCCGAAGCCCTCCCTTATCTCGACTGGGTCGGCCTGGATGTCAAAGGGATCTCCACGCCCAATGCCCAGTGTCGAGGCCATGTCGATCAAGTGACAGGACGAAAGGGACTCGCTGAAGCGTTTCAGGCCAGCTTACATCTACTGACCCAATCCAAAGTCGATTTGGAATGCCGAACAACGGTTCACCCTCGTGACTTCAACGAACACAGCTTGGATCAACTGGCTCATACGCTAAGCGAAGCAGAGGTTACGGACTGGATTATTCAGGCGGCTCGCCACCAGCAATGCCTTGATGCCGACTACCAAAAACCAGCCGCCCCTCTGGCACTCGACCCATGGTGTCAACGTTGGCGTCCTTGCTTTAACCGACTCGAATTACGGCGGGCCTAAAGTAAGACCATAAGTTTAAGATCTGGGCTTTAAGGCCCAAGTTTTAAGCGCCGGGTTTTAAGGGCGTGTTTTTAAGCACACGGTTTTAAGGGCATGCTTTTAAGCGCCAGGCGTTTACGTTAGCCCTTTATTGACAGCCCATACGGCGGCCTCAACACGAGAACGCACATCGAGTTTTTTCAATAAATGTTTGACGTGCACCTTAACTGTGCCCTCGGAAATGCCTAAATGGCGGGCAATCATTTTGTTGCTCATGCCACGGGCCAAAGCCATCAAGATATCTTTCTCCCGCCGGGTTAAGCTCTCGAGTAGCAAACCATCTGGATCAGCTCGCCCGCTAAGCGCCCTGGCCAGCAAACTGGTTAACCTTGGGCTAACACAGATCTCTCCTTGTGCGACTTGCTCA
This sequence comes from Terasakiispira papahanaumokuakeensis, assembly GCF_001709345.1. Taxonomy (GTDB): domain Bacteria; phylum Pseudomonadota; class Gammaproteobacteria; order Pseudomonadales; family Halomonadaceae; genus Terasakiispira; species Terasakiispira papahanaumokuakeensis. The sequence continues at coordinate 3,015,440 of NZ_MDTQ01000001.1, forward strand.
ATGTGTTTGAGTAATGCTTCAGACTCCATATCTTTCAATAGATATCCCACCGCACCTGCCCGAAGCGCCTCAATCACATCCTGCTCAGCATCAGACACGGTTAGCATCACCACCCGCACCGTTTGACCACTGGCTTGTAGCGCTTGCAAAGATTTCAACCCATCAAGCTTGGCCATATTAAGATCCATCAGGATCAGGTCAGGGTTTAACGTCTCTACGGCCTCAAGAGCACCTTCACCATCATCCACTTCCCCCACGAACTGCAAATGTTCCGACATCGCTAATAACTGCTGAAGTCCACGCCGAAACAGCGGATGGTCATCCACGATCAATACACGTGATGTCATAACAGGCCTTTTATCTAGGTTCGGTGATATCGATTGAAGGTAATGCGTGGGCATCCGTTGGTGGACGGCTTTTACCCGGCTGGAAATACAGTAAAACTTCAGTGCCTGAAGGCGAGCATGGACTAACCGTGATGTTGCCTTTCAAGCTCGTCGCCCGCTCATGCATGATGGTTAACCCATAATGATAGGGCTGGCCTGAATCCATCTCAATGCCCACGCCATCATCACGAACAGAGACTTCAAGCTCACCATTGTCAACCAACCGAACGCGAACCCAACAGTGTTGAGCACAGGCATGATGGAGAACATTCGACAGTGCTTCACGCACAATATGCAACACATGAACCTCTTCATTGGGGGTTAAAGGCCCATGCTGTGGTTCATGATCCAACTGAATATCCACATCACCCCGGCGATTAAATTCCGCCACGGTACTGTCTAAGGCATCGGCGAGGCCATGGGTGTTAATCGTCAGACGGAAAGTATTGAGTAGCTCACGCAACTGGCGATATGCACTGTTCAGGCCCTCTCGAAGCTCTAATACAATCGGTTGGGCCGCTTGTAACGAGTCAGCATCACGCTGATATGAGTATGTCGCTTGTAAGCGGCTGACCTGTATTTTCAAGTACGATAATGACTGCGCTAAAGAGTCATGCAGTTCGCGCGCAATCACTGCACGCTCCGTCATCAAAGCCACTCGGCGCTGATTGTCGTGGTGCTCCGCTAATGACAAAGAAGTCGCCACTAGTCCGGCGATGGCCTCAATCAACTCACTCTGCCACGGCTGTATCATCTGCGTCGGCGGATAGCTGACGGATAACCGCCCATAGACTTCCCCCGCCTCACCAATAGTCTTTTGATCAAGGTGCTGATGATGCCAATAAAGAGGCGTCGTCGTCTCAGACCAACAAGCGTCACAACTGACTTCGGAACATATCATGTCAGGACGGCTGACCACATGCTGCCCGCCCCATTGAGGCTTCAGACATAACATCATCGGTCCTAAACCACAGACAGTATCCAGGCGCTCGAGTACCCACTGGAAATGGGTCGCTGGCGACTGATGGCCATTCAGCAAACGGGACGCATCATAGAGCAGGGTTAAAGAATCATTGGTACGGCTCAGTGCCGCCGTTTTTTCGGCAACACGTTGCTCCAGCTGGCCATACATATGCGACAAATCAGTGTTCATCTGATTGATGGTTTGCGCCAGTTGGCCTAATTCATCGGGTGATTGATAGTGCACCTGCCCCGAAAAATCTCCCGCGCGGACTTTTTCCATCACATATAACAGTTCACGCAAAGGCGGCATCCAACGCACCCGCAGTTGATACATGGACCACCCAATAATGGTCAACGTGAGCAATAACACCACGGCCTGTCCTAATTTCAGCTGCAACAAACGACGCTCAGACTGAAATTGCAGTTGATCCACTAAGTGATCATTCGCTTCAACAAATTGACGAGTTAACTCACGAATCACTGTCGTCGATTCATTCCGCTGACCAAGTAATACTGGCCTGAGCACTTGATGCCAGAAATACAACACCTGTTGATAATCGCGATTAAGTGCTGTCTGCTCATTATCGGGAATGAGAGAGATAATCACCTGATCGTGTAACGTATGCTCCAATTGATTAATCAGTTGTTCATAATACGCTGATGACTCTGCTTTTATGTCGCGCTCGTCATCATGAGGTTGCCGCCGTAAATCTAAAGGGCCCTCTATCGGGTGGTTCGAAATTCGAAAAGCTTCTAAGCGATAAGCTTGCATACGCAAGGTACCGGCCAAATTGATAGCCGCCGCATCACCACTGGCCGTTTCCGCGATCACAATCGAACCGGTCATACTGATTAACGCCAGCAGCATTAAACCGCCCATCAATATACTGGTCTGAAACACCAAAGACTGTCGCCACGGCGTTGGCATGAGTAAAGCTCCAGAAAAACCGCATCAATAGCGCGATCAATGATTCATGAATAGTATGATCCGTTGTACGTCATCATACCCGACGTCAACAGGGGCCTACCTCGAATAACCCAGCCCATAGTAAACCCCAGGTCAAAAACACAAGACAAATAAAAAAACCCAACAAAATCAATATATTATAAAAATAATGTATCTACCTAAAAAGAGGTAATATGGACATTTAAGGCAGATAAGCACCTAGCCTCGATTGATATACATCAATCAACCTCATGACGTCATCACGCACAGTCCCTAGCGAAATACCTTCATCTGTCAGAGGGATTCGCCATGGGCATCACCTTCGCAACCTCAAAGGCTTACCGAGCACTGGGTCTGAGTACCCTGGCTTTTACCTTGTGCTTTGCCGTCTGGACATTGTTTTCCATTATCGGCATTAAAATACAAGCCGCTTTTAATCTCTCCGATACAGAATTAGGGCTTCTAATGGCGACCCCGGTGTTAACTGGTTCCATTAGCCGCTTATTTCTGGGCATTCTCACCGACCGTTTTGGCGGTCGCTGGGTTTTCAGTCTACTGATGCTGGTCACTGCGGCCTGTGTTTACCTGATGACCTTGGCACAGAGCTACGGAATGTTACTGGTCGGTGCTCTCGGCATTGGCTTAGCAGGGGGCGCCTTTATTGTTGGCGTCGCTTACACCGCCCCGTGGTTCTCCCCGCAACATCAAGGGACTGCACTGGGGATCTTCGGCGCAGGCAACGTCGGGGCCGCCCTGACTAACTTTGGCGCCCCATTGCTCTTGTTGATGATGGATTGGCAGTCAGCAGCGCGTATTTACGCTCTGATCATGGTCGTCATGAGCATTATCTTTTGGATTTGCGCGCGCCCAGATCCGCAAAGTCAGCACCGTCAACAACAAACCCTCAAGCATCAGCTCGCGCCTTTGGCCGACATTCGAGTCTGGCGCTTTTCGCTGTATTACTTTTTTGTTTTCGGCGGCTTTGTCGCGCTCGCCCTTTGGCTGCCCCACTACCTCATTAAAGTTTACGACCTCAGCTTAGCGCAAGCAGGCCTGGTCGCCGCGTTATATACCATTCCTGCGTCACTGTTTCGGATACTCGGCGGGTGGTTCTCAGACCGTTACGGCGCCCGCAAAGTGATGTACTGGACACTGGGCGTCTGTGCGATTTGTAGTTTTATGCTGAGTTATCCGCCCACCGCTTATCGCATTGAAGGCGTGTCAGGCCCGGTCGCTTTTGAATTTGATATGCCTTTAGCCGGATTTATCGGGCTCACCATGGTCCTGGGCTTTTTCATGTCCTTGGGGAAAGCCGCTGTCTATAAGCATATTCCGACCTATTACCCTCAGCATGTTGGGGCTGTCGGCGGAGCAGTGGGTATGGTCGGTGGCTTAGGCGGCTTCTGCCTGCCGCTGACCTTCGGCATGCTCAATGATGTCGTCGGCATTTGGCAAAGCTGCTTCATGCTGATGTTCATCGTCGCCATGGCCGCTTTGATCTGGATGCACTACGCCATTCACCAGGCCCACCGGGCCGAATGGTCACAAGGGCGTGATGAAACCGATTTACCTGAACTGGCCACACCGAATCGCTTTGTTTTAGATGACTGGCGACCGGAAGACCCTGACTTTTGGGCTCAAAAAGGTCGCACCATTGCCAACCGTAACCTCTGGATCTCGATCCCGAATCTGGTGCTAGGCTTTGCCGTTTGGATGGTCTGGTCGGTGGTTGTGGCCAAACTCCCATTGGTGGGCTTTCCCTACAGCGCCAACCAGCTTTTCTGGCTCGCCGCCTTGCCCGGGCTATCCGGCGCCACCTTGCGCATTTTTTACAGTTTCATGATTCCTATTATGGGAGGTCGACGCTTCACTGCACTATCGACCGCTTCGCTGCTCATCCCTGCGGTATGGATTGGCTTTGCCGTGCAAAACCCTGACACCCCTTATCTGGTGATGCTCATTCTCGCCCTGCTATGTGGTTTTGGTGGCGGTAACTTTGCCTCCAGCATGGCCAATATCTCCTTTTTCTACCCCAAAAAAGAAAAAGGTAGCGCCATGGGCATGAATGCAGGACTAGGCAATCTCGGCGTCAGCATTATGCAGTTGTTGGTGCCCTTAGCGATTACCACTACAGTGTTCGGCGTGCTCGGGGGCAGCCCACAGACCTTACCGAATGGCGATGCGGTATGGTTACAAAATGCAGGCTTCATCTGGGTGCCCTTTATCTTGGTTGCCACCTTATTTGCCTGGTGGGGCATGAATGATATTGCCAGTGCCAAAGCGTCTTTCGCTGATCAGGCCGTCATTTTCAAACGCAAACACAACTGGTTGATGTGTCTGTTATATACCGGCACTTTTGGCAGCTTCATCGGCTATTCCGCCGCCTTTCCGCTGCTGGCAGCGAATCAATTTCCCCATATTGAAGTCTTGAAATACGCCTTCCTTGGTCCTCTTATTGGTGCCGTCAGCCGTGCCGCGACCGGTGGCCTGGCTGACCGCTTTGGGGGTGCACGCGTGACTTTCTGGGTCTTTGCGGGAATGTCCGCCAGTGTGGTGGGGGTTTTGTTTTTCCTCGGTATTAAAGACCAGCCAGGCGCCTTTTGGGGCTTCTTCGCCATGTTCTTGTCGTTATTCTTTTTCACTGGGGTCGGCAACGCCAGCACTTTCCAGATGATCCCCGAAATCTTTCGTCAAGAAGTCGCCCGTCTGATGCCTCATTTAGACCAGACCGCGCAGTACCGGGAGTCCGAACGAGAATCAGCGGCCACTGTGGGCTTTACCTCCGCCATTGCCGCCTATGGCGCCTTTTTTATTCCTAAAACCTTTGGCACCGCTATCGACCTGAGTGGCAGTGCCGCCCCTGCGCTTTATGGCTTCATCGTGTTCTATGCGATTTGCATGGGGCTGACCTGGTTTTACTACAGCCGACGTCACGCTGAAATTCGTTTTCAGTCGCAGTCACCTGAGCGTCACTAATGTGAGGATGAGGAGATCATCATGAGTCGATTTTTAGATCATCTGAGACACCTGACTCAGACCCCAGAACCCTTTTCCGGTGAGCATGGTGAAGCCCGTCATGAAAACCGGGACTGGGAGCAAGGCTACCGAGACCGCTGGCAGTACGACAAAATCGTACGCTCCACTCATGGCGTCAACTGCACCGGTTCATGCAGCTGGAAAATCTACGTTAAAAATGGGCTTGTCACTTGGGAAACCCAACAAACAGACTACCCCAGAACCCGTCCAGATCTGCCCAATCATGAGCCCCGAGGCTGCCCAAGAGGCGCCAGCTATTCATGGTATTTGTACAGCGCCAATCGCTTGAAATACCCCCTGATTCGTAAAGAACTCGCGGCGTTATGGCAACAAGCCCGCCAGCAATTTGATGATCCCGTCGAGGCATGGGCTTGGATTGTTGAAGATGCTCAACATACCGCGGCTTATAAGCAGGTACGCGGCTTGGGTGGTTTTGTGCGTGCCCAATGGGATGAATTGAATACGTTAATCGCGGCTTCAAACGTCTACACCGCCAAGCAATATGGCCCCGATCGTATTATTGGATTTTCACCGATCCCGGCGATGTCGATGGTCAGTTATGCGTCAGGCGCCCGTTACTTGTCATTGATTGGCGGGGTCTGCCTGTCTTTCTATGACTGGTATTGCGATTTACCCCCCGCCTCTCCCATGACCTGGGGTGAGCAAACCGATGTGCCCGAATCGGCCGATTGGTACAACTCAGGCTACTTGATTGCGTGGGGCTCCAATGTGCCCCAGACGCGTACCCCGGATGCCCATTTCTTCACTGAAGTCCGATACAAAGGCACCAAAACCGTCGCGATTACACCAGATTACGCAGAAGTCGCGAAGCTGTCCGATGAGTGGCTCTCAGCCAAACAAGGCACCGACGCTGCATTAGCGATGGCCATGGGCCATGTCATGTTGAAGCGCTTTCATTTAGAGCAACAGACGCCTTACTTCACTGATTATGTGCGACGCTACACCGACATGCCGATGCTGGTGGTGTTAGAACAACGGGAAGATGGCCGTTATGTCGCGGGTCGCCAGCTTAGAGCCCATGATATGCCCGGCCAAATGGGCCAACAGAATAACCCAGAATGGAAAACACTCGGCTGGGATGAACTGACCGACCAACTGGTCGTACCTAAAGGCTCGATTGGCTTTCGTTGGGGACAAGCCGATCAAGGCCAATGGAATCTGGAACCTCAGGATGCTGAAGGTCGTAGCATCCAGTTACAACTCTCCTTCGCGGACAATCACGACACCATCGCATCGGTCGGCTTCCCTTACTTCGGCGGCATTGAACACGAGCACTTTGAGCACGTCGCCGGTGATGACGTGGTGTATCACAACTTACCCACCAAACGCCTCACACTGGCCGATGGTCAGGAAGTGCTGGTGGCCACGGTGTTTGACTTAACTTGTGCCAACTATGGGATCGACCGGGGCTTCCAAGGCGAACATGACGATCAAGGGGCCACCTCATTTGATCAGATACGTCCTTATACACCGGCGTGGCAAGCTCAAATCACGGGCGTGAGTGCCGCGCAATGTGAGCGCATTGCAACGGAATTCGCTGACAATGCCGCCAAAACCCAAGGGCGCAGCATGATCATTGTGGGTGCCGGGATGAACCACTGGTATCACATGGATATGAGCTATCGCGGCTTGATGAACATGCTCATCCTTTGTGGCTGTATCGGTCAAAGTGGCGGCGGCTGGGCCCACTATGTCGGGCAAGAAAAACTCAGACCCCAAACCGGCTGGCTGCCGTTGGCCTTTGGGCTTGATTGGACACGTCCGCCACGCCAGATGAATGGCACCTCATTCTTTTATAACCACTCCAGTCAGTGGCGTTATGAGAAGCTCCAAGTCAGTGAACTGCTCTCGCCATTGGCGGACCCGAAAGACTTCAGTGGCAGCCTCATTGATTACAACGTTCGGGCCGAGCGGATGGGATGGCTGCCGTCAGCACCGCAGCTCAATACCAACCCGTTGCACTTGAAAGCCCAAGCCCAAGCCGCTGGCGCCGAATCGACCCAAGCGTATGTCATTGATCAGCTCAAACAAGGGCAGCTTCAATTCGCCGCGGAAGATCCGGATCATCCGCAAAACTTCCCCCGCAACATGTTTATCTGGCGTTCAAACCTGCTGGGGAGTTCAGGCAAAGGGCACGACTATCTGCTGAAATATTTGCTGGGCGCAACACACGGCATTCAAGGTGAAGACCTGGATCAATCCAACGGCATCAAACCCGAAGAAGTGACTTGGCGCGAAGGCGCAGAAGGCAAATTAGACCTACTGGTCACCCTGGATTTCCGGATGTCGACCACTTGCCTGTATTCGGATATCGTCCTGCCGACGGCCACTTGGTACGAGAAGGACGACCTCAATACTTCGGATATGCATCCGTTTATTCACCCGCTGACCGCTGCCACAGACCCGGCATGGGAATCGCGCAGTGATTGGGAAATTTACAAAGGCATTGCCAAAGCATTTTCCGACGTCTGTCCCGGTCACTTGGGTCAGGAAACGGATATCGTCACGCTGCCACTGCAGCATGATAGCCCTGCCGAGTTAGGCCCCAGCGAAGTCAAAGACTGGAAGCATGGTGAATGTGAGGCCATTCCTGGTGTCACTATGCCCAGTTTGATCGCCGTCGAGCGTGATTACCCCGCCACTTACGAACGCTTTACCTCTTTAGGCCCGGCGCTGGAAGAAAAAGGCAATGGTGGCAAAGGCATCAACTGGGACACCGTCAGTGAAGTTGACCTGCTAGGGCGACTGAATCATCGCAAGCTGTCCGGTGCCGCAGAGGGACGCCCTTGCATTGAAACCGCCGTGGACGCTGCAGAAACTATCCTCAGTCTTGCTCCGGAAACCAACGGACAGGTCGCCGTGAAAGCCTGGCAGGCACTCTCCAAAGTCACGGGGCGTGCTCATGATCACTTAGCCAGACCTAAAGAAGAGGAAAAAATTCGCTTTCGCGATATCGTCGCCCAACCGCGCAAAATCATCTCAAGCCCGACTTGGTCAGGCCTGGAGGATGAACACGTCTCCTACAATGCCTGCTACACCAATGTGCATGAACTCATTCCCTGGCGCACCTTGAGTGGCCGACAGCAACTTTATCAAGACCACCCCTGGATGCGCGCTTTCGGCGAAAGCCTTGTCGCCTATCGTCCACCCATCAACACCCGGGCGATCAGTAGCATGAAACAGCCCGCGAGCAATGGGAACCCCACCATCGCTTTAAACTGGATAACCCCCCACCAGAAATGGGGCATTCATTCCACTTACAGCGATAACCTGCTGATGCAAACCCTTTCGCGAGGCGGCCCGATTGTGTGGCTGTCAGAGCCCGATGCACGCTCGATCGGGGTTGAAGATAACGATTGGGTCGAGCTTTACAACGCCAACGGTGCCGTCACGGCACGCGCGGTGGTCAGCCAAAGGGTGAAAGATGGCATGGTGATGATGTACCACGCGCAAGAGCGTTTGCTGAATATTCCCGGTTCGGAGGTCTCCGGCACTCGTGGCGGCATTCACAACTCGGTCACCCGCATCTGCCCGAAACCCACCCATATGATCGGCGGCTATGCTCAGCTCGCTTATAGCTTCAACTACTACGGGACCGTCGGTTCCAATCGTGATGAGTTTGTCGTGGTGCGCAAAATGCGCCGTGTGGACTGGCTCGATGATGAAGGCCGAGATACAGAACAGGAGGCCGTGCAATGAAAATTCGTTCTCAAGTCGGCATGGTATTAAATCTGGATAAGTGTATTGGCTGCCACACCTGTTCCGTGACCTGTAAGAACGTCTGGACCAGCCGTGAAGGGGTCGAATACGCCTGGTTCAATAACGTCGAGACCAAACCCGGGATTGGTTATCCCAAAGCCTGGGAAGATCAGAAAAAATGGAAAGGCGGTTGGCTACGTCGCCGTGATGGCAAGCTGCAACCGCGGATTGGCGGTAAGTGGCGCGTCCTGTCCAATATTTTTTCAAACCCGGACCTCCCGGAAATTGACGATTACTACGAACCTTTCACGTTTGACTATCAGCATTTGCATCAAACCGCTAGAACTCGACATCAACCGATTGCACGCCCTCGCTCCCTGATATCGGGAGAACGCATGACGAAAATCGAGTGGGGGCCCAACTGGGAAGAAATCCTGGGCACCGAGTTTGCCAAACGTCGCCGAGATGCCAACTTTGAGCGCATCGAAGCCGACATCTATGGTCAGTTCGAAAACACCTTCATGATGTATCTGCCACGCCTTTGCGAACATTGTTTGAATCCAGCGTGCGTAGCTTCTTGTCCCAGTGGCGCCATCTACAAGCGCGAAGAAGATGGCATTGTGCTGATTGATCAGGATAAATGCCGTGGCTGGCGCATGTGCGTATCGGGTTGTCCTTACAAAAAAATCTATTACAACTGGAAGAGCGGCAAATCAGAAAAATGTATTTTCTGCTATCCCAGAATTGAGTCAGGCCAACCCACGGTGTGTTCGGAAACCTGTGTCGGGCGGATTCGTTACCTCGGGGTCTTGTTATACGATGCCGACCGTATCGAGGAAGTGGCCGCCAGCGAGGACGAGCAAGATCTCTATCAACGTCAGCGCGATATTTTTCTCGACCCCAACGATCCGGAGGTCATTGCACAGGCCCGCCGTGATGGCATCACTGAGAATGTGATCAAAGCGGCACAAGCCTCACCCGTCTACAAATTGGCCATGGATTGGGAACTGGCGCTTCCACTTCACCCGGAATACCGCACCTTACCGATGGTCTGGTATGTGCCACCGCTCTCCCCCATTCAATCGGCCGCCGAGTCAGGCATTTTGGACACTCACTTGGGGCTACCCAAAATCGAGGACCTGCGCATTCCGGTTCAATATCTGGCTAACTTGCTGACCGCAGGAGATGAAAAACCGGTGATACGCGCGCTCAAACGCATGCTGGCAATGCGACTGTTCATGCGTGAGCGCCATGTTGAAGGCCGCGATAACCCAGAACTGCTGGAAAGTGTCGGGCTCACTCAAGCCCAAGTCGAATCCATGTATCGCTATCTCGCGATTGCCAACTATGAAGACCGCTTTGTGATTCCAACGAGCCACCGCGAATTGGCCAAAGAAGCCTTCCCGGAAAAAAGTGGCTGCGGCTTCTCCTTCGGACAAGGCTGTCAGGGCGGTGACAGCGAATTCTCTTTATTTGGCGGACGTCGACAAACCAGCACTCTCGTCAAACCTGTCGATATTTATGATCCACAGGAGGCCACTCATGATCAGTAATACCGCGATGACGCTCAGGGCGCTTGCTCGGCTATTGGACTATCCCGACCCTCAATTAATCGAGAGTTTGGCAGACATTGATCACGTCATGGATCAAGACGGCCGGCTACCTGAGGCGTTAAAACCCCGCTTTCATCAATGGACCCAGACACTCAGATCGGGCGAACTATTTGACCATCAGGCCATTTATGTGGAGCAGTTCGATCGTGGACGCCAAACCTCTTTGCTGTTGTTTGAGCATGTCCATGGCGAATCCCGCGATCGTGGTCAAGCGATGGTGGACCTTCTCAATGAATATCAAACCGCAGGGATGACTTTAGCGACCCATGAACTTCCCGATCACTTACCGGTGGTGCTGGAATACCTCTCCACTCGCGATGATCTCACGATAGGTCAATGGCTGGGGGATCTAGAAGCGATTCTGGCACGTTTAGGCGCGCGCCTCAGTGAAGCCGAAAGCGATTATGCCCTGATCTTTCAAGCCCTTTTGGCACTGATCGGCGCCAGTGATCAATTAGAGATTCAGCGTCCAGAGATTAAACACGAGGTCTCCGATAAAACCCCCGAAGCACTCGATGCGGTTTGGGAAGAAGAAGCCGTTCGTTTTCATGCGCAATCCGATGAAGACTGTGCATTACAGTCTGCTCAAGGGCGCCACCTGGCCGCACACAAACGTCAAACCGCCAGCGACCCCGTACGTTTGCTCGATACTCAAGGAGGCCTCTGATGAACACTTTCTTGTTCGGTCTTTACCCTTACTTGGCTGGCAGTGTCTTTCTCATTGGCAGCTGGTTGCGCTATGACCACGGGCAATACACTTGGAAAACGGGCTCAAGCCAAATGCTGTCGCGGCGGCAAATGCGCTTGGGCAGTAACCTGTTCCATATCGGTATCCTGACCATTTTCTTTGGGCACTTGGTGGGTTTGCTCACCCCCCACTGGGTCTATGCGCCCTTCATGTCGGCCAATGCCAAGCAAATCATGGCGATTATCATTGGCGGGGTTGCTGGCCTCATGTGTTTAGGTGGCGGCTTGATCCTACTTCATCGTCGACTCACCAATCCTCGCGTGAAAGCTAGCTCCAGCGGTGCCGATAACCTCATTCTTATTTTATTGATGGTTCAAGTCAGCCTGGGACTCATGACGATCATCCCCGCGGTTGGGCATTTAGAAGGCGGCTCCCAACCGATGCTGCACCTGGCTGAATGGGCACAGTCTATTGTTTTCTTCCAAGGCGGAGCGGCCACCCACCTTGAGGAGATCGGCTTGATTTATAAACTACACATTCTGGTCGGCTTAACCATTGTGCTGATTTTCCCTTTCACTCGATTAGTCCATGTCTGGAGTGCTCCAATAGGCTATATCTATCGTCGCTACCAAATTGTGAGACATCGCGCCTGACGGCTCTCTGTTCAGCACGATACCCGTTATCACCGGGTATCGTGTTGTGATTAAGACTCATGAACAATCATGAGTCTTCATGGGCAGTTATTCGAATTCACGGGCAGTCATTAGGATTCATGGAGAGTGCAATGGATACGATCCCATTAGAAAACCTCGCCAGCTCGGCCCGCTCGATTCAAGTGGGGCAGCACACCATCACCGAGGATGAAATTGCACAAGAGATGCAGCACCATCCGGCCAGCTCTGCGGACGAGGCCTATCAAGAGGCGGCACAAGCGTTGGTCATCCGCGCGCTGCTGTACCAAAGTGCCGAAGCCGAAGGGTTAAACCCAGAGGAAGATGAGGCTACGGCGATCGAACAATTGTTAGACCAAACACTGACCATTGAGGCACCGACCGATCATGAGTGCCAACGTTACTATGCGGCACACCCTGAACGATTTAGTCCACCGTTACAGCTGAAACTACGCCATATTCTATTGGCGGCTCCCGTAGAAGAGACGCAGCAACGTGATACTCAGCGCCAAAAAGCGAATCAATTCATTCAGCAACTCAAGCAAACGCCCGAAGATTTCACGTGGCTGGCGCAAAAAGAGTCGGCGTGCCCTTCCAAAGATCAAGGCGGGGATCTCGGCATCTGGCAAAAAGGGGTCACTGTTCCCGAGTTGGATCGCCAGTTAGCCTACCTCTCAGAGGGCTTATGTGACCGCCCACTAGAGTCTCGGTACGGTTGGCATATCGTATGGATTGATGAACGTTTAGCCCCACCAATACCTGACTACGCGGAGGTACAACAGCAGGTCAAACATTGCTTACAGGAAGAAGCCAGTCGGCGAGCACTGCGACATTATTTACTGGCCCAAGCGGAATACTGGGGCATAAAAGGGTTTGCATTAGACCAACGAACAGATAACGCTTTGATGCAGTGAGTTGTTTGAGCATCCACCACACTGTAATGCTTAAGACGTGTAGAGAAGCCCTACTCATACCTCTTCAGGGCTTCTCCTCAAATCAATCACGCAAACGGTCCATCAACTCACTGACAGGTAGGATGAATATTTCATCATTGAGCAGGTAGTTGGAAGCGTGACATACGATCACTCATTTGCTGAGCCTCATGACGAATATCATTACACGCTGTCACAACTTTCTCTGAATCCTGCCGGGTCTGCTCGGCCACAGAAGACACCTGCACAACCCGTTGATCAATATCCTGAGCCACCTGGCTTTGCTGTTCAGCCGCAGTCGCAATCTGGGTATTCATCGTACTGATGACATCCACTGCCCCCACAATGGCTTCCAGTGATTGTGTGGCTTCTTGCATGGTATCCACATTTTGCTGGGCTTCTTCAGCCCGTTGCTGCATCGCGCTGGCCGTACTTTTGGCTTGGTTTTGCAACCGTTCAATAATGCTGCGAATTTCCCCGGTGGATTGCTGTGTCCGTTGTGCCAGAGACCTCACTTCATCAGCTACGACAGCAAAACCACGACCGGCGTCACCCGCACGCGCCGCTTCAATCGCCGCATTTAAGGCCAGCAAGTTCGTCTGCTCAGCAATCCCCGTAATCACTTCCAAGACTTTATCCACCTCTTCAGTCTCGGCTTCCAACTGACGCACCTGATCGGCAGTGGCTTGAAGCTGTGCCATCATGTCATTGAGCATATGTGCGGTACGATCGACTACGGTTTTGCCTTTACGCGCTTCCTCTTCAGCATTCTGGGTCGCATCGGCGGCTTGCCCCGCATTTTCAGCAATTTCGCTGACAGTAGCGGTCATTTCGTTCATGGCCGTCGCCACTTGATCTAAATCTTCAGACTGACGCGCAACACCTTGGCTCGTTGAATGAGTCGTGCTGACCACTTCCAAAGTATAACGATCATTATTAGTCGCCGTTTCTTGTATTTGTCGCAGTAAATGGCAAATTTCGTTCTGCATGCGATTAAACGCTGAGAACATTCGACCAACTTCATTGTCTTCGTACTCGATCGGTAAACGTTGAGTCAAATCACCTTTACCGACTTGCTCAAGCCCACTCAGCAGCACTCGAATCTGCTGCATTAGCACACTGATGCCAAACATACGCCCCATCACCACTAAGACCAGAATCACTAACACACAACTGAAGGCAATACCAAGCTGCAAGCGTTGAGTGGCATCAGCTTCTTGCGTCATCATGACGACGGCTTGGTTCATTTCTTTTAACAGGGTGACCGAGTTACGCTGCAGTTCTGGAATACGCGAAGCTTGGGGATCTTGAAGCTGCCGATTAATGAGTGACGCCATTTGCTGCCAGAGCTGATCAACCGTTTGCATCTGACGTTGAATCACGGGGTCATCAAAGACGGCTATATTTTTCGCTGGATTACCCGCCATTAAATCACGATGAGCGGTTTCAAAACGCTGCATCGTTGTTTGAAGTGTCTGTTGATCAACAGCGCCAACTTCAAGTAATAACACCTCTTTCGTCATCTTTTGGCTGAGCATGCGCTGGGCACCCGCGACATTAATCGTCTGAGGGGAAACCGACATACTCAAGAATAACGATACACTGGCCACCGCAGCCATGAGAAAAATCAGTGCATAAGAAAATAAGAATTGACGGTCAAGACTTCTCAAGCCCAAAAGGCGAAGCGCCCGATTTATACCACCAGCAATCAACTGCCTCATTGAGTACATCCTCTTACTTAAAATATTCGCGACCATCATGCGGAGGTCTCGGGAAGAGCAGATAGCTAGAAGCGCAGCTCATCAGCGTTGCTCACAACAGAGATCTGCAGCTACAGCTTGGTGAACGGTCATTCATCACAATACTATTTAATACACGACATAAAATAATGCACCGTATTGATCCCCCTATACCATCAGCAAATGTAGCCCAAAGCCCTTTGTATTGTGACAACAAGTATCTAGCGCAGTACCAGCCACCACCTTTTCAATACAACATCATTGATCAAATAAGCCATCAGATCTAAAAGCATCTATCCATTGCGCACACTGAGACCAGATCGACATATAACGACGGTATGATGATATTGATATCATTCAAAGACATGCCAAAAAACAGTCATCTCGATGGCTCATTAACATGACAATGAGGCGCTTATGCTAAGTGATTGGATACCAGCAACTTTAGAACCTGCTCCATTCCCGACTGAAGGCCGTTGCCGTGGAGGTCATTGGTTAACGCCCTGCTGGGGCGTATTAGAGCTGACACCTGATCACATCAATCCCCAAGTGCCTGCCAGCGTTATTTCGGTCGCCGTTCATGGTAATGAAACTGCACCGGTGGAACTACTGGGCGACTTACTGTGCCAGTTGGATGCCGAAAAAATGACTCTCGGCGCCCCGACCTTACTCATTTTTGGTCACCCTAAGGCTTGCGTCGCACAGCAGCGTTATATCGACACTAACTTAAACCGGCTGTTTCAGCGTGGCTTAGAAGGCACAACTCAGGAACATCATCGTGCGATAGAACTGATGAGTGCAGTTGATGATTTTTTTGAGCGCTATCCATCCAATCCCCATCTCCATCTAGATCTTCACACAGCGATTCGCCGTAGCGAGTATCCTCGTTTTGCTGTATTGCCTTATGCCGAAAGGACGTCGCCAACAGCCACCCAGTGGGGCTGGTTATCTGCTGCGGGCATACAAGCAGCGCTTGTTCAGCACCAGCACAGCTGGACTTTTTCTCACTACAGTCGTCATTACCACCAAGCCACCGCCTGGACACTGGAGCTGGGGCAAGTGGCGCCGATGGGACAAAACGACCTCGAACCACTTGCGCCCATGGGCGCTTTACTCAGTGCATTAATTCAAGGCTCGGCCCCTTCAACAGATAATCCTGACGCCATCACTTATTTTGTCGTACGTGATGAGCTGATGCGTCAAGGCGACCACTTCTCGTTTCATTTTGCCGACGACACACCAAACTTCACCACCTTTAAACCCGGTACCCGCCTCAGTGAAGATGACATTGCAGGGCCTTACATTGTCGGTGATGACCCCGTATTGGTTGTCTTCCCCAACCCTCAAGTTGAAGCCGGTGCACGAGCGGCATTACTGGTCACACCGACTTCACGTCCTGGTTCAGCCTGAATTAAGCTATGTCTGTCATCATATGACTCATTCATGATGTGGAATGAGGCCCTGATAATGAGCGACAAGGGCCTTGTCTGACCTGACAGACACTTGTGACTGAGATAAAGCCTGCGACGATAGCTTAAACATCAAGCGATCCCGCAGCGTTTTATGATCAGTCAGCGGAGACTGATAATGAAAATAACGCAACTGGGCATTGGGCTATTATCGCTTTATGCACTGGTCGCCTGGGCGGGTGATGATTTGGATCAAAGCGAGGCAAGAGCCTTGGTCGCTGCCGGCAAGATCATGCCACTTAATGATCTATTGAACTTATATCCCAGACGTTTAAGAGGACAGCTGCTTGACCTTGAGCTGGAGCGGGAAGATGGCCGTGTCGTCTATGAACTGGAAGTGCTTGATCACGACGGTATTGTTCGTGAAATCCAGCTGGATGCAGAAACCGGGGCATTGATCAGTGAAGAAATTGAAGAGGACTAACCCTTGAAACTGCTGCTTGTAGAAGATGACGACAATCTCGTAGAACAACTCCGTCCTCGCCTACAGCAGGCCGGCTTCGCAGTGGAAGTGGCCAATGATGGCATTGATGGCGCCTTTCTAGGCATGGAAGAAACACTCGATGGCGTGATCTTGGATTTGGGATTACCCGGTCAGTCAGGGCTTGAAGTCCTTAAAGAATGGCGGTCCGCGGGCCGAGATATGCCCGTTCTGATTTTAACCGCACGAGATGCCTGGCATGAAAAAGTGGATGGGCTTAAGGCCGGTGCTGACGATTATCTCGGCAAACCTTTTCATGTCGAAGAGCTAGTGGCTCGTCTTGAAGCCATTATTCGTCGCCATCATGGACAAGCCGATCCGATGCTCAAGGTAGGCAAGATTCATCTCAATCAAGATACTCAATGCGTCACCGATGCCTCAGGTCACACACATGAATTAACCGCCATTGAATTTCGGTTGTTACGTTGCTTAATGCTGAATGTCGGCCAGATCATGTCTAAAACGGCCTTGAGTGAACATGTTTATGAAGAAGACCAGCTGCGTGACAGCAATGTCATGGAAGTTTATGTCAATCGTTTGCGCCAACGCCTGGGCCGTGATGTGATTAAAACCCGGCGCGGCCAAGGCTATGTCATGCCAACACCGGAAGGCGAAGGATGACACGTTTTCGTCAAGGGCAATCGTTAGAAGCGGCACTGCGTCGCCATCTCCTCTGGGTCATGCTGATGGTCATGGGTGGTTTATTAACGATGGTCCATTTCGGTGTTGAAAAGCTGAGTCACGACTTTGTGCTCGCTCGCCTTGAAGATGATGCACAAAGCCTGATAGCCGCTTTATCACAAACGCCTGATGGCGGCTGGCAGCTCAACTTTTCTCGCTTACCCGATGTCTACAGCCGTGTTCGCTCAGGGCATTACTATCAGATTCGTTACCGCACGATTGGAGGAGAATGGCACGAACTGCGCTCTCGCTCATTATGGGATCAGCAAATTGAGCAAAATACGCTGTCTGCCGGACAACATCGAACCCATCAAGCACAAGGTCCCGCCAAGCAAGACTGGCTCATTTGGGAGCAAGGGTTTCGACGTCTTAACAGTGAATTCAGTTTGTGGATGGCCGAAGATATTGCGGCAATGCGCGATGATCAGCGTCAGTTCGAACTGTCACTCCTGGCCTTAGTCACCGCCTCAATTTTCCTGATGCTGGGCTTACAACGGCGCGTTCTCATGCGGGGATTTGCTCGGCTCGCCCCTATTCGGCGTGCACTGGAAGATCAGCGCAGTGGCCAAGATGTCCATATGCCCGATGATTTGCCCGATGAAGTTCAACCATTAGTTCAGGCCATTGAACAGGCCTTACAACGCTCTGGAGAGCAAACCAAACGCTCCCGTCTGGCCCTGGGTAATCTCGCCCACGAGCTCAAACGCCCCCTCCAGCAATTACAATGGTTAGCGGATCAAGCCCCCGAATCTAGCCGTACAGAGCTTCAACAGCTGTATCAACGCCTACGTCATCTCATCGACCGGGAACTTCGTCGTGCGCGTATCGCCGGAAGTCCAAGCCCAGGCCAATATTTTGATCCGCACCAAGAGATACCGATATTAGTCACCGTACTTGAACGTATGGATAATGATCAAATTCAATTCACCTCATCCCTACCCGATCAAAGCTTGCCTTATGACCGCGACGATATGCTGGAGCTCCTTGGCAACTTGTTAGATAACGCCTGGCGACATGCGCATCGACGCGTCCACTTGACGATTGAAACGCTTCCCCAGCAGTGGCAACTGCTGATCGAAGATGATGGCCCAGGTGTCCCCGAAGCACAACGCCGTCAACTGACTCATCGCGGCGTGCGCCTCGATGAAAGTGGCAGTGGCCATGGCCTGGGCCTCTCCATTTGTACCGCCGTGGTCGAAAGCTACCAAGGTGAAATGGTCTTTGAACCCTCACCATTGGGCGGTCTTAGAGTCGCGATTCGACTTCAACGCTAAGCGCTTGCCTTGGCATTTGGCCTGGGCCAATATGGCACTGATTCATGATTGATGTCATCGAGACCGATATCATGCACATCAACACCAGACGATGCCCCCGATGCCATGAACCAGAACGAGACCGTCATGCACGAATGGTTAGCCAACCTGCCCAAAATTGAACTCCACCTGCATATTGAAGGCACCCTCGAGCCTGAACTGGCCTTCGAGCTGGCTCAACGCCACCAAATAGCTCTGCCCTACCCTTCTGTGGAAGCATTACGCGAAGCCTATAACTTTGCTGACTTACAATCATTTCTAGATCTTTACTACCAATGTGCCGAGGTGCTGCGCGATGAAGACGATTTTTATCGGCTGACCATGGCTTATCTAGAACGTTGCCACACACAAGCCGTCACTCACGTCGAAATCTTCTTTGATCCACAAACGCATACGGCTCGTGGTATACCGATGAGCACTGTCATTGAAGGCATTGAACGCGCATTAAAAGAAGGCGAAACGCGATTCGGCATCAGCTCACAGCTGATTCTCTGTATTCTGCGTCACCTAGACGAAGAGGATGCGCTGGCCACACTCAATGCAGCACTGCCCTATCGAGATCGTATTGTCGGTATTGGTCTGGATTCTGGAGAACAAGGTAACCCACCGAGCAAGTTCACACGTGCTTTTGATTTTGCCAGAGCCCAGGGCTGGAAAATTGTCGCTCATGCGGGAGAAGAAGGCCCTGCTGATTATATCTGGCAAGCCCTTAAGTTGCTCAAAGTCGACCGAATCGATCATGGTGTGCGTTGTGTTGAAGACCCCTCACTGGTCGCCCATCTACGAGACATCAACATGCCGCTCACCGTATGCCCGCTCTCGAATACCCGGTTACGTGTCTTTCATAGCATGGCTGAACATAACCTCAAAACACTCCTGGACCAAGGGCTCCGCGTCACCCTCAACAGTGACGACCCAGCCTACTTTGGCGGCTATATGTTAGAGAATATGCTGGCCGTGCAAGAGGCCTTGAACTTAACCCAAGCACAGTGGCGTCAACTGACAAAAAATGCCATAGATGCCAGTTTTATTGATCACGCTCATCAACAACGCCTGCATGCCCAGCTAGACGCCTATCCAGACACGCCCCATTGTTCAGACAGCGCCTAAGGTTCTGTTAAGCTCTCACTCATAAGCTCATCACCTGCTCAAACCACCAAAAAAGGATCAGGTGATGCGCTCTTCTCGTAGACCCCATACAGCTCGACCAGCAACTCTAACGCCAACAACGTCAACGTCAACAACGCCATCATCCACTGTCGTCTGGGACCCATTACTCAGGCTTTACCACTGGGTGTTAGCTGCCGCAGTCATTACCGCATGGCTGACAAGTGAAGATGACAACCCTCTGCACATCTGGAGTGGCTATGTGGTTGGTAGCTGGGTCATATTCAGAATTATTTGGGGGATTGCAGGCCCACAACATGCACGTTTTAGCGATTTTGTCCGTAGCCCACGGGCAGCATTGGATTATTTAAAAAGCCTCTATCAGGGCCACCCGCAGTCTTATACCGGCCACAATCCTGCCGGTGGACTCATGACACTCACCTTGCTCGGTTTACTGGGGATTCAAGTGGCATTAGGGCTGATCATGCTGGCGCATCATGGCGAAGGCATACTGGCCGATACCGCAATCGCTGAGCTGTATAGCCATGATTTAAAAGAAGGGCATGAGTTTATTGGCAATGCCATGCTACTACTGATCGCCTGTCACCTTGCCGGCGTGGCTATCAGCAGTTGGCGGCACCGCGAGAACCTAGTCAAAGCCATGATCACTGGCCGTAAATCCTCTTAAGGTTAGTGCTATTCAAACTAGCGCTATTCAAGTGAGCTCTACCCAAGCAAACGCGCTTAATAACGTTAAGGCTTTCCACGCTAATGCTTTTCAAGCGAACCACCTTCAATCTGATATGCCCCGACGTTAATGCTCCCTTAAGCCCTTCGACATAAAGTGCGGCCATCGCCGTAAGCCCCGAGAATAGGGTCCAAACAGGATCAAATAACGGGGCTTACCTCTGATTGAACCTGTCTTCAGATATTTGACGAATATCTGACATAGAGGCTTTTATGTTCAACATTAGCTCCCCACTGATGCGTCTTTGCCGCCCCTGGGCCCCCCTGGTAGGACTTCTGGTCGCCGGTATCATTCTTCTATCATTAAGCCGACTAGGGCTGGTGATTTGGCAATGGGATCGCGTCATCGCTCAAAAAGCGCTGACCACGGTGCTACTCCAAGGGCTTCGGGTCGACCTGATCCAAATGGGGCTTTGGCTATTACCCCTTGCCCTATTGGCGCCTTTAATTGCTCACGACAAAACCTGGCGCTTATGGCGCTGGAGTTTAATCATCTGGGGCAGTCTTACATTAACCGTATTAGCGTTCATGGAGGCCTCAACCCCTGCGTTTATTCAACAGTACGATCTCAGGCCGAACCGATTATTCATTGAATACTTACAATATCCTCAAGAAGTCGCCTCAACACTTTGGCACGGGTTTAAGCTCCCTTTAATTCTTGGGCTATCACTCACACTCTGCGTCTTAATGATCACATGGCGCACACTAAAGCGGCGATTGCCTCATCATCCTCCGAAAGGACACAGCATTCGACTGCTGATGACTTGGCCGCTGGTCATTCTATTGCTGGCCGGTATGATTCGCTCAACCACAGAACACCGTCCAGCCAACCCGGCCATGTTTGCACTCACCGCAGACCCTTTGGTCAACAGTTTAATTCTAGACTCCACTTGGTCGGTCGAATTTGCGCTCTACAACCTACAACACGAGGCTCATTCCAGCAGCATCTATGGTCATTTATCGGATCAAGCCATGCTAGCCACACTACGTCATGGTGACATGCCTTGGCTTAACCCGAACGCATCATTACCCACACTCCATACTCAAACCGCCACCTACGCGCGCGCGAAGCCCTTAAATCTGGTGATCATACTGGAAGAAAGCCTGGGCGCCGGGTTTGTTCAATCACTAGGCGGACAAGCCTTAACACCGGAGCTGGAATCACTCAAATCACAAGGCTGGTGGTTCGAAAATCTCTATGCCACCGGTACCCGCTCAGTCAGAGGCATAGAAGCCGTTGTCAGTGGATTTATGCCGACTCCAGCGCGTAGTGTTGTCAAACTCTCATTAGCCCAACGCCACTTTTTTACACTCGCAGATCTGTTGAAGCAGCAAGGCTATCACACGGAATTCATCTATGGCGGCGAGGCCCATTTTGACAATATGCGCAGCTTCTTTACCGGCAATGGTTTTGATCAGGTGGTTGACCAGAATGACTATAAAAACCCAATGTTTACGGGCAGCTGGGGAGTCAGTGATGAAGACTTGTTCCATAAAACCGATCAACGTTTACAGCAGCACACTCAATCTGGACAACCCTTCTTCACCCTGGTCTTTAGCTCCAGTAACCACGAACCTTTTGAATACCCCAGTGGACGCATTCAACCTGAAGGCCCCATTCATAGCGTGCACAATGCGGTGCGTTACGCCGACTATGCATTGGGGCAGTTTTTCGACCAAGCTCAGCAACGGGATTATTGGCATAACACCCTGTTTTTGGTCGTCGCTGACCATGATGTTCGAGTTTATGGTAATGAGCTGGTACCGATTAAACACTTCCATATCCCAGGCCTGATTGTCGGTGCCGATATTCAACCCCGAAAAATCAAGAGCATTACCAGCCAGATCGATCTGCCACCAACACTGCTATCACTGATGGGCATCAACAGCCAACACCCGATGCCAGGGCGTGATATGACACAAGCATCACAACAGGCCGCTCAAGGGCGAGCCATGATGCAGTTTGCGGATAATTGGGCCTTAATGCGTGGCCAAGCAGTGACCATCTTGCAGCCGGAGAAGCCCGCCTTAGCCGGTCGCTATGATGCCACCACCCAAAGCCTCACGCTCACCGGCACCGCATCATCGGCACAAAGCCGTGATGCCTTGGCGCACGCGTTATTACCGGCTTGGCTATATCAACAACGACGTTACCACCTTCAAGCCGATCAACCCCCGATGATCGCCAAACAGGCATCAAATCAATCAATGGCATATAAATGATACAGAGGGTCTGGCAATCAGAGCGCTACAGCCAGGGGGACTTTAGCGCTCATCATAAGTGACATCATCGGTGACCATAAGACAGGCACCATGTGAGAACGGACTTCAAAATAACGTTAAGGATTCGAAGCCGTCATCGTGCCATTAAGCGGTAAAACATCCAACACAATCGGACAAGGGTGATAAGGATCAATCCCCTCTAAATTCAGTCCCCACCCTTGGCGGCTCCGATCCTGAACCCAGAGTTTGTATTGCCCTGGCGGCAGGATCATGTTGATGACGAAATTTTGGCCATCGGTACCATCACTGTCGTACGCCACCAGTTCACCTTCTTCGGTGTACAGGCGGGCTTCAGGATTAGGCGTATCGTAAGCGGCCAGGATTTCACTGGAGAGCTTGACCCGCGCCACCTTGTCGAGCTTAAAGCTAAAGCCTTTCGGAAAGGCACTGATATACCCAGTCCAAGGCGTTTGGTCTTTCAGCTCAATCAAGGAGCGCGGTTTAGATTGAAGATGACCACAGCTACTGAGCAACAAAGCACACCCCAGCAGCATGCTATATTTAAACAGTACTTTATATCTTAGCATTACACGATATTTTACAAGCACACGGTATTTTAGATAAGACGTCATTACTCGACCTTCTGGCGTCATGTCATGTCGTATTGTAACGCGAGCACGTCACTTCTCACATTGGTTTTGAACGCGATATCGCGCTCAACACCCAAACGTTGCTCACCATCACACTTCAACACGCTGACAGCCCTAACAAGCTCGAGCGTCAGGCGTTTCAGGTCACCCCGAACACCTGACAAACGGGGTAACCTAGGGTCTGAAGTTCAACCCTGTGGGTAAGCTGGCGGGCAATACCGCCGTATCATTTTCTAATGAGGCCATGGGCCAAGCCACATAATCGGCGGCATAAAAAGCACTCGGGCGATGGTTACCACTATCCCCGACGCCACCAAAAGGCGCATCAGAACTCGCCCCAGTGGTTTGGCGATTCCAGTTCACGACACCGGCACGAATGCGCAAGGTGAAATCTTCCCAATCCCCTGCGCTGCCGCCGATCAGGCCAGCGGCCAGACCGTAACGGGTATCATTGGCCAGCGTCAAAGCCTCTTGCCAATCCCGATAACGAGTCACTTTGGTGAGCGGACCAAAGTACTCTTCATCAGGGACATCACACCCCGTGACATCGATCACGCCAGGCGACAGGAGACTGGTCCCCTCACGCAGCAGTTTCATTTCACGCAATGACCGAGCACCACCGGCCAATAACGACTGTTGCGCAGCCAGCAAATCTTGAGCCGCTTGAGGCGAAGCAACACCGCCCATAAAAGGCGCAGGCTCATCAAACTGCCCACCCACGGTAATGCCATCCACCGCGCGTAAAAAAGCCTCTAACAAACGATCGCCCGCTTCACCTTCTGGCAACAGAATGCGTCGGGCACAGGTGCATCGCTGGCCACCGGAGATAAATGCAGACTGAACCAGCAATACCGCTGCTGCTGCCGGATCCGCATCAGGTAACACCACAACTGGATTATTACCACCTAACTCCAGCGCCAGCAATTGACCCGTCTGGCCGGCAAATTGACGATGCAGCAACTGACCGGTTCGGGCACTGCCCGTAAAGAGCAAGCCATCAATCTCACCTTGAGACAACGTTTGACCGACTTTGACTTCACCCTGAACCAAATTAATCACACCGTCAGGCAGACCGGCTTCCAGCCAACACTGTAATGTGAGATCAGCTGTCGCGGGGGTGAGTTCACTCGGTTTAAACACAATCGTATTCCCCGCCAGCAGTGCAGGAATAATATGGCCATTGGGCAGATGCCCAGGGAAATTATAAGGGCCAAACACCGCCAACACACCGTGTGGACGGTGACGTAGTGTAGCCCGACCTTCGGCCATGGCTTTTTCTCGCACAGGCGTGCGCTCATCATAGGCTTTCAGTGAGATCGCCACTTTCCCCACCATCGCCCCAACTTCGGTTAGCGCTTCCCAATAAGGCTTACCGGTTTCCTGAGCAATCAAGTGCGCTAACTCGGGCTTACGCGCTTCCAAACGTGTCCGAAAACGTTCGACAAAATCGACCCGCTCGGCGTAATCCAACCGCGCCCACTCATAAAAAGCATCACGCGCCGCTGAGATCGCTTGGTTCACTTGAGCTGGCGATGCCGTCGCTGCCTCATAAATCAATACACCTGAAACCGGATCATATTTTTTCAGGGTGTCACCCTGACCGGTGATCCATTGCCCACCAATCAGTTGCTGTTGGCGCAAGGGTAAGGGGGATTCCGTCATCAGTGATCTCCTCATTTTATCGGGCAGTTCAGGCGCCAATCACCATGTAGACATCAGCAATCACGCATGAGCACTCATTTATAAAAACTCATTCATAAAGACGATTTATAAAGACTCACTCACAAACGCTCTGAACCGAAACACGAGTCTGAACCGAAACACTAGAGCACCACAGCCCGCACGAAGGCGCCCTCTTCGATATCCAGTCGACGCGCTTCATCTGGAGTAAGCGGCTGAGCCTGCGCAGTGGGTGAGTAACGGGTGCGGATCGCCCGAAATTGCTGTAAATCTGTAGTCGCGGCCAGGCCATGAAAAACCGTCTCGTCATCATCAGGGGGATCGACCAGCTCAACCGGCAACAGGGTACTCTCCCTAACCGTTCGAATATCCTGAATCCGGCACTCCATCGTCGGCCCACCATCAAAGATGTCGATATAACCTTCGTAACGAAAGCCTTCTTTTTCCAGCATCGCCAGTGCCGGGCGGGTATGCGCATGGACCTGTCCGATACAGTCCCGTGCCGATTGGGGTAAGAAGGCGGTATAGATGGGGTAACGGGGCATTAATTCCGCAATAAATCCTTTTTTGCCCTGGCCGGTCAGGTAATCGGCTTCGTCAAAGGCCATGGGAAAGAAGTGAGCCCCTAGCGCTTCCCAAAAAGGGCTGCGTCCCTCATCAGTGAAATGTCCACGCATTTCAGCCAATACACGTGATGGAAAACGGTCAGCAAATTGCGCTAAAAACAGCATTCGCGCCCGAGATAACAGCTGCCCGACTCGAGCATGACGTGCTTGCGGAAGTAAAAATAACGAACACACTTCAGCATCACCCGTATGATCATTACTGATAAACAGCAAGTCGACCTGCTGGCGAATGCCAATCTGCGGTGAAGCTTGCGTTAGCTTGCCAACCCGGTAATTATAAAAGGGCTGATCAAAGCCAACCGTTGATTCGATGGCACAGCAACCAACGATTTTGCCGTCATCTTGCTCAAGGACAAAAAAATACAACGCATCTTCAGGCGCTGTCTCCGCCAAGCTAGCCTCTGCTCGGGCAATCTTTCCGGCCAGAAAGTCACGATCCAGCGGTAAAGATGTAAAACCAGGTCCTGTCGCTTTCGCCAACCGATAAAGCGCATCAAGGTCCTGTCGGGTGATGGATCGAATGCGCATTACATCATGTCCTCATCCAGCTGTGGCAATTCCAAAGGGGCCATCAACACAGCGCGCCCTTCACCAACACCCAGGCACTCGGCCTGAGGTAATGAGAGTTGTAACTGCCCGGTAGCCGATAACGCCGAACGCGCCAGTACACAGCGAAACCCCGCTAACCCCTGATTGGCCACCAAGGCGGGGGCGGCATCCGGTAACCATTGTTCCTCACGAATACGAATAGGGTGCCAAGAGCAGCGGCTGGGTGTTTGCATCTGATCAATATTCGCCTCCAGAATCGGGCCACCATCAAACACATCGATATGACGCCCAGGCTGCATACCTTCTGCACGCAACTCATCACAAGGCGACATAAAACCACCATGCACTCGACCGATAGCGGCACACGCTTCTGGAGAAAGTAAATTCAAATACAATGGATAAGGGGGCATCACTTCAGCAATGAAGCTCTTACCGACCATGCCCACCAGGCGATTCACTTCAGCAAAATCCAGATCAATAAAATGGCGACCCACCCCATTCCAAAAAGGCGGTTCGCCTGATGCGTTCAAATAACCGGGATAAGCCACAAACAAACGGTCAGCAAAACGCTCACGAAACTGAGCAATAAACATCAGCCGCGCCCGGCGTAATAACCGCTCACCGCTACTGCCGCGCGCTCGCTCATCGACATGAAGCGCGCAAAGCTGGGTCGCTTCAGAAAGCTCATGAGAAAACGATAATGTCTGCACTTCTTGCCTCACATCCATTTGATGTGAAGCATGAATCAGCGTTTCCTGACGATAAGTGTAATAAGCCGATCGCCCTCCCGATAAGGCGCGAATAGACGCTGTGCCGCAAACTTCACGGGTCCGCGTATTTTCCAGCACGAAGACATAGGTTTCATCTCCAGGCTGAGCCACCTCTCGGCGTACAGATGCGCGCGTTAACGCGATCATTTCCTGCAAACGATCACGATGGGCGGGTAAATTTGTTAGAGGGGGATCACCACTGAACGCCAAGCGTTCTATATCCGGCAAATCAGTATAATCCGCCAGCCGCACGCTCCACATGGAGAATCTCCTTACGCATTATCAGCATTCAGCTCAACTAACACGTCGGTATATCGTGCAGTCGCTCAAAGCCGACACATCATCAAAAGAGAAAGCCCGACGCAGAGCCGGGCTTTATTCAATCAATTCGCTAAACGTTTAACCGCACGCTCAAGTCGCGCCAAGCCTTCTTCTACATCAGAAGGGGGGATAATCAAAGAGGGGGCTAAACGCAGAATATTAGGCCCAGCCACTAACGTCATCACGCCTTCCGCCATTGCCGCTTGCAGCAGATCTTTAGCGCGCCCGTGCCACGGATCAGCCATTTCAGCCCCAATCAATAACCCCATACCGCGGACTTCTTTGAATAGGCCACCGTGATTATCGCTGATACGCTTCAACCCCGAAACGAACCACTCATGACGCTCCTTAACACCCGCCAAAACTTCTGGCTGGCGAATAAACTCAAGCGCCGCATAAGAGACGGCAGAGGCCAAAGGATTGCCTCCATAAGTGCTGCCATGAGTGCCGACACCCAAACTCGGCGCGACTTCATCAGTGGCCAGCATCGCCCCTACGGGAAAACCACCGCCCAGAGCTTTGGCAGAAGTCAAAATATCCGGCTTAACGCCATAGTGCATATAGGCATAGAGTTCGCCTGTACGCCCAACACCGCTTTGCACTTCATCGAATACCAGTAGGGCTTCATACTGATCGCATAGGGTTCGCAACCCCTTGAGGAAGTCCGCATCAGCAGGGCGGACCCCACCTTCGCCTTGCATCGGCTCAACAACAACGGCACACGTTGTGTCATCCATTAAAGCCCGAACAGACTCAAGATCATTAAACTCAGCATGTACAATGCCTTGAGGGGCCGGCCGGAAGCCTTCGGTATATTTTTCCTGCCCACCGACCGTCACCGTAAACAGCGAACGGCCATGGAAAGACTGTTTGAAGGCGATAATTTTATGTTTGGCTTCACCATGCTTGAGGTAAGCATGTCGACGCGCCAACTTGAATGCCGCTTCGTTCGCTTCTAACCCAGAAGAACAGAGGAACACCTTATCGGCAAAAGTATGCTCAACCAGGCTGCGGGCCAAGCGAATCTCAGGCTCATTGGCATAGACATTCGATAAATGCCAAATATGCTCAGCTTGAGTTTTTAAAGCCTCCATCAAGACCGGATGACGGTGGCCCAGTGCATTGACCGCAATACCGCCGGCAAAATCAACATACTCTCGATCATTCTGATCCCAAACACGTGAGCCCTCTCCTCGCACCAGCAATTCCGGCTGCGGGGCATAGTTCGGCACAAAATAGTGGTCGAAATCTTCACGGCTCGGGGTCCAGCTCATGACATTCTCCTCATTAATAAGTCATGGGCGAAGCCATAGGCCTCGCCAATTAGGAAATCCAGTATAGAGGGACAGCCGCGACAAGACTTGTCTGGATGAGACATGCTTTTTATATATCAGCGACTTGGCCACTTGAAAACAGCCATTTAAGAAGGTAACCACTGGAGAGGCCACCCATTGATAGCTCACCACTTTATCAATAATGGCGCCATAAATAATAGGCTTACAAAAACGACATCATCACACTCGACGACGCCGTGTCATACGCTATCATCGAGACGGAGATGCACTTAAAATTCAAAGCAATAATTTAAGAAGTCTAAAAAAGTAGCCCTATAAAAAAATAGAAGTAGAAGTCTAAATGGGCGGCCTACGATGAATCTGCACGTCTAAGGAAAGCCGTAATGACGCAATCATCAAGGTAAAACGCCACTGATTATCCTCCTGACGACCATCGGCTGAATACCATGAATCGCTTTAGTCCCCGTGCGCTGGAATACCTCAATGCCATCGACCGTTTTGGTACGCTTCGTAAAGCAGCGGTGCGCTTAAGCGTTGATCCGTCTGCAATCAGTCGCCTACTTTCTCAGCTTGAACAAGACGTCGGCATGCCCGTTTGGGAAAGGCGCCCACCTCACGCCCAGATCACACCAGCAGGTCGCGAGTTACTGGATTACTATCGACAAATGCAATCCAGTGAAGAAGCCACCTTATCGCGCTTGAATGCATTACAGAACCTTAATCAGGGGAAAGTCAGCTTAGCCGTAGGCGAAGGCTTTATTGCCGATCTCATTTCTCAGCCTCTTCAGAATTTTCTCGCAGAATATCCGGGAATCGAGCTGAGCATTGAGATGGCTGGCGCCAGTGAAGCTCTCAGGCTTATCGAGAGTTTCCAGATCGACTTTGCCATCACCTACGCCTCAACCGAAGCGCCTTTTTTGCACACCCATGTTGAAATAGATCAACCATTAAACCTGATCGTGCCACCTGGGCATCCGCTGGGACAAAGTGCCGGGCCCGTTGATTTCCGAGAAACCGCTGATTTTCCCAGCGCCTTGATTGATCGCTCAACCGGCATGGGCCGATTGATCAGCACCATGGAAGAAGTGACTCGAACATCATTGATGCCAAAATTACGCACCAATTCGGTTTCAGTCTTAAAAAATTTTGTGACATCAGGTATCGGCATCAGTTTTATGCCCAGCTTGACGGTTCATGATGAGATCGAAGCCGGCCTGATTCAGGCGCTACCGATTGATCACAGCATCATGCAGAGCGCCCAAGCCCGACTGGTCAGCCACAATCAAAGAGAGCCCACACTCGCGGCTCAAACGCTAATGCAGTACCTCCATCACAATATGCAATTCCTGCGCCGCACCATGTAGGTCAATAGAAGATGGAACTAATATGCTGATTCAACGCAAAAGCGTCACGTCATGATGACATAATAGCAACACCTGCAACATTGCAGAGTCAACATCACAACAACTAGTGTATGAGTGGGTGATGCAAGGACGTCACCAGGCGAAGGACCCCTCCGATTAAGGATAAACTCCAGAAGAGACGATAATAATATGCAACTGAAGAATAGCCTCAAGCAACGCGTTCTACGCAACATGGCACTGACGGTTGGCGGTATGCTGACCGCATTAAGTGTTCAAGCTCAAACGATCAACCTGAGCTATAACGGTGCACCTGATGCGGATAAAAATGCCGTTCACATGTTCGCCAGTAACTTCAAAAAACTGGTTGAAGACAAAACGAACGGCGACCTGGAAATCAAACTGTACCCCAACAGCATGCTGGGAGAAGAGCAGGAGCGTATGGAGCAGGTGATGTACACCCCCAGCCTCAACGTCGCCTCTTTTGCCGGAATTGCCCCCCAGTTCCCGGAAATTTATGTCAGCGCCATCCCCTTCATGTTTAATGACTTCAGCGCTGCACATCGTTTCTTTGATGAAGGGGACTACTGGAAACAAGCCCAAACAACCTGGCGTGAGCGCACAGGCACAGAGCTGCTGTCTGTTGTCGAAGAAGGAGGCTTCCTGGCTTTTACCAACAACCAACGCCAGATTAAAAGCCCTGCAGATTTCGATGGTCTCCGCTTCCGTGCGATGGATCCCAGCCAAGTAGCGCTTTATGAATCTTTCGGCGCATCAGGCACACCGATCCCCTGGACTGAAGTCTATATGGCGCTGAAAACCGGTGTGGCCGATGGTCAAATGAATCCGCCGATGTACATCATCATGGGCAGCCTGTACGAAGTGCAGAAATACATGACCCTGGCCAATATTCAGTACTCAGATCAGTTTCTGGTGGCCAATGGCGATCTACTCAAGAATCTAAGCGATGAGCAACGCACCGCTTTAGAAGATGCTGCGCGCCAAGCGACTGAAATGAACCGTAAGGCTGTTGAGGCGGAAGTTGAAAACCGCATCACCTACCTGAAAGATCAAGGCATGGAAGTCTATACCCCAAATAAAGAAGAGATGGCACAGTTCCAGCAAGTGGGACAACCGTCTTATCTGAAATGGCTGAAAGAGCAAAATATCGACTCCAGCTGGATTGATACTGCATTGGAAGATGCTGGCCTGCGTTAATCCATTTTGGCTGAGTCAATGGACGAAGCCCTATGGATAAGGCCATGCAGATATGCCCCGCTCATCAAGTCATTGAGCCTTGGCAGCGGGGCAATATCTGCCATTTTAGCGCCCTTGATACCGGTTCGACCCTTTAATCGTAACGCCTTCGTCCTCGGCAAACGTTTGACCACGTTGCCCTACAATGAGATTCGACACCATGCTCCGCCTTTTACGACTCCGACTGGGAAAACTCCTAATCGGCGTGGCCAGCGTGATGCTCGCCGTTAATATTGCGGTTTTGCTTTATGGCGTCTTGGCCCGCTATTTAATTGGACATTCACCCATTTGGATGGATGAGCTTTCCCGTTACCTCACCATCTCGACGGTGTTGTTCAGTGCCGGCTTTGTCTGGCAGATCGATGAACATATGCGCGTTGCTTTTTTAGAGCGCAAACTCCCGGGCAAAGCACGCGCCTGTTTGGAAACTTACCTGTGGTTAGTCACGGTACTGCTCTGCGGTTACGCTGCTTGGGTCAGCCTGCACTATGCCTTGTCCTTGACCCACTTTAAAACCTTAGGCCTAGGCGTCAGCAAGATGATCCCGATGCTGTCACTGCCCGTCGGCTTCACCTGCCTGACGCTGCTTAGCCTTATACAACCGCCCTGGAGTGAACGCCCCATGTCTGAGACGGGAGACTGACCATGCTTTTGGCCATGTTTGCGACTTTTTTGATTCATGTCCTGATCGGTTTGCCGCTTTTTCTGGCCCTGATCTCAACCGCCATTGTCGGTTTCTCCTTTATCGACTTATCGCTGCTACCCCGGATGCTGCCCCAACAGTTCTTCGGGGGCATTGATGCGTTTTCCCTCATGGCCATTCCCCTCTTCGTACTGGCGGGGACGTTAATGAATGCGACCGGCATGACCGAACGGCTCATGACCCTGGCACGCGCCATGGTTGGTCACCTAAGAGGAGGACTGGGCTATGTCAACGTCGTCTCCAGCGTCTTCTTTGCCGGGGTCAATGGCTCCGCCGTGGCCGATACCTCAGCGCTAGGCTCATTGTTGGTCCCAGCGATGCGTAAAGAAGGCTATTCAACCTCTTATGCCGCTGGGCTCACCGCTGGCAGCTCCTTGATCGGCCCGATCATTCCCCCCAGCATCTTCATGATTCTATATGCCTCGCTCACGAACACCTCCGTAGGTGATCTGTTCTTGGCAGGCGTCATTCCAGGTTTGCTGTTAGGGCTGGCCTTTATGATCATGAACTGGGTTCACGTTCGCCGTCACGGGATTACCGCAACAGGTGAAAAACCGACGCCACTGAAGGTCATTAAAGCGGTGTGGGGCGCACTGCCCGCTTTAATCGCGCCATTTTTGATTGTCTTTGGAATTGTGCTGGGGTTTGTCACACCCACCGAGTCAGGCGTTTTAATCGTCACCTATGTTGCTCTGCTGGGCCTGATTAACCGTGAGCTATCGCTCAAACGGCTCTGGCAAGCACTCGGAGAAACGGCACGACTGACCTCTGCCATCTTCATGATCATGGCTGCAGCTTCGGTCGTCAGTTGGTTATTGTCTTATGCTCAGGTGCCCGCTCAATTTGCGATGATGCTGACCCCCTTCACCGATAATCCCTTACTGATTCTGGTGATGCTCAGCTTGATTACCTTTGTCACAGGCATGTTCATGGAAGAAGTCTCAGCGCTGATGCTGCTGACGCCGATTTTCCTGCCGATTGCGACTCAGGCCGGTATTGATCCGATTCACCTGGGCATCATCATTACGCTCAACATCACCATCGCGCTGATCACGCCGCCTATGGGCGCTTGTGTCTTTGTCGCGGCGGCCGTCAGTCGACTGGAAATCACCACACTGTTTCGCACAATTTGGCCTTTCGTACTGGTGGCCATCGCGGTGCTCGGATTGCTGATTTTAATGCCGGAAATGGTGCTGTTTCTTCCTAATCTTATGAGTTAATTGAAATGTCTTTAAGTTCACGACCCATGACTGATTTACCGATCCCGGACCTACCGGTGCCGGATTGGCAAACCATCAGCCAGATCCCGATTCATGAATCGGCCGAAGCATTTCAAGCGATCAGTCTATCGCCTAAAATCCGCACTTGGCCGGCTTACTTTAAAATGGGTATTGCCCATACGATGCCAGAATGCTATATCCGCGAAGGCGTCTATCAGCGCCTGCTGGAAGCCACACGTTACTTGCCTGATCATCTGACACTGGTGGTACTTGACGGCTGGCGCCCGTTTAAAGTTCAGCAATTTCTTTATGAGACCTTTTTAGCCCTGCTATCCGAAGCCCAGCCCGATTGGGATGAGGCACAGCGAATTGCTCAAGCACGCCAACTGGTCTCGCCGCCCAGCATAGACCCTAAAGCCCCAAGCCCCCATGTCACCGGCGGCTCCATTGATGTCACCTTAATGGATGCTGACGGCTGCTTATTGAACATGGGCACCTTGTTTGATGAGGCCAGCCCTTTAGCATTCAGTGCGGCCTTCGAAGGTCGTGATGACTTGACCGCAACCCAGCAAGAGGCTCGCGATCATCGGCGTTTGCTCTATCACGCCATGCGACAGGCCGGCTTCACAAACTTGCCGACTGAATGGTGGCACTACGACTACGGCAACCAAATGTGGGCCTGGCACCGTCTAGAGGCAGGTGAAATCAATGCGGAATCAGCTCAAGCCCACTACGGCGTCAGCCATCCTCATACCTTGGAGTACATGTGGCGCTCACAACTTGGGCTGCCCCACTAAACTGAGCTCCCTTAACCGGTCCAGGGATTGACCGGTTAACTCACCATGATTCGCTCAGCCCTACAAAGTAGATTGGCGCTCTTCCCGTGGCGGATAACCAAAGTGATTGCGATAGCGGGTCGTAAAGTGTGATGCACTGGTAAAGCCCACCCGAAGCGCCACCTCACCAATAGACCAAGCAGTCTCTCGGAGCAAACGCTGGGCTTGCTGTAAACGCAGATTTAAATAATAGCGTGATGGCATCGCATCCAGATGTTGACGAAATAAGCGCTCCAGTTGACGCCGAGAAATACCTAAATGGTGAGCCAGCTCATCGGCTGATAAGGGCTCACTGATATTCGCTTCCATCATCGCGACAGCATCACGGAGATGAATCGGCGCATGGCTTAACCGTGCTTTCAACGGCACATGCTGAGGCTCATCGGGTAAGCGAATACGCTCCATCACAAAATGCTCGGAAATACTGGCCGCCATCGATTTACCATAACGAGCGCCAATCCAAGTCACCATCATATCCATAGAGGCCGTCCCCCCCCCACAGGTCATGCGTTGCCGGTCCAGCTCGAACAAGTTACGCGTCACAATAACCTTTGGGTAAGTTTCGCCAAAATGATCTGCGCGCTGCCAATGTAATGCTGCCCGATAACCATCTAACAAACCGGCTTCGGCCAAAGGTTGAGTCCCCGTGGCGATCCCACCCAACATCACACCGGACCGGGCTTGCTGACGCAACCAGTTAAATAAAGCGGTCGCATCAGTCGACTGACGATAACGCCCTCCGACCACCATCAGCACATCCAACGGCGTATGAAAAGCATGAATGGAGCAGCATGGCTGAACCGCCAAAGGGGTTGAACTGTCGACTGGCAAGTGCCGCGCCTCTTCAAGCGGGGCTTCATCTTGCGTCAGTGCCTGAATACGATAAAGCGGTCGGCCGGCTAATTCATTCGCGACCTGGAGGGGTTCTAACGCACAAGCAAGCGCCAGCATCGAAAAGCCGGGCAGTAGCAAAAAACCAATATGAGTCGTGTCGAGCGTCGGAGTCTCCACGGCATTGGCCTTACTCTGTATTGAATGGAAAAAAGATGGCCGAGGGCTTTAATAACGGAAACGTCACACGACGTTCACTCAAGCGCTCGGCCATCCATTACGACCGTTGAGAACAACGGCCATTCACTTTTAAATGGATTCGGGCTCAAAGCCCACATCAGGATTCACATCGGCTTCATAGTCAATATCATCACGGTCAAAGCCAAATAGCTTGAGAAACTCATGCTTATAACCTGCATAATCCGTTAACTCAAACAGATTGTCAGAGGTTACATCCGCCCATAACGCTTTGCAGGCTTCTTGTACATCGTCACGCAGCTCCCGATCATCCATCCGCAAGCGGCCGGCTTCATCCAGATCCATCGGCTGGCCGTCTGCACGATACAACTGCGTTGCGAACAAGCGATTGAGTTGCTCGATGGTGCCTTCGTGCAGCCCTTTTTCTTTCATGACCTTATAAACCAACGCGATATATAACGGCATGACAGGAATCGCGGCTGAAGCCTGAGTCACCACAGACTTCAACACCGCCACATTGGCACTACCACCTTCCGGCGCCAACTTATCGTTCAGAACCTTCGCGGCGCGATCAAGGTCTTCTTTCGCTTTACCCAAGGCCCCGTGCCAATAAATCGGCCAAGTCATTTCAGTGCCGATATAGCTGAACGCCACGGTGCGTGCACCTTTGGCCAGAACACCGGCCTCACCCAGCGCCTGCATCCACAGTTCCCAATCTTCGCCACCCATGACCTCGATCGTGTCTTGGATTTCCTGCTCAGTAGCGGGTTCAACTTCAGCTTTAATAATTTGGTCTTTATTGGTATCAATCGCAGTTGAACGATAAGTCTCACCAATAGGCTTGAGAACAGAGCGCTTCAACTCACCTGAATCCGGCAGTTTGCGGACAGGAGAAGCCAGCGAGTAAACCACGAGGTCGACCTCTCCTAAATCCTGCTGAATCAGCTCAACCGCTTTAGCGCGCATCTCGTGAGAAAAAGCATCGCCATTAATCGACTTGGCATACAGTCCCGCTTCTTGCGCCGCTTGCTCGAAAGCCCAGCTGTTGTAATACCCGGCGGTCCCTGGTTTACGCTCAGTGCCCGGCTTTTCCAAGTAAACCCCTAACGTGGCGGCCTGGTAGCCGAAAGCAGCCGTAATACGGGCGGCCAAGCCATAACCGGAAGATGCACCAATCACCAGGACTTTTTTAGGCCCTTGACCGGAAAATGCTTGCTGACGAGTGACCGCGACCTGCTCCGCGACATTCAGCTGACATCCGGTGGGATGGGTCGTGGTACAGATAAAACCGCGATACTTAGGCTTAATGATCATCCTTTGGCCTCTTGAGTCTGGCGATGCAAAATCTGCCAGGTCAACCAACCTGACATACGTCGTAATGAAAGAATC
The DNA here is from genome assembly GCF_001709345.1 of Terasakiispira papahanaumokuakeensis. Taxonomy (GTDB): domain Bacteria; phylum Pseudomonadota; class Gammaproteobacteria; order Pseudomonadales; family Halomonadaceae; genus Terasakiispira; species Terasakiispira papahanaumokuakeensis. Next base: position 3,051,841 of record NZ_MDTQ01000001.1, read on the forward strand.
TGGCCGCGCATTATATCAAGACCGACGCCTTATGGGGCCTTCCGATTCAAGATAGCCATTTTAAGCAGTCTACATTCAATGGTCTTTCCTCACTCAGACCGCGACCCATACCCCGATGGGAGTGAAATCACCGCGTTGGCATGCGATCAACACTTGACATGCTCTGTATTTTTATACAGTTTATGAAGCGCTCACAATTACCACTATTACCATACTGATCAAGGACTTAGCCTTAATGGCCAATTTTGCCACTCATGTCGGCACTGCCGCAGTGCTCGGCGCAATAGGCGCCACCAGCCTAATGTTTCTAGGCACAGTAACACCAGCAGTCGCCATCGGCCTATTCATACTGACCATCGTGGGCACCATGTTACCGGATGTCGACGTGGATCATGCACGTCCCGTTAGGTGGCTGTTTACTTTCATGGCATTGGCGGGCACCTTACTGGCGGTTTATATCACCCTACCAGAAGCGCCACCAGGCTGGGCCTTCTGGCGCACCACTCCACGCCCTGGTTGGCAAGTCGCTGTTGCGGGGATTTGTACATTTTTAACCATCCGCTATCCCTTGGCCTATGGATTCCAAAAACTGACCGTTCATCGAGGCGTCTGGCACAGCCTACTATTCGGTAGCGTGTTATCACTCGGGTGGGTCACTTTGGCCAGCCAAGGGCTTCAGGTCACTCCGGCCATTGCCTGGTTACAAGGGGCAAGCGTCATGGTCGGTTTTTTAATCCACTTGATCCTGGATGAACTCTATAGTGTCGATTTAGAAGGCGCTCGGCTGAAGCGCTCTTTTGGCACCGCATTCAAGCTAGGGATGCCCGATCAACCGTGGGTCAACCTGCTATTGGTCGCCACAATCGCCGCACTCGTCTGGTGGTTGCCTTCTCCAGAAGCCCTCATTGATCTATTTCAGCAGACTGAATGGGCCCGTCAAACACCTTGAGGAGGGTGCGCACGTAAGTGTTTCAGCAAGGCTTGTAACTTGCGCGAAGGCCGCCCAGGACTGTAAAACATTCCCACCTCAACAGGAGCTGGATGCCACCCCGGCAAACAAGCTTCTAACTCACCAGGGTGAACACTAAGATAACCCTCTGCCATATGGACAGGGAGCAATCCAATACCCTCGCCACGACAAATCGCATCAACTTGAAGCACGACAGTATCGCTAGTTATCCGGCTATCAAAAGGAGGTAAAGTACAGGCCAAAGCATCCGGGTGATAAACATCCAGACCCTCCTTCACCATACCGATCATATCCACCCATTGATGTTGTAATAGTTCACGTGGATGCTCAGGCACACCATGTTGGAGACGGTAAGTGGATGAGGTATAAAAACCAAAAGACCATAGCGCCAATCGCTCGTGACGCCAGTGCTCAATGGGGGGCGGGCCAAGCCAAATCATAACATCAGCCTGTTCCAGTGTAGCGGGGGTAGCATGCCCTTGAATATGCATCCGAAGCCCTGGGTATCGCGCTAAAAAAGCGTTAGCTTCGCGCACGAGCCAACTTCTCAAAAAGACCTGATCCGCCACCACCAACAGTTCACCGCTGATCGACTCAGTCAAGGATTCCAAAGCCTCTTGTCCTTGACTAGCGACTTCCAGAATTTGCCGACAGTAAACGCTAAATAACTGTCCGGCCTCGGTCAATTGTAATCGATTGCCCTGGCGGACCACCAAAGACTGCCCTAGATCTGCTTCTAACTGCGACAAACGTCGGCTTAAAGTGGATTTAGGTTGAGCCAATCGTTCAGCAGCTGCCGTTAAGCTCCCGTAACGATACAACGCATCGAACGCTTTTAACGCCCCAAGATCATGCACTCGCCCCTCCTTTCCTCATATTGATAACCATTTTTATATCAAACGCCCCTATTGTTCCATATATGCAACATAGATTTCATGTTTTACCTCTTTAACAACAATTCAATATCAATATCATACGCACATGTTTTTAAGAATCATTATCAAGTGATAAGGAAGCGTCATGACGATCTACAAGTCTGTCACCGTGGCCAGTCTGGCCAGTGTCTTGAGTTACACACCGCTCGTTGCTGCTGAAGACACCGCTAACGAGCCCACTGAACAGCTGGATAAAATGGTCGTCACAGCCGCGGGTTTCGAGCAAAGCGTAGCCGATGCCCCTGCCAGTATCAGCGTGATCACACGTGATCAATTGGAAAATAAATACTACCGCGATGTCACGGATGCCTTAAAACAAGTGCCGGGCGTGATTGTGACCGGCGGTGGCGACAATACGGATATCAGTATCAGAGGGATGGGGGCTAACTACACATTAATCCTGGTGGATGGTAAGCGCCAGAGCAGCCGAGAAACCCGCCCGAACAGTGATGGGCCAGGCATTGAACAAGGCTGGCTGCCGCCGTTAGCTGCGATTGATCGAATCGAAGTGGTCCGTGGCCCCATGTCCACACTATACGGATCCGATGCCATTGGTGGTGTCATTAATATTATCACCCGTAAAGTCGCCGACCGATGGCATGGCCAAATTGATATGAGCACGGTGTATCAAGAAAACCGTGACTCCGGTGATATCCAACAAGGCAGTGTCTATCTGGCAGGTCCATTGATTCCTCAGCGCTTAGGCTTACAACTGCGTGCCCAGACCGATCAGCGTGATGAAGACGAGATCGAGCATGGTTATGCCGATAAAAGCTTACACAGTGGCTCAGCTAAATTTGACTTCACACCGAATGAGCAGCATGACATCGCGTTTGAGGCGGGCATCTCCAAGCAGGATCGCCGCAATAACCTAGGCAAATCAGCCCAGAGCAGTGGTTGTCGCGGCGAATGTGAAGATTCAGTCAATGAATATAATCGACGCTATGTGTCCCTCTCACATACCGGTCACTTCGGTTTCGGTACCACCGATAGTTATGTTCAGCGCGAAGAAACCGATAACAAAAGTCGCGATATGAATATCGAAAATCTCGTGGCGAAAACCAGCCTGGTGATGGCCCTAGGCAATCATATGACGACATTAGGGGCTGAATATGAAAAAGCCGAACTGACCGATGAAAGCTCCAATCAGCTGCCGAACTCGGACAGGGATTATATCGAAAACAGCAAGTGGGCCGCGTTTATTGAAGATGACTGGCAACTGACAGAGACCTTTGCCGTCACAGCAGGTCTGCGTATGGATGACGATGATAATTTTGGCGAGCATTACAGCCCACGCTTGTATGGCCGTTGGCAGCCGGTAGCGAATTGGACGTTCAAAGGGGGCGTGTCAACCGGCTATAAATCCCCCAGCCTGCGCGCCATCACCCCCGATTGGGGACAAGTCAGCCGAGGCGGCAACATCTATGGCAACCCGGACCTTGAGCCCGAAACATCCACCAATACAGAACTCGGCGTCATTTACTCAGCACCCAACGGGCTCAATGGGAGTTTCACTGTCTTCCATAATGACTTTGATGACAAAATCACCCGCGTGACCTGTCCGGAAGATATTTGTACCGATGGCCCCAACGATTTTGGTAGCGACCCCACTTATCGGATCAATGTCGACAAGGCCGTGACTCAAGGGGTTGAACTCAGTTTATCAGCGCCGCTGTCTGAAACCCTCGACTTCACCGCCAGCTATACCTACACCGATTCTGAACAAAAGTCGGGGGAGTACGAAGGTCAGCCGCTGAACAAACTACCCGAACACTTGCTCAATACGACACTTGATTGGCAAGCCACAGAACGTTTCGCACAATGGACGCGTATTACGTTCCGCGGCCGCGAAAGCCAACCCGTTGAAGGGCCTTCGAGTCGAAGCACGCGCGCGCCCTCCTACACCTTTGTCGACACAGGCTTCACCTATCAATTAACCGACCAAGCCCGCCTAAAAGCAGGCGTCTACAACCTCTTTGACAAGGATGTGGACTACGACAACTACGGCTATGTCGAAGATGGTCGCCGCTACTGGCTCGGGCTCACGGTTGATATCTGATCCGTTAAATACTGAGCCATTCACAAGGTTCAAAGGTTTTGTGTTCAGGTTTTGGCGCCAGCAGCTGCTGGCGTCTTTTTCATACATCAATGCTCACCCCACACACATCAAAAACTCAACACCAAAAGGAAGGCTCATGACACTCAAGCATTGGCTAGGGGCGAGTGCCCTATTATTAGGTAGCGTGACAACAGGCGCCGTGCTGGCCCAAGCATCGACTGAAACCCCTTCAGACCGAATCGTTAGTTATGATTTTGGTAGCGTCGATACCTTACATCAACTCGGGCTCAGCGGTCTGGTGGTGGGGCTCCCGAAGCACGGCTTACCGCAATATCTGGAAGCGTTTAAAGCCCATAGTTACATTGATGCCGGCGGTTTAAAAAGTCCTGATTTGGCTGCCGTTGAACAGCTATCACCCAGCCAGATACTGATTACAGGGCGACAAAGCGGGCAACAGGAGGCACTGGCTCAAATTGCTCCAGTAACCGATGTCAGCCTGCCCGAGGGGGATTACTGGACCGCCTTCTCAACTCAGGTCCACCAATTAGCAGACCCCTTAAATGCCAAGGCTCAAGCCACTGATGCTCTAGCCAATTTGCATCAGCACCTCGACCAGTTAAAACAGCAGGTTTCAGGGCAGAAAACAGTCTTACTGGTGACCCATAACGATGGCCATTTTGGATTACGTCAAAGCCCAATCATTAGCGAGCTGCTGGGGCTGAAATCACCTTCGTTACCTGACGACGTCAAATCGATCAAGCGTGGAAGTCGGGTCTTTACGCCACTCACGATCGCCAATATCACTCAAATGGCGCCGGATGTGCTCTTAGTGGTGGATCGTAGTGCTGCCATTGGCCAAACAGATCAAGCCCTGAACCTGGCTCAACTCAAACAACAATTAGCCGACCAACAGTCACAAACAGGGCAAGCGGCGAATACCATCACTCAAGTCAAAGTACTGACGCCCAAGCTCTGGTATCTCTCGGGAAATGGCTTGGAAAGTGTACGCTTACAAGCCGAAGAAGTGGCTAAGGCCATCGAATAATCGACGACGTACACATCAACAACACGTCAGATGACATCGCATGACGCCGGTGTCATCTGAGGTGAACGTCATCGAGGATTGACGAACACAATGGCAGCCCAGCCCATCCAATGCTGGAGACCTAAGCACGCCGAACGTTGGCTAACATCGGACTACCGCTGAAAGGATCTTCGATAATATCGCAGTGCACACGGTATAGCTGAAAGACCAGCTCCGGCGTCAAAATCTCACTAGGCGGGCCATGGGCAATCACCTCTCCCGCCACCATCGCCACCAACTGGTCGGCATAGCGACATGCACTCAGCAAATCATGGACCACCATCGCCACAGTACGCCCCTGACTTGCTAACCGTCGAATCAATTCAAACACTTCGATTTGATGGCCCAAATCAAGCGCTGACGTTGGTTCATCCAATAACAGTAATGGCGTTGATTGTGCGATCGTCATTGCAATCCAGGCTCGCTGACGTTGCCCACCGGAGAGCTGATCCAAAGGGGCATAGCGTAATGGCAACAAATCAGCCGCGCTAAGTGCAGCCTGAACAGCAGCTTGATCCTCTGGTGACCACTGCTGAAATAAGCCTTGATGAGGCTGACGACCAAAACGCACCAAATCCTCGACCGTCATGCCTTCTGGTGCATGCGTATCCTGAGGGAGTAACGCCAGCTGCTGCGCAACCGTTCGGCTCGGCAGTTGCTGAATATCTCGGCCATTCAGTATTACCTGTCCCTGCTCCGGAGCCAAAATTCGAGCCAAGGTATTCAGTAATGTGGATTTACCACATCCATTAGGCCCAACAATCGCGGTCACAGCGCCAGGTGTCAGCGGTAAACTCAACGCTTCAATGACCGTGTTATGGCCACGTGTCACTTTAAGGGCTTGAGCCGCCAGTGACACAGCTTGATCAGTGAATATCGGCGTACTTTTGGCATTCATCAATATCGTGCCTTATCTCTCATCAAATCATCACAACGCGTCAAGAATGAACACGCGATACAGTTAGGGGCACGCTCTCGATCAAGGGCCTGACGTTGCAGGCCGTAACAATAACCAGAGCAAATAAGGGCTTCCCACAACAGCCGTAATAATGCCGACAGGAACCTCAATAGGCGCCAGCATCCAACGCCCCACCCAATCAGCCGCCACCATCATCAAAGCACCACTTAACGCCGCGCCGAATAAAGGCACACCATGGTGGCGATTCAATAACCGCGCCAATTCAGGGCCTAATAAGGCCACCATACCGACAGGGCCCGCCACCGCCACGGCAAAACCGGTCAACATGACAGACAAGGCCAAGGTCACTAGGCGTAAACGTTTCAGCGCAATGCCCAAGCTGACGGTTATAGTGGTCGATATCCGTAACAACTGCAGACCACGAACAAGTCCAAGCGCCACAATTAAGGACGGCACAATCACAAGCCCTAGACCCCATACGGCACCAGGAGAACGTGCATTAAGGCTGCCGACCGTCCAAGGAAAAGCCGCATTAGCCGTATCAATCTCCACTTGGCTGAGCAACAGCTGAGTAAGCGCACCGGCAATGGCGCCAATACCAATACCGGCCACAATAAATCGATAGCCCTGAGTTCCGGTCTGGCCGGCTAATAAGAACGCCAGAAAAGTCGCTAAAGCCGCCCCCACCAAAGCCATTCCAGGAGGAGCAATGCTGGTGGTTAATCCGACGACAGAAGCCACCGCAAAGGCCGTAGCCGCATTATCGATACCGATAATGCCAGGCGTCGCCAAACGGTTATTGGCCAGCGTTTGCATTAAACAGCCTGACAAGGCAAATGCCGCCCCCGTGAGGATACCCGCCAAGACGCGTTGCAACCGTAACTCACGGACCACTAACTCTTGTACGGGGGTCCCCATTCCCCACAAGGCTTGCCAGACTTCTAATGGGGTCAGTTTGACCTGCCCTGCGCCCAGCGCCAAAGTCGACAACACCAGTAGTCCTAGCGTTAGCGCAACATTCACCCACAAAGAACGCTTGAATATCAGTAGCTGCCAGGCGCGACCAGCCCAGTGACCTCGTAATAAATAGAAGCCTTTGGGCGGCACTAATTTTGGGGGCTCTGCCACCATCGAGGGCTCAGACATTCCCATCTACTCAAAGCTCCAGTTAATGGGCTTGCTAACGATTGTCCGCGATTAAAAACCGGCTATAACCAATAGCACCGCCCAGCCAGCGGTCAAACATTGACAATTAAAATCAACACATTAGAGCAAGGGCATTCGCCGTGCTCGGATCATCACAATCAAAACCGGCGCTCCCAGCAAAGCGGTCATCACACCTAACGGCATTTCAGCCGGTGCGGCCAATAACCGCGAACACGTATCGGCAGCAATCAACAAAATCGGCCCAATCACAGCACTCAACCAGAGTGTCCGACGAATATCGGGGCCAGTAAAATGACGCGCAATATAAGGGACAACCAGCCCTAAAAAGGCAATCGGCCCAGCGATAGCCGTCGCCGACCCGACCAAAAGTGCCACAACAAGCACACTGATTAAGCGAATTCGGGCCGGCTTTTCCCCCAACCCTCGGGCGACCGATTCGCCTAATGCTAAAGCGGCCAAAGGGCGCGCAATAAACGCCAGCAGCCCAAGCGCTACGCCAATAAAGGGCAACACCTGAATCGCTTGAGACATATCTCGCCCAGCGACACTGCCGATCACCCAAAACCGAATCTCATCAGCCGAACGTTGATCAAACATCAAAAGCAAAGAGGTGAGCGCCATTAAAAGGCTTGTCAGCGTTGCCCCTGCCAATATCAACCTGACAGGGTTATGACCTAATCCATTCAAGCGGGCCGCCGTCATCACCAGAGCGCACCCCACCAGGGCACCGGCTTGGGCCACAAAAACAGTCAGCGTACTGATACTGGCGCCCAGCACTAACGCTAAGGCCACAGCAAAACTGCTACCAGCGCTCACCCCGAGCAAACCCGGCTCAGCCAGCGGGTTGCGTGATACCGCCTGCATTAAGGCACCGGCACAACCAAGCGCCACACCAACCAAAGCGCCAATCAGCGTGCGGGGGCCACGCAACTCATACAAGACAAACAGGGCCTCGTCCGATCCATATCCCCATAATGCCGCCCAAGCGCGCGCCGGTGAGATTTCGCCAGCCCCCAACAAAAGGCTGGCTAACACCGTCACCGCTAAAATAAGACTCCCGCTGACCAGCAGCGGGAGCATTCGAGGCGTTGTGTGTTGATTACTCATCAAGGTTTTGTCGAGTCCATAACCTGTTCAATACGCTGGAGAATGGCCTGGGCCGCGAGCGGCCCGCTGGCACTGGTCCAAAGTTGCCCATTAACAGGAAAAACCCGATCCTGCTGAACCACATCCAAGCGTTCAAATGCCGGTGATTTTTTCGCCGCTTCCAGCGCCTGCTCACCATCATCATTCAACGTGGCCAAAAACATCCAGTGGCCATCAGCTTTAGTCAGGTTTTCCAAACTGAGAGGCGAACTATGCGGTCGCCCTTCTTTCACCAAACCACCATCATGCACGTCGAATCCCGCTTCAGCCAATATTCGGGCAGAAAAGATCGTGGGTGCCATCACCAGTGGCCCCTGTGGCATCCAACGCATCAAATAGGCATCACGTTGATCGGCGGGCACCCTCTGCACCAACTCAGCTTTGACTTCTGCCGCGCGCTCAGCCACCGCATTAGTCACCTGCTCCCCTTGAGCGGTTCGATTCAAAGCCTGCGCGAATAAACGAGTTTCTTGTTGCCAACTATCAGCCTGAAACGAAGGCACATCCGGCACAACGGTCGGCGCCACAGAAGAGAGCAACTGATACTGAGCTTCAGGCAAAGAAGAGGAGGCCAGAATCAGATCAGGCTGCAGGGCAATCACGGCTTCCAGATTGGTCTCACGTGATGTGCCTACAATCTGGACCCCTTCAGCCTGAGGCTGGATATATGAGGCCACCCCCTCAGCCCCTCGAGAAGCCACCGCGCCTAAGGGTGTGATGCCCATCGCAATCGCAGCATCCAGCGCGCCCTCATACAAGGTCACCACTCGTTGAGGCTGACCATCAGGTAACGACACTTCGCCAAATTTTGTCTCCATCGTGCGTGCCGCCACAGCCGCAGACGTCCCCAAACTCGACAACGCCAAGACACCCAACATGGCCCAGGTTTTCATTCCGCCGACAACCCCTTTGTGACGGCTTTTCCCCTGTACACGACCTTGTACCCTTTGTACGGGCATCACACCCATGAAATATCTCCTTAGCAAACATTCGGCGTAGCAGGCCCATGAATATCGACTTATCGACCCAAGATCAAGAATAATAATGTTTCGTATTTGAATTAAAAACACCTAGCAGTAAAACGGCTTGTTCCAAAAACTGAACAAACACATCACAACATCACCACACCTGAAGCGACCCGAGCCGTGTAGGTCGCAAGCGAGATGTAGGTTACAAACGAGGTGTAGAGTGCAAACGAGGTGTACAAGTGGGGCGTACAGCAAACGAAGGGATAGACAGAAAAGAGAATCGCTCATAGACAACATTAACCCCGAATGAGCGGTTGGCATATGCCAACAGTCAACGACATTAAGATGCCGACAAAAAGTCCTCTCGCGACAACCCGTATTTTTTTTAATTTGTCATAAAGGGTCTTACGGGGGAGGCCAAGATCTTCCATCGTCGCTTTAATCGAGCCTTGATGGCGCGCCAATGCCTGCTGAATCAGGCCTCGCTCAAACATCTCAACTTGTTGCGGTAAATTCAGTGCAGGAGTGGCTTGTTCACTGCCCGGCATCAAGTACTCAAGATTATACTGACAGTTCTCCCCTAACAGCACATAACGCTCAGCCAGATTACGCAACTCCCGCACATTCCCTGGCCAATCATGGGCCATTAATAAGGGGACTTGCGCAGGCGTTAATGGCGGCGGCACATCTTCACGCCCAATACGATTACACGCGACCAAAACAAAGTGCTGAAATAGAAAGGGGATATCCTCCAACCGCTCACGCAGAGGCGGAATATCCAGCGTCACCACATTAAGCCGGTAGAACAGATCTTCACGAAAGCGTCCTTCTTCCGCAGCCACCCGCAAATCGACCTTGGTCGCAGCAATCACGCGAATATCAAGAGGAATGGGGGTATTGGAGCCGAGTCGTTCAATTTGTCGCTCCTGCAGTACGCGCAACAGCTTGACCTGAAGCGCCATGGGCATGGATTCGATTTCATCCAGAAATACGGTCCCCCCTTGAGCATGCTCAAACTTACCAATGCGGCGCTTGTTAGCTCCAGTAAAGGCCCCTTGCTCATGGCCAAACAGCTCCGACTCGATAATATTCTCTGGTACGGCACCACAGTTAATCGCCACAAAATGCTGTTCTGCCCGAGCACTCTGATCATGAATAACACGCGCCGCCATATCCTTACCGGCCCCCGTCTCACCATGCAGCAACACATCCGCATCCACTTGGGCCACCTGACTTAACATGCTGACCAGCCGCTGCATCTTCGGGGTTCGCCCCATCATCCGTGGCCCAGGCTTACTGTGGCGTGCGAGCTCATCTCTCAGGCTGCGGTTTTCCAGAACCAGCCGTCGCTTATCCAGCGCGCGATGCACCACATCAATCATCACTTCACTACCAAACGGCTTCTCCAAGAAATCATAGGCACCTTCGCGCATCGCCTGCACCGCAGTCGACACATCGCCATGGCCGGTGATGAGAATCACCGGCAAATCACGATCAATCTGACCAATCGCCGCTAACAGCGCCATACCATCCATGCCGGGCATGCGGATATCAGAAATCACCACTCCCGGCCAATGATCATTCAGTTGTTTAAGCGCAGTTTCAGCCTCGGCATACGCCTGCACCTCAAAACCGGACAACTCTAACGTCTGGCTCAAGCTAATCCGCAGATGATGCTCATCATCGACAATAATAATAGAAGGCTGAGGTTGTATATCGGTCATGCCGGATCCCGTATTAAGTCATGCAGGGCGCTCATCATAACGAGGTTCATGCTGACTTGCATAACCCTGAACGTCGATAACCGTCGAGCCCATCAGGGCTCTGGTGATAATGATAGCCATTGTCCCGAGCCACTATCCGTCAATATCCAGAGGGCACCATCGGGCGCTTCATAAAGGCTGCGGACTCGTTGCTGAATCGGGATCTGCTCAACCGCTTCAAGTGCGGTGTTATCCATTGTTGCGGTCAGCCGTACCAGCATTTTTGCTTTTAAGGCTCCAGAGAGCCAATCACCTTGCCACTCGGGGATCAAATGACTTTGATACTGGATCAAGCCACTAGGCGCAATGGAGGGCGTCCACTGCCACTTGGGGTCGATCATCCCGGGGCGCTGGCGCGTTTCCGTAATCTCTGCGCCACTGTACTCACGCCCGTAGGTGACCAAGGGCCAGCCATAATTGCCGCCAGCCACCAGCCGATTCACTTCATCACCGCCTCTTGGCCCATGCTCACTGAGCCATAAGGTGCCCGTGGCATGATCAACAGCCAGCCCCTGCGGATTACGATGGCCATAAGAAAAGATCTCAGGGCGAGCGCCGCGCTGCCCGACAAAAGGGTTATCGTCAGGCACCTGCCCATCATCTAATAATCGAATGACACTACCGGGATGACGAGTCAACTGTTGTGCCCAGTCACGCTGACCGCGATCTCCAACCGTTAAGTACACATGGGCATCGTGATCAAAGGCAATGCGGCCCCCGAAGTGATGCTGGGTGGAGACGTAAGGCTCCGCATGAAATAGACGCTCAACTTCGCTCAACCGACCCGCGTGATAACGACCGCGTGCCAGCACGGTGGTATAACGGCCGGCCTGCTGCTCCACATAGCTAAAGTATAGCCAGCGGTTATGGATGAAATCCGGGTGTAATGCTAAATCCAGTAATCCGCCCTGACCCACTGCCGCGACCGCGGGCAAACCTTTCACCGGAGCCTCGAGCAACTGGCCCCGCTGCCAACGTCGCAACCGACCCGCCCTCTCACTAATGAGGGCCTCACCATCAGGCAACACGACTAAGGCCCAAGGAAAGGCCAACCCATCGGCCATCACCGTCACTTGCAGCGACCCGACTGAGGTCTTAAGTGTTCGAGCTAAAGCGGTTTCAGTCTGACTGATCAAGCCGATGCTGAAGCATACGGCGACCCAAATCCGTTTCATCCGTCATCTCCTTTTGACGTCATTCACCACGCTTGGGCTTAATGCTCACGCTTGGGTTTAATATAAAACTCAAGGACTGAATTCGTGGCCTTCATAACGAACCACTGGTAACGTAATCACCAACTCAGCCCCGGTTAACGTATTGGCATCACCTTCACGATTATGAGCGGCCAAGTCCCCCCCGAGTTCTTCAATAATGCGCTGAGAAATGGACAGCCCCAAGCCTAAGCCTTTACCCGATTCTTTCGTCGTAAAGAAAGGATCGAACAACTTGCCCAAGTGTGCATCAGGGATACCAGGCCCATTATCACAAATGCGAATGTCCACTTGCTGTTGATGGCGGGTTGCCCGCAATGTCAACACGGGCTCAGCCACCCCTTCCATGGCATGCAGCGCATTGGAAATCAAATTCACCATCACCTGTTCCAAGCGGACCATATCGGCTTGAACATAAAGTGTTTCTTCAGGCCATTCGGTGACCACTCGCACCTGTTCGGTTTGAATCCGCTGGCGATACAAATTCAACGCATACTGACAAGCCGCTTGTACCGACACCGGCGCCAATTGATCCGCACTTTTGCGGGCAAACATTTTCAGCTGTGCACTGATTTCAGACATTCGCTCAGCCAACCCCACAATCTCGACCATATTGGCATCAGCCCGTTCTGCAGCACCGCGCTGCAAGAAAGCACGCCCGTTCTCAGCATAAGCTCGAATGGCCGTAATCGGCTGATTGAGTTCATGGTTAATACTCGCGGATAACTGCCCTAATACGGCCAATTTACCGGCTTGCACCAACTCATCCTGAGTTTGGCGTAAACGGACTTCGGTACACCGATGTTCCTCTATTTCCTGCAGCAGACGCATATTACTGGCCGACAGATCGGCGGTACGGGCTTCAACCCGAGCCTCAAGTTCATCATGAGCCTGACGCAAAGCACCTTCTTGCGCTTTACGCTCAGAGACATCGTAAAGGGTCAGTAAACGCTCGCCGTCGCCGAGAGGACTCACAGTCAACTCCAGCGGAAAACGGCGTCGGTTGGCGGTCAGCCCTGAGACTTCAAGCGGTTGTCCCTCCATTTTCATTAAAGCATGCTCAACGGCCTGCATATCCACAGGATCAATGAGCTGTTTAAACGGCTCACCATCTAAAGCTAAACGATCACGTTCAAACATGGCTTCTGCCATGGGATTAAACGCGCGAATGGTGCCCTCAGCAGACAGCGTCACTAAACCTGCGCGAGTGCTGTCAATAATATGGCGAATACGGGCCTCGTTCAGCTCTAAGGCTTTTTGAGCTGCACGTTCAAAGGCATGGCGCTGATCATGTACACGACGACGTTGGCGCAAAAACAAGCCAATTAAGCCCAACGCCAGCATGCCCAATGCCGTCAATAACATCGAGAAATAAACTTGCTGTCGTACCGGCGTCAACTGCTTCAAAATATGCAGCTCCCAACCGGCCTCAGGCATCGGCTCAGTTAAGTGCAGGTAAGAGGCAGAAGGGAAACGCTCTTTCCAGACCATCACCTCATGATCACGATCAGGCAATCGCTGCTGGGCTTCAATTGGTAACGGGTCTAGCGATTGGCCAGCATAACGTAAGGAATCACGCAACTGCTGACGTCGTTCTTCGGATAATGGCTTCAACGTTTTCAGACGCCATTCAGGGCGGGAACTGATAAAGACAACACCATCAGGGTCGGTCACTAACAGCTCGCCATTAGGATCACTCCAGGGCTGCTCAATCTGGTTGATATCGATTTTAACCACCAGCACGCCCAATACATCATCGCCTTGCATCACGGGGTAGGAAAAGTAGTATCCACGTGCGCCAGAGGTAGTACCAAGCCCATAGAAACGCCCGGATTGCCCGGCCATGGCCTGCTTGAAATAAGGCCGAAAAGAAAAGTTTTTACCGATGAAACTCGTCCCTCGCCACCAGTTACTGGCCGCACGGGTCGTCCCTTGACGATCCATCAGGTAAATATCGGATACCCCCGTGATGACACGGTAGCTATCCAACGCCAAGTTCAAGGCTTGCAGGTGACTGGCGGAAGCCTCATCAACCCGATTCAGCCCACTCAAATAGCGCCCTAGATTTTCACGCGTCGTCAGCAATTCGGCCAAATACTCATACTTCGCCAAACGCCCCTGCATACTGGTTTGATACAAACGCAATTCGTTAACCGCCTGCTCACGGAGCAATCCCAGCTCATGCTGCCAAGTCCAGCGGGCCGTTTGTGTCACCAACCCGAGCGTAATGATCATAAAAATGACCACCATCAAGACTCGACTAGACCTTGAAGCGCGCGCCTCCAGCATCACGGACATCCCGGCTTATTCCTCATCTCATCCACACCCCCTTCAGCCAACCCCTTTTCCCCACAAACGCCCTCGCTGGTCGTCTCTTTTTTTACTTAACTACCGTGGCGACCCTCATAAAGCGGTATTGATACGCCTCAGGGCTCGTTGAATACGCGTTTCACGCTTCGAGAGTTCCAATAAACCATCTTCCACATAGACGAGATGTTCATGGGACATTTGCTGAGCCCGTTCTGGGTCTCCCGCCAAAATAGCATCCAGTAGCGCTTTATGTTGGTCATAGAGCGTCGAGCGCGAATGATCCCGCTCAAATAAGCTGGATAAGTTGTCCACAATACTGCGTTCCAATAATGAAAAAAGGCCGCGCATGGTATGCAGCAACACGACATTGTGGGCCGCTTCAGCAATCGCTAAATGGAAGGCCGCATCCGCAACCGCTTCTAACTCTGGGTCCATCGCATCATAAGTGTCGGTCAGGTCCTTAAAACGCCGCTCTAACAATTGCTTATCGGCATCGGTTGAGCGCAGCGCCGCATAATAAGCCGACAAGCCTTCTAACGCATGACGAAACTCCAAAAGATCATAGTGAAACTCACCATGCTGCCCCAGCAATTCATAAATCGGATCACTAAACGAAGTCCCGATTTTTTCAGAGACGTAAGTCCCGCCGCCCTGGCGGCTATGTAATAAACCGCGCGCAACCAGCTTTTGAATGGCCTCGCGTAAAGAGGGACGCGACACACCAAACTTTTCCGCCAACTCGCGCTCT
The DNA here is from genome assembly GCF_001709345.1 of Terasakiispira papahanaumokuakeensis. Taxonomy (GTDB): domain Bacteria; phylum Pseudomonadota; class Gammaproteobacteria; order Pseudomonadales; family Halomonadaceae; genus Terasakiispira; species Terasakiispira papahanaumokuakeensis. Next base: position 3,067,121 of record NZ_MDTQ01000001.1, read on the forward strand.
GGGGGCAACTTCTGACCGGGCTTAAAACTGCCTTCCAGAATCATGCTTTCCAGTTGCTGCTGAATCACATCGGACAAGCGTTTCGCCTGAACTCGGGGGTAAGTCATAGGAAGATTATCCACTCAATACAGCAGGTCCCATAGGGTCCATGCACGGGTTATTCAAACACTCGTCTATCATACCCATCCTGGTATGAAAACACCGCCATTCATGCACTAAAAAAACTTAACACATCGCCTCCACAACGCCTTTAAACCATGCAATACACCAAGCCTTCCGAACCTGCTCAAAACATCGCAGCCATCGCCATCGCCCATCAAAAACGGCCCAAACCAAATTGGTATTACCAATTTATCAGACATTAAAAAACATCATTATCACCCCTTACGTCAAACCCTTTTTTGAGCTCACACACGCAGCATAAAAATCACTCAAAAAGCGCATAAAACTCAGTAAAAGCTAACAACAAAACCCGTTAGACCATGGTATGAAAATAGCAAGACTCGTTTGACAGCCCTGCAAGAGCTTCATATCGTAACGACACAATATAGATGTCAATTGGTATTACCAATTTATAAAAACTAAAAAATGGCTATTTCTGCTGTCATCGGCCCGATCACCCGAAGCGACCATGCTTGATTCATTCGATCAAAACAGCGCCATCACAACAGCTCCATCAAAACGGCTCCATCAAAACAGCGCGATAAAAATAGTTCCGTGAAATGACCTGACTAGCATGTTGAGAAGAGTGCGATGAAGACCGAAACGGCTCAAACCCCGGTAAAGATTTATCCCCCCAAGCCTGACAAAGTGTATTTTTATGGCACTTGTCTGATTGATCTTTTCTACCCAGATGCGGGCATGGCGGGCATTCAACTGCTCGAGCGTGAGGGTATTGAGGTCATCTTCCCGGAAGGACAAACCTGTTGTGGACAGCCTGCTTATAGCTCGGGCTACCATGATCAGGCGCGCAGTGTCGCCGCCTCACAGCTGAACCTATTCCCCGAAGCCTGGCCGATCGTTGTCCCATCGGGCTCTTGTGGCGGCATGATGCGGCAACACTATCCTGATCTGTTTGCGGATACGCCCCAATCATCACAGGCCAACGCCATTGCCGCACGTACTTGGGAGCTCACTGATTTTCTACTTCATGTCTGCCATATCCAGCTCAAAGATCTCGGCGAGCCGACCACAGTGGCCATGCATACTTCTTGCTCAGCCCGTCGTGAAATGGGCGTTGCAGAAGTCGGCCCCCAATTATTGTCACAACTGGCCAACGTCACCTTAGTCGAGCAAGCAAGAGCTGCCGAATGCTGTGGTTTTGGGGGAACTTTTGCGATTCGCCATCCAGAAATATCTGCCGCTATGGTCTCAGACAAAGCCGACAGCCTCGTGGACACAGGCGCCACACGCTTCGTCACGACCGACTGCGGCTGCTTGATGAATATTCACGGTCACGCCGAACAGTCGCACAAACCCATTCAAGGTGAACATATTTTGAGCTTCCTCTGGCAGCGCACAGGGGAGGCGCATTCATGACAACAGACACAGCGGTTCGTGATTTTCACCCGCGGGCTCATGCCGCACTGAATAATCCGCAAATTCGCGCTAATTTCCGTAAGGCCATGGATGGCTTGATGAGCAAGCGACAGCAAGCTTTTGAAGGTTGGGCTTTAGATACGCTTCGCGAACAAGGAGCCAAAGCCCGTTTGCGTGCACTGGCCAAGCTCCCGGAACTATTAGAACAACTCGAAACCCAGCTGACCGCTAACGGGATTCAAGTGCATTGGGCTGAAAGCCCCGATGAAGCCTGCCGCATCATTCGAGAGATCTGTGAGGCACGGGGCGCCAAAAGTGTCATCAAGGGCAAATCGATGGTCTCAGAGGAAATGCACCTCAATGCCTATCTTGAAGCCCATGGCATCGAAGCACTGGAATCAGATCTGGGTGAATATATCGTTCAAATGGCGGAGGAAACACCTTCGCACATTATTATGCCGGCCATTCACAAAAACACCGGCGAAATTTCGGAATTGATGCACCACAAAACTGGCACTCAACGCTCGCAGGATGTCGAGTATTTGACCGCCAGCGCACGGCAACAGTTACGCGAAAAATTCATGCGCGCCGATGTTGGGCTCTCAGGGGTGAACTTTGCGGTCGCTGAAACCGGCACCTTGTGCCTGGTGGAAAATGAGGGCAACGGCCGCATGACCACGACAGTGCCGCCTTGCCATATTGCCGTCACCGGGATTGAAAAAGTGGTTGAAAAGTTAGAGGACATCACGCCATTGCTGGCGCTGCTGCCTCGTTCAGCCACCGGCCAGCACATCACCACTTACGTCAATATGATCTCCGGCCCGCGCCAGCCAGAAGAGCGGGATGGTCCTGAAGCGGTTCACTTGGTGCTGTTGGATAATGGCCGCAGCGACATTTATCAAGATGACGAATTGCTCGACACCTTGCGCTGTATCCGTTGCGGCGCCTGTATGAACCATTGCCCCGTTTACACGCGCGTAGGTGGACATACCTATGGCACCACTTACCCCGGCCCGATTGGCAAAATCCTAATGCCCCACCTGATTGGCCTGGATGAAGGGCGACATCTTCCCAGCGCCTCAAGCCTTTGCGGCGCCTGCGGCGAAGTCTGTCCAGTCAAAATCCCCATTCCCAAACTCCTCGTACGCCTGCGCCGTGAAGCCGTTGACGGGGATCAGTTACACCCGAGCCAGATGTCAGGCCATGGGGTTAAACGTCAGCGCTTTGAAGTCATGATCTGGCAGAGTTGGGCTTGGCTCAATCAACATCCACGTCTTTATCGTCTCGCCACCCGCATCACCACGCGCCTGAGGAAACTTCAGCCACACCGGCTCGGCGCCTGGACACGATACCGAACCGCGCCTCGCCTGGCTCCGAAAACCCTGCATGAGCAGATGTCTGAACGTCAGCGCGGCAAGCCCCTTGCAGAGGTGAAACGATGACAGCACGTCAACGTATTCTACAAAAGTTACGGGAACGTCGCGGCGGACCGCTCAAAGCACCGGCCGCTGATTTAGCCATTGTCAGTGAGCGTGATTGGCAACCCGAGGAAAAGCTGGCGCTGTTCACTCAAATGATCGAGTCCGTACAGGGTGAAGTGCACCGAGTGGACCGAACCCACTGGTGCGATGAGTTGGCGAGCTTGCTGGCCCAGCGCCACATTCAGCAACTCCTGATACCACGCCAGCACACAGTGGGCCAACAAATCCGTGATGCGGCCGATCAAGCCTACTCAGCTTGGCCCAGATTACGTCATTACGATCAGACGATTGAGCAATGGCAACCCGAATTATTTCACGAGGTTGATGCCGCCATCACCTCCACTCGTGGCGCCATTGCGGAAACCGGCTCTCTGATCCTTTGGCCCACGCAGGATGAACCACGACTGGCCAGCCTGGTACCGCCTTTACATATTGCAGTGCTTGAAGCCGATCAAGTGTATGCCACCTTCCACGAGGCCATCACCACTCAACAGTGGGCCAACGGTATGCCCACCAATGCGCTTTTGATTTCTGGGCCCTCCAAAACCGCCGACATTGAGCAGACCCTGGCTTATGGCGTTCATGGGCCGAAAGCGTTGCTGGTTTTGATACTTGAATCATCAGCGCCTGACGCCTCCTATAAAGATAATATTCAATAAAAACAATACATTATAAAAATAACCGTATTAACCAAACTTCGAACTGAGCCACCATTCGAACTGAGCCACCATTCGAACTGAGCAGCCATTCGAACTTAAAAACTCTAACAACAACAGCTAGGACCATAGCGTTCCAAGCGCCACAACACAGGAAAGAACACGATGAATGAGCCCTTAATGTCCCTATTGGCTTTCGCGCCCATTGTGCTAGCAGGCGTGCTCTTAGTCGGCTTACATTGGCCTGCAAAGCGGGCGATGCCGCTGGTCTTTCTGGTCACCGCTGCGATTGGTTACTTTGCCTGGGAGATGAGCTTTAACCGAGTACTCGCCTCTACTTTTCAGGGGCTCATGCTGACCGCCGCTATTTTATGGATTATTTTCGGCGCGATTTTATTACTCAATACACTCAAACACTCAGGCGCCATCAGCGCTATTCGTAGCGGTTTTTCCGGCATCAGTCCTGACCGGCGAGTCCAGGCCATTATCGTGGCTTGGTTATTCGGCAGCTTCATTGAAGGGGCCTCAGGTTTTGGGACGCCAGCCGCCATTGCCGCTCCGTTACTCGTGGCACTGGGGTTCCCGGCGATGGGCGCCGTCATGATTGGCATGATGATTCAGTCAACACCGGTCTCTTTTGGCGCCATTGGCACGCCACTGGTCGTCGGGGTGACAGGAGGCTTGGATAAAGCCGGTATCAGTACCGCCTTACAAGCCCAAGGCAGCAGCTGGGATGCGTTTTATCAGCTCATCACGTCTGAAGTCGCCATCACCCACGGCATCATCGGCACCCTGATGCCACTCTTTATGTGCATCATGCTGACCCGCTTTTTTGGCCGTAACAAAAGTTGGGCAGAAGGCCTTGCGATGGCGCCGTTTGCGATTTTTGCCGGCCTCTGCTTTACGCTGCCGTATATGGCCGCAGGCGTTTTCCTTGGGCCTGAGTTTCCGTCTTTGATCGGTGCACTGGTTGGATTAGCCATTGTGGTACCGGCTGCCAGAGCCAACTTTCTCTTGCCGAAACAACAGTGGGATTTTGCTCCAGCCAATGAGTGGCCTGCTGAATGGTTAGGCAGTATCGAGATCAAAATGGAATCGGTGGCGGGTAAAGCGCCGATGTCGGTGTTCAAGGCTTGGGTCCCTTACTTACTGCTGGCCGTGATTCTGGTGTTATCGCGCGCCGTGCCCGAAATCAAAAGTTTCTTCACTCATTTCTTAGCCTTCGGTTGGCAAAACATTCTGGGTGAAGACAACATCAGCAGCAGCATTCAGCCCCTTTACTTACCGGGCGGCGTGATGGTACTGGTTATTATCGCGACTTACTTTCTACACCGGATGCGCAGTGATGAAATGCGCGCGGCCCTAAGCGAGTCAACCAAAACGCTGTTAGGTGCAGGCTTCGTACTGCTATTCACTGTCCCGATGGTGCGCATCCTGATCAATTCTGGGGTGAATACGGCCGACCTCCCCTCTATGCCCAAAGCCATGGCCCACCTAGTGTCTGCAGGCGTGGGAACGATTTATCCTTTCTTCAGCGCCACAGTCGGCGCACTCGGGGCCTTCATTGCTGGCTCGAACACCATCTCAAACCTGATGCTGTCTGATTTTCAGTTCAATACCGCCCAACTGCTCGGTGTCTCCAGCGCCATGATGGTGGCCGCACAAGCCGTCGGGGCGGCCGCAGGTAATATGATCGCGATTCATAATGTCGTCGCGGCGTCAGCTACCGTGGGCCTATTAGGTCGAGAAGGAAAAACACTGCGCCTGACGATTATTCCAACACTTTATTATTTGATCACCGCCGGGCTGATCACGCTGATCGCCATGTATGGCATACAGGTGAAAGATGCCTTGATGTGATCTTAGCTTCACTCAACAATTTCACTGAATCGGCGATTTTAAACACACCTTTAAGTTGCATTTTTACAACACAAGCATGCTCCAGCATTTTCGCTTATATTGCGCGGGCACTGTCGCTGAAATAATGCCTCAAGATGGCGCTGATTGTGGTCAGCAAGCATGAGGTCAACCGCATGTGGTCACACCATGCAGCGCCCTCAAAGGCACCAGCGACGCCCCTTTTTTGTCCTGTTCCGGCGGACCTGCATCGCAGTGTCCGCCGCGATGCGATCTTTCATCGCCATATCAGGACGCAAGACGATAATGACCATCAACGGAGACATGGCGTGAAATCTTTATACGGTGTGAAGTCTTTAATCAATATGCAACCCCAGATGGGCGCTCCTAAAGCGATCGCATTGGCGCTAACAGGCCTGGTATTGGCAGGCTGCAATGGACAAGAAAATACACGCCTAACCGACGCGCCAGAAAGTCTCTTGGGTGAAACGCTCAAAGGTGAGTTGACCACCCAGAGCCCGATCAACCTCACGTCAGGAAGCCGCTACGGTGCCCATTGGCTCTGTGGCAGTCAGGGCGTCGGGCGTTATACGCTAGAGGCTGCTTTTGGGAGCACGATTTCAGTGTTGTCAGAAGAGGGAAAATTAATTGATCGCACTCATGCCGATGCCGACAGTATTGGCCAGCAGGTGGTATTGGGTAGTCAAGGAAAGGCTTGCCAACTCTTAGTCATCACTGGGGATGAAGGCGCCTTTGGCCCCTACACTCTGAAAGGCGAGAAGCTTTCCCCCACTGACAGCACCACTTTGCCACTCAATGGCCAACTCATGGCGCCGCTGGCTGATAAAAGCCAAACATATCAACTGAAAGTTGAGCGCCCCATGGAGCTAGATATTGCCATTGCCGATGGCAGTGGCCGCGCCTCAGTGATGCTTGAAGGCAATGGCACGGAGCTTCATGCTCAGCCTTGCGGCTCACATAGCCAACAGTTATCCGGTTACGTGATGCCTGGCGACTATACCCTGAGTATCGAGCCCAAACAGAAGCCTCAGCATGTTCCCGAAGGGAACCCGTCACAATGCTCAGGCAATTTAGTCGGAGAAGGCCCCTTTATCGCACTCACCAGCCACGCCACTCGCCTGCCGGATGGGATGCGTAATGGCGGCCCCATTCAAGATGGCGATCACATTACCGGCACCCTCGCGGCCGGCCAGCCCAATACTTATCTCATTCAGATAGAGCAACCGACCCGTATTGAAGTCGTGGCCACCTCCTCTGAGTTCGATACCCTGCTCCAGCTCAGTGGCCAAGGGGTGCAACAGCAAGATGATGATGGTGCCGGCGGGACCAACTCCAAACTCAGCAGCTTTTTGGTCAAACCCGGTCGTTACGAGCTGACGATTGGTGCTTATGACGATAATACGGCGGCAGGTCGCTACACCCTGGATGCCCAATTCAGTGCCATCGATACCGATTTCCGCAATGAAGGCGACGTTGACCTAGGCAGCAATGTCATGGGGATGCGAGAAACTTTCGGCACCAACCAGTACACATTACATCTTGAGCAGACCTCAGAAGTCAATATCAACCTGACCTCTGACAACTTCGACACCATTTTAAAACTCAGCGGTAACGGCCAGGATCAAGTCAACGACGATGTTGACGGTGGTACCAACTCACGTATTCAGACGTTACTGCCCGCAGGTGATTACACCCTGAATATCGACAGTTATGAGGGGACAGGACCTTACCAGCTCAGCGTTGAAGGCCACCCTTTCGACGGCCAACTCCGCCCGAATGGCGCCGAAGCCCGCAGCGGTGACAGCTTTTATGGTGAGGTTCAAGCCTCCCAGGCGTTGACCTATACCGTCGTGATCACCCAAGCCGGACAGTACCAGATTGATGCCGTATCAACCGCCTTTGACACCATGCTGACGCTGCAAGGCGCTAACACAGACCTTGAAGATGATGATGGTGGCAACGACACCAACGCCCGTATCAATGCCACACTGCAGCCCGGTCGCTATCAGCTGAAAGTGACCGGTTACGAAGCCGGTGCTGGCATGGTGAAAATAACCATAGACGGCTGAGCCATCAAGTCACGCTCAGCCTCACAAACTATCGCCTGCCCCGAGAATGGGGCAGGTGTTTCCGTGATGAGTGAACCGTGACATGAACAGAGCAAGCCAGCACCAAACCGTAGACGATCCACAAGTCGACACCCCCCAAAAAGACATACAGCAGACAGCCAATACCTTGGCTTATGGTGATCTGATTCAGCACCTTCGACAGCGCTTTCCAGAAGAACGCTTGATTCATGATCCATTACGCACACTGGCTTACGGCACCGATGCCAGCTTTTATCGATTGATTCCTCAACTGGTCGCCCGGGTCGAGCAAGAGTCAGAGGTGCAATATCTCTTAAAAGCCTGCGCTGAGCGCGGTCTACCCATCACCTTTCGTGCCGCGGGCACATCACTGTCAGGACAAGCCGTCACCGACTCAGTGCTCATGCAACTGGGGAACGGTTGGAATACCCATGAGATTCTACGCCATGGCGATGCCATTCGATTAGGCCCAGGGGTCATCGGTGCCCAAGCTAACGCTTGGCTCAAACCGCTAGATCGTAAAATCGGCCCCGATCCGGCCTCCATTAACAGCTGCATGATCGGCGGTATTGCCGCCAACAATGCCTCAGGCATGTGTTGCGGCACAGCACAAAATAGCTACCGTACCGTTGAAGCCATGCGCATTATTTTGGCAGATGGCACCCTATTGGATACCGCCGACTCGGACTCACGAGCAGCGTTTATGCAAAGCCATGGTGACTTACTGGAGCGCTTACGTCTGCTCGGTGAAACCACCCAAGCCAACACGCCACTGGCTGATAAGATTCGGCACAAGTACCGACTCAAAAATACGACCGGTTATGCCCTGAACGCTCTGGTCGATTTCACTGACCCGTTTGATATTTTGATGCACCTGCTGATTGGCTCAGAAGGCACGCTGGGATTTATCAGCCAAATCACTTACAGCACCGTGCCAGAACACCGTTACAAGGCAGCCGCCTTGATGTACTTCCCCGATATCGCCACGGCCTGCCGCGCCACTGTTGCCATGAAGTCTTCACCCGTTTCAGCCGTTGAGCTGCTAGACCGTGCCGCTTTGCGTGCGGTTGAAGATATGCCGGGCATGCCCGAGGATCTGAAGACCCTGCCCGAACAGGCCACCGCTCTATTAGTGGATGTGCGTGGTGCGGATGCTCAAGCGCTACACACCCATATTGAGACCGTACAGCAAGCGCTGGGCGATACGCCGACCTTGAGCCCGGTCACCTTCACCACCGATCAAAGCACTTACGAACTTTACTGGAAAATTCGCAAGGGGACGTTTCCGGCCGTCGGTGCCGAGAGAGTGATCGGTACGACCGTGATTATCGAGGATGTGGCCTTCCCACTCGCCTCGCTCGCTGAAGGCGTGACTGAACTTCGCGCCATCTTTGATCGATACGGCTATGATGAAGCCATCCTGTTTGGGCACGCCTTAGAAGGCAACTTACATTTTGTCTTCACCCAGGGCTTTGATGATCCCAAAGAAGTCGCGCGCTATGAAGCCTTGATGGACGATGTCGCGGAGCTGGTGGCGGTACGCTATGGTGGCTCACTCAAAGCCGAGCACGGCACCGGACGCAATATGGCGCCTTATGTTGAGCTCGAGTGGGGCGCTGAAGGCTACGCGCTGATGAAAACGATCAAACATATTTTTGATCCAACTAACCTACTCAACCCCGATGTCATCCTTTCGGACAACCCCAAGCTCCATATTCAAAACCTGAAGCCCTTACCGCCGGCTCATGATTTGGTTGACCGCTGTATTGAATGCGGTTTTTGTGAAGCCGTCTGCCCCTCCCGTCGCCTCACACTAACGCCGCGCCAACGGATTGTGTTATGGCGCGAGCTGTCTCGATTAGAAAGCCAAGGCCAAGATCCTGAACGTCAACAGCAGTTACGAGAGGCCTATCAATACCAGGGTATTGAGACCTGTGCCGCCGATGGACTCTGCTCTACACGTTGCCCGGTCGGCATTAATACGGGGGATTTAGTTCGCGAAATCCGCCATCAGCAAAACCAGTCACTGACAAGTAAGGGGCAGTGGCTGGCGGATCACTTTGCCGGGATCACGCAAATCGCGCGCGTTGGCCTCAAAGCCGCCCGACTAGGACATGGCTTACTGGGCACTGCGGGGATGAAAATCGCTGTCAATGTGGTGAATAAACTCAGTCACAACGCAGTCGGGCACTGGAGCCCAGCGATGCCGACTGCAGCAACCCCGATCACGTCATTACAACGCAAACTCCCCCAGGTCACAGACCCTACAGCACCAGCGGTTGTTTACTTGCCCTCTTGCGCCGCACGCGTCATGGGGGCCGCCAAAGATGATCCCGATCGCCGTTCACTCGAAGAAGTGATCTTCACACTGCTGCACCGCGCAGGCTATCGCGTGATTGTGCCCGAAGCGATCGATAATCTCTGCTGTGGTATGGCTTTCCAATCTAAGGGGTTATTCGATACGGCGAATCAAAAACGCAGCGACTTAATCCAGGCACTTTATCAGGCCAGCGAACAGGGCCGTTGGCCGATTATTTGTGATACCAGCCCCTGCGCCATGCGCTTAAAAGAAACGCCCATTCAAGAGCGCGAAGACAGCACAACCGCCACCGCATTGGCAGCGCTCACCTTGATGGAGCCGGTTCAGTTTGTGCACGATTATTTACTGGACCACCTGACACTGACGCCCAAACAGGAACGCATTGCACTTCACATCACCTGCTCAACCACCCGTATGGGGCTGGCCGATCGCATGCTCAACCTGGCCCAGCGCTGCGCTCAAGACGTGGTGGTGCCTGAATCCATCACCTGCTGTGGTTTTGCCGGTGACAAAGGATTCAAAGTACCTGAATTAAATGCGTCATCATTACAAGACCTGAAGCGGGAAGTGTCAGGATGCCAACGTGGCTTTTCCAACAGCCGCACCTGTGAAATCGGGCTGACTGAACATGGCGGTATTCCCTATCAATCCATTCTCTATCTGGTTGATGAGGTCAGTCGTCCGACCTGATGAGCCCGCATGCTTTAACGATTGCCCCGTCTTACACGGGGCAAGTTCACCCACGCCAAGAACGTCTAGGAGGGCACTGTATCACTCAAGCCACAAGCACACCTCAAGCCACGAACATACTTCAAGCCACGAGCACAGATAAGAGATAATCGATCTGCTGCGGATTAAACACCTGTATCCCCGCTTGTGATAATAACGCCGTGGTCACGCCTTGGCCCGAGCGCGTCTGCCCTTGAAAAGTGCCATCGTAAATCCGTTGACTGCCACAAGAAGGGCTGGCCTCAGTCAGCACCGCATAGCGAATCCCCATGGCCTGACATTGCGCCAAGGCTTGCTGAGCACCCGCCACAAAAGCTTCAGTCACATCGACTTGATCATCACCGACGATCCTGGCTTTCCCGATCAGCACATCGTCACCCAATCCACCTTGAATCTCGGCGGCGGGTCTCGGTGTGGGTAACCCCGCCGCCACTTCAGGACAAAACGGTACGAGCTCATGCTCTGCCTGCAAACGGGCTAGCGCGAGCGCCGCACCAGATTTACTGCGCCCGTCATAACGCACCGGCTGCCCCATCAAACAAGCACTGACCATCACACGGGCCATTCAATTCACTCCCTGCTGATTCAACTCATAACGACAATGCCTATTGATCAAGCATCAGACTGCTTGGCCTGACATTGTTGGTGCGCATCCCAATCTAACGGGATCGATACCGGCAGCAATACCGTATCGAAGACAAAACTGAGCGGTAAATCCAAGAAGAGCAAAGCGCTCAGACGCCAATCTCCATCGTCATCGAATAGACTGTCCGTGAGCATAATTGAATCCATCTGCGTACCGCCGTAGCTATAGCTGATATCTTGGCAAGGGGAAGGGTGGTCATCAAAGGCATAACGCATCGTCGTCGCACAGCCCGGCAACCCCAATACCATAACGGCCATAGCGATCAATCGCGTCAATAATATACAGGCTGGGCGCACAACAACGACTCCCAGAACCCCTGACCGAAGGATCAGGGGTTTAATAGATTCAAGCATTGTCAATTATGCGATCGGCAAGAGTTAGAGACAGGGCCTCTCCTCAATACAAACCTTAGAACTGATAACTGACACCGGCAGTGAATAAGTCCAGGTCATATTCATCCAACACATCGGCCTTAGCCCCAAAAATACGGCGATAACGAAGACCGGCCTGCCAATGATCATTCAGTTGATAACGGACTCCGACACCAAGCAATGGCGCCCAGTCGTTACGGTCATCGTGAGCGCGCTGATATTGCGTACGCACAACGTCACCAGCTTCATCAAACGTCTGGCCCCAGGCTCTCCCTGTACCCTTTTGCTTTAACCAGGCAAATCCTGCCAGCCCTTCCAAAGATAACGATGACGTGACGGGCAGACGCCCAATACCCGAAAAATTCAAACCGCTCACATCCAGCGTTTCCTTAACGTGACGCTGACGGTTAAACCCTGTGCTGGTGGTATCAGAAGTATCTGACTGGGCCGAGAACTCCCCCAAATCCAGATAAGAAACCTCAACCGCCCAATGCGAAGTGAACGCATAGCCCACGCCTAAACCCAACGCCGTGTCCTGATCATCATCCGACAAGGCCGCTTGGCCTCCAGCCGCCTCGATGGAACGATTAAACTCATTAAAACTATTCAGATCAAAATCACCCGATGCCTGTCCACCCTCGACAAAGACATAAGGGCCCGCTTGCGCGGTAGCCGCCATTAAAAGTGCGACACCTGCTATTGCATATTTCATAAGATTAATCCATACCAACTTATTGGATAGGCCAGGGCACAAGGCCCTGACCCCGTCATCAATGACATCAAGTGATCAGAGCATGACACCATACCATCACTTAAGCCTGACCAGTCGGGCCATCTTCACACGATGGCCCATCGATGTGATCTCGATTAACTCAATCAACCCCACCAGTTAAAATAATCACCAAGGTGCAAATCATCACTAAAGGGATCCGGTGCCTGAGCCATTAAGCCGGGCGCCCCTGGGTCAAAAATCATCCCGTTGGCCGCACCATCATCATCAAACTGGCCACCATCTTCAATCGTAAACGTCAGCACTGTGCGATCATTCTCAGTACGCAGGCTACCGCCGAACTCATCACTGGCCAGATTGACCCAGCGATCATTGGCATCCTGTTTCCAGTAACCATTCACTTCAATATCGGATGACATCACCAACGTAAAGGTGGTGCTATCGCCAGCATTGGCAAGCTGAGCACTGAATTGCAACATCCCCAATGGCATCGATAGCGCCTGCGGGTGGCTTTCCGCTTCATCCAACTGTTCAATGCCCAGTAGCGACTCATCATTGCCTGTGGCCAACGTTAAAAACATCTCGGTGGCATTCCCCGGGTTCGACACTGCCGACGATGTATTCAAGACCACAAACGAGGCCACATCCGCCTGTTCAGAGTCTGCAATGCCATCGCCATTACCATCGCCCTGGCCATTACCACCGAAAGAAGGCACCTGGTCTTCAATATCAGAATCAATGCCGTCATCATCAACATCCGGCTCGGGCTCGGGTTCCGGCTCGGGTTCAGGTTCCGGCTCGGGTTCAGGGGTCGGATCGGGATCAGGGGTCGGATCGGGATCAGGCGTCGGATCAGGATCAGGGTCAGGGTCAGGGGTCGGGTCAGGATCAGGGGTCGGGTCAGGATCAGGCGTCGTATCAATCAGCACACCGGTTGTGGCACCAATATTATTCAACGTCAGTGCGGCAGCATTACCATGACTATCTTCCAAGGTACCGCCATTCAGATCTAGGCTGCCACCCACAACAATACCATCAGCATCCTCATCGTCAGCCACAATAGTATATTCAAAGGTCAAAGCTGTTGACCCTGCCCCCGAGACATAATCGGCATAGACTGTATGGCCCCCATCCAGCGTGAGTGCGAGTCGCGGCGTGCCACCAATCGTTGAAACCGACACCTCGTCATCAAAATTAACAGTGAAGGATAAAGCGTCGCCCGCACCATAAGTCTGACCAGTCGGGACTGACACACTACCCACACTTGGGCCCTGGGTATCAATGACGATCGCTTTTTGACCACCTAAAGCATTTGCGCTCCCAGGTGATGGCAAGGTTAATAACGCATCGACATTACTCGAGTTTCGAATCGTCCCACCATTTAAGACAAGTGAACTTGTTGAGACATAATCAAGATCCGCACTGGTATCGCCGGCCTGCACGGTGTAGGTAAACCCCAGCGTACTGGTACCACTCCCTGACGTGTAAGTCGCCACCCGATCCGTAGCGCCGGTCTCAAGAGTGAGCTGGGGAACGCCTCCGGTGGTGTTCAATACAATACTTTCGTTGAATGTCACCATAATCGTAAGCGTATCGCCTACTGAATAAACCCCGTTCGCTTGCACAGCTGACACATGGGTGACAGTCGATGGTGAGGCTGTCGAGGACGTTAGGCTTGAGCTCATCGCAGCGCTCAATCCACCAGACGTGGCAAGTAATGCAATCGTGTCAGATGCCCCCCCATTCGTATATTGAAGGGATAAGTTGGTAAAGGTCCCACGACCCAAAGCAGGCGTCAAAGTGACCGTCGTACCACTGCCATCACTATCCCCAGTGGCAGTTAATCCGTTCACGGTACCATCGAGCGTACTATCATTGGGATCAGTGACCGACAAACTGATATTGGTAGCGTAGTCTGTATCGACCAATCCATTAACATCGACAGCCTGAACGACCGGGTCAGCGGTGAAATCCGTCGTATCGCCGCTGATTACATGGGAAGGAGAAGGCTGGGTAGAGAAAGCGAGTTGAGTCGCGACAACATCGGGATCAATCGCGCTTGAGGTGACACTGGTCAGTCCTGATGCAGAAGCCGTAAGCGCGAAGTTCGCATCACCATCTGAAGCAGCACGATACCCAATGCCCGTAAACGTCGCGACACCATTCACAGCGGTCACCGTGGAGGTACCAGAGAGACTCCCATTACCATTTTCAGTCAGCGTGACAGTGCCATTAAAATCAGTGTCTAGATTGCCTCGCGCATCCATAACCTGCACGACAGGCTGTGTTACAAAAGTCGACCCACTGACAATCGTACTACTCGGCTCCTGGGTCAACACCAAATGAGTCCCGGTAATACCAAGAGCTGCGCCCGCACCATTACTCACATCGGCTTGCGATGCCGTCATGGTTGAGCTGCCTGAGCCCATGATAAAAGCATCGGCGTTCGTCGACAGGACGATAGTGTGACCCTCAGTCATATCCGCGGTCGACGTATCATCACTGTAATAACCGCTGATGGTATAAGTTTCATTGCTACCGTCAGCCACTGCAATAGACAATCCGGAAAAGGTGATCGTATCGTCGGCAGCGTTATATGTGCCTGTGATATTCGATGCATCAGCACCATTTAACAGAAAAGAGAGATTCCCCCGCTCGGCATCGGTAGTGGTACCCGAAACATCAACGGTAATACTCTGCACAGTGGTCGCAGCACCATCACTTTGGCCACCATCATGAATAGTGAAATCCAACAAACTCACCGCACTGGCTGAATCAACGGCGGTGCTAGACAATATTGAAGGCTCTGACAGAGGGCCGCTAGTGACGGTGGAGGTTGAGTCAAAAGCCGGGCTAGGCGCTTTCAAGTCCAGCATATCCATGGACACAAGGTCCAAATTTACGGTACTGGCACCGGTTGTCTGAGTGATAGTTAATGTAAATGCAGAAATATCGTCAAAAACCGTGGGATTAACATTGAAAATTTTCGTCCCTGCTGCTGAATAATTTTCAGTTTGTGAGACAGGAAGCCCTCCAGAGGTGGCCGAAAGCTCAATGGTATAATCACCGCCATAAGAATCAAACTTCAGACCATCTAGATCAAAAGTACCTAAATCAATATCATCAGCGGTCCAAGTAATGGTGGCATAATTATTATTCGCCCCATCTTTATTAGTACCCTCTAAGTAGATATAACTACTATCGGTTCTAACGGTTGTATTGGCATCTGTGGTAACGGTAAAGCCATCTACCGAATTGCCCCCAGAGTTATTGGCATAGTAGACCGGGGTAAAGGTCTGTAGCGTACTGGGGAGTGCGAGCAAATGACCATAAGCGTCGAGTGCTGAAACGGTCAATCCAGCCCAAGGTTCGACAGTGCCTTCGGTCCACTCCAGAGTCCAATCTCCGCCTAGGACAGCACTGCCCGTTGTATCAATGGATGCAGCCACATCAGCGCCCGTATACACAGAGAGGTCTCGGATAAATTGATGACCCACTTCAGTCTGAGCGACGTCACACCCATACAACACAAGGTCACCGCTAGCCTTCAGCGCACCTCCGATGGTCTCCAAGTCACTCACCCGGTCACGAGACATCTCCGCATCAAGCATGACATTCCCGAGCTGGAGTTTGCCATCAGCACCATGGCTGACAAGATGTATCACATCATAGCCGGAATGGGTCGCAGCCCAGTCCGCCATCTGAGTCACCCCATCTTGAGTAGTTTCTAGGACAACAACCTCAACACCATCACGTGCGGCAGCGCCTAGATCGGTGCTATGAGCCACGCCAGAATCAATAAATACGACCTCTTTTCGACGCGGATCATCTTGTATTGTTTCGATTGCCATTCCCTCTCTCCCAGAAGCCCAATCACGAGGCATTTCTTCAACTTATAATAATTAAATATTTCGTACAGAAAAAATCATCATGGACAACAGACTCATTATTACCTATAGGTTTTAGTGTAGAAGTCTGAAAATTTCCAGCATTAATCTCATTCGATAGCTATTCATTAATCAAAAATTATTTTCAGATTTCCCCGCTAAAAAAGCATCAAAAACACTTAATGAAAATTTCTAAAATGAGAAACATCAATACGGAAGGAGCATACGATGGAAGTTTACCTTGGTGCGATCACGATGTTTGCAGGAAATTTCGCCATCCGTGGCAGCGAATTATGTCAAGGGCAACTCAAACCCATATCACAATTTAATGCACTATTTTCCTTACTGGGCACTAACTTTGGAGGCGATGGACGCACCACCTTCGGACTACCGGACATGCAAGGCCGAGCCCCTATCGGTATGGGGCGCGGCCCAGGACTTCCTAATCGCCGAATAGGACAAAGAGGGGGCGCAGATCAAACAACACTACTCAGCATCAACATGCCAGAACATACGCACCCGGTTCATTTAACGCCACCGCCGCCACAAGCTTTCTTGTCCGTTGCAAGCGACACACCCGCAGAGACAACAACGCCTTCCCCTTCTTCTTGCCTCGCGGCAATGGCACAGTATGGGCGAGACTCAGTCGCCATGTATACTGACTCGGCAAGTTCAATGACACCGATTCAAGGTATCACCATTGCACCAAGTGGAGATATTTCAGGCAATATGATCTT
>NZ_MDTQ01000001.1:3084206-3136385 GCF_001709345.1 Terasakiispira papahanaumokuakeensis
AATACTGGCATCAGTGGTGGAAATCTCCCTGTCGATATCACTAACCCATACCTTGCCGTCTCTTTTCTGATTTGGATGTATGGTGTTTTCCCTTCACGTAATTAATTTGCCTAATGATCTTTGACTCAATTTTAAATACGCAAAATGAAAGGCCCTAAAATATTAACGGAGGGCCTTTCTAAAACGATCTGCTTATCCATATCAATATATTAAAAAACCATCTAAACACCGACAAAAACAGAAGCACGACCAGGGGGCGTCCAGATCAAATGAAGTTGGAGCGGATTCTCGTCTAATACCTGAAACCCTAACTTGGCATAAGTGTGCAATGCCGATGCATTCAATCGCTGTACAGTTAAGGTCAAAGGTAACCCCGCCATGGCAGAAGCTTGCATTAAAGACTGTACAATTTGTTGACCATACCCTTGGCCACGAGCGGTTTTAATTAAAGCAAGATCGACCAACCGAACCTCATTAGCGCCCTGGTCCACAGTCATACGACCAATCGGTGTACCTGCAGACTCAATCATCAAATCCACAGCATTCGGAAACTGAGTGCCATATCCTTGATTCCTTGCCTGATATTGCATATCGACAAGCGAATAAATAAAGTCATCATCTCCTTCAATAAGCGTTAAATCTTCACGACTTTCTCGGTGTAATCGTTCCAGAAAATCGGCATCACTTGAGTACCACTTTACAGGACGAATATATAGACTATTTTGAAACGACACCTGATCTGTTGGTTTCATCACTGAGTCAATTCCTTTTATTTATCAGCCCAACCACAAAGTGGTCGTTTACCCAGCGGCCATAAAAGTTTACCAATTAACCATAACACCACCGCCGACATATGACTGACCTGATCATCGATCAATCACAATTAATTAAATAGCGCTTCATAAGACAAGTAACCATCATCACGAAGATCTGTAATGCGTTTCACTTCGAACTGATAGCGTTGGTTCTCGCCATCATGAAATTCATAGGTGGCCGTCGGTAAAACAGGGTCTTCAAGATGAGCAGAGAGAATCATCGAGAAAGGTGCTCGCCAACTTGCTGGACGCCCGTCGGTGGGATAGCGCAAAACTTCATCAACATGAAGCGATAACTCAACAGACCAGTGCGCCACTTTTAGTACCATTCCCTCAGTCAGTGTCTCAGGGGTCATTTTGTCAGCAGTGATTACATCCTTATTTATCATGGCTTCTCTCCTCAGGTCACAAACTTTGCTGACTTCAATCAGTGAACTTTAGGCATAGACCATTAAGGCGCGAAAAGCGACGACAATCCGCATCGTTCAACGATAGTCAGCAGGCCTTTGCCATTGATCGAGCGCCTGTTCAACCTGGGCACGAACCACACAATCTTCAGCGTGATCATTGATTATCCCCATCGCTTGCAGGAATGAGTAGACCGTCGTCGGGCCGACAAATCGCCACCCCCGCTGTTTAAGCACACGGGCTAATTGTCGAGAGAGATCAGACTGAGTTTGAGATTGAGGCGATGAAGGTGTCGGCGCCACCAACTGAGTTCTCGAAATAGTCCGGCCCTGTCGTTAGCGTTTGCGTTGCCATGGTATTGCAGTCCCCCATTCGAGCGATGATTGTAGTTTGCAATACTTCTTGCTAAATGTTGCGTTGCAGTGGTGACTACAGCGTGTGTCAAATTAAACGATATTGCGCCAACTGAATTCATTACAATGAGGTCTGGGAGAAGCTCAAAACATTAAAGCCCCAATCAAATAAGCACCATATAGACAAATTCATATAAAAAATAAATCAAAATCCCTGAGCATTAACTTTACATCAAATCTTATTTTCAATTATTTCAATAACGCCCATTAGCCTCAAAGCTCTCATTAAATTACTCTCAAACATCTCAACAGCAAAATTAAAAACTCACCTGACCAATGCCACTCTCTTGTTTTTTAGTGGGCTTGACTCATAAAGGGGGCATGTGGATTAAGCCATATTCAGGTCGAGAGATCATCAGCCCGATCCATGAACGCTTAACTTAAACGACATAAATCGATTAAAGTCACTCAATGAATACCCCTCCGTTGATCGCTAAGGACCCCCACAATGGTCATCCTGTTGATTCATCAGAACTTCCCCGGACAATTTCGCCATGTTGCAGAATGGCTTGGGGCCCACAGTCCACACCAGATTATAGGTTTGGGCGATCAAAAAACACTCAGCGGTATAGCGCACCTCCAGGAGTCACATTATTAGGATATGCCTCTCCCGAAGGGGCCGGAGACGCCATCCACCATTATCTGCGAGACCATGAAGCACAAGTCAGACGCGGGCAACAAGTCGTTCGCGCAGTACAGCAATTAATCAATCAAGGGATTACGCCAGATATCACCGTGACCCACCCCGCTTGGGGAGAGGCCTTATTTTTGAAAACCTTGTTACCCAAGGCGCACCATATTCAATACTGCGAGTTCTATTATCAAAACCAAGGCGCAGATATTGATTTTGATCCTGAGTACCCCAGCTCGATTGATGGCCATTACCGCTCGCTTTGCCGCAATGCGACTCAATTGCTCAGCCTCACACAGACTGATGCCTGTATTTCGCCAACCCAGTGGCAGTGCAGTCGCTATCCCATCGAGTATCAGCACAAGATCAAAGTGGTTCATGAGGGCGTCAACACACTTTTTTTGACTCACAAGCACTGGCCGACCAAATCACTCAGGTGCTCAATAATCCTTCTGATTTTGCTCACTTGGGCCAAGCGGCACGCCAAACGGCTATTGAACGCTTCGACCTCGAAACCGTTACCTTACCCCAGTGGATTAATCTGATTACAACAGGACATCATACTGAATAAGCTTAAGTTCATGTGAGTTGATGATCGAACCTTTAAAGCAAAAAAGCCGCTCGGCAGAGCGAGCGGCTTAACGACTCATGAGACCAATAAAAATCATCCCCACCAATTAAAATAATCTTCAACATGAAGATCTTCACTGAAAGGCTCAGGTGCCTGGGCTATCAAACCGGGCGCCCCTGGGTCGACAATCATCCCATTGGCCGCCCCGTCATCATCAAACTGGCCACCATCTTCAATCGTAAACGTCAGCACTGTCCGATCATTCTCGGTACGCAGGCTCCCGCCAAACTCATCACTGGCTAAGTTCACCCAACGATCATTGGCATCCTGCTTCCAGTAACCATTCACTTCAATATCAGATGACATCACTAACGTAAAGGTGGTGCTATCCCCAGCATTGGCAAGCTGAGCACTGAATTGCAGCATTCCTAACGGCATTGAGAGCGCTAATGGATGGCTGTCCGCTTCATCCAACTGATCAATCCCTAACAGAGACTCACCGTTCCCAGTCGCCAAGGTTAGGAACCTCTCCTCTGCATCACCAGGATTAGACACCGCTGTCGGCGTATTCAAAACGATAAACGAGACCACATCCGCCTGTTCAGAATCGGCAATACCGTCGCCATTGCCATCGCCTTGGCCATTGCCTTGGCCATTGCCATCGAAAGAAAGCACCTGGTCTTCAATCTCAGAATCCACACCATCATTATCAGCATCGGGGTCAGGTTCGGGTTCAGGTTCGGGTTCAGGTTCGGGTTCGGGTTCGGGTTCAGGTTCAGGCGTCGGATCGGGGTCAGGGGTCGGATCGGGGTCAGGGGTCGGATCGGGGTCAGGGGTCGGATCGGGATCAGGGGTCGGAACCGTAAAGGTCACCGTTGTTTGGGCTTTGCCACTGTCGTAGGCGGCCGAGAAGGTGCCGCTTGCGCCCGTTAGGGTCAGAGTTTTACCGGTTTCGAGCGTCAGAGCCCCATCGAACGAGTTGCCGTTCAAAGACGACAGATCAGCCCCTTCAATGATCAAGGTATCGCTGGCCGAAAAATCGCTGATCGTGTCGCCGTTGAACTGGTCTATTGCGCCCTGAAAAATGTCGTTACCGGCGCCGCCATATAGCTCGTCGTTGCCGAGACCGCCGAACAAAGTGTCGTTGCCCTCACCGCCGATCAACGAGTCGTTGCCGCCACCGCCGGTGATGTCGAATTTGCCATCTTTTTCAGCGCTGCCATCCCATTTTACGGCATCGGCACTGGTGGAGGCATCGACCGTCAGCGTTTGGCCGCTGGCCACCGTTGCATCGTGGGTGGTGATGTGTTGCTCGCCCCCGGTGATGACCATCTTTTCAACGTTGGTCAGGGTCGTATCTTTGAAGGCCACCGTCTGTGTGGCGCTGATCTCTAAGGTATCGGTGCCGTCGCCGCCGTCCACCACATCGTCCGCGTTCAGGGTATTGGCGGTTGTGGCGATGAAGGTGTCGTTGCCCGCCGTACCGGTCGGCGTGTCGTTGCCGGTGGTGAAGTCGGGGGCCTTAAGAGTGATGGTTGTGTCGGCGCCGTCGTAGGTGGCTGAGAAGGTGCCGCTTGCTGCCGTGATGTCGTTCAGCGTCAGGGTCTTGCCGCCTTTCAAGTCGATGATGCCGCTGGCGTTACTGCCATCCAGACTGGAAAGGTCGGATTCAGAGACAATGAGGGTATCGCCTACGGAAAAATCGGTGATCGTGTCGCCGTCTAAGTCGTTTACGGAGCCAATGAAGGTGTCGTTGCCAGAGCCGCCAGATAGCTCGTCGTTGCCATCACCGCCGAGCAACATGTCGTTGCCGTCACCGCCCACCAGATTGTCGTCACCTTGGCCAGCGACAAGGGTGTCATCTCCGCCGCCACCGGTCAGCTGGTCATCTCCGTCACCGCCAACTAAAGAGTCACCCAGATCACCGCCGGTGGCCGTTAACGTGCCTGTTCCGCTATCACTGTAGTCAATATAGATGCTGTGATTTTGTGGGCTCAGGTTATTAGTTTTACCTGTCGTAAATACAGGATTTACATTAAGATAAAAGTAGTTCGCTTTTTCTGGGTCGCTATACGCTACTATGAGGGCTATGTTTATGTCTTTTGAAAGTGTTACATCATCTCCACTATCATTAACGGCAATGATTCCGTTAGCATCGTTGTAATTTGCTTCGGTTGAATACTTGAGCATATTAGCCATGATTCATCCCCCCCATATTGTTAAGCCCCTGATTGACGACCGCGCAATGTCATTGCTCTGCTCGACCTTAAGAAGCCATCATGCATCAATTGATCAATAGAATACTAATAAAAAATAAATGCGCTAAACCTTCATATTTCTGTCAACACAAAAAAATCAACCAGCAATAAAAACACAAGAGGCTCAGCCTATTGCCAATAGGCCAAATATTTCATTAATCTCAAAACCATCAACCATTTAAAAGCGATCAGCTGCCTCAAAACCATGAATCGCTCAAAAAAACCTGATTTAGACGGGAAACATCATTTACAGCCATAATCCAATCATAACAATCTAACTGTATCATCATGTTATAACCATTCTATTTCCGGACCGGTGTTGATAATATTTTGTCTTCATATTGATTCAAACGCCGCTGAGGGGGGGGGATGGGTATGACGCATGAATCAACAAGAGCATTGAATTCCCAACCAACTTCAGAATCGAGTTCTTACTCCATTCTCAAACCAATCAAAACAACAAAATCGTTATTTTTTAGAGCTTTTTGCAACCAAAAGATCCATATGGTAGCCAGCGATCAATAAGGCGTTGATTACAACAAATGAATAGCATTATATTTCAGCGCGCTCAAAACCCTGATGTTTAGATGCACAATCAATAAAGCAATCAGAGAAAGTTTAAAGATTGCGTCCCTTATCTCACTGCTCATAGAACATGAGAAGCTCTTTAAAATGGAGAGGCCATGATTTTTTTTGGATCTAGAAGCAAAACTGTCACGGGACAAGTTGTAGAGGGGATCAATTGCCCGAACTGTGAAAACCAGCAATTTATTACTTACGGTTTAATTAAATACTTCCATCTCTACTGGATTCCAACGTTGATCACGTCAAAAACAGTGGGTATAGAGTGCACACACTGTAAGAAAAACATGGTTAATAATGAGCTTCCTGAACACTTATCTAAAGAAATCAAAACCGCCTTGTTTACCAAAAAGCAAGTGCTGCCAATGTTTTCAGGGTTAATTATTATTGCCTGCCTAGTAGTGTTTGGCGTTTATACGGCCCAAAAGAATAGCGCCAATGAATTGACTTATATCGAACAACCAGCCGTTCATGATCTATACATCGTCAACTTAACAAAAATATTTGATGACACTGACCCTGAATATAAATACGGCATCATGAGAATTACACATCTCAAGTCGGGACAAGCTGAGTTCCAAGTCAGTCGAATTGCTTATAATAAAAGATCGGGAGCACGCAAAGATATTCGAACGGGTAAAGCCTCTTCGGAGGCCTACTACGATGATAGCGGTTCTTTGTATATTGATATTGACAAACTCAAAGACATGAAAGAAGCGGGAGCCATTAATTCAATAAAACGCCTTGAGTAAAAACCATTGCACGGCGTGCCTACATCAACGTTATTAGGCACGCTGATAAGTTTGACGTTATTCAGCGGTTGACGTTTAGCCGCTATCTAAGCTGCCCTTTTTAAAAAATCCGCCTGCAATATGTTGCTTACCCGACTCACCAGAGTCCATTCGCCGAAAGAGCAGAGCAGTCGAAACAAGACGGTCTCAAATGAATCAGGGCGAAGGCCTTTGCCATTGATCCCGCGCCTGTTCAACCTGGGCACGAATCACGCAGCCTTCAGCATGATCATTGATCATGCCCATCGCTTGCAGGAATGAATACACGGTGGTTGGACCGACAAATCGCCACCCGCGTTGTTTCAACGCACGGGCTAATTGTCGAGAGAGATCAGACTGTGATTGCGATTGAGGCAGCGGTAAAGAAGCCGGGTCAGGTTCATATGCCCAAAAAAATGATGCCAGCGAGCCCGCTTCTTCAATCAATGCCAGTGCACACCGTGCATTGTTGATCACCGCTTCAATCTTGCCACGATGTCGAATAATGCCCGAGTTGCCCAGCAAACGTTGCACGTCGGCCTCGCGATACTGCGCCACACGATGGAAATCAAAATGATCAAAGGCTTCGCGAAAGTGTTGGCGTTTATTCAAAATCGTGCGCCAGCTCAGCCCCGATTGAAAACTCTCAAGACATAGCTTTTCAAATAAGCGCTGATCATCTTTAACCGGAAACCCCCATTCCTGATCATGATAGGCTAGGAACTCCGGTGCTCCACCACACCAGTGGCAGCGTGCTTGCCCATCCGGACCAATAAAATCAGCCGTTACCATGTCAAGGCTCCTTTAATAAAAGAGAGTGATGCGAGACATCAGGATTCGACAGCCGGATCTTTTGAAGCCGAGTGAGATTCGGATAAAGACCCCGCTTTACGTCGATGCCACGCATAAAACCAAGTGGCCGCCACCATCATGAGCATCACCACCACTTCAAATAACAAGACACGGTTTAACGCCAGGTCATAGGGAGCCCCACGATCCAATTGTGCAACCAGTATGCTGCCATAAACTGCCGTGCCCAACCCCAGAGAGGCTTGTTGGACGGTTGAAAGAATCGCGCTTCCCGTACCTGCGGCTTGAGTCGGCACTTCAGCCAAGCCGATACGATAAAAACAACTCACAATTAAAGCACGACCACTGCTAATCAAACAAAAAGCGGGCAACAAAACCCAGGCATTTAATGCTGGCCAATACAGGTTCACCGTCAGCACCAAGGCCAAGAGCCCTGGCACCACCAGCGCCAAACCAACGAACAGCGTTTTGATCGGCCCCAACCTAAGGTGAAAGCGAGCGCTTTGCATCGCAAAGAGAAAGTAAACCAATCCCAGTGAGATAAAGATATTCCCAGAAGTCAAAGCACTGAACCCCAGCCCACTCTGCAGGGCCAGCGCCATCACAAACATGAAACCGCTCCAGCTGGCAAAGACCACCAGTGCGATGACAAAGCCAAAACGCATAGAGCCCAGCGTCAATAAATCCGGTGACAGCAAAGGCCACGGCTGCCGACGTTCAACACGCCAGAGTAAAAGGCCCAAAGGCAATAAGCCCACTAGCATTATCTGGCACCACCAAGGCCAACTTAAAGCCGGGCCCAATGCCAACCCAAACAGCAAGCAGAAGATGATCATCGCCAACAGTAAAGTACCGGGCACATCAATCCCCGCAGCATGCTCGGCCTTCATTTCCGGCAGCAGGCGCGGCGTCTGCCAGAGGATATAAAGCCCTACGGGTAAGTTGATCAAGAAAACAAGGCGCCAGCCGAGCCCCCACAAATCCAGAGCGACCAAGGCACCGCCCAAGACTTGTCCGGTAGCAAAAGCGATCCCACCGATGGCCCCATAAGCCGCAATGGCACGCGCATGTCGCTCACCTTTTAAGCGGGTGTGCAAGATCGCCAGAATTTGCGGCACCGCCAGTGCCGCACCGACGCCCTGCAATAGTCTGGCGATCAGCAACATTTCCACATTGAGCGCAACACCGCAGAGCAAAGAAGCCAGCGTAAACAGCGCTAAGCCATAGCCATATAAAAGCCGACGTCCATATCGATCCCCCAGGCGTCCGCCCAGCGCTAAACATACCGCAAACGCCACCCCATAAACCGCCACAATCAACTCAAGTTCGGTATGACTGGCATTGAGGCTCTCACTGATCGCGGCCAACGCCACATTGATAATGGAAAAATCCATCAGCGGTAAAAGCTGACCGGCCAGCAGAATCCAGAGCCCTGCCCGGCTTAATGATGATGCGGTGGAGGTTTTATGCATGAGAAACCTGTTGATGTTGTCCGCGTCTGGCCGGTTGAGGGGGAAGGTCAAGCGATCATAAAATCGCCAGCAAGTACTCGACCCGCGACGGCGAACGCTTCACCGTTGATCACATCATCCATGATGACCAGTGAAGCGGCCTTCAACATCAAACCCAAGAGATTACCGGTTGTGATAAGCCGCTGGAATCCAGCGGTAGCCTTGGTCTTGTACTCGCAGGTGGCCCACCCCGGGGAAGTTCATATGCGGCGCGGCCAGTAGTGCCCCTTCTTGGGCAAAAGTCTGGAACCATTTCAGTCGTTCAGCACGGGCTTTTGATGGGTTCAAGTCATAGCCGACGGTAACTTCAGGGGCCGGTAGCTGAACGGCTCGGATATGGATCATATCACCAATCAAATAGAGCTGCTCACCCGCACTGTGCAGCTGGTAAAACGTCGCGCCTGGGGTATGCCCCGCCATGGGAATGGCTTTGATGCCTGGGAGTAACTGGGTTGGACCAGAGGATGTTTTCAACTGCCCAGCAGCCCGATAAAGCGCCACACTCGCTTGCGCACGATCCCAATCCAGTTGGCGGATCACACCGTCTCGTAGATTGTCAGGATTTAAAAACCGACCGATATCAGCTTGATGGATATAAACAACCGCATTGGGAAAAGCGCGTTTGCCATGAAGTGCCAGTCCCCCTTCATGATCCCCATGCATATGGGTGATCAATACATCGGTAATGTCTTCAGGGCTGTAGCCTGTTAACGCTAAGCTACGGAGCAATTTGCCACCAACATCACCACAAAAAGTCCCGCAACCGGTATCCACCAGCATCAAATGTCCTTGCATACGTACTAAAAACGCCGTGATGGAGGTTTCAACAGGGTTGATTTCAAAAGTTTGATCCAGATAAGCCTGGACCTGATCAGCCGAGAGGCCTTGTAGCACAGAGAAAAGATCAATCGGGAAGGTCCCATCGCTCAGCGCAATGACCTCGGCATTGCCGACTTGAAAGCGCGCGATACTGCCATCCGTGGCGAGCTCAGTATTTGAGGCTTCACTCGAAGCTGATACCGCACCACTGATCAAGCCCATAGCGCCAACGGCCGCCATCAAAAGACTCAACACTGCTCGCCTGCTCAATAATCGCATCATGACTCCTCCATGAAAGTGCGCCATTAGCATGGCGCCTAGTGTCGACCTAATCCCGATGCCTCGATCAACCTTTCAGCACAAACGACTGATCCATCACATCGTTTAGCTCACCGTGTTTTGCCAATAATAGACACAACCATCATCACTGCCACCGAATACATAGCCACCATCCGGCGTGATCTGCATCGGCCAGTTCATTAATCGCGTCGGGTATGACCAGAGGCATCGCTGCTCGTACAGATCAAAGAGATAGAAGTTGCCGGGGGTTTCATCTTGATCAGAGTTCGATAGCGGTTGACCATCAGTCGCCGTCAACCAGCGGCCAGCATCGTCCATGGTTAAGCCTGGATTCGCTGAATATTCCAGCATTTTTTGCCAGCTCAGCCCAGGGGCAAATAATCGGGCCGTCATCATATGGCCTTCCACGACACAAACGGCTCCTTGATCATGGCCATAGTTGACGGCACTGGCGATCACCAGGTTGCCATATCCCCGATCAGCAATGGCTATACCATAACTGACCCCCAGATCTTGGATCGGTGGCGTATGCCGGTAAAGCGGTACCTGGGCTGATTCTGGGTTAAAAAGGCAGCTACTGCCATCGTACATCGCCACAGCCCAGAACCCGCCTTCGGGGGTCATCGCAACACGCATCGCCGGGCAATCCAGTACACTCACCGCCTTCATTGACAATGATGAGCCACAGTCAAACCAAAACACCGCGCCAGTCGCCTCTTCAGCAGGCTCATCAGCAGTCAAATAGTGACGGCCAGCAACCACGATCTGTCGACCTTCTCGATCAATAGCGACACTTTCAGCATAGTAATCGCGTCCATTCACATCTAAATCGGCAGAGTCCAGCAATACATATCGAGCCCCCACACGCTGATAGACCCGTAAGGACGAACTATAAACCGCTGCCAGAATATCCCCACTTTGACTCATCGCCACCTGATTGACACGACCCGATAGACCCGAGACATCCAACATAGAAGCCCCACCCATGGCAACATCATAGGCTTTCAGGAAGCCACTCCCGCCCTGAGTCGAATACTCTCCGCCAGCCGTGGCATAACGGCCATTGCCGCTGATCGCGGTCCAAAAGAATCCGCGATCACACGATTGGCCAAGCGGAACACTCCAAAGGTTGCGGCCTTCTCCATCCAAGCAGTAGAAGCTGAATGCCCCCTTCCCGTATTCGCTGGAAGAGGCGTATACACAACGCTGCCCATCATCACTTAAATCAACACTATTGACTTGATGAACCGGCTTGGGGGGATAAGACCAGTCGGGTTTACGGATAACAGTCATCGGCTGCTCCTTGCAAAGGGTCAAATAGGACTAGTATTGGCCTATAGCATGACAGACACAATGTATAATGCATGCCTCTACTGTGCCCGAATAGGCACAGTAGGCGCATGGGAGCGCTTATGGCAAAATTAAATCACTCAAACCATGCGACCCAAGCCCATATTCCACATGAAAAAGATTCCACATAAAAAAGAAGTCATAGCGCTATGAACAACTGCGACGATCAGGAATCTCATTCTGCACCCCAGGCGGCGGGCCCGACTTTATTGAGCATAAGGACATCCGAGTATGGCCATGATTTGCCCTGAGTGTGATTGGCTTAACTCCGATTACGAGACCGAGGCCTCCACCGATCTACATTGTCAGCGCTGCGGACATACCCTTTATCGCTGTGCCCGCCATAGAGCT
The DNA here is from genome assembly GCF_001709345.1 of Terasakiispira papahanaumokuakeensis. Classification (GTDB taxonomy): domain Bacteria; phylum Pseudomonadota; class Gammaproteobacteria; order Pseudomonadales; family Halomonadaceae; genus Terasakiispira; species Terasakiispira papahanaumokuakeensis. Next base: position 3,095,796 of record NZ_MDTQ01000001.1, read on the forward strand.
TCACGCCTACAAGCACTCACCTATTCGGCATTATTGATGCTAGCTGCGGCATTAAGTTTTCCATTTCTTGGGTTCGCCACGCAGGGCACGCCACACTATATGACGCTGACCGATACGGTCACCACTTTAGTCAGCCATCACTTCATGGCGCTGGGTATCATGATCGGGGTGCTGTTATTGGTCTTGCCATTTCTATACCTGGGGTTAGTGGCTTACCTCACCTTCGCAATTCAATACCAGCGCACGTTACCGGGTATGCGAATGGCAGCCCGAACATTAGCCAGCATTGCGCCTTGGCTCATGCTTGATGTGTTCTTGGTGGGTATCTTAGTGGCGCTGGTCAAGCTGCACAGTATTGCCAAACTGGAGCTGGGGCTTTCCTTTTGGGCTTACTGTGCGGCCACCCTACTCATCGCGCGCATCTGGTCGCTGATGGATATGCCCTGGTTATGGGACCAGCTACTGGGGCCGGTGGCAGCACCGCACAACACTCATGCCGGAACAGCTCGCCAACAATCATTGTGTAGCTGTGAGTGTTGTAGCGCCATTCAATTGATGCAAACGACACACTGCCAACGCTGCGGTCATCCGGTGCACTCACGTCGCCCTCATCACCTGTCCATCACGATCGCCTTATTGCTGGCCGCCAGCATTATGTACATACCCGCTAACGTCTTCCCCATTATGGATACGACATTTCTTGGGCAAACCCAAAGTTCAACCATTGTCGGTGGTATCATCCAACTCTGGCGTGGCGGCTCTTATCCGATTGCGATCATTATCTTAGTCGCCAGTATATTGGTGCCATTGGCCAAAATTTTCGTATTAGCCTGGCTTTGCTGGCAACATCACAGCCAGTACGCGTTAACAGCTCAGCAAAAGCAACGGTTTTATCAAGTCACAGAGTTTGTCGGCCGCTGGTCGATGATTGATATTTTTGTTGTCGCAGTGCTCACAGCACTGGTGCAGCAAGGCAATATCATGAATGTCATCCCCGGCCCAGCCATTCTGTCATTCGCCGCGGTCGTCGTACTGACGATGTTAGCGGCCATGGCGTTTGATCCCCGACAACTTTGGGATGCCCTGCCGCAACAGGAGACTCACCCTTGAGCCAGAAGGCCCCAACTGCTCATCATGCCTCTCGCATCAGCCTCCACCCCGTATGGCTGGTCCCTTTGATTGCGCTTTTGGTCGCGGGCTGGATGCTCTACCAGAACTGGGCCAGCCAAGGACCAGAGATCACGCTGATCGCTGACAATGCCGAAGGCCTTGAGGTGGGGAAAACCAAGATCAAAGCACGCAATGTTGAGATTGGCGAAGTCACCGCCATTCAATTAAGCGACAATTTTGAACACGCCATTATTACGGCCACCCTGAACCAGGGAAGCCAAGGCATGCTTCACAAAGATACCCAATTCTGGGTCATCAAACCGCGCGTAGGTACCGAAGGTATCAGTGGTCTCGGCACGCTCTTATCAGGGGCCTATATCGAAATGGAACCGGGTCGCAAAGGTGAGCCGCCTGAGCATTACACCATGCTGAAACAACCTCCGCTCTCAACGGCGGAAGACAAAGGGCTCAGGTTACAACTGTTCAGTACCGGCTTGGCCAAAATGTCGGTGGGAACACCCGTACACTTTCGTGGTTATCAAGTCGGGCATATTGAATCCGTTGGCTTTGATACCGAAAAAGAAGCCATTACTTACCGCATTTTCATCAGCGCGCCCTATGATGCACTGGTCAGCGATGTCGTTCAGTTTTGGGTAACACCCGGACTATCACTGAAAAGCTCTGCCCGGGGTGTTGAAGTCCGAATGGATTCACTGGAAACGTTACTCACAGGCGGTATTTCATTTGGCACGACCAAAGAAGGGCTCACAGGCCAAATGGTTGAAGATATGAGCCGCTTTCAGCTTTACGGTTCAAAACAAGACGCGGCTGATCACCGCTATACCCAGTTCCTGACTTATGTCTTTATGTTTGATGAAGATGTCGGTGGGCTGGAAGCCGGAGCACCGATTGAATTTCGCGGCATTCGCATCGGCACCGTACAACAGGTGCCCTTCAAAGGGATTCCGCTACACCGCTGGAATGAAATGCAACACCCGGCGATCCCGGTACTGGCGAGAATAGAGCCTCAGCGATTGGCGGATACATTGACTCAAAAAGACATCAGCCTGGAGCAGTGGCAGACCCTGTTCCAAGAAAGCATTGATGACGGGCTGCGCGCCTCATTAAACACCCGCAATCTATTTACCGGGGCTAAAGTCATTAGCTTGGATTTTGTCGACAACAGTAAGCAGTCCACTCATACCGGTCGTTTTGCTGACTACCCCATTTTCCCCTCAGTGCCGGGTGGGTTTGCCGATATGGAACAAAAGCTGACCGCCGTGCTGGACAACCTAGGACAGGCCCCGCTGGAGGAAACATTTAAGACCCTCAATCAAACACTCAAACAAGCGGATCACAGCCTGGCATCCATTCACGCGGTGAGCCATGAACTGCAACAATTACTGGCCAAACCCGAAACTCAGCAACTGCCCGCCAGCACCCAACAACTACTGCAGCAAATGAATCAAACGCTCAGTAGCTACCAACCCAATGGCGGAATCGGCCAACAATTGGGCACCACTTTGACGACGCTTCAGCGCACACTTGATGACCTACAACCGTTGATACGTCAACTGGGACAACAACCCAATGCGCTGATTTTTGAAGGCGAGGCCCCGCCTGATCGGATACCTTCAGCGTCTTCAGAACCCGCGCCTTCAAGATCGCAAGGAGCATACCCAGAATGACACGCCTTTTGTCTCGTTTATGGGCTTTGCGTTTATCGGCCCTGCTATGGATCACAGTAGGGCTGGGCGGCTGTGCCAATGGTCCATCCGTGCAAGAGTATTTGATGACATTGCCTGCTGCGGATGCACTGCCTGATCAGGGATCACCTCATGTCACTCAGGTAAGCCGGGTGCAAGTGCCCACTTACCTTTCAGGCAGCGCAATGGTACTGATTGATGAACAAGGACAAGTGTATCGGGCACGTCAACACCTTTGGGCAGAACCCCTCAGCAATCAACTCACTCGGCTCACCTGGCAACGCCTTCAGCAGCGTCTTCCTAAGTGGACATGGCTGCCACCTGAAAACCACTATACTAAGCCTGCCGCACAGCTTAGCCTGACCCTCTCACGCTTTGAGGCTGACTTCCAAGGTGATAGTCGTATTGAAGGCCAATGGCGCTGGGTATCCGCCGCCGGAGATCAAGCTTATTGCGGTACCGTCGTAGGCCGCTGGCCATTGGCCCAGTCAGGTTATGCGGGCATGGCCCAAGCACTTGCCAATAACTGGAGCCAGCAGATCATCGACACCGTGGCCGAAGCACTTGCCTCCCCCACACCCGCCAACTGTCATTAAGCCCCATCATGCTCGATTCGCTCGCCATGGCCCACGTTGGTGTAAGCGTTGGCGTAGCAACTGCGCCAACGCTTCAACTGCCTCGGATGACTCATCGTCAATCTGAGGCGCTAAGTGCAACTGAGCCTGACACGGCCGTAACGAGGGCAACCCCTCAGCTGAGCCTAGTTCGCGCATCATCGGTGTCATCCGCTCCCGATCAATCACGCTAATCGCTAGACCGGCTTCAATCGCACTCTCAATGGCATGAATACTGGTGCTGGTAAAGACAGCATGCCACGACATACCGGCCCCTTCGAGCGCCTCTATGGCCAACTGCCGATAAGGACAGTGATCACCATGAAGGGCTAAGGGCCAACTAGGGCGATCATCAAATGAGGTATGTTTAGGGGCGGCCCAAATAGGATCGGTTTGCCACAAAGCATCACCACCAGGTAAAGATATGGGCCGATCTAATATGATCGCAAGGGCTAGCTGGGCACGGCGGATTTGAGTCGCCAATTCACCACTGGTCGCCGTCACCACCTCTAACACAACCTGAGGGTGCTGAGTGATGAACTCGGGTAATACATCCAGCAATAGCTCATGGGCATAATCTTCAGGTAAGCCCAAGCGCACTTTCCCGGTGAGCTTCTGTCCCGTGAAGCGCCCCAGCACTTGATCATGTAGTCGCAAGAGGGCCCGGGTCTCATGCAATAATGCTTCCCCTCGAGGTGTTGGCACAACACCGCGCGAGCCGCGCACCAGCAAACGGGTCCCCAGCTGACTCTCCAGCCGCTTCAACTGCATGCTAATGGCACTTAGCGTCCGGTGACGAGCTTCTGCAGCCGCCGCTAACGAGCCTAAATGAACCGCCGAATGAAAGGTTCTGAGTAATTCAATATCCAGCGCCTTCGAAGATTCAATCATATTGAACCCTGCCTTCACTTTATTTCGATTTATTCAATAAAAGTACTCTGCCAAAGTCATCCGCATATTGCACACTCGACCCTGTAGGATTATGACATGGCGCACTCATTACACTGCTGGGGAATGGCTTTAGGTTTTGTACTCTGCTGGAGTTCTGGGTTTGTGGGCGGAGAGCTGGCACAACAGACCGATATGCCATCACTATGGTTATTTGCTTGGCGTTTTTTGATTGCCGGCGGTTTAGCCATAGGTCTTGGGCTGCTATTGAGCCCCTGGCCATCGGTCAAAACATGGCTGTGGGAAGCGCTCGTTGGGAGTTTCACCGTGGGCGGCTATTTACTCGGCATCATGCTGGCGCTGCATTACGGTGTCAGTGCAGCAGTGACCGCATTAATCACTTCACTTCAACCGCTACTCGTCGCTCTCATGATCAACCGCGGGCAAACAAAATCGGAAAGCATGGCGCAATGGCAAGGCATGCTGATCGCCACTGCGGGCGTGGCACTCTGTATCCTGGCAGACGCCGAGCAATTCAATGGCCCGGCCCCTTTCTGGGCTTATTCATTACCGATAGGGGCGATGCTCAGTCTCACGCTGGGCAGCATGATGGCCTGTCGACAAAGCCGTAACCCGCCAAGCCACCATAACCTACCAAGCCCCAGTCAACGCAATAACAAAGCCGCCATACTACCGGCACTAGGTGCTCAATTTTTAGCCGCGGCCCTACTCTTTGCCATCACCGCGCACTGGATGATGCCGCCCGATCATCACCCGAACGGGTCCATCGGAATAGATAGCGCCAGCAGCCTCCAATGGGCCGCATTAACCTGGTTGATTCTACTCTCCAGTTTTGGCGGCTATGGCTTTTATGTGGCCTGTTTAAGGCAGCTGGGCATTGCCCGCACAACCGAACTGATTTACTTCTCCCCCGGCGTTACCCTGGTCTGGTCAGCCCTGATGTTTGATCACCCACTCACATTAGCAGGCATCAGCGGCATTGTGATCACGCTGATAGGCGTCTTCTGGAGTCAGCGACAAAGGCGATGGCCAAAACATCTGCTCTCGGGCTCAGATCATCACATTGCGCATAAAACGTAAGACTGATGAGGATTCATTCGCCAACTGATAGGCTTGGCTGCCTTCAACTACAGTCCAAGCCTGAGCAGGAATCAGCTCTGGAGATGCCGACTCGCCACAATAGAGCGACAGCGTGCCTTCCAGCACATAATAAAGTTCTTTCCACCCCATGGGGTTGGGCTCTGAGCAATAAATCTCGCCCGGCGCTAATGTCCAGGCCCAGAGCTCAACTTCTTGGTGAGCCTCGACTGAAGCCAGTAAAACGGCCTGACTCTGAGCACTCTGCCCCGTCCAGGCTAAGGCATTGATATGGTATGAGCTGGGTGTCGCCGGTGCCGAGACCAGTGTCGAAAAACTGACGGAAAGCGCTTCGGCAATACGGTCCAGTGTATTGAGGCTAACGTTCACATCCCCTTTCTCTAAACCCACCAACATCCGCCGACTGACCTCAGCACGCTCGGCCAGTTGCTGCTGGCTGATTGACTGTTGTTGTCTCAGCGACCGAATATTCTCCGCCACATGTTCCAATACGTTAGGACGATCAGCCCCTCTTGGCTCAGACTCATCATGGCCTGAGTCATCATGGCTTGAATCATCATTGCCTAAATCAGCATTGTGCATTATATTGCCCACCAATAAGATATTGCGCAGTATAGTTCACTTGCCCCACTCTGATAAACGGGGCGCTATCGCGGCCGATCCAAAAACAGTAAGCCCCCTGATTCACCTGAATCAATCGCCCTAAAACCGGCGCCTTAAAACCGTCGCCCTAAAACCGCCGTCCGAAAACAGTCAGTCTTCATCCAAATAAATACGACGGGCCATGATTCAGCCAGGCGGATACTGGACGCTATTCATCACCCCAGACCTATTCATATCGTTTAATCAAGGAACCGCTCACCATGTCTGCTCGCTCATTTCCGCTATGGCCTATCGGTCTGCTACTGATTGCCATGATGTCGATTCAAAGCGGCGCAGCGCTAGCCAAGCAACTTTTTCCTCTCATTGGTGCGAACGGGGTGACGATGTTACGCCTGATCATGGCCGCCATCATGCTATGGCTGGTGCTCAGGCCGTGGAGGCAAATGCCCACCCGAGCACAATGGCCTGCACTATTGGTCTACGGCATCACACTGGGTCTCATGAATTACTTATTTTACCTCTCGATTGCCCGTATTCCTTTGGGTATTGCGGTCGCACTTGAATTCTCGGGGCCTCTGGTGGTTGCGCTTTGGAACTCACGCCGCTTGCTAGATGTCGTCTGGGTGGCCCTAGCACTCATCGGCATTTTATTGCTAATGCCTCAAGAGGGTTTGCGCCATAGCCTGGATCTCACAGGGGTCTTACTGGCGCTAGGGGCTGGGGCTTGTTGGGCCAGCTATATTATTTTCGGTCAGAAAGTGGGGACAGGTCTTGGCCCCAATGGCACCGCCTTTGGTGTGCTCGCGGCCGCCTTAGTCATCGCCCCGCTTTGTATTAGCCAAGGTGCGCTTGAGTCGATAGAGCCCTCGGTATTGCCTTGGGCTGCATTAGTCGGTTTGCTCTCAACCGCACTGCCCTATTCACTGGAAATGGTTGCGCTGAAGCATTTACCAACAACAACCTTTGGGACTTTACTGAGTCTAGAGCCCGCCATTGCCGCCTTATCCGGTTTAATGTTTTTGGGTGAAACACTCACAATGCTTCAATGGTTGGCCATGTTTGCCATTATGTTGGCTTCGGTAGGCACAACACTTAACCCGACGAAAGCGACTTCAGAAGCGGCCAAGTCGAGCTAATTCGACGGCATTACATCGGAAATCGGATGATCAGCACCCCCATGATACGCCGCTCAATGGATCAACAAGCCATCCTTTTGATGATCTTGTTCTGTGTCCTGTTAGGACTTCAGCAAGTCATGATTAAAAGCATCGCGGAATCCATGCCGCCGCTTTCACAGATGGTCGTGCGCTGCGGCCTCGCCCTGCCTCTGATTGCTTTCTTAGCTTGGCGCCAAGGTGTCGGCTGGGCCCAGTACCGTCAGTATTGGGCTGCAGGGTTACTGGTGGGGCTAGGGTTTACGGGTGAATTCGCCTTTCTGGCCTGGGGCTTGGAATATTCACTGGCCTCGCATATGAGTGTCTTCTTATACACTGCCCCTATTTTTGCGGCGCTAGGCCTACATTTTTTAGTCCCTGGGGAGCAGCTCACGATGCGTCAATGGGTTGGCATCTTGTGTGCCTTTATCGGCATGCTGGTGGCCATGGCCCCAAGCGCAGATATTCCGGATATTCCTCATGTACTGTTCGGCGATGCCCTAGGGCTTTGTGCAGGACTCTGCTGGGCCGCCACAACGCTCGTATTACGCCGCACAGCCTTAAACCAAACGCCGCCCTCTCAGATTATCGCTTATCAATTAGCGGCCCTGGTAGTGTTATTAGGCCCGGTGGTCTATGGGCTTGGCCAGTGGCAGCACATCGAGCTCACCATCGGGGTTGTGGCAAGCCTCACCTTTCAAACCCTGGTGATCAGCTTTGTCGCATTGCTGCTATGGTTCGCCTTATTGGCTCGCTATAAAGCCTCACAACTAGGCGCCTTTTCTTTTTTATCTCCGTTATTTGGCGTATTTTTTGGCGTCATTTGGCTCAATGAACCCTTAAGCTGGAACTTCATCGCGGGTGGGCTGGCCATTTTGGCCGGAGTCTTCTGTGTCAGCCGTGGCTAACGTAACGTTTGACAGTGATGATCAAAAGCGCGATGAAAAGCAGTGCGACAGGGGAAAAGCGCCATAAGAATGCGAAAAAGACGACATGGCCATAAAATATTCAAACAAATCACTCAAAAAAACTCGTCAAAAAAACTCATCAAAAGAACTACTGAAATAAGCATCAGCAACAAACGGCTCAAATAAACCCCATTCAATATACACCTTAAATTCCACTCAACATTAACCCCACCACTTTTAAAACAGATTTCAAATAAATCAACTCTAAAATATTTTTATCATCAAAGTAATTCATCTCAAATTGTGTCAAATAAAAAAACTTGCTTTAATTCAATATATTGACGCCCCCCTTTCACTCTCATGAATACATGAAAAATGTAGATGCCCTGTCTATGCTGATTGGAGGTTGCCTCGCGCAAGAGACTGATGTGCTCTGGGGCGATAAAAACAAAGCATATAGGCAATTGAAGATACGAGACTTTATCCAGCACAGGATGTCAGCCATGAAGCTCAAGGATTTATCAGTTCGTATACGTCTTAGCTTACTCATTGGAATTGCACTGCTAGCGCTTGTCGCACTCGAACTCAATAACATTTACGAGCGACGTCAAGGCCTTTATGAAAGCCGCCGACAAGAACTGACTTTTCTGATCAATAGTGCGCATGGCGTATTAAACCACTTCTATCAACTGACCCAAAGCAATCAGCTCTCGACAGAAGAAGCGCAGACGCAAGCCGTCTCCGTCATTGAGGCAATGGATTACGGTGAGGGTCATTACTTCTTTATTTTAGACCAGAACGCCCTTTCAATCGCCCATGGAGAGCAACCCAATCTCAAAGGGACAGACTTTTCCAATACAACGACCGCAAGTGGTGACCGGGTGTTTCAGCGGATGTCTCAGCTCGCGACTCAAACCAATGCAGCAGACTTTTTTGATTACGAGTGGGATAAGCCCGGTATTGATGGCCTGCAGCCGAAAAGTAGCTATGTGCGAAGTTTCGCTCCCTGGTCTTGGGTGGTGGGTACCGGGGTTTATGTCGATGATATTGAAGCCGCCTTCTTCAATGCAGCGCTCAAAATGATGTTGAAGTTATTGCTCACCGCGGCCTTGCTGGTCGTTGTTGGGCTTTGGCTAGTACGCACCATCACGAAACCACTCGAACGTATTCGACAAGTCATGGCGGTGGCCGCAGAGCAAAAAGATCTGACGCAACGTACGGCTTTAGACGCTCATGATGAGCTGGGCCGAGTCGGGCAACAGCTGGATAGCATGCTCACCACATTCCACACTTTGATTGGGGACCTTTCTCAATCTGCGGACCAAGTGATGAGCAGCTCTGAACAACTGGCTTCCAGCGCCGAACAAGCCAGTGTTGGCTTACGTAACCAGTCCTCGGAAACAGACCAACTATCCGCCGCTATGAACCAAATGACCTCCACCATACAGGAGATCTCTCATAACGCATCAACGACCGCTGAAACAGCCGACCAGACTGATCAAGAAGCTCAAAATGGATGCCAAGAAGTTGAGAACACGATCAACTTCCTCCAAGCGCTGACCGACCAGCTGACGTCATCTGCCGAAACCATTCAGCGGCTTGAGCAAGATACGGAGAAAATTGGCAAGGTGTTGGAAGAGATTCAAGGCATCTCCGAGCAAACCAATCTTTTGGCACTAAATGCGGCAATAGAAGCGGCCCGAGCAGGAGATAGCGGCCGAGGGTTTGCGGTGGTCGCCGATGAAGTCCGCCAGCTTGCTCAGCGTACTCAATCATCGACACAAGAAATCTATGATATGAATACTCGTTTGCGCACAGGAACCAAAGAAGCCGTTGACGCGATGCAAGCCTCACAAGCAAGCAGTGAGCAAAGCATGGCTAAGGCGCGCAATGCGGGCGAGGAGTTGATCAGAATCGTCGAACGAATGAACCATATCCGAGACCTGACCACTCAAGTCGCCACCGCAACAGAGCAGCAAACCCAAGTGTCTGATGAAATGAATCAAAACCTAGTCAATATCGCCCGTGTTTCAGAAGAAACGGCGGAAACCGCTGAAATCGTGGCGACCAACAGCGCCCAGCTCTCTCAATTGGCAACCCAATTACAGCATCATGTGGCGTACTTTAAAGTTTAGAAGGACCGAAGGTTTAGAAGGACCGAAGGTTTAGAGGGACTGAACGCTTAGAAGGACTCAGAAAGATTAGAGCAAGTTTAAAAAGACTTAACAGCCGAGTTCGTTATTGCCAGACCGATGCGACCGAGCGTTGGGGTTTTGATCGTACGATTGCGTTTCACATTTCGTACCTATCCCACCTCTGTCGCATTTCTTTTCTCTACCACTACTTTAGAATAAGTCAGGAGTCACTCACTCGATTGCTCCTGGCTTCGCGCCACATCACGAAGCCTGATAAAAAACATAAAGCAAGGATCTACTATGACGCTGACACACCCTTGGGCCCGCAACACCATGCTGGCCACATTGATGATGTTTTCACTTTCGGCTTCGGCACGTGAATTATCCGTTTCCACCGTACTCTCCGATGCCTTTCCATGGGGGCAAGCGGCACAGAAATGGGCTGACCTCCTGAAAGAACGCAGTGAAGGCAATTTAACAATCAGAGTCTACCCCAACGCACAGCTGGTCGCCGGTGACCAAACCCGAGAATTTTCGGCCATGCGCTCAGGGCTTATTGATGCCGCGGTAGGCTCCACGATTAATTGGTCACCTCAGGTGCCCGAACTCAATCTTTTTTCACTGCCCTTTCTCTTTCCGGATAATGCCGCGATTGATAGCGTCACCCAAGGTGAAGTGGGTCAACAGCTATTTGAAGCCATTGATTCAAAAGGTATCGTGCCGCTCGCTTGGGGTGAAAATGGCTTTCGCCAAATTTCCAATTCACGCCAACCGATCACTCAGCCAACAGACCTTGAGGGTATGAAAATTCGGGTCGTGGGCTCCCCGCTGTTTCAAGACACTTTCGATGCACTGGGTGCAGATCCCACTCAAATGAGCTGGGCTGATGCCAAACCTGCGCTCACCACGGGCGCCGTCGATGGTCAGGAAAATCCTTTATCTGTTTTTGATGTCGCCCGCATCGATCAGGTAGGGCAACAATACTTGACCGAGTGGAATTACATGAATGATCCACTGGTCTTCGCAGTCAATAAGCGTGTGTGGGCCAGCCTATCCGAGCAAGAACGCCAATGGTTACGTGAGACGGCTCAAGAAGCCGGACAGTGGGAAATTCAGCAAAATCGCGATGGCATGGCACAGCGCAAAGCGGATATCAAAGCGCGAGGGGTCGAAATCACTTCGCTGACAACCGCACAATATCAAGCCTTTGTAAAAGCCACCGCCTCTGTCCACCAACAATGGGCTGACAAAATTGGGGCTGCGTTGATTGAAAATGCGAAAGCGGCGATCCAACAGGCAGACGCTCAAGGCACGGATTAATCCACAAGGTTCATCCATGTTATGCCTGAAGGCCAATCGTTAATACAAGCCATCAATCGCCACAAAAGGGCCGCCGTTCTGTGCGGCCCTCTGATGCAGCCCTGACAGAGGCGAATATGAAATATTTCTCCAAAGCGGCGCCGGAGCGTGCGCTCGGTGCTGCGGCCTTGCTGATCATTGCTTTGATCAGTCTTGGCAATGTCATCACTCGATATATCACCGGAGGCTCTTTCTCATTTACAGAAGAGCTTTCAGTCTTCTTATTGGTTTTGATGTCACTCGCAGGAGCCAGCGTCGCCCTCCGAAATGACCGACATATCCGCATTAGTTTGCTCGAACGAGCGCTCCCCTCGACTTGGCGGCGTCCACTGATATTGATTCAAGGACTCTGTGTCCTCGCGGTACTGCTACTGATCAGCTACTACGGCGGCAAAATGGTCTGGGAAGAATACCAATGGGGCTCCGAATCGCCTGGGCTAGGCCTGCCACAATGGTGGTATTTGATCTGGCTTCCCATTCTCTCGGCCACCATGACCCTGCGCCAATTACAACGGCTTTGGGAACGGCTGACGAACAGCGCGCATTCGAGTGACCCTCAACCGAGCGGAGACCAAGATGACGCCTGATATTTGGATGCTGCTCTCTTTTGCCCTATTACTGATCGCCGGAATCCCTGTCGCCTTTGCGTTGGCTTTGTCAGGAGCCATTGGGATTGCCGCCGGTCTACCCGTCGATATGCTGGCCACACTGGGCACCAATACTTATAACAGTATGGCGAAGTACCCCCTGATTGCGATTCCACTTTTCATACTGACAGGCTTGATTTTCGAACGCTCCGGTGTCGCACGTCGACTGGTGAGCTTTGCTCAAGCCATGGTGGGAAGGCGCCATGGAGGGCTCGCGTTGGTCGCCGTGCTGGTGTGTATGATTATGGGAGGTATGAGCGGGTCAGGCCCAGCCGATGCTGCTGCCGTTGCCATGGTGATGCTACCGAGCATGACACGTGCAGGCTATCCGAAACCTTTTTCCTCCACCCTAATCGCGGCATCAGCCTCAACAGCGATCCTGATTCCACCTTCGGTGGCGTTGATTCTTTATTCCATTGTCGTCCCCGGTGTTGATCTCAGGGCACTGTTTGCGGCGGGTCTCATCCCCGGTATTCTCGTTGGTCTCGCGCTATTAGTCCCGGCCTGGTGGTTATCTCGTCACTATGGTTGGGAAGGCGCCACAACAGCATCAGACCCAGAACCTTTGTCGCTGGGCCGCAGCTTTCGCCAAGCGATTCCCGCATTGCTGGCTCCGGTCATCATTCTTGGCGGGTTACGCTCCGGTTTGTTTACGCCCACAGAAGCCGCCGTCGTCGCCGTTGCCTACGGCGCACTCATTGGCCTTTGGGGGACAAAAGAACTCAAGCTGAAAGATCTTTGGGAGCTACTCGGCGAAGCATCGGTCATTTCTGGCGTGGTCATGCTGATTATTGCATTGGCCGGTATCTTTGCGTGGGCGGGCACCATGCTGGGAACGTTCCGACATCTTGCCGAATGGGCGATTCATCTGACGGACCAAGGACCCCTATTACTGGTATTGGTGATGCTGGCCGTCTTACTCGCCGGCATGGTACTGGATGCGGTCTCGATTTATTTGATCATGATGCCCATTCTGATTCCAGTGATGCAGCACTTTGACTGGAACCCGGTCTGGTTTGGTATTTTATTGGCCATGAATATGGCGATCGGTCAGTTCACACCGCCAGTAGCGGTGAACTTGATGGTGACTACTGAAGTGGCCCAAATACGCCTCGAACAAACCGTTCCTTGGGCGCTGATTTTTATGGGCGCCATGCTTGTTGCATTAGCGTTAGTGGCGATATTCCCACAACTGGCGCTTTGGTTACCGGCTCAACTGGGCTACAACATATAACCTGCCACACAGATTGAATTATTAAAATCTCGCTATCACTGCCATCATGGAACAGGGACCGCTCCATGATGGGCATCAACCTTCTATAACGACACTCAACCTATAACGACACTCAACTTCAGACATTAATTAAAATCATCAACATTTAAAAATTTCGATATCCCATTGTTTTACGAAAACGATGGCATTTAATTAAAAAACCAGTCCCCACTGAAGCTAAAGCCACCCAACTGATATAACTGGGCAGCCATACATACTGCCACAAGGAAGATCCTGGGACAGCATCAAGGCGCGCCCAATAAAAGTATGCCAATACATTAAGTATTAACAATAAAAAAATTCCCACCCCCCCATAACGACCATAAGCAGGCCGATACGCCAGACACCCAGAGTCACAGAAAAATGCTCCCTTAACTTCATACGTAAAAGTCATCCATGTATTCTTTTCAGGGTAAAAACAACTAAGAAGTTAGGCCAGGAAGGTTATCCTCGCGAGCATTATCGTGTAGCAAATTTTATAACAAAGTGTATCTTCAGGTTAAAAAAAAACCTGAAACAAAAATATTAAGTGCAATTTAAATTTCATCAACCTGCAAGCAGACCCAAACAAGCAAGATCAAAAAATACAAATAAAACTCAGATAAAAAACCATCGAAACAACATAATAAAGAATCAAGCAAAAAAAAATCAAACAACAAAGAATCAAAAAAAAGGCCCACAACATCGCATGTGGGCCTTATTTCAGATTAACACTGCACTCAGCACATCATATTAGACTAAGCTGTACAGCTGATCGCCACATTGAACCTGTTGAATGCCGATCAATGTATCAACACCTTCATCAACACCAGAAACTTGCCACTGGTCAGCAGCAATCTGTGTGAACTGATATTGGTTAACGTCATGGCTATAAGCGGCGATATTTGTACCACCGTTACCAATCAGCGTATCGTTACCTGCGCCACCATAGAACCAGTTATCAGCATCATTACCCACGATCTGGTCATCAAATCGAGTACCCACCACAGATTCAATCACCGTTCCCATCGCAATAGAAACGTTATCGATAGCCTGCTCCGGCATATTGTAGCTGTCATACTTGACGCCAATATCGCTGAAATGCCCTTCGCGTAGGTCAACATTAGCCCCGATATTCTGATTGCTCAGGTCAATCGTGTCATAGCCACCGCCATCCCAGATATTCTCAAGTACCGGCTCATCCACAGAGAAGGTATAAGTATCATCACCACTCTGATGCTGGGTATTCGCTCCATACAGATACTGAATCGCGGCGACGTCGTACAGCATAGGCCCTTCAGGCGCGAGATAGTTATACCAATAACCGCCATCGCCGGTGTCTTCGAACTTATAACCCATGTCGGTATAAGCACTGTAAGACATCACACTCAGCTGATACGAATCTTCAGCGGCAGGAATGACGACACCCGAACCTGAGTTCTCAAAAGAATGCTTCAACCCTAAGGCGTGGCCAATTTCGTGTACGAGGGTATGGAAATCATAAGATCCTTTGGCAAAGTCACTATTCAGACTATTGGTATTAATCCAGACATCCCCACCGATTTCGCTCACATTATATTCAGTCAAGTTGCCTTGCCAGTCATAGCGGTACTGGCCAATGCCGGGGTAATAGGCCCAAGCAGCGGCATCATCAGAGACATTATCGGAAAAAGCGAACCGAAGGTCACCATGAGCATTCGGGGTATCCGCCACTTCAACAAACTTAATGTTGGCGACATCAGCCCAAGTTTGCAGGGCCTGACGAACCGCATCTTGTTGAGTCGCATTTAAACCCGCCATTTGGTTAGGTTCACCACTGCCATAATTGGCCTCCCAAGTACTGGTCTGAACATCAGGGAAACTATAGGTCAAGATCACCGCGTTCCCAGGGCCGGTTCCCCATGAAGAACCGGCGAGTAGTGAATCCACCATGTTATTAGCTGCATAGGCATAATCAGCTTCATAGCCACGCCCCCCAAACTGCTGGGTCATCGTGTAATCCGCCACATGCTCACTACCTTTCACATACTCAACACCGTCAATCACCGTTGTCTCAACAGCAGGTGCTGCCGCCTTGACTGCAGCGGTTTGCGTCGGGGTTGAGCGAGCCGCCCACAACTGCTCCATCCGTTCGTCCTTAAACCATGAAAAACCAGAAGTTTGATAGCCCCATGAAGGCCCCCAAAAGCCAAGTTCATCGTCATGAAAGTGTCTCATCTTAAGACAACTCCTTATGAGTGGATCATCAATGATGTGGATCGTCTATATCGCCTATAGCGACAGCCACCAGGGCCACCTTAGCTTAGCGAAAAAGAGCCTTTCTTAAAGAAAGGCTCTGTAGCATTTATGTTGGTGTAAGTATGTTGGTGCAAGTCACTGAACTCCGTTCACCACCTCAAGTGATGAGGACAGAGTACTGATTAAACCATCAGACGACCGCGGGATCCTACTGTCGTTGTTTAAAAACAAAGAGCAGAAATACCGCAATAACGCCGCCGACAATATCACTGGTCAGTCCGGGGAAGATCAATGCAAGCGCCCCAACTGCCGCCAGTACACGCATCATGGAGTTCAGTGGTCGACGCAAATATCCCTCAACCGCAGCCGCCAACAGTAATACCCCAATCACCCCAGTCACAATCACCCACAGAATATTGCTCCAGGTGGCATCGATCATCAGCATGCTATGCGCAAACACAAACATATAAGGCACGACAAAACCGGCAATGGCCAATTTCATCGCTTGGAAGCCCGTCGCGTTGGGCGAGCCCCCACTAATCCCGGCGCCAGCATAAGCGGCCAACGCCACCGGCGGTGTCAGATTCGCAAACAGCCCAAAATAAAACACAAACATATGCGCCACAAAGATCGCTGTTTCACTACTACCAGCCAACTCACGGAACAACGGCAAGTTAAGTAGAATCGGCGCCGCCATCGTGCTGGTGATGATGTAAGTGGGAATACTCGGCAACCCCATCCCCAGTACAATCGACGCAATCATGGTCAAAAACAGCGTGACGAGTAGCTGAATCAGCGGAATCGGAATCTGCTGCCCCAACTTAACAACGGCATCAGCGGCTTCTAAAGCCACCCCCGTCAGAGTCGCAATCCCGACGATAATCCCCACCGCACCACAAGCGACAGCCACCGGAATGGCATTGCGAACCCCATCACGCATCGCATCCTTACAATCGCCATAGTCCATCACCTCGGCTTTCAGGCCCATGCGCATGCGCAGCAGGTTAATCACGACGGGAATCACAATAACCAAAAACAGCATCCACCGGCTTCCCGGCATATGCGGTATCGCATGGCCGGACAACAGCCCCATGATTTGGGGTTCAAAAATCAATGCGGTGAGTAATGCACTCAACCCCACCAGTACTCGAGAAGTCCCACAGATCAAGACGGTGGCGGCAATCGACCAAAAAGCAGCAAAGAAAGGTGCGCGCCCATCAAAAAGCAGCCACATCAGCACCGCCATTGGGACCAATAAGTGACCACGCTTGAGCAGTACCGCTTTAACCGGTGTCAGTTCAGAGCGGGGCAAGCCTTTTAATCCCAAGCTCAATGCACGCAAATGAACCTGGAATAACACTCCCAAGTAAAACAGTAACGCCGGAATAATCCCCGCCAAAATCACCTGGGTGTAAGGCACGGCCAGGACTTCCGCCATGATAAAAGCGGCCGCCCCCATGATCGGGGGCAGAATCTGTCCCCCCACACTGGCTGCCGCCTCAACGGCTCCAGCAAAGTTGGCCTTGTAACCCGTTTTTTTCATCAAAGGAATGGTAAAAGCACCGGTGGTCACCACATTGGCAATCGCTGAACCGTTAATCGACCCAAGAAAACCACTGGCAATCACCGCGACCTTAGCCGGGCCCCCTTTGGTATGACCTGCCACCGCCAACGCTAAATCATTAAACAGCTGGCCCAACCCAGACTTACCCAGGAAAGCACCAAAAAGAATAAACAGAATAATATAGCTGGCAGACACCCCAATGGCCGTGCCCAAAAGCCCTTCGGTAATAAACACCAAGTGCGACATGATTTGCCGAATCGTCGCCAGCACAATGGCTTCATTCAACGTCGAATAAAACGCTAATTTGGCATAAAAGCCATAGATCAGGAAAATCGTGGCAAGCAGCGTCAAGCCCCACCCGGTGACCCGGCGAGTGGCATCTAACACTAATAACAAAGCCACAATCCCCACAATCATGTCGGTATCGTTGATTCGCCCAGCTGAAGCGATCACACGATCAGACACAACGAGCATGTAGATGCCGACACCAAAGGCCAACAAAGCAGTGAATACATCAATCCAGGGTAATCGATCTCGCGCTCCATTACGGGTAATGGGGTACAACACAAAGGCCAACCCTAATAACGTATAAAGGTGGATACTTCTTTGTGCAATATCCACCAAGGGCCCAGAAAATGAGGTATAGAGATGAAACAGCGCCAAAGCGACACAAGCGCCCGTCACCCAGCGCATAATAGAAGCGGGTAATCGATCCCTTACCAAGCTTTCACGATCATACTTTTCCAGCGCTTCCTTGATGGCCGGATCTTCATCATGCCCCGCATTAGAGACAGATGCAGGAGACCTCGAATTGTCGGACATAACAACATTTCCTTCACAAGACAGAGCACCAATCTCCGTCAGGTTATGCTAGTGCACTTTACGTCATTCAAAGGGCCGCACGAGGCTCAAAAGCCCACCAAGACCGAATCAACGCAGGCAGCAGCGACCATACTGAAGCATACTCGACTGAAAAAGTAAGAATAGGCGGAGGGTTATGCCTTGATAGCATTAAAGTATGCCCGTCATAAATCAGACGATAATGTTCCGCCATAGCGGCTTGCGCCGCCAAAGGGTCCACCACCCGATCGATTCCGGTCATCACAACCCAACCCGCCTTTAGATGGGTTTCTTTACCGGCATGAGCCGGCACTCCCGCTCCAAACGTTTTAAAGCGGGTGCCCGTGATGATAATCGAACCATTGGACTGAACTTGAAACCACTCTTCCCAGTCTTCTTTTTCAACCGAGTGCATCCAGCGCAGTGTAAAACGCGTCCCTGCCTCGCCAGGCAATGCCCAGCGAGGATCGCCCTCATGGCGAATGACCAACCATGGCCTTGGCCATGACAGCCATAATAAAACGCAGAGCGCGAAGAGACCGATTATCCACCAGAGACGAGAACGCCCTGGTGGAGAAAAGACCCGAAGCACTATCGCTAGAATCTAAATGAATGAACGCGAAAGCTTACTGTTGACCGCCAGAAGAGAGACTGTCATAGAATTTCTGTGCACCAGGATGAACAGGGGCCACCAAGTGCTGGTTCATTGTATTGGGGTCAAACTGCTTGAGCGCCCCAACAGAGACATTGTCAGATTTGAGATAATCATAAAAACGCTTCGCCAAATCTTCGGCAACATCGTCACGCATATCGGATGACACCACCATCATATTGCGGATAGCCACCGTGTTGACTTCTTCACCCAGGTTATAACGCTCCGGGGCACCAGCGGGGATATCATAACGCTCATAGTAAGGGTAATTTTTCAGCAGCTTCTCAGCGACATCCCCCGTCACAGGGACAAAGGTAATATCGGTGCTTTGCATCAACCCGGTAATACTGGAATTTGGCACCCCTGACGTAAAGAAGGCCGCATCCAAGTTGCCATTACTCATTTCAGTCACACTATCGGCATAGCCTGTGTGAGTCACTTTCGCCAAATCGTCATAGCTCAACCCGGCAGACTCAAGCACCTTGGCAGCACTTTGTTCAACCCCAGAGCCCACTTTACCCACGCCGACACGTTTTCCGGCCAAATCGCCAATTGACGTGATGCCACTTTCAGACGTCGCAACCACTTGGACGACGTTGGGATAAAGACCAGCCAGAGCTTTGAGCTTGGGAGACTGGCCCTCAAACTGGTTCTGACCATGCACGGCATCATAGGCCACATCACTCATGACGATCGCAATCTGATTCAAACCATCATTGATATTGTTAATGTTCTGCACTGAAGCCCCCGTAGAGACCACCTGCACATTACCGACCAGATCACTGGCTTCAAAAACACCTTTTAATGCGCCACCAATCGGATAATAGGTGCCCCCGGTTCCCCCAGTGCCAAAAATCAGATTAACCGGCTCACTGCCTTTGCTCGCAGCTTGATCAGTGCTGGCCGTACTACTGCCATCGCTGTCATTACCACACCCGGCCAGTAAAGCGCCAGAAAATCCCAATACTGCTGCCAACATCCAATTTCGGTTGATCATGAGTGACCTCTTTAACGTCGTTTATTATGGATTCGGTCAATGCATACCGTTCTAAAAACATGCCATCTTGAAACATGCCATCCTGAAACATGCCGAGCTAAAGCATATAGAGTGCCTTGAGTCCCCCCCTTAAAACAAGCACCAGACACCTGCTCGAACCAGATTCGCGTATTAAAAGGATTTTACTGCACAAATATGTCGATTTCTAAACACGTCAACGAGCTCATCACCGCTAGCGCATAGGCGATATCGACAGTAGCAATCGATATCAAAAACTAATTGAATACAATTATCATTAATGGATAATAAAGCGCCTACTAAATGGCCAAAATCTCAGTGGACAACGTTGATTTTATGAAAACATTTATCTTCAAGACTTTCGTCTGCACATTGGTGGGGCTCGTCATGGGCATCAGTCAAGCTTCAGCCCATGAGTCTATGACGATTCATGATATTGCTGGCCGAGACGTCACCGTTGATGTGCCAGTTCAACATTTAATTCTGGGAGAGGGCCGACTGACTTATGCATTAGCGATGTTGGACCATGACAACCCATTTAAACGCGTTGTGGGTTGGCGCGATGACCTAGAAAAAGCCGATCCCCAAGGCTACGACATCTATAAAGCAAAATATCCAGAAATCGACCAAATCCCTACTTTTGGTGGGATTAAAGACGGCACTTTTAATGTTGAACAAGCGATCACGCTCACGCCCGACGTCATCGTGATGAATATTGAGGCCAAAGGCGCAACCGATGAGGCCGGACTAGAACAGAAGCTTGCTCAAGTCGGCATACCCATTGTCTATGTCGATTTTCGTGAGGCCCCAATGGAGCACACAGATGAGAGTATGCGCATCTTGGGCCAGCTCACAGGACAAGAAGATCGAGCCGAAGCATTCATTCAATTCCGCACCGATCATCTCAAGGTGGTCCATGACCGCCTAGCCGAAGCCAACCCTAAACAACCCGATGTCTTTCTGGAGCGAGCGGCAGGTTATACCGATGCCTGCTGTATGTCATTCGGTCCACACAATTTCGGGGCAATGCTGAAGTTGGCAGGCGGCCATAATATTGCTGAAAATTTAATCCCAGGGGCTTTTGGTAATGTTAACCCCGAGCAAATTATTGCCGCTAACCCGGATCAGATTATCGCGACCGGAGGCAGTTGGTCTGCTTACGCCCCCAATGCCAACTGGATTCCGATTGGCCCGACATTGGATGAAGAAGTCGCTAGAGAAAAGCTGGCAGAACTCATGAAGCGACCGGCGTTCACTGAAGTGAAAGCGGTTCAAGATCATCAAGTGCACGCGATATGGCATCAGTTCTATAACAGCCCTTATCAATTTGTCGCCATTGAGCAAATGGCCAAATGGCTACATCCAGACCTGTTCAGTGATATCGATCCTGATCAGACGATGCATGAACTCTATGACCGCTTTTTGCCTATTGATTATCACTCCGGCTACTTCGTGTCATTACGCCCATAATCTCAGATCTCCTCAGGCATTGAGCAACGCCTGAGGAGGTCAGCGCACAGCATCTATTTCCAACCCGACCATTCATGACACGATCACTCATGGCAAAACCCATGTCAGCCAACACCGAGATCACCACAGAGACGTCTTCTGGTCGTCATCATTATCGTGCACAAACTGCGCGCCGTTATGCTCTACTGGGCGGTCTGACGCTGTTACTGTTACTGTGCCTATGTATTGACTTATCAACAGGGCCTGCCAATTTCACACTCGGTGAAGTCATTCACACCTTACTTCACCCTGAAACTGCTAAGGCGCAATTACGGGTAGTGATCTGGGAAATCCGGATGCCCATTGCCCTTATGGCGATCACGGTCGGTGCAGGCTTGTCAGTGGCCGGGGCTCAAATGCAGACGATTTTGGCCAACCCCTTAGCCAGCCCCTTTACTCTAGGCGTTTCAGCAGCAGCAGGGTTTGGTGCCGCACTGGCATTAGTTTTGGGTGTATCGATCATCCCCTCGATGGTCGAAATCATGATCCCAATCAACGCCTTTATCATGGCCATGCTGACCGCCTTATTGATTCATGCGTTCAGCCGCATGCGTGGCGTCACGGTTGAAACCATTGTCCTACTGGGCATCGCTCTGGTCTTCACCTTCAATGCCTTATTAGCCCTGCTACAGTATGTGGCCAGTGAACAAGCCCTGGCGGCCGTGGTGTTCTGGACCATGGGCAGTCTGGTCAAAGCCACCTGGACTAAAGTCGCCATTACGGCGGGGGCACTGCTGATTGTCTTGCCATTTTTCATTCGTCACAGCTGGGCCCTGACAGCCTTACGCCTCGGTGATGCTAAAGCTGAAAGCATGGGCGTCAATGTCAAAGGGCTCCGTTTACGCACCATGCTCTTTGTCAGCCTGTTAGCCGCCATTCCCGTTTCATTTGTCGGCAGTATCGGCTTCATTGGCCTAGTCGGCCCCCATATCGCTCGCATGCTAGTCGGCGAAGATCAGCGCTTCTTTATGCCCGCAGCGATTATTTGTGGCGCCTTGATCATGTCCGCCACCTCAATAGTCAGTAAGATCTTGATTCCTGGCGCAATTCTCCCTATCGGCGTGATCACCGCCTTAGTCGGCGTTCCCTTTTTCTTTTCACTCATTTTCACCCAGAGGAAAAGCGCATGGTAACGCTTCGCCTGAACAACCTAAGCACTCGTTACGGCCACCACGAAGTCGTTCGCGATATCACCACGCCAACGATTCCTGGTGGTAGCCTGACGGCCGTTATTGGGCCTAACGCTGCGGGTAAATCTAGTCTATTTCGTCGAATTGCTGGATTAGCCAACGGGCAAGGTGAGGTCGAAGTCGGCGGGGTTGAATATGATCGAAACACCATCTGCTATATGCCTCAAGATACCGGCGCCAATGCAGTCCTCAGTGTCTATGAGTCCATCATTTTGGCGTCCAAACAAGGCCGAGGCTTAAAAGTCAGCGACCAAGAACTCATCGCCATTGATCAGCTGCTCGAAGACTTGGACATTATGCCGCTGGCACACCGAAACCTGGGCCAGCTCAGTGGCGGCCAACGCCAATTGGTCGCCCTGGCCCAAACGCTGATTCGCAGCCCCAAAGTACTCTTAATGGATGAGCCCACATCAGCGCTGGATCTTCATCGTCAAATGGAAGTGCTGGGCTTTATGCAACGCAAGGCAGAAGAAACCGGTATGGTGGTGATGATCGCCATCCATGATCTCAACCATGCCCTACACTATTGTGCTCAAGCCCTGGTCATTCAGGATGGTCGTATGCAGGGTTATGGCACCTGCCAAGAGATCATTGATCAATCCCTACTGGAAAATGTTTATCGTGTTCGAGGCCATGTTGAATTGAACTCTTTAGGCCAGCGTCAGCTGGTCTTACGCGGCCCGTTAGCCCACCTCTAAACACATCACATCAGCCTTATCGCCCGCCTAAAAACAGCACGGGCCCGTAGCGTGATCACTTTAACGCGGGCCCGAAAGCACACTGTTGTTTCCCACACTGTTGTTTCTTTAACTTCCTCAGCCAGATTTTAGGACACTGATATCAATCATCAGCGGTCTAAGACAACAATCTGGCATATCAACAGGACATCTTATATGCTCAAAACACTGACGATCATTCGATATTAAAGTTTTAGAGGTCATAAAACTTTATGATCTCATACGAGATATCTTGGCTCACTCAAATGGACTGATCATGACCCGACCCACCACCGGGTGCACCCGCTGCCAAGGCCTCCCCGCACTGGACTTTGACTTCAGCATGGCCTTTCAGCCGATTATTGACCTGAATAAAGGCCATGTCTGGGGTTACGAAGCACTTGTTCGAGGTATGCAAGGGGAAAGTGCTGCGCAAATGTTGAACCAAGTGGATGAGCACAATCGCTATCGGTTTGATCAGGCTTGCCGAGTCAAAGCCATTGAACTGGCATCCCAGTTAAAACTCGAGGGCATACTCAGCATCAACTTTCTGCCCAATGCCGTCTATGAACCCAAAGCCTGTCTTCAAACCACGTTACAAGCGGCTCAAGATTATCAGTTCCCGGTATCACGCCTACAATTTGAAATCACGGAAGTCGAACGGGTTAGAAACCATCAGCACCTACGGAATATTATCAACACCTACCATGATTACGGCATGCTCACCGCAATCGATGATTTTGGCTCCGGTTATGCCAATTTGGACTTATTAGCCAATTTCCACCCCGATGTTATCAAGTTGGATATGTCACTGGTTCGTGGTATTGATCAAGACAAGAGACGCACATTGTTAGTTGATCACATGCGCCAGATCACCCATGCACTCGGTATACAATTACTCGCCGAAGGCATTGAGACCGAAGCCGAAGCCATACAATTGGCGCGACTGGGCGTGGATCTTGTACAAGGCTTTTGGTTTGCCAAACCAGGCTTCGAAAGTCTACCCAAAGCCCCTGAACGACATATGAAAATCGCTCACCAACAAGCTCTGGACTGATATTCATCAATGAGTCACCACACTTGAGCGCGCATACTTAAACACCTCATCGCCATGGTATAGGTCTTTTATCCTGCCATCGCACTTTTGCTAAGGAGCCCGCCCCCTATGAGCGAATCACTCAGCATTGCCATCATCGGCGCAGGCCGGACAGGTACCCCATTACTCCGTGACCTACTGCAATATGACTATATTCAGTTGGTGGGAGTGGCCGATCACGCGACGCAATCTCCAGGTATGCAGTTGGCCCGAGAGCATAAAATTCCGTGCTACACCGACCCAATGGATCTGGTGAAAGCCGTCGGCAACGTCGATATTCTGGTTGAAGTCAGTGGCGATTCGGCACTCAAGCCGCAAATCAAACAACACTATGAAGAGACCGATAATCGTCATACCTTGATCATGCATGACCTCATCGCACGCCTGATCATCAGCCTATGTGATAAACGCGATCATCTGATCCCGACACAACACCCTGATGACGCAGGGATTGGCGCCTAAGCTCAATCCCAGACAACGGTCTCTCATGGCCTGTGACGGATAGAGGTCACAGGCCGGTCGCATTGATCGCGATTCAACATAATGATTCATCAAAAGTGACAAATGAGCAAAACCCTGTAATCTTGCACTTTTCATGTTCATGATGATCACACCACCATGTCGACCGCCCCCACCTGCCCGCTCTGCCACACCACCCAAACGCGATGGTTTCATCAGGACACTCGCCCACGTGCGTTATTGCGGGATTTCTACCGATGCTCGGTCTGCGATCTCACCTTCGTGCCCAAAGCCTTTCATATCAACGCCTCAGCAGAAAAAGCGATTTACGACCACCACCAAAATGATCCCCATGATGTCGGTTATCGCCGCTTTCTCAGCCGTCTGACCCAACCGATTTTTGAACGACTTGAACCCGGCAGCAAAGGGCTCGACTTTGGTTGCGGTCCTGGTCCGACAATCGCTGTTATGAGCCAAGAAGCCGGATTCTCTTGTACCAACTACGACCTCTACTACCATCCAGACACCAGTGCCCTACAACAACATTACGACTTCATTACCAGCACCGAAGTCTTCGAGCACCTCAGCGCCCCCGCCACAGTGATCGATACCCTCCTGCAATGCCTAAAACCCGGCGGCTGGCTGGGGCTGATGACGAAACGCACCCCCGATGATGAACACTTTCCACAGTGGCATTACACCTTAGACCCCACCCACATCACCTTTTACAGCGATGCCACCTGCCGCTGGATCGCCCAGCACTATCAACTGGAGCTGACGATCATGAGTGACGATACCTTGCTGTTGAGAAAACCGTAACGGGCGCCTCATCATCCGCGCCTTAACGCGATGCCGTCGACACCGGGCGCAAACGGCTGCCGATAAAACCGTACCAAGTGACGATTGCGAAACACCCCGCAGGAATTAAGAAAGCCACTTCAATACTGAACTGATCTGACAACCAGCCCATACAAAAAGGCGCAATCGCCCCGCCAACAATGGCCATAATCAAAAAAGAGGCCGCCCTTTTTGTTTTGTCCCCAAGCCCATTAAGCCCCAAAGCGAAATTAGTCGGGAACATGATCGACATAAAGAAGAAGACACCAAGCAAAGCGCCAATAGACACGGTACTGGACGGCACGAACACCGCCACCAACACTAACAGTGTATTCACCGCACCATAAATCCCTAGCAACTTGCCAGGCGCCACTTTTAGTAATAATGCGGTGCCAGAAAACCGCCCAACCAACAGCAGTAGCATGGCCACGGACAGTAAATAAGCGCCTTCTTGAGAAGTGATCTCAGCAGAGCGCGACACCACAAAGTTGATGAAAAACGCCCCCACGCCGACTTGAGCAGCAATATAGAAAAACTGGCTGACAACAGCGCCAATAAAATGCTTTTGTTGGGTCAAGACCACATGGTGTTCAGGTTCATCGGTCGCATCAGAACGAATATCCGGCAACGGCGTGCGCCAGAACATGGCCGCCACTAACACCACAATCACGGCAATCACGATATACACCAACTGCACAGAGTCACTGGCCGAAGCCGCCTCTTGAGCTTGATCGCCTTGAAAGAAAAACGCCCCCCCAATGAGCGGACCAATAAACTGCCCCAACCCATTGAACGACTGTGAAAGATTGATACGTCGTGCCGCGCCCTCATGCGGCCCCAGCACAGTCACATAAGGGTTCGCCGCCGTTTCCAGACACCCCAAACCACTGGCAATCACAAACAATGCGAAGAGGAAAAAACTAAAACTGGCCACGGAAGTCGCCGGAATAAACAGCAATGCGCCTAATGCATACAGCGTTAAGCCGAGAATAATCCCCACTTTATAGCCGGCCTTTTCCATCAAGTAAGAGGCTGGCAATGCCCATAGGAAATAAGCCCCAAAATACGCCGTTTGCAGCAGCCCCGACTGCGCATGTGACACATTGAGCGTTTCCTGAAAGTGCTTATTCAGTACATCCAGCAGCCCATAGGACAGCCCCCACAGGAAAAAGAGGCTGGTGACCAGCAAAAACGCAACCCGGACAACACCTTTATCATATTGCGCCCCATGTCCTGGGTTGAGGGATGATTCCGTATTATTTTGACTGACGGACGTTTGATCAACTGACGTTGCCATAAGATCACCTGTATTGTCATTGTCGTTATATCGGCTTTCGCATGTTATTGGCGTGAGATCACACCCCCAGCCTTTACCCAGGCCAGGTCAGTCATGTTCAGAAAGTGTTCAGAAAAGAAAATGACGCTATCGTTAACCGCTCGGGGCGATTGAGTCGGCAGAAGGGTTGAGCTCAAAGATGCATGACATCGGGGTCCACTTAGCCCCGGCCTGACTCCAAGGCGTCGCTTTTTGGAAGCCATCCATTAATGACTCCCAGTCTCGCAGTACAGGGTGATCGCGCTGGGCTTGCTGATAAGCATCAGCATCAAAACGTTGATCATCCGTCTGCAAACACATCACTAACCGTGTCCCTAAGCGATACAACTGCAACTGCTCAATGCCATACTCATACAAGAGCTGGCGCACCTCAGGCCAAATATGCTGGTGGCAGCGCTCATACTCCGCAATCAATTCGGGATCATCTTGTAGATCCAGAGCCAAAACCTGAAACATAGCCGTCATCTCCTCAATGTCATGACCCACCATCCAACGAGAGGGTATTGACGAATGCTTATGTCGCCGCTCGATCTAAATGGGTATAACCACCATCAACAAACAGCCATTGACCGGTGGTATGAGAGGCGCGATCAGAGAGCAAAAAAACCGTGGTATCGGCAATTTCTCGATCCAGCGTCATACGTTGTTGAAGCGGAATCTTCTGCTCGATCTTGGCGCGCTGCTGCTCAGGATCATCAAAGTTTTGCAACCATGAGGCATATAACGGCGTCATCACTTCGGCGGGCACTACGGCATTCACACGGACACCACTCTCAGCAAGCGCTAATGACCACTCACGCGTTAACGCCAACTGCGCACCTTTGGCGGCACAATAACCACTGGTATGGCCTTGCCCTGTGACCGCGGTTTTAGAGGAAATATTCACGATCGCACCTTGCGTCGCCCGTAGGGCCGGCTGGCAATAATGCGCCATGTAATAATAATGATGGAGGTTACGTTCAACGGATTGGACAAAGGCATCCGGCCCATCTTCAAGGCCGACGTTATCGTTAACCCCCGCGTTATTCACCAGCCCATCAATGCGGCCAAACTGCGCCATCACTTGATCGACAATGCCCTCGCAAGCCTCTGCTTGAGTCAGCTCAGCTTGAATATAAAGGCTTTGTGGCTGAATGCTCTTCAGCTGATCCATCAGCTCAGGGGCTGCTCGTCGACCAATGGCAACAGGAATAGCCCCCTCTTCGGCCAGCGCGAGACTGATCGCGCCCCCAATCCCCGCAGCGCCTCCCGTCACGATCACGACTTTATGCTCTAAATTCAGTTGCATCAGACTCTCCAGATTATTGTATTTATTCAGGTATCAGGCGTACTGACTGACGGCATTTCAACATTTACAGCCCATACAACTGTATGGCATTGCCGCCCAATATCGCCGCTTGCTCGGCTGCATTTAACGGGGCTAGCCAGGCTTCACTGGCGGTCAGTACCTCGTCATATGAGGCCCGCAACTGGCACACCGGCCAATCGGACCCCCATAACAAACGCTCAGGTCCGATATGGGTCAGTGCAGCATCAACAAAGGGGTCGAGTTGAGAAACCCAAGGGTCCGGCCCCGCCTCTGTGGCCAACCCCGACAGCTTGACCATCACATGCGGTAGCGCGGCGATCGCCGCGAGCTGCTGCGACCAACGCACCCACCCCTCAGCCCCGGCAGTCACCGGCGGTTTACCCAGGTGATCCAGCACTAAGGGCGCTTGATCATGGCGCTGGCAAAAGGCAACCGCTTGGGACATCTGATCAGCCGTGACCAGCACCTCATAGACCATTGATGCGTGTTGAAGCCGCTCAACACCCTGATGAAAGCGCGGGTCATCGAAATACTGCGGTTCATCTTGAAGTTGGTGACGAATACCCACCAACGGCCCCTGAGCACGCCAATAAGCCAAACGGTCGGACAGATCAGACGCCCTGAGATCAAGCCATCCCACGACCCCTCGAACCCAGCCATGTTGCGCGGCAACATCCAACAGGAAAGCCGTTTCACCTTCATCGCCACAGGACTGAACCGCAATAGTCGCCGCCACATCACGGGCTTGTAACTCAGGCCATAACTGCTCGGGGAGCCAATCTTGCTTTAACGTCCCCATCGCCTCAGTCATCCAATCATGGCGATGGGGGTCATAACGCCAAAAATGTTGGTGCGCATCGACTCTCATCATGACCTCCAGACATCACGCTTCTATCCGCTTTAGCCCCTAAATTGATAGCCCGACAACGATGAGGCTTTCATTTCAATGGAGAAGCCAGGGGCTGTCGGTACTTGATAAGCCGCATTACGCACTTCACACGGGTGTATAAAATGTTCATGTAAATGGTCGACATACTCGGTTACCCGATGAGCGGTCGTGCCGGCAAAGCATAAGTAATCCACCATGGCTAAATGCTGCACATACTCACAAAGCCCCACCCCACCGGCATGCGGGCAAACGGGTTTGCCATACTTGGCCGCCATCAACAGCACGGCCAACACCTCATTGACCCCGCCTAAACGGCAAGCATCAATCTGCACGATATCGATCGCCTCACGCATTAACAGCTGCTTGAACACAATACGGTTTTGGCACATTTCCCCGGTAGCGACTTGCACCGGCGCCACCTGCTGACGAATAGAGCGGTGCGCTTCAACATCATCCGGGCTGGTCGGTTCCTCAATAAACCAAGGCTTAGCGAAGGCCAATTGGCGCACCCAGCCGACCGCCTCATCAACCTCCCACATTTGGTTGGCATCAATCATTAAAGTACGATCCCAACCGATGACTTCACGCGCGATCTTGACCCGCCGAATATCCTCAGCCAAATCCCGCCCAACTTTGAGCTTGATGTGCTGGTAACCCTCAGCAATCGCCTCTTGGCATAACTGGCGTAATTTGTCATCGCTGTACCCTAACCAGCCCGCTGAAGTGGTATAGCAGGGATATCCCTTCGCCTTGAGCTGAGCGATGCGCTCATCTTTGCCTTGCGCCCAATCGGTGAGCAGCGTCAAAGCTTCATCAGGCGTGACACAATCGTGTAAATATCGGAAGTCGATACAGCGCACGAGTTCTGCCGGTGACATTTCAGCGACGAGCTGCCACACCGGCAGACCTTCAGATTTCGCCCACAGATCCCACACCGCATTCACCACAGCCCCCGTCGCCAGATGCATCACGCCTTTATCAGGGCCGACCCAACGCAATTGGCTGTCTGAGGTGATGTGACGCCAGAAGGCGCCCATATCCGCCGCGATCTGCGTGAGGGATTGTCCAACCACAAGATGACGCATCGCGCGAATCGCCTGACAACACAACTCATTGCCGCGACCAATCGTAAACGTCAATCCGTGCCCTTGAAGCGCAGCATGATCCGTTTCTAAAATGACATAAGCGGCGGAATAATCCGGATCAGGATTCATGGCATCCGAACCATCCAACTGCTGCGATGTTGGAAAACGAATATCCAACACTTGCATATCCGTAATGGTTGTCATGCGTTGACCGTCCTTTGCTGTTGTTCGCCTAATCCTTCAATCCCCAAACGCATCACCTGACCTGGGCGCAAATAGACCGATGGTGATTGCCCCATCCCCACGCCAGGAGGCGTACCGGTCGAAATCACATCACCCGGCTGTAAACTCATAAAGCGGCTGAGATACGCCACTAAATAAGCCACGGGATACACCATGGTCCGTGTATTGCCCTGCTGATAGCGATGCCCATCAACCTCCAACCACATATCCAGCTGCTGAGGATCTGGCACCTCATCGGGGGTCACCAACCAAGGCCCCATCGGACCGAACGTATCGCACCCCTTGCCTTTATCCCAGCTGCCACAACGCTCCAACTGAAAGGCCCGTTCCGAGACATCATTGATCACGCAATAACCGGCCACATGAGCTAATGCATCCGCCTCATCGATATAACGACCCCCACGGCCGATGATGACGCCGAGCTCAACTTCCCAGTCCGTTTTGTCTGACCCTCGGGGAATTGCCACATCATCATTAGGGCCACAAATCGCACTGGTCCACTTATTGAACACCACGGGCTCAGCGGGCACTTCGGCACCGGTTTCAGCGGCATGATCAGAATAATTCAGACCGATACAAATGAACTTCCCGACCTGACCAACACAAGGCCCCAAACGGGTCCCCTTCGGCACCTCAGGGCACTGCTCGATCGCTTGCGGCGTCCACTGTTGCCACGGCGCTTCAGACAGCGCCACCCCTGACCAATCAGACACCCAGCGGCTGACATCTCGCATCACGCCCTGATCATCCACAATACCGGGCTTCTCCTGTCCTGACTGACCAAACCGAATAAGCTTCATAACCTGATCCTGTTCTTGTTGTGATTCAACGTTCAAAACCTATAGAACTCATGACCGCGATATGGAATACGCGCATAAATATGGGAAGTTATGAGTATCAGTTCACCCAACCACCATCGACGACTTGAGTGGTCCCGGTAATAAAACGGGATTCGTCAGCGGCCAAAAACGTCGCCAAAGCGGCAATCTCATCAGGCTGCCCGAGCCGTCCCATCGGTTGGCGCGCCACAAAGGCTTGAAACACCTCATCGAATGCTCGCCCTTCCTGCTGAGCCTGTAACTGAATACGCTGATGCAACGAAGGCGATTCGACAGTACCGGGACAAATGGCATTACACCGAATGCCCTGAGCGACATAATCCGCCGCCACCGCCTTAGTCAGTCCAATCACCGCCGCTTTTGACGCCCCATAGGCCAAGCGATTGGGCACCCCTTTCAAGCTAGAGGCCACCGAGGCCATATTGATGAGACTGCCCTGAGAGCGTGCCAACATCCCAGGTAGAAAAGCTTGAATCATATGAAACATGGCAGTGACGTTAAGCGATAAACTCCGCTCCCAGGTGGCATCATCACATGCCAGAATTGTGCCGCTGGGCACCATGCCCGCACAGTTGAACAACACATCCACTTGTGGAAACTCAGCGGCAAGCACCTTA
This sequence comes from Terasakiispira papahanaumokuakeensis, assembly GCF_001709345.1. Taxonomy (GTDB): domain Bacteria; phylum Pseudomonadota; class Gammaproteobacteria; order Pseudomonadales; family Halomonadaceae; genus Terasakiispira; species Terasakiispira papahanaumokuakeensis. The sequence goes on from NZ_MDTQ01000001.1 coordinate 3,127,725, forward strand.
ATCGCGGCAGCATCAGTGACATCAAGTTGACGCACCGTAATGCCTTCAACCGCGAGTAAGTCAGCGGTATCAATATCCGTGGCAATCACATGCGCCCCTTCATCCCGATAACGCTCGACGGTCGCGCGGCCGATACCTTGGGCGGCAGCAGTGATCAATGCCGTTTTATTTTTCAGTCTCATCGCCTCGTCATCACTCCATCTGTGAGATAATCTTTGGATCAATGACCTAAACATCCAATGGCCTGACCTTTGATCCAAGCATATTCTGATGATCTTTAGATTGGCAATCGAGAAACGTCATTTTGATGATAAACTTTAGTCGCACCGCACCAGCCAGGAGGCCCTAATGCCACTCGCCACCATTCGTACCCAGCGCTTATATCGTCAGATTGCCGACCAACTTCAGCAGCTGATACTTAATGGCGAATATCCGCCCGGCACCCAACTGCCTCCCGAGCGCGAACTGGCCCAATCACTCGGCGTGAGTCGGGCCTCCGTACGTGAAGCCTTGATTGCATTGGAAGTGATCGGGCAAGTCGAAGTGAAAGTCGGCCACGGCGTGACCGTACTGACCTCACACATCACCCCCAAAACATCGGTGATGCAAGCGGCCGTTAGCCAAGAGCCTTGGGCGCTAGACCCAGAATTCTCCAGTGAGATTGAACTCAACCTGGATGAAGAAATTCCACCTTATTCGCTGCTGCAAGCTCGCCAATATATCGAGCCTGAAACCGCCGCGTTAGCCGCCGTTAATGCCAGTGAAGAAGATCTGAGTGCCATTCGACAAGCCATGGAGCGTAATATTTATGATAACGCTCATGGCGGGGGTAGTTTTGCAGGGGATCGACTATTACATATTCGTATTGCCGAAGCCTCAGGCAATACCGCCTATGCACTGCTGATCAAGCACTTACTCGGCCATCAATACGGCGTCATGTTCAGGCGCTTACAAGAGTTGTTTATGGTCTCCGACATGTGGGACCGCTCACAAGATCATCATGAAATCATTGTCACCGCGATTGAAGCCGGAGATGCCGAACGGGCACGCCAAGCCATGGCTGAACACTTGGACCATGTGCTTGGCGTCTTCTTCGACCAATAAGGCGATGCACACCCACCAATGCCACCATTCTTATGGATCTAGAGCGACCGGCTTTGTACATGCTAGGGCGGTCGCTCGCTGGCAACATGCTGCCAACATTGCATCATCTGTACACAAGTAGGGTACTAATCCGGCCCAGCGTGCCAGAAGCACATATCCCCGCCATGAGATTCAGAACGTCAAAGCCTGTGCGGCATCACATTAAGTCGTGAGTTCGCGATGAGAAGGCGGTGTTGTTGGCTGGTGTAGCTCGGCATACAAAATCCCTAACATCAACGTCGCCACTACAGATATCAGTATCTCGACCAGCGGTATGACCACCCAAAATAAAGTCAAACTGACCCAATAAAGATCAACCAAATTCGCTATGAAACGCATCATAAAACTGAAGGCATACGACAAAACCGTCACTATCACAAAAGCAAAAAACGCCGCCCATGGAAGTGACTGCGTCAACCTGAACACCGCCTTTAGCGAAAGGGCATTATCCAGTGCAATACCGACTAAGGCAGGGGATAACCTTAAACTCAACCATAGCATCGCCATCAAGATCAGAAGGGGGATCACAGTAAAAACAACGGATTGTGCGATGAGATAGACCGACAACCCCATTAACATACTGGCCACTGTCCACAAGCCGACAAACGCAGCGCAGTATATAAAACACTTAATATCACGCGCATGCGGTTTCAACTTAAACCTGGCAGGGGGCTCATTCAGCATCACACTGCGCGTCGTATTCACGAACACCCAACAGAATACCGCGATATCAAACGCCCCAAAAATCACCTTCAGCAATAGCACTCCAGCATATGAAGATGAGACCGATTCAGCTAAACCGTAATACCCTAACTGAATCCCTAAAATAACCAGCAAAGGCATTAAAATTCCTCTCAGAATCATGCTCCGATTTAACTTCATCAGATACAACGGCCCCACAACTAACTTAAACAACATGACAATCCCTTATCTTTTAATTCACTGAACAATGTCTCGCCATAATGACCACATCAAGATCTCTTTCATCTCCATAAATCACGATCTTCATCATCTATTTTGATAAAATGAGCCATATATAGCCATCACATCAAACACCAAAAGCAGAAATCCAATAGCGTCATGATGAGGTCCAAAGTCAACAAAACCGAAACGAGCACTCTCATATGAACGATTAAACATAACCCCGCTCCCAAATATGACGATCACCAGGCACATCATATTTCATCAACATCTCTAAGGTTTACCTCTTAACTTATCGTCAAAATAAAAAACATCATTTTTATACTCTGAATTTATCTTCTTACGAATCACTTCATATATTAAAAAAACCAGTAAAGAAAGCACTATGCCAACCAAAACAACACCACAAGACATAAAAAAACCAGGATCCGAAACCCAGTATGACAATGGATCAAAAAACAAAAAAGAACATATAACAGAAGCCATAATCGAAAACATTATTGCCGAATCAACATAATAAGACTTAAACACATGACGACCATGATTTTTAATCATATTATGAACATCAATAAACACTTCATCTTCCGTCTCGACCTTTAACAAAATAAGCTCTTCTTGAAAAATAAAATTCTTTAGACAGCGTCCATTTTTAATAGGGTAAGAGGATACTGTACTTATCGATACGTCTTCACCGGCACAACGAGACAAAAGGTCTTCACTACCGACAGGCACAATCAATCGTTTTCCATTAGCATAAAATAACGGGACTTTTTGAGAGACACCGGAATGCGGATTCCTCATACCAAAGACAACTTTTTTTATCACAGCATCATAAGACTTAACCTCATCATCACGAGTAATCTCTATTTTAAAAAGTCCCGTAATAAAACTGCGTACCCAAAAAACCAAAAAGCCGATCACGCCCATGAGAGAAAGCCCGATAACCAGCGTAATCTCTGTTGTCAAAGCAACCCAAAGTGGCAACGTCACCACATAAAAAATAAATGCATAGCAAGGCCACTTTATAAAATTCACTAGAAAAACCCTGGACCGCAAAGACCTATTCACAAAAAAATGTTCAAACTCGGTAATGTCTCGACTACTTTCCTTCACAGAAAACCCCCTCCATCAAATTTAATAAAAAAAACAGCCATTCAGGACAACACCCATAGACTGCATGGCATTTCAAACTGCCATATTGTGGTAGCTCAAAGCACCGCACTGACTGCTCTAAGGAGCGTCCCTTTCGGGGAAGTTATAGTGGCGGGCCTTCATAATCATAAGTAGCGGTGCCTTCATTTTCGTTTTAGAAAAATATTCAGAATCCCCCAAACACCTAAAATCAATGAGGCAAGCCCTGGCATCCATTTCTTATTTCCTAAATGCATACCATTCACATCACCAGTACAAAGAGTAAAAACACCTAAAAATATTATTATTAAAAGTAAAAACTGCGAACGACGCTCACGAATAAAATCAATTTTACTCATTGCCTTAACCGCCATCATGAAAACTTTATTTTCAATACCAAACCATAAGACTCCATATATATATGAGGAGAGAAAGTTCGCGGAAAACAACCACCTAAACTATCTAATAGAGCCTCCAGTTATAAAATAGCTAAGGCGATAAAAGCTTCAAGGCATAAACTTCACCTTCAAAAGTCCCAATAAATATCATTTCGCCATCCACTCGAGCTTCGGTATACATAGGCTGATCGAAAAATCGGCTAGCCACCTCACGGCCGGTCAATTTATCTAAAACATAAACACCTTTGCCTGCACCAAAGTACATATAATGATCATCAAAATTAAACTTTCTACGAGAAGCCGCCTTGAGTTCATGAGCCCATATTTGATGTCCATCATAACGATCTAATGCAACGACATGATTAGAATCATCACCTTCAACGCTTAAGTAGACAAAATCACCAGAAACGGCGACATCACTTAGCACAGTCCCATCTAGCTCATGCTGCCACAACAACTCAGAAGTTTTTTTATCATAACTAACAACTTTATTAACATCAGCCCCCTTAACAGTCAAATATAAACTATTTTCAAGTACCGCCACGCTACCAAGCCCCACAACCTCCATGCCATCAGCATTAAACCCTTTGTCGTCATGAATAGCATTAAAAAAAGAACGCCCTGTCTCAATATCGACCGCATATAAGCTCTGCCTATCATCTTGATAATAAACCACCCCATCTGATACGACAGGCTGCCCTTTCATTCCATGAATAGCATACTTCCAAAAAAGCGTTCCATTTTCTGCATTAAGGCAAAAAATATAGTCGTTAGAAACAAATAAAAGCAATCCATTATATTCAACGGGGTATGATAACTGATACTGATTGGGATACTGATATTGCCAAACAACATGGCCATTATTCTTATCCACTGCCACTATTCTTCTTTCATTTTCAAGCCCTTCCCCAAAAAAAATGTATAGTTCATTATAAGCAGAACCCCAGCTAGCACTATCAAATAAATCAGCATGCCACTTTACTTCACCCTTCTCAGCATCTAAAGAGAATAAAGACCCACTATAGGTTGAAAAATAAAGACTCCTTTCATCTAAAATAGGACTTGAGACAATCGGATCGACATAGCCACCCGCCCAGCTTAAATCAGGGTTATATGCGATATCTTCAGGCTCATAAACCCAAGAGACCTCAAGCTCCCCAGCATGAGTCAGAGCAGAAAAAAACAGTCCCATTAAAATTAAAAAAATATAATTATTCATCGTGCAGGCCTTTTAAACGAATCAGGAACCGACATTAGCGAGCAATATGTCTTGATCATGCTCACTTCACTCCCATCCAAAGGATTGTTTTGCCTTAGCTTCATAATATTTTCCATATCAGCAATAGCTTGTACATTATCGGCACTCGCAGCATCATTCATGCACTGATTAAATGAAGCCGAAATTTCCTCTTCAGTTAACCCACTATTAAAACCTAGAAGGGTATCTCTTTGTTTTTGACAAGACTCTTCACGCCGCATTTTAAGTTCAGTGCGAGCGGCATTCCAATGACGCTCAATAGCGTCAATTTGCTCTATGCTGGCTTCATTTAAGTCATTGACTGAGTAACAGATAGCTTCCTCAGCAACCCCAACAATAAGTCTTCCCGTTAACCCCAATGGATCAATTGCACTGGTGGGGTCGCCCACATAGCCATATAGGTTGGTGCCGCCTTTTAGTCCAATCGGGTCTTGGGTGATGTAGCGCCCTTGCTGGGGGTCGTAGTAGCGGTGTCGGTTGTAGTAGAGGCCGCTTTCTTCATCATGCCATTGCCCTTGGAAGCGAATCGGTTGGCGTGTGTCGCCGGTTTCGTTGTGTACGGCGGCCCAGTCATCGGGCTGGGCTTGCCAGCGCACGGTGCCATCCGGGTCGAGGAGTTGCATGGGGGTGCCGAGGGCATCGGTGACGTAGGCGCTGGTACGGGTGTCGTCGCCATCGTGGTCAATCCGTAGCATCGGGACGAAGCCACCAGGTTCGTAGATGACAGTGGTCGATATTGGCCCCGGCAAGTCTTCATGGACGAGGTGGTCGCCATCCCAGCCGTAGTGGGTGGTGCCTGTGGTGCCGTCGGCTTCGGTGACGATTTTCTGGGTACGTCGACCCAGCGGGTCGTAGTGATAGTCAACCTCGAGGGTTTGGCCGTGTGTGTCGATACGGCGCAAGTGCACCAAACGGTTGGCGGCGTCATAGCCCATGGTCAAACGCTCGCCATGCGGTTGACAGCGTTCGATCAAGTTGCCCGCACCGTCATAACGGTAGTCGACCCCGTCTAAATGATGAATTTGGTTATGCGATGAAGAGGCCGTCATGCCGTCATCAAGAGGTGCAAGGCGGTTGCCTGCCGCATCCATCGGGTAGTGATGCGTTTGCGGCCCATGTTGGCTGCCGATCAATCGGCCCGCTTCATCAAAGATGTAGTCGATGCGCTGGGCGTTATTCGAGTGAGGGGCGCCTGTCTCTCGGTGTGTCATTCGGCCGAGTGCGTCATAGTCGAAGTGTTGATGTAAGCCGTTCAGGACCCCTTGAGTGGCCAGATGAGTCACCTGCCCGGTCGTGGTATAACCACGCTCTAACACCAGTCGTTGAGGGACTAAGGGTTGAGGGGCTGAGGACTGAGGGAGTGAGGACTGAGAAGCGGCCTGATGGTCAACACTGAACTGACGCTGTGTCTCACGATGTAAGGCGTCGGGCTCAAAGGTCAGATCTAGGCCCAGTGCCGGAACATTGAGGCCCAACAGGTGGCCACTGCCATAAGTCAGCCAAGCGCACTCAGGCAATGCCCCCCACTGGCTCGTCGCCGGGGCCCCGGTTTCGGTAAACCGATGCTGGGCCTGCCATGACCAATCTTCGTTCTCTGTTATCGCATCAGCCTGAGCGGCACGCACGCAGTGGCGCTGCTGTTCTCCGGCCAATCGGCCCGCGTCATCATAGTGAAACAGCACATCACTGTGAGCGTTGTGGGCACGGCTCAGGTGGCCGTCAGCACGCCAAGCAAACACTTCACACAGGGCGGGCGCTTGTTCGGTTTCGGGGAGGTGGCGCTCGATCAAGCGGCCATTGGCATCATAGGTATAACGGGTGGTCAGCGGCTGCTCATCAGGCCCTAAACGATTCATCTCGGTGCGCGCAATAAGCTGACCCGCCGCATCATATTCAAAACGTTGATCACGACCGTCAGGGTTTTCTTCACGAATCACCCGATCCATGGCGTCATAGCTGAAGCGATAACGTGCACCATTCCCCAACACCAGTTCCGTGATGCGACCCGCCTGATCATAAAGCACTTCTTGGCGGCTGCCATCGGTATAGGTCTGAGCGATCGGGCGACCGGCCGCATCATATTCAATCTGTTGCAACCCTCCGAGCGGATCTTCTAACGATGAGGCCCGCCCTTGGCGATCGTAATGCTGTTGCCAGAGGGCGCCGTCGGGAAGCTCATGGTTGAGTCGTCGGCCCATCACATCATGGCTCATCCGATGAGTCTCGCCCAGCGCATTGGTCACCGCTTCGAGCTGATCATCGGCATCATAGTCATAGCGCGTTGCGTGATGAGAGCAATCCGTCTCGACCTGTAATTGTCCCCGCGAATTCCAGACAAAGTGACGACGGGCACCGCTGGGGTCGGTAATGGTGGTGGGACGATCAGGCAGCGCCGGATCGTCGTAATCATGAGTGGTGGTGCCATTGGGCCCGGTCACGCTGACGGGATTCCCCCGCTCGTTACGTTGGATGGTCCAGCGCGTTTGTTCCGGCCCGGTCATGCCAACCGGTAAGCCTTGCGCATTGCGCTCAATCGTCCACCGCTCGCCCCCAGGCATCACTTGTGCGATCAGTTGGCCCTTCTCATCACGCTCCAGACGCGTTTCCCGCCCGAGCGGATCAACCGTGGCAATCCGCCGTCCGGCGCGGTCGTAGTGGAATCTCAACTGCGAACCGTCTGCCCGCGTGTGCGCCACCCAGCGCTGTCCAACGCCTTCACCGGCAAAGTGATAACGCTCTTCACGCCCCAAACTGTCAGTCACGAGGGTCTGATGCGCTAAATACTGAAAATGCCGTGATAAGCCTTGGGCTTCATGTTGTGCCGTCACACGTCCTTCAGGGGTGTACTGATCCCATTCATAACGCATGGCCACGCCGCCCGGCACACGGTGAGCAACCAGAATATGCTGGCGCCACTCGAACTCACGGGCCAAACGCTCATCACGGTGATGAACAGCCCTAAGATCACCGGCGGAGCTGTAGTCATAGCGCACCAACCAGCGACCGATCTCGGGCTCATCTTGCCCCAAGTGCGGCTCCGTCAGCGCCATCTGTGACGTCTCGACTAATTGAACCCCGACCAGTCGATCACCGGTATCGCCGTCACCGGCTTCGGTCACCGAGGCATAATGAAAGGTGTAATCTCGACCGGCGCTGTCAGTGACTCGGCTCAAGCGGTCTTCATGCCAGTGATAGGTCGTCGTGTAGCCATTACGATCGCATTCGGCAGTCAGCCGCCAAGGCGATGACGAAGGGCGGCCCTCGGGCTCAGCGGGGCGTGTAAAGAGATAGCAGAGGGTACCGTCAGTCACCGCAATCACATCGGCATCTTGTTGCAGGCGATCCGACACCGCCACCCAACGAGGTGACAAGCTGATGCGATCGCCCTGCAATGCCAGCCCTCGGCGAATCCAAAGCTGTTCGGTCTGTGAGTAGCGTTCTTCTCCCGCTCCTAAAGCGCTAAAGGTGATCACCCGCCCCTGGGCATCATGAAGTTCACAGGCTGTCTGGCTCAGGGTGATAAAGCTCCCTTCCCCCGGAATCGACCAGCCCTGGCCCAGTGAACCCACTCGAGCATTACTGGACAGATAGCCTCGGGAAAAAGAGAAAGGCCGTGGCGCGGGTAAAGCAAAATCGGTTTCAGCCGGGAGCAATTTAACGCCCAGCATCGGGTTAACAGGGTTGCCCACTGAAGGCTCACAGCTACTACAACGGTCAGCGAGCCCCTCGATGATCTCCGGTGCATTCAAAGCTAAGGGCGAAGCACCACCGGTCGGCAAAGCCGGCATCGGTAAGTTCATGCTGGCCGGA
>NZ_MDTQ01000001.1:3138750-3144117 GCF_001709345.1 Terasakiispira papahanaumokuakeensis
GCGGTATTGCACGCAGTAGCTGCGCGGCGGGTATTCACGGCGGGTATCAAAACGATAGCGCCCGGCAGCTTCGGCATGGGCATCAAACACTTGAGTGGCAATGTCGACCACATTGAGGTTTTGGAAGATGCGGCTGTCACGGCCAAGTTTGAGCAGGGAGAACCAGGGCACCAGCGTCAGCTGATAGTAATAAACGCCGCCATCTTCACCCAGCAGAGCCGCTTCTTCGACCAAGCCATTGAGATCGCGATAACTGCCATCGGCCTGCATCAGCGAGAGGGTCGCCGGTTGCGCCATCAAGGTTTTCAGCTCGATGTCACCGCGCTGGGAGATGCAATCCAAACGATAACGAAACGGCTGGCCCATCGCCTCTTGCCCGACCAGGCGGTGCGGCAGCATCGGGCCTGCGGCCGGGACATCCAATTTCAGTAAACGCTGATGCTGAGACAGGGCAATATCGAACTGCTCAAGCAAGATGTCGACACACTGACCGGCGCCAGCCGACGTCATATCGTTCATACTCATTCATCCCTGAGTGTTGAAATCCTTGAATGTCAGGGATGAAAACATGTCGTTTTATGGATCAACAACTGTAAGTATTTGGCAACAAGTGCTGTGATTCTCTGGGTGATCAGCAGGGCAAGACTTCGCGCCAGCCAATGGCTAGCACGGCGCTTTTTGCAGGACGGGTCAGGCATGGGAAAATTGACTCGCGGAAGGCGTTATTTCAGCGTGTTTTGCCAGTACTTTCAAGAAGGCAGCCTGATCTTCATCTTCCAACAGATATCTGAAAGGTAACCTCGCCTTGCGGCTCGATTTGCCAACCTTTAGATCATAGGGACGATAATAAATAATCACACTGTTTTTGCGTTGTTCAACCCGCTCGATTTCATCATAAAGCACCCTACGGGTCGGCGAAATAGGCGTGGGAGTAAACGCGGCATCTTCAGCGAAAAAACAAGCAACCGGCGAAATATAATACCAGCAGCCAACCGTCAAAATCAGCACACCGCTGCAGAAGGCAGAAACAAGCATCTGAAGCACTATATCAATGGGAAATGATACCAACAGCCACGCTATTCTCCCCACGGGGAATGGCCAACACACCATCGTCATCATCAGGGTGTTGAGGTTAAGTAGTTCCGTGTAATCTTCTGGCCTCAGCATCAGGGGCACTGACGCCAAAAGGAGTATCAGCATCCACAACGCGATCCACAAACGCGACTGTTTGCGGCCATAAAAAGACTGTACAACGGTATTGATCTGCGGCGATGGTTTACCGGCCCGCTGACGCCGTTTATCGAGCGAACCTTGATCGCCACCCCCCACCCGGCGAGCCGCGAAAAGCGTGATAAACCCCAAGGGCAAAAAACAGATCGAGCCTATCGTGACCATCAGCACTCCAGCTTTTCGCTTACCGGCCCACAAGGCCATCGCGCCAATGAAAGCGACCCCCCATGAAATGACAGCAAAATAGATCAAGGCCTCAGGGACAGATTCACCAGGACGAGAATAATCCCCCTGAATTAAACCCAAAGTCCAGAGCAAAGTACTCCCGATACCCAGAAATACAGCTTTCACGCGCTTCCTCCTTGAATAGGCTTATGGGTAAGCGGGAAGATAAAAGCATGTCGCTCTTCTTAGTAACAACTGTAAGTATTTGGCAACATAGCCCCGTTCAAGATAGCCCCGTTCAAGCCGGGTTAATCCGTGCCCTCACAGGGTAATGTCACCAGGACACAAAGCCCGCAGATTTGGCCTTTGTCATAACGGTTTGCCAATTCAATATCGCCACCGTGTTGTCGAGCCAGGGTACGGGCAATCGAGAGCCCTAATCCGGTGCCGCCGGTGTCTCGTGAGCGAGAGTCTTCCAGCCGCTGGAAAGGTTCAAACATGCGGGCTTGATCGGCTTCGGGGATACCCGGCCCTTGGTCCTTCAGCATAATCTGCCACTCATGACCTGATGCGGCCTGTTGAAGGCTAATATCGACTTGATGACCATATTTAAGCGCATTTTCAATGAGGTTATCGAATAAACGCCGTAAAGCCGTCGATCGACCACGGAGTAGGGCTCGCCCTGGGCTGTGATAAGTAATGGCCTGAGATGACACCAAACGATCTTCGATCAAGCTATCGAGTAAAGCGTCCAGATCCAACAGTCGAGCGTCCTCACCCGAGGCGCCACGCACAAAGTCTAGCGTGGTTTCGGCCAGTTGAGACATCTCGGCCAAGCTGCGCAGCAGGGCTTGTCGATCCTCATTATCGGGCATCATTTCGACACTCAAGCGCATGCGGGTAATCGGAGTTTTCAAATCATGAGACAGTGCCGCCAATAAACGCGTCCGGTCGTCCAGATGCTTGTTCAATTGTGCCTGCATCCGGTTAAACGCCCGGATCACCTCGCGCAAATCTTCGGGCCCTTGCTCATCGAGCTGAGCGCCTTCTCCGCGCCCCAGCGCCAGTGCCGCAGCGCTGAGGTTGCGTAAAGGCCGGGTTAGGCGTCGAATCGACAGCACCACCACCAGCACCATCGCCAAAGCCGTCACCAGTAAGCCCGGAATTAACCAATCCGGCCAAGGATCAGTCGGCGGTTTAGGGATCATATCGGCGTGTAACCAGCGACCATCAGGCAATTCAATCGCCACTTGCAGGATGCCCTGACATGCCACGCCATGAGGGTGCATGAGCCCACGATGCCTTCCGCCCCGGTCTCGCGGCATCGACGGTCGATCCGACACCGGTTGTTGACAGTCAGCCTGTTGAGGCACTCTGGAAGCCTCAACCGCTAGCGGCATGCCGACCACCTGAGACAAAAAACGCGCAATGCGAGGGGCGGGAATGCCTTGCAGCTCGGGGGTTGCCGTCATCCGTAACTGCATCAGGGGTGTGGATAAGTTACGCAGTAAAATCGGCTCGAGCTCTGGATCCGTGGCCACCAGTAGCGCGGGAGCAGAGGCTAGACGCTGCAACAAATGACGTTGCCCACTTTCCTGTAGCAGTCGGCTCCGATCCTCTTGGAATAAGCTCAATGTCACCATCTGACCCAGCAACAATGTCAGTAATAGGCCAACGATGAGCTGTCCGGCCAGGCGGCGGGGCCAGAAGCGCCTCATGCGGAAGCCTCAGATGAACGCTCCACCGTGCCCTGCCATTGATAGCCCCCACCCCAAACCGTGCCAATCAGCTGAGGATTTCGAGGGTCGACTTCAATTTTACGGCGTAGCCGACTGACTTGGTTATCAATTGAGCGATCAAAGGGCTGAGCATCACGCCCCTGGGTCAGCTCCAGCAACTGATCACGACTGAGGACATGGCGGGGATGTTGTAAAAAAACCAACAGCAAACGGTATTCCCCTGTGGATAACGCCACTTCGACACCACTGGGATCCAATAAAGTGCGCTGACGGGTATTCAGCGTCCAGCCTTCAAAGTGATAGTCATCATCTTCTGAGGTGTGATCCGATTGAGGCGGCAGGGCTTTGACCCGCCGCAGTACCGCTCGAATACGGGCCAGTAACTCACGTGGATTAAACGGTTTAGACAAGTAGTCATCAGCGCCCATCTCTAGGCCCACAATCCGATCAGTATCTTCTCCCATGGCCGTCAACATAATGACCGGGAGTGCCGTATGCTCGCGTAAGTAACGGCACACCGATAGCCCATCTTCACCGGGCATCATGATATCGAGGACGACAAGATCCAACTGTAAGGTCGGGAGCTGTTGCCGCAAATCCTGACCTGATGCTGCTAGGCTGACCCGGAAGCCGTGCTCACGAAGGTAGCGCCCGACCAGATCGCGCAGTTCACGATCATCGTCCACCACCATAATATGGGATTGGGTTAAGGCATCGGCCACAAGATCACCTCTGTCGATGTATCAGATGGATTCAATTGATTAGGTACTAAATTGAGGGCGCCCGATTAATGACACCTTGGGCATCAGTATATCGAGCGAGCATGCCCGACCGGTGCACTTCTTTGTCGCAAACCATCTCCAATAAAGAGCCTGCGACATTTTGCGACAAATTCGGTGAAATTCGACATATCACTGCGACAGACCCGCGCTTCAATAACCCTAACGCGAAGCACGACGACACTAAGTGAGTTCAGGGCGCGTTCAGAGCAGTATCGATCATCAATAAGTGCAAAAAGAAGGACACCACCATGAACACAATCACCTCTCAATCACGTCGCAACCCATCATCTCAATCTCATGGCCTCAATCATCAAGAGATGGCGCTACCCGTCGTATCTCGCTCTAGAGGCCAGATGTTAAGAGCGCTCACTATTGCCACCACATTAGGCCTTGGCAGCGCCTTAATGGCCCAAAGTGCCAATGCCGATGACAACCGCCGCGAAGCCTGTGATGGCCATTATGAACGCCACCATCCTGGTTATCGAATGGGGAAACGCCAAATGGCCGAACAAAACCCTTATGCCGAAGCTGAAATGCGCACAATCGCCAATGCGATGGCATTACGCATGCTCGGCCCAGGCAGTGAAGCCACCGTGACCTCTGGCGATCAAGGCAGCTGGCAAGTGATACTGATCGACCCGAAAGGGAATCGTGTTCGAGAAATTGAAATGAACGCTTACGGCCACCCCATGCGGGACCAGTGGGGCCCACGGCCCAGATCTCGTGCCGATTAAGCGTGACAGCTGACTTTAGCCCTTCAGCCCCCGATTCATTCGGGGGCTCGCTTGCGCTTAAAGAGACATTTAAAGGCAACGTCCCTACTTTCACCATGCCCGGTCTTTTAATCTTAACGCCGGTCTCGCACCCATATAGTTACACAATAACATTTTTACGCTAGCTTCCTGATTGGTGACTTGATTAAGATGAGCGCTGACTGGAGGTGGCCATTGATGATGCACTATTGGCAAAAATGTTTATGGGTTTTAGGACTACTGCTGTTTAGCCAAGGGGCTTTTGCACATCCACATGCGTGGATCGATTTGCGCATTAGCCCGATGCTGAATGATCAGGGACAGATTACAGCACTACGTGAAGCGTGGTTGTTTGATCCCATGTACAGCGCGATGATCCTTGAGGAACAACAAGCCGCCGGCCCTGCTGACGAGTTTGATCAACGCTTGAACGATTTTGGTCAGGTCATGATCACGCATATGACACCAAACCGTTATTTCAACCGTTTACAAGGCGCGACCAGCGAGCCAGTACAAGATTTCACACTCAGAAAAATTCGAGATCGTATCGAGTTAGATTTTATTTTGCCGTTGAGCCAGCCCGTCGACCCACAAGAAGGGCTGAGCTATCGTATTTACGATCCCTCTTATTACATTGAAATGCTCCACAATGAGCAACAGCCCAAAATCTTCCGTAATGGCTGTACCCTCCGTATCGAT
>NZ_MDTQ01000001.1:3148768-3217933 GCF_001709345.1 Terasakiispira papahanaumokuakeensis
GAGACCAAGATTCGCTCGGGTCTTGTTCGATCCGGTCCGGAGTTTCCCGCCATACTCAATGGCGACGTGGTTGGCATTGTGGATCAAGTCGGTGAAGGCGTCACCCACATCAATGTCGGAGAGGCAGTGATGGGCTGCGCAGGCGGCGTTAAAGGGTATCCGGGCGCACTGGCAGATTATATGATTGCCGATGGACGAACCATTTATGCTGCACCTTCTCGCTTACCCCTCAACGATGTTGCAGCGCTGCCGCTGGTTTTCATGACCGCCTGGACGGCTCTAGTTGAGCGGGCACAGATTCAAGCAGGTGAACACGTGCTGATCCATGCTGGTACGGGCGGTGTCGGGCACGTTGCCATTCAGATTGCCAAAGCGAAAGGCGCTCGTGTCGCGACCACGGTATCGAGCGATGAAAAGGCGGAGCTGGCCCGCTCGCTGGGTGCAGATGACATCATTTTTTACCGCGATGAAGCCGTCTCAGATTATGTTGAACGCCTGACTGAAGGCAAAGGTTTTCATCTAGTCTTTGATACTGTCGGCGGCGATAACTTGGATCGCAGTATTGAAGCCACCGGCGTCTCCGGGCGTCTCTGTTCCATTAATACGCGCTCCACACACGACTTATCACAACTGCATGCCAAAAACCTGACACTGCATGTCATCTTCCGGTCAGTGCCCTTACTACATGGTATCGGGATGGAAGGGCAAATCGATCAACTTCGAGCACTTTATGACCTGGTTGAAACCGGCAAGCTCAAGCCACTGATTGATGCCAAGCGCTTCAGCTACAACGACATTGCCGAAGCACATCGTTATCTCGAATCGGGCCAAGCCATCGGCAAGATCGTGCTCTATAACCCCCATTTTGAAACCTCGACGTCTTAAGTCATCAATGCCTTCGCGTTAACTCGCTGGCGTTGTCACAGCGTCCCCAAAGGCCTGTTGATGCTGCAATCTGCAGTATCAATGGGTCTTTTCATTGTGGAACAAGGTTTCTCCTCCATAAGACCTCATGTATCTAAAATGCGACGATTGGTTTACCTGACTGGACATGATGAGATGACGTCATTGCAGCATCTTATGTCAGCATTTTGGTTTATCAGAGCTTTGGTTTATTAGAGCTTTAGTTTATTAGAACTCTGGTTGAATTAGTAAGACGTCTCGCATATCGAGACGTTATTCATATGAAGTCGTTTGGAGGTCGCATCATGAAAAACATGACATCTACAAAGAAAACCCTGTTAGCTATGTCTCTGGTACTCGGTGGTGCCGCCTTCCTAGGTGGCTGTAGTGACGAAGGCCCTGCAGAAAAAGCAGGTGAAAAGCTCGATAATCAAGCTGAACAGGCGGGCGAAGCCATCGATAACACAATGGATAGCGCGGAAGATGCGCTCACCGATCAAGGCCCTGCTGAAAAAGCGGGTGAGGAAATCGATGAAGCGGCTGACTCAGTCAACGATGCTTTGAGCAACGACAAATAAAGCACGTTAACTTAGGGGACACTGCACATTCAAAGGCATCACAATGATCCTTTATAAGTGCGCTTCATCAGTCATCTCGCAAGCACATCATCACAGCGAGATAACGCGCGACAGCCGTACACGATGGTCGTGCAGAAGTGATAACGCCAAGTCCTCTCACCTGCGGCGCGGTCAGAACACTTATAACGTGTCTGGCCGCCGCCACCCCAGTAACCGAAAAAGATGTTCAATCATCCAAGCGGGCCCAATCAATAGCAGCCGAAGGTCTCTAGGTAATACGGGCTTACGCTTTTCAATCAATAACACACCGCACAAAGCCCCCAGCCAAAAGAGGCTGAATAAGCCTAATGCCCAGCTAACAAAAGCCCCATTCAGCTCTCGCTCAAGCATTAACGTGGCCACCCAAAATAATCCCCACACCATACCAATGCCCAGTGTAATCACATTATCTAAACGCCAATACCACAATAGTGCACAAGCAATCAGCGGCCAGAAAATATGATTCCAAGTGCCCTGAACACCAGGCACAACCGGCAGCCACCAGCTCAACATCGTCACCGTCAGCATAATGCCTGGAATGCAGACCCAATGTAGGGCTTGGTTGACCTTATGGCGATGGCTGGCTTCATACAGCATCAGCCATTTTTTTAATGATCGGGACATGGCGTTGCCCTCCCTGAGCTTATCATCAACAACCGTCATTATTTAAATATGACCGTCAGCTCAGGCCGGAGCAAGCTGCATTGCAGCACGATTCAGTGAAAATCAAGCGAAATCCCTGAGTGGATACTCGTCTGCTGACAGTGAGTCTCTCAGGCCGGTTTTAAAGCCGCGGGTTGGCGAACCCAGTGCTGGCAGAATGCCATAAATTCATCGGCGGGCATCGGTCGCGCATAATAAAAGCCCTGCCCCAATTCACACCCCATTGCCGCTAATAACTGAGCTTGGGCCTCATTTTCAATGCCTTCCGCGACCACTTGGCAACCAAAGTTATGGGCCATGTTCACCACAGTTTGAGCCAACCGCTGATCCTGCGGGTTATGCTCGATTTCCATGATAAAACTACGATCGATCTTCAACACCGAGACGGGCAAATGTTTTAGGTAAGCCAATGAAGAGTAACCTGTGCCGAAATCGTCAATTGCAGAAGTCACCCCGTTATGGTTCAAACGTATCAGTTGATCACGGGCCAACTCGACATCTCCCATCAAAGCCGACTCAGTCACTTCAACCTGTAGACGATGAGCCGGCACTTGAGCCAACTGGAGTGTTTCAAGCAACTGGTCGGAAAAATCAGTCTGCATCAGTTGTTGCCCGGAGACATTAATGGCCAGAACAAATGCATCAGTCAAAGCCCCCATCTCCAACCACTGCGCTAAAGACATAATCGCAGCCTCAACAACCCAATGCCCTAACACATTGATGGCGTCCGTTTGTTCCGCTACAGGAATAAAATCAGAGGGCGACACCGGCCCCATCTCAGGGTGCGTCCAACGTAATAGTGCTTCAGCCCCGACGATAAGACCGGTGCCGAGCTCAATCTTAGGTTGGAAGTACAAGGCGAGTTGACCTTGTTGTGGGGCATCCTTAAGCGCCAAGCGCAAACGATTACGGTACAAAAATTGGGCGGTCATGCTGGATCGGTAACGTAACAGCCGTGGCATGTCACGGCCTAAAGGCAATGCCATCACGGCATGGCGAATCAACGTCTCCGCGCTATCGTGCTCATCACTGCTATGACTAATGCCAATATCGACTAGCACATCCAGCATTAGATCACCCACTGGCATAGGTCCATTCATCAAACGCACAAGCCGTTCACCACAGGATTGCCACCGTTCAAGCGGTAACGGCTTAATCAATAAAAAATCCTCACTACTCCAAGCACCTAGAAAGCCGCCCTGAGCCACAGCACTGGATTCAAGCTGAGCCGCTAAGCCACACATCAGCGCATCGGACACGGCATACCCATGTAAACGTGCGATATCATTGAGCTGACGTACCCGCATAAAGAAAATACCGAGCGATGTTTGCGCCACCAAACGTCGACTTAAGTGATGCAGAATCGCACGCCGATTAGGGAGCCCCGTCACAGGATCTTGTAATGAGCGCGCTTTAAGCTCTGCCGTGCGTGCTTCAACCAGTGTTTGCAGCTCATAACTGCGTTCTCTTTCCTGCTTCCCTCGGTAATGATGCTGCAAAATATTGTGAACACGTTGACACAATTCTCGCTCATTAACCGGCTGGCTCAGCACACCCAAAGCACCGTAGAACAGCGCCTCTTGGCGATAGCGCGGCGTTGATGGATCGACAAGCACCAATACGGGTGGCATGGCGTCATGCCATTGCTGCTGCAATTGCTTCATCAACTTAACACCGCGAGCCCCTAAGACATCTAAGTCCAGCACGATCAAATCCGGTAACGTCTTGGCTAACGTCACCAATGCACTGGCCGTATCCGAAAAGTACGCGATGTTCTGATAGCCCGCTCCCGCTAACAAAGAGGGAAGCCGTTGAGACGTGATTCGGTCATCACCCACAACCACCAAATGAGCATGCGGATAGGCCAGCATCAATGTGAACTCCGGGCGTCCAGGCGCCATAACCAAGTATTCAACATATCCTGTGTTAACGGCCAGGGCAGCGTCTCAAAGCGCCCTTTATGCGCCGCCGAACCGTCATCAGCCACAGAGTCTTGACCACTCACCGAATTTTGATCGGCCATAGCGCTTTTATAAAAAAAGTCTTCTTTCAATGTTTCTTCTAGGCAATCGCTATCCAGTAGCACGCAAGCTTCCAAGCTAGAATAATCAAGGTCAGAAGGCAGTAAACTTTGATCCGCCACACTGACCAATAACACATCTAATGGCGCCACTCGGCGAGCGGTTAATGTCTCGACCGTTAAAAACTCCCATTGCAACTCAGGGAACTCACAAGCCAAATCCTCAATCAACCGACGATGAGCCGGATTGGTACTGAGATACCCCATCACCCGAGTTGTCTTATTCAGCAAGCCATGCGCCATCACCTCAGCGCTCGAAGCCCCCTCGGAGCGGCCATCATCAGAAGAGGTCTCCTCACGGCCAACCGCATCAGGCCCGCGTTCGATGCCCGCCCAGGCTAAACGACCGCCGGCAGAACTCAGCAGTGTCTGTTCATTAAGGCGACTCTGCTCCATCAATAAGGTCGAAGCTTCTTTTGTCGAAGTCTCTTTTAATGTTGCCCCGCCGCCCTGAGGAGCCTGCGTACTTAACTCCACCCAGAAGTCACAGCCTTGACCTGGAAGGCTATCCACACCGATATCGCCCTCCATACCCACGGCCATTTTTCTTGATAACGCCAAGCCGACGCCGCTGCCTTCGATCTGACCGGCGTCTTGATTTAAACGGTTAAAGGGCTGGAATAAATTGTCTTGCTCTTCCGGCTCAAGACCTGGCCCGTTATCACTGACGACAATACGGATGCGTGAAAATGACAGGGGGTGTACCGCCACTTTGACATCACCCCCAGGGCAATTATATTTAATCGCATTAGAGAGAAGGTTCACCATAATTTGCCTAAGCCGCCTTGGATCCGCATAAACCCCTAAGCGCTCGGGGCACACAGGAGGGCACAATTGCACTTGGTAGGACTTAGCAATACTGCTCATTCCAGCGGACACCGAATGAAGTAATGGAGCCAGCTCAAAATAGCGACAGTCAAAGCGCATACGCCCCGCTTCCACGCGGGACAAATCCAACACGTCGTTTATCTCGGTCAGTAACTGTTGGCCACTCTCTCGAATATGATCAATTTGTGTCTGCTGCGATGGTGTCAGCGTCTGCGGATCTTCCAGCAGCAGTTCAGAAAATCCGATGATCGCATTTAAGGGCGTCCGCAACTCGTGGCTCATCATCGAGAGGAAATCTGACTTGGCCTGACTGGTTCTGGCCTGCTCATCCCGAGCCGTTTTTAACGCCTGCATAAACTGCTCGCGCTCGGACATCTGACGATAAAGATTGATTAATAGTGCACAAGTGGCATTGAACGGCTCGAGCCAAGTCACCAGCGCCATATTTAATGGCTTACGGGAATTGGCGATGGCATACATGCCAATCACTTTACCTTTATCCAGAATCGGCACCCCCATATAGTTGCTCAATTGAGGATGCCCGTCTGGGAGGTGACAATGACGATCATCTTGTTGCATATCCGAGCTAATCACCGTTTCACCACCGGCAAATACACGCCCAAGCATGGTTGAAACATTTTCAAGCAGCATATCCCCAGCCTCGAGCTTATGCATAAGGCTGCGGGATTCCGGGCTCCAGGATAAATCCGTGATGGCATGCACCTTCAAAACCGGCCGGCCCAGCGGGGTCAGCACTTCGCCGATCAACGCATAATCACTATCCGTTAATGTCCTCAATGCATCCCGTAAAAAAGCCCACAACTGATTTTCCGACATTAGCCTTTGATAATCGGTTAACCCCTGATGTAATACGGTTAACAGCTGCTGCTCTTGGTGCAGCTGTTTGTACGCGGCTTCTGTTTCAGAAACGTCTTGTAGCACCACAATAAATTCCGGCTGCTCATACCCCGGAATGTCAATACGACTCAGGCTAATGAATAAAGGCCGACGCTCACCTTGAGTAGGCGAGGTATAGCACTGACAGCCCGCTTTCATGGCCGCCATATCCTGCAGATGTAAAGCGCGCCGCAACGGATGATCGGGGGCATCCACCTCAAGTAATGAAAGAAACGCTTGGCCCTGCAACTGTGGCTCAGCCACATTAAAAAATTGGCCAGCGGCGGGATTACAACCTCGAATATAGCCCTGATGATCCAAACGCATCACACCGGCCGACGTTTGTGACAACAGCCCCTGATAACGCGCAATCGTGTACTGATGCTGCTCTTGGGTGAATCGCAACTGCTGGAGATCATAATGATGCTTTAATAAGACTTCAGCTTGCGTTGCCAACACATTCAACAAGTCGCGTTGACTTTCATCCAGCTGATGAGGCTGTGAATGAAGTAAACAGAAAGTCCCCACTGGCTGTTGATTGAGGGGGCGAAGCGGCACCCCAAAATAAGCACGAATGAAAGGCGGCCCTGTCACCAGTGGGTTATCAAAAAAACGCTCATCCTGATGGGTATCGATCACTTCTAATGGAGCATTATGTGCAACGGCATGGCCACAAAATGAAATATCTCGACCTGTTTCAGTCACAGACAACCCAAAACGAGATTTAAACCACTGGCGATCACGATCAATCAACGACACCAGAGCAATATCAACCTTCAATAGCTCACAAGCCATTGCTGTCAGCTGATCAAGCAACTGATCTGGCGCCGTATCCAAAATGCCCAACTGATCTAAAGCCGCTTGCCGCGACGATTCATCTATAGGCATAGGGGGCATCAACATTGTTCAATCTCCCAAAGCACATCCAAGCGTGGATCTGCTAGACATACATCTCAACCAGATCAATAGCCCTTTTTAACGGGAACTCGCCCTTTTTAACTTAGGTTAGCGCTTTGTGAGGAAGGGGTCGACTCTGCAACGAGCTGGATAAAACTTCTCAAACGCTATCGATTATTGTTTAATTTTCATAGGCATCCGAGATGGATGAAATTGCTCATTGATTGACGTTGAAAACGCCATGACTCCAGCGACAGCAGCACCGACCTCTACACTTTCAACTCTGGACTTGCTGGGATTCGGGCAGCGTTTTGGTATTCGTTATCGATTTCCAGAGCAGAGCGCGCAACACACGCCGTCAAGCACCATTGCACAAGGCCAAACCCTTGCGACAGAAATCCGTGAAGGCTTGCATTTCACGGCATCAAATCTGACGATACTTCAACCGTACGAATCCATATCGTTAGCGCCCCTCCCCTTACTCATGGTGGTATTGCTGGAAGGCCAGTTACAAGGACAGCAATTCGGCCAACGCTTTCATTTAAGGCCGGGCGATCTGCTTTGCACCCATCTTCACCCAGAGACACCGTTACAAGTTCTTCACCAAAGGCAGCCACAACTGAAAACGCTGACACTCGCCATCACCTCATCTGGGGAAGGAGGCCTTGGGCTCAATCCACGACAAATGCCACAGCAACAATCTCAGAAAGCCCCCTATAACACTCACTTGCCTCTGAGTTTTATTGATCACCTAGAGAACAGTTTAGGTCGTTTATTTCATACCACTCATCAACCTTTACTACTGGAAGGACTCGCACTCCAATTATTAGCCTACGGCTTACCGCAAACGCCCCCCACGGCCTCAGCATCAAGACGCCCAACGGCCGATGTCCGTCTGACACGGGTTTATCGTTTTATTGAGCAACACGCCACAGATCCCTTAACACTGGCAGAACTCGCCCAAGTGGCCACAATGAGCAGCTCTCACTTACGCCAGCAATTCAAACGACAATTTGGTTGTTCACTATTTGATTTTCAGCGGCATTGCCGCCTTCGGCAGGCAAGACAGTGGCTTCATCAAGGTTATAGCGTGCAGCATGTCGCGCATTTATGTGGCTACCGTCATACCAGTAACTTTGTGACCGCCTATCGTCGACAATTTGGGGAGACACCAGGTCAGTATCGCGAATCAGCAGTGAGCATAACCAAAACATCACTCAGCAAAACTAAAACCCATCTCAAAAAGTAATAATTATTATTAACTTTTAATGCGCTACCGTGAGCTGTCGCGATAGCGCCTATTTCGAGTCTCCAACCGGTACGTCCCGGTGTACGCAATGACTCCCCCATCACTTTTTATTTTGCTGAGGTTTGCTGTTATGTTCGTCCCTCAACGTCTTCCTTTAGCACTGGCCGTTGCCGCGCTCACAGGCAGTGCTTCCACCTGGGCCGCTGAAAGCACAGGAACAAGTACCGAATTGGCACCCGTGACGGTGACAGGGCAAGCGGCAACCAAAACCGTGACCCCCTTTATCACCACCCCACAGGCGACCTCGCAAATAGGGTATGAGCAATGGGAGCAACGCGGGGCCGACTCAGTGCAACGTGCTTTGAACTACACGCCAGGGGTCTACACCAATCAAGTCGGCGCTTCCAACCGTTATGACTACATCGTATTAAGAGGCTTTTCAGACGGCAGCCTGAGCAATACCTTTCTGGATGGCCTCAAGCTGATGGGCGATACCAACAGCTATAGCTCATTGGTGATCGACCCTTGGTTCCTTGACAGCATTGAGGTGGTGAAAGGCCCCGCCTCAGTGTTGTATGGACGTGCCTCCCCCGGCGGAGTGGTGGCGCTCAATCGCAAGCGGCCTGAGTTCACGTCTAACCACCGTATTCGGTTGGGGATTGGGGATCATGATCGCCGAGCCGCCGCATTCGATTTCACCGGCGCGGTGACTGACAATGTCG
Source organism: Terasakiispira papahanaumokuakeensis (assembly GCF_001709345.1). Taxonomy (GTDB): domain Bacteria; phylum Pseudomonadota; class Gammaproteobacteria; order Pseudomonadales; family Halomonadaceae; genus Terasakiispira; species Terasakiispira papahanaumokuakeensis. Next base: position 3,157,625 of record NZ_MDTQ01000001.1, read on the forward strand.
CTTTCAGACTCAGTGGCATGATGGAGAAGCAGGACACCCAGTTTGGTCCAGTTGAGGAAGAGCGTCGTGCTATCGCACCGTCACTCACTTGGGATATCAGCGCGGATACACGCCTCACGGTCATGGCCTACTTACAAGATGACCCGGAAGGAGGTTATCACTCAGGCATGCCGTATGAAGGCACAGTCACTGATCACGCAGGCCGCAAAATTGATCACACCTTTTTTGAAGGTGAAACCGATTACGATCAATTTGAACGTGAGCAGCGCCTGTTCAGCTACGATCTAGAACATGATTTTAACGATCAATGGCGCCTGCGTCATACGCTGCGTTACCTCGAATCTGATGTCAAAATGGGCCAAGTCTATGGCTATGGCTGGGCTTCAGAGACTGACCTGAACCGTTACTATTCAGGCGGTGATGAAGAGATGAAAGCCTGGGCAATCGATAACCAACTATTAGGGCAGTTTGATACCGGTCCTATCCAGCACCGAGTGCTGATCGGTTTGGACTATCAACAACGCCGTAATGATGTCATCTGGACAGCCGGGAGCTTCCCGACCATCAATGCCTTTACCCCCCAGTATGGCGCTGATGCGGTGAGTATTGCGGTGAGTGCTGATCAAAGGCACAAGCTAGAACAAACAGGGGTCTACTTACAGGACCAGCTGACCTGGAACCAATGGTCACTGACATTAGGCGGACGTTATGATTCAGTCGATATCACTAATACCAGTCATTTACTGAATGATGAATCGACATTGGATGATACTCAGTTCAGTGGTCGAGCAGGGCTCTTGTATCGCTTCAATCCCAGCTGGTCAGCCTATGTCAGTTACTCAACCGCTTTCACGCCGACCAGCTTTGTTGATGCCAACAATGACCTACTCGAACCGATGGAAGGCCGTCAGATCGAAACTGGCTTGAAGTTTCAACCCGAGCACAGCTTAAGCCAGTACAGCATCGCCTTGTTTAAAATCAATCAGGAAAATGTCGCGACCAAGGAGCAGCCGACGGATGACTACCGCGCAGTCGGCGAAATTGAATCACAAGGGGTCGAGCTGGAAGCGAATACTCAGCTGACCGATCAATTAAGCCTACAGGCGAGTTACAGCTTTACTGACATTACCTATGCTAAAAGTGATGATGGCAATCAGGGTAACCGTGCGATTTATGCCCCGCGTCATCAAGCTTCAGCCTGGGCTCACTATGCGTTTGATAACGGCTTACTTACTGGTTTAGATGCCGGTGTGGGGGTACGTTACAGCGCCGATATTCCAACCGATCGGGCGAATACACATACATTGCCCCACTACACGCTGCTGGATGCCACACTGGGTTATGACTTGAGTGCGCTGGGTCTCGACGGTTTATCCACACGCTTGAATGTCACCAACCTACTGGACAAAGAGTACATCGCCTCATGTAATTCACTGGAATATTGCTACTTTGGCGCTGAGCGGAGTGTCAAGGCTGATCTGACTTATCAGTTTTAAGCCCAGACACTCGACATACTGGATACCATGAGGCCTCGATACCTCGCATCCTATTAAAATGATTCGCCCCTTTAGCTTCGGTCAACCCCATGCTAAAGGGGCTGTTTCTATACACCCGACGCCAGATTTACCTCCGATACCTTCAATCCGGCCGCTACTTTTTACTACGCCTTTCAACTGGCCACTGTTCGTCTTCGCTTGCTCGCCTTACCCGCTTCGACTTGATCGAGCACCGACATCGATGCATATCTCATCAAAAATTTTGATGTTGAACTGATAAAAACCACAACACTTTGAAAATGATAATGATAAAAATTACTATTAGCTGCGACTTTATCATGTCATCGTCAAACTACGCTGATGATCCCCACAGCGACCACGCACCATAACGCCCATTAAGAGCGCTTTTTATGTTTTCAACTGCCATGTCAAAAACAGAAGAATCCATAACGACAAGCCGACGTCGTTCATTCATCATTCCCTTACTGGCCGGTAGTAGTACCCTATTATCCTCTATGGCCATCGCCGCCGATCCTCAAACAACATCAGCGCATACCGATAGCTTGTCGCCGATGGTGATCACGGCCCTACGCAATGAAAGCGATGCCGACAAAACCCCTCGCCGCATCACCGTCATTGATCGCGCACAGATTCAGCAACAATTAAGTATTTCTCAAGATCCTGGGCAGGTGCTGAGCCAGCTGATTCCCTCTTATTCACCTTCGCGCCAGAAGCTCTCTAATGCAGGCGAAACTTTTCGTGGCCGTGATCCGCTGTACATGATTGATGGTGTACCTCAGTCAAATCCGCTACGCGATAGTTCGCGGGATAGTTACACCATCGATCTCGATATGGTTGAACGGATTGAGGTCATTCACGGGGCCAGCGCTGAACATGGCCTTGGTGCCACAGGCGGCATCATCAATTTTGTCACGCGTCGCGCCGAAAATGGCACTTTCAATCAACATGCGGGGGTGAGTGTTACAACCGATGACGGCGTCCACGGAGAAGGGCTAGGCCATAAGCTGAAATACCGGGCCAGTGGTCAGCAAGGCAGCTGGGATTACATGGCAGGCATCACGCGGCAACAGCGCGGCATCTTTTACGATGGCGACAATGAGCGCATTGGCCGCGCTTATCCCGGCGAGATCCAGGATTCCACCAGTTATGATGTGATGGGCCGATTAGGCTACTGGTTAGATGAGAACCAAAACATCGAATTATTCGTCAACCGGTTTGAGCTAGAAGGTGATGGCGATTATATCGCGGTCAGTGGCGATCGAGACGCGGGTATCCCGACCACCGCCGTCAAAGGCGATGACCTGGGAGAACCCAGCTATAATCGAGTCACGACAGCACGTCTGTCTTACCGGCACGACCAATGGTATGGCAACCAAGTGAAGGCACAGATCTATCAACAACGCTTTCGGGCCCGCTTTGGCACCACCACCTCTTTCCCTTATTTTGATCAAAATGGCACCACTCATTATGACCAAACGCGCAACGAGTCCGATAAAGTCGGCGCCAAGTTCTCGCTGACGCGCGCCGGGCTGTGGGAGAATCGATTAACCCTGACGACCGGCCTGGACCTGCTACAAGATGAAACCCAACAGGTGCTGGATCATACGGAACGTCAGTATGTCCCAGAAACGACGTACCAGAATGGTGCCGTCTTTCTGCAGGGAAGCCTGGAAGCCACGGAGAGCTTGACCCTACAAGCCGGGGTGCGTCACGAACGGGCTAAGCTTGACGTGGACACTTACGCCACCATTGATCGCAGCAATGTTCGCCAGGACAAGGTGACCGTGCAGGGCGGTGAACCCGACTTTGATGAAACCCTCTACAACGCAGGCTTGGTTTATCAAATCACCGGTTGGGCACAAGCTTACGCTAACTATTCTGAAGGGTTTGGCATGCCTGATGTCGGCCGAGTACTGCGTGGTATCAGCGCCACAGGTCAGGATGTCGACAATTTGCTTCAACTTAAACCGATCGTCACGGATAACCGGGAAGTCGGGATGCGCTTTAATTGGACCGATTACAACCTGGAAGTCAGCTACTACGAATCCGATTCGGATTATGGCCAGCGTTTATCCGAGGTCAACGGTACTTGGATTGCCAATCGAGAAAAAACGGAAATTAAAGGGATTGAGATCACAGGTGAAGCCAAGCTCAATGATGATCACCAATTCCAGGCCAGTTACACCCATTCGGAAGGGAAGTCAGACACGGATGGCAACGGCCGTGTCGATACCGATCTGACCGGCATCAATATTGCGCCAGACACGATCAAACTCGGTTGGGATGCCCGCTGGAGCCGTCATCTAACTAGCCGACTGCAATATACCCACTACCTGGACCGCGATATTGAGCAAGATAACCTGGACTTTGACGGCTTTGGCCTGATGGATGCTTCCCTGGCCTATCAACTGCCGAAAGGCCAAGTCACCCTTGGGGTCGAGAACCTGCTCGATAAACGCTACATCACTTATTACTCTCAAGCCGCTCGCGTCAGTGATGACTATTACTTTACCGGTCGCGGTCGAACTTGGACGGTCGGTTATCAGTTAGATTTCTAACCGCTTGGGTGAGTTGTGGCGGCAAACAATATTCGCCCCAACTCACCCGGTTCGCCGCTGGCGATAGAGCAGGTAAACAAAACAAGGAGCCCCCACAGCGGCGACAAAAATACCGGCGGGCAGATCTTGAGGCAAAAACATGACGCGCCCGATGGTATCGGCCAATAAGACCATTTCAGCACCAATCAACACGGTCGCAGTGGCTTGCCAGGCAAAGCCCGCACGCACACAACGTCGAGCGATATGAGGCGCAATCAATCCGACAAAGCTCAGCCCACCCGCATAAGCCACCGCTGAGCCGGCCAACATGGCACTGGTCAGCAAAAGTCCGAGACGACACTGACGCACTGCCGCCCCGAGCCCTTGAGCGGTCATCTCACCCAGCTGCATGACATCCAAGTGGGCCGCCATGAGCCAAGCCATCACCAAGCCCAATACAGTCCAAGGGAGCATTCCCCACACATCCACCATTTCAGCCGCATACAAGCTTCCCATCAGCCAAACATAAGCCTGTAGAGAAGACGTTTCTGAGCTCATCACCATTAACAAGGTCGTGATCGCCTGGGCGGCTGCCGCCAAGCCAATACCGATCAACACCAAGCGACCTGATGCCAGCTGAGTCGGCCCAGCCAACAGAGACAACAAGACCGTGGTCAGACCCGCACCCAACATCGACAGCAATGGGATATAAGCGCTCCAAGCACTGTTCAACAAAGTTAAAGCCATCACCGCCATCACCGCACCACCGCCGGTCACACCGATCACATCAGGCGACGCCAACGGATTACGCAGTAATGCCTGCAGCATTAACCCGGCCAATCCCAATGCCCCGCCCGTTAATATCGCCAAGGCGATACGAGGGACACGCACTTGGGTCAAAATAAACTGGAGGCGCTCATCCCCATGCCCTATCAGAACAGCCCAGAGTTGAGGCAGAGAAGTCGAATGACTCCCCGCAGCCAGCGCGATCAGCACGCTCAGCAATAACACACCGATCAGGCCCAGAACACCTCTCATGAGCGGCCTCCCCGTCGGGCCAGCATAATAAAGAAAGGCACACCGACCAGTGCGGTCATAATGCCGACGGGAATGTCCTGAGGCGGAATCACCAAACGCGCTAACGTATCCGCCAGCACTAATAGAGCGGCCCCCAATAGGGCGGACATCGGTAACACCCACCGATGATCCTGACCAAATAAGAGCCGTGTGAGGTGAGGGACAACTAAACCCACAAAACCGATCAACCCCGCCATCGCCACCGCGCTACCGGCTAACGCCACAACCAAAGTACTTAACCCCAAACGCAAACGCACAGGGGATTGCCCCAACCCTTGAATCACCGCATCATCCAATCCCAAAATATTAAGCCAGCGCCAGCTCAGCATCGACAGCAACAAAGCCCCGCCCCACCAAGGCCATAGCGGTATCATGACACCTATATCACGACCAGCGACAGAACCTGCCAGCCAGAACAGCAATTGATCCAGCCGCCCCTGATCCATGACCAGCAGCGCCTGACTAAAAGCCACAAACAATGCGGAAACCGCAACACCCGCCAAGACAATACTTAATTGACGTGTATCGCGTTGTTGACCCGCAAGCCACTGAACCAGCAGAGCCGCCATTGCGGCACCTAAAAATGAGGCCCAAACCATACTCTGAGCAGACTGCACCCAGCCAAGAACACCAGCGACCACCAGCGCGAACATGGCCCCAGCATTAATCCCCAGAAGGCCGGGCGAAGCCAAGGGGTTACGTGTCATGGCTTGCATTAACACTCCCGCCACCGCCAATGCAGACCCGACGCCCATCGCCATCAACGTTCGCGGTAAACGTTCACTGCGTACAATCAATTGAGGAATCGCACCGGGCTCAGGCGCCCAGAGTGCCAGCCACACTTGATCAACAGAAACAGCCAAAGCCCCGAAGGATAAGCTGGCCATCGCAGCCATTACGAAGACCCCGGCCACCGCACAAGCCATCAAGGCCCGAGGAGAATCAATGGGCCTCATGAACGCTCCCCTCAACAGCATAAGGGCAGGCTTCGAACGCGGGCTGATCTAGCCCATAAAGCCGGTATAAATCGGTCATCACCTGTTCGGCGGCTAACCAACCGCCTCCCAAACTCCAAGCCACTCGATCAACCGGCCAGACCGCCTGACGACGCACGGCAGTCAATTGCTGCCAAAGCGGGTGCTCTCGCCAACGCTGATAGGTTTGACGCACCTGCGGGTTTTGCTTATCCATAAAAAGGAAAATTACATCCGCTTCTAATGCAGGAATCGCTTCTCGGCTGGTCAACTTAATGCCCCAGCGTTCCCCTTCATCGGCGGCCGGGCGGCGAAACCCAACCTCGTCAAGAATAGCGCCAGCAAAACCATGGTAATAAAGCCGGACATGGTCCTGACGGATATTGACCACCGCCACTCGTGGCGGCCAAGCATCACCGAGGGTGCGCTTAAGTTGAGCCCGAAGATCCGCCACCTGATGATCCCACTGACACAACATGTGTTGGGCCTTCTTTTGCTGTCCGGTGGCACGCGCGACGGCTTGCAAGGTCGCTTTAAAGTCATACACATCAGCCACTGACTGTACGGGGGCAATGTCACCTAAAAGCCCCATGATCTGGGTGTGTCGAAAAGACGTTGCGATAATGTGATCGGGTTGCAACCAGGCAATCTCTTCCAGGTTGGGTTGGGTTTCTAACCCTAACCAATGTACCGGGGGCGCCCCTTTTAGGGCTTCGATTCGATCTCCCCAATAGGGATAAAGAGGCGGGTTCTCCCATGCCACCACCGATCCGACAGGCACCACACCTAAAGCCAACGCCGAATCCGTTGCGCCTTGGAATAAAGTTACGATTCGTGGAAAAGCCGCAGTTTGCGCAGGGGCCGCTTCAAGACTGCGGCCCCATGCCGCCAAAAACAGTATCCCCATCAATAGACACCAGCAGATCCTTGGCCGACGTTTATACGGCTCAATCACAGCAATCACCATCGCCTGAATAGACACAAGGGCGGGACAATGACACACTCTCAATCTCAATCACAACCCAATCTCAATTACGAATACAAACAAAGTTGTTAACTATAATCATTCATCTTTAAATTCAATAGAGTGACCTCACTGTGACCGCAGCACCGCGCCTGGTCGGCCAACAATTGGTGGTCGGCTACGAAGACCGACACATTCTGAATGGCATTGACCTTGAAGTGGCCCCTCAACAAGTCACCGCATTACTCGGACCTAACGGCTGCGGTAAATCAACCTTGTTAAAAACGCTGGCACGCACGCTAACACCGATGCAAGGGCAAGTGGTCTTGGATGGTGAAGCCATCAGTCATCAGTCCACTCGAAGTATTGCCCAACGCTTGGGGATTTTGCCGCAAAGCCCAACCGCCCCAGCAGGGCTGACGGTTAAGGAACTCGTTGCACTGGGACGGTTCCCTCACCGGCGCTTATGGCGCCATAATAGCCAGGCAGATCAAGCGGCCATTGATGAAGCGATGGCGATTACCCATGTGGATAGTCTCGCGGAGCGGAGCGTCGATACACTGTCTGGCGGCCAACGCCAGCGTTGCTGGATTGCCATGGTTCTGGCTCAACAAACCGACTTGGTACTTCTGGATGAGCCTACGACCTACCTAGATCTCAAAGTACAAGTCGATTTATTGTCGTTACTGACACAGCTGGCCCATGAGCAAAACCGCACGCTTTTAGTGGTCTTGCATGACTTGAACCTCGCCGCGGCCTATGCGGATCGACTGGTCATGATGCGCGATGGACAAATTCTACAACAAGGCACCCCGCAACAAGTCTTCACCGCCGACAACCTACGGCAAGTCTTCGACCTGGAAGCCCGCATCATTCACGACCCGCTCTCAGGCACCCCCATCTGTGTGCCTCAACCAATCGGCACGGATCCGCGGGGATAACGTATCGCCTGCTCACGTCGCGCAGCCAAGAAGTAACCAATCGATAGCGGGCCAACCCGGCCCAGCAACATCGTCACGACCAGTACTAATTGTCCGCCATGAGATAAATCGCCAGTAATCCCACGACTTAACCCCACCGTCGCAAATGCTGATACGGTCTCAAAGGCCAGATCTAAAAAATGCTTACCGGGTTCCGTAATGGTTAACACAAATAAGCAAGTGAAGATCAACGCGATCCCCGCCAACGCTACTGAAACCGCTTTCATTACCGTATCCTGAGCTAAAGCACGGCCCATTAAGTGGGGTTGTGCCTGGCCGCGAAGAAAAGCCCGAGCCACCATTAATAATACGACGAAAGTCGTCAGCTTAATGCCACTGGCGGTCGATCCAGAGCCACCTCCGATAAACATCAAGAACATGGTGACCAAGCTCATGGGATCACTCAACTGGCCGGTATCCAATGTATTAAAGCCCGCCGTGCGCGGTGTAAGCGACTGGAACAAAGCCGCCTGCAAACGTGCAGAGATCGAGGGCAAGCTACCTAAAGTTCGCGGGTTTTGCCACTCCAATAACAACATGGCGACAAATCCCAGCAGCGCCAGCCATAAAGTCGCACGCAATACGATCCGGGTGTTCAGTGACAGCGATTTCCCCGGCCGCCATTCCATCAACTCACCAATCACCGTGAATCCGAGCCCGCCCATCACAAACAAGACAATGATCACCGCATTAACCAAGCCCTGATCCACCGATCGCATCAGGCTATCCGGCCAAAGTGAAAAGCCTGCATTATTAAACGCCGAGACAGCATGAAAAAAACTGGCCCAAAGCCCTTGCCCCCAGCCATATTCCGGTACCCAAACCAGTGCTAGAAATGCCGCACCCGTCAACTCAGCGACAAGGCTGACGCGAACCACCAATTGGACCAACTGCTTTAATTCAGCAAAAGAGGTGTGGTTCAAACTCTCCTTCACCAAATTACGCTGATATAACGGCAACCGAATGCCCAGTAATGACAGAGTCAGGGCGGCGAAGGTCATAAACCCAATCCCCCCTAACTGAATCAGCCCTAAGACAACGACCTGCCCCCAAAGCGTCAACTCTGAGGTCGGAATCACCGACAGCCCCGTCACCGTAATCGCAGAAGTCGCCGTGAATAGGGCTTGCCATAATGACAAAGGCTCATGAGCGGCCAAAGGCCACCATAACAGCCCAGTGCCGAATAAACTCAAGGCACCAAAGCCCAGTAACAACAACACTGGCGGGGAAATTGCGATCACCCCACTGTCGATATGACGTGGATGAAAGCGGTGATGGCGGGAACGAAAAATCGGGCGACTGAAGCGCATCATCAGCTCCTTAAAGTTTCTTACCCAATTAAAGTTTCTTACCCAATTCCCGCATACTGTCGAGATCACCCATCAGAATCAGGTGGTCTTTTTCTTTTAAATCCGTACTGTCACTAGGATCTTTTACAACCTCATGACCCCGCTTGATCGCGATTAGGCTTAGATCACATTCATCCAGCTCCAGATCTCCCACGGTTTTACAATGCTGGCTGAGTCGCTCAGTCGTCTGCAATTCGACAATAAACTTACGGTTGCCTAACTGAATAAAATCCACCATCGCGCGATAGTGCATGCTCTCGGCCACCCTTAGGCCAGTGTCATATTCCGGGTAAACCACATGCTCTGCACCCAAACGTTTCAGTAACCGGTAATGCGTATCCGAATGCGCCTTAACCCAGCGTTCCTTGGCCCCTTGCTCATGGGCTAACAGCGTACAGATCAGGCTGGCTTCAATATTGTCATCCAAATCAATCACAACGGCGTCGTAATCCCCGAGCGATAACTCTTCCAGCACCTTCTCATTGGTGACATCGCCCACCACCGCATGACTCAAGAAGTCTGCCAGCGCATTGACCCGATCTTCATTCACATCAACACCGAGCACATCATCGCCCTGACGACGCAACTCCTGCGCCACGGTCAGCCCAAAATACCCTAACCCTAAAATCGCAAACTGTTGCGCCATGTTGGCCTCACTGAATCCAAACGATGGGCATCGCCATAGCGGCGACGCCCATCGCATAAGCAAAAAACCCGGCAACCCCGAGAAGACCTGTTTATCTTGCCGCAAAGCCATACAGATGTCGTGTTTGAATCTCGTGGGCTCAGCGACCAAGGATGTGCTTATTCCTGCCATGCACCACCCAACACGCCCTTCCAGACCAACACGCCCTTCCAGAAATAAAGCTTCAGAGCCTGGGTAGAGACAACCGATCAGGACTCACTCATTGCAGACCCTAAATACCGATCTTGAGTATCGCCGTCACATAAGCGACTGTGTTCATAGCAGCTGATAATCCGACCCTCGATACATTCAAACCGGGCCAAGACTTCAAGCCGGGCGGTAGTGCCCTGGTGACGAGTGACATCAACACGATGATGAGTCATGACGGTGTTGCCATTACTGGCAATCGCAAGTATTTGAAGGTGCATCTGCTGAACTTGTGACTTCAAGTAATCGAGATGGGCCAAAAACTCGGCATAGTTCAGTGTACGACCATCGACATGCTGTTGGTACTGGGGTGAAAAGAACTGAGCGGCAGTGTCGGCGTCCAAGGCTTCAGGCCGGAGGAGCTGAGAAAGCGCTTGCTGTACGAGCTGGCAGGGAGTTTTCATTTAAGAACACCTCTTGATGTCATGACCCAGCGAAGATCACTGAGTGGTTTGAGGTGGTTTAATTTAATACATCACGACATTGTCGGTTTAACGCTATTCAGACAACAAATAAGGCTGATCAGACATCTATGGAGATCCGTTCACTCACCCATGCCTCTCAACATCACACCCAACCCCACCAACATCATGAAGGGCAATTGATTTACTTGGAAAAGGGGTTGATCCAAATTAAAACGCCTGAAGTTGAACATATCGTCACGTCAGGCGCCTTAGGTTGGCTACCTCCTGGGACATTACATCAAGCTTTAACCTTCGTAAGCACACAGGGTTGGATTCTGTACCTTCCTCATGACGAGACTCAAGCGTCGTCGATATCAAAAGGCGCCCCCAACCAAAGCGAATGGGTTCAGGCTTCAAAGCTAAGTCAGGCACTGGTGATGTCCCTGATTCAACTGGCTTCAGAGGTGACCGATGCCGCTAAGCAGGCACGGCTACAACTGATTTGGGATGAATGGTCTCGCGCGCCAACAGCAATGCTAACCTTACCCATGCCACGAGACACACGCCTATGCAAGATCGCGCTAAATATTCAGGCGAACCCGGCCACTCCCCTGTCACAAGCCGACTGGGCCAACCGCACAGGCATCAGTCCACGCCATATGAGCCGCTTATTTCAGGCTGAAACGGGCTTTAATTTTATTCAATGGCGCCAGCAGGCCCGATTAATTCATGCTTTAGCGTTATTACAGCAACCGCTCCCCATAGCCGCGATAGCTGAAGCTTGCGGCTATGCTCACCCCAGTACATTGATTCAACAGTTCAAACAACGTTTTGGTCAAACCCCTGGGGACTACCGGGCCCAGCATGCTTAATCGTCTTGGGGGTGCGTTTACTTCCCGCCTTGATAACACGGAGATCGTTATACGCCTGATACATCTGAAGCATGACCGGTCTGAACACGCCACTGGCTAGCGTAACGACCATTCAAAGCAAGCAACGCCTGATGGTCCCCTTGCTCGACAATTTCACCGTGTTCCAGAACCACAATATTGTCCGCATTCACAATGGTCGAAAGCCGGTGCGCAATCACAATCACAGTCCGGCCATGGGCAATGTGAGCCAAAGAGCGTTGAATCGCCGCCTCGGTTTCGTTATCCACCGCGCTGGTGGCTTCATCAAGAATGAGCACCGGCGCATCTTTCAGTAAGGCGCGGGCCAACGATAACCGCTGGCGTTGCCCCCCCGAAAGACGGGCACCTCTTTCACCAATCAGGGTATCAAGGCCCTCAGGCAGCGCATTGATAAAGTCCCAGGCCTCGGCCTGACGAGCGGCGCGGATGATCTCCTCATCACTGGCCTCTGGACGACCATAAGCAATGTTATCGCGAATCCGCCCTTCGAATAGATAAACGTCCTGACTGACCAGAGCAAGATGACGCCGCAACTCATGCAGTGATAACTGATCAATGGGCACACCATCCAAATACAAGGCGCCCTTTTGAGGTTGAAGGAAGCGCAGTAATAGCTTGATTAAGGTCGACTTCCCAGCCCCCGTCGTGCCCACCAGCGCGACCATTTGTCCTGCCGGAATGGTCAAGCTCACTCCCTTGATGCCACCGTGTGTTCGGCTATAACGGAAATGAACATCGGACAAGATCACTTCACCCCGCACCGGGGCGGATAACGTCTGGGTGCCTTGATCCTGAGTCTGACAGGGGGTATCCAAGAGGTTAAACAGGCGTCGCGTACTGGCCATTGCCCGCTCAAACAAATCAACCACATTGGCCAGCCCCGTCATGGGCCAAAGCAATCGCTGTGTCAAAAACACCAACACACCATAAGCGCCCACATTCAGCTCACCGGAAAGGGCCTGAAGACCGCCCACAAGAAATGTCGCGAGAAAGCCGGTCAGAATCCCCATACGAATGACGGGAATAAATGCCGAGCTCATACGTATCGCTCGCCGGTTAGCCTCAACATAAGCTTCACTATCAGCTCTGACTCGCGCGGCTTCTCGCGCTTCAGCCGTGAAACTTTTAATGGTCGCGATCCCGGCGATGTTGTTCGCCAAGCGACCAGACAAAACACCGACCTTCTCGCGAACATCGGCATACAAGGGGCTCGCTTTACGTTGAAAATAAAAAGCCCCGGCAATAATTAAAGGAACGGGCACAAAAGCCAGCAGTGCAATCAGGGGCGATAGCACAAAAAAGACCGTACCAATGGCCAATACCGTGACTAACACTTGAACGATGGCATTGGCCCCACCATCCAAAAAGCGCTCTAGCTGGTTGACATCGTCATTTAATGTCGCCACCAATTGGCCTGAAGGGCGAGACTCAAAAAAGCTCATATCCAATTGCTGTACATGTTGATAAACATCCTGACGCAAATCAGATTGCAAGCGTTGAGACAAACCTCGCCACATTAATTGATAGAGATACTCAAACAGCGATTCACCAGCCCAGATCACAAAGGTCAGGATACCCAGCATCATGATCTGAGAGCGGGGGCTCTCAAATCCAAGCTGTGCCACAAAGCTGGTCTCCTGATTGACGACGACATCAATCGCCACACCAATCAATAATTCAGGCGCGATATCAAATAGCTTGTTGATGACAGAACAGGCGATGGCACCACTGATCGTACGACGATAGCCCCGGGCATAACGCAGTAAGCGCCCCAGAGCCTTAAAACTGCTAGACATGGAAGAAAACCCTTCATTGAACGCCAGTCACTGACACGGCGGAATACTCATGCCGGTGGCGGAATGATCTCACATTGTCTCGATCACTGCTTGCACCGATAACGGCACCACAAGCCATTACCGCTACAGTAAAATCAAAACATGAGAAACATTGAAAACAATTCTTATTTGTTTTACTTTTCTCGACCTCAGCGCAGCATACACGTATCGCACCATATCCAATACCTTGCGCGCAGGCTCGAACATCAAAGTATCGAACATCAAAGTATCGAACATCTTGGAGATCCGCATGTTCAATGTCCAAGCGGCCACTTTTGCGGTCGAGGAACGCTGCCTGCTTCAGCCCTTGGATCTGAATCTACAGGGCGGTCAGGTTCACGGGCTGATTGGTCATAATGGTTCGGGTAAATCCACGCTACTTAAATTACTGGCTCGTCAGCAGCCTCGCTCCAGTGGTGAGATCACTTTCGACGGTCGGAGCTTAGATGACTGGCGCCCGCGTGAATTTGCCCGCCAAGTGGCCTACCTCCCGCAACAACTGCCCGAAAGCGGTGCCCTCCTTGGCAAGGAACTGGTCGCCTTTGGTCGCTACCCCTGGCGGGGCCTACTCGGGCGACAAAATGCAGAAGATCGTCATCAAATCGAACGCGCCATGGCGCTTACGCATACCGAAGCCTTTGCCGATCGACCGGTAGGCTTATTATCCGGTGGTGAACGCCAACGATTATGGCTGGCGATGTTACTGGCTCAACAAAGTCGTTTCTTATTATTAGATGAGCCGTTATCAGCACTGGATATTGCACACCAGGTGGACGTATTAAAACTGATCCAAAAGCTCACCCGTGAACTCGATTTAGGCGTCGTGATTGTGCTCCATGATATCAATATGGCCGCGCGCTATTGCGATAACCTAGTGGCCCTGCATCAAGGGCGCTTGCTGGAACAAGGCCCCCCCGCCACATTGATGACCAATGAAGTGCTGGCTCGTATCTATGGTTTGCCCCTCCAGGTTGTCCCCCATCCTCAGGATGCCTGCCCGGTTGCATTGGTCCCGGCATGACATACCGCTCATATCGTTTCATCACCAGGCTTCTGTGCTTGCTCATATTCAGTCTGCCGATCAACGCGGTCGCAGCAGAAGCGCCCGCCCCGACAGACACCACAAATACCCGACTCAAACCCACCCGTTTGGTGGCCTTGAACTGGACATTGGCAGAAACCATGGTGGGACTGGGCTATCAGCCGCTAGGCGTGGGCAACCTACGAGGCTATCAACAGTGGGTGGCGGAACCTCGAATGCCGGATCAGGTACACGATTTAGGCCTGCGCATTCAGCCTAACCTAGAGCTGCTCGCGACACTAAACCCAGACGCTATCCTGATGCCAGCGTTCTATGAGCCCATGCTTGACCGCCTCCGTCCAGTGGCTCCATTTAAAGTCTACAAACTCTACTCGACTGAAACCGATCTTTGGCACCGATTACAAGCCGTCACACGTGATGTGGCCCAGCGACTACATGACCCCAGCGCAGCTGATCAACTGATCCATCAAACCGATGCCACCTTTAAATATTGGCGCCAGCAACTGGCACAAGCCGCTTCAGAGCCCCCTCCGGTCCTGATTGTCCAATTTATGGATGCGCGACATATGCGCGTATTTGCCAAGCATGGTCTCTATCAACTGGTCTTGGATCAACTCGGGCTACGCAATGTATGGGATATCCCCACCAATGGCTGGGGGTTTTCGATGGCGTCTATTGATGAACTCGCCCAAAAATCACTCCCGGCAGAAACTCGACTGATTATTGTCGACCCCATGCCGCTGGGTGTGAAAGAACGCCTCCAACACAGCGGCTTATGGCAGTTATTACGCCCCGTACAACAGCAACATGTATTGAATATTCCAGCCGTTTGGAGTTTTGGCAGCTTGCCTTCAGTACAACGATTTACCCGTTTATTAGGGGCCGCGTTAGTCAACGACTTAGCTGCAACAAATCCTCCAAAGACCGCCGCAAGGCCTCAGCCCGATAATGCGATCAGCCCATGAATAACACCATGAAACGTCACCGCTGGTTACTGAATGGGGGCTTACTGCTGTCACTGATAGTGCTGGTCGCCCAGACATTGGCCCCCAGTCAGGCCCCATTGACGAGTCTATGGTCTGCCCAGGCGGCACCGTTGCTGCACTATAGCTGGTGGCCACGCCTGTTCATGGCCTTATTAGTTGGCGCGAGCTTGGGGGTTGCGGGGGTATTGATGCAGCAAGTGCTGCGTAACCCACTCGCCACACCGTTAACGTTGGGGGTCTCCAGTGGCGCCAGCCTTGCACTGATGAGCGCCACACTCATGGCCCCCAGTGTGCTTTTAATTGGCCGTGAATGGATTGCAACCCTGGGCGGTTTTGCCGCAATGGGGCTGGTGCTGATGCTCGCCTGGCGACGTCAACTCGCACCGGTTGTCGTGGTATTAGCGGGGCTGGTGATTAACCTATATGCCGGGGCCTTGAGTTTGGTGCTGCTGCTGTTCAACCAGGAAGCCCTCAGTGGCATGATGGTCTGGGGCGCAGGCTCCATGGCTCAAAATGGTTGGCATGACCTCAACTTTCTCTGGCCTCGCTTACTCGGGTCCGTCTTGGTGTTGCTACTGCTTTATCGAGCCTTGAACCTGCTAGAACTGGATGACGCCAGTATCAAAAGCCTCGGGGTGCCGGTACGCCCTTTGCGTTTAGCGGGTCTGGGGCTGGCCGTCTTCATCACTGCATGTTCAGTCAGTGTCGTTGGAGTGATCGGATTTGTCGGGCTTGCTGCACCGGCACTGGCACGTCTGACCGGTGCCCGAACATTAGGCCAGCGACTGTGGCAAGCGCCATTGCTGGGCGCACTGCTACTGGCCGTGACCGATCAACTGCTACAAGCTTTGGGCCATCTGACAGGGCAGCTCATGGCCACTGGCGCCATCACCGCCATGATTGGCGCACCGTTGTTACTGTGGTTATTGCCTCGTTTATCGTTACCCGCCTCTCGCCCTTCCAGCGGCGATGCCAGTGAATATCGGCATCGACATCCACGTCGTCTCCACTTACTGATTTTGATCCTACTGATCATCGCCATGGTATTAGCGTTGGGCTGGGGGCAATTGACGGCGGGTTGGCAATGGAGCCTAGCACCGGAGGCACTGACTTGGCGCTGGCCGCGCATGTTAGGCGCGGCTGCGGGTGGCATTCTATTGGCCTTAGCGGGCACCGTCATTCAACGAATGACCGCCAACCCCATGGCCAGCCCAGAAGTGCTAGGCATTAGCAGTGGCAGTGCCATGGGCTTAATGCTCACCCTTCTCTTCTGGCGTGGCGCCACCACCAGTAGCCTGATCATTGCCGGAACCTTAGGGGCCCTGATCGCGCTGGGGCTTTTAGTGGCCCTCAATCGACGCCATGATTTTCAACCTGCTCGGCTACTGCTGACAGGGGTGGCCATGGCCGCCCTGTTTGATGGACTTCGTACCCTGGTGCTGGCCAATGGTGATCCGCGTGGTCAGCAGATTCTGGCCTGGATATCCGGTTCCACTTATTACTTGAGCCCCACCAGCGCCATCACCGCGATGATGTTGGCGCTCTTGATGCTGGGCATCACGCTATTGCTAGCTCGCTGGCTCGACATCATGCCGCTGGGCAGTGCAACGGCGAGCGCCCTAGGCCTAGGCATGACGCAGGCACGACTGACGTTGTTGTTACTGGTCGCATTACTGACGGCCGTCGCCACCTTAATGGTGGGTCCACTCTCCTTTGTCGGCTTACTGGCGCCCCATATGGCCCGACTGATGGGCTGGAGCCGTGGGCGCGACCACCTGCTGGGTGCCGCTTTAATGGGGGCCGTGTTGATGGTGGTCGCCGACTGGCTAGGCCGACAACTGTTGTTTCCCCAAGAGCTTCCCGCTGGCATTGTCGCCACGCTCATCGGCGGCCTTTATTTCATGTGGGGGCTGAAGCGCAGCCAATAACCACACAAACCATCTCGCTTTTAACCACAAAAAAACTATCTCACTTTGTTCAAACTCATCGCGTCAATATACTGATAATAGGAAGTATGACATGTCATTCCAGACGACAGTACGCTATACCCCACTGGCCCTGGCAACGCTCACCTTAAGCGCAGCTCCACAGCTATATGCCGCTCAACCGCAAGCCGAAAAACTCGACAAGCTCGTTGTGACGGCCACCCGAACGCCCGAAACCATCAGCCAAATTCCGGGCTCGGTCTGGGTGATTGAAGGGGAAACCTTGCGGACTCAGTTAGATGCGGGTGCCGACCTGAAAACCGCATTAGGCAAGCTGGTGCCGGGTCTTGATCTGGCGCCCCAGAGTCGGACGAATTACGGACAAAATTTGCGCGGGCGGAGTGTACAAGTCCTGATTGATGGCGTGTCGATGAATAGTTCTCGTGGGCTTTCACGTCAGTTTGATTCCATTGATCCTTTTAATATCGCTCGCGTAGAAGTGCTCTCTGGCGCCAGCAGCCTTTATGGCGGCGGTGCCACCGGGGGGATCATCAATATCATTACTCAAGCGCCTGAAGAAGGACCGGCCCGCTTCCGCAGTCAGGGCGGTGTCACCACAGGCTTTAATAACAGTAATGACCTCAGTTACCGGCTGGCCCAATCAGTCACGGGAGGCACTCGAACCGTACAGGGGCGATTGTCACTCGCTTACCAAGAGGAAGGGCGCCACTACGACGCCAATGGCGATGAGATCTTTCCCGATATTGCGCAAACGGATATGCAGGATAACCGTAGCCTTGATGTGATGGGGAATTTGCGTATTCAACTCAGTGCTGATCAAACCCTAGCACTGATGCTGCAACGTTATGACTCCAAGTATGAGGGGGATCGAGGCGTCTATTTCCCTCACCTGAACGATGAGAACCCCGATCTGAGCGACGCCGAAATTCGTGACGGCTTTAGCGCAGACCGAGAACCTGCGACGGAAAGAACGCTGATCAACGCCCAGTATCATCACGCCAACCTGCTGGACCAAGACTTTTATCTACAAGCTTACTATCGCAAAGAAGAGGCCAAGTTTCAGGCCTTTCCTTATCCCAGCAATGGCAGCTATCAATTCCGGGCATCCAAACAAAATACTAAGCTCAGTGGTATCAAAGGCTTGTTCAAGGCATCACTCACGGACACGATCAGCCTGACATATGGCTTGGATTTTGATCACGAAGAATTCGATGCGACCCAGATGAGTTTCGACACTGCCGTCTCCAGTGCCACGGGAGGATTAAAGCTACGCGAAAGCAGCCTGGTGGATCGTTACCCCAGTTACGACATTGATAACCTAGCGGCCTTTGCTCAAGCCGACTGGCAATTCACAGAGCAACTCAAATTATCCGGCGGTATACGTCAACGAGAAACAGACGTTGACGTTGATGACTTCAAGAATGTGCCAGGTGGCAGTAACGATTACGATGCCACTCTCGTCAATGCGAGCTTGTTATACGACTTCAACAACGGACAGCAAACCTGGTTACGTTATAGCCAAGGGTTTGAGTTGCCTGATCCAGCCAAATATTACGGTAAAAGCGCTGAAGTCAGTGTCAGTCAAAACCCGTTATCCGCCATCAAAACCGATCAGGTTGAACTGGGCTGGCGTTTAATGGACGCGCGCTGGGATATGCAAGCGGCGATTTACTACGCTTGGTCCGATAAGGCCGTGGAAAATGCAGAGGATCTCACGGTTGAAGTCGTCGATGAAGACAAGCGTGACTATGGTTTAGAAGCTGCAGTCACACGCTACTTTGATCAAGGTTTGGAAAGCGGCGCCACCTTACACTTGGTGCGTTCAGAACAGAAAGATGCTGACAATGATTGGCAAAAGCGTGATGCCCGCTACGCCTCGTTATCATCAGCGACCGCTTACGTCGGCTGGCATGATGAAGACCGTTCTGCACGATTACAGGCCAACCATGCTTTTGATCTAGACGACGACAGTGACCACGAGATTGACGGCTACACCACTTTTGACTTGACGCTGGCTCAAACTATCGGGCCGGGCCGCGCCAGCTTAGGGGTACAAAACCTGCTCGACAAAGACTACTCAACGGTCTGGGGACAGCGGGCGAGCATGTTCTACTCGCCTTACTATGGCCCGGCCTATCTGTATGACTATAAAGGCCGCGGTCGTACCTATACGCTGAGCTATACCCTTGAGTATTAAGGTATGTTAAGCAGCGAGCGATTCAATCACTCGTCTTCACGTCGTTGATCACTCAATCTGAAAGTCGCCCCTGCACAACTCGGGCGACTTTCCAAGACCGCGGAACAAGCGCGGTCGGGAGCATTCATGACACCGCAATGGCTGACATTGACCCCAGCAGAAACCACTCACCTACAGCAGGCGCTGACAAGCCTTCAACAAGTACTGAGCCATAACGCTGATCGCCTGGATCTCACACAACTTGCCCATGTATTACCGCTGACAACATCGTCTCACGCCAGTGAACGCCTCACTTATGGCGCGTTATTGGCACGTGACTTATTGTTGAAATGGCTAGGCCCTCTCACCATAAGGCAAATATTAGACCAACAGGCCCCGGCACCAGATAGTACTCCCCTGAATATCGAATGGCGCCCTGACTCATTGGGGTTTGTACTCGCGCCCAGTATACTCAGCACACCCAGTTTAGAGTTAGATCGATGGATCCCGTCTGTTCGTAATTGGCTGACCCAATTAGAAGAAGCGTTTCGGACTCAATTACGCGTCGGGAAAGGGGCTTTCTGGAGTAGCGCCGCACTGGCCTTGGCAATGCCTTGGACACAGCTACAGAGCTTTCGACCCGCAGATGAACTGGAATCAGGCAGCCATGCTTGGCTGACCTATCTAGATGACCGGCTGCCCCGCTACTTACGCTGGCGTGAAGCCCATGCTGAGGGTCAAGCTCGAAAACTCCCTAATCGACGAGGTTGTTGCCTACGTTACCGGTTGCCTGAGCAACCCCATCTATGTGGCACCTGTGGCAGGCGTAAGCAAGCAGACCTGGACCAAATGTTCGCCAATCGACTGCGTTTAGCACGAGAGGCTGCCTTAAATTAAGGCAGCCGTTTTAGCTTTTAATCAACTGGGCCTTAAGCCAGCTCAGTCGGCGAAGCAAGAGCGGGGTGATCAGTCATCGCCGTCATATCGGAAGCGTTGAGGATATAAGCCACCAAATCCTCAATGGACAGCACCGGCATATGATGCCGTTGACCAAAGTCTAAAATCTCAGGCAATCGCGCCATGGTGCCATCATCTAATGTCACCTCGCAAAGTACCCCGGCAGACTTCAGCCCAGCCAAACGCATCAGATCAATGGTGCCTTCGGTATGCCCACGGCGGGTCAAGACCCCCCCTTCACGAGCCCGTAGCGGGAACATATGTCCAGGACTCGCCAAATCACTCGGTTGGGCATGATCGGCAATCGCTGCCTTCACCGTGGTCACACGATCCGCTGCCGATACGCCGGTGGTCACCCCTTCACGGGCCTCAATGGAAACCGTGAATCCAGTGCCATAACGGCTCTTGTTATCAGACACCATCATGGGCAACTGTAATTGTGCGATTTTGGCCTCAGTCAGACATAAGCAGACAATGCCACTGCCATGACGAATCATCAGCGCCATCTGCTCAGACGTGATCGACTCGGCGGCAAAAATCATATCGCCTTCATTTTCGCGGTCGGCATCATCGACCAGTAAAACACCATGGCCATCACGCAGTGCCGCTAGCGCTCGCTCAACACGCGTATGAGGGTCGCCCGGTAACGTATCTTGAGCGGTGGATTCAGTGGTCATCGAAGAGAACTGATTCATTTCACATTCCTAGAAATACCGATGCGGAGCATCGTTGAATGGATGAATCAGGGCATGAGGAGACACCGTCACCCGCCTATAGGGTCGACGGCAATGAGCCCGCCCTATTGCGCTGACAACGGTAAAAGGACAGCATCGGCATCGCCGCGGCTATCGATCATTTATTCTCTCTCATCCGGACTGTTACCGTCGGCTCCGGTTTCTCACCGGATCTGCTGGACCCTGCAACATAGTGAACTCTACAACATAGATTGCAAGCGCTCGCGGGCTTAGTGAGACATCACTCACTTTACCGCCGGTCGGGAATTGCACCCTGCCCTGAGAATAAGCTTCATGAATTGATTAAGAAGCCTGATCACTTTAGCGCGGACCGATATATAGCGCAAATCGATACGGGTTCACTGAATGATATAAAAGACGCTATACCGCTAGGTTTTCAGGGCCAATAACGGTGCATCCGCATGATGAGACCATTCAAGATCCGCATGATAGATCTGTGATAAACGCTCCACATCCAGGACCTCTGCGGGTGATCCCATGGCTAAGCACTGGCCTTGATCCAACAGCCAGACCTGATCCGCATAACGCGCCGCCAAGTTAAGATCATGCAATACACACACGACAGCCAACGGCTGCGCTTGGGAGAGCTGGCGCAAACAACGCATTAAACGCTGTTGTTGACCCAAATCTAATGCACTGGTCGGTTCATCCAGCAACAAAAGGCCAGACAACGCCAGCATTGACGATGCACAGGGCGTCACAGGCGCAGTCACCAACTGCCCTAACGCACGGGCAATCATCACCCGCTGACGCTCGCCTCCTGAAAGACGTTGCACCCCACGTTGTTGGAGGTGGGCAATATCCAGCCAGTGTAAAATAGTGAGCATCACCTCGCGGGGGACAGCATGGCCCAGGCTCACGAGATCCATGACAGACCAATCAAACACGGGCGCACTCTGCTGTGAGACTAACGCTCGCTGTGTCGCCAGTTCGGCAGAAGACCATGCCGCCAAAGGCCGCCCTTGAAAATCAACATCACCTTGCTCAGGCGCTCGAAAGCCCGACAGCATTTGCAGCAACGTACTTTTACCCGCACCGTTGGGGCCCACAATCGCCACTAATTGATGGGGCTGAATCGAGCCAGACAACGGCTGTATCTGCGGCGGCTGAACAAATCCCGCCTGATTAAGCTTGAGCATGCCGTTGCCCTCGCACCAGTAACCACAAGAAGTAAGGTCCTCCGATCAAACTGGTCAATACGCCAACCGGTAACTCTGCCGGAGGCGCTAAGCTACGCGCTAGCATATCGGCACAAACCAATAAGGCCGCGCCCCCTAACATAGATGCCGGCAGTAACAAACGATGACCAGGCCCCAACCATAAGCGCAAAGCATGAGGGACCAACAAGCCGACAAATCCAATAATGCCGCTCAAGGCCACGCATAGACCGACCCCTAAGGCGCTCCACAACACCACTGAACGCCGTAACCGTGGAATATCGAGGCCCGCACCATGAGCCGTTAAATCACCCAACTGAAGTAAATCCAAATCACCAGCACGGCGCCATAACCCCCAGGCCGCCACTGGCATCAGTACCAAACCGACCACCACAGGAGGCCACAAGGACTGAGTCAGGCTCCCCATGCCCCAAAGGCTTAACTGCCGTAGTTGCTCATCATTGGCTAGAAAGGCCAGCAGCCCACCTCCTGCTGACGCCAGTGCCGTAATCGCTAAACCAGCCAATAACAACGTCAACAAACTATCACCACTGGCGCGCCCTTGGCCCAGGGTAAAAACCAACAAGCTCACCACCAAAGCGCCTAGAAAACCAGCGCCGAACTGACCATAAAGACCCCAGTCGCCGACAAAGCCTTGAAAAAACACGATCCAAATCGCAACAGCCAGACCCGCCCCACTGGCCATCCCCAATAACGTCGGATCAGCTAACGGATTACGAAACAGCCCTTGCATGGCCGTCCCACTCGCAGCCAACATCGCCCCGACCATCAGCCCCAGTAATAATCTCGGCAAGCGTAGCGCAGCCCAAATCGTCAAGACCTGGTCCATCGGAGCTGAACCGTTTGTCAACGCCTGTAAACCAATACCGCCCTGATAAGCCGCCCAAGCCAAGATCAAACAGAGGCCAATGAATAAACTCCATAGCGGCGCACCTTTTAGCGACAAACGCGGCCCGAATCGAATCACGGCGCTCATGGCACGGCGCTCGCTGGCGCCTCATCCACAGGTTGAAGCGGACGATCAAATGAGCGTTGAATGGCCTGTCGCAATGCCAGCAATGCCTTAGGCGTTCGCGGCCCGGATGTGAGCAAGGCAGTTTCATCCAGCACCATCACCTGCGCGGTCTGACCCGCCGGTGTCATGCTTAACCCGGGAATACGCCACAACCCCGCTTCCCCGCCCAACGACTTTAAGCCCGCCGCAGAGACCAATACGAGATTAGGCTGCGCCTGTAACAAGCCATCAGCCCCAATCCGTTGATAGCCCTGCATATCATGAAACGCATTGCTCACTCCCAGAGATTGCATCATCAGGTCTGCACTGGTGCCACTGCCGGCCACCATCGGGGCCATCCCCGCATGACTGAGTATCAGCATGGCCTTCACATGGGCGAGATCTGGAATGTCTTCAACCTCATGCAGCGCGGGAGTCAACTCACGATTCAATTGCTGAGCAGCTTGGGACCTCCCCAGTGCCGCCCCCACCTGACGGACCTTTTCAGGAAGATCCGACACACGATCTGAAGCTTGAACCCAATGCACTTCAACACCGGTTGCGGCCACTTGTTCAACCACTTCACGAGGAGACGCTTTATGGCTGACGATCAGACGCTGAGGGTGTAGCGTCATTAAACTCTCGGCACTGAGTCGACGTAAATAACCCACAGAGGGCAACGATTGAATGCGCGGCGGGGCAAGGCTGGTATCGTCGCGCCCGACCAATTGAGATTCCGCCCCCAAGGCCACGGCAATCTCGGTCACATCCCCGCCAATGGTCAAAGTCGGAAGCGCTTTAGCCTGCACCGTATGCCCCCAACTCAGAGCGCCTAAACTCAACAGGCCCAACCCTAGCCATTTCACAAAATGACCGTTGGTCGCCCACTGCCTGATCCTCATCATAATCCCCTTGTCATCATGGCTCATCCCATCAGCCCGTGTTCATCCATCCTGCGTTCACCTATCCTACGGACATGACAGAATACCGAATCAATCCCATCCAATTATGATAATCATTATCAATGAATGGCAAGAGTCATCACATGAAAATATCTTTAAGGACCGATAACAAAAAAGCCCATCCACAAGGGATGGGCCGATCATACAAAACGGATGATCACATTGGATCAGGCACTCAACTTGGGGGCAATTTAAAACCCTTTGGCTGGACCATCCAATAATTCCGGCAGAAACAGACTGATTTCCGGGATATAAGTAATCAACATCAAGAAGCCTAATAAGAGCACCAGCCAAGGCAAGGCGGCACGAATCGCCCAGCCGATACTTTCCCCGGTAATCCCCGCTGTCACAAAGAGGTTCAACCCAACAGGCGGTGTCAGCATCCCGATCTCCATATTCACCACCATGATCACGCCGAGGTGAACCGGATCAATCCCCAGCTGCATGGCAATCGGGAACAAAATCGGCGCCATGATCAAGATAATCGCAGACGGCTCCATAAAGTTACCGGCGATCAACAGCAGAATATTCACCACAATCAAGAAGCCCCAAGCAGGCAGCCCCCACCCGGTGATGGTTTCGGCAATGGCATGCGGGATACGTTCATTGGTCAACACATAAGCGAACAGCATGGCGTTGGCAATGATGAACAACAGCATCAAAGAGACTTTGGCCGCATCCATCACCACTTGGCGCACTTCCGGGTGCCAGAAACTGCGCACAAAGCCCGTTGGCACTTCAAGAATGGCACGGGCAATCGCTTGGCCCACAGATTCACCCTCACGCACCCAAGGGCTATTCTTCAACGGCCCCATATCCCGGTAACCAATCACCGCCACCAAGAATGCATACACAGCCGCCACAGACGCCGCCTCTGTTGGGCTGGCGACCCCGCCATAAATCGAGCCTAAAACCAATACAATCAAAAACAGCCCCGCAGCCGCATGACTCCCTGAAATCACTAACTTACCAAGACCGGGGAAAGGGACTGGCTGCAATTTCATCCGGCGGGCGACAATATAAATCGCCACCATCAGGATGGTCCCCATCATCAGGCCAGGAATCATCCCCGCCATAAACATTCGGGCCGCGGAGACCTCTGTTGCCGCAGAGTAAACCAACATCACGATAGACGGCGGAATCAGAATCCCCAAAGTCCCCGCATTGGCGATGACCCCCGCGGCCATGGCTTTGGGATAACCTTGACGGACCATACCGGCAATCACAATCGAACCAATCGCGGCGACCGTCGCCGGTGAAGACCCCGAGACAGCGGCAAAAATCATACACGCCAATACCGACGCCATGGCCAAACCACCCCGGATATGACCGACGCAGTCCACAGCAAAATCAATAATACGGCGGGCAACGCCCCCGGTAGACAAAAACGCGGAAGACAGTACAAAAAACGGAATCGCCAACAACGTATAGTGACTACCCGCATCGCTGTAGAGCTTCACCGCGACAGAGCCTAAAGAGTCACTGGTAAAAAATAATATCACCGAAAGGCTGGATAGCCCCAAGGCAAAAGCAATCGGCATGCCAATCAGCATGCAGCCGAACAAAACGGCGAAGAGCGTTAAAGTTGCCATTAGTTATTTTTCTCCCCATTTTGGCCTTGGGCTTCTTCAGCCAAGCGCATACTTTCGCTGGCTTCATCGACCATGTGGAAACTGCTCTGCTGATTGCTCAGAACACGCCAAGCGATATAAAGGAAGTTCAAACTTAATAAGGAGAAAGCGACCAACAAAATCGATAAGGCATGCCAACGTTTAAACGGCAAATCTTCCATATCGACATTAATCAATTGCATCAGCTTGATATATTCCCAAGACCCCATCAGGAAAATAGCGCAGTAAATCAAGCAGCCGATAATCGCGACCCCCGTCAGTAAACGCTGCAACGGGTTAGGAAAAAGCTTAATCAAGGCATCAACACTGATATGAGCCCCTTGTCTCAATGCCCAGGATGCGCCGAACAAGACAAACCAAGACGCCATCGTCAGGACCAACTCTTCGGCCCAGAGCACACCATGGTCAAAGCCATAGCGCAGAACCACTTCTACAAACACAATACCGGTCATCAAGGCCAGCAACAGGCCAATGATGGTGCGCTCAACACGCTCAAGCAGGCTGAACAAGGCGGTCATGAATCTTCTCCAACATTGGCCCCAAACAGGGGCCTGGACTGATGACTAAGGCATCAAAAGTGGCCGGGCCTACTCTCAAGCGCTCAACGATACCGCGTCGCAGAGCAAAGCCCAGCCAATGCCTCTATACCCGGGGCGTTACTGATTAGCTTTCAATGCGGCATCAATCAGATCACGACCAATGTCATCTTCAAATTCAGACCAAACCGGCTTTTCTGCTTCAACCCAAGCTTGACGCTGCTCAGCTGACATTTGAACGACTTTGGTGCCCTCATCATCGATAATGGCCTGACGATCACGGGCAGCCAGATCAGCAGATTGCTCGTTGCCGTATGCAATGGCTTCATTCATGGCTTTGTTTAACTTGTCACGCACATCGGGCTCTAAACCGTTCCAGAAAGAAGCCGATGTAACGACCAGATAATCCAACACCCCATGATTGGACTCAGTCACATAGTCCTGCACTTCAAAGAACTTCTTCGAGTAAAGGTTCGACCAAGGATTCTCGGCGCCATCAATCGCTTTGGTTTGCAGCAGCGTAAAGACTTCAGAGAAGGGTTTTTTTACCGGAATCGCATCAACGGCCTCAAACTGAGCAGCCAGGATGTCGGATGTTTGAATACGGAATTTTTTCCCCGCCGCATCTTCCGGTGTCAAAATTGGTTCATTGGCTGAAAACTGCTTCATACCGTTATGCAGATAGCCCAAGCCGATCAGGCCTTTATCTTCCATTGAGTTCAGCAAAGACTGACCCGCTTCGCTTTGTTGGAAACGGTCTACAGCGGCCATATCGTCAAACAGGAAAGGCAGATCAAAGACCTGGAGCTTATTGGTAAAACGTTGGAACTTAGACAGAGAGGGCGCTGCGATCTGCACATCACCCAGCAGCATCGCCTCTAGGACACGGCTGTCATCATACAGCTGAGAGTTTGGGAACACCTGAACGTCCAACCCGGGCACGGCCGCCTCTGCTAACTCTTCAAATTTACGTGCCATTTTGCCTTTAGGCGTATTCTCAGCCACCACGTGGGAGAACTTGATCGTCATATCGGCTGCTTGCGCGCCACCAGCAAGAATTCCCACCGCAGCGACAGCAGATGCCAATACCGTTTTCATCAATTTCATGGGTGTTCCTCTTCGTCGTTAGCTGCGCTGCTTAATCGATAGCCACTGATAAAAATCGAATACAGGCAGCGGTTTATTGTAATAACGCTTTATTGAGATGACGGCCTTATCGAACGACCTGCCCCGGTGATCAGCCCTGATGATCAACCGCTGACGAGGTGGTCCGGTCATAAAGCAATCCGCGACTTTCAACACCCTACCAAGCAAAACCAATGCCAATTTATTTTTATCGTTAAAAAACAATTAAATACATTAAAAATTAGACTAAAGTCATGACCATCTAAAGTCTAAACTTGAATGCCATTCGTGCGGGTTTCCACACACCGCCAAATAACGCTCGTGCGGACTTCCGCACAGGCCACCATTTCTGAAATGACATCGGTATTGACGCATCACAACGTCACATTTAATGCCATACCCCCATCGATATTCACGGAACAAGATCATCTGGTTAAAGAAGCGGCGTTCGATAAGTCATTTTTAAGCCATTCAGACCAGACCATCCGCCCATAAAAAGTGGACGATTACGCTAACGTCAAACGGGATGTGCGGATATCCGCACATCCCGTCATATTCATGGTGAGATCAGTGAATTAGCTGAGGATCAGCAGTACACAAGCGGCCGTCATCGCCCCCATCACGCCATTGAAACAACGCCAATGCCATGCTTTCTTCAACAACCGACCGATCGCCACACCAAATCCTGCCCACATGGCAATAGACGGGAGATTAGTCAAACCACATAGCACTGTGACAAACGCCGCCGACAACCAAAACTCATCACCCGTCCAGGTAAAAGAAGCAATGGCAGAAATCGCCATGACCCAACACTTAGGGTTCACAAACTGAAAACTGAGCGCCTGCCAGAAAGAAAAAGGACGCCCGGACACCCCCTCTTCAGTCGACACCGCAAGTTCGGGGGCTGGCGCTTTTGCAATTTTCCAAGCCAGCCAGAGTAAATAAGCACTACCGATCACCTTTAGCCCTTGCTGCAATATCGGCCACTGCTGGAACAAGCTGCCCAGACCTAACGCGACCGCCACCATCAACACCATAAACCCGATGGAAATCCCTAACATATGGGGCAAGGTGCGATAAAAGCCATACTGCGCACCTGATGCTGTCAACATCATGTTATTAGGCCCAGGTGTTGCCGACATCGTTAATGCAAACATCACAACAGGGCCCGCCAGCCCCCACCAAGACAATATCTCCATCACCATTCCCTCACTCAACTCGCATGCACCAATCCTGGCTGATCTGCCGCACTGAGCGTGACTGACGACAATATTCATCAGGTTCAAATGATCAGCGCCCCTCAAATCATAAAAATTGTATGCACACAATTAGAAAATAAATCATGACAATCGTGGCATTGGGTGAGTATGCTGGGCTTTCAGAAGAGTGCAATCAGGAAGTTGTGATCCATACAATAGATTGTGCCCCTAACAATTCGGCCCCTAGCTCTTGGTGCCACCAACAGCCGAGGAAACCGCATGCCATCAGCACCTTCTATTCAGGAAAAAGCGCGTCAACGTTGCCACTGGTTGCCAGATCTTTCCCAACACCGAGGCGCTCGCTACCAAGGCATTGTGGATGCATTGGCTCATGCCATTACACAAGGGACCTTGGCGCCGGGCGAACGGCTCCCGCCGCAACGGTTAATGGCCGATGCTTTAGGCGTCACGGTGGGTACGATCACCCGAGCTTATCGGGAGGCTGAACGGCGAGGATTAGTCGAAGCGAAGGTGGGCAGCGGCACTCGAATCAAAAGCGCTTTATCAGAATCAGACAAACCCTCTTTCTCCCATTTGTCTCAAGCGGCGGCCGACAGTATCGACCTCTCACTCTCAATACAGACCCCTCATCCGGGTCGGCACACTTTATGGACTTCTCTGATCCATGAGTTTGGCGATCAAACCCACGCCTCAACCTTGGCATTGGATTACCAAACGGAGCAGGGCGCCCTGGCGCATCGCCAACAATTGGCGGATTGGTTGAACCAACAGTCTCTGCATGTCGATGCCAATGAGTTAATTCTCACTACGGGCGGTCAACATGCCGACTATCTCGCACTGCAAGCGTTGGTCCGCCCAGGAGAGGCCGTTGCTTCAGCGGCATTGACTTACCCAGGCATGATTGCCGCCAGCCGACAGCTGGGTTTCAAGCATATTGCGGTGCCCATGGATGCCGAGGGCATTCAGCCTGAAGCGTTGGAAAGGCTCTGTCAGCAACAACGCATTCGAATGCTGTATGTCATGCCTGAACATAACAATCCAACCGGTGCTCACATGAGCGAGACACGGCGCCAAGCCATTGTCGATGTGGCACGTCGGCATGATATGTTCTTGCTGGAAGACGGCGTTCAGTTTGTCCCCGCCGCTTATCGAGGCCGACCTTTTTTTGAACTCGCCCCAGAGCGTTCACTCTATATTTTCAGTATTTCCAAGTTGCTCTCTGGGGGCTTAAGATTTGGTGCTTTAAGAGCCCCAGCAGCATTAGTCAGCCGACTGACAGCGGCTTTAAGAGCTCAATGCTGGTCATTGCCAGGCATTGTTCCCTGCTTGGCCCTGGCTTGGCTCACCTCGCCCCAAGGCAATGCCATCATTGATTGGCAATGGCAGGAAGTTATCGCGCGCCACCAACTTCTGGACCAATACCTCGCAGGCTATACCCTTAGCACTCACCCTTGCAGCTTCCATGCTTGGTTGAAATTACCCGAGCCTTGGCGAGCCCATGAATTTGTTCAACAAGCCGCCTCCGTCGGTGTCACCCTGATCAATCCTGACCCCTTCTGCGTGGGCAGCCAACCCGCGCCCCAATCCGTCCGTATCTGTTTAACACCACCGGAGCAACGGGAACGTTTAGCATTAGGGCTGGAACGGCTGGCGCGCTTACTGCATACAGGGCCGCCTTTACGGATGCCGCTGGTGTAGAGACTCACGCTAAAGCAATGCGCTGAATTTGAAAGGAGCATGTCAAGAAGCTCGCCCCAACCCACAAACATCGGTAAACTGTATTCATATACAGCCTTCTAGCCTGACATTATGACCCGCAAAATCATTCATTGTGACTGTGACTGCTTTTATGCGGCCGTAGAAATGCGGGATAACCCCGCGCTTAGAGATATTCCCATTGCCATTGGTGGGCGTGTCGAAAATCGTGGCGTGATTGCAACGTGTAACTACCCCGCTCGCCGTTATGGGATTCATTCGGCGATGCCGACAGCTCAGGCGCTTAAACGCTGCCCCGAGTTGACGCTGATTCATGGCAATATGAATCAATATAAAGCCGTGTCACAGCAAATTTTTGCGATTTATCGAGAACTAACCCCTTGGGTCGAGCCTCTTTCACTGGATGAGGCTTATCTCGATGTCAGCGACGTTTTAGCCTGCCAAGGCAGTGCGACTCGCATGGCGGAATGGATACGACAACGCGTTCGTACCGAGGTCGGCATTACGGTCTCCGCAGGCGTAGCCCCCAATAAATTCCTTGCCAAGATTGCCAGCGATTGGCAAAAACCCGACGGGCTTTTTGTCATCACGCCGGACCAAGTAGAGACTTTTGTCACCGACTTGCCGGTTGAACGCATCAGCGGGGTCGGCCCACAAACCACGAAGCGTCTCCACCAGTGGGGCCTGAAAACGTGTGGCGATATCCGACAATGGCCCCAAAGTGAACTCTTACGCCATTTTGGACGCTTTGGGCAACGCCTCTATGCCTTTAGCCGCGGGGAAGATCATCGTCCTGTAAAAGTCAGCCGTGAACGAAAGTCAGTCAGTACGGAACACACTTATGCGGAAGACCTCCCTGATCTCGCCCATTGTCAGGCACGGCTGCCAGAGCTGATCACTGACTTACAACAGCGCTATGATCGTTTGACACCGGCCCCGCCCATTCGGGGGCTTGTGGTCAAACTCAAATTCAATGATTTTACGCAGACCACCGTTGAACAGACCTGCTTTGGTCTAGATGAATCCTTAGTGGCACAACTGTTACGGACAGGCTGGGAACGTGGAGAAGGCAAACCGGTGAGGCTCATGGGCATCGGCTTTCGCTTGCGCCATGAGCAAGGCCCAATGCCGACACAGCTGCCCTTATTTTGAACGGCTCGTATGCTGTTGACGCCATTCGAGGAAATCTTCTGGCGCTAAAGGAGGTGCAAACAAGAATCCCTGTAATTGTTGGCACCCCGCTTCCAAAAGAAAGACACGCTGATCTTCCTTTTCAACGCCTTCGGCAATCGTTTCCAAATTCAGATGACGAGCAATATCAATAATCAGGCGCACTAAAGCAATATCATCGCCATCATCAGGGAGGCCATCGATAAAAGCGCGATCAATTTTTAATTTATCAATGGGGAAGCGTTTGAGGTAAGCCAAGCTGGAGTAGCCCGTGCCAAAATCATCCAGCGCGACTCGAATACCGAGGGCCTTCATGGCCTGCAGCATAACCACAGCATGCTCAGGGTCTTCCATTAATACACTTTCCGTCACTTCCACTTCAAGCCAACGGGCCGGATATCCTGTTTCAGCGAGCACCTGCTCAACCCAATCGACCAAACCTGAGCGGAACTGAAGCGCGGATAAATTCACCGATAGCATCAAAGGGGGTAACCCGCGATCCAACCAGCGCCGCGCTTCCAAACAGGACTCACGCAAAACCCACAGGCCAATAGATTGAATGAGTCCGGTTTCTTCGGCTAATGGAATAAACTGGTCTGGCGGTACCAGCCCCCATTCCGGATGATGCCACCGGATCAGCACTTCGCAACCACACAGCTGGCTATCCTCCAGCCGCACCTGGGGCTGAATCATTAACCGAAACTCATTGCGACTGAGCGCCTGGCGCAATGCATTTTCTTTCGTTAACCGCGCTAATACCTGAGCATTCATGCTCGGCGTAAAAAACTGGAAATTATCCCGCCCAGCCCTTTTTGCATGGTTCAAAGCCGCATCGGCATTACGTAACAGAAGATCAAAGTCGTGACCATCCATCGGATACAAGGCAATACCGACACTGGAGGTCATCAGTAACGAATGATCGCCCAGCACAAAGGGCGTTGAAACGGCGGTCTGAAGTTGGCGCGTCATATCCGCCGCCTGGTTGGGGCTATCGACAACCGGCATCAAGATCACAAAGTCATCGCCACCTAAACGCGCCACCATGCCAGCAGGCCCGAGCGTCTCTTGTAAACGCAAGGCCATTTGCTGCAACAGCTGATCGCCAACGCGGTGCCCTAATGAATCATTGATCGTCTGAAAACGATCCAGATCCATAAACATCAAGGCCAGTGAATGCCCCTTCCACTCAGCAATACGTAGATCCTGACGGACCTGCTCCGCTAAGCCATGGCGATTCGCCAACCCCGTCAACACATCATGATCGGCGAGATAACGTACTCGAGCTTCTGCTTCTTTACGTTCTGTGAGATCAGAGAAGGTGGCGATGTAATGCTGGAGACGATGCTGGTCATCACGATCTTCGGTGATCGACAACCACTCAGGAAAGAAAGAGCCATCTTGTCGACGATTCCATACCTCACCTTGCCAGCAACCATGTTCAGCTAATGCGGCCCACATCTGGGCGTAAAAATGAGCATCATGTCGACCCGAAGACAGCATTTCTGGATCACGACCGATCACCGCTTCCGGCGTATATCCGGTGATCCGAGTAAACGCCTGGTTCACTGCAACGATACGGTTATTTGCATCAGTGATCATGATGCCTTCATTGGCACATTCAAAGACACGACTGGCCAACTGAAGCTGGCGGTGTTGTCGATAATAAGCCCCACTGATAGGAAAATAGGGGGCTTGACGGCCTCGAATAGCGAAACAGATTGCCCCCGCCACGAGCACACCGCCGACCCCCCCCATCAGAGAGATCACAGCAAACGACGCTAAGTTAGATTCGAGGCCATAGCGTGCCGCGAGCTCGGATGAATGGCCCCACCAGCGCGCCAATATTCCCCCGACAGCCCCAGAGAGCAGCCCCGTGATGAGCCAACGTAGCAGCCGATGAGCCTTATCGTTCACACCCATACCTCTCTCTCACCCCATATCAAGGGAGACTCTCGCGATAAGGTCAATCAGCACCATGGTTCAACCGTTGGCGCAATGCCTTGATGACCGCGTCCGTCTGCGGGCGTTGATGTCGCCAAAGGAAAAAAGACTCGGCCGCCTGTTCAACCAGCATCCCCAGCCCATCGGCCGTGATGGCCCCTTGCGAGGAAGCCCACTGCAGGAAAATTGTTGGCATCGCACCGTACATCATATCGTAGGCCATCGCCTCGGGCGTAAACAGCGTATCGGGGAGTGGCGGTAACTCGCCCGACAAACTCGCAGCCGTTGCATTAATCACGACATCATAGCGGGCCGCTGCTTGTACGTCACAATCACTCAGCGATGACCACCCGCCACCAGAGACAGACCCAAGCGATTCAAAATGAGCTGCGAGCGCCTCAGCTTTAGCCGCCGTACGGTTCGCAATATGCAGTTGCGCCGGCTGCTCGGCTAATAAGGGGGCAATCACACCTCTTGAAGCTCCTCCTGCGCCCAAAACCAAAAGCCGCTTCCCGGCCAGTGTTTGGCCATGGTTCTGAGTCAAATCTCGAACCAGGCCAACACCATCCGTATTATCACCATAAAGCTGACCGTTTTTGCCCAGCTGAAGCGTATTCACCGCGCCCGCCTGACGCGCCCGAGGCGACAGGACATCACACAAAGCATAGGCCTCTTCTTTAAAAGGCACGGTGACATTGGCTCCGCGCCCCCCTTGGGCAATGAAAGCACGGAGCACCCCAGCAAAATCATCCAAAGGCGCCTCACAAGTTTCATAGACCAGTGTTTGCCCGGTCTCACGGGCAAATGCCTGGTGAATCCAAGGGGATTGACTATGGTGCACCGGATTACCGAATACTCGATAGAGATCAACGGGTTGGGCAGGATCCGTCATCAAGAGAAGCTTCTCCTTATCATCATATCTTCAAACTTACATTATCGGCCAGCCACGCCAGGCTCACAACGTTTGAGGCGTCATTCAACTCAGGTTTCACAAAGTACATAAAACAGACACTTTTCATCATCAAGTCGCTCAGAATCGGGCAAAACCTATGATATAGTCTCAAGTTGTCATTGAGTGTCTTCGATTTGTCACCATCCGGTCTTAGCAACATCGAGCTTGGGCCTGGCCAGGACTACGTTCGTAGGGCACGGATAAAGCTCTGATCTTAGAAAAATTGACCTTAAGAACATTGACCTTAAGAACATTGACCTTAAGAACATTGGCCTTAAAAGCATGAACCTTTTAAACAGGGCGCCCTTTTAACAATCGCTTAAAGGGTTTGGCTTACGCGCACCATGACGCATCATCATGAATGCCCATACCTAAGGGCAGATGTTATTAGGATTTTAAGGAAAGCGACTGAAGGGATGGTACTGTGGAGTTCAGATTCAATATTCACCATCAGGCCCAATGGTCTTCTAAGCTGCATGATACCCCCGAGCTCCCCGAAGTTCCTGCGATGCAACGGCGACGTCTCAGTCGTTTAACCAAAATGGCGCTCAGGGTTTGCTTCGATATGCCCGGCACCTCAGTGCTTCCCAGCGTCTTTGCTTCTCGTCACGGTGAAATCAGTCGCACACTGACCCTATTGAATCAAATGATTGCAGGAGAGCCATTATCCCCGGCTGCATTTTCACAGTCCGTTCATAATACCGCATCCGGCACCTATGCCATTCAGGCACACAATACACAATCATCCAGCGCACTCTGTGCCGGTGCGGAAACACTGCCAATGGCACTGCTTGAAGCCTGGAGTATCAGCCAATATCGACAAACGCCAGTACTCCTTGTCTATGTCGATGAGCCCCAAGCGGTTTGCTATCAATTATTCCAGGATGAGCTCGGCGACGCACTCGCACTGGGTTGGATCATCGACGCCCATCCGCAAGGCCAAATTCTCAGTGAATGGCGACCCAATACCGTGACGACGCCCTCCACTTCACCGTCCACGTCGCTGCCCATGTCATTGGCTTGGCAGTGGTGGCAACAACAGGTGCAGTCTGAGTCCACGATGAAATCGATCATCTGTCGACACCCTAAAGGCGAATGGCACTGGCATGTGGCGTAAGCTCGAATACTACTGGCGGCTAGCGGCGACAGGATTGTCTTTTGCCATTTTTGGGCTCGGTGGGCTAAGTGCATCGCTCACGCTGTTTAACCTCATTCGCTTGCTCCCCTGTTCGCGCCAATCCAAACGCGTTATCAGTCAGCGCTGGGTACACCAGTTGTTTCGCTTTTATATCGGCCTGATGAAAGCAATGGGGGTGCTGACGCTCGATGTGAGGGGCAAAGAGCAGCTGGCCGCAAGCCAAGGACAGATCATTCTGGCTAATCATCCTTCATTGCTGGATGTAGTGATTCTGATCAGTCTGGTGCCACGAGCGAACTGTCTCATCAAAGAAAGCTTACAGCAAAATATCTTTATGCGTGGCATCATTGCCGCTGCCGGCTATATCGGTAATGGTACTGATAGCACTCTGGTGTTAAAGCACTGTCAACAAGTGCTGAATGAAGGCGATAACTTGATCATTTTTCCTGAAGGCACCCGCTCGACACCCGGCCAGCCCATTTCATTACGGCGCGGCGCCGCTCAAATTGCCGTACGTAGTCAAGCAACGGTGATACCCATTCATATGCAATGCCACCCCACGACACTGACTAAGTCCGAACGCTGGTATCAAATTCCAGAACAGCGCGCTCACTTTTCAGTCGCAGTGATGGCACCTATTTCGTCGACGACCTATCAGGTAGAGGCGAGTGAAAGTCGACAAGCCAGACGCTTAACACAATACCTACAAGACCTTTTTAACAAGGCGCAGGGACCCTTATGAACGAACTGAACCTCCGTATAAAACAACTCATTATCGATGCTTTAGAACTTGAAGACATCAGCCCTAATGATATTGAAGATGATGCACCCTTGTTTGGCGACGGCCTGGGACTGGACTCCATTGATGCACTCGAGCTGGGGATGGCATTGAAAAAACAATTCGGCATTACGCTAGATGCTAAATCAGACGCCACCAAAGCGCATTTTGCCAGTGTTAACGCTTTAGCTCACTTAGTCAGCCAACAGCAGGACACGAATAACCCGCAGGAGTCACACCGTGCATAATCGCGATGCCATTCTCACTCAACTGAAAGATATTCTGGCTGAAGACTTTGAGATTGATCCACAACAGGTACACCCAGAGACCAACCTTTATGTTGACCTGGATCTCGACAGTATTGATGCGGTTGACCTGGTGGTTAAGTTACAGCAACTGACCGGTAAAAAAATCCAGGCCGAAGAGTTCAAATCCGTCCGTACGGTTGAACAACTCGTGACCACTATTGATCAGCTGGTTAATCAACCGACATCGGCTTGAGCATGAGTTTTGTGAAAAGCTTAGGCGTCATCGCCACACTGATGATGGTCGCCTATCCCTTGCTGGTCTATGGCGCCATACAGACAGGGCAGCTGTCAGCACTGCTCCCAGTGCTGGCGCTGCTGTTGATCTTTAGAGCATTACGTTGTGCTCAACAGCGTCAGTACCTGATGCTGTGTGTCGCGCTGGCGGGCGTGGGGCTACTCGGCGTCGCCCAGCAACTGGATCAGCATCAATGGGTATTATGGTATCCGGTGATGATGAATGTTGGCATGCTCAGTGTATTCGGGTATTCATTGCAACAATCACAGCCATTGATTGAACGGTTTGCCCGCCTACGCCAACCCGACATTCCTGAGTCAGCACGCCCTTATTTACGCCGAGTCACTCAGACCTGGTGTCTCTTTTTTATGCTCAACGGCGGCATCGCCACAATCACGATTCTATTGGGGAATCTCGATTGGTGGGCACTGTATAACGGCTTATTGGCTTATATCGGTATTGCTTTAATGATCGTGGGTGAATGGCTATACCGATACTTTTTTATTCAACCTCACCGCCAGGCCTAATGCCATGTCCATGACTCCTGCTCTGAATCAGTCCTATTTTTGGCCCATGAATACGCCGGTGAGCATACAAAGCAGCCGAGCCTTAAACGCGAATGACTTAAACGCTGAGGCACAGACACTGGCGGAGACACTCAAGGCACATCCCGGTCAACGCTGGTTACTGATCGCTCAAGAGATCGAACAATTTCTACTCGGTTGGCTGGCCCTTTGTTTTGCGGGCAAAACCATCATTTTGCCGCCTAACAGCCAACCCGCCACTTTGAATCAACTGGCCGGGAATATTGAGGGCTGGTTAAGCGATCAAACGTTATCGCTCAACTGTCACGGCCATGTGCTGAACACTCGATCGCTTTGGCATACGGTTTCGCCTGAAGCACTGAAAAACCGTTTAGACACGCAGAACGTGTCTTCCAGCACTCTTCAATGGCACTTTCCTTATGATGTCGCCGTTGAAATGTTCACCTCTGGAAGTACTGGACAACCGAAGGCGATACATAAACGGCTAAGTCATTTTTTGAGGGAAGTCGACACCCTTGAGACCACCTTTGGCTCATTGGATGGCGCCCCGATTCGCCATGTCTGGCTTGCCGTCTCACATCAACATATTTACGGCATATTATTTGGCTTACTGTGGCCACTCTGTACCGGCCGCAGCCAAATTCGGCCGACGTTACATTATGGCGAACAGCTGGTCGAACAACTCCACCTGACGCCTGAAACCGCGATTATCGGCTCTCCCGCTTTACTTCGTTTGTTGGCCGAAGACAGTGCCTCCTTGTCAAACGACCGTCCCAGCATTGTCTTCAGTTCAGGCGGTGCGCTATCTGCCAACGATGCCGCCACTGTTCACAAGCACTGGGGGCAAGCCCCTTATGAGATTTATGGCAGCACAGAAACCGGGGGCATGGCCTGGCGCCAGCAGCAACCTCAGAAGTCACAACAACCGTATCCACCACAGCAAGGTACTGAAACCGCTTGGACACCTTTTGCCGGTGTGCAATGGCAACTCGATGATCAACAAGCCCTAAAGGTTCGCTCTCCATTACTAAACAAGCCCGATCAATGGTGGTCCACTGGCGATTGTGCGAGACCTTCAGGGTCAGGGTTTATCCTCACCGGCCGGCTGGATCGCATGATTAAGTTAGCCGAAAAGCGCATTTCACTCGACCAGATGGAACAGCATCTGAAGGCACACCCGGAGGTTGAGGACGCGGCGTTGATCGTACTGAACAAACACCGCCAACAATTAGGCGCGATTATTCAGCTCACTGAAAGCGCTGCCCAGCAATGGGCACAGTCAGGCAGAAAAATAGGCATTGCGCACCTTAAATCACATTTAAACCAATGGTATGAAGCGGTCACCCTGCCGCGCTATTGGCGCCTGGTTGAACATATCCCTTGTAACCCCCAGGGCAAAAGGGTTCACGCCCAGTTGAAGGAGCTATTCGATGAGCGTTAATCACCCGCCGCAGGTCAGGCTTTTAGCACAACAACCGCATACGGTCTCATTGGAAGCGACCCTATCGCCTGACTTACCCTGCTTCGCAGGCCACTTCCCAGGTCATCCGGTCTTGCCTGGCGTGATCATGATGCATTGGGTGATGTGTTGGGCGCAGGAGTACCTGGCAATCCAGCAGCCGGCTCAGCAGCTGGAAGCCATTAAGTATCAAAAAATAGTGCAACCGGGCATGTCCATTCAGATCGAGCTGCATTATCAAGCCGATAAACACAAACTTTCCTTTGCCGTGACCCACGCAGGGGCTCCCTGTAGCTCGGGGCGGATCGCGTTAACAGGCGCCGTATAATGCAGGTGTGTGCCCTGATTCCTTGCTATCGCCATCGTCATCGGTTGGCGCAAACGCTGATGCAGTTGCGTCAGTACGATCTGCCTTGTCTGGTGATTGACGATGGTTCAGAGCCTGATGACGCAGCGGCTATTGCCCATATATGCGAGCAAGCGGGCGACGGCGTGCAGTTGATTCGTCACAATCGCAACCGGGGGAAGGGTGCTGCCGTGATGACCGGCTTTCAAGCTGCGGCAACACAAGGCTTCAGCCATGCACTACAAATTGATGCAGACGGCCAACACAATACGCAGGATATTCCACGCTTTCTAAACCAGGCGCAGGCCTCTCCCGAAGCCGTCATCACGGGAATCCCCCAGTATGATCAAAGTGTTCCTCGCCACCGTTTGTATGCGCGTTACCTCACCCATGCCTGGGTCTGGATCGAGACGCTCAGTCTTGAATTGAAAGACACCATGTGCGGATTCCGACTGTATCCGCTGTCAGCCGTGATGGCCTTAATACAACAGGTTAATATCGGCCAGAGAATGGATTTTGACACCGACATACTGGTGCGACTGTATTGGCAAGGAGTGCCAGTCATTCAACAGCCCACCCGAGTCATTTACCCACAGGACGGTCGATCCAATTTCCGTCCCTGGCAAGACAACCTCTTGATTTCCTGGATGCATACCCGATTGGTCTGCGGCATGTTAAAGCGCCAGGGGTTACGGTTGTGGCCTAAGCGGAGGCAAACCGTTGATCCTCAACAGGGATGCCCCTCCCAACCCACGACCCCCAGCATTCATTGGGCGAAAACTCGCGAGAGGGGCAGCCTCAAAGGGCTCATGCTGATGTCCTGGCTATATCGTCACGGCGGGCGCCCCCTTTTCAAAGCAGTGCTTTATTTTGTCGTGGCTTATTTTTTTCTCACCGGACGCAATGCTCGCCAAGCCTCCGCGGATTATCTACAGCGCTTATATCAGTTCACCGGCGGCACGAGCCCTAAACCCAGCCTCAAGCATAACTGGCAACACTTTCTCAACTTCAGTCAGGCCATTATCACGCGCTTGGATGCCTGGCATCAGCACGGGCAGATCACTCCCCAAGTCGATACCCAGGCACCGGATACGCTCAAACAGCATCTCAGTACAGGGAAAGGCATATTTATCCTCGTCTCCCACATGGGCAATATTGAGCTATGTCGTGCGCTGGCTGAACATAAATCGCTCCGACTCAATATTCTGCTGCACTCCCGTAATGCTGAAAAAATTAATCAGGTGGTGCGATCCCTTCAACTGGATACACCAATTCGATTAATACAAGTCGATGACATTGACCCCAGCACATCCATTGACTTAGCCCAACGCATCGAAGCCGGTGAATGGGTCATCATGGCCGCCGACAGAACCCCTGTCTCAGGGGCAACCCGGACCTTTGAAATACCGTTTCTGGGCCAACCGGCACTGTTTCCTCAAGGCCCCTTTATATTAGCCAGTTTGATGCGCTGCCCGGTCTATAGCATGTTTTGTCTCAAAACAAGCGCTCATCAATGGCAGGTCCATTGGCACGAGATTGCGGATCACCTGAATGGGCCTCGCAAAACGCGTTGGCCAAGATTACAGCACGCCTGTGAAACCTATGTGGCGCAATTAGAGCAAGCCTGTCAGCGCCAACCATTGCAATGGTTTAATTTTTACGACTTCTGGGCTCGACCTCACAGCATGTCGCCCACCCAGCCAACCGCCAAGCAGGATCACACCTTATGACATCAATGGCTCCCGTGACCGCCAGCGTGCAGGTCGAAGTTCCTTTTCACGACATTGATCCCATGGGGGTGGCCTGGCATGGCCATTACTTCAAGTATTTTGAAATTGCGCGTTGTGCCCTACTCGACAAGATTGACTATAACTACCCACAAATGAAGGCATCGGGCTATATGTGGCCGATTGTCGATACTCGGGTCAAATACGTCGGATCAGCCCTTTTCCAGCAAACACTCAATGTTACTGCCACCTTGCTGGAGTATGAAAATAGGCTCAAAATCGGCTATGACATCGCTGAAGCCCAGAGCGGTCAGCGCCTCACCAAGGGCTATACCATCCAGGTCGCGGTGGATATCAACAGCCGAGAAATGTGCTATGCCTCACCGGCCATACTGCTGGAGAAGCTGGGGATATCGGCATGAGTGGAGATACCTGCACGCCCGGCAAACAGCGACGAGGGTTGTTCGTCTTGAGCCTATGCGCTGCTATTTTGTGCCTACAGGTATTGATGAGCTCACAGGTCAACGCCGAAACGACTCAAGTGACAGCACTGCAACAGCTGGCCAAGACACTGACGGCACCAGAACGCGTCCGAGCAGATTTTACTCAGAAACGCCATTTAAAAGCCTTCAATCAGCCACTGATCACTCAAGGGCACATGCTGTTATTACCGCAGCGAGCCCTCATCTGGCAACAGCAATCACCGGTGCCTCAAATACTGGTTCTGACCTCTGCACAAGGCTGGACGATTGATCAGGGTGAGGCCTCCGCACTCTCCGCTCAGGCACAGGCATCAATCGCCCCCCTGTTGTTGGCGGCGTTAAGCGGTGACTGGCCCTCATTACAGACGCAATTCACACTGGATTATCAGTCTGCTCAGAATGTCACAGCGCCCTGGCAGCTATGGCTCGACCCTAAGCCCGAGACGCCTCTGCACGCGGTTTTTGAACAGATTAAGCTCCAAGGCCATCACACCATCGAGCAGATCACTTTACGTGGCCGTGAAGGCGATCTGACTGAATTAACACTCACCCCTCAAGCGGCTACGCCGCTGACAGCACAGGAGCGGGATTGGTTAACACCTCCTGCGTCTTTATCCGATGCCCCCGTAGTCGAGAACCCGCCTCAACCATGAAGCGTTTAGATTTCCGCCCCTTCATTCAGTGGCATAGCCTATTGTGGATAGGATTAGTCATCATATGTCTACTGGCGCTCAGCCTAAGAGACGATTATCCCGTCAGCGAGGATATCGCCAGCCTGATTCCTCATGCGGATCAAGATAAACAGCGAGACATTATTCAGCGGATGGCCAAACCCTTTGATCAGCAAATCCTGATCTTACTCGGGGGGCCAACGCCCGATTCAGTCACTCAAGCGGCTCAGCAATTAGCACAGCAATTGCGATCAGAGCATGGGCAACCAGAACAAGGGCAAACAGAACCCGCCTTTGAGCAAGTCCAGCTCAATAACACCCAACAGGGCCAGCAGTTAGCCCGTCTGTATTTTCCTTATCGCTTTATGCTGCTGACGGATCAACAACAACAGGCGCTGGCCAGCCCGAATTCTCTTGCGGAGCAACAGCAACGACTATGGCAACAACTCAATAGCCCCACCAGTCCGGTGTCATCATCGCTCCTAAGTCGTGACCCTTGGCTGCTGTTTCCTGAATGGCTGAGTCAGCACAATACTCAACACTGGCAACTGTATAAGGGCATCGCATTACATCAAAACTCGGATGGTTTTTGGACATTAATCCGTGCACGTTTCAATGGCAGCGCCTTTGACCCTGGTTTGCAACAACGCTTGATGCCGCTCATTAACACCAGCCTGGACAAGCTGCCCGACAATATCACCGCCGCACGCGCGGGATTG
Source organism: Terasakiispira papahanaumokuakeensis (assembly GCF_001709345.1). GTDB lineage: Bacteria > Pseudomonadota > Gammaproteobacteria > Pseudomonadales > Halomonadaceae > Terasakiispira > Terasakiispira papahanaumokuakeensis. The sequence goes on from NZ_MDTQ01000001.1 coordinate 3,200,760, forward strand.
CTGTTTCATGCCGCAGCAGCCACCCAGCAAGCACAGCACGAAGTCACCCTGATTGGTGGCCTATCGATCATGGGCATCATTACCTTGGTCCTACTAGCGTTCGCCTCTCTACGCCCACTCTTACTAATCTTACTCAGCCTAAGCACGGGATTATTAGCCGCCCTGACTTTCTGCTGGTGGTGGTTTGGTAGCTTACAGTTGCTCACACTGGTGTTTGGCACTAGCTTAATCGGCATTGCGGTGGACTACAGTTTTCATTGGTGTTGTGAGCGGCAGAGTTCAACAGACTCCGCCATGCAGACATTGCGCCACTTAGCACCCGCATTAACTTTGAGCGCCGCCAGTAGTTTGTTGGCGTATCTGACCATGACATTGATGCCACTGCCAGCCATTCAACAAATGGCCACCTTCTGCGCGATCGGTCTGGCAATAGCCGCCTTGACACTGTGGCTGCTCGCCCCCAGTCTAGCGCCAGACATTAAGACGCCGCGTTTCAGTCGCTGGTTGTGGCGTCACCTGCCATTGCCGGGTCACCGAGTGCTCTGGTTACTCTTAGTCATCCTGCTCATGGGGCTCACTCAAGTCTCGTTGAATGATGATATCCGAGCCCTGAGAGGCGGAGATCCCACATTACGACAACAAGAGCAGCAAGTTCGCCAACTGGTTCAGCTGCAAGACAATCAGTTTTTTATCATCAGCGGTACGGATCAAGAACAGCTGTTACAACGAGACGAGGCTTTACGTCAGCAACTGGCTCATTTCAGTGGTATCGACAGCCAGCAAGGAGTGAGCGAATGGTTGCCATCTCAACAGCGCCAGCAACGCAATTATCACCTTCAGGCCCCGCTGTTCGCTGATCAAGGGCTCGGATCGTTAGCTCAATTAGGCTTTGACATCACGCCATTAAAACAACTTCAAAGCGTTTATCAGCAGGCTGATGGACACTGGCTGACAGCCGCGGTCTTGACGGATCAGCTCCCGATGATCGCCGGGCTCTATGACTTCCAAGGCCCCCACCCTTATGTGATTCGGCGTGTGCAGGGCATTCAGGATCTCGCGGGTCTCGAACATCTTGCCGACACCTTGCCGGGCGTTGCCTGGGTTGACCCTGTCGCAGAGATATCTCAGCAGTTAGGCCATCTCCGTTTATTAACCTGGGGGGTCATTTTAACCACCTTAGCGATAGCTGCCGCGCTACTCAGCTGGCGCTTATCTTGGCCCATCGCCTGGCGGCTATTAGCCGTTCCAACCCTAGGCGGGCTGTCGGCCATTGGCGGTATCAGTTGGCTAGGCCAGCCCCTGACACTGTTCCACAGCTTGGCTTTGTTATTGGTATTAGGGATTGGGATTGATTACGCCCTATTCCATCAATTTGCCCGACAACATCGGCCACAAGTCGGTTTAGCCACGACCTTGGCGGGACTATCAACATTATTAGCCTTCGGCACGCTGGCCTTCAGCCATACCCCTGCGTTGGCGGGCTTTGGCCTACTGCTGAGTATTGGCATTGTCGTCTGTTACAGCTTGGCCCCCGCATTATGCCGCCCAGAGTTCAGGACGCCACAGTCTTCTGTTACTGAAATTCAAACACACGATTAAACAACACGAGGCATCACGACAGCTCATGGATAGCTCAACATCAAACACGGCTCACGCGCAGACCCGGCAACACACTCAGGTTGCCATTATTGGCGCAGGTCCTTCAGGCTCAGTGGCTGGAGCGCTACTCAAACGTGCCGGCATTGATGTCACCGTGCTGGAGCGTAGTCGCTTCCCTCGTTTTAGTATCGGTGAAAGCTTGCTACCTCAAAGCATGGAGATGTTAGAGGAGGCAGGCCTGTTAGAAGCGATTGAGCAGGCAGGCTTTCAATACAAGAATGGCGCAGCCTTTCGCTGTGCAGATCGTTACTGCGAGTTTGATTTTCGAGAAAAAAGCAGTGCAGGGCCTGGAACGACGTTTCAAGTTCAGCGCGCCAATTTTGATCAGTTGCTGGCCGATGCGGCGGCACAACAAGGTGTGCCAGTCCATTTTGAACATACCGTCAATGCCATTGAGTTCAACAATGAGCAAGCCGAGCTTGAGATCAGTACACCTGAAAGCGCTTACACACTGACTGCAGATTTCATTCTGGATGCTTCGGGCTATGGACGTGTACTACCCCGATTATTAGATTTAGAGCAGCCCAGCCCATTGCCCCACCGCTCGGCGTTGTTTACGCATATTGAAGACCGAATCACTGACCCAACTTATGATCGTAATAAGATTTTGATCAGTGTGCATCCGACCATGCCGGATATCTGGTATTGGCTCATCCCCTTCAGCAATGGCCGCTGTTCTCTGGGTGTCGTTGGGTTGGATAGCCAACTCGAACTGGATCAATCCCAACACCATGACCCGGCAGATTCTACAGTACTGCAATCCTGGGTCGCGCAAGAGCCGAAACTCAAAGCGCTACTCGAACAGGCCCAGTATGATCATCCAGTACAGACCATTCGAGGGTATTCCTGTGGGGTGTCACAACTGGCAGGAGACCGCTTTGCGCTGCTCGGCAATGCGGGAGAATTTCTTGATCCGGTCTTTTCATCTGGAGTGACGATCGCGTTAAAATCTGCCAGCCTCGCAGCTCATGCCTTAATTCGTCGATATCAGGGAGAAACAGTGGACTGGGCGACAGCATATACCGTACCGCTGATGCAAGGAGTCAACACTTTCCGAACCTACGTGGAAGCGTGGTATGACGGTCGTTTTCAGGATGTCATTTTCTACCCAGACCCAGAACCGACGATCAAAGCTCATATTTCCTCAATCCTGGCGGGGTATGCCTGGGATAAAAGCAATCCTTATGTTGTAGAGTCCGAACGTCGACTAAACACGCTCGCGACCCTATGCCGAGAGACTGTTTAATGCGTTGTTTCAGCTTAATGGGCTTTCGTTTAATGATATCGTTTCTTGATCGAACGTCTTTGCAAGCCGTCATCTATCTATTGATGGGCCTGCTTCTACTAGGCTGTGCTCACGAAACGCAAAAACCTCAGGAGTCTGTTCAAAAGCCCATTGAGCCTTCAGAGCAACAGTCTCCTGCTCAGGCCCCCACGCCTCGCTTTAACTTACTGGCCCCCACACAGTTAGGGGATACGCCATTACGTTTACAACGTTTAGCCGTGTCACGCCCAGACCAGAAGCACACCCTACTGGCTCAATGGCAAGTTCACACCGGCCACTTATCACTGGAAGCCCTGACACCGTTAGGGCTGCCCTTGCTCAGTCTGACGTATACGGATCACCAGCAACTGTCCACGAAGACTTATATTCCCATTCCAGAAGGCCTATCCGCCGAACGCGTGATCGCCGACCTACAGTGGGCTTATTGGCCGATACCGGCACTGAGTGAAGCGCTGCAAGCGGGCTATCACATTCGCCAGGCGCAAAAGACATGTGCCCAAGGTCACCATTGCCGACAATTATGGTATGGCCAGCAGCTCATCAGTGAAGTCGACTACTTGGACCAAGTGCACAACACACTTGTGATTGTTGATCATCAATATGGCTATCAACTGCATATTTCGACCCTTACGGTGACCCCATGAATCACGGCTCCGTCGGCTTGCCCCATATGGCCATGATCTCTAGCCTCGGCACCCACTTGGATGAAGTGTGGCAACACTGGGCTTATGGTGAACAGGATCATTACCTCAGTTCATGGGCCTCGGCTTTGAACCCCGAACGCGACTGGCTCACCGGGCAAGTACGCGCCTCCCTCCCCGCGATAGGGCCGGAATATCAACGCTTAGCCTCCCGCTGTACTGCCATGTTAGAGCATTGTATTCAACAGCTGCTCGACCCCATAGAAGCCCTCATTGAGCAATATGGGCGAGACCGAATGGCGGTCATCATCGGCTCCAGCACCTCAGGCATTAGCCAAGGCGAGCAAGCCTGGAGGCACCAACAACAGCACCCGGATTTCCCTCCTGGCTATCATTACGACCAGCAGGCCTTGAGCAGCCCTGCCCACTATATCCAACAACGTCTACGCCTTAGCGGCCCTTGCTATACACTCTCAACCGCCTGCAGCTCCAGCGGTAAAGCCTTTGCAACGGCCCAACGGTTAATCCTTAATGGCATTGTCGACGTTGCCTTGGTCGGAGGGGCCGATGAGTTATGCGACCTGACGACTCAAGGGTTCCATGCGCTAGCGTCTGTATCTGATCATCCCTGCCAACCCTTTGGCGCTGAGCGCGAGGGCATTAACATTGGCGAAGGCGCGGCGCTCTTCGTGATGACGAAGACTCAAGCAGAGGTCAATTTACAGGGCGTTGGCGAGTCATCCGATGCCCATCATATGTCAGCGCCGGATCCCTCTGGCGCTGGCGCCTTAGAGGCTATGCATCAGGCCTTGAAGATTGCCGCATTATCACCTTCAGAACTGGGCTATGTGAATTTACATGGGACGGGCACCCCCCTGAATGATGCGATGGAGAGCTTGGCCTTTCGGACCCTTTTCGCCGAACACACCTCATCCGTTTGCTGTAGTGCGACGAAACGCCTCACAGGCCATACGCTAGGTGCTTCAGGTGCGCTGGAACTGGCGCTGTGCTGGTTACTTTTAAAGACGGATTACAACCGTGAAGGCATTATTCCGCCGATGCGAGGCGATTATGCTTTAGACGAAATGCTGCAACCTCTCCCTTTGGTTTGGCAAACAGCACGCGTATTATCCACCCCCACGATTTTAAGTAACTCTTTTGCCTTTGGCGGCAGTAATGTCGCCGTCTGTATCGGTAGACACGACTGACGACGATTATGCAGAAACTTGATCCCCCTATTACTGACTTACTGCCCCACGCAGCCCCGATGGTCTTACTTGATCGCTTATGCCATTACACAGCGAATAAAGTGCAGTGTGAGCTGACAATCCAACCGGATAGCTACCTGTACGACCCGCAACAACAAGGCGTGCCTAATTATGTTGCGCTTGAGTATATGGCACAGACTATCGGCGTTATTGCTGGGCTGGAAGCTAAAGCGCGAGCAGATAAAGTTAAACTGGGCTTTCTGCTGGGCACTCGACGCTGCCAGCTACATACAGCACTATTTTCATGTGGTGAAGTATTACAAATCACCGCTGAGCGGGTTTGGCAAGAAGATGAATCGGGACTGGCCGTTTTTGCTTGTCAGGTCACCGGGCGTCATCAGCAATGTTTGGCAGAAGCTCAATTGAATGTGTACCAGCCACACGATATCGACGCTTTTTTTCAAGAGGGAGCGGCATGAGCACTGAACATCAAGCGCTTTTAGTCACCGGCGCCAGCCGTGGTATCGGCCGAGCCATTGCACTATATCTCGCCCGTAAGGGGCACCCCATCACCTTGCACTATCGAGGTAACCATGAGGCAGCCAAAGCCGTCCAGCAGCAGATAGAAGCCGAAGGCGGCCAAGCGCAGCGATTGGCTTTTGATGTCAGTGATCGTGAGGCGGCCCATACTGCCTTAAGCCAGCACATCGAACAATATGGCCCTTTCTACGGCATTGTATTGAATGCCGGAATTGCACGGGATAACGCCTTTCCTGCTTTGCTGGATGAAGAATGGGATCAGGTCATCCACACCAACCTTGACGGCTTTTATAATGTGCTCAAGCCCTGCGTCATGCCAATGGTGCAAGCCCGCAAAGGAGGCCGTATCGTCACCTTATCGTCGCTCTCTGGACAAGCAGGCAATCGCGGCCAAGTGAACTACAGCGCCGCCAAAGCAGGCATCATCGGCGCGACCAAATCCCTAGCACTGGAACTGGCCAAACGACGGATCACCGTCAACTGCGTGGCCCCAGGCCTAATCGAGACAGAAATGCTAGAGACGTTGCCAACCGATGAGATCGTCAAGCAAATTCCCATGCGCCGCCTAGGGCAACCCGAGGAAGTCGCCGCCATGGTGGGCTTTCTAATGTCGGATGAAGCCACCTACATTACTCGGCAGGTCTTTGCCGTTAATGGGGGGTTGTTGTAATACGGGCTCGTGTCGACAAGACCCATCGAGACAGAACGAACCAATACGAGCACCTCAACTGAGTGTGTAGTCACGGAGACAAATCATGGTACATCGGGTGGTAATTACTGGGATGGGCGGTATCTCAGCACTGGGCGATCAATGGTCTAAGATCGAACAAGGGCTTCGTGCACGACAAAACAAAATACAAGTCATGGACGAGTGGGCCCGATATGAAAACCTCGGCACCCGGCTGGGGGGCCCTGTCAGTGATTTCAAAGCCCCCCCTTACCCTCGAAAGAAAGTTCGCGGCATGGGTCGCGTCTCACTGATGGCCACACGTGCCGCCGAAATGGCACTAGAGCAAGCCGGATTACGGGATGACCCCAGCATTCAAGATGGGCGCATGGGCGTGGCCTTCGGTTCATCAACAGGCAGTACAGAACCTGTTCGCGTCTTCGGCAATATGCTCAATGACGGCACCATGCAGGGGGTCACTGCAACCACTTATATCCAAATGATGGCGCACACGACCGCCGTGAATATCGGGGTTTTCTTTGGTTTAAAAGGGCGTGTTCATACCACCTCCAGTGCTTGCACATCAGGCAGCCAGGGGATTGGCTATGCTTACGAAGCGATTCGCCATGGCTATCAACAAATGATGATCGCAGGCGGTGCTGAAGAGCTTTGTGCGACTGAGGCCGCTGTCTTCGATACCCTTTTTGCGACCAGCACACAAAACGATACGCCCGAAATGACCCCTCGCCCCTTTGATGCCCAGCGTGATGGGCTTGTGATTGGAGAAGGTGCCGGTGCACTAGTGCTGGAATCACTGGAACATGCCCAGGCACGAGGAGCCAAGATCCTAGCGGAAATCGTGGGATTTGGGACTAACTCTGACGGCCTGCATGTCACTCAACCGAATGCCCAGACAATGCAAAAGGCCATGACCCTCGCCTTGGATCAAGCAGGATTAGCCCCGGAGGCAATTGGTTACATCAATGCCCATGGAACCGCCACTGAACGCGGTGATATTGCAGAATCCCATGCCACACGTGCCGTATTCGGCGGGCAGACACCCATCAGCACCCAAAAGGGGTATCTCGGCCATACACTGGGCGCCTGCGGCGCGCTAGAAGCCTGGTTCTCAGTCGAAATGATGCACCTAGGCTGGTTTGCACCCAATATCAACCTCAGCGATTTAGATCCTCAATGTGCCGAACTGGACTATATTGTCGGCGATGGACGTCACATCGATACTGAATATGTCATGACCAACAATTTTGCTTTTGGCGGCATTAACACGTCGCTGATTTTGCGCCGGGTCTGACGACATCGTAAGGCTCGATTAAACGCCGCTTAAGCGGCGTTTAATCGAGTATTAGTCAAGAGTTAATCGGGCCACCACTTCATCAGCCAAGGTCAAGCAGCTGGTCAATCCAGGCGACTCAATACCTAACAAGTGAACCAGCCCAGGCACACCATGCACGGCCGCATCGGCGATCAGGAAATCGGCATTGGGCTCACCTGGCCCCACCAGTTTGGGACGAATACCGGCATAGTCGGGCTGAAGTTGTGCTGTCGGCACCTCAGGCCACCACTGGCGAATACCATCCACAAAAGCGTTGACTCTAGCCGGGTCAACTGTCAAAGGATACTGATCTGGGTCAGCCTCAGTGAGCCACTGCACATCCGGCCCGAAGCGAGCCCGAGCGTGTAGATCCAAAGTAAGGTGGACACCTAGCCCGCCGGGCTCAGGCAAGGGGTAAATCAAATGGCGAAACGGTGTCCGACCACTGAGCGAAAAATAATGGCCTCGAGCAAAATGTGCACGAGGTAACCAAGCCGTATCATCACCATGCAGCGCACGCGCCCAGTTAACGGCATTTAAGCCTGCCGCATTGACCAGTTGTCTGACTCGAAAACGCTCACCTTCTACTTCGACAACCACACCTGAAGATTCCAGCGCCCGGGGGATCACTGACTGAGCTGTGACCAACATCGCACCGGCATGTTCAGCATCACCGGCAAGCGCCGTCATGAGTGCATGGCTATCAATAATGCCGGTGGCCGGAGAGAAAAGCGCTTGATCCGCCCGAAGGGCAGGTTCCAGCTGCGACAGATCGGCGCGATCACGCCATTGTAACGGCGTTGCACCATTGGCCTCGGCTTGCGCTTGTAATTGCCTTAAACCTTCTGTTTGGGATTGGGAAGCCACAATCAATTTACCGCAACGTCGAAAAGGCACCCCACGCTGCTGAGCATAGGCATATAACTGCCGTTGGCCTTCGACACAAAGACGGGCCTTGAGGCTCCCGGTCGGGTAATAAATCCCGGCATGAATCACTTCAGAATTACGGGCACTGGTTTCTTCCCCAAAACGCTCGTGGCGTTCCAGAATCATCACCTCTCGGCCCGACTGCGCCAAAGCGCGTCCCACTGCAAGCCCGACAACCCCCGCACCGACGACCAAAGTATCCAGCTGTTCCATCACCCTATTCCTAACCAGAAATTATCAAAGGGCCAGTTCAGTTAACCAATCCCGAGGTTTTAAATAATCCGCCAGACGCGCCTCATCAGAACCAGCCTCTGGCTGCCAGTTATAACCCCAACGGACCTCCGGCGGCAGCGACATCAAAATTGATTCAGTCCGGCCTCCTGACTGCAATCCAAAGAGTGTGCCCCGATCCCAAACCAAATTAAACTCAACATAGCGCCCACGACGAAAGGCCTGGAAGGCGCGCTGTTCAGGGGTATAAGGAAGGGCTCGTCGACGCCTAACGATTGGCAGGTAGGCTTCCAGAAAGTGATCACCGACTGAACGCATGAAGGCAAAGCAGGTGTCGAATCCGCCTTCATTGAGATCATCAAAAAAGAGTCCGCCCACCCCGCGTGCTTCATCCCGGTGTTTGAGATAAAAATACTCATCACACCATGTCTTATAGCGGTGATAGACCTCATCTCCAAAAGGGGCACAAGCGTTCTGCGCCACCTGGTGCCAGTGCAAAATATCCTCATCAACCGGATAGTAAGGCGTCAAATCAAAACCACCCCCAAACCACCATACGGGGGCTTCCCCTGGCTTTTCTGCCATAAAGATTCTGACATTGGCATGACTGGTCGGGATATGCGGATTACGAGGGTGAATAACCAAAGAAACGCCAGCGGCTTGAAAAGAGCGCCCTGCCAACTCGGGACGTGCGGCAGTCGCCGAAGGCGGGAGCCGATCGCCCTGAACATGAGAAAAATTGACGCCTCCCTTTTCAATCACTCCGCCGTTTTCCAGCACTCGAGTGCGCCCCCCTCCACCAGCCTCGCGAACCCAAGTATCTTCAACAAACGACTGCCCATCCTCTGCAGCCAATTGATCACAGATCTGATCTTGTAGCGCCAGCAGATATGTCTTCACCGCAGCAAAATCAATGGCAGGATCATCAGCGGTATTGTCTATCTGCGTCATACTCGACTCCTGATTCAATATAAAAAGAAACTAAACAGTGATGGGCGCTATGATTAACCCGCTCGAACTGTATCGCCGCTCATCAAATCTCGAATCTGGCTCGGCTGGGTGCGTCCCCCAGTCGGACCGTCAAGAAAACCATCCGGCCGATCGCCCAATGCTCTTTGGGCTTCACGTAAGTTCATCGCCGAAGGTTGCCCTGCCAAATTAGCCGACGTCGAAACAATCGGTCCACCAAAGGCCTCACATAAGGCCACAACCAAAGGGTGGTCAGTCACCCTCAGCGCCACACTACCATGCTGACCACGAATCCAAGTCGGAGCTTGTCGTTCGGGATCAGGGACAAGCCAGGTATGAGGGCCCGGCCAACTGTCATCGAGCAATGCGCGCTGCTCGTCCTCTAGAGGCGCAAGCCAGGGCTTCAATTGTCGCTGATGACCGGCAATTAAAATAACGCCCTTTGCGGGATCACGTTGCTTGATCCGTAAGAGCCGTGCGACCGCAATCGGGTTAAAGGGATCACAGCCTACGCCCCACACTGCTTCAGTGGGATATGCCAACACCCCACCCTGACGCAGACACGAGGCCGCAGCCGATATTGCCGACCAAACCGGTACCTCGGGTGCGGCCGCCATCATCGATGATGAAGAAAAAATAGATGACAAATCGGGAGCAGAGCCGCTCGATGAAGAATTGCTCAATGAAGAATCACTCAATGAAGAGCTTGACGGTGACGATGTCACGATAAGAACTCCGTAAGGCTTGACCGGCCTTATGACTAATATTATTGAAGCGGCACGTTACCCAAGCCGGTGCCGCAGAGCAAGTTTATCGCATTCTTATCGAGAGGTTGGTATAGCGGTGCATCAACTGCGCACCCATCCGCCGGGTTGCGCCGTGATCAAGCCTTCGAGTTCAAGTTGCATCAGCCGTGCTTGCAGATCCGCCATGCCCAGCGACAGCTGGCTTTGTAATAAATCCGCTGGAATAGGCGTACCGGACAAACACGACCATACCTGTAGCAAAGGTTCCGGCAAGGCCGGCATCGTGACCTCAGGGCGCAGCATCGCGGTTGGTGTCGTATGAAATGAGCGCTTATCGACATCGACCGCCACCGGTGGGCTTAAATGGGGTTGATGCCAATCGGCTAAATCAGCCACGACCTGATCAGGCGCTGTGACCAACTGTGCCCCCTGACGAATCAACTGATGACAGCCCGCACTTTGGCCCTGTAAAACAGGACCCGGCAATGCATACACTTCACGCCCTTGCTCTGCCGCTAAGCGAGCACTGACTAACGAGCCGCTGCGTTCGGCAGCCTCAATCACGACAACGCCAAGCGCCAAACCAGTCACAATACGATTGCGAACAGGAAACATCTCACGTCGGGGAGGGGCTCCGAGCGGCGCCTCAGATAGCAGAGCGCCCCCCGTATCGACAATTTGATCGGCCAGCGCCCGATGACTACGGGGATAGCAGCGATCCACCCCTGACGCCAAAACACCCACAGTGGCCGCCTTGGCATCCAAAGCACCGCGATGGGCTGCAGCATCAACGCCTAACGCTAACCCACTGATAATACTAAACCCTGCAGCCCCTAACTCGGCGCCAAACTGGTGAGCTAATTGACGCCCAGCATGCGTGGGTTGGCGAGTGCCGACCAGGGCAATACTAGGTCCTTCAATCGCTTCGCAACGCCCGACCAAACAGAGTAAACGAGGAGGATCAGGAATGTGTTGCAAGGTTTGGGGCAGTTGGTGAAAAGGCAGCAGCCAATGCAGAGGCCCTTCGGCCCAATGTAAGTGTGTTTCGACAAGAGGCCACAAGGGCGAACGCTCAGGCATGGCCAACCAAGTACGGGCTGCCTGCTGGGTTTTAAAGGGAACACCCGCCGCCCCTTGGGCTAAAATCGCCAGCCGCTGACGAGGCGTTGCATCGGCCTCCAGCTCAAGCAGTTGTTGAAACCGACGTCCAGAGAACCCAGGTAAACGCCATAGCGCGATGGCATCAGCCAACATCGCGACATCACTCGGTAATGGCATCACATTCCTCCTTGAAGTGAGAGGGTCTTCGATGGACTGATCCATCAGTCCAGCAAAACCAACATCAATTATGCCTGAGATTAAACAGATCACATCATATAGCGGTTCACCTTGATAGGCCCCTTCATCTAGAATAAGGGCTAAGAACGGCCCTGAAGAACGTCATCCTATCCCGATGGCCCACCCAGAGCTGATGCCTAGGCGCTTAAATTGATATCGCGCCTGATCCACCGATTGAATAAATGAGAATGCCATGGCCATTCTGAATATTCTGGAATACCCAGACCCGCGCCTGCGGACCCAAGCTGCCCCGATGACCGAGGCCGATTTCACTCCTGCGCTGCAGCAACAAATCGATGACATGTTCGAGACCATGTACGATGCCCCCGGCATTGGCTTAGCGGCGACGCAGGTCGACTTCCACAAACAACTGATCGTCATTGATGTTTCGGAAACACGTGATCAGCCGCTCGTACTGATCAACCCGAGCTATGAGCCGGTCGATGAGCAGCGGTGTATGATGCAGGAAGGGTGCCTCTCTGTACCGGAGTATTACGCTGAAGTCGAGCGTGCGGTCACAATCCGCCTCAAAGCCTTGGATCGTCATGGCAAGCCATTCGAAATGGAATGCACTGACTTATTAGCCCACTGTGTTCAGCACGAATGTGATCACCTTAAAGGCATCGTCTTTGTCGACTATCTCTCGAAACTGAAACAAGATCGGGTCCGCAAAAAAATGGAGAAACGCCATAAACTTCAAGCTTGATGGCTCAGAAGCCCTACTGCTAATGCAAACGCATCAGCATATTGAAAGATAACTTGGCGACAAGGGCAGGATGCCCACAACCAACGTCCAGAATGAATCAAGATGTCCAAGAAAGACACCCCAAACAGTGGGTGTCCACGCTCTGAATACCGCGACTAATCAAGGCCATTGCATGCGCATCGTGTTTGCCGGAACCCCGGATTTTGCAGCCACTAGTCTGGCCGCCTTATTACCTTCCACCGAGACCTCACAGGCATCGCCTGATATCGAGATCGTGGCGGTGTACACCCAGCCAGACCGACCAGCCGGCCGGGGCCGCAAGCTTAAGCCTAGCCCGGTCAAGGCCCTAGCGGAGACACATCATCTGCCCGTCTATCAACCTGTCTCGCTGAAAACACCCGAGGCTCAGGCGGAACTGGCAGCGCTCAAACCCGATCTCATGATCGTTGTGGCTTATGGCCTGATACTGCCCAAAGCGATACTCGAAATACCCCGCTTAGGCTGCATTAACGTCCACGCCTCCTTGCTCCCACGGTGGCGAGGCGCAGCTCCTATTCAGCGGGCCCTCATCGAAGGCGATACGGAAACAGGGGTCACCTTGATGCAGATGGATGCGGGGTTAGATACCGGCGACATGCTGTTGAAAACCCACTGCCCCATCATGGCAACCGATACCTCGGCCACCTTGCATGACAAGCTGGCAGCACAAGGCGGTGAAGCACTGCAACAACTACTCCCCCAGCTGCTTCACGGCACCCTAGACGCAACACCGCAACCGGCTGATCAAGCGACTTATGCTGCCAAGCTCAGCAAGGCCGAAGCCCAACTTGACTGGCGTCAAGCGGCAACGGTGCTTGATCGTACCGTTCGGGGTTATCAACCGTGGCCAGTGGCTTGGACCCAGCAGGGCGACGATGTCATTCGAGTTTGGGCAGCACAACCTTTGGATATCGAGCACAACGCGGAGCCCGGCCTTCTACTAGATGTCGAAAAAGAAGGCTTGATCGTCGCCTGTGGGAGTGGTTGCCTGAAACTGACCCAACTGCAATTACCGAATGCGAAACAAATGCCCGTCACGGCGCTGCTCAATGGGCATCCGGACCGGTTTATTCCCGGCGAAACCCGTTTTGCCCTTCCTTCAGCGCCTGATGAGACTTACCCATGAATTTGAATCCCCGCGGACGTGCGGCGGCGGCATTGCGCCCTGTACTACGACAGAATGGTTCACTCGCACGCAGCCTCCCCCCTCAACAACAAGGGTGCGCGCCGGAAGATGCGGCATTGGTTCAGGCATTAGCTTATGGCACCTGCCGCTGGCTTCCCCGCCTACGCTGGTGGGCCTCTCAGCTGCTCCAGCAGGGGCTCAAAATGCGCGATGTTGATGTAGAAGCACTACTACTGGTTGGCCTCTATCAACTCCAAGAAGGTCGGGTACCTGCCCACGCCGCCATTTCAGAAACCGTCGAAGCCGCCAAAGCTCTGCGTAAGCCTTGGGCAGTCAAGCTCATTAATGCTTGCCTGCGACGCTTTCAGCGTGAACAGGCGTCTTTGATAGAAGCCGTACAACATAAAGAAGTAGCGGCATTGGCACACCCGGCTTGGCTATTGAAACCGCTGAAAAAAGCTTGGCCTCAACAATGGCGCGATATCTGTGAAGCCAATAATCAACAGCCTCCGCTGACCCTGCGCGTGAATCAGCGCAAAATCAGTCGTGAAGATTACTTGGCGGCGCTTGACGAGACAGGCCTGGAAGCCTACCCCGCGCCTTTCTCAGCTCAAGGCATTTATCTCACCATGGCCGTCAATGTTCGTAATCTTCCGGGCTTTGATGAAGGTTGGTTCAGCGTACAAGACGAGGCGGCTCAGCTCAGCGCAGAACTGCTTGACCTACAAGAGGGGCAGCGCGTGCTTGATGCATGCTGTGCCCCCGGGGGCAAGACAGCCCATATCGCCGAAACGGCTAACGTCGAGCTCACAGCACTGGACAGTGATGATAGGCGTCTGACACGAGTGCACGAAAACCTCACACGCCTTGACCTGAGTGCGAAGATTCAATGTGCTGATGCGGGCCAGCTCGAACAATGGTGGGATCAACAGCCATTTGATCGTATCCTGCTCGATGCTCCCTGTTCTGCGACAGGCGTGATCCGCCGTCATCCCGACATCAAAGCCTTACGTCGTCCGAATGACATCGATACCCTGGCACACACTCAGCGACATTTACTGAACGCGCTATGGGAGACTTTGGCTCCAGGCGGCAAGCTGATCTATGCCACCTGTTCCGTACTCCCACAGGAAAATAAGACGGTCGTCGAAGACTTTCTCCATCAACATCCGGAGGCACAAGCGCTGCCTCTGGATGTTAACTGGGGACAACCCAGTGGGGCTGGTCGCCAGTTACTGCCGCAAGCCGAAGGGCATGATGGTTTTTTCTATGCGGTACTCCAAAAAAGTGCCTCACAATAAATACTTAAAAGTACTGAACCAACATTTAAAGAAGAGGCAGGCACTTGATGCCTGCCTGATCTGGTCCGGGAGTCAGTAGCGTCATGAAGATCATCATTCTGGGTGCGGGGCAGGTCGGTGGGACACTGGCAGAACACCTGACCCACGAAGAAAACGATATCACCGTCGTAGATACGGATATCAAGCGCCTGCGCGAGCTGCAAAACAAACTCGACATCCGCACCATCGTGGGTAAAGCCTCTTACCCGGCGGTATTACGACAGGCGGGTGGCGAAGATGCCGACATGCTGATTGCCGTCACCAATTCAGATGAAGTCAACATGGTGGCCTGTCAGGTCGCCCATGCGTTCTTCAGTACGCCTAGTAAAATTGCTCGGGTTCGTTCGGCGGCTTATCTCACTCGGAAAGGGCTTTTCAATACCGAACGAGGTTTCGACATTGATGTCTTGATCAGCCCAGAACAGGTCGTGACGAATCACATCCGCCGCCTGATCGAATACCCTGGCGCGCTACAGGTACTCGATTTTGCAGGAGGCCTTGCCCAGCTCGTCGCAGTAAAAGCCTATTATGGTGGGCCCTTGGTTGGGCAAGAGCTGGCCACTTTACGTCAGCACACGCCCAATGTGGATACACGCGTCGCCGCCATCTACCGGCGCGATCACGCGATTATTCCCCGGGGCGACACCATTATCGAAGCAGACGACGAAATTTTCTTTATTGCGGCCAGAAAAGATATTCGCGCCGTCATGAGCGAACTACGCAAAGTCGACCAAACCTACCGACGTATTGTGATCGCAGGCGGGGGGAATATTGGTGAACGGCTGGCGGAATCTCTTGAGCATGAATACCAAGTTAAACTGATCGAGTTTAATCTACGCCGCTGTAACGAGCTCTCAGAACGCCTAGACCGTACCGTTGTGCTCAATGGCACCGCAACTGACAAGACCCTGCTTCAAGAAGAAAATATTGAAGATTCTGACATCTTCATCGCCGTCACCAACGATGACGAAGTGAATATCATGTCCTCCATGCTGGCGCGACGCATGGGGGTACGTAAAGTCATGACGTTGATTAATAACGCGGCCTATGTTGACCTCGTACAAGGTGGCGAAATCGACATCGCGTTTTCCCCACAAATGGCCACCATTGGCAGCTTGCTCACACATATCCGGCGTGGCCAAGTGAAAAACGTCCACTCACTACGCCGAGGGGCTGCTGAAGCGATCGAAGCGGTTGCTGTAGGGGATGAGAAAAGCTCACGCCTGGTTGGGCGCGCTCTTGAAGACATCGACCTTCCGGACGGCGTCACCATCGGCGCACTGGTGCGTGGCAGCGAAGTCCTTATCGCCCACGATGACATCGTCGTTGAATCCGGCGACCACCTCATTCTCTTCCTCGTCGACAAACGCAAAATCCGCGAAGTAGAACAACTCTTCGCCGTCGGCATCACCTTCATCTAATATCACCTATATCTACCCCATGGCATTCACATCCCATGGGGCAGAAATTAGAAATTGTAAGAGTATGAAACGCAGCAGCGTAGCGCGTGTGCTCAACGTGAATAGTTTTATCTACTGACTGCAGAGGGGAGTAAGCCTCACAAAGCACAATAAGTGATGACTCACTCGAAACTTCCAGCGATCAATATAATCAGCTTACGAAACTTCCAGCGATCAATATAATCAGCTTATGTCTAAGAGCTAAAATCAAAGTGTCGAACAACTAACACTCTATTATTTAACCGTAAGACCCTTCGACCTATACTCAACAGCTTCATTTAAAGTAAACCCTTTTCCTTTCCATTTAGAAGCCTCTAAAGGGGTAAACCTCGCTTGATGCCACTCAATCACCATATGAGCTGACCTGAAACCATACTGAACCCAAGGTTTCGCATCATATGGAGTAAATCCATTGCGTCGAAACTCTGAAGCCTCGAGCGGGTTTAATCCAATTCCTTGCCATGCACTAGCTTCGTGGTCAGGCATCTGACGCCATGGGCTCGCAGCCATACAACCGGAAAATAGTAGCGAACAAGCAAAAAACACTACATACAATGAATTTTTCAAATCAGAACCTCCATGTCATTGATAATATAAAGTTTTAATTGTATCTCAATCATACGGTTAAGATATATATTCTATAGAACAATTATCGACATTGAAGGCATAGCGACAAGCCATTTTGAATGGCGTTTGCGTGTTTTTATCGAATGGATTTTGATTTGTACCCACAACGAAAAACGCCCTGCTCATTGAGCAGGGCGTTGGAATAGATGCCTGACGATGACCTACTTTCACATGGGGAGACCCCACACTATCATCGGCGCTAAGTGGTTTCACTTCTGAGTTCGGCATGGGATCAGGTGGTGCCCACTCGCTATTGTCGTCAGGCAAAACTGTTGGGATGATGCTATTGCAGCATCCCGAAAAGGGGCAAGTCTTCAAGCCGTATCGTCGAA
>NZ_MDTQ01000001.1:3220989-3299281 GCF_001709345.1 Terasakiispira papahanaumokuakeensis
TCAAGCGCAACCTTTTTTTATTCAAAGCACAAATATGACTGAATACTCTACTTTATGCAGGAGTTAACATAAAAGACATTGCTCTTGTGTGGGCAGGCAGGGATCATAACCTTCCTTATTCGCTTAACTGAAAGGACAGTGGTGTGAGAGGACTGTTGAATCGTTTAGCACCTTTCTTTGTATTGCCTCTGGCTTTAGTAGGCATCGCGCTACTATTGCTGCAATGGCAACAGTGGCCGCAAGCGCTATTAGACATCATCAGTTTCTTACCCTGGCTGATAGGCTTAGCAGGCAGTGTGTTGAGTCTTGTTTATGACCGCATCAGGAACTTGTTTCTGATTGGAGTACTACTTTCAATTTATGCGCTGCTGATGCCCCACGTTGACTTTATCCTTTATCATAAAGGCATCAAGCCCAGCACTCAGCTTGTCTTTGTTCTACTCAGCTTATTAATGCCCGTGACCTTTTTGCTTTTTGCCATTTGGCGAGAACGCTTCCATGCCATACAAGATATTATCCTGCGACTGACCGCTGCTGGGTTATTGGTCTTAGTGATTTATGCTTTAGCGAGCAAGTATCCAGAACCTTTGCTCAATTTACTCACGGCCAACCTTTGGTCTCTTTCCCAATCCCCTTGGCTACCCCTGCCCCAACTCAGCATGCTCGCGTTTATGATCGCGTTCATTGGGCTAATGGTACAGTGCATCACGCACAATCAGCCGCACTATGCAGCACAGCTTGTAGCGATGACGGCTTTATTCTGGACGCTCCCTCATATTTTCAGTCAACCCGAAGCGCTTCCGCTAATGACGACGGCAGCCTTGACGATGCTCAGCACCGCGATCGTACACGAGTCTTTTCATATGGCTTTTTTAGATGAATTGACAGGGTTGCCTGGGCGTCGGGCACTTAATGAAAAGTTACAGCGTTTGGGACGCCGTTACACCTTGGCAATGACCGACGTGGATCACTTTAAAAAATTTAATGATACTTATGGTCATGATGTTGGCGATCAAGTCCTTCGCATGGTGGCCTCTCGCCTTAGTAGAGTCACCGGTGGGGGCAAGGCTTATCGCTATGGAGGGGAAGAGTTCACATTAGTATTTCCCGGCAAAACAGTAGAGCAATGCCTACCCCATCTAGAATCTGTCCGAGAGTCCATTGAACACTATGCCATGCGCCTTCGTGACAAAAAGCAACGCCCAGAGGATGATAAGGCCGGAAAAGAAAAACGTACCCAGCAGAAAAAAGCGAACTCATCCGGCACAGTATCGGTCACGATCAGTATTGGCGTATCAGAGCGCACAGAACGACTGAAAACACCTGAGGAAGTCATCAAGTCAGCTGACGAAGCTTTGTACGATGCCAAAGGCGCAGGTCGAAACTGCGTTGTGGCTTATAATCAGCCCTCTTCACATCGGCGATCGACAAAGTCCAAAAAACCTCCCAATACAACGGCCTAATCTGATGAGTGGACGTTTAATCATCACACCGTTTAACCCTGAGCAACTTTTTGGGCAAACCGTCAAACAGATGGCCTCGCTCAAGACCGGCTTCAACCTTCCACCACGTCAAATGCTCAGCTTAATTCGGCAAGGCCCCTCCCACTTGGTGATGGATGATGCTTTTTGGGCCTACTCACCGGCTTGGTTACGCCCTTTAAATAAAGCACCCTATACTGTCCCAATAGAGAACCTAGACACAAAACCGATGTATCGAGAAAGCTGGCCCTCACGTCCAGCGCTCCTACCGGTGACCGGCTACTACCAATGGCAACAATTGAGTCGACACAAGCTGCCTTATGCCGTGCGTATTCAACATAACCGCCCCTTTCTTTTAGCCGCAATATGGACTCGCTATCCAGTGGCGCCAGGCCGACATTACGACTCTTTTGCAATCATTAGTAAACCGGCACCTGACGCATTGAGCCACTTAAATTTACGTGCTCCGGCCTGTATTCATTCAGATCAAGCGTTAGCCTGGCTCTCGGAGCAAAGCGCGGAACAACGCCACCAGTTGCTTAAAGAAGCCGCAGTTGATCTCGAATACTACCCGGTTTCACCTTTGGTGAATGATCCCCACAATCAATCCGCTCGGGTGGCCATGCCTGTCGGTGAGCGCCATGCGATTAATCCGGCGTAACTTACTGACAGTGAACCCTAATCACAGATCAAGGTCAGACTGCACATTAACAAATCAGATGCATCAGGAGCTGACATGATCAAACATCACTGGCGTCACGGGCTGACTGCACTGGCGGCCACTCTCGGCCTTGCGGCTTGCAGCCTGACGCCATCGAATACTCAAACACAAGAGGCATCCATGCCATCAACGCAGGCGCCCGTCACAAGCCCGAATGATCAACGCCAGTATCAAAGCCTCATGCTTGATAATGGGCTTTCGGTTTTATTGATCAATGATCCTAATGCAGATAAAGCCGCTGCTGCCATGAATGTGAGTGCAGGCAGCCAGGATGAATCCGACCAGTTTCCAGGATTAGCCCACTATCTTGAACATATGCTGTTTTTAGGCACGGAAACTTATCCTGATGCCGATGCTTATCAACAGTTTGTGGCGGAAAACGGCGGCTCTCGCAATGCTTTTACCGCCAGTACGGATACCAACTATTATTTTGATATCGACCCACGAGCACTTGAGGGTGGGCTTGACCGTTTCTCACACTTTTTTATTGACCCACTTTTCACGCCCGACTACATGGCTCGGGAAGTCAACGCCGTCAACTCAGAGTATAGCTCTAAGCTACGCAATGACGGACGCCGACAACTGGCGGCCATCCGACAAGCGGTCAACCCCGCACATCCCTTTTCAAGATTCAGTGCCGGTAATAATGAAACCTTGCCAGTGAAGGATCCCAAACTTCGGGAAGCCATGCTGGATTTTTATCAAACACATTACCGCGCAGGGGCCATGCATCTTGTCGTTTATGGGCCCCAGTCAATAGATCAGTTGCAGCAGTGGGTCAAACAAGACTTCGCCGATATTCCTTCGGGGCAAGGGCAGCAAGCCAGCACGCCGACACTTTTCCGCGACCAAGATCTGCCCGCTGAACTCAGTATCAAACCGCTGAAACAGCTGTATCAACTCCAACTGTTATTTCCTATCCCAGACCCCATTCAGGATTATGCCACTCAACCTGTCAGCTACTTAGCGAACCTCATTGGTCATGAAGGGGAAGGCAGTATTCTAGCGTGGCTCAAACAAAAAGGATGGGCATCATCGCTCTCTGCAGGTAGCCAGTTTTCGACCCGTGACGAATCCATGTTTGGGATCAATATTGAGCTGACAGCTGAAGGCGATCAGCATATTGATGAGATAACAGCGGCGGTCTTTAAATATATTCAACTAATCCGTCAGCAGGGCATTGAGCAATGGCGCTATGAAGAGCAGGCCCAACTTGCCGCCCAGTCATTCCGTTTCATGGAACCCAGCGAACCCATTCAGGCGGTCAGCCAGCTCGCCATGCAGATGGCCCGGGTACCGATGAAAGACGTCGTACAAGCACCCTATATGTTCACCCAGTATCAGCCCGAGCGGATTCGCACCTACCTGAATCAGCTCACCCCTGAAAAACTGCTGCGGGTACATGTCAGCCCGAATGTTAAAACCGACGATATTGCGCCTTGGTTCCCTGCCGACTATCGCTTAACGCATGACACACTTGATCTACCCACGAGTCATGCCAACCTTGCCTTGCCGAAAGCCAACCCCTATGTCGCCGACGACTTATCACTAGTCGAACCAGGCACAGCCATGGCACCGAAGCAACTGAATGAAAAGCCTGGATTATCACTATGGCATGCCACTGATACCAGCTTTGCAGTCCCTAGAGCCCAAGTCTTTGTGAGCCTACAAAGCCCAGTGGCTTCAGAGAATTTAAAAAGCCGCGTGCTCTCCAACCTGTTGGCAGACTGGGTTATGGATGAGTTCAATGCCCCTGGCTACCCAGCACGCCTGGCCGGACTAGGCTACGATGCTTACCCGCACGCACGCGGCATCACGTTAACATTACGCGGATACAACCAGCGCCAGCCCATCTTGCTCAAGAATCTCTTAGAAGTACTCACACAAGATGAGATTAAGCCTGATCAGTTCGAGCGTATTAAACAACGTCAACTCCGCCAGCTCCGCAATGCGGCACAAGATCCACTGGCTCGCCAGATGATGCGTGCTTTAACCCCTGAGCTCATTGATCCTGCCTGGTCAGAAGCCGACAAGTACCATGCCCTTGAAGCGATTACTTTAGAGGACTTGAAAACTTATCGCCCTCAATTACTGGCCCAACTTCATATTCAAATGCTGGCCATGGGCAACCTTTCAACAGAGGATGCGCAACAACTGGCAACCCAAGTACGCCAATCGCTCAACCCAGCGTTAGCACAGTCCGATATCGAACCCCTAAAGCTCCGCCAAATTCCGACAGGCGCATGGCATCAAGCTGAACAACTTGATCATAATGACAAAGCGGTTTTACTGCACATTCAGGGACGCAACAACGCTCCGGCGGAAACTGCTCGTATGCTAATGTTGACTCACCTCCAGCAGGCTGACTTCTTCAACAGTTTACGTACTGAGCAACAACTAGGCTACGTCGTATTTGCTTCACCCTTCCCCGTATTGGATACCGCAGGCGCGCTTTACCTGGTTCAATCGCCGAGCACCGATGCCGCTGAAATTGCACGTAGAATCAGTGCCTTTATGGTCGAAGACCAAGTGCGGATTAATCAGCTCAATGAAGCAACCTTCAAGCGCTATAAAGAGAGCCTGCTAAATAACTTACTCAGAGAAGATCAACGCTTATCGGAAAGAGGGCAGCGCATGTGGCGGGCTGTCGCCATGGGCGATACGCACTTTGATCGGCGTGAGCGCATTGCCCAAGCACTTGAAGATCTGACATTATCTCAATTCCAGGCTTTTTATACTGATGTTCTGGCTAATCAACGCGGTAAACTCTGGCTCGGCACCCCCGTTAAAGATGTCGAAGGCTTACCAGGGCAACCCGCCACCCCCAAACTCTGGCCCATTCATAGCATTGACTCACCATGATGATGTGATGAGCTAACATCAATCCCTCCACCGCACTGATATAAGCGGTGGGGGGATAAACATAAAAGAGAAAGAGATAGGGCCAACAGAGAAACAAGAAACGGCGCATCAGAAAGCACCGTATCAGCCATTCAAACCTCAGATATTCAGACCTCAGCTAAAAAACCTCAGTAAAAACTGGGCGTCATTAAAACAAGCCTCAGTAAAACAGATGTGTCGGCACAATCGATTCAACATAAGCCTGCAGTTCCTGCATTAAAAAGAACTGTGACTCATCTAATTCGCCACTATGACCCAACTGCATTAAACGATTCTGTAAGCCCTCAAGGGTTAAGCTCGACAGTTGATCATCGTTCATACGCTGCCAACGCCACTCATCCCAGCGCTCACGCTCGTCACTCTCTAAAAACTCAGGCCAATTGCGCGCACGAAAGCGAAATAACATTTCTTCTAGGCGCTGATCTTGAAAGGGTAAAGCCAAAGTCGATAACAGTGCAGGATCACAGGCCCGAATCGCTGACATCTGCTGCCGATCATGTGATGAGAAGAAGCCGCCACCATAAATCATTAAGTCCGGGTCACCTTGATGGTCTTCCGCCGGGGGCTCGCTGAAAACAGCCTGAACACGCTCGACGAGATCAGGGACCGAGCGCAGTTGCTGCCAATGCTGCTCACAACGCGCACGATCAAGGCTCAGGCGTTCGGCCACATCGTCATCAACCGCTTTAACCGGCAAGAGTATGGGACAGCGGTTCACATGCACAACTTTCAGCGGCAATCGCTCCAGACCTTGCGCTTGCAATGAAGCATTATCGCTGAAAACTCGCTGACGCAACGCACTTTCATCCAAGTCTAACCATTGCTCCGGGGACTGAGCCAGATCATAGACAATGACCCCATTAGGGTTCGTTGGGTGCATCGCCAAAGGCATTACTAAGGTGGCACACCCCCGCCTAGCAGGCAGCATCCCCGAGACATGCAACAAGGGTTTATGCTGATCTAAATCGATCAGGCGTTTCACTGCTTGCTTGGATCGCAGCCCCAGCAAATGTTCAAACAAACGAGGCTGCCGAGCCTTTAACAACCGAGCAAGGGCGATTGTTGCCCGGACATCAGCCAAAGCATCGTGGGCTTGGCCATGTTCAATGCCATTCGCTTCAGTTAACTTTTCCAAACGGAAAGAAGGTGTACCATCTTCAGATTTTGGCCACACGATACCTTCTGGACGCAATGCATGAGTAGCCCTGACAATATCAATCAAATCCCAGCGGGAGTTACCATTTTGCCACTCACGCGCATAAGGATCGATGAAATTCCGATAGAAGAGATTGCGAGAAAACTCATCATCAAAACGAAGCGAGTTATAACCTAAAGTGCAAGTTCCTGGCTCCGCCATCGCCTGCTGGATACGTTCAGCAAACTCACTTTCACATAGACCTTGGCGATTAGCGTCTTGAGGTGTAATGCCCGTAACCAAAAGGGCTTCAGGGTGGGGAATATAGTCGTCAGCCTGACGACAGTAGAGCATGATCGGATCGCCAACTTCATTAAAGTTCGCATCCGTGCGAATTGCTGCGAACTGAACCGGCCGGTCACGACGCGGATCGGTTCCAAATGTTTCATAATCATGCCATAAAAAAGTACCCTGCACAGATGCACCCTCATCAATTCAATCGACGACTTTAACCTTCAACAGGCGAAGACTTCACATTGTAAAGGGCAACGTTTTTAAAGGGCAAAGTACATTGCGTAAGAGCCACCAAGATCAAGGCTCATCACGCTCAGGCAAAGTGACATTCAACTCTAATACTGAACAGGTATCTCGAGACTCAAGATGGACCTGCACCTGATCCTGCTCAACTTCAACATAGCGTCGAACAACGTCTAACAGCTCCTGCTGTAAGCGAGGTAAGAAGTCGGGCTGATCACGAAAACTGCGCTCATGTGCCAGAATAATTTTAAGGCGGTCACGTGCGACAGACGCAGTACTTTTGGGCTCTCGCTGAAAAAAATCCATGAACTTCATCACCTATCGGCCTCCGAACATACGGCTCAAGAAGCCCCGTTTCTCCATTTCCTTAAAACGCAGAGGCACCTCTTCTCCTTTTAAACGGCGCACTGCATCCATATACGCCTGCCCAGCATCAGATTGGTCATCATGCACCACGGGGACCCCTTGGTTAGATGCTTTCAGCACCGCTTCTGATTCAGGGATCAGTCCCAACAAAGGAACCGCTAATATATCCTGAACATCTTCCAAAGAAAGCATTTCACCAATATCAACTCGACGCGGGTCATAGCGCGTCACCAAAAGGTGTTCTGGAATTTTACGGCCTTCCTCTGCAGCACGAGTACGCGCCTGTAGCAACCCAATAATACGGTCAGAATCCCGAACAGAGGACACCTCAGGATTAGTCACGATCACAGCCGCATCAGCAAAATACATCGCCAATTGAGCACCACGCTCAATGCCCGCAGGAGAGTCACAAATAATAAAGTCGAACTCATCCTGCATCTCTGAAAGCACCTGTTCAACACCTTCAAGCGTCAGGGCTTCTTTGTCTCGAGTCTGAGAAGCGGGCAACACAAAGAGATTGTCACTTCGCTTATCACGGATCAGCGCTTGCTGGAGACTCGCCTCACCTTGAATGACATTGATCAGATCATAAACAACTCGTCGCTCGCACCCCATCACCAGATCAAGGTTGCGTAAGCCAACATCAAAGTCAATCAAAGCCGTTTTATGCCCTTGCAGCGCCAAGCCTGCACCGATGGAGGCACATGTAGTGGTCTTGCCAACGCCCCCCTTACCGGACGTAATGACGATAACAGTCGCCAAAATTTTGATCCTTATGTCAAACGTGATAAAAAAGCGGCCAATTGAGCCTCACAAGACTCATGCACACTCATCATATTAGATTTAACAGCATCCGCCATTTTATAGCGTGCTATACACCTAACGGATCAAGGCGCAAGCGGTCATCCTCAAGCCAAACTTGACACGCTTGCCCCAGTATATCTTCTGCAATCGCATCACTCGGGCGATAACGCCCCGCAATCGAGACCAGCTCGGCATGCAACGCCTGGCAAAAAATTCGCACAGAAGCATCGCCGCCAATACCGGCCAACGCGCGCCCCCGCAGAGCACCATAAATATGGATATTCCCGCTCGCTAACACTTCACTGCCGGCATTCACTGAACCGATAATCACCAGATCGCCAGATTCATGAACAAGTTGCTGGCCGCCTCGAACAGTACCAACATGCACTTTGGCACGATATTGCCGATCATCATTAGCTGCCGGCTTAGGACGTGAATCTCCAAGACATACCAGACCTAGACGACGAGCTTCTTTCTGTTGATGCTCACAGCCTCCACGAATCCCCATCAAGTGCAACGATAATTTTTCACACACTTGCTGCAAAGGCGCAAGCGGAGCGCTTTCAGGCAACTGACTGACTTCCAGAACAATCGGCGCTTGAGTCAACAGAGGGGCCTCAGACTCCAACCGGTGAGTTAACGCTTCTTCAATACGCACAGGATCTTCATCCGAAAGCTCAAGCAATGTGGCCGGAATGAAGGTACCTTTAACTTTCAACGGAATACTCACCAGCTTGAGTCTCGATTTATCTGACAGGTATGCCACAGTGGTCCCCCCTTAGTCTTATTAAGCACGCCCAACAAGACCAACAATATCGCGCCTAGTGGATACTGGAACACATCATCGCACAAGCCTATCCGAGAGTGCATTAAGCGCTTGTTAATCAGATGTAACTTTTTCAGTTTGGCAAAGCCTTGGACTTGCGGCAATGATGACACCAATCCGCCCCTTATGATCAAAGCGAATAATGCAATAGAACTCTAGCGCGGGCCTCATAAAACACGGATGTCAAAACACCGACGACATAGCGCTTAGTTCATTATCTGCTTATTCACGACCTTGGCGCCATCACAACAGTGTGGCACGATAAAAAGATGCTCCATCAAAATAAATACCCTGGCTGCCCACCTTGCGACTCAACACCTCAATTAATTGAAAACAGTACGCGATCAGATGAGATCATCCACACACGAGGTGTTAAGATAGGCAGCACAAACCGAAGCACTTGCCCTTGTGCGACTATTTGTAATGAAGAGAATTCCATATCCACTGCTTCAAAGCCCGGACTTCAAGGCCTCTGCAACATGACCTCGCTGCTGATTCGTTTAGCCCCGCGCTTGTTTAAACCTAGTTTAAGACATTCTGACCCCCGCATCCGCGAACTTGCGCTGATGCGTCTCAATCCAGAGCAAGAAAGTGAGCGGCGCCAACTGATTGAGTTTGTGACTCATGATGATAGTGTCGAACTGAAGCAGCGTGCGCTTCAACTGTTGCAAGATATCGACAGTCTCACTGAGCTATTAAACCTCTCGCTTGCAGAACCTCTGCACACAGCCTGTCGCAGCGCGCTGGTCGCTCAGTTGAGTGGCCAAACTGAGGACAGCCTCAAGCTTGAACAGCGACTCGATTATTTAGCCACACTCAAGGATGCACAAATCCTTAAGCAGCTAGTGCAAGAAGGTGATAATCAACGGCTCCGATTACAAGCTCTCGCCCAGCTGCCCGATGACGAAAACCTTCTGCTCGAAATCGCCATCCAAAATCGCATTGCAAAAGTGCGCCAAAGCGCCGCTCACCGCATCACCTCTGAAGCGGGTCTTGAGACACTGTTACAGCAAACCCGTAATGACAAACAAGTCCAGCGCCACGCTCGTGAACGCTTACAACGTTTACGCAGCGATGCTCAACAAAGAGAAGCCCACTATCAACGTGCCCAGTCTTTAATTGAGCAATTGGAACGCCATTTGCGCATTCCAATGGACAACTTATTCGCGCCGAAGTTGGAGCACCTGGAGCAAAGCTGGTCAGCCCTTAAAGCGGGTGTCACCGAAGCACAACACACTCAATTTCAACAGCTTTTACAGCAAGGCCAAAAACGCTGGGCTGATTACCAAACACAGCAACAAGCATTGGCCGCTCAGGCACGCCTTAAAGCTGAAACGTATCAACAGCAAAAAGACTTGGTTGAAGGCCTAGAGAACTCACTGAAAGCCTTTGCCATTGAGCTTCCTTTTCCCGAGATCAGCTTAGGTAACCTGACCAGCCAGCTTGATATTAGCCATCGACACTGGGAAACCCTGTGTGAACAGCAAGCCCCGGAACCTAAGACACAGAAGCGTTTTGACCTGGTTCAAAACCAACTGATGCAGCTAATAGAGGCCTGGCACCGTTATCATCAATGGAACACTCAATGGCAAGCACTACTTGAGCGCACAGACGACCAGCGCGCTGAGGACATTCAGACCCTCTTAAAAGAAATTCAATGGCCCTCTCATCTCGTCGCGCCCGAACCGTTACAGCGATTACAGGCAGACTATAGAGAACTTCGCTACCCGTTTGACCAATCGCAGCCTTCAAGCGCCGCGCTGGATGACGCTTTACCGGATCCCTTACCTGTTAGCCACTACGAGGCTCAGCTAGATTTACTTGAACAGCAACTTAACCAAGGACATATCAAGCCTGCCGGTAAGCTTTATCAACGACTTCAATCTCAGCTAGAAGAGCTACATTCTGCTCAGCGTCCTTCACAAGGTGCTCGACTGAGGCAACTCGGCGCTTTATTAGCTGAATATAAAGACTGGCAAGGCTTTGTCGCCGAACCACGCCGCGAAGCACTCTGTGAACATATGGAGCAACTGGCTGACGATGAGGCGATGGAGCCCCGAGCCAAGGCAGAAAAAATCAAACAACTCCAGAAAGAGTGGCGGGAGCTGGGTCAGGCCGCCAATAATAAATCGCTGTGGGATCGTTTCCACCAAGCCAGCGAGCGAGCTTACGCACCTTGCCAAGCACTATTTGCTGAAGAAGCCGCATTGCGACGGCATAATGAAGCTCAACGCGAAATCATTTGTGCTGAGTTAGAAGTACTGTCAGACGATGCCATTACACAGCTTCCTCACGAAGCGATTGAGCAACTGATTCAAGAAGCGCAAAAAGAATGGCGCCGCTTCAGTCCCATCAATCGTAATCAACGTAAAACTCTGGAGCAACGCTTTGAAGCCGCGCTTCAGCCCCTTAAAGCGCAGCAACGCCATACTCAAAACGAACGCTTAGCACAAAAAGAAGCACTCATTGAAGCGGCAGAAGCCTTGACCCAGGTCGAACGCTCGTTAGACGCGGCACAAGAAGCCAAGTCACTGCAACAACAATGGAAAACCATTGGGCTACTGCCTCGTCACGAAGAGCAACCATTATGGCAACGTTTTCGTAAAGCCTGTGACATCATTTTCGAGCGACGAGACCAAGCAAGAACGCAAAGAAAAGTGCAAGGCGAAGCTCAGTGGCAGCAGCTTCAAAAGCACTTAGTCGATGCTGAAGCAGCGCTGAACGATGGGCAGCTTCAACAAGCGCAACAATTGATCAGCAAAATTCAAATTGGCCGACATGTTCCCCAAGGGGAACGCAAAGCTTTTGAGCAACGACTAGACAAACTAAAGCAGCAGTGTCAGGCACAAGCCCTCGGACAGCAACGCCAGGCGCTTTGGCAACAATGGCAAGCCATGGCGGCAGAGCCACATACTGAAGCGGCTGAGGCGACAACTCAGGTCCAGGAAGAAGCAATTGATCAGCTGTGTCTTCACATGGCGATACTGGCCGAGCTCCCCCCTCGTGATGAGAGTGAAGCGAAAAAACGTCTGGCACTACAGGTCTCACGGTTGGCAGATAGTCAACAAGGCGACTTGCGTTCAGCGGATGAAGAGGCCCAGGATCTGCTTAATCAATGGCACGCACTGAAGCATCAGGCTAACCCAACACAGCGCCAGCACTTTGAGCAAGCGCTACAAGCATTCTGCCAAAACTCATAACATCATCACTCGTCATAGCAACAGAACCTCAAAAAACGGCAGCCCTTAGGCTGCCGTTTTTTTGACCAATTTAGAGTTAATGCTAAAACATCCAGTCAATGCTGAAACATCCGCATAAATACTGGAAGAGAGGTTAATGCATAAACTGTCCACCATTGATCGAGAGATTGCTCCCTGTAATGAAGCTAGCCTCTTCACCGGCTAAAAATACAACCGCTCGCGCGATATCTTCCGGCGTGCCAAAACGACCCACCGGAATTTGTTCACGGATTTGCTCACGAATGGGCTCGTCAATTTTCATAATCATATCGGTGGCGACGTAGCCAGGCGAAATACTATTGACCGTAATCCCTTTGCGTGCGACCTCCTGAGCTAAAGCTTTAGTAAAGCCATACATGCCCGCTTTAGCCGCCGAGTAGTTGGTCTGACCAAACTGGCCTTTTTCACCATTAATAGAGGAAATATTGATGATCCGCCCGTACCCCTCAGCCAACATACCGTCAAGACAAGCCTTCGACGTATTAAAGACTGAATCTAGGTTTGTCGATAGCACGTCATGCCACTGATCAACCCCCATTCGTTTTAAAGTACCATCGCGTGTAATGCCTGCATTATTCACTAACACCGCAACAGGCCCGAAACGTTCAACGATATCGGCATAGCTCTCACGAACAGAATCAAAATCACTGACATTAGCCTGGCTAATACCGAAATCGTAACCTTCCGCTTTTTGCTGTCCTTGCCAATCTCGCGCCTTGGATTCATTACTATAGCCAGCCACGACCTGAAACCCCTGGTCGTGAAGCGCCCGGCAAATACCTGTTCCAATGCCCCCGGTGCCACCGGTAACCCAAGCCACTTTACTCATATCCATATACTCCCTCTGCCTATTACGATACGTACAGATCGCACTACGATTGTTTAACGCGCCCGTACCCACTTGGATGAAAACCACCCAAAACCAAAAAAGTGTTTGACACCCCATCGTTCGACGCATAATATATGCGCCATCTGATGCGGGGTGGAGCAGCCTGGTAGCTCGTCGGGCTCATAACCCGAAGGTCGTCGGTTCAAATCCGGCCCCCGCTACCAAATTTCTAACGCCAGCTGAGTTTCTCAGCTGGCGTTTTTTTATGTCTTGTGACCAACCCAATTGCGCCCAACATAACAACAGGTGGCACATACACAGACAACTCATGAGCATGCCTCGTACATTCACCCAATAGGCCCTACCCATAACCGAATGATTGCCAATCGCTAAACAACCCACCACGACTGACACACCCGCAATCATTAAAATGCCCACCGATTGAGCTTCTTGGGCTTCAACACTCATGCTATTTTGATCTATCCCTGACATCCATTTATGCCTTTCATCCTTGATGGTGGCGCTGATTCAGCGAGGACAATGCTATTGGTGAAACCTAGCCTTAGTCTTAATGCCCGGAGCCTTGAGGCCCTCTTTCACACCCGACTCAAACTCACTTAATTCGAAACGCTTGCATACACACTAACGTTTGAACCTTCACCAACGTTTACGACACAAAGCCAACGCTCAGCCCTTCAATCATTGCAGCACCAATACCTAATATAAACATTAGTCGACAACAATCTAATATGCACTCTCGAATGAAAAGTTTTTTATCCGCCACAAGGGGATCACTCATAAAAGGAGAACTTAATTCTTACTCCGATCAGTTGTTTGATCCAAGCACCCAGCATTCTGAGATCTCTATCGCTGAACGCTCAAAGCGTTAAAATCTAATCCCCCCTTGATTCCCGGTTAAGCTACCCTCATCTCAAAGCAACAAGAGAGGACACCGTAGTATGCCGGTTACACTGTCCATGACCTTCTCCTGATGGCTAAGCACTTCTATAGAAGATAGTTAAAAGGTAGGAAACCAGGAAGGTAGACAGTTCAACAGGCATGAACGAGGATGAATAAGTCGAACTCGACCAGATAAACAGAGACTATTGATTCGATTTAATCAATCAAATTGAACTAACCAAAAAGATTCACTAGTCTTAACAGCGTCAAAGGTTAGTTCTCAATGCCTCACGGCACGATTTAACGCGCGGCTCTTGGCCTGATGTTTGAGAGCACCGCATCACCTACTGAGCAAATGGAGATCAACATGAGCGTATTGGTTACTCGTAAAGCACCGGATTTTGAAGCAGCCGCAGTATTAGGCGATGGCAGCATCGTCGACAACTTCAAACTGTCCGATACCAATGGTAAATATCGAGTCGTGTTCTTCTGGCCCATGGACTTCACTTTCGTATGTCCGTCAGAAATCATTGCTCACGACAACCGTATGGCTAAGTTCGAAGAACTCGGCGTAGAAGTGATTGGGGTCTCAGTTGATAACCAGTTCACTCACCATGCATGGCGTAAAACTGCCCGTGACGAAGGTGGTATTGGTGAAGTGAAATTCACTATGGTTGCTGACGTCAAACACGAGATCACTCGTGCATACGGTATTGAGCATCCTGATGCCGGCGTTGCCCTGCGCGCATCTTTCCTGATCGATAAAGACGGTGTCGTTCAGCATCAGCTCGTAAACAACCTGCCGCTGGGCCGTAATGTTGACGAAATGATTCGTCTGGTTGAAGCACTGCAATTCCACGAAGAGCACGGTGAAGTATGCCCAGCAGGTTGGGAAAAAGGCCAGAAAGGCATGCAGGCGAACCCAGAAGGTGTTGCCAGCTACTTAGCCGAATCTTCTGACAAGCTTTAATAGCGGGTTACCTTTGGTCTAGTGGAGCCTTATAGATCTAGCAAGAGACTTAGCTCTAGCAAAACACTTAAGTCTAGCGGGATACTTAAGCCACCACAGATCAAGACTAAGGGACTTCAAAGGGGTCGGCTCTGCCGGCCCCTTTGCTATATGGATCGTTTCGAGATGGCTCACAGTCATTGATCGCGCCCATGGCACTACTCATAAAGGCGCCATAGAACGATTTAATAATCCCTTATGGCGAAAAAAATGCTTAGCACACTCCAGGCCCACAGCATCAGGCGGTAAACTAAGCACTATCAAGCATCAGTAACGGATCACTGAGGTTACTGATCAACCGTAAAGCTGCCGAGGCCTCAGATAACGATTGACTGATCGCTCACCCCGGCTTAAGACACGCAAGAGGATGCACCATGAGTGAAACACGACATAGCCCGCTGATTATTCTGGGATCTGGTCCTGCAGGTTACAGCGCCGCTGTCTATGCTGCTCGCGCTAACCTCAAACCCTTACTGATCACCGGGATGCAAATGGGAGGCCAGCTCACCACCACCACAGAAGTGGATAATTGGCCAGGAGACCAGAATGGAGTGCAGGGGCCAGACCTCATGGAACGCATGCGTCAACATGCGGAACGTTTTGAAACTGAAATCCAGTTTGATCATATTCACACAGTCGACTTGAAAGCTCGCCCCTATATTCTCAAAGGAGATTCAGGCACCTATACCTGTGATGCGTTAATTATCGCGACCGGTGCTAGCGCCCAATACCTTGGACTGCCCAGTGAGGAGCAGTTTATGGGGAAAGGGGTTTCAGCCTGTGCAACTTGTGATGGTTTCTTCTATCGCAATCAAGACGTTGCTGTGATTGGCGGGGGGAATACTGCGGTTGAAGAGGCCCTCTACCTATCGAACATAGCCCGAAAAGTCACGTTGATCCACCGCCGTGACAGCCTCCGTGCTGAAAAGATTATGCAGGACAAACTGTTCGAAAAAGCCGAGAACGGCAATGTTGAAATCATTTGGAACCATACACTGTCAGAAGTCCTTGGTGATAATAGCGGTGTCACCGGGCTGCGCCTGAAAGCAACCCATTCGGACGAAACCCGTGACATTGCCACGATGGGCGTCTTTATTGCGATTGGGCATAAACCGAATACGGAGCTTTTCGAAGGCCAGCTTGAGATGGAAAATGGCTATATTGTGGTCAACTCCGGCTTACAAGGTAATGCAACTGCCACAAGTGCACCTGGGGTCTTTGCTGCTGGCGATGTGGCCGACCATGTTTATCGACAGGCTGTAACTTCGGCAGGAACCGGCTGTATGGCCGCGCTAGATGCGGAGCGCTATCTCGATAGCTTATCCAGTGACTGATTGCGTCGTGGGGCCCCTTGGGGCCCTCATCAGCGTTAAAGCTCGCCTCTATTATTTGACACCTTAAAATCCCAACCTTTAAGAATCAGATCTTAAACGGTTCAAGTTTTAAAACGAAAAACACGTTCATTTAATTGCATCGAGAGTACTTGCAACTGTTCCGCTGAAGCCGCCACTTCTTCAACACGTGTCATCGTCATACGGCTGTCTTTTTCAACCGTGTCCAAGCGTTCATTCAAGGCCTGGGCATGTAGATTTTGCTGCTCAGTCAGGTCAGCGCTATTTTGGGCAACGCCATAAAGATCTTCCACTGCAAGATCAATCTGCTGAAGCTGCTCATCTGAGCGACGAATCATTCCAATCCCATCTTCAGCGATAGTCCGGGCCTCCCCCATAGTCTGAGCAACATCATGGACAGACTGTCGCAGGACATCAATCTGCTGTTCAATATCCTGTGTCGCGGCACTCGTTCGTCCCGCTAGCGCTCTCACCTCATCAGCGACGACGGCAAAGCCACGCCCACTTTCGCCCGCCCGAGCAGCTTCAATCGCAGCATTCAATGCCAACAAATTTGTTTGCTCTGCCACGCCTTGGATCATATCGAGAATTTCGCCGATGTTATGTGCTTGATTCACCAACTGCTGTACTTGATCAGTGGCCTCGCTCACTTTCACCACCATTTGCGCCATGTCCTGGTGAACATGGCTCGACAACTCGGTTGTCGAGGCTGCGCTTTGCCGAATATCACCCACTCGGTGCAACGCATCGTGCATATGTCCTTGCATCTGAGACAACGCCACCATCATCACTTCATACACCTCATGGCTCGCCTGTAATGTATGGAGCTGTCGATCAGAGGCTTCGCGAGAAGCTTCACCCAAATGGGATAAGCGCTCTCCCGTCTGCCGAGTTTGCGATACAACCCCCTGCACATCCTGTATCAAGGCTTGCAAAGTGGCCAGAAAGCGATTGACATCACAAGCCATCATACCGAGCTCATGACGTTGATGCTCTGGTAACCGTTGGGTCAGATCACCTTCCCCCTCTGCTAACGTGGCTAAAGCGCCCCCTAAATGACGAATCGGTATCAGAACCCTCATGACAACAATCAGCATGAGCAATAACATCAACCCAAGACCACTGGCGATTTGAACCCAACTCAGACGCTGCAGCAGTAGAGCCACAGCATTTTCTGCATGCCTGGAGAGCACACCCGTTTGCGCCTGAGTTTGCTGATCCAGAATTTGAATACGTTGCTCAAGTAAGGCCAGTGTGTCATGACGATTATCATTGAGGCGCCGAGTGATCATGTGCGTCATATCATGTTCGAACCCTGCCAGTTCGGCTTTGAGCTGTTGATGCTGAATCAGCAGCTGGGCACGAGAAACCGCCATAATAAAAGTGCCAATCTGTGTACCCATAGGGCTAATAGGGGACTGAATGAGCAAGACATCATCACGATGTGATGCCGCGTTCATTACTCGATCAAATGAAGAGCGCCCTTCGCCTGAATCTAACATGGCTTTAATTTCAGGCTGGGTTCTATCCAGATAACGAGTCAGACGTTTCCCTTGTGCATCCAGAAAGAAAGCAAACAGGATACGTGGATTGGCTTGATGGGCCTGCTCCACTAACTTGGTTAAAGCTGGCGTATCACGATCCCAGATGGCTTTGGGTGATACTGACGCCAGCAAGCGAGCCTGTGATTCAGCCCCACTCACTAAGGCTTCCTCCAAAGCTTCAAGGCTGGAAGCATTCGCTTGATCAAGCCGCTGACCCAACCCCTGACCAAGGCGTTGCTGTAACCCCGCAGCAAGCGACTGCAGTTTATCGGTGATGTCTTGGGTTGTTTGATTCAAGGCTTGGCTGGATACCTGATGAAGCTGGGTGAGGCCGGCTAAAACGTCATCCGTGAGCACTC
This sequence comes from Terasakiispira papahanaumokuakeensis, assembly GCF_001709345.1. Taxonomy (GTDB): domain Bacteria; phylum Pseudomonadota; class Gammaproteobacteria; order Pseudomonadales; family Halomonadaceae; genus Terasakiispira; species Terasakiispira papahanaumokuakeensis. The sequence continues at coordinate 3,238,993 of NZ_MDTQ01000001.1, forward strand.
GGGTGCCGTGACGGACAACCCCCATAACGCTCAGCGTTTGAATCATAATAAGCCCAACCAACCCGACTAAAAGAGGCCTGAGTAAACGGCTCGAAAGCATTGATGACAACAGCATAAAAAAGTCCTCATCAGGAAGATGATGACTTAACGTTGCATCTTATATGCCAGCTTATCGTCAAACGGGTTAATTAGATTTATGTTGAGGTATTGTTTTGCCGATAATCAAGCAACCACCGCATAGGCGCGGCTAAGCCAGGCGCTTGATGTCGCCGAGCGGCAGCATAATGAAGATTGAAGACGTCAAAGTAATGACTGAGCACCTCGGAGGCCTGATGGTCACCACTGAGCATCAGTAAGCTCATCGCAGCTTCAGCTGTACACAAATGCGCTTCAGATGCAGGCTTTCTCAAGGCATAACGTATTTTCATTTCATGATGCAGAGGCAGTACAGGAATATCCGCTAAATAAGGGCTTTTACGGAAGATACGCCGCGCCTGACGCCAGGTGCCATCGAGTAAAATAAACACAGGAATGCGCTCACCGAGCGTGTTCAAATCCAATTCACGGACACGCGGTTTCACATCCTCTTGATCATCCGGAAAGATGATAAAAGGTTGATAACGGGGATCTTGTAAGAGCGCTAAAAGTTCAGCATCGGGAGCGGTGCGATACCAACCAAAGTAACGAGTGTCAGGCAATACATCGCCAATCAAACGCGCCGTATTGGTCGGCTTATAAGCCTCTTCAGGGTGCATAATGACCCAGAATTGGGCGTAACTCTGTGTCTCCACTCGATAAGCACAAATACATTGAGCCGCAGGTAAGCGACAAGCAGAACAGCGTATCGCAGCACTCCCGCGAGCCAGAAATGGCCGCGAATGAGCTTGAGCTCGTTTAGCTTCTTGGTCGGCCAATGCAATCGCACGAATCTGATGCTCAGCCGAAGATAGTTTCTGGTCAAACTCTTGAGAGGGTATCGCTGAATCGCACATATCAGGCTCACGCAAAAACGGGAGCCGCAGTCTACTGTGCTCAACGATAAACAGCCAGTCTCAGCATTGGCGTCGTGGTCGCCGCGCCCCCAATGCTGAACACCCGTTAGTCAATTTCAGACAATTGACGCTTCATCTGCTGACGGCGCCCCCAATAACCGGCCAAGAGACTCCCCGAAATATTATGCCAAACACTAAACAACACTCCTGGCAGGGCTGAACCAACGCCAAAAAGCTTAGCGGAAAGTGCTGCGGCCAAACCTGAGTTTTGCATGCCGACTTCAATGGCGATCGCCCGTGCATCATAAGGGGCCATCCCTAATAACCGAGACAACCGATATCCCAAAAATAATCCGATACTGTTATGTAGCATCACCGCAAGGATCAATGCGGAGCCCATCACCGCTAAACGTTGCTGGTTTAAGGCCACAACAATCCCAATAATCAAAACAATCGCCAACATGGACACGCACGCCAATACCACCTCATTTTCACTTACCCAACGATTAAATAAGCGGTTAAAAAGCATACCGAGCACAATCGGACCCAACACAATAGAGGCAATCGTCGTCATCATGCTCAGAAGCGGCACATCAACCGTATGCCCCACATATAAAGCCGTCAGGAGTGGTGTTGCCACGATAGAAGCCAACGTCGAGGTGAGTGTCATTGTCACGGACAAAGCGACATTAGCACCGGCCAACCACGCCATCACATTAGAGGCCGTTCCGCCTGCTGTCGCCCCGACAACGACCATGCCAATCAAGAGGTCATCCGGTAGATTCAACAACAATGCAACACCCCAAGCCGCCAAAGGCATAATCAAAAACTGTAGCCCAACCCCAACGGCAACACACATCGGTCGGCGTGCAACACGGACAAAATCTGCAGGGGTTAATGTTAACCCCATGCAAAACATGATCAATGATAACAGAGGAACAATCATATCCTTAGGGGCCAACAGCCATAACTGACTGCTCTCACCCTGCCAATGTCCCCAGCCAAGAAAAGACAGTACAGACTGAACGCTCCCCGATGTAATCAATAGCGGAGTCGTTAACAAGTGGGGTAGACCATAAGCTAAAGAGGCAAAGACAATTGCGAGCACAGGGAACCAGAGATGGAGTTTTTTCAGCATATTCATGGGCTGTTTTTATCCTTAACGATAGGGCGACCCCCTGCGGCTGATGACCCATATGAGATCACCGGGCTTGATGATCTCATTCCGTATCACATGGTCACCGCTTAAGTCTGTAAGACGTACGCTATAGTGTTCAGTTAAAAAGCGCTCAGTCAAAAAGCGTTCAACTAAAAAACCTTCATCGCCACAGTTCATCATGGTGCGCTGTCGCATGAAGCCCTAATGGAGGCATCACAAGCTGATCGCGCGTCAACCAGTAATCGGCCAAGTAAGTGACACCTTGAGTCGCGCTTTCCTGAAGATGCAAAATGCCCGCACTCGGCGTGATATCAGCAGGATCAACCCACAAGCGAGGCACTGAGGCAGGGGGGACTTCAACGAGCCAAGACGCCGGCTGAACCTGTAGAGAGGTCCCCACAACCAGTAAAAAATCAGCGTCTTTTACAACCGATTCCGCCACCTCATACATCGGCACGCTCTCGCCGAACCAAACAATATCGGGCCGTAATTGATGCCCGTCACTACACTGATCACCCCATTGAAGATCCTGACCATTCAGCTGATAAACCCGCTCAGGAGCCCCCGTTGACCGAGCTTTATCCAGCTCGCCATGCAAGTGAATCACCCGTGTTGATCCCGCCCGCTCATGTAAATCATCTACATTCTGAGTGACGATGCTGACTTGAAACGTCGACTCCAACGCGGCTAATGCACGATGAGCAGCATTGGGCTGGGCCTGATGGGCTTGGCGGCGGCGCTCATTATAAAAACGAAGTACAGTCTTAGGGTCACGCGCCCAAGCCTCAGGCGTGGCCACATCCTGAATCCGGTGATTCTCCCAAAGGCCATCTTCAGCACGAAACGTTTTCAGCCCACTCTCAGCGCTGATCCCGGCGCCGGTCAATACAACCAGATGGCGCCCCTTCATTGCCTCTGATGATGGCATCCATGATGTTTTGGACATGCCCTTCTCCCGTCAAATGAGCAGGCCCTGATTCTACTGTGCCCAATGGTGAAGTCATACCATCTAACGCCCATCTGATGATCTAAGGCAGGCGTCATATCACGCAATTTTAGACATTTCATCAAAGCGCCTTTTACGACGATAAGGGTAAACATCTAGAACCTGCCCTTGGCTTAAGCGTGATTGCATGACTTGCCAATATTCTGCATCGAATAAATTCCCATGAAGTTCAGTAAACAATTGACGCATGGCGATATCGCTGAATAAAAAAACCGGGAACTCTTCTGGAAAAACATCGTGCGGGCCTACCGAATACCAAGGCTCGCTCGCCATTTCATCTTCAGGGAAGCGCGGAGGGGGAATTTTTCTAAAGTTCATATCAGTGAGATAACTGATTTCATCATAATCATAAAAGACAACTCGGCCATGGCGTGTTACACCAAAGTTCTTAAGCAACATATCGCCAGGAAAGATGTTAGCCGCCGCCATTTGTTTAATGGCATTGCCATAATCATTGATGACTGCTCGGGACTCCTCTTCATCTGCAGAATCCAAGTATAGGTTCAAGGGCGTCATTCGCCGTTCGGTCCAGACATGCCGAATAATGACAAAGTCCTCAACAACCGAAACACAAGAAGGGGCCACTTCCAGTAATTCACGCAAGCATTCGGGCTCAAACTTCTCAACAGGAAAGCGAAAGTTGGAAAACTCTTGGGTATCGGCCATGCGGCCAACGCGATCATGCCGTTTCACTAGTCGATACTTTTCTTCGACCGTTTCTTTATTGACCTCTTTTGGCGGCGCAAAATGATCTTTAATCATTTTAAAGACGACATTAAACCCAGGTAGCGTAATCACACTCATGACCATACCGCGGATACCCGGAGCCATGATGAAACGATCTTCTGTATCGGCTAGATGATTTAATAAATCCCGATAAAATTCCGTTTTGCCATGCTTATAAAAACCAATTGAAGCATAAAGTTCAGCCAAACGTTTGCCCGGCATCAACTCATGCAAAAAATCCACGAACTCAGCCGGAACGGGCACATCCACCATAAAGTACGAGCGGGTAAATGAGAAAATAATCGAGACTTCATCTTCTTCAGTAATCAGGGTATCCACATAAATACCCCCCCCCTCTCGATGAAGAAGCGGAAGCACGAAGGGGAAGACTTCCGTATCGGTCATCAGACGCCCAACTAAATAAGCCCCTTTATTGCGATAGAACACTGACTCTAATAATTCAATACAAATATGAGGATTATAAAACAAATGATCCGGCAATTGCGTGTGTAAGTAATGCACGATATACGCTAGATCTCGGTTGAGATCCTCATAAGGCACATCAAAAGCATAATCCTGTAAGATTCGGCCCATCATTCCTGGCAAATCCAGGCCGTGCTGGCGAGAGAGCGGATGGTATCGTCGAGTTAAATTGATACGTGATACCCGGCGAGGCTGGCAGCGTGTGGAGTGTACAAACATCCCGGCATCGGCAATACCATCATGGCCAAAAACATGACAATAAATCGAATTAAACCAAGTTTCGGCCAACTCATCATCCAAGCGATGTTCAATCGCTGCAATATAAGCACTTTTCACTAAAGGCCAGTGGTTAACATCCTGTAAATAGCAAGGGGCGACCTGAGCATGAAGTGCGGCCACGACTTGAGCGACTTTGATCTCATACAAATCAATACGATCAGCAGAAGCTTGCTGAGCCGCTTGCCAGCGAGCCTGCTCAAAACGTTCCTGGGCATCCTCCGTAATTTGCCTGAAACGAAATCGATAATCATCAAAACCATTGAGGATCAACTGAGCAATTTGCTGCACAGGGGAGCGCAATTCTGCGCGGGGATTGGACATCACCTTAAACCTCTCTCTCGTGCATGAACTCAATCGCAAGCACATCCGTTACAAGAGCAGCTTAGTGTGATTTTTGCGCCGCAGCACTACAACTTTAACCTTAGATCACGCGTGTATAGTACATCAGGCGCAATGATCAAAGGTTAATGCAGAGTTGCCAAAGTGGCTGACCACTTAAATGATATTTACGCTCAAAAGGCGTTAAAGGGGATGCCGCCAATTGTGTTTCAGGCAGACGAGAGAGCTCAACAGGCGAATGCCCCATGAACTCAAGAACCAGAGCCATTTCTTCAAGGTATAACAGCCAATTGCTACGGCTTTCCAAGCGCCCGCCTAAAGTCAGCATCGAGGGAAAAACAGGATGCCCATGCCAACGCAGTTTCACTTGAGAGGCCTTGGGATAAGGATTGGGATACAACACATACTGACGCTCAGGCTGCCAACCCGCTTGCTCAGCCAAACGCCAGAAGTCGACCAAGTCTGCACGTACCAGCAGTGCATTCTCAGGTAAAGTGCCTAACCGTCGTGATAAGCGATCTTCTGAACGGTCAACGCCTATCACTAAGTGCTCAGGAAATTGCAGCGCCAGCTGACGTGTACTCACACCAACACCACAGCCCGCATCGAGGATCAGAGGCGCTTGCGGCCTCTGCTGACGCCACTGGCTTGCATGCTCAAAAGCGGCCTGATTAAAAGCCGCAATCGGTTTGCGAAAAGGGTGCTGCTGATGACGCTTCACAATATCCAGCAAGCGCTCATGAGGCCCCTGCTGATTGCTCTGAATCGAGCGAGAATCACCGACAACTGAAGAACGATCCATACCTTATGACTGCGCCTGACTGGTCAACCACTGTGACAACGAATCAGCTAATCGTTTCAAGCCAGGATCCAGTACCGACTCAACACCTTCTAGCTGGGGCAAATCTCCGCCCAGTACCAGCTGATGCCCTGCAGACACCTGAACCTGGCGACGATCATCAATGTATTGCGTTTGAATTTGAGCCTTGAAATCAGCGAAAGATTGCATCATCCGACTCCGGAACATATTGATCGATTTCGGCGGTTTTTCTTGACCTGATAGCGGCGATGCGTTGTCTTTTTCTGCCGATCCCTCCACGGACTGATCATCCTGGAGGTCAGTTTGTGAATCATTGCTTTCCGGCGGCGCCCCTACTGTGGCTTGAGCTACCACTGTAGCTTGAGCCACCACTTTAGGCTGAGGCTGAGGATGAATCACTTGAGCCCCTTCAGGCGGTGTCATACCATCCCCCGCCCGGGGAGACCAAAGATAATAAGCTAATAGGCCTTCTCGAGGCTGAACGGCTGCTTGCCCCTGCAAAACAGTGACATCTTCACGATCGTTTTCAGCCCGCACCAGTAAATGCGCACGATCAATACTCACAATCACGCGAGGCGTCATCATCTGATAAGTCTGATGCGGTGTCGGGGCATCCAACAACACGGCGCCTTTTTGAACCTCCATCGCCTGTGCCGAACGTAGAACAACCACACTACCCGCAGCCACAATAGCCCTTTGATCCTGGTGATGAATCCGAGCACGACTGTTATCGGAGACATGAACTTGATCACCCGCACAGAGATTTCTTGGCAAATGAGTCGGGACTTTAGGGAAAGGGCTATCTGACAGCTGAACACGCACTTGACCATCGACACTATCAAGCACCGCCACAGGGGACTCACATTCTGACAGTTTTGACTCCGGCGCAGCTTGAACCACTGCAAAGGGCATAACGATAAGTGCCAGCAGATGCGCCACAGCAACCAGTCGAGGGCCCGTAAATAAAGCAGTATCAGAGGAAGAAAGCTTCACCACATGCGCAACTTGAGGGCTCGAATCTGCATAAAGGCGTCTCAATTTATGTTGAACTCCAAGTTGGAGACTGGCCAAAAAAGACACTACACATTCAAGCATGGGACCTTCCATCAGTCACAAATCAATACGCACAATATATCGAGCGAGCCTTTGCACAAAAGGTTGTCGAACCGAGACAGTCAGCAACATAACGAGGAGATTAAGCTAGAACATTGTAGCCTAGCGACGCCCCTTAGCGATGTACATTGGCGCACAGTATAACCACATGCTTGGAACAGGGGCAGAGGTGAGTGACTTTTTCCTGACACAGACCGAAAAAACATCGCCTACTGAGGTAACAATTCAATTCATGATAACGGCCAGCTATCGCCGTGACGGGCCCATCAGAATATCTCATATCCATTCCAATGATCAGCCATCATTCAGTAAGCGTAGGGGATCCACATGAATAGGATATCGGCATGAATGGAAAACCAACACTAAAAAGCCTCTCATTAAAGTATTAAGTGAGAGACTCAAATAGCTCAACAAACTGTTGGGTCAGCTTATGTTTCGGCACCAAGTCGATCAAAGGCCGGCATACTTGATGAGATTCCCGCATTTTCACTGAGCTACTTAACGCCACGGGCAATACGGGGTGCCCCTCTGCGCGCAAAGCTTCAATCAGCTCACGCGGTAAGCGGGCCTGTGCTTGAAACTGGTTCACAACGATGCCTTCGACTTCTAGATCACGATTATGATCAGCCCTTAACTCATCAATCGAAGTTGTCAGATTCAAAAGTGCCTGACGAGAAAAAGCATCACAGTCAAAAGGAATCAAGCAGCGATAGGCTGCAATCAGTGCGGAGCGAGAAAAGAAATTTAAGGCGGGCGGCGTATCAATCCAAATAGAAGGAAAAGTGTCCTCCAAAACTTCAAGCATCTCTTTTAATTTATAAATTTTATAGCGTGATTCCAGCTTGGATTCCAAACTCTCCAGATCCGGATGAGCAGGCAGTACATAGAGATTCTCAAAAGGGGTCTTATGCACTAGATCGAGGGGGGACTGCCGACCATTACTCAGTGACAACGTTTGCTCAAAGAAATCCCACAGCGTAGGGCTCAGCGCACCAACCGGCTGCCCCAACAAGTAATGGCTGCTATTCCCCTGAGGGTCAAGATCAACCACCAACGTGGGCGTTCCTTTAGCTGCCGCAATTGCCGCCAAATTACATGTGATACTCGATTTTCCAACGCCACCTTTTTGATTGAACACCACCCGACGCATAGCCATCTCCCTTATGAGCACGAAGCGTAAATGCTGCACTGCAAGATCCAGTCTAAGCGATCCCAGGAACAAAGCTCAACATATCTTCAACCAAGCCTGAGCGTTAAAGCGATCTGACGTTCAGAGCCCAATGACACAACACACGGGCTCTGAACCCCATCCCCCTCAACAGATGATTAGAACGTCAGAGCAGCACTCACAGACACACTGCTTTGATCATCATCTGCAAACCAATAATGATAAGCCGCATTCAGTCGAACGCCAGATGACAGGTTCACAAAGTAACCCAGTTGACCTCTAACCGACTCATCTTCCATTTTATAGCCCCCAAAAGTCAGGGTATCCGCTTGGCCTCCATAGCTTTGCTGGCTAAAGCTAACGTCTGTCGCTTCACGCTGTAATGGCTTGAGCCATGCAATATCGGCAATCACGCCATGCTGCCCTGACTGGCGAAATCCAAGCCCCACTTCACCTAGCCACGCTTCATTATCGAAATCTTCATAATCAAGGCTGGTCGACGTGAGCTGATCCTCTTTGAACCCATCAACACGACTCTTGAGATACTTAACGCCCACATAAGGCATCAATCGATCACCTTGGTCTGACACCAAGTTCATTTTGATTCTTAATGCCGCCCCTAAGCTTTCGGCATCGGTTGAGCCTGTTTCAGTGCGACGACTCACACCCAACGCCAAACGTCTCGCGCTATCAACATCTTGCTGACCATAATTCAACTGACCTTCAAGCGCGAAGATAGACCAACGGTATTGCCCGCCAAGATGCAGAGTTTGTCCTTCAATATCATAATCAGATCCCGAGTTTTTCAGATCAAGATCCGCATTCTGATGAGACAGGGCCGCCGTCAAAGTGACAGTATCTGAGTATTGATATAGTGCCCCGATCATCAAATGATCATCATCGCTCTCAGCTCGGGCATTTGCATATCCATCACCGGTATTGACGGTTTGCTTGGCGCCTCGGGCAAAAAGCTGCCAATCTCCAGTCGATAGAGAGCGTCCCATCTCAAGCTCATCATAGAGCGCCCCTTGATCATGGCTCAGGATTTGCTGATTGAAGTAAGTCAACAAAGAAAGCTCATCGCTGGCAGTGAAGAAAGAGTAAGCTTGATCCGCTAACACTTGCTGCGCTCGAGCAGTGGGGTGGACACCATCATAGAAAAGGAGTTGATCTGGGTCTGCCGTCGCTTGAGTCACCCCAAAGTCCGTCGACGTCTGGCAACTGCCATCGCGACCATCAAAACAGACATTGCCCAGTTGCTCACCGGCCGAGAACATATCGGGTGTCGCAAAGCCAAATCGAGCGGGATCGGCTTTCACTTCATCAAACAAACGATTCGTATCCAGGCGTAAAATCTGTAGCCGGGGATTCAACGTCGCCAACCCCTGGCCTAAAGCCGCATTAAACACCTGCACTAAGGGCTTAGCGGCCGCTAAGGCAGGAGATCCCGCAGCAGCGGGGGTCTGGCTGACATCTGGCAGATCTGAGACAACTAATGTCTCAGCACCGGCATCAGCAAGCGCTTTAGCGCCCAGCACTAGACGGCCTGCCGATTCTTGGGCGGAGTTCACACCAGTAATGACCCCATTAAAGAAATCGTTGCCACCACCATTCAAATAATAAAGTGCATCGGGGTCAGCCTTTGGTGAAGAGACCAAATAACCATCACGCTGTCTTAAAATCGTACCGTCTGGCGCAGCCACCACAGAACCACCAGGCTCACGAATAGACCTTAATATCTGAGCAGTGGTATAGCCGCCAGTGGCATAGTCGGTCCCATCCTCCAACCCCACCGCTTGCCGAACAGGCGAAGTCGAAGGAAATAAATCACCGAGCCCTAGCTGCCGCGCCAAACGCTGGGTCGCGACTTCCGCATAAGGTCCAGAGAAGTCCGCTCCCGTTCGGTTAGTAAAACGCTTTCCGCTTAGAAAGTTCGGATCGGAACGATCAGTCCCATCAGGAAATTGGCCGGCATCACTCAAACTATCTCCAAAAACAATTAAATGAGAAAAGTCCGCAGACTGAGCTTGCCAAGAGCAGCTCAATAACAGGCCGACGACCAGTGGTTTCAGAGGCAATGACATAGTGACTCCTGTCGCACTTATTGTTGTTTAGATCTTCACTATAGGATGATTTTGACCGAAACCGGCATCCCTCCTTGGGATGATTTAGGGGCAAAGCCATTGAAGGCATCCCTCCAATCACACCACATCTCGGATCTGTTACGACTTCACTCACTCCGGGTAACACCCCCTTTCGGCTCGAGTAAAACCGCTCGCAAGAGCGATAGGCAATCGTTCTCAAGCATTGAATAGTGAATAACACCCAAGTTGCTTTCCCAGTGAATATTGCCAATGACAAAGGATTCACTCATGGCTCAAACATTAAGCCCAAGGTTGATCAACCCAACGCCATCAGCGCACAATCCCCCCCTGCTGATCAAGGACCTATTAACGTCAGGCGTGCGAATGGCAGGCGAGAATCCCATTGTTTATCGCGACCTATGCCAACATAGCTATGCCACGTTTCAACAGCGTGTTCATCAATTAGCTCATATGTTGAGTCAGCAGGGCGTCAAAGCAGGCGATGTCGTTGCTGTACTGGACTGGGACAGTCATCGTTACTTGGAGTGCTTTTTTGCGATTCCGATGCTCGGCGCCATTTTGCATACAGTCAATGTTCGGCTATCGCCGGAACAGATTCACTACACCATGGCGCATGCAGAAGACCAGTACTTACTCGTCCATGATGATTTTTTACCCTTGATAAGCCAGTTAATTGGACGCCTACCCGATATCAAAAGCGTCATACTCTGTACCGACCAGGGATTCTGCACCGACCCGATGATAAGCCGGAATTCCGATTCAGCCTTTTCACCACCACAGGCTTTGGCTCATGTATGGCGCGGAGAATATGAAACGTTACTCAGTGAACAGTCGACCCACTATGAGTTTGCTGAATTTGATGAAAATGCCATCGCCACGCTGTTCTACACCACCGGCACCACCGGCAACCCTAAAGGCGTTTGCTTCAGCCACCGCCAACTCGTACTCCACACCTTAACGGAAGCCTCAACACTCCAACAGAAAGGCATGGAAATGCTGGACCGGGACAAGGTCTACATGCCGATCACACCGATGTTTCACGTGCATGCCTGGGGCATCCCCTACACCGCGACGCTATTGGGCTGCAAGCAGGTTTACCCAGGGCGCTATGAGCCCGAAACACTGGTCGAATTGCTGGTTACGGAGCAAGTCGATTTTTCTCACTGTGTGCCCACACTCCTGAATATGGTGTTGGAACACCCTCGTGTCAGCGGCGACGGAGAAACGGTTGATCTCTCGAATTGGAAAGTCCTCATCGGGGGGTCTGCTTTACCCCAAGGGCTGGCACGAAAAGCACATTCACTGGGGATTGATGTTCGAAGCGCCTACGGCATGTCTGAAACCTGCCCACTGCTCACAGCCGCTATTCTGCCCGCGCATATTGAACAGGCCACATTTGAAGAACAGCTGCCCTGGCGTTGTCGCACGGGCCTCGCCGTACCCTTGGTCAACCTTGAAATACTGGACGTCGATGGCCAACCGCTCCCCCATGATGACGAAAGCATCGGTGAAGTCTGTGTGCGGGCGCCCTGGTTGACACAAACCTATTTTAAAGAAGAGGCCCGTAGCGAAGCACTCTGGGAAGGGGGCTGGCTGCATACAGGAGATGTCGGCACGCTTGATGAAACCGGTGTGCTCCAGGTGCGGGATCGTATGAAAGATGTCATTAAGACCGGCGGTGAGTGGGTTTCATCGCTCGAACTGGAGAACCTCATCAGCCTGCACCCGGGCGTTGCCGAAGTCGCCGTCATCGGCATCCCCGATCCGCAATGGGGAGAGCGTCCTGTTGCACTCGTTATGGCGGCAGAAGCTCAATCACCCGTCAGCGCTTCCAGTTTACGTCAACATTTAAAACAATTTGTCGATGAAGGTCGACTGACCAAATGGGCACTCCCCAATCAATACCAAATTGTTACTGAAATACCCAAAACAAGTGTCGGTAAATTAGATAAAAAACGTATCCGCGCCTTGATTAACGAATCTGGATTGAATGAGGAAAATTTTCTATCTAGCCGCTAAATTATCTTAATATCATACGTTTGATTGATATCTATGCGCATCAGCAAGCGCCATGATAGATCGGTAAAATGGCAAGTCGATAGACTCTGGCGATGATTCCCTCTTTTGACGGATGTCCAGCCCGAAAAGGATTTGCCATAGTTGAAAAGGATGGCGTTAACGTAAGATGTCAGAACAGCCAAACAAGTGACTCATTGAGCAGTCTCGGACCCTGTTCACATCGCGCGACTGATCGCCAATAGTCAACAGATAACAATAACTTGAGGTGGACCATGGAGCAGAATACACGGTTGAAGCACTTGCCGCCCTTGAGCGCGCTAGCCCTCGCGATAGCGACAATGCCTTATGCTCAAGCTGCCGAATTCAGTGCCGGCGGTTTTGATGTGCGCATCGACTCCAGCGCCTCCATCGGCGCCAGCTGGCGTGTGGAAGAGCGTAATGATGATTATGTTGCAGCAGGCACGCTGAACGCCTCAGGCCATTCAGTGAAAGGGGGACCTGCTGCGCTGGGAGGAGATCAAACCTATCCGGGCCAACAAACCAATAACACGGATGATGGTAACCAAAACTTTGATAAGGGTGACTTAACCTCACTGATTTTTAAAGGTAGCCATGATTTCAACATCACCCACCGGTCCTACCCCAACATGGGAGCTAAAGTCGGGTTCCGCTACTGGTATGACGGAGCGCTAGATGGCCTTGATGGCCCTACCGATGGCGGCCAAGCCAACCACTGGCGTGATACCGATAGTTTTGATGATGCCAAAAGCGGCATTGAAGTGATGGATGCCTACTTGTGGAGCGATATTGATATTGGCGGGCGCTTGGGCCAAGTCAAAGTAGGTCGACATGTACTGAACTGGGGGGAGAGTACATTTATTCAGGGTGGCCTGAATGTAATCAACCCCGTTGACGTCTCTGCGCTACGTAAGCCCGGGGCAGAATTAAAAGAAGGCCTGCTCCCTGTAGGCTTGGTCTCGGGTTCACTCTCATTAGATGAAGCCGGCAACTGGAACTTAGGTGCTTTCTATCAATTTGAACGTGCCGAAGTCCGACCCGATGCTTGCGGCACCTACTTCTCGAACAATGACTTTGTGTCAGATGGCTGTGGGCCGGTCTATTTCACCGGTTCAACTTATCCCGAAAACCTCAACGGATTCACCTTCTCAGGCACGCCTTATGAGTACCTCGCCACGGCTGACCGAGCAGGCACAAAGCATGCCTCAAGCACCGGGTCTTTTGGGGTCAATCTCAAGTGGTATGCCGAAGCACTTAATGGCACTGAGTTTGGGCTCTATTATTTGAACTATCATAGCCGCCTGCCCTATATCGGTGGTTATATTGGTGAAAACTCTACCAATGGCGCTGCTGCTGCAGGCTTGTTAGCCAACAACCCCACAGGGTTTAGTCGTGAAGAACAATCACGTTACCGGGTCAACTACCCCGAAAACATTGACCTGTTCGGCTTCACCTTCAGCACACTGCTACCCACCGGAACGGCTTGGTCAGGCGAATTCAGTTATCGCCCCAATATGCCGATTCAGGTCAACGCCAACGATATCCTGGTCCGCGGCGCACCCACAGCGCTCTTTACTCAACAAGCCGCTGCCGCAGTAGGGGCTCAGCTGGTGCAGGCAGGTCTGACGCCCGGTAGTGCCGCTTACAACCAACAACTCGCTGCTGGCGTTGCGAATGCCACCGCGAACATGGGCTCTCGTCCGCTACCCAGCGATGTGGCTGCATTAGAATCAGGCCGTTGGGATAAAGGCTATCGCGAGTTCCCGGTCAGCCAATTGCAGATGACCTTCATCCATGACTTCAACCAAACCTTGGGCGCCGACAACCTGCGTCTAATTGGAGAAGTCGGCATGACCTATGTAGACGACCTGCCGGACATTTCCGAAATGCGCTTTGGGCGCTCCTCGATTTACGGTTCCTATGGGGGCAGCAACGACGGTTATGTCACCGACTTTTCTTGGGGCTATCGATTGGTTGGCCAGCTGGAATACAACAATGCGCTGATTGGCGGGCTGACGCTAAAACCGACCTTATCCTGGAGTCATGACGTAGAAGGTTACGGGCCTGAGCCCGGTAGTCAGTTCTATGAAGGCCGCCAGATCATTGGTTTTGCCATGAACGCAGAATATCTCAACACTTATACGGCCAGCTTAAGTTACACCGACTACCTGGATACCGACTACTGGGATCTAGATGATCGCGACTTTATATCACTGAGCCTGGGCATGAATTACTAACCTCCGCACTTGATTCAATATACGCCCATATATTCAGGCCCGGAACGATCAACCGGGCTACGGGATGCAGACAAAGGATGACGACATGAACCGACATCGATTCCAACGCCACCTACTGGCTTCTTCACTGCTCGCGCTCGGGCTCATGGGAAGCGCGGCCCATGCGGCGGTTCCTGCCGATGAAGCGGCCAAATTAGGTCAAAGCTTGACCCCGATGGGGGCAGAAAAAGCGGGCAATGCTGACGGCACTATTCCGGCCTGGAATGGCGGCCTGACAGAAGGACAAGGCGACTTCAAAACGGGCTATCACAACCCTTTTGCTGATGAAAAACCATTATTTGTGATCACGGCTGAGAATCTTGAGCAGTACAAGGACAAGCTTTCTCCAGGACAACTGGCGCTATTCAAAAAATATCCTGATAGCTTCAAGATGCCAGTTTACCCTTCACACCGCACCGCTGCTTATCCGCAACAGGTGTATGACACCGCCAAAGCCAATGCCACGACAGCTGAACTCGAAGATGGCGGCAATGGGGTCACTCATTTTAAAGATTACACGCCCTTTCCGATCCCCAAAACAGGGGTAGAACTGGTCTGGAACCACTCAACACGTTACCGGGGCAACTCTGCAGAGCGAGAAGTCACGCTAGCGACACCACTGGCTGACGGTACCTATACACCTGTCACCATGGAGGAGCAATTCAAGTTTGTGGCTGACCCGGAAGAGAACTCGTTGTTTTACTTCTTGCAATCAGTCACAGCGCCTTCACGCTTGGCAGGGACAGTGCTACTTGTACAAGAAACCATGAACCAAGTAAAAGAACCGCGCCGTGCCTGGATTTATAACGCCGGTCAACGTCGTGTGCGTCGTGCCCCCCAAGTCGCCTATGATGGCCCAGGTACCGCAGCCGATGGCCAGCGCACCTCCGACGGCCTGGACTTATTCAATGGTTCGCCGGATCGCTATAACTGGAAGCTCATAGGTAAGCGGGAGATGTACATCCCCTATAACAGCTATGCACTGCTGGATACCCATAAATCACTTGATGACATCATCAAACCCGGACACCTGAACTCAGACCTGACTCGTTATGAGCTGCATCGTGTGTGGGTTGTAGAAGGGACATTGAAAGAAGGTCAGCGCCATATTTATGCTAAACGCGTCATGTACTTCGATGAAGATACCTATCAGTTGGCCGCTGTAGACCACTATGATGGCCGAGGCAACCTCTGGCGTGTCGCAGAAGGCCATATGGCTCAATTCTACGATGTGAAAATTCCTTGGTATGCGGCAGAAACCATTTATGATTTGGTCAATGGTCGCTACATCGTATCGGGCCTCATTGTCGACACGAAAGGCTATAACTTCGACTTTGATGCAGGCAAAGCGCACTATACTCCAGCCGCCTTACGCCGTATGGGAAGCCGTTAATACCGCCACCTTAAACCGTTGCCAACATAGCACTCAGTTGCAAAGCGCTCGGTATTTCATATCGAGCGCTTTTTCATGAAAAGCAAGAGACATACAGTTGCGCTTAAAAAGAGAATCGCTAAGATGCAGCCTTTCTAAGCCTATCTTATCTGAACCCGATAGTGCTCCTTGGCGACCGACGATTAATGGCCCCTAATGACAATACCAACCTCCCCTTCAAAGGGTATCACCCGCCAGCAATTACGCCGCTGGATCAGCTTTACTGGTACTGGGGTTCTCTCCGTGGGCGTCCATTTTGCTTTAATGGCAGGGCTGATTCGACTAGGCGTAGACCCCATCATTGCCACCGCCTCAGGCGCTTTCGCTGGCGCACTGGTGAATTACGTTCTGCACTATCACGTCACCTTTCAAGCCAGCGCCGGACATACCCGTAATTTACCGATTTTTGCCATTACGGCACTGGCAGGCTGGACGCTCAATAATCTAATGTTTGCAGGCCTGCATCATCAGCTGGCATTAGCCGTCATTCCCGCTCAGGGCATCACCTCGATCACGATTGCGCTGATGAATTATGGCCTATACAAATGGGTCGTCTTTCGCTAACCCACCGCAAAAAAACGACCCAGGCCACGACAAAACATCAGGCATGAACACGATCATCCTGTGCATAAATGGCAGTGTGCACCCGACCTTGTTCATCCCGCCAGGCACGATACATCCCCGGTGTATTGAAGACCAACTCAGGCTGGCCCGAGGCACTCACGGCAATCACACCGCCCATTCCCCCCATGGGCTTTAATTCCTCAAAGACCACCTCGTCACAGGCTTGTTTTAAATGACGACCCGCATGACGAATGCGAGCCGCAATATCATGGGCCACAGCCGTTCGAATAAAATATTCGCCATGGCCAGTTGCTGAAATCGCCGCATCTCGATCATCAGCCCAAGTACCGGCGCCAATCAACGGGGTGTCGCCAACGCGAGAATAACGTTTATTCGTGATCCCTCCGGTCGATGTCGCCGCCGCAACATGCCCTTTTGCATCACGAGCCACGGCACCTACTGTGCCAAACTTTTGTCCTGGCTTTAAAGAAGAGGTGGTCATTTCTTTTTGCCCTGGCTCTAACGTCGCTGCAGCCCCCGCCTCACGATTTTGAGCCCATTGATCACGGCGCAATGAGGTATCAAACCAATCATTTGCAACCTGTGGCAATGCTTGATCAGCCAAAAATTCATCAGCACCCGCACCCGCGAGCATGACATGTTCACTATGCTGCATGACCGCCCGAGCGCCTCGTATCGGGTTACGAATAAAGTGGGCCCCTGCAATCGCACCAGCATCACGATCAGCCCCTGACATAATCGCGGCATCAAGTTCATGGTGGCCGCTATCAGTAAAAACAGCCCCTTTCCCGGCGTTGAACCAAGGGCATTCCTCTAACGCGATAACACTGGCTTCGACGGCATCCAGACTGCTACCGCCACGATCTAGGATAACCAGGCCCGCAGCTAAAGCATCGGCAAGGGCCTGATGAACTTCATCCTCTTTCTCTGGACTCAAAAGACCTGGAGTCAGTACGCCCGCCCCACCGTGAATCGCAATTGCAACGGCCGATTTACTCATCCTGCTGTTACTCCATGGTTAATAATCTGGTTCAAAAACTGCTGGGTTCGAGGTGACTCTGGCTGACTGAAAAACTGCTCAGGTGGCGCCTGTTCTACGATTTCCCCCTGATCCATAAACACCACGCGATCGGCCACTTTGCGTGCAAACCCCATTTCATGGGTCACACATAGCATCGTCATGCCTTCGGCAGCGAGATCCACCATGACCTCCAGTACCTCAGCAATCATTTCTGGGTCTAGTGCCGAGGTAGGCTCGTCAAACAACATGATTTTGGGTCGCATACACAGCGCGCGAGCAATGGCAATACGTTGCTGTTGCCCACCGGATAACTGGCCTGGGTATTTATTGGCATGCTCACGCATCTTGACGCGCTCAAGAAGCTTCAAGGCATATGCCATCGCTTCAGATTCTGCAATGCCTAGGTTAGCGGTCTGTGGCAAAGTGCAATTTTTCAGCACACTCAGGTGGGGAAAGAGATTGAAGTGCTGGAAACACATCCCCACTTCACGACGAATTTGTCTTAGGCGTTTAGGGTGATCATCCAGTAATTGGCCGAGTACCACGATATCGCCTTCCTGGTGTTGCTCCAGCTGATTGACACAGCGAATCAGTGTGGATTTACCCGAACCGGAAGGTCCGCAAATGACAATCCGCTCGCCCGTTTTCACTTCCAGAGATACGTTTTTCAGCGCATGGAAGTGGCCATACCATTTATTCAAAGCGTCGATGCGCACCGCTACTGGCGCATCTGCGTCGACAGAACGCGGTTCATTCACAGTATTCATCAGCGGCTCTTTTCCAGTTGTTTTTCAAGGTGACGCGCATAACGCGACAGCGCAAAGCAGATGACAAAGAAGAACATGGCCAGGAACAAATACACCTCATGCTCAAGACCAATCCACTCCGGGGCCGAGGTTGTACTCATCGCAATCCCGACGACATCCAGTACACCCACAACGACCACGAGTGTCGTTTCTTTAAACAAACCAATAAATTGAGTCAGCAAAGGGGGAATGGTGTTACGTAACACTTGCGGCAGAATGATCACGCTCATGGTTTTCCAATAAGAGAATCCCAGTGCTTTAGCCGCCTCGTATTGACCTTTGGCCATACCTTGGAGCCCACCGCGGATAGTTTCGGCCATATACGCTGCCGTAAACATCACCAGCACAATCAACACTCGAGCGAGAATATCGATGGTCACGCCTTCAGGGAGAAACAACTGCACCATCAACGACGCCATAAATAACAACGTAATCACGGGCACTGAACGGACCAATTCGATATACAACACACACAGCAGCTTGATAGCAGGCTTTTTGGAGCGTCGACCGAGCGCCAACAAAATGCCCATAGGCAAGGCAAACAGCATCCCAATAACGCCGAGAAAGACAGTCACCAGAATCCCAGCAAACTGAGTTGACGATACCGAGGACAGCCCTAGACCGCCTTTGAGCAACCACCACATCACGAAGGGTAAGAGCATCATGTAACCCAGAACCCAGCGTCGATCGATGCGTTTGAAATACAGCAGCGGGATAATGGCACCGGCCAGCACAAACGCTAAATTGACGCGCCAGGTTTCGGTATCGGGATAAAAGCCATAAACAAACAGGTCGATCCGGTTCACGACCGGCAACCAACAGGCCCCACCCCCCACACAATCTGCTTTGCTACTACCGACAAAAGTGGCTGAAAAAATTAGCCAGTCCAACACCTTAGGCACACTCCAAAGCAACAATCCTAGAGTGGCCAACGTCAGTATACTTTGCAGCAAATTAGGGAAAAGCTGCTTGTGCACCCAACGCAAGGCGGGGTGAGGACGACGGGAAGCAGATAAAGACGACATCCCTAGCTCCTTAATATGAAGGCGCGCTTTAATGCGTGCGTAAGCCAATACGATGGTTATAGAAATTCATCAGCAATGAAGTCACTAGGCTGAACACACAATAAGTCGCCATCACCAGCGCAATACATTCAATCGCCTGACCGGTTTGATTCAAGGTGGTCCCACCTGTTGCCGAAACCAGTTCCATATAACCGACGACGACCCCAAGCGAAGAGTTTTTGATGATATTCAGATAAGTACTGGTCACCTGCGGAATCATCGGATAAATAGCCTGGGGGACAATCAACTGAAACATGGTTCGCGTTTCACTAAACCCCAGTGCCCGCGAAGCTTCATACTGACCACGCGGTACCGATTGAATCGCCCCTCGGACAATCTCGGCAATATAGCTGGCGCTATAAAAAGATAAGGCCATCCACAATGCCATCAGCTCTGGGGTTAACGTGATTCCGCCCCGAAAACCAAATCCTTTCGCCTCTGGCAATTCCCACTGCCACTGGGCATCACTCACGGCATACACCAGCAACGGCAGCAAGACAGCTCCGACTAACAGCGCCGGCCAAAGTGGTGGACCGAACCCTTTCCAGGGCAAGCGGGTCCGATAACGCGACATCAACCAGCCACCCAAAATAATGCCCAGTAAGCTCCACAGCAGCGCCCAACCGACAAGGCCGCCTTGAGATGCCCATGGCACGGTCAGCCCACGATTACTCAGAAAACCAACACCGAACACATCGATGGCATCACGGACTCGGGGCATCGCCAACATCAGGCCATACCACCAAATCAAGTGGACGATTAAAGGCACATTACGCAAAAACTCCACCGCCAAGTAACTCATGCGGTTTAAAAGCCAATTATCAGATACCCTTAAAACACCCAGTATCACGCCCAATAATGTCGCCAAAGCAATGCTCAGAACGGACACCAACAAGGTGTTCAGTAATCCCACCCAGTAAGCCCGCAGATAAGTATCATCGGGGGTGTAATCAATCAGGCTGAAGCTAATCGCATAGCCGGCTCTTTGATCCAGGAAATCAAACCCCGAGGCAATGCCCAAAGCACTGAGGTTGGCACTGGCGTTTTGAATCAACCAATAAAACAGCGCAGCAACTAACGCCAGCACAAGGGCTTGCTGCAAGACACTAGACCAGCGCACTGAAGTCAGAGGGGAAGTCCTCATAAAGCGTTACTCAAAGTCGAACGACAAGAAGCAAGGCACTTCCGGAATCACTCAAACCGGAAGGCCTCAGTAAACTTGATGAATCAATTAACGAATGAGTCAATCCGCGAATGAGTCAGCGCGATTAACGAATCGGTGCGGGGTAAAGAAGACCCTGATCGTTCCAAAGGCGGTTTAAACCCCGTTCAAAGCGCAACGGTGTATTCGGCCCGACATTGCGGTTAAAGATCTCTTCGTAGTTGCCTACTTGAGAGATTGCTTGATAGGCCCAGTCGTTGCTCAAGCCAAATCGCTCACCGATGCGCCCGTCAGTTCCCAGTAACCGCGCGATATTGGCATTATCCGTTTTCGCCTTCATCTGCTCAGCATTGTCTGAGGTCACCCCCAGCTCTTCGGCTGTCATCAGCGCAAACGCCGTCCAAGTCACAATATCGCGCCAGCGGGCATCACCTTGTGGTACATAAGCCCCCAAGGGTTCTTTAGAAATTGTTTCAGGTAACAGTGTAAAAGCCTGAGGATCTTCGAATTGAGTGCGGCGTGAAGCCAAGCCACTCATATCATTGGTGATCGCATCACAACGACCATGCTGAAAGGCGTTATAAAGCTCCGTACTTTTTTCAATCACAACCGTACGATAAGAGAGCCCACGACGACTGAAATAGTCTTCCAAGTTCTGTTCTGAGGTCGTGCCAGGCGATAGACAGAACACAGCACCATCGAGTTCTTCGATAGAGGAGACACCAAAATCCGCATGTGTCATCACACCTTGGCCGTCATAAAACCAGGGCGTTGTAAAATCAGCCCCTAGATTAGCATCACGCGAGGCGGTCCAAGTGGTTGCACGAGAAAGCACATCAATTTCGCCGGAAGCCAACGCAGTAAACCGGTTTTTAGCCGTTGTCACTACAAACTCAACTTTTTGAGCATCTCCCAGTACCGCTGCGGCCACACCTCGGCATAAGTCCACATCCATCCCCGACCACTGGCCATCATCATTCACATAGGAGAACCCCGCTTTGTCACTACTGACACCACAGCGCAACATATCGCGAGATTGAACTGCTGCCAGTACGCTACCTTCAGTCGTTGCCGCTTGAGCCGAAAAGCTGCTCATTGCGCCTGTCAACACACAAGCAACCAGCATCATTTTATTATGTTTACGCATTTCGATCTGTCCTGTTCGTCATGGTTTCATTATTGGAATTGGATGCACATGATTAAGCACACGCTGCGCCACTGACGCATGGCGGTGTTATGGCTCTACCTTAAGGAGGCAAGCCGTTAGGCACCACTTTTGATTGATCCTATAATCGGCATCACCCATCCAATATTCGAATAACCTTATTTATCAGCTCGTTTAAAAACCGGCACAATGCATCGGTCTATAACCAATATCGGCTTATCAAAACAAGGGCTCACTATGGATATCCGCTGGTATGCAGACTTTCTAGCATTAGCTGAGACAGGCAAGTTCACGGCAGCGGCCCGACTAAGAGGGTGCTCCCAATCCACGTTAAGTCGACGGATTAAATTACTGGAAGATCATCTAGGCACTCATTTGCTGGATCGACGAGGCACTCCCATCAGACTGACCGCCGCAGGAGAATCCTTACGCCCAACGGCGGCCGAGTTGGTTCGGCTTTCACAAGAATGTGAGCAAAGTGTCAAAGTAGTCGATCGCCCGCTCACTTTTGCCTCTTTGCATACCCTGGCCTGCAACTTCTTTCCCGATTGGATCTCACAGTATTCGACACTGGATCAACCGCTGTTTACTCGCATTGATACCGGCCATAAAAGCACTGAAAACTACTATATGTCGCTTATGTCAGGGCGGAGTGATTTCATCTTGTTCTATCGTGACGAGGAGTCTGAACGCTACTTTGTGCGCGACGATTTTGAAGTCATGACATTAGGGCAGGATGAGCTTTACTGGGTCGGCACCCCGGCATTAGCTGGATGGTGCCAACATACTCAAGAGCCTATTCCATGGCTCACCTATGCCCGGTCAGCTCAACTGCATGAAATGTCTCGCGAACAGGTCAGCCGCCACCCGGAAGCGCATCGTTTAAAACGTGTTTTTGAAGCCACAGTATCAGAAGCTTTAAAACCAATGGTCGCACGTGGGCATGGTATCGCCTGCATGCCTCACAGCATGATTGCACCATTGATTGAAAGCGGTCAGTTGGTACGCCTTTATCCTGAGATGCCGGCGCAGCATCTAGATATCATTCTCGTACGCTGGTTAGGCAACCCTAAATCAGCCACACATGATTTCTGGCAACACCTTCAATCGTTCTCTTGAGCGTTGAAACGCTAGAAAACGAGCTCAACATGACCTCCCCCCATATAAGCTCTAGCAAACTCGATTAAAGTCTAAGATGGAAGGCTTGACAGCCCCCATTAAAACAATCGTTTAATAGCAGCCAAGATCAATTCACTTCAAGGCCTGATGCGGCATCGAAAAAATAGGCCAATGACATCAGCCAATCACATCAATAGGCGAGTGAATTCAGACATATGCCTGAAGAAACCGCTCCAAGACCCCATTCATCGCCGCTGTTGCCGATGAAACTATACCGTCCACCGCCGCCTGTTGGGGCAGTGGTCAGATCGCGTTTGCTCGAATTAATGGACCAAGCGACGCAACAACGTCTCACCCTTCTTCAAGCCCCCGCAGGGAGTGGCAAAACTGTTTTGCTATCCCAGTGGTGCAACCAACGAGAGAGCGCCCAACCGCATCATCCTGAGACAAGTCAGCGCCATCACGCAGCAGGAAGTAGCCACGCCGTCATCGCTTGGCAAGCTGTAGATGAGCGAGATAATGATCTCAACCGTTTTCTAACGTATCTCGTGGCCGCCTTTCAGAAAGCCTGCCGAGCAACCGGTCAAGGGGAGATTGGGCTAGATGCCCAAGAGCAACTACAAGCGCATCAAGCTCATCAACCTTTATCATTTGAACTGGTGCTATCCCCTTTGCTGGACGAGCTGGCACAGTTGCGTGGCCCCGTTTATTGGGTACTGGATGATGCTCATGAACTCACCCATAAAGCCGTTCTTAAATGCTTAAGCTTTCTACTCGAAGCGTTGCCTCCGAATGTACACCTGCTATGGGCAACACGAACACACCTTAATATTGGTTTAGCCCGTTGGCGAGCGCAGGGGACCTTAACGCTACTTGATGCCGATCAACTCGCCCTGACGGCGACAGAGATCGGCGCTGTCGCCCAGGCGTTACAATTACCTTTAGATAGCGCAGCGTGCCGCCACCTTCATCAACTGACGGCGGGATGGGCCATTGGTGTCCGCCTATTGGCGCTGGCCTGCGAATCCCAGCCTGAACGCGTCTGGCAGCAAAATGGCCGTCATCCCTTCGTGGCTGATTTTCTCGGCACTGAAGTTCTCACCCCCCTGACCGAGCAGCAGCGCCTCTTACTCAAAACAGCCGCTTACCTAGAACACTTTAATGCCCCATTACTCGACCACCTTCACCAAACAAGCAACAGCGCGAAGGCACTACAGTCGCTTGTTGAGCAAGGTCTATTTCTGATTCCCCAAGACCCTTCACAGCAATGGTTTCGGCTACACCCCCTGTTTCGTGATCTGCTGGCTCAGGAAACCGACACTGAGGCACAAGAAATTCACCAAAGGTCCAGCCAATGGTTTGCACAAAAAGGATATTGGGTCCAAGCGATTGATCATGCGTTGCAGGCCCAACAACCCCATCAGGCCGCAGCATGGATTGAACAACTCGGTCATGGTTTATTAGAAACCCTGGATGCCGCCCCTTTACTCCGCTGGAAAGCAGAACTTCCTGATGAAGTCATTCAGAGCACTCCACGCCTCACCTTAATTTATGCCTGGGGGCTCACCTGGACAGGCCAATTAGACGCCGCCGAACGACTGATACAGGCCAATATGGCCTTATCTGGTCCCCCTCAAGGTCCACGAACAATTGACCAGACAGAAGCCTTATTGGTCATGGCCTGGGTTGAACAGGGGCGAGGCCATTTAATCAAAGCTCGTGAAGCAGCACTGCAACTCTATCCGTTGATCCCCTCAGAGCAGCCCGCTCTGCAGGTGCAAGCCCTCACGCTGATCACTCAGTCCTATCTCACTCAACACAACCTCAAAGCCGCCCGCGGTTATAATCGTGAGGCTCAAGCCATTGCTCAACGCCAGCAAAACTCGCGGCTAGAACAACAAGCTTTATTTGATTTAGCCCGCATAGAACTTGGCAAAGGCCATCTCAACCGCTGTCACCAAGTGATTGATCAGGCGCTGGAACTCAGTTCACAGAAAACAACATCAATAGGACGCCTATTAATGCTCAAGGCGATGGTCAACTTATCGCAGGGGCACTTTGAACGTATTGAACAAGATCTTGTGCCTGGCATGGCCATTGCGCGTGAGACTAGAGATCTCCACCTGCTCAGTGGCTTAATCATTGACTCTATGCGCCGACGCGAAGAAGGCCATTTAGAAGCCGCGTTTGAAGCTTTGGCTGAAGCTGAGCGGCTCATGCATATTTGGGATGTACCTCAGATCTACTATCTGAGTTGGCTCACCGCGCTGAAGGCTCGCTTATGGCTGGATCAACATAAAACCGATCTCGCTTTAAGCTGGCTGGCGCAATTACAACAACTATTCGAACGTCATTCAGATAGGCAACCCATCGCACTTTTACCGCAGCAGCGCCACTATGTGGAACTCTTTTTGTGTCGCGCTTTGCTCGCTGCCGACGAGACACCGACCGCCATTAAACGTCTGGAGCAGCTGTGTGAACAAGGTAAGGAATACCCGACTTCGATCCTGTATGCACAAGTATTACTGACACAGGCCTATCACCGGATAGGACGTCTGGACGCCGCCGACCAGACGCTCAAGCAAGCCTTAAGAGCAGCCGCCTCCGAGTCGGCTCAGCTTCCTTTTATCAGCGCTGATCACTCAATCCTAACGCGACTCCACCTCGTTCCGGATACTCACCCCAGCCACGCATTTGCTCAAACATTGATCAGCCAGTACCTCACCCTGCAAGGTCATATACAGCGCTTTGACCCGTCTACCCCGGCGACCCCCCTCTCTAGTCGCGAACATTGTGTGCTTGAACTGGTCGCTGAAGGGCTATCCAATCAAGAAATTGGCGAAAGACTCTTCATTTCGCTACACACCGTCAAAACTCATTTACGTAATATTCTGCAAAAATTAGATGTGCGCTCTCGAACCCAAGCCGTTTCACGTGCACGCGCCCTTCAATGGCTTTAACGGCAAGGGGTAAAAGCTTCGACGCGAAGACGAGGTTGAGCTCAACGGAAGATAAAGCACTGACATCTTAGCCAACGTCTGCATCAACGTCATCAGCGGCATTGCTCGCGATGAGATTCATGGATTTTTGAGATGAATCACACCAACATTGATCGGGTGCGCTACATAGCCATAGGGCGAGAGTCAGTGCTAAGATAGCGGTCATTTTTCGGCGAGGATCACCGACATGCACAACACTTTGTGTACCATGATGTGATCCGCCAGTGGTGCCTTGTCACCCATCTCGAACATAGGCTCTGTCGAGCACATATTTTGGCGCATGGACTGCTCAAAATCGCAACTGACAGATCGTAAAGAGCTTGCAAAACCAGCAGAAGGGGTTTGCCTTGTCCCAGTTACCCGTCATCATCGGCATGGGTGGTATCAATGCCGCCGGCCGTACATCAGGCCACCATGCTTTTCGCCGAATAGTGCTGGATGCACTACCCGAGCATGAGCGCCAGCAAACTCTGTTAGCACTAGCCAGCCTCACTGGACGAGGGCAGCGGGCACAGGATGGCAGCTGGTGTAATGCTGCCGGCGAATCTCTCAGCCCCAGTGCACTGATTGCACAGGAAGCCACACGGCTTCGCAATGAATCGCTTATTCGTCGTATCCACCCAGACTGGTTCGACGTCAATGCCATGCCCGCGGCTAAGGTGCTTAAAGCTCAGGCCGGCGAAGCGCCCATTCGATTTAAACTACGCCAACGCCAACTGCCTCAACCGCTCCCCGATGGCTGGCAATGTCGAGACCTCGGCCTAGGTGATGTGGAAGTCAGTATCACCGGCGGCTTAGAGATGACCGTTCCAGCGCCACGAGAAGCTTTAGTACAAGCTGCAGGCATGCTCCCCACGGGGTTCGATCCAGGCGCTTGGTATCGTAGTGTGCACCATCCTCGTGGCCTTAAGATGACAGTCTTTGGTGCTTCCGATCTTCTAGGACAAAGTGGCCTGCCCTGGGCAGAAATCAGCCGCCATGTTCATCCAGATCAAGTGGCTGTCTTCGCAAGTAACTCTATTGGCCAGATGGATCAGGAAGGCTGGGGAGGCTTGATGCAGTCATTACTGACCGGCAAGCGGGCCACCTCAAAGCAAATGCCCCTGGGTTACGCACAGATGGTGGCCGATTTCATGAATGCCTATGTCATCGGCAATGTCGGCCAAACCAGCGGACTGCTGGGCGCTTGTGCCACTTTCCTTTACAACCTACAAGCCGCAACACAAGCGATTCGCAGTGGACAAACGCGAGTGGCGATTGTCGGGACTGCCGATGCACCGATCACGCCAGAAGTGATCGAAGGCTTTCGTACAATGGGGGCTTTGGCTGATGATGCTAGCCTTCGCGCACTTGATCAGCTCGATAAGCTCAGTGATGACGATTATCGCCGCGCGTGCCGTCCCTTTGCCCAGAACTGCGGTTTTACAATGGGGGAATCGTCTCAGTTCCTGATGCTTGTTGATGATCACTTGGCCGTGGAACTGGGTGCGCAGATTTTGGGTTCAGTGCCTGACGTCTTTGTGAACGCAGATGGATTCAAGCGCTCGATCTCCGCGCCAGGCATTGGCAACTATCTCACCCTGTCTAAAGCAGCCGCACTGGGACGAGCGATTGTCGGCGATGATGCGCTCCGCCATCGTAGCTTTGTCCACGCCCATGGCACCAGCACCCCGAAAAACCGTACGACTGAATCCCACGTCCTGAATGAAGTCGCCAAAGCTTTTGGTATTGAGTCTTGGCCGATTTCTGCGGTCAAAGCCTTTGTCGGCCATTCGCAAGGGTCTGCTGGGGGCGATCAGATGATGGCAGCACTGGGGACCTGGGCCACCGGTATTCGGCCCGGTATCAGCACTGTCGAGACCTTCGCCGAAGATCTTTATGACTCCAATTTGAACTTAAGTAATCAACACCAAGTGGGTCAACCAGACGACTTTGAACTGAGCCTGCTCAATGCCAAAGGCTTTGGGGGGAATAATGCCACCGCGTTGGTACTGTCCCCACAGGTCACTCAACGGATGCTGGCCAAGCGTCATGGTCAGCAAGCTATGCGTAATCATGCGCAGGCATCAGAGGCGGTGCTGGAACGCTCCCAGGCCCATGATAATGCGGCCATGGCACGTCAATTTGATGTGACCTATCACTTTGGTGAGCAAGTTCTGGAAGGGCCAGAGCTAACCATCACGCAGGATGAATTGACGATTCCAGGCTACGATAAACCCGTATCACTGGCGCTGAAATCGCCCTTTACCGATATGCAATGAAAAGGTGCCGATTGAGCCCTGATCACTCACACATCGACTCAAGCACTATTGTGGAATAATTTTTATCGTCAAGAGGCTGACAAGATCGGCCCTTGACGCCACAATGTCAGAGAATGGCATTTCGAATCGAATACCAGCCAAGGCGGCAACAAGCCTAACTGGACATAGCGCTGCACAGAACGGAGCCTAAAGCAATGAATCTCGATCTGTTGAATCAACTGGAACAGAAAGTTCAGACGGCCGTCGAGTCCATGGAAGTGATGAAGCGGGAATTGGAATCACTGCGTGCAGACAAGGCAACGCTGAGTGAAGAAAATGAAGCGCTGAAAGCTGAGCGAGCCACCTGGGAAGACCGTTTGAGTGAGTTGCTGGATAAGTTCAGTGGCTTTGAAAACCTAAGCAGTGCCTCAGCGTCAACTCATGAAAGCACCGGAGCTGTCACCTTAGATGACGACACCCTAGATGCTGAAGCAGACGAACTCCTCGCACTAGCGACAGAGGATGACGAACTGAACGAAGCAGACGGGCAAGTAAGCTTTGAAGAAGACGTGTCACGACTGGTGGACACGGCTGAACAAGACAACACCGAGCAAGAAAGCGCTGAAGCAGCCGCACTGGCCTTCACTGAAGCCGACGATAGTGAACTGTCTGAAGATATCTTCCAAATGGAAGAAGAAGACCCTCATTCGGCTTCTCTCGCCTCCATGATTTCTGAGGACACCCAGGAAGAAGACAACAGCTCTTCAGACCCTCAAACACCGCAACCCGGTGGCAGCCACTGGCAAATTAACTGAGTGCTAGAGACACCCAGCCATTGCCGAGCTTAAGCTGCAAACAGTACATTGGGCAGTAGTCTCATTGTGAGGCTACTGTCAGTAGAGCGCTATCGCTGAGTTTAGTCAGGCCATGAGTTTAGCTCAGGTCATGGGGTGAATTCAGATCGTGCGACATCAACAACGCATCTTCAAAATCATCAGCCTGCAACGGCTGCCCCGGCAAAGCTTCACGTAACGGATAATACCCCTTGCGACGACCATCCAGCACAAAACCTGCGCGCTCATACAAATGAATCGCACGCGTATTGGATGCACGGACTTCCAGCA
Organism: Terasakiispira papahanaumokuakeensis; assembly: GCF_001709345.1. Lineage (GTDB taxonomy): Bacteria > Pseudomonadota > Gammaproteobacteria > Pseudomonadales > Halomonadaceae > Terasakiispira > Terasakiispira papahanaumokuakeensis. Next base: position 3,268,213 of record NZ_MDTQ01000001.1, read on the forward strand.
CCAATCGTTCACAATGCTGCTGACGGGCCTGATCTAATACCCAGGCCAATAAACGGCGCCCTTCCCCCCGTCCTTGTAGAGCAGGCGCGACCAAGATTTGGTTCAACTCTAACCAATCCCCCGCCTGCCCGAGTGCGCACAAAGCAACCAGAGCATCACCTTCATAACGCCCCCAGCAATCATCAGTCTGCAATGTTTGTTGCCAACGAATCTCAGACCAGGGCAAAGACTCTGCCCGTTCAGACAGCACCAACACTGCAGCCAGATCAGCCTCGTTTAAACGCTGCCAGGGAATCGACATCATGCCTCCATAACCACTTCATTCGCGGCAAATGCCGCACTCAATCCCTGCTGGGCATGCTGCCACAGCTGAGCTTTCGCATCAGGGGAACTCAATAACTCGGATAAAGAAGGACCACTGAAACAAGGGCGTCCCAGCCGATCCTGATCTAGCAGCCGACCCAGACGCTCACCAAACGCCATCACACCTGGCGGTTCAAAAGGTGAAAACTGAGGGCCGGTTAAGTAGGCGGTTAAGGCATCAGCTAACTCACGCTGATCACCTCGCAATACCGGCACGCCTTCCACAGGCCAACTGAGTGTGTATTGCGCCACCAGCCCAATGCGCTGAGGATGTAATGCTCGCGCAATGGCAGACAGTAAGGTTAATCGCTGGGGATCATGGGCTAACCCTGGCTGATCAAGCTCGACCACCCACAGCCAGCGATTATTCATCGCCCACACCTCGACCGCCATGGGCCTCACTTCTTCGACGGTCTCTACGGCCGGTTCATGGCCATCCTCAGGGGCTACAGCGAGGCGGGAATGATCTTGCACATCATCCGTTGATGGCGGCGTATTCTGAAAATCCTCAGCGGCAGAGACAGTTTCCGTATGCTCAGGTGATACGAATACCCCCGCGGCCGCCATCGCCGCTTCGGCTCCATGTCGAGACTCAGCTTCAGGCACCGGCCAATCACAACGCATACTAGGCTGTGCGGCGGGCAACTGATAACGCGGCACCCACCACCGCGTTCCCATCGCACTGAGCACTGCATAGCGCTCAACTTGGCTTAACATGACAGCGATGTTATACCCCTTCCGACTGAGGATGCGTTCGCTCGGCCCGGCTTTGCAAAGCATTCAGCGCATTGATATAGGCTTTGGCTGAAGCAATCACAATATCAGTGTCGGCGCCCAAGCCATTCACGATCCGGCCGCCTCGCTGTAAACGGACAGTCACTTCACCTTGAGAATCGGTTCCCGAGGTAATGGCATTGACGGAATACAGCTCCAACTCAGCGCCGCTAGCAACCTGCTGTTCAATGGCTTTAAACACCGCATCGACCGGGCCCGACCCTGCAGATTGTCCAGAAACCTCGTGCCCCTCAACACTCATCACAACTTGGGCCACAGGGGTTTCACCTGTTCGTGAAGCCACGTCCACAGTGACCAAACGATAATGGTCGGCTTGCGCAGCAGCACGCGTATCGGTGACCAACGCCTGCAGATCCTCATCAAAAATTTCGTGTTTTTTATCGGCCAACTGCTTAAACAACGTAAAGGCTTCTAAGAGTTCTTGCTCTGAAGCGAAGTTGATTCCAAGCTCTTCCAAACGTGCCCGGAAAGCGTTCCGCCCCGAATGTTTTCCCAACACAATGGCATTCGTTTGCCAGCCGACATCTTCGGCACTCATGATCTCATAGGTCTCACGATGCTTGAGAATGCCGTCCTGGTGAATACCGGACTCATGGGCAAACGCATTCTTACCCACAATCGCTTTATTCGGCTGCACCGCAAACCCCGTCACATTCGAAACCAAGCGAGAGGTTGGCACAATGTGGCGTGTATCAATACGCGTCTCAACGGCCAATTGATCCTGGCGTGTTCGCACGGCCATCACAATTTCTTCTAATGCGGCATTCCCTGCCCGCTCGCCGAGCCCATTAATCGTACACTCCACCTGACGCGCACCTTGCTGCACAGCCGCTAAAGAGTTGGCAACGGCCAACCCTAAATCATTGTGGCAATGCACTGAGAAAATCGCCTGATCACTATTGGGTACACGTTCAATCAATTGACGAATCAAGTCACCAAACTGATCAGGAATCGCATAGCCCACGGTATCAGGAATATTAATCGTCCGCGCCCCAGCTTGAATGGCCGCCTCAACAATCCGGCATAAGAAATCTAGTTCAGAACGTCCCGCATCTTCACAGGAAAACTCGACATCAGCCACGAGGTTTCGAGCTTTAGTCACGGCACGAACAGCCTGCTCGACGACTTGATCGGGGCTCATCTGCAGTTTGTACTGCATATGGATTGGACTGGTCGCAATAAAGGTATGAATACGGCCCTGTTCCGCCGGTGCTAACGCCTCTGCTGCGCGTTCAATATCCTTATCCAGAGCGCGTGAAAGAGAGCAAATCGTACTGTCTTTCACTGCTTCGGCGACGGCTTTAACCGATTCAAAATCCCCCTGGCTGGCCATGGCAAAGCCGGCTTCAATGACATCCACTTGCATTTTCTCTAACATTTTTGCAATGCGGACTTTCTCATCCTGGGTCATCGAAGCGCCCGGGCTTTGCTCACCATCCCGCAAAGTCGTGTCAAAAATGACCAAAGGCGACTTGGGCTCAGCAGTTCTACTCATGGGACTCTCCTCGGGGTCGATGATAACCCCATTATGGGTCATCACAGTCAGGTTATAAGTGTGATTTTACCAACGACCATCTAAGAAGATCACCTGCTATTGTCATATGTAGACATCATTTCCCCTATCCGTTACTTATGGCTTCTTCCTGCCAAGCTTAGATCGGTTGACGCTTCAAGAGCCGATACCCGCCTTGCACCCATCCCGCTAACCAGCATGATCCAAAGGTGAGTAATCCGATACTCAAGCCCCACACCCAGGTAATCTCTAAATGAGATCCGGCCAGATAAAGCCCCCAACTCAAGGCCACGCAAGTCACCAACGCCAGCACGAATACTAACCAAGCCGCACTGAGTTGCACTAAACGGCGACAGTGAGAGTAGGCTTGCGGGCTGACATGATGCTTAAACCCGGTAATCCAGACCCAGCAAATCAAAGGCGCAAAAAAAAGCAAAGGCCCCAACAACTGGAGGCCATAAGCCAGCAATAAATAACGCCATTCTCGGTGACTCAAGCACGCGCTCCTCGCAGGGCTCGAACACGAGCTTCCAGCTCAGCGGCAGAGACCTGATCAGGCGGCACAGGCTCACCCACATTCACATCCACACGCGACCAAAGCCGACGCGGTGTTTTCGCAAAAGCTCGGCCTCGTTCTCTTGAGAACCAAGACCCCCACAATCCGGACAATGCCATAGGGATAACCGGTACCGGCGATGTTTTCACAATACGCTCTAAACCACGCCGAAACGTTTGTATTTCGCCATCAGGCGTTAGCCGTCCTTCTGGAAAAATAAAGACCAACTCCCCTTGATCTAGTGCGTCAGCCACTCGCGAGAATGCTTCTTGGAAGTTACGACGATCGACCCGCTCAGAACTGATCGGAACCGTACCACAAATCTCAAACAACCATTTGAGCGCGGGGGTGTCATGAATCTCTTTATCAATAATAAAGCGCAACGGCCGCTGACAGGCCCCCATGAGTAAAACGGCATCCATGTAGCTGACATGATTCGCCACCACTAACGCGGGGCCGGTATCGGGAATATGGCTCAGCCCATGATGGCGTACCCGGTAGATGCCATGAGAAATCAGGAAGGCCAGAAATCGAAGGAAGGGATCACGTAAACGTCTCACACTGGCCAACATGATCGGCACGGCGGTCAACGCAAAAATCAAATAAAACTGAGGTAATGACAACTGCAACACACTCAGCAGCAGAATACCCATGGCCGTACTGATGACCATGAATAATGAATTGAGTACATTTAATGCCGCGATGACCTGAGCCCGGCGCGTCTCAGGAGTATGCCGCTGCACATAACTATAAAGCGGTATGATAAAGAGTCCACCGGCAATCCCTGACAGCGCCAGCCACAGCATGAACCAACGCGCTTCTGGAATATCCCAAAAATCGACCAAAGTTCGCGCCAATTCAGGCGCAGGTTCAGCAGCGATCACTTGAGCCATGGCATAAAGGCCATAACCGAATACGGCGACACCCAAGGCCCCCAGCGGCACCATCCCCAACTCAATACGCCCACGTGACCAGCGATCACACAGCATCGCGCCAGTAGCCACCCCTAAGGAAAATAACGTCAACAGCAAAGTGCCCACCGTTTGATTCGCCGCCAGCACTTCACGCGTAAAGTTCGGGAACTGTGTTAAATAGCCAATCCCCAAAAACCAGAACCAGCTAATGGCCATAATGGCCCAAAAGACACCGGCATCTTGTTTCGATGCAGCTAAGACCTTACGAGTCTGAGTGACGGGGTTCCAATCAATCGTCAAAGCCGGATCACTCGCAGGCGCCTGAGGAACACCTTGAGCCGCCAAGCGACCCAATAGCGCAATCACCAGGATACAAAGCGCCGCCCAGTACGTGGGTTGTGCTGACAAGAGACCGCCAGCGATTGTCCCGAGTAGGATCGCGACGAAGGTCCCCATCCCAACCCAGGCATTACCACTGACCAGTTCCTCTTCTGCCAAGTGCTGAGGCAACAACGCATACTTAACCGGCCCAAATAAAGCCGACTGCGCCCCCATCAGTCCGACCAGTGCAATCAACCCCCACCAGAACTCGGCCACAAAGGCGAGCGCAGCCAACAGCATAATCACCACTTCCAACGCTTTAATACGCCGAATCAAGCGTGATTTTTCATATTTATCCGCCAGCTGCCCTGCCCAACCGGACATCAGGAAAAAGGGCAAAATAAATAACCCAGCAGCCAAGTTCATGACAATATTGATATCCACATTCAAAGCATCAACCGCCTTGAATGTCAGCATAAACATCAACGCATTACGGAATACATTGTCATTAAAGGCACCGAGTGCCTGAGTCATAAAATAAGGGCCGAAACGACGCTGTTTCAGTAAAGCGAGTCCTCTCACGGGCGCTCCATCTTGTCACGGGTAAAAGCGGATACTAACCCACACATTGCGTCACGTCCTGCGTCACCAAAGCAATACAGTCTTCGTCTTCTTTAAAAGACAGGCCTCTTATCAGGCATAGGCCAGATAGTGCACCCGATCACCTTCATCAAACTGCTGGTGAGGTGGCAAAATAGCCAACGCATTCCCCTCGGCAACGGCACTGAGAACACCAGAACTTTGCGAAGCACAAGGCGTGAGCCAATAGTCACCATCGGCCCAATGGCCTTGCACCCGGAGATACTCCTGACGAGCACGTGTTTGCCATTGTCCAGCCAAGCGTGCAGTGCCTTGTCGAGCGTGATAATCCTGCCCCACACAATGAGCCAAAATGGGCGCCAGATAAACTTGCGTGCCCACAAACACCGACACCGGATTCCCCGGCAACCCTAATACCGGCACAGATTTTGAACCCGCAGGTGCCGTAGACTGAATATGACCAAAAGCAACAGGCTTACCGGGTTTAATGGCCACTTTCCACACCGATAACTCGCCCCGTTGTTCTATCGCAGGCTTCACATGGTCTTCTTCACCCACCGAAACGCCACCGGTCGTCACAATCAGGTCGGCCTCGGCTGCCGCCAGATCTAAAGCCTCAAGCGTCGCTGACAGGGTATCCTCCACCGTGTCGATCACCCAAGCCTCATGCCCCATGCGCTCAATCAGGCCCGCCAACATAAATTGGTTAGAGTTATAGATCTGGCCTGGCGCCAAGGGCTGCCCCGGTAAGACCAATTCATCCCCCGTGCACAGCACCGCCACTTTTAAACGTCTCACCACCGGGACTTGGGCCACCCCAACACTGGCCAGAACACCAAGATGCCAGGGCGCCAAGACAGTCCCTGCCGACACAACGGTTTGTCCTGAGTGAATATCCTGCCCCTGAGCCCGTATGTTTTGCCCCTGACGGACCTCAGACTGGGAGGGCAACAGCACCTGCTCAGACGCCAATGATGTGACCGCTTCCTGCATGATCACTGTATCCGCACCAGGGGGAATTTCAGCACCGGTAAAAATGCGCGCACAGGTACCGACACTTAATGGCTGTGGCCCCTGGCCGGCAACAATACGCTGCGAAATCGCTAACGGCGTTGCCTGCTGTGGTGCTAGATCAGACCAAGCCACAGCATAACCATCCATGGCACTATTCGCGGCAGGTGGCACATCACACTCGGCCTGAACCGATTCCGACAAAGTACGATTCAAGGCCTGCGCCAAAGCACAAGGCTCAGGCCGGATATCAGGCATCAACGATGCCAACATCTGATCAAGTGCCATTTCAGGCGTAATTAATCCGGCGGGCAAGTCACAATGATTACTGGCCATGGTTTTGTACTCCATGACGTAAAATACCGACGAAATTACATGGCTTGTGCGTGCTATCCAGTTGTTCCAACAGAATCTGATCCCAAGCCGTTCGGCACGCTCCTGTCGAGCCAGGCAGGCAAAAAATGGCGGTTCGGTTGGCCAGCCCCCCTAAAGCCCGAGACTGAACCGTTGACGAGCCAATTTCAGCCCAAGACAGTTGACGGAACAATTCACCAAAACCTTCAATTTCAGTATCCAGCAACGGGCGAATCGCTTCAGGCGTGGAGTCACGGCCGGAAAACCCCGTCCCGCCGGTCGCCAGAATCACCTGAATTTCAGGGTCAGCAATCCAGCGACTCACCACGGCTCTCATCTGATAAATATCATCAGGGATCAGCGCTCGGTCCAATAATTGATGCCCCGCCGCTTCCAGCCGCTCGACTAATGTATCCCCTGAGCGGTCTTCAGCCAAAGTTCGGGTATCCGACAAGGTCAGTACTGCAATATTCAATGCATCAGCCATCATGACACCCCTTGAATCTGCGCTGCTTCACGCTTAGCCGCTTGACGGGCCTCGAAAGCCGCTTGCTGTTCGGCAGTGGCCGGCTGTTGATAGCGTGTCTTCCATTCGTTGTAAGGCATGCCGTAAACATATTCACGGGCCGCTTCATAATCGAGTGGAACCGCTCGCTCTTCAGCTGCGGCCACCATCCACTTGGATAAACAGTTCCGGCAGAAATCAGCCAGAATCATCAAATCAATATTCTGGACTTCCTTATGGGTATCCAAGTGGGCCAACAAACGACGAAAAGCCGCCGCTTCAAGCTCTGTACGCGTTTGGGTATCCAACTCTTTCATCTTCAATCTCTCCATCAAAGGGACGAAGTCATGCCTCTCAAGCGACCGCTCCCGAGAGGGGTGAACAACGCTTTTGATCTATCCTACCAGAGGCGAATAATACGAGGGAAAGACATCACTCGACATCTCGGCTCATGACTGTGCATTATATTGAAAAAATGTAGAAGATAAGATACAGACAGAAGCCACGATACTGACCCGATTTAGACCCAAGGAGTGCTTCATGACCACCCCTCGCCCGATGAATATCGGGATACTCGTTACCGGTATTCCACCAGAATCACTCAGAGAAACATACCCCAGTTACGCGGGCATGTTTGTCGATCTACTGGCTCCTTTTATGCCGCAGACTCGGTTCAGAGTTTATGATGTACAAGCGAACCAATGGCCGAAAAGCCCTCAAGACTGTGATGGCTGGATCATCACCGGCTCAAAAAGCGGGGTTTATGAAGACCTTCCCTGGATGCGCCAACTCCAGGCCTTAATCCGAGACATTGCGGATAGCGATCAGCGGCTGGTCGGCATTTGCTTTGGCCACCAAATCATGGCGGCCGCCTTGGGGGCAACCGTTGAAAAATACTCCGGAGGTTGGGGGATAGGCCGACATCATTATGCAATGAAAAAGCCCCAACAGCTTCACCTGGAACGCTCTTTTCTGGGAGAAGATCAACCCGATGATCTCGTTCTGAATGCCATGCATCAGGATCAGGTCATGAGCTGTCCGCCTGGCGCTCAAGTCCTCGCAAGCTCAGACTTCTGTCCGTACGCCGCATTAGTCTACGAACAAGGGATGCTCAGTTTTCAGCCCCATCCCGAGTTTTCCATAGACTATGAGCGAGATCTGCTGCAAGACCGACAAGGCATCACCATTGAGCCAGAACAAGCTCAAACGGCCATCGCCGGATTAACGGCGCAAGCACGCATAGATAATCCCCTTGTCGGCCGCTGGATCGCGCGCTTTCTTCAGGGGTTATAACCACGATTCTGAGTCAAACATCCCAGCGATGGCGACATCACTTCTGTACAGCGGCCATGGCTGGGCGCCACAACTCCACGCGATTGCGTCCTTTATTTTTCGCCTCATACAACGCCGTATCCGCTTGGGCCAATAAACGCTCGTAGCTGGGAGCGGCGAGACTATCACTGACACCAAAACTAGCGGTTATCCATAGATCACGGGGTAAAGAAGGATGCGGCCCTTTCTCTAACGCCACTCTTAGCTGATCACAATAAGCTCGTGCCTGCATCATGGTCATATCTGGGAACATCAGCGTAAACTCTTCTCCCCCCCAACGAGCCACACGACAGGAAGGAGGTGCGACCCGCCGTAATACATCGGCGACAGCACAAATCGCCTTATCCCCCACGAGGTGAGACCACTGATCGTTAATACGCTTGAAATGATCAATATCAATAATCGCCAGCGCTAACGCCTTCTGAGCATTTAAGGACTCTTGAAAACATCCCTCCAACTCTTCATCAAAGGCTCGCCGATTAGGGAGTCCAGTCAGCTGATCCTCTCGCGCCTGCTGCTCGAAGGCTTCAGCCTGCTCACGCAAGGCATGAGTCTGACGAGCGACCTGCTCGCGTAGCAACACAGCATTATGTTCGAGCTGACGCACTCTCCAGCGCCAGAAGGCAACGAACATCAGAAGTATCAACAACCCCGTGAGCACCTGAACACTGCGCCTTTCCCATAAATAAGGCCGAATGGTGAAGTTGACCCGGGCCTCCGTATCATGCCACTGGCCATAAGGATAACGAGCACTGACCCGGAAGGTATAGTGACCCGGGGCCAAATTCGTGTATTCCGCAATATTCTGTGTACCACGATCGACCCAGTTACGGTCAAACCCCTCGAGCCAAGTGCGATACTCAATACGCTGTGGCATAACATAGCCCAGCCCAGCATAACTAAAGCTAATGCGTCGCTCATTCGGGGGCAATTGAATCCCCTGCACCCACCCCTGGGAAACACCTTCTACCGCGATGTCTTCGATGACGACAGGTAAACGGGTTTCACCAAAACGCGATAGCATCTGGGGCTGTACCGAGACAACACCACTCGCAGTCGCAAACCAAACGCGCCCATCTGGGGTCAGTGTCGCTGCGGGGTTAGACCCACCGTTGGCCTGAGAGCTGGTCATGCCATCGCGCTCACCATAACGCTCAACCTCCAGTCGTTGCTTTTGACCATCGGCCACCGCCATCGCTTGATCATAGTCCACATGAATAATGCCGCGGTTAGATGAAAGCCAAAACCCCTCAGAGGTATCCCGCACCACCTGGAAAATTTTATCGACCGGTAATCCTGCTCGACGCCCAATCAAGCCTAACTGACCATCACTCATTCGATAGCGGATTAAACCGCGATCGGAAGCAATCCAGGCATAATCAGATTCAAGATAAAAACCAAAGGCGTATTCGGCATGATCCTCTCCACTCAAATCCAGGGCATGTAAATCCCCACCTGGCGTCATGATCACAACCCCTTGTGCAGTGCCGACCCATAACCGCCCTAGAAGGTCCCAGGCTAAAGCCATGACAAAGTTACTGGGCAATCCATCCGCCAGCGTATAAGTCTTTTTAAGCTGATTCCCTTGCCAGTACTGCAATCCTCGGGTTGTTCCAATCCAGATCCCATCAGGTTGCTGATTATCTGCCAGCATGACACGGACTTCATTACTCGCCAGCCCTTGTTTGCGACTTAAAAAAGGCGTGAAAGCACCATTCTGCCAACGCAGTACACCTTGAGTATAAGTGCCCACCAATAGACTATGTTGAGGTCCGTTCATCAGACTCAAAATCGAAGGGCCGCTCTGCTCCTCCTGATGCCAAGATCTTACTTGATGCCCAATAAGGTGTGATAAACCGTTACTCGTCCCTAACCAAACACTCCCATCGGCTTGACCCAGTACGCTGCGAACATAGTCACCTGCAATGCGTTGTCGGCGAGTCCAACTGGTAAAAGGCGCCGCCCTAAACCTCGCCAAGCCGCCGTTAGTCCCCACCCAGATACTACCTTCACGGTCCTCCAACAGCGATAACACACGACTATTCATCAATGCATCATAAACATTCAGATACTCGAGGTGGCCCTTGCTAAGCCTCATCACGCCATGACGCATAGTGCCAATCCATAAATCACCCTGTCGATCTTCCAATAAGCGCGTCACTGTCATACTAGAGAGGTCAGGGTGCAAGGAAACAAAACGTTCCCCCTGACGACGCCATACCCCACCGACCCCACCAACAATGAGTTGATTGCTCGATGTTCTAAGTAGTGCATACATAGGACGATCAGGGAGACCAACCGCTTTGGCCATATGCTGAGGGGCTAACAGGCGCGCAGGACTCACTCGATAGAGGCCTTCACTGGTTGCCGCCCAAATCCCCCCCCCTGGCATTCGCAATAAACGCGACACCGAAATATCTGGAATCAGCGTTTGATCATAATCACGCGTTTGCAGATCTAGGCCTGGACGACGTACCAGCCCTCGGCCTTCTAATGCCAGCCACAGACTACCATCAGGCGCACGAAGCACATCGTTGATCATCGCCTCAGCCGGCGCATAAGCCAGCCAGTGACCATGCCGAACATTAGAGAGTCCACCGCGAGCGCCGGCAACAATTAAGTTGCCATCCGTCTCACTACGTAAGGCCCTCAACCCAGAATCAGGTAATCCGGTCTCGCGACCACGTTCAAAGTATCGAAAAGTACGGCCGTTATAACGCGCCAGCCCTTCCCAAGTGGCAAACCAGAGGTAACCATCCCGAGTTTGGGCCATGCTATTAATGCTGTTATGGGGGAGACCGTCACGCGTGGACCAACGGTCGATAAAGTAATCCTGAAGGGGAAGCTGAGCCGCAAGGGTTGACCCGGCAATGCACCACCATAAACACGCTATTCCCAGGCGCACAAACCAAGGCATAATCAGTCTCAGCTCAAAAAAAGCATGTCCATTAAATAATCAGAGGATTTCAATTTAAGTGTTTCTCCAGCATTTTTCCATAGATCAAGTCAGAATCCCTTGTATTTTCTCCAGATTACCCTAATAGATTATAGGGTAGGCACATTAAATCCCTACTCACAAAGGAGAGACGTATGGGTCTTGAATTTGGCGGTATTCTAGGCTTGATTTGGTTACTGATCATCATCTGGGCCATTGTTAAAGTCGGCAGTAGTGGCGCCAGTGGCCTGGCCAAAGCAATCTGGATTCTGATTTTACTCTTTGCTCCAGTATTGGGTTTTATTGTATGGCTTCTGATCGGCCCTAAAGGTTAACTTGAAATCACTTCAGCATTGACTGCGAAGAGATCAAAATAGGCCAGATAAAACCGGGTTGAGCTAACCCGGTCATTCTTGCTTTTGCAACCCTAAAAGCGATAGATGGAAAAGCTTACACTTCGATTCATCAGGTCTCTCTCATTAGAACCATTTCATTAGACCTATCGCATCAGGACGATCTCACCAGACCTAGGTCTATAAAGTGAAAGTGATCAGCCCTATAAAGACTGCTGCTCCAGGAACGCACGTCGAGCACTAATCCGGGCCCACGACGGGCGTTGATACAAACGGTTAGCTCCCCATCCCGCAATCATGCCCATAGGCATAAAAGGCAACAAACCAATCAAGGTCAACCACATCCCCAACCGCTTGCGCACCCCCATCAGCAATAAGGCCCCCAAAGCACTGACCCCACAAGCCACCACCAGCCCGATCTTAACGGCGGTCAAACTCATTGCGGGCATGCCCATGCCTAAAGCTTCGAACAGACGATCTATCAGCCAAAGCCCCCAAGTTAAATTCAGTAAAAGACCACCCCATAGCGCGATCATGCCGGCACCTCCTCGTGACGCCTAAGATTCACGCTCAAACTAGGGATATCCTTACCCGCTGGCGATTGTCGCCGCCCTTCGACAATCGGTAAGACCTGACCTGCCTGATACCCATTCAGTCATTCACATCAATATGCGCTAAGCCCGTGTCATGGGGGGGTGTCGACATGAGACCAAGCAACCCAAACTGTCGTACTCAATCGACATCACTAAAATCACAACTCACTATTGCAAATAACAATCAATATCATTTATGCTTTCTATCACCCGCCATGAGATGGCCTTAATCACACGGATTGAAGCCTCGACATTAACGCAGGTATACAGACAGGAGTCTCACCATGCGCTTTATTCCTTCAGCACTCGTTGTGATGGCCCTGGCATTTGCCATGACCACCCCTATTCCGTTGATCAGCTAAGCTTGTCGACCTACCTATGCATCAAGATCAAACAAAAACGCCACCGATAACAATACCGGTGGCGTTTTTATAGGCTTTAGGTCGGCCAAGATATAATCACATACTTTGCCGAATAAGACGCTTACAGCGGCTACCTGTAAACGTCTTTTTATAATAGGGCTCCACCACTCGATGTGGAGCCCTAAATCATCACAACATCAATCCCAGTTAAGAGCACCGCCGACTTGATACTCAGTCACACGGGTTTCAAAGAAGTTTTTCTCTTTGCGCAAGTCGATGATTTCACTCATCCACGGGAAGGGGTTCTCTGCGCCCGGATACACTTCTTTCAGACCAATCTGAGCTAAACGACGGTTACAGATAAAGTGTAGATACTCTTCCATAATGGCGGCATTCATCCCCAGCACGCCACGCGGCATCGTATCTCGCGCATAGGCGATTTCCAGTTCCGTCCCTTCAATGACCATCTGGGTGACTTCTTCCTGAAACTCAGGTGTCCACAAATGAGGGTTCTCGATTTTGATCTGGTTGATCATATCGATCCCAAAGTTCAGGTGCATGGATTCATCACGCAAAATGTACTGGAACTGCTCGGCCACACCGGTCATTTTATTGCGTCGCCCCATAGATAGAATCTGGGAGAAACCGCAATAGAAAAATACCCCTTCCGTGACGACATAGAAGGCGATCATGTTGCGCAGCAGCTCTTGATCCGTTTCTGGTGTACCCGTCTGGAAATCAGGACGTGCCAAGGATTGAGTATGTTTCAAGCTCCAGGCAGATTTAGCCGCAACAGACGGTACTTCACGATACATATTGAAGACTTCGCCTTCATCCATCCCCAGCGACTCCACACAATACTGGTAGGCATGGGTATGAATGGCTTCTTCAAACGCTTGGCGCAATAGATACTGACGACATTCCGGGTTAGTGATCAGGCGATAGATCGCCAACACCAAGTTATTGGCCACCAGAGAATCGGCTGTCGAAAAGTACCCTAGAGAACGCATGACGATCAGGCGTTCATCATCCGTCAGGCCATCCTGGCTCTTCCACAAAGCAATATCCGCATTCATGTTAATTTCTTGCGGCATCCAGTGGTTGGCCGTCCCATCCAAATACTTCTGCCAAGCCCAATCATATTTGAACGGGACCAATTGATTGAGGTCGGCGCGACAATTGATCATGCGTTTGTCATCAACTTCAATCCGCTGCGCACCCATTTCCAGCTCTTCGAGACCTGCCGCGACATCCAGTGCTTCCAATGCCTCACGAGCCTGAGCCACACGGGCTTCTGTAGTGGCAGGCACGGCACGCGCCTGAGGCGCAGGCGTTGGTTCTGGGGCTACCGGCTGAGGGGTCGACTCAGCGACTTGAGGTTTAGCTTTCGGGGTGGCCGCTGCCGGAGCCTCTTCTTCGTAATCATCCCAGCTCAACATGGGGATTATCTCCTAAAATATGGGGGCTATTAAAAAAGTAGCACTTGAGCATCAGGGCTTAAATTGGCCTCTGAACAGTGCATCAAAGTAAAAATACGTCAAAGAACACCCGACCTGGTGCCTAACAAATAAGACGGGTCATCTACGATAGACTGAAGGCTCGGCGAAACCTCTCCGCCGAGCCCAAACATCACCTATTGACAGGCTTCACAACCCAGTTCATCCAGCTCTGCGGCTGTGGGTGCGCGACGACCAGCGGCTTGCGGGTTTTGTAAAAATTCATCAACGCCACGAGGGGCTGATTTTTGCGGTGCCGGAGCGGCTGACGGTGCGGCCTCTGGTGCAGAGGAATTACCCACCGCATTCAGGCTAGAACGATTCACCGTTGATTTTTCAACCGAAGTCGCTCCTAAAGCACGCAGGTAATAAGTCGTTTTCAGGCCGCGATACCAAGCCATACGATAGGTCACATCCAACTTCTTACCCGAAACGCCCTGAATATAGAGATTCAGAGACTGTGCCTGATCAAGCCATTTCTGACGACGCGAAGCGGCATCAACCAACCATTTGGGCTCAACCTCAAATGCAGTGGCATAACGAGCTTTCAAATATTCCGGTACCCGCTCAATCGGCTGTAACGAACCATCATAATATTTCAGGTCGTTCACCATGACCTCATCCCACAAGCCCGCTTCTTTTAGATCCGCCACCATGAAAGGATTCACTACGGTGAATTCACCTGACAGGTTCGATTTCACATAAAGATTCTGATAAGTCGGCTCGATCGACTGAGAGACACCACAGATATTAGAAATAGTGGCCGTCGGCGCAATGGCCATCACATTAGAGTTACGCATGCCCTGAGTGGTCACCTTATGGCGCAAGTGATCCCAATCCTGAGTTGACGAGGTATCGACTTCGATAAACTCGCTGCCACGCGCCTCACGCAAGCGCTCAATAGAATCCAGGGGTAATACACCCTGACTCCACAAAGAGCCCTCAAAAGTTTCATAACAGCCGCGCTCTGCCGCTAAGTCACTGGAAGCTTCAATCGCGTGATAACTGATCAGCTCCATAGAGTGGTCGGCGAAGGTCACCGCTTCATCGGAAGCGTAAGCAATACCCTGTTGATAAAGGGCATCCTGGAATCCCATGATGCCAAGTCCAACCGGGCGATGCTTGAGATTCGAATTGCGGGCCTGCTCAACAGCGTAATAGTTGATATCGATAACGTTATCGAGCATCCGTACTGCAGTTTTCACGGTCTGCTTGAGCTTTTCCGCATCCAACTCACCATTAACGATATGACGAGACAGATTGATCGAGCCCAGATTACATACCGCAATTTCGTCTTTAGAGGTATTCAGCGTGATCTCAGTGCACAAGTTTGAGCTGTGTACCACGCCAATATGCTGCTGCGGGCTACGCAGGTTGCACGGATCTTTAAACGTAATCCACGGGTGGCCGGTTTCAAACAGCATCGACAGCATCTTGCGCCATAGATCCTGCGCTTTCACCCGTTTAAATAGTTTGATTTCGCCATTGCGTGTTTTCACTTCATAACGTTCATAAGCTTCACGGAACTCATGGCCATAAAGGTCGTGTAGATCGGCGCAATCAGAAGGAGAGAACAGCGTCCACTCTTCATCTTTAAATACACGCTCCATAAATAAATCCGGCACCCAGTTGGCCGTATTCATATCATGGGTACGACGACGGTCATCACCGGTGTTTTTGCGCAGCTCCAGAAACTCTTCAACATCCAAGTGCCAAGTTTCCAGATACGCACAGACGGCCCCTTTGCGCTTTCCGCCCTGATTGACGGCAACCGCAGTGTCATTGACGACTTTGAGGAAAGGCACCACGCCCTGGCTTTTTCCGTTCGTACCTTTAATGTAAGAGCCCAGCGCACGAACTGGCGTCCAGTCATTGCCAAGACCTCCCGCCCATTTGGACAACATGGCGTTATCACGGATAGCCGTGTAAATACCATCCAGATCATCCGGTACAGTGGTCAAATAGCAAGACGACAATTGGCTCCGTACCGTGCCTGCATTGAACAAGGTCGGCGTTGACGCCATGTAATCAAAGTGTGACAACAGCTGATAAAACTCAATCGCACGCGCTTCTCGGTCATCTTCATTCAGCGATAACCCCATCGCAACGCGCATAAACATCACCTGAGGCAGTTCATAACGCACGCCATCACGGTGGATAAAGTAACGGTCATACAGTGTTTGCAGACCTAAATAGGAAAACTGCTGATCGCCTTCTGGGTTCAAGGCCGCGCCTAAACGCTCAAGATCAAACTCTGCTAAACGGGGATCCAGCTGCTCATACTCAACCCCACGCGCGATATAAGCCTTGAAGGCCTGTGGGTAAAATTCACGCATTTCATGGTAAGTCGCATTTTCTGCAACCTCCAAGAAAGACAAAGCCTCACTACGCAGGTTGTCCATCAACAGACGCGCCGTCACATAAGTGTAATTAGGCTCTTTCTCAACCAACGTCCGCGCCGTCATCATCAAGGCAGTAGACACGCCTTGAATCGGCACACCGTCATAAAGATTTTTCAGTGAATCATCAACAATTCGCTTAGAATCAACATTCGCTAATCCTTCACAAGCCTCAGCCACAATAGTTTCGATGCGACCCAGATCCAGTGGTCGCTGACTACCATCAGGTTGAGTCACGCGAATACTCGGATGCGGTTTACTGATGCCATTATCCATCGCAGCACGCATACGCGCATGCTCTTCGCGATACAGGACATAAGCGCGAGCCACTTTTTGCTCACCGGCACGCATTAGCGCTAATTCGACCTGATCCTGGATATCCTCAATATGCACCGTACCGCCATCAGGCATGCGACGCTGAAAGGCTTCGGTAATTTGCTCAGCCGCCTCTTCAACAAAGTCACGAATGCGGCTGGATGCATCGGCTTCACTCCCTTCAACTGCGATAAAGGCCTTACGCATGGCCACCGCAATCTTGTCGGAGCTATAAGGAGCAACATCACCGGTGCGTTTAATCACGCGTAAACTACCCGGTGCCGTCATTGCCAGGCTATCCTGGTCATTAGAAGTCACGCTTTGCATGTTCAGGCCTGTTCAGATTTCGTTTCAAAAGGAGCAGAAAAGTAACGTATTACGTTTCAATTGTCGGCGCTCAAAGAGATTCAATTAAGCACTTGTCAAGAGTTGACATTGCAATCCATGGCTGGTGAGCGCGGAGGTTTCAACCCCTATATATGGGCATCACCGCTATTCGAGGCACAAGATAGTGTTGTTTTGCCCATCATGCAAGTGCTAGAAAAGTGGATAAGTTGTGGGTAGTTTGTGTGTGGTTACTGCTCACTTACCCGGCAGCCAAGCAGGGGCCTAATGAAGGCCACTCAGTCTCGTGCATACCACGCGATACAGATGAAACTTTTATATCGGTATTGACGCACAGATTGATCTAGATGATCGTTACACTAAGCTCAATTGTCATGCGCTCTGGTTGGGGTATGATGAGCGCTGAACAAGTCGTTGAAGTTTCAATAAACAAAAGAGAGATGCCCGTGGAAGCGCATGACACTCCCCGCATCCTGATCGTCGAAGATGATACTCGTCTGGCGACGTTGACTCAGGAATATCTGGAAGGCAATGGTTTCCAGGTCGCCGTAGAGGAAGATGGCAACCGTGCGGTTGAACATATTCTTCAGGAACGACCGGACTTGGTAATCCTGGATGTAATGTTACCTGGTGAAGATGGCTTAGGCGTCTGTCGCCGTGTGCGCCCGGATTACGCGGGCCCTATTCTAATGCTGACCGCCCGAACCGACGATATGGATCAGGTACTCGGCTTAGAAATGGGCGCCGACGATTATGTCGCTAAGCCTGTGCGTCCGCGTGTTCTGCTCGCTAGAGTACGGGCACTGCTACGCCGAGCTGACTCGCAGCCACTGCCCGAAGATGATGACGGTGCACCAGCCCGTCTAGAGTTTGGCGACCTAGTCATTGACAGTGCCATGCGTGAAGCTTGGCTCAATGACGAAGGTATTGATTTAACCAGCGCAGAATTTGATCTGCTATGGCTATTGGCTTCAAATGCCGGTCGCGTATTGACGCGTGAAGAGATCTTCACCGCCTTACGAGGCATTGAATATGACGGGCAGGATCGCTCTATTGACGTCAGGGTCTCACGTATTCGTCCGAAGGTCGGCGATGACCCGATGCACCCGCGTCGTATTAAAACGGTGCGTAGCAAGGGCTATCTGTTTGTGCGCGAGGTCTAAAGCTCGGGGTCTAAGGCGTGAGGCCTAAAGTGCCAGAATTAAAGCGCTGGCCCTTAAGCACTAAACCTTAAGCACTAAACCTTAAGCACTGAGCTTAATAAATAAGCGTTGAGTTAGCGACTTAAGCCAAAAGCCCAAAAGACGGATACAGCATGAACATATCCATCATGCTGCAGGCCTCTTCACGTGAACCATCATTCTCGTGAGGAGGCACCGTTTGGACAGACTTCTGTACCGGCGCCTTGCCTATCGCTAAAATCGATCGCACCGATCATGACCCAACAATTGAGCTCAACACCACTTTATTTATTGTCTTCCAGGCATGCGCGCGTTGATCGGCACCGCTGATCGACACTATAGACACTTGGTTTATCACTGTAGCCAGATGTTTAAAACTATAGCGATTTGTTCAAAAAGGACATCAGCCCGTGCCTGCGTTATCTGTCACTTCGCGTGTGGTACACCGCATTAGCATGGACACGTTTTGGCCATGAAAGCAGAACGCAACCGTCTGGTCAGGCAGGTTCTGGGAAATATCTTCCTACGCGTCTATGTCGGCATGTTGGGGGCTCTGATCCTAATTGTCCTGCTCTCAGTGGCGATTGTCGCCATGACCAACTTGATTCGAGAAGAAGCGTATCAAGAAAACTTGCTCAGCGGCTTATTTTCAACGCTGATCAATGAAGCCTCGCCCTTGCCGCCCGCATTAAGAACCCATTGGGTTGAAGAACTTAATCGCACATTGGGGCTTGAGCTCAGCTTACAGCCGCTGAATAAGCAAGATTGGAGCAGCTGGTCACTCGAGCGCTTTCACAATGGGCGAGTCATTGTCGAAAAACGTCCGACAGGTGAATTGCAAGTCATTCGCCAATTGCCCGGAGAGCCGACACTGCTGGTCGGGCGCTTATGGCGCGTCACAGAACAGCAAGCCAGTGCCTCGATTTACCTGATTCTGCGGGATCTGCAACGTACGCCCATGGAATTGCGTCATGAACGCTTGAAAATCTTACAGAGCCGATTCCGCTACGACATCGCACTGCTTGACCAACTACCAAGAACTGTCGACCCACTACAGCGCCAGCGTCTGGATAGGGGAGAACAAGTGGTTCTCTTTTCAGACGATGCCCAAACCGTGGTCAGCTATGCGCAGATAGGCCCGGGCACTTGGTTAAAACTGGGCCCCATTGCACTGTTCAATCAATATCCGGTGAGTCTATTGGCCGGGGTATCCCTAATGGCACTGCTGTTACTCGGGACGGCCACTTGGTGGTTTATTCGCACGCTGGAAAAGCGATTGCGACAGGTTGAAAAAGCGGCCAGTCAGATTGCTGCGGGAAATCTCAATAGTCGCGTTGCCACTAACAGTAGCGACTTTGTCGGCCGCCTCGCCCAGTCATTTAATCGCATGGCTGAACAGGTTCAAGGATTACTGCGCACGCAACAAGAAATGATTCATGCGGTTTCACATGAACTGCGTACTCCAGTGGCACGTGTCCGCTTTGGCATGCAGATGATTGAAGATTTTACCGATGATCCTGCTATTCATAAGCAGTTAGCCGGTATCGATAAGGATATTGATGAGCTCAATGAACTCGTCGACGAAATTTTAACCTACGCCCGCTTAGGGCAAGATGGTTTGAAACTGAGCTTCGCACGCAGCAATGTTGTGCAGCTCACACGAGAAGTCGTGCAGAGCTTTCAACGCACCCAGCCTCAACTCACGTTGGTACTGGATGTCAGTGGCAGCCATGCTTACCAAGGTGATGCCAGTATCGAGCCACGTTACTTCCAGCGCGCAGTGCAAAACCTCGTGGGTAATGCTATTCGCTATGCCCGACACCGCATCAGAATACGCTGCCACTTTGAAGCTGAAACACTCAGGGTTGATGTTGAAGATGATGGAGAAGGTATTCCTGAACATGATTGGGAGCGTGTTTTTGCCCCCTTCTCTCGTCTGGACGATAGTCGGGCGCGCAGTTCAGGGGGTTATGGTCTCGGGCTCTCCATCGTGCAGCGTATTACGTACTGGCACCGCGGAGGTGCTTTGGTTGATCGCAGCCCAACACTTCAGGGGGCGCGTTTCTCCTTGTTACTGCCGCGCGAACAATTGGATTCAGACCCCCCTTTACGTGCTCCCATTTAATGGAGTCGCCCAGCAACATGAGTCTAGGGATAGGAAAACACGACTGACACGGCTTTTTGATCGGGATCAAGGTGTTATTAGCTCAACATCGTATGCTGACCCTGCAGTTCATTGGAATGCAGGTTGAGCGGTTAGAGTAACCGCATCTCCTTTCATGGAGAGGCCTTCCGAATTTCGGAGGGCCTTTTTTTATTCCGCCATTTTTTGTGTTTGTGCCACAGCATTCTTCGCCCTCCCCTCTCTCAACACCACACCGGTCATGCTAAGCATCATCTGGCACCTCCTGAGCATCATGCGCTCGCCCGAGAAATATCATCCATAAATTAAACTCCCGACACAGGCGCACTGAGCAAGACTAAAGCCCGTAAAGACACACAAACGCACCTTAAAAGTGCATTTTTATTTTTTCATGCACAAAATTGGAACACAGGCGATAAAAAAGGGATGATCCACAGCCCTCAAAGCCGCTAAATTCAGAACATTGCGAGCCTTAATAGTCGTAATGGCCATTTCTGGTGCGGCTTTTGCATCGGTCTTGTATCCAACAGGAGGCGACGATGAGTCCAACAAGTGCACAGCCCCCACATTTACTCGACAACCTGACCACCGCCGTGCTGTTGCTTGATGGCGATCATATGACCATCGAGTATTTGAATCCGGCGGCAGAGATGCTCTTGGCGGCCAGTTTGGCTCGGGTTAAACATCAGCCACTGGCGTCATTGTTTCAGGAGGCCGATCAACGCCTAGACCCCTTACAAGAGGCGGTCGACAGTGGACACCCTTTTACTAAACGTGAGAGCGAACTCCAACTGCATAATGGCGATACCATTACAGTGGATTACACCGTCACCCCATTAAGCGAACACCAGCAGACCCAACTCATCGTAGAGATTGATCCACGGGATCGGCTACTGCGCATTTCTCGTGAAGAGGATATTTTCTCTAAACAAGAAACCGTACGCGTACTGGTCAGAGGTATGGCGCACGAAATCAAAAACCCACTAGGAGGTATTCGCGGCGCGGCGCAACTACTGGAAAGAGCCCTTCCAGATGAAAGCTTGCACGATTACACCCGTGTCATCATTGAAGAAGCCGACCGACTGCGCAACCTCGTTGATCGTATGTTGGGGCCACGCACGCTACCCGACATGCAACTGTTGAATATCCATGCCGTATTAGAAAGAGTCTATGCGCTAGCTGAAGCAGAGTTTGGTGAGCGAGTGCAGCTGATTCGAGATTATGACCCCAGCTTGCCAGAACTGACAGGGGATCAGGAGCAGTTGATTCAAGCTGTATTGAACATTGTCCGTAACGGCATTCAAGCGATCACCGAGTCAGGACAAACCAATGGTCGCATCCGCTTGCAAACACGAGCCAGACGTCAATTCACTCTAGGCATGTCGCGCCATCGATTAGTCTGTCAGGTACGTATTATTGACAATGGCCCAGGCATTCCCAGCGAGATACTGGAAAAGATTTTTTATCCCATGGTGAGTGGGCGCGCTGAAGGCACAGGACTTGGACTCACCATTGCTCAGTCAGTCGTACAACAACATGGCGGTCTGATCGAGTGTATCAGTCATCCAGGCCGTACAGAGTTCAGCCTGCTCTTACCTTTTGAACTCGACGACAAGAATGACCCCAATACGCCGACTCATCCATTGACAGGAGCAGTCTCATGACGTCTATGCAAGGCCATGTCTGGATCATCGACGACGATCGTTCGATCCGCTGGGTGCTGGAACGCGCCTTGGAACAAGAGAATATTCAAACGACAGCATTTGACCGGGCTGATGCAGCGCTTAAACAACTGAGTCGACAAAGCCCTGATGCGATCCTGACGGATATTCGCATGCCAGGTATGGATGGCCTTGAACTGCTCAGCACATTACGCCAAGCCCACCCCGACCTGCCCGTGATCATCATGACCGCTCACTCGGACTTGGAAAGCGCGGTGGCGTCCTATCAAGGTGGGGCCTTTGAGTATTTGCCCAAGCCCTTTGACGTGGATGATGCGGTCAGCTTAGTCCAACGTGCGATGCTACAAGCCAAGGAACAGCAACACGCTCCCGGCACCGAACAAGCCTCGATGCCACCGCAACACACTGAAATTATTGGTGAAGCACCGGCGATGCAAGAGGTGTTCCGCGCCATTGGTCGGCTGTCCCACTCCACGATCACCGTATTAATTAATGGTGAATCAGGCACAGGGAAAGAGTTAGTCGCTCAGGCCTTGCACCAACACAGCCCACGTGCACGTGAGCCCTTTATTGCACTCAACATGGCGGCAATTCCCCGCGACTTAATTGAATCAGAGTTATTCGGTCACGAAAAAGGGGCGTTTACAGGGGCTGCTGCTCAACGTCGAGGACGCTTCGAACAATCGCATGGGGGCACATTATTTCTGGACGAAATCGGGGATATGCCCGCAGAAACGCAAACCCGATTGCTCCGAGTATTGGCCGATGGCGAATTTTATCGCGTCGGGGGGCATACACCGGTCAAAGTGGATGTCCGTATTGTCGCCGCGACTCACCAGGATCTAGAGCATCTGGTTCATGAAGGCAAATTTCGTGAAGATCTATTCCATCGCCTCAACGTCATCCGCATTCATCTACCCGCTTTGCGTGAAAGGCGCGAAGACATCCCCCAATTAGCCGAACACTTTCTCGCATCAGCGGCCCGCGAACTGGAAACCGAGCCCAAAGTCCTTAAGCAAGAAACCCTAGACTATATGATGCGTCTGAACTGGCCAGGTAATGTTCGCCAATTGCAAAATACCTGCCGCTGGCTGACGGTGATGGCTTCAGGGCGAGAAGTGCTGATTGGCGATTTGCCACCAGAGTTATTGCACCAGAGTCCAGATCGTGTTTCCAGTGATTGGGAAACCGCGCTCAAGCAATGGGCGGAACAAGCCCTAATGCGAGGTGAAACCAAACTGCTTGATCACGCCATCCCCGCTTTTGAGCATATTATGATTGAGTCCGCACTGAAGCATACTGGCGGTCGTAAACGTGATGCGGCTGAACTACTGGGCTGGGGCCGCAATACCCTGACTCGTAAGCTCAAGGAACTGGGGATGAGTAGTACCGATCATCCAGAGGATGAATAGAGAGGATGAATAGGCTGTCAGATCAGAGGCGATGGCGTGTTATAATTGCGGGTCTTTGCAGACCCGCTGAGCCTGATCAATTCAGGCCGAGATCATCATCATGCCAAGTATTGTTCTTTTCCAGCCGGAAATTCCACCGAATACCGGCAATATTATCCGTTTATGTGCCAATACCGGCTTTGATCTACACCTGATCGAACCCTTGGGATTTGAGCTGGATGATAAACGCCTGCGTCGAGCAGGTCTCGACTACCATGAATGGGCTCGAGTACAAGTCCACCCAGACCTCAACCATCTACTCACCCAGCATCCTCATAGCCGGGTCATGGCCTTGACGACCAAAGGCAGCCGCCCTTATCACGAGCTAACATATCAAACCGATGATCTATTGCTGTTAGGGCCTGAAACCCGAGGTTTACCTGCGGAGATACTTGATAGTCTTCCGGCAGAACAGCGCCTTCGGATTCCGATGTTGGCCGATAGCCGCAGCCTCAACCTCTCTAACGCCTGCGCCATCGTCACTTATGAAGTCTGGCGTCAGCTGGGCTTTATTAGCGCCCGTTGATCCCAGGACAATACCTAGATGTGATCCATCCGTAGAGGTATTGTTAAACACCCACTCATGCGCGAAACCACTGCCAATATGGACCCATTACTGAGTAAGCTGAATCCTCGTCAACGAGAAGCAGTTGAACGCATTGATGGCCCCTTGCTGGTCCTAGCTGGAGCGGGCTCGGGGAAAACCAGCGTCATCACGACCAAGATGGCTTATCTAATCAAAACGTGTGGTCTCAAAGCTCGCCATATCTGTGCGGTCACCTTTACCAATAAAGCCGCACGCGAGATGAAAGAACGCGTCGGGCGCATGCTCAGCCGAGAAGAAAGTCGAGGCCTCATGGTCTCAACATTCCACTCTTTAGGGTTGGACATCATCCGTAAAGAAGTCAAACAGCTGGGTTACAAAAGCGGTTTTTCTCTCTTCGATGCCGAAGATGCTAAAGCGCTCATTCGCGATTTGATGCACAAAGATGCTCAGGTAGATGCTGACCAGATTAATCAGGTCCAGCATATGATCTCCAATTGGAAAAATGATCTGGTAGAGCCTGGCGAAGCCCTCTCCCATGCGGAAACACCAGATCATGCATTGGCCGCCCGCACCTATGAACTCTACAACCGCCATTTACAGGCTTACAATGCGGTCGATTTTGATGACCTTATTCGCCTGCCTGTACGCCTGTTCCAGCAACACCCAGAAGTACTGCAAAAGTGGCAACGACGCATTCACTATATGCTGGTGGATGAATACCAGGACACCAATATCAGTCAGTATCGACTGGTCCGCCAACTGATGCAGGAACGCCGCACATTTACGGTGGTCGGTGATGATGATCAATCCATCTATGCTTGGCGCGGCGCGCGGCCTGAAAACCTCGTTCAACTGAACGAAGACTTTCCCAACCTTAAGGTGGTCAAACTCGAACAGAACTATCGTTCCACCAGTCATATCCTCAATGCGGCGAACACCCTGATTGCTTACAACCCTCACGTCTATGAGAAGACCCTCTGGAGTGAAATGGGGCCGGGGGAGCGCATTCGCATTATCACTTGTCGTAATGAAGAAGCTGAAGCTGAACGCATCGCCAGCGAAATTCTCACTCGTCGCATTAAACAACAGTGCGCCTACCGGGATTTTGCGGTCTTATACCGAGGAAACCATCAATCCCGGCTATTGGAGATCAAGCTCCAAGCTTTTCAGATTCCTTATAAAATCAGTGGCGGCACCAGCTTTTTCTCGCGTAACGAGATCAAAGATCTCATGGCCTATCTGCGCTTGCTGATTAACCCAGCAGATGACAATGCCTTTCTACGTATCGTGAATATTCCTCGCCGTGAAATTGGCCCCTCGACACTAGAGCGATTAGCCAATTACGCCACACAGCGGGAAATCAGCCTTTTCTCTGCGTGCCACGAAATTGGCCTGGAACAGCATCTATCAGAACGTGCGATTGATCGTTTAAGGCGTTTTACCCACTGGCTGGATGGCGTCATTCAACGCTGTGAACAAGATGAGCCTATAGAGGCCATCAGCGAAATGATTCGCGACATGGATTACGATGCTTGGCTACATCAAAATGCCAGCGCCCCAACGGTGGCCGAACGTCGTTATGCTAATGTCTGGACCTTGGTCGATGCATTACGCGAAACCATGAAGCGCTTGCAGGAAGAAGATCCTGAGTCAGGCGTACGCGAGGCGATTGCACGTCTGGTACTGCGCGATATGCTAGAACAGCAAGCCGAGGAAGAAGATGATGACCGCGTCCAACTCCTGACGCTGCATGCGTCCAAAGGGCTCGAATTCCCTCAAGTCTTTCTGATGGGAATGGAAGAAGACTTACTGCCTCACCGGGTCAGCGTCGAGGAAGGTAATATCGAAGAAGAACGCCGACTGGCGTATGTCGGGATCACTCGGGCACGGGAACAATTAATGATCACCCTGACGCAGCAGCGTAAAACTTTCGGCGAAATGCTGAACTGTACGCCCAGTCGCTTTCTCGATGAGTTACCTGAAGAGTGTATTACCTGGGAAGGGCGCGAAACACGGGAAGAAGACAAACAAGAAAAGTTTGAACGCGGCATCAGCCACCTAGATGCAATCGAGGCAATGCTCGGCCCTAATAAAAAATAACCCACCGTACTTCAAGCGGTATCGTTAACCTAAACGACATCGCACCAGAAGCGCGATCAATGGGTACTGTTCAATTTAACACCAAGCAGCACTAGCCCAAAACGAGAAAGACCGGGCGGCACCCTCGCCGCCCGGTGACATCGCCATACCTTGGCGATTAGCGGCTGCCTTCTACAATATAGTCGACCGCCGCCATGACTTCCTCATCGGATAAGTCAGGCCGTCCACCTTTAGCAGGCATCGCATTAAAACCATTTAAGGCATGGTTATGTAATGTCTCCATGCCTTTATCAAGGCGCGGCGCCCAAGCTGCTGTATCGCCTAGTTTAGGGGCACCGGCAGCGCCAGTTGCATGACACGCCATACATACTTGATTATAAACCTCTTCACCCGAGAGGCTGCCGCTACTGGCTGCTGCCACAGGTGCTGCACCACCGCAATCCATTCCTTGCAGACACAATTCACCCACTGGCTTTAAACGCTCAGCCATTGCATCTGTATTGGCTGCCTGGGTCGGCATGCTTAACAAGCCCAGCACCATCATGCTCATCATGGCCAGATGACGGCCTACCCGAGTGCTCAATTTCACGCTCACCACCTCTAGTCAGTCGTTTCCGGCCAGAACATGACCTGCATCCCCAGCAGTGCCACTGAACTGTTCTGGCATTTTTCTTCAGGCGTTTAGATCAATCCGTCCTTTCATTACAAACCAAGAAAGGATGTTTTGCTATCTTGCCGGGAGTCCTCGCCCAGCGCGAGTATAGATTCAAACAACATTGATCTTGCTCAGGTTAATCTTGTCATTCAGCCCTTCACTAAGACCTACAACCGACTAATTCATCACTCAGACCCAATTCAGTGGCGATCTGGGTGGACAAGGGGCGCCGTAGGTCCTTATAATTCAACCCGTTTTCGCAGTATCTCCAACGGCGAGATCGAAAACAAGCGCCCGTAGCTCAGCTGGATAGAGTACTGCCCTCCGAAGGCAGGGGTCACAGGTTCGAATCCTGTCGGGCGCGCCATTCGATAGTCATATCATATGACAAACCTCCCTCTATCGTGCCCTTCCTTCAGCAATCAACTCCTCACCGAATACACACGCATCGCGCAAGTTAGGCTCGCGAATTGAGATCACGACCCATTGAAGACAGGTCGAACCAACCTCATATTGAATGTATTACAGCGTTCTAGTCCGTATTTATAGTTGAATACACGCTATAGTCAAACAAGGCTGGACGTGGGAAGCACCATCACCTTTGCGAAGCACAAACCTCGTCACATTGGAGGACCTTATGCGTGCTGATGAGTTTATGCGGAAATATGGTCTCGACAAGGACGACGATGAACAGACCGATCATAGTTTGCGAGGCCAAGCACTAGAACGCGCCCGTCACCCAGAAAACATGCAGGTGGGCACCCCTCATGATTGGGAGGATCTCGAACGATACCTCCAACAGGAAGAAGATCAAGCACCACCTCAACAACCGTCGTCTTCTCCAACGCCTAACCCTGAACATTCATCTCAATCAGCTCACACGCCTGAAGCGGGTCCATCAAAGGCGAAGTAATCTCATGAAGACAATAGCTTCATAGAGAAAACGGCCTTATGAAAAAGTAGCTTCACGGCACAACTAACGCCGCATTGATGTTGACTATCTGAGCCAAACTCATGCTTGATGGTCGATAGCAGACTCGTCATCAGTCATGATGATGAACCGACTTTGGCGAGTACCTGACCTCGCCCTTTAACCCCTGAGGAGATCGTTATGTCGAGCGAAAGCTATCACGAACCGGTGCCTGAACTCTCTCATGAGACCCGCGATATGCACCGTGCTATCGTTTCATTGATGGAAGAGATGGAAGCCGTTGATTGGTACAACCAACGCATGGATGCCTGCCAAGATGAAGAGCTCAAGGCCATCCTGAAGCACAACCGGGATGAAGAAAAAGAACATGCCGCGATGGTCATCGAGTGGATACGACGCCACGATAGCGTTTTCGATAAAGAGCTCCGTGATTACCTATTTACCGACGGTCCCATAGGACACCATGAGTAAACACTAGCGCTTTTATTCCAAACCTCATACACTGTATTTAAATACAGTGTATGAGGTGCATCATGCCCGCCCAAACACCGACACCTCCCCCTTTAATGCTGAATCGCATTAGTGCAGGCTTTCCGTCTCCAGCTACGGATTATCTCGACCGGCCACTGGATCTCAACGAGCTATGCATACAACGGCCTGCCGCAACCTTCTTCCTCCGTGTCGAAGGCAATTCCATGATCGAGGCTGGCATCTTCCCGGATGATATTCTAGTGGTCGATCGTAGCCTGACCGCTCGTCATGGGCATATCATCATCGCCCGACTTGACCAGCAATTCACCGTCAAAGAGCTGCAGCTAAAACCTCAACCTCAACTGAAAGCCCATCATCCACATTATCCTCCAATCCTACTCAACGAATTTCAGGATTTTGAAATCTTTGGCGTTGTGACCTGGAACCTACACTCGCTCAGAAATGGCCTTCGAGCACCATAATCGTCAGCATAAGAGGCTGAGATGAACGGCATCGCCCTGATTGACTGCAACAGTTTTTATGCCAGTTGTGAGCAACTCTTTCGGCCCGACCTGCGTGATCGAGCCGTTGTGGTACTCTCTAACAATGATGGCTGTATCATTGCCCGCAATGAACTCGCCAAGCAATTGCAAATTCCAATGGGCGTTCCTTTCTTTCAAGTACAGCGAGTCCTTGATCAGGCTGGCGCCGCTATATTTTCTTCCAATTACGCACTCTATGGAGACCTGTCAAACCGCGTGATGAGCCTATTAGAGCAAACAGCGCCAGAGATCGAGGTTTACTCTATAGATGAAGCCTTTGCGGACTGTAGCGGATTAGACTTGCCCAAGCAGATCGTCCTAGTGCAGCAAATGTATCA
The DNA here is from genome assembly GCF_001709345.1 of Terasakiispira papahanaumokuakeensis. Classification (GTDB taxonomy): domain Bacteria; phylum Pseudomonadota; class Gammaproteobacteria; order Pseudomonadales; family Halomonadaceae; genus Terasakiispira; species Terasakiispira papahanaumokuakeensis. Next base: position 3,297,316 of record NZ_MDTQ01000001.1, read on the forward strand.
GCAAGTCACCCAATGGGTTGGCCTACCCATTGGTATTGGCTTGGCACCCAATAAAACACTCGCCAAACTCGCCAACCGCCTCGCCAAAACCGATGCTCACCGCCCTTGGATGATTGGCCCTGGGCAAGCCTCTTTACATGAAGCGCAGCATCGCGCCCAACTGTTGCCCCAAATACCCATTCACCAGGTTTGGGGAGTGGGTCAACGATTAGCCGCGCGACTCAGTCAAATGGGTATCAAAACAGCTGCAGATTTAGCTGAACGAGATCCAACGCTAATAAAACGTCAATTTAACCGGCTCCTGGAAGGCACCCTCAGAGAGCTCAGAGGCGAACGTATTTTTGCCTTAAATCAGGGGCCGGAGACTCAACATCACTGTATCAACAGCCGCTCCCTGAAGTGGTCCACCAATGACCCAACGATTTTAAAACAAGCACTCGCTACTCATGCGGCCAAGTGTGGTCGAAAATTGCGCAGACAAGGGCTTGTCGCCCGACACCTCAGCATTCAACTCAAAGGTAAGGTACGTGGCCTCAACGTGAGACGACAGACTTACCAAGCACTCGATCCGGTGAGTAATGATTCACGTCAGCTGATACAGCATGCTCATCACCTTTTTGAACAGCTCAGCCAACAAGATCCGACCTGGCAACACATCCGTTTCAACAAGGTCGGCGTTATCGTCGGTGACCTCCAAACCGCCGATAGCGTCCAATTAGACCTGCTGAGCGAACAGCCATCCGTACGTCATCAGTCATTAATGACGTTAATGGATCGAATGAACCAAAAAGGGCTCGGTCAGAGCTTTATCGCGGCCGAAGGCGGGCCCCAACAACACTGGCATATGCGCCGAGACCGACTATCCCCTCGTTACACCACCGTCTGGCAAGATCTACCACGTGTGAGTTAATAGGAATGTATTAAGCGTTACAACTCAGCCGATCTCAAAGCAACGAACCTCAATACCAAAAGGCCCAAACCGGTCAAGCTTGGGCCATGGGTTATCAATATCAAATATCAATAAAGAGTATCGGTATAATGCCTAACTATCTTGGGGCATGACATGAGCAGCACAGAGTTTATTGCCCGCGGGATCACGCAAATAGGCCAAATAGAGCTTTCTTTCTGGACTGGTCCGCACCCCGGGAGGATCTTCACAAGTCACCCCACCATGAGCCACCCCCGCAGCATGCCATGCATCCACTTGCTCTGGACTTTCGGCCTTAAAGCCTATGGTCATGCCATTGCCATGAGTCGCAGACTCACCATTAAGAGGCAAGGTGAGTGCCAAAACACCGGTATCGCTGAGATAAAAGCAGCGTCCTTTACTGTCCATCACCCCTTCAGAGCAACCTAAAACTTTAAGAGTCGCATCATAAAAAGCTTTAGAGACCTCAAGATCATTCGCACCCACCATGATATGACTGAACATTTAAACTCCTCAGCATCAAATTCACAGTATTTAGTCAGCGTTGTCTAGCGAACTGGCTATCGAACATAGTCCATCTTCGAACTTCAAACATAGTGCGCCTTTCTGGCAGAAAGCTCTAGTGATGGGGCTCCCGGTATCAGCTTGCGCTTTAGTCTAAGAAGTGGGCAAAGGTTTGCAGGGAAGCCCCGTACTGCCGAGGCCAGGGATTGATGGAGAGGTGTGATGGGCTGTGATTAATAGATATGGGTAGAGGGAGTTTTGCGGTTGAGCGCGTATTTTTATCGAGTGGATTTTGATTTGTACCCACAACGAAAAACGCCCTGCTCAATGAGCAGGGCGTTGGAATAGATGCCTGACGATGACCTACTTTCACATGGGGAGACCCCACACTATCATCGGCGCTAAGTGGTTTCACTTCTGAGTTCGGCATGGGATCAGGTGGTGCCCACTCGCTATTGTCGTCAGGCAAAACTGTTGGGATGATGCTATTGCAGCATCCCGAAAAGGGGCAAGTCTTCAAGCCGTATCGCCGAG
>NZ_MDTQ01000001.1:3299306-3477473 GCF_001709345.1 Terasakiispira papahanaumokuakeensis
CCTCCCCCGACAACGAGGGCGCATTCTACACCCTTCTTCCACAAGCGCAACCCCTGTGAATAAAAAATGTCGGTTTATTTTAGACTCGATTCACAAAAGCCCCGCATGCGGGGCTTTTGAAATAGAGAGCGTCTTTAATAATAAGGGCGCTTTTGAACAAGGTTAACAGCAGAGCACTTCTTTAACGTCGCAGTAAGGCACGTAATGGGCCCGACACGCCATATCCTAAGAAGAACACTAATAGGATAGTCGCAGGATCAATCGACACAATGGCAAAAACTAAGACTAAGACCAGTAGCATAACAAAAGGCACGCGACCTTTAAGGTCCAGATCCTTAAAACTGTAATAACGAACGTTACTGACCATCAAGAGACCTGCTGCTGCGACAATAGCGCCAGCCAATACCTGGTATGCCCAGTGAGTCAGTTCATAGTCGTGTAACGTCCACACCATTCCTGCCACGATGGCCGCTGCCGACGGGCTAGGCAACCCGATAAACCACCGCTTATCGACGCTACCGATCTGGACATTAAAACGTGCCAACCGTAAAGCAGCACCGGCGACATAAATAAAGGCGGCGATCCAGCCAAATTTACCCAAGTCTTTGAGCAGCCAGCTGAACGAGACTAAAGCAGGCGCAACCCCAAAGGAGACCATATCAGCGAGACTGTCGTACTCGGCCCCAAACGCACTCTGCGTATTGGTCATCCGCGCAACACGACCATCTAGGCCGTCGAGTATCATTGAGACAAAAATCGCAATGGCTGCAACGTCGAAAGTACCGTTCATGGCGGAGACAATCGCATAAAAACCCGAGAACAGGGCGCCCGTTGTAAACAAGTTAGGCAATAAATAGATGCCACGGCGCTTCACACGCTGACCATCTTCGACGGTTTCTTCTACCACTTCATCCACCAAGTCAATATCAGATAAAGGCTCGAACCCTGATGGCTTTTTATCCTGCTCAGAAGATTTCTGGGCTCCAGAGACCTGTTCTTCATCACGTGAAGATTCTGGAAACTGTTCCTGACTCATGCACGACACCTTAGTGTAAGCAAATTGAAATCGGCATAACCGAATCCATCTATTGTACACCCAGAGTCTTCAGGACACCCAATCCAACCATCATCAGCACTTAAGCCTAACGCTATAGTGTCACTATAGCTGATGGACACAAAAGTAGGCGGAGATAAACGTTGCGATTAGTCATAATAAAAAGCGCGGCCCTTAGGCCGCGCGGTGTCCAACGTGACAGCTTTTGCTGCTCTTTTTGGCTAGCTGCGCACAAGGCGCTTTTCACCAGAAGGTGAAATCGGGTATCTGCGAATCAGTTCTTGTCTTTATCGACGAGCTTGTTCGCAGTGATCCAGGGCATCATACCGCGCAACTTCTCACCCACTTGCTCAATCGGGTGGTTCGCATTATTGCGGCGACGAGCGGTCATGGACGGATAGTTAGCATCGCCTTCGGCGATAAACATTTTGGCATATTCGCCATCTTGAATACGCTTCAGCGCGTTGCGCATGGCCTGACGCGATTCATCGTTAATCACTTCCGGCCCGGTCACGTACTCACCATACTCCGCATTATTAGAGATGGAGTAGTTCATGTTGGCGATGCCGCCTTCATACATCAGGTCGACGATCAGCTTCAGCTCGTGCAAGCACTCGAAATAGGCCATTTCAGGGGCGTAACCTGCCTCAACTAGGGTTTCGAAGCCCGCTTTAACCAGCTCAACAGTACCACCACACAGTACCGCCTGTTCGCCAAAGAGGTCTGTTTCAGTTTCGTCTTTAAAGGTGGTTTCAATAATCCCAGTACGCCCACCCCCAATAGCAGAGGCATAGGACAGCGCGAGATCTTTAGCAACACCTGAAGCATTCTGATAGATCGCGATCAAATCAGGAATACCGCCGCCACGAACAAACTCAGAGCGTACAGTATGACCCGGTGCTTTCGGGGCGATCATGATCACGTCCAGATCTTTACGCGGCTCAATCTGGTTATAGTGAATCGCAAAGCCGTGAGCAAAGGCTAACGTAGCGCCTTGCTTGATATTCGGCATGATTTCATTTTGATAAAGCGTTTTCTGGTACTCATCCGGCGTCAGCACCATAACAACATCAGCACTGGCCACGGCTTCTGCAATATTGGCAACTTTCAGACCGGCATTTTCAGCCTTGGCACGAGAAGAAGAGCCTTCACGCAGACCGACCGTGACATCAACACCTGAGTCTTTCAGGTTGCAGGCGTGAGCATGGCCTTGAGAACCATAGCCCAGCACAGAAACTTTCTTGCCCTGGATAATGGAAAGATCGCAATCCTTATCGTAAAAAACCTGCATGGGTGGCCTCCTGAAGCTCACTCAAAGTCAACGCCAAATCGGGCGCTGGATCATATTCGGTTTGCGCCGCCCTATGGCAGCGCACTGGAATCACCTTAGGCGATGACGCTCATTGCGTAAACTGATATATTTGCAACACAACATTTCATTTTTCGCAACACGCTGGTTAACTCATGGATACTCGCCATCTCAGACATTTCTTAAACTTAGCCGATACGCTTCATTTTGGGCGCGCCAGCGAAGCCAGCCATGTAAGCCCATCGACTTTAAGCCGGTTAATTCGACAGCTCGAAGATCAGTTAGGCGTCACCTTATTTGAGCGGGATAACCGGAGTGTTCGTCTGACGCGACAGGGGCAAGTTTTTCAGCAATACGCCAAGGAGGCATTAACGCGCTGGGAACACTGCCGTCATTTAATGATGGAAGAAAGTGAGCAGCTGTATGGCGAGTTGAGCCTCTACTCTTCTGTGACCGCCAGCTATAGCTTTCTCTATGCCTTGCTCAGCGAGCTTCGGCAGAAACATCCTGGAATCGGCATCAAACTGCACACAGGAGACCCGGCCCACGCCATTCGGCGAGTCATGAATGAAAATGACGACCTGACCATTGCCGCGCGCCCAGATGTGATTCCCGATGGGCTGGCATTCACTTCTCTGGGTCACTCGCCCCTAGTCTTTATTGCGCCTAATGAAATGCCCGATGGCCGAGCCGCGTTCAAGCCCCCAAGACGCCATGAAGACTGGGCTGACGTGCCTATGATTTTGTCTGAAACAGGCTTATCCCGCACGCGGACAGAAGATTGGTTCAGGCAGTGGGGCATCAAACCCACAGTGAAGGCACAAGCGGCCGGGAACGAGGCCATTGTGGCGATGGTGGGGCTCGGCATGGGCATCGGTGTTGTCCCTCGTATTGTCGTAGACAACAGCCCACTCGCTGACCGCGTACAAGTACTCAGCGTCCAACCCGAATTAACCGCTTACGATGTCGGGCTATGTGTATTACGCAAACGCTTGGATAACCCTTTAATCCGCGCCCTGTGGTCCTTGGTTGGCCAACATCGCCATAGCCAGCAAAGCACGGGGATTTAGAGCCTAAGGCGTTGCTGGCCGATGATCATGACACCAATCTGACACGAAAAAGCCGCTCCGAAGAGCGGCTCTAGGGACTCGCAAGTATTCACCCAAATCAAGTATTCTTGACTTAGTGCAGGCTCAACACCTTCTCCCCACGTGCAACCCCGGAGACCCCGGTGCGCACAACTTCGAGAATCGTGTTGTTGCCTAATGCCTGAATAAAGGCGTCCAACTTATCAGAGTCTCCGGTCAGCTGAATGGTATAAACGCTGGGCGTCACATCCACAATCTGGCCACGAAAGATGTCAGTGGTCCGCTTCACTTCATCACGTTGCGCACCGACCGCCTTCACTTTAATCAACATCAACTCACGCTCGATGTGATTACCTTCAGTGAGGTCAACCAGCTTGACCACATCAATGAGCTTATTCAGATGCTTGGTGATTTGCTCAATAATCCGATCATCGCCCACCGTGGTCACGGTCAATCGTGACAGTGTTGGGTCATCAGTTGGCGCCACATTGAGGCTTTCAATGTTGAAGTTACGCTGCGAGAAGAGCCCGACCACCCGCGACAGGGCGCCCGCCTCGTTTTCCATGAGGATCGAGATGATATGTCGCATGATCAGGTTCGCTCCGTCTTAGACAACAACATGTCACGCATAGCCCCCTGAGGCACCTGCATGGGATAAACGTGCTCGAAAGGATCGACATAAATGTCGAGGAAGACCACTCGATCCTTGATCGCAAACGCTTTATCCAGCGTTGGCTGCAAGTCTTCTGGCTTTTTCACTTCCATCGCCACATGCCCATAGGCTTCCAGCAGCTTTTTAAAATCAGGCAGAGACTTCATATAAGACTGTGCATGACGAGACTTATAGTTTAAATCCTGCCATTGGCGCACCATACCCAGAGACTGATTGTTCAAATTGACAATTTTGACCGGGATATCGTACTGCTGGCAGGTCGAAAGCTCCTGCAACATCATTTGAAAACTACCTTCCCCGGTGAACAGTACCACCTCATCCTCCGGGTAATTCAGCTTAACGCCCATGGCCGCTGGCAAACCAAACCCCATAGTGCCCAGCCCGCCGGATGTGATCCAACGATTGGGGCGGTCAAACTTATAGTACTGCGCCGCGAACATCTGGTGTTGGCCGACATCAGTCACGACATAAGCTTGGCCTTTTGTGATTTCCCAAACCGCTTCAACAACCTGCTGTGGCTTGAGTGTCGCCTCCACCTCTGCTGGCTCATACAGTTTGCCAACACGGCTGCCACGCCAATCATCAATCTGCTTCCACCAGTCATTCAGGGAATGATCAGGGTCTGCTTTATGCTGTTCCAGCAGGTGCAACATTTCGTCAATGACACTTTCTGCGGGTCCAACAATCGGAACATCAACACGCACCGTTTTACCAATCGATGACGGATCAATATCCACATGCACTATTTTCGCAGTGGGGCAGAACTTAGAGGTATTGTTGGTCGCACGGTCATCAAAGCGCGCTCCGATACAGACCACGAGGTCACTGCTGTGCATTGCCATATTGGCTTCGTAGCTGCCGTGCATCCCCAACCAGCCTAATGATTGGCGATCCGTCTGGGGATAAGCGCCAATCCCCATCAATGAGGTGGTGACGGGAAAGTCCAGCGCTTGAGCTAGCTGGGTAAACTTCTCAGCCGCTTTGCCCAGTACCAAGCCGCCGCCACCAAACAAAATCGGCCGCCGCGCTTTACGCATCAACTCCACAGCTTTGCGGATTTGCCCAGTATGGCCACGCATGACAGGCGAATATGAGCGTAGTTTGACCTTCTTCGGATAAACGTACTCGAATCGCTCGGTGGGCGAGGTCATATCTTTGGGAATATCCACGACAACCGGCCCAGGACGACCTGTCGAGGCAATATAAAAAGCCTTTTTCAGTACTTCAGGAATCTCGGAAGGATGCCGAACCGTAAAACTATGTTTTACGATCGGGCGTGTCACCCCGACAATATCAGTTTCTTGAAAGGCATCCTCGCCAATCAGATGACTCATCACCTGGCCACACAGCACCACCATCGGCACTGAGTCCATATACGCGGTCGCAATACCCGTTACAGCATTGGTCGCACCAGGCCCTGATGTCACCAGCACGACACCCGGCTTACCGGAGGCCCGGGCATAGCCGTCCGCCATATGGGTCGCGCCTTGCTCGTGGCGCACCAGCACATGTTTGACGGCGTCTTGACGGAAGAGCGCATCATAAATGTGCAGTGCTGCACCACCGGGATAACCATAAATGTACTCGACACCTTCGTCCGCCAAAAAGCGGGCGATCATGTCGGCACCGGAGAGTAATTCCACCTTGGTGAACCCCCTGAAAACATTCGAGTGCAAGTGGCTGCCACCGTTGGCAGTCACCTTCCTGTTGATGTGCCTAAACGCACATCCGGCCACGACGAACGTCGCGGCACCTGACAAGCCTTGCCTTGCCCTGGCAAACATGACCCTTGAATAGGATCGGCACTCTTCGCGCACCGGTAGGTACGTTATGGGGCGTAAGCCAGGCCAGAGGATAGGTCTTGGCCCGGAAGATCCTTGACTGGCGGGTAATTTTTCTTCTTACCCATCACACGAGTGCCGAGGGGTGGCCCCAGCCGTTTCGCGCCCGCTATCAGGATATTTAAAGCCTCCAATAATGCAGCGAGCATGTCAATACGAAATCCAATTGAAATCGCAGCTTGCAGGCATTTTTCACCTCATAAAAAAGCAGTGGCGACATCTTGTGCCAAGATGTCGCCACTTTTAAGCGTATCAGCCTTTTGTTATCGCATCAGACTAAGCGTCTTCAGACCATAGCGTGTTCGGCTCGCTCAAAAACGGGCTGCCCATTCTGTAGGCGCACCTGAATCGTATCACCTGGGCTAAAGCGGCCCGCCAGAATCGCTTGCGCCAACGGGTTTTCCAACAATTGCTGAATAGCCCGTTTGAGCGGACGAGCACCGAAGACTGGATCATATCCCTGCTCAACCAGTGCATCGTTGAACTCGCCAGACAAGGTGAGCGATAACTCGCGTTCTGCCAAACGTTGACACAGTCGGGCAAGCTGAATCTCAGCAATGCCACGAATCTGATCTTTTTGCAGCGGATGGAAGACAACCACCTCATCAATACGATTCAGCAGTTCAGGACGGAAGTGGGTGCCCACCACCTCCATCACCTGCGCCTTCATGGCCTCATAGCTCGATTCCGCTGTCAGCGTTTGGATCAGATCTGACCCTAAGTTGGACGTCATGACAATCACGGTATTACGAAAATCAACTGTGCGCCCCTGACCGTCAGTCAAACGGCCATCTTCTAACACCTGCAATAAGATGTTGAAAACATCTGGATGCGCTTTCTCCACCTCATCAAGCAGAATCACAGAATAGGGTTTGCGACGCACTGCCTCGGTCAGGTAGCCCCCTTCCTCATAACCCACATACCCCGGAGGCGCCCCGATCAAACGACTGACGGCATGTTTTTCCATGAATTCGGACATATCGATCCGCACCATGGCTTCTTCAGTATCGAAGAGAAACTTGGCCAGGGATTTACAAAGCTCAGTTTTACCGACCCCGGTCGGCCCCAAAAAGAGGAAAGACCCATTAGGACGGAAAGGATCGGATAAACCCGCTCGCGAACGGCGTACCGCATTCGCCACCGCAGTCACCGCTTCATCTTGGCCAATCACACGCTCATGGAGCGCTTCTTCCATACGTAACAACTTATCGCGCTCAGATTCCAGCATGCGATTCACTGGAATCCCCGTCCACCGTGAGACCACTTCAGCAATTTCTTCATCAGTGACACGGTTACGCAACAGGCGGTGTGAATGGGCAACGGGTTCATGCTGATCAGCCATTTGCAGGCTGCGCTCCAAGTCTGGAATAACGCCATACTGGATCTCAGACATCCGGCCCAAATCGCCTTTACGTTTTGCCGCCTCAAGCTCTATACGTGCTTGCTCCAGCTGTTGCTTAATTTGCTGGGCCCCTTGCAGATTCGATTTTTCACTTTTCCAGATCTCTTCCAGGTCGGCATACTGATGCTCATAGTCCGCGATCAGTTCATCCAAGCTATCGAGCCTTTTTTTCGAGCCGTCATCGGTTTCTTTTTTCAGGGCTTCACGTTCAATCTTTAACTGGATCATCCGACGTTCCAGCTTATCCATCTCTTCCGGCTTGGAGTCAATTTCCATGCGGATTCGGCTCGCCGCCTCATCCATTAGATCGATGGCTTTATCCGGCAACTGGCGGTCTGGAATATAACGACTGGATAAGTTCGCCGCCGCGATCACCGCACTATCAGTAATCTCCACACCATGGTGAACTTCGTAACGCTCTTTCAGCCCCCTCAAAATAGCGATCGTATCTTCTTCTGAAGGCTCATCCACGATGACTTTTTGGAAACGACGTTCAAGTGCCGCATCTTTCTCGATGTACTGGCGATACTCATCTAGCGTGGTGGCCCCGACACAGTGCAGTTCCCCCCGCGCCAGCGCAGGCTTGAGCATGTTCCCCGCATCCATAGAGCCTTCGCCTTTACCGGCGCCGACCATGGTATGCAGCTCATCGATAAAGAGGATCACCTGCCCTTCTTCTTTGGACAGATCGCTAAGCACCGCTTTGAGACGCTCCTCAAACTCACCCCGGAATTTAGCCCCAGCAATCAGAGAGCCCATATCCAGCGACAGCACTTTCTTATCTTTCAGGCCTTCGGGAACTTCACCATTTACAATCCGCTGCGCAAGCCCTTCAACAATGGCGGTTTTCCCGACGCCGGGCTCACCAATCAACACGGGGTTATTTTTGGTACGGCGCTGTAACACCTGGATGGTGCGGCGGATCTCATCATCACGCCCAATCACCGGATCAAGCTTGCCCGATAAAGCGCGCTCAGTCAGATCAATCGTATATTTACTTAGCGCCTGACGTTGATCTTCCGCATTAGGGTCATCAACTTTCTCCCCGCCGCGGACCTGTTCAATCGCTTTCTCCAATTTAGGCTGGGTCAAACCCGCCTGCTCAATGGCTTTGCTGGTGTCATCCTTTAATTCCAGGGCACACAACAACACCAGTTCGCTGGCAATATATTGATCACCCCGTTTTTGAGATTCACGGTCAGCCAGATTCAATAAACGGCCTAAAGCCTGTGACAACTGAACGTTGCCATCATATTGACCCGAAACCGTCGGTAACCGGTTCAGAACTTCATCCAAGCTTCCGCGTAGACGACCTGCATCACCGCCAGCCTGACGAATGAGGGGTTTAAGTGGACTATCCTCTTGTTCGAGCAACGCCAACAACAAGTGTGCGGGCGCTAATTCATTATGACTACGGCCAACCGCCATAGACTGGGCGTCGGCAAAGGCATTTTGCAATTTGCTGGTCAGACGGTCGATTCGCATGACACGGTCCTCATATTTCAATCCCGAAAATGCCCGGTCTCGGGCATCCAATTAATTCGATAAATGGGGGAGCTCATGACCGTCTTCAAGGGCTCAACGGAAAAAAATGACTAAAAAAATGATTTTAGTCACAAAGTATTTGACTAGACTCGAGACTGCCCATCAAGATGCGCTTGAACATGACACTTGACTCAGTGCTCAAGCCAAATCACGCTCGCCATTCGCCCGGTATTCGCCCCATCGCGCCTAAAAGAATAGAAGCGCGTCTCATCACTTGCCGTACAAAAGCCGCCTCCAAACACCTGCACGACGCCAATCGATTCCAAGCGCAGCTGAGCCAACCGATAAAGATCGATCATATAGTGCTTCAAGCGATAAGGACTCGGCACAATGGCACTTGCTGCAGCGGGATCATAGTGAACAAAAGCATCCCGCACTTCACATCCCACTTCATAGACCCGAGGGCCAATGGCAGGCCCCAACCAAGCAATCACTTCAGCCGGCTCACACTCCAGAGCCGCCACGGTGTTTTCCAGTACACCCGACGCGAGTCCGCGCCAACCGGCATGAGCAACGCCGACACGAGAGCCTTCTTGATCAGCGAAAAACACGGGTAAACAGTCTGCGGTCATGACCACACACGCATAAGCACTGTCAAAAGCGACGGCGGCATCAGCCTCCTGGCCAGGCTCAAAGGTGTGCGCTACCCGCGTACCATGCACCTGATTTAACCAGTTCAAAGGCCGCTCGTTGGTCTCCCCCATCAACCGCTGTCGACAAGCGTTCACATAGTTGGGGTCATCGCCGACATGATCTGCTGGATTAAAATGGGCGTACCCCCCCTGGCTGGGCCCTTGCTCCCGAGTCGTCACAAAGGCTTTCACATGAGGCGGTACAGGCCAGTGGGGACGAATCATATCCAGAAACTGTTCACTCATTGCGTATTGCCCCTTCGTAATGAAACAAGGATGCCAGCCCTTCACTGCGCTTTAGTTTGAGCCTTCCAATCAAGAGAAGGCAGCGGTATCTTCAGCCAGAATGCGCAGCAGTGTCTGCATATCTTCAGGGCTATCACGTCGCCAAGTCATCGTCTCGCCTGTCAGTGGATGCTGTAACGTGAGCTGACGTGCATGTAAAGCCTGGCGAGGAAAGACACGCACGATTTCTTTCAAAGCGTCACTTGAGCCGGGTGGAATGCGCATACGTCCAGCGTAAACAGGATCCCCCACTAGGGCGTGATGCAGGTGTGCCATATGGACTCGAATCTGATGGGTTCGGCCCGTTTCAAGTTTACAGCGAATATGCGAGTGACCACGAAAACGCTCCACCACGCGATAATGGGTCACGGCCGGTTTGCCACCGTGACTGACCACCGCCTGCCGCTTGCGATCCTTAGGATGACGTCCAATCGGTGCATCCACAGTGCCCCCGCTGATTAAAGCCCCCACAACCACCGCATCATACTCTCGCCCCATACTCCGATCTTGTAACTGAGTCACGAGTGAGTTCTGAGCCTCAAGTGAGCGCGCCACGACCATCAATCCGGAGGTGTCTTTGTCCAAACGATGCACAATTCCAGCACGGGGCACTTTATCCAACATCGGTTCATGATGAAGCAACGCATTCAATAAGGTACCATCCTGATGGCCAGCAGCCGGATGGACCACAAGCCCAGCCGGCTTGTTCAGCACAATGATTGCCTCATCTTCATAGACGATATCGAGGGCAATCGCTTGTGCTTGATGGTCAGTTTGAACCTCCAGTTCGACCTCCAGTACCAATTGATCTCCCAGTGCGACCTTGTCTTTCGGTTTCGCGGTGTGGCCATTGAGTGTCAGGCCGCCATCACGTACCCACTGCTGTAGTCGCGCTCGTGAAAAATCCGGGAACAGTTCGGCCGCAGCCTGATCTAATCGAAGACCAGTCAGCTTTTCTGTCACTTCGACACTTTGTTGAAGACGTTGAGGCATGTAGACTCTTGACTCGGTTATGGATCCTTAGGGATCGGTTGAATAGACCGACAATTTTAACACTGTCACTCAAATGCCGGATCATTGATATCCGGTTCAGATGGATTCCAGCATGACATCTCGATTGCTTGCTCGCACCTTAGGAGGTGCACTGCTTATCTTCAACGGCTTATGGCTGGCGGGTTGTGCCAGCGCGCCAGCTCCGGAAGACCAAAGCGAGGCCCAGCTCTATCAAGCGGCTGAAGAAGCGTTGGACGATGAGCGCTATCAAACCGCACTGCAAAACTTACAAGACTTGGAATCCCGCTTTCCTTTTGGGGACTATGCTGAACAGGTGCAGCTTGAGCTGATCTACGTGAACTACCAGAACGAGAATTACGAAGCCGCACGCGCTACAGCCAGCCGCTTCATTCGTTTACATCCGGATCACTCCAAATTGGACTATGCCTACTACGTGAAAGGCTTAGCGGCTTGGCGAGCAGGTCGCTATGCGCTAGAAAGTCTCGACTTAGTCGACTTATCCCAGCGTGACCCAGGCGCCACGAGGGAAGCCTATGATGATTTTCTGAAGCTCGTTCAACGCTTTCCCAATAGTGATTATGCCTCAGATGCCAGACAGCGCATGCGTTACTTGAAAAATCTGTTGGCTCGCCAGGAAGTCTATATCGGTCAGTTTTATTTACGCCGAGGCGCGCCGGAAGCCGCTATTGGCCGTGGCCGCACCGTCTTGCAAGGTTATCAGGATACCCCCGCCCTGCCGGACGCGATTGCGGTCATGGCAGAAGGCTATGAGCATTTAAAACTACAAGATCAAGCGGACAAAATGATCAAGTTGCTGCGACAGGTCGATCCGCAGCACCCGCAGCTTACCGCACAGGGTTTTCAAATGCGCTATCCGCCCAATCAACCGGATAAGACCTTCTGGCAGATCATCACATTTGACTTAATCGACTAGCCTGATCGGTTCACTTGTTGGGCTTACTTGAGAGTAAACCCGACAGCAAATCCGATAGTAAAGCTGATAGTAAAAAAGGCCCCAAGTGGGCCTTTTTTATATGCACCTATTCATGAATGATACGACCCATCCATGACACCGGCCATTAATGGCCCGGCTGCCAATGATTCACAATAGGATAGCGGCGGTCACGGCCAAACCCTCGCACACTGGCCCTGACGCCAGGCGCGGCCTGACGGCGCTTATACTCATTACGATCCACTAACCGAACAACTTGATAAACATCGTCCGCATGGAAACCGGATTGAATAATGGCTTCTGCTGACTGATCACCTTCGATATAGCGTTCCAAAATGGCATCGAGTACCGGATAAGCGGGCAATGAGTCTTCATCTTTCTGATCTGGCGCCAACTCGGCTGATGGCGGACGCGTGATCACACGTTCAGGAATAGCAGGACTGATCTGATTGCGATACCGGGCAAGCTCAAAGACCATCGTTTTATACACATCCTTCAGTGCATTAAAACCACCCACCATATCGCCATAGAGCGTGGCATAACCAACCGCGATCTCACTCTTATTGCCCGTGGTCTGGACCATCAATCCTTTTTTATTAGAAATCGCCATCAGCATAACACCACGACAGCGGGCCTGCAGATTCTCTTCCGTCGTGTCCCGATCAGTCCCCGCAAAGGTTTCACTCAACGTCGACATAAAGGCTTCCACCATCGGCGCAATCGGTAGCACTTCATAATCCACGCCTAGTAACTTGGCTTGAGCCTCAGCATCTTCCACACTCATAGAAGAGGTATAGTGATACGGCATCATAACGGCATGAACACGATCAGCCCCTAGCGCATCGACGGCAATGGCCAAAGATAATCCTGAATCAATACCGCCGGACAGCCCCATGACAACGCCTTTAAAGCCGCTCTTATTGACGTAATCACGCAGCCCCAACACCAGCGCTTGATAGAGGTAGGTCAAAGGTTCAGGAATCGGGGCTTGGGCCCCCGGCAGTAACACGACGCGACCTTCATAACGACTCAGATCAGCCGCCACCAACGCTTCCTTCAACACCGGGCCCTGAACCAGTACTTGGCCATCATCGGCAATCGCATAAGAGCCGCCATCAAAAACCAATTCATCCTGACCGCCGACACAATTGCAATACAGAATGGGTAGCCCAAGATGAGCAGCCCGATCGCGGGTGATCGCCCGTCGAACAGGCATTTTATTTTGATGGTAAGGAGAGGCATTCAATACCAATAGCGCTTCGGCACCGGCATTACGGGCCTGCTCTGCCGGACCGTTGACCCACACATCTTCACACACCAAAATACCCAAGCGCATGCCGTGCAAATCAAGGACTAACGGATGCTGCCCCGCTTCGAAATAGCGCTTTTCATCAAAAACCTGATAGTTTGGCAACACCTGCTTATAATATTCTGCAATCCATTGCCCATTGGACAGGATTCCGGCTGCATTATATAAATACCCCTCACGCCAAGCAGGGTAGCCCACAATCAGCGTCATATCGGGAACAGCACTCGCGAGCTGCGCACAGGCCTGATCAACTCGCTCATGAAGAGAGGGGCGCAGCAACAGATCTTCAGGAGGGTACCCGGTAATGGCCAGCTCAGGGAACATGACAATGTCTGCACCAAACCGTTGCCTCGCATCCTTGGCGGCTTCAATAATGCGGTGTGTATTTCCCTCGATATCGCCTACAACGAGGTCAAGCTGAGCCATGGTGATCTGAACGGTCATGACGGTGTCTCTTGGTAATGAGCAACAAGTAATCTGTAGTCTAATGCGCGCATAGCCGCATTAATAACGAACCTGTATTTTCAATGCCTGCTAAAATGTGCTTATTCTGGGCAATCATGGGGCAAATGGCAAAGGCTATGTCAGCAGACACAAAGGAGAAACAATGGGCTTTTTGATTATCCGCCTCATCATTTTTATTCTGGTCTTCTGGGCGGGCTATCGCATCTGGAAGATGGTTCAGCAGGCGAAGCAGCCAGCGAGTCCTCCTGCTCGACAAGAAAAAACGAACCAAGCAGGCGCTCCGATGGTGAAATGTGACTATTGCGGCCTTCACTTACCGGCCAATGAAAGCCTAACACACGGCGCTCATCTACATTTCTGCTGTCCGGAACATCGCCAACACTTTCTGGATGGCGGTCCACTTAATGATAAGCCCCAGCGCCAAGCGCCTCGCAAAGATGATCCCGATCATCATTAAGCGCCACATCACCACGAAATAACAAATCACTGCAAAACCCAAAATCACCCTGCCTGAGACGGGCCCAATGCATTGGGCTCAATCAGTGATGACTGCCACCAGTTTCAGCAAGCGCGCGCTGACGCACTGCAGGCTGATAAGGCGCCGGATCAATCTGTGTCGCCTGTCCCAAAAGCTGATCGCTCAACAACTGGGTTGCCGCAGGGGCCAATACGAGCCCATTCCGGAAATGCCCAGCGTTAATATAGAGATTCTCATATCCCGGCACAGCCCCGATCCAAGGCACACCGTCCACTGATCCAGGACGAAGTCCTGCCCAATGATGCGCCACGGGACAATCCCGCAGTTTAGGCATCAGCCGATAAGCACTTTCTTTTAACGAATCTAGCGCATCTTCACTAGTACGATCATCAAACCCCGTATATTCAAGCGTCGAGCCTGCCAAGATATGGCCATCGCTACGTGGAATTAAGTAGCGGCCATCCATGAGCACCACCCTGCCTAGCAAGCCAGGCTCAGCCTTAAAGGCAATCATTTGGCCACGCACAGGCTTAATACCACTAGCCACACCTAAATCATTCAGTAGCTCACCCGCCCAGGCGCCATTGCATAGCACTGTACGTCTAGCCGCGAACATCATCTGTCGTCCACGCACGCCCAACACTTCGCGTGAATTTTCATCCACTTCAAGCCCTGTCACTTCACTCTCTTCCAACAGCCTCACATTGCTTCGAGCGATAAGGGAAGCACGCAAAGCTTGGCACAAGCGCGGATTACGCACGCTAGCGAGGTCTGGCATCCACAATGCACGATCATGACCAGGCGCTACTTCAGGCTCTTTGTCATACAAAAAGGCCCCATCAACGACTTCAAGCGGGCGCTGCGTCTGTTCAGCCCAAGCCAAAGCATCTGCTTCATCGGCCACGCGTAAGTACAAGAGGCCTTTAGACCGTAACTCCGGATCAATTCCGGTTTCGTCCAATAAGGCTTGCGTCAGAGGTTGATAACTGGACTGAGACTGAGCGGCCAACGCAGTCACTTCTTCAGAGTAGCGCCAGGGGTACAAAGGCGAGACAATCCCACCCCCGGCCCAGGAGGCCTTCTGACCACAGTGACCCCGCTCCAACAGAGTGACATCGGCACCCGCATCGGCCAGTTGACGTGCCATCATCATGCCAATGACACCGCCACCTACAATCAGAAAATCGTTCATGATGACGCCCCTCCAGAGCGGTGACGACGAGCTATAAAGACTCTGTCGGAATACGCAATGCCTTCGGCATAGTGAACGTAATATTCTCTTCTCTTCCCGGCAATTCAGCCGGAGGCTTGCCGCCCCAAGCCACCAACTGATCAATCACCTGGCGCACTAACACCTCAGGTGCCGAAGCCCCTGCGGTAATCCCCACCGAAGCGACTTCTTTAACCCACTCAGGATTCAGGTCACTGGCGGTATCAATCAGATAAGCGGGGGTGGCCATTCGCTCAGCCAGCTCACGCAAACGATTCGAGTTCGAACTATTAGGGCTCCCTACCACCAGGACGACATCAGCACAATCAGCCAACTCACGCACGGCATCTTGTCGGTTTTGGGTGGCATAACAGATATCGTTTTTACGCGGCCCCTGAATACCAGGAAAACGGTGGCGTAATGCATCAATAACTTTGGCCGTATCATCCATGGATAGCGTCGTTTGCGTCACATACGCCAAGCGAGCAGGATCCTTAACCTCAAGCTGAGCGACATCAGCCTCACTTTCCACCAGGTAGATATCCCCGCCAGCAGAACGATCATAACGGCCCATAGTGCCTTCAACTTCCGGATGCCCATGGTGGCCGATCAGAATGCACTCCTCACCTTTTTGGCTGTAGCGCAAAACTTCCATATGCACCTTGGTGACCAGCGGACAAGTGGCATCAAACACTCTTAACCCACGACGCTCGGCTTCCAGCTGCACCGCCTGAGAGACCCCATGAGCAGAAAAAATGACGATAACATTATCGGGGACTTCATCAAGTTCATCGACAAAGACCGCCCCGCGCTCACGCAGTGATTCCACAACGAAGCGGTTATGCACGACTTCATGACGTACATAGATCGGAGCGCCAAAGACATCAAGCGCTCGGTTCACAATCTCAATAGCGCGATCCACCCCGGCACAAAAACCGCGAGGATTGGCTAACTGAATGCTGAATGACATGTTGTCTCCCATCACTGAACAGTGATCGGTTTCACCTCAAGAATATCCACCTCAAAGACCAGGGTACGCCCAGCAAGAGGATGGTTGAAATCGATATCGACCTGATCGCCTTCAATCCCTTTCACAACACCAGGCAATTCTCCACCCGCTTTATCCGCAAACGACAGCACCATCCCCGGCACCAACTCATCAACTTCAGCAAAAGCGGAACGCTTCATCCGTTGTACGTTATTCGGATTCGGCTGGCCAAACGCCTGCTCCGGCGCTACATGGAAGGTTTCATGTTGGCCAGCTTTCAGACCCAATAAATGCTGTTCGAAGCCTTCAGGCAGATTGCCATCACCAATGGTCAGCGTGGCGGGCTGCTGATTAAAAGTACTGTCGACTTCAGCGCCATCTTCCAAACGCAGGGCAAAATGCAGTGTTACCTGCATGCCCGCTTCGATCGTCAATGTTGTCTCGCTCATCATAGCGCCTCACTTATGGCCTGACTTACGGGTTGGTGATGTTGATTGTGATGATGTCGGCGAAGATTTGGCCTCAGCCGTTTTATGTCGAACATTCTGTCCCCCAAACATCAAATCCCAACCAATCAATATTGCCCCTAAGGTAATCGCTGAATCGGCCAGATTAAACGCGGGGAAGTAACGATACTGCCAATGGAAGGCCAGAAAATCGACGACATAACCCAACATGAGTCGGTCATGTAAGTTGCCAATCGCCCCGCCCAGAATCAGCGTTAACCCTAAGGCCAAGATCGTCTCATGACGTTTAAGGCGGCCTAACCAGATCAAAATACCCACTACCGCAACAACCCCAATCAAGGCAAACAGCCAGCGCTGCCAGCCATCATGGTCTGCCAAGAAACTGAATGCAGCCCCGGTATTATGCAGCAACGTTAATTGAAACACCGGTAGAACATCCCAGCGCTCACCATACTGGAAAACACTCGATACCCAGGCCTTAGACGCTAGATCAAACACCACCACCAGCACCGCTAACCATAGCCAGCGCCACTGGGGATGCCGTTGCAGGAGACCGGCCGCAGCCGGTTCTCGCTCGCTCATAACCACCTCGAATCAGGCATAACGGCGAATTTCGCCGGCCCCATCGGGCAAGTTGGACACACAACGACCACACAGATCCGGATGTTCCACATGCTGCCCGACATCTTCACGATGATGCCAGCAGCGCTCACACTTAGGTGCCTGGCTGGCTGCAACCACCACCTTCATGCCGTCGAGTTCAGTCTCACGCGCATCTGCAGGGGCTTCGTTGAGAGGCCTCAGAGTGGCGCCCGAAGTCAATAACACAAAGCGCAGCTCATCATCCAGTCGGGCCAAATCAGCCTTCAGCACATCATCGACATAGAGCGTCACTTCTGCCGACAAAGACGCTTTGATGAGCTTTTCATTACGCGCATCTTCAAGGCATTTATTCACAGCCGCTTTCGCCGCCAGCAGCCGAGGCCAGAACTCACGATTCAGAGCCGCATCATCAGCCAGCGGGAAGAGGCCGTTATACCACTGGCCAAGGAAAATACTGGGTGACCGTTGGCCCGGCAAATGCTCATTAATCTCTTCAGCGGTGAAGGATAGAATCGGAGCAATCCAATGGACCAGCGCTTCAGCCACATGATAGAGCGCAGTCTGACAGGAGCGACGAGCCTGAGAGTTGGTCTGAGTGGTGTATTGGCGGTCTTTGATGATGTCCAGATAAAAACCACCCAACTCACTGACGCAGAAATGATGCACCTGCTGGTAAACATCAAGGAAACGATATTGATCGTAGGCGCTGACCACTTTCTGCTGTAACTGCAAAGCGGCATCCACAATCCAACGATCCAACGGCAGCATCGCTTCAGGTGCCAGAGCATCCTGTGCCGGATCGAAACCATTCAAATTCGACAATAAAAAGCGTGAGGTATTACGGATGCGTCGATAAACATCAGCCGTACGTTGCAGAATCTGCTGTGAGACTGCCATTTCCCCAGAGAAATCGGTCGAGGCGACCCACAGGCGCAAAATATCAGCCCCTAACTTATCGGTCACTTCCTGAGGCACAATGGTATTGCCCAAGGATTTGGACATCTTGAAGCCTTTCTCATCGACCGTAAAACCATGGGTCAATAGGCTTCGATAAGGCGCATGGCCATCAATAGCACAGCCAGTCAACAAGGATGAGTGGAACCAACCCCGGTGTTGATCAGAGCCTTCCAGGTACAAGTCAGCGCGGGGACCATTGTCATGCCCCATCGGATGAGAGCCACGCATCACATGCCAATGCGTGGTGCCGGAATCAAACCACACATCCAGCGTATCCGTCACTTTGTCGTAATCCTTGGCTTCGTCCCCGAGCAGATCTTCGGCGCTGAGCTTGAACCAGACATCAATACCTGATTGCTCAACGTTCTGTGCCACCTGCTCCAGCAACCCCAGCGTATTCGGGTGCAGTTCGCCAGTGGCTTTATGCAGGAAGAAGGGAATCGGTACGCCCCAGTTACGTTGACGCGAGATACACCAGTCCGGACGATTCTCGATCATGCCGCGCAAACGGGCTTTACCCCAGTCAGGATAAAACTGTGTTTGCTCGATCGCATCCAAGGCACGCTGACGTAACGTCAGGCCTTCGCCATCCGGGATATCCATCCCCACAAACCACTGCGCAGTGGCGCGATAGATCACCGGCGTTTTATGGCGCCAGCAATGCATATAACTGTGAGAAATATTTTCACTGACCAACAGCTGACCGGCTTCGCTCAAAGCCTCAATGATTTTGGGATTGGCTTTCCAAATCATTAGCCCGCCGAATAGCGGCAAATCGTCAGCATAGACGCCATTAGACTGAACCGGGTTGCGGATATCATCAAACGCCATGCCATAGTGACGGCAAGTGACAAAGTCATCCTCACCATAAGCGGGTGCCGAATGGACAATGCCTGTCCCCGCACCTAACTCAACATAGTCCGCCAAATAAACGGGTGACACGCGGTCATAGCCCGGGTCGACATCCGCCAAAGGATGACGGAAGGCTAAATGCTCCAAAGCCGCCCCTTGCGCCGTCGCTAAGAGATGACCTTCACGGCCATAACGTTGCAAACAGCTTTCAACCAGCTCTTCGGCCAAAATCAAGACACGATCATCGGTCTCAACTAGCGCATACGTAAACTCAGGATGGACATTCAGTGCTTGGTTGGCCGGGATAGTCCAAGCCGTTGTCGTCCAGATCACGATCTGAATGGGCTTATCCAATGCCGCGAGACCAAAAGCGGCCGCCACTTTATCCGGATCAGCCGCTGTAAATGCGACATCGAGTGTCGCCGACTGTTTATCCTTATACTCGACCTCAGCTTCGGCCAGCGCAGAACCACAATCAAAACACCAGTTAACAGGCTTCAACCCTTTAAACACATAGCCGGCTTCAACCATCTTGCCCAATGCCCGAATTTCGTTGGCTTCATTGGCAAAATTCATGGTTAAGTAAGGGTTATCCCAGTCAGCCAGCACGCCCAAGCGAACGAACTCGCCCTTCTGGCCTTCGACTTGCTCTTGGGCATACTCACGGCATAAGCCACGCGCTTTATCCGCATCTAGAGATTTGCCGTGCAGCGTTTCAATTTTATGCTCGATCGGTAAACCATGGCAGTCCCACCCGGGGACATAAGGCGCATCGTAGCCCGACAGCGTTTTAGACTTCACGATGATGTCTTTGAGGATTTTATTCAACGCATGGCCCAGATGCAGATTGCCATTGGCATAGGGAGGGCCATCGTGAAGAATAAAGCGCTCACGCCCTTTTCCAGCCTGTCTCAGCTGGCCATAAAGATCCATTTGCGCCCATTGTTTAAGACGTTCTGGCTCGCGTTTAGGCAAGTTCCCCCGCATGGGGAAATCCGTCTCGGGAAGATTCAGCGTATGCTTATAGTCAGTCATGAGCCTGGTTCACTGTCCTGAATTCACTAATCGAACTTTGTTAATCAAACCTTGTTTATCAAACTTTGTTAATCAAAGACGAGGCTAATTAAAAACGGGATTAATCAAAACGCGGTTAATCAAAAACGGTATTGACTCAAAGCGCTCTCTCAGCGGCGACAAGGCGCACTGGCCAGAAGCGCATCCAAGGCGACATCATCAGGCCAAGCCTGCCCAGGTGACCAGCCCGTACCGGCCTGATCCTGAAACATCGATCGTGCCTGCTGGATATCCAGCGCAATCTGCGCTTTTAAGGCATCAATACTGTCAAATTTATGCTCTTCACGCAGCCGAGCGAGAAACGTCACCGGTAAACGTGTCGCATAGAGGTCGCCAGAAAAATTCAACAAATGGACTTCTAGCGCAGGAGCCACACCATCCACAGTGGGCCTGACCCCAATATTCGCCACACCGGGCCAGCGTCGACCGTCAGGGAGTGTCACCATGACCGAAAAGACGCCATTCAAAGCCGGACGGTGGACTTTCAATAGCAGGTTAGCAGTGGGAGCACCAATCGTACGCCCCAATTTTCGGCCATGTACCACTCGGCTGGCAATGGTATAAGGCCGCCCTAACAACCGCGCGGCATCGCGCAAATTGCCACTGGCCAACGTCGTTCGCACTCGCGTGCTAGAAATGCGCTCACCATCCAAACAGTAGGTATGCGTATTCTCCACTTCAAAGCCATCGTCTTGCCCCATCTGCTTGAGCAATCGGAAATCACCTCGTCGGTCGCAGCCAAACCGAAAATCATCACCCACAACCAAATGACATACACCAAGCCCATTCATCAGGACTTGTCTCACGAACGCTTCCCCCGTCAATTCACGTAAAACAGGATTGAATTGCAAGCATACAACCCGGTCTGCGCCATACTCTCTCAATGCCACAACTTTCTCACGAAACCGGTTCAAACGCGGGGGTGCCTGGTTACCAGCAAAAAACTCACGGGGCTGCGGCTCAAAAACAATCACCGTAGCAGGCAGACCATGGACGTCTGCCACTGACTTGACCTGACGCAAAATGGCCTGATGACCAAGATGCACGCCATCAAAATTGCCAATGGTCGCAACACAGCCACGATGCTGCGGACGCAGATTATGAATGCCTCGAATCAGTTGCATGTGCCCAAAACCAAAAGATGCCAGGGACAATAAGGCCTAATAGCCAATTGAGTGGACAAATGATTATATAGAAGTCAAGCCGGTGGGGATACCTGCCAAGGTATGGCTCGGTTTTGAACCTATAACAATAGGGCCAAGCAAGCATAAACAGAGAAAAAGAGAACCCGGTAATAAGAACCGAGCAAACAAGGTTTATTCACCACAACTTAAATTGCTTGGGTTAGCCGCGCGGCGAACCCGGCCATTCGCGGACACCACCAAAGCAATTGGCGGGCGGGCTGAAAACCCGGTGCAGACCAAAACAGACGCCCCCAAATTCTGCCCCCAAGGTGGTGGCATTTGGATGCGCGAGCGGGTCATGCGAACGGGATAATGGCCCTGACCAAAACGCGCCAACACCTGATCGCGCTCATCCAACAGCAACCACTGATCGACCCCCTGATTACGCGGTGCACACTGCTGATCACCAGGTGATACCACGGGACATAAACTCAAACGCAGATTACGCAAAAGTGCCTGCTGACGCGCCTGTTGCAACATGGCTTCGACCGCGGGCAATGAGGCCGACTGACGCCAACGCGCTGACACTTGCTGCCAACCGGGCATGGCCACACTCAGCAAAACCCCAACAATGAACAAAGCCACCCACAACTCTAACAGCGTCCAGCCCGCCTGAAACCGTCTCGTCTGACCTCTCATCAAGGCCACCCAGCACAACGCACGGCCACAGAAGAACAAGCCGCTTGATAGTGATAACGCATACGTGCAAAGCTCGACGACGCATCGGATGACGCTTGCAAGGGGTCAGCTAAAGGCTCCGCATAGGCAATGCGCTGCCAGTAGCGAGTTAACCCCGTCGCTTGATCTTCCAAACGTAATGACACCAGGACCCACGGTTGGGTCTCATGGGTCAACAACAGCATCTGCAAACAACCGGTCACGGCCTCATCAACACCTGACCACGTCTGAGCCGTCAAGCGCTGACCATCACAAGGGGGCATCACGCCTTCAAGCCCAGGCACCACCCCAAGCCCAGTGGCATCGCCTGCTGCCAGCCAACGCATCGCCGGGTGCTGGCGATGCTCATAAGCCTTTTGATCATAAGGCCACACAATGTCATGTAGCCCCTGGGTCAGCACCACTTGAGCAGCACTTTCTAGTTGCTGGTAACGTCCTTGCAAAACGGTCACGGGGGTGGCCTGAATGATCTGAGACCACAAAGGCAGCAACATCCATAACATCAGCAGACTCGCCACCATCACCAAGGGCATAGCCCAACCCTGCTGAGATCTTGAGCAGCTTTTCATGACTCATCTCCGGCTTCCTGCCTATCGCGCCCTCCTCGGTGGCGCGACTTCATCCCTGCCATTCTTGGGCAGATCATTATGGCCCAGATCATATCAATCTCAACGAGCCTCAATCCACACAAAACAGACCGCATCAAACGCCGCCGATGAGGCTGATACCACCGTCATCCCGAGCATGCTAAGGTAGCCGCTGAATTTTCCCTACGCAGCGGAATATCAAGCACAGAGAGATCCGGGATTCAGGATCGTTCCGCTATATCAACGCAAGGATACAATGTGGACCATCGACAACTTCGTTTTCTTGTTGCCCTGGCCCAAGAACGCCATTTCGGCCGCGCCGCCACACGGGTGCACGTCACCCAGCCCACACTATCCGCGCGTCTCAAGCAACTTGAGGAAGAATTAGGGACCCCCCTTATTCGACGGGGACGGCGCTTCGAAGGATTCACACCAGAAGGCCAACGCGTTTTACGTCACGCCCGACGTATTCTGGCAGAGTTCGATGAGCTCTACGCCGAACTGGACCCCACCTCTGGACCCAGTGGCTGGCTGCAAATTGGCCTGGTGCCTTCAGCACTGGGCGAAGTGTCATCATGGGTGCCCAAGTTACGACAAGACTATCCAGCCCTGAAACTACGTTTACGTGAGTACACCACACTCGGGCTCATGCAAGCACTGAACGATGATGAAATCGATCTCGCCGTCGGCTATCTGGATGTCCCTGCGGCCGAACCTTTCGTCGCTCAACCGCTTTATACCGAACACTATATGGCCATGGCGGATCAGCAGGTCACTCTGCCTGCCCCGTTGCAATGGGCCGATCTCGCGCACTTTCCACTGTATATGTTAACGCCTGATATGCAGCACCACGCTTATATTCGAGCCCAACTCGAAAGTGTTGGCGTAGTCAGCGAATCAGTTGTTGAGGCCGATTCATTAGCTATATTGGCAACCCTGCTTCATTGCGGCAAAGCCGTCGCTGTCATGCCTGAACGCTTAATCTCAGCGCTGCCCCTTCAGGGCGTCCACTCTCACGCCCTGCCTCCGCTTGAACAAGCGGCCCGTGTCGGGCTGCTATGGAAGCGCAATGAACGCCAATCCGCTCGCTTACGCGCAGTCCTCAAACAATTTTCAGTGTTATAAGTGGGCCTCTGCACTCAGACTATCGATTCATTTTGATAGACAGCATCTATCATAAGATTACACCTATTCATTAGCCTGCAATCTTTAGCACGATTAAACTACCCCCATTATTTGATGTAAGTCATTACGTCCGTCAGTTTTAAATGACCGAGCTCAAACTCATCGTAGTCCAGCCTGTGACGAATACCATTGAGACCCACAACCTGAATCAAGAGCCTAATTCATGCACGATGTCCTGAGTGATTATGAGTGGGCCGCTGATGACGCCATCGACACCTTTACGGCGCCTTCAGAGCTGGTCATTACGCTCTCATTGAATCATCAACATTACGCGTCTGTCCTCGCCACCCCAGAAGATCTGGACGCTTGGGCCCTAGGCTTTGCCTTAAGCGAGGGACTCATCACCCGTGTTGAGCAGATTGAAGCCATCAATCAACAACAACAACGCTTTGGCATTCAACTCGACCTCACGCTCCCGCCCCATTTGCTGCAGCCGGCCCTGGAAAAGCGTCGAGTCGGTACCGCCACCAGCAGCTGCGGGCGCTGCGGTAGTGCTGACGAGCGATTGATGTTTGAAGGATTATTGCCCCTACCTCCTGCGGACCTACCGACCGGCAAAGACTGGCAACGCTTAATGTCAGCACTGGAAACACATAGCGAACGGGGTCTTCATATCGCGCTCGGCCTAGACCAGCAACAAACGCTGAGCTGGGGGCGTGATATTGGACGTCACAATGCACTCGATAAACTCATTGGCAAAGGGCTGCGCCAGCATCAAATGCCGCAAGCAGCACTCGTCTCCAGTCGCTGCAGCCTTGAACTCATTCAAAAAAGTGTCCGTGCCGGCATCAGCTGTCTCGGCACCCTTTCTTACCCCTCGACTCTCGCGATTGAAACCGCCCGCTTATGCGGACTCAACCTCGTATGCTGCCACCGCGGACGTCGCTTGCAGCTGTTGAGTCGAGGCCGAAAAAAGACCATTGCACCTGTTGCGCCTCATGCGAACGCACAGACAGAGGACAAGTCATCATGAATACCAAAGCACGCATCTATCAGTATAAAAGTGCTGCCGGAGGCTGGGGAGCACTCAAATCTGTGGGCAAACACCTGCTTCATAGCCAAGCGTCTCTCAGCAATATTCAATCATTACTGAAGATGAACCAGCCAGATGGTTTTGACTGTCCTGGGTGCGCTTGGGGGGACCCCGAACACGGCTCATCATTTGAGTTTTGCGAAAACGGTGTAAAAGCTGTCACCTGGGAAACCACCGCCAAACGCGTTAAGCCCGAGTTTTTCGAACGCTATAGCGTGACTGAAATGAAAAGCTGGGATGACTATCGTCTGGAAGACCAAGGACGCTTAACGGCCCCCATGCGCTACAACCCCAGCACCGATCATTACGAGCAGATCACCTGGGAAACCGCCTACGATATGATCGCCGATCATCTCAAAGCACTGGCAACGCCCGATGAAGCCCTCTTCTACACCTCCGGTAAGGCAGGCAATGAGTCCGCCTACGTCTTCCAACTGTTAGCGCGCCTGTATGGCACCAATAATCTTCCAGACTGTTCCAACATGTGCCACGAGGCCAGCGGCACCGCACTGATTGAAGCACTGGGCATTGGTAAAGGCAGTGTGCTACTGGAAGATTTCGAACAAGCTGATGCCATCTTCACTTTCGGCCATAACCCAGGTACCAACCATCCGCGTATGTTGGGGACTTTGCGTGAAGCCGCTGAACGCGGCTGCCAAATCGTGGCTTTCAATACGCTAAAAGAGCGCGGACTCGAACGCTTTTCAGACCCTCAACGTAAGCTAGAAATGCTGCACAAAGGTAGCGGCAATATCAGCTCAATGTATTTGCAGCCGAAACTGGGCGGCGATATGGCGGCCATTCGAGGCATGGCTAAAGTAGTCTTTGAACGCGAAGCGCGTGATGGCGGCATTCTTGACCATGACTTTATCAATACCTATACCGACGGTATGGAAGCTTATCGTGCACTCGTTGAAGCGACCTCGTGGGCATCGATTGAGGCACAATCCGGCTTATCCCAGGACGACCTGACGCAAGCGGCAGAAGTCTATATCCGCTCTAATGCCACGATTTGCTGCTGGGCGATGGGGCTAACACAGCATGAGCATTCAGTCATCATGCTAAGAGAAGTGGTGAACTTCTTGATGCTGCGAGGCAATATCGGCAAACCTGGCGCAGGCACCTGTCCAGTCCGCGGCCACTCCAATGTGCAAGGGGACCGGACCATGGGCATCAATGAAAAGCCCAAAGCCGCTTTCCTTGATGCGCTTGAAAAGCAATACGGCGTCCCGATGCCACGCGAACACGGTTATGACACCGTCAGTGCCATTCGTGCCATGCGTGATGGTAAAGCTAAAGTCTTTATCGGCCTGGCAGGCAACTTTGCTCGTGCAACCTCAGATTCTTATGTCTGTGAGCAAGCATTAGAAAGTTGCAACCTCACGGTCCACATCAGTACAAAACTGAATCGCAGTCATCTGACAACCGGCCGAGATGCATTGATCTTACCGTGCATTGGTCGCGTCGAAGTCGATGCCAAAGCCGACGGCTCCGCCCAGCTCATTACTGTCGAAGATTCCATGAGCATGGTGCATGGCTCTGCCGGTATTCATCCACCGGCCTCGACATTATTACGCAGTGAAATTGAAATTCTGACACAGGTAGCCGAGCGCTTGATCGGAAGCGAGCACGTCGATTGGGCGGCAATGCGCGCTGATTATGATGTCATCCGGGATCATGTCGCTCAGGTCATCCCGGGCTTTGATCGCTTCAATGAGCGCGTCCGTCAGCCTCGTGGGTTTTGGTTGGTCAATCCAGGGGCGCGCCGCAAGTTTCCGACAGATAATGGCAAAGCACATTTTAGTGCCGATCCCTTGCCCGCCCAGGTACTGCATCAGCAACTGTCTCAAAAAGAGGGCTGGCTGACATTACAAACCATGCGTAGCCACGATCAGTACAACACTACTATTTATGGCTATAACGACCGTTATCGGGGTGTCGAAGGGCAGCGCCGTGTCATATTTATCAATCGTGATGATCTTCAGCGCCTGAAATTCAAGGCGGGTGACTTTGTCGATCTCATCGGCGATGAAAGTGATGGCATTAGCCGGCGGGCAGAAGCCTTTCGCATCGTAGAATATGACACCCCAACAGGGTGTGCTGCAGCTTATTACCCCGAAACCAACCCTTTAATCCCGCTGGACAGCGTTGGGGTTAAAAGCAACACGCCCAACTCTAAGTCCGTGGCGATCCGCTTAGTCCCGAGTCAACGGTTAGTCTGATGACAACAGACAGCTCACCGGCTCTCTTGGCACAAGCTCAGGCGCTGATGAATCAGCGCCCAGAGCTGACGCCTTTAGAAGCCTTGTTACTGGCGGTCCTGATGGACCGCAGTGCAATCAATGAACGTCAGGATACTGGCCGCATCTCACGCCAGCTGGATGTAGAGCACGCCTTAGTCAGACGCGCAGCAGCGAGCTTAGAAGCCAAAGGCTGGCTGACCAGTACGAGCAAAAGCGGAAAAAGCCCTGGCTTAAAACTGATGCTAAAAGACTCACCCCCCGCCTAGTCTCAAGCAGGTGTTAGCGTCAAGCGGGTTCTAATCTAGAGGATTTCTATCTAAAAAGAGCTCTTGTCTAAAGAGAGCTCTAGTCTAAAGAAGGCCCGCCGGCTAAGTTCACAGTTTGGCGAATGGTCTCGCAGTAATGGCCGGCTTCAACCTCGACTTGTCGCATCAATAACTCCTGGTGCCCGGCAGGAAAAGCAGTAGACGCGCCTTTTGCGCAAGCCGTCACCGCAAAACGAACCGCCCGAACCCTCGTACCGGTCTGCCAGTTCAGTGACTCCGCTGTTTGCCACAAAGCGCTTCCTTTCGTTTGATATTGAAACTCAAGATGCCTAATACCCGCCACTTGAGGCCGGGTCGGCAGACTCCAATGGCATTCATCTGGACGGGTACAGGATAACTTCTGATAAAGCGTCAACCGTCGCTGACTATCACGCCGCAGATACCAAGCACTTCGCACGGGCTTAACCGGAGGCTGAAAGCGTAGACCATCGGCCCCCTGGGGCCAATAATGGCGCTGATTCAATTGAGCCACACTCACAGAGGGCCCCAGACTCAGTACCGGAATCGCGAGGGAAAGCCAGTCCTCTCCTGCTTGAGGCCTAATGGCCGATGCTGCAATGCCCGGTTCAGCTTCTTGAAGGCCACCCGCACTTCGTGTTTGAGCCCACACAATCGTCGAAGCTTGTTTCAGGTCTTCACGAATAAGCCAAGCGGCAAGCTGCACATTATCATGCACCTGTTGACGAACCTGCTGAATCTGAACGCCTCGCCCCACCAACTGCCAGCTCTGCACCAGCGCTAACACTAGAAGGCTACTGATCGCCAATCCTAGCAACATGCTGATCAGCGAGAATCCTGAGTGACGCAAGCGTCTCATGGTTGTACCCAGCGTGCCGTTAATGGCGGATGAGACAAAGACCACCGCAGCTCAAGCTGCCAGTAACCCGACTGCCAATGTGCTTGTGCGTGAAATGCTGAGCCCAATTGACGGCGAGCTTGAGCACACCATTGGGCCCAGTCGCTGGAGCCCTCATCTATAGGACAAGTACCGCGATAAATCGAAGGGGTACTCGACTGCTCAAGACGCGCCAAAAGATCAGCAATCGCCCAATGTGCCTGATCATAACGTTGGAGTTGTTGTTGCTGTCGGTAAGTGGCACCGAGCTGATCGACCATCACCAGCAAGAGGCCAGACAACACCATGAGCGAGAGCATCGCTTCCAACAAACCGATGCCCGACTGTCGAGAGAGAGGCCCTGCTAGCGCTTGAGCCGAGGTGTTGGTTAGTGTAGAGGCCCGCGCAAATGGCGCAATCTGACGCCGGTCAGCAATAACAACATCAGGTAGCTGAGCAAACCGCTGCCCACTAATATTAATAAATGCACAATCCTGTGCTCTAGGGTCCAACGCGTCCATTGCGAAACCTCAGGCATCAATCCATACAAAACAGCCAGCATACCTACCAGCGCCAACAACAGCTGTA
The DNA here is from genome assembly GCF_001709345.1 of Terasakiispira papahanaumokuakeensis. Taxonomy (GTDB): domain Bacteria; phylum Pseudomonadota; class Gammaproteobacteria; order Pseudomonadales; family Halomonadaceae; genus Terasakiispira; species Terasakiispira papahanaumokuakeensis. The sequence goes on from NZ_MDTQ01000001.1 coordinate 3,328,164, forward strand.
ATATAAAGCGGCCCCAACCAGGCTGACGTTTCAGCACACCCTCTCGGTGTAGACCCCATGCCAATAGGCCGGCATTCATAAAGGCAGACAAGGCGGTCGCTAGTGCTAACCCAGCATGCGCCAGCGGCCCAATCAATAATAAATTTAAAACCATATTGGCGATCATCGCCTTAATCGCCACCTTAACCGGCGTGCGCGTATCTTGACGCGCAAAATAGCCCGGAGCGAGCACCTTAATCAGCATAAATGCGAGCAGTCCCAATGCATAAGCCCGCAAGCTCATCGCTGCCATGGCAGTATCATGTGCGGTCATCGCACCGTACTGAAATAAGGTCGCCAACAAAGGCTCAGCCAGCAATATCAGCGCTACGGCAGCGGGAACGCCGACCAATATTACCATTCTCAGCGCCCAGTCCATCAACACCGCAAAGCGTTCTTGATCGGCACTGGCATGCTGGCGAGATAATGTTGGCAAAATAACGGTCCCGATCGCCACCCCGATAACCCCCAAAGGCAACTCCACCAAACGATCAGAGTAGTACAGCCAACCCACACTGCCATCGACCAGAAATGACGCCAAGACCGTATCAAGTAATAAATTGATCTGACTGACTGAGACTCCAAACAAGGCCGGCGTCATCAGCGTTAAAATGCGTCGAACCCCCTCATGCTGCCACACCAACTGCGGACGAGGTAGTAACCCGACCTGGGCCAAAAAAGGCAACTGTAAACTCAGCTGTGCAACCCCCGCAATCAGCACCCCCCAGGCCAATGCTACGGCGGGTTCACTGACATAAGGGGTAAGCCCCCAAGCCGCCGCGATCAGTGAAATATTCAACAATACAGGCGTAAACGCCGGTACCGCAAAACGATCTTTGGTATTTAAGATACTGCCCGAGAAAGCAGTTAATGAGATCAATAGCAGATAAGGGAAGGTCATCCGCAATAAATCAGCAGTCAGTGCCAGCTTATCAGGCGACTGAGAAAACCCCGGCGCAAAAAGCCAGACTAATAACGGCGCTCCCAGCATTGCCAACCCCGTCACCAGCGTCAACACAAGCCCCAGACAACCGGCAACAGCATTCACCAACCGCTGCACTTCTTGCTGTGTTTTTTGCTCGACATACTCAGATAACACAGGAACGAATGCCTGATTAAATGCGCCTTCAGCAAATAGCCGACGCAAAAAATTGGGGATTTTAAACGCAATAAAGAAGGCATCCGCAGCACCACCGGCACCGACCAAGGCGGCAATCACAATATCCCGCACGAGCCCCAGTACACGCGACAATAAAGTCATGGCACTGACAATCATGCCGGAACGAAGAATACTGCGTCGGGGTGTAGATTCAGACATGGAAAGCGTTCTGCCTTAGCGCTGCTTCAAGTTAGCGGCTTATCGTGAGCACATTCCCATAAAAGCGCTCATAACAAAAGTGTCGGGATTGGCACGAAGCAATCAATAGAAAACGATCAATAGAAAGCAATCAATAAGAAACAATCGATACAAAAACATTGGCACAAAAAAAGACCGACTCAAAGCCGGTCTTTTTTCATGACTACTTTCATGATGACACAGGATGGGCCTGCGTCAGCTCAAATCAGGCGCTTTTCAGGGCCTTGATGCGAGCATTCAGACGGCTCTTAGTACGGGCAGCCATGTTTTTGCTCACAATGTCTTTATCCGCAACACGGTCAAGTACACGTTGAGCTTCGCGGAATTCCGCCATGGACTTTTCCCAGTCACCGGTTTTGATCGCTGCCAGAACGCGCTTCAGGTGAGTACGCATTTTAGAACGCATCCCAGCGTTGTGCAGACGACGTTTTTCAGACTGGATCGCACGTTTTTTGGCTGATTTGATATTGGCCACGATAACTCCTTAGAGTCGTTCAAAGATCGTAATTAACGCGCCGACAATCCGTAGACTGAATCGGCGACGCGTGCAAAGTCCAGACGATTGCCGACAGACAGATAGACTGGATAGGCGGCGCATTTTACGCGCGACTGACGTCGCTGCCAAGCCTTTCTTGACCATAGAGCCCTTAAAAGCTCAACCATTAACCTTTAAACCGAGTATAAAGCCTGCGACCATTTTGAGTTGAAGCGCTATCGAGACAAGCGGGGCGCTATCAGGCTAGATCAATACAAAATTATCCCGGTGAATCAGCTCAGGGCTTTCCACATAGCCTAACAAAGCCTCAATTTGATGACTGGGGTGGCCCATTAGCTGGCGCGTATCCTCGGCATCATAGTTACACAGCCCTTTGCCAATCCGCTCACCGCTTTCATCCAGGCACTGCACCAGTTCACCACGACGAAAGTCACCTTCAACACGCTTGACACCAACCGGCAGCAAACTCTTACCCGCATCACGCAAGGCCCGTACAGCCCCCGCATCCAGCACCAAGGTGCCTTTCACTTGCAGGTGCCCGGCCAGCCAACGTTTTCGCGCCGTAATGGGCTCATGCTCGGGTAATAATAGGGTGCCCACCGGCTCTCCGGCCAAGGCCCGAGTTAACGCCTCATCTTCTCGCCCCCCCAGCACCAGCGTTGCCGCACCGGAGCGTGCCGCCAAACGCGCCGCACGTACTTTGGTCGCCATACCACCACGCCCCAACACGCCTCCGCCGCCAGCGACGGCGCGAATTTTGGGATCTTCCGCCAACGCCTCTTCAATGAGCTGGGCGTCTGGGTGATGGCGGGGATCAGCATCAAACAACCCCAGCTGGTCAGTCAGCAGAATTAACGTATCGGCTTCCAACAGGTTCGCCGCCAAAGCACCGAGCGTGTCATTATCGCCAAACCGAATTTCATCAGTGACGACAGTGTCATTTTCATTAATCACCGGAACAACACGCAGATCAAGCAATGTCCGAAGCGCACTGCGGGCATTGAGATAACGCTTGCGGTTCGATAAGTCATCATGCGTCAGCAGAATTTGTGCCGTTCGAATGCCATGTTGCTGGAAGGCATGTTCCCAAGTCTGTACTAATTCCATTTGCCCTACTGCGGCGGCGGCCTGAAGCTCATGAACATCACTCGGACGCTGACGCCACCCGAGCTGTGCCATACCGGCCGCGACAGAACCAGAAGACACCAGCACCACCTCAACACCCGCCTTCATCAAAGCCGCCATCTGGGTCGCCCACCCTTGTATGCGGGCGACATCCAAAGCTTCACCATCATTGGTCAGCAAGGCACTGCCAATTTTGACCACAAGACGTCGCGTCTGCTGCAAACGTTGGCGATGGTGGCTCGAAGACGTCATATTCATGTTGATATCCTTTAGGGCGCGTATTCCACTTCAACATCGTCGTCATCATCATCGTCAAAGTCATCTTCTTCGACCTGATGTTGACGCGCCTCACGGCGAGCCAGCCAAGCTTCTACTCGAGCGACTTCTTCCGCTTCAATTTGTTCGCGGATCTCACGCTCCGCTTCTGCCGCATCCGGGTTTTCGGCTTCTTCAAGACGCTGGGTTTCTAGCCAAGCCTGAATGTCTTGGCATAACTTCTGGGTACCTTCACCGGCAACCGCTGAAACTTGATAGACAGGCCCTTGCCAGCCCAGACGCTCAACAATATCCGCACAACGGGCTTCACGCTCATCATCCGGCAACATATCCAACTTATTCAAAACCAACCAACGCGGGCGTTGAGCCAATGCCATGCTGTATTGCGCCAGCTCGTGCTCAATCGACTCAACAACATCGACCGGATCACTCTCATCAAAGGGGGCGATATCGACGACCTGCAACAACAGGCGACAACGAGACAGATGACGCAAAAAGCGTAACCCAAGCCCTGCGCCCTCAGAAGCCCCTTCGATCAAGCCCGGAATATCCGCCATAACAAAATGCTGATACTCCCCGACTTTCACAACACCCAGGTTGGGCACCAATGTCGTAAAGGGGTAATTCGCCACTTTAGGTTTAGCGGCAGAAACAGAACGAATCATGGTCGACTTACCGGCATTGGGCATACCCAAGAGCCCAACATCCGCCATGACTTTCATTTCCAGATGCAAGCGGCGCTCTTCGCCTTCAGTCCCTGGCGTAGTGCGGCGCGGCGCACGGTTGGTTGAAGATTTGAAGTGTACATTACCCAGGCCACGACGCCCGCCTTGAGCAACACATAAACGCTGCCCCACTTCGGTAATATCACCCAACACTTCTAAGGTGTCTTCATCCATGACCGTTGTCCCCACCGGTACTTTCACTTCTAGGTCATCGGCCGCCTTGCCATAACACTGCTTACCCCGTCCAGGCTCACCATTTTGAGCCTGATACCGACGCTGGTAGCGGAAGTCGATCAGGGTGTTGAGTGATTCATCACCCACCAGCCAGACGCTGCCGCCATCGCCACCATCGCCGCCATCCGGGCCGCCTTTGGGAATATATTTTTCGCGGCGAAAACTGAGGCAACCATTGCCGCCTTTACCCGCGACTACGGTGATGCGTGCTTCATCAACGAACTGCATGATCTTCCGCTCCAGATACAAAAAGCCCCGCCGAGTGAGGCGGGGCCGGGGATCCTCAAAGCCTTGAATTAGGCCTCGACCACGCTCACAAAGCGACGGTTTTTTGGACCCTTGGTTTCGAACTTGATCACACCATCTTTCTTAGCGAAAAGCGTGTAATCTTTGCCTACACCAACGTTAGTGCCCGCATGAAACTTAGTGCCACGCTGACGAACGATGATGCTGCCGGCGCTGGCGGCTTGGCCACCAAACAGTTTCACGCCCAGGCGTTTACTTTCGGAATCGCGACCGTTACGCGTACTACCCGCTGCCTTTTTATGTGCCATGATGCATTACCTCTATAGCGTACTTTCCGGTAAAACAAAAACGTCAAAGAGTGACGTCTTAACCAGAAATACCAGTGATTTTGACTTCAGTGAACCACTGACGGTGGCCCTGACGCTTCATGTGGTGCTTACGACGACGGAACTTGATGATGTTCACTTTCTTCGCGCGACCGTGCTCAACCACTTCGGCGGTCACTTTAGCACCTTCAACAACCGGCGTACCGATCTTGACGGATTCACCTTCACCGACCAACAGGACTTCGTCGAAGTTGATCGTTTCGCCAGTCGCCACTTCCAGCTTCTCTAGCTTCAGTGTCTGGCCTTCTTCTACACGGTACTGCTTACCGCCACTTTTGATGACTGCGTACATCGTTCTCTCCGCTTGGACAACATTCGCCGTGATTGGACTGCTGCGTTCCTGGGCTACTTCAGCTCCGGCAAGGCCGGATGCAACCTGTGTTGAGAGGAGGCACTTTGGCAACCTTCGTGACAGGGAGCCACCTCGAACGCAGGAGGCGAAAGGACGTGCGATTTTACGTGATTGGCCTGACAGACTCAAGCCTTATGAGGCAAACTTTCCGGTGCGGCTTCCAACAAACTCATGATCTGCTTTTGCGCTGCCTCCAACAAGCCCTGGCGCTCATCATCATCAGCCATCAAACGGGCCATGGTCACCGCCCCGACCAATGATGCCAAAATGATGCGGGATCTTGCTCGTACCACCGATGCCGGCACTTCTGAATATTTACGCAATCGGTGTAATGCAATCAGCCGTGTTTCGACCATTTTTTGCAGCTGGTCATAAGCACTTTGAAACAGCCGCCGAACTCGATCGTTATCATTGCCGATCTCATTGAACAATACGTTCTCAGGCCCGGGTAGGTTCGGCGCTTCCCCTTGGCGTAAATTCCAGCAACTGGAGGCCAGCGCGATCAAATGCTGAACAGACAAAGGCCCCTTCACCAACCGGGGACGCTGGCGATCCTGCAATGTATCCAAGAAACACGCTGAATAAAGCGCCTCTTTTGACTCAAAATGGGCATAAAAAGCCCCATGGGTCATTTGCGCTTCACGCATCACCTGAGTAATTGACACACGTTCGAAGCCATGGCGAAAAAACAGCCGGCGTGCAGCACTGAGAATCCGAGCTCGAGATCGAGCCTTCCGGGTAGTTGGATAAGACATATGACTCTGCGTCTCCCTGGTTACGACGCGTTTTTATTGTATAACGCTCAAACCTCACACTCACAATATTATCTTGATCATATCGTTTCCAGCGCTAGGGTGGGCGGATATCAACCTGAGTCTGGAGACACAGCAATGACTTCGTCTGCAATGGACCCCACCACGATGAACCCTGACACCATTGTCATCACAGGTATGGGCATGGTCAGCCCCCTGGCGGCAGGCGTCAAGCCCAGCTGGGATCGCCTCATCAACGGAGTCTCAGGGATTCGCTTGATTGATCGATTCGACACCACCGAAGCCCCTATTGCCATTGCTGGACAAGTGCCCTCCATTGAAGAAGACCCCGAAGCCGGGTTCAACCCTGAAGACGTGATCAATAGCAAGGAACGCAAAAAACTCGATCTTTTCACATTATACGCGTTAGCGGCTGCACAAGAAGCCCTTCAGCAAGCAGGTTGGCACCCCACGACTCAGGCTGAGCAAGAAGCCACCGCCACGTTAATCGGCACGGGCATTGGCGGTTTTCCGACCATTACGCAAGCTCAGAAAACATTGGACAGTCGCGGGCACCGGCGCTTATCACCCTTTACCGTTCCGGCGTTCCTGGCCAATCTAGCGGCAGGCCAAGTGTCAATTCGCTATGGCTTCAAAGGCCCGATGGGATGCCCGGTGACCGCCTGCGCAGCGGGCGTTCAAGCCATTGGTGACGGTATGCGCATGATTCGTTCAGGCGAGGCTGATGTCGCCTTGGTCGGCGGAACAGAGGGCTGCATTGATCCCCTTTCACTGGCCAGCTTCAATGCCATGAAGGCCCTCTCTCCTGAGCGCGAGCACCCCGAAGCAGCTTCAAGGCCTTTTGATACGCAACGCAATGGCTTTGTGATGGGTGAAGGCGCAGGCCTACTGGTGATTGAAACCCTGGCCCACGCACAAGCACGCGGCGCTCGACCACTCGCGGTATTAAGTGGCTACGGCACCAGTGCGGATGCCCATCATATTACCGCCGGCCCAGAAGATGGCGCTGGAGCCGCCGCGGCGATTCGCCGAGCACTAAAAATGGCCCAGCTGACGCCAGCCGACATTGATCACATTAATGCTCACGCAACGTCAACGCCAGTCGGCGATAATGCAGAAGTGGCCTCATTGCGTAATGCACTGGGTGATGATCTGAAGCACATTCCGATCAGCGCCACCAAAGGATCAACCGGCCACCTACTCGGTGCCGCTGGCGGCATCGAAAGCATTTTTTCCGCTTTAAGCGTGATGGAAGGCTGTATGCCGCCGAATCGTAACTTGGTTCAAGCCGATGACCACTTACAAGACCTGACGTTTGTTGGGCAACAATCTGAACACAAACCGCTACAACATGTATTGTGTAATGGGTTTGGGTTTGGCGGGGTTAATGCTGCTCTGATTATCAGCCGATTAAGCTAAGCCCTCTCAGGGGCCCATTCATTCGGCAAGAGCGACCTGATACGGCTGAGCCACAAGTGGGGCTCAGCCGCCGACCCGCCTTGACCCCGTCCCGTCAAGGCACATAAAACGCATATAAAAGGAAAGTAAGCCGACAGCATCGTGGAACTTCGCATCGCGAATAGCGTCATGATCAAGTTAGCATAGGCAGGTTGCACGCTCGATCGCCGCACGACGGCCCCATCAGCTCAACTCGCTTATTTCACGCAGATCGACCCGCCGGAGCTTTCATGAAAGTTGTTATTCGCTACTTCTTCCGCACGTTACGCCTGATCCTAACTCCGTTCATGCTTATCAGTGAACGCCTAACGCGCCCCACGGCCATGACCCGAGAGGCCAACGCTCAAGCCCAGGTGGATCAGCAATGTCAGCAGCTGGCGCTGTATCAATTTAAAAGCTGCCCTTTCTGCATCAAGGTGCGCAAACAAATCCATCGCCTTGCACTACCCATTGAACTCAGAGATGCCCAACACAACAGCGAACACAGGCAAACACTGGCGCAAGAAGGCGGCAAGGTAAAAGTCCCCTGCCTACGCATTCAACACGATGATGGCCATACGCAATGGCTCTATGAGTCAGATCAGATCAACGCTTGGCTAGAACAGCGCTTTGCCTGATCTCATATGTTAGCGAGTTCACCCTTTGCTGACGGGACTTCATGCCGTCAGCAAAGATCAGCCCCTCTTCAACGGCTGAGCAAGCTCAGATAGCTGATATACACCATCAAACAACCAATCGGTAATGCATGCCACCAGTAAACAGCGCCACTAAACTGATGCCGATAACCATAAATTAAGATCAAAATCACCAGCGCGCTGAGTACAGGAAAAGCAAAAATCGCGGCGCTGAATAAACGATCTTGAAAAGGCGAAAGCGTTGTCGCATTGGCCACCCCAGCCCCCGCAAAAACAGCCAACATCGCCCCCCAGAACCCCCAACCAATTTGGAACAAAATACTCAGTATCAACCCGGTCAACGACATCATAGGTCTCGCCCTTTATCCTCTATCATCGTGAACTCATCAATAGCGCATGGCGCGCTTCATCAGAAAACATCCGGCCATGAATTAGCCCGGCAATACACCGCCGAGCCAGGCGATGTAAAAGACATAAGCGGCAATCGCCACGACCGGCAAAGCATGCCAGCTGTATGCGCGCCTAGAATGCTGACGCTGATAGCTTAAAATCAAACCACCTAGCGCAATAAAACTAAACAAAGGCAACAAAAACGCGATTTTGATCAGGGGCGCCGTTTGCGACTCCAGCAAATGCCCTGAGCGCGCCAACCGAGAAACAAAAAACACCGCGCCTGCGGTACCGAAGTAACTCAATACAATCTGTATTGCGATACCAAACACTGTCGCCGCTCGCGTCACGCTCTGCTTCAACATATTTACTCACACCCTATGGATATACCGCTTGTATTCTCTAGAGGCCCTTCAACACAACCAACGCCTCACGGATAACCGGTCCGCATTATAAAGAGATTGTCATTCAGATGATGCCTTTTTGGGTCCGCCGATAAAAAACTGACATTTATCTCCCTCGATCAGTGCTTCGTTGCTTGACACCCCGGCAGCGCCTCCCTAGCATGCTGTAGCCCGCCATTTGCCTGATTTGTGAGTGCATGCAGTGACCTCGACTTCAGTTCACGATGTAGTAAAAGATGATTTTCTCGCCGTTGATCGTGTCATCCGCGATGAACTCAGCTCCAATGTCCCTTTGGTTGAAAAAATCGGGGATTACATCATCAGTAGTGGGGGCAAGCGCCTACGCCCACTGCTCACCCTGCTGGCCGCTCGTAGCCTCGGCTACTCAGGGGAACGCCATCATCGGCTTGCAGCACTGATCGAGTTCATGCACACCTCCACACTGCTGCACGATGACGTCGTGGATGAATCGACCCTGCGACGAGGACGACCCACCGCCAACACTCAATGGAGCAATGCCTCCTGTGTCCTGGTCGGTGACTTTCTCTACTCCCGATCATTTGAAATGATGGTCAAAGTCGGTTCCATGCGCATTATGGAAGTGCTCTCCCATGCGACCTGTGTCATTGCTGAAGGCGAGGTCATGCAACTGACCAACGTCCGCAACCCTCGCGTGACCGAGACGCAGTACATGGACGTCATCCATGGTAAAACCGCCATGCTATTTGAAGCCGCCTCTCACAGTGGCGCTATTCTGGCAGAAGCAAGCCCCGAAGCCGAAGAAGCATTGCGTGAGTACGGTTGCCAGCTGGGGCTCGCTTTTCAATTGATTGACGACCTGCTGGACTATGAAGGTGATGCTGAGACTATGGGGAAAAATGTGGGCGATGACCTTGCTGAAGGCAAACCCACACTACCGCTGATTCAAGCCATGGCGGTCGGCACCGAAGCCCAGGCCAAAGTGATCCGCCAAGCCATCCGTCAAGGTGGGCTGGATCAACTGAGTGAGGTGATGACAATCATTCAAGAAACACAAGCCTTGAGCTACACCCGAAACAAGGCCATCGCCTGTGCTCGCCAGGCTCAGGCACAACTGCACCATTTGCCATCAGGCCCTTGCCGACAAGCCCTTCACGACCTGGCCGAGCTGGCGATATCACGGCGAACATGAGATACCTGGCCGCCGACCGGCCCAATATTATAAAATATTAATATTCAACAAAAAGTGATGTCAGCAAACGCCAGGATGCTAGAGAAAAGCATGCAATCCGTGTATAACTTAAAAGCATGACTACCGCGTCTTAAGTCATTAGCTTGATGAATTCAGCCTGCGAGATCCGATGCACCCTGTGACTACTGTGCTGCCCCTCGACAGTTCCGTCCTTGCCAGTCTCGTTGAACAAACGACCGACATGGTGATGATTACGGACCTCGATGGCTATATCGTTTACGTCAACCACGCCTGGGAAGTCGGTACTGGCCACCGACAGAATCAGGTTTTGGGTAAAACCCCCGCATTGCTCCGCTCTGACCAGCATGATCAGCACTTTTACCGTCGACTCTGGAACAGCCTAAACCAGGGCCGTGATTTTCATGATATTTTTATCAATCGACGCGCTGACGGCACTTTATTCTACGAAGAGAAAACGCTGATTGCTCTGCGTGACTCAGAGAACAACATCACTCACTACGCCAGCATCGGTAATAGCATTACTCAGGATCAAAGCACGCAAGAACGCTTGGTCTGGTTAATGCATCATGACCCAGTCACCGGCTTACCCAATCGCACCATGATGTTGAGCCAGCTCGATGAAGAAGTGGCAAGGGCCAAACACCATCAACATCAATTGGCCGTCATCTGTTTAGACCTGGACCGCTTCAAAACACTGAATGATAGCCTTGGCCCCAAATTGGGTGATGAGCTACTCCATCAAGTCGCCTGTCGCTTGCAAGAAATGTTGCCAGAGAATGCCATGCTGGCCCGTAATAGCAGTGACGAATTTATCGCCATCTTTCCCTCGATTCGCAACACTCGAACACTGGCCTATACCGCCCATAAGTTACTCCACGAACTGGAGCGCCCTTTTCTCCTGGGTGATCGAGAGAGCTATATCAGCGCCAGCATGGGGATTTCGATTTACCCAGATGATGGCCATAAAGCAGACCAAATTCTGCGCAATGTTGATGCCGCAATGCATCGCGCTAAAAAATCAGGCGGTCAGCAATATCATTTCTATACCGAAGACATGATGTATGCGGCCCATGACCGCTTTAAACTAGAGAACCAGCTTCGCCAGGCCTTACTCCATAAAGAGTTTTATCTTGAGTACCAGCCCCGTATTGCGATGAGTGATGGCAGTTTGCGGAGTGTTGAAGCCCTCTTGAGATGGAAAAACCCTGAAGGCATTCCGGTCTCACCCGCAGAATTTATTCCCATGCTGGAAGACATGGGGCTCATTACGTCGGTCGGCGAATGGGTCTTACTCACCGCCTGTCGTCAACTGACCCAATGGCATAGCATGGACCTGCCGCCGTTCAGAGTCTCCGTTAATTTATCGGCCAAACAGTTTCAGCAAAGCAACCTGACGGAAGTAGTCGCGAAAAGTCTCAGCCATGCCAAGTTAGAGGCTCAATGGCTTGAGCTTGAGATTACCGAAAGTCTCATGATTGAAAACTTCCATCAAAGCCTGGAAGCCTTGCAAGAGCTACGCGAAATGGGCGTCAGCCTCGCGCTGGATGACTTTGGTGCAGGTTACTCCTCATTAGGCTATCTCAAACACTTGCCAATCCAAACGCTCAAAATTGATCGAGGCTTTATCACTGACTTGGTCTATGACCCTGCGGATGTCGCCATTGTGCAGGCGGTCACCGGCATGGCACACCGAATGGGCATTTCAGTGACAGCCGAAGGGGTCGAAACCTCAGAACAACTCGCCCTGCTCGCAGAACTGGGCTGTGAAGAAGGCCAAGGCTTTTATATGGGGCGGCCAATGGCGGCTGAAGCCTTGGTTGAGTGGCTCACCCAGCCACAAACATTCCGCCAACAATTAACGTCTAAAGCGATATAACGTAGGGTTTTAAATACAAAAAGCTTGCATAAAACCAAAACGCCTATATAATACGCGCCACATATACGGAGTATAGCTCAGCTTGGTAGAGCGCTGTCTTCGGGAGGCAGAGGTCGCAGGTTCGAATCCTGCTACTCCGACCAAAGAATAATCAATCAGGAAGTCATCGCGCTAGCGAGGGCTTCCTGATTGCGTCTTATGCTCTTATCCCTTCCTTTTTTGCATAGACGCCACTCTCATCAAATTGCCCTCTGGGCACGCCTATCCCCTGCAAATGTAGTTGCTGTTGCGCACCCGCTTGAGTGCCGGGATGCTATTGTCGTTTGACCAAGGATTTGAGGGCAAACGACAAGCGCTGGTTGCCAGAAGTTGCCAGAACCAGTCATCAAGCTTCAGTCGTCTTGTCTATTAGAGCCACCGTCCATTTGATCAATACTCAGATGAGCCAACGCTCAACGGGATCTCCCTATCGGAGATCCCGTTTTTTTATGGGATAGGCCGTGTCCATCAGGCCACGAGTCGATCAAGCCACTAAACGCAGACACTGGCCGGTATGATACAAGGCAAAGGCGCTATCGTAAGCGAGCCCACGCAAACGCGGTATGCTGACCTCATGGGCCTGCCGAATCGGCAGCGGTAACCCACTATCATCACCAGAAACGAGGTACTGAGCAAACCCTCGACCCACGACAGTCCCTGTCGTCACGCCCCGCCCGTTATAACCGGTCACGCCCAAAAGGCCCGGTGCAGGTTCAAACAGTCGCAGCATATGATCTGGGGTAAACCCAATGCTACCCGTCCAACAATATTGCCATTGGCGATGTTTAAATGAAGGGAAGTAATGTTCAGCAATGCGATCAGCCCAGCATCGAATAAACGCTTCCGGCTTAGCGTCACCAGAACCCAAACTCCCCAGAATCAAACGCCCCTCATGATCCAACCTCAGACTACTCAGGACCGTGCGAGTATCCCAGCACCCTTGGCGCTCAGGCAAGATATCCGCCAATAACGCTTCAGGTAAAGGGTTGGACGCGACCTGGAAGAAATGGCCTCGGAAAAAATGATCTTTGACCTGATTCCAATGGTCCTCGGTGTAAGCATTGGTGGCCAGCACCACACGGTCCGCCTTGATTTCACCATGCGTCGTTTGTACGCACCAACGATCGCCCTCTTGCTTTAACCCAGTCGCCGGTGTCTGGGTGAACAACTGCGCTCCAGCCGCCTGGGCGGCACGGGCTAACCCGCGTGTATAAGCCGCAGGGTTGATAGTACCGGCACGCCGATCGAGCAACGCTGCTGGAACTTGTCGGCTCCCGACGCGCTGCCAGCAATCTTCGCCTTCTAACAGTTCAACCGGTGCTTCAAGCTTCTGCCACTGATCGAAGCGGCGTCTGAGGTCATCAACACCCTTCCCATTATGGGCCAAATGGAGCGTTCCTGTGCGCGTATGGTGGCACTCGATGTGGTGGCGCTCAATCAAATCGAAAACAGCTGCGGGGGCTTGGCTGAGCAGCTGAGTGGCTCTTTCACCATCGGCGGCCCCCAGCACCTGCTTGATATCATCGGGGGGAATCCAAAGCCCCGCATTCACCAGCCCCACATTACGCCCCGAACCGCCAGTGGGGATATCACCCGCTTCCACCAGCACCACCGAGATCTGCTGTTCTGCCAGATGCAACGCCGTGGATAATCCCGTAATGCCACCACCAATAACGGCAACTTGAGCACTGATCTCTCCCTGAAAGGGCGCACACTGGGGCTCCGCCTCAACCGAAGTGGCATGCCATAAACATCTCGTTTGCATAGAACCTCCCGACGTCGAACCTTTCGACTGAACTGACTTGAGCTTTCATTCACCAGAACCGCAAGCCTATTCACCAAGCTTTCAAACCGATTTACCAAGCTCTCAAACCGATTCACCAAGCTCTCAAACCGATTCACCAAGCCCTTAAATTCAGGTGCCACAACCTCAATAAAACCGTTGCGGATAGGCCTTCATCGCCTCTTCTTGTTGCTGAAGCAATGCCTCCACTTCGGCAATATTGGCGTGATCCGAATGTTGATCACACCACTGCTGAAGATCTTGAAAAGCTCTCGGTGAGAAAGGCTCGAAGCCTCCTTGTGACTGAATCAGTGCCAGCTTTCGCTCCTGCCGTCGCATCGAAACAATCAGGGCACTATTGGCAACGCCCCAGAGCACCACCATCGAACCCAACATGACAATAATCGCAGATAAACTCATCACGAACGCTCCTCAACCCAATGCGTGGATATCGATGTGGATGACTCATGTCGCCTCATCCACCACATACAACCAGGGATCAATAAAGTCAGTACCACAAGGCCACTGAGTGTTTTGAACGGTGTCGTAGAAAGATTGCTATAAAGGAAGTAAGCCATGATGCCGAGCATAATCAGCGGAATTTGGTAGCGCACCACCGGCTCCCAACGCCATGAGACATACATATCTGCACCACGATTCAGACTCACCAGGCGCAAGCGACGGGCGTCAAACTTCCACCCAATACTCAGCATGATGATAAAAGTGGCCAGCGGTAGACCCCAGTTGCCAACAACGAAGTCCAAATAGCCGAGAATTGAGCTGTCTAATGCACTTGGGATACCGAGTACCCAAATAATGGCACACATGACTAACACTGCTTTTTGGCGAGGAACTTGACGCTCCTCCTGGTAGGTGGTGACCCCCACCTCAGTAATCGCAATCGCCGTTGTCAGGTTGGCAAATAAGAACCCCATAAAAAACAGCAGCGACCAAAGATAACCGGCACTCATCCCGCCAAAGGCTTTGGCCAGCGCCACAAACGCTAATTCAGCCCCAGAAGTCGGAGAAATACCAAAAGCAAAGACAATCGGAAAAACAGCAAAGACGGCTAACAAGCCAAAGCTTGTGTTGCCAACTGCGGTGAAAATACCGCCTCCTAGCGGAATATCGTCATTACGTCCTAAATAGCTGCCATAGGTCAGCGCAATGCCCCAGCCCAGCCCGGTCGAAAACAATGCTTGGCCCAAAGCGGCCAGCCAAGTTTCCCCCCGCATCAAGTACTCCCAATTCGGGGAAAAGCTAAACTCTAAACCAGCAACGGCTCCAGGCAGCGTCAGCCCACGAATAGCAATCGCAACTAATGCAATGGTCAAGACGGGCATCATCCATTTGGCCATCCGCTCGATGCCCCCTTTGATGCCAAACAGCAGGATCACTGACACGATCCCCATCGCCAAGGTATGCATCCCGACATTCAACAGTTTGTTCTGGTTGAATGCCGACCACAGCGCGGCCGTATCAAAGTCTTGCTGGCTGAAAGTCCCGATCAGCGCATGAAAGGCGTAGTAAAGCGACCAGCCCACAATCGAGGAATAGTAGGACATCAAGACGATGTTAAAAATGAGGATCACAAGCCCCAGGCCGACCATTCGGTTACGACCAAACAGCTGTCGGAAAGTCCCTAACAATCCTTGACGGGTATAACGGCCGAGGCTGGTCTCACCCATCAACCCCGGTACCGCGATCAGATAAAGCAATAAAAAATAAGCGATCAGGAAAGCACCGCCGCCATTTTCTCCTGTCACATAGGGCATGCGCCAAATATTACCGGCACCGACCATGGCACCGACCACAGCCATTAAATAACCAAACCGACTCCCCCATTGCTCACGGGCAATAGTGGGCTCAGCCGAGCTTCCCGGCCCGCCTTGCGATTTTATAGTCATTGTTCATCTCCCGGGCGATATAAAGCCCTTGTGCTTATTGTTTTTATCAACCGCAGAACAAATCAAAATGGCTGCCAGCGACAGCCATATATCAGCTTCAATCGAACTGAATACCCTGTGCTAAAGGCAGTTCTCTGGAGTAATTCACAGTATTGGTCTGACGGCGCATATAGCTTTTCCACACATCGGAGCCTGACTCACGGCCACCACCGGTGTCTTTTTCACCGCCAAAGGCCCCGCCAATCTCAGCACCACTCGGACCAATATTGACGTTCGCAATCCCACAGTCGCTGCCCACATCGGACACGAAAGCTTCGGCTTCACGAAGATCAGTAGTGAAAATGCAGGAGGACAAGCCTTGCGGTACGTCGTTATTCATCGCCAGTGCTTGCTCAAAATCCTGATAGCCCATGACGTAGAGAATGGGCGCAAAGGTTTCATCCCGAACCAACTCATTTTGCGACGCCATTTCAACGATCGCTGGCGCGACATAAAACGCCTGTGGATATTGCTCAGCCAATTGGCGCTCACCACCGTGAACCACCGCCCCTTGTTCTTGTGCACTCGCCAATACCGATTGCATCTGATCAAAGGCCTGGGCATCAATCAGAGGCCCAGCCAAGGCGCCACTCATCGGATCGCCAATTCGAATATTGTGATAGGCTTTTTTTAACCGAGCCAAGACTTCGTCACGAATCGAATCATGCACAATCAGGCGTCGCAACGTGGTGCAGCGCTGGCCAGCCGTTCCGACCGCCGAGAACAAAATAGCGCGCACCGCCATATCCAGATCAGCACTCGGCGTCAAAATCATGGCGTTATTACCACCGAGCTCTAGAATGCTGCGCCCAAAGCGTGACGCGACGCGAGGTCCGACTTCACGCCCCATTCGGGTACTGCCCGTTGCACTGATCAAAGGTACCTGTGGTGCATCGACAAGCACTTCACCTGCCTCACGTTCACCCAGAATCACTTGGCTTAGATCAGCCGGTGCCTCATCACCAAATTCAGCCATCGCTTTTTCTAGCAGTCCCTGGCAAGCCAGTGCACATAAAGGCGTTTTCTCGGAGGGTTTCCAAAGCAGGCTATTACCACAGACCAAAGCCAAAGCCGCGTTCCAGGCCCAAGGCGCGACAGGGAAATTAAAAGCGGTGATCAAGCCAATAGGGCCCAGAGGATGCCAGCTTTCGCGCATGTGGTGGCCCGGCCGTTCAGAGGCAATGGTTAAACCATAGAGCTGACGAGATTGGCCCACCGCCAGATCACAGATATCGATCATCTCTTGAACTTCACCCAGGCCTTCCTGGTAAATCTTGCCGCACTCCAAGGTCACCAGCGTGCCCAAATCTTCTTTATGAGCCCGCAGCTGCTCACCAAACAGGCGGACTAACTCACCACGGCGAGGCGCAGGCACCTGACGCCATTGCTCAAACGCTGCCTGAGCCCGGTCGATACGCTGCGTCACATCGGCCTGAGATTCCATCTGCACTCGGCCCAAGACAGCACCATCGGTGGGCGAGTAAACAGGGAAATCTCCGGTTTCAAAGAGTGCGGGGTCAACCCCCATCCGCTGCATCATCTCTTGAATCATATGGCCTCCTGCGGCTCTTGTTTGATCAAAAACTTCACTCGCAGTATCTCCACCAGATTTGACCTTGCTCAAACGATGTTTTATACGGAGATCATTCCTTTTTTTCTTATTACGACTTTGATGTACGACGATCCAAGGCAGGAGCCCCTCATGCGACGCCCGACACTGACAGCGATGCAATGTTTTGAAGCCTCGGTACGCCACCTCAGTTTTACCCGTGCGGCCGAAGAGCTGAATCTGACACAAAGCGCGGTCAGCAAGCAGGTCGCTCAACTGGAGGAGATTCTGCAACACCCTCTGTTTAGGCGAGTCCGAAAACGGCTTCAGGTCACACCAGAAGGCGCACTCTATTTAACGGAGGTGCGTAAAATCCTCTCTCAGGTCGACATGTCGACCCGTTATATGCAGTCTTACGGTGGGCAAAGTGAGGTCTTGAATGTCACGACACTACCGACTTTCGGGGCTCGCTGGCTGGTGCCACGACTCAATGGGTTTCGCTTTCACCATCCCAATACCTATCTGAATATCAGCAATCGGGTCGATCCTTTTGATCTGGAGGAAGCCCGTGTGGATGTGGCCTTCTTCTTCGGCAATGGCGTCTGGCCTAAAGCCGAGTGCATAAAACTACTGGATGAAGACGTCGTCCCCGTCTGCAGCCCTCATCTCATGCCCCCAGCAGGGTTCCAGCATCCCCTTGATCTGACCCGACTGGTACTGCTACAAAATACGACTCGACCCGAGGCCTGGCATGACTGGTTTGATGCCCAAGGGAGCTACACTACACACAGCTATCACGGCCCTCGCTTTGATACGTTTTATATGAGCCTCCAAGCCGCCCGCGCAGGTTGTGGAGTCGCTCTGGTACCGGGGTTTCTAGCCGAAGAAGAGTTAACATCCGGACAGCTGGTCATTCCTTGGGAATTCGCATTGCGTAGCCGCAACGCCTACTACCTGGCCTATCCGGAGCACAAAGGAGAAGTGGATAAAGTCAAAGGCTTTGTTCAATGGGTTGAAGAGCATCTCGACCATCCCGGAGGTGCTCCCGATCGAGCAGCAGTGAATCAAGCCGCGAGTTAATCGATCAGCATCCATCCAGGGATTTTCAATATCGTGAACATCCGGCGCTTGAATTCAAGCATCCTTGATAGCCGACTATCCTGAATGCGACATCATTCTTTTTTGGAAGGTATCAGCGACTTTATTTCGCTTGTCCCGCTCTCTGGGTTTTGCTTTGATCAAGAACGTCTGGTCAACAGCCACTGATCAAAAACGGCCATCATGGCCGCGCCTAAACCCGAGAATGATTACAAGAGGTTGCCTGTCATGTCATTTGTATCCAGCGATACGATTCGAGATCGCTTCTCTCAAGCCATGTCGACCATGTACCAACAAGAAGTGCCGCAATACGGCACCTTGCTGACGCTGGTGGCGGAAGTCAACGAGGCAACACTTGCAGCGCAGCCCGCACTCAAAACCGAGCTGGAAAACCGTGGAGAGCTGGAGCGCCTGAATGTAGAGCGCCATGGCGCCATTCGATTAGGCACCGCGGCCGAGCTTCATATGATGGGGCGTCTTTTTGCGGTAATGGGCATGGAGCCGGTCGGCTATTATGACCTTTCAGCAGCAGCGGTACCGGTACATTCCACCGCGTTTCGCCCGGTCAGTACTCAGGCGCTAAACCGCAACCCTTTCCGTATTTTTACCTCATGGTTGCGCTTGGAGCTGATCGAAGATCCTGCACTGCGTGAGCACGCAGCTCAAATTCTGGCCGCACGTGATATTTTCACCCCGGGCGTCAAAACACTCATTGAACAATGCGAGCAGCAAGGCGGGCTGACCGATGAGGAAGCTCACCACTTTGTGACCGAAGCCCTGGAGACTTTCCGTTGGCATCAAACAGCCACGGTTGATTTACCCACCTACCAGGCGCTGCACGATGAGCATCGCCTCATCGCTGATGTCGTCTGTTTCAAGGGCCCTCATATTAATCATTTGACGCCACGCACTTTGGATATTGACGAGGTTCAACGCTTAATGCCCGCTCATGGCATCCAACCGAAAGCGATCATTGAAGGCCCGCCCCGCCGCCAACACCCTATTCTGCTACGTCAAACGAGCTTCCAGGCACTGCAAGAATCGATTGAGTTTAAAGGCCACCAACAAGGCGCACATACCGCCCGCTTTGGTGAGATCGAACAAAGAGGCATGGCGCTCACAGGTAAAGGGCGTGAACTTTATGATCAACTGCTCGGCCAAGCCCGTCAGCAGGCGCCACACAATGACAACGTCGCCCATCAAAAAATATTAGCGGACGTCTTCCGGGACTTTCCTGATGATCTGGACACCTTACGTCGACAAGGGCTGGCCTTTTTCGAATATCAGTTAACCGATAAAGGCCTGGCACAGGCGGCCGCTTCGACCGCAACACCTGCGACCACAGAAGTCTCGATGGAGGCATTCATTGAAGCCGGCTGGGTTAAAGCCTCTCCGTTAATTTATGAAGATTTCCTACCGGTGAGTGCCGCGGGGATTTTCCAATCTAATTTAAGTGATCAACAGCACAACCGTGATCAACAACACGACAGCGATCAACCCCGCGCAGGCCATCACGGCAATGCCAGTCGTGATGTTTTCGAGGCGGCATTGGGGCGCCCGATCATTGATGAGCTCTCACTTTATGCCAAACGACAGGCTCATTCGGCTCAGGCCGTCATAGAGGCGTTGACTGAAGGCCGCTAACACGAGTCGGCTATACCACCACAGCATCAAGCCTGCAGATTAACGCGAGGCTTGATGCTGACGGCGCAGCTCACGGCGCTGCCGCCAACGCCGTAACCCCGCGATAACCAGTGCAGCACTCAGCATGCCAGCGAGAACCCACGCCTGAAGGCCGCGCGCTTCTCCATGCCCCGCCCAGGTATCAATACTGATAATCAGCACAAACCCAATCAGCTGAGTCGCAATCGCCCAGACCCGTAGAGGATCTTTCATCGCCATCATGCTGCCCTTTTCTCTCGTCTATTTCACGTTCATGGCAATACGCCACATCATCCGTGTCATCACGATCATTCGCTAGACATACTCACCAACGCATTTGACCACGAATTCACCAACAAGCCGCCCCGGCATAGCAGCAAAACCATCCGACAGATGACAGTCACGGCACGAGCCTTTAAGCTGTCCTCCAGTCAATAGCGCCTTCAGAGGCAAAGCCGCTTGATCGCTTGTCATCAGTGGGGAACTTGTTGACTTGAATGACGCCTAAGCCTGCAACTCAGGCGCAGTATTCATGCGTTCTACCTTAAAGATATCCACACGGTGTTGTCGATGCGCAATTTAATCCATTCCGCCATGGCTATGGTCTTTTGTTCTTTATTCTTGGTTCAACCCGCTTCGGCGGCTGAGCCGACCTCCAGCATCGCGTCACCGCCTGCCGACTACCCAGAACCGATTCAGCACCTGATCAACCAAGGGCTGGAAGTCATCCGTCAATTCGATGTGAATGACAGCCTCGACGGCTGGGTGGTCAGCAATAAGAATGAGCAGGAAATCATCGTTTATACCACCGCCGATGGCGAAAATTTAATCAGCGGTGTGGTGATGGATGCCCAAGGTCAGGATCTCACCCAGCAACATCAACGCGAATACCTGTCCAAACCTTCTTGGGAAGACCTAGCCGCGAGTCATTATATTACCAGCGAGCCTAAGGCACTGGACGAAGGGGATAAAATTCCTGAATCCGATCAGATGATTTATGTCTTCTTCGATCCCAACTGCCCATACTGTCATATGGCTTGGAAAGCACTGCAACCCTACCGAGCAGCAGGCCTGACCATTCGCTGGATTCCGGTCGCCTACCTCAAACCGGACAGCCGCAATAAAGCGGCTGCCCTATTGGACAGCGACCAGCCCGATGCGCTGCTGAGCTTGAATATGACACAATTCGGCACCTTACCCAAAGCCCTCGACGGCACCATGACAGACAGCAGCCGTGACCAACTGCAGGATAATATGTCACTCATGCAAGGGCTTGAAATCAATGGCACACCAGGGATTGTCTGGCAGGATCGCAAAGGGCATTTACAAGTCAGCACGGGCATGCCCCGCCTGGAGCAGTTTGCTCAGATTACTGGGCTACCTGAACAGCCGCAAAGCGACCCCGACTTGGCTCGTTTTCGTTAACCTCCTGACCGGGACACCTGCTCATGGATGCGATTGCCCTAGGTCCTTTACTACTGGCACTGGACAGACTGCCCGGCCTATTAGCGATCGTCGTTTTAGTAATCTTGGCAGAGCGCCTTGATCGACGTTTTCCTGGGCTTGGACGCTGGGGCTGGCAGACAGTCGTCATCGCCGTACTCGCAGGGCGCTTGGGCCATGCCTTGCCTCATTTCGAAGCTTATGCACAAGCGCCTTGGACAGTCCTCTACTTCTGGCAACCGGGTTATACGCCCTGGTCAGCCCTGATCGCCGCCATCGGCTGGACCGCTTGGCGTTGGCGTCAACGGCCACACGCCGAGGACACCACTGCGCCGGCGCCAACGATGACAGGCGCCCGACGTCGGGCTTGGCTCTGCTTGACCGTTGCCACTTGCACTGCGGGGGTCACGTGGGGGCTACTGCCTACACCGCCACAAGGTGAACCGTTGCCCGCCCTCTCCTTGAAAACCCTTGAAGGGGCGCCGGTTCAACTGACCGACCTGCACCAAGACAAACCCATGGTTGTGAATCTATGGGCCACCTGGTGTCCACCCTGTCGACGTGAAATGCCGCTATTAGCGCAATATGATCAGCGTGATGATGTCACTTTAGTTTTAATTAATCAGGGCGAGTCCCTTGTCGCCATTGAGCACTACCTGCAACATGAAGAGCTCCAATTTCGCCACCTGTTGCAAGATCCGCAGCAACAAGGGCTGGCCACGTTCAATACACCAGGCCTTCCGACAACCTTGTTCTACAATAGTCAAGGCACCTTGGTAGACCGGCAGATTGGTGAGCTCACACCCGCTCGTTTGGCACAATTCCTACAGGAATATCGCGTTACCGACTAGGCATGGCTTGGGCCAGCGCGCTGAATCCGCTAACATAGCGCGCCCCAAGTCTCAGATGTTCGATCGAATCGCGCCCAAGAGGTTCTTGATGTCCCCGCAATTTGTTCCCGGCCAACGCTGGATCAGTGATGCAGAAGTCGAGTTAGGTCTAGGCACTATCCTGCAATGTGACAATCGTGCCGTCACCGTACTCTTTCCCTCCAATGGCGACACACGCGTCTACAGCACGCGCAGTGCCCCACTGACGCGAGTCATGTTCAGTGAGGGAGATGTCATCACCCACCACGAAGGCTGGCAGCTGACCGTCGACGACAACAAAGATCTTGATGGGTTGACGGTCTATATCGGCGAAGATGAACACGGTGAATGGCGTGAATTGCCAGAGACGCAACTGAGTCATGAGCTCAGCTTTCAAGGCCCGAGAGAGCGCCTACTGACAGGACAGTTAGACCGCAATAACCATTTTTACTTGCGCATGCTGACCCGCCAGCAACAAGCACAACAGGTCGCCGATCCCTTACGCGGCTTACGTGGTCCGCGAGTGGGCTTGATCCCGCATCAGTTATATATTGCCCATGAAGTCGGTAAACGCCTCTCTCCTCGCGTATTACTGGCCGACGAAGTAGGGCTAGGTAAGACCATTGAAGCCGGGATGATTTTGCACCAGCAATTGCTGACCGGGCGCGCCAAACGCGCCTTGATTCTGGTGCCTGAAAGCCTCACCCATCAATGGTTAGTCGAGTTACTGCGCCGCTTTGGCCTACCTGTCACGCTCATTGATGAAGCCTATCTCAAAAATACGCCCCTTCCTTTTGAGGATACCCAGATTGCTTTGGCCAGTATCGACTGGTTGGCGAATAGTCCTGGACATCAGCTATTGGCGGGCGAAGAAGCCTGGGACTTGCTCATTATTGACGAAGCTCACCACCTAAAATGGTCGCCCGAATCCAGCTCAACGACTTATCAGTGCGTTGAAGCATTAGCCCACCAAATCCCTGGGCTCTTACTGCTCACCGCGACGCCGGAACAAGCCGGAGATGCGGGCTTTTTCGGACAGCTTCGTCTGCTCGACCCGCAACGTTACCCGAGCCTGGAAGCATTCCGCGAAGAAGAAAGCCACTATCGCGACATTGCCACTATTCTGGCCCAACTGGAACAGGGCGAACTGCCCGACGCCGACCAACAGGCCACTTTAGCCCCCTTACTCGACAGTGATACCCAGGCATTGCTGACGCTGCTGGCCAACCCCGAGAGCGACGAAGAGCAAAAAGCCAGTGCCCGTCAGCAGCTGATGGAACAATTGATTGACCGTTATGGTACCGGCCGTGTGCTATTCCGTAACCGTCGAGCCAGTGTTGCCGGCTTTCCCGAACGCTTGCCGCACACCTATGCACTGCCCATGCCGGATCTCTATGACGAAGCGCTGGAACACTTTGCCGAACCGGAACACCAAGATCAGGCCGAAATCTTGACCGGGCAAACCTGGCCCTGGCCAGCACTGACCCCTGAGCGCCTGTTCAGCCAGCACTTGCCAGAAGCTGAGCGCTGGTGGCAACTCGACCCCCGTGTTGAATGGCTGCAAAAAACACTGAAATCAGCGCCGCAGGACAAGTTCCTAGTGATTTGCCAGCATGCCGAAACCGCGCTGGAACTGGCCGAGGGGCTACGGGTACGCTCGGGCCTACTCGCAGCCGTCTTCCATGAAGACATGGCGCTGATCGAACGAGATCGAGCCGCAGCCTGGTTTGCCGATGATGAAGATGGTGCCCAACTGTTGATCTGCTCTGAAATTGGCAGCGAAGGCCGCAACTTCCAGTTTGCTCACCATCTGGTACTGTTCGACTTACCGCCACACCCCGATCTACTGGAACAGCGAATCGGCCGACTGGATCGTATTGGCCAACAACACACCATTGAGATTCACGTTCCTTATCTGGAAGACAGCGCTCAAAGCGCTTGGCTTGAGTTTTGCCATGCGGGACTCGATCAACTCCGTGCACCTCGACCAGTCGGCGGCCCGTTGTTTGAGCAGTTTGAAGATGATCTCGAAGGCTGGCTCAACGGAGAACTTTCTGGTGAAGAGGTCCTGGCTGAACTGATCCCAGCGCGCCAAGAGGCTGAAGACGCCTTGGAAGCTGGCCGTCACCGCTTACTCGAATTGGCCTCACATCGCCCCGAAGTCAGTGAGTCCCTGGTCGCACAGCTGGAAGCCGAAGACGCTGACGATAGCGCATTACAGGACTACCTAGAACGCGCACTGGATGTGTACCGTTTAAACAATGAAAACCTGGACGAGCACACCTGGCATCTACGCCCCAGCAATGAAACAGAAGGCACCTTGCTGACTGACGTTCACATTGACTATGAAGAAGGCAGCAGCGGCACCTTCCTGCGTGATAAAGCACTGGTCCGTGATGATTTAATGTACCTGACCTGGGAACATCCGTTGGTGCGCAATTGCATGGATGCCGTCACCGGTTCGGGGCGTGGCAACAGCTGTGTCGCACTGCTGAAGAACAAAGCGCTCCCGGCAGGGACTTTGCTGCTGGAACTCCTCTTTGTGCTGGAAGGCGCTCCACAGGAAGGCCTGGATTTACCCCGCCACCTGCCGCCACAAACACTGCGTTTATTGCTGGATGCCAATGGCAACAACCTGGGACCCAAAGTCAGTTTTAAAGGCTTGTCCAAACAAGTTGTCAAAATGAAAAAAGGCATGGCACGTCAAGTGGTTAAGCTGCGCCAAGATTCACTGCGTCAACTGTTTGATCAAGCGGAACAGCAAGCACAAGCTTATCTGCCCTCAATGATCGAGCAAGCACAGGAACGGATGCAGAACACACTCGACCCTGAACTGACACGTCTGAGAGCACTGGCGAAGCGTAATCCAGCCGTACGTGAGGCGGAAATTGAACAACTGGCGTCACTACGCGAGCGTTTAGGCGATGCTCTGAATCATGCCCAACTTCGACTCGATGCTGCCCGTTTATTAGTCTCAACCAGCGATGATGTGCGCTAAGTATTAGCCTTGCGGATCATTCAACGAGCCCTCAAGCGGTGTCGGCTAATCGGCACCGCTACATGCTCAAGCCACCCATAGACCACATCCCGTCGCTCGACTGACCACCGTCTCAAACATTAAGCCGCCAGAATATCGGCCAACGCTTTATCCAACGTCGCATAGCGGAACTGAAAGCCTTCCTCTTGCAAACGCCGCGGAACTAAACGAGCACTCCCGAGCAATAATGACGCCATTTCTCCCAGCGCTAACGACAACATGCAGCTAGGCACAGGCAAGAGTGTCGGTTTATGTAAAGCCCGCCCCATCGCTTGAGTAAATTCGGCATTGGTCACAGGCTCTGGGGCCGTCGTATTGTAAGGCCCTGAACACTCTGAATGCGCCAATAAGAACTGTACCACCCGCACCACATCTTGTCGGTGAATCCAGGGCATCCACTGCTGGCCATCGCCGAGGCGTCCGCCGAGCCCTAACTTAAAGGCAGGCAACATCTTAGCCAAGGAACCGCCGCCTTGACCCAACACCACCCCTAAGCGGATACGACACACCCGGACACCCAGGGCTTCAGCCTGCTGTGCCGCTTGCTCCCAGGCTTCACATAACTCATGGGTAAACCCCGGCACCGGTAACGTCGATTCATCAATTACAGCGTTGCCCTGCTCACCATACCAGCCCACCGCAGAGGCTGAAATCATCACCGTCGGCGGCACAGGCAGGGTCGACATCCACTCAATCACCGCCTGAGTTGTCTCTAAACGTGAAGCGCGCAACACCTGCTTTCGTGCCTCAGTCCAACGTTTATCGGCAATCCCTGCCCCAGCCAAGTTGATCACCGCCTCGCAAGGCTCGATTGAATTCAAATCTGCATAGCATTGCACGCCTTCAGGCAGTTTCTTTCGTGTTTTTTGAGGTGATCGCGTCAATACCACGACTTCATGCCCTGAGCTTTGCAGCTCGGGACACAACAAGCGCCCAATAAAACCACTGCCACCCGTCACCAAAATACGCATCACATCTCCTTTGTGCATGAACCTAACACTTATGCCACAAGGGTAACTTATACAAAATCTTATACAAAAACGATACACCAAAACCGTTTCAATGTATCGCTTGTGTATAGTTCATAAAGTGTCTCTAATGCGAATTTTTCTAGCAGACTAGATAAAAAAAGCGCCACCCTAGGGGGCAGCGCGAAGACCACAACAGACGATACACCCACAAGACCCGGCATCAATAAGGCCATTCGCTTATAAAACCGGACGTTCATAAGACCATGCGGTTCAATCTCTCTGAACCGTGCGTTGAGTTTGCTCACCTAGACCTTCAATACCTAAGCGCATGGTTTGACCCGCGCGTAGGAAAACCGGCTCAGGTTTAACGCCTAGCCCAACCCCAGGCGGCGTACCGGTAGAGATCACATCACCAGGCTGTAAGCTCATGCATCGGCTCAGGTAGGCGATCAACTGAGGGATTTTAAAAATCAGTGTTTCCGTATTACCGTTCTGATAGCGATGACCATTGACTTCAAGCCACATCGCTAAATGGTGGGGGTCTGGAATCTCATCAGTCGTCACTAACCAAGGGCCCATCGGGCCAAAAGTGTCAAAGCCCTTCCCTTTATCCCAGCTACCACCGCGCTCCAACTGCCACTCTCGCTCGGACACATCGTTAATCACGCAATAGCCCGCAACATGTGACATCGCATCGGCTTCGTCGATATCGCGTCCACCTTGACCAATCACCACACCCAACTCAACTTCCCAGTCGGTCTTGAGCGATCCGGGTGGAATCTCAACATCATCATTGGGGCCACAAATCGCACTGGTCCACTTATTGAAAATAATCGGCTCTGCCGGCACGGGCATATTGGACTCAGCGGCATGATCCGCATAGTTCAGTCCAATACAGACAAACTTGCCGACCTGTCCCACACAAGCGCCGAGCCGGGGTGTCCCTGAGACCAGCGGTAGCGATTCAGGATCAATGGCCGCCAAGCGCGCCAGTGTTTGCGGCTGCAACGCCTCAGCGGCAATATCGGATACCTGCCCAGAAAGATCACGAATCTGCCCTTGGGCATCCAATAGTCCGGGTTTTTCTGCGCCGGGCGCCCCATAACGTAATAACTTCATAATGCCTCCTGCTCAGCATTGACCGATTCAATATGGACTGGTTTAAGCACCGCCACGATTTAACTCTGAGATCACATTCAACCCGACTTACAGCGTCATCCCGCCATCAGCAGCATAGGCCACGCCAGTCGTAAACGAGGCCGCATCAGACGCCAGATAGAGTGCCAAACGGGCAATTTCTTCAGGCTGCCCCAAGCGTTTCATCGGCTGGCGATCAACGAATTGTTGATAAACGGCGGCTTCATCCGCCCCGGCTTGAGCGGCTTGTGCTGCAATACGCTGACGCAGCGACGGCGACTCCACCGTACCCGGACAGATCGCATTACAGCGAACCCCTTGGGTAATAAAATCAGCCGCAACGGATTTCGTCAGCCCGATCACAGCCGCTTTACTGGCCGCATAAGCACAACGATTAGGGACGCCTTTCACACTAGAAGCCACAGAGGCCATATTGAGAATGACCCCTTCGCCACGGGCTAACATATCGGGAATAAATGTTTGGATGGTGTGGAACATCGCGGTGACGTTCACCGCCATCGCTTGTTCCCAGTCTTGGTCGCTACAGACCGTCACATCCCCTGCGTGAACATAACCGGCACAATTAAACAACACATCAACCGGCCCCACTTCCGCCTTAAGCGCTCGGATCGCTTCTGCGGAAGTCACATCCAGGGGATAAACCGTTAACCCCGGTTCATCGGCCAAAGGGGCCACATCAATATCGGTGGCAATGACATGCGCCCCTGCATCGCGGAAAAGCTGCGCGCTAGCGCGCCCAATGCCCTGTGCCGCAGCGGTAATCAATACCGTTTTACCTTTCATCGACAGCCACTCAAGCGCAGCTGACGCCATACCTTGGTGATCCATGATCAGGCCCCTTTAGCTCGAATCTGTGAGCTCAATCTAGAGAGGCTTTTGATCACTGAATAATGGCTTTTTTCGATTAACCGATAACCTGGAGAAATCACATAGTGGTTAAGATCTGCTTTTGTGCATGACGCTGAAGAATATCGGAGAACTCCTGAGCAGGCCCGACTAAAGGTTCATCCTTACGCGTCAAAATACCGTAATACTGCGGCACCAGCGTCAACTGGGTCTCCAGCATCGTCAGTACGCCGCGTTCGATATATTCACCGACCATGGCGATCGGTAACATCGCAATCATTTGGCTACGCTCCAGCACTTTCAGGCAAGTATGCATAGAAATCGTCACGAGGATATTAGCGGGCACTTGAACACCCGCCTCGGCAAAAGCCGATTCCATACGATCGCGAATGGGGGTGCCTTTAGGGTAGAGAATCCACGGCCAGGCTAACAAGGTGTCCAGACTGAGGACCTGCTCAGATCCGGCCAATGGATGCTGATGATTCACCACCAGACAAAACGGTTCTGGTGCCAAGGGGGTGAAATCAAACTGCTGCGATTGACGTTGTTCAGTAAAGCGGCCAACAGCCAGATCGAGCGCCTTTTCCTCCAGCATTTTCATCAGCCGATTACTGGTTTCTTCGATCACTTCGACTTCCAGTAATGGCCAACGCTGCTTAATTTCGACAATGCCATCAGGCAATACAGCGGCCGTTGCGGCAAAAATACCGCCAACCTTCAAGTAACCGTGACCACCATTACTCAAACGATTGGTCTGGCTGACAAACCCTTCCGCCTCATTCAACACGGTTTGGGCATAACGCAGCACATGCTGTCCTAAGTCAGTCGGCGGCATACTCCGTGGCAGCCGCTCAAAAACCGCAAACCCCAATAGTGACTCAATTTCCTTGAGCATTTTACTGACAGCAGGTTGGCTCAAATTCATTTGTTCGGCGGCCAAATGCATGTTGCGTGTTCGACCTAACGTATCGATCAATACCAAGTGTCGAAAACGCAGCCAATTACAAAAATGCGAAAGCGATAAATCTGCCATCTTCAGTCCTCAATGAATCACACCTTAATCACC
Organism: Terasakiispira papahanaumokuakeensis; assembly: GCF_001709345.1. GTDB lineage: Bacteria > Pseudomonadota > Gammaproteobacteria > Pseudomonadales > Halomonadaceae > Terasakiispira > Terasakiispira papahanaumokuakeensis. Next base: position 3,357,595 of record NZ_MDTQ01000001.1, read on the forward strand.
ATCTTGATAAACGTGCATCGCCCTTAACGTTTCTTGATCGCCAGCCAATAACACCAAGTTATCAAAACCTTATCAGATGTCATTGGAGTTTATCGATATGCCCCCCTAGTGTGAGGCTATGTCCACCTGGATCCACCTGGAGAGGTTCCCTAATGTCGCTCGCACTGACACCTGAAACCACCTTGCCGGTGGATCATCAAAACGCTTTGTTGGTTGGCCGGGCATGGGTGCCCGCCCCCGTGGCGGGCCCTTCCCCGATTGTCATTAAAGCCGGGCGGGTTTATGACTTATCCCAACACTTTGCCACGCTCAGTCAACTGTTGGAAACTGACCAGCCTCAGCAGCGGCTCAAAGAGATTGAAGGTATCGATCTTGGCACTGTCGAGGCATTACTGGCGAACAGTGGCCCTACCCCGAATATCGATCAGCCCTTCCTGCTAGCCCCGGCTGACTTGCAGGTGATCAAGGCCGCAGGCGTCACCTTTGCTGACAGTATGATCGAGCGCGTGATCGAAGAACGTGCCGGTGGCGACACCACCCAAGCCGCTGAAATTCGCCAACAAGTACAAGCGGTCATCGGCTCAGATCTCAGTGCCATTGTGCCTGGATCGCCACAAGCCCAAGCATTGAAGCAATTACTGCAATCTCAAGGGTTATGGTCTCAGTATCTTGAGGTTGGGATTGGTCCGGACGCCGAAATATTCACCAAAGCGCCGGTCATGGCGGCGGTCGGCAGTGGCGCTGTCATCGGCATTCACCCGAAATCGGCATGGAATAATCCTGAGCCGGAAGTGGTGCTGGCGGTCAACAGTCGTGGCGATATTTTGGGCGCCACACTGGGGAATGACGTCAACTTAAGAGACTTCGAAGGCCGCAGTGCACTATTGTTAAGCAAAGCCAAGGACAACAACGCCTCGTGTGCCATCGGCCCCTTTATTCGACTTTTTGACCAGCACTTCACACTGGACGACGTCCGCCAATGCACGGTAGAGCTGAAAGTTGAAGGGACTGATGGCTACACCTTGGCCGGTACCAGCTTGATGAACAAGATCAGCCGCGACCCGGCTGACCTGGCCCAACAAACCTTGAATGCCAACCACCAGTATCCAGATGGTTTTTTACTGTTCCTTGGCACCCTGTTTGCACCGACTCAAGACCGTGGTGAGGCCGGTAGCGGGTTTACTCATCACCCCGGCGATCGCGTCGAAATCAGCAGCCCCCAGCTGGGCCGCCTGACTAACCAAGTCACCACCAGTGATCAAGCCCCCCCTTGGACGTTTGGATTGAATCAGCTGCTACATAACCTGGCAGATCGTGGTTTACTGAGCCCGAAAAAAGACCAGACGCTCTGACGATTGAGCGATTGAGCGATTGAGAAATTGAACGTACGCCTTGCAGGAGAAACGTCATGAGTCAGCCAGAAAAACCGCGTTTACGCAGCCAGCTGTGGTTTGATGACCCGCAGCATGCGGATATGACTGCACTCTATGTTGAACGCTTTATGAACTACGGCCTGACCCGTGAGGAACTGCAATCAGGGCGACCGATTATCGGTATTGCACAAACCGGCAGCGATCTAGCGCCTTGTAATCGCCACCACTTACAACTGGCGGAACGGGTGAAAGCCGGTATTCGAGATGCCGGTGGCATACCGATGGAGTTCCCCGTTCATCCGCTGGCGGAACAAAGCCGTCGCCCCACTGCCGCCCTAGATCGCAACTTGGCTTATTTGGGGTTAGTCGAAATTCTGCACGGTTTCCCACTGGATGGCGTGGTGCTGACGACGGGCTGCGATAAAACTACGCCCGCCTGTCTGATGGCCGCAGCCACCACTGACCTCCCCGCTATCGTCTTATCAGGCGGCCCCATGTTGGACGGCCACCACAAAGGCGAGCTGGTCGGTTCAGGCACCGTCATCTGGCATGCACGAAAGCTCTTGGCCTCTGACGCCATTGATTACGAAGACTTTATGGAGATGACGACGGCATCATCACCGTCGATTGGTCACTGCAACACCATGGGCACCGCACTTTCCATGAACTCGCTGGCAGAAGCCTTAGGCATGTCACTGCCCGGTTGCGCCAGTATTCCAGCGCCTTACCGCGAACGCGGGCAAATGGCCTATACCACAGGCAAACGGATCTGTGAGATGGTCTGGGAAGATCTTCGCCCCTCCAAGATCATGACCCATGAAGCCTTTGAAAATGCCATTACCGTCGCCTCAGCACTGGGCGCCTCCAGCAATTGCCCACCCCATTTAATTGCGATTGCCCGCCATATGGGGCTGGAGTTGAGTTTGGATGACTGGCAACGGGTCGGTGAGAAAGTACCGCTACTGGCCAACTGTATGCCCGCAGGTCAATATCTGGGCGAAGGCTTTCACCGTGCCGGTGGCGTACCGGCGGTTCTGCATGAGCTGACCAAAGCAGGCAAGATTCACCCCCAATGTATGACGGTCAGCGGGCGTACCATCGGCAACATCGCCGAGCAATCTCAAAATCATAATCCGGATGTTATCCATACCTATGATGAACCGCTGAAGCATAATGCCGGCTTTATCGTCCTTAGCGGCAACTTCTTTGATAGCGCCATCATGAAAATGTCCGTGGTCGGCGATGCCTTTCGCAAGGCCTACCTCTCCAGCCCAGGCGAAGAGAACACTTTTGAAGCCCGCGCCATTGTCTTTGACGGCCCAGAGGATTATCACGCTCGCATTGATGATCCAGCATTAGAGATTGATGAGCACTGTATTTTGGTGATTCGCGGCGCCGGCACTGTGGGCTATCCCGGCAGTGCTGAAGTGGTCAATATGGCACCACCGGCATCCCTGATCAAACAAGGCATTGATGAACTGCCCTGCCTGGGCGATGGTCGCCAAAGCGGCACCTCAGCGAGCCCCTCGATTTTGAACATGTCCCCTGAAGCGGCTGTCGGCGGCGGGTTAGCCCTCCTGCAAACCGGAGATCGGCTCAGTATTGACCTGAACCAACGCAAGGTGAATGTGCTGCTGGATGAGGAAACCCTCGCCCAACGTCGCGCCGAGTGGACACCGCAAATGCCACCGTCACAGACACCCTGGCAAACACTGTATCGCGACCTCGTCGGCCAGCTGTCCACCGGCGGTTGCCTGGAACCGGCTACGTTGCACTTGAATGTCATTGCGCGTAGTGGAGGGGCCCCACGGCATTCGCACTAACGAAGACTAATGCGAGACCAGCGCGAATGAAGATCCACTGAGGCCATAAACACTAATCTATACAAACAGTATACAAGCGTTAGACTAGACTCATATCTCAGACATGCATTCAGCCAACGAGAGGGGTCTTATGTCGACTTTTGCAATTATTGGCGCCGGATTATCTGGCATGGCCTGCGCCCACGTCCTGCAAGATGCGGGGCATTCAGTGACCCTCTTTGACAAAGCCCGTGGCCCTGGCGGGCGCATGGCCAGCCGCCGTCGTCAATGGCCTCTCGCTGACGGGCTTACACCGCCCTTCACCTTTGATATTGGTGCTCAGTTTTTAACCGCGCGTGACGATGCCTTTCGAGCGCAATGCGCGCAATGGGCAGAACAAGGCGTGATGGCACAGTGGGATGACCCCGACCATCAAGCACACGAAACACGCTGGGTTGGCATTCCTCGGATGAGCGCCATCACACGCCAAATGGCAGAGGGCTTAGAGATCGTTGATGACTGTCGTATCAGCGCACTTCACCGTGAAGCCGAAGGGTGGCGCCTCACCAGTGATGATCCCGAAGCGCCGCAAACCCTAGGCTCTCAGGTGTTTGACCAAGTCGTTTTCGCGACACCATCGCCACAATCGATCCCACTCCTCAGCGCCCATAGTTCAACCCTGACTCAAGCACTTCAGCAGGTCGAGATGCTGCCTTGCTGGACGGTTTATATTGCCTTTGATCAGTTACTACCGCTGGATCGTGAATGGGATCAACCGGAGCACGATGACGTCATTCAATGGTGGGCCGGGGAACACCACAAACCAGGACGCGGTGAACCGCCGAGACTGATCATTCAAGCCACCGCACAATGGAGCCAAACTCACCTGGAAGAAGATCCAGAGACCATCCAGACTCAATTAGTGGAACATTGGCAAGCCCTCACGGGCCAAGCGTTACCCGCAATTGGGCTGATCGGTGCACACCGTTGGCGCTATGCGAAACCTCAGCAAGCCTTAGGGGTCGATTGGCTCAACGATGGCAGCCTGAGTGTCTGTGGTGATGCTTGCCTGGGTGGCCGCGTTGAAAGCGCCTGGTGCTCAGGACATCGCCTGGGCCAACACTTGAGCACCCAGGAATAACCAAGCGTTCACCTAGCCTCCTTTGAAGCCGCCCCGCGGTCGCCTTTGATCATGTTGACGGCTCAAGATCAAAAGCGCCACACAAGGTCACACTGACTCGCGATTAAGTCGGCGGCTTCAGACCAGGCTTAACCGTCTTTTGGCCGCTGCCACCACGGCTTCAGGTGTGATATTGAAATGCTGATATAACGCCTCTGCCGACCCCGAGTCGCCAAAACCTGTCATTCCGACAAAATCACCGCCTTCCAAGTAACGATCCCAGCCAAACCGTAGCGCCGCTTCCACCCCAATACGCACCGTATTCGAACCCAGCACCTCTCTTTTATAGGCGTCCGTTTGGCACTCAAAGAGCTCCCAACAGGGCATTGAGATAACCGCAGTAGGAATCCCCTGAGATTGCAGCTGCTCGCGGGCCTCCAAGGCAATCGAGACTTCCGACCCGGTGGCCAAGAGGGTCACCGCACGCGTCCCCACCGAGGCCTCGGCCAAAATGTAAGCGCCCCGTTTCGAACAGTTCTCGCCCGGTTGCGCCTGGGTGCGCACTAACGGTAATGATTGTTTAGCAAAGGCTAAGGTGCTGGGCCCAGTAATATATTCCAGTGCAGCCTGCCAGCACTCTGCCGCTTCGACCGCATCGGCGGGACGGAACACATACATATTGGGCATTGCGCGTAATGACGCCAAGATTTCAACAGGCTGATGGGTCGGGCCATTACTGCCCACACCGATCGAATCATGGCTGAACACATACTTCACGGGTAGCTTCATCAGCGCCGACATCCGCATCGCCCCACGCTGATAATCAGAAAAGGCCAAATAAGTCACCGACAAAGGCATCGCCCCACCATGGGCCGCAATTCCATTGGCCATCGCTCCCATCACATGCTCTCGTATACCACAGTGAATATACGTCCCCGTCCGCTGCTCAGCAGTGAAGGCCTGCAAAAGACGCTTATGCGCAGTCGGAGCTTCCAAATCGGCACAGGCAATCAGCCGCTCGTGCCATATCGGGGTTAATCGCGCATGAATCTCGGAAGACGCCATAATGCCAGGACAAGCATCGCCCTTTTCAATCACTTGTTGCTTATACTCATCCAACCACTGACCAAGCTCAGGCGGCAAAGCCCCCGAGATCCGACGCTGAAATTCATCCTGTTCCTGACGAGGCAACGCAGCCAGTTGTTGATGCCAATCGTGGTAAAATGATTCATGGCGTCGACCCGCCGCCCGCCATTGATTGAGAATCGGTTCCGGCGTTTCAAAAGCCGGATAAGGCCACCCCAATTGCTGACGGGCAGCGGCCGCATCTTCAGGTGTCAAACGCGCACTATGTCCTCCTCGCGTACCCTGCACACGCGGCACTCCATACCCTATCACCGTGCGGCAAGCAATCATCGAAGGACGAGGATCTTGTTTGGCTTCAAGAATCGCCGTAGAGATCGCCTCTAAGTCATGGCCATCGATCTCAACCACATGCCAATCAGCCATTCTAAAACGACCGCACACATCTTCACTGACTGCCAGATGGGTATCCCCGTCATCCGTCATATGGTTGTCATCCCAGAAAAGGATCAAGCGACCCAACTGCAGATGACCGGCTAACGAGATCATTTCCTGCCCCATTCCCTCTTGCAGGCAGCCATCGCCGACAAAAGCATAGGTATGGTGATTAACCAGATGCTCACCCAATTGCGCCCGTAAGGACGCTTCAGCAACCGCCATACCTAAAGCATTACCGATACCTTGTCCAAGCGGCCCTGTGGTGACCTCAATACCTGCATCCACCGAGCGCTCTGGATGACCGGCACAACGTGAGCCCAGCTCACGAAAAGTTTTAATCTGTGCCAAGCTGATCGCTTCATAACCAGTGAGATAGAGCAATGAATACAGCAGCATTGAACCATGACCATTAGAGAGCACGACCCGATCACGATCTGGCCATTCGGGGTCAGCAGCATGAAACTTCAGGTGTTGAGTAAACAAGACAGTGGCAATTTCAGCCATACCCAACGGCACCCCTTGATGACCCTCTTGAGCTTTCACAATGGCATCAATAGAGAGAAAACGGATGGCATGTGCCAACGGTTGCAAGTTTTGTCGTTGCGGTTGCAAATCTTGGGGCAGAGATTGTAAATCTTGTTGTAAATGATGAGTCGACATCAGGGGTCACATCCATTCAAATTCCAGTGGAGAAAGACGTCCGGATCAATACGGCGTATGTGACATCACACGAATATCACTTAATCAATCCTGACGGCGGGGCGGCGTAACAGTCCGGATCGGCTCACCGGCATGGAAAGCTTCAATACTGTCAATCACTTGTTGCCATAACGCTTGCATGGCTTCTTCACTGGCCCAGGCTACATGAGGAGTCAAAATAAAGTTGGGACGCTCCAGTAAAGCCAGAAGCGGTTGTTCAGCGTGTGGCGGTTCTTGCGTCAACACATCAAACCCTGCCCCGGCAATCAACCCTTCATCCAAAGCAGTGACTAAATCCGCCTCATTCACCAAGCCTCCACGCCCGGTATTGATCAATAACGCCTCTGATTTCATCTGACGAAGCTCGGGCAAGGCAATCAGGTGACGTGTTTGCGCCGTTAACGGGGCATGCAAGGTCAAAATATCGGCCTGTTTGAGTACCTGGTCAAAAGCGGTATATCCCGGACGAATCTGCGTGGCTTGTTTGTGCTCAGCATAAAGCGGCCGCATGCCCAAGCCTTCAGCCAGTCGAGCCACACCTTGCCCTAAAGTACCCGCACCAATAATACCAATGTGAGTGTCTGACAAATCACGAATCGGATAGTCGAAAAAGCAGAACTGGCCGGCTTGCTGCCAACGCCCCTCAATAACCGCCTGCCGGTAGCCCATCAAGGAGCGACGCAACGCCAGAATCAACGCGATGGTATGTTCAGGCACGGTATTGACCGCATAGCCTCGAACATTGGACACGGTGATACCGAGCGCTTCGCATGCTTCAATATCAATGACATCGTAACCGGTCGCTGCGACGGTGATGAGCTTGAGCGATGGCAACTGGACGAGAGTCTCTCGGCGAAGGGGGACTTTATTCGTAATCACAATATCCGCCCCTTGCAGTCGTTCTACGACTTGATCCTCACGCGTGGCTTCATAGCAGATCCACTCGTGATCAAATGGGGGCTGATTTAAATAGACGGAAGGCCCAATCGTATCCCGGTCTAAAAAGACAATCTTCATCATCATGACACCCTTATTTTTATATTCATGATAGGGCTATATGAACTTCACAAAACCAGCCTCATATAACCACCCCAATCTCACACTCAAATCTCACACTTACAGATAAAACCGACAAAATTTGAACATCCTATAAAATAATCAGCATTTTAAAGACCATACTTTTTTACACATGCATCAAATGGAAAAATCAAATCCAAGCAAATAAAAAATAATCAGACCTAAAGTTATCAAAAAAAAGAAATTCAAAAAGGATTAAAACTGAACAAATAAAACGTAATCAAGCAAAGCCTAGGGCCTATTTTAAACAGTCGATGCATGATGGCAAAACGAGGTAAAAATGGGCAAATAAACACCGTTGACATGTTGTCAATGAGTATTCTGAGCCGATTTTTAACATCGTATTGTCAAGCACAGACATTTTGCTGACCGCGCCTAGATACCATAACCGGGGACTTGCCCCGGTTATTGAGGCCCAAGGTACACGACCAATGATCAGTCATATCACCCGTTAATGAATTAAGGAGCCACCGTTCACATCGACTTCTGAGCCGGTAACATATGCCGATAGATCAGAGGCGAGAAAGAGACAACACCCCGCGACTTCAGAAGCCTTGCCAGCCCGTCCCATGGGAATACCGTTCAGCACTTGGCTATACATCTCATCGGTCATTTTGCCAGCGGTAATATCTGTGGCAATAAATCCCGGACAAACCGCATTGGCGCGAATATTATCAGCTGCAAAATCTCGTGCCATCGCTTTAGTGAGCCCCAGCACACCGGCTTTAGCGGCTGAATAATGAGGACCACCAAACACCCCGCCACCGCGCTGAGCCGACACCGAAGACATATTGACAATAGCGCCTTGTTGACGCTGTTTCATATGGGGAAGCACCGCCTGGCTCATATATAAAGTACCCCGCAAGTTCACATCCAAAACGGCATCATATTGGGCGGGTTCAATATCTAAGAGACGAACGGGCTGTGTGATCCCCGCATTATTAACCAGAATATCAATCTGCCCCCAGCGCGCTAATAACGTCTCCACCACTTGCAAACAGACAGACTTTTGCGTTACATCACAAGCCAGCCCAATATGTTGATTCCCTAACGCCTGGGCTGCTTTCTCAGACGCCTGCTGATCCAAATCTAAAATGGCAACTGTGGCCCCATGTTCGGCAAATAATCGAGCTGTAGCCTGTCCCAGACCATTCGCAGACGCAGCCCCGGTAATGACTGCAAACTTACCCGCTAATAAACTCATATTTCGCTCACTCTTATCATTATTGTTCATCATCAACAGGATGATTGATCGATGTAATGGCCGGTCTTTATTTCAGCCAGGCTTTGGTTTGGCGAATCACCGCATTGGTCGAAATACCGTACTGATCATGCAACACGGGTAAGGCGCCGGCATCCAAGAACTCATCGGGTAACCCAATCTGACGAAATGCCGGCGTCACGCCATGCCGCATCAAAGTGCTGGCCACCGCCTCGCCAAGTCCCCCAATCACCGAGTGGTTCTCTGCAGTAATCACTAAACGACCCGGTTTTCTGCAGTGTTGCAAAATCGTCGCATCATCTAGCGGCTTGATGGTGGGCGAGTGCAAAATACCAGCCTCAATGCCATCTTTCGCCAGAGCCTCAGCCGCCTCAAGCGCGCGCATGGTCATAAATCCAGACGTTATGAAAAGTACATCCTGACCATCGCGCAGCAGCTGAGCACGTCCCAATTCGAAGCGATAGGTCTCGTGCTCGTGAAGCATCATAGGCACTTGGCCTCGCAACAGCCGCATATAAACAGGCCCGTCATGCGCAGCAACGGCATAAGTGGCCTGCTCAGTATCCAGCGCATCACAAGGGTCAACGATGGTAAGGTTAGGCATGGCACGGAAAATCGCGAGATCATCGGTCGCCTGGTGGCTAGGCCCATAGCCAGTGGTCAAACCGGGAAGACCACAGACAATCTTCACATTCAAACGGTCTTCAGCAATCGCCATGCAGATGAAGTCATAGGCTCGACGAGACGCAAAGACCGCATAGGTTGTGGCAAAAGGGGTAAACCCTTCTTTCGCCAAACCCGCTGCCGCACTGATCATGACCTGCTCAGCCATGCCCATCTGATAAAAACGTTCAGGATAAGCCTCAGCAAACACATGCAGATCGGTATATTTAGCTAAATCTGCTGTCAGCCCCAGAATATCGTCCCGGCTGGCCGCCAGCGACTTGAGCGCATGTCCAAAGGGCGCATGACGTGTGGGCATCCCTTCAGCAGAGAGTGACGCGATCATGGCGGAGGTCAGTTGACGTTGATCTTCCGCAACAGGGTGCCTGGGCTCCCACTTGGAGCTTCGTCGACTTAATGTCATGCCGGTTTCCTCTCCTCAAGAACTTGTAAGGCTTTTGTCCACTCATCAGATTCAACGCGCACAAAGTGTGTGATTTCACGTGCTTCCAGAAAGGGAACGCCTTTACACATCTGGGTATTGCAGATGATCACCCGAGGTTGAGCGCTCTTCAGTTGGCGCGCTTTATCAAAAGCCGCGACTAATGCTTCAATGTCATTACCGTCAACCCGTTGGGTATACCAGCCAAAGGCTTGCCATTTATCTTCCAAAGGTTCAGAGCACAGCATCTCGGTTGAGGGACCATCGGCCTGCTGGTTATTGAAATCGACGAGACAAATCAGGTTGTCCAATTGATGATGACTGGCCGACATCGCCGCTTCCCAGGTAGATCCTTCGCCCAACTCACCATCTGACATAAGGTTATAAATAAAGGCATCGGATGATTTACGCTTGAGCCCTAACGCCATGCCCACGGCAATCCCCAAACCATGACCCAAAGAACCGCCGGTAATTTCCATACCCGGGGTATAAGACGCCATCCCGGACATCGGCAACCGACTGTCATCAGTGCCATAAGTTTCTAACTCGAATTCCGGAAGCACCTCAGCTTCCAGCAAGGCGGCATATAAGGCGATCGCATAATGCCCAATGGAGAGTAAATAGCGGTCCCGACCTTCCCACTCAGGATCATCGGGCCGATAATTCAATGCATGAAAGTAAGACACTGCCAGCACATCGGCGATGCCTAGTGCCTGTCCAATATATCCTTGCTTCTGTACCGCCCCCATCCGCAACGACTTATGCCTTATATTCCAAGCCCGTCGTTCTAAGCTAGGCTTCACACCATTCATTCCAGTCGTCATTTTGATTTCTCTTTTTGTCATTACTAGACATGGATTGATTTCATCGATGAATATTGACAAGCCCCAATGTCCAACGGCAGCACCTCAGGTTCAATAAGATGCTCTTAAACGGTTGTTAACTTATACTTAACTCACTCGGTCAACACCGTTTTATTTCTTATAACTAACTGAAAATAAAGACAAAAAGTTGAGAGCCTATGTCACGAGATCCAAGCCTGAATGGCATGATTTATTTTGAAGCCGTGGCACGGCACGGACGCGTTGCCCGGGCCGCAGACGATTTAAAGGTGTCATCATCCGCGGTGAGCCAACAAATCAAGTTATTAGAAGAAGTCTTGGGCGTGAGCTTATTTCGCCGAGATAAAAGACAGCTGAGCTTAACGCTGGAAGGGGAACAACTCTTTGCTGCCGCCACGTCCGCTTTTAGCATGTTACGCCATGCCCGTCAGACCATCTCCCGGCAACGCGAAAGCCATCAGTTGATTATCCGGATGATGCCCAGCTTTGCGGTACGCTGGCTGGGGCCTCGCTTGGCCGACTTTATTCAACAAAACCCAGAATGGGATTTACGGATTGACGCAAGCCCCGATCCTTCAAACTTTGATCGCGAGGTCGTCGATTTCGATATCCGTTATGGGCCCACCACATGGGAAGGGCTGCATTGCGAGTTGATTTTGTCTGACTATGTGATGCCGATGTGCAGCCCTGCTTATCGTGAACAGTTGTATCAGGCACACGGGCATGACGAACGCATTTTACTTAGCCATGCCCGCTTGATTGATAGCGTAAAAGCCGTGGTGTAATGGGATCATTGGCTAACTGCCCAGCGCATCAAGCGATCAACTGCTTCCGCAGCACTCCGATTTGACCGATCTTCAATGGCATTGGAACAAGCGGTGAATAATATTGGTGTAGTGCTGGAATCCACCACACTGGCACAGAAGGAGCTGTTCGATGGCACACTGGTCCCGTTAACGCCCTCATTGGAGGTCGTGCGGTTTCCAGCCTATTGGATTGTCAGTCCCAGCCGCCACCAAAGCCGTAAATTGGTACAGGTCTTTAAACGCTGGCTTCTGGCGGCAGCGGACGAACACGAACGCCAGATGTTGTCATTTCTCGATCAACATGGGCTTAACACTCACTGCACCCTAGATGTTTTTCACAACATCACCCGACCCAAATAAGGCCGCATTTAAGCGGCCACTAGATCACGTGTAATAGGTCACGCGTAATAGGCTTCACTCACACAGTGGGCACCGTTACGCTGCACGACGTCATTAAGTTCATCACCTTAAGACGCAGTCCACGCGGCTTAATAAAACGTCAAAGCCGGGACGTAACTGATTAAGGCCAGTACCACAATCGCCAGCAGGTAAAAAGGTACCAGCTCTTTAACTACTGAGATTACGGTCGTTTTGGCAATGCCTGATGAAATATAAAGGGTTGTTCCCACTGGCGGGGTATAAAGACCAATCGCCAAATTCACCACCATCATAAGCCCCAGCTGAACCGGGTCTAAGCCGATCGCGGCGGCAATGCTAGTAAATAAAGGCCCAAGTAATAACACCGCGGCGGGTAAATCAAGGAAAGTACCGACCAGCAGCATGATCACATTCATTGCTAGAATAACTTGCCAAGGGTCTGACAAAGATGCGGTCACCCACATAGCCAACGCTTGAGGCACCTGCTCCAGTGTCATAATCCACTGAATAATGGAGGAGGCCATGATGATAATCATGACGGCACCGGTCATCACACCCGTTTCAAGAATCGCACGCAGAATATGCGACCACGTCATATCCCTATAGATCAAAACACCCACGATAACGGCATACGCGACCGCCATCACACTGACTTCTGTCGGTGTCGCAATCCCGAAGCGCAGCGTACCAATGACAAAAACCGGCATTAACAAAGCCGGAAAAGCATGCCTCAACTCAGACCACCATTTGCGCCACCCGCCGACCACTTCAGCAGCAGGAAATCCACGCCTAACAGCGGCAAACCAAGTCAGTCCCAGCATCCCGACACCTAACAACACACCGGGCAAAATCCCCGCAACGAACAAATCAATCATCGAGGTGCCAGACACCAGACCATACAAGATCAACGGGATCGAAGGTGGAATCAGCACCGAAACGGTGGATGAAGCTGCATTCACGGCCGCCGCAAACCCAGCCGGATAGCCATGTTTTTTCTGCACTGGAATTAAGGCATTACCCAAGGCCGAAGCATCCGCCACCGCCGAACCCGACACCCCACCGAACATCACCGAACCGACGACACTGACGTGACACATTCCACCACGGAACCGACCAACAAGCAGCTGCGCAAACGCGACCAAATGCTCACCGAACCGGCCAGACATCATTAAGCTACCGGCCAGAATAAAAAAGGGAATCGCCAACATGGGAAAACTTTGAGTCGGCGTATAGAGCCGCTGTCCGAGCACCGCTAAAGACTTCCCTTCAATTAACAGCGCCACCCCAGAAGCTCCAATCATGGCAAAAGCGACCGGCACTGCGAGCAAAAGCAACAGAGGGAAAAACCATATCAATATCGACATCATTGTCATGCCACCTCAACTATAGTGAGTGACGGTAGGGTCACGGGCTTCAAGGCGTCCACCGCACAGATGGTTAATCGCGGCCAATAATCCGATACAGCTCACCATGGAAAACGCATACACCAAGCTGCTGTAGCCATAGACCTGAGGGATACCGGTTTCCGCCAATCGGCTATATTGCGAAGCCTTAATAATTGGCATGGCGTAATACACCACCCCAGCCGAGACCAAACTGACAAACAGGTTGACCAACACCTGCAAGACTCGCCGCATGGATGAAGGCAATAACTCGACCAGCACATCGACCGCAATATGCCGCCCCTGTACCGCTGACATAACAATGCCTCCGGCCACACACCAGGGAAATAGGATAGACGGCAATTCATAGGCCCAAGTAATGCCACTCCCCCAAAAATAACGCAGCACGACATTCACCAAAACCACGAGGAACATCGTCACCAAGGAGACCACCACTACAGCCCCACCAGACACATTAATCAGTGCGGACAGCCATTGGATGCAGCGCCTCACGGTGCCGGAGCCTTCACGCTCCGACACGGTTTGAGCCCGCTCATTAACTGAAGAAGGGTTCATCGCATTCATCACTCGCCCGCCGTCGCCTGAAGCAACTCACTGACAAAATCACCTAATTGAGCTTGATACTTGTCATACACAGGTTGCGTCGCTTTGACGAAAGCTGCGCGATCGACTTCAGCAAACTTGCCGCCTTCATTTTTGATCGCTGTCTTCAGGTTCTCATTCATGATGAAGTTACGCCCGCGCTGGAACCAACCAGCCTGCTGCGCGGCTTGCGTCACACATTGCCGGTCATCTTCCGATAGCGACTGCCACCAGCCCAGCCCTGCGACAACAGGGGTGCTCTGATACTGATGACCGGTCAGCGAAATATAAGGGGTAATTTCATACAACTTAGCCGAGTAAATGTTCGTCAGCGGGTTTTCTTGGCCATCAAAAGTGCCACTGCGCAAAGCAGTCGGCAGCTCACTCCAAGCCAAAGGGGCAGGGTTGGCGCCAAGCGCTTTGAAAATATCAATCGACACTTGATCCGGTGGTGTTCGGATTTTGACACCCTGTAAATCGGCGGGCTCCTTCACAAAATGGTCGGTTAGGGTGACATTGCGAAATCCGTTATCCCAGAACGTCACAATTTTCAGGCCGGATTCTTGCGCTTTTTTGTCTAACGCCTCACCAATAGGGCCATCTAACACACGCCAGACTTCCATTTCGTTTTTGAACAGGAACGGTAAACCCAGTGCACCAACCTCCGGTACGATCTGAGCCAGTGTACCTTGGGAATTAGCGCTCATTTGAATAATGCCCGCGGTGGCTGACGTGAGCATTTCAGCATCATCACCCATCGTTGCCGAAGGCGCGACATTGACCGTTAAATCCGCTGAGCAAGAAGGCACAATCGCGGCAAACACTTGAGCCGCTTCATAGCGAGGATTACCCGGATTGGCCCCATGGGCAAAGATAAGCTCATCAGCTTGGGCATGCGCGCATGACAAGCCTACAGACAATAGGGATGTAGCCAGGAACCGGTAGGTGGTTGATTTCATGACAGACTCCAGGGGTATTGGACTTATTATATTCCCGCGAATGAATCGTATTTCTGCGATTGGACGCCTCAATTTCAGTATTTTTATGGTAGCGACCAAACCCTATATTTGACATAACGCCCGATGAATTCAATAAGGCACTCTTAAATAAGAGTTAAGCTAGGCTTAACGGTTATATTTGGTTTAACGTTCATAATGAAGAGACAACGGGGTAGGCCTGCTTTATCGCATTCACGCCTTCACTCCTATCCCCATCACTCACTTGAACACCCACCTGACCCTATTCCGCCTTACGCTGCCCATGAGGGTCTCTTCCTTACTGAGTCGGCTCAACCCTTTTTTGTGATTCGATTGTCGCTCAAGCGGCGTGATCAAATCACAAAAAATTGACAGCTTGATCATATTTGTACAAGACTTGTATCGTTTAATCGTGCAGGAGGGGCCTTTCATGACAGCCTTTGACCCCGCGACCATCCAGGTCGGTATCAGCCAATGTTTACTCGGTGAGCCGGTCCGTTACGATGGCGGCCACAAGCACTCGACTTTCTGCACCGGTGTACTCTCCGATTACTTTGCCTTCCAGCCGGTATGCCCCGAAATGGGGGCCGGCCTAGGCACGCCGAGGGAATCCATTCGGCTGGTCGGTGAAGCCCATTCGCCACGATTAATCAGCTCCCGCAGTCAAACGGATGTGACCGATGCGATCGACGCCTACATTGAGGCCACTTTACCCAAGCTCGACCACCTCTCTGGCTTCATTCTGATGCGTAAATCGCCTAGCTGCGGCATGGAAAGAGTCAAGGTCTATACGGCTCAAGGTCACCCCCAAGCGCAAACCGGACAAGGCCGTTTTGCGCAAGCGCTCATGCAGGCCTATCCGCTGCTGCCGGTCGAGGAAGAAGGTCGTTTAAATGACCCTGGGCTGCGTGAAAACTTTATTAATCGGGTATTGATCTGGCATGACTGGCGCAGTTGCCAACACCAAGGCATGAATAGCCGCCAGTTGGTGGATTTTCACACCCGCCACAAATACCTGCTGATGGCCCATTCACAATCGGCCTATCGGCAATTGGGGCCTTTGGTCGCGCAAGCGGGTCAGAACGAGATCAAATCACAGGCAGAGCGCTACATTCAGACCTTCATGCAAGCTCTGGCCAAGCCCGCCAACCGTCAGGGCCACACCAATGTACTGCAACATATTCAGGGGTTTATCAGCTCGCAATTAGCCCCCTCTCAGCGCCAACAATTGGCTGACATCATCATGCAATATCGATCCGGTCAAATTCCGTTAATCGTTCCGGTAACCTTATTACAGCACCATATGATCCATCAGGCGCAGGCTTACCCTGCCTTAACAGGCTACTTAGCGCCTCATCCCGCTGAGATTGGATTACGCAATGCCATTTAATCTGACGCACGCTCGCCCCTGTGAGCAATGCGCGCTCATCCGCACAACGATACACTCATGACTATGAATAAACTGACGACCAGTCACGGACAGCCGCTTTATCCCATTCGCGAAGTCTCGCGTTTGACTGGGGTTAATCCCGTCACCTTACGCGCTTGGGAGCGCCGTTATGGCTTGATCACGCCACAACGTACGCCCAAGGGGCATCGCCTTTATGCTGAGAGTGAGATCCAACGGATCCAAACCGTTCTACAATGGTTAAACCGGGGCGTTCCCGTAAGCCAAGTGCGGGAACTGTTGGAGCAGCGCAGTGAGCCCCTTCACACCTCACCAGAGATCGCCCCCCCGAACAATGTTCAAAGTGAATGGGCAGGACTGCAGGAAAGAGCCTTCCAAGCAGTGACGCGTTTGGATGAACAAGTGCTGGATGCCCTCTTTAACGAAGTCCTGTCGGTGTACCCGCCGACCACCGCAGATGAACACCTATGGCAACCCCTACTTTCGGCGCTTCGTCAGCGCTGGCAGGATCACATGGGCGCAGAGATTGAGCGCCAACTATTCACGACCGTATTACACACCCGCATCTCGGCACGGTTGTACCAACGTCGTCAGCATCAATCGCACCATCAACCCCGTCTGTTGATGGTGCCGTTAGGCAGCCCACAAGGCCCGGCTTACTGGCTACAACTGTTACGCATTGCGGATATCCCGATGCGTTTGCACTGGTTGGATGATGCCGTGAACTTGTCCCATCTGCCGTTACTGGCCGAACGCTTAAAGCCTATGGGCTTGGTGTTAGTCGGCGAAACACACTTGGATGCTGAGCAGCAACGCCAACTGCTGAAACTGACCCAGCACTTGCCGTGTGGTTTAGCCTTGTCCGGCAGCAGCGCCGTCATCCACCAAACGGAACTGGGTCATGTGCCGATTTCCTGCTGGCCGGAGCTGGACATGAGCTTAATCGAACATTGGTTGAAAGTGGCCGATGACACCTGATTTCGTCGTCCAATCATCAACCTCACGGACCACACAAGGAGTATGCCATGACAGCGTCAACGCAACTGGTCTGGCTCCGACATGATTT
The DNA here is from genome assembly GCF_001709345.1 of Terasakiispira papahanaumokuakeensis. Taxonomy (GTDB): domain Bacteria; phylum Pseudomonadota; class Gammaproteobacteria; order Pseudomonadales; family Halomonadaceae; genus Terasakiispira; species Terasakiispira papahanaumokuakeensis. The sequence goes on from NZ_MDTQ01000001.1 coordinate 3,374,976, forward strand.
GAGAGTGATGGATAACCCAGCCTTGTATGATGCCTCACAGCATGGCCCGGTCACGGCGGTGGTCACCCTCACCCCCAAGCAATGGCAGCAGCATGATCGCGCCCCGGTTCAAGTCGATCTACTGCTGCGCCATCTCAAGACCTTGCAGCAGGCCCTGGGAGACTCCGGCATCAGCCTCAAAGTTTGCCAAGTGGATGACTTTGCGGCCGTTCCTGAGGCCCTGCTGGCGCTGGCCCGCCAGCTTAAAATCACGCACCTTCGCTTCAATGATCAATACGAGTGGGATGAACGCATACGTGATGATGCGGTTGAGACCGCTTTCCAAGCGGCTGGCTATTCCGTTCACCGCTACTTAGACCAAACACTCTTCGCGCCCGGCCAACTACTGACAGGACAAGGCGATTACTACACCGTCTTTACGCCTTTCTACAAGCGCTGGCTTTCACGCCTTCTCGAAGTGGATCTCACGCCCCTACCTGCCCCTAACCATCAATCGGGCCCAGTCGAACATGACCCCTTGCCCACACAATTACCAGGATGGGAAAGCCCGATCGCCTCAACACTTTGGCCGGCGGGCTGTGAGCACGCATTGGCACGCCTGGATCATTTCGTCGATGAGCATCTCATCAACTATGACACACAGCGGGATCTGCCCGCCGTTGAAGGCACCAGCACCTTGTCGCCTTATTTGGCGCTGGGGGCGGTATCCATTCGCCAGTGTCTACAAGCCGTGATGGCCCACACCCAAGGGCAAGTCCCAACCGGCAAAGATGGGCCGGGACGCTGGGTGGCAGAGCTGGTCTGGCGAGAATTCTATCGACACATTATGGCGGGCTTCCCCCGAGTCTGTCGTTACCGCGCGTTCAAAACCGAAACGGAGCGGCTCAGCTGGCGGGAAGACCCAGAAGGGCTCTCGCGCTGGCAAGCGGGTCAAACAGGATTCCCTCTAGTCGATGCCGCCATGCGCCAGCTAGTGCAAACCGGTTGGATGCATAACCGCTTAAGGATGCTTACCGCCATGTTTTTATCCAAACACCTCTTGATTGATTGGCGCCTGGGTGAACAGTTTTTTATGCAGCACCTGGTCGATGGCGATCTCGCCGCTAACAACGGCGGCTGGCAATGGGCCGCCTCGACCGGTACCGATGCCGCCCCATATTTCCGTTTGTTCAACCCCTACCGACAATCTGAGCGCTTTGACCTCCAGGGAGAGTTTATTCGAAAGTTTATACCCGAGTTACACAGCCTTTCGAATAAATCGATTCATCAGCCGCCAACATCTCAATGTGATCAGCTGAACTATCCCCATCCATGCGTTGACCTTAAAGAAGCACGCGATCGTGTCATGCATGCATTCGATGCGATAAAAGTAGAAAAAACCTGAAAATAAGCGTGTTTTAGACTAAAAATATTCACCACTATCGATTCGATAACCCTGTCGCCAGGAGAGGATCAATGCCCACCCAAGCACAGGTTGAAGCTTTCTTTGACTTTTACAAAAAACTAGACAAAACTTCTACATGCGATTTAGGTCAGATCTATCATGCCGAGATCACCTTCACTGATCCCTTTCATCGTATCGAAGGGCTCACCGCACTGATCAGCTACTTTGATGAGCTGTATGCCGAAGTCAAGGCAATCGATTTTGACTTTAGTGAGGCGGATATCTGTGGATCAAGGGTTTGGGCGCAATGGTGCATGACATTAGTCCACCCCAAACTCAATCGCGGACGCCCGGTACAAGTCGAGGGCTGCAGTCGACTGGACTGGGCCGATGACAAAGTCATTCAGCACCAAGATTTTTTTGATGCAGGTGCCATGCTGTATGAACAACTACCGTGGGTAGGGGCCTTGATTCGGTATATCCGCCAGCGTATGGGGTAACCACCGTCAAGGTACAGGTACAAGCCAACAATGCTTACGCAACAGGAGGTGGATGATGGCAAAAACCAATCGCTTGCCCGCCGACGCCCGCATTTGGATCACCGGCGCCAGTAGCGGCATTGGTGCTGCCGTGGCTCAGCGTCTCCTACGCCAAGGCTATCGTTTAGTGCTCAGCGGACGCCGCCGAGAACCTCTAGACGCCATTGCTCAAACCGCCCCAGCCTCACAAACCCTGGTATTACCGCTAGACATCACCGACCTGGCTGCGGTGCAGGCCGCAGGCACACAGATCCAACAGCACTGGGGCGCATTGGATGCCGCCGTGTTGAATGCCGGCACCTGTGAATATCTAGACGCTCGCCAGTTTGATAGCACACTGGTCCGCCATGTGATGGAGACCAACGTGATGGGGCTCGTGCACTGCATTGAAGCCAGCTTACCGTTATTGCGGCAAGGGCGAGATCCGCTACTGATGGCGGTTTCAAGCGCGGCCGCCTATTGCCCCTTACCCCGTGCCGAAGCCTATGGGGCATCGAAAGCCGCTGTCAGCCACTTTATCGAATCACTACGGAATGACCTCAGCCCACAGGGGATTGATGTCAGTGTGGTCTATCCTGGCTTTGTCGAGACTCCGCTCACCGAGCGCAATGACTTCGCCATGCCCATGCAAGTCGATGCTGACACCGCCGCAGCCCATATTCAGCGGGGTCTTGAGCAACATCGGCGGCAAGTCCGCTTTCCTGGTTTTTTTGTGGCCTTGGTGCAAGCACTGGGCGCACTTCCCTTGTCACTGCGGTTTTGGCTCACTCGAAAAATGGTACGTTCATGACGGCTTATCAACCCACAACGCCGCAGCACGAACCGGATGATGCTCAGCAAAATCAAGCCGGTCAGCGTATTGCGATTATTGGCTCTGGCATCAGCGGCCTCACCGCCGCTTACCTGCTCAGTCAGCAGCATCATGTCAGCGTCTTTGAAGCCGCCGATCGTCTCGGTGGCCATACCGCCACGGTGGATGTCTCACTGCAAGGCCAACAGTGGGCCATTGATACCGGCTTTATTGTCTTTAATGACTGGACTTACCCCAACTTCATTGAACTGCTTAAGCAAATTGGCGTATCCAGCCAGCCGACCGAAATGAGCTTTTCTGTTAGCTGCGAACAAAGCGGTTTGGAATACAATGGCAACACCTTAAATACCCTGTTTGCTCAACGCCGTAATCTTGTGCGGCCGCGCTTTTGGGCCATGCTAAGGGATATTCTGCGCTTTAATCGTGAGACCCTTGAGGCGCTTGATCAGGGCCAACTCGATCCTGATGAAACCCTAGGCCATTACCTTAAACGCCAAGGCTATAGTGAGGCCTTTATTCAGGATTATATTGTGCCCATGGGCGCCGCTATCTGGTCATCGGGGCTGACGGCCATGAGTGAATTCCCGCTGCACTTTTTCATTCGGTTCTTCCGCAATCATGGCTTATTAAGCGTCAATGACCGCCCCCAATGGCGCGTGATTCAAGGCGGCTCACGCGCCTATATCGAACCCCTGACACGCCGTTTTGCTGACCAGATTCACCTCAGTACGCCGGTGCGTCGTCTGCAGCGACATGCGCAGGGAGTCACCGTCCAGACCGAGACTCAGCAGCACGAGTTCGACCAGGTGATCCTGGCCTGTCACAGCGACCAAGCTCTGACCCTGCTGGCCGACCCGCGCGCAGAAGAAACCGAGGCGTTGAGCGCGATTCCCTACCAGGACAATGAAGTGGTGCTTCATACGGACACCCGCCTATTACCCCAACGACCGCTGGCCTGGGCCAGTTGGAATTACCGGCGGCGCGATCCTGCCCGCATGCCCCCCGATCAGAACGACGATGCGCTGGTCAGTCTGACCTACAACATGAATATTCTGCAGGGTTTAAATGCGCCGGAAACTTTCTGCGTCACGCTTAATGACAGCCCTTTCATTGACCCGGAGAGGATGCTGGGTCGTTTTCATTATGCCCATCCCGTTTTCACCCTGGAGGGCTTACAAGCGCAGGCGCGAATCCAAGCATTCAATGGGCAGCAACGCACTTGGTACTGCGGCGCCTGGCGAGGCAATGGCTTTCATGAAGATGGCGTGGTGAGTGCGATTGAAGTGGCCGAAGCGCTGGGTTGTCCCTTGCATGCCCACCACGACCCACATGGCGGCCAACAAACCACAACGGTGGCCACATGACCCCCACGGCCAGCTGCTTCATGACCGGCACACTCCGGCACCGGCGCTTTAGCCCTATTCGCCACCACTTCAGCTATGCGCTGTTTATGGCCTGGATTGATTTGGACGAGCTGCCGGCATTGCCACTCAACCGACGTTGGCGCTGGCTTAGATTCCAACGTAGTGATTACCTCGGGCCCGTCGATCAGCCCCTTAAACAAGCCGTGTTGGATCAGGTTGAACCGGCATTAGGGCAGCGCCCCCAAGGGCCAGTGCGAATGCTCACTAACTTGCGTATGGGCGGCCTTTGCTTTAACCCGATCACCCTCTATTACTGCTTTAACGAGGCATCTCAATTGATCGCGATTGTCGGTGAAGTCAGCAACACCCCCTGGCTGGAACGACACACCTATGTGCATCTGTGCGATCCGACACAATCTCATCATCAGGCCTTCTTTGATAAGCAGATGCATGTCTCGCCATTCAACCCAATGGCACAGCAGTATCGCTGGCGATTCAATACCCCCAGCGATCGACTCGACATGCATATGGACAACATCGATCCAGACGGCCAACGTCCCTTTGATGCCACGCTCAGCCTGGAACGGCGTGACGACTTAGGCTTTAGCACCCCCCGGTTGATGTGTCGCCACCCTTGGATGAGCCTCAAAGTGATCGCAGCGATCCACTTTGAAGCCCTACGCCTGTGGCTAAAACGAGCTCCGATTTATGATCACCCCGGCCGCTCGACTTCAACCAAGCACTAATCTGCCAGCACTGGAGGCAATGCCATGAAAGCAGAATCTCTTGGCCCCGAGACAAAGTGCTCAACCTCATTAACATCAACAGCGTCACCGAATGCGCTCTCTCCGACCACAACCATGACGTATAGCCGACTGACACGTTTTGCCCGCCAACAAACATTGAAGTTGATGCAACAACTGAATGGCTGCTGCCTGGAAATTGATGACGGCAACAGCCAGTGGCTACTGGGGCAACCTGATGCGCCACTGAAGGCCCACCTGACCCTACATGAGCCCTCAGTGTGGCGCGATATTGCATTTGGCGGCACCTTGGCTGCTGCCGAGGCGTATATGGATGGCCGCTGGTCTTGTGATGATCTCACCGCATTGGTGCGCATCATGGCAACCAATGTCGAACAAGTGAATCAGCAACTGGACCACCCGCTTAAACGCTTTGGCGCCCCGCTCACGCGCCTGCTACACGCCCTAAACCGCAATACCCGAAAAGGCGCTCGACGCAACATCAGCGCTCACTATGATTTGGGGAACGAGCTGTTTGCTTTATTCCTCGATCGCGACCACCGGATGTATTCCAGTGCGATCTACCCCCATGCAAACGCCACGCTGGAAGAAGCCTCCACCTATAAACTTGATCGGATCTGCCAAAAACTCGCCCTAACGCCAACAGACCACTTGTTAGAAATTGGTACTGGCTGGGGCGGCTTGGCGTTATATGCGGCCCAGCATTATGGCTGCAATGTCACCACCACAACGATTTCTCGGGAACAATACGAGCACGCCCGCGCACGTGTCGCCGAGGCCGGGCTTGAGGACCGCATTACCTTGCTGTTTCAGGATTACCGCGATTTAGAAGGCCAGTTCGACAAACTGGTGTCGATTGAAATGATCGAAGCGGTGGGCCATCATTATCTGCCCACCTACTTACAGACCCTAGAGCGCCATTTAAAACCCGACGGTTTAGCCTTGATCCAAGCCATCACCATGCGTGACCAGCGTTACCGCTTTGCACTGAAAGAAGTCGACTTTATTAAAAAGTACATCTTCCCCGGCGGCTTCCTGCCCAGCCTCACCGCCTTGCTGAGCCAACTCACACGCCATACCGCACTTAACTTGCTGCACCAGGAAGAAATCGGCGTTCACTACGCCCGCACTTTGCGGGATTGGCGCGAACGCTTCGAAGATCAATTAGAGGCTGTCCGCCAGCAAGGGTATGACGAACGGTTTATTCGCATGTGGCGCTACTATCTCTGCTACTGCGAAGGCGGGTTTCAAGAAAGAGCCATCGGCACTAGCCAACTCCTCTTAGCCATGCCCAATAACCGTCGCGCACCACTATTAGGTTCGCTGGAGGCACCGCTCAACTATGAACTTCAAGCCCCAGAATAACAAGCACCAGAAGAACAAACACCAGAATAGCACGCCCCAGGCAGAGGTTTCGGTGACCCCCCTACAGCGCTATCGGCGGTTACTCAATGCGATGTTGTTTCAACTCGGTTGGTGGACTTGCGTTCTGATGGGGCAAGGCCCGGGGTTACTCTTGGCTCTGGCCTTGGTCGGAGTACATCTCGCACTCTGGGGAAGTGTTGCCGAGACCCGTTTGCTATTCAAAGTCGCGTTATTGGGCAGCTTGATCGACACCGGATTAATGCACCTCGGGGTCATCACCTTTCCAGACTGGGAGGCAGCCTGGATTCCGCCCTGGCTGATGTTGCTGTGGCTGTTGTTTGCCACCACCTTGCGCCACGCATTGGACTGGCTCGCGCCACACCCAGCATTAGCGGCGGGGCTAGGCGCTCTAGGCGGCGCCAGCAGTTATTGGGCGGGAGGCACCCTGGGCGCGGCAGCGCTGCCTTTGGGTGCGGTATGGTCAATACTCATCTTCGGCTTCATCTGGGCCCTGCTGACCCCAGCGTTGCTTCGCTATGCCCATTCAGGTCAACAGACTCCATCGGCCGAATCAAATCATTAAAGCGGGCTTCATTATTACCGAAAAGCACGTGAGAGCGACTGCATCCGCTTCACTTCTTGGGACAGGTGAGCCACGCTCTGAGAAGATGCCTCCGCTCGGGTCAGGCCTGCTTGAGCCAGCTCCCGAATCGACTCCAAATGCTCAGACACTTCATCACCGGCACTGGCCTGCTGCTCAATCGCTGACGCGACCCGCTCACTCGCAACCACCACATCATCGACCGCCCGCGTTAATGTCGTCAGCACATCGCCAGTCGCACGGATTTGCTCGGCACTGACAGTGCCCTCATCACGGCTGGTCTGCATTTGCTCAACCGCCACTTCAACCTGTCGCTGAATACCCTGAATCCGACCGGTGATTGTCTCCGTCACGCCTTGAGTATCTTGCGCCAACTGCCGCACCGCATCCGCCACCACCGCAAAACCTCTACCCGCCTCACCCGCACGCGCCGCTTCAATCGCAGCATTCAACGCCAGCAGATTGGTTTGATCCGCAATATCGGCAATCGCACGCACATCATCACCGATGCTATCGGCTTCAGCCTTGAGCGCCTCAATCCCCTGGGAGGTTTCAGCCAGCTGTGCTGATAAACGCTCGACGATATCAACACTGGAACCGATCTGCTGCTGGCCCTGTTGAGTCTGCTCATTCATCGTCTGCATCGCCTGCCCAATTTCCTGCGTCTGGGCTTCGATTTCATGAATACTGCTCACCAACTGACTGACCGCACTGACCACATGATCCAAGCGATGATGCTGATCCTGACTGTCGGCAGAAGCACTCTGAACACTTTCATCCGTCGCTTGTGCGACCTGCCCCAATTCATGAGTCGCGTCTTCCACCCGGCCGACCACCGTGCGCAGCTGCGCATGCTGCATTAATAACGCCAGCTCTAGCTCACCGAGCTCATCCATTCGACCGGTATACACCTGTTGGGTCACCGGATTATCAATCACCTCGCGGGCCTTTCTCGATAAGCGCTGAAGCGGTGCTAAACGCCAGCCGATAAAACCGACGGCCAAAAGCCCTAAGACACCACCCGCCATTGATTGCGCCGTAACGCCCCAACCCAAGGAGGGCAAAGCGACCAACAGCAAGCTCTGCAAGAGCAATGCCCCGAGGGTCATCTGCATAAGGGAATGACGTTTTTTCGGCGCTTTCTGACGGCCCTTATTAATCGCCGAATAGACCTGATCCGCTCGCCGTTTTAACGTCTCGCTCGGCTGCACCCGAACAGACTGATAACCGACCTTTTGGTTATTTTCATAAATGGGCGAGATGTAAGCATCCACCCAATAATAATCGCCATTTTTACAGCGGTTTTTCACCGCCCCCATCCAAGATTCATCTTTTTTCAGCCGCTGCCAAAGATCGGCAAACGCCAGCGGCGGCATATCTGGATGGCGCACAATATTGTGATTACGCCCTACCAGTTCATCATTAGAAAAACCGCTAATACGTCGAAAATCCTGGTTGGCATAAGTGGTCATGCCCTTCAGGTTTGTCGTTGAAACCAACTGATCATCCTGATTCAGTGGCTGTTCACGATCTGTCACCGGGTGATTAATCTTCATAGCAACGTTAAATCAGAGTCCATAACAATAAAAAAACATGAGAAAAATAGGCCGCAAAGCCCACCTTTCAGTTCAAAACCCACTTCAGTTCGAAGCCCACTTCAGTTCAAAGTCCACTAAAGCTTGAGCACTTAAACTCATCAGTGTGTGAGCTTAAACGCAGCACTTAATCAAAGGTTAGAGCGCCATCCAGATGTTAGACCGCAGAACAGTGCATCAGTGCGCAATCACAAGAGGTCTACACGCATGCTGTCACAGCCGCGATATTGACTTTAACGCGATTAACACCGATGCCATTGATATCGTCACAAAGCGCATCAAGGCCACATCCATGTAAAATTTACACATACTAAACAACATCGCGACACAATGATATTGATCATAGCAGCGTCTAAATTCATGCAATGTTATTTATTGCAAGCTTGAATAATAGGCGATCTGTTGAAGAATAGGCCTGACCTATTACCTCGCCGGGTGCAATCAAGCGCCACAAGCATTAAACTATCGCTCTGAACAACAATGCATAACGACTATGCATCATCCTTCGATCAACCCATCAGGATCGTATTTGTGACCAAACAGCACGCCTACACCTACGAAGAGCTGCTGACTTGCAGCCGTGGCGAACTCTTCGGCCCGGGTAATGCCCAACTGCCAGCGCCCAACATGCTGATGCTCGACCGCATCGTGAACATCAACGAAACAGGCGGCACCTACGGCAAAGGTGAAGTCGTCGCTGAGCTGGATATCCACCCAGACCTGTGGTTTTTCGGTTGTCACTTCCCGGGCGACCCCGTCATGCCGGGTTGCTTGGGCCTGGATGCCATGTGGCAGCTGGTCGGCTTCTACCTGGGCTGGTTAGGCCATCCGGGGCGCGGTCGCGCACTCGGCAGCGGCGAAGTTAAATTCTCCGGTCAGGTTCTCCCTGAAGCGAAGAAACTGACTTACAACATCAGCATTAAACGGACTGTGACCCGCAAACTGATCATGGCGATTGCCGACGGTAAAGTCTCCGTTGATGATCGTGAGATCTACCACGCCAAAGATCTGCGTGTCGGTCTGTTCACCAGTACCAGCGGTTTTTGAACGAGGAGGTGCCGATGAGACGAGTTGTTGTTACCGGTCTAGGCGTGATCTCCTGCCTGGGTGCGGACAAACAGACAGTCCTTGAGGCCCTACGCGAAGGGCGCTCAGGTATCCGTTTTAAGCAGGAATATGCCGACTTAGGCTTTCGTAGCCACGTCGCCGGCAGTATCGACCTGAACCTGGATGACCTGATCGACCGCAAGCTAAAGCGCTTCATGGGCGATGCCGCGGCCTATGCTTATCTCTCTATGCAGCAGGCCATTGAAGATTCAGGACTCAGCGAAGAGCAGGTTTCGAATGAACGCACCGGTTTAATTGCCGGTTCCGGTGGTGCCAGCTCAGCCAACCAAGTCGAAGCGGCTGACGTCATGCGTGATAAAGGCCTACGTCGGGTTGGCCCCTACCGAGTCACTCGGACCATGGGCAGTACCGTCTCCGCTTGCCTGGCGACGCCTTTCAAAATCAAAGGCGTGAATTACTCCATCTCATCTGCCTGTGCGACCTCTGCACACTGCATCGGCAATGCGATGGAAATGATTCAGCTGGGCAAACAGGATGTGGTCTTTGCCGGCGGTGGAGAAGAAGAGCACTGGACCTTGTCCTGCCTCTTCGACGCCATGGGCGCCCTCTCCACCCAGTACAATGACACCCCAGAGCAAGCCTCACGCCCCTATGACACCAGCCGTGATGGCTTTGTCATTGCTGGCGGTGGTGGCATGCTGGTACTGGAAGAGTTGGAACACGCCAAAGCCCGCGGCGCCAAGATCTATGGCGAACTGGTCGGCTACGGCGCCACCTCAGACGGCTACGATATGGTCGCGCCCTCCGGCGAAGGCGCAGCGCGCTGCATGCGCCAAGCCATGGCCCAGCTCGACGGCGATGTTGACTACATCAACACCCACGGCACCTCCACCCCGGTGGGCGATGTCGCGGAACTACAAGCCGTACGCGAACTGTTTGGTGATCAGACCCCAGCGATGAGCTCCACCAAATCGCTGACCGGTCACTCCCTGGGGGCGACCGGCGTGCAAGAAGCCATCTACTCATTACTGATGATGGAAAATGACTTCATCGCCGCCTCCGCCAACATCACCGAACTGGATGAACAAGCCCAAGGCTTCGACATCGTGACCGAACGTCGTGATGGCGTCACCCTCAACCGCGTCATGTCCAACAGCTTCGGCTTTGGCGGCACCAACGCCAGCCTCGTCTTCCAGCGTTACCAAGGATGAGCCCCAGGCGTTGCCTGAACCCCGGTGAATGACCGGTGACTCAGCGGTAAAAAAGCCCCGTGCAATGCACGGGGCTTTTTTAATCGAGTATTGATGACTATTAATTGAAGGTGTCGTGTTGCGGTAAATCGCCTGTAACCGTGTACCAGCGGGCCTTATCAGACACCCAAATATGCCCCACCTCTTTAGCCTCTGGGTCATCATCTAACGTGCCTAAACGAAGAATGACATGCTGAGTATTCTCCCTCTTAGCATATATCTGCGAACCACAGACCCGACAGAAATAGCGAAACTTACCTGGAGATGACTCATAACACTTCAGCATCTCTTGGCCATGAGTCATCGTGAAATCACCATCCTCAACCCTAGACACGCTAGAAAAAGCACTGGCATGCGCCTTTCGGCACGTCTCACAGTGGCAATGAATGATATCGCCCACGGCCCCTGATATTGAGTATTGAACCGACTGACAAAGACAGCTTCCTTTAATCATCGCGATGATTTCTCCGTAGCGGATGATGGGATATTAGGCGTGAACAATACGAGTGACACATAAATACAACAAGCTTCAAACCTGATGTACCCCCAAGTTCCGAGAAAAGAATTCACTTATGGGTGAGTGTCATATGCAATAGGGGGTAAGGTTTGCCTTGCCCGTCGAGCGGTGATCGTCCGGTAACAGTGAAGCCCAGATGTAGATAGAAGCCTAGCGCTTGTTCGTTCTGTTCGTTGACATCAACGTGGGTGGCGCTTTGGGTGTTGATGGCATGGGTGGCTAATAAGGTGCCGATGCCTTGGCCGCGCGCTTGGGGGGCAATAAACAACATTTCGATGTTGTGATCATGTACACCGCTGAAGCCCAAGATCTCGCCCTTCGGGTTTTTCACACACGTTAAGTCAACCGCATCAAAGTATTGATTCAAAATGAGCGGTTTTAAGGCCTGTAGGTCAGCTTCGGCCAAGAAGTCATGCGTCGCTCGGACAGACGCTTCCCAAACCTCGATCAACCGCTGGTGATCTGCTTTTTCGACTGCTTCCATATTCATATCGTGAGCACTCAAAGAGAATGTTTTCATGGGCAATGTTCCCTGAATGATACGTTCAACGACCGATGGCCGAACAGCCATCGATATTCTGAATCAGGGCGGACTCAAACCGGCAGGGTACACAAAAGGGCAGGGATCCGTTCCACCGGAGCAGATCCCTGCCAAAACTAACGACTGAAGAGAAGTGGTGGCGGGGTTTAAATCACCCCACTAGATACCAATTTTGCCCCCGTCATTTTTCTGTACGACGACTGTCGCGGAGCGAGGTCGAATACGACGCCCCTCATCAGTCGCCCGTGTGGCATCCCCATCCATGGGCCAATTGCTCGGATGCTGGATATTCAAGAACAGGGATGTCTTATCGGGGGTCAGGAAGATGCCGGTCACTTCACAACCATTGGGAGAGACCAGAAAACGCTTGAGGTGCTCCTGATTGCTGGAGTTGACGATAGCATCGGATGGCCCTGCGTTCGGCTCTTTCGAGACCGCATTAGGCATCACTGCTAACAGTTGGTTGTTGGTGTAATCTTCGACCGGATCATAACCATTATCGGTCTCGATCCAGAGAATCCCTTGGCCATTGCCCCTATCGTCGTAGAACAAGCCATCCGGTTGTGCGAACTGGTTCAGTTCGGTCAGTCCTGAAAGGTTGCTCGGATCATTGGCTCCACCGCCGAACACGAAGATATCCCAAGAGAAGCTCGTCGCGCCGATACCATCATCCTGCAAGGTGATAATATGCCCCGCCTCGTTGCCCATTGGGGTCTCACCCTTATTGGCGCCTTCGCTAAAGTAGCGCGGGCTGACCGCATCAGGATGGACAATATCAGGGCCGATTCCAGGTTCGTCGATATTCATAACACCATTGGTGCCCATTTCCTGCTCGTTCACCCCGCGTCGACGCCAGTTGTTAGTACATGACATATAGAGTCGGCCACTCTCAGGATCGACAGCGCCCCACTCGGTACGGTCCAGCGATGTGGCTTCCATATAGTCTGCCGCATCACAAGTTTGAACGATGAGCCCAGCCATATCGTCATCGCCTTCGAGCGCTAAAAGATCAGACAGCTTGCGCCCACTGCTGTCTCGGGTGTCCGGCTCAAGGGCGACCCAGTGACCCGTGCCGTCATCGTTGAACTTGGCGACATAAAGAACCCCCTTATCGAGATACTTCGCACCAATACTCAAGCGGTCGTACTGCTCGCCCGGCCGATTAGCGTCGGCGGGATCCCAGGGTTCATCGGAGACAAAACGATAGAGATATTCACTCAGGGTGTCATGCCCCATGTAATAAACCAGCGGCTGCCCTGCAACGAGTTTTCCCAGCCAGCACCCTTCGTGACGAAAACGCCCCAGATGAGTTCGCTTGATCGCCCGAGTCTGGCTGTAGGGGTCCACTTCGACGACATAACCAAAGGTTCGGGTTTCGTTGCGGAAATCGGTGCTCGGATCGGATGATAAGGGCTTTCCAGCGGCGTCTGTTTTGATGGTCCCATAGGGATACCAGCGACTGAATTCACCATCATCATTTTGTGGATCAGTGGCCGCAGCATACCAACGGTTGTTACCGCGTGAGTGGCCGTCGCGGCTATGGTTCTGCCCGACCAGCAGACGCTTGTCATCGCTATTGATATATTCGACGTCATCAATGGCACTATTGCGACTCTCGCCGGCCCCCATCCTGAAATAGTCCGGCCAGTTCTCCTCACAGCTCAGATAGGTTCCCCAAGGGGTGAATCCACAACCACAGTTGCTGTTGGTGCCGCGTGTGGTGCTACCATCGGGCGAGAAGCGAGTTTTAACGTAGGAGGACCGGGCAACAGGGCCCGACAGCGCGACCGGTGTCGCCGAAGTGATGCGGCGATTGTAGAGTGAATTCTTAACGTGCTCCCAGCGGCCACTATCGTTTCTCTTCACATGCACCAGGGTGACCCTATGGGCATTCATCTCTGTGCGTACTTGCTGCGCGTCTCGCGGGTCGGCAAAACCACCATCGGGAGAGTGGTCAAAATCCTTCCCATCATGCGCCTCTTTGTCCCATTTCCAGAGCGCATCCGGATCGATATATTCGTGATTCACCGCAAGAATAAACTCACTTGAGGCCTTAGCATCAGATAGCGGGAAATGGTACATCCCATCATGATGCATACCGACGCTGTTAAGCTGAATCTCTGGCGTCATATCCAGATCAGGATGCCAATCAGGGGCATTGTCGTTGAGCGGGGTGCCCCAAGGGATGAGCACCTGAGCCGAATACCCTTCGGGCACTACGACACCATCTGTTTTCGAGCCTTTGATCGAGTCGAACCCCAGCGTAATCGGGTCGCTTCCCGCACTTCCATCAGAACCTGCGCCATGATCTGAGCCCTCACCTGGGCCATCAGTATGATCGGAGTCGTGATGACTACATGCGGCTAGACTCGACCCCATTATTGTCGCCGATGCCAGTTGCAGACCCCCCTGCAATACACCACGACGACTGAGACGCCTTTCGATGATCGATCCGAGATGTTCATTTTGGCTATTGTTAGCGATCTTATCGTTACGGATATGCTTACTCATGGAACAGAAGCCTCTCCACTTTCTGAGTATTTAGAGTTGATAAAAGGGATAGGAGAGGAATCCCTCGAACATCCAGAAGACTCGATAAGTCAGACTAAAGGGGCCCTCCGATGCCCGCATAAAGGCGCCAAAGAAGCGGTATCGATGGTCGGATCTCTTGACCCAACCCCTTTAGTTTTTCTTGATCACTCATCCGTTCTCTCCCTCCCGATTCCGTTCACTTACGCTTAGCACAGACCACTTCGGCACATCACATCCCGAAATGGAAAGCCGCTCCATATTGACCCCATGCCCGTGTCGATATCGTGACGTCTCCATGAACACCAGGTCACGATGACATGTCTGATGAGAAACGGCGTAAGCCCCTATCGCGGCTTCAGAAAAGAAAAGCGATCAACACTCTATTACTTGGTTTAATTCTGTGGGTTCTGCTCCGCACTACGCACAAGGCGTGCAGCCAAGGCAAACCCCTGGGTATGGCCGTCGACTTGACCACTCATAAAATCGACAAAAAAGATCAGCCTAGGCATGCCTTGAACCGGGGTGACACTCCAGTAAGGCGCGCCTTCGCTGGTGGCGGTGATATCAGGAAAGACGGTGGTATTGATGGCGGGGTTCTCACGATCCTCGTCCACGAGGCTATAAAGTTCATCAATGGTGGGCACACGCCACCCCTCGCCCGCTTGGCGGGCTGCATGCTGAGCCGCTTCAAGGGATAACGAGGCGGGTGAGCCGACACACCCACTCCCCGCCTGCCATGTCGTCCCCATGCTACAACGACGCCAAATTAAGTTCGTTTTGGGGTCAAAAGCCTCGCCTGCTTGATTCACGACGAATCGATCAATCGTACGCTCCTGCGCTTGAGATTGAGTGCCATCCGCCCATAGGGGATTTGCATTCAAGCAGGAGAAGAGAAGGGGGCCTAGTACCGTCCATTTTTTCATTAAAATGTCCTTTTTAGAGATACCCTTGAAAGAGATGATATAAACCGCGTCCAAAGCCAAACAGGCAAAGCTTCGCGGCCCGTGGGCAATACACCACACCCTTCATGCCTGACACTTATTAGATGGAGCTTGCATTGAATAAAGAGACCGCGCTGCGGCTATTACAAAAAAACCGCAACGCGAAGATAGAGAAAGGGTATTAAGCTACGTAGCGGAGGAACTCATCTGCCGAGTGAATACCTTCTCGTTCCTGGCAGGACTTAAAGAGACGAAATAAATTTTTAGCGGTCGCGTTGCCCGTTGAGCTGACCATACGACGCAAACTGGATTCTTTCATCTCAAGTGAATTTGCGATTTCTTCAAACGCTTGGGTTCCATTCAAGTAGTCCCTAAGCATTGCATTACCGACCGCAATGTCACCTTCAAGATAAGACTCTAAGGCTTCTAGTAACAAGCTTTTGCGGTAGTCAGGATCTCGACATAATGTCATGACAGTGTCTTTAAATTCACGTGTTAACGCCATCACCTGTCACCTCATTCAAAATTCGCTTTAAGAGATCGCATCTCCAGCATTAGCTGATGGAGCCAACTCTTTTAGCTTTCTTAATTTGTAATCTTCTAAATAATGTTTGGCCACATTGATCATCTTCTGCTGGTTTGATTTATCGCTGCCAGCGAACAAAATAATCAATTCATCACCTTCAGTAATGTAATAAATACGGTAGCCGGGTCCGTAATCGATTCGCCGCTCCTTTAAACCGGCACCTCCTGTAATCGATTTATGATCACCAAAGTTACCTGCTTCCATCTGCGTGACGGCCTTGGTGACCTTCGCCTGTGCTCGGGCATCTTGAAGCCCAATAAGCCAATCCTTAAACGGTGTTTTACCTTCCTGAGTTTGATATTCCTGAGCCTTACGCTCAACGATAGGCAATGTCACTTCAGCAGCATCCTTGCGTTTTCTCAATATAATAACATATATGCTATTATTCAATCACTATTCCTGAGCGCCTTCTACCTCAACACTCATTGCTCCAGCATACCTTCATTCACAGCCTCGCCCATGCTCACCCACGTCGGGCCAGTAGGTAGATATCCATAATCCACCCTTGGGTATCGCGGAGGTGTTGGCGGTGCTGCAAGAGGGGTTCGCTGATACGGTCGAGGCGTCCTGCCATGAGGCTTTGTTCGGGCATGCCAAGGTAAGCCCCCCACCAGATGTCGTAGTGTTCGGGGTTGGGCAAGGTCGTGAAGGCGCCGCCGCTGTCCAGCATGACGGCGACCCGGTCAATGCCATCGGGCCAGCCTTGTTCGCGCAGTTGCCGTCCGGTGGTGATGTGAACCGGAGCACCAATGGCGTTGAGGGGAATACGGTGGGCAGCGGTCAGCACTTGCAGGCTGGTAATCCCAGGGACGACGGTGACGTTAATGGGCAGGCCTGCAGCCTCCAGGCGTTCGGTAATCCGCAGGCTGCTGTCATATAGAGAGGGGTCGCCCCAAATCAGCAGAGCGGCGCGGCCCCCTTGGGGGCAATGGGTGGCCAATAGTTGTTGCCAGCAGTGGGCGATCGCATCGTGCCATTGCCGCACATTCTGCTGATAATCGCCTTGAGCAGCCCGTGTGGGCAGGTCAAATTCGACGATATTGGCTTTGGCTGATAACCAACGCTCACAGATCAAGCGTCGCAGATCCAATAAGTCGCTTTTCGCCTTGCCTTTACGGGGTAGTAAGACCACGTCCGCTTGGGCCAAGGTGTTCACGGCCGCCAATGTCAAGTGATCGGGGTTGCCGGTACCGATCCCAATCAATGCCAGTTGTATCATCAGGATTCCGGCTCTCCCTCTGCGCCACGATAAAAGGGTGAATCACTGCTTTGTGGGCGAAAGCGTCGGTCATAACCGATGGCGTAAAGGCGGCTTTCTTCACCGTCGTCGCGGGTTTGTTTCAGGCCGGGACCTATCAGAATAAGCGCAGTTCGAGTCATGGCTGGGGCGACTTCATCCAAGACAGCCGCGAGGGTCGAGCGAATGACTCGCTGATCGGGCCAGCTGGCCCGCCAGACAATGGCGACCGGCGTCTCCGGAGGATAAAAGGGCGTCACTTGATCGACCACCTGATCCAACTGGTGAATCGACAGGTGCACGGCCAAAGTCGTTCCCGTGGCCGCAAAAGCCGCCAAAGTTTCGCCTTCGGGCATGGCACTGGCACGGCCTGAGGTACGGGTCAGCACCAGCGATTGAGCCTGGGTGGGAATAGTCAATTCTTGCTCTAGCGCTGCGGCGGCCGCCGCAAAAGCGGGAACACCAGGCGTCACGGTATAAGGGATCTGTAAAGCCTGCAGCCGAGCCAATTGCTCGCCCATGGCCGACCAAACGGAAAGATCGCCTGAATGCAGTCGAGCAATATCCAACCCTTGAGCATGGGCGCTTTGGATCTGCGCCATAATCTCATCTAATGATAAGGGCGCGGTGTTAATGATCATCGCATCTTCAGGGCAATGGGCCAGGATGCCTTCAGGCACTAATGATCCGGCATAAAGACAGACCGGAGAAGCGGCGAGCAGATCCCGCCCGCGTAATGTCAGCAGATCCGGCGCCCCCGGCCCGGCGCCAATAAAGTGAACGGTCATACAGTGAAATTACCTTGTATTAAACACGTGAAGCGGGATGAAAGGTGCCCTCATCCACCCCCGTCAAGAAGCATTGAGCCAATACGCTAAAGCACAGGTCGCCCGACGTTGAGAAGCAATATAACGCGGTGCCAGCAACGCGCCCCCCCCTGCGCTAAGCGCCGCGGCTTCAGCAACACTACCGGTGCCTTGTGCTTGCAGGCTATACGGAGACTGTGTCGGTGTCTTCACACCACGAACAACAACGGCATATAAAGGGCGCTGCCATTGCGCCGCAAAGGGTTGTAGTAAGGCGTATTTATCGGCACAGGTGGCGAAGGCCACTAAAGCCTCTTGGGACAAACCCACCGCAACCAAAGCGCCGCTCAAAGCATCAGCCAAATCCTCCCAGGAGGCGGACGCGGTGGCGCCAAACCCGGCCACCACAGAAAAACTCATCGCCAAGTCTGCCATTGCACAATCGGGTAACGAGCCTTCCAACCACGACGCGGCCCCATGGTTTCGGCCTTGGCCCAATCAAAACGCAGCAACTCACCGCCATTATGGCGCTGCCAATGGCTCAACAGCGCCTCTGATTCTAATGACACCGCATTGGCCACGACGCGCGTTCCTTCCGCTAAATGCGTCCACAACCAATTGAGCAGCGCTTCACTGACACCGCCGCCGATAAACACCGTATCAGGTAAAGGCTGATCATCCAGTGTCAAAGGCGCTCGCCCTTCCACCACATGTAAACGATCTTGACCCAGTGCTAACGCATTCCGGCGCGCCCGAGCAGCACGTTCTGACGATTGTTCAAAAGCCACGGCTTGGGTAAGGTGATGACGAGCCAGCCACTCAATGGCAATGGCGCCAGAGCCTGCACCGATATCCCATAGGCATTGTCCGGCCTGTGGGGCCAGCGCCGAGAGCGTCAACGCTCGAATCGGTTGCTTGGTTAATTGGCCATCATGCTCAAAGAAATGATCCGGCCAGCCGCTGCTCATCGGTATTGCGGGGCCATCGCCGTCTACTTCTACGCCGACGATCACCGGCGCTTGAATATCCGGCGGCACCGTATATTCCGCCATGCCCTGACGCCAGCGCTCACGGGCGCCATCCAACGCTTCCAGCAAATGAAGTTGGGAACGGCCAAAACCCCAACGGCTGATCAGTTGGGCCAGCATGCCGACGGATTGCCCATCACGGACCAAGATCAATAATCGCTGGCCGGGCTGCATATGTGGACGCGCTCGCTGTAACGGCGCAGCGTGTAAGCCAAGGCAGACCGTTTTCTCTAGCGCCCAGCCGAGCCGGGCAGCGGCCAACCCAAAGGTCGACGGAGCCGGGAAGGCGTGCCATTCTTCTCGGGCCAAGTAACGGGTAATGGTGGTGCCCGCCCCAAAGCAGAAAGGATCACCCGACACCAGCATGACCACCCGACGGCCACGCTCGGCCAATAACTGCGGGATGCCATCAGCAAAGGGCACCGGCCAGCACCGCACTTCGCCTTTGAGATCAGGGAGCAAACGCAGATGACGAGCCGCACCAAAGACGACTTCAGCCTCGTCAAGCGCGGCACGGCTTGCCGCCGATAAGGCGCCTATGCCACTCTCTCCCCACCCAATCAATGTCAGCCATGGAGTTGCTTGCGTGTCCGCCATATCTCATGTCCTGATACTCGGAGGCACCACCGAAGCCAATGCGCTAGCAGCCACATTGGCCCAACAGACGATACCTGCCACCTTCAGTTATGCCGGTCGCACTCGTCACCCTAAAGTGCAACCGCTCCCCACCCGTATCGGCGGCTTTGGCGGCGCCGAGGGGCTCGTGACTTATATTCAACAGCATCATATCAGTCATGTGGTTGATGCCACGCATCCTTTCGCCGCACAAATGAGTCAACATGCTTGGCAAGCCGCTCAAACCACCGCCACGCCATTGATCGCTTTAACGCGTCCGCCTTGGCAACCACAGCCAGGCGACCAGTGGCACAGTGTCGCGGACTTTGACGCCGCCCTGGCCGCATTAAAAGGGCCAGCTGAACGCGTCTTTGTAGCCACGGGCCGTCAGCATTTGGCCGCTTTTGCCGCGCAACCCCAGCACCGTTATTGGGTGCGTTTGGTCGATATCCCCACAACGCCCCTACCCCCGTTCGATATCACCCCGATTATTGATCGTGGTCCGTTCACTCATGAGGGCGACCTGGCCCTGCTGCGTGAGTATCAAATTCAGCGGCTGGTCTGTAAAAATGCCGGTGGCCAAGGCGCGAGTGCCAAACTCTCAGCGGCACGCCAATTGGGCCTACCCGTGATCATGATCAACCGTCCAGCCCTACCGCCGAGAAAGGAAGTGCATACGCCTGACGCCGTGCTCGATTGGTTATATGCCTAAATATCACGCCTTGATTTCACGTCTGAATGATACTGACGTGGCGTATAGACCCAAGGCTGATCACCGGTAAGACGCGATAGCACTCGGGTTTGGCTTGATCCAATCAACACCAGTGTTCGCATATCCACCTGTTCAGGCACCACCTCCGCGAGGGTCGTCACCGTGACCTGCTCTTCAGGCGTCGAGACCGCACGAGCCAGAATCACACAACGCTCGGGCTCGCAAACCGAACGCAATGTCGCCAGCGCACGGGCAAAGCCTTCCGGGCGGGCCTTGGAACGAGGGTTATAAAAGGCCATTGCCAAATCGGCTTCTGCCGCCAGCTGCAACCGTCGCTCGATGATCGACCAGGGCTTGAGGTTATCGGACAAATTCAAGCAACAGAAATCATGCCCCAACGGTGCCCCCGCACGGGCACTGGCGGCCAACATCGCCGAAATGCCCGGCAGCACCTCAACCGTGAGTGCTCGCCAGTCAGACGGGCCGTTTTCAATCGCCTCAAACACCGCTGCGGCCATGGCAAAAACGCCGGGATCACCCGATGACACCACGACCACTTGCCGACCGTCAGCCGCTAAGGCTAGAGCCTCTTGTGCCCGCGCCAGCTCTTGTCGGTTATCCGAAGCATGTCGACGTAAGTTCGGCCGCTCAGGTACGCGTTCGACATAGGGGAAATAACCAACCACATCGGTCGCTGCCGCCAAAGCGGCTTGCACCTGAGGCGTAATCAAGTCTTGATCCCCCGGCCCGAGCCCAGCGACCCACAATTGTCCGGTCCCTGTCATGGCCGCCGCCCTTGGCCGTGAACCAGCACAATTGAAAAGTAGGGCGCTTTGTCCGGCGCATCGATTAAAGGACGGACCTGCTGATTCCCCATCGCCGCGTATTCAATCAACCAGGCCTGCTCCATGCGACCCGCTTGAGCCAAAGCAGATCTCACCTTGTCTAAATGCTGGCCAATCTTCATCACCACCAGCGCATCACTGGCTTGCATCTGCGCCGTCAGAGTTGCTTCTGGCAAAGTCCCCACCAGCACCGTCAAGATGTCATCACCCCAGGTGATCGGTTGACCGGTCGCGGTCCAAGCCGCCGACATGCCGGTAATCCCCGGCACCACCTCGACCGGCACAGTGGCGGTAAGACGCGTATATAAATGCATAAAAGAGCCGTAAAAGAAGGGGTCACCTTCACACAAGACCACCACCGACTCACCCGCCTGCGCCAAAGCCTTGAGCTGAGCCACCTGCACCTCATAGAAGTCAGCCAGCGCCTGTTGATAACGCGGGTCTGAAAAAGGCACCTCAGTGGTCATCGGATACGTCATGGGATATTCATTCACCCCATCAGCGAGCATCCCTTCGATGATGCGGCGTGCATGGCCTTGACGTCCGGCCTTATGAAAATAAGCCACATGCTGCGCCTGCCGGATCAAGCGATCCGCGCGCACACTCATTAAATCCTGGGCGCCGGGGCCGAGCCCAACGCCATAAATCGTTCCTGGGGTCATCTTATTCGACTCATGATCACGCATTTTGGGGCATTAATGGCCGTCCTTGATGCAAACGCATCACCCTCATATTTCCTGACGTTGGGCCACAGCATTCAGTGCCGCCACCGTCACCGCACTGCCACCGAGACGTCCCGTCACGACGAGGCAGGGCACCGGCTGATCCGCCCATAAAGCCGCTTTCGATTCCGCCGCACCCACAAAACCAACCGGACAGCCAATAATCGCCGCCGGGCGGGGGCAGCTGGGGTCTTGCAACATATTCAATAAATGAAACAAGGCCGTGGGCGCATTACCGATGGCCACCACCGCACCGGCCAAGTGCGGCCGCCATAATTCCAAGGCCGCCGCCGACCGCGTGTTACTCATGGCATCAGCCAAGGCGCGCGTGCGCTCATCCTGTAAGGTGCAGATCACCGGGTTATTGGCCGGTAATCGCGCCCGGGTAATCCCTTCGGCCACCATACGGGCATCACATAGAATCGGCGCCCCCCTCTCCAGCGCCTGACGAGCAGCCGTCACAACCCCTGGGCTGAATTGAATATCGTCGGCCAGAGGCACCCAACCGGCCGCATGAATCATCCGTACGGCCACCGGTTCTTGTTCGGCCGAAAAGCGCGCCAATGCGGCTTCCTGGCGAATCATGGCAAAAGATTGTTGATAAATGGCTCGGCCATCGGTTTCGTACACATAGGGCCGATCCATGGGCCCAGACACAGGCGGTGATGATTCCATCGACATCCATTAACTCACTCATTAATCAACGGCTTGTGCAACCAGCACAAGCCATTTTATGAATATTACGCCAGCTGAACGGGACGTCATCCCAGCTCAGCATCGTGATGACAGCCGCTGCCATAATGCGTCTAAACTGAAGGGCCCTTGTCCCGAATCACTGGCGCGACCTTGCTCAATCAACCGATATCCAGCCGCCTCACCGACCACACAGTAAGCCGCCGCAGAGGGTCGGGCGCAGCCTTTTTCACATCCTGACACATGCACATCGCCCCCCAAGGCGACCGCCAATTCAGCGGCCAGCGGCTGTGTCTCAATATGGGCCTGTGGACAATAAGGCGCCCCCGGACAGGCATCACTGGTCAGACGCGGGTCAGCCGGGTCCAATATCAACCCAGGCAAATGCTGCGGCAGTACACCCTCGACCCACAGTTGACGCCAAGGCGTCACCCGCAAGCCTTCAACGGTCGACGTTTCATCAGTCGACGCGTCAGCCAAAGACGCCTTATGAACAGACAATAACGCCGCCACACTGGCCGCAGGCGCCCGGCCCCATGCCGCACCATATAAGATGCCGGGGCAAGATAAAGTGCCGGAGCCAGCCGTCTTCAACGAATCAGCTCCGACGACCCAAGGCGCTGCGGCGGCCCGTGGCGCCTGTTCAACCGGGGCCCAGGCAGGTAATGCGGCCCTGAGTCGTGAGAAACGCCCGACAGGCGGACTTTGCTGCTGGCGCACAGAGGCAAACCACGCCAGTAGCCGTCCCACCAACACGACGGCCTCATCGACGCTCGCCACCACAGTGCCTTGCGTGTGTCCCGAAACCCGTACCAACAGTTGCCCGGCTTGCGTCAGCTCTAAGCGGATATCGGCTGAGGCCTGCTGGAGCAGCGCTTCCGGCCCGGTATCCAGAGCCAACCCGACTTTAGCCGGTAACACCGGCCATGTGGATAACTGTTCACATAGGGCTTGATGCAGCGGTTGCGTCCAATCGTCGGTGTGCCAGTTCGGTGTCACCAGCAAATTGCGCCGGGATTCCAACGCGGGGTCATCGTCGACCAGCTCAGCCGCTTGCAACGCGACCATCAGCTTGGGCCAATCGGCTTCAGCCACGCCCCGGAGTTGTATATTCGCCCGATTGGTCAGATTCAGCATGCCATCGGCATAGCGCTCGGCCGCCTCACACAAGGCCAATCCTTGGGCCACACTCAAGCGCCCCAGACGCGGACGAATCCGCACCACCAAGCCATCGCCAGAGGCCATCGGATGCCAGGCGCCAGGACACCAGCCACGCACCTCAGCCATCGAACCGCTCACTCATGCGTCACACTCCAGGATGCCACCGCGGTATCGACGCCCCCCAGCTCTTGCTGTTCATCATGGGCCAATAATTGATCCTGCAAAGCCGCTTGCAACTCAGGCGGGGCTTGCCATAACCCGCGTTGCGCGGCTTCCAATAAACGCTCGGTCATGCCCGCTAGGGCCGCCGGATTATGCTGTTGCAAGAAGGCTTGATTCTCTGCCGATAGCGCTAGGGTTTCGGCCACGGCCGTGTACTGATGGTCATCAATCAGCCCCGTGGTCGCGTCATAGGCAAACAGGAAGTCCACTGTCGCGGCCATTTCAAAGCCGCCTTTATACCCGTGCTGACGCATCCCCTCAATCCATTTAGGGTTCAGCACACGGCTGCGCACCACTCGGTTCAGCTCTTCTTTCAAACTCCGAATACGCGGCTGCGCTGGATTGGCATGATCGGCATGGTAAGTCGCCGGTTGCTGCCCGCGCAGCTGTTCAACTGCGCTCGCCATACCGCCTTGAAAGACGTAATAAGCGCTCGAATCCAGCACATCATGCTCGCGGTTATCCTGGTTATGCAGGACCGATTCCAACTGTCCGAGTTGATGACGAAAAGCGTCTTCCGCTCCTTCACCATATTCGGCCTGCTGGCCATAGGCATAAGCCCCGGCCTGAATATAGGCCTCACCCAACTCATGGCGCTGCTGCCACTGACGCTGATCAATCAGACGATTGACACCCGCGCCATACTGGCCGGGCTGGCTACCGAACACCCGATAACTGGCTTGTCGAAACGCCTGCTCTTCGCTCATACCGCTGGCTTGCAACTGCTCTTGGCGTTGTATGATTTGCTGGCGCAGCGTATTGAACGCCCCGGGTTCTTCATAATGCGCGACCGCCTGTACCGCCGCATCAAATAAGCGCATCACATTGGGGAAGGCATCGCGAAAGAAACCAGAGACGCGCAAGGTGACATCCACTCGCGGCCGATTCAGTAACATGCTGGGCACGACTTCGATATCCACCACTCGCTGTGAACCCGGTGCCCAGATGGGTTTCACCCCCATCAGCGCCAGCGCTTGGGCAATATCATCGCCGCCGGTGCGCATGGTGGCGGTGCCCCAAATGGAAAGGCCTAAAGTGCGCGGAAAGTCACCATGATCTTGCAGGTAACGCTCAACAAAAGCCTGCGCCGACTGCTGACCTAACGTCCAAGCGGCAGGTGAGGGAATCGCACGGTGATCAACGGTATAGAAATTACGCCCGGTGGGCAGGGTATCCAAGCGCCCTCGGCTAGGCGCCCCGGAAGGGCCAGGCGGTACAAATTGCCCCTTTAACCCCGCCAGTAGTGAGTGCATTTCCTGGTCAGCACTCTGCTGTAACGCAGGCCACAAGGTCTGACGAATCGCCGCACACTGGTGCATCGTGCGCGGATATCGGGTCGCCAGCGTCGAGTGATCGCGCGCTTCATCACGCGCCACCACCTGCTCACGCATCCAGTGTATGGCCCAATGCTCAAGCCGTTCGCGGGTGTCGGCTGCGGTGCGCCAAGGCCGGTCGTCCAAGACTTTTAATTCGGTCGGCTTTGGTCCAGTCCAAGGCTCGGCACCGGCGGTTAAGGGGTCAAAGTCATCGCCTAACGCCAAGTCTTCAGAGAGGGTTTTCAATAAGCTCTTCTGCTCGGGGCTCTGCCCCTGGGGTAACCGCAACATCGCCACCAACGTCGAGGCCAGGTGATCGGCACAGGGCAATTGCCCGAAGATATGCAGGCCCTGTCGAATTTGGGCTTCTTTGATATCACACAAATAGGCATCCAACGCATTCAAGAGCGCCTCTTCATCGCCCGACGCCAGCGCCTCAGGATCGCCATGCACAAAGACTTCCCGGTCGAGCCCGGTCGTCTGTAGATGGCGCACAATATTGCGCCGAAGCAACGCTTCACGCTTGGGGTCCATGCCCATGGCTTGATAATACTCATCCGCCAGCGATTCCAATTCTGCCAAAGGGCCATAGAGTTCAGCACGGGCCAAAGGCGGCATCAGGTGGTCGATAATCACCGCCTGGGTTCGTCTTTTCGCTTGGGCGCCCTCACCCGGATCATTGACGATGAACGGATAGAAATGAGGCATCGGGCCTAACAATAGATCCGGCCAACAGGTGGCCGACAGCGCCACGCTCTTGCCCGGCAGCCACTCCAGGCTGCCATGCTTACCGACATGAATCACGGCCTGGGCCTGATAGTGGTGTTGTAACCAAGCATAAAACGCAATATAGCTATGAGGCGGCACCAAGTCGGTATCGTGATAGCTCAGGCTGGGATCATCGCTGAAATCGCGTACGGGCTGAATCCCGACAAAGGTGTCACCCAGTCGAATACCGGGCACCAGCAAACGTCCTTGCCGATATTTAGGATCTCGCTCGGGCGGCCCCCAGCGCTGCCAGATGGCCTCTTGTAAGGCACTCGGCAAAGTCGCGACAAAGGCCAGATAATCCGTCAGCGCCAGGCTCTGTGACGACGACCGCAGGGCAACGGTCGCCGTTTCATTGGTGACGCCCGCGGTCAAACGTTGCATCAGCGCCTGACTGGCTTCACCTAACGTGCCTTCTGGCATATCGGCTACGGGATAACCTTCAGCGGCCATCGCCCGTAAAATCGCCACCGTTGAGGCGGGCGTATCCAGCCCGACCCCATTACCGATGCGGCCATCCTGTTGTGGATAATTGGCCAGGATCAGGGCAACCCGTTTATCGCCATTCGGAGTCTGGCGTAACGTCACAAAACGCCGCGCCAGTTGAGCCACCCACAGAGCACGCTCGACATGTAACTGATGCTGAATCAACGACAGCTGGCAACGGGCGTGATAAGTGGCTTCGGCTTTAAACCCGACCGCGCGAGTGATGACGCGGCCATCCATTTCCGGCAAGACCACTTGCATCGCCATATCACGGCTGCGCAAACCACTGCTTTGCTGCTGCCAGTCATCTTCGGGGTTGCTGGCCAGCATCACCTGGAGCACCACCGGCTGCCCTGGCAGCGCCAAAGGATCATCATGACCGCGATCACCCAAGGGGGCTTCGCCTCGATTCACCGCAAAACTGGTGGTATTGAGCACCACAGAGGCCCCCGTTTGGGCCACCAGATGCTGTAGTAAGGCCAGACTGGTCGGGTCTTTCAATGACGTCACCGCCAGCGGTAACGGGTCCAGCCCTTGCTGTTGTAGCTGTTCGATCAGGCCATCAATCACCGCCGTATTGGCCCCCAGCAAATGGCTGCGGTAAAACACCAACACGCAGGGTTCAGCATCACTTTGTGCGTGGCGTGCCTGCCATTGCGATAAGGTCAGTTGACGCTCACCGGGGGTATAAAGCAATGCAGCGGGTAGCGGCTGCGGTGGTTGCCACTCACATGGGCGACCGAGCCATTGATCATTCAAGTAATGCAGTAACTGAGTGGCGTTATCCACACCCCCTTCGCGCAAGTAACGCCAGACTTGCCAAGCCGCTTCAGGCGGCACCGATGAGGTCATCAATAAGTCATCATCCGGTGCATCACAACCGGGCACGATGATCAGGGTCCGCTCGGGTTTGGCTGCCGCCCAGGCCTGCAAGCGCTCGACACCATAAGGCCAATAACTCTGTCCGCCCAGTAACGACACCACCACCAGCCGCGCCTGCTCTAACACCCTATCTTCATACAGATCATAGGCGGCGGGTTTGGCCAAATTCATCCAGTTGGCCAGACGCAGTTCCGGCGCCTCGGCAGCCAAGCGATCCACCGCTTGAGCCAGTGCCATCAGGCTGCTATCCGCCGCCGAAAGAATGATCAGTTCTGCCGGACTCTGCTGAAGATCAACAATGCCCTCATCATCAACAAAGCCGCCCGGCTTAGCCGCAAACAGATGCATCAGTCGACTTCAGCTTCGGTCAATACCTGCTGTAAGGCAGCAGCCTCTAACCCGCGACCGATGAAGACCAGTTGAGTTCGTCGGCGTTCATCATGGGTCCAAAGCCGATCAAAATGAGCCTCTATACGCTCCCCAACCGCTTGTATCACTTGTCGCATAGGCTTACCCGGCAGCGCCGCAAACCCTTTGGCTCGATAGATCGAATAACGATCCAGCAGTAACTGCAGCTGAGTCGCCAGACACTCGCCATCGACTTCGCCCAGCTCAATCACGCAGGAGTCAAAATGATCATGAGCATGATCATGGTGAGCGCCTTCAGCATGATGGCGGTCGTGGTGGTTATTCACGGTATCAATGCGGTTTTCAGTCGCGGCCGCCATGCCCATTAACGCCTCTAACTCGGCAGGAGATTCCGCAAAGCTGTCCTTGTGGACAAAAAGTGTCTTCACCGCGGCCGGTACCCGCTGTGCAATCACCGCCTCCACTCGAGCCCGCTCATCCTCACTTAATAAATCGGTTTTGGTCACCAAGACTAAATCAGCAGCCGAAAGCTGATCATCCAACAGCTCTTGCAAGCTGGGATCATGATCCAAACTGTCATCGGCCCGTCGCTGGGCCTCAACTTGGGCTTCATCATGGGCATAACGACCGGCCGCTACGGCGGGGCCATCGAGCACGGTCACCACCGCATCCACCGTGCAATGCTGACGAATATCCGGCCAGTTGAACGCCTGCACCAAGGGCTTGGGCAAGGCCAGCCCACTGGTTTCAATCAGAATGTGATCAATCTGATCACGCCGCTCGACCAGATTCTGCATCACCGGCAAAAATTCTTCTTCGACCGTACAGCAGATACAGCCATTGGCCAGCTCGTAGATGCCATCATCATCGGGGCTCAGGGCATCGGCCTCACAGCCCAGCGCACAGGCCCGCAGCACGCTGGAATCAATATCCTGCTCACCAAATTCATTGACGATCACCGCAATCCGTTTGCCCGTCAGCTGGCGCAGAATATTGGTCAGTAATGTGGTTTTACCACTGCCCAGAAAGCCCGTGACGACAGTAGCGGGAATTTTATTCAGTTGCATCGGCCATTCCTTGTAGCCAAGAGGTCACCTGATCGCCTCGAAACAAGCGGGCGATGGCCTCTGGATTATGGGGAAAAAATAAATGTAAGTAAGACGCGGTTAAACCGCGCTGACGATAAATCGCTTCGCCAGGTGCCGGGTGGCGCTGACGTTGTGCATAAGTCAAAGGCGGCGGCGTTGAATGACTCACCGAGCGATGATGAGCGTGCCCCCGAATGGTGCCTTCAGGTAAGGGCGCTGATTGCATCCCCTGGCAGCCCCGGCGGCCGCGCATGGCGCCTTCTCCAGCCAACACACCTAACATGGGATGAGTCTGGCCTTCGTAATCCGTCAGCTGCTCCAGGCAGTATAAAAAACCACCACATTCGGCCAGCATGGGCATGCCCTTGTGGAAAACTTTTTTCAGGGCGGTTTTCATCGGTTGATTGGCCGCCAGTCGCGCCGCATGTAATTCAGGATATCCCCCCGGCAACCAGAGCGCATCACAGGGGGGTAAATCGGTATCATATAAAGGGGAGAAAAAGCGTAACTGCGCGCCCATTTGTACCAATAGCGCCAGATTTGCTGGATAAATAAAGCTAAAGGCTTGATCCCGTGCCACCGCGATCGTCACCCCCGCCAAGGCCTCTGCCGGGGGTGTGGATAACTGTGTGGACGGATGGAAGACAACCGGGGGATAAGCCAGCAATCGTTCGGCTAATCCAGTCTCGGCCAATACTGAGGCACCATGCTCAAAACGGGTCTCCAGATCGGCTTCGATTTCACTGGCCTGGACCAACCCCAGATGCCGTTCAGGCAGCGCCATGGCCTCATCACGCCCGATATTCGCCAGCAGCGGTAATGTCGTCGGTAAGGCCTCTTCTATTAATTCACGGTGACGCTCAGTGGCGCAGCCATTGGCAATCAAACCGGCCAGTGTCAAGTCGGTACGAAAATGGGCCACCCCCGCTGCCAGCGCCGCCGCCGTTTGCGCCATCCCTTTGACATCCATCAGCAGCAACAGTGGTAAACCGAAAGTGACCGCTAAATCGGCACTGGAAGGCGTACCATCAAAAATCCCCATGGCCCCTTCCACCAAGATCAAATCAGCCTCTTGGGCGGCTTCATAAAGACGCTGACGGCAATAGGCTTCACCCGCCATCCAGAGATCCAGCGGTTCGACCGGCGATCCAGCCGCCTGGGCCAAGACTTGCGGATCTAAATAATCCGGTCCCGTCTTGAACACTCGAACACATAGCCCCATTTGAACCAATCGGCGCGCCAACGCTGCCGTGATCGTGGTTTTCCCTTGACCGGAAGCCGGTGCTGCAATCAAAAAAGCCGGGCAAGCCGCAGCAGGGGTCATCGATTCAGCCATCAATACTCAATCCCCGCTTGGGCTTTGACGCCCCCCCGGAAGGCATGACGCTCATCGCCCACATCACTGATAGTGTCGGCGATGGCTTGTAAAGGCTGCGCCATCGTCCGTCCGGTAATCATGACATTCTGGGTTTTAGGCCGCTGCTGAAGCGCCTGAACAACGCGCTCAACCGACAAATGACCGTACTTCAGCATGTAGCTCATTTCATCCAGGATCAGCAACCGATAACGCTCATCCTGTAACAAGCGCTCAGTCACCGCCCATGCCGCCTCAGCCGCAGCTTTGTCCTGAGCTTGATCTTGAGTTTCCCAGGTAAAGCCATGCCCCATGATGTGCCATTCCAATGCCGGATGATCACGAAAAAACAAGTACTCACCGGTTTCTCGGCGGCCTTTAATAAACTGCACCACGGCCGCTTGATAACCATGTCCGAGCGTGCGGGCCAGTGTGCCAAAAGCGGAACTGCTCTTGCCTTTCCCCGCCCCTTTTAACAGGATCAACACGCCTCGGCTTTCATTCGCCTGCGCAATACGGGCATCCACCACGGCTTTCTTTTTCTGCATCCGCGTTTGATAACGCTGCGTCGATTCATCGTTCATGGCACTCGCCTGACTGAGGAGCTGGAGGTTTAGACAATGGGTATTGAGGAGATGAGGGCTGAGTCGACGAATCGCTTAATCGCTGATAGCTGGCCCCCAGTTGACGCACCAGTTCAAACGCACGCCCGCGCCGTACCGGGCCCGTTTCGGTATCCAACACATAGCAGTCGCCCAGCACGGGCAAGGCAGCGAAGGATTGCCGAGTGCGTCCATCGGTCACAACATAGGTCACGACCTGAAGTCCTGGCTCTCGCTGCTGCCATTGCTGTCGCCACCGTGCAGCGTGGTGTAAGGCTTCACACAAAGGCGTGCCCCCGCCTGCGCCCAGTTCAGCCAGCCCTGGCACCGCGCCCTTGGGCGCACGCCGCCGAGACAACAGCGGCGTCACTCGCCCCTGACGAAACCCGAGCACCGCCAAATGATCACGCCATGGATACGCCTGCGCGGCCAACGCTTGTATCCAACCTTTGGCCCGGCTGAACTGGGCCTGACCCAAGGTGGAGCCGGAGCTGTCCAATACCACCAAATGCACGCGCTGCTGACCACAGCGCTGACGTTGCCAGCGCCACTGACGCCAAGGCCAACGGCCTTGATTGGCGGCCACCGTCGCCAACCAGTCCAGGCTGCGGCCGCGACTTTTTCCACGTCGATAACCGCTCATTCCCTGGCCAGATCGAGATGACCGCCCCCCTTGTTCAGTCGCGATTTGGCATAATCGTCGACGATCCAATGGAATTTTCAACATAGAGGACGCTTGCGCTGACAGCGCCGGTGACATCGCCACAACAGGAACACCAGTAGGCGGCATAGCGCCCCAATCACTGACCTCCACGTCAGACGACGACTCATGAGACGGTTCAGTAGACGGCGAAGGCTGCGACGAAGCCGACCGATAAGGCGGCAAAGACCCCTGCCCCGAAAAAGGCGTTGAAGCACCTGAAGGCGACGAGGAGACAGGTGGCGTTGATGATCCAGGCGGGGCAGAAGAAGTAGGCGGTACAGAGGAAACCGGTGAATTTGAGGTCGATGACGGCGTCAAACGTCGATGGGCCAGCACCCAATCCGCAACCGCTTCGATATCAGCCGCTGAAACGGTATCACGGCCGCACCAAGCGGCATGCGCCAGCGCCGCCCTATGCCAGGTCACATCAGCCCGCACCCCTTCAACCCCCTCAGCCTGACACCTCTCAGCAATGGCGTGATAACCGCGCTCAGACATGACAACAGCGGATAAGCGCTGCTGAGCCTTCTGAATACGCAAGCTCAAGGTCTCCGTCGCCTCCGCATGCGTGGCGACAAAAGCAGCAGGATCACGCTCATAGGCTTCACGTTGACGCATGATCGTCACCCGTTCGCCTATCGTCTCGGGATTGGTCAAGGCCACACTCAGGCCAAAACGATCCAACAATTGTGGACGCAACGCCCCTTCATCGGGATTCATCGTCCCCATCAGCATAAAGCGAGCGGATTGCTGCAGGCTCAGCCCATCGCGCTCAACCTGATGCACGCCACGAGCGGCAGTGTCCAGCATCAAATCCACGAGAGGATCAGGCAGTAAGTTCACTTCATCCACATAGAGGATACCGCCATCAGCCTGCGCCAGCAGACCTGGACGATGACACAATTGCTGGTCATCGACCAACTGTTGCACATCCAAATGACCGACCAAGCGGTCTTCGCTAGCGCCCAAGGGTAAATTGACAAAAGGAGGGCGCTGGCCATCGGCTTGATCAGGTAATAACGCGGCTAATCCGCGTGCCAACGTTGACTTTGCCGTACCGCGCGGGCCACTCACCAAGACACCACCAATACGAGGATCAATGGCATTCAGAATCAATGCCGTTTTAAGCGCACACTGACCCACCACCGCCACAAATGGAAATTCCGCAGTCATGAAGGCACTCGCCCCCGATGACGGTCAATCGTCAATATCATAAGTCTCTCCAGTGCCCACCGCACCGTCAATGAGTGTGGCATCACAGGCCGGTCTCCGGGCTCCAGGGGTTCAATACAGCCTCATCCCTTCCCGGCTTTCAAGCCAGTGGTATTGATGAGGTGTTCACCTGATACCGTTGCGGGGGCAGCGATGGCATCGCACCATACTTCCCGATTATCCCACTGGGCTTAGGAAGGCCAATGGGCACCTGTATGCCGACGACACGAGCTTAATCAAGACTCATGTCATTCACAAAATACAATAGCGAACCCGAAGCCTAAAGCAGAGCCGCGCTAGTGGCAATCTTACGCGGAGCGCCACGGTTAAACCCCATCAGGCCGCCTCACTTCAGAAAGCAGGTTAAAGCGCCCAAATAAAAGTCAACATAAAGAGACACCTACTGTTAACTTTATAATACACACACGCATTAATATGACGCACAAATAGCGCGACCATTTAAAAATCACATTTCATTCAATAGACTCAGTACATATAATCAAGCTTAATAAAAGGCAGCACAGGAGCAACAAAATCTTAATCGATACATGCTTTATCGTTACGATAACAAAAAGCACCATTCGACAGCCTCAATCAGTAACATCGACTCCGAGTCAAACAATGCGAAACATAGCGCCCACACCTAACACAAAACAAGCACATAAAAGCCCATGAACCAAGTTCACGTAACGTCACCGTTAAATGCTGAGCCATATAGTTAAAAAAGAACCTGCCGAGTATTAAAGCATATTAAACCATTCTATAATCACCCCATTCACAGGGAGTGATTATTAATGAATGACTTATATAACACTTTCCCCAAAATCCTTATTAAAAGCGTTGGGGGAAGTCAAGACATCAGTCGCATGGACGCCTTACCGACGCCTCATCACAGCATCCATCCCACTGCGCTTCAAGACGTCAGACCGTCACGACGGTCTGACACCGTTTCAGGGTCACTCTTTAACTCGAAATGTTATCGATCTCTCGTATCGATCACCGCGTATCCCATGAAACAAATTTCTGACCCACAAAGCAATCAGCACAAAACCTCAGATCATCAAACTTTGCAAAACCTAGTGATTTCTAAGCGTCCTCGAGTGCACTGGATCGATATGGACATCATTTTGCCGCAGGAGCCCATCAGATGACCGAGCTGAAACACTACCAGGCCCCCTCTCCACGCATGGTCCCCCCTCCGACGTCGACATTCCCTTTATCGACGGCTCAACGAGGACAGTGGCTTGCACAAAAACTCCACGGTGAAAATACCGCATTTAATGTGGCGGAATACCTGGATATTCAAGGGCCTTTAAATACATCTAATTTTTTATTAGCCATACAGCAACTTATAAAAGAAGCCGACTGTACGCGCAGCCGTATCATTGAAGAAAGCGAGCAAACGGCCCAATTCATTCTGCCCGATGATGAAGGCGATGTTTCAATATTAGATGTTAGCAATAAAGAGAACCCTCATGCAGCGGCTTGTCAATGGATGCATGAAGATATGAGACGTCCACTGAACAAGCCTAACGAAGCACTTTGGTGTAGTGCATTAATTAAAATAGCTCACGACCATTATTATTGGTATCAACGTTGCCACCATGCCGCCCTCGATGGTTTTTCAGGCAACCTGATCGCACAACGTTTATCAGAAATATATAACTCACTAGAAGAAGGGCGCGAGATAGAGGCCAATCCATTCGGATCCATTGCCGATATATTACGTTTTGAAGCGGATTACAAAACATCTAAACGTTATATTAGGGATCGTAATTATTGGTTGGAAAACTTGGCCCATTTACCTGATCCGGTGTCATTATCGCAAAGAATTGAGCCGTCTGGCCTAACCGCCCTCAACGATTCTCTTCACCTCTCACAAGCCTTGGCTGAACAGCTGGCCTCAATCAGTCAGTCATATGGCGCGAGCCAACCCCAAGCACTTATTGCCTTGGTAGCGGCTTATTTTTATCGTATGACGGGCGCGGAAGACCTGGTCTTCGCCATGCCCGTCACCGCCCGCATCAGCCGACAGCACCGTCAAATTCCCGGCATGATGGCCAATGCCGTCCCCATTCGCTTGAGCATGTCGACCACCATGACACTGGGTGATTTGATCCAGCAAGTCTCTCAAGTTGTTTTAAAAGCCCTTCGACATCAACAATATCGTTATGAAGACCTAAAGCGTGATTTTGGCTTAATCTCAAGCGGTCAGCAGATCGCCTCTTTGGGCATCAATATCGAACCATTTGATTACAACTTGACCTTTGGTCGCTGTACAACCACTTTGCACAACCTGTCGAATGCGCCCATTGAAGATCTGACAGCATTTATCTTTGACCGACACGATCACAATGGCTTAAAGGTCACTTTTGATGCCAACCCCGACCGTTATACGGCAGAAGAACTGAAGAATCATTTAGCGCAGTTTGAACGTATGGCGAAAGACGCCATCGCGCATCCTGACCGACCCATCAGTCAAGCGAGCCTATTAAGCCCAGACACACGCCACAAGATGTTGTCCGTGTGGAATGACACTCAGTGGCCAATTCCCAACCTATCCGTTGTCGATCTGTTCGATGCCCAGGTGATGCGCACGCCAGAGGCGATCGCGGTTGCCGATAAAGCCCACTCATTAAGCTACATCGAACTCAATCGGCAGGCGAACGCTTGGGCACACCGCTTAAGACGAGAAGGCGTCGGCCCTCACGACTTGGTAGCGATTGCATTAAATCGCAATATCGATATGTTGGTGGCCTTGTTGGCAACACTCAAGGCCGGTGCGGCTTACCTGCCGCTGGATCCTGACTTCCCTGCTGACAGAATTCGTCATATTTTGGAAGATGCACAGCCCAAGCTGGTCATCAGCACACACCACATCGATACGCAGGACATCCATGCCCAACATGATGCCCCGACATTGTGGATCGACCAGCCAGACTTTGACATTCACAACCGTGAGTACCATAACCACCCACCTCAAGTGCCCATCACTGAGGGGCATTCCGCCTATGTCATCTATACCTCAGGTTCGACAGGGCGCCCCAAAGGGGTCGAAATTCCTCATAAAGCGTTGACCAATTTTCTCTATGCGATGCAAATTGAGTTAAAACTGACTGCGTCAGACCGCTTTCTCGCCGTAACGACCATTTCATTTGATATTTCAGTACTGGAATTATTTTTACCCTTGACGGTGGGCGCTTCAGTACTGATTGTCGAGCGTAACGTGGTGCGTTCGCCTGAGCAGCTCACAGCCTTTGCTGTTAAGCATCAAGCCACCATTATGCAGGCCACACCATCGCTATGGCAGGCGCTACTGCCGGACTATCAAGCGCAGTGGCACAACATTCAACCGTTGGTTGGAGGCGAAGCCTTACAAGGCCAGTTGGCTGAACATATGGCCAAACTAGGCCACCCGGTAATCAACTTATTTGGGCCGACAGAAACAACCATTTGGTCGACCATCATGCCGCTGGAGAAACCGGCCGATCTACAGCACCCGCCGATTGGGCGCCCGATTCTCAATACCCAAGTGTATGTCTTGGATAAAGCCATGCAGCTGGTCCCTATCGGCGTTTCCGGAGACTTATACATCGCCGGAGAAGGCTTGGCCGTAGGCTATTACAAGCGCCCTGAGCTCACTGGAGAGCGTTTCTTACCGAATCCATTCGACCCCGGCAGTCGACTCTATATCACCGGTGATCAGGCTAGGTGGCGCGAAGATGGCGTACTCGAATACTTAGGCCGAGATGATCACCAAGTCAAAATCAGGGGGTTCCGTATTGAAACCGGTGATATTGAAGCACGCTTGTTAGCCTGCCGAGAAATACAGCAAGCGGTCGTCGTGGCACAACCCACTGACCGCGGCGATAAGCAGCTGGTCGCCTATATTGTACCGGTTGATGACACGCTCAAGAGCCAAGAGATTCGTGAAGAGCTGGTGTTAAGCCTGCCAGATTATATGGTGCCCAACTATTACGTCATGCTGGACGCGCTGCCGTTGACCCCCAATGGGAAAATTAATCGTAAAGCACTACCCAAGCCGGCCTGGCGAACGCTTAACGCCTATACCGCGCCGCGCAATGCACTAGAAGAGACACTCGCCACCCTGTGGTCCACAATATTAGGGGTCACCAAGGTTGGGATTCACGATAACTTTTTTGAGATCGGTGGAGACTCGATTAACGCGACGATGATGATCAATCAGGTTAAACAAACGCTGAGTCTCGACATCCCCCTGGGGATTTTATTTAAATCACCCACCATTGCCGACATCTCTGACCACTTTGACACGCGCCAACATTACGATCCATTAGCGCATATATTGTCGATTCGAACCGAGGGTTCAGAGCCGCCATTATTCTGTATTCATCCCGCACTCGGATTATCGTTGGGCTATGCCAACTTGCTACGCTATTTACCGTCCAATATCCCGCTTTACGGCTTGCAAGCCGATGGGCTTCATCATGCCGCTCGCCTGCCCACTTCAATCGAAGAGATGGCCGATGATTACATCACCCGCATTCGCAGCATTCAACCTCAAGGACCCTATCGACTATTAGGCTGGTCATTTGGGGGGCTGGTGGCGCACGCCATCGCCGAGAAGTTACAGGCCAGCGGCGCCGTCGTTGATTGCTTATGCATGTTGGACAGTTATCCTTATCAACTGGGAGTTCAAGCGCCAACCGATGAAGCTGAAGTGATTGCAGCGGCCTTAGCCTTCTTAGGCTATGATCTCAGCACTTTGGAAGACCTTCCGCAGGACAAGCAGGCCTTGGCCCAATTCTTATGGCAGGATTACGATGACTCCTCCATGACGGTCATTAAAGAAATCCAAAAGCAAAAAGCGAATATCATCGAGCACATCGAACAAGTGATTCACAATAACTTAGCCATTGCGAATCACTTCTTGCCGGGCAAAGTGGACGCCAATTTGCTCTTCTTTGTCGCCGAGGGCAGCATGAATGGCGCCATGGGCAATATCCTGGAACATGAAGCCGAAGCTTGGGAGTCGCGTATTAGCGGCAGTATGGAGGTGCATCACATTCACTGCCATCACCAAGCAATGCTGGATCCAGAGCCCCTCAATCATATAGGCCCCATTATCGGAGAATACCTGAGCAGAATCAGTCAATCGGAATAATCGATCGCCTGAGAGAACACACCTCAATGCGTCGGTGAAGACGTATTGAGGTGTTGTTATAAGCGCTTTAGGAGAGCTTTTGATTCGCGTTTTAATGAGATTCGACGAGGGCTTAATTCAGCTCAGTTTTAATACAACTAGGGCTTAATACAACCAAGCGTTAAGAAAACTCAGTTTTAAGACAGCTAAGTTTTAAGACAGCTAAGTTTTAAGACAACTATAGCTTAAAGAGCTGATGTAATGCGGCAGGATCCAAAGCACTGACCAGTTGATCCGCCAGCCGATCAAGCTGTTGCTGACGATGCTGCGCATAATCCACTGGCCGATGATCCGTCCGTAAGCCCCAGTGCTTCAGCAAAGCCTGACAAGCTGTCGGACTCTCCAGTAACCCGTGCCAGTAACCGCCCATAATCTGACCATCGTCACTCACAGCACCATCCGACACGGAGGCCCCACCGATCGCCTCATCACGCTGTAAAAACGGCCTAGCCAGTGCGGGACCTTCAGTTATGCCATTATGGATTTCATAGCCCGTCGCCGTCACCCGCTCAGGAAAACACAGCTGACCCTGAACATTACGCAGCTGCTTACCCGGCACTAATCGAGTCGTCATCTGCAACCACCCGAGCCCCTGAGAACGGCCTGCGGGCCCTTCAAGTCCGCTGGGGTCATCAATCGTCGTCCCCAGCATCTGAAAGCCACCGCAAATCCCCAATAGATGACCGCCATAACGCAAGTGACGACGGATCACTTCCGGCCACCCTTGGCGCACGAGCCAATCAAGATCCTGCCGTGTACTTTTGCTGCCCGGCAAAATGATCACATCGGCTGGAGGAATCGCCTCACCTTGCCCCACCCAATGCAAATTCACATCGGGATGTAGGCGTAACGGATCAACATCATTATGGTTACTGAGCCGAGGCAAACGTGGCACCACGATATTGAGCGATCTTCGGTTTAAGCCGCCGGGGCTGACACGTGCGGTACTGCCGGTCAGACCGACACTGTCTTCTGCATCCACCAGCAGATCATGTAAATACGGCATCACCCCGAATACCGGCTTACCCGTTTGGGTACTGAGCCAATCCAAACCGGAGGTTAAGAGCGCCGGATCACCCCGAAAGCGATTGATGATAAACCCCTGGGTACGGGCTTGTTCAGTGGCCGACAACAACGCCAGAGTGCCGTATAACTGCGCAAACACGCCTCCCCGTTCAATATCGCCCACGAGCAGCACATCGCAATCTGCCGCTTCAGCAAACCCCATATTGGCAATATCATTCTGGCGCAGATTAATTTCTGCCGGGCTTCCCGCACCCTCAGCCACAATCACGTCATGACGCTGCTGCAAGGCGTGCCAGGCAGCCATGACCGTATCGCGGGCTTCGGCTTTGAAAGCGTGGTAATCCAGCGCATCCATATGTCCATACACTTGCCCCCGTAAGATCACCTGAGACCCACGTTCAGACTGGGGTTTCAGCAAAACAGGATTCATATCACTATGCGCGGGGACACCGCAGGCTAATGCCTGCAATGCAGTCGACCGTCCGATTTCACCACCATCGACGGTAACCGCACTATTTAACGCCATATTCTGCGGTTTAAACGGTGCCACCGAAATGCCCTGGCGCGCCAGCCAGCGGCATAATGCCGTCACTACCGTGCTTTTACCGGCATCAGAGGTCGTCCCTTGAATCATGACGGTGGTCATCGTTTTGCCTCAGTGTTTATTGCTGTTTTAACCTTTGTTGAGTGATGCGATGGTCCAGAGAGAACGAGCCTAGCCAATGCCTGTTTCAACCTCTGCCATTGCTGCTCGCTACCCGGCAACCCCAAGCGCAATGCAGGAGGCTGATGATCACCGACATCAAAAGTTCGCACCCAAATCCCTTGGGCCGCCAGCTGATCAGCGATCGCCATAGCTGCAGGAGTGGGACAATAACGAAACAGCTCAGTCCCTTGAGAGGCCAGGCCGACAGCGTCCAGATCAGCGGTAAGACGGGCACTGGCGGTCGTTAAACGTGCCCGTGCCTGGGTTTGCCAATGCTCATCGGCCAAGGCCTCAGCCATCACATAGCGGGCGGGGCCACTGACCGCCCAAGGGCCTAATGCCGCTTGCAAGGCCGCCATGAGAGTCGCATCGCCCAAAGCCACCCCGGCACGCAAACCAGCAAGCCCAAAAAATTTACCCAACGACTTCAGCACCACCAAACCTTCAGCCGCTGAATGCCGGATCACACTGTTGGCTGAATCCAGTAAGAAGGCTTCGTCGACCACCAGCCAGCCCCCACGCGCGGCCAAACGCGCTCGCACATCGGCTAAAAGCGATACCGGCAGATAAGCTCCCGTCGGGTTGTTGGGGTTGATCGAGACCACCACATCCAACGTATCCAGCAGCGGGCTCGACCACCACTGTTGCGGCAATGCCACCACTTGATGACCCGCTGCGGCCCAACAGTGCCCATGCTCTTGATAGCCCGGCACCGGCACACCGACGCGTCCGGCCGGACGCAGTCGAGGTAATGCCTGAATCGCCGCCTGGGAACCTGCCAGCGGACAAAGGCCCACGGCAGAAGACACCCCCGCCCACTGCTGAATGGCGGCATTGAGTCCATCGCGTTCTTCCGGCAACCGTTGCCAGCAGGCGGCCGGAATAGACGGTACCGGCCAAGGCCAAGGATTAATCCCGGTGGATAAATCCAGCCATTGGTCATAAGGGCGCGCCCAACGCTGCACCGCCTCCTGTAGATTGCCACCATGACGCACGCTCATGGCCACCCCATCAACAAAGCCATCCCCCCCATCACACCAAGCCAAAGCCCAATGCTGCGATTGACCAACGCCACCGCCTGATCAATGGACGCGGCACTGGCAGGCTCACCTTGCCCCAGCAATGGCCGCTCATGCACACCGTCGGAATACAAGGCGGGTCCGCCCAGCGCGACATGCAACGCCCCAGCCCCAGCCGCCATCACTGGCCCGGCATTGGGGCTATCCCATTGAGCGGCTTGCGTGCGCCAACACTGCCAGGCCGTGGCCGTATGCCCGACCAGCACATAGCTGAGCGCCGTCAGGCGGGCGGGCAACCAGTTTAAAAGGTCATCCAATCGAGCAGCGGCATAGCCAAACTGGTGGAAGCGTTCAGTACGATAGCCCCACATGGCATCCAAGGTATTCACCGCACGGTGAAGCACCACGCCAGGGAGCCCGGCCACAGCGAACCAAAATAAACTGGCAAAAATCGCATCCGCCCCATTTTCCAAAACGGACTCAGTCGCCGCTGTCGCCACGCCTTTTGCATCCAGAGCATCTGTCTTACGGCTGACAATCATCCCCACTCGACGCCGCGCCAGCGCAAGGTCATCAGCCTCCAGCGCCCGCGCAATCGGCCAAGCATGAGCCACCAATCCCCGCCATGAGAGTGTTGACCAAAGCACCAACACTGCGATCACTTCACGCCAGCCAGAAGGACAATACCGCTGCACGCCCGCCGCAATCAGCAACAAAGGCATCACCAATATCATCAATGCGATAGCGCCTTTGAGACGCCGCCGCGCGCCGCTGTTGAACCGCTGTTCCAAAGCAGTCGTCAAACGTCCAAACGCCACCAATGGATGAGCCCGCCGAGGCTCCCCCAACAGTAAGTCCAATGCCAAGGCCGCGGCCCATAATCCCAAAACCATGGCGCAAGACGCCCAGAGCCCATTTTCAGCAAACACCTACCGGCATCCTTTTTGATTGATCGCACGAGTCACCCCCCTGAAAATCGCGTCAAATTCAGGGGGGCGTTGATGTTGGACGCCTAGTGTACCCAAGGCGGCAGCCCTTGGCAGCCTATTCGGCAGGCTTGACAGACGGGGGCAGCCCGTAGAGGATCAAGCGCCTTATCAAGGCTCGCATGACGCTGTCTAACGGCCACTGCTCAAAACAGCGAGAACAGGATACTGCCATGTTCCAATCGCCCCATGATCTGCCCACTTGTTGGACAGACCCACTCCCCCCACTGGATGAGAACACCCGGCGACTCGCCTCTGAGCGCCAACAACAGCTGACGAAACCGCCAGGGTCTCTCGGTCGACTTGAACAAGCGGCGATCCAACTGAGTGGCCAGCAAGGCCGTGTTAATCCGGTAATCGCGCAAGTGGCGATCAGTGTCTTTGCAGCGGATCACGGTGTTTGTGAGGAAGACATTTCCGCTTTTCCACAAACCGTCACAGCCCAAATGATCGACAACTTCGTGCAGGGTGGCGCGGCCATCAGCGTGATGGCCCAGCAACTCAATGCCGTATTAGAGGTCATCAATCTGGGGACAGTCGCCGATCTTGCCGCTCAACGATCGGGTCAAAAATCGACCGATCAAGCTCATGGCCACATCCACCATGAGATCATCGCCCCCACAACGGCTAACTTCACTCAAGGCCCGGCCATGACAGAAACGCAGCTCATACAAGCGCTGCAATCAGGCGATCGAGCCGCCGCGCGCGCCGCTGAAATGAAGGCCGATTTATTCATTGCCGGTGAAATGGGAATTGGTAACACCACCAGTGCCGCTGCCGTGGCCGCTGCCGTATTACAACAACCCGCCGCCCCACTAGTGGGCGCCGGTACCGGTCTGATGGGGGCCGCGCTACAACACAAGATCAGTGTCGTCGAACGAGGGTTAACACGACATGCCCAAGCCCGTACACCGCTCTCGATTCTCGCTGCACTCGGAGGCTTTGAAATTGCGGCCATCGCCAGTGCCTACTTGGGCGCCGCAAGCCGTCGAATACCGGTGCTGGTCGACGGTTTTATCGCCACCGTTGCGGCCTTAATCGCCGTACGTCAACAACCCGAACTTCTCCATTGGCTGCATTTTGGTCACCGCTCGCAAGAACAAGGCCACCAACAAGTGCTGACCGCCTTAAATGCTCACCCACTGCTGGATCTTGAGATGCGGCTGGGAGAAGGCAGTGGTGCGGCGATTGCGGTCTCTCTGTTACAAAGTGCCTGTGCGCTCCACAATGGCATGGCCACCTTTGCTGAAGCCCACGTCGACGATGGCCAATAACAAGCCTTCTCCAGCCCAAACAACGCAGCCTCAGACGTTGTGGGTCGATCTGTTGCGTCACGGCGAGCCAGAAGGAGAGCGCTGTTTTCGAGGGCGCCAAGATGATGTACTGACGTCCAATGGATGGCAGCAGATGGAGCGGGCGGTGACCTTATGCTCCCGGCCAGAGCGCATTATCAGCTCGCCGCTAACACGCTGCCGTGCCTTTGCCGAAACCCTCGCCACTCGCTACCAATGCCCGATCACGATAGCCCCCGATTGGCGAGAAATTGATTTTGGCGATTGGGAGGGCCTCCCCATTGACCGTATTGATTCAACCGCACTTTCACATTATTGGGCGGATCCCCTGAATCATACGCCGCCTAACGGAGAACCCCTACACCACTTCCAACAGCGTGTATTAGCCGCTTGGGCGCACTTTCTAGCAACCGCCCAGGAGCAGCGCGTGATGATCATTGCCCATGGCGGCACGCAGCGCATCGTGCTGGCGCATATACTGGGCATTCCATTGGATCGCTGTCACCAAGGGCTGGCCATTCCCCATGCTTGTCATAGTCAACTGCGAATTGACCGCACCCCCGAAGGCCTCTTCAGCGCACTGATCGCCCACCGCCCACCCAATGAGCCTTATTGACGCATTG
The DNA here is from genome assembly GCF_001709345.1 of Terasakiispira papahanaumokuakeensis. GTDB lineage: Bacteria > Pseudomonadota > Gammaproteobacteria > Pseudomonadales > Halomonadaceae > Terasakiispira > Terasakiispira papahanaumokuakeensis. The sequence goes on from NZ_MDTQ01000001.1 coordinate 3,418,489, forward strand.
AAATCGCCAATCGGTTCAAAGCACTCATTAAGGCGACGGCACAACTCAGGTCTGAGATTTCGGCATCGGTGAAGTAAGCTTGTAGCCTTGCAAAGGCCTCATCTGAAGCCTGATCTTTTTGAATATCGGCCATGGATTCAGCCCAGCCCAATGCCGCTTTTTCACGGCCATCAAACCGTTCACTGACACGCCAACCCGCCAAACAGTCCAGCTTGGCTTCATCCACACCGGCCGCTCTCAGCGACGCCGCATGCATAGCCAAACAAAAAGCACAGCCATTCATCTGCGATAACCTCAGATAGACCAGCTCAAGGAGCCCTTGATCCAGTGCACAATGGCCTAATGAACTGCGGTCTAATGAACAGCGATCCAATGCTTGCTTGGTCGCAATAAAGCCACGATAGGCTTCGGGAGATAGGGTCTGATAAGACAATCGCTGTTGAGCCATTGGAACCTCCTAAATGCAGCATCAAGACAAAATCAGGGTCACTATTGATGATGTCATCAGGTTAGCGGCATCATGGCTTACCTTATAGCGCCAAGAATATTCAAAATGACTAGGCCATCAGCATTTAAGATCGCACCGCTCCCCCCCAAAGACAGCCAACGCACGCCCTATTACCTACAGCTTTACCAGCGTTTTCGCGATGCGATGGCGGAGGGACAACTCAAACCGGGCGAACGAGTGCCCTCGGTTAGGAGTCTTGCCAGTGAGTTGAACCTGGCTCGCGGCACCGTCGACAAGGCCTATCAAATGCTGATTGGGGAAGGTTATCTATGGCCACGAGGTCCGGCAGGGACCATCGTCTCACCTCACCTGTCATCACCACCACACCATTCTCGATCTTATACAAGCTCCCCCCAGCAGACCGTGGCTCCCACTTCACAACAGAACGTCACGGTCTCGAGGCCTGACCACTTGCAGCCGGGGCTCCCTGCACTTGATGCATTTCCTCGCAAGACTTGGACACGACTGATGAGCCGTCAGCTACGCGCTCAAACACGCGCAGATATGGCTTACCCCGCCGCAACGGGTTACCCACCGTTGAAACAGGCAATCGCCAGTTATCTCAGCGTCTCTCGCGGGATTCATTGTCAGCCCGAGCAAGTGTTCATCACTGCCGGCTACCGCGGAGCCTTGAGGCTGATCACTCATGCACTTTGCCTTGCAGGCACAACCGCTTGGTTTGAAGAGCCGGGCTATCGGTATGCCCGCATTTGCCTGGCACAGGCCGGTCTTCACCTCGTGCCTGTTCCCGTGGATAAAGAAGGGCTCAACCTCGCAGAAGGGCTTAAACGCGCACCGAATGCTCGCGTAGCAGTCGTCACACCGAGTCATCAGAGTCCGCTAGGCATGTCGTTATCACTGCCCAGACGGCAGGCACTACTGGCTTGGGCTGAAGCACAGTCCGGTTGGATTATTGAAGATGATTACGACAGCGAGTTTCGCTATCACGGCGCGCCATTACCCGCCCTGAAAAGTCTAGACCAAGCCGAGCGAGTACTTTACACCGGGACTTTCAGCAAAGTGCTGTTGCCAGGGCTACAGCTGGCCTATCTAGTCGTTCCCTTAAACCAAGTGGATCGTTTTACTCAATACGCTCAGCATCTACCGGGCCCAGGCATGACACTGCCCCAAGCCACGATTGCGACCTTTATGACTCAAGGTGGGTTCGCCCGACACTTACGCCGCATGCGAACGCTTTACGCCCAAAGACGTGAAGTACTGACCACCGCCTTGGAACAAGACCTCGGACATATATTGAGTGTCCAGCATCAGCCGGGCGGTATCCATTTACTGACGTATTTAAAGCCTTATCATGGCGCCACCACCGTCAATCCACCTGGACTTGATCAACAGATGGCGACGGTCGCACGTCAAAGAGGGATTGGTATTGAGCCCCTAAGCCCATGGTATTTAGGTCAGCCTGATCGGCAAGGGTTCATCATGGGCTTCACCAATGTTGAAGATTCGACAATGGCGCAACAACACCTCAGCCCATTGCGCGACATACTCAACAGATGATCCCCCAATGAAGCGGGGGGTTAACAAGCTGACTTTGGCTCAGACCGGCCCTTAGCGCTCGGGCAAGCGCTCAAAATGCGGGGCATCCACGACCGCATCATACCAAGCCGCCCGCTCGGCCCAGAAGATGTGATCTTGGGGCTGTAGTGTCGACGCATCGTCCAGACATCCGGCTGGAACAACCAAGGCCTTCCCAGTTTGAGAGAGATAAGGCAAGCGCGATCCACACGTGGGGCAGAAGGCATTTGATGAGAGGCGACCGGGTATGTTGTAACGCGTTACATGCGCCTGTCCGCTATGCCAAGTAATATTATCGGGGCGCGTGAACAGATTAGCGACATGGGCTGACCCAGTCAGTTTCTGGCATTGATGACAGTGGCATAGATGAAACTGCTGAAAATCATCGTCACAGCTGAAAGTCACATCGCCGCACAAGCAGCGGCCTTGAATCACACTCATCGGTTTCACCTCCCAGAGGGCCTCAAAGACATCGGCATGCCGCTATTCACGCAACCGCATAGCGGCTTTCAACCGTTGAATATGCGCCTTTAACCTTTCAGCTTCAATGCCAAGCCTGCAACACTCAGCTGTACTTGGTCACAGCATTGCGCCAGGGATTGGTTCAGGGTACCCAACCGATCCACAAACTGTCGTGTCAGCGCATCCATACCGATAGTGCCGAGCCCGACTTCATTGCTGACGATGATCATATCGCCAGGATAATCCGCTATCGCGCTCAAGAAAGCCGTTTGTTCCTGCTCAATCCGGGGCGTGTCAGGGTGGAGTAATAGATTGGTCAGCCATAGGCTCATGCAGTCCACCAGCAATAAAGGCACGGGCGTCTGTAAGCGATAAGTCTCGACCGCCTGACCCAAGGCAATGGGCGCTTCGCATAATGCCCAGTGATCGGGGCGTCGTTGCTGATGGCGTTTAATGCGGGAGGACATCTGATCATCATCCGGCCAATGCTCGGCTGTCGCCACATAGACAACCGGACCGGTATGAGCGCTGGCGAGCTGCTCGGCCATCACACTCTTGCCCGAACGCACACCGCCAAGAATGAGGGTTTTCATCATGATTCTCCGTTCAGGCCAGCCGTCTCAGCCATACGGGAGGCTGGATCAAGGCATTAAACCAGCCAATAGTACCAAGTATACGATCACGGTAGCGGTTTGCTGAACGGCCCCGAGCGTATCACCAGTGTAGCCGCCTAATTGGCGACGTAAGATAGCGCAAAAAAGCTGTCGCCAGCCGCCTAGCCCAATCAGTAAAGCGAGCAGCAGCATTGCAGAAAAATCAAACAGCCAGCAGATGACAGCCACCACCACCATCGCCGAGCCCACCACCCAACGGAAGTCGGCTTTGGGCAAAGCGCCTGTGACAGCTTGCACCCGGCTGTCATGAAGCCGGACATAAGGCAATGACTGCATGAAGCTCACCGCCAAGGCTCGGCTCAAAACATGCCCTAAAATCAGCGCGGCCATCACCGGAGAGCCTATGCCGGTCAGAGGCAACGCCGCTAGGGCCGTTAACGTCACGGTTTGCAGCACCAGCATCAATATCAGCCCTAAGCCCCCATAGGTGCCCAGAGCACTGTCTTTCATAATGCGTAGTTTATCGGTGACTTGCCAACCCCCACCGAAGCCATCACAGGTATCAGCCAGGCCATCTTCATGCAGACCACCGGTCATCAGCACGCCCGTGATCAAAGCCAGTACCACCGCGACGGTCGGCATCCATAGATCAGCAGCGAGACCATACACAGCGGCTGTCGTCAGGCCGATCCCCAAGCCGACCCAGACGACATGACGATGGACTTGGCTCAGAGGCAACCCTTCCGGCCATTTCACCGGGAGTCGGGTATAAAAGCTGATGGCCGCCCTGAGTTGTCGCCAGAACAATGTCATCATCTCAGCACCGCTTCATGGATTCGACAGCCCGAGGCTTAAACGGGCATATCATTCGCCTCATGAGCATCGGCTTGCGGCGGGCGTGGCACTTCAGAAATCTCACTTAATTGCTGCTCGATCCAGGCTTCAACCTCCGCCGTCACCTCATCGGGAGAGCGGCCTGCGGTCTCAATCGCAGGGCCAAAGCGAACGGTGAGTGTGCCGCTACGCTTGATCAAACCTCGCCCCCAGCGTTCACCCGCGTTATGCGCAATCGGGACCACCGGCGCCCCAGCCCGACAGGCCAGCGAGGCGCCACTGCGCGCATATTTAAGGCGCTGACCAGGCAGCACCCGTGTCCCTTCAGGAAAGATCAACACGGAATGCCCCGACTGAAGTCGACTGCTCCCAGTTTTCAGTACCGTTTTTAACGCCCCCGCGCGCTTACTTCGATCTAACGCAATGGGCTCCAAAACCCGCAACCCCCAGCCAAAGACGGGCAGCTTCAATAGCTCTTTTTTCAATACCGTGCAGGTGGGCACTTTAACGATCTGCAGGTAAATCGTTTCCCACTCGCTCTGATGATTCGAGAGGAACACGCAGGGTTGTGCAGGCAGCTGATCCAACCCTTCAACTTGATAGCGAACGCCACAACACAGCCGAAACCAGAACACCAGGAAACGGTTATACAGCAGAATAAAATGAAAGCGTTGCGGTCGCGGCATTAAAAAGGCAAGCCCGGTCATCAGGGTGCCCGCAACCCCCAGCGCTAGAAAATAGCCTAGGTAGAAAATGATCGAACCGATATAACGGTTAGACCCGGAATGACTCATAAATATGATGTCCTGTGCAAACCACTGAGTAAGTATTCAGTTGAGTGAAACATTTAATTGCATGAAGCATTCAACTGAGTAGATATTATAAGTGATGAAGGCGGGTGAGCTATTGGGCGTTCAAGGCGCCCAGTTGGATCAACAGTTCAGGCAGAATCGCTCGCCAGGTACGCTGATGAACGCCAAAAGTTCCCATAATATGCTGACAATTCAACCCCATAAGCCCACTATCGGTTGGATCACCGGGATAACCTTTAATGTCTAATTGTTGGGCCAATGTGTGCATAAACTCCTGATGGCTGACCGGCTCAGTGCCCGCATAATGATAAATGCCCCACGCCTCGGCACCACAATCCAGCTGCTGCAACATACCGAGAAGAACACGCGCCACATCATCCAGTGATTGTAGACCGCGATAATGAGCACCTTGAACCGGCGCTTCTGGCGCGGGCTGGCTTAAACAGGCCGACACCAATCGTGCCAACCCGCCATTGGGGTGTGCGCTCAAGATCGGCGGCACACGCAAGATCAGGGCGTGTTCACTTTGCCCCACAGCATCTTCAACCTGTCGTAACCCCTGCGCTACGGGAGTTTCGCCAACAGGCTCGATATGCTCATCGACCCCCCACTGATCAGGCGCCAGCACCTGATCTGATGACAATAAAACCAGCGCCACCTGTCGGGCCTTAGCTTCAGCAACTAACTCAGGGAGCTGGGGCTGCCACCATTCAAGGCCATGATGATCCGTCGTCATCCCCACTTCCTGGGTGGGCCCTAAAGGCGCCAGCATTAAATGGGTTAACCCTTCAGGCCAGTCATCCCCCGGCCCGACACGCGACACCTGCACGGTATTGTCTGAAGCAGCGGCCTGACTCAGTGCAGACACCAGAGCAGGATACTCACTCAAAACGCCGATATGCATGACCAAACTCTCCCAGAGACGCAATGCTGACGACCCTGAGATCGCCACCTAAAATCCGCCGCTATCTTACACCAGATCAGGCCTTGCTGCTGTACCCGACCGAGGATTCACGACCTATTATTCAAAACCAGTTTCCGGCAATCTGCCAATCACTCGGCCAACGCCTGGCTCATCTATGGCAAGATGAGCCGATTCCCTTCAGGCCTCAAAACCAAGGTGATTACGATATCCCCTCGTTGACGTTAAAAGAGCATATCGCCCCTGATCAGCATGGCTTTTCCGCTCACTTACGCTGAGGCCCGATACCTGACTTTGTGCTGAATCCAGAGAGCAGTCATTGGCGGCCTGAACAAAATCCGTTATGTTGCGAGATGGCGTCACCTTTTGGCGTCATTCGTGATCACCACAGGGATAATGTCATGACCAAACCCGTTATTTTGACCATTCGCAACGAGGCTTCAACGCTTTTTGAGTCGATCGATAATCTGGAAGTCCCTCATCAGCCTGATATGCATATTATTGATGTCATGGAGATGGCTTATGGCCAAGCAGACGTTAATGGCAACAAAATTGAGCAGTTGGTCACGCGCTATTATGGGGAGGAAATGGGTTATTTGATCATCATGATCAATAGTGTCTGGGAAGGTTACTCACTGATCAAAGAACCCGCCATGGATGCAGCGGAAACGCGCTATATGTATTGGGGGCTCAAGGTGAATGGCCAACATGTCGAAACCAATATGAAAAAACTGAAAATTAATCCGGGGGATCATATTCTGTTTGAGTTCATTGCCGATGTCGCCGATTCCGGTGATATCCCCTCTTCTCGTCGTCATTAATAAAACGAAACGCCGGATTCAAACGATACGACACAGGCCCATTCAATCACCAACATCCGTATGGGGTATCACATGATGCCGCATACGACCTGTCTCCATTCAATAACACCTGTGTCTCATTCTCATTTATGTAACACTGCCGCGCTTCATGTCGTTGTCTGGACATGCGAGGGCAGACGTCACGTCTGAGACACACTCATACCGCAACCTATTGGCTCATTCACTTATACAACTGGCCGGTAAGGCGAGTTAGGGATTATGGTCATGGAACTTGAATATATCCTCAATAAAGTACTCTCGATTGAAGTTGTGCTCTTAATTCTGGTGCTCATCACGTTGAAGAAGGCCATTATTTTTGTGCCGCAGAATCGTGCCTGGCTGATTGAACGTTTTGGTAAATACCAAGCCACGCGAGAAGCCGGCCTGGGTTTTGTGATCCCATTTATTGATCGCATTGCAGCCGATCGCAGCTTGAAGGAACAAGCGGCCGATGTGCCGAGCCAGTCGGCCATTACGAAAGACAACATCACCTTATCGGTTGATGGTGTCCTGTATTTTCGTGTGTTAGATCCCTATAAAGCCACGTATGGTGTCGATGATTACGTTTTTGCTGTCACTCAGCTGGCCCAGACCACCATGCGTTCTGAGCTGGGCAAGATGGAGCTAGACAAAACCTTCGAAGAACGTAACACCTTAAATACTTGCATTGTGTCCTCGATTAACGAAGCAGCGGAACCCTGGGGCATTCAAGTCCTTCGTTACGAAATCAAAGACATTATTCCGCCGACTTCCGTCATGGAGGCCATGGAAGCCCAGATGAAAGCAGAGCGCGTTAAACGTGCTCAGATTCTGGAATCTGAAGGGGATCGCCAATCCGCCATCAACGTCGCTGAAGGGCAAAAGCAATCTCAGGTATTGGCCGCAGAAGCCGATAAAGCCGAGCAGGTGTTACGAGCCGAAGGTGAAGCCAAAGCCATTCTCGCGGTAGCCGAGGCTCAAGCCGAAGCATTGCGCAAAGTGGGTGAAGCGGCAGATACCAGTGAAGGTCAGAAAGCCATTCAGTTGGATCTCGCCACTAAGGCGATTGAAGCGAAACAAGCCATTGCTAAAGAATCTTCTGTCGTTCTACTGCCTGACCAAGGCACTGACGCGAGCAGCGTCGTCGCCCAAGCCATGACGATTATCAACTCACTTAACCAAAAACAGTCCAGCTAGTATAAGACCCCCTATTGGGCTGATGAGTCACTGGCCGGTCCCATCCGCTCACCTTGGCACTATCAAGGTGAGCGGGCACAATGTCGTATGACCACCACATCAGTTAATCGCCATCGTCATGATGGCCTACAGGGATAAACACTTATGAGCGAATGGCTACCCTATCTACCTCAGGGGCTCATCGTGGCCGGGATCATGGCATTGATTGTCGAGGTTATGGTGCTCGGCCTGGCGACCTTCTTTTTATTATTCTTTGGTGTGGCCCTCATCTTGACCGGCCTAGTGATGCAATTCGACGTGATCTCAACGAATGCCACACTGGCATTGTGGAGCGTCACGCTGATGACCGGCATTCTGGCTTTAGTCTTCTGGCGCCCGCTCAAACGAATACAAACTAGCTCACGCCAACAGCATGTCAGCACTGAGTTTACCGATCATAGCTTTTTGCTGGAAAAGGATGTCGATCGTCAGGGGCTCTCACAACACACCTATTCAGGCATCCGCTGGAAACTGAAAAGCACGCACCCGATACCCGCCGGAACTTGGGTTAAGGTGGATAAAATTGAAGTCGGCGTCATGTGGATCAGCCCATTGACGGACCCGCACTGATATCCATGGCTTCATCATGAAGACAAAAATTGTCGCGCCCCGCAGCTTTGCATTCATAGAGCGCCTGATCAGCCTGCTCAATCAGTGCTTGAGCCGCCATCTGGCCCGAGGTCGTCACGGCCACGCCCAGGCTTAACGTTAAGTAGCCTTTAGGCGCTCCTTGGTGAGAGATATGCAGAGCGCGGATGGCATTCAGTAAACGCTCAGCCCAATGCCGAGCCCCCTCGTGATCAACGCCCGGTAAGATGCAAGCAAACTCTTCCCCACCATAACGTGCGACCATCGGCATCACGCTGCCCGCTTCCGCTATCGGCGGGTCGGTGATGGCAGGCGGGTCAAAAGCCCCTTCAAAGGTTTGGCTCAAGGTACTGGCCACTTTTCGCAGCGCATCATCACCGGCCTGATGCCCATAGGCATCGTTATAGCGTTTGAAGAAATCAACATCGATCATCATCAACGTCAGGGGCTGTTGTATTTCCTGGCAGAAACGACACTGCTGCGGCCAAACTTCATCAAAACGACGACGATTGGCAACCCCCGTCAACCCATCGACCATCGCAATCGATTTGAGCAAATCCGATTGACGCTTAAGTGCCATATGCGTATTCACCCGCACCTTCACAATGACCGGATTAATCGGCTTGCTGATAAAGTCCACTGCCCCGGCCTCGAATCCGGCGAGCTCATCATCCACTTGGTGGTGAGCGGTAATAAAGATCACCGGAATATGCGCAGTCTCCTCACTGGCTTTCAATCGCCGGCATACTTCAAGCCCATCAATACCGGGCATCATCACATCTAATAAAATCAGATCAGGGGGAAAGCGGGTGACCTGCTGCAAAGCGGACTCACCACTGGTCGCCATAAACACATCGTATAGCTCATTAAAAATTTCATGTAACACCCGAATATTGACGGTCTGATCATCCACGATGAGCAACCTTGGTCGCGCCAGGGTATTGGTCAGTAAGTAATCAGTCCCTTTGGGCATTACTTTCTCTCCTTCATTGGCAACCGAGGCGACACCTTCGTCCCGCGCGGGTTCAACGCTCATCTTAGGTCATTTTTTCAACATCATCCTGACCAGCTCAGCGGCCGCCATAAAATCCAAGGCTTCCATACACTCAATCAATTGAACAATCTCAGCAGATGCCGGCTGCACGGCCTGTAATACGGGTAACTGATTCAGAGCCGCCATATTCTGGCTCTCCAGCTGTGGCAGCAGCTGCCCCAATACTTGATGTAGCGGCTCAGAGTGCTCAGACGGTTCATCACTGGCGTCAGAACGAGGTGCTTCAGCCTCCCAACCCGCGTCAAGCAGTTGCTGATATAACTGTTGATAGTCCACCGCGAGCTGCTCGTACAAGGGCGTAAAAATCTCATCAGGCGATACATCGAGGGCGCCTTCGCTTGCTTTTAAACGCGCCTCCCAGGCAGCCGACATGTCGGCCAGTTTCTGTGCCCCCAGCGTTAACGACAATCCTTTAAGACTATGTAAAGACCGCTGAGCATCCGCTTGATGACCGACTTGAAGCGCAAGCTTAAGTACTTCTAGTAACGTTGTGCCCTCACTTTCAAAGCGTGATAGGCTCCGAGCATATAACTCAATATTGCCACCAAAGCGGAGTAGCGCCTGAGTAAACGGTGTTTCCATTTGGAGGTCCGGCATTTTATAAGGCGACACCTTTCCAGAGCGGCCGGTCACACGGCACAGGACATCAATCAGCTGAGCGAGAATGACGGGTTTGCCCAAGTGTTCATTCATCCCCGCATCCAAACAAGCTTTACGATCGACCTCTGAAGCGTTCGCGGTCATCGCCACAATTGGCAATTGATCAAAACGAGCGTCACGACGAATAAGGCGCGTCGCTTCCAAGCCATCCATCACCGGCATCTGCATATCCATCAATACGACATCAAAGGCGGGTGCTTGCGCCATGACCATACTGACCCCTTGCCGCCCGTGCTCAGCAACTTTGACTTCCGCGCCCTCACCCGCTAATAATTCCTGCGCCACCTGACGATTCAGCCCATTATCTTCAACCACGAGAATCTGCATGGAGGCCAAGGCACGATGCGCAGGCAACGCTGGCATGCCATAAGGCTCGTTACCATGCTTCAGGACAGACTGCACCACACCGAGCAACTGGGCCGGGGTTAACGGTTTAGTCAAAAAGGCCTCAAACGGTGGCGGATCAGTAATATCCTGCGCTAATAAGGCTTGGTGACCATAAGCACTGAGCATGATGATTTTAGGGGACTGGGCCATCATCTTCTGACGCACCTGCAATGCAGCCGTCAGGCCATCCATGCCGGGCATACGCCAATCCATTAAAATCATCTCATAAGGCATGCCCTTGTGCTGCGCCTGCTGTACTGCGGCTAACACCTGCTGACCATCATCAACACTATCCACCTGCCAGTCCAAGGCTCGACCGATATCCACCAGAATATCTCGGGTGAGGGCATTATCATCGACCACCAGCACACGACGTGGTTGATCTTCACTGATTTCAGGCACTTCAACATCAACCGGCAGCACGATATCAAAGCTGAAGCAACTGCCTTCACCGAGCGTACTGTTAACGCAGAGCTCACCGCCCATCATATAAACCAATCGCCGACAGATCGCCAAGCCCAGCCCGGTGCCCCCGTAACGACGAGTCGTTGAAGCTTCCGCCTGGCTAAAACTGTCAAAGATATGGGCTTGCTGCTCAGCGCTGATGCCAATACCTGAATCTTGAATGCTAAACCGCAGATGTAGCTGTGGGCCGACCCGATTCAGCACTTTGATCGCGACCACAATTTGGCCTTGTTCGGTAAACTTAATCGCATTGCCTGATAAATTGATCAGAATTTGCTGCAAGCGTAACGCGTCACCAATCACCATTTGGGGCAGCTGGGGCGAGAGGTCAAACATCAGCTCAACGGGTTTACTACCAAGATTGCCCGATAAGACAATGGCCAGATCCCGCATCAGTTTTTCTAGCGAAAAAGGATGGGGATCCAAGGCCAATTTACCTGCATCGATCTTGGAAAAGTCCAGAATGTCATTCAAAAGCCCCAGCAACGAGGTCGCTGCCGCAAACGCCTTATTCACGTAATCCGATTGTCGTGGCGACAGCGTGGTCTGCTGCACCAATTGCAACATGCCCAGCACCGCATTCATGGGCGTACGTATTTCATGGCTCATATTGGCCAGGAACTGACCTTTAGCCTGGGCCGCATGCTCCGCTGCCTGTTTCGCCGCCATCAGATGGCGCTCAGACTCTTTCTGTTGCCGAACATCCTGCGCCACCCATAAGTAGCCCTCAAGTGCGCCCGCCTCATCTCGGATGGCGGTCACAACGAGCGAGATTTCTAACCACTGCTGATCCTCACGCTGCCAGAATGTATCCAAACGCTCAGCCACTTCAGCTTGAGCTTTTAGCGTTAATATCGCGAAATCACTCAGGGCCTCATTAGCGGAGACTTGAGCCCGCTTCTGCGCAACATCGTCTGGGGCAAAGAACTGTACGACCGAGGTGCCCATGACAGTCTCCGCCTGATACCCCAGCATCTGCTCGGCACCGGCATTGAATAAAACGACGTCACCCTCGGCATCGGTCGCGATGATGGCGATTTCTGTCGCGGCTCGCAGCACATTGTTCAACAACAGGCTTACGCGGTGGCGTTCCGCTTCCGCTTCTTTGCGATCAGTAATATCGGTACGCAAGGCAACGAAACGCTCAATATTGCCGGCACTATCCATGAAAGGCGCAATCACGGTGTCGTACCACATCAACTGGCCTTGTCGTGAACGGTTACAAATCTCCCCATGCCAAGCCTTGCCGGCCAAAATTTGTTGCCACACCGCTTGCCAGAATTGTTGACTGTGGTGTCCCGAATTGACCAAGCGGTGGGTTTTACCCAGCAGGGTCTCCCGCGAATACCCTGTCAGCTCGCAGAACTTATCATTCACCTCGATAATTCGGCCTTTCAAGTCTGTCGCCGAATACAACATTTGCTCATTAATGGTGTTGAGCAACGCAGCGTTTTCCCGCACTGCATCCGCTAATTGCTGACGGCTTTCAACTAAGTCCGTCACATCGTGGATCATGGCGTAAAAACCTTTGACCTCACCGTCCACCACATCAGGCAGATAATGAGCCAAGGTGTGAATCATCCGTGATCCATCTGGCGGCACTAAGACACGCTCAAAGACCTGAGTTTCACCTTGTAACGCGGCCTCAATATAAGCGCGTGTATCTTCAAAGAGGCTCTCATCCATGACCTCGCATAGTCGCCGTCCAGGTAAGGACAAACCGTACCATTGCTCATAAGCCGTATTCGCGACCCGGTTCACTAAATCACGATCCCAGTAACCGATCATCGAGGGCATCGCATCAAGCACCGTCCGCAATGTATTCCGAGCCAGATCCAACTCCTCGGTACGTTGTCTGACTTGCTGTTCCAGCTGCGCATTAAAGGCCTTGAGCTGTTGCTGGGCCACCTTATGATGGCTAATATCATGGACCAACTTGGCGGCACCAATAACATTGCCCAAGTCATCCTGCAGCCCACCGGCCACCACAGAGACAGGAATTCGACGGCCAGACTTATGCTGCCGTTCAGTATCCACTAGGCGTACAGTGCGCCCGGCCATAATGCCTTCCAGTAAGGCCCGATCTTCTTCCAGGCGATCAGGCGGTAACAGCAGTGCTTCAACTGAACGCCCCAACGCCTCTTCTTCTGTAAAGCCAAACATCTCAGCGGCAGCTTTATTCCAACCCGTAATGGTGCCATCCAGGGCTTGACCAATAATGGCATCCGTCGAATGCTCGATGATGGTGGCAATATGGGCTTTTTCGGCCTTCATTTGCTGACGACTCCGCCGATTAGCCGTCACCAGCACGACTAAAAATGAGACAAGCACACTGGAAAGAGAACCCACCACAATAATCATATGAGGCTGAGGTTGGTTAAGTGACTCGACGAAGGCAGGAGTGGCCGAGAACTCAAAAAACCAGCCCCGCCCCAGCACATAGGCCGTAATAAACTGCGTAAAGAGTTGATGCTGTTCCGAACCAGGTGCGGTATCCAGAAAGTTGACACGTCGCCCTTTAAAGTCAATGTCATCCAGCTGCAAACGAAAGTACTCGGGATTCACCTCTAGATCGGCCATGACTTCATCAATCACTAAAGGCGCATAACTCCAACCTAAGCCATCTTCATAACGCACATGAGGTTCTGTTTGCTCATCCATTTCCCGAAGGTGCTGATAAATCGGCGAGACAATTAAAAAACCCTGAAGTGTTGCGCCCGTCGCCTGAACCAAGGTAATCGGCCCAGTAAGTCGCTCGACACCTTGCTTCATGGATTCGACCAGCGCCTCTCGACGAATGCTTTCCGAGGCGACATCCAATCCAATAGCTTCACGGTTGCGGGCCAATGGCTCAATAAATTCGATAGGAAAAAGTTCGCCTGAGTGGGGATTCAGCTGGCGGATCGTAAAGTCTGGCCAAACTCGATCACGCATATCTCGCACAAAGCGTTCGCGGTTTTGAGGGAGTACACGTCGAATCAAGCCAAATCCTCGCGCACCAGGAAACTCACGGGCAAGATCTCGGGTTCGGATGTAATCCAGAAAATGCGCCTGTGTCATCTGCTCAGCATCAGCGGCCAACACAACCCCACGGACACTTCGCACACCGTACAAATACAAGTTCATTCGATTCAGTACCGCTTGGCGAATATCCATACCGCGTTGAGCCACAATTTGCTGAGCATCCCGCTTATTCAAACGTTCTTGCCAACGTGCCACACCGACAGTGATGGCCAGCCCTGTCGCCAGAATTACCATAAATAAAAAGATCATATGCTTACGATGCGCGATGGCCGCCATGCAGGACTCCCTTACTCTTGACCCCTCTCCTGTCTATGCAGTCTAGGCGTTTTTCAGCAGAACCCCATGAATGACACCTAATAAATGCTGGCTAAAATCAAACCACCGTGGCATAAGTCGTTTGCTCACCCAGAGGGATTCAATGGCACCATGCTCAACCGATAGGACGAATAACGCATGCCACTCTTCACTCGACCACAGCTCATCCCAAAGCTGATGTCCGCGCTCTGTCTATGGATGCTTATCATGGGCGTTGCCCAGGCCGGACAAGTAGGCGTTCAGCAAACCACCTTTGATGTTGCACAAGCACGCCCCCTAGAAACGGTGATCTGGTATCCCGCCTCCTCCCGTGGATCAAAGACAGTGCCAACGGAAATCTTAGGGGATAACCCCGTATTCAAGGGCATCCCCGTGTTGAATGATGCGCCCATCGCGGCAGGACAGCATCCGGTCGCTTTGCTCTCCCATGGCTATCGGGGCAATTGGCGCAATTTAAATTGGCTGGCAGGCCGACTGGCTGCCCGTGGCTGGATTGTGGCGGCCGTCAATCATCCAGGCACCACAACGTTTAATACTCAACCGTCACAGGCGGCACAGTGGTGGGCAAGGCCACAAGATATTTCCCACCTGCTAGACCATCTCATGCAACAGTTTGCCGGTCATATTGACCCGGACCAAATTAGTGCGATTGGCCATTCATTAGGCGGATGGACAGTGTTACAACTGGCGGGTGCACAATTTGATCGAGCCCATTTTCTGAATGATTGCCAAGCCATCCATCAAGCGAACCCTTGTGGTTTGGGGGCCGAATTGGGGCTGACCACCGCCCAGCCTCAAGCGCCCGAATCACATGACCTGCATGATGCGAGAATCAAGCGCGTAGTGTCATTAGATTTGGGAATGGCGCGTAGCTTTAGCCCTGAGAGCCTGAGCCAGATCCATACGCCCGTGTTAATCCTCGCGGCAGGCATTGATATCAATGAACTGCCACAGACAATGGAGTCAGGTTATCTCGCCGAGCATATCACCAGTCGCTACCAGCAATATCGTGTGATTCCCGGGGCCACTCATTTTAGTTTTGTGCAGGTGTGCAAACCTGGCGCTAAAGCGCGCCTCAATCAAGAGATCCCCGGCGATGGCATTATCTGCCTTGATGGCGATGACGTTGATCGTAAAGCGCTGCATGATCAAATGTTCCGCGATATCTTTCAGTTCTTAGAGACACCGGCAAGCGCTCAATAAGCACTCATGAGCCACTCAGCATGAGCGGCTCTGATCATGATCATCAAATGGCTGAGAGGCTAAGTGGCTCATCGCTTCAAAGGCCGAGAGAAAAACTTGGCCACTCAGGACATCCAGCAAATCGCTACGCTTGAGGCGGGACATCACTGGCCCTTTGACTTCAGCCAAATGCAACTGCATGCCCAAATCCTTCAACCGTAGATTCATTGCCGCTAGAGAATTCAATGCACTCAAATCAATATCATTGACCGCTGAGCACAACAGGACAACATGGCGAAGCTGGGCGTCGCCCACCACCCGATCATAGAGGTGCTGTTCTAAAAAACGCGCATTCGCAAAATATAAGCTTTCATCTGGGCGCAGCATCACAATTGTCGGGTCGGTTTGCACCCGGTAGCGATAGCGATTGCGAAAATGTTGTGTCCCAGGTACCCGACCCACTTCAGCAATATGCGGGCGCGCGGTATGCCAGAGAAACAAGCCAATGGATAAAGCCGCGCCCGTTACGATCCCCGCCTCTAAACCAAACAAGAGGGTTAAAGAAAAAGTGGCCGCCACCGCAATAAAGTCATCTCGTGCAAAATGCCAGCTGGTGATCAGCATTTTGACATCAACCAACGAGAGCACCGCCACAATGATTGTCGCCGCCAAGACCGTTTTAGGTAAAAATGCCAACCAGGGCGTGAGCACCAACAATCCCAACACAAGACCCAGCGCGGTAAAAGCACCAGCGGCAGCAGTTTGCGCACCAACTTCATAATTCACCGCCGAACGTGCCAAAGAGCCCGACACGGGATAACCACCGGAAAACGAAGCCCCAATATTCGCCACACCCAACGCGATCAGCTCTTGGTCGGGATCAACGCGTTGGCGCTGTTTCATAGCCAGCGTTTGAGCCACCGCAATCGCACTGATAAAGCCAATAACGGCAATCAAAAAGGCGGGCATCCAGAGCTGTTGCAATAAAGGCCAGCTTAAAGGCGGTAATGTCAGCGTCGGCAGCGGGTCAGGAATCGCCCCCACCAAAGCCACCGAAGGCATCAAACCGCTTTTGACACAGAGAACGCCGACGATTACGGCCAGGGCCGGCGCCAGCTTCACGATCAGTCCGGCTCGGCGCGATGAGACCCCACAACGGGACAAGCCTGCGGCGCCATATCGGCGAATGCTCCATAGCCCGACAAGTGTCGCTCCACCAAGTGTCGCGGTGGCGGGCTGCCAATCCGTACCCTGCTGCCACAATGACATCACCAGCGCAGGAAACGTATGCCCCTGGCTCGACATTCCCACCAAAGCAGGCAACTGATTGGCTGCAATCAACAAGCTTGAAGCACTGGTAAATCCGGCCAAAACGGGATAAGACAAAAAATTGATCAAGGCGCCTAGGCGCAGCAACCCCATCAACAGCAAACAAACCCCAGAGAGCAGCGCCAGCGTCAGAGCGAGCGCCTGCGGGTCCGGCGCGGCAAACTGCCCAATCGCAGAGGCGGTCATTAACGATACAATCGCCACAGGGCCGACAGCCAACACCGGGCTGGTGCCCAAGAGGGCATATAACACCGCCGGTAACAATGCGGCATATAACCCAACTTCAGCAGGTAACCCGGCCAACAACGCATAGGCCAAGGCCTGAGGTATCAGCACCAGAATGACCATAATGGCAGCGCTGACATCCCCTAATAAATATTGACGGGAATAATGCCGACCCCATTTCAGTACAGGTAAATAACGACTGAGATTCAAAACCACCTCTTACATCAACATAATTGAGTCGGCATCATTCTGTTGCGCTCAACGCCCATTACGCCACCCAATTAGAGCCGATTGAGTGGAATTTTTAACATCGTCCGCCCTGAAGCATCAGTGGGCATCGCTCCGGCGCGCATATTGACCTGCAAAGCAGGCAGTATCAATTGAGGCATCCCCAGCGTCGCATCGCGCGCCTCCCTCATTGCAATAAAAGAAGCGCGCGTTTGTCCCTGGCCAACATGAATATTACTACGCTTCTCTTCTGCAACCGTGGTTTCATAGCAAAAATCACGATCTCCAGGCGCATAGTCATGGCACATGAATAGCCGCATCTCATCAGGTAGATCCAGGATCTTCTGAATGCTGTCATAGAGTTCACCGGCATCGCCTCCGGGGAAGTCGGCACGGGCTGAGCCTGCATCAGGCATGAACAACGTATCCCCGACAAAAGCCGCATTGCCCATCACATGAGCCATACAGGCAGGCGTATGCCCAGGTGTTGAGAGCGCAAGGCAAGCCATATCACCCACATAATAGGTTTCACCATCCGCAAATAGGTGATCAAACTGGCGGCCATCCCGCGCAAAATATTCATCCTCGTTAAACACATCGGCAAACGTATGCTGAACCTGGGTAATGCGATGACCAATCCCTGTTTTTCCTCCTAGGCGCGCTTTCAGATAGGGCGCCGCAGAAAGGTGATCGGCATGAACATGGGTCTCAATAATCCAATCAACACTCAACTGCTGCTGCTCGATATAAGTCGCGATGGTATCAGCATGGTGTGTTGCGGTACGTCCCGCGGCATAGTCCAGATCTAACACACTATCAATCACAGCACAGGCCTTACTAAAAGGATCTTTAACGACATAACTGAACGTATGCGTTTGCGGATCAAAAAATGGCTTCACCTCAGGCTGAACCTGGATATCAATGGCATAAGACATGACGGCCTCCTCGTGAAATCGCAAGAGCGCGTGTCACCACACCCTCCAACGTAATAACAAATGAAGAATAAGCTAATTCAAATAAAGAATAAACAAGCTTTACTTGTGAAGCACGAGCTGAACGACCGCCAGAATGCATAACAGATAGAACGGCATAGCCCTTCGATAAAAAACACTTTGATAACAAGTACTTTGATAATAAGCGCTGTCATAAGAAGCACTTCGATAAAAAGCTCGGGAATCAAAAAGCTTCACCGTCAAAAAAACACAATCAAAAAAGCCCGCAGAGTATGCGAGCTTATTGATGACTATTGTTATGCAGAGGCGGATCAGGACCCAACCTTTCTCAACCCGCCTCAATCCATTGCAGATGAGGATACCGAAGGCGCTTCAGGCAAACGAGCTTTTGACTTTCTGAAGACAGGGAGAGGCACCATTTGCAACATCAGCCCCAGCAAAATCAGCCCCATCCCCAGCCAACCGATCCACTGAAAACGCTCCCCTACGATGACAACAGCCAGTAACATGGCGACAACAGGCTCAATCAGCGTCAATAACGTCGCTTTGCTGGCCTCAATATGGCGTAAACCATAACTGAATCCCACATAACCTAAAAACATCGGCACAATCGCCATATAAAGCGCCACACTGATATTCACGGGAGAAGCCAATAAGTGGTCTCCGGTCAAACTCAGCGACGGCAATAGCACCAAGGCCGCTAAGCCAAACATACTCGACATCGCAGAGCGAGAATGAACGCCCTGCTCAATCATATGTTTCGCCGCCCAGGAATAAGTGGCATAACTCAGACCGGCCATGAGCCCTAGCAACACACCCAAAGTACGCTCAGAGGCCCCCGTCAGCAACACCGTGCCTTGATGCTGGCTGAACGCCAGTAAAGTGATGCCGACAGCCGCAATCGCAAAGCTGACACACCATCGCAGGGACAACCTCTTTTTGCTGATCAGACACTCAAGAATGACCGTAAATAAAGGCGCACTGGCAATCGAGACAACAGTCCCCACCGCCACACCAGACAATCGCATCGAGCTATAAAAAGCCAAAGGATAAATCGCAACAGAAAGCCCACCGGCCCATAAATAAGCGGGATTCGCCCATAAAATGGCACGATCGAGCCATAAAGTTCTACGCGCATGCAGTACCAATAAGACCCCGCCACCGCCCATCGCAAAGGCACCTATTGCGAGAGCACTGATATCCGGTGCGAAACTGGCAGCCGTGCCGGTTGTGCCCCAGAGAAAGCTCGACACAATAATCGCCAAGACCCCTTTTAAAACCAGATGTTGCTGTGTCATTGGTTGATCCATCGTACAGTCGAAGTCAGCTTTCTATTGTACGAATGAATAGCCTCATGTCTGTGCTGAAAAGACGCTCTTATTGTCTGATCAGACGCAGATTAATGACTAAACTGCCTCGGCGTCAGACCAAAATGCTGAGAAAAACGCCGACTAAAAGCCGAAACATCCGTATACCCGACCAATTCAGCCACACGCTGAACAGCGTAATCGGTGTGCTGCAACAACGCTCGTGCCTTCTCCATACGCAACTGAGTGATGTACTGCATCAGCGTCATACCTAATTGAACTCGGAAGAGTTTTTTTAACTGCGTTTCACTCAGGAAAGCGATCTGAGCTAAATCAGGCAGCGATAATTTATCCATCAAATGCTCATCAATATACATCAACACCTGACGAATTCTGGGATCCACCTGAGGCTGCCATCGCTGTTCCGCCAGTAACCGGCTAAAAGTCTCAAACATCGCCGCTTCCAACGCGGGATTCACTTGATGCTCTAACTGGGCTTCAATGAATACCAGATAACGCTCCAGCGGCCGACTGATCGACAACACCGGCGAAGCGGCCACTTCTAGGTGCTGAGGTAATGTCTCCATATCCGCGACAACGAAACGGGCCTCTTCATTGGCCGTAAAGTGATGCATAACCCCCCGAGGAATCACCACACACTCCCCCGGCGCCACCTTGCCGGTATACCCCATCAGCTCAATCTCAATCACCCCTCGCAAAGGCAACACCAACTGATGAAACGTATGCGTATGACCGTGACGCTGACGACTGTAAGCCCGAATGGACAAGTGATTCGACATCACAACGCCCTCAATGACCGCTCTCTAGAAACGACTAGCATAACCCTGACACACCAAGAGGACACAATAAAAAAACCCCAGCAAGCGCCAGGGTTTTCAGCCATCAGAACATACCGCAGGTATCAGAACGGAATGTCGTCATCAAAGTCATTGAAGCTATCCGGCGCGCCATAACCCGGCTGAGGCGGACGGTTCTGTGGTTGCTGGCCACCCCCCGTTTGAGCCGGTGACTGCGGTTGAGGTTGACCGTAAGCAGCTTGCTGAGGTGCTTGTTGTTGGGGAACAGCCGGTTGAGGAGCAGACTGTTGAGGAGCCGGTTGCTGTGGCGCAGGTTGCTGGGGAACCGGCTGTTGCGGAGCGGCTTGTTGAGGCTGTCCATAGTTGTGCTGCGGTGCGGCTTGTTGACCACCACCAGGTTGACCACCACCATAGGGGTTACCGCCCTGAGGTTGCCCATAACCGCCACTCTGCTGGCCGTAGTTTTGTTGCGGGGCAGGCTGTGATTGACCGGCGTTGCCATAGGCAGGGGCTGCGTCACCACGACCGCCCAGCATTTGCATTTCGTTCACCACAATTTCCGTGGTGTATTTGTCTTGGCCTTGCTGATCTTGCCATTTTCGGGTTTGTAGTTTCCCTTCAACATAGATCTGCTGGCCTTTTTTGACATAGTTCTGAACCACTTCGGCCAGGCGACCAAATACAACCAGACGATGCCATTCGGTGCGCTCTTGTTTTTGCCCGGTCTGGCGGTCGTTCCACTGTTCATTCGTCGCCAGCGTCATGTTGGCCACCGGCTGCTGATTCTGAGTAAAGCGGATCTCAGGGTCCTGGCCGACATTACCGACCAAAATCACTTTATTGATACCACGTGAAGCCATTTTAATTTCTCCCGCCTTTAATAGGGTGTCTTGGGCCGCCGTCTGCGGCAATATCTACGCCTGTTCAGGCGATGCTGGGGCTAGCGCCTGGGTCGCTAAGAAAGCCATTGAGCGCTTCTTCGTCCAGCAGGCTACGGTCGACTTTCAACCACGCCACAGCGGGTTCTTGTTGCACCATGACGTCTTCTACCCCCCGGACGGCCATCAACCGCGCCACAATGACGTCGGTTGGCACCGTCTGGGGTATTTCATTCAGAGATAACATATGACTCGAGAGATGCCGTGGTTTGCGCATACTCAACATGATTAACCACCACAGGGCCGTGCAAGCGGCCAGCGCTTCCAGCAAACCAGAGGCGCCCCAATGCGACATCAAAGCACCGCCGAGCATACCGCCCACAAAAGCCCCTAAGAACTGAGCACTGGAGTAAACCCCCATAGCGGAGCCTTTGAACTCAACAGGCGCTTGCTTGCTGATTAACGAAGGCAAACTGGCTTCCAACACATTAAAAGCAAGAAAGAACAGCCACAACCAAGCAGGTAGCCACCAGTGACTGGCTTTGACGCCCATTCCTAAAACGGCGATCCCTAATAACGCAATCACCAGCAAAAGAATGGGTTTCATCTTTTGCTTTTTCTCGGCCACGATAATAAGCGGCACCATCGCAAAAAACCCGAGTCCCATCGTCGCCAAGTATAAAAGGCCGTGTTCTGACAATGCCCAACCCTGCTGTTTTAACATGCCCGGTACGGCGATAAAACTGGCCGTCAGTAACATATGTAAAGTAAAGATCGATAGATCAAGGCGCAGGAGCTGACCATCTTTTAACACCTGCAAAAACTGTCCCTTTTGCATCCCAACGCCCGGATCAGATAGCCGTCGCCCAGGCTTGGGTACCCAAAAAAGTACAACCAGAATACCGGCCAATGAAAGCCCTGCCGTTAACAGGAATAAGCCTGATAGGCCAATGCGGTCAGCCAACCAAGGCCCTGTGGCCATCGCGACCATAAACGCCAATCCGATGCTCATACCGACGGTGGCCATCGCCTGGGTACGTCGCTCTTCACGAGTAAGATCCGCTAGCAGTGCCATCAACACACTGGCCACAGCACCCGCACCTTGCAAGGCCCGGCCTGCGATCACCTGAGTCAGCGTTTCAGCACCGGCGGCCACAAAGCTTCCCAGGGCGAACAGCAAGAGCCCAAGAATAATCATGGGCTTGCGGCCAAACCGGTCAGACAGCCAACCAAAAGGCACTTGTAATACCGCCTGGGTCAAGCCATAGACGCCCACAGCGATACCAATTCGAGCCGGGGTCGCATCGGGCATTGGCGCTAGCAATAAGGCGAGTACGGGCAAGACCATAAACAGACCCAGCATACGCAGTCCGTAAAGGCCCGCGAGCCCACTGATGGCCCTCAGTTCGAGCATAGAAAAAGCGTCACGCGTCATGATGGGACCCGTTAGTGGAAAAATGGAAAGCCTTCTATTTTACTCAGCCAAGGGCTCTGACACCACCGCTGTCGTTTTATTCCTTGCGCTAAAATCATTCAATATTATCTCACTGACAGCATCATCAATGCCGCTCTTGAATCGATCTGTGCCGATATATCGCAGTTGTTTTTGCGGTTCGGGGCCTCGCCACCGCATAATAGTGGATTGAGTGCTTAGTGAGAGAATGCTGCCGGGGCATTGGAGCCTGCGCATAGCGCCCTCATATAGCCTATCTAACTCTCCGACATGAGGTGTGACGTGGCACTGGACAAGATTTTGGTCCGTGGAGCAAGAACCCACAATCTCAAAGACGTCTCGCTGGAGATCCCCCGTGATAAATTAGTCGTAATCACGGGCCTGTCTGGCTCCGGCAAGTCTTCCCTGGCATTTGATACTCTGTATGCAGAGGGTCAACGCCGTTATGTTGAATCACTCTCGGCTTATGCTCGCCAGTTTCTCTCCATGATGGAAAAGCCTGATGTTGACCATATCGAAGGTCTATCTCCGGCGATTTCTATTGAGCAAAAATCAACCTCCCACAACCCTCGTTCGACTGTCGGTACCATTACCGAAGTTTACGATTATCTCCGTTTGCTCTATGCGCGAGCAGGGACACCTCGCTGCCCTCATCATGATGTTGAACTGGAGGCGATGACGGTCAGCCAAATGGTCGATCAAGTCATGAGTCTACCGGAAGGCAGCAAGGTCATGGTGTTAGCGCCGGTGATTCGCGATCGTAAAGGAGAGCACTTAAACCTCATCGCCGATTTACGGGCCCAAGGGTTTATTCGCGCACGGATTGATGGGCGAATGGTGGAGCTCGACGAAGCACCGACATTAGATAAAAAACGTAAGCACACGATCGAAGTGATCGTCGACCGATTGAAAGTCCGTGATGATCAGCAGCTGAGATTGGCAGAATCCTTCGAAACCGCACTCAGTCTAACAGAAGGCGTCGTGCTAGTAGGGTTTATGGATGAAGACCGTGAGGACTGGTTGTTTTCTTCACGCTATGCCTGCCCTCACTGTGGCTATGCAGTCTCTGAGCTTGAGCCACGAATGTTCTCGTTCAATAACCCTGCTGGGGCTTGCTCCGCCTGCGATGGGCTCGGGGTACGCCAATTCTTTGACCCCGAAAAGCTGGTGCGCGATAACGAACTATCACTGGCCGAAGGCGCTATCCTCGGTTGGGATCGACGCAGCCTCTATTATTTCAACCTGCTCAAACAAATTGCTGCACAACTCGATTTCAGCTTGGAGACCCCTTGGGGAGAACTTCCAGAGGATATTCGCAAACTGATTCTCTTTGGCAGCGGCAAGCAGCCACTGGAATTCACCTATAACAGCGATCGCGGCCGTAAAGTCGTTAAGTCACACCCTTTTGAGGGCGTTGTTCCCAACCTAGAACGGCGCTACCGAGAAACCGAATCCCAAAGTTTACGTGAAGAGCTCGCGCGACAACTCTCAACACAGGCCTGCCCCAGCTGTCATGGCACACGACTGCGTGAAGAATCTCGTCATGTGTTTGTCGGTGATTTGGCCTTACCCGCCGTCACCGCTAAACCCATTGGCCAGGCTTATGACTATTTTGGCCAACTGAAACTAGACGGATATAAAGGCAAAGTCGCCGACAAGATTCTTCATGAGATCCAAGAGCGGCTTGGCTTTCTGGTCAATGTCGGCCTCGAATACCTCACCCTGAACCGCAGCGCTGAAACCCTCTCAGGAGGCGAAGCTCAACGAATTCGTCTAGCTAGCCAGATTGGTGCCGGCTTGGTCGGTGTCATGTACATTTTGGATGAGCCTTCAATTGGGCTACATCAGCGGGACAATGACCGCTTGCTGGCCACCCTGACACGGCTACGCGATCTGGGGAATACCGTCATTGTCGTCGAGCATGATGAAGATGCCATCAGGACCGCCGACCACGTCATTGATATCGGCCCAGGCGCCGGGGTTCATGGAGGACGAGTTGTGGCCGAAGGCGTCCCTCAGGCGATCATTGATCACCCCGACTCTTTAACCGGTCAGTATCTGTCGGGACGTCGTCAAATTGAAGTGCCGGCTTTCCGCCATAGTGCGGAAAAAGGCTTTTTAACCCTGAAGAATGCAACTGGACACAACCTTAAAGGTGTCGATGTCAATTTGCCAGTCGGGCTCATGACCTGCATTACAGGGGTCTCAGGCTCAGGCAAATCAACGTTGATTAACGGCACCCTTTATCCCCATGCGGCGACTGAACTCAATGGAGCCACCAGCCTCACGCCAGAACCTTGTGATGGCATAGAAGGCTTAGATTTGCTGGATAAAGTCATCGATATTGATCAGAGCCCGATTGGTCGTACGCCGCGTTCGAATCCGGCCACCTATGCGGGAATATTCACACCGATCCGCGAACTATTTGCCGGGACTCAAGAGGCTCGCTCTCGCGGCTACAAACCGGGCCGATTCAGTTTTAATGTCAAAGGGGGCCGCTGCGAAGCCTGCCAAGGCGACGGGCTGATCAAAGTCGAGATGCACTTCCTACCGGATATCTATGTCCCATGCGATGTCTGCCAGGGTAAACGTTATAACCGGGAAACACTGGAAGTCCTTTACAAAGGCAAGAACATCCATGAAGTGCTGGAGATGACGATTGAGGAAGCTCATGAATTCTTCTCTGCGGTGCCCGCTATCGAACGGCGTTTACAAACACTGATCGACGTCGGCTTATCGTATATCCGTCTGGGGCAAAGTGCGACCACCCTCTCTGGGGGCGAAGCGCAAAGGGTTAAGCTCGCGCGCGAGCTTTCCAAGCGCGATACTGGGAAGACACTGTATATCTTAGATGAGCCCACAACAGGGCTTCATTTCGAAGATATTCGACAGCTGCTGGCGGTACTCCATCGACTCAGAGACCAAGGCAATACCATCGTCGTCATCGAACATAATCTCGATGTGATCAAAACAGCTGACTGGCTGATTGATCTCGGTCCAGAAGGGGGGGATGGCGGCGGTACTATTGTCGCCACAGGAACGCCTGAAGCCTTGTGCGACGTTGAAGCTTCACATACGGGTCACTTTCTCAAACCGATGCTGAGTTGATGGTTTGTTTGAGAACTGAGAACTGAGCCGACGTGATCAACGAACAAAGCCCCCAGTGTTCACTGGGGGCTTTTTACTGGCCAAGAGATCGGTGAGCACAAGCTCTCAGAGAGAGCGTCAGCTCAAAGAAATCAGCAAAAAAACCGGCCCCTGAAACAGGGGCCGGTCGTGATAGCTATAGACTGCTCAGCAGTTTATTCGTCTTCGGAAACTTCCGGACGATCAACCAGCTCAACATAAGCCATCGGGGCGTTATCACCAGCGCGGTAGCCGCACTTCATGATCCGAACGTAACCGCCCGGACGAGTGGCGAAACGCTTGCCCAGATCAGAGAACAGTTTACCAACAGCCTCTTTAGAGCCAGTGCGAGCAAAGGCCAGACGACGGTTAGCAACAGTATCTTCTTTAGCTAAAGTAATCAGCGGCTCAATAACACGACGCAGCTCTTTAGCTTTAGGCAAAGTTGTCTTGATAATTTCATGCTCAACCAGCGACACGCTCATGTTTTTGAACATGGCACGACGGTGGGAGCTGGTACGGTTTAAGTGGCGACCACTTTTGCGATGACGCATAGTTCCAGTTCCTTACCAAACCTTAAGGGGCTCGAATTGACGTCAGGCAGAAGCCTTGTCGTCGTTCTTCAGGCTGGCCGGCGGCCAGTTCTCAAGACGCATGCCGAGAGACAGACCACGGGCGGCCAGAACGTCCTTGATCTCGGTCAGGGACTTCTTACCCAGGTTCGGTGTCTTCAGCAGCTCAACTTCTGTGCGCTGAATGAGATCACCAATGTAATAGATGTTCTCAGCTTTCAGGCAGTTCGCTGAACGGACGGTCAATTCAAGATCGTCTACCGGACGCAGGAGAATAGGATCAATTTGATCTTCTTCCTCTTCCGGCTCCTGTTGTTTGTCGGCTTCTAAATCGACGAACGCAGCCAGCTGTTCCTGAAGAATGGTCGCTGCACGGCGAATGGACTCTTCCGGGTCCAAAGTGCCATCAGTTTCCAGATCCAGAACCAGTTTATCCAGGTCAGTACGTTGCTCTACACGTGCTGCCTCGACGTTGTAGGCGACCCGGCGAACCGGACTGAAAGTTGCATCTAGCTGAAGTCGACCAATCGGACGCGATTCGTCTTCATCGCTCAAACGGGCATCAGCGGGAACATAGCCTCGCCCAGTCTGTACTTTCAGCTGCATCTTCAGCTCGGAACCCTCATTCACATGAGCAATAACCAGATCAGGATTCACGACTTCGATGTCGTGATCGACCTGGATATCACCGGCTGTGACGACACCCGGGCCCTGCTTGTGCAGCGTCAGCACAGCTTCGTCGCGACCATGCATCCGGATAGCGACTTCTTTAAGGTTGAGCAGAATCTCGATGACGTCTTCCTGCACTCCTTCAACCGCGCTGTACTCATGGAGCACACCATCGATTTCTGCCTCGACGATTGCACAACCGGGCATTGAAGAGAGCAGAATGCGACGCAGAGCATTCCCCAGGGTATGACCAAAACCCCGCTCAAACGGTTCGAGAACGATCTTCGCTCGCGTCGGGCTGATGGTCTCAACCTGAATATCGCGCGGGCGGAGAAACTCTGTCACTGAACGCTGCATATTTACACCTACTTGGCTGCCAAACGGATACTCTAAGAATTACTTGGAGTACAGCTCGACGATCAGGTTTTCGTTGATGTCGGCAGACAGATCACTGCGCTCAGGCACGGCCTTGAACACACCTTCCATCTTCTTGCTGTCAACGTCGACCCAAGACACGTCGGCACGCTGAGAAGCCAGTTCCAGCGCCTGCTTGATACGCAGCTGCTCTTTGGCTTTCTCACGGATCGCGACTACGTCTTCAGGCTTAACCTGATAAGACGCAATGTTAACGACACGACCATTTACAGTCAGCGCTTTATGGCTGACCAGCTGACGCGCCTCGGCACGAGTGGAACCGAAGCCCATGCGATAAACGACGTTATCCAAACGACACTCGAGAAGCTGCAACAGGTTTTCACCTGTAGCGCCTTTACGGCGGGCTGCTTCTTTGTAGTAGCTGCGGAATTGCTTTTCCAGAACGCCGTAAATACGACGGACTTTCTGCTTTTCACGCAACTGTAAGCCGTAGTCTGAAAGACGGCCACGACGCTGACCGTGTTGTCCCGGAACGGTTTCTGATTTGCACTTCTTATCGAAGGGCGTCACACCGCTCTTGAGGAAGAGGTCAGTCCCCTCACGACGTGAGAGTTTACACTTAGGACCTAAATAACGAGCCATGAATCTGTCTCCTTATACGCGGCGTTTCTTCGGCGGACGGCAACCGTTGTGAGGAATCGGGGTCACATCGGTGATGTTAGTAACCTTGAAGCCTACGGCGTTCAGAGCGCGAACAGCAGATTCACGGCCCGGACCAGGGCCCTTAACCATAACGTCGACGTTCTTCAGACCATACTCGGCTGCCGCAGTTGCGGCACGTTCACTTGCCACTTGGGCCGCGAACGGGGTGCTCTTACGAGAACCACGAAAACCCGAACCACCGGCAGTAGCCCAAGACAGGGTATTGCCCTGGCGGTCAGTGATCGTAATGATCGTATTGTTAAAAGAGGCATGGATGTGCGCAATGCCATCCACAACCGTCTTTTTAACCTTCTTACGAGTACGCGGGTTAGCCATAGTATCCTGTATCCTGAATATATAGCCTGCCGATGGACCCTAATGCCTCAGGCCCACCTGAGCAGCTTATTTACGAATGGGTTTGCGCGGACCCTTACGGGTACGGGCATTTGTCTTAGTACGCTGACCGCGCAGCGGCAGGCTACGACGGTGACGCAGACCGCGGTAGCAACCCAGATCCATCAAGCGTTTGATGTTCAGGGTACGCTCACGACGCAGGTCGCCTTCAACTGTCAGCTTACCTACTTCTGCACGCAGAGCGTCGAGTTGTTGCTCGGACAGCTCTTTGATCAGAGTGGTTTCAGCTGTGCCAGTAGCGGCACAGATTGTCTTTGCAGTGGTCCGACCAACACCGAAGATGTAAGTCAGAGAAATCACTGCATGCTTGTTATCCGGAATGTTGACGCCGGCAATACGAGCCATTCAGCTTACTCCGATTCTCAGCAAACGCGCTTTAACCAATTGAGGGTTAGCAACGTCGCTCCAGTTTTTACGTCCACGAAAGGCGCGAAAGGATACCCCTTGACATCATAAATATCAAGGGGTTCCTTAAACCTTCGCGGTCCAGTCCAGGATTAACCCTGGCGCTGTTTGTGACGCGGTTCGCTACAAATCACACGAACGGCACCACGACGACGAATGATCTTGCAGTTACGGCAGATCTTCTTAACAGATGCGCGAACTTTCATTGTCTACTCCACTACCCAGGGATGGAAAGTCTTATCGACGCCCATATCCCTTGAGGTTGGCTTTCTTGAGCAGGGCTTGCGACTGATACTGATGCGACATCAGATGCGACTGGACCTGCGCCATAAAATCCATGACCACCACCACAATGATTAACAGTGATGTACCACCGACATAGAAGGGCACATTCCAAGCAATCTGGAGGAACTGCGGCATCAATGACACAGCGGTGATGTACAAGGCCCCAAAGAGGGTGAGTCTAGTGACGACACCATCAATATACTCGGCCGTATACTTGCCCGGACGGATACCCGGTAGAAATGCGCCAGAACGCTTGAGGTTCTCAGCAATTTCTTTGGGGTCAAACATGAGGGCTGTATAGAAGTAGCAGAAGAATACAACACTCACCGCGAAAAGCAAGATATACAGCGGCTGACCCGGTGCAAGTAATTGCGCCAGATCCTGCAACCAATCCAATCCATCAGCGCTACCGAACCATTGCCCAATAGAGGCAGGGAACAGCAGAATACTCGAAGCAAAGATGGGCGGAATAACCCCAGCCATATTCACTTTCAGCGGTAAATGATTGGACTGAGCCGCATAAACCTGGTTACCGACCTGACGCTTGGCATAATTCACCGTAATACGACGTTGCCCGCGTTCCATGAAGACTACGAAAGCAATCGTCGCAATACCCAGCAGACCGATAATCAGCAACGGCAGCAGGTTCCAGCTGCCTTCGCTACGCGCGACCTCAAGCCACCCAGCAACAGCTCCGGGGAAACCAGCTACGATCCCTGAGAAGATCAATAGCGAGATCCCGTTACCGATCCCACGCTCAGTGATTTGCTCACCCAGCCACATCAGGAAGACGGCGCCGGCGACTAAAGTTGTCACGGCCACGAAGTAAAAGCCGAAGTTAGCCATATAGACCACTCCGGGCTGTCCTGCCAGACCTACCGCCATACCTGCCGCCTGAATCAGCGCCAACACCACAGTGCCGTACCGTGTGTACTGGTTGATTTTGCGGCGACCGGCCTCGCCTTCTTTTTTCAGCTCTTTAAGCTGAGGCGAGATTGCACTGAACAGCTGCATGATAATCGAGGCTGAGATGTACGGCATAATGCCGAGAGCCAGGATACTCATGTTTTCCAGTGCACCACCCGAGAACATGTTAAACATGTCTAGGATGGTGCCCCGGTTCTGCTCAAAGATGGCAGCAAGTTGGTCAGGATTGATGCCCGGTACCGGCACATGTGCGCCGATCCGATATACCAGAATGGCCAGCAGAACAAAGCGCAAGCGCGCCCATAGTTCGCTTAATCCACCCTGGCTACTTGGCATAGACCCTGATTTTGCCATTGCATCCTCGATATCGCTCAGTCTTCGACTTTGCCGCCGGCTGCTTCAATTGCAGCACGAGCACCTTTAGTCACTTTCAGGCCACGAACCGTGACAGCACGGTTGATTTCGCCAGACAAAATCACACGGACGAAACGAGTCGCGTCACGCAGAATGTTGGCTGCCTGCAAAGTCTCCAGAGTCACTTCGTCACCGGCGACTTTAGCGATTTCGTTCAGGCGCACTTCTTCGGTAAATGCTGCTTGACGAGAAGTGAAACCGAACTTCGGCAGACGACGCTGCAGCGGCATTTGACCGCCTTCAAAACCTGGACGAACGCGACCACCAGAGCGGGACTTCTGCCCTTTATGACCACGACCACCGGTTTTACCCAGGCCGCTACCAATGCCGCGACCGCGGCGCTTGGCTTCTGACTTGGAGCCCGGAGCCGGGCTCAAGTTATTCAGTTGCATGATTATGCTCCCTCTACGCGCAGCAGATAACTGACCTTATTGATCATGCCGCGTACGGCGGGGGTATCTTCGAGCTCGACCGTGTGGCCGATCCGGCGCAAGCCCAGACCTTTCACATTCAGCTTATGCTTCGGCTGAGTTGCGATCGGGCTCTTGACCAGAGTCACTTTGATCTTCGCCATGATTGCTTACCCCAGAATGTCTTCGACGGACTTGCCACGCTTGGCAGCAATATCGTCCGGCGAGTTCATGTTGGCCAGGCCATTGATGGTAGCACGCACCACGTTGACCGGGTTGGTAGAGCCATAGCATTTGGCCAGTACGTTCTGCACACCGGCCAATTCCAGTACCGCACGCATCGCGCCACCGGCGATGATACCTGTACCTTCAGAGGCTGGCTGCATGAAGACACGGGAAGCACCATGACGGGCTTTTACCGGGTACTGCAGCGTATTGCCATTGAGCTCAACTTTAACCATGTTACGACGGGCCTGCTCCATCGCCTTCTGGATCGCGACAGGCACTTCACGTGCCTTACCGCGACCGAAACCGATACGACCATTGCCATCGCCAACGACGGTCAAGGCAGTGAAACCGAAAATACGGCCACCTTTGACCACTTTGGCGACGCGGTTTACCTGCACGAGCTTCTCTTGCAGATCGCCGCCTTTCTGTTCGTTATTCGCCATCGTCACACCCTTTAGAATTCCAGACCGCCTTCACGCGCTGCATCAGCCAGCGCTTTGATTCGGCCATGATACTTGTAGCCAGAACGATCGAAGGCTACGCGGGTAATGCCGGCGGCCTTGGCGCGCTCGGCAATCAGCTGACCGACTTTGGAGGCTGCCTCGACATTGCCGGTCGTGCCGCTGCGCAGAGTACCATCCAGCGTGGAAGCGCTGGCCAGTACTTGACCGCCATCGGCGGAAATAATCTGCGCGTAAATATGCCGCGGAGTACGGTTCACACAAAGGCGAATCGTACCCATCTCCCTCATCTTGGCACGGGCACGGCGGGCACGACGTAAACGGGATTCTTTCTTCGCGTTCATAACCCTGCCTTACTTCTTCTTGGCTTCTTTACGACGGACCTGCTCATCGTCGTACCGAATACCCTTGCCCTTATAGGGTTCGGGGCGGCGGTAATTGCGGATCTCCGCAGCAACCTGACCCACCTTTTGCTTGTCGGCACCTTTGATGACGACAGTGGTGTTGTTGGGGGTCTCAGCGGTCACGCCTTCCGGCAACTCATAGTCCACCGGATGGGAGAAGCCCAGGTTAAGGTTTACGGTCTTACCCTTGGCCTGAGCACGGTAACCAACACCAGTAATCAGCAGCGTCCGAGTAAAGCCTTCGGAAACACCAACTACCAAGTTATTGATCAGAGCACGGGTAGTACCGGCCAGAGCCCAACCTTTCACATCGCGATCATGACGCGGAGCAACAGTCACAGTGTTGTCTTCCACTTTAACTTCGATCAGCTCGTGAGCCGTCAGGCTCAGGGTTCCATTGGAACCCTTTGCTGTAACCTGCTGACCGTCGAGCTTGAGCTCTACGCCGGCCGGCAGTTGAATCGGTTTCTTCGCTACGCGGGACATTACACTCTCCCTTAGAATACGGTGCAGATGACTTCGCCACCGACACCGGCCGCGCGAGCGGCGCGATCAGACATCACCCCTTTAGAGGTGCTGACAATCGCAACGCCCAGACCGTCAGCAACCTTCGGCAAGTTGCCTTTGCCACGATACTGGCGTAAAGACGGCTTGCTTACGCGTTCGATCTTCTCGATGACCGGACGACCCTCAAAGTACTTAAGGGTGATAGTCAGTTCAGGCTTAACGTCACCGGATACCGCATAATCGGCAACATAACCTTCTTCTTTAAGCACACGGGCAATCTCGACCTTCTGCTTGGAAGACGGCATGGTAACCGCTTCCTTGGTGGCTGCCTGTGCGTTGCGGATACGGGTAAACATATCCGCCAGCGTGTCTTGCATGCTCATTCGCTTAGCACTCCTGGATCTGTACGCGCTTACCAGCTGGACTTGCGCAGACCCGGCACTTCGCCACGCATAGCAGACTCACGCAGCTTGATGCGGGACAGGCCGAACTTGTTATAGAAACCGTGCGGACGGCCAGTCACTCGACAACGATTACGCTGACGGACTGGGCTCGCATCACGCGGCAGCTTCTGCAGCTTCAGCTGAGCTTCCCAACGCTCTTCTTCTGAGCTATTAGGGCTTGCAATGATGGCTTTGAGTTCAGCGCGTTTTGCCGCGAACTTGTCAACCAGCTTGGCGCGCTTCAGCTCACGCTGAACCATTGATACTTTCGCCATGATCTTCCCCTTACTTCTTGAACGGGAAGCCCAGAGCGCTTAACAGCGCACGGCCTTCGTCGTTATTACGGGCAGTGGTGGTAATCGTGACGTCCAGACCACGCAGACGATCGATTTTATCATATTCGATCTCTGGGAAGATGATCTGTTCACGAACACCCATGCTGTAGTTCCCACGGCCATCAAAGGATTTCGGGTTCAGACCACGGAAATCACGGATACGCGGAATCGCGATGTCCACCAAACGATCCATGAAGTCCCACATACGCTCACTGCGCAGAGTGACTTTACAACCGATCGGCCAGCCTTCACGAACCTTAAAGCCCGCGATGGACTTACGTGCTTTCGTGACAACCGCTTTCTGACCGCTCAGTTGTTCCAGATCGGCGATGGCGTTCTCGATCAGCTTCTTGTCGCTAAGCGCTTCACCAAGGCCCATGTTCAGGGTCACTTTGGTAACGCGCGGCACTTCCATCACGTTTTTGAGACCCAGCTCTTCTTTCAGCTTGGCCGCAACCTCGTTCCGGTAAAGCTCTTTCAATCTAGCCATGCTGCTACCTGATTCGATTAGGCGTCGATCTCAGATTGAGTCGACTTGTAAATGCGTACCTTGGAACCGTCGTCCAAGACCTTGAACCCTACTCGGTCCGCCTTGCTGGTCTCTTTATTAAAGATGGCCACATTAGAGGCGTGAATCGGCGCTTCGCGCTCGATAATACCGCCGGCGGTCCCCAGGTAGGGATTCGGACGGGTGTGACGTTTAATCATATTCACACCGGACACGACGAAACGCCCGTCCTTTAGCACGCGCTTCACATTGCCGCGCTTGCCTTTGTCTTTACCTGCAATGACGATGACTTCATCGTCACGTTTGATCTTGCGCATAACCGGCCTCGCTCCTTACAGCACTTCAGGCGCCAAGGAAATGATCTTCATGAACTTGTCGCCACGCAGTTCACGTGTCACCGGCCCGAAAATACGGGTACCGATCGGAGCATCCTTACCATCCAGTACGACGGCAGCATTGCCATCGAAGCGAATGACGGAGCCGTCGGGGCGGCGAACCGGCGCCTTGGTACGAACGACCACAGCCTTGAGGACCTGGCCTTTTTTTACCTTACCGCGCGGTATGGCATCTTTGACGGTCACTTTAATAATGTCACCGACTCGGGCATAACGGCGGTGTGAACCGCCCAGCACCTTGATGCACATGACGCGACGCGCGCCGCTGTTGTCGGCAACATCCAGCATTGATTGCGTCTGAATCATCGTTTGTCTCCAAACCTAAACCTGCACACCGTTAAAGGGGCCGGTCAAACTTCTCTGGCACGTTCAACGACTTCAACCAGTTTCCAGGCCTTGGTCTTAGACATCGGACGGCATTCCTGGATGGTCACGGTATCGCCCATACGAGCGTTGTTCGCTTCATCGTGTGCGTGCAGCTTAGTGGAGCGGCGTACGTACTTACCGTAAATAGGGTGAGCAACACGACGCTCAACCATTACGGTGATGGACTTATCCATCTTGTCGCTCACCACCTTGCCGGTAACGGTACGAACATTCTTCTCGACTTCGGCCATGTTAGTTACCTGCCTTCTGGTTCAGCACAGTCTTGACGCGAGCCACATCACGACGGACCTGCTTGAGCAGGTGGCTTTGACCCAGTTGGCCAGTCGCCTTCTTCATGCGCAGCTGGAACTGTTCGCGCAGCAGCTCATGCAACTGCTCTTTCAGCGCGTCAACAGACTTGTCTTGCAGTTCTTGAACTTTCATCACATCACCGTCCGTTTAACAAAGGTGGTCGGGACCGGCAGTTTTGACGCTGCCAGGGAGAAAGCTTCGCGAGCCAGCTGCTCTGAAACGCCTTCTACTTCGTAAAGCACCTTGCCGGGCTGGATCTGGGCAACCCAATACTCTACGTTACCCTTACCTTTACCCATACGGACTTCCAGCGGTTTTTCAGTGATCGGTTTGTCCGGGAATACCCGGATCCAGATCTTACCGCCACGTTTGATATGACGCGTCATGGTTCGACGGGCGGCCTCAATCTGACGCGCGGTAATACGACCGCGGCCAGTTGCTTTGAGACCGAATTCGCCGAAGCTCACCTTGTTGCCGCGATTCGCCAGACCGCGGTTACGGCCTTTTTGAACCTTGCGGAACTTTGTACGCTTGGGCTGTAACATCGACTATCCCCTTACTTGGAACCTTTCTTCTTAGGTGCAGCAGCTTTTTTAGCCTTGCTACGCACCTCTTCCAGGCCACCCAGGATCTCGCCTTTGAAGATCCAGACCTTCACACCGATTACACCATAGGTGGTGTGAGCTTCAGCGGTGGCATAGTCGATGTCGGCACGCAGTGTATGCAGCGGCACGCGACCTTCGCGATACCACTCGGTGCGTGCGATCTCGGCACCACCCAAACGGCCGCCAACCTGGATACGAATACCTTTGGCACCCAGACGCATAGCGTTCTGAACCGCACGCTTCATCGCGCGACGGAACATAACACGGCGTTCCAGCTGACCAGCGACACTCTGAGCAACCAGAGCGGCATCCAGTTCAGGTTTGCGGACTTCCTCAATGTTGATGTGCACAGGCACACCCATCATCTCGGTAATCTCTTTACGCAGGCGATCAACATCCTCGCCTTTTTTCCCGATAACGATACCGGGACGTGCAGTGTGAATCGTGATCCGGGCATTATTAGCCGGACGCTCGATCTGGATTCGGCTCACCGCGGCCTGCTTTAGACGTGCTTCTAAGAAGCGACGAACTTGCAGGTCATTGTTCAGTCGATCAGCGTAGTCAGCGCTGTCGGCGTACCAGGTGGAGGCATGGTCTTTGACGATGCCCAACCGAATACCAGTCGGATGTACTTTCTGACCCATCTGGTGATCTCCTACCGGTCTGCTACCTTCACGGTAATGTGACAAGTACGCTTCAGGATGCGGTCAGCACGTCCTTTCGCGCGCGGCTTAATGCGCTTAAGGGTGGAACCCTCATCTACCATGATGGTAGAGACACGCAGTTCGTCGATATCCGCATTCTCATTATGCTCGGCATTCGCAATAGCGGATTCGAGCGCTTTTTTGACCAGTGCAGCCGCTTTTTTAGGGCTAAAGGTCAGAATATTCAGAGCGTCTGTCACGCTCTTCCCGCGTACCTGATCAGCGACCAAGCGAGCCTTCTGAGCGGACAGATTAGCTCCACGCAGTTTTGCGGCAACTTCCATCTTAACCTCCTGGCTTAGCGCTTGGCCTTCTTATCAGCTACATGCCCGCGATAGGTGCGAGTTGCAGCAAATTCACCAAGCTTGTGACCGACCATCTCTTCAGAGATGTAAACCGGCACATGCTGGCGACCATTGTGGACAGCAATGGTCAGACCGACCATTTCCGGAATAATCATTGAACGACGAGACCAAGTTTTGATTGGCTTCTTATCGTTCTTATCCAGGGCAGCTTCCACTTTCTTAAGCAGATGAAGGTCAATGAAGGGACCTTTCTTCAGTGAACGTGGCACAGTGGTATCCCCTTATTCGTTACTTCGCGCCGCGACGACGGACAATCATCTTGTCGGTGCGCTTGTTCTTACGGGTTTTGTAGCCCTTAGTCGGCACACCCCAAGGTGTGGTCGGGTGCTTACCGAAGTTACGCCCTTCACCACCACCATGCGGGTGATCAACCGGGTTCATCACGGTACCGCGAACGGTCGGACGAACACCGCGCCAACGAGTAGCACCGGCTTTACCCAATACACGCAGTGTATGCTCAGAGTTACCGACTTCACCTAAGGTGGCACGGCAATCCGCTAACACTTTGCGCATTTCGCCAGAACGCAGACGCAAGGTTGCATGTGCGCCTTCACGGGCGACCAACTGTGCACCAGCGCCCGCAGAACGAGCCATCTGAGCACCTTTACCCGGCTTCAGTTCGATGCAGTGAACAACAGAACCCATCGGCATGTTGCGCAGCGGCAGGGTATTACCCGGCTTAATCGGCGCATCAACACCTGACTGGATTTGGTCACCCGCGCTCAAACCTTTCGGCGCGATAATGTAACGACGCTCACCGTCCAGATACTTGATCAGTGCGATGTGCGCAGAACGGTTGGGATCATATTCCAGACGCTCAACGATGCCGACGACACCATCTTTATTACGTTTGAAATCGATCACACGGTAATGCTGACGCGAACCACCACCCATATGGCGAGTTGTGATACGGCCATTATTGTTACGACCACCAGTCTTTTTCTTCTTGGCCAGCAGCGGTGCATAAGGGGCGCCCTTGTGCAGCTCGCTGTTCACCACTTTGATCATGTGGCGGCGACCGGCTGATGTCGGCTTAGTCTTAATTACTGCCATTTCAACCCCCTGCCTTATTCAGCACCGGCGAAGTCGATAGTCTGACCTTCCGCCAGCGTAACATACGCTTTGCGGTAGCCCTGACGACGACCCAGGCCATGAATGGTGCGACGAGTCTTGCCTTTCATGTTCAGAACGCGAACACCATCAACCTTCACGTCAAACAGCTGCTCAACAGCTTTCTTGATTTCGGGCTTGGTCGCATCTTGAGCCACTTTGAACACGAACTGGTTGTGCTCGTCGGCAATAACGGCGGATTTCTCGGTCACGTGCGGACCAAGCAGTACCTTGAATACGCGCTCCTGGTTCATCCCAGCTTCTCCTCGAACTGACGCAGGGCCGGCACGGTGACCAGCACCTTATCGTGGGCGATGAGGCTGACCGGATTAGCGGCCTTCACGTCAACCACTTCAACGTGGGGGATGTTACGCGCGGCCAGATACAGGTTCTGGTCGACGTCATCAGTCACGATCAGCACTTTTTCCAGGTTCAGATCTTTCAGCTTGGCAGCCAGCTGCTTGGTTTTCGGGGCTTCAACAGAGAAGCTTTCCACGGCAACCAGACGATCTTGGCGCGCCAGCTCAGAAAGAATTGAACGCATCGCAGCGCGATACATTTTCTTATTGAGCTTTTGGCTGTGATCCTGAGGACGGGCGGCAAACGTCACGCCACCAGAACGCCATAACGGCGAACGGATTGTCCCGGCACGGGCACGACCTGTGCCTTTTTGACGCCAAGGTTTCTTGCCACCACCGCTCACATCTGAACGGTTCTTTTGGGCACGAGTACCCTGGCGAGCACCAGCCATGTAGGCCACAACGACCTGATGGACCAGCGCTTCGTTGAATTCTTTCCCAAAGGTCACGTCAGATACTTCAACAGTACCCTGAGCTCCGGCAAGATTCAGGTTCATGAGTCTCTATCCTCTTAGCTGCGAGCCTTGACCGCCGGACGCACGATCACACTGCCGCCAGTAGCGCCAGGAACGGCACCTTTGACCAACAGGAGATTGCGTTCAGCGTCCACGCGAACGACTTCCAGGGACTGTACAGTCACACGCTCGTTACCGAGCTGACCGGCCATACGCTTACCCTTGAAGACACGACCTGGGGTTTGGTTCTGACCAATAGAACCCGGCGCGCGGTGGGAAAGAGAGTTACCATGGGTAGCATCCTGGGTGCTGAAGTTATGACGCTTCACCGCACCAGCAAAACCTTTACCCTTGGAGGTACCAGTCACATCAATCAACTGACCGGCTTCAAAGAGGGATACAGTCAACTCAGCACCAACTTCGGGTACGTCCTGACCTTCTTCGAGGCGGAACTCACGCAGACCATAACCTGCTTCCACGCCAGCTTTGGCAAAATGCCCAGCTTCCGGCTTGGTCAGGTGTTTGGCTTTACGAGAGCCCTGTGTGACCTGAATTGCAGTGTAGCCGTCAGTATCAACGGTTTTCACCTGAGCAACGCGATTAGCATTGACTTCAATAACGGTCACAGGAATGGATACACCATCTTCGGTGAAGATGCGGGTCATACCGCACTTCTTACCGACTAATCCAAGTGCCATCACTTGTCTCCTATTAGTGTACGGGGCTATCACCCGCTATGGCTGCTCTTTCCAGAACATTCCACTACTTCAATTGTATAGCGCCTCTCGACGCGAACCTGCTTTGATGCAAGAAGCTTGAGCGCTTAGCTCAGGCTGATTTGCACATCAACGCCAGCGGCCAGTTCCAGCTTCATCAGAGCATCAACAGTCTTCTCTGTCGGCTCGACGATATCCAATACGCGCTTATGCGTACGAATCTCATACTGGTCACGCGCGTCTTTATTGACGTGCGGAGAAATCAGCACAGTAAACTTCTCTTTACGGGTCGGCAAGGGAATCGGACCCCGAACCTGAGCACCAGTACGCTTGGCGGTATCAACAATCTCCAGCGCAGACTGATCGATCAGGCGGTGGTCAAACGACTTCAGCCGAATGCGAATCTTTTGGTCTTGCATTATCCAATGCTCCGAAATGGACTCGATGGCGCAGGCCATCTGCCACGCCTTTGTAAAGGAGGCGCATTATATGCGTCTTTTTAGGCTGGTGTCAAACATGCGCATGTTACAAGAAGAGGGCCCCGATTCAACGGGACCCTCTTTTGTATCAAGATCTCAATAAATCAGACTAAAAAGTCTAATTATTCAACGATCTTAGATACAACGCCAGCACCTACGGTGCGGCCACCTTCACGGATTGCGAAACGCAGACCGTCTTCCATTGCGATCGGAGCGATCAGAGTAACCACCATGCGAACGTTGTCGCCCGGCATTACCATCTCAACGCCTTCCGGCAGTTCACAAGTACCTGTTACGTCAGTGGTACGGAAGTAGAACTGCGGACGATAGCCTTTAAAGAACGGAGTATGACGACCACCTTCTTCTTTAGACAGAACATAAACTTCTGCTTCGAAGACAGTGTGCGGAGTAATAGAGCCCGGCTTAGCCAGAACTTGACCACGCTCAACGTCATCACGCTTAGTACCACGCAACAGCGCACCAACGTTCTCACCTGCACGACCTTCGTCAAGCAGCTTACGGAACATTTCTACGCCGGTAACAGTCGTTTTAGTGGTGTCTTTGATACCGACGATTTCGATTTCTTCGCCAGTTTTGATCAAGCCACGCTCAACACGACCCGTTACAACGGTACCACGACCCGAGATAGAGAATACGTCTTCGATCGGCATCAGGAACGGCTGATCAACCGCACGCTCAGGCTCAGGAATATAGGCGTCCAACGCTTCAACCAGCTTGGTTACAGCAGTCGTACCAAAGCCGTTGTCGTCTTTACCTTCCAGAGCCATCAACGCAGAGCCAATGACCAGAGGCGTGTCATCACCCGGGAATTCGTATTCGTTCAACAGCTCACGAACTTCCATCTCAACCAGTTCAAGCAGCTCTTCATCATCGACCATGTCCGCTTTGTTCAGGAACACAACGATGTAAGGAACGCCAACCTGACGAGACAGCAGGATATGCTCACGCGTCTGAGGCATGGGGCCGTCAGCTGCAGAACAAACCAGGATAGCGCCATCCATCTGAGCGGCACCCGTGATCATGTTCTTAACATAGTCAGCGTGTCCAGGGCAGTCTACGTGAGCATAGTGACGAGTCGGGGACTCATACTCAACGTGAGACGTTGCGATGGTGATACCACGCTCACGCTCTTCCGGTGCATTATCGATACCGTCAAATGCAACGGCAGCGCCGCCCCAAACTTCTGCACATACACGTGTCAGAGCTGCAGTCAGCGTAGTTTTACCATGGTCAACGTGACCGATAGTACCAACGTTTACGTGCGGTTTGCTACGTTCAAACTTTTCTTTAGCCACAACGATAACCTCTTGAGTTAGCGACAGGGGTTATTTTTGATTAATGACGGCTTCAACAATGCTAGCCGGCGCTTCGGTATACTTAGCGAACTCCATGGAGTAGCTCGCACGACCCTGGGTCGCAGAACGCAGATCGGTTGCATAACCGAACATTTCACCCAGAGGCACCAGAGCACGAACAACCTTCCCAGAAGAAGTATCATCCATACCCTGAACCAGGCCACGACGACGGTTCAGATCGCCCATGACGTCACCCATATACTCTTCAGGGGTAACGACTTCGACCTGCATAGTCGGCTCCAGCAAGACCGCTTTAGCCTTACGGCAACCTTCTTTAATCGCCATAGAACCCGCGATCTTAAAGGCCATCTCGTTGGAGTCGACATCGTGATAAGAGCCATCAAACAGCGTTACTTTGACATCAATCATCGGGTAGCCTGCCAGAACACCGTTCTGCAGCTGCTCATGACAACCTTTGTCAACCGCTGGAATGTACTCCCTCGGCACGACACCACCTACGATTTCATTAACGAACTCGTAGACTTTTTCCCCGTCTTCGCCTTTGTCGGTCAGCGGTTCGATGCGCAGTACGACGTGACCATACTGACCACGACCACCGGACTGACGTACGAACTTGCCTTCCTGTTCGACAGAACCGCGAATGGTTTCGCGATACGCAACCTGCGGCTTGCCGATGTTCGCTTCCACCTTGAACTCGCGACGCATACGGTCAACGATGATATCCAAGTGAAGCTCACCCATCCCAGAAATAATGGTCTGACCGGATTCTTCGTCCGTACGCACACGGAAAGAAGGATCTTCCTGGGCCAACTTACCCAGCGCCACGCCCATTTTTTCCTGGTCCGCCTTGGATTTCGGTTCAACAGCTACCGAGATCACAGGCTCCGGAAACTCCATGCGCTCCAGAACAATCTTGTTATCCTGGCTACACAGGGTATCCCCAGTGGTCACATCTTTCAGGCCTACACAGGCCGCGATGTCACCCGCGCGAACTTCTTTAATTTCTTCACGGTTATTTGAGTGCATTTGCACCAAACGACCGATACGCTCGCGCTTCTGTTTAACAGAGTTATAAACTCCGTCACCAGAATTAAGAACACCTGAGTAGACACGAATATACGTCAGCACGCCTACAAAGGGATCTGTCGCGATTTTAAACGCCAACGCGGAGAAAGGCTGATCATCATCGGCGTGACGAGTGGCGATACTGCCATCCTCAAGCTCACCTTCAATGGCTTTAACTTCATCCGGCGCCGGCAGGTATTCAATAACCGCATCCAGTACGGCCTGAACACCTTTATTTTTAAAGGCTGAACCCGCGAGAACAGGAACAATCTCATTGTCCAGCGTACGCTGACGAATCGCCTTTTTGAGCTCCTCTTTGGACAAAGTACCTTCTTCAAGGTATTTATCCATCAGCTCTTCATTGGCTTCAGCAGCAGATTCCATCAGCTCTTCATGTAGCTCTTCTGCACGCGCCTGAAGATCTTCCGGGATATCACCCAGCTTATAGCTGGTCCCCATGTCTTCTTCATTCCACCAGATCGCCTTCATTTCGATCAGGTCGACAACGCCTTTGAACTCGTCTTCTGCGCCAATGGGCATATTCAGAATGACAGGATTCGCATTCAGACGTTTCTTCAGCTGTGCCACAACCATGTCATAGTCAGCGCCCGAACGGTCCATCTTATTGACGAACACCATACGCGGCACTTCATATTTATTGGCCTGACGCCAAACAGTCTCAGTCTGAGGCTGAACGCCGGAAGAAGCACACAGCACAACGACCGCACCATCCAGAACGCGCAGTGAACGCTCAACTTCGATGGTGAAGTCAACGTGTCCAGGCGTATCAATGATGTTGATACGGTGCTCATCAAACTGCTTATTCATCCCCTGCCAAAAGCAAGTGGTCGCAGCTGATGTGATGGTGATACCACGCTCTTGCTCCTGCTCCATCCAGTCCATGGTGGCAGCGCCATCATGAACCTCACCGAGCTTATGAGACAAGCCGGTATAGAACAGGACACGTTCAGTCGTCGTGGTTTTACCTGCATCCACGTGAGCGCAAATACCGATATTACGGTAGCGCTTAATGGGAGTTTTACGTGCCACGATAGGCCCCCTTTAGAAGCGGTAGTGAGAGAATGCTTTGTTGGCTTCCGCCATGCGATGCACGTCTTCACGCTTCTTGACGGCTGCACCTTTACCTTCTGCGGCGTCTACAATTTCACCCGCCAGGCGCAGATCCATGGATTTCTCGCCACGCTTACGTGCAAAGTCAACCAACCAGCGCATCGCCAATGCTTGACGACGGGTCGGACGAACTTCGACCGGCACCTGATAAGTGGCACCACCGACACGGCGGGATTTAACTTCGACCAGCGGCTGAATGTTTTCGAGCGCCTTTTCGAACACTTCGAGGGGGGCGTCCTTGGTGCGCTCCTGCACCTTATCCAGTGCACCGTAAACAATACGTTCGGCAACTGATTTCTTGCCACTAACCATCACATGGTTAATGAACTTGGCAAGGCGCTCATTTCCGTACTTCGGATCTGGGATAATTTCCCGCTTTGCCGCTACTCGTCTTCTTGGCATTGATAAGCCCTCACATTAGGTCTTCAGGTAATCCCGGACAACGCATCCGGCCTTACTCTTATCAGACGCTATAAATATTCAAATTAAGCTTTCGGGCGCTTAGCGCCGTACTTAGAACGACCCTGTTTACGGTTCTGAACACCAGAGGTATCCAATGCACCGCGAACAGTGTGGTAACGCACACCCGGCAAGTCTTTTACACGACCGCCGCGAATCAGCACAACAGAGTGCTCCTGCAGGTTGTGGCCTTCACCGCCGATGTACGAAGACACTTCGTACCCGTTGGTCAGACGCACACGGCAGACTTTACGCAATGCCGAGTTCGGTTTTTTCGGTGTAGTAGTATAAACA
The DNA here is from genome assembly GCF_001709345.1 of Terasakiispira papahanaumokuakeensis. Classification (GTDB taxonomy): domain Bacteria; phylum Pseudomonadota; class Gammaproteobacteria; order Pseudomonadales; family Halomonadaceae; genus Terasakiispira; species Terasakiispira papahanaumokuakeensis. The sequence goes on from NZ_MDTQ01000001.1 coordinate 3,462,455, forward strand.
CGGGTGCACACGCCACGTTTTTGCGGGCACGCCTGAAGAGCGGGAACATCACTCTTGGCGACCTTACGTTTACGCGGCTTGCGTACCAACTGATTGATGGTAGCCATGCAAGCAAACTCCAGTTACTTAAACGTGTTCACCTTAAGGCAGAACACGACGTGCAAAATGGATAGACGCACCTATCCCCTCGATTCAAGGAAGCGCATTCTACGGCCGCGCATCCTATAACGTCAAGGCCAGCAGCACCTGCTGGCCTTGACATTGCTCTACGACATCAACGATATCGCTTATTCTTCGTCGCCTTCCATCGCGGAAAGTTCGCTGGTCAGCGCTGCTTCAACTTCGCTCGCACTCGGCCCAGAGAGCTCCAGCTCATGCTCATCACGCTGGACACGACGGGTGTTGTGATACGTTAAACCAGTCCCCGCGGGGATCAGTCGACCCACCACAACGTTTTCTTTCAGGCCGCGCAACATATCACGCTTACCACTCACGGCAGCCTCTGTCAGCACTCGCGTGGTTTCCTGGAAGGACGCTGCCGAGATGAACGACTCAGTTGCCAAAGAAGCCTTAGTAATCCCCAGGAGCAAGCGCTCATATTTAGCCGGGAATTTATCTTCTTTTTCCAGCCGATCGTTTTCTTCCAACACACGCACCAGGTCAACCTGATCGCCCGTAATGAAGGTAGAATCGGCAGAGTCGGTAATTTCAACTTTGCGCAGCATCTGACGCACAATAACCTCAATGTGCTTGTCATTAATGCCAACACCCTGGAGGCGATAGACTTCCTGAACCTCAGCCACGATGTACTTCGTCAGCTCGCTAACACCCAGCAGACGCAAGATGTCATGCGGATTGGACGGACCATCCGAAATAACTTCACCTTTGGCGACCGTTTCCCCTTCGAAAACGTTAATCTTACGCCACTTGGGAATCAGCATCTCAATCGGGTCAGCGCCACTGGTCGGCGTCAGTACAATACGCTGCTTACCTTTAGTCTCTTTACCGAACGAAATCGTGGCATCACATTCAGCCAGAATCGCCGGTTCTTTCGGGCGACGGGCTTCGAACAAGTCCGCGACCCTTGGCAAACCACCGGTAATGTCTTTGTTACCACTGCTTTCTTGCGGAATACGGGCAATCACATCGCCCACTTTGATATCCGCACCATCGTTAATAGAGACGATCGCCTTGCCCGGCAGCATATACTGAACCGGCGTCGTCGAACCTGGCAGTGTCACTTCCTGACCTGCAGCATCAACCAGCATAACCTGAGGACGCATGTCTTTAGCAACAGACGGTCGGGCACCAATGTCCAACACCTCGATGGAGGATAAACCAGTCATCTCATCGACATTACGGTTGATCGTATTACCTTCGACCATATCCTGGAAGCGCGCACGACCAGCGACTTCGGCCACAACCGGATGGGTATGCGGATCCCACTTAGCCACCACTTGGCCAGGCTCGACTACAGCACCTTCACGCACATGGATTTCAGCGCCATACGGCAGCTTGTAGTACTCACGCTCACGGCCATGTTCATCAGCGACTGCCAATGCACCAGAACGTGACACAGCGACCAATTTACCGTCTTCTCGCTCAACGTATTTGATGTTATGCAAGCGAACTGTGCCGCCATGCTTCACTTGGACGTTATCCACAGCAGAGGCACGTGATGCCGCCCCACCAATGTGGAAGGTACGCATGGTCAGCTGAGTACCCGGCTCACCGATCGACTGAGCAGCGATAACACCCACCGCCTCACCGACATTCACCAAGTGTCCACGGGCCAAATCACGGCCGTAACAGCTTGAACACACACCATGGCGAGTTTCACAGGCAATGGAAGAGCGCACGACAATCTCATCCACACTCATGGAGTCGAGGTTTTCACACCACTGCTCATCCAATAGTGTGCCACGTGGAATCAGCACCTCACCGGTATCCGGCTTGACGACATCACGAGCGACAACGCGACCCAGCACCAGCTGAGCCAACGGAACGATGATATCACCGCCTTCGATGATCGGATGGAGGGTCAGCCCTTCTTCAGTACCACAATCGGTCTCAGTAACAACCAAGTCTTGCGCCACATCGACTAGGCGGCGCGTCAGGTAACCCGAGTTGGCCGTTTTCAATGCCGTATCAGCAAGACCTTTACGTGCCCCGTGAGTCGAGATGAAGTACTGCAGTACGTTCAAGCCTTCACGGAAGTTAGCCACGATCGGTGTTTCAATGATCGAGCCATCTGGCTTGGCCATCAAACCACGCATACCGGCCAGCTGACGAATCTGAGCCGCACTACCACGAGCACCAGAGTCGGCCATGATAAAGACGCTATTGAACGAAGCTTGCTCGTGCGTTTCGCCTTTACTGTCCACAGCTTTCTCTTTCGAGATGCCTTCCATCATCGCTTTGGCAACGCGATCATTCGCCTTGGACCAAATATCGATAACCTTGTTGTACTTCTCACCCTGAGTCACCAAGCCTGAAGCAAACTGCTGCTCGATCTGCTTCACTTCAGCTTCAGCTTCAGCAACGATATCGGCTTTAGCATCCGGGATAACAAAGTCGTTCACCCCGATGGAACAGCCGGACCATGTCGCATAGCGGAACCCGGTGTACATTAACTGGTCAGCGAAAATAACGGTTTCTTTCAAACCAACACTACGGTAAGCCTCGTTAATCAAGCGAGAAATCGCTTTTTTAACCAGCGGCTTGTTAATCAGGTCAAACGACAAGCCCTTCGGCATAATGCGGAACAGTACCGCACGCCCGACAGTGGTGTCTTTAATGCTGGTAATGGCTTCAATATCACCAGCGTCGTTCGGTAAATATTCAGTGATACGCACTTTCACGCGCGCATGCAGGCTGGCAGCCCCCGTGCTATAGACACGCTCAGCTTCTTTAATGCCGCTGAGAATCATGCCTTCACCTTTGGCACCGATCTTTTCGCGGGTCATATAATACAGACCCAAGACCACGTCTTGAGACGGTACGATGATCGGTTCGCCATTCGCCGGTGAGAGCACGTTGTTGGTGGACAACATCAAGGCACGCGCCTCGAGCTGTGCTTCCAGTGTTAACGGCACGTGGACCGCCATCTGGTCACCATCAAAGTCAGCGTTATAGGCCGCACACACCAGCGGGTGCAGCTGAATCGCTTTACCTTCGATCAAAATCGGCTCAAAAGCCTGAATCCCCAAACGGTGCAATGTCGGTGCACGGTTGAGCATGACCGGGTGCTGACGAATTACTTCGGCCAGGATATCCCAAACTTCAGGCACCTCGCGCTCAACCATTTTCTTGGCCGCTTTGATCGTCGTGGCCATACCACGCGCTTCGAGTTTGGCAAAGATAAACGGCTTAAACAGCTCCAGCGCCATTTTCTTCGGCAAACCACACTGATGCAGGCGCAACGTCGGGCCTACCGTAATAACAGAACGACCAGAGTAATCGACACGCTTACCCAGCAAGTTCTGACGGAAACGCCCCTGCTTACCTTTGATCATATCCGCCAGAGACTTCAGCGGACGACGATTTGAACCGGTAATCGCTCGGCCACGACGGCCGTTATCTAGCAGCGCATCGACAGACTCTTGCAGCATCCGCTTTTCATTGCGCACAATGATGTCGGGCGCATTGAGTTCAAGCAGGCGCTTTAAGCGGTTATTTCGGTTAATAACCCGGCGATACAAATCATTCAGGTCAGAAGTCGCGAAACGCCCCCCGTCCAGCGGGACTAATGGGCGCAAGTCCGGTGGCAACACCGGCAGCACTTCCATAATCATCCACTGGGGATCATTCCCCGACTCCAGAAAAGCTTCCATGACTTTCAAGCGCTTGGAGAGCTTTTTCAGTTTCGTTTCAGACGCTGTCTGCGGAATTTCTTCACGCAGCTTATCCACTTCTTCTTGCAGCTCAATATCGCCTAATAAAGCCTGGATCGCTTCGGCCCCCATACGGGCATCAAAGTCATCCCCAAACTCTTCCAGCGCTTCAAAGTACTGCTCATCATTTAAGAGCTGCCCTCGATTCAGGGTTGTCATACCCGGATCGATCACCACAAAGCTCTCAAAGTAAAGGACACGCTCGATATCGCGCAGCGTCATATCCAGCATCAAACCGATGCGGGACGGCAATGATTTCAGGAACCAGATGTGTGCAACCGGAGAAGCCAGTTCAATATGGCCCATCCGCTCACGACGCACCTTCGCCTGTGTCACCTCAACACCACACTTTTCACAAATGATGCCGCGGTGCTTCATCCGCTTGTACTTACCGCACAAGCATTCGTAGTCTTTGACCGGACCGAAGATCTTGGCGCAGAAAAGACCATCACGCTCAGGTTTGAACGTCCGGTAGTTGATGGTTTCAGGCTTTTTGACTTCACCAAAGGACCATGAACGCACCATGTCAGGTGACGCTAAAGTGATCTTGATGGAATCGAACTCCTCAGGGTGTCCCTGAGTACGTAATACGTTTACAAGGTCTTTCATCGGCCGAAGCTCCCGTTGAGGGCTAACGGGGAGCAAAGCTCCCCGCGTCACGCTGTTCTATCTCAGGCTGCCAAATCGGCGATCAGTATTCCAGGTCGATGTCGATCGCCAGCGACCGGATTTCCTTGATCAGCACGTTGAAGGACTCGGGCATGCCGGGGTCCATCTGGTGATTGCCATCCACGATGTTCTTATACATCTTGGTACGACCATTGACGTCATCAGATTTGACGGTAAGCATTTCTTGCAAGGTGTATGCCGCACCATAAGCTTCCAGTGCCCACACCTCCATCTCACCAAAACGCTGACCGCCAAATTGAGCCTTACCGCCCAGCGGCTGCTGAGTCACCAGTGAATAAGAGCCCGTTGAACGCGCATGCATCTTATCATCCACCAAGTGGTTGAGTTTCAGCATGTACATATAGCCCACAGTCACCGGACGATCGAACTTGTCACCTGTCCGACCATCATAAAGGTCCATCTGGCCACTGCTTGGCAGCCCAGCCAATTCAAGCATGGCCTTAATTTCATGCTCTTTTGCCCCATCGAAGACCGCGGTACCCATGGGCACCCCTTTCTTCAGATTGTGCGCCAGTGCAATGATCTCATCATCACTCAGTGATGCCAGGTCTTCGCGTTTTTTGCTATCGGCATGGTTGTAAACTTTGTCGAGGAAGCCACGCAATTCAGTGACCTGCTTGTCACGCTCTTGCTGCAACATCTCATTAATTTTTACACCCAGACCTCGTGCGGCCATCCCCAAGTGAGTCTCTAGGATCTGACCGACGTTCATACGCGACGGTACACCCAGCGGGTTCAGCACAACATCGACCGGCTCACCTTTTTCGTCATAGGGCATATCTTCAATCGGCATGATCGCCGAGATAACCCCTTTGTTACCGTGGCGACCCGCCATCTTGTCACCCGGCTGGATACGACGCTTGATCGCAACGTAAACCTTGACGATTTTGAGGACACCAGGCGCTAAATCGTCGCCTTGCTGAAGCTTGCGCCTCTTGTCCTCATACTTCTCTTCCATCTCTTTCTTACGCTCAACCAGCTGCGCTTGAGCCTGAGCCAGCAGCTCGTTCAGCGCTTCATCTTGCATCCGCAACTTGAACCACTGGTTATGCGCGAGCTCGTCAAGATAGTCCTCAGAAACGACATCGCCTTTTGCAAGCTGAGGACCGCCATTGACAGGCTGGCTCAACAACGATCGCTTCAGACGCGCAAAGGTTGCTTCTTCGGCAATGCGGTATTCTTCCTGCAGATCCTTACGGACCTCATCAAGCTGCATTTGCTCAATGGAAAGCGCACGCTTATCTTTTTCGACGCCATCACGTGTGAACACCTGGACGTCGATGACTGTACCCTTCATCCCGGTAGAAACACGCAGGGACGTATCTTTTACGTCAGACGCTTTCTCACCGAAAATCGCACGCAGCAGCTTCTCTTCTGGTGTCAGCTGGGTTTCACCTTTAGGTGTCACCTTACCCACCAGGATATCCCCGGGACCCACTTCAGCCCCGATGTAGACAATCCCAGACTCATCCAGCTTAGATAATGCAGCCTCACCCACATTCGGGATATCAGAAGTCACTTCTTCTGAACCCAACTTAGTGTCGCGGGCAACACAGGTCAGCTCTTGAATGTGAATCGTCGTAAAACGATCTTCCTGAACAACACGCTCAGAAACGAGGATGGAATCCTCAAAGTTGTAACCATTCCACGGCATGAAGGCGATGCGCATATTCTGGCCCAGCGCCAAATCCCCCATATCGACAGAAGGACCGTCAGCAAGGATATCGCCACGCGCCACCTGGTCGCCCGGCTTAACGATCGGACGCTGATTCATACAGGTGTTCTGGTTAGAACGCGTGTACTTAGTCAGGTTGTAAATATCAACACCGGCTTCACCACCGCTAACTTCGGACTCATTGACTCGAATAACGATACGAGACGCATCAACAGAGTCGACAACACCGCCACGGTCAGCCACCGCACAAACACCAGAATCTCGCGCAACAAAGCGCTCCATTCCTGTACCGACCAAGGGCTTATCCGCACGCAGAGTCGGCACGGCCTGGCGCTGCATGTTCGAGCCCATCAAGGCACGGTTAGCATCATCGTGCTCAAGGAACGGAATCAAGGCCGCAGCAACAGACACCACCTGACGCGGCGAGACATCCATCAGCGTCACTTGATCTGGCGTCATAAAGGTGGTTTCACCTTTATGGCGAACCTGAACCAGCTCATCAATTAGACGGCCGCTCTCATCTCGCTTGGCTGAAGCCTGGGCAATGATGTAGTGGCCTTCTTCGATCGCGGACAAATACACCACATCATCCGTGACCTGACTGTCGACAACTTTCCGATAGGGTGTTTCAAGGAAGCCATACTCATTAGTGCGGGCATAAGTCGCCAACGAGTTGATCAGACCGATGTTTGGCCCTTCAGGCGTTTCGATCGGACATACACGACCATAGTGAGTCGGGTGTACGTCTCGAACCTCAAAACCTGCACGCTCGCGGGTAAGACCGCCTGGCCCCAAAGCCGAGACACGACGCTTGTGCGTCACTTCCGACAGCGGGTTATTCTGGTCCATGAACTGAGACAGCTGGCTAGAGCCGAAGAACTCTTTGATCGCAGCCGCAACAGGTTTGGCATTAATCAGATCCTGCGGCATCAAACCTTCGCTTTCAGCCAAAGAAAGACGCTCTTTAACCGCACGCTCAACACGCACCAAACCAACGCGGAACTGGTTTTCGGCCATTTCACCGACAGAACGAATACGACGGTTGCCCAGGTGATCGATATCATCGACTTCACCGTGACCATTACGAATCGAGATGAGCTCGCGCATCACATCGATGATGTCACTATGCTCAAGCACACCCGGCCCAAGGTCGGATTCGCGACGTAAGCGTCGGTTAAATTTCATACGTCCGACAGAAGACAGGTCGTAACGCTCTTCAGAGAAGAAGAGGTTTTCGAACAAACCTTCAGCAGCTTCTTTGGTCGGCGGCTCACCGGGACGCATCATCCGATAGATCTCAACCAACGACTCTAGCTGCGAGCGGGTCGGATCGATCTTCAAGGTGTCAGAGATGAAAGGACCGCAATCCAAATCATTGGTATAAAGCGTTTCAAAGGACGTGATCCCGCCACGACCTAGCTTTTCAATAATTTCAGGCGTGATCTCAGTATTACATTCAGCAATCATTTCACCGGTGCTGGCATCGACCATATCTTTAGCCAGCATTTTCCCATAGATATAATCCACAGGGACCGACAGGCGAGTCAGGCCTGTCTTTTCTAATTGGCGAATGTGCTTCTGTGTGATTCGACGACCTTCTTCAACAATGACATTGCCATCATCATCACTGATCTCGAAAGTCGCTGTCTCACCACGTAAACGAGACGGCACCAGATCAACAGAGAAACCCGTTTTTTCCATATGGAAGCTACTGGTTTCAAAGAACATTTCCAAAATCTGTTCGGCGGAATAACCCAATGCCCGCAACAGAATTGTCGCCGGTAATTTACGACGACGGTCAATACGTACGAAAACGCTGTCTTTCGGATCAAACTCGAAATCTAACCACGAACCACGATAAGGAATAATTCGAGCGGAATAGAGCAACTTCCCAGAAGAATGCGTCTTCCCTCGGTCGTGGTCGAAAAAGACACCCGGAGAACGGTGGAGCTGTGACACAATCACGCGCTCAGTACCATTCACAATGAAGGTACCGTTCTCAGTCATCAGGGGGATTTCCCCCATGTAGACTTCCTGCTCTTTGATGTCCTTGATCGCCTTGTTCGGGGAGTCCTTGTCATAAATAATCAGACGGACTTTAACCCGTAACGGCGCCGCATAGGTCGCACCACGCAGGATACATTCCTTGACGTCGAAAGCCGGGGTGCCTAAACGGTAGCTCACATATTCGAGAGCGGCATTACCGGAATAACTCTCGATCGGGAACACAGACTTGAAGGCCGCGTGCAGACCTGTTTCTGCGCGCGCATCAACAGCCAGGTTCTCCTGTAAGAACTGCCGATAGGAATCGAGCTGAATGGCCAGCAGATAAGGAACGTCCATTACCTGCGGCAGTTTGCCGAAATCCTTGCGGATGCGTTTTTTCTCAGTGTAGGAGTAAGCCATCAGTTTTCCCCAGCTTTGTCACCAGAAACCTGACCGCAAAGGTCATAACACCTCAAAAGGGAGGTGGCACCTGCCGTGACGGCATGATTTCCGCATACTGGCCTAGCGTCAATCATTATAGAGGCCGTCAACGGAAAAAGGCCGGCAGCGCAAAAGCGCCACCAGCCATACAGCTGACTTTAACAGCTGCGAAGAGTAAGCACGTGTCTTACTTGAGCTCGACAGTAGCGCCAGCTTCTTCCAGCTTAGCTTTGGCTGCGTCAGCTTCTTCTTTCTCAACGCCTTCTTTCAGAGTTGCCGGTGCACCGTCAACCATGGCCTTGGCTTCTTTCAGACCCAGGCCAGTCAGTTCACGAACAACTTTGATAACGTTAACTTTCTTCTCGCCAGCGCTGGCCAGAACGATGTCAAATTCAGTCTGTTCAGCAGCAGCTTCACCGCCTGCAGCCGGCCCAGCAACAACAGCTGCTGCGGCAGAAACGCCGAACTTCTCTTCCATCGCTTCGATCAGCTCAACAACGTCCATTACGGACATTTCAGCGACAGCATTAATGATGTCTTCTTTGGTCAGTGCCATGTTAGCAATACCCGATAATTTGTGAGCCTGAGGAGGCTCGAATAAACGAATTCAGAAAGCAGCTTAAACTTAAGCAGCTTCTTCCTGCTTTTGGTCGCGAAGTGCTGCCAGTGTGCGAACCAGCTTGCCTGCAGAAGCTTCTTTCATTACAGACATCAGCTTCGCAATCGCTTCATCGTAAGTCGGCAGAGTAGCCAGACGATCGATGTCGCTCGCTGGAATCAGCTCACCCTCATACGCCAACGCTTTGACTTCGAATTGCTCTTCCTTGCTGCCAAACTCTTTGAACAAACGAGCAGCAGCGCCCGGGTGTTCCATGGAGAATGCAATCAAGGTAGGGCCGAAACATTCTTCAGCCACACATTCGTAGCTAGTGCCTTCCAGTGCACGACGCAGCAAGCGGTTACGAACCACTCGCATTTCTACGCCGTTTTCACGAGCCTGCTTACGCAGCTCGGTCATCGCACTTACGGAAACACCGCGTGAGTCAGCGAGGACTACAGAGAGGGCAGACTGGGCAGCTTCGTTGACTTCGCCAACGATGACTTTCTTCTGTTGAAGATTCAGTGCCACGGTAGTTGCTCCTCAGTTGAGGCCATAGGCCTCACGGTTTCCAACCCTCCGAATAATCGGAGTCGGGGTGATGGCTGGACCAACCAAAAGGTTTGGCGGTCACCATCTGCGCAGGCAAAATTAAGTTGCTAGGCAACACCTGCGGTCTTTGACGGCGCCCTGCGAAAACGCAGGGACCGCAAAAACAGACTCTGGCTTAAGCGCCCAGAGATGCCATGTCGATGATCAGACCCGGCCCCATAGTAGAGGACAGAGAGACCTTCTTCATGTATTGACCTTTAGAAGAAGCGGGTTTCAGCTTCTTCAAGTCTGCTAACAAGGCTTCCAAGTTACCTTGAATGGCCTCGGCAGAGAAATCAACCTTACCGATACCAGCATGAATAATGCCGTTTTTATCAGTACGGAAGCGAACCTGACCGGCTTTTGCATTAGTCACTGCAGTTGCGACATCAGGTGTTACTGTACCTACTTTCGGGTTAGGCATCAGGCCACGCGGCCCAAGGATTTGACCCAACTGACCGACAACGCGCATCGCATCGGGAGCAGCGACAACTACGTCAAAATCCATATTGCCTTTCTTGACTTCTTCAGCCAAATCGTCCATACCCACGATATCGGCACCGGCCTCTTTAGCCGCATCAGCTGCAGCGCCCTGTGCAAAAACAGCAACGCGAACAGATTTGCCTGTACCGTTGGGCAGCACAGTGGCACCACGGACAACCTGATCAGATTTACGCGGATCAACACCCAGGTTGATCGCAACTTCTACAGATTCTTTAAACTTAACAGTAGAGAGCTCAGACAGCAGAGCAACAGCTTCGGCGATAGTGTACTGCTTACCCGCTTCAACCTTTTCTGCAATCAGCTTCTGGCGCTTAGTCAGCTTTGCCATGTTACACACCCTCCACGTCGATACCCATGCTGCGCGCAGTACCCGCAATGGTGCGCACCGCGGCATCCAGATCAGCTGCTGTCAGATCGGGCTCTTTCATTTTGGCGATTTCTTCCAGCTGCTCGCGAGTCGCTTTACCGACCTTGTCCTTATTAGGCACCGCGGAACCGGATTTCAATTTCAGAGCACGCTTAAGCAGCACTGCAGCGGGCGGCGTTTTAGTGACAAATGTAAAGCTACGGTCACTATAAACAGTAATCACAACAGGAATCGGCAGACCTGCCTCAACGTCTTGCGTTGCGGCGTTGAACGCCTTACAGAATTCCATGATATTAACACCATGCTGACCCAGAGCCGGGCCAACGGGCGGACTAGGATTGGCCTTACCCGCCTGAACCTGCAGTTTAATGTACGACTGTACTTTCTTAGCCATGTTTTACTCCTAATGGGTATTAGCGCCTTTCGGCTCCCCTTGGCGCCTGAGCTTCAAAAGCTCTGGCAAAAGGGTTCTTCGTCAAGTCACTCTTTCTCGACCTGACTGAACTCCAACTCAACGGGCGTTGCACGACCAAAGATAAGCACCGACACATGCAGTCGATTCTTATCATAATTGACTTCTTCAACCACACCGTTAAAGTCTGCAAAAGGACCATCGACAACCCGGACCGTTTCGCCTGCTTCAAACAGCGTCTTCGGTCTAGGTTTATCAGTACCATCCTGCACACGCTGCAAGATGGCATCAGCTTCGCGCGAAGTGATGGGCGCAGGCTTTTCTGGCGTCCCACCAATAAAGCCCATCACACGCGGCGTCTCTTTGACCAAATGCCAAGTGGCGTCATTCATATCCATTTCAACTAACACATAGCCGGGATAGAATTTCCGTTCGCTACGGCGCTTTTTGCCGTCACGCATTTCGACCACTTCTTCAGTTGGCACTAGAATCTGGCCAAACTCTTCTTCCATGCCTTTTAACTTCACGCGTTCGATCAGTGAGCGCATCACTTGCTTCTCGAACCCTGAATAGGCATGTACGACATACCAACGTTTAGCCATGCTAGCAGCTCCTACTAGTAAATCACGCTTTTGATGAGCCAGCTTAGCAAAGAGTCCACCAGCCACAACAACAAACCGACTAGAGCCACTGCTGCCAGCACAATCAGGGTGGTCTGCACCGTCTCAGGACGAGTCGGCCAAACAACCTTTCGAATTTCTACACGGGCTTCTTTGGCCATGGCGACGAACGCCTGCCCCTTTGCTGTCTGCAATGCGACAAACGCAGAAACAGCGCCCAAGGCGACCACGCCGAGCACTCGATACAACACTGAAACTTCAGCAGCGAAATAACTATTACCCGCCACCGCAACAGCAATCAGCGCAACAACAAGCGCCCATTTTACTGTATCAAGGCGCGTCTGGGGCGCATCAACTTTTGCTTTCATAACGTGAAGGACTCCTTCAGACGCCCGTTTCCGGATATCCAGCAGGATGATTGTCGTGCGGGAACCAACCTGGGGAAGGTTGGCAGGCCAGGAGGGAATCGAACCCCCAACCTGCGGTTTTGGAGACCGCTGCTCTGCCAATTGAGCTACTGGCCTACACTTAAGAGGCTGCCAAAAACAGCCCGGGCATTATAGTCATACCAACGACCACTTGCAACCACCCGGACTTATCAAGCCGGCACACTAGACACCAGGCCTGATAAAAAAGGGCGGTTGTCTAAGCAGCCGCCCTTTCATTACCTATGGAGCTCATGGACGGATTTGAACCGTCGACCTCACCCTTACCAAGGGTGTGCTCTACCCCTGAGCTACATGAGCTTCAACTATGGAGCGGGCAGCGGGGATCGAACCCGCATCATCAGCTTGGAAGGCTGAGGTTCTACCATTGAACTATGCCCGCAAACCCACTTAAATCGAAACTGGTGGAGGGGGAAGGATTCGAACCTTCGAAGCTTTCGCGGCAGATTTACAGTCTGCTCCCTTTGGCCACTCGGGAACCCCTCCTAACAAGACGCGTCATTTTAATGACTATCGTCGCGTTGTCAACCCATCAGCAGGCCTTGCTGACCTCGACAACGCGGCGTAATGTACCAACCCAACTCCACGATGACAAGCTTTTTTTCTAATAAATTCAATATTTTTCAGGGGCACCATATAACTCACCCTGTTTTTCTGCTTCGGTCACAGGAAACATCAGCTCTAAACCTGCATAAACCATATCAGGCCATTGCTCAACATAAGCGTCCAAACCTCGAGCCACCATCGCCCCATCCCCTCCCGTTAGCAGTAATGGCACCTCGTAACCTAACCGCTGGCAACTCTGGCGATAACACTGATTAATCATACCGGTGACCGCCTGGTATATGCCCCTCGAAACAGCCTCTTGAGTGTTTTCTCCACATAACGCTAAATCACGACTCTCCAGATCAGCCTCGACCGGCACTTCACGAGTCCCTAGCTTCAAACTTTCCTTCATGAGACGCACACCCGGCGCAATAAACCCTCCTTGGTGTTGACCCTCAGCCGTCACAATATCAATCGTCACTGCACTACCACAGTCCACCACACAGCAAGCGCCTCGATGATGATAGCCAGCGAGCACCCCCAGCCAACGATCGACACCCAGCTTATCTGGCTGCAAATAACCATTGTGAACACCTGCAAATTGGACAGTTGAACGCGCCAAATGCATAGGCACCCGGAAGCGCCGACAAAGACGCTCAACGTCTCCAAGCACTTCTTGCCCCGCCACGTTAGACACCCTCACCATACGAATATCGCGTAAATCAGGGATATCCTCAGCATTACGCCAACGGTCACGCGTCCACAAAAACCCCCGCTCTAAGATACAGCTGCTTTCACTCGACTTAAGGCGCCACTTGGTCATAGTATTGCCGATATCAAGATCCAAAATCATACTTCCAACCTCACGCTGACCTCGCCTCCATGCAACCATTCTTGACGCCCATCTTCATGTTCCACCAGTAGCGCACCATCTGGCCCCGCATCGCCAAACACAACTGACTCCTGAGCCATCCCTCGCAACACCCAGCCAGGCTGTCCGGAAAACAGATGCGCCTTATTCCAACGATCTCGCCATGATGCAAACCCCTCACTCTCATAGCGAGACAAAACATCAGCTAGCCTGGTAATGAGTCCTGCGGCGACCATGTCTCTCTGAGGTAGTGAAGAGACGATATCGTTCAAACAAGTTGCGTGCTGATCTAAGTATTCCCGCTCTTCAGGCAGGAAGTTGATATTCAAACCACACCCCACCACGACTTGGCATTCACCACTTAAATCACCAACGACTTCAATGAGGATACCGGCTAACTTCGCCCCATGAGCATAAATATCATTGGGCCACTTAAGGCCTATACCCTCAGCCCCAAAAGACTGCAGCACTTCTTGAATTGCCACGCCAATGGCCAAGCTCAACCCCTCCAACGCTTGGGCACCCGAGTGAAATTGCCAGCCCATTGAGAGGTAAAGATGACGACCAAAAGGACTTGCCCAGGCCCGACCACGACGACCACGCCCATGACGCTGCATTTCAGCCATGATGACTTGGCCGTGGATAGAGCCTTCTCGCCCACGCTGCATTAATGCCAAGTTCGTCGAGTCAATCACATCGACCAGGGTGAGATTTAGGCTGTCAACAAGATCGGCCTTAAGCCCCCTGCGAACCCCTTCAAGGGAGAGCAAGTCGAGCGGACAGCGCAACCGATACCCTCGCCCTTTAACCGCTTCAACACTAAGACCATATTCATCGAGTTTTTGCAGCTGCTTCCAGACCGCAGTTCGGCTCACCCCTAGGCGATCGGCGAGCTCCTGTCCGGAGTGTAATTGACCATCAGCCAAGGTTGTCAGTACGTCATGCAATGCCATCATTAACCGCCCTATCGATGCTAAGACAAGCATTGTACTTTATCCCTCAGCGAACGGGAGTGGTCATTGGTCGATGCAGCGCACAATCGACTAAATTTCAATATTTCAATTCAAAAAAGCGAGGAAAGGGATTCGATAGGCCAACCCGCACACAGAGAGCACAACACTGCCGAGGCCAAGGATTGATGGAGGGGTGTGATGGGCTGTGATTAATAGATATGGGTAGAGGGAGTTTTGGGGTTGAGCGCGTTTTTTATCCAGTGGATTTTGATTTGTACCCACAACGAAAAACGCCCTGCTCATTGAGCAGGGCGTTGGAATAGATGCCTGACGATGACCTACTTTCACATGGGGAGACCCCACACTATCATCGGCGCTAAGTGGTTTCACTTCTGAGTTCGGCATGGGATCAGGTGGTGCCCACTC
>NZ_MDTQ01000001.1:3477498-3657997 GCF_001709345.1 Terasakiispira papahanaumokuakeensis
GTCGGTTTATTTTAGCGTTAGCCACTTCATCGGCTTGTCATCAGCAGCCGATGCGATTACCAGGCCCTTCACACCTCAACACAACAGCACTTTGTGCCTAGCGCTGAATATAGATAGGCCCCGCTTATACGGGGCCTATCTTTCTTCTACTGCCGATGGTGTTTGTGCGTAAACACGCTGACTAAAGCTTATTTCACAGTGACACGGGCAAAGCGTTTCTTGCCCGCTTGAATCACATAGGTACCTGGCGGCAACATTGCGCCTGCAGGCACAACCTTCCCATCCACTTTCACCGCTTCCCGTTTCAACATATCTTTGGCTTGAGCACTATTGTTCGCTAAGTCACTTCGATTCAGCACAGCGACGATAGGCGCTTCGGCCGCGCCGTCAAAATCGATCTCAACTTCAGGCAAATCTTCAGGCAGTTCACCATCGGCTAAACGATTACCTGCTGACTTGTGCGCATTGGCTGCCGCTTCTTCGCCATGGAAGCGTGCAATAATTTCACGCGCCAATTCAATCTTGATATCACGCGGGTTAGCACCCTGGTCAACTGAAGCCTTAAGCGCCTCTACTTCGCTCATCGGCCGGAAAGACAGCAGCTCGAAATAGCGCCACATCAGACTATCGGGCATGGAGACAATTTTACTGAACATTATCCCCGGCGCTTCCTCAATGCCCACATAGTTGCCAAGTGACTTGGACATCTTCTGCACACCATCAAGACCTTCCAACAGCGGCATGGTCAACACGACCTGAGGCGATTGCCCATAGTGCTTTTGCAACTCACGGCCCATGAGCAAGTTAAATTTCTGATCCGTCCCCCCCAGCTCGACATCGGCCTTCAATGCGACCGAGTCATAGCCTTGCACTAGAGGGTAAAGAAACTCATGTATCGCAATAGGCTGATTACCTTTATAGCGTTTCTCAAAATCGTCACGCTCAAGCATTCGCGCGACTGTTAACTGAGAGGCCAGCTCAATCATGCCCGCAGCCCCTAACTCATTCATCCAAGTGGAGTTAAAAGCCACTTCAGTTTTTTCGGGATCCAGAATTTTGAAGATCTGCGCTTTATACGTTTTCGCATTTTCTAAAACTTCATCGCGAGTTAACGGCTTACGCGTCACATTTTTGCCGGTAGGGTCGCCAATCATACCCGTAAAATCACCAATCAAAAAAATCACGTGGTGACCTAGATCCTGAAACTGGCGTAATTTGTTGACCAGTACAGTATGACCCAAATGGAGATCAGGCGCCGTCGGGTCGAATCCAGCCTTAATACGGAGCGGTTGACCACTCTTTAGCTTTTCAATCAGCTCGTCTTCAACCAGGATTTCATCTGCCCCTCGCTTAATTAAGGCCAGAGACTCATCAACCGACGTCATAAATTGCCTTCCTTTAGATACTGATAGTTAAGTAATGGTTGAGCGCTAAGTATTAAGAGCCGGATCAGCAACCCAGAGTGCTGACAAACCCAATACAGCGAAGCACTGCTCGGAACACTTGCCCATTCATATAAATGGCGGCGAGTATAGCATTGCCTTGTCATGAACCCTATCGTATGTCACTTCATCATCTGTGTGTTACTAGAAGGCCATGAGCTATGACTAGAACCATCCCATCCACAAAAACACCGTGTTACTTAGGGCTCATGTCCGGTACGAGCCTTGATGGTATAGACATTGTCGCCACCGTTTTTGAGCCTGACGACACCGGCCACACCGTAGCGAGCTTAAGCCAACCGTTTGCACCGGAGCTGCGCCAAGCATTAATGCAGCTTGCCAGCGGTCATCACAGTGATCTTATACAAATCGGTCAAACCGAGCAGCAACTGACATCGGCCTATGCGGCACTCACACAACAATTGCTCGAGCGCTTACCGGCACAATACCAACCTGTAGCACTAGGTTGTCATGGCCAAACCATTGAGCACCAGCCTGACTTAGCCATCCCCTTTACTTGGCAACTGCTGGACCCTTCTCGCCTTGCGGAGTTAACGGGGGTCGATGTTATTGCCGATTTTCGGCGCCGAGATATTGCCGCAGGAGGCCAAGGCGCCCCTCTCGTCCCGGCGTTTCATGCCCAACATTTTACCCGAGAGGAGCACCCCGTTGCCGTCATTAACCTTGGCGGCATCGCCAATGTCAGCTGGCTTCCGGCCGGCGGGAGAACCCCTGTGCTTGGTTTTGATACAGGGCCCGCTAACATGCTAATGGATGCCTGGACACAGCGCCATTTAGGTCAGCCTATCGATTGGGATGGCGCCTGGGCTCAACAAGGTCAAGTCATCCCTGAACTCTTGACAAGATGCTTGGCGGATGAGTATTTCGCGAGAGAGGCACCCAAGTCCACAGGAAGGGAGTATTTCAACCTAGAGTGGCTCGAACAGAAAGGTTTAAATTCTGGATATAAGCCTCAAGACGTACAAGCAACACTCCTAGCGCTCACAGCAACCAGCATTACTCTAACGCTGGATCAACTGGATCCAAGCAATAGCAGCCAAGTCATTTTATGTGGTGGCGGTGCCGAGAATATAGCGTTGAGGCAGACGTTAGAAGCGCAACTGGCACCTCGTCAAGTTAACCGCAGTAGCGATACCGGCCTACCGACACAACTGGTTGAAGCAACGGCTTTTGCTTGGCTCGCCTGGCGACATCTCAACCGAGCACCCGGCAATTGTCCTGAGGTCACGGGCGCGAAGGGCCCGCGAATTTTGGGCGGCTGGTATCCCGCTTAACCGTCGTGGAAAGTCATTACTCGTGGCGATCGAGGTCAAGCAGTGACCATAAACACTCGCCACGCGGGCTAACGGGGCATCAAATGCTAAAGGAGGAGCCACAGCCACATGTTGATGTGGCATTCGGATTTTGTACCACAAAGCGGGCGCCTTCTAAGCCTTCGAGATAATCGAGAGTAGACCCCACAAGATAAGGATAACTCAGTGCATCAATCGCAATGCGTGCCCCATCCACCTCCAAGACAGCATCGTCTTCCGCTAATGCATCAGCAAACTCAAAACCGTACTGAAACCCTGAGCAACCACCACCGGTGACAAAAACGCGTAAGCACAAATCTGGATTCTGCTCCTCTTCAACCAGCGCGGCCACCTTCTGCGCAGCAGCAGGCGTCACCATCAACGCTTGAGGCGTAAAAGTGCCAGGGGTGAAGGATTCAACAGATGCCATGCGATGTCTCCTGAGTTAATTCGAGAAGATTGTGTGGTACCCGACCATTTTAGTCAACTTATTGGTGATTACCTAACCGGTTACGAGTGAGAGCACAGCGCTAAAATACCGCAATGGCAATACAAAAAATGCCGCCCAACGGCGGCATTTTATGGCTTGCTTGTACCTATTATGGCTTACCTGTACCTCTCAACTGAGCATAGCGAGATCGTTCATCACATCATCATACGCACAACACCTACGAGGATGAACGCCCAGACCCTAGGGAAGTAGAGGCTTTGTCTTGTGCTTTTGATAACTCAGGTGCGCCAGCGGTCGTCTGATCAGGCATTGGCTTTTTCGCTAAAGCCTCTGGAGTAGCCGTGGCCCCCTTTTTATCCGCCGGCTTCACAGCGGCCCCTTTATCCTGGCTTTTATCTAATGCAGAAACAGGCTTCTCACGCGTCACATGCTTAGGCATGGGCGGTCGTTCACTATTTTTTCCCTCAGTGCGATAACGGTGGTTCAATTGACCATCAACTTGAGCCCCCATCACCATTTCAATGGTGTTGTAGTGAATATTCCCTTTGACGACCGCCTTGCCCGCCAGCTCAAGATGCTCACAAGCGTGAATATCACCGACCACTGCGCCATTAATCACGACATGGGGCACAGAAATCTCGCCCTCAACGGAGCCGTGATCACTAATACGCAAGACCGCCTTGGAATCATCTTCAGCAATAATATTGCCAAAAACTTTACCATCAATATGTAAACCGCCAGAAAAGTGGATGTCGCCGACAATCTCGGCCTTCCCTGAGATCAGCGTATCAAAATGATTGCTGGATGGAGGATTCTTGCCAAACATTTATGCGCCCTCCCCGGGCCAGTCGAATTCTTTTTCAACGCGCATAGCCTTGTCTCCGATAGATTGCAGAATGACTTCAACCTTTTCAGGTTTGAAGTTTTCCGGCAGGCGCACTTGCCCAACGACATTCTGGAAGAATCTAAACCTGAACCGAATACTCAGGTCATCAACTTGAGGCGATACGTCCTTGAGTGGTATGGCCACTTGGGTTTGCCCTTTTCGACCAATAAGGTTGACCAAGGCTCGCCCTTGGATATAGGTATTATTATTCGTCACTTGCGTGATCACGAGCTTGTAGTCATAGACTCGCTCCTGATTACCAGGTTGAAGCTGCCATGTATCAACACGGAGCCCCTGATCCACATCGCCCGGCGCCATCACGCGGGTATAAAATGCAACTTCATTTTCCAGTTGAGCAATTCGGGCATTCAAATTCTCAACGGTTTGCTGCATTTCCCGATAGGCTTGGCGATCAACATCGCTGCTGCTTTTAGCGACAGCCAATTGCCGACGCAATTCCGTAATCTCCCCAGCCTGACTCTGGGCCTGCTCCCTTAGCCCATCAACCGAAGATTCCGCGGTACGCAAGCGATTCCAGTCTTCCCAGCGGCCATAGCCATAACCTGCACCGGCTAACAACACGATGAGAATGAGCACCAACAGACGACGCCAAAATCGTTGCCAGGGGTTATAAGCTACAATTTGTAGCCTTTCGTGTTTATTTCCTTTCGTCATACTTGTCATCCGCGGCTCGCATCGGATTCAAGGCAACAACGCGATCTGTTGCAGCCCGGAGGTCTCATTCAGCCCAAACATCAGATTCATATTCTGAATCGCCTGACCACTAGCCCCTTTGACGAGGTTATCGATCACTGACATCACGACCAATTGGCGACCACCCTCGGGACGAAAAACCGCAATTCGACACATATTGGTACCCCGCACACTGCGCGTCTCTGGACAATGCCCCTGAGGAAGCACATCGACACAGGGCTCGGATGCGAATCGTGTATCAAAGATACCTTGAATGTCCACATCCTTCAGTTTCAAGCTGTTACCGTTAAGTCTCGCATGTAGCGTCGCATGGATGCCCCGTGTCATAGGCGTCAGATGAGGGACAAACGTCAACTCGACATCATGTTGTGCCGCTCGCCGCATGCCTTGACGAATTTCAGGAAGGTGTCGATGAGCAGGCATACCATAGGCTTTCATGTTTTCACTCGCTTCACATAACAACGAGCCCACCTTAGCCCCTCGACCAGCACCACTGACCCCAGACTTACAATCAGCAATCAAGCCATCTGTTTCAATCACACCCGCCTCAAGCAACGGCAAAAAACCAAGCTGCACAGCGGTGGGGTAGCAGCCAGGCACCGCGATCAATCGAGCGGTTTTAATCTGCTCTCGATTGACTTCAGGCAAGCCATAGACAGCTTCAGGCAATAGATCAACCGCACCGTGGGGCTGGCCATACCAATGGCTCCACTCCTCTGCATCCTGCAGTCGAAAGTCTGCGGAGAGGTCAATGACCCGCGTACCTTCCGCCAACAACTCTGCCGCTAATGCATGGGCCACGCCATGAGGCGTCGCAAAGAACACCACATCACAAGCCCCTAATGCTTTCACGTCAGGTTCAGAAAAGCGCAGATCATCAAAATGGCCACGCAGGTTGGGATACATATCAGCCACAGAGGTGCCTGCATCAGAACGAGAGGTAATCACGCGCACCTGGGCTTCAGGGTGTGATGCCAACTGCCTGAGCAGCTCAACCCCGGTATAACCGGTTCCGCCGACGATCCCCACATTGATCATTGATACCCTCCTAAAATCCATCCAGATTGCGCGTTAGCCACTTTCGTTTTAACCACACGGGTTAACCAAACTTTAACCACGCTCGCTTTGCTAGCGATATGAACCTTGTATGATACACGAACTGTTTTTGCTTGCCCCTCCGGACAGGGATCCGCCGTGACCTATTTCAAGATATTACGCAAATGGTTAAGCCTAGAGCACTTTCGACATCAGCTCGCACGTGTCGATGCATTGCCACAACTGGCCATATTAGGCCTCATGGCAGGTTTGGTGACCGGGTCTACCATGTTGGTGCTCCGATGGCTTATTGAAGGCCCGGCATTATTATTAATGCCCAATGGCCTAGCAGAAAATTTTGAAGCACTGCCTTGGAGTGTACGTTTATTACTGCCTATCGGCACGGGTTTGGCCATTGGTTTGTTACTGACTTGGTTGAAACCGACCACCCGGAAAGCGGGTATTGGTTATGTCATTGAACGCTTGGCACTCCACCAAGGTCACCTGCCTATGCGCAATAGTCTGGTGCAATTAGTCACCGGCGTCACGGCGATTATTGGCGGATTATCTGCAGGACGGGAAGGGCCGGCTGTTCACATAGGCGCAGGCGCCAGCAGCTGGCTGGGCCGCCGCCTACGCTTGCCGAACAACAGCATTCGCCTGCTGGTCGGCAGTGGCACCGCTGCCGCGATTGCGGCTTCTTTCAATACGCCACTTGCCGGGGTCATTTTTGCGATGGAAGTCGTACTGCTGGAGTACACCATCGCAGGGTTTACGCCCGTCATTTTAGCGGCCTTTAGTGCCGCTGCCCTGAATCAGGTGTTTTATGGCAGTTCACCCGCCTTTGATGTCCCCCCATTGGGCTTACATTCATTGTTGGAACTCGGCTGGATTATGTTAATGGGGGTTGTCATCGGCACCCTTTCCGCTAGCTTCGTGATGATCGCTCGCAGGGTTCAATCGTTGCCCCTACCCTCATTGTGGCTCAGGGGGTTATTAGCCGGCATTTTAACCGGTGTCGCAGGCTGCTTTTTGCCTGAAGTCATGGGCATTGGCTATGACAGCCTAGATCAAATTTTAAATGGGCAAATGCTTTTCGGCATGATGCTTGCTCTCAGCCTGAGTAAACTGATTTTAACCGCTGTCACCGCCGGATTAGGCCTACCGATTGGCATTATTGGCCCCATCCTGGTCGTCGGAGCGGCTTTTGGTGGCGCCTTTGGCGTATTGGGGGATGGGCTACTCTCCGTCAAAGCGGCAGACTCCAGCTTATATGCCATGCTCGGTATGGCCGCGATGATGGGTGCCGTACTTCAAGCCCCCCTTGCAGCCCTGATGGCGTTGCTAGAGATGACTCACAACACACAAATTGTATTGCCTAGCATGTTGGTCGTGATCGTTGCCGAAATGATGCATTCTGCACTCTTCCGACGACCTTCTTACTTTATTGCCATGCTCAACGGACAAGGCATTTATCCACGGCAGCAGCCATTGGCACAGGCCTTATCCCGTGTATCAGTCGCCGCCATTATGGACCGTAATGTCTTGCGCGCACCTCGCGTAATCAACACAGAAAAAGGCGAAAAATTGCTCCAACAGCGCCCCCAATGGATCGCACTGGAACAACAAGAGGGGCAAAAAAGTGAGCGCATCATTCTGCCTGCTGCCGCACTCGCACGCTGGCTGGATGAACACCATGACCCGGAAGAAAAACTCGACCTGCTGGAAATTCCTGCTGCGCGGCTACTGGCCAGCCCCATTCACTTGGAGGCGACACTACAAGAAGCGGATGAAGAGATGCGACAATATGGTGTTGAGGCACTTTATGTTCGTCACATGCATGCCCCCACCTTACATCGGATTTCCGGTATTATCACACGAGAACAAATCGAAACTCACTATCGATGAAATTCACTATCGGTGAAACTCATTATCGGTGAAGAGGTCCACATCACACCTGAACGCTCGCACTGGCGAGCAGGATGCGCCTCTTCTCACTAAGGAAGGATCTGATGGCATATCTCTGGCTCAAAGCATTTCACATTATGGCCGTCGTCACTTGGTTTGCGGCGCTCTTTTACCTGCCTCGCTTATTCGTCTATCACGCCATGGCCCACGACGAAGGTGATCAACGCGGCATTGAGCGTTTTCGGATTATGGAGCGAAAACTCTATCGCGGCATCATGACACCATCTGTCATGGCCGTCGTCTTGCTAGGAGCGGCACTTTTGGCCTTAAACCCCAGTTATTACTTTAGCCAGGGCTGGATGCACGCCAAACTGACTCTTGTCGCAGCGCTGGTGGTGTACCACATTGCCTGTGGTCGTGAAATGCGCCGTCTGGCCTTGGATACAGAAACACCGAAACCTCACCGCTGGTATCGTATTTTCAATGAGTTACCCGTATTAGGCCTAGTCGCTATTGTTATTCTGGTTGTGGTACGCCCATGGAGCGGATAAGAAGACGTAGTCAGCAAAAGCGTTCGATGCCGGTGGTCATGGTGCTCGCAGGACATGACCCCACCGGCGGCGCAGGTATACAGGCCGACATTGAGGCTATTCGACATCAAGGGGCCTGGCCTGCCACCTTAATCACTTGCCTGACGCAACAAGACACACATAATGTTACACGTTTATGGCCGCAGTCGGCAGACGCTTTGCTGGCTCAAGGGACGAGCCTGATTGAAGATATGGCACCTGATGCGGTCAAAATTGGCTTGATTGGCGATGAAGCACTGGTCCCGGTCATTATTGACTTACTGGCACAGCTTCCAGCCCAGACTCCCGTTGTTCTGGACCCCATTCTAGCCGCAGGCGGTGGGAAAAATATGGGCTCTGAAGCATTACTTGAGGCCATTCGTCAGCAGCTCGTTCCTAAAAGTACCGTCATCACCCCGAATATTCCGGAGTTAGCAAAACTGTCGCCAGGCCAGCCTCACGAAGCCGCACAGAGTCAGCACCTCTTGAGTCGCGGGTGTCAGGCGGTATTAGCCACAGGCACGCATAGCGATACTCCAGGAGTCAAAAACATCCTATATCAGGCTCACGAACCCCCTATCGTTTACCGGTGGCCCAGACTCCCTCATGAATATCACGGCTCAGGTTGCACGCTCTCAGCCGCACTGACAGCAAGGCTCGCAGCAGGAGATGACCTGCATACCGCCTGCACCACCGCGCAAGACTATACTTGGCTAGCGTTAGAGCAGGGCCTCATGCTTGGAAAAGGGCAACACCTGCCCCTCAGGCATGGAGAACGCAGTTAGTCACAAGCGACATCAATATAGACTGAAAACAACCGCTTAAAAGAGCGCCACAGCCCAAATTCAATGTTATGGTGCCGACATTCCTCATCGCAGAACGCATGATCATTAGCGATGAATAAGCATCATGAAGGCCTGAAGCACTGGAGACTCAACACTCAAGAGACCCAAGGCACTTAATGATAAGCCGTTTGGTCTTCAGGCCAATTCGTTTCAGATTAGTTTGGTTTCAAATTAGTTTGGCTTCAGATTAATTTCGCCTCAGACAGAGAGAGATGACCATGACCCGTTCATCGGAATTGTTCCACCAAGCCCAGCAACATATCCCTGGCGGTGTTAACTCGCCGGTACGTGCATTCAAAAGTGTGGGTGGGACCCCCTTATTCATTGCGCGTGCACAAGGGGCTTATCTGTTCGATGAAGATGGTCAGCGCTATATCGACTATGTCGGTTCCTGGGGCCCAATGATTACCGGTCACGCGGATCCAGAAGTGCTGGATGCCGTGCGACAGCGTCTCGACCTGGGGTTGTCTTATGGGGCTCCCACGGCCATAGAAACAGAAATGGCCAACCTGGTTTGCGACCTGATTCCATCCATGGACATGGTGCGCATGGTCAATTCAGGCACCGAAGCGACCATGAGTGCGATCCGTCTAGCACGAGGCTATACCGGCCGAGATAAGATTGTGAAGTTTGAGGGTAACTATCACGGTCACAGCGACTCTCTCTTGGTCAAAGCTGGGTCAGGTGCACTGACATTAGGTGTCCCAACATCGCCAGGCGTACCTGAAGACTTTGCCCGTCACACCCTGACACTGACCTACAATGATAGTGAGGCTGTGCGCCAATTATTCAACGAAATGGGCGATCAGATTGCAGGTATTATTGTTGAACCTGTCGCGGGCAATATGAACTGTATTCCGCCTCAGCCCGGTTTTCTCGAAACGTTACGCGAAGTCTGTGATGCGCATGATAGCGTTTTGATCTTTGATGAGGTCATGACCGGATTTCGAGTCGCCTTGGGGGGGGCTCAGGCTCACTATGGTATTACACCGGACTTAACCACGCTGGGTAAGATTGTCGGCGGCGGCATGCCAGTCGGTGCCTTTGGCGGTAAGCGTGAAATCATGTCCCATATTTCGCCCTTGGGCCCGGTTTATCAGGCAGGTACCTTAGCGGGTAACCCCCTAGCGATGGCAGCAGGCTATACGCTTTTGAAGAAAATTGCCCAGCCCGGCTTTCATGACGCTTTGAGCGAAAAAGCAGCTCGGGTGACCCAAGGTATCAAGCAACATGCAGACCGCCTCGGCGTCCCCTTACAGGTGCATCAGGTCGGCGGCATGTTCGGCATTTTCTTCACTGCACAGGAAGAAATCCGAAACTTTGCTGAAGCCACTGCCTGTAATACCGATCAATTCGGCCAGTTCTTCAATGCCATGCTGGCCGAGGGGGTCTATCTGGCGCCATCGGCTTTTGAAGCCGGTTTTATCTCATCTGCACACTCAGATGACGATATCGAAGCAACACTGGCAGCAGCCGCTAAGGCACTGGAGAGTTTAGCTTAATCACAGCGCCGTCGAACGGACCTCAAAGACAATGGACAAGATGGAACCCGATCCAAAAGCTTTGAGGTCAACGTAAAGCTGAGGCCAAACAATAAACCGGCCCTTTGAATCGCCCAACCGCTTCACTGTAGAAGCTTTAACGCAGGAGAACACCCGTGAGCCAGGCGCTGATCGACGCATTGCAGGCCCCGACCTGCTACAGCCACACGACCACCGGCTTTACGGTTCGGGAAACTCACATTTCCTGGGTCATTCTGACTGGTGACTATGCCTACAAAATCAAAAAACCAGTCAATCTTGGTTTCCTTGATTACAGCACTCTGGCGCAACGCCGCCACTTTTGTGAAGTAGAAGTCTCGCGTAACCAGCACTTCAACAATCACACCTATCTGGAAGTCGTCCCTATTTCAGGCTCTCCAGAAGCCCCTCTCGTTGATGATGATAGCGCCCCTTTCGAATATGCCGTTAAAATGCGCCAATTCGACGACCGAAACCTGCTCTGCCAGCTGCAACAACGAGGCGAACTCACGACGACTCATATTGAAGCCCTGGTCAGACAACTGGCTCATGCCCATCAGCACGCAGAAAAAGCCCCTGCAGAGAGTGACGCGGGTAGTCTTGAGGCGATCAAAGCCCCAGTCCAAAATAATTTCACTCAAATCGCTCCCTTGCTCGAAGAAGAGCAAGATAAGCAACAATTAAAGCTGTTGGAGACCTGGGCTCACGACACCGCCGACAGCCTTGCCGAACGACTGAATCAGCGCCGTGTACAAGGTATGATCTGCGCTTGCCACGGCGACTTGCACCTCAGTAATGCCGCCGCAACGGCCGATCAGGTCATGTTGTTTGATTGTATTGAGTTTAACCCATCACTCTACTGGATCGACCCCATCAGCGATCTGGCTTTTTTATTGATGGACTTGGAAAGCCGGGAGCTACACACCTTAGCGAACGTGGCGCTCAATCTATACCTGGAGCTGACAGGGGATTATAACGGGCTGGCCCTGTTGCCCTATTATAAAAGCTACCGGGCCATGGTTCGGGCCAAAGTGTCTCTATTACGTTTACAAGAAGAGGGCAACCTGCTGGATGCAGAAGATCGTGCCAGCATATTGCGCCAGTATCGAACTTATAGCGCACTGGCGGAGCATTACATCGATTTCCATATGCCCTACTTATTAGTCACCCATGGTGTCTCAGGTAGCGGTAAAAGCACGCTCACGCGCTATGTAGTCGAAGCGTTAGGGGCGATTCGGATACGCTCAGACGTTGAGCGCAAACGCCTCTATGGCTTTGCCCCGAATGATGCGAGCCAGTCGCCACTAGATAGCGGCATTTATACGCAAGAGGCCACCGCACAAACCTATGACCGATTAGCGTCTTTGGGCACTGACTGCCTCAAATGCGCGGTGCCGGTCATTTTTGATGCAACAGGATTAAAGCGTAGTCAGCGCGATCAATTACGCGCCGTAGGGGAAGGGTTAGGTGTGCCCGTCGTTATCATCAATATGGCGGCCTCCGAAGCGACGTTACGTCGCCGGATCGTCAAACGTCAAACGCAGGGCGATCAAGTCGCGGAGGCTGACTTGACCATCCTTGAGCGCCAACTGGCCGCGCGTGAACCCTTGGAGGAAGACGAACTTCAGTCTACCGTCCATGTGGACACCGATGCCCCCGGTGCCAGCCAGACGCTGGTCCAGCTGTTGAAAGATCACTTACATTTGGAAGAGCGTTAAGCCGTCGACGCACGATAACATGCGGATCATCATTGACCCGAGGCGCTGCCCTCGGGTCAATCTATTTGGGGCTCACGCCCTAGCGAGCGAGCTAGATCAGCACAATGGTCATGGGGCGCCAGTGCGGGCGTAAAGTCGTAGAGATCAAACCGTGGCACACCATCAATCCCTGCCTGCCAATAATCACCCGCGGATAACAAGCCCGCTTCCACTGCCGTTAAGGCGATGCTGAACACCGGTTGCTTACCCGGTAACCAGCGTGAAATGCCTAGGTCTTTGCGTGCATGAACACGCCCACACACCATGACATTGATTCGCTCCGGCTGTGTTGCCGCCAGTAAGGCCTGGGCCATGGCCTGATCCCTGGCAAGTTGCACCTGTCGCATCATGGGTAATTGTGCTTTGGGCACATAACCACAGTGGCCCGCATCAATCAGCTCATCTAAGGCTTGGGCTTGAGCTTCAGTGAGCGCAGGGCGCGGCGGCCCCTGATGGTACGCCAGCTGCTGAGCCTCACGGTCCAGATCAGTTGCCACGACTCGTGTAGCGTGATTTAACGCGGTACGCACGACTGGACCGTAATCCGCCCACGGCCACGCCTCTGGCCAATTCAGCATCTCCGCCGTAATCTCATCGCCAAGCCCCAGCGCAGCATTCAGCTGCGGCTGTAACGATTGCGGCGCCATTTCAAATGCCACATTACCCAAACGTCCTTGATCCGCTAACCATTGAATCACTTGACGCTCAATCTGGTGGTGATCGGGATGATCATGTTGCTCACCCAGCATGAGCCAAGCGCCCTGAGGCAATGTTGTCAGCCACTGCGCTAAATCAACCTGCTGATTATGCTGTACCGGGTCCCCTTGCAAAATGCGGCCGTTGAAAGCGGCATCGGTGGCCTTCATTGTCCACGTCTGTCCTACAAGGGGGTGATCCTGTAATTCAGGCGCCAGCCACTGGTGCCCAGGCCAAGCAGAGCGCACCCAAGCGCCATTACTGCAAGCACTGAGCCAGGGCAATAACGCCATCCCGGCTAACAGCCGACGACGAGACATCCCTTGAGTTTCAACGGTATGGGATGACGAACAAATAGAAGGCTCACGCGTGTGCTGCATTCGGGCCTGCGGTACCATGAAGTTTCTCCTAACATGACTCAACCTGATTGAGAGGTCTGACCATGCGTGATAGCAAAAATCGTGTCGGCCTGCCCATTCCCACACTCGGTGAAAAAAGGCCTGCGGCCACCACACTCGAAATCGACGGCCACGCCATCATTCTGGTGCGTCTAAAACACCATTGGCGAGCCTATTTGAATCAATGCCCTCATCGCGGTATTCCGCTGGACTGGACGCCAGGCCAAGTACTGGATCAGAGCGGTCAGCTACTGCTCTGTGCGATGCATGGCGCGCTTTTTCATCCCGAAAATGGTCATTGCTTGGCAGGCCCTTGCCAAGGGAAAGCCCTTGTCGCTATCGACATCGAAGTCACACAGAACCGGCTATGGCTTTCACTACCCAGCCCAGAAAGGTCAGCTTAAGCCTCGTGCCATCATTCAACGGATCATGCCTTCTCCAGCATGACTGGAAGCGGTATTGTGAGCTGCATGTGCTCCCGAGTCAGACTGACGCCATAAGCGAACAGTTCAACACCCGCGGCATAAGCCTCCTGCAAAGTGCGGGCGTATACCGGATCGATATCCGCCGCAGGCATCACTGAACGAATGCCTGTATGGCCCACACAAAACAGCAACACTGCACGCTCGCCACGGGCGACACACGCCATCAGCTCATGCAGGTGCGCCGTTGCCCTTTGGCTAACGGCATCAGGAAACATGCCCAATCCAATGTCAGGTTGCTCAAGCAAAGTGACATTCTTCACTTCAACCCAACAGGGCTGCTGGCCTTCGGCGGTTAAGCAAAAGTCCAGACGCCGTTGACCTAAACGTGCTTCTCGTCGATGTGACGTATACCCGCTTAATGGCGCAATCCGATTCTCCGATAACGCTTCAGCCACCAGCGCATTCGGTCTGGCCGTATTGATCAGCGCATAATCGGGAGCGACAGAATCGGGGCGTCCATGGCGTAAACAAGCCACCTCCCAGGTGCCCGGCAACTTACGCTTTGGATTATCGCTCAGCGACCACCACAGAGGCTCCCCCGGCTCCAAACAATGCCTCATAGAACCGGTATTGGGGCAATGGATGGTCATGACTTGGCCATCCGGCGTTTCAATATCCGCGAGAAAACGCTTATAGCGCTTGATCAGACGCGCTTCTCGTAACGGTGTCGCAAACTTCATAGCATGCGCCGCTGCTCAATAAAGCGCGCGATACGCGCCAACCCTTCAGCTAAACGAGGCACATCACACGTATAGGCAATACGAATCCAGCGCTCGGCGTCTGTTTGGCCAAAGTCTCGCCCGGGTGTTAATGCGACACCGGTCGCCTCCAGGAGCTCCTCACACCAGGTAAAGCTATCTTCCGTCAACGCACTGACATCGCAGTAAATATAAAAAGCCCCTTCAGGGATGACGGGGGTTTTCAGCCCGAGCTTAGGGAGCTCGCGGAGCAAAAAGTCACGACGTTCAGCAAATGCCAGGCGTCGGGCCTCCAATAGCGGTTGCGTCTCAGGAGAAAAAGCAGCCAAAGCAGCATACTGTGCCGGTGTCGAAGCCGCCAGGAATATATTCTGAGCCAAGCGTTCTACTGCTTCGATATGAGCCTCTGGCGCCACCAGCCAGCCTAGCCGCCACCCGGTCATACCAAAATATTTAGAAAAAGAATTAATGACTAAGGCATCATCAGCGACTTCAAGCGCTGTATGCGAAGCGCCGTCATACACTAATCCCTGGTAAATCTCATCCACCAGTAATGCGGCTTTTTGCTCGCGTGCAAATTCAGCCATTTGCGCCAGCTCAGGCAAGGTCACCACTGTCCCCGTAGGATTCGCCGGTGACGCCAGCATCAACAAACGATCATGTGCTCGCCAATTCGCTCGTGCCAGCTCAGCGGTCAACTGAAAGCGTGTCTCAGGACCGACTGCAAGCCGATGAATATCCGCATCGAATAACGCCATAAAGTGGGCATTGCAGGGGTAGGTCGGGTCGGCCATCAACACCCCATCGCCCGGATTGACAATCAGCGCAGCAGCCAACAACAAAGCACCCGATGCCCCAGGCGTCACCACAATCCGAGCGGGATCAACCGATACCCCATGCATCCGCTGATAATGGGCAGCAATCGCCTCACGCAATTCGGGAATACCACAAGCAGGCGTATACCGGGTTTGGCCTGCCGCCAATGCCGCCTGCCCCGCCTCAATCACCGCTGGAGGCGATGGAAAATCGGGCTCACCCACCTCCAAGTGCAAAATATCCCGCCCCTGGGCCTGTAAAGCCTGTGCCCGAGCCAGCAAGCGCATCACTTCAAAAGGCCGAATATGCGCCAGCCGGGAGGCGACGCTAAAGTCTGCATAATCCATTCGGATACTCGTCCACTGTTATCAAGTTACATGATGCAACAAAATACCTTTTCAGGTGATATCACCTGACCTGTAACCGGTTTAAAGGCTGTCATCATGCCAGTTTCACTTAATGCACGCAGCCTTCTTCAGCTCAAAAGTCGTCAACAAAAAGTCATAAACCTAATGGTTTGTATTGCATTTACCCTCAGATTCCAGTAAATAAGCAAGGCTCTTAACCTGGAGCGCCTGTCCTCCAGGCGTCCGTCCAACCAAGCCGATTCGAATGAATGGGTGCAGCATCGGCCGGAACCATCGGTGCCGGGCAGCTAGCGAGACGGACTTACACCCCTTCCAGGGATGCTGATCAACGTGACGGGGCAGTACCATGCCGAATACTGAACAGACTGAACGCCAGCAAGACTTCACCCCCTACCAGCCGGCGGCCGGTGAAGAATATATGAGTGAGGCACAGCTCGAGCACTTCCGTAAGATTCTGCTGCAGTGGAAACAGGATCTCATGGAGGAAGTTGACCGAACGGTTCAGCACCTGCGTGAAGAAGCCAACAACTTCGCCGACCCTGCTGACAGAGCAACTCAAGAAGAAGAGTTCAGCCTTGAACTGCGCACACGGGATCGTGAGCGCAAGCTGATCAAAAAAATCAACGACACCCTCGCCAAAATCGACGAAGAAGATTACGGCTTTTGTGAAGCGTGTGGCATTGAAATCGGCATTCGTCGCTTGGAGGCACGTCCCACCGCCACCTTATGCGTCGATTGCAAAAGCTTGGCTGAAATCAAAGAACGCCAACTCGGCAATTAATTTTCATGTCATCACTCAGGTCGGATATCCTCGAGACATCCGGCCTTAGCAACACCGACTAATGTCTGCATCTTCTTATATCGGGCGCTTTGCACCGACGCCAAGCGGCCCCCTCCACTTTGGCTCCTTAGTCACCGCGCTGGCGAGCTGGCTGGATGCCCGCGCCGCACAAGGGCGCTGGTACGTTAGAATAGAAGATATTGATCCTCCCCGAGAACAACCCGGCGCAGCGGATCATATTCTCCGAACACTGGAAGGTTTTGGGCTCACCTGGGATGGCCCTGTGCTCTATCAGCACAATCGAGGTGAAGCCTATCAGGCCGCCCTTGACCAGCTTCTCGCACAGCACGATGCCTTTGCCTGCAGCTGTAGCCGTAAAACACTCGCAGGCCATTCCGTTTACCCAGGTTATTGCCACCACGGGCCACAACACCCGGAACAACCGCTGGCCATTCGCCTCAAAGTCGATCCATCAGTATGGGTCTGTTGGCAAGATCGCCTTCAAGGCTATCAACGACATTGTTTAGGACATTACGGTGATGTCGTCATTCGCCGTAAGGATAAGCTCTGGGCTTATCAGCTCGCCGTCGTTGTTGATGATGCCGCTCAAGGCATCACAGATATTGTTCGTGGCCTTGACCTGCTGGTCTCTACGCCATGGCAACAGTGGTTACAACATGGCTTGCAACAGCCGCAGCCGCGTTATGCGCACCTGCCGTTAGTCTTGGCGCCCAATGGTCAAAAACTCTCCAAACAAAATCATGCCCCCGCGATTGATCCGCAGCAGGCCTTTCCTCTGCTCTGGCAAGCCCTGAACATGCTCGGTCAGCCGCTACCCGATCAAACCCCTTGCCATATCGAAGACTTATTATCGTATGCGGTGGATCACTGGGATCCGACGCCTTTGGTAGGACTTCAGCGCCTTTCCGGCGGTGATGCCTCCAGCAGTACCAGTACCCACTCACGCTAAATCGTTCATGATCATCAAGCCCAGCATGGGTCTTCATTGGAAGACACTCAAAAGTTCATGAACGCTAGATCGCGACACTTGTCAAAAAAGGGCGACACCCACATCCTAATATCAGCTTTTTAAGTGTCACATGCTGGGCTTACCTTATGCTGGGCTTAAGCGCTTTGCATTGGCGCGTTATCACAAAGGATTCCATCATGCGTAAACAATCCGTTATTGCGCTGGCAACAGCGACGGTTTTTTCCTTTTCCCTGGCAGCCTGCTCAACCGTCAATCCCTATACCGGTGAGCAACAAACCGCCAAGGCGTCATCCGGTGCGGGTATTGGGGCTGCGGCAGGCGTTCTACTGGGGTTGGCAACGGGTAAAAATGCCAAAGAACGACGCAACCGGGCTCTGGCAGGCGCTATCGGCGGTGCCGCGATTGGGAGCGCAGTCGGTTACAACATTGATGTTCAAGAAGCCAAGCTGCGTCAGAAGTTGCAAGGGACAGGGGTCTCCATCACCCGTGAGGGTGACCGTATTACGCTGAATATGCCTAATGAGATTACTTTCGCGACAGGCAGCGCCCAACTCAGTGAGCGGGCTCGTGAAGTGCTCGGTTCAGTCGCTGAAGTGTTGGCACAATACAACACCACTTGCGCACTGATTACCGGCCATACCGATAGCACCGGCTCACGAGGCCTAAATGAGCGTCTCTCACAGCAGCGGGCCAACGCGGTTGGCATTGAACTCTCACGCCAAGGTGTTGATATGAATCGACTACAAATGGAAGGCGTCGCCGACGACTATCCCCTCGCGAGTGAGCGCACTGCCAGTGGGCGGGCTCAAAACCGCCGCGTTGAAATTACACTCTTCCCTTTAAAACAAAACTGATGACAGTAAAGCTAACGCTTTCCTAGGGCGAACAACGGCCCGATATCAAAGCCCATGACGACAAACCGCCTGGCTGCCAAGCATGCACAACAGGCGGTTTTTATCATCCATGCCATCGCCTTTGTCATATTCCTACCACGCCCTATTCGGCTTTATGCGCATTGAATTCATCTGACAGGCCGTTAACATCGGTGGTCATGATAGGAGGTCATATAAAGCCGGTGATGAGTCGCGGATACATGTGTGATCATACGGACTTGGTTCATATGGGTTCAGTTGATGGGGGCTTGGGTGATTCAAGCCTGGCGACACTGAATGTTTGATCACATAGGGGGTCTTGTATGTATATTTATCGCTTGATCCTGATGTTGGTATTTGCAGGCTACCTACTCTCACCTTTGATGCTGAATGACTGGGGAGAAAGTGCTTGGTATCGCCCCTTCCTGATCTGGGCAGGATTAATTGCCATCACCATCTGGCTTGAGCAAAAGAGGAAGCTGGATGAGTTATAGCGTCAGCCAGATCTTTCTGCTTGGGGTCAGTTATCTGATGGGCCTCTTTGCTTGTGCTTGGATCGTAGAGCAACCCTGGTGCTCATCACGTTTAGCACGACATCCGGCCACTTATTCACTCGGATTGGGGGTTTATGCCAGCGCTTGGGCCATTTACGGCGCCCTTGGTATGGCCGATCAATATGGCTATGGTTTTCTTACCTACTATCTAGGGATTGCAGGCGTTTTCGTCATCGCACCAGTGCTCTTAATCCCCCTGGTACGTTTAACCCGCCGTTATCAACTGGCATCACTGCCAGATTTATTGGCCTTTCGATTTCGCAGTCGCTGGGTCGGCATGTTTGCCACTTTGGGATTGCTGCTTGGCGTGATGCCGCTGATGGCCTTACAAATTCAGGCCGTGGGCGATGCCATCTTTTTACTCACCAACGAGTCATCACCTTATAACTTGGCTTTCGCCTTTTGTGTGGTGATTACCTTATTTGCCATTTTATTCGGGGCCCGACATATCTCGCTGCAGCAACGTCACGACAGTTTAATGGTCGCCATTGCGCTGGAATCGATAGTGAAGCTAGTCGCCATGCTGCTGCTCGGCGGTGTTGCGCTTTATCAGGTATTTGGCGGCTTAGGAGGCCTTGAAACTTGGCTGGCCCAGCATGGGGGCGCCTTCAAAACCGCAGAGGCCCCACTGGAAGCCGGTCAATGGCGGACGCTGTTACTGCTCTTTTTTGCGGCAGCGATCACCATGCCGCATATTTTCCATATCATTTTTGCCGAAAATCCATCCGAAGAAAGCCTGCACCAGGCCAGTTGGTCGTTACCCCTCTTTTTACTGTTGATGGCATTGCCAGTTCCGATCATTTATTGGGCGGGCAAAGCATTGGGCAGCACACTCCCGCCAGCTTACTATGGATTAGCCCTCGGTGATGGCTGGAGCCTGGTCGCCTTTATTGCCGGTTTGGCCGCCGCCAGCGGTACACTGATTGTCTTAACACTGGCGCTAGCGCCAATGATTCTTAACCATTTAGTGCTCGCGGTATATCAGCCCCCGGCTCGATTAGATCTCTACCGCTGGCTACTTTGGATGCGCCGCCTGCTGATCGCGACCCTCATACTCGCCGGCTATCTGGTCTACCGCATGATGAGCGTGCGTCACAATCTGAGCACTCTCGGTTTTTCCGCTTTTATCGCCACATTGCAGTTTCTCCCAGGTGTATTGGCCCTATTATTTTGGCAAGGCGCCAATCGCAAAGGATTACTCGCGGGGCTCAGTGCCGGGTTACTGATATGGGCTGTGGGATTAGGCCTACCGCTGATGATGGGCGTTGATCATCTGCCCTGGCCCGGGGGAGATCTTCTATTAACCGGTCTCGACCAGTGGTATCCGATTACCGTCATCAGCATGACCACCAACATGGTGCTGCTGATCATGGTGTCACTGATCACCCCCACCAGCGATGAAGAAAAAGCCGGGGCATCCGCCTGCGCGACTGATGCGTTGTTAAGGCCGCAAAGGCGCCAGCTACGCACCCGCTCGAGCAGCGAGATGGTGCAATGTTTAAGCCTTCCACTGGGTCTTGAAACCGCAGAACAGGAAGTCCATCAAGCATTAGACGCATTAGGCATCGACCCTAATGACCAACGCCCTTATGCCATGCGCCGGCTGCGAGACCGTATCCAGGCCAACTTATCAGGCTTGATGGGCCCCGCTATCGCACAAAATATCGTCGATCAGCACCTGCCTTATCAACACGGCCGCACTACCAGTGGTGATGATATCCACTATATGGAACGTCACTTAGAGGATGGCCAGGCCCAATTAACCGGCCTTGCCCGTGAACTGGATGGTTTGCGTCGCCATCATCGCCAGACCCTAGAACAGCTGCCAGTGGGTATTTGTACATTGGGGCAAGATCAAGAGGTGCTGATGTGGAATCAGCATATGGTCAAGCTTTCGCATATCAGCAGTAGTGCCGTAGTCGGCTCCCGCTTAGCGGACATTCCTGCGCCTTGGGGCGAGACCTTACTCGAATTCGTCCAGTCTGACCTGCAGCAACGTTATCGACAACCGTTGCATCACGCCGGCCGCCCCTACTGGCTGAGCCTACATAAAGCAGAACTGCCTGGTAACACCACGCTGCTGGGCGGCACCATTCTGCTGATTGAAGATCAGACCGAAGTCCAGCAATTAGAAAATGAGCTCATCCACAGTGAACGGCTGGCCTCGATTGGACGACTGGCCGCAGGTGTCGCGCATGAAATCGGCAATCCGGTCACGGGAATCTCATCACTGGCACAAAACCTACAGTATGATGCGGATGAGCCTGAGCAAGTCCGTGAAGCCAGCGCTCACATTCTCAACTTAACCCAGCGAATCTCCCGTATCGTCCAATCACTGATGCACTTTGCTCATGCAGGACGCCCCTGCGACCGAGAGCACTTTACCTCCGTCAATCTCAAAACCTGTGCGGAGGAGGCCATCCACTTAATATCCCTCAGCCCTGAAGGGCGCGACCGTCACTATACGCTGACATGCCCAGATCCTCTCTGGGTACGGGGAGACAGCCAACGCCTGACCCAAGTGTTGGTCAACCTGCTCAGCAATGCACGGGATGCGACTCAAAGTGGCGGACATATCCACTGTCAGGGGTACGATCAGGATCAGCGTGTGATTCTAGAAATTCATGATGATGGCTGCGGATTACCTCAAGACCAGCAGAGCCAGCTGTTTGAACCCTTCTTTACCACCAAAGAACCAGGCCAAGGCACAGGGCTAGGGCTCGCACTGGCTTACAGCATTATGGAAGCGCATGATGGGCAACTCACGGCACAAAGCCCCAGTGATTATTTTTCAGGTCACGGTGGTATCGATAAACACGACCATACCGATGAATACAGCGTAGGGAATCGCCGTTTTGGGAAACCTGATTTCAGTGATGGCAGTACGGCCGTCAACACTCCACAAATCCCCCTAGACGCGATGTTTCAGCATCCCATCCGCGCGACTCTAGACACCGCAAGTCACCTGGACGGCCAGCGTCAAGTCGGCACCTGTATCCGTATGAGCTGGCCCACCCTTTTGCCCTTATCCGAGACTGAACAACACTCATGAGTCAGATTTTAATTGTCGAAGATGAAGGTATCATCCGCTCAGCACTCCGCCGGTTACTGGAGCGTAACGGCTTTAGTGTGACCGAGGCCTCAACCGTGCCCGAAGCTCGTGATGCCCAACAAAAAACGCAATTTGATTTAATCATCAGCGATCTACGCCTACCGGGCGCTCCTGGCACAGAACTGATTCAAGATCAAACCCCGGTACTGATCATGACCAGTTACGCCAGCTTACGCTCAGCGATTGATACGATGAAGCAAGGTGCAGTGGAATATATCGCCAAGCCCTTCGATCACGATGAGATGCTGGCGGCAGTCAACCACACCCTCAGCCAATATAGCCCCAAGACCGTCACCAATGAGCCCTCCGCCGCCGCAGAAACAGCGCCCAGCCCCCCTGAACCTCATAACGGCATACTCGGCGAAAGTCCTCCCATGCAACGCGTCTTTAAGCAAATCCGAAAAGTCGCGGCAGTCGATACCCGAGTATTGATTCTTGGAGAATCAGGCACAGGTAAAGAATTAGTGGCCCGGGCCTTGCATGACCAAAGCCCCCGTCACAAAGCCCCAATGATTTCGGTGAACTGTGCCGCCATTCCGGAAACTTTGATTGAGTCAGAGCTATTTGGTCACGAGAAAGGCGCTTTCACCGGGGCAAATGCCAGCCGTAACGGCCTGATTGAAGCGGCCGATGGCGGTACTCTATTTCTCGATGAAATTGGCGAGCTGCCCATTGAAGCCCAGGCAAGGTTGCTACGGGTACTGCAAGAGAAAGAAATCCGCCGTCTAGGCTCAGTTGAATCTCGTCAGGTCGATGTCCGCATTATTGCCGCCACACATAGGGATCTAGAACGTCAAGTCGATGAAGGGCGTTTCCGGCTCGATCTTTACTATCGGCTCAATGTTGTCGCCTTAGAGATTCCACCGCTACGTGAGCGCGGAGATGATGTCATCTTATTAGCCGAGTATTTACTCGATCAGATTAGCCAGCGCCTCAACGTGCCAGCACCTAAGCTTGGGCGATCCGCTCGCGAGGCCTTATTGCAATACACTTGGCCGGGTAATGTGCGCGAACTGGAAAATATTATTGAACGCGCCATCATCTTGTCAGAGGACAAACGGCTGCAGGCTGAAGATTTACACCTGCCGGGACAAACGCCTCAACCTCAATATGAAAGTCGGCGCCCCTTCACCCCTGAAAAACGCACCAGCACCGAGCACACGACTCATAGCGCGCCCCCATCTCGTGCAAACCGCAATGATCCTGCTCACCTGCCTCCGAACGACTTGTCACTAGAAGATTATTTCGTTCGTTTTGTTCAGGATAACCAGGAAGAAATGAGTGAAACTGAACTGGCGCGGAAGCTCGGAATCTCCCGCAAATGCCTGTGGGAACGGCGCCAGCGGCTTGGCATTCCACGCCGAAAAACGGCCACTGGCCGTTGATGCAGCAAGCCAATGCCCCCTTGCAGCAGATGGCGACACTAGACAAAAGTATGTTACCTAACCACTCAAGAAAGCTGCCATAATGCGTAACACCTTGAGGCAAGGCCTCAAGGATGAAAACGCCAAAAAACACTACCTTTATGTTTTTAAAGGAAAAAATAAGAATCTGGCACGCCATCTGCAGTAATAATGGCAAAAGAACAAGAACTCCGGCGTGGCTGACCTGAACAACAACAATAAACAGATCAACCACGAAACCGACTCCCGCAATAACAACAATAATCGGGAGAACGGTGACAGGATCCACGGCGATAGGGATAACAAAAACAACAGCCCTAGCCGATGAAGACATTGAACCCAACAACAATAAATAGTCCCCAATGTCGGATCACCGGGGCTTCAGCGAAAACCGGTCGCAAACAGTGAACAACAAAAACAAGCGCACTGAAGCGGTCCTCCCGATGCGAATAACAACAACATTCATCGGGAAAAAGGTCCAAGCTGAACCTATATTGTTTTGAATACGAGATGGTCGTTTCGGTTGATTCTCGAGACCAGAAAGCGGATTACGATGCGTCGAGAGAACAACAATAAGAACTCAAGTTTCAACCCATTGACCGTGGTGCGTATTCAGGGCGATCTAGTGATAAAAATCTGCTTGCATCGCACGGCATGGAATTGCCAAATATATCGACAAAAGGGGAGCCCTTAGGGTTCCCCTTTTTTTATTCGTTCAGACCCAATCGATATCATGTTGCAGCGACGCCCATCATCGCGATCATAATAGAGGGTCTCACGGCCACGTTTTCAATTCACTTTTCAGTTCACACCACCAGCTTTTCACCCCTCTGGGGTTTGCCAGGACGGCCACCTCGGTTACACTGCGAAGCTGTTTTTATTGCCTTAAGGCCAAGATGCTCAAAGGACTATCACGTTTCATTCAAAATCGAGGGCGCCAGCTGCGTCAGATCATGGGCCGTCAAACCATACTTTTAGAACCTGTTTGCATTCCCCGCGCCGAGCACCCGCTCTCTCGCAGCGAAATCAGCGACAGTGCGCTCAAAGTCCTCTACCGCCTGCACAAATCAGGCTATGCAGCTTACCTCGTAGGCGGCGGGGTTCGTGACCGCCTCCTCGGCAAGCTGCCCAAAGACTTTGACGTGGCCACCAACGCCACTCCGGAACAAGTCAGATCACTCTTCCGTAATGCACGTATTATCGGGCGCCGCTTCCGTATCGTGCATGTGCGCTTCGGCCGAGAAGTCATTGAAGTGACCACCTTCCGAGGCCAAGCTGAAAGCGATCAGAGCCCTCACCATGAGCAATCTGAGGCCGGTCTGCTACTGCGAGATAATGTCTGGGGCAGCATCGAAGAAGATGCGCTACGCCGAGATTTCACAATCAATGCGCTCTACTACAATATTGCCGATTTCGCGATCTACGATTTTGCCGGTGGAATGGCCGATATTGCAGCGCGCACATTACGCATTATTGGCGATCCAGAGACACGCTATCGTGAAGACCCCGTCAGAATGCTGCGGGCCATTCGATTTGCCGCCAAACTCGATTTCACACTCTCGACAGAAACGGCTGCCCCGATTTATGAGCAGGCGCCATTACTGCTGCAGATTCCCCCTGCACGTCTATTCGATGAAGTGCTCAAACTGTTTATGGCAGGTCATGCGGTCGACACACTCCACCTGCTACGTGAGTACCGACTGTTTGGCATGATGTTCCCCATGACGGAAGAGGCCTTTGGCCATGACCCTCATGCTTTGGCGGTACTGGAACAAGCTCTCACGAATACCGATCACCGTATCCGTGAAGAACGTCCGGTCACCCCGGCGTTCTTGTACGCGGCACTACTATGGCCAGCACTAAAAGCCATACAAGCCGACTTGGTCGCCGAAGGAATGCCGCCCATTCCTGCCTTACAGCAAGCGGGCAACCAGCTGATGCATCGCCAAAATCAGCACGTCATGATTCCCAAACGCTTTGCCTTCCCCATGCGTGAAATATGGGATATGCAGCTGCGCCTGGAAAAACGCCATGGCAAACGGGCTTTCCAGTTATTGCATGAGCCACGGCTCAGGGCGGGCTATGACTTCCTGTTACAGCGGGAAAAAGCCGGCGAGCCCACCGAAGGCTTAGCCCAATGGTGGACACAGTTTCAGGAAGCCAGTGAATCCGATCGTCACCGTATGATTGAGGCGCTTGGCCAGCCTGCCGCTAGTGGCCCACGCCGACGCCGACGCAAACCCCGCAAGCGCAAACCCAATGCCGACCAATAACCACATCGCCCAGACCGAGACAGCCGCAGAAGTGATATGCTGGATTGGTCTGGGCAGTAATTTATCCGACCCAGAAGGGCAGCTACAACAAGCCTTCGATGAACTGGCTGCACTCCCCGACAGCCAATTGATTCAACGTTCTGCGTTATGGTCCAGCGCTCCTGTAGGCCCACAGGATCAGCCCGACTTTGTCAATGCCGTCGCGGCCCTTCGCACCCAGCTGCCTCCTTTAACATTGTTGGATGCCTTACAAGCCATAGAACAGGCTCATCGGCGCGTGCGGCTTAGGCACTGGGGGCCGAGAACACTCGATCTTGATCTCCTCTTATATGGCGACCAAGTGATTAATCATCCTCGGCTACAAGTGCCTCACCCTGAGATGCATCGCCGTGGTTTTGTGTTAGCCCCGCTTTCTTCCGTTGAACCGACAATGATCATCCCTGAAAAAGGACCGATCATCGAACTTTTGTCTCATATCCCGCTGGATGACTTGCACCCACTGTAACCCTAACGTTACAGTGAAGCCGCTGTTACCTGGCACACAACTGCTACCCCAAACCACAAAGAAGCACCGAAAGCGTTACCTGAGGTAACGACTCTGGATGATCAACGGATATTTCCCATGACTCCCATCACTCTGAACACCCTTAAGGCCTTGAAAGCCAAAGGGGAAAAATTCAGTGTCCTGACCTGTTACGATGCCACCTTCTCCACTCGAATCAGCCAGGCGGGCATCGAAGCCATGCTCATTGGTGACTCTCTTGGCATGGTCCTGCAGGGCCATGATTCGACCTTGCCTGTAACCATGGACGATATGGTCTATCACACGCAATGTGTCAGTCGGGGGAATCAAGGCAGTCTCATTATGGCCGACCTGCCCTTTCTCAGTGATGCCGACATCGCAACCTTGCTCAATAATGCAGCACGTTTAATGAGAGCCGGCGCGCATATGGTCAAAATCGAAGGTGACCACTGGCTGGCTGAAGGAATACAAGCTCTGAGCCAACGCGGCGTCCCCGTCTGTGCTCATCTAGGGCTAACACCTCAGATGGTGAATCAGCTCGGGGGATATCGAGTTCAAGGACGAGGTGAAGCCGGTCAATTATTAATCGAAACAGCCAAGAAACTGGAAGCGGCCGGAGCCAGTGCTTTTGTATTGGAGTGTGTCCCCAGCGAAATCGGGCAAGCCGTCACTCAGGCGGTGAGCGCACCCGTCATCGGTATTGGTGCAGGCCCCGATACCGATGGCCAAGTGCTAGTCATGCACGACATGTTGGGCGCAACGGTCGGGCATACCGCCAAATTCGTCAAAAACTTTATGACCGAAGCGGGCGACATTCAAGCGGCATTTGAAGCCTTCCATCAGGCGGTCAAACAAGGGCAATTCCCCGCCCCGGAGCACTGCTTTAAATAAGCCGGGAGTTACATAAACCAGGTGTCATCAGGCCTGGCTTTAAGCCAATCAAAACGTACGCTAAAAATGGCGCTTGGCCCGCTCAGGGCCAAGTGACGAGATAACGCATGAAAACTTTACACGAACACGCCGCTTTAAGCGCCCAACTGGCCGACTACCGCCAGCAAGGACAACGCATTGCCCTAGTCCCCACCATGGGACACCTCCATGCCGGCCACATCAGCCTGATCAGCGCTGCTCGCCAGCATGCGGATATTGTGGTCGCAACGATTTTTGTTAACCCGATGCAATTTGGGCCCAATGAAGACTTCGATAGCTATCCACGCACCTTGGAAGCCGATCAGCAGAAGCTCGCAGAAGCGGGCTGTGATCTACTCTTCGCACCAACCA
The DNA here is from genome assembly GCF_001709345.1 of Terasakiispira papahanaumokuakeensis. Lineage (GTDB taxonomy): Bacteria > Pseudomonadota > Gammaproteobacteria > Pseudomonadales > Halomonadaceae > Terasakiispira > Terasakiispira papahanaumokuakeensis. The sequence continues at coordinate 3,505,190 of NZ_MDTQ01000001.1, forward strand.
TCGACACCCTCTATCCACAGGGGTTATCACATCATACGGTGATCCACGTCCCCGAAGTGAGTGCGGGATTATGTGGGCAGGATCGCCCTGGGCATTTTGATGGCGTCGCCACCGTCGTCACAAAACTGTTCAATCTCGTCCAACCCGATGTGGCATGCTTCGGCCAAAAGGATTATCAACAAGTCGCCGTCATCCGGAAAATGGTCGCCGATTTATGCATGTCTATCGATATCATCACCGTCCCGACGGTTCGAGCCGCTGATGGTTTAGCACTGAGTTCACGCAACAGCTATCTCTCACCCCAACAACGAGACCTTGCTCCTCGCCTTTATGCAACGCTTCAAGCACTCGGCCAGAAGCTACCTCATCACCATTTATCTGCGCTTGAGACTGAAGGTTATCAGGCCCTTAAAGCCGAAGGCTTTAAGCCCGATTATGTGGAGATTCGTGCGCTCGACTTATCACCCGCGACTGCGGCGACAAAAGCCTGGGTCATCTTAGCCGCGGCTCGTCTTGGCGAGACACGATTAATTGATAACCTGATTATCGCTGAGGAATTGACGCCGCTTGGAGGCTTTCAGGCCTCACGCTGAATCAAGGCAAAGAAGTGATTAATGCTGACTTGAGCTGCCGGCATAATGTCGCTCTCTTCAGGATATTGCAGCCATTCATGAAAAATACCCGCCAACATAAACTGCAACATATAAGCGGTTTCGTTGGGAGAGCAAGCCGGATTGAGCTGCTGATGCTCATGAGCCACATCGAGCTGTTTGGTCAGCGCCTGGAAGACGTCACAGGAAAATGACTGCTTCAGCGCCACAGGATCAATATCACTCAACCGTTCGCAACGGTGCATCAGTATCGAAAACACACGTCGAGAAGAGGGCTGGTTCAGCTGTTTCAGCCCTTCCAAGCATGCTAAACGCAGCACTTCCAAAGGCGACAAATCGGTATGCTGCTCTTGAATACTATCGACCAGCTCACCAAAAGGCACATGGATCCGATCAAGAATAGCCCGGAAAAGATCCGCCTTATTGCGAAAATGCCAATAGAGGGCACCCCGTGTCAAACCAGCATGACGCGCCACCTGCTCTAGCGAAGTATTATTGACGCCTCGCTCAAAAAACAGGGCTTCTGCTGCATCCAGCAACGCTTCCCGCGTCCTCGCTGCTTCAGCTTTAGTCCTTCGGGCCATGACAATGACTCACTTTCATCAAGCATTTAAATAGCCTGATTCTACAACAAGGGCCTCATAGGCGCGATCACCCTTGTATTGAATGCATTGCCCGCTTAGCCCCACCACCAATAACTGACACCCAGCATCAAAGGCAAAGTGACCATGGCCAACAGCGTCTGCGCCGTAATGATGGCGGCCATCAAATCCGTATCGCCTCCCAACTGACGCGCTAGAATATAGGCACTAGAGGCCGTGGGTAACGCCATAAATAAGAGAACCACCGCGCGTTGATCAACCGCCAACCCCAGCCAAGTCGCGATTAAAGCCGCAACAAGCGGCATCACAATCAGCTTGAGCAAACACGCACAAAGTAAAGGCCAGTGCGCCTCGCGCAGCGCCATCAGATTCAAGCCAACACCAACCGCCATCAGCCCAAGCGGTAAAGCCGTTCGCGCAATCATTTCAGCAAAAGGCGCACTCCAACCTGGCAACCCTATCCCCATGACATTTAAAGCAATGCCAATAAAACAACTTACAATCAAAGGATTACGACTTAACGCCTTTAGAGTCGGCCCTAGTGAGGGCTTATCATCCCCGGTATAAAAAGCAAAGATCAGCACACAAAATACATTCAGCAGCGGTATCATCACCGCAATGATCACGGCAGCCAACGCAATTTCAGCATCACCATATAACTGAGCGACGACCGCTAACCCAACATAAGTATTAAATCGCATACCGCCTTGATAGACCGAAGTAAAGCTTGCGGCTGTCGAGGCTAACCAGGGCCGTGTCAATATGATCAGAGCCGACATCAACACTAGCGTGAGCACAACCGTCGCCATCACTGGGGCAACCGGCACCTCAGATAAATTGGCTTGTGATAGGCGTGCCACGAGCATGGCGGGGAAAAGGAAGTAGTAAATCAATCGCTCCAGCTCAGGCCAAAAAGACGCGGCTGGAAAAGCTAAACGCTTCAGCACAATGCCCAATACAATAACCAGGAACACCGGACCTAAGGCATTCAGAGTGGTCCACATAATGACATCCTTGAATGGCCTTCAAAAGAAGGGCTAAAAAATGACGATACGCGCATGCTAAGTCGCGTCTTTTTCGTATGGAACATGATTTAACGCAAAGCTCTGCGCTTCCCCTCATGTTCGGCTCTGTTTAACCTTGTGACTGAGATAATGATGATGACACAACCCAAGGACACCGCAAACGACACACGCTCGCGGCTGCTGAATTTCTTCACCCTCGTCACGCTAGGCACCATCCTAGTCTCGGTGTGGTATCTCACCGATTACTACTGGTTGAAGGATCGCGAGCAGATCCGCTGGGTCCATTTGTCCAACTGTGACTTACCTAGATCGACTTGTGTAGCCGATTTAGGTCAGGGCCGACAAGTGTCATTACAGGTGCTAGCGCCCACCATTAGGCCGCTTCAACCCATGCCAGTACTGGTCACAACCTCAGGTTTCCGACCTGATCGTATTGCACTGGATTTGCAGGGTGTCGACATGTACATGGGCTACAACCGAACCGAACTGGTTCAAGTCTCGCCTGGCCACTATACCGGAGAGCCCCGGCTGTCGTTATGCACTGAACAGAAGATGCCTTGGCGAGCAGGGGTTATCTTGTATGGAAACGAAGGGCCCATCGGGGTGCAATTTGACTTTCTGGTCAGCCAAAGGCACCAGAAATAAGGAGAAGGAAGGGGGCCTAGTGTGCGGCTGAACCGAACGCTCTTACTGTGTGGCTTCATTGCATTACTGATATTGCTCAGTGTGCAAATTTGTCGTGCACTTTGGTGGCACCATGATGACGAAACACCACCCAGCGGTGGACGTTTCACATTACAAAGTGCCCAAGGCCCGATATCGACGGCTGATTTCCCTGACCATTTGCTGGTCATCTTCTTTGGCTATACCCATTGTCCGGACATCTGTCCAACGGCCATGACGGTGGTGTCTACAGCCATGCATAAGCTCAACCCTCAACAAAGGGCACACGTTCAGCCCATTTTTATTACTCTGGACCCAGAGCGTGATACCACGCAACGGCTCAAACAATATACCGATTTTTTTGAAAGTCATATTATCGGTGTCACCGGCACTCAGGCACAAATTGATGCCGTAGCCCAACGGTTTGGTGCTTTTTATCGCAAGATCAAATTGGATTCAGCTTTGGGTTACAGTATTGACCATTCGGCACAACTCTATCTCACCAATAGCCAAGGGCAGATTCTTAATATCGTTCACCATAGCAATCGAGCAGAATCACTACTCAAGGCGATTCAGGACACCTTGCCGCAATTAACTGCGGGGACACCGCAACAACAGGCCGGTTCATGACAGAGTCAGACACCCAACACTTTCATCCACCACTTTCGACATCAATGGATAATGATCATGCGCGATGCACGCTTAACTCATAGCTTTCCCGGTCAACTCGCTCTGAGCATCATCGGTTTACTCCTGAGTGCAGCGCTATACAGTAGCGGATTATGGGCTGCGCCCTCGATTGAGGTACAGCACCCCACCGTTCGAGCCGTGCCGCCAGGCTCAGAAACCACTGCCGCCTTCATGACATTATATAATCCAACTCAAGAAGATCGCGTATTAGTCGGCGCCGACAGTGATCTGTCCGAAGTGACCGAACTCCATCATCACATCATGTCAGAGGGCGTCATGCGGATGCGTCGACTCACCCGCATTGAACTGCCGGCAGGTCAAACCGTTAAGCTTGAGCCAGGTGGCTTACACCTGATGTTGATTGGTTTGAAACAAATTCCTGCTGAAGGTGATACCGTTCAACTCAACCTTCAACTGGATAATGGCGAAGTGATCGAAGTGCTCACTCCAGTCAAAAAAGTCAGCACTGAGATGATGTCAGCTCATGAGCATCATGCTCATTAAAAGAAATCAGGCAACTGAATCGGTGCCATAAGCGGCAACGGGATCACCTGAATACCCCACAAGATCATCGGATTAGCGGTCATTCGTTCATTACTTTTATAACTATACGCAATGGCATAATGGGGCTGACGGGTATCCCGCCGCATCGGAGTCGAATAATAATTACCATCGACACGCTTAATCACTGACACCACCGGCGCCTTAGCATCATCGGTTCGCTTGATGACAACGCCACTTTCACCATTGGCCAATCGAACATGAATACCCGGCGGGTAAAGTCCCAGCTCGCTAAAAAAGACTTGTGCCAAGCGCTGATCAAAACTTTTTCCACTCTCCAGAAAAGTGCTCTGTAATGAGCGCTTATGGTCGGTAACTGGCCGATAAGCTTTCGGAATAATCATCGCCGAATAAATATCGGCCAATGCTAGCAAGCTGGTCTCACCACGAATCTGGCTGCCCTTCAACCCATGGGGGTAACCACTGCCATCAAGCCGTTCATGATGCTGTCGCACCAGCGTCAACCATAAAGGGCAACGCACCCCCATATTCTCCAAAAGCCGTGCTGAAACCTCAGGGTGCTGGGACACCATTTTTTGCTGCACCACAGAGAGCTTACTCTCCTGGCTTTCCAACAGCTCCTGATAATGATGCATGCCCATATTACTGGTCAGCGCAGCCCCCAAAATGGATAAGCGGGTCGCCTGGGAAAAATTCAACCGATGCATAATGATTTCGCACAAAATCGCGATTTGCAGCGGATGGTGAATGTAATAGGGGAAGTTTTCGTTCAGATGCACAGCGCCCAACAAAGCATCGGTATCCAAGCGACACAGTCCTTGAATCGCCGTAGCAATTTCGTAAAAGCGCTTTTCAACAAACTCACTATCTGAGACTTGCTTACGTTCAATCAAACGAAAAAGAAAGTCGAGCCGATGGCCCAACTCATCTAACTCCGCAAAGGGGTTACTCTGGCGATCAAAAGACTGGGGCATCGGATGCTGCATACGATCGCCGGTTTCAAAGCGTATGGGGTTCATCTTGGCCAGCGCTTCGCGCTCTTGCGCATCCTTAAAGCGATATCCCTTTATATAAAGCCGTTCCCCCTGATGATTAAACACACTGTAGGGCAAGGGCTCATCAAGCGGCCAGGACAAGACATCCTTAACGGGATAGGCCTGATAATCGTACAATCGGACCTTCTTTTTACGCATTGGCATTCAGAACCTCCATGCTCCACCATGGGCTATCCTATCCTTAAGATGCACCTAAACGGTAGCGGCATGTCATGAGCAAGAAGTAAGTAAAACACCCCGCGATATTAATGTAATTTTGATTCTGATCAAAGGCATCATTTAAAACGTATCAAAAAAGAAACATGCAGCTTGTCTTATTAAGAGGACAGATGTTGGCATCTCGTGAAACTGGCTAATGTTCCAGCTAGGATGACAGCATACTCAGTATCCCATTACTCACTAGCCAGGAGGCCCTGCTATGCCTAATGTCTTGAGCCCAGCACTATTGGAGCAGGTTGAACGTATTGCAAGAGAAGCGGGCAATGCCATTATGCGCATCTATGCCGAAGGCTTCACGGTAGAGCAAAAGGAAGACCTCTCCCCCTTAACCGAGGCAGATCAGGCCGCGCACAACATTATTGCCAAGGGACTACAACGGCTAGAGTTACAAGCGCCTATTTTATCCGAAGAAGACTTAGATGCTTTCCAGGCACCGGATGTTCATGGGCGCTATTGGTTGGTTGATCCGCTAGATGGCACGAAAGAATTCATCCGACGCAACGGTGAGTTCACCGTCAACATTGCGTTAATCGAAGATGGCATTCCGATTCTAGGCGCCGTCTTTGCGCCCGCCTTGGGAACCGCTTATTTAGCCATGGAAGGACAAGGCGCCATTAAAGTCTGGGATGATGGTACGCGCACGCCAATTGAAACCCCGACGGTCCCAGTCGAATCGCGCTGGCGTGTTGTGGGCAGCCGCTCGCATCCGAGCCCCGATCTAGACAACTGGCTTGAGGCACTGGGCGATCATGTAATCGTCCCGATGGGCAGCTCTTTGAAGCTTTGCTTAGTCGCTGAAGGCGAAGCGGATCTCTATCCCCGACTAGGGCCTACCAGTTTATGGGATATCGCAGCCGCGCATGCGGTGCTGCGAGAGGCCGGTGGCAATGTCGTCACCCTTGAGGGCGAACCGCTTAGCTATGCCGACCCCCATCAACGTGAGAATCCACACTTTATCGCTCACGGCGCAGGCTGGACACCCTAGCCATCACTTGAGATAACAGAGACTGAAACCCGCCGATTGATCACACTCAAAACAGCAACCCATTCCATTCTATTCAACAGGCCAACAAAGGCCTGTTGCTTTCCCCTACTGCATCATTATGATGAACATTTGTTGAAAATAAAAAACACGCACGATTAGCCCCTTTTTCACCCAGGGTGATCTCGTCTAGAACGGAACGGAGTGTGTTCATGACAGCGCTTCAATACCCGGCATCCTATTACGCTGCCACAGCCCATTCTCAACCTGACCGACCCACGCTTAATGCAGATATTGAGACCCAAGTCTGTGTCATTGGCGCAGGTTACACAGGATTATCCACAGCACTTCATTTAGCCGAGCAAGGTCTCCAGGTGGTGGTGTTAGAGGCCGGTCAAGTCGGTTATGGCGCTTCAGGACGCAATGGCGGTCAAATCGTCAACAGTTTCAGCCGGGACCTGGATGTTATTGAGCGCCAAACCAGCCGACAACATGCAGAGCTGCTAGGCCGAATGGCCTTTGAGGGCGGCCAGATCATTCGAGAAAGAGTGAAGCAATACAATATCCAATGCGATCTGAAAGAAGGCGGTCTTTTTGCGGCCCTCAATGGCAAGCAACTGCACGAATTGCAGCACCAGAAACTGCTCTGGCAACGCTATGGTTATGAACAGACCCAGTTATTAGATGCCGCCGCTATGCGTGAACAGGTACAAAGCGAGCGCTATCTGGGTGGGTTACTCGATCATGGTGGTGGCCACATCCACCCACTGAACCTCGCCCTTGGCGAAGCCGCCGCCGTGGAACAGCAAGGGGGGGTGATCTATGAACATTCCGCTGTCATTCATATCGAGCGCGGCAACCCTGCCGTTGTCCATACACAAAAGGGTAGCGTGAAAGCCGACACCGTTGTCATTGCCGGGAACGCCTACCTTGGCCAATTGATCCCAGAACTAGCGGCTAAATCCATGCCTTGCGGCTCACAGATCATCACGACTGCGCCTTTAGACGAAGACACCGCCCGAGCCTTGATTCCCCACGATATCTGCATTGAGGACTGCAACTATTTATTGGACTACTACCGGCTTACCGCAGATCGACGCTTACTCTATGGTGGCGGCGTGATTTACGGGGCACGTGATCCAGCCGATATCATGTCACTGGTTCGTCCTAAAATGCTCAAGACCTTTCCGCAACTGGCTCAAATTGACATTGAATACGCCTGGACAGGCAACTTCTTAATGACCCTATCCCGGCTCCCTCAAATGGGCCGTCTGGGTGAGAATATTTATTACTCCCAAGGCTGCTCCGGCCATGGCGTTACCTTCACCCATGTGGCCGGTCGCGTGCTTGCTGAAGCCATCCAAGGTCAATATGACCGTTATGATGCCTTTGCCCAACTCAAGCATTACCCCTTCCCTGGCGGGCGCCTCTTCCGCGTACCCTTTACAGCATTAGGCGCTTTTTACTATGACATGCGCGACAAACTCGGCATCTAAACCTCAACCATCAATGACAGCCAAGGAACAAGATCATCTCAAACAAGCCTGACAGACGGCAGACACAGCCCTCTTCATCTTAAGGTAAACTGCGGTTCAAAGATCAATTTGATGTGTGATGAGAGGAGAGAGGTCATGGCGAATTGGGTACCGGTGATACGGGAGACGCATCAGGAAGCGGGTTGGAAAAGGCTGAGTCACTATGGTTTTGCCTTACAGGATGCCTTTATCCCGATTGTTCGGGCTGAGATGGCGCACCTGGTACCAACCACGCCTTTAGCCTTTATCCCCCGAATCGTTGATGAACAAGGGCAGCCTCAAGACTTTCAACTGGTCGCACTCCATTCGATTTCAGAGGGAGTGAACTTATTTATTCATCCGGATGGCCGTTGGCTCGGGGGCTACATCCCTATTGCCTACCGTGGCTACCCCTTTTGCCTAATGCCGGAACCAGAGAGCCAACAGCAGCGCCTTTATATTGATCAGGATTGTGAGAATGTCCATCCGGTCTGTCAGTCGGGTGATGAAAATATTTTCACCATCAATGGGGATTTTAGCCCCTTTATGATGCGCCTGATGGATTTTCTACAACGGTATGAACGCGCCCGCTCGTTGACCGATCAAGCCGTTTATCAATTGGCTCAAGCGGGCGTCATTGTGCCCTGGCAGATGCCCTTACGTAACTCCATCAGCGGCCATCAGACCCAACCCCTGCCCCAACTTCATACGGTTGACCTCAAGGCTCTGAATCAGCTGGATGCAGACACTTGTGCCACCTTGACCCATAGCGGTGCCATGGAAATTGCATTTACCCAACATCAATCACGTTATCGACTGACCGCCCTTAAACACTTATACACGCTCCATCATAAATTCACTTCAGGACGCATCCGTGCCCCAGAAATTGATCTAGATGCGCTGCTGGTGGATGAAGATGACGACCTGTTCGTGTTCTAACACGATGCCGATCAGACGACTTAATCTGAAGGCGTCTGATCGTTGACCTCCTGAGGCGATCTACTCAGCGGCCGGTGCATCCATCACGGTTTCAACCATGTGATGCAACGCCTTCATCTGCTGTCCCTCACGGGTATCGTATCCTTCACCCTCAAGGCCCCACCAATCCCAACAGCCTTTGGGGTTGGCCAGACTGTCTTGCGTCTGAGGAAATAGCAACACCAATTGGCGGGCATCTGCTTGCGCCAGCAACCTACTTTTTTCAATAAATGCCGTGCCGATAGCCTCTACGGATTGTTCGCAACCGTGCAGGACTAACTGCAAACCACAGCGCTCACCGTTCTCACAGGCCTGAGGCACATAAACGTAACCATAATCCGCCAAGACCTTCAGCGAATGCTTCCCTGCGGTTTTCCAAGGGCGCTGATCGAACTGAGTCAAGTAGCCCTGCGCTTGTGAGTGATCATCTGCGGTTTGAGCCGCTTCTGAAGCACCCGCGTCAGAATGGCCATAGAGGGCCGTTATTTCCTGAGCCGCGACCGATGCATCACAGGCATTCAAAAAGGGGCTGGCGGTTTCATCACAGGCCACAACATCTTCAGAGACACTGAGATCAACAGGCCAGCCATGTCCTGCCGATGCCAATGTCATGATGTGCGTCTTAGCGCCCAAAGCTTGGTATAACTGATCACGCGCTTCAGTCACTCCTGACGCCACCACGGGATCAGCCCCAGCATGATAGAGAAAGACAACATCATCCTGGAGCAGGCTCAAACGACCGAGTTCCCCCGCTTCCGCACTGTTCTGAACCAATGTCAACGTCTCATCAACTGATGGGGCTCCGGCAGCAGTGCCCGTACAATGGGTCAATGCAGCGCTTAAGCCTGAACGTGCACAACCATAAGGGCCTGAGGCCATCAGCGCGGCACCATGAAAAGTTTCAGGCCAAGCCAAATGCAGCTGATGGGCAACATAGCCCCCGGAAGATAACCCCGCGACAGTGACCGCCTGTGGATCAATATTCAAATGGGGTAATTCAGGGAATGCCGCTTCTTCACTGACACAAGCGGTCAACACCAGGGCGGTGCTCAACACACTCAAACGAAAACATAATTTGAACATCACTGATCCTTTTCAGTTCGTCCTGCCGGGTGATGCATCGGTTCATTCACGGGTTATTCACATAGATCCACAGGTTTATCCACAACACATTCAGAAGGCGGAGCAACGCTGTGGATAATCATTTTATAAGGCCCCTGTGAATAATTACACTATAAGAGTAATCCATTGAAACACATGAAGTTTCAGGTATACATTCACTCACATCAATGAAGCCTTAATTGTGGATAATCTATTGGACAAAAAATTTGATCCTGTGAGAAAAGTTTATCCACATCCCTGATATTCAAGCTGAGCGCTTAATCTATTCACACCCTGCCGGTATATCCCAACTTATACACACCCCGCTATTCGAGGCCCACCATCCTCGAACCATCCACACCCGTTATTCATCATCGGGTGAAAACGCTAACAACACTTCATTGAGCCAATCAAACCCGAAAGGTGTCGTCACCAACTGACGCTCAGAAGCCTCAAGCAATCCCCGCGCCCTAAGCGTACTCAACTGTGGCTCAATGGCCGACAAATTCAACCCCGTCGTCATCGGGTAAAGTGATGCTGGCACGCCCTGCTTTAAACGCAATGCATTGAGCATAAACTCAAAAGGCAGGTCAGTGTCGGATAGCGTATTCTCCCCGGCGACAAAGTCACGCCCTTCAATCAGCCGAGATAAATACGCCGCAGGTTGGCGCGTTTTCCACCGTCGGATGACCTTGAACCGATCGGATGCGGCATGAGGGGGTGTGGATAACTTACCGTGGGCACCGGCACCAATCCCCAAATAATCACCAAACTGCCAATAGTTGAGGTTATGACGCGCTTGCCGTCCCGGTAGCGCATGGGCAGACACTTCATAGTGCTCAAACCCTGCCTGCGCTAAGCACGCCAGGCCCGCATCCTGAATATCCGCTAAAGCATCATCTTCCGGCAATACCGGTGGGCGGCTATAGAACTCGGTATTCGGCTCTAGTGTCAGCTGATACCAGCTCAGATGAGTCGGCGCTAATGCCAAGGCTTGCTGTAAATCATCCAACGCCTGAGCCACCGACTGGCCCGGTAACCCATGCATTAAATCAATATTGAAATTCGTAAAACCGGCGTGACGTGCAGCCTCAACCGCACGGGTTGCCTCATCGCCACTATGTATACGACCCAGTGTTTTAAGAAAGCCCGGTTGAAAGCTCTGGATGCCAATGGATAACCGGTTGATCCCAGCTTGCCGATAGCCCTCAAAACGCTGTTGCTCAACCGTTCCGGGGTTCGCTTCTAGCGTGACTTCACAATCTTCCGCCAGCGTTAAACGCTCGTGCAACCCTGCGAAGAGGGCTTCATAAGCTTGGGGAGACAATAAACTGGGGGTGCCCCCACCAATAAAAATACTGCTCAGCGCTCGCCCTTGCACCCAAGGCAAGTCATGATCGAGATCGGCCAGCAGCGCTTGCACATACTGCTGTTCGGGCAACTCAGCCTGAGCGCCGACACCGTGTGAATTAAAGTCGCAATAGGGGCACTTACGCACACACCAGGGCACATGGATATAGAGCGATAAAGGAGGCAAGGTGATCATCAGCTAAAGCGTGTCTTCAGTTCCGCCAACAACAGCGCACTGGCACGCCCTCGATGAGAGATTTTATTTTTTTCGGCCTTATCCAAGGCGGCCGCACTCATCTGCCGCTCAGGCACCCAAAATAAAGGGTCATAACCAAAGCCACCCTCACCTTCCGGAGCCATCAGCACGCGCCCCTCCCAACTGGCTTGCACAATCACGGGCGTTGGATCATCAGCATGGCGCAAGAACGTCAACACACACCAATAGCGTGCGCTACGTTGGGCCTCAGGCACTTCCGCCAATGCCCTCAGCAATTGAGCGTTATTCTCCTCATCTGTTGCGTGTGGCCCCGCATAGCGAGCAGAGAAGACACCAGGCGCCCCTTTTAATGCATCGACCTCAATGCCCGAATCATCCGCTAACGCCGGTGATCCCGTATGGCGGGCTGCATTGCGCGCTTTAATCAGCGCATTTTCCACAAAGGTTAAGCCCGTTTCCTCGGCTTCAGGAACGGCAAACTCAGACTGTGGATGCACCTGCCAACCCATCGGCGCCAGCAGATCTGCAAATTCACGTAGCTTGCCTGCGTTACCACTGGCTAGCACTAAAGGGGTCATACCCGTCTCCATGATTAAATCTTTTATATTCACGATCGTGGCCAGACAGACTGATCAAACTAATCGGCATAAAAACGATCGATAAAGGTCAGTTCATAAGGGGGTTGGTTAGGGTCCGCTCGCACCTGCAAGCGAAAACGAGTGGGCTCATCTTCAGTGAAACGAAAAGTGGCAATCGAATAGATCGCCTCTTGTTCTCGAATCGTACGAAAACTCAGCGTACGCGATTGCTCGGCCAAGTTCCCGGCCTCGCCCGTCACAACGGCATTCACCGGCGTCGTGCTGCCATCCGCATTCACTTTCAATACCGCAATATTGACCAATGCCTGATAGCGGCTGCGCACAATATTATAGGCTTGGGCCACTTCCGGCTGGAGAAAGCTCGTGGTCACGGCGTTATAGTGAATCTGGTAATCCCCATAGGTCTCATAACGCTCCGCATAAGCGGGCATGGCCCATACACTGATCAACCATAATCCAATCGCTGCAAGTCCCAACCGCATGTCACACCTCCTGTTTTTAACGACATACATGTTTTTAACGACAGACATGCTTTCACAACACGCGCGTTTTAACGGCACACACGATAAATCGCCACTTCCCCGAATAGGTTAGGCCATAAATGACTCACCCAGTGCGCTTCATATTGGCTGTTCCCCACCGCACGATCACGGATGCGAATCTGCTTGGCATCACACAGGCGCTCAAAATCAGCAAAGGTTGATAAGTGGATATTCGGCGTATCATACCAATGGTGCGGCAGCGTCTTTGAAACCGGCATACGCCCTTTCAGCGCTAAATGTGCGCGGCAACGCCAATAGGCAAAATTTGGAAAGGTGATAATCGCTTCTCGCCCCACTCGCAACATTTCATCCAAGGTGAGATCCGGTCGGCGCAATACTTGTAATGCCTGCGTCATGATGACGGTGTCGTAACTTTGTTCATCAAAGTTATCCAAGCCTTCATCAAGGTTTTGCTCCAGAACATCGACCCCTCGGCGGATACAGGCCGTAATGTTATTCGGATCAATCTCCAAACCATAGCCCGCAACGCCTCGCTGCTCTAGATGCGCCAGCAACTCGCCATCCCCGCAGGCCAGATCCAACACTCGGCTGCCTTGGGCAACCCAATTATTAATGATGTCTAAATCTGCGCGCATGATGCTGCTCCTGCCTGCTGTTGCCAGATCAAATCCATAGTAGCGGTGAATACCGCCTGATAGCGCTCATTCGGTATCAGAAACGCATCATGACCATGGGGAGAATCAATACAGGCATAACTCACACGTTTGCCCGCCGCGACCAAAGCATTGACCAGCTCTTCAGAACGCGCCGGAGCAAAACGCCAATCGGTGGTGAAGCTGAATACACTAAAACGGCATTGGGCCACCTCAAGTGCCTTCACCAAATCCCCCCCATAAGCTCCCGCAGGATCGAAGTAATCCAATGCTTTAGTCATCAACAAATAGGTATTGGCATCGAACCGCTCAGAGAAGGTATCGCCCTGATGGCGCAAATAGGATTCCACCTGAAACTCGACGCCAAAGCTGTAATTAAGCTTGTCAGCACGCAGATCCCGGCCAAACTTTTGCCCCATCGAATGCTCAGACAAATAGGTGATATGGCCGACCATCCGCGCTAAGCGCAACCCATGACGAGGGATCGTTTCCTGCTCCAGATAATGACCATTATGGAATTCAGGATCAGACATAATCGCCTGGCGTGCCACCTCGTTAAAGGCAATATTTTGTGCCGATAATTTTGGGGTACTGGCAATCACCACGGCGTGAAGCAAACGTTCAGGATAACGCGTAGACCACTCAAGGACCTGCATACCGCCCAAGCTCCCCCCGACCACCGCAGCCCAGCGCTGTATCCCCAGTCGATCGGCCAGCACCGCCTGTGAATCCACCCAATCCTCGACCGTCATGACGGGAAAATCAGGCCCCCAGACTCGCCCGGTATCAGGGTCTATCGAAGTCGGCCCAGTCGAGCCATGGCAGCCGCCAAGGTTATTCAAAGCCACCACAAAGAACCGATTCGTATCAACCGGCTTACCCGGGCCAATGTAACTGTCCCACCAGCCAGGTTTACGGTCATCCGGTGCATGATAGCCCGCCGCATGATGATTTCCCGAAAGCGCGTGACAAATCAGTACCGCATTCGAAGCATCAGCATTCAATTCACCATAGGTCTCGACCATGAGATCCCAATGATTTAATTGACGGCCACAAGCCAGCGGCAAGGGGGTATCGAAATGAAATTTCTGCGGGCTCACAATACCGACAGAGTCATCGGCAGGCACCGACGGAGCATGCTCACTCATCTGACACTCAAATCCTTATTCCAGATCCAGCATGACGGACATCGAGCGATCGGCATGATCCGCTCTCCAGAGGAAGAGCCACTGATCACCCGATCGCTACGAAAATGAAAAGCCGGTTTCACCCGGTCTTATTAGGGAGGAAGGGAAACTAGGCGGTAGTGGCACCGCCCAGGGGCCACTACCGCCCGGGGTCAGTATTAGAAACCGCCCATCAGGCCCATAGAATAGCCGCCCGCAAAACGCAGCAGGAGGCCAGTCACCAGCTGTTCAGCCAATTGCAAACCTAAAAATACAAATATTGGCGAAATATCTAATCCACCTAAGCTAGGCAAAATACGGCGTACCGGCGCCAATAACGGCTCGGTCAGCTGGAACACTAAAATCGCCCCGGGATGATTCGCCTGAGGCGCCACCCAACTCAAGATGATAGAGATAATCAGCGCGAAGAAATAAATCTTCACCACCATACTGAACAAACTGGCCAAAACCAACGCCAGTAACGACACCGGATTGCCCAGCGGCATGCCAATCAACTGTTGCACGATCAAAATGGCCACCAACTGCAACACGATCGCCACTAAAAAAGTGGCAAAGTCAAAGCGTGCCATCGGTTTAATGACCTTTTGTACGGGTCGCACTAAAGGATCAGTGGCTTTCAAAATGCCTTGCGTAATCGGATTAAAAAAATCCACACGTGCCACATGCATCAGAAGACGCAACACCATCACATAAATGTAAAGGCTGAATAACAACTGTACGGCAGAAGCCAGGCCTGTACCCATAGTCTGCATACTCCTCGTTTTTCGTATTCACCCAGGGCTTAATGGCCCAGAGAAGCCGCCAGTTCACGGGCACGCTGAGCAGCCGCATCGGCTGCCTTTTGTACCAGATCCCCCAGCCCCCCTTCGATAAAAGTATTCACCGCTTGCTCAGTAGTCCCCCCCGGCGACGTGACTCGACGTCGAAGTTCGGCAGGCTCCAAATCATTTTCAGTCAGCATACGGCCCGCCCCTAATGCGGTCTGCATCGCTAACTGACGAGCCACTTCAGGCGCTAAACCTTGCTGAATCCCGGCCTGCTCCAACACTTCCACAAACAGGAAAAAGTAAGCCGGTCCAGAGCCTGACACCGCAGTGACCGCATCGAGCAAATCTTCACGCTCCACCCAAACCGCCAACCCCACCGCCTGCATCACGGCTTCGGCATACTGACGACCCTGATCACTCACCTCGGCATTGGCATAAAGACCGGCGGCCCCAGCCCCCAGCAGCGCGGGCGTATTCGGCATACACCGAACCAATGCTGTCTGCCCACCGAGCCAACGGTCGAGACTGTCCAAGGTTAATCCTGCGGCCACCGACATCACCACCGGCTGATGCGACTGCACCAGATCTGCGATCCCTTCACAAACGCCCTTCATGACTTGGGGTTTGACTGCCATCACTACTAGGTCTCGACCGGCAATCGCTGCGCGGTTATCCGTCGTAACCTGAATCCCCGTCTCATCAGACAACTGTTTCAGAGCATCAGCATCAACACCTGTCGCCGTGATATCACTGGGGGTCTGCCCCTGTGCCAGCAGACCTTTAATAATGGCCGTCGCCATATTACCGGCACCAATAAAGCTGATTTGCGCCATCGGTTCCTCGTTTTATTCATGAATTGAATGTATTCGGTCAGGCGGGCCTCGGGCCAAAGATCCCCGTGCCAACACGAACCAATGTACTACCCGCGGCAATCGCGGCAGGCAAATCGCCACTCATTCCCATCGACAGTGTATCCAGTTCTGCCTGGGGATGCTGGTGACGCAACATCCGGAGCTGTTCGGCCAACATGTCAAATGGCCGACGTTGGCGCTCAACATCGGTTTCCGGAGCCGGAATACACATCAGGCCACGTAAACGAATATGAGGCAACTCCATCACCGCTTCAGCCAGCGGCTCCACTTCCGTCGGGCTCACACCTGATTTGCTCGATTCACCACTGACATTCACCTGCAAGCAAATGTTCAATGGCGGCAAATGCTCGGGACGCTGCTCTGAAAGCCTTCTGGCCAGCTTAAAGCGATCCACAGAATGGACCCACTCAAAATGCTCAGCCACTTCACGCGTCTTATTCGATTGCAACGGCCCAATAAAATGCCAGTGCAACGGTAAATCGGTGAGCTGTGCCTGTTTGTCGAGTGCTTCCTGTAAATAGTTTTCACCAAAATGTCGAGCACCGGCGTCATAAGCCTCACGAATCGACTCGGCAGGGTGGCGTTTACTCACGGCCAGAAGCATGACATCGTCTTCGCTTCGCCCAGCGTCTCGGGCGGCATGAGCGATCTCAGCACGGACCTGAGCCCACCGCTCAGCAATCGTTAACATCAAAAGAATCCCCATCAAAGGCCCAAGGCCAAGGAACTTAGTGTAATGGATATTACCGAACTGCTGGCCGCATGCGCAAAAACCACCGCCTCTGATTTACACCTTAGCCCAGGGCGGCCCCCCTTATATCGGCTCAATGGCCATCTCACACCGATCGAATCAGCAGCGCTTTCAGCCCATGAATTGGATCACCAATTACGGGCACTCCTCACCCCTGCACAAGCTCAATCGCTGGATCAACAATACGATATTGATATCGCGTTATCACACCAAGGGCAGCGCTTTCGCGCTAACTTCTTTTTTCAGCAACAAGGCCTAGCCGCCGCCTTTCGCCCTATTCCCGATGAAGTTCCGACACTCAGCGCGCTACAAGCCCCGCCCGTTTTGACCCAGCTGGCCACACAGCCTCACGGATTAACCCTAGTCACCGGCCCAACCGGCTCCGGTAAATCCACCACGTTAGCGGCCATGCTCCAGCACATGAACCAACACCTGGCCTACCACCTGATCACCATCGAAGATCCCATCGAATTTATCCACACCCCCATACGCAGTTTAATCTCCCAACGAGAACTGCATCAGCACACCCCCAGCTTCAGCCAAGCACTCAAAGCGGCACTGCGGGAAGATCCTGATGTGATCATGGTGGGCGAACTGCGGGATCTAGCCACGATTCGTTTAGCACTGACCGCCGCCGAAACAGGCCATGCCGTGCTGGCCACCCTGCACACCGCCTCTGCCGCCCGCAGTATTCATCGTTTGGTTGACGCTTTTCCGGGTGATGAACAACCCCTTATCCGCAACTTACTGGCCGAATCGTTAAGAGCCGTCATCAGCCAACGCTTAGTCGCCGATACGCGGCAGGGCCGCTGTGCGCTGCATGAAATCATGATCGCCACCCCCGCGATTCGAAACATGGTGCGTGATCAGCACATTGCCCAGATCCCCACCGCCATTCAAACCGGCAGCGCCCAAGGGATGCAGAGCATGCAGCAAAGCGCCGAAACCGCCTTCCAACAAGGTCGCATCAATACCGACACCCTGGCCAAAATCCAGAGCGAATAGTTCAGCCCAGACGAGATGCACAAGCCTGATCAAAAATAGAGACTCAAGAGAAATAAGAGACAAGAAATGAGAGAAATAAGAAGATAAAGAAAAATAAGCACACATAAAAAAAGGCCACCCGACAGGGTGGCCTGAGAACCGTGACTAGCTTGATGATGAGGAGATGACTGCCCGGCATCCTTAAACCCGACGACCCAGACGGGTGTGATACCGAGTAGTGGCCATCGACCACTCGCTAACAATAATCATTATCATTAATGAGTGCAAGCTTTTTTTACCTCGCCTTAATCGCCGACCCATGGCTATCCCGATTTCACCACAAAACACCCCGCCCAAATGAACCCAACACGCGAGCACAGCTTTGCATCTCCTGGTGTCTAAAGAACAAAAACCACAAACACAACAAAAAAAGGCCACCCTAAAAGGGTGGCCTGAGGACCGTGACTAGCTTGATGATGATGAGGAGATAACTGCCAGTATTCCTCAGGGCACCTGACAACCCATGAAAAAGAGGATACTGAACCGTGGTCATCAACCACGATTCAAACAATAATAGTTCTCATTATTAAACGCAATAGTTTTCTATTATTTTTTATAGGCAGACAGACCTAGAGGCTCAAGCAGTCTTCTTAATCGCCAATTGCTCGACGGTTTCATCGTCAAAAGGAATAAAAAAAGGCCACCCAAAAGGGTGGCCTGAGGACCGTGACTAGCTTGATGATGAGGAGATAACTGACAGCATTCTCAGGGCACCTGACAACCCATTAAAAGAGGATACTGAACTGTGGTCATCAACCACGATTAAAACGATAATCTTTATCATTTAGTTTTGCAACCTAAAACTTAAACGACCCCAATAAAAAAAGCCGCGCTTTTCAAAAGCACGGCCTTAGGGGTGTCTGATCGCAATCCATAGGGGCTCCAATTGCCCGCGGAGGCAAGTCACCAGACGCCTGAAAACCTTATTCCCCCTGCTCAAGATCGTCAACTCACCGCCCATCCCCACGGGTGTGGGGAGTGCTCGCAACACACGCATCCTGGCGCGCTTTCCTTTACAATGCGGACTCGCATCGCTTTCACATCACCGGTTACTGGAGGCCACGATGCAGATCATGTTAAATGGTGAGCCTTATACGCTCACGACAACCGCCACATCACCGATAACAATCAGTACGTTATTGGGGCAGTTGGGCTTGGCCGAAAAACGCATCGCGGTGGAGCGCAATGAGATGATTGTGCCCCGCAGCCGCCATGCTGAAACCGCGCTAGAAGCCGGAGATCAGGTCGAGATTGTGCATGCGATTGGCGGCGGTTGAGCGCTTATATCGATTGTCCGTTTGATGCACGTTGAATCGTTAGTCCATCAATGAAAGCCTATTGATCGTTCCCCATAGGGGCAGCGCTCGTTGTGGCCCATCTATCTTTAGCGCTTTCGCTTATCAATACAGGAACCCTCATGACTCAGATGCAGGATCCATTGGTGATCGCGGGTCAGCATTATCACTCCCGTTTATTAGTCGGCACCGGGAAATACCGGGATTTAAATGAGACAGCGGCGGCCATTGAGGCATCAGGTGCTGACATTGTGACGGTCGCGGTACGCCGAACCAATATCGGACAAAACCCGGATGAACCTAATCTGTTAGATGCCGTTTCCCCTGAACGCTATACCATTTTGCCCAATACCGCCGGTTGCTTTGATGCCAAAAGCGCGGTGCGTACTTGCCAGTTGGCGCGAGAGCTGATGGATGGGCATGACTTGGTCAAGTTGGAAGTGCTGGGCGATCAGAAAACGTTGTATCCCAACATGAGTGAGACGCTGATCGCCGCAGAGCAGCTGATCAACGATGGCTTTAAGGTCATGGTCTATTGTAATGATGACCCCATTGCCGCCAAACGATTGGAACAAATGGGCTGTGTCGCGATTATGCCGTTGGGCTCATTGATTGGCTCTGGCCTCGGTATTTTGAACCCTCATAACATCGGCTTGATCATCGAAGAAGCGCAAGTGCCGGTGTTGGTGGATGCTGGTGTGGGCACCGCCTCCGACGCTGCTGTGGCAATGGAAATGGGCTGTGATGGCGTCTTAATGAATACTGCCATTGCCCATGCGCGCCAGCCATTAGGGATGGCCAGCGCGATGAAAAAGGCGGTTGAAGCCGGTCGCGAAGCCTATCTCGCCGGTCGCATGCCGAAAAAAGCACTCGCCAGCCCCAGTTCACCGACGGATGGCCTGATTCAACCCTCATCACGATAATCTCATGAGCGAAAACATCGAAAAAGCGTTTGAACGCGCAGACAACGCCATTCACGACAAACGTATCCGCAGCTATGTGCTGCGCCAAGGGCGTATGACGGCGGCCCAGCAACGGGGTATCGACAACTTCTGGCCACAGTTTGGGTTGAGCCTGGCGCAAGGCCCCATGGATCAGCAGCAGGTATTTGGTCGTGAGGCCCCTTTGGTCGTGGAAATTGGTTTTGGTATGGGCGCGTCACTATTAGCCCAAGCCATGGCCATGCCGGATCACGACTTTATTGGTATCGAGGTTCATCAACCGGGTGTGGGTAAACTTCTGCAGGAAGTGGGTGATCACGGTTTAACCAATGTGCGGGTGTATCAGGACGATGCGGTTGAGGTTTTGAACCAGTGTATTCCGGCGGGCACGGTTGAACTGTTGCAATTGTTCTTCCCCGACCCTTGGACCAAGAAGAAACATCATAAACGTCGCATTGTGCAGCCGCCATTTGTGCAAACGATCCGCCAGTCACTCAAAATTGGTGGACGTTTTCATATGGCCACCGATTGGGGCGGTTATGCCGAGCATATGCGTGATGTGATGGATGCGGCAGAAGGCTTCACCAATACCGCTGAGCAAGGTGACTATGTGCCTCGCCCTGAATCTCGCCCGCTGACCAAGTTCGAGCAACGAGGGGAAAAGCTCGGGCATGATGTCTGGGATTTGATTTACCGACGCACCGCTTAAGTATCGAGACGGTGCCATGAAATCGTCATGGCATCGTCAACTCTTCATCATGCCACCATGACAGGCTACCTCCATCACTCTGGAGATCGCTTATGTCTGTCATAT
Organism: Terasakiispira papahanaumokuakeensis; assembly: GCF_001709345.1. Lineage (GTDB taxonomy): Bacteria > Pseudomonadota > Gammaproteobacteria > Pseudomonadales > Halomonadaceae > Terasakiispira > Terasakiispira papahanaumokuakeensis. Next base: position 3,526,145 of record NZ_MDTQ01000001.1, read on the forward strand.
CCTCCCAGTCACGCCCCTCTTCCCAAGTCCGTACGCTTTTTATCTCTGACGTACATCTGGGCACACCGGATTGTCAGGCCGACCTCCTTTCTAGCTTTCTTAAACGCTATCAGTTTGAGCAGCTGTATCTGGTTGGCGATGTCTTTGATTTACTGGCGATGCGCAAACGTAGTGTATTACCCCGCGCCCAGCAGGCGCTGGTGATGCAGGTCATCCGGCTAGCCCGCCGTGGCGTCAGAGTGACGTTTATTCCCGGTAACCACGATGCATTGCTCAGGCGCTTTTGTGGGTTTCAACTACAGGGCTTGAACATTGAGCGCCGTTCGATCCACCAAACCGCTGATGGACGCCGTTTATTGATCACCCATGGCGACGAGTTTGATGGCGATGTTCAGGTGCCCAACTGGCTGCATCTCTTAGGCGACCGGTTACATGCGGGGCTCCTCAAGGCCAACCGGGGCTGTAATGGCATTCGGCGTTTTATGGGGCTGCCTTACTGGTCACTCGCAGGCGCGGTGAAACGTCGACTGAGCGGCGCACAACGGTATATTGACCGTTATCGTCAGGCCGCCCTGCGGGAGGTGGGGAAACAACAAGAAGCGAGTCAACAGGCGCTGGCGGGGATCGTCACCGGTCATATCCATCAGGCGGATATGGTCATGACAGAAGCAGGACTTTATCTCAATACCGGGGATTGGGTTGAGCATTGCACGGCCCTGATTGAGGACACCCAAGGCCGCTTAAGCCTGGTGAATCATCAGGGCGAGTGCTTATGCACAGAACCGCACACCCCTCCGATCCCCATTCAAGACAGACTGCTACCTGCCACTTATTCGGTATCCGGCAAGAACGGGGGCTGGCTACACCACTGAAGCGCCTGCCCTGTGCGCGGGTGATCTAACGCTAACTGCTCGGCATGTAATAACAATCGCGGAGCAGCATTCTGGATCGCCTCAGGCGCATAAAAGCGGTCGCCTAAAATCGGGTGCCCCAACGTCAGTAGATGCACCCGAAGCTGATGCGACCGGCCGGTTTCAGGCCATAATGTCACATAAGCGTGATCCGACTCCTGGCGCAGACACTGATAACGCGTTCGGGCCTGTTTTCCTGTCTCGTAGCACACCTTCTGCAGCGGTCGATTTGGCCAGTCACAGACCAAGGGCCAACTCATGACACCTTCCGCCTCAGACAACTGCCCCGCCACACAAGCCAAGTAACGTTTGCCCACTCGCCGCTGTTCAAATAGGCGCTTGAGTTGACGCTCCGCCTCGACATGACGCGCCAGCACCATCAAGCCCGACGTATCCATATCTAACCGATGCACCAATCGCGCCTCAGGTGCATAACACTGCACACGCTCGATCACGCTATCGTGATGAGCAGGATCTCGTCCCGGCGTCGATAACAGACCCGAAGGCTTATCCACCACCACAAGATCATCGTCTTCAAAAAGCGGTATCAGCCGATCTTCAGGGGGCTGATAAGCCCAGGAAGCCAACGCCATTAAACCGCATCACCGGTTGATTCAGTGGATGGGGCAGCAGATGAATCAACACGCTGAGACTGCACCAGCACCCAAGGCGCCACCACGAGAGACCACACTAACGTCTCCTCGTGGTGCCAACGGTGCGCATCCGAATCGGCAACCGACCCCATCAGCCCTTGCGTCATCCATGCTTTGACACGCGGACTATCATCTTCAATTAAAGCTGCACCGACTTCGACTAAATCCATTTCAGGGGCCACTTGGACCACTTGCCCACGGGCATGAAATTTTTCCAGCTCGCGCCAACTGATCCGTGCGGTTTCAAGATTCAAGCGGGCACGCCGAGTTTCAGGAGTATCCGGCTCATAGGCGTCAGTCATGGCAACCTCATCAATTCAGGCATCAATAAAAGCCCTTATTGTAACGTGTTCTTGGGGCTGTTTTCTGTTGAGTTGAAAGAAAACAATCCCAGCCCACGCGGGCTCTTTATAGCCTGAAGTTTTATCAAAAAAAATGCTTATATGAAAAATACTCAACTGATCACGGGAAAGATTCATTGGCGCCAGATCGATTAAACGGGTTCAATGGGCAAATAGATCAGTGCCAACAGGCCAGAATGAATAGATCAGACCCCATAGATCATAATGACAACGCTGGATACCCCATGACACAGACCACCCCGATTAGCTTTGAGTTTTTTCCTCCCAAGACTGATGCCGGTCGCGCCAAACTGGTGGGTGTCAGAGATACATTGGCCACATTAGCGCCTGAGTTCTTTTCCGTCACCTATGGTGCGGGGGGGTCCACTCAGGAAGGGACACTCAACACCGTGCTGACACTGCGGGAAAGCGGTATTGATGCGGCACCTCACCTGTCATGTGTGGGGGCAACGAAAGCCGAGTTAAGCGCGTTACTCAACGACTACCGCGACCAAGGTATTCGCCGACTCGTCGCCTTACGAGGTGACTTGCCTTCCGGCATGGGGATGGGAGGAGAATTGCGCTACGCCAATGAACTGGTTGAGTTTATCCGGGCCGAGCATGGCGATCATTTCAGTATTGAGGTGGCGGCTTATCCAGAAGCTCACCCGCAGGCGAATAGCTTTGAAACTGACTTAAACAACTTCATTCGCAAAGCCAACGCCGGTGCCAATAGTGCCATCACGCAGTACTTTTTTAATGCGGATGCTTACTTCTATTTTGTCGATCGAGTGCGGGCTGCTGGGGTTGAGATTCCCATTATTCCGGGCATTATGCCGATCACCAACTACACCAAACTGGCCCGTTTTTCCGATGCCTGCGGCGCCGAAATTCCACGCTGGATTCGTAAACAGCTCGAAGCCTTTGGTGATGATCAGGACAGCATTCGTGCCTTTGGCGAGGATGTCATTACTCGACTGTGTCAGCAGCTGACCGAGGGCGGTGCCCCCGGCCTGCATTTTTACACGCTGAACCAAGCGGACAGCTGCGCCAACATCGTTAAGCGCTTGCGCTAAGATCAGACCCGCCACTAGGCGACCTTAATCAACGCCCAGGTGTCTGACACCTGGGTGTTAAACAACTCAATAATCCCCGTCAGATGCTCGCTGAGATCTTTGCTGTGCTCTTGCAGGTGGAAAGCATCCAGAGGATTTTGATGAGCCCAGGGCTGGATATTAATCAAGCTGAGCATACTCTGCATAAAAGGGTTATTGACGCTAATGGTTAACTCCGGCAACACTTGGTGCCATACCGGATGCAGGCGGCTTTGTTCATACCCAGACAATAAAGCCCAGAATGAGGGTAAAAGCTGCTGTAATTGCGATGCAGACAAAGGCGCAAGCGCCTGATCTTCCGCTTGCTGTATCACTTCTGAGATTTGCGTCAGATGTTGGCGCCAGAACAATCGACATTCTGACTGGGTCTCGCTAGAGATTTTGTCCCACACGCGTTCTTCATTCATGAGTTGCAGCAAATAACTGAACCAAGGCAGCTGCTGCCGTAAATGAAGACCCGCCAATAGATACCGTAATACCGCATGTGAGGCATAAGACTGCCCCACCACGACAGACTCAACCGCAGGCGTCACTGCCTGTAGGACTCGAACCCCCAGCGCAACCAGCACATCTTCCTTACTGGCAAATTCCCGGTAGACACTGCCGACAGCACAGCCGGCATGCTCCGCCAGTCGAGCCATGGTGAGGCGCTCAAACCCCTCTTGCTGCCCCAGTAACAGTGCACTGTGTAAAATTTCACTGCCTCGAGTTTCTTTGATCATTTTCATCACATCATCCTTGAATAACGCCACTGGAGTTCATTGGAAACCATCACTTCATCCCTTAATGACCGCATGCCGACATACCATGCTGACATACCATACCGACATACAGGGGATCGTGTGATACCGCTTGCAATACGGCGGCCATTTAAACCGCTGCCGCATCAAAACTACCGCGATAGCTCAGGGCCTCCAAGACATGGGCTCGGCTAATCGCCTCACTGGCCTCTAGATCCGCCAATGTTCGAGCGACTTTAATAATGCGGTGGACCGCCCGGGCAGATAAGTGCATACGTTGCATGGCTTGTGACATCAGCTGCTGTAAATCATCACTGAGCGCCGCATGCTCTCTCAACTGTGGATGCGCCAAAGCACCATTCAAACAACCTGCTCGCTGATACTGGCGCGCATGGGTCGCAGCCACACGAGATCTGACAGTTTGAGAATCATCACCTTCAGGCGGCGCCCAAAGCGCATCGGGCGGTAATGCAGGCACCTCCACATGCAAATCGATACGATCCAGTAGAGGGCCTGATAGCCGTGCACGATAACGCTGAACCTGCTGAGCTGAGCACACACAAGGTTGGCGCGGATCGCCCAAATGGCCACACGGACAGGGGTTCATCGCCGCCACTAATAAAAAATGAGCTGGAAATGTCGCTTCTTGAGCCGCTCGGCTGATATGAATCTGACCTGATTCCAGAGGCTCACGCAGGACTTCTAATACCTTGCGTTCAAACTCCGGCAGCTCATCAAGAAATAAAACGCCATGATGGGCCAAGCTAATTTCCCCAGGCCGCGGATGCGAGCCACCTCCCACCAAGGCCACCGCTGAGCTGGTGTGATGTGGCGTTCGAAAAGGACGCTGTCCCCAATCACGAATATCAAACCCTTGGCGGATCGAACGAATCGCGGCCACCTCCAAGGCGGCATCGCGTGTCATCGGGGGGAGCAAACCGGGTAGGCGGCTCGCCAACAGCGTCTTGCCTGTACCTGGCGGGCCATGCAGTAACAGGTTGTGCCCTCCGGCTGCGGCCACCTCAAGCGCTCGCTTGGCCGCCCCCTGCCCTCGAATGTCGCGCAAATCAGTCGCGGCGGTTGAGGCTAACGGCGAATCGAGCCGACCTTCAGCAGGGGTTAACAACGTCACGCCCTGTAAATGCGCAGTCAATGCCAGCAAATGGGGCACGGCATAGACGGTAACGCCCTCGACCAATGCCGCTTCAGCACTGTTGGTATCGGGAATCAATAAAGCACGTTGTTGTTTGGCACACGCCAGGGCCGCAGGAAGCACGCCACGGACTGGACGCAACTCACCATTTAAGGCTAACTCGCCAAGGCACTCATATTGTGCCAACGGCTCAACGGGGATCTGCCCAGAGGCCGCCAAAATCCCCAGGGCAATCGGCAGGTCATAACGACCCCCTTCTTTCGGTAGATCCGCCGGGGAAAGATTGACGGTAATGCGGCGAGCGGGGAATTCAAACCCGGCATTTTGCAAAGCACTACGGACACGATCGCGGCTTTCTTTAACCGCCGTTTCAGGCAGGCCAACCAGTGTCATGCCGGGCAAGCCATTCGCTAAATGGACTTCCACACGCACGGCGGGCGCACTCAAGCCGATGGGCGCTCGGCTATGGACTATCGCTAAACTCATGGTCACCTCCCTGTGGCCAAAAGTCTTGTCATTCATTCATCATGGGTGGGTCGAAAACCAAGAGATCACCAGCCCACCTTTATTCAGATTCGCGCTCACCTGAAGCGGGCACCGATTCTGATGCCGCATCGCTCGCGTTCAAACGCGCTTCTAAGGCTTCCACTCGTTGACTCAAAGCCTCTACTTTTTGCCGTGTGCGCTGATGAATTTCCAATAAGCGGTCGTAGTCATCCTGACTGACCATGTCCAGCCGACTCAAACTATCCTGCAACAGACGTCGTAATGTATCCCGCCCAGGCAGTCTGGGTCCATGAGCTTCCAACTTATCGGTCAACTGCTCGACATTCTGGCGAATCCAATTCTGATCAATCATTCAGCACACCTCATCTAAGCACCAATGGCAAGGTAACCTCCATCATACCGTGTCCTGATCATCATACCTAGAATAAGACGCTTCACATCGCCGTGATCAGTCATAGAGCGCTGGTTTAGCGCACGACCTTCTTCATTGCGCCATGATAGTGCGCAAAACGCACCAAAAGTAGACCTCAAGCGAAAGCTAAGTTTACTCATAATCCGTCAAAACAATAAATAAGCCATTGTTTTATAAAGACTTTTATTGTTGTGGCACAACCCCTGCTTTGTTCCAGGTAAGCGGCACGCTGGTGCAAACCATCGCCCTGAGCCACAGCTTGCCCTTTCCTCGAACCGATCAACGCTGTGAGGGACACAACAATGAAACTGGTCACGGCTATCATCAAGCCATTCAAGCTCGACGATGTCCGAGAAGCACTCTCAGACATTGGCATCCAAGGGATTACCGTCACCGAAGTGAAAGGCTTCGGCCGCCAGAAAGGGCACACCGAGCTCTATCGCGGCGCAGAATACGTTGTCGATTTCCTACCCAAAGTGAAAGTAGAAGTCGCCATCGGCGATGACCAAGTTGATGCCGTCGTCGATGCCATCATTCAGGCCGCTAACACCGGCAAAATCGGCGATGGCAAAATTTTTGTGTCCACCTTAGACGAAGTTGTCCGTATTCGTACTGGGGAACGCGGCGAGGATGCCGTTTAACAGCATAGCAGGCTGCAAGCCTCAACAATGAAAAACGGTCCAGCATAAAAGCCTCACGCTGAACACCTAGGAGAACTGAGATGGAAGAACTGCTGAATGGCACAGCGGGTGATCTCACCCAGCTCAAATATGCTTTCGACACCTTTTACTTTCTGGTCTGTGGCGCCTTGGTCATGTGGATGGCCGCAGGCTTTGCCATGCTCGAAGCGGGTCTAGTAAGAGCTAAAAATACCACCGAGATTCTCACCAAAAATATTGCCTTGTTCGCAATCGCCTGCACCATGTACTTACTGGTGGGTTATCACATCATGTACTCCAGCGAAAGCGGTGGTGTCCTACCCTCGCTCGGCTTTTTAATTGGCACAGAGCACGCTGCCGATACAGTGTTGGCCGGTGGTGATGATGCCCCTTACTACTCACTGCGTTCTGACTTCTTCTTCCAGGTTGTCTTTGTCGCAACAGCCATGTCGATCGTATCGGGCGCTGTGGCAGAACGGATGAAGCTTTGGAGCTTTCTGGTATTTGCCGTGGTGATGACCGGCTTCATTTATCCGGTATCAGGTTACTGGAAGTGGGGTGGCGGTTTCCTGAACGAAGCCAACTTCCAAGACTTTGCCGGTTCCGGTGTTGTTCATATGGCTGGGGCTGCAGCGGCATTGGCGGGTGTGCTACTGCTAGGGGCACGTAAAGGCAAATACGGCAAAGATGGCAGTATTTATGCGATCCCCGGCTCTAACCTACCGCTGGCCACACTGGGAACCTTTGTGCTGTGGTTGGGCTGGTTCGGCTTCAATGGCGGCTCTCAGCTGGTGATGTCTAACATCTCCGATGCCAATGCGGTGGCTCAAATCTTCGTCAATACCAACGCTGCCGCCGCCGGTGGGGTGATTGCGGCGTTGATCCTGGCCCGTATCTGGTTCAAAAAAGCTGATCTGACTATGGCCTTGAACGGCGCGCTCGCTGGGCTGGTTGCCATCACTGCAGAACCCCTCACACCGACAGCGTTTGGGGCCACCCTGATCGGTGGTGTCGGCGGTCTGTTGGTCATGGTTGCCATCGTCACACTGGACAAGCTACACATTGATGATCCGGTTGGTGCGATCTCAGTTCATGGTGTCGTTGGCATCTGGGGCTTGCTCGCCGTACCACTGACCAATGACGGCGCGACGCTAGGGGCTCAGTTATTAGGAATCGTCAGTATCTTTACTTGGGTCTTCGTTGCCAGCCTGGTGGTATGGGGCATTATCAAAGCCGTCATGGGCTTGCGCGTCAGCGAAGAAGAAGAATATGCCGGTGTGGATCTGGCCGAATGTGGGATGGAAGCCTACCCAGAATTCACTAAGTCTGCGAAGTAACACAGATTCATCAGCCTCTGACCTCCCAGAGGCTGACCTGATGCCTGAACTCTACCTCGACGTTGTTGTTGTGATTACGCCCCATTTAGGGGCGTTTTTTTTCACTGCAAAGCAGTGCTTTTGCTTCCCGACCAAACCCGTTAAGCTGGCCTATCCCGAGGGGGTAGAAGTTGTCCCACATATCACTACGTCGGTACGCCCGACATTGGCCAAGCGGTGTAGCGGTATGACGGTCAATACAAGAGAGTGCTCAAAGTAGTGCTAAGAAAAGTACTCAAAAGAAGCACTCAAGAAAAAAGTATTCAAAAAAGTACTTAAGGTAGTGCTCAAAAAAGTACGAAGAGAGTACCCACCGTATTTTGAAGGAGGATCAACGATGAAACTGGTGACGGCCATTATCAAGCCATTCAAGCTCGACGATGTCAGAGAATCACTCTCAGAAATTGGCGTTCAAGGCATCACCGTGACAGAGGTCAAGGGCTTTGGTCGACAGAAAGGCCATACCGAGCTTTACCGTGGCGCAGAATATGTTGTGGACTTTCTGCCTAAGGTCAAACTGGAAATCGCCGTTGATGATGACATGGTCAGCCAGGTGATTGACGCTATTGTCAAAGTCGCCAATACCGGAAAAATCGGAGATGGTAAGATTTTCGTATCTCCGCTCGAACAAGTGATTCGTATCCGAACCGGCGAGACTAACGCCGATGCGGTCTGATGTTGTCGATTTAACGTTGTCGATCTAACGCTGGACCGATCTATGCAGCGGCCAACACAATAAGCGTCAACACAATAAGCGAGCACTTTCGCACAAGCCCGCCACAAGCGGGCTTGATGCTATTGGGGCCAAGTGTTTCTGACGTCAAAGTTCTGCTTTATTCGACAGCACCATCATTTAGAAGCACCGTGATGAAAAAGCCCGTTGTATTTAACCGCCTCGCCTTAATTCAACACCCTTAACATTCAACGGCCTCAATCACGATGCTCTGATGGATTGGCAGACGGCGACTCATGCGCAGCTTCAGGGTTGTCAACGCGACGCGCGCTCACTTGGCGCTGATTTCGCCGATTCAGGTGTAAGGCCAAACGCACACGCCGCGACGTCAGCCAGACCCCTAACCCAGCCCCCATGATGTTAGAGACCAGATCATCCCAGGCGGCCTCACGTTGAGGAATAAAGGCTTGGGCCAGTTCAATGAGAACACCACAGGTCAAGGTCAACGCCCAAGCTTGCGATGGCCCCTGACGCGGACTGCTCAAATTAATTAAAGCAGCGAGCACCGCATACCCCACGATGTGCATGGACCAGCTCCACCACCAGGGCATTTCTGTAGTATCAATGGGCCACAAGCTAGATACCCACAACATCACGGTCCAACACCAGGCTAACCTGATCCAGGTTTTACTTTGCATTCCTTGACCTCACATCCGTGGGTACTAATCCCAATCCCATTTTTTTACACCATCTAGATAACCAGTGCCGATCCATAAAAATCCAACTATTTTGTTCTTTCAACACTCACATTTAACGTGAAGCCGCCGAAAATTAAAGGCTGATGATGTAACCATAGTGCCTAAACGCTTGGATCATATGAAGCACACTAAAAGGTTAGAAATGAATCACCCTATGCACCATGTGCACTGAACGTAATGAAATACTTTTCACAAAACAAAACGAAGTGGATAATCGCCGCGACACCTAATCAGTGTAGCGATGGTTGCACACCCACAGATTCTGAACATGACTCACGCCACAACCGACCCCCACTAAGTCGGCCTATCCCCAGATCAGCAGGACACCGCCCATGAGTAACTGGTCCCTTGAAGACGCCAACCGTATTTACAACATTGACCATTGGGGTGATGGATATTTTGCAGTTAATCCAGACGGCAATATTGCGGTACGCCCTAACCCGGAACAACCCGATCATCGAATAGACTTGGCTAAACTCGCCGAGCATTTGCAGACCGAGGGTATGACGTTACCCGTCTTGGTGCGTTTCTCTGACATTCTACAAAATCGGGTTAACCGCTTATGTGATGCGTTCGATCATGCGATGGCGCAACAAGACTATAGCGGGGGCTATACGGCCATTTATCCGATCAAGGTGAATCAGCAACGTCGTGTCGTCGAAGAATTGTTGGACAGCCGTGCGCGGGCAGCGGCCAGGGTCGGTCTTGAAGCCGGCAGTAAACCCGAATTGCTGGCGGTGCTGACACAATCCACTGATCACCCGTCGATGATTATCTGTAATGGCTATAAGGACCGCGAATATATTCGGCTGGCCTTAATGGGGGAGCAGCTGGGCCATAAAGTCCACATTGTGATTGAAAAGCTGTCTGAGTTGAATCTGGTGCTGGAAGAAGCGGCTAAACTCAAAATCAAACCTCGCCTTGGTGTTCGGGCACGCTTGGCCTCAGTCGGTAAAGGGCATTGGCAGGATACCGGCGGCGAAAAATCGAAGTTTGGGCTGGCCGCCACACAGATTCTGATGCTGATTGAGCAATTACGGGCAGTCGATGCTTTAGACTGCTTGCAGTTACTGCACTTTCACCTGGGCTCACAAATCGCCAATATCCGAGATATTCAGCGCGGCTTGAAAGAGTGCGGCCGTTTTTATCACGAGCTGTACAAAATCGGGGCCAATATCAAGGTTGTTGATGTCGGAGGGGGATTAGGCGTTGATTATGAAGGGACACGTTCGCGCAGTAGTTGCTCCATCAACTACTCTATGTCGGAGTATGCGAACAATGTCGTGGCCGCGTTTCAGCAAGTATGTCAAACCCATGATTTGCCTCACCCTCATCTACTCAGTGAATCTGGCCGGGCACTGACAGCCCATCATGCCGTGCTGATTACCAATGTGATCGATATTGAACGGCATGATCTCAGTGAACCGGAAGCACCCGATGAAGATGCCCTCCCCGTTTTGCTCGAATTGTGGCGGGTTTATCAACGAGTTGCCGGAGGCACTGACGATCGCGTGCTGGTGGAAAGTTATCACGACGCCATTCAGGCCCACTCGGAAGCCCAAGACCTGTATATTCATGGTTTGTTGGATATGTCAGGGCGCGCCTTATCAGAGCGGATATATCTCAGCACCAATGCACGGATTCGTACCCAGTTAAATCCACGTAATCGTGTACATCGCGAGATTCTAGATGAGCTGAACGAAATTCTGGCCGACAAATTATTCGTCAACTTCTCGCTGTTCCAATCCTTACCTGATGTTTGGGGCATTGATCAGGTCTTTCCTATTTTGCCTTTATCCGGGCTTGACCAGGCCCCAACCCGACGTGGCGTGATCCAGGATATTACCTGCGACTCGGATGGTCGGGTCGATCATTATGTGGATGGCCAGGGGGTCGAGAGCACACTGCCACTCCCCGAATGGCGCACCGATGAAAACGGCAATACCAAACCGCGATTACTGGGCTTTTTCATGGTCGGGGCTTACCAGGAAATACTCGGTGATCTGCATAACCTGTTTGGGGATACCGACTCAGTAGACCTCGTGCTGGATGAAAATGGCGAAGTGGTATTGGAGAATATTATTAAAGGCGACAGCGTTTCTCAGGTGCTGCGTTATGTGAATTTTGAGCCCCAGCATTTACTGGCAGCACTCCAGTCACAGCTGGATGAATGCGACCTGAGCAACGAGCAAAAAGCTCAATATCGCCAGTGGGTGCAGGAAGGTCTAGAAGGCTACACTTATCTTGAATAAAACATGCTTAAATCAAAAACGCTTGAATAAAACACGTCTGAATAGCACGCGTTTAAAGCAAGCACCCTGATCGTCAGGCGAGAAGAGCACAGCGGCCTAAGCCCCAAAAGTGGTGGCTTAGGCCCATTTAAGCCCACCGCCAGCAAAATGCGGTTGTGATCTGAAATCAGGCCATGTACGCATAATATCCTCAACCGACTCACGCTGATCGATCAATACTTGTACACATGGTGCATCCAGTTGGCCTCGATCTTTCAGCCGTATAAGCTCGTCAAAAGCCTCATCAACCGACCAAGCCGACTTGTAGCAACGGACACTGGTTAAAGCATCAAAAATATCGGCGACGGTCACGATACGCGCCGCCAACGGAATCTCTCGCCCTTTAAGGCCATCAGGGTAGCCCGAACCATCCAGCTTCTCGTGATGATGGCGCACAATACTGCGCAACATCTGCACCTCATCCACATTAGAAAGGCCGTGCTGCTCAATAATTAAATCCAGCATATCGCTGCCCCGACTGGTATGACTTTTCATCTGCTCGAACTCTTCCTGAGTCAGCGGTCCGGGCTTGAGTAAAATATGATCGGGTACCGCGATCTTGCCGACATCATGCAAAGGAGCGAACAACAGTAATAACTCAAGATCACGATCAGTTAACGGAGGCGAAAGATGGGCACCAATCAAACGGCTGTACAACCCCATACGACGCAAGTGCTCCCCTGTTTCAGGGTCACGCTCAGCACATAATGTCATCGCGGACTGAACCGCCGCCGTTAGGGTTTTGACGCTACTGATTTCCTGATACACCAACTGAGCGATCAACTGACTGATCAGCTCCAGATGCGATAGCACCGGCCCCCGAAAAGCCGCCCGATGGCGTGAATTAAAAAAAATGAAGCCAACTAGCACATCGCCGCAAACCAGTGGTGCGGTATAACTCGCGCGCCAGCCTTGAGCCAGAATCTTTTGGGTGTGGACTTGCGGCTGACGGCTGAGGGCATCCAGATCATTAATGATCCGAACCTGGCGCTGCTCTGCAATCTCGCGAAGCGAGCGCGATGAGCTCAACTGTGTCCAATAATGCGTCAGGGCTTGACCTTCTGCCCCGGTCGCAAAATAGGTTCGAACCTCATCATTATCCTCATCATAGAGTGCAATAGAAAAACGTTCGACCTGAGCATATTGCCGCTGCAATCGTTGACCGAGATAACGCAGCCTTTGAGGAAGATCGACCGCTCGATTCAACTCACGAAAAAAGCCATCCTGCACCATAAGCGTTTACTCCAGGTTCTGAGTGACACAACACCTAGCTTATGATGCCGACTTAATATATCTAAGAGTATTGGGCCAGATCAATGAACTGGCCCAATATCAGTATTATCTAAACTCAATCGCCTCAATCAGCTCGTTAGCCCACCAGACCAGTCTCAGACAGCCAGTCTTCCAAGGTCAACTGTAACTGATCACCCGTGTGCAAGGTGCCCACACCTTCCGGTGTTCCCGTCAAAACCACATCACCCGGCATCAACGTAAACCACTGGCTGGCATAGGCCAATAAATGCTCGACAGGCGTCAGCATTTGCGCCGTATGGCCTTGCTGACGCAACTGGCCATTAATACTCAGTGAAAAGTTCACATCATCCCAGGCTTCAACACGATCCGCCGCAATAAACCCTGTTAAAGGACAAGCCCCATCCCAGCCTTTCGCAATCTCCCAAGGATGGCCTTTTTCTTTAAGCTTTGATTGCCGTGCGCGTAACGTCAGATCGAGTGCCATCCCCACGCCGGCAATCCCAGTCAGGGCTTCGCTTGGCGTCACATGACTAAGCGACTCACCAATCAGCAGGGCCATTTCAGCCTCGTAATGAACATCGCCCTCACCCTGTGGCAAGCGCAAAGGCGCGGAGGAAAAATCAACGACACTCGTGGCAGGCTTAATAAATAAAAGAGGTTCAGAGGGCACCGGGTTATTCAATTCAGCCGCATGTGCGGCGTAATTGCGCCCGATACACACCACTTTGCCCAAAGGCTGGTGAAAAGGCTGGCCGTCTAATGTTGCGATCATATTCATCCCCTTATGCGGTTCATCGGTTTGGATTCAAGGGTTCGGCGTCACAGTGGCAATACGCTTTCATCCTGCCACTGCGGATGGCGATAACGCATTTCACCACCAATCAGCGTGGCATTAATACGTCCTCTTTGTGGTTGATCCAGCCAGGGCATATTATGCCCAGCAGAACACAGCGTATCGGCGCTAGGCGTCCACTCAGCCTCCAGATCCAACAGCGCCAGATCTGCGGCATAGCCCGGATACAAGGCCCCCGCTTCAAGCCCGAGCAGTTCCGCAGGCCCTTCAGTCAAACTGGCCAGCAGTTGAATTAATGTCAGCTCTTCTCTTTCGACGAGTTTTAACCCTTGAGAAAACAACGTTTCCAAAGTACTGATACCCGGTTCAGAGGCAGCAAAAGGTGCCTTTTTAGCCGCCGCTTCATGGGGCAGGTGGGCGCTACTGATCGCAGTCACTACGCCATCACGAACGCCTTGGAGCAAGCCAAAACGATCAGATTCACTGCGCAACGGCGGCACGAGGTGGAACAAGCTATTAAAGCCTTCAAGCTGTGCATCGGTATAGTGCAGATGAGCCATGCTGACGTCACAGGTCACGGCCAGCCCACGCGCTTGTGCACTACGGACCATCTCGACAGATCGCGCCGATGACAACATCCCAAAGTGAGCCTGTACCCCGGTCTGTTCCACCAAGAGTAGATCGCGCGCCAGCGCGACAGTTTCAGCTGTTTCAGGAATCCCCCCCAGGCCCAGACGAGAAGCCACCGCTCCATCATGAGCACAACCATCGGCCGCCAAATCGGGATCTTGCGAGTAGAAGAACACTCTTAAGTCATAAGTGGCCGCATATTCAAGGGCACGCAGTACAACCCGATGATCACGGATCGGTGAATGCATATTGGTCACGGCGACACAGCCTGCATTCTGCAGGGATGACATATTCGCCAACAGCTGCCCTTCAAGGCCTTGTGTCAAAGCGCCCAAGGTCAACACATGGGTGTTACGGGCGGCTTCGGCTTTCTCCTGAACCACTCGCACGACGGCCGCAGAATCTACCACCGGTGAGGTATCAGGGCGCGCACACAAAGTGGTATAGCCCCCGGCTAAGCCTGCACGCGTCTCACTGCACAAATTGCCTTTATAGCTCGGCCCTGGCTCACGCAGGTGAGTCGCTAAATCAATAAATCCAGGCACCACCAGCAAGCCCTCGGCATGCAGCGTCCGATCGGGCTGAAAGCCGGCCGCAGCAGGACCAATATCCAGAATACGTCCATTTTCAATATGAATATCCTGGACTTCATCCAAATGCTGCGCCGGATCGAGCACACGTCCGCCAATGATCGACAATTTCATTGATTGTTCTCCTGCTGCATTGACTGACTGAGCTCCCGTTGTTGTGCTTGCCCTCCAGTCGCCATACTGAGTACAGCCATGCGCGTGGCAATGCCATAGCTGACCTGTTGCAAAATGACCGAACGAGGGCCGTCAGCCACAGCCGATTCAATTTCAACACCGCGATTAATCGGGCCTGGGTGCATCACGATAACGTCTGGACGGGCATAAGTGAGCTTCTCTTGAGTCAACCCATAAAGACGGTAGTATTCGCCTTCCGAAGGCAGGAGTGCGCCATGCATGCGCTCACGTTGCAAGCGCAACATGATGACCACATCCACATCTTTGAGCCCTTCTTCCATCCGCGTATAGACTTCTACGCCCAGCGCCTCAATATCACGAGGTAACAAGGTTTTGGGGGCGACAACCCGCACAGCAGCAGCGCCCAACGTATTCAAGGCCTGAATTTGTGAGCGCGCGACGCGGGAATGCAGAATATCGCCAACAATTGCCACCTTGAGTCCCTCAAAGGCCCCTTTGTGACGGCGGATGGTGAACATATCCAGCATCGCTTGGGTTGGATGAGCATGACGCCCATCCCCAGCATTGATAATCGCGACATCCGGGGTGATCTGGCTGGCAATAAAGTGCGCCGCGCCGGATTCGGAGTGGCGTACGACAAAGGCATCCGCATGCATGGCCTCAAGGTTCTGCAACGTATCCATCAACGTCTCGCCTTTAGCCGTCGACGATGTCTTGATGTCGAGGTTGAGCACATCAGCGGAGAGACGTTTCGCCGCCAACTCAAAGGTGGCACGGGTGCGGGTAGAGTTCTCAAAGAACAAGTTCATCACCGTCTTGCCCCGCAGCAACGGCACCTTCTTCACAGACTGCTCGCCCATACTGACAAAGGACTCCGCAGTATCAAGAATCTCAGTCAAAATCTCACATGGTAAATCTTCAATCGTCAGAAAGTGGCGCAACTTACCGGCATCGTTCAACTGCAGGCGCTGGGGATCATGTTCGGGGATCATGGTGTCGTCTCAGGCAAGAAAATCAAAAAAACACACAATGGCAATTACTTAATAGGCTCTGCTGGCGGTTTTGATAATGATTGGCAAGATAACGATAAAGGAGAAGGGCCGGAGAGCTTAACGCGCTCATCCGCCGCGATTAACAACTCAGCCGCACAGAGGTCGGGCTGAATCGGTAACTCACGCCCAGGGAGAGACAACAGTGTCACCAGCATCACGGCATCCGGTCGACCGAAGTCAAACAGCTCATTCAAAGCCGCACGAATCGTCCGTCCCGACATAATGACATCATCAACTAAGATCAGTTGACGCCCTTCCGGAGAGAAGCCCAACGCCGAGGATTTGACACTGGGGTTTAAACCTATTCGGGTATAGTCATCCCGATAAAATGAAATATCCAACTGCCCTAGGGGCCAGTCCACCGCTAATGCATCACGTAACGCTTGAGCCACCCAAACACCGCCGGAATGAATCCCCACCAGTGCCGGGTTCTGCCAGCCGCGTGCAGCAATCTGCGCTTTGAGCTGTTGGGCTAATCGATCCATCAGTACAGCGGTATTGGGTAGATCCGCAAAGGCAACGGCAGAGGGGCTACTCATTGATGTCGCCTTGGTCATGGTGCGCTCCTTATATCTATCAACTTATTCGGTATCAACCTATGGGTGCGGTATAACCCTGTTGCTGTGATATAAATCTATTGTGCGATATCACCCTGTTGGGCCTGATGCCATAGCGCCATGATCGCATCATCTCAGGCGACGGTTATTCATGTTCGCCACGCGGCAGAGGTGCAGCCACCCGAGGTTGAGCTGGCGTATCGGGGCCTAAAACGGCATATAAGGATGAGGGAGTGTGCAGCCAGCTTTCCAGAATTAAGCTCGCCGCCAACCCATCGACCGAGTCTTCACGATAATTTCCTTGATGACCTTGTCCGCGCGCAATGGTTTTGGCCTCACGGGTACTGCCGCGTTCATCAACCAAGCCACAGGGCAACCCAAAGCGCCCAAATAAACGTTTGGCAAATTTACGGGCACGCAAACTCATGGGGCTATCCGTGCCATCCATATTCAAGGGCAAACCCACGATCAATAAATCTGGCGCCCATTCTTTTAGCAGCGCCTCTAGCTGAGGCCATTGGGGGATGCCATCACGTGCAGGTAAAGGGGACAGCGGCCGCGCAGACTCGGTCAACTCATTACCCACCGCCACGCCGATCCGACGACTACCGAAATCAAACGCCAACACCACTCGCGGCTGATCAGTGCCATGTGGGCGATAAACGCGAGGGCAATCTTCAGGCATGGCCAATTTGTCCTGAGAGCAAACTCAGCTCCACCCCCAAACGCTGTGCAGCAGCATCAAGACGGTGCTCCAAGGGTAGATCGAACAATGCCGATTCCCAGGCAGGACACGTCAGCCAGGTATTCTCCATCAGTTCCTTCTCAAGTTGTCCGGCTTCCCAGCCCGCACAACCGAGCGCGATGATAAATCGTTGCGGCCCCTGGTTGCGCCCAATGGCTTCCAGAATATCCAGCGACGTGGTCATGCTCAGGCTCTCCGTCACGGTCATGCTGGATTTCCAGTGCGAACCGCCGTCATGCAGCACAAAACCACGATCCGAATGAACAGGCCCGCCCTTGAGCACCTGCATATCTCGGTGCAAGCAGCGATCAGCTTCAATATTTAACTGATCCAGGACTTCACCCAGCTGCAGCGGCATGGTCTGGTTCACCACAATACCCATGGCCCCCTGATCATTATGTTCACACAAATAGGTCAGGGTTTGGCTGAAGTTACTATCCTGCATCTGCGGCATGGCCAGCAGGAAATGGTCACACAGACTATCCACTCAATAGGCCTCTTAAACTTAAAGGTGACATGATCTTCAAAATGACATGATGCCAATACGAGATCACTCGAAACGCCATCATCTTATAAATAAATTGATGACACTCACTCATAACGGCTATTGCGCCTGCCAACGCTTACCGAACTGCCAGTTACGCGTAATTTCCAATGCATCCACACCTTCGGTCAACACCGATGGTGGGGCTGGAAATGGCGCCGCCAAGCGGACAATACGCACTGCAGCCTCATCCAGCAAGGGATAGCCTGAAGAACGCACCACCTGCACCTGCTTGAGAGTACCATCTAAATTCAATACCACACTCAGCCTTAAGCCACCAGTGAGCTGGCGACGACGGGCCTCTTCGGGATAATTCAGATTCCCGGTTTGTTCAACTCGACGACGCCACTGCGACAGGTAAACGCGCGCTTCAGCATCCTGTTCATCGGTCGATGAGCTTAAATGTCGAACCCTAGGCTGAGCGTTTTGCGCCACTGGCTGCTCGGCCAAATCAAAACTCTGTTGTAGTAACTGTCCGGCAGACGCATGCGGTCGATTAACCTGATGAGGCTCATCAAGTTTAGGCGTCAACGAACCTTCTGCACCAACCGTATCCGAAGCCTCTGGGGCCGCCGGTGATGTAGCGGGGGGAATAGAAGAGGGGGTAGCGGGTGGCGCGTCTTTGTGCGGGGTTTCTTTATGTGTCGGTGCTTTGGCGGGTGAAGCCTTGTGCAGAGGCTCCGATGACGCAACCGCTTCTGGTGCCGTTTCTGTTTCCGCCGTAGCGTCGGTGGTCTCTGCCACCGATTCAGACGGATGCTGCCGGTCAGCGGTTCCTACTGACGTCAAACTCACCTCGATGGGAGGCGTTATGCGCGGCACTTCAGGTTCAGGCCATGACCACCATAGCAGTGGCACATGGCATAAAACCGCGAGTGTAATTGCTACGACCCAACGACCTGTAGCGGCCCCCTGTCCGGTCACGCCTAACCCCTCACCCGATCACACCTTAGAGGCTTGTAATCGGCGCTCAATCGCTGTCATCAACTGATCACTGATATTCAATCCATATTGTTGATCCAGCTCGCGCACACACGTCGGGCTAGTCACGTTAATTTCAGTGATATAGTCGCCAATCACATCGAGCCCAACAAACAAGAGACCTTTCTCTCGAATAGTCGGCACGACCTGATCAATTAACCAGCGATCTCGATCGGTCAACTCACGGCCAACACCCTGCCCTCCGGCGGCAAGATTACCTCGCGTTTCACCGGCCATGGGCACGCGCGCCAAACCATAAGGCACCGCTTCACCATCGATAATCAGAATTCGAGTATCCCCATGGCGAATCTCCGGCAAATAGCGCTGTGCCATAATCGGATAGCGCCCTTGCTCAGTCAGCTGCTCAATGACAGACCCCAGGTTCATGCCCTCATGATCGACTCGGAAAATGCCACTACCGCCCATACCGTCCAAGGGCTTAAAAATCACGTCGCCCTGTTTGGCATGAAACTCACGCAATAGCCCCGCATGGCTACTGACTAATGTCGGCGGGCAACACTGCGGGAACTGCTGAGCAAACAACTTTTCATTGCAGTCACGGAGTGCCTGGGGAGGATTCACCACCAGCACACCTTCCCGCTCAGCAGCTTCTAACAACCAAGTGGCCGTTAAAAATTCACGATCAAAAGGGGGGTCCTTACGCATCAGGATCACATCAAGATCGGCCATGGGGCGCGTCTCAACCGCCTCTAATCGGTACCAGCCGTCAGCATCCGCAAACACCTCTAAGCGGGCCATACGCGCCATCGCACGCCCCTGCTGCAAAAACAGATCAGGCTGCTCCATGTACCACAGCTCCCACCCCTTAGCCTGAGCCGCCAGCAACATGGCCAAAGTGGTGTCTTTTTTATACGTGATGGCCGCAATAGGATCCATCACCACCCCAAGGCGAGTCGGCTGTGATGATGAAGTGGAGAGAGACTGATTGGATTGGGATTGAATCGCTTGAGACATACTGATGTCCTCGTACAGGCCCGCCCGGAACAGGCACGGCCATAATGCGTGCTGACGCGATGCGCAGGCATCAACGTCCTGGATGCGCAAAAGATGGGGGCAGATCAACCGCGAGACAAGTTTAAGCAAGGCCAGTTTAATCGGAGGGCCATTCCGCTCAATACAAGCTCACTCATATGGATTTTCAGAATAGGCCTACTTCAAATCAGCATCATCACTCGTGATCCGCCAGGTCTCCCCACCAGCTTTGGAGTAGCGTGAGCATCACCACCGGCGCAGTCTCTGTACGCAGAATGCGGGGGCCTACCGTCACCGGCTGAAAGAGTTGCGCTTGGGCTTGCTCCACTTCACTGTCAGCCAGTCCGCCTTCAGGGCCCACCAGAACGGCAACACTCGTTGGGCTATCCGCCCGAGCCCACTGTGTCATCGATTGACCGGGATGCATCACTAATCGTAACGAAGCAGATACGGCAGAGAGCCACTGTTCAAGAGGCACCGCGGGATGCACCACGGGCAGGTCATCCCGACCACATTGCTCACAAGCGCTCAACGCCACTTGTTGCCAATGCTGGCGCTTTTTCTCAGCCCGCTCGCCTTTGAGACGCACATCCCCATGTAAGCTATACAGTGGGGTAATCTCAGTGACGCCCAGCTCCGTAGCCTTCTGGATGGCGTAATCCATACGATCGCCTTTAGAGATCACCTGCCCTAAATGCACAGATAACGGCGAAGCCGGCTTGAGCGGCAGAGCGGCCCCTAAAGTCAGCGTAACGCCTCGCTTATCGGCCTCCAAGAGCTGGGCAACACAGCGATGCTGGCCGTCAAATAACTCCACCTCATCGCCGGGACGTAACCGCATGACTTGGATCATATGCCGAGCGATCTGCCCTTCTAGGCGCAGCGGCGTCTCGGTCAACGGTTGCGGACTGAAAAAACGCTTCATGGTCGTTTACTGCTGGGTCGCTTGCTGCTGAGCTTTACGCTGTTGGAAGATGGCTTCGAAATTAATCGGAGCCATCATCAACGGCGGGAAGCCTCCACGAACGACCATGCTATCAATCGTTTCACGGGCATAAGGGAAGATGATATTAGGGCAGAAAGCTTCCAGCGCATGTTCCAAAGATTCGCCTTCAAGGCCTGCAATCTGGAAGGCTCCGGCTTGCTGTAACTCCACCAAGAAAGCCGTTTTATCGCCACTTTTCACGGTGACATTCAAACGCACGACAACTTCGTAAAGGCTATCCTGAATCTGGCGATGCTCAACGTTATAGTTGATATCAACCTGAGGCTGCGTTTGATCAGCAAATATTAAAGGCGTGTTCGGTGACTCAAAAGACAGATCTTTCAGATAAAGACGCTGCAGCGCAAATTGGGGTTGTTGCTCACTCATAATCATGAATCCTTATTATTCGCGATGTAATCAAACTTGAATGATAGGGCCATAATGATAGGGCCATCGCGATGACCCTCTTCAATTACCAGCGTTTAACATTCAATAATATTTAATGCTCAATCAATAACATTAAACATTCAATATTTCACAGCACGACAGTAACGGTGATCACTGATCACCATACTGACGTCAATATTGATCGTTAATGTTGATCATTGGCACGGGTTACTTCTTCACCATCACCAGGCCATCTTGCTGCCATTGGGTCATACCGCCTTTCAACTTAACCGCCTTGGTAAAACCGGCTTTATGTAGCTTGGCAACCGTCAAAGTGGCACTGTTACCCAGCTTACAAGCGACCACGATGGTCTTGTCTTTATGTTTCTCAAGCGTCTGGAGCTGGCTATCCAGCTTGGATTGAGGAATATGAATTGCACCGGCGGCATGGCCCTGGACAAAGTCTTTGCGATCCCGGATATCCACCAGGACAGCTTCATCCCGGTTCATCATAGACACCGCTTGCGCCGGGGTCAGCCCCTTGGCGCCGCTCATCATTTCATAGGCCAGCACCGCAATCGCAATGGCCACAAAGGCCCCTGACAACATCATGTGGTTCTGGGCAAATTCGAGGACTTGATCGAACATCTGAAGATTCCGTTGCGTTAGAGGCTGAATGGGCGCTCAAGGATACACCAGGGATCGCTCCAGGGGCACCCGTGGAGCATGGTCATTTGTCGCACCAAACGATATGATGAACGTCTTGCATTTCAGATGACCAGCAAAACCGCGCTCGGCCTCCGGCTATGGTCGGAGACGCCGATGACGTGAACCCGGTCGCCAACATCCGAGGTCAACAGCGTCCCATGTCCGACAAGCGAACTCCGACTGCTCTGATTATTCTTGATGGCTACGGCTATAGCGAAACCACTGAACACAATGCCATTTTGGCCGCTCAAACACCGGTAATGGATAAGCTCTGGCGTGATATGCCGCATGCTTTGGTCCATACCTCAGGCATGAATGTTGGTCTGCCAGACGGCCAAATGGGCAATTCAGAAGTCGGCCATATGAATCTGGGTGCAGGTCGAATCGTTTATCAGGAATTCACTCGAATCACCAAAGCGATCCAAGACGGTGACTTCAATCATAATGCGGTGCTTTGCCAGGCCGTGGACCAAGCCGTCAACGCCGATCGCAGCGTGCACATCATGGGCCTGCTTTCGCCCGGCGGTGTTCACAGCCACGAAGATCATCTAGTCGCCATGGTTGAGCTGGCCGCTTCACGGGGTGCGAAACGAGTCTACGTGCATGCGTTCCTGGATGGACGCGATACCCCCCCACGTAGCGCCGAATCCTCCATTCAGCGCCTAGATAAGCGCTTGATGGAACTGGGCGTCGGGCATATCGCCAGCTTGATTGGCCGTTATTATGCGATGGACCGTGACAATCGCTGGGAGCGCGTTGAGCAAGCTTATAACGTGATCACAGAGGGCCGCGCACAATTCACGGCCCCAACCGCACTTGAAGGGCTGGCCCAAGCGTATGCCCGTGATGAAAATGATGAGTTTGTCCAAGCCACACGAATCCAGCCAGCCGGACAGGCACCGGCCACTGTCGAAGATGGCGATGCGGTCTTCTTTATGAATTTCCGCGCCGACCGAGCACGAGAGCTGTCCCGTTGTTTTGTCGAGCCTGATTTTGAAGGATTTAATCGCGCTAAGCCCCTTCAACTCGGCGCTTTCGTCTGCCTGACCCAGTACGCTGCCGATATTCCAGCCCCTTGCGCTTTCCCTCCAGAAAATCTGGTGAATACGCTGGGAGAATTTCTGGCCAACCAGGGCAAAACACAGCTGCGCATTGCCGAAACGGAAAAATATGCCCACGTCACCTTCTTTTTTTCCGGGGGACGAGAGGACGAATACGCCGGTGAAACGCGCATCCTGATCCCTTCTCCCAAAGTCGCCACTTATGATCTACAGCCGGAAATGAGTGCGCCAGAAGTCACTGATCGCCTCGTTGAGGCCATTACCCAACAAGACTATGACTTGATCGTCTGCAATTATGCCAACGGCGATATGGTCGGTCACACGGGTGATTTTGATGCGGCTATCAAAGCGGTTGAAGTGCTGGATGAATGTGTAGGCCGAGTGGTCGATGCACTGCGTGAGGTGGGCGGTGAATGCTTGATTACCGCAGACCATGGCAATGCAGAACAAATGCTTGATCCGGTTTCAGGTCAAAAACAAACCGCTCACACCACCTTCCCGGTGCCACTCATTTATGTGCCAGGCCCCTCCCGGCAGGCGCCGCGACTGGAAGAAGGCCGACTGTGTGATATCGCACCCACGTTACTCAGCATGATGAACATCACGGCACCAGAGGAAATGACCGGGCATTCTTTGGTTCACTATCACTAATCATCAGCGCGGGTGTTCATTAAGCCATGAGGGACGTGTCGATGGTGCAACATATCGATGGTGCAACATGTCGATGATGCATGGCGCAACCCGCGTTATTTGCCCCACACGTCTTGCTTAAAAAGTCTTGCTTAAAAAGCCCTAGACGACACAAGACCAATAACACAACAGCGCTGAACCCAGTGGGCCCGAAAGAGGGCCCCCAATAAGGTAAGTTTTGCACTAGAGTACAGGCGGAGAAGATGCCAAAACGTATCAGCCACTGGGGCTGCGGACTGTTACTGGCCGCGCTGATTACAGCCGCTCCGGTCTGGGCCCAGCAAGAGGCCACTCAAGCTCAGCTAGATGAGCTGAAAGATAAAATCAGTGACTTACAGGGGTGGCTCAAGCAAGCCAAAGGCCAACGAAGTGATTTGGAAGAGTCGCTGAAAAAAACGGAGACCCAGATTGCCCACTTGGTTAACCAGATTCAAGACAACACGGAAGAAGCCCGCACGCTCAAACAACGACTGGACGCATTACGCCAAGAGCAGCGTGAATTAACGGCTAAACGCGAACAACAAGCCGAGTTTTTGCGAAAACAAATCCGTGCCGCCTATGCAATGGGTCGCCAGGAATATCTTAAAGTGCTGCTGAATCAGCAATCGCCTGATCGCGTCGCTCGATTGCTGCGTTATTACGATTACATTAATCGAGAACGCACCCAACGCATTGAAGACTACCTGGCAACGGCACGCCAGTTAGACAATGTCAAAAGTGAAATTTTGCAGCGCGACCAACGCCTTCAAGCCGTACGGCAAGATCTACAGTCACGCCGTCAGGATCTTGAAGCCCAACAGCAAGAGCGCCATCAATTAGTCGCAACGCTGAATCAAAGGATTCAAGGCCGTGGCGATCAGCTGAGCAAAATGCAGGCCGACCAAGCACGGTTGGAAGAACTGCTCAATGCGGTGACTGAAGCGATCGTCGATTTGCCACCGCCACGAGATGCCAAGCCTTTCCCGCAAATGCGCGGGCAATTGCCCTGGCCACTCACGGGTCGAATCACGACGGCCTTTGGCGGCCATTTGATGAATGGCAAAGTCATCAGCCACGGCTGGTTCATCCGGGCGCAGGAGGGGACGCCTGTTAAAGCCATCCATGGCGGGCGCGTGGTCTTTTCAGACTGGATCAGAGGCTTTGGGATGGTCGTGATTATTGACCACGGAGATGGCTTTATGAGCTTGTATGGGCATAATCAAAGTTTACGGAAATCCACTGGCGACTGGGTCCATGGTGGTGACATTATCGCCACTGCGGGCACAAGTGGCGGACGCAGCCAGAGCGGTCTTTACTTTGAGATACGAAAAAAAGGTCAACCTATCGATCCCATTAGCTGGATCACTAAACGTTGACACAGGCCGAATCAAGTCGTAACAGGGCCATAATAACGCTCACAAGACAAGCTGTTATAAGCTGAGACGAGCTCATGATAGGCTGCCGAAATGGCCAGTGAGCCATTTGAATCTGAACCGGGCATGCGCCTGAGCAGAGAACTGGAGAAACACATGCAATGCGCCTTGGCCCGATTCATGGGCACTTCTTTGTTGTCCTTAGGGCTACTGGCCACGCCAGTCATGGCCGAAGAAAATGCACGGCCCATAGGTGACGACCCCCAAGGACAGGCACAGCCCTTACCGCTGGATGAACTGCGTAATTTCGCAGAAGTTTATGAGCGTATAAAACAGGCCTATGTCGAAGATATCGATGATAAAACCCTGCTAGATAACGCCATCCGCGGCATGCTCTCCGGCCTTGACCCTCACTCGTCTTATCTCGCGCCAGACGATTACACCGACCTACGCGAAAGCACTGAAGGTGAATTTGGAGGCTTGGGCATCGAAATTGGCAGTGAGAACGGTTTTCTCACCATCATCAGCCCCATTGATGATACGCCAGCGTCTCGAGCAGGGCTGCAGCCCCAGGACATTATCCTGAGGATCAATGACACCCCAGTCAAAAGCTTGCCACTAGATAAAGCCATCGAGATGATGCGCGGTGATCCTGGTACCGATATCACACTGACGATCATGCGCGAAGGTACGCCACAGCCTTTTGATGTGACGCTAACGCGTGCGGTCATTCAAATTACCAGCGTACGCCACCGCATGCTAAGCCCGGGGTTTGGCTATTTACGCATCACTCAATTCCAAGCCAATAGTGGTGAGGAAGTACGTAAAGCAATCAGCCAACTTGAAAAAAACCATACGACGCCGTTGAAAGGGTTAGTGCTGGATTTACGTAACAATCCCGGTGGCGTGCTCCAAGCCGCAGCCGAAGTCGTCGATACTTTTGTCAGCAATGGCCTGATTGTCTATACCGAAGGCCGCCTCCCAGACTCATCATTAAGTTTTTCTGCTCATGCGGAAACCGCTGCCGGTGATATTCCGCTGGTGGTACTCATCAACAGTGGCAGTGCCTCTGCATCTGAAATTGTCGCGGGCGCGCTACAGGATCATCGCCGCGCGATCCTGATGGGCACACCCAGCTTTGGTAAAGGCTCAGTCCAAACCATTCTGCCCCTTAACGGTAATCGAGCACTGAAGCTCACGACAGCCCTCTATTACACCCCCAATGGCCGCTCCATTCAGGCCCAAGGGATTGAACCTGATATCGTGATCGAACAGGCGAAAGTGACCCCACTGAATCAAACCCAAGAAGGCATTCGTGAAGCCGACTTATCGGGCCATCTCAGTAACCGCAATGGCGGCCCTGAACGAGGGGGGCGCGATGAAGTAGACGCCGCTAAAGTTCCCTCAGCCCAGGATTACCAGCTCAACGAGGCCCTTAATTTACTCAAGGCCTTGTCGATCATGCATCCGCCGAAAAGCACGACAACCACAAGTTCAGAAGCAACCGATTCAGCAGCGACAAGCTCAGCAACAACCGATTCAGCAACAACAGGCTCGGCAACAGCGACAACACCATGAAGGGACTGCAGTATCTGGCACTGGGCCTTGTGGTCGGGCTGCAGGCAATGGCGGTTCAGGCCGCCAACCTGACGTTGGTCATTGATGATTTAGGCTATCAGCTCGAAGCCGGGCGCCGGGCGCTAGCACTGCCCGGCCCTATTGCCTATGCCATTCTCCCACAGACGCCCTATGGTACTCGGCTGGCCCGTACAGCCCACCAACTCAATAAAACGGTGATGTTACATCTCCCGATGGCGGGCCATACGCAGGCTATCGAGAAGGGGACTTTGACGTCTGAGATGTCGGCTCATGACATAGAACAACAGCTGCTGAGCGATCTGGAGCAGGTCCCACATGCCCAGGGGGTCAATAATCACCAGGGCAGCCGCCTGACCTCGGATATCACCAGTATGCAGCGCTTAATGCCGCTCCTGAAACAACAGGGACTTTTTTTCCTGGATAGCCGGACAAGCGCCCAAAGCGTCGCAGCGCAAACGGCTCGCCGGGATGGGCTACCCACACTGGAACGGCGTATCTTCCTGGATCATGTGCAAACGCCTGAGGCGATCGCAGACGCCTGGGATCAAGCTATTGACATCGCTCAACGACGAGGCCATGTGGTCGCGATCGGTCACCCTCACCCCGAGACCTTAGCTTTTCTAGCCAAAGCATTGCCACAATTGCGCGAGCATGGCATCACATTGCTCAGCCCAACCCAGTGGTTGACTCAAACACAACCACAACAGTGGCAGGCCATGCAGCAACAGCGCCAGCATCTTTTCGCCCAAGGTTTGGCGATCGATTCACAAGGTTTAGATTCACAAGGCCGGGATTCACAAGGCCGGGATTCACAAGACCCAAGACCACACGCACTACAAAGACCGGATCATTCTCCGAAGTCGGCCATCTCGACAGCGAAACACTTAACCACGACCCACTCGACGCCAGTGGGCCAAGCCACTATGGTTATCGAGCAGGCCTCAGAATCGATTCATACGGCAGCATCCGGCTTGTTTAAGCGGATTGCCGATCCTTGGTTTGAGCGTAAGCAACCGGCGATCAATGAGCAGGAGCGGCGCCCTGCCATTCAACGGTTACAGTAGCAGGAATACAGAAGGGAATAACGCAAAGCGCTGTGGCGACCCGCTAAGCGGCACAGGCCACAAGCGCTTGGGTTTCTAGGGTGTCAATCCGCTAAGATGGAGGCACCGAAGAAGGTTGTGTCTTAGATGTAGTGCACTTCAGAGACTTCGTATTCAACTTCACCCCTGGGCGTCGTCACTGTCGCCACATCACCTTCTTCCTTACCAATCAAAGCGCGGGCAATAGGAGATGTCAGGGAAATCTTATTCTGCGCGATATTCGCCTCATCTTCGCCCACGATGGTGTAGCGGACCGCTTCATCGGTATCCAAATTCAGTAGGCTCACTGTGCTCCCGAAAATGACCTTAGTGGTTTTCGGTAATTTGGTGATATCAATGACCTGGGCATTGGATAACTTACCTTCAATTTCCTGAATACGCCCTTCAATAAATCCTTGCTGCTCACGTGCCGCGTGGTATTCAGCATTTTCCTTTAAATCGCCTAGCTCGCGCGCCTCAGCAATCGCTTCAATAATACGCGGCCGTTCTACTGATTTAAGGTGATCCAACTCATCACGCAATGCCTGTTCACCGGCAACGGTCATTGGAATTTTTTGCATGTCTTGCTCCCGTTGTTACTGACTCATCGGGCCATCAACCCGGGCCCAAAAATTAATAGGCCGAATCCCGAAGGATCCGGCCATCCATATTGACACTGGAGGGCGGATTCGGCCGCCCTGAACCATCAGAGCATGCCGTTAGAGCTCACCTGCATGCAGTGCTTGCAAACGTCTCACTTCAATATTCATCCCATACTCCAACGCCTGACACAGCGCACTGGCCCCGGCCAGTGTGGTGGTATAAGGCACTTTGCGTTGCAGCGCTGATCGACGAATACCGGCAGAATCAGCAATCGCCTGACGCCCTTCTGTGGTATTCACAATATACGCCACCTCATCATTCTTAATCATATCCACGATATGAGGACGGCCCTCGGCCACTTTATTCACCAGCTCGACCTCAAAACCCGCGGTTTTAAGCACCTTAGCCGTTCCTTGTGTCGCCGCCAAGGTGAAACCTAACGTCTGCAACTGTTTGGCCACTTCGACAATCCCCGGCTTATCCGCATCGCGAACGGATACAAACGCTTTGCCGCCATTCAGAGGCAAACGCTCACCTGCACCCAATTGGGCTTTGAGGAAAGCTTCAGCAAAGGTTTTCCCTGTGCCCATCACTTCGCCGGTCGATTTCATTTCCGGCGCCAAAATGGGATCCACACCAGGAAATTTATTAAACGGGAATACAGCCTCTTTCACACTGTAATACGCCGGTACGAGCTCTTCAGTAAAGCCTTGATCCGCCAGTGAGATACCCGCCATACAACGCGAGGCCACCTGCGCCAGTGACGTCCCAATGCATTTAGAGACAAAGGGCACAGTCCGAGACGCGCGCGGATTCACCTCGATGACATAAATCTCACCGTCCTGCCAGGCCAGCTGCACATTCATCAAGCCGACCACGCCAAGCTCTAAGGCCATCCGCGTGACTTGCTCACGCATCTGGTCCTGAACTGCTTTAGGCAAGCTGTAAGGAGGCAGTGAACAGGCCGAGTCGCCCGAATGCACGCCCGCCTGCTCAATATGCTGCATAATGCCACCGACGACGACCTGTTGACCATCAGAGACAGCATCCAGATCAATTTCAACTGCCGATTTCAGGAAGTGGTCCAACAGCACGGGGCTATCATTGGAGACTTTGACCGCACTGGTCATGTAACGCTCCAACTCATCCATACCATAGACGATTTCCATGGCGCGTCCACCTAACACGTAAGAAGGACGGACCACTAACGGGAAGCCAATCGCTTCTGCCTTGGCCAGAGCGTCATCATAGCTACGCGCCGTGGCATTAGGCGGCTGTTTCAGCCCCAGCTTGTCAATCATCTGCTGGAAGCGCTCACGGTCTTCAGCGCGATCAATCGCATCAGGCGTTGTGCCAATAATGGGCACACCCGCGGCTTCCAAGTCACGCGCTAATTTAAGCGGTGTTTGGCCACCAAACTGAACAATCACGCCTTTGGGCTGCTCTTTGGCCACAATTTCTAACACGTCTTCCAATGTCACCGGCTCAAAGTAGAGGCGATCAGAGGTATCGTAATCAGTAGAGACGGTTTCAGGATTACAGTTGACCATGATCGTTTCATAACCATCATCGCGCATCGCCAACGCCGCGTGCACACAACAATAGTCAAACTCGATCCCCTGACCAATCCGGTTAGGGCCGCCCCCCAAGACCATAATCTTGTCGCGATCAGAGGGCGCCGCTTCACACTCTTCTTCGTAAGTCGAGTACATGTAAGCCGTGCTGGTCGCAAACTCAGCGGCACAAGTATCGACACGCTTATAAGTTGGATGAATCCCGTGACGATGGCGCAGCTTACGGAACTCAGCCTCCGAAAGACCGGCCAGCGTGGCCAGACGCGCATCCGAGAAACCTTTGCGTTTGAGGCGGAAAATGGCATCGGCACTAAAATCGCTGATCCCCATCTGAGCGACTTTTTGCTCTTCCTGAATCAAATCTTCCAATTGAATCAGGAACCAAGGATCAATATTGGTCAGCGCAAAGACCTCATCACGCGTCATCCCGCTGCGGAAAGCATCCGCCACATAGCGAATACGATCAGCCCCTGGCGAAGCCATTTCGCTTTTCATTAAGGCCAGTGCTTCTTCGCCAAAGTTCGGCAAAATCGGGTCCAACCCATTGATGCCGACCTCCATGCCTCGCAATGCTTTTTGCAGCGACTCCTGGAAAGTTCGCCCAATCGCCATCACTTCGCCAACCGACTTCATCTGAGTGGTCAGACGATCATTCGCTTGCGGGAACTTCTCAAAGGTAAAGCGCGGAATCTTAGTCACAACATAGTCAATGGCGGGCTCAAATGACGCCGGGGTTGCCCCACCGGTGATGTCATTTTGCAGCTCATCCAAGGTATAGCCGACGGCTAGCTTGGCGGCGATTTTAGCAATCGGGAAGCCGGTTGCTTTGGAGGCCAAGGCGGATGAGCGCGACACTCGCGGGTTCATCTCGATGACGACCATGCGGCCATCCACGGGATTGATCCCGAACTGAACGTTAGAGCCGCCTGTTTCCACCCCAATTTCACGCAGCACCGCCAGCGAGGCATTCCGCATGATTTGGTATTCACGATCGGTCAGCGTTTGCGCCGGCGCCACGGTAATAGAGTCGCCAGTATGAACACCCATCGGGTCGAAGTTTTCAATGGCACAGACAATAATGCAGTTATCATTTTTGTCACGCACCACTTCCATTTCATACTCTTTCCAACCCAGCAGCGACTCATCAATCAGCAATTCATGAGTGGGCGAAAGATCGAAGCCGCGATCACAAATTTCTTCGAACTCTTCCTTGTTATACGCCACCCCACCACCGGAGCCCCCCATGGTGAAAGAAGGGCGGATAATGACCGGGAAGCCCAGTTCACCTTGAATCTCCCATGCTTCTTCCATGGAGTGGGCGACTTTGGCTTTCGGACACGCCAAGCCAATATTTTTCATCGCTTTATCAAAGCGATCACGATCTTCCGCTTTGTCGATAGTATCGGCATTGGCACCGATCATCTCGACCGAGAACTGTTCAAGCACGCCATGGCGCTCGAGATCCAGCGCACAGTTTAATGCCGTCTGACCACCCATGGTTGGCAACAGCGCATCCGGGCGCTCTTTTTCAATAATTTTTGCAACTGTTTCCCAGGTGATCGGCTCGATATAAGTGGCATCCGCCATCACTGGGTCAGTCATGATCGTCGCTGGATTAGAGTTGACCAGAATCACCCGGTAACCCTCTTCACGCAGCGCTTTACACGCCTGGGCACCGGAATAGTCGAACTCACAGGCCTGGCCGATCACAATCGGCCCAGCGCCTAAAATCAGAATGCTTTGGAGGTCAGTACGTTTTGGCATGACGGTCCTGCTCGAAATCGGTCTCAAAGCTCACCGGAGGCAATCGCCTCCGGGACGAAATTCACGTGTTCGAATCAAGCGCTCTTGCGGCGCGACATCATCTGAATGAATCGATCGAACAGCGGCGCTACATCATGCGGGCCTGGACTCGCTTCAGGGTGCCCCTGGAAGCTGAACGCGGCTTTATCTGTCCGTTCAATGCCCTGCAAAGTCCCATCAAATAATGACTTATGGGTCGCCCGCAGACATGTCGGTAAAGAAGCTTCATCCACCGCAAACCCATGGTTTTGGCTGGTAATCATCACCACACCAGAATCGACATCCTGGACCGGGTGATTCGCGCCATGGTGTCCATGTCCCATTTTGATGGTGGTCGCGCCACTGGCCAGGGCCAGCAACTGATGTCCCAGACAGATGCCAAAGAGCGGGATGTCGGTGTCCAGCACCTCACGAATGGCCTCAATGGCGTAATCACAAGGCTCAGGGTCACCCGGACCATTGGAGAGGAAGATCCCATCGGGATTCATCGCCAAGACTTCGGCCGCAGGTGTTGTGGCCGGCACAACCGTCAAGCGACATCCGCGAGTGGCCAGCATCCGCAGAATATTGTGCTTAACCCCATAATCATAAGCGACCACATGATAAGGCCGCTCAGCGTCACTGAGATCACCTAATCCTTGACCCAGTGCCCACTCACCCTGGTGCCATTGATACGCTTTATCCGTCGTCACGACTTTGGCCAGGTCCAGCCCTTTCAGCCCGGGAAAATCGCTGATGAACGTCTTGGCTTGAGCAATAGCAGATTCATCATGAGCGTCATCACAGGTCAGAATGCAGCCATGCTGAGCGCCTTTATCGCGCAGAATTCGAGTCAGGCGTCGGGTGTCGATATCCGCAATCGCCACAATACCATTGGCCTTGAGATACGCATCCAAAGATTGCTGATTGCGGAAGTTGCTCGCCAATAACGGCAGATCACGAATAATCAGGCCGGCAGCCCCGATATTGTCGGACTCCACGTCCTCCTGATTCGTACCGGTATTACCGATGTGGGGGTAAGTCAGAGTTACAAGTTGGCGGGTGTAGGATGGATCGGTCAGAATTTCCTGATAACCGGTCATGGCGGTATTAAACACCACCTCACCCACGGTATGTCCATCAGCACCGATGGAAATTCCCCGGAACACACTGCCATCTTCCAGAACCAGAATGGCGTATCGAGTCAAAGCGGCCTCCTCCCGTCACAGGCTAGACATCGCCGGGCATATCCCGGCGGGTGCGGGTTGCAAAAAAGCGAGACAAGCCCTTGAGCTTATCCCGCTTTTTGTTATCTGCAGGCATGATGCCTGGTAGCGATGTGTACCCGTTCACACGGATCAACCGAGGCACAAGGCGAGGCTGATCTCTGGGCAGTCATCTTTCATATTCTAACTAGGATACGCCCCTTAAGTCCAGCGACGACGACGATAAGAGGCTATCGCACACTGTTTTAAGGCGTATTAAAGCGCACATTGACTTACTTTAGATCCAACACATCCTGCATATCATAAAGACCACAAGGCTGGGTCGTTAACCATTGGGCAGCCCGTACAGCCCCTTTCGCGAAGGTCATCCGGCTTGAAGCCTTGTGCGTAATTTCCACACGCTCGCCCTCTGTTGCAAACACCACAGTATGATCACCCACAACATCCCCCATACGCATGGTCGCAAAACCGATTTGATCTGCCGGACGAGCACCCGTGCGGCCTTCTCGCCCATACACAGCGACCTCTTGCAGATCACGCCCCAACGTTTTAGCCACCACTTCCCCCATCGACAAAGCGGTGCCAGAAGGGGCATCAATTTTATGGCGGTGATGCGCTTCGACGATCTCAATGTCGTAGCCTTCATTCAAAACACGGGCCGCTAATTCCAGCAGTTTAAAGCTTAAGTTCACCCCGACACTCATATTGGAAGCGAACACTAAGCGCGTCTGCTCTCCCGCTTTTTGTAGTGCAGCTTTCTGATCTTCGCTTAATCCCGTAGTGCCGATCACAATGGCCTTATCATGAGCGGCACAGAAGGCGACATTCTGCTCAGTGACTTCCGGTAAAGTAAAATCAATCAAGATATCAAATTGATCTTTGACGGCTTCTAAATGATCGACCACCGTCACCCCCAGCTTGCCTAACCCGGCGACTTCGCCAATATCAGCCCCCACTAATGAGGAGCCCGGCTCGACAATGGCCGCACCCAAGGTGACGCCTTGTGTGGCATGTACGGCTTCAATCAAGGTGCGTCCCATACGCCCCGTCGCCCCAGTAATGGCAATTGCTGTCATCTTACGCCTCGCTATTCAGTAAATGATGCCCGCTCAAAAGGATACCTTACAGACCTACGACCAGCAGCATCGAAAAAGAATTCCAAACATGCATCGGTGATGGCGTATCACTCGCCACCCTAGAGACCCGACTGGACACAGCATAGGGTCAGCGCCAACATAGTAAGCCTCAAGGCCAAAAGGCACTGATGGGATAGCGGCCTCGTGTATCGGGGAGCAGCCCCTCCTCCGCAAGGCGCTGGTGCTGCTCATCCTGAGCTCCATGCTCACTGATTCGACGCTGAGCATTCACAATACGCCACCAGGGTAAGCGTTCGCGATCAGGCAACTGGCCTAATAACCGTGCTGACATCCGCGGTGAACCCAACGCTGCTTGCCTTGCCAACTCACCATATGTCATTAACCGTCCAGGAGGTAACAAGGCCAACACTTCCACTAAACGCGCCAACCCCGGGCTCATTTCTTCCGTCCCACGCGAGGTATTTTCATGCATATTTACTTTCTCCAACACTCTGCGCATGACGGTCCAGCACGTTTCGCCGACTGGCTGACCAGCCAGGGACACAGCCACAACACGCGCCAGCTATGGGCGGGTGAACCGCTACCAGACCCCAAGGAATTTGATGCCCTTATTCTGCTCAGTGGTCCGATGCATGTCCACGACATCGATGATTATCCATGGCTGAAGCAAGAAAAACGCCTGATACATAAACTCAAAGCCGGGCGAAAACCCCTCTTAGGCATCGGCCTGGGCGCCCAATTAATTGCGGAGGCTTTTGGCGCCACCATCAGCCCAAACCCTCAGTCTCAATGCGGCTGGATTGATATTCATACAACGCCCAATGACGCTCACGAACTCCCCACTCATTTTCGTGCGTTAAACTGGCACCCGGATCAATTCAGCTTGCCGGATAACGCCGAGCCGCTGGCTTATCTCCAGCCCTCAACAGTCACGACAGCAGCACAACCCCCTCAAGGATTCAGCCTTGATAAGGGCCGGATTCTGGGTATTCAGTTTCACGTGGAAAGCACACTCAACAGTACCCAACAGATGCTCGACAGCAATGACCCCCGCTGGCATCTACAGCGTGAAACCCTTCATTATGAAGAGATCATGGATTCACCCGACCAGTTTACTCATCTCGCGGCCGTCCTCGATCGACTCTTACTGAACTGGTTAACCCCCTCACTACCGTTTTAAAGCATGATGCTGTTTTTAAAACACGCCTCACTTTAAAACATGAGCCATTCATCCCTGAATCTGACCGCTTGATCACCGTTTCCGGGGCCGATGACGGCCCCGGTCGTGAGAAGATTTAATTTTCAGGTTGGATTAAGCCTGCTTCAAGCAAGATGACACCATCATCAAACAGGAGGAGGTGCCACATGACTGATTTATATCGTTTTGACGTTAAAAATGGTCAGGTCACGGGCTATATGGAATGGGACGATGGACGCTGGGAACCCGAAACAATTGAAGCCGACGAGCGTTTCACAGTTGAAGGCAGCAGCATCATCCGAGAAGAGCAAGATGATGGCCATATCGAAATCACACGCTATGAAGCCACTGATGACCCTGGGGTTTATCGCGAAGTCAGCGAAACATCACGCGCGATCACCCCAGAGCATGATAGCGCTCAGGCCGGGCATATCGACCCTTCTGCACAAGTTCAACCTGGCGCAAGTGCCCAAACACCGATTGAGGACTCACTAAAAGTTGAGATGAATCAGGGGCAAATCACTGGCATACAAGAAATGGATGATGGCCAGTGGGAGACCAAGCACCTGGACCCCGATGAGCGGCTTTATCTCAATAACAATGGCGATCTCGTGCTTGAGGATCAAGAGGACGGTGGTGTTGAAATCAACGTCTACCGAGACGCTAATGGCGATGGCATTTATCAACCCATTGCTGAACGCTTTGAAAGTGGTGGGGCAGATATGACGATGAATCATGGCATGCATGGCGGTGATGCCATGGCTGGCGTTGAACTGGATGTTGCGGGTATGGGCGTCGATGGCCAAATGCTGATGTAAACGGAACTCAATATTCACTGAGTGAATGACCCCTGGTGAATGACCGCCTCTCTCCAGAGGCGGTTAATCCTTATAGCGCATCAAGCACTTCAGATAAGCGGCTGACGGGCACCACCGACATACCGTCAATGAGTTCTCTTGGCGCATTCGCTCTGGGCACAATCGCCCGCTTAAAGCCGTGTTTGGCCGCTTCACGGATTCGTTCCTGCCCAGAGGGCACCGGGCGAATCTCTCCTGAAAGCCCCACTTCACCAAACACCACGAGCTCATGGGATAACGGCCTATCTCGCAGACTAGACACAATGGCGGCCAATGCGGCTAAATCAGCACTGGTTTCCAACACTCTGACGCCACCGACGACATTAATAAAAACATCCTGATCACCGGTAAAGACGCCACCATGCCGATTTAAGACCGCCAACAGCAGTGACAAGCGGTTGCCATCTAATCCTACCGCCACCCGCCGTGGATTCCCCAATGGGGACTCATCCACCAGGGCCTGCACCTCCACTAGCAAAGGGCGAGTGCCTTCCCAAGTGGCAGTCACCACACTCCCGGCCGCCTCTTCAATTTCTCGCGAAAGAAAAATAGATGAGGGGTTTTTGACCTCTTTTAATCCCTGCTCAAGCATGGCAAATACACCGAGCTCATTAACGGCACCAAAGCGGTTTTTCTGACCTCGCAAGGTACGAAAGCGAGAATCGCCATCGCCCTCTAACAAGAGCGAAGCATCAATCATGTGCTCTAAGACTTTAGGCCCGGCCAGGCTGCCATCTTTGGTCACATGCCCGACAAGAAACAGCACTGTACCGCTTTGCTTGGCAAATCGAGTGAGAAATGCCGCCGACTCACGGACCTGAGCCACCCCGCCTGGAGCCGACTGAATATCCTCCAGATGTGTCGTTTGGATGGAGTCGACAATCAACATTTTAGGTTGTTCACGCTCAGCAACAGCAATGATGGTTTCAACACTGGTTTCCGCCAGCATTTTCAAGCCTTCCGTTGGCAACCCCAAGCGGTGCGCCCGCATCGCCACTTGCTGCAGTGACTCTTCACCGGTGACATACAAAACCGGCATTTGCTGCGCTAAACGGCAAGCCACCTGAAGTAACAATGTCGATTTACCTGCCCCTGGATGTCCCCCAATTAAAACCGCTGAACCAGGCACTAGACCACCCCCCAAGACGCGGTCAAACTCGCCAAATGTTGAGGTGAAACGCGGCAGCTGTTGTAGATCTACCTGGGAGAGATCTTCCACTTGGGCCGATAAGGCCCCAGAGAAACCCGCTCGTGAGGCCTGTGCAGGATCTCGACTTGGCGAACTTGAACGGCTGGTGCCCAATCGCACTTCCTGCACGGTATTCCACTCTTTACAGGCGGCACACTGGCCCTGCCATTTACTGTATTCCGCACCACATTCGATACAGACAAATGCAGTCTTGGCTTTAGCCATTCTTCCCCCTTGGGTTCAGCTCGTGCAGACTGACTCAGTCAATCTTGGTCGGTGTATACATCGCTTAGGTACTGTATTTAAGCACTGTATTTCAGAACTGTATTGAATCACAGTACCCTTATCATCGACCACTTTTCGCCCCCTCATCCGGCAAGTTGACACACCATCAGACAGCACAGAAGATGCTCTTGATCGAGTCTCAATCCGTTACTGAACATCAATCAGGATGCCCCATGAAGCCCGAAACGATTGCCCTTCATCATGGTTACACCGCAGACAACCAACATGCGGTTGCCGTGCCGATTCATCAGACCACGTCTTTCAGCTTTGATAGCGCTCAACACGCTGCCGATTTATTTGACCTCAAAGAGTCAGGCAACATTTATTCGCGCATCATGAACCCGACTTGCGGCGTTTTAGAACAACGTATCGCCGCACTCGAAGGCGGTGTGGGGGCTCTGGCTTTTGCTTCAGGCATGGCCGCCATCACCGCCGCGATTCAAACCCTCGCCAGTGCCGGGGATAACATCATTTCCATCAGCGAACTCTACGGCGGCACCTATAACCTGTTAGCCCATACATTACCTCGCCAGGGCATCGAAACACGCTTCATTGAAAAAGACGACCTGAGCACTTTAAGTGCCCTAATCGACAACCACACTAAAGCGGTCTACTGCGAATCTATCGGTAACCCCTCCGGGGGCGTCGTGGATATTCAGCAACTGGCCGATATTGCCCATGCTCACGGCGTACCTGTGATTGTGGATAACACGGTCGCCACCCCCTTTTTATGGCGCCCCTTTGAGAGCGGTGCGGATATTGTCGTCCACTCAGCCACTAAATATATCGGCGGTCATGGCACCACCATTGGCGGTATTCTGGTCGACTCAGGGCGCTTTCCTTGGGCCGAACATGCTGAAAGGTTCCCACTTTTAAACACGCCTGACCCGTCTTATCACGGCATCGTGTATACCCGAGATGCGGGTGAAGCCGCATTTATCACCCGCGCGCGCGTGGTGCCTTTGCGTAATATGGGGGCAGCCCTTTCCGCTCAAGCCGCCTGGCAATTACTTCAAGGGCTAGAGACGCTGGCCTTACGTATCGAGCGAGTTTGTGACAATACCCAACATATCGCCGAATTTTTGCAGCAGCACCCTTGTGTGTCCTGGGTTCAATATGCGGGCTTACCCCAGCATCCGGATCACACGCTAGCCCAGACTTACATGAAAGGCAGAGCCTCCGGTATTTTGAGTTTTGGCATTAAAGGCGGTCGTGATGCCGGCAGCCGTTTTTATGACGCACTGCAACTGATTTTACGCTTGGTCAATATTGGTGATGCCAAAAGCTGTGCCGCGATTCCTGCCTCCACCACCCATCGCCAGCTCAATGAACAAGAACTGATCCAAGCCGGCGTCAAACCCGACATGGTACGCCTCTCCATTGGCATCGAACATATTGATGACCTCAAAGCCGATCTCGACCAGGCACTGCAAGCCTCGCAATAAGCATTAACGTCGTCACTCATATCACGTTCATTATTGACGCCATATGTAGACGATGCTTACCGCTCGAGACCGACACGCTCCACGGGTCTCGAGCGGAACCCCGTCATGATCAGCTCGCCATGCGCCCAAGACAGTGTCGCAATATCGCGAAGCATTTCAGCTTCGTTTAAGGTTGCGTTGCTTAAAGTTGCCATCTCATTCAAGGACACGTTATTAACGCAACCTATCAGGAGCCTCTCATGTCTCAAGACTTCTACCGCTTTAATCTTCAGGATAATCAAGTCATCAGCGTCATGGAGTGGGATGACGGCCGCTGGGAGCAAGATCATATTGAGGCTGACGAAACCTACACCGTTGAGGATAACCGCATCATTCTTGAAGAACGGGATGACGATGAAATTGAAGTCAGTGTCTTTGAAGCGACATCTGTCCCGGGGATTTACCTGCAAACTCAAGAATATGACCGCCCTCTGGATTTAACGCCTCAGCCCCCGCAACAAGACGATACCAGCACATCGACACAGTTTCTGGATGAAGATCCTTTACGCGTCACCTTATCCGCAACCGGGGATATCGAACGGCTAGAAGAGTGGGATGATGGCCGCTGGGAAACAGAGCATCTCGACCACGATGAGCAAGCCTTTATCAACACTGAAGGTTTACTCGTGATCGAAGAACTGGATGATGGCGGCCTCGAAACCACCGTCTACCAGGATAATGGACAAGGCATTTACCAAGCGATTCAAGCGCAATTTGAATATGGTAAGGGGCTGACAGATACAACCCAAATGGCTTCACCCTCTCCTGCTGAATTAGCCGGTCTGAATCTACCTGAAAATGAAGCCGCGTTAATCGCTTAATTCACTAGGGCCTGTTGACGTTTCATGGCAGGGGTATTGGCAGGATAGGGGCAAGCTCGCAGAATAAAGGCTCCTACACCAACAAACTGCAAGCCTGCCATGCCCCGACAAATGCTCACGGATGAACACTGGTCGAAGCTGAAATCTATCCTGCTTCAACACGGTATTTATGACAAGGCCGACTTGCGTACCACGGTGGAAGGCATTCTGTATCGGATGCGCACCGGCTGCCCGTGGCGGGACCTACCGGAGGCGTTTGGGCTCTGGAACACGGTCTACAAGCGCTTCAACACCTGGTCAGCGAGTGGAAAGCTGATGAGGATTTTCAGCTCTCTGGTGGAAGATCCTGATGTCGAGTGGCTGTTCATTGATGGCTCTTATGTCAAGGCACACAGGGACAGCACGGGGGCTGCCACGGAAGACGCCGAAGCCATTGGCAAAAGTCGTGCAGGCAACACCAGCAAGATCCATCTGACCGTTGATGCCTATGGGCTGCCGACTGCCTTCAGGATAACGGGCGGTGAGGTGCACGACAGCAGGGAAGCGCCGGTGTTGATTGACGACTTGCCGGCGGGTGATGCGCTGGTGGCTGACAAGGGCTATGACAGCGAGCGTATCCGTGAACAGATCGAAGCCAAGGGCATGGTTGCCGTCATTCCACGCAAACGCAACTCAAAGAAAGGAAATGCCAATCTGGACAGAGGCTTATATCGCTATCGGCATCTGGTTGAGAACGCCTTTGCTCGATTGAAACCGTATCGCGCCATCGCGACGCGATACGATAAGCTCAAGCGAAACTACGAGAGCATGGTGGCCTTGGCGTGCGGCTTTTTATGGCTGCCAATGTGAAACGTCAACAGGCCCTAAAGCGATGCATGCACGAGTCAATGCATCAATCGATTCGATCATGGGCCTGTTCACATCGAATAGGCCCATGATACCGCCATCAAACATATCATGGGTTAAAGCGATACTTCACGAAAAACGAAACAAGGCCTCACCGTCACTAAAGAGATTATCGAAATCAATATCAGGTTCAGGCACATAATCATGATGAATCTGATAAAGCTCCCGTAACGTTGCGAGCCGGTGCTGAGCTAGCAATTGACTATGCGCAATACCTAAAGCACCCAGTTGATTCAGGCGTTTCAATGTGGCGCTATCGCTTTGTCGAAGCGCAGTCTCATCAATACGATAAAGCCCCGACCAAAAGGCACCGGATGCGGCATCAGGCCCGTCACGCACCTCAATACGCCAGGGCTTGATCATTTGAGCATCCACCAGCGCTTGAACAGCCACATCAGTGTAATAACGCTCTCGACGATATTGCTGTAGCACACCCGCAATGTCATAAACGAGGTCGACGGCTTGTCCATGATCATCTAATAACGGTTCATCATCATCCCAACATTGAGCATGCAGGCCTCGATAATGCGCATCAATACATAAAATCAGCCGCCCAGAACCGGCTTCAGGCAATAGTCGGAAAGGATAAAGACGATAAGGCGCCGGGATATGACCTCTCAACCAACCTTTATGGCCTGGGTGTACAAATAGATTCACGCCAGACGATACGGACTGCACAGCCATGAGCTGATACTGACCGGATGGTTTTCGCATAAAAGCCAAAGGCGTCGAAGCCACCAAATGAGGTAACTCAGACATAATCACAGGCACCACACTGTCCTTAGCCGCATGCCCATAATGTCGAGGACGCTGCCAACCGGACATTTGATGACATGCTTTTGTTAAAGGCACCCATTGCGTCATTTTGTCCACCCAAAACCCTACGAAGCGATATATCTTATCAGCCGCTAAAAAAAATTTGAGTGCCAAAATCCCATGCTCAGGCGATTTTCGGCGCATTAAATAAAGATTTGTCTGAACGACATTATTGATTTCAGTTTGCATTCAGGAAACGTTTCTTATGGTGACCACTCCTTAACTCAACAAGTGAGGTGTTACATGGCCAAAGATGTTTACTACTTCGACGTCCAGGATGATCAAATCACTTCTTATATGACGTGGGAAGACGGTCAATGGCAGGAAGGCACCATTGATAGCGATAACAACTTTACTCTGGAAGATGATCGCATCACCTTGGAAGAGCAAGATGAGGATGGCGCCACTCAGACCAGTCTGTTTGAAGCCACTCAAATTCCAGGTTTTTATACACTGGAAGAAGGTGACGGCATTACCGACGACAACACCAATGAAGACGGCGACGTAGTTAACGAAGACGACGATACCATAGGTGACGACGTAGTCGATGAAGGCGACGACACCACAGGTGATGACGTAGTCGATGAAGGCGACGACACCACAGGTGATGACGTAGTTGATGAAGGCGACGACACCACAGGTGACGACGTAGTCGATGAAGGCGACGACACCACAGGTGACGACGTAGTCGATGAAGGCGACGACACCACAGGTGACGACGTAGTCGATGAAGGCGACGACACCACAGGTGACGACGTAGTCGATGAAGGCGACGACACCACAGGTGATGACGTAGTCGATGAAGGCGACGACACCACAGGTGATGACGTAGTTGATGAAGGCGACGACACCACAGGTGACGACGTAGTCGATGAAGGCGACGACACCACTGGTGATGACGTAGTCGACAATGGTGACACAGACACAGGGGATGACGTCACTGATCCCACAGCCGGTAGCGCAGACGATTTCAATGCCTGGCTGGCCAGCATTAATGAAGCCAACAGTGATAACGCTTACTCACTACTGGCAGGATTCGACCCGGTACGCCTGAACTTCGATAACAATCAGATCCAGGATCTGGAGAAGTTTGACGATGGCGACTGGGAAATGCAGGAACACACTGAAGACAACCAAGCCTTTATCAACCAGAGCGGCCTGCTGGTGCGCGAAGAAATGGAAGATAACGGGCTAGAAACAACCTTCTACCAGGACGCTGATAACGATGGCATCTATTTCGCGATCGAACAGCAGTTTGAAGAAGGGGGAGCACTTACAGACGCCAGTGACCAGAGTGTTGTCGTGACTATGTCTGAAGACCCCGTCACCGACCCCAACACCGATACCACAACCGAACTGGCAGGTGTCGCACCAACACCGACTGACGACTTCATCGCTTAAAGCGATATTGAGGAGCACCAGTGTTCTGTCCCCCACAGGCATTGGTGCTCCAACGAA
Source organism: Terasakiispira papahanaumokuakeensis (assembly GCF_001709345.1). GTDB lineage: Bacteria > Pseudomonadota > Gammaproteobacteria > Pseudomonadales > Halomonadaceae > Terasakiispira > Terasakiispira papahanaumokuakeensis. The sequence continues at coordinate 3,569,168 of NZ_MDTQ01000001.1, forward strand.
TGAACCATTCACTTCAATACGGATATGAAAAGTACAGGTACAACGTCTATTACTGAAGTCATTGACTGACAAGATTGATATCGGCATATCAATAACGTGTGGTAAGAATCAGAAGTACGGTAAAAACAGAAGTGAAAAGGCTGCCTCTCCAGGCAGCCTTTTTATTTGATAATCAATTACTTATTATTTAGCACTCAACTACTTAAGTTTCACATTCCACATTTCAAAAGCTTAATGTCAAAGGCTTAAAAACCAACAGTGTGGCCAGGCTTAAGTCGTTCAGAGGTTCCTTGTCGCCACCCCAACGCCTGAGTCACTAATTGACGTCGCAGCCAAGGCATTTTGGACACCCGGTCCAGCCCTCGATTACGTAGCCAGCGCAAAGGTAGCGCCTCAGCACAAAACAGTCGCTTTAACCCTTCCATGGCCGCCATCATCGCAAGATTATCCGGTTGACGACGCGCCTGATAACGTTGAAGCCACGCAAGATCACCCACCGCATCACCTCGAGCATGCGCCTCTAAGATGCAGTCGCCTAACATCGCCACATCTAAAAAGCCTAAATTCACGCCTTGTCCGGCCAGTGGGTGGATCGTATGCGCTGCATCCGCCACCAAAGCCACGCCTGGCTTCACATAATCCACTGCATGACGCTGCCTTAATGGCACGGTATAACGTGTATCGGTACTCATGACTTGACCAAGACGGGACTCAAAAGCGCGGGTCAATTCAGCACAAAAATCCGCATCGGGCATCGCTTGAAGCGCTTCCGCTTTGGCAGGAGAAGTGGACCAGACAATTGAACACCAGTGCTCATCTTCCCCTTTGGTAATCGGTAAAAAAGCCAAAGGACCATCCGGCAAAAAGCGCTGCCACGCGGTCCCTTGATGCGGCTGCTCAACCTGCACCGTGGTCACCAGCGCATGATGTCCATAATCCCATTCCCGAGTATTAAATCCAGCCCATGTCCTGATCCGAGATTGAGCACCATCACACGCGACCACCAAGGCCGTATTCAGCACCATGTCATCAAAACAAAGCTGATGCGATGACTCACCCAGCGTCAGTCCAGTCGCTTTATGTCCTCGCAACAGCACCACATTGTCATATCCCGTCAGGGTCTGTTGCAGTGCCTGCACCGTGACGCTATTTTCAACAATATGGCCTAACAGCGTCACTCCCGCTTCTTGGGCATGAAAGCTCAAAGCCCCCGTGCCTTCACCATCCCACACACTCATGTGGGTATAAGGCGTGACCCGACGCGCGACCATTTCAGGCCAGGCCCCTAAGCGTGAGAGCAACGCACGTGACGCCTCACTCAACGCACTGACACGCGGATCGACCTGATCGATAGACCAGTGCGGCCCCTCAGATGAAGCCTCAACGACCGCAATCTGGAGGTCGCTGTCTGCCAGGGTTCTTGCTAATGCCAGCCCCGACATGCCACCACCGACAATCACAACATCAAAATCCCGACATATTTGAACTTCAGTCGCATCATGATGGTCTGGATGATCCGATGACATCATGGGGGTCTCCTCTGTGGAAATCATCGCTTATACGCCCATGGCCCGACGTGCCAACCAGCGCCTTGCTGGCCCGACGGTGCTTAATGCAATCAAACCCGCAGCCCGCACATGGCCCAACAAAGGGTGGGCATTAGCAAACATACGAATCAAGCCATCGCTAAAAGTGATCACATCCCGTTGATCACCTCGACGTTTGGCTTCATAGCGCTGCAACCAAGTGAGATCGCCAGGCTGCGCCCCTGCCTGCGCCGCTTCAGATAACGTCGACACCAGATCCATCACGCCTCGAATGGCGAGGTTATAACCTTGGCCAGCGACCGGATGAAGGTAGTGCGCTGCATTGCCTAACACCGCCAAATGACGGCGCACCTGTTCTTTCGCCTGCACCAGCTGCAAAGGATAATGATAACGCGCTCCAACATGCTCAAAAGCACCGACCCGGTGGCCGATAATCCGCTGCAACTGATCCATAAAAGCACGATCATCCAAAGCCAAAGCCGCCTGATAAGTCTCTCGCGAACGGGTCCACACCACGGCCATGTCTTGCCCACTTAGTGGTAAAAGTGCCAGCGGACCATCGGCATCAAAACGTTCATAGGCAATATTATGATGAGGCTGAGACAAGCGAACATTCGCCACCAAGGCCACTTGTTCATAATCTTGAGTGGTGTCTTCAATACCCAGTTGCTGCTTCAGCCCAGAGCGGCCACCATCGGCGAGCACAACCAGTTGCGCAGAGAGTTGACCATCCCCCCCTAGATCAAGGCAGCTTCCCTCAGGTTGCATGTCGATCCCTTTCACATCAACCGGTGCCATCACCTTCACATGCTCACCCTGCTTCAAGCCATGCCAAAGGGTATGCCCCAACCAACTATTGGGCACCACATAACCCAAGGCGTCGACGCCCTGCTCACTGGCCTGCATCCGCGTTGAGCCTAGATGCCCTCGATCCGAGACATGAATCGTCTTAATTGGCTCAGCATGACGAGACAACATCGTCCAGAGCCCGAGCTGCTGATAAATCTCCCGGGTGCCCCAGGCCAATGCTGAAGAGCGCGCATCAAAGCTGGGCTGCCAACGCTGTTCCGGCGGCGTATCAGAAAAAGGCTTCGCTTCTAAGACTCTCACATCCCACTGTTGAGCACGGGCTAAGGGTTCCAGCGCTACCGCTAAACTGGCTCCGACCAAGCCTCCGCCGACGATCGCGATATCGCATCGATCGGTTTTTTGAGTCAGTGTCACGTCACAGTCCTCTTTTATCTCTGATGGCCCTGAACATAAAGTCTCAGCCACACATCAGTCGGCCTTCATTAAGGCCTCAATATCTTGAATACTTTTCGGCACACCATTGGTCAGCACTTCGCATCCCGTCTCGGTCACCAGCACATCATCTTCCACCCGAATGCCGATACCTCGCCAACATTCATCCACATCAGGCTGATCCGGCGCAATATATAATCCCGGCTCAATCGTGAGCACCATGCCTGGCAACAGTTTTCGAGCTTCGCCTTGGGGTTTATAAAGCCCCACATCATGAACATCCAACCCTAACCAATGGCTGGTGCCATGCATATAAAAATCCCGATAGGCTTCATCTGCAATCAGGGTGTCGATATCGCCTTCCAGAATCCCCAACTGAATCAGCCCCCAGGTCAAATGCCGAACAGCAGTATCATGAATCTCGGGCAGAGTAGTGCCTGGTTTCACTTGGCTAATCGCTAACCGATTCGCCTCTAACACCAGGCTATACAATGCTTTTTGGGCCTCATTGAAACGCCCGTTCACAGGGAAGGTGCGCGTGATGTCACCGGCATAGCCCGCATACTCACAGCCCGCATCAATCAGCACAAGATCGCCATCTTTTAGAGGTGCGTGATTCTCAACATAATGCAGGACACACCCATTGGCACCGCCACCGACAATCGTGCCATAAGCAGGCCCGGCAGCCCCTTGCCAAAGGAATTCATGCTCAAGCTCAGCCTGAAGTTGATATTCATAAAGGCCTGGCTGACAGCTTTTCATTGCCCGCACATGAGCTTCGGCTGAGATCCGCGCAGCCTCTCGCATTAAAGCGACTTCTTCAGGCTGCTTAATGAGACGCATCTCATCCAAGAAAGGCGTCAGATTGATCAAAGATTCAGGCACACGTGCGCCTCGTCGCTCACGACTCCGTAACGCAAGTCGCCAATCCTGAACACGCTGGTGACAGAAATCATCATCCAGGGGATAGCAAATATGTTGGCACCCATCCAGCAAAGCAGGTAAGCGCTGATCCAGCTCATCATTCGCAAAGGCTTGATCCACTCCCAGTACTTGAGGCGCACGAATCTGGCCCAGCCGATAGCCATGCCAGATTTCCAGTTGCTCATCTCGGGGAGGGTTAAACAAAAGCACTTCGCCCTGCTCACGTCCCGGGATTAACACTAATAATGCATCGGGCTCATCAAAACCGGTCAGATACCAAAAATCACTGGCCTGACGAAATGGATACTCGGTATCACGACTTCGAGTTTGTAACGAGGCCGAAGGCAGTAAGACCGCCACACCATCAGGTAATTGTGTCAATAAAGCCCGCCGTCGGGCGGCAAAAACTTCAGGAGAAACATCAAAGGGACGCATAAAGGCTCCTTAATTGCAGGGCCAGAAAATTCAATGCACACTTGAAGGCTTACCCGGATCCTCCACCTGGGGATCGCCAGGATGGCGCTCTAGATACAGCATCATCGCCACCATGCGGACAAATTCGGATAAGGCCATCAAGTCATGTTCATTATCGTTAGAGTCATCCAGACGCTTATGGCCTAAATCGACAATGCTTTTGAGGTCATCAAGACCTTCTTTAAGCTCAGGCGTCAGTTGTTCATAATCTATTTGTGCGGCATCCACTGACTTTAAAAAGCCCTGCGTCCAGCGCACCAGACAGGTCAGACGCTCTTCCAGGGAATAGAGTTCCCCTGGCAGCAAGGGCTCAAACCCCATATCAGGATCCGTTAATGCTGCCAGCGTCTCGTCATACCAAGTATAAATGCTGGCCTGCTCAGCCTCTGACAAAGGCTCTGTTAATTCACCGAGCAATTGAGTAAATAACATCACCCATTGCGCTCTTGGCAGGCGTTCCTGCCCACATAACTGGCCGCACAGCACACCATGCAACAATGATGGAGACTGGAAACAACGGTGGCGTAAACAGAGGTCGGCCATCTCATCAAAGGTGATCGTCGTGGAATCGGAAGCGGTCATGAGGCTCTCTAATCAGTTAGTGTCCTACCGCCAGCATACTCTCTGCGGTCTGGACGTGAATTGCATTGATTTCGGTCGTATCTTGCTGTGTTAGGCGGGAAAAGTAAGTATTGACTAACTCGCACAATCGTTGACCCTTGTATAACACCCCTCTATAGTACGCGATGGCCCGTGATACAGGCTAATTGCCATGCAGCGTGAAGATCAGAATGCAATCAATCAAAAATTCAACCAGCTCCAGCAAATACTGCAAGAGCTGGTCAAAGAGCGTGAACAACTGATTCAGCAGTGTGAACAGCTGGAACAGGAACGTGAACAGCTCAGGCAGCATTATGCTCGTGCACTGAATAAGGTTGACGCCTTGATCGCGCGAATAGGAACGCTGGAGCCACCGGGATGACCCAAGATCGTCAAACGCTAGAAATTACATTACTTGACCGCAAATATATGGTCGCTTGTCCGCCTGAAGAGCAAGAACAACTGCTTCAGGCGGCACGCTATCTCAATAGGAAAATGCTGGATATCCGTCGAGGCGGGAAAGTACTCAGCCTAGAAAGAGTAGCGATCATGGCGGCATTGAACATCACCCACGAAATGATGCAACAAGGCAGCCGTGCAGAACAGAGCAACGAAGTCCATACTGAGCAGCTCAGTCGCATGAGCGATCAACTGGATGATGCATTACTCGACTTAAAACAGGTCATTCAGTCACACCCACTTCCCAGTGACCCCGACTGATCTGTTATACTTCAGTTGTTCCTGGGATGTGCGCCAGTGGTTCAAGTCCTCGACCCTATGCGCGTTACCAGGAGGTGTCCTGGCGATACTGGTGTGCAAGTCCACCTCTGAGTGGAAAGCCTAAGGTATTCCGGTAACCTCCACCTTGAACCTAGGGGTTCAAGGGCCCAAACCACAGCGGCATCTCCGGGACTCTCATCACGATTCACTATGCTGACCCCACCAGATCTCCCCCCAGTACGCCAACAACATTGTCGCCAATCACTCCGTCGTGAATTAAGAGCCCGGCGTCGAGCCCTGACATCACAGCAACAGCAACAAGCTGCTCGACAATTACTGGCCCGAATCAGGCAAGCACCCGCCTTCATGCGTGCTCGCCATATCGCGTTTTATTTACCGAATGATGGCGAAATAGACCCTCGACCACTTTATCAGTGGGCCACTTCGCACGGCAAAACCGGCTACCTCCCTGTATTGCATCCCCTACATCATGGCGCCTTATGGTTTGTGCACTACGCAGCCGAAACGCCGATGCAACATAACCGCTTTGGCATTCCAGAACCGCAGCTGAAGGGGTGGGGTCAATATCGAATTCATCGGCGAGCGCCCTGGGCACTGGATATGATTCTAATGCCGCTAGTAGGATTTGATGCTCAAGGAGGGCGCTTAGGCATGGGTGGAGGATTTTACGATCGAACGCTGGCGTTTACTCAACAGCATCCGCAAAGGCCGCGCCCTTTACTGGTCGGGCTGGCTCATCATTGCCAGCAAGTCGACAGCCTTCCTTTAGAGCACTGGGATATTCCTTTGGATGCGATTGTGACAGACCAGCAGTGGTGGGATGTTCAATATCCCCAAACACGTCATCAAGCCTCATCATCAATCGTGTGATTGACCGCATTCGACACCATATCCTCTTTTTTAAGGTCTAAATGCAACAACGGGAAGCATCAGCTTCCCGTTGGCGGCAATGGGTTGTGTCGATCAGTCAATCGAATCACACAGGTGAGGATGATCAGGGCACAACCAAGGTTTGCGCATAACTGGTCACCACTAAACCAAGACCAAACAACACAACCAACGCCACAATCAGATCAGGTTTTCTTTTTTGCATAAGGGTTCTACTCCAATAACCCATGATCTAAGAAATATATCAGCCTCACCGCTGATAGAGCTAATCTAAACCAGACCCAATCTCACAACAATGCGTCGGCTCATTTTTTTAATTGTTTTTTCAAAATCTCTCATCCCAAAAACAATTGATAGGCAGGATTGTCACTTTCAGCCCAATAGCGGTAACCAATTCGGTCAAAATATTCATTAATATTACCGCTCTCGCCTTCTGGAATCTGTAACGCCACGAGAACGCGGCCATAAGCAGACCCATGGTTGCGGTAATGGAACAATGAAATGTTCCAATCCTGTCCCAAATGACGTAGAAAATTCATTAAAGCCCCTGGCCGCTCCGGAAACTCAAAACGGTAAACCGCTTCATCTCCAGCATTGGGGGAACGTCCGCCTCCCAGATGTCGAATATGCAGTTTAGCGAGTTCATTATCGGTCAGATCAATCACCGGATAGCCTGCCGACTGAAGCGCCTGCACGAGCTCAAGCCGATCTTCCCCCCCCGGTTTCACCGAAACACCCACATAAATTTGTGCATGCTCAGTATCCGCATACCGATAACAGAACTCAGTGACCATCCGTTTACCCACAACACGGCAAAATTGCTTAAAGCTACCGGGCTGCTCGGGAATGGTAACCGCGAGAATCGCCTCACGCTTTTCACCCAATTCAGTACGCTCAGCAATATGCTGTAAGCGATCAAAATTGGTATTGGCGCCAGAATTAATGCAGACAAGATGCTCATCTTCGATGCCGGTCTGCTCAACGTATTTTTTCAAGCCTGCCAAAGACACTGCCCCGGAAGGCTCGGATACCGCACGAGTATCCTCAAAAATATCTTTGACCGCCGCACAGATCTCATCGGTATTGACGGTGATGACATCATCGACATATTCGCGGCAAATTTTAAACGGCTCTTTACCGATCTGGGCCACCGCCACCCCTTCAGCAAACAACCCCACTTGTTCCAGCACCACCCGACGATCTTTTTCCAAGGCAGCTTTTAAACAAGCGGCATCTTCGGGTTCAACCCCAATCACTTTCACTTCGGGGCGTAGATATTTGACATAAGCGGCCACCCCGGCGATCAAACCACCGCCTCCCACTGGGACAAAAATCGCATGTAAAGGCCCAGCATGCTGGCGCAACACTTCCATCGCCAAAGTGCCCTGACCGGCAATCACATCAGGATGATCATAAGGCGGAATATAGGTGTAGCCTTTCTCTTCCACTAGCTGAAGCGCATATTCCAACGCTTCATTGAAAGCATCACCTTTGAGCACCACTTTAGCGCCACGGGCTTTTACCGCCTGCACCTTGATATCCGGTGTGATTCGCGGCATGACGATCGTTGCCTTGACGCCCATCTGGCGAGCGGATAATGCCAAGCCTTGAGCATGATTACCGGCCGATGCAGTGATCACGCCACAGGCTTTTTGCTCTTCAGATAATTGCGCCATGCAGTTATAGGCACCACGCACTTTAAATGAGAAAACAGGCTGTAAATCCTCGCGCTTAATCCAAATTGAATTCTTCAACCGCTTGGAGAGAAAACGAGCTTCCGAGAGAGGGGTCTCGCGTGCCGCATCGTACACACGCGCTTGCAGAATTTTCTTAACGTAACGTTCGAGCATGAAGTTGTCCTGTCCAGCGGTCTCTTACTTAAAAATCTTGCTTAAAAGACGTGCTTAATAAGTCATGATTAACCCGTGTGCTTGCCTCTTATTGGGCACCTAGTCTTGAATACAGATTGCCCCAGGGAGAACAGGTTCAACACCTGACACCTGGGACAATGGGGCACACTGGCTTATGAAAGATAACGATTGTGCGCTTAGGTCCTAGTCGACGTCCAGTCCCGGCGCCTTGCTGACACTGTTATAATCTAGGTTATAGATTCATAAAGAGTGCGTACCACATCTCAACATACAGCCACTGCACTCAATGAATCACCATCCGTTCACTGCTCAACCACCCATGCATTATCTGAACCGAGGTCAACATGTCCCAGGATGCGCTCAAGCAAGCGGTTGCCGAAGCGGCAGTCCGTGAAGTTCAACCCCTTCTAGAAGGCGATACCATTATCGGTATTGGCACTGGCTCAACGGCGAATCTATTTATCGATGCCTTGGCCCAGTACAAACAAGATTTTGATGGCGCCGTTGCCAGCTCCGAAGCCAGTGCCGAGCGCCTGAAAGCACATGGGATTCCAGTCTATGACCTCAATGGCGCCGGTACCTTGCCCGTCTATATTGATGGCGCCGATGAAGTGAATGCTCATTTACAAATGATTAAAGGAGGCGGTGCGGCCCTCACTCGTGAAAAAATTGTGGCCGCCAGTAGCCGCAAATTCATCTGTATTGCCGACCAGAGTAAATGGGTGAACCTGCTGGGAGAATTCCCGCTTCCGGTAGAAGTCATTCCAATGGCCCGGAGTTATGTCGCACGTGAGCTGGTCAAACTGGGCGCCGACCCCATGTATCGCGAAGGGGTCACGACTGATAACGGCAATATCATTTTGGATTGCTACAATTTCATGCTCGACGATCCACTGACATTGGAACAACGCATCAACGATATTACCGGTGTGGTCACCAATGGCATTTTTGCTCGGCGCCCCGCCGATGTCTTACTCCTAGGCAGTGAATCTGGCGTTCAGCGCCTCACCCCACAATAAGACAGAGACTTTAAGCCTGAATAAAAAAGGGATGAGCTGACTGCTCATCCTTTTTGCACCATGTGATACCCCACTATCCCCACCTTACACCAAGGTTACCCACAACTTATTCAAATAAGCGAATGACCAAGGGGGTGTGGATAACCCAATTTATGCGGTAGGCCAATAGGGTTCGATCACCGCCAACTGCCGCTTCAAAGCCCCGCGGTTGGCCTCAACGACTGCAGCAGCGGCTTGACCACGCTGTTGAGCTTGAGCAGGTAATTCGATCCACGCCCGTAAACATCGAGCGAGGTCATCTGGGTTATCCACAATGTCTAGCGCATCCGCTGCCTGCAACCGATCAGCCACATCCTGAAAGTTAAACAAAGCAGGGCCTGAAGCCAATGGCTTGCCCAACACCGCAGGTTCCAGCAGATTATGTCCACCGACTTCAATCCAACTGCCGCCCATAAACACCATATCCGCAGCCGCCAGCAAACTCATCAATTCACCCATGGTATCGCCTAGATAAACCTGAGTCTCTGCCACCACAGGCTCATCTTGACTGCGACGCGCCATCGTCATATCAGCCGCCGTAATGAGTGCCGCCACTTCATCAAATCGTTGCGGGTGACGAGGCACCAACACCAACAAACAGTCCGGATGCTGTTGTAACAGGAGACGATGTGTCTCCAGCAGCAGCGTCTCTTCCCCGTCATGAGTACTGGCGGCCACCCAAACAGGGCGCGTTCCCCATTGAGCTTTTAAAGCCTGACCCGCACTGGCTTGGCTGGCGTCGACATGAGCATCAAATTTAATACTGCCACACAGTGTGACTCGCTCTTCTGGTAAGCCAAGTTGTACAAACCGTTGGGCATCCTCGGCATCACGTGCCGCTAATGCCGATACCTTTTGGAGCGTTTCATGCATCAACCGAGGTAAACGCTGATAACCCGCTAACGACTTGGCCGACATCCGGCCATTGGCCACCACCACCGGAACCTGAGCTTGTTCACACGCCAGCATGAGGTTCGGCCACAACTCAGTTTCCATCAGAATCGCCAGCCGTGGTTTAAGCTGAGCAATAAAGCGCCGTGCCCAAGTCAGCAGATCAATGGGCAGGACATGGTGCTCCACGTCAGGGAAGCGCTTATGCACTTGTGCCGCCCCGGTTGCCGTCATTGTCGTGATCACAATCGGAGTATCGGGGTGAGCATCCTGTAACTCATGAATCAAAGGTTCAGCGGCAATCACCTCACCGACAGAAGCACAGTGGATCCAAACCCCCTCAGTGTGCTGGGTCTGTACGCGACCAAAACGTTCAGACCAGGGTAAACCGGTCGTATGTTCTCGCTTTAAGCGATGCATAATCACTGGCAATAGCGCCGTAATCAGCGCCGAATAACCTCGCCTGGACCAACCCATCATGCCATGCCCTCGTTGATTGACCGGGTGTATTGACGATACTCATCATACCGAAAAGGGCTCTGGGTAACGTAACTATATGACGTATTTAAGTTTTTAATACCACCAGAGACGAAACAGTAAGCCTCATACAAGCCCGATCAGTCACGATCTAAAATCGAGTTGACGATTGCCGTTGTGGAGACACCATCCACAAAATCAAGAATCTGCACTGTACCGCCATGGGCGATCACAGCGTGTCCTCCAGCCACATCTTCGGGCTGATAATCACCGCCTTTAACTAAAACATCAGGCAAAATGGCCTCAATTAAACGGGCCGGCGTATCCTCGCTGAAAGCGGTGACCCAATCGACCGCTTGCAACCCGGCCAAAACCTGTTGACGACGCAATAACGGATTAATCGGCCGTTGAGGACCTTTGAGTCGTGCCACAGAAGCATCATCATTCACGGCCACGATGAGTCGATCCCCTAACTGACGCGCTTGCTCTAAATAAGCCACATGACCGGCATGAAGAATATCGAAGCAACCATTGGTCATGACCACCCGTTCGCCTCGTGCATGAGCGGCTCGAACAGCTTCAATCAGCGTGGCTTCCGACACCACACCGGATTCCATCGGCCGATCTTCATGCAAGGCGGTATACAGCTCAGCAATACTGACCGTCGCGGTGCCTTGTTTACCCACCACAATGCCCGCAGCAAGATTCGCCACCGTGATCGCTTCGGGAAGCTCGTGACCCGCCGCCAGCGCCAGCGCCAAGGTCGCAATCACCGTATCGCCCGCCCCGGTCACATCGTAAACTTCACGCGCTCGGGTGGGGACATGGAGTGGCGGCAGCCCTTGACGAATCAACGTCATGCCTTTTTCACTGCGGGTAATCAGTAACGCTTCTAGCCCCAGTGACTGACATAACGTCTCACCTTTTGCTTCAATATCGGATTCACTGGCACAAGGCCCGACCACCGCTTCGAACTCAGCCATATTCGGTGTGATCAGACTGGCATCCCGATAACGTTCGAAGTCCGTTCCTTTAGGGTCAATCAACACACGCTTACCCGCCTGGCGAGCCTGTTGAATCAACCCCTGCACATCCTGCAGCGTCCCTTTACCATAATCCGATAAAATCACCACATCATGATCACCCAAAGCGCTGACAAACGCTTCTCGCAAGGGAGTCGTCGATAACGCCTGAAGGCTTTCTTCAAAGTCCAACCGAATCAACTGCTGATTGCGACTCATGACGCGCAGCTTGGTAATGGTCGGCACTTCAGCACTGCGTTGGAAGCGGGTGTCGATCCCGGACTGATGCAGCTGTTGCTCTAAGCGATCGGCATTCTCATCATCACCGACAATGCCTCCCAGCGTCGCCGCAGCCCCCAAACCGACAATGTTTAACGCCACGTTGGCGGCACCACCGGGACGGTCTTCATCGGCTTTGACATTCACGACCGGCACAGGCGCCTCTGGCGAAATCCGTGAGGTCCCGCCATGCCAGTAACGGTCCAGCATGACATCCCCGACCACCAGCAAACGGGCTTGTTCAAAGTTGGCAATGTTGATTTTCACAATATCAATCCTGTTCCGAGACGCTTTGAGGCGAGGCCATGATGGCATCCAGACGAGCCTTCACATCGTCAATCTGAATCAATGCCATGGCTTTGGGATCACGTACGCGTTGTCCCCACCGCACCTGATCCAAGGGTTTTCCGAGGCACTGAGCCACGGCTTCGGGATATTTATTCACCACATACTGCTGGCCCACAACCGGGCCTGTCCGCTGAGGGTTTGACGTGGCATAAAGGCCCAGCGGCGCTGTGCCCATCGCGGCAGCCATATGAACGGGGCCGGAATCCGGCGCCATCACCACGGCAGCATCTCGAATCAGTGCCAGCAGCGTCTTTAAATCGGTCTGACCTAACGTATTAATCACCGGGCTCTGACACTGCACCACCAAATCACGGACCAACGCCTGTTCCTGATCGCTGCCGCCACCTGTCAACACAGCCTTAAGGCCATAACGATCACGCGCATAATCGATCAGCGCCGCATAGCCTGCCGTCGTCCAATTGCGATAATTAAAGGCTCGATCGCTTGAGCAAGGGCTGATAATCCAATAATCCCCTTCCACCCAGCGGTGACGCTGCTGTTCAGCCGACTCAGGTACGGGGATATCCCACTGGAGACGACAATCGTTGACGCCCAGCAACCGCATAAAATCAAAAAAGCCTTCGATCACATGGCCTTCAGAACTGTCCGGTAACTGCTCATTCACAAACCAATGTTGGCCATCACGGCTACGGGCTCGATCAAAACCGATCCGTCGCTTCGCCTTGATCCCTAAGGAGAGAAGGCTGGCGCGTAACGCCACCTGCATATGCAGCAACACATCAAAGCGTCGGCCTTTCAATTGACGCCATACTGCGCGCATGCCCGCCAGACCGGTTCGTTTATCGAACACAATAAACTCGACCCCGGATAAACCGGTCAGTAAACTGTGCTCTGCACGACCAATCACCCAAGTGATACGAGCTTGAGGATAGCGTCGTTGCAAGGCCCGTACGGCGGGGACCAAATTACAGACATCGCCCAGCGCCGACAGGCGCAGAATGCAAATATCCTTGAGAGTGGTTTCAAGCGCAGACATGGCAGGTTTCCAGCAATTCCGGCAGGGTAAGCAGATCATTTTATATGACTCCTCTCTTACCCCACAAATCACATCGTGTTGGTTTGATCCTGATCACTGGCGGCAGCAGGATAAACTGCTTGGCACCGGCAGCGGACGCGGCGATAGCTGGTTCCTCGATAGCCCCGACGGTGAGCTGGTACTGCGTCATTATCGACGGGGTGGACTGATAGGTAAACTGATCTCGGATCATTACCTCTGGTCAGGGGTAACACACAGCCGCCCTTGGCAGGAACTGAGTGTTCAGGCTCAGCTGGTCGCACAAGGGCTGCCCGCGCCCGTAGCGATCGGCGCACGAATTCAACGCGAGGGACTCACTTATCGCGCCGATTTACTCACCCGTCGCTTGGCAGGCGTCATCCCTCTGGCTGACTTGCTCAGTACACATCAGGTGGACACGGCTTTAATGCAACGGGTCGGCCACATGATCGCGCGTTTTCATCAAGCCGGCTTGGATCATGTCGATCTCAACGCCCGCAATATCCTGATTGATGCGCAACACATGCCCTGGTTAATCGACTTTGATCGCTGCCGGATCACAACGCCTGACAATAAAACCGCACGCCGAAATCTCCAACGACTGGGTCGGTCACTACAAAAGTTTGCGCCCGGTCAGGCACACGCCTGGCTCGAAGCCGTCATTGAAGGGCACCATATTCACTGAGAAAAACATCCTTTCACTGATCAGGTCGAACCGTTGTCGTCGAGATCTGGCTCAGCCGCACTATCAAGACATTCAACCACCTCAAGACATTCAACCACATCAAGACATTTATCCACATCAAGACGCTCGTCAACATCCAGACATTGCGCAAGCGGATGATCCGCCGCTAGCGCTGCGCCCCATTGATCAGCATGCACCAACTGATCCAATGGCAGGCGTTGACGCCATCCTTTTGCTTGTAGCTCGGGTTGGTCTAGAAACTCGTCAACATAACCGAGACACAAATAAGCCAGAGGGTAAACGCCTTCGGGTAAGCCCAGACAATGAGCCAGATCGTCAGGGTCTAAAATACTCACCCAACCGACACCGATCCCTTCTGCTCGGGCGGCCAACCACAAATTTTGTACCGCCAGGCAGCTACTGAACAAATCGGTATCCAACTGACTATGACGCCCAAGCACGGCCGGTCCACCACGACGCCGATCACAGGTAATACAGAGATTCATCGGGCTTTCCAAAATACCTTGTAATTTGAGGCGTCGATACAGCGACTGGCGCTCCCCCGAAAACTGTTGCGCCCCGGCTTCATTGGCCGTCTCAAATAAAGCCAATACCTGCTCACGCACCTGACGGCTCTCAATGAAAACAAAATCCCATGGCTGCATAAACCCCACCGAAGGCGCATGATGCGCGGCTTGAAGTAAACGGGCTAAAACCTCGGGTGGAATCGGATCAGGCCGGAATTGAGACCGAACATCACGTCTCTCATAAATCGCGCGATAAACGCCCTGACGCTCAAGCGCTGAAAATGCAAAATCACTCATGAATTCTTCAATCGGTTAGGTGCGTACGTTGAGGCACATGGATCAAGTCACACTCGACGTCAAGCGCACGCTCGAAAGCGCGACCTCTGATATCGATCATAAAATGTCGCTTTGAGCAAACAAAGCAGACGCCTTTTCACTCAATGACACAACACTGACGGTTCATCCGTGCCATGATCAAGTTATTCGGTTGTATTGATGGGCCATCAACCGATGACAAAGCCCATGCCTCTACGGATTAACGATTATGCGCGTGCTCCATGTCAATTTATCGACCCACTTTGGTGAAGCCGAGTTGCAAACAGAGCACCTTATTCGTGCCCTGGCCGCAGCCACCCCTATGGTTCAGCATCTGGTGTGTCATAAAGAGTCTGTCCTGAATCAGCGACTGCGTAATACCGAACGTTTGATGATCCACCACACCTCCCATCGCTGGTTTAATCACAATTTACCCACTGTTGACTTGGTGCATGTCCATGAGCCCCACGGGCTAGGGTGGGCCTGGTGGCATAAACGTCGTACGGGGACGGATTATGTTGTCACCTGGCGTAATGCTGCTCGCCTGCAAGACAATAAAAAAAACCGGGAGTATTTCGAATCCGCCAGTACAGCCATCGCCATTTCCCGAGTGATTCAACGACACTTACTGGAGACCAGCTGGTGTGGTGTTCGCCGTATCCCCGATAGCTTTATTCATTTACCCAATAGCGCCATGAACGTGACCCGACTGAGAGGGGAGTTCGAAGGTAAATTTATTATTGGGCATATTGGCGAAGCCAATGAAAAGGTGAAAGGACAACGCGTTTTACTAGAAGCCGCACGCGAGCTACGTCGCGAAATGCCCGATGCACTCTTTCTATTCATTGGTGATGGCCCTGATTTAGAAAAGCTAAAGGAAGAAAGTGCCGACATGGAGAATGTGCAATGGGCAGGGGAGCAAAAAAATCTGGGGGATTATTTATCGGTCATGAACGTATTCGCTTACCCTGCACGCAGCGAACCGTTTGGCACCATCCTACTCAATGCCATGGATTACCAAGTCCCCATTGTGGCCAGCCAAGTTGATGGTATCCCTGATCTCATCCAAAACAACCGAACAGGGCTATTATTTCCCAAAGCCCAGCCCGGCCCGCTGGCGGATGCATTACGTCAGCTCTACCGAGATACAGGGTTACGCAACCAGTTGGCACGAGAAGCCCATGGCCAACTGAAGCACTTCTCGCTGAAGGCCATGGTGATCAATCACATTAACCTCTATCGTCAATGGTTAATGCCTGACACGCCCGTCGAGACAGAAACGGCCGAGACAGAAGCCTCCAGTCCAGAGGCTGACAAAGCGCCCTCAGAAGTCGCTTCCCCTGAAGTCGCCACCTCAGAGGAAGTCGAGCTAGACACACCCGACACGCCGCAATCCAACAATGGATCAACGTGAACAATGGATCAACGTAAACCCGGCGGGCCCGTCAGCACGGGCCGGTAATCACGATTAGAGATTCAACCAAGCCATATACTCGCGTACGCCCTCAGCCACAGTTTTAAACTCATGGTCATAACCCGCTTGTCGCAAGGCGCTAATATCCGCGCGCGTGTAACTCTGATAACGGCCTTTGAGATGCTCAGGGAAATCAATATATTCAATATCCCCCTGACCATGAAAACGAATCACGGCTTCAGCAATCGCTTTAAAGGGTTCTGCGCGCCCAGTGCCTAGGTTAAAAATGCCCGAAACATTATTGCGCCAAGCCCACAAGTTAACATCGACAACATCACCGACATAAACGAAGTCGCGGGATTGCATCCCAGCTTCATAACCTTCCCAGGCCCCAAACAGTTTAGGGTTTTCACCTGCCCCCACCTGTTGATTATGATGGAACGCCACACTGGCCATTTTGCCTTTATGCTGCTCCCGAGGCCCATACACATTGAAATAGCGAAAACCGACTATTTGGCTACGGACTGCTTTTTCCGCCCACAAACGACGCACATACTGATCAAATAACAGCTTTGAATAACCATAAACATTGAGTGGTTTTTCATGCTCAGGTGACTCGAGAAACACCTCACTGCCACCATAGACCGCCGCCGAAGAGGCATAAAGAAAAGGCACCTGCTGGCGGAGACAATAATGCAGCAACGTTTTCGAATACTCGAAGTTGTTGCGCATCATGTAGCGGCCATCCCACTCAGTGGTATCAGAGCAAGCCCCTTCATGAAACAACGCCGAGATCCCTTCATGGAAGCGGCCATGCCGAACCTGCTCAAGAAAGTCGTCTTTATCGATATAATCAGCCAACTCACAGTCTGCGATATTGGCAAACTTGGTGCCATCGGACAGGTCATCGACCACAACAATATTGCGCTCTCCCTGCCGGTTAAGCGTTTTCACGATATTACTGCCGATAAACCCGGCGCCACCTGTCACCACGATCATGGCCATTACTCCTGAAGTCGAATCTCGCCTCATTCTAGCGTAAAGCCAGTGCTTGCTCCTACCGTATCTGACAACAGGCCAAAACCCATGTTGACTCATAAACATGGCAAGGCTCTGTATTCCCTACCCCCCCAGCGGTTATACTTGGCGGTTTGCAATGGCACACCGAACAGAGCAAGGGTGACTTTCGTCATGACTCAGTCGACGCCGGATGTTTCGACATTCCAAGGGCTAATCTTAGCCCTGCAACAATATTGGGCAGAACAGGGCTGCGTAGTCCTGCAACCCCTAGATATGGAAGTGGGTGCGGGGACGTTCCATACCGCGACTTTCCTCCGCGCCATCGGGCCTGAAACCTGGAACAGCGCCTACGTACAGCCGTCCCGCCGGCCCACCGACGGACGTTATGGGGAAAACCCCAACCGCCTGCAACATTATTATCAGTTTCAGGTGGTCATGAAGCCATCACCTGCGGATATCCAGGAACGCTACCTGGGATCATTGAAAACCATGGGACTTGATCCTTTGATTCATGATATCCGTTTTGTCGAAGATAACTGGGAATCGCCCACACTCGGCGCCTGGGGCTTGGGTTGGGAAGTCTGGCTCAACGGCATGGAAGTAACTCAGTTCACCTACTTCCAGCAGGCAGGCGGCATTGAGTGTTATCCCGTCACTGGCGAGATAACCTACGGGCTTGAGCGTATCGCCATGTACCTGCAGGATGTGGATAGCGTCTATGACTTAGTCTGGACCCGCGACCCGCAGGGTAACATCGTGACTTATGGCGATGTCTTCTTACAGAATGAACGTGAACAATCGGCCTACAACTTTGAACATGCCGATGTTCCCTTCCTGTTCACGCTGTTCGACCACTGCGAAACAGAGTGTCAGAAACTGCTGGATGTCAAACTCCCGTTACCGGCTTATGAACAGGTATTGAAGGCCTCCCATACCTTCAACTTACTGGATGCCCGTCACGCGATCTCTGTCACCGAACGTCAACGCTATATCCTGCGTGTTCGGACTATGGCCCGCGGCGTCGCTCAGGCCTATTACGATGCCCGTAAAGCCCTCGGCTTCCCATTAGCCCCTGAATCACTGCGCCAGGAGTTCCTGGCCGATCAAGAGACGGAACAGGAGCGCAACTGATGTCTGCACAGGATTTTCTCGTCGAATTGGGCTGTGAAGAACTGCCACCGACCGCGCTCATGAAACTGGCCAATGCCTTTGCCAAGGGCTTGGCTGATGCGTTGGATAAAGCGGAAATTCCACACGGCGAGGTCAAAGCGCTGGCCACGCCTCGACGTTTAGCGGTCAGTATCGCCGCACTGGCCGACAAGCAACCTGACCGAGAAGTCGAGCGCCGAGGCCCAGCACTGCAAGCAGCTTTTGATGGCGACGGCAACCCAACGAAAGCGGCTGAAGGCTTTGCACGCTCTTGCGGCGTCACAGTCGATCAGTTGAGCCAGTTGGAAACCGATAAAGGCACTTGGCTGGCGTTTAATACCACAGAACAAGGTATTGAAACCGCATCGCTACTGCCGGAAATGATCGATAAAGCACTGCATGCATTGCCGGTACCGAAGCGGATGCGCTGGGGTGCCTCACGGGTTGAGTTTTCTCGCCCAGTGCATTGGTTAGTGATGCTGCACGGTGACCAAGTCATCCCGGCTGATATTCTGGGGCTCAGTGCGGGTCGAACGACTCGAGGCCACCGTTTCCACGCCAATCACACCATTGAGCTGGCCCATGCCAACGACTATATCGCGGCTTTGCAAGAAGCCTGCGTGATGGTCGAACCCGCAGCGCGTCGCGAATCCATTCGTGATCAAGTCAAAGTCGAAGCGGCTAAGGTAGGCGCCACTGCCGTGATCGATGAAGACTTACTAGAAGAAGTGAACGGATTGGTTGAATGGCCCGTCGCCTTGATGGGGACTTTTGAAGAACGCTTCCTTGAAGTGCCAGCGGAATGCTTGATCTCCTCAATGAAGGCCAACCAGAAGTATTTCCATTTGGTCGACAACGAAGGGCGGCTCCTCCCCCGCTTTATTACCGTCTCTAATATTGCCAGCCGTGACCCACAACAAGTCATTGCCGGTAATGAGAAAGTCATTCGCCCACGCTTAGCGGATGCGGCCTTCTTCTTTGAAACCGATCGTAAAACACCACTGATTGATCGTGCCCAGTCGCTGGAAAGCGTTGTGTTTCAGCAGCAATTGGGCACCTTGGCCGATAAATCACGTCGCATCGGTGAACTGGCGGCTCATATCGCGCGCCAGCTCAACAGTGATGAAGAGGCTGCCCGTCGTGCAGCCACCTTGTGTAAGTGCGACCTCGTCACCGAGATGGTACTGGAGTTCCCTGAGCTGCAAGGCATCATGGGCGAACACTACGCCCGTCACGATGGTGAAGCCGAAGCAGTCGCCCAGGCCCTGAATGAACAGTACATGCCACGCCATGCCGGGGATGAACTGCCACAGACGCCGACAGGGATTGCCATCGCTCTGGCGGATCGCCTGGACACCCTAACCGGTATCTTTGGGATCGGTCAGCGCCCGACGGGTGTGAAAGATCCTTTCGCCCTACGCCGTGCCACGCTCGGTGTCCTCAATATCATGGTCCACCAGAAACTGGACCTGGATCTGCATGAACTGCTGACATTATCCGCTCAGCAACATGCCGATCTTCCTCAGCGTGATGGACTGGTCGAGACCGTCTTGGAATATATGCTGGATCGTTTCCGGGCTTGGTATCAGGCCGAAGGGCTCGACACCACCCTGTTCCTTGCGGTCCGGGCACGGAACGTCACCCGCCCATTAGATTTCGATCGCCGCGTTCATGCGGTGGCCGCCTTTACTCAGTTGCCTGAAGCGGCTGCCCTGGCTGCCGCCAATAAACGCGTCTCGAATATTTTGGCGAAGTTAGACGGCCCGACACCCAGCACCGTCGATAAAACACTGCTGAGCGACCCGGCGGAAATCCAACTGGCGACAGCTATTGAAGCACGTCAGGCTGAAGTCGCACCCTTATTTGCAGCGGGCGAATATGCTCAGGCACTCAATGCGCTGGCGAGCCTGCGCCCGGCTGTCGACGACTTCTTTGAAGCGGTCATGGTCATGGCGGATGACCCTAAAGTGCGGGATAACCGCTTAGCCTTACTCGCGTCACTCCAAGCGCTCTTCTTAGGTGTCGCGGATATCGCCTTACTGCAGCAGTGAGCACGGGTCATAGTGATCACGGTAATGAGTGAGCACGGCAACCGCTCACTGAGGCTGAGAGAAAAAACATCACAGTCGGTATAAATTAGACTATAGTATAACCTAGCTACTTTATATTAGACTTCAAGATTACGGCAGGAGGCTTTAAAGCCCCTGCCGTTTTTTAACATGAGATGATTGAATCTCATGAGATTGTTGAACATGGTCGTGTTTCACATCACCATTTTGAACAGACTTATTGAATCAATATTTTAATCGACGGCTTTAAACACATTGCTTTAACATATTGGGATACCCCCGATATCACGCACCCACATCCACTTGCTTGCGTATCGCCCCTATGCCTGACTTGGACCCCCACCGAAAACTACTTATTCTTGACCGGGATGGTGTCATTAACCAAGACTCGGATGTCTTCGTCAAATCTGCCGATGAGTGGATTCCGATCCCAGGCAGTATCGATGCCTTGGCTCGTTTATCTCAGGCGGGTTGGACCTTAGCCATTGCCACCAATCAATCAGGTCTGGCTCGGGGCAAATTCTCGTCCGCCGACCTCACGGCCATGCACGATAAAATGATCCACTTGGTTGAACAAGCCGGTGGCCACATTGATCACATTGCTTTCTGTCCTCACGGTCCGGATGATCATTGTGATTGCCGTAAACCATTACCTGGCCTGCTGGAACAAATTCGTACGGGCTTGTCATTGGATGACTTGGAAGGCGCCATCATGGTGGGTGATGCCTTAAGAGACTTGCAAGCCGGTCAAGCCATGGGCTGCCAAGCCGTATTAGTCCGCACGGGGAAAGGGGAAAAGACCCTCGCTGCGGGTGAAGGGCTGACTCAAGTGGCTGTTGTCGATGACCTGGCCAGTCTCGCCAACCTCCTGTTGGCACCTGCCACGCCACAAGCCTTGAGAGCATAGCATCATGACGGTTGTGGACATGCATGATAGCGCTCATCTCAAGTTCCACGTGGAACCCCATCATGTCCTCATCACAACCGATGCTATCTGCTGATCAAAAACGCCCGCCTTTGTTGCGGGCGTTTTTATAAGGCGACTTAATCTGTCTTAAGCAAACTGATCATCAGCATAATGATTTGGCCCTGATGCATCGCTGATCACCGAAGGAGTGAAAAGAACCTCTACCATGGCCTCTATTCGCCTTATGCATACACTGCGCCGTCTTTGGACGCTGGATAAATTCGCCTATAGCCTCCGAACCTTTATTGGCCTCTCCGGCGTCATGATCTGGTCCTGGGCAACCCATAACTTAGATCAGTTGATTCCCCTGTTTCTTGGCGTACTCGCCAGTGGCCTCGCCGAAACGGATGACAACTGGCAACATCGAGCCTTAGCCCTATTTGTCACACTGATTTGCTTCGCGGGGGCCTCGTTATCCGTTGAGCTGGCGTTCCATCACCCCTGGATCTTTGCCCCCGGATTAGGCGTTATCAGTTTCTCGATCATTATGCTCGGTGCGATCGGACAGCGTTACGCCACCATCAGCTTTGCCACCTTAATTCTTTCGATCTATACCATGATCAATATTGAGCAGCATGGTGGCACCGAAGGCACCAGTATCTTTCATGGCCCGATATTACTGGTGATTGGGGCGAGCTGGTATGGGCTACTGTCCATTCTATGGCATGCTCTGTTTACACATCAGCCTGTCCGTCAACATTTGGCCATTCTGATGAAAGCGCTAGGCCAATATCTCAAAATCAAGGCCTCACTCTTTGAGCCCGTACATGGTGTCGACCGAGAAGAAAGGCGCCTGAAATTGGCCCAACAAAACGGCATGGTGGTCAATGCCTTAAACGCGGCCAAGGAGACACTCTTCTCGCGTTTAAATACCCACCAAAATAGCCAGCGATTGGATCGTTATCTCAGGCTATATTTCATTGCTCAAGACATTCATGAACGCGCCAGTTCAACCCATCATAACTATGGTGCCCTGGCCCGAGCTTTCTTTCACAGTGATGTTTTATTTCGCTGTCAGTGGTTGCTCTATCAGCAAGGAGAAGCCTGCCGACAGCTGAGCAAAGCACTATTACTACGGCTTCCTTTCGACCATAGCAAAAGCGAACAGGCGCTCAAAGACCTACGCGCGTCTATTCAGTATCTTGAAGGTCATCAACCGGAACCCGAGGATAAAGAACAGCAACGACTGATGCGTTCGCTGAACTCACTCGAGATCAATCTGACCGCATTGGAACGGCAATTGGCACTGGCGGACAATCCAGCGGTGGCCCCGAAGCAGGATGATCGAAAATTATTAGATCGTTCCCCTAGCGGTTTGAAAGATGCCTGGCGTCGTATTCGCAGTCACCTAAGGCTCTCCTCCCCCATCTTCCGCCATGCCATTCGTTTATCCTTGGCATTAATGGCCGGCTACGGCCTACTCAAGCTGATCCACCCCACTCAAGGCTATTGGATCATGCTGACGACACTATTTGTCTGTCGGCCTAATTTCGGCACCACTTATAAATATTTTCGTCAACGCATCATCGGCACCATCATTGGCCTTGTCAGTGGCTGGGCGTTAATCAGCCTATTCCCTTGGGCCATGGCCCAGGCCGTCATTGCCGTATTAGCTGGCGTTCTCTTTTTTGCGACCCGATCCAGTCGTTACATCACGGCCACCGCTTCGATTACATTAATGGTGCTGGCTTGCTTCAATCAGGTCGGTAATGGATTCGGCCTCATCTGGCCAAGAATGTTTGATACGTTACTGGGTGCACTGATTGCGGCCATGGCTGCGATTTTCATTCTGCCCGATTGGCAACGACGACGGCTAGATAGAGATGCGCTCACGGTCATCAACAATAGCCGCGATTATCTCAAGGCGATCAAACATCAATACCAACAAGGGAAGCAAGACGATCTGTCCTATCGCCTGGCACGACGTAATGCGCATAATGCCGATGCCGCTTTTTCAACTCACCTCAATACCGTACTGCAGGAACCTCGCCAATACCGTCAAGATGCGGATAAGGGATTAAATCTACTGGTCATTACACACAGTATTCTGGGGCATCTCTCCACATTAGGTGCCCATCGTCGTAATGCTGATGATGTGCACAGCAGCTCAGATCTGGACGACGCTTTCGAGCAGGTGATCACCTATCTGGGTCAAATGAGCGAGGCGCTGGATCAAAAACAGTGGCTTGCACCTTTAAACCCATCTCCCATGGAGTGGGCAGAGCGGTTGGAATCACAAGCTGAAGCCCCAAATGATGAACAACGTTTGGCTCACCTACAACTGGCCTTATTATGTCGTCAAATGGAGCCCATGCGAGAGGCCGTGATGGCGCTGGCTCGACTCAAACCCCCTCAGAACAAACCCTGATGGATTCAATTCACCCTCACCCTAATGAAAATTTGCAAAGACTCATGAATAAACAAGAAGCCCTTTGGGGAACAGTACTATTACTGAGCACACTCGTATTGGGGGGGATGTTTTTAGACTCCCCACTATTCTTCCGACTCTTAATTGGTCTTGGCTTAGGCTATGCCTTGTCACGGGCCGCACTAGGGTTTGCCGGCAGCGTCAACCGTGCTTTCCGGGCCGGTTCTACGCGCTTGATGCGCACCCTAATGATCATGTTCTGCTTAACCGCCCTCACCAGTACGGCCTTCTTGTATCAACAAGATCCCACCCGCATGAATTTATGGATCAACCCCATCAACATCGGATTGATTGTGGGCGGGCTAATGTTTGGCTTTGGCATGTCTATCGCCAGTTGCTGTGCTTCAGGTGTTTTAACCTACTTCTCCAGCAATCTCACCCGACCCGCCCTCACATTACTATTCTTTGGGATGGGAGTTTTTCTAGGCTTTCCCCTGCAAGCACAACAATCATGGATACGGGACAGCTGGATTTCGACCCCGACTTACGAAGGCCATGGTGTCTTTATGCCTGATTTATTTGCAGGCGATCCATTAAATGGCTATCTCGGCGCCATGCTTTTAACGCTTTGTCTAGCGGCACTGGTCAGCTGGCTAGCCCTACGTTATGAACGTTATCGTCGAGATCGTGGTACTTATATCGGCATCGCCTCAGAACAAGAACAGCTGAGTGCCCCCTCAAGCGATCTGGCTCAACACCGTTTATTCAGCCAAGAGACCTATGAAACTCTCTTTGTGAAACGCTGGTCTCCGGTGACGGGCGCAGCGGTGATCGCTATTTTGTTCACACTGTTAATGGGTGTGACAGGTGCGGGATGGGGCGCATCCTCTCCATTTGGCTTTTGGTTTGGGCGTTTACTGATTGCATTAAGCCTCATGGACCCTGCTCAAGTCGCTGCCTTTACCCATCGGCCAGAGCAAGTCTTCACTATGCCGTTTTTTAATCACCCCGTGAATGTGCAAAATATCGGCATTATGTTGGGAGCAATGATCGCGCTGTTGCTGGCGGGACGTTTCTGGTCCGGCCTTTCAAGGCTCAGGTTAAGCGGTCGTGAAGCGCTGCTCTTGATGGTGGCCGGGCTCTCGATGGGGTTAGGTACTCGATTGGCCAATGGCTGCAACGTTGGGGCACTCTTTACCCCAATTGCCAACTTCTCACTTTCCGGCTGGATTTTTCTCGTCGTCATGGTGCTGGGTGGCATTCTGGGAAATCAGCTACAGCACAAGCTACAAAATGCTTAACGACAAAACCATCTGATGCCAAAACACCGGACAAGTCTCTTCGTGGATTAAACAAAAAATGCCCCGCTCAGTGCGGGGCATTTTTATCGTACAGGGATCTCAGTGTTCCACGTGGAACATTAAAATGAACATCAGGATCGTTCTTTATTCTCGTCTAGAGCAATCCTCACCAACTAAGTTTAATCAAGCGTCGGACGCTCAATCGGCTGCGGCTCACGATGATTCAAATTCAAATTATCGTGTTCACCCACTGAAAGCCAGAACATTCCAACCAAGGCCAGGATGGTCATTGCTAGCGTGAAATAACGAATCCAACGCGGTGAAACACCCCCTGTTTTGAGATGTTGCTCCTGAATCTCATGTTGCCGATTCAATGAGAGGGCAAAGAAGATCATGGTCGAAATCACAAAAATCAAAGACCATCGAGTTTGCTCACCATCTGACCCCACTAACGCCAATAGACTATAAGCCGCCCCCACCAGTGCGATCACGGTATAGATCGAATACTGATTCGATGACATGTGCTTGTAGCCCAACACTTTCAGTGAAATGGCTGAATAGATATAGGGCAACAGCGTCATGATCACCGCCACGGATGCAATTTTACCAAACTGCTCACTGGCCGTAGGCGACATGGTCGCCAGTACCTGAAAGCTCATGATCACTGCCACAATCAGCAAACCCGCTGAAGGCACACCACGGCTATTGGTACGCGCAAAGACATTAGCAAACAAGCCATCATCTGCTGCCGCTTTAGCTGACTGCCCTACCAAGAGAGTCCAACCCGCCAGAGACCCAAGACAACCTAATGCGGCACACAAGGCCACCACATTCGCGGCGGTATCCCCTAATGCGACACGAGCGGCATCGGCAAAAGGTGCTGATGAGACAATCAACTCAGGGTTTGGAATCATCCCCATGATCACACTAGAACTGAGCACATAAGCCACCGCAGCTAACAACACACCCGCTACCGTCGCAATCGGCACATTACGACGCGGATTTTTAACCACCGCCGCGGAAACCGAGGCACTCTCTACCCCAATAAAGGCCCATAGTGTGAACGTCAGGGTCGACATCACCGCAGAGGTGCTGCTTTTGCCCGAGACATTCCAGCTGGCCGTAAAGGTATCGGCATTAAACCAAAACCAGCCAATCAAGGCCGTCGCCAAGATCGGAAATAACGCCAGAATCGTTGTGAATGACTGTACTCGCCCGACAATATTCGGCCCTAGAATATTGAAGTAAGTAAACAACCAGATCACCGCAATCTGCGCTAAAGCAAACGTCAGCGGATCATGCAATGCAGGGAAAAAGCCAGAAAGATAACCGATACCCGCCGTCGCCAATGCCACGTTACCGACAACATTAGCTAACCAATAGATCAGGTTGGTTTGAAACCCCATATAGTCGCCAAACGCCTTGCGCGTATAGGCATAAGGTCCACCTGCGGCAGGATCGATCAAGGCCAGCTTGGCAAATACCAAAGCGAGCGCCAAGGCGCCCACAATGGTCACAATCCAGCCAATCAACGCAATACTGCCTACTGCAGCCAGGTTAGCGGGCAACATGAAAATGCCTGACCCCATCATGTTACCGGCCACCATCAGCGTGACGGGGATCAAACCAATTTTATTGCGATCTTCAATCTCAGCCATCAGTGCGCCTCCTCTTTCTCTTTCGCAGAAGACAGCGCTAAGGCCTCAGGTTTTAAACAATAAATATGGTACTCACCCTCAATGACCTCGACCCCATGGTTGTCATGAGTAAAGCCAGGGAAACGTAGATCAAACGCTTCTAACGCTTTCAAATAACGCATCACCGGGCCATCCGCATCCCCCATTGATTCCCCAGGCATCAGAACGGGAATCCCCGGCGGATAAGGCACGATCCCTGTCGCCACGACCCGTCCTGCTGTCGCCGACAAAGGTAACTGCTCCACTTCATTAGCGACCAGGTGCTCATAGGCCTGGCTAGGTGAGAGTACCGCTTGCGGTAAACTGGAAAATGCTTGGCTCATGCTTTCCGTGGAGCGCAGTGTCTGCATCGTGTGGAACATTTCATCGGCGAGATCTTTTAAGCCCATCTGCGCATAACGAGGTGAGGCTTCGCACAAAGGCGGGATCACATCAGCAATTAAACTGTTCGCATCATAATGGCGTTTAAAGGCCAACAGACTATTAATCAAAGTCCCCCACTTGCCTTTGGTGATCCCAATCGAGAACAGGAAGAGCATGGTGAAGTCAGTGGTTTTCTCCACCACAATGCCATGATGTCCAAGATAGGCGCTGACCAAAGCCGCCGGAATCCCCTGCGACTGCAGCCCTTTCACAGGATCCATCCCGGGGGTCACAATCGAGACCTTGATCGGGTCCAGCATGCAGTAACCTTCTTCAAGATCACCAAAACCATGCCAACGCGCATTCGGTTTTAATGTCCAACACTCGGGGGTACTGGCTAAGAGTTCAGCGGGGGCTTCATGGAATGCATAACTTTCACCACTGAGTGGATCCGTAATCTCCGGCGGCTGCCAACCGTTAAAGAACCACTCCCCTTTATCCGCATATTCTTGGTTAAGACGCCCGATCATCTGACGGAAAGCGATCGCTTCACGAATGGATTCACCGGTGAGATATTCGCCACCCGCCCCTTCCATCATCGCGGCACTGACATCGTTCGAGGCAATGATGCTGTACTGAGGTGATGTTGAGGCATGCATCATGAACGCTTCGTTGAAACGATCATGTTCAATCGGGCTACGGCCATCACGAATATGAATCATAGAGGCTTGAGATAAAGCCGCTAATAGTTTATGTGTGGACTGAGTCGCAAACACTGTCGGCCCATCATGATCATCACCGGCCCCGCGATACATGGCATAACGATCCTGGTAGAGCGGGTTGAAACGCGCATAACCAAACCAAGCCTCATCAAAGTGCAAGCGATCGAGCGTATTATCCAGTAGTGACTCGACCCGACGCACGTTATAGCAAAGGCCATCATAGGTGGAGTTGGTAATGACCAGATGTACCGGATCTTGAGATCGCGCTTGCTGATTGAGCGGGTTATCCACAATGGATTGACGAATGGCACTAGCTTTTAAACGCTCTGGGGGAATCGGCCCGATAATCCCATAAGCGTTTCGCGAGGGCACGAGGTAAGTCGGCAGAGCGCCACTGAGAGTAATCGCGTGCTCAACGGATTTATGGCAATTACGATCACACAGTGCGACTTGATTGCGCGTCGCTGAAGCCATCATGATCACACGATTCGATGTTGAAGAACCGTTCGTCACATAGTAGGTCCGATCCGCACCAAAGACACGGGCTGCATAGCGCTCACCTTCACCAATGGGACCGCTATGATCCAGCAAAGACCCCAGCTCACCGACCGAAATCGATAAATCAGAACGCAGCATATTTTCGCCATAAAAATCGAAAAAAGCGCGTCCGACGGGTGATTTCAGAAAAGCCGTTCCCCCAGTATGGCCTGGTGTATGCCAGGAATACTCATGCACCTGGGAGAACTTCACCAAAGATTCAAACATCGGCGGCAATAGCTGATCCAGATAGCGACGTATCGATCGATTAATACGGCCACTAATAAAGGACGGGGTATCTTCTAGCATCCAGATAAAGTCATTCGCCATTTCCATGGCCTGACGCGGCAAATCGGCTGCCGTCTGGCGATCAGCCAAAATATAAGCGGGTACAGCAGGGCTTTTGTTGCGCAAATGAGCTAACACCTCAAGGGCCCCATGTTCCGCCTGCTCACCGGAGAGATCCCAGTTCACCAGCACACAACAGATTGCGGCCGTAGAATCTAAAGCGGCACAAGCATCCACTGCACTGGTTGATAACAGGACACTATAGCCATGCTGTTCTAATGCTTCTTGAAGTGCTTGAGCGGCCCGTCCATAGGCACTGTCTAGACCGATATAAGGACTAGCCAATAACACACTACTTTTGATACGAGATTGGGATGATTTCAAGGCCTGACTCCTTCCAACGCCTAAGGGTCACCGGAGCACAACATCCCCCGGCATACACTCACTACAGCTGCGAATAGCGCGGCAGTGAGCCAATGCGTGAATGGCCTCGCTGCATTTAATTATATGTTTTACACACTATTTATTAGCAAACTATAATTGAGATCAACATTATGTGATGAGTATTTTCCCTAAGCAAATTAATTTAAGAGTCATTCCTATCAAAACCCGATACAGCTCAATGCCTTATCAGTAAAGACTCAGTAACGTAACCCATCCCGTCACAAAGACATCATTCATTACTGACCGAGCCAGGCTTAAACGCCGGGATGATCGCCTTCGATCCAAGAATAAACACCAAAATCACTGCGCCCTTCCCATCCGAGATGAGACCAAAACGCTCGACCTTCTTGATGATCTGTCAGCACAAATAAATGCGTTTTTAAGATGTCCTCTTGAGCCAAAGCCTCAATACAGGCACGTACTAAACGACGAGCAACGCCCTGACCTTGTACGGATGGGGAGACCACCAAATGCTGCAAATATCCCCGCCGACCGTCATGACCTGCCATGCAACACCCGACAAGCTGATCTTGATATTCAGCGACAAAACTCATTCCGGGATTACGCGCCAAGTATCGAGACATGGGTTCATAATCATCAGCATCACGCACACGAATCCCTGGGGTCTTTTCAAATAGGAAGAGCAGCTCAGCATGGTCTTGCATGCCCATCGTTCTAATCTTGATAGCCTGCATTCAATTACGCCCCTCAATAGTAATCGTACTGCCCATATTGAATCCTCAAAGTCGATGAAACCCCATAACCCATGTTCCACGTGGAACACGCGTAAGCGATTTGGCATTAGACGCCAATACCCAAGTCGCAATCAGTCTCACACAACGGCACCATGAAAGCGTAAAATCAACGCTTAGCATGCCACTGACTGTCCATCGATAACTATTCCGATCATAACTGAGGTGCTTGATGGGTCTATATATTCTATTGATCTTTATCAGTTGCGCATTTTATGTGCAGCATCGGGGGCGAGTGCAGCACCACAAACTCAGTCGCAAGCTCACCGACCACGCCAATGTCCTGGCCCCGCTGAACTGCTTGTATTACGCCTTTTCCAAAATACCGAACCACCCCTTTATCGACACGAACCAATTTCCAGAACTCTCCCCACTCCAGGCTCAATGGCAAACCATTCGTGATGAAGCCTTGGCACTTCATCAAGGCGCCAACATCAAAGCCTCTGATGACCTCGATGACCTCGGCTTTAACTCCTTTTTTAAAACAGGCTGGAAACGTTATTACCTGAAGTGGTATGGCGCAGACTTAAACTCAGCCCAAATCACTTGCCCAAAGACACTCGCCTTGCTCAACACCTTGCCCAATGTCAAAGGCGCCATGTTCGCCATGCTGCCCCCAGGCGCACGCTTGGTCAGACATCGAGATCCTTATGCAGGCTCACTGCGTTATCACCTTGGGCTTCAAACACCAGAATCCGATGATTGTTTTATCGAAGTCGATGGTGAGCGCTACAGTTGGCGGAACGGCGAAGCCGTGATGTTTGATGAGACTTATATTCACTATGCAGAAAACAAAACGGATCAGGATCGCATCGTACTATTTCTGGATATCGAGCGCCCGCTAAAAGCAGACTTTGTCACCACCCTCAATCGCCTCTTCTCCAAAACCATCATGGCAGCCTCGGCGACTAAAAATGTTGAAGGTGATAAGGTCGGGGCCTTAAACAAAGTCTTTGCTAACGTCTATCAAGTCAGGCAATGGGGAAAGCGAATTAAGGCTTACAATAAAACGCTGTATTACGTTCTCCAATATGGTCTCTACCTGCTCTTAATCTATTGGATTTTCTTTTAACCCACTCACCCGTTCAGATAAGGCATCACTCACGCCGGATCAGCCGGGACACACTCTTTTATCGGTATAATCATGTTTAGGAAGGATTTTCTGCTCATTTGCAGTCACCTGTTTGTACTCTTTTTGGTACAAACCATGCTCGTTGTGACCATTCCATTGGCCGCTGCACGTTTAGGGGCTTCGCCAGTGGTACTGGGTGCCTTATTAAGCCTGCCTTATGTACTCCCGCTACTGATTGCGATCCCTTTTGGCGCCTGGGTAACGCGCCATGGCAGCACCTTGGGTCTGCGGTTGGGGGCAACAGGATTTATTGCAGGAGCGGGCTGTATCCTACTACTACCTGATTATTACGGCCTGATCACCGGGCAAATGTTGATTGGTTTATCACAGTTGATGACGGTCATCGCTGGACAGACCGCCATCTCTAACCTGGGCACGGGAAAAATACTCGAACGATACTTCGCCTGGTATGCGACCTACTGCTCAATTGGACAAATGATTGGCCCCCTGATTGCCGGGGCCTTGATTGACCACTGGGGCGGGCCGGACACATCCTTTATCGCCATTTTCATCCTGACACTGGCAATGGCGATCGCCTATAAACTGCCACGTGATATCCCCGCCGGAGCGGATAAAAACAAGTTGGATCCGAAATTACTGGGCTACCAAGCCCAGATCCAGCTGGTGAAAAGTAACCGCCATGTACAGCTCTCGATCATGGTCTCCGTTGCCGCCATGTTGGCCCTGGGTGCCCATGGCAGCTTCTTACCGGTTTACTTGGAAACATTGGATTTCCCTGCCACGACGATCGGCCTTTTGATCAGCCTGCGAGCCCTCAGTGCCGTCGCCATACGTCCTTTCACTAGCCAATTGGTGAAATTGGCTCGGGGTCGCTACCGCACCATGAGTTTGACGATTCTCTTTATGGCCGCCGGTATGATTCCGTTAGGCTTTACCGAAAACCTATGGGCCTTGGCGATACTCACTATCCTGGTTGGCATGGGCACCGGCATCTCACAGCCCCTTTCAATGGTGGTATTAGCCGATGCTGTCTCCAAGGCACAAAAATCCAGCGCGATTGCGGTACGCTTGATGGCGAACCGCAGTATGCAATTTATGGCACCATTACTATTGGGATTACTGGTTGAATTCAGCCAATTTTCCATGGCTTATCTCATTGGTGGCATCATCGTGCTGCTTCACTTACTGTTTTTTCTTCACCCGCCCCAGGAATCGGATCAACCCACAGCCAAAAGCGACTAGCGACTGGCCACACCGCCATCCACCAACAGCTCAGTCCCCACAGTAAAACGAGACTCATCCGATCCCAGATAAACAGCCGCCTTGGCTAACTCCCAAGGTGAGCCCATCCGCCCGATCGGCACGAGCTGTTGAATTTCCGCTTGAAGGGCTGTCAGGGCCTCATTAGAAAGCCCCAGTTTATTGAGGGCTTCCGTCTGCGTCGGCCCAGGGCTCAACACATTCACTCGAATCCCCCGATCTTTCAGCTCAATCGACAAGGTTTTAGCTAAAGACAGCAACGCCGCTTTACTGGCGGCATAGACACTACTTTGCGGCAAACCAATATGGGCGCTGGTCGAGCCACACAAAATCACCGACGTCGATGCTGTCATCAGCGGAAGTAACGTCTGAATCCAGAAGAAAGGCCCTTTTAAGTTCACCGCCATCAACTGATCCCACTCCGCTTCACACCACTCAGCCAAAGGCTGATGCGTCACATCCCCGGCATTGGCATACACAATATCCAGCTGAGGCCACAGTGACGCAAGCTGCGCCTTCACCTGCTGAGCACTGTTTAAACAACCGGCATCACTTTGAATCGTCACTAGCTCAGGCCCCAATGTCTTTTGGGCCCACTGCAGTCGCGCTGAATCTCGCCCGGTAATGGCCACCTGTGCCCCTTCAGCCAAAAATTGCCGAGCCGTTTCTAAGCCAATCCCACTACTGCCACCTGTGATCAATGCATACTTACCCGCCAAACGTCCCATCATTCACCCTTTGACCAATCATTTGAAAATGTATTCTTGATCAAATAGTATCTTTTAGGAAGTAGACACCTTTTAGATACTAAAGAGGCTTTTACACCCTAATGCGCCCCTCCTCAGACACCGCCCAAGACCCCTGCCCCATGGTGAGCTTTGTCCAAATCATCTCGGGCAAATGGGCCATCCCCATCCTCTATCGCCTAATCGTCACCGCCAACCCCATTCGCTTCAGCGAATTACAACGGGCCGTACACCCCATTACCCAAAAAGAACTGACCAAACAACTGAGGTTGTTTGAACAACGCCACCTCGTTACACGCCGGGTTTATCCAGAAGTCCCCCCTCGTGTGGAATACCAAATCACCCCCTTGGGCCAATCCCTTAAACCTACACTCGACTCACTCGCCGACTGGATGCGACAACACCAGCATGACCTCACTACCGATGACTGAACGAAAAAAAGCAGCCACAAAGGGCTGCTTTTTGTTCGGGCTCTGGATAACCAGTTAGCACACGTCAGATCACGCTAGATGA
This sequence comes from Terasakiispira papahanaumokuakeensis, assembly GCF_001709345.1. Lineage (GTDB taxonomy): Bacteria > Pseudomonadota > Gammaproteobacteria > Pseudomonadales > Halomonadaceae > Terasakiispira > Terasakiispira papahanaumokuakeensis. Next base: position 3,602,775 of record NZ_MDTQ01000001.1, read on the forward strand.
GATCCAACAGACACACCGATTAAACATCCAGGTTAGAGACGTTGAGGGCGTTCGATTCGATGAAGTTACGACGCGGTTCAACTTCGTCGCCCATCAAGGTGTTGAACATCATGTCAGCACCGACGGCGTCGTCGATGGAGACACGTAACATGCGGCGGCTTTCCGGATCCATCGTGGTTTCCCACAGTTGATCGGGGTTCATTTCGCCCAGCCCTTTGTAGCGTTGGATGCTGAAGCCACGACGCGCTTCGTTCATCAACCAGTTGAGGGCATGTTCAAAGTCGCTGACCGGTTGTGTCCGCTCGCCCCTTTGAATGAAAGCGCCTTCGTCTAACAGGTCATTCAGAGTTGCCCCCAGTTCGACCATGCTGCGGTAGTCGGCGGAACGGAAGAAGTCGGTGCTTAGCGTGTGCTGGCTAGGCACGCCGTGAGACACCAGTTCAACAACAGGGAGATGGATACCACGTTCAGCATCTTCATCAATACGGACTTTGACCTGAATAGAAGGCTCAGCCGCTTCGACCAAGCTATCTTCAAATAGGAAAGTCCAACGACGAACCGCTTCTGGATCACGTAGTTGTTCCAGCGTCAGTGCCGGCAAGTAGCGCATACGGCGCAAGATCACACCGGGGTATACCCGCTGCAAACGGTCAATCCGACGCACCACATCACGATACTGCTTCACTAAATCGCCCAGCGCGGCACCGCTGATCGCCGGTGCGTCAGGATTAACGTAGAGGGCAGCACCATCCAGTGCAGTCTGGGTGAGATATTCTTCCAATGAAGCTTCATCTTTAATGTACTGCTCTTGCTTGCCTCGCTTAATTTTAAACAGCGGCGGCTGAGCGATGAAGATATGACCACGCTCAATCAATTCCGGCATCTGACGGAAGAAGAAGGTCAGCAGCAGCGTTCGGATGTGAGAACCATCCACGTCCGCATCGGTCATGATGATGATGGAATGGTAACGCAGTTTATCAGCATTAAATTCTTCACGGCCGATACCACAGCCTAATGCCGTGATCAGTGTGCCGACTTCAGCAGAAGACAGCATTTTATCAAAACGCGCTTTTTCAACGTTCAGGATTTTACCTTTCAAAGGCAAAATAGCCTGGGTACGGCGATCGCGCCCCTGCTTAGCAGAGCCACCGGCGGAATCACCCTCCACCAGGTAGAGTTCAGACAGGGCAGGATCTTTTTCCTGACAGTCCGCCAGTTTGCCTGGCAACCCAGCAATATCTAGAGCTCCTTTACGACGCGTCATTTCACGGGCTTTACGCGCCGCTTCACGCGCACGAGCCGCATCGATCATTTTGTTAACGATGGCTTTCGCTTCGTTAGGCTGTTCCAGCAAGTAATCCCCAAACCAGCGAGACATTTCCTGTTCGACCGCTGTCTTCACTTCTGAAGAGACCAGCTTATCTTTGGTCTGAGAGGAGAATTTAGGGTCCGGTACTTTGACAGACACAATGGCGGTCAAGCCTTCACGAGCATCATCACCAGTGGTGCTGACTTTGGCCTTTTTGGATAAGCCTTCCTGCTCAATGTAATGATTCAGCAGGCGCGTCAACGCCGCTCGGAAGCCCGCCAGGTGAGTCCCGCCATCACGCTGAGGAATGTTATTGGTATAACAGTAAATATTTTCCGAGAAACTATCATTCCACTGCATCGCCACTTCAACGGTGACGCCATCCTCTTCACGTGCTGAGGTGAAGTGGAAAATATCATTCAGCGTGGGTTTATTACTGTTGAGGTGCTCGACGAAAGCACGCAACCCGCCTTCATAATGGAAGACTTCTTCTCGACCACTGCGCTCATCTTTTAACCGAATGCGAACGCCAGAGTTGAGGAAGGAGAGCTCGCGCAAGCGCTTAGCCAAAATATCATAGCTAAATTCAATATTCGTGAAGGTTTGATCTGAGGGCTTGAAACGTACCAACGTCCCCGTCTTCTCGGTGTTGCCGATCACTTCCAGCGGATGATCCGAGACCCCATGACGGAATACGGTTTCATAGACATTACCGTTACGCCAGATAGTCAACGTCAGCTCTTCAGACAGGGCATTCACAACGGACACCCCAACCCCATGCAAGCCGCCTGAAACTTTATAGGTGTTGTCATCAAACTTACCACCGGCATGCAGCACGGTCATGATGACTTCAGCTGCCGAGATGCCTTCCTCCGGATGAATATCCACCGGCATGCCGCGGCCATCATCACTGACCGAAACACTTTCATCGGCATGAATCATCACCAGGACTTCATGGCAGTAACCCGCTAGGGCTTCATCAATAGAGTTATCGACCAGCTCAAACACCATATGGTGCAGGCCTGTACCGTCATCAGTATCGCCAATGTACATCCCCGGGCGCTTGCGCACAGCATCCAGACCGCGCAGCACCTTGATGCTGGATGAATCATAGGCTTGCGTATCACTCATTGCTCACTCCCGTCATGAACGGTTTGGCCGGGCTGATCTGCCCGTGTTCCACATGGAACCATGCCACCTCGGTATCATCTGCACCTAGGCAGTGCCTTAAAGATTCTGTTTCCACAGTCGTCATCATCACCTGCCCTGCCTGTGCTTTCAGTTGCTCACAGAATAGGGCTCGATGGTGTAAATCCAATTCCGATGGCAAATCATCCACCAGATACAGGCATCGACGCGCCACTAGTGTTTCCAACAACTGGCCTTGGGCCAGTTTCAGTGCACTCACGACTAGCTTTTGTTGACCACGCGACAGCATGTCTACTGCTGGTCGACCATAACGGGTCAATCGCAAATCCGCCCGTTGTGGCCCGGATTGAGTAAACCCCTGATCCTGATCACGTGATCGGGAGGCTTCCAACAGCGCTGCCAAAGGCGTCTGTTTATCCCACCCTCGGCTATAACCTAATTTAAGGTCGGTAATCTCAGTGAGTGCACCTAGCAACTGCTCAAAGATAGGCCTTAATGCGGTTACCAGCTGCCCACGCAATTGATCCACAGCTTCACCATGAGTGGCCAATTCGGCTTCCCACAGGCGCAATTGCAAAACATCCATTCTACCATGTCTGAGCAGGTGATTCCGTTGTTTCAACGCACGCTGAAAACGCTGCCAATGGTGAATAAATCGGGTATCGAGGTGGAAGGCGCCCCAGTCAATAAACTGACGACGCTCCCGAGGGCCACCCTCTAATAAACGGAAGGTATCCGGGTTAATCACTTGAACCGGCAATAAACGCGCTAACTCCACCAACGAATCCGGGCGACGTCCCTGCAACTGGATGCGGCTATCGTCTTCATCTCGGCGCCGCTCAAATCCAACAGACCAGAGCATGCCGTCATCATGGCGAATGCGGCCATGCACAGCAAAAGCTTCAGCTTCATGCTGCATCACCGCTTTTAAGCGATGGGTTCGAAAAGAGCGGCCAAGTGATAGCAAATGGATCGCTTCCAACAGACTGGTTTTGCCACTGCCATTAGCACCACTGAGGACATTCAATCGCGGCCCCGGTTGCAAGCGCACCTGTTGCAGGTTACGCAACCGCTTAATATCCAACTGCTCAAGACTCATCGGATCAACCGCTCATACGATAAGCCTTTTTGCGCGACCCCTAATACCCGCGCAAAAAGGCTTCCCAATGGAAGCCTTCTGCCATACATGATGAGCAACACGTAAAACGGCAAACTCAAAGCCGCATCGGCATCACAACATAGAGGGCATCGGGTTGCTCAGCCGCTTCAATCAAAGCACTGCTATTGGCATCGAACAATGTCATCACGACCTGCTCTGAAACCCCCATATTGTCCAGAACATCTTTGAGATAAGTGAAGTTAAAGCCCATCTCCAGTGAGTCACCTTCATATGACACGGGCAACGACTCTTCAGCTTCTTCATGCTCCGGGTTATTCGCCATCACCGTGACTTGGCCGGATTGCAACAACAAGCGAATTCCGCGATATTTCTCGTTAGAGAGAATCGCGGTACGGTTGAGGACTTCTCGCAATGGCATGCGATCGCAGATAACCCGCTTATTGCCATTACGGGGAATCACTCGATCATAATCTGGAAATTGACCTTCGACTTGTTTGGAGGTGAAAACATAGCCCTCGGTACGCAGCTGCACATGGTTTTCACCAAACACCAACGTCGTGGGTGCATCGCTGTCATCGGCTAACAGCTTTTGCAGCTCGCCAATACCTTTATTGGGGATAATCATGCGCGTACGTGGCAAATCTGCCGGCGCTTCCACTGTCGCATCGGATAGTGCCAGTCGGTGGCCATCGGTCGCGACAGTACGTAAACGCCCCGCCTCTAGCTCAAACAGCATGCCGTTCAGGTAATAGCGAACATCTTGAAAGCCCATGGCAAATGCAACACGGTCAATCACCCGGCGCAGTACCTGTTGAGGCAGCGTGATTTCTTGTTTCACACTGCCGGCTTCAATAAAAGGAAATTCCTGCGCGGGCAGTGTTGTCAGCGTAAATCGACTGGCCCCAGATCGGACGACCATTCGGTTCTCTTCCAAGCTGAACTCGATATGCGTGCCCTTGGGCAGGGATTTACAAATATCGGTCAACTTACGAGCGGGGACCGTCACACGTCCGGGGACTTCCAGCGATTCCAGCGCTAATGCCGCCTTCATTTCCACTTCCAAATCCAGCCCCGTCAGGGTCAAGGTGCCATTCTCAGCCACCAGCTGCATATGGGTCAGAATTGGTAATGTTGAACGTCGCTCAATGGCGTTATTCACCAATGACATAGGACGAATCAACTGTTCACGGGCTACAGTAAATTTCATGGGTGCAAACCTTATCGTCGATTCAAGACAGGAGATCAGCTGGTCAAATGACGCAACAGGTTTTTCCAGTCCTCACGAATATCCGCACTCTCCTCCTGCAGCTCACGAATCTTGCGGCAGGCATGAAGTACAGTGGTATGGTCACGGCCACCAAAAGCATCACCAATTTCAGGTAAAGAGTGATTGGTAAGCTCTTTCGCCAGTGCCATAGCCATTTGCCGAGGGCGGGCAACTGATCGAGAACGGCGTTTAGAGAGAATATCCGCGACCTTAATTTTGTAATACTCAGCAACAGTGCGTTGAATGTTATCCACACCGACCTGTTTTTCCTGCACGGCAAACAGATCTTTCAGAGAATCACGGACCAACTCATTGGTAATCGGCATACCCTTGAAGTTGGAATCCGCAATCACTCGATTCAACGCGCCTTCTAAATCACGCACATGAGAGCGGATCTTTTGGGCAATAAAAAAGGCGACATCTTGAGGAAGATCGACCCCGACCATATCTGCTTTTTTCATCAAAATCGCGACTCGGGTTTCCAACTCAGGCGGTTCAATCGCCACCGTCAAGCCCCAACCAAAACGCGATTTAAGTCGCTCTTCTACCCCAATCTCTTTGGGGAAGCGATCCGAAGTCAGAATAATTTGTTGGCCGCCTTCCAATAGCGCATTAAAGGTGTGGAAAAATTCTTCCTGAGAGCGATCTTTGCCGACAAAGAACTGGATGTCATCAATTAATAAAGCATCTAAGCCTCGGTAATAGCGTTTGAACTCATTAATGGCATTCAACTGCAAAGCTTTCACCATATCTTGCACAAAGCGTTCAGAGTTCAGGTAGACCACCTTGGCATTAGGATTCTGCTTCAGGATCTGATTACCAACAGCATGCATCAAGTGAGTTTTACCCAACCCAACACCGCCATAGATAAAGAGTGGGTTGTAAGCCCCTCCCGGATTCTCTGCGACCTGTCGCGAAGCCGCTCGAGCCAACTGGTTTGATTTACCTTCAACAAAGGTATCGAAAGTATGTTGGCCGTTTAAAGTCGAATTATGTTTAATCGCCCCTTCAACCTGAACCGGACGCTCTTCACGACTGGTTGACGGCTCTCGACTATCTCGTCCTCGAGGCTCAGTAGGTATATCAGAGGCCACGGGCTGTGCGGCCAAAGAAGGCGCAGGTTGTCCAATTTCACCAGCCATTTTATGCATGACATCGCGATAATCTTCTGGCGCACTGGCAGAAGGTGTCGGAGAACTTGGTTCAGCCGGAGGTGCCGGTGGCGTAACCGGTGCCCGAGGCTGTCGGTTACCCACACCGAGCTTAAGCTGAAGGGGTTGATCCCCGCCCAGCTCTTTAAGTAACTCACGAATACGCGGTGCGTATTTATCGGCAACCCACTGCATCACAAAACGGTTCGGTGCCAACAATACAAGTTGTTGACCTTCCAATTCTGCCTGCAAAGGCCTGACCCAAGTATTGAACTGCTGTTCGGGCAGTTCATCCTGCAAGTAGGCGGTACAGCGGTTCCATAGATCGACTGACGTCACATCAAGGCTCCTGAATTTAACCGGCTCATTCTACGTGACCCACCCCGGCTTATCCACAGCGCACCATCACTTCCAGGTCATTTTTATTCTTAAAAAATCAATTGGGCATCACATCAGGCCTTAAAACGACGTTTTCTAAAATTTTTTTAGGGTGTGGACAACCCTATTTGAAAACCGCCTTTAGCACTGTGTATAGATAGAGGGATACCTTGAGGTGTGCATAAGTAGCTTGCTTATCCACAGCACTCCGACAGTTGCAGCACAGCCTATACGGTTGTCATCAAGAGTGTTAATAACTCTATAACATGAAGAATTCAAAGGTTTTTTCATGCTTATCCACACCAATGCAAAGCACTAGTAATAGTCATAACTAATAAGCTTTTAAACCTTTTCTTATCTATGTTTATAGTAGGTTGTGCACAAGGGGTCTGAAATACAGAAAATTGCAATTGAAGTGACGTTCAAATTGCGTTCAGTCCAGTTATTCTCTAGAATCCTCGCCCTTGCATGAGCTAATTACGCCCATTTTGGGCGTGGCTACATCAACCTCAAAGTGGGATTAGACGTCATGAAACGCACTTTTCAACCTAGTGTTCTTAAGCGTAAGCGTACTCACGGCTTTCGCGCTCGTATGGCCACCAAAAATGGCCGTAAAGTCCTGGCTCGTCGTCGTGCCAAAGGCCGTCATCGTCTGAGTGCTTGATCCCCAGTTTCGGGTGGTCTCATTCAGCTTTCCCCGGCAACGACGTTTACTCAGTGCCGGGGATTTTCGTCATGTCTTTGATCAGGCCTGCTATAAAGCCTATTGTCCTGGCTTGTTGCTGTTAGCCGCTCCGTCTCAGACGGAAGAAACCCGTTTAGGGTTTGTCATAGGTAAAAAGCATGTCCGCCTGGCGGTGAATCGTAATCGTATTAAACGAGTGGTTCGGGATTCTTTCCGTCACCATCAACATGATTTACCTCCTTTGGATATTATTGTGTTAGCTGTGAAAGGGGCTGCGAACATCGATACGCAGCAACTTCATGGTCAACTCGATAAGGCATGGCGACAGCTCTGTCGAAAAGCGCAGACAAAGTCTCACCAGGATGGTCAAGCGCCCAAGACAAGGAATCGAGCAGCCAAGCATCAGGCTTGAAGAGGCTGAACATCCCCCGATGTTCGGCCTTTTCGTGTATTACTAGACCCAGCAAAAGAGTGGCAGTCAGCCCATGGATGTGAAACGCATCGTTCTCTATCTGGCACTGGCCGTAGTGGGCTATTTGATGATAATCCAATGGAATCAGGATTATCACGAGCCCCAGGCGCCTACGAGTGCTGAAGTACAGACCGACAATGGCAGCGCGGCACAGCCTTCGGGCAGTGATGATGAGACGCTCCAGTTTGGTCAGACTCAATCGACAACAGAGCTTCAAGACAGCAGCGCAGCGGGGACTGATCAGTCCACGATTAATGTGCGGACTGACTTGTTAGATCTGAAAATTTCACCCAAAGGCGGAGATATTGTTTATGCCGCGCTGCTTGATCATAAGCTACGGGTGAATGGCGATCAGCCTTATGTATTACTGGAAAATTCCAGTAAACGTTTTTATATCCTGCAAAGTGCCCTGCAGGGGTTAGGTAACGACAAACGTCTGCAACTCAAGGCAGATAAACCCAGCTATCGTTTACAGGATGGCCAGGATACGTTGGTCGTGAACCTCTCAGGTGAGGTCAATGGGGTTAAACTGGTGAAGCGATTCACGTTAGTGCGTGATAGCTACCAGGTTAAAGTTGACTATCTGCTGGATAACCAGAGCGGTCAGACCATCAAGCCTAGTTTTATTGGCTTGATCAAACGAGATAACTCTGAAGATCCGAGTAAGGCTCAGGGCATGGGAATGTCGTCATTCCTGGGTGCGGCCTACTCAACCGATGAATCTCGTTACGAAAAAATCAAATTTGAGGATATCGGTAAGCAAAACTTCCAGCAAACCAGTATGGGTGGCTGGGTCGCGATGCTGCAGCACTACTTCATCAGTGCCTGGATTCCACCTCAAGATACACAAAACCTGTTCAGCACGCGTAGTGATCGCCAAGGCAACAATATTATCGGCTTTAAAACCGATAGTTCCGGTATTGCCAATGGTGATAAGGGCGAGCTGAGTGGCAAAGTCTATCTGGGACCGAAAATTCAGAGTCGTTTGGAAGCCGCTGCCCCCAACCTCGATCTAGCCGTTGATTTTGGCTGGTTGTGGTTTATTGCTCAGCCGCTATTCTGGCTCCTTGACCATATCCATGATCTTGTCGGTAACTGGGGTGTTTCCATCATCCTGTTGACGGTCATGATCAAAGCGGCTTTCTTCAAACTGTCGGCAACCGCCTATCGTTCTATGGCGAAAATGCGGGCAGTTGGACCGAAACTGCAACAGATCCGTGAACAATATGCGGATGATCGCCAGAAATTATCTCAGGCGATGATGGAGCTGTACCGTAAAGAGAAGATTAACCCCATGGGGGGCTGTTTGCCGATTCTGGTCCAGATGCCGGTCTTTATTGCCCTTTACTGGATGTTGATGGAATCGGTTGAGCTGCGCCATGCGCCCTTCATCCTGTGGATTAACGATCTTTCGGTTAAAGATCCGTTCTTTGTGCTGCCGATCCTGATGGGGATCTCGATGTTTGTGCAGCAGCTTTTGAACCCAACACCGCCCGATCCCATGCAGGCTAAAGTGATGAAGATGCTGCCGATCGTCTTCACTTTCTTCTTCCTGTGGTTCCCGGCTGGGTTGGTACTGTACTGGTTAGTGAACAACCTCTTGTCGATTTTACAGCAGTGGTTGATTACTCGAGGTATTGAAAAAGAAGGGCTCGGGCCGGACAAAAGTTAGCAAAATACGTCCTGATCTTTCTTAAGTGTCAGTAAGAGAGCCCCCTTGTACAGGGGGTTCTTTTTTATCTTATATCGACGGTGTGTCATATCGAGTCAGCGTTTAGGTTATCCACATCCCCATGCTGTTTGTTTAATATGAGGGGATGTGGATAACCTAAACCCATGAAGACATGATATTGATTTCGCGAACTGATTAGGGTGTGGATGATTTAAATCGACATAACGAAGCGAATGTCATGAACTCAGCATGAGCGCCTGAATACCCGTTTGTTTTATAGAGAGGTCTTCAATGTTAAATCAAGACACCATAGCCGCGATTGCCACACCTAGTGGACGCGGTGGAGTCGGCATTGTACGGATATCCGGGCCTCAGGCGGCCCCGATTGCTGAGCGCTTGATTGGGCGTTGTCCAAAACCTCGTTATGCGCATTATGGCCCTTTCCACAGTGCGGATGGTCAAGTACTGGATGAAGGTATTGCATTGTTTTTCCCTAATCCTCATTCCTTTACGGGAGAGGATGTGCTGGAACTGCAAGGTCATGGTGGTCCGGTAGTGATGGATCTGCTGTTAGAGGCCTGTGTGCAATGTGGGGCTCGTTTAGCGCAACCCGGGGAATTTTCTCAGCGCGCTTTTCTCAATGACAAACTGGATCTGGCCCAAGCCGAAGCGATTGCTGATCTGATCGAAGCCAGCTCTCGTCAAGCGGCTGAACATGCACTGCAGTCACTACAAGGGGCTTTTTCTCAACGCGTTGATGTCCTGGTTGAGGCTTTGGTTCAACTGCGGATGTATGTTGAAGCGGCGATTGATTTTCCAGAAGAAGAAATTGATTTTCTGGCAGATGGTCATGTGATGACACAACTGGATGCTGTGTTGGCACGCCTCGATGACGTTTTGGCTGAAGCACAGCAAGGGGCTTTGCTGCGTGACGGGATGAAAGTGGTATTGGCCGGTCGGCCGAATGCGGGTAAATCTAGTTTACTGAATGCCTTGGCCGGTGCTGAACGTGCGATTGTGACCGATATTGCAGGCACCACGCGTGATGTCCTCCGTGAGCAGATCCATATTGATGGCATGCCTCTGCATATTATTGATACGGCCGGTCTACGCGATACGGATGACCAAGTCGAGCGTATCGGGGTGGAACGGGCATGGCAGGAAATTGAACAAGCTGACCGGACGCTCTTACTGGTGGATGCCACCGATACACCGGATACCGATCCCAGTAAGCTCTGGCCCGATTTATTAGCTCGTCTTCCCCACCCCGAAAAACTAACCGTCATTCGTAATAAAATCGACTTAACCCAGGAAGCCGTTGAGTTTGATTTATCCACACCCCCGCCGGTGCTCCGGATCTCGGCACGTGAAGGACTGGGTGTGGATAAATTAAGAGAACATCTGAAATCAGTGATGGGATATCAACAGACGACGGAAGGTGGGTTTTCTGCCCGCCGCCGTCACTTGGATGCCCTACACCGCGCCCGCCAGCAATTGGAACAAGGGCGTGACCAGCTGGTCAGCATGGGCGCCGGTGAACTACTGGCTGAAGATTTACGCCAAGCGCAACAAGCACTGGATGAAATCACCGGCACCTTCACCGCCGATGACCTCCTCGGCCGCATCTTCGGCGAGTTTTGTATCGGTAAATAAGCGCTGCTAAGTTATTCGCTTGGCAGATCTTGGGCACAGTCGATCCGCAGCGCGGTGGATAGCGTCATCGCGCTTTTACCACCGACATAGGCCGCTTCGTTAACAAATAACGGGTAGACCGTGTCTTCCCCTGTCCAGGTGATGGGCGTGCCATCAAAAGATTCCATGATGACGTCACCTGGGTGAACCGGTTGGAAATCATGTTGATCGATAGCACTTGAGACGATGGCTGTGGGGCGGCCTGTGGCATCTGTTGGGAGCTCGACTTCCCCCGCATAACGAAAAGCATCATAGGTGAAGTGCAGCAATTCGTCAGAGAGGCCTTGCTGCTGATAAGCGTCGGCAAAGTCCAGAATGTGGCGTGTCATGCGCGACATCAACTCAAGCGTATGCTGCTGGAGCACTGAATGGGCTTGAGGGCCGACTTCAACAGTGACACCTTGAGAGCCAATGGTCGCTAAAAATGATTGGCGCTCTTCCGGTAAATTATCCTGGAAGAAAACAACGGCTTCGGGCATCCGCTGTTTCACATAAGCCCCCATCAAGAGGTTGAACCTATCCTGTTTTAACAGCATTAGGCAGGCGCCCATATTGCTGGTGGTGTTATGTAAATCAATAATCAGATCGGTTTTGGCGGCACCTTTGGGACCGAGCTGCTGATTCAATTGCTTGGCGAGCAATGATTCATAACCCAGCTGCTGAGGGTCCTGAAGGTCAGCTAAGCGAAAGGCTCGATTAAGATCAGACTCCAGAAAACGGACCGATTGTTGGCAAGCCCTGGGATGAGCCAGCACATAATGCAGATTGAAGTGCCAATCCGCTTGTGGGGGATATTGTTGCCACTGTTGGATCAGTTGAATACCTGAGCGTTCATTACCGTGGGTGCCGCCGACAAGCGCAATATTGTTTAACTTATTCATAGCGTGACTGAATCTTATATGATCCACAGCGACCTAGGGCCGCTGTGGTGGTTGGAGGTGTGAATAAACTGCGATAGTGAATTAACGAACAAGCTGTGATCAGGACCAGTGAGTCCATTGAGCGAACAAGATAAAGCCCCAACTGATCACATAAATGGCTGCAATAATGGGAAAGATGGTTTTAATCCACTGAGAAAAACCCACCCGTGCCAGTGCCAACATGGCTAAAGTGCCACCCGATGTTGGGATGATTAAATTAGTAATCCCATCACCCACTTGAAACGCCAAAATCATCAATTGATGGCTAATACCGACGAGATCCCCCAATGGAATTAAGATCGGCATTGTGATCAATGCCTGACCGGAACCACTGGGCACAAACAGATTGATAACGCCTTGAATCACACTGATGGTGATGGCAATCAGTGAGTGAGGCATAAACTCAAGAATATGATTCAGTGCGTGGACAATGGTGTAGATGATCTGGCCATCCTCCAAAACCACTTTGATCGAAGCGGCCAGACCAATCACTAGCGCACCACCGGTCACCTTTGAGGCGCCGGCAACCATATGTTCGACGTACTGAGCCGGTTTGATTCGGCAGATCATGGCGACCACGATCGATAAGATAATAAAGACTGCGGTGATTTCTTTGATATACCAACTGCGCCCAAGCACTTTAATACCCGCAAGATAGGAACAGCCTGCAATGACCACAATGGAGAAGAAAAAGGCCAGCATCACGGCAATATCACGACCGCCCATGCGGTAATGTTGAATCGAATGCGTGAGGGTTTCCGTGGTTTCAGACTCGGGATCATGAGGCGCGTGAGGGGCGACGAATCGTGTGATGTACCAAGCCAACAGGCTCAATGCACTGATGACAAGGGCGCAGCGTAATAAAGCCCCTGAAAAGATGGGCAGTCCTGCGATGCTTTGAGAGACGCCGACGGTATAGGGATTGATAGGAGACAGTGCAAAACCAACTCCAATCCCCCCTACAGCAATACAGGCCCCTACGATATTCGAGTAGCCCAACGCACCTGACAGCAATAAGGCGACGGGGACCAATGCAATATTATTTTCAAAGCCGACGGTAATGCCAAAAACACCATAGAGGTATGTGGCTAACCAAATCAATAGGTGGCGATTTTTTAATCCAATATGCTTAATACTGGTGCCGACGAAATTTTCGAGCGCCTTTGAATGATAAAGAATATTAAACAATCCACCGGCAATAAATACGATGAATAAATATTGAGAGGCTTGAATAAGTCCATCAGGAATCGCGACAAAAATATCGAAAATATGATTAATGATACTGCCTAATGACAGTGAGCTTTGGTCATCTGGCAGGTAATGGAATGAATCAGCAATGACGCGGTTTCGGCCATCAACGGATTCAACATCATAAGCCCCTTTGGGTAATATCCAGGTCATCACACAAGCGACAATTAGAATATAAAATATCAATACCATGGGGTCTGGGATTTTATGATACCAGCGTTTAGGGGCGGGCTCATTGGGTCTTGGTGTATGGGAAGGGTCTGAGGGATGAGATGTCATGGTGAACCTCTTTTAATTGTAATAGTTCTAATATCAATTTTTTTATGACGGCTATTATTTTTTCAAGGCATCCATTTTGATTATGGGTTAGCCCTGTTTATCTACTTTTTCATAGAAAACATATTCGAACAATGCTATTTTTTGTATTGATGTATTCATAAATGCTATGAGGTGCCTATGCAATATAAACAGTTACAGGCGTTCATGGCGTCGGTACAGAAAGGGAGCTTTTCACAAGCGGCGCAGTCATTATCAATCTCTCAGCCTTCAATTAGTAGATTAATCAAAGACTTACAAGAAGATCTTGGGTTTGAGCTATTTAAGAAGAATAAGGGGAGGATGATCCCAACACCAGAAGGCATGGCCTTCTATGATGAAGTCAGATCTGTATTCAATGGTATTCATCATCTAGAAAAATTTGCAGAAAATTTACGCTATAGCACTCACGGTAGCTTAACAATAGGCGCGACACCTGCACTCGCAACGTTGCTGACACCGAGGTTAATTCAACACTTTATTCAACAGTACCCCAAAGTTCATATTAACTTATGGGTGGATAGTGTCGATCATTTAACCCAAGGATTAGCCCAATCAAAATATGATTTAATTATTACGAATAAGATGGATGTAGCGAGCGATTTTATTGAAGAGCCTTTACTTTCCACTTCGTGGGTCTGTGTGCTTCCGCGATCACACCGTTTAGCTCACCAAGAGGTGGTCACTCCAAATGACTTACAAGGTGAAAACCTATTATCGCTTGTTGATGAAGACGGTTTGGAATGGCACCGGCATAAGCAATTAATTAAATCATTTGATTTGCACGTCAATGAACAGTTTTCAACACAAAGAGCGATGTCGGGCTATGGCATGGTGGCAGCGGGTTTATGTATTGCAATTCTTGATCCTTTAAATGTCGATCTCTGGCAAGGACTGGATATTGTAGTGAAACCTTTTCGCCCTGTGGTGCAGTATGATTACTCCATTTACTATCTCAAAAATCGAGTTCGAAGTGAGTTATCCCGAGCCTTTTCTCTGACGGCTAAAAAAATGATTGAGCGGGATCCTTTGATGCATCGAGATGATATTCGCTGACCCAATATCGGCTCCCCTGGATGTGCCTATTCATGGGTAGCCTTCGCATTAATTGTTATGTTATAACATTGTTTTTGTGTTGGGTGAGTGAGCATGGATTTAATAGATGTGGCGCGTCATCAGCCGGAGTGGGGTGGCGTTTTAGCGCAAGTCGGTATGGACAAGATTGCGCTGCCTGTTGTTTTGGAGGGTCAGTCGATTGTGGCCAATGTTGATATTGGTGTCAGCCTGGATGATGCGGAACAACGTGGCATTCATATGTCACGTCTATATCAATCAATACAAGCCGTTGCGGGGATGGAATTAACGCCTGAAGTGTTGAAGCAGGTCTTGAGCCAATGTTTACAGGCCCATGAGACGATATCGTCAAAGGCGTCTATTCGTATCTCTGGAGAAATCCCTTTGGAGCGTTCTGCGCTGATCAGTGATTTTAAGGGGTGGAAGACTTATCCCTTTGAGTTATCCGCACAGTTAGATGAGCAAGGCTACCACTTGGCATTAGGGTGCCATATCGGTTATTCATCGACTTGCCCTTGCTCTGCCGCTTTAGCAAGGCAATTGATTCAAGCACGTTTCGAGAAAGACTTTGATCAAGATGAGGGGCTCTCATTTGAGCAGGTTCATCAATGGCTTGGTGCCACATCAGGCATTGTTGCGACACCTCATAGCCAGCGCAGTGATGCCCATGTCCAACTACAGCTTGATCCAGAAATCGAGCAGTGGCCTTTGCTCACCTTGATCGATCGCGTTGAAGCAACATTAGGGACTGCCCTGCAAACAGCCGTGAAGCGTGTTGATGAACAAGCTTTTGCGCTCGCGAATGGCCAAAACCTGATGTTCTGCGAAGATGCCGCACGTCGTTTAAGTGCGCTTTTAAAACCATGGCCTCAGGCCCTGACATTTGCCTTAAAAGTCATTCATGCCGAGAGCTTACATGCTCACGATGCCGTTGCGGCTCATCATGGGGTGTGTGAAGCACTCGATCGTTGATTTGAAATCATCTGATGATGAAACCGCCTCATATGAAACCGCTTGATATGAAATAGCCCGGTAGGCTTTGGCTGGGCTGTATTAAAATAAGAAATTTAAGCCGACACCCACCAACAGAACGGCAAAGCAGCGTTTTAGTATTATTGGAGAGAGTCGGTGAGCTAATCGAGCCCCAAGTCGGGCAAAAAACATACTGGTCGTCACAATCCCCACTAAAGCCGGGAGATAAATATACCCCAGGCTCCATTCAGGTAAATGGTCCGCATGTCGGCCTACCCACATATAAGTGCATGCGCCTGAGAGTGCAATAGGCAGGCCACAGGCCGCAGCAATGCCGACTGCCTGGCGAACATCGAGACCCCGCCAAGTCAGAAAAGGCACACAAAGTGACCCCCCTCCAATACCAAAAATCGCTGAAGCCCAGCCAATGATGCCCCCTGCTGTGCTAAGCAGAAAACGGCTAGGCGGGTTCTGGTGTTGAGACTGAGGTCGCCATTGCAGCGCCATTTGTAATGCCATGATTAAAGCAAATAGCCCAATAATCATTTGTAACTGATCGCCGGGGATATAAGCTGCCGTTAATCCGCCTAAAGCACTCCCCACGATAATGCCTGAACCCATGGTGATGGCGATGAGCCAGTTAACCGCCCCTTTTTGATGATGGGCAAGCACTGAGTTGATGGAAGTAAAAATAATCGAGGCCAGTGATGTGCCGACCGCAAGATGGGTGACGACTTCTGAATGAACCCCTTGAGCGGTTAGGCTATACACTAGGACTGGTACAATAATTAACCCGCCACCGATTCCAAATAATCCAGCGAGTGTTCCAGCTAAAGCTCCAAGCAACATGAATAATAAAAAAACCATGATCCACCACTGGATGAGCTGACGATTGATAGGCTTGGCATTATCCTGGATTTCTGCGTGATCGCTAGCACTTGTGATTCAGTGCTCATGGGGTCACACGACGTAAATTCAAAGCGATAACACCGGCAATCAGCCCCCAGAAAGCACTACCAATGCTGAATAAACTGAATCCGGAAGCGGTAACGAGAAAGGTGAGAATGGCGGCATCACGATGTCCTGGCTCCCCCATCGCACTGGCCAAACCGTTGGCTAAAGTGGGCATCAGTGCGATGCCGGCAATCGCCATGACCAATGTGCTAGGTAAAGCACCAAAGAGACTCGCCACCGTGGCGCCTAGAAGGCCGCAAGTCAAATATAACGCCCCGGCTATCAGACTGGCCCCATAGCGTTTTTTCGGATCGGGATGGGCTTCAGGTCCCATGCAGACAGCTGCACTAATCGCCGCCAGATTAATGGCATAGCCTCCAAAAGGAGCAAGGATTAAAGATATGAGCCCCGTCCCAGTGATTACCGGTGATACTGGGGCCTGATATCCTGCTGCACGAATGACGGCAATCCCTGGCAAATTTTGTGACGCCATTGTGACCACAAAAAGAGGAATCCCCACTCCGATTAAGGTGGTCAGTGTAAAGTGAGGGGTTGTCCATTGTGGAACAGTCAATTGGATATCCACACCCCCAAGGGCGATATCTCCCTGTGTATAAGCCAGTAATCCGCCGGTAATTAAGACCCCAAGAACGGCAAATCGTGGCCACCAGCACTTGCCTAATAAATATGCCAATAGCATCGGTAGCACTAACCCTGGTTCGATATCGGCGGCCTGAAAGACATCTAATCCAAAGCGAAGTAATACACCTGCAAGCATCGCGGCAGCGAGGGTGGGGGGTAAGCGATGCATGATCCGCTCAAACCAGCCGGTAATGCCGCATAAGGTGATCAGTAAAGAAGATAAAATAAAGGCACCAATAGCGTCTTCCATGCTCGTGCCCGGTAAACTCGTGGCCAACAGTGCTGCGCCTGGTGTAGACCAAGCGGTCAAAATAGGTTGTCGATAACGCCATGAGAAATACAGCGTGGTGAATGCACATCCGATGCCGACCGCCCACATCCATGAACTGAGTTGAGCTTGGGAAGCACCTGCCGCTTCAGCGGCTTGAAAAATAATGACAGCGGAGCTGCTATAGCCGATGAGCACTGCAATAAAGCCTGCAGTGATGGTACTGAGGTTAAATGCTGAGGAAGAGATATTCATTGAGTTTCTTCTCAAAGAGGTCTTAATCATCAAGCTTGTACGTTATAACGCACAACTGTATCACATCAATCGCTAATAAATGGTTGTTTATGGCAGTGAACGTCTTGTATATAAAGATTGAATAAAGCGTTTTGTATATCAAAGCGTGTACCTAGAACAAAATGCTTCTGGGTATTTGCCTGTAAGGTGCTTGAAATGATGCTGAAAAGTCCTTTGAAAGCCTTTGATGGGAAAACATTAAACGCATGACTCTTTTTCAGACCCCCCCTAATGAGTTGCCTTCTCGAGTGCGTCAGCTTCGCCGTGAAAAAGAATGGAGTCTGGACCGTATGGCACAAATCACTGGTGTCAGTAAGGCCATGCTAGGGCAAATTGAACGGGGTGAATCCAGCCCCACTGTGGCGACATTGTGGAAGATTGCCAGCGGTTTACAGGTTTCTTTTTCTTGTTTACTCCAATCACCCGAATGCCCAGGGACTAACGGTGATTTACACACGCTACAAACGCCAGGTATGTCTGTTGAACCCTTGTTTGCTTTTGATCCTAACTTAAGAATGGAAGTATTGATCGTGACCTTGGCCCCTGGGGCTGAAAGTCATTCAGAAGCTCATGTACCGGGGGCTATTGAACATCTAGTGGGCATTAACGGGACTTTAGAGGTGTACTGGGGATCATCATCACAATGGCATTCGCTCACGTCGGAGCAAGGGATTAAGTTTAACGCTGATCAACCTCACGGTTATCGAAATCATACGGATGTCCCTGTGCGCTTCCACTGTATGTTGCATTATCCGGTGTGACGTGACACACCGGATAATACACTGAGAGACTCTGTATGGGAGTCGTTTAATGGGGTCTTAGATAAAAACCCATAGATTTAAAATCTGTCAGTTTAAAACGTATCGCTTTAAAACGAATAGGCTGTACCAATCATCAAGCTGCCTTGAGTCGCATCACCTAATTCATCCACAATGGGGCTATCCTCGGCATCACCGGTCAACCGGCTCACTCGACCTGCCATTGATAAACGCCATTCTTTTGTTATTTGGAAATTAACGCCGGTCGTGAAATGAGCATCCCAGCTGCCATCGCTAACACGATAAGCGCGAACACCGCTGGCAGCGCTATCCTCTGCGGATACATCAAAATAGGCTTGATTCCATTGTTTATCGGCATAGCCAATACCCGGCTGAATAAAGAAGGACCAGCGCTGAGACAATGCTGTTTTCCATCGAGTCGATACATCGACTCGATAACCTTCTAAATCCCCACCAATGGGGGCTTTAATGGATAAGTTATGCTGCCATGCGCCTTGGTTGTAACCCAGTCGAAGCCCTCCAGCAATACCGCCATCCACCTCCTCAAAATCCGATAGATCGCCTGTATTGTCACGGCCAAATAAGTAAGTCAGGAATATCGATGTTTGCCAATGGTCACTTTCTGTCAAATAAGTGCCAATACCGTCTTTGAGACTTAAGTAACCCACGCCTTTGGCCTGTAGCGTTAAGTTAGGAAAGCCTCGAAATTCATAATCATCACTGCCGAGATAATCGGGTTTCCAAACGCCTCCCGCACCGATTGATCCTGTCCAGGCTGTATCGGCATAGGCCCCTGTGGCATACCCCCAGGCTGTCATACCAAGACCCGCTAAAAACATCAGACGTCGAGGGCAATAGGCTGTCGTCATACGGGTGTACTCCTTATGTTGAATTAAGAACATGTCGCATTGAGCACATGGGTGATTGTTTTAATACATCATCAATGTGATCGAACAGAAGAATTGATGAGCTGCTTATACAAGCTCATTCAAGAGACAAGATACTGCTTATAGGGTGACAACAATACTGTCGTTGTGTGTCGAAATGGGTGTGGATATCTGGAGGTAGAAATAGGCCTAAGCCCTGAAGATAAGTTGGGTCTAGTTTGAGCTGTGGATGGAACAAGGTGTTATACACAGGTCTATACCGAGTTACGCACGCTTCATAAGGCAGTTAACAACAAACATATCCCAAGCCACGAAGCCTCCTGTATAGGGAGATAAAGCAAAGTATCCACAGAAAGTATCCACACTATTAATAATAACAGTAGTAATCTTTTAAAACAGCTATTGATTGTTATTGTGGATATCGGATAAAGCTATCCACACCGACTTGGGTACTTTTTTATTTCACAGGAATCTTTATACTGTTGTCCCTTTTCCCAATTGCTCGAATTCTTGAGGTGTGGCTGTGGATTATCCCAACCGCTTTGATGTCATTGTGATCGGCGGCGGCCATGCAGGCACGGAAGCTGCGCTGGCCGCAGCACGTATGGGGGCTGATACCCTCCTGTTAACCCACAACATCGAAACCCTTGGACAAATGTCCTGTAACCCGGCTATTGGCGGGATTGGTAAAAGTCATTTGGTGCGCGAAATAGATGCCCTAGGTGGTGCTATGGCGCATGCGACTGACTTAGCCGGTATTCAGTTTCGTGTGTTAAATGCGCGCAAAGGACCTGCGGTCAGAGCGACCCGAGCCCAAGCAGACCGCGCCCTGTATCGCCAAGCGATCCGAAATATTCTAGAAAATCAGCCGAATTTAACGCTGTTTCAGCAGGCTGCGGATGATCTCATCGTTGAAGGTGATGAAGTTCGCGGTGTGGTGACACAAGGCGGCATTCGGTTCAGCGCTAAGAGCGTGGTCTTAACCACGGGGACTTTTCTTGGCGGCGTGATTCATATCGGTATGCAGCACCATAGCGGTGGTCGTGCCGGTGACCCGCCGTCTATCGCATTAGCGGATCGTTTACGTGAACTTGATTTACCCGTTGGGCGTTTGAAGACAGGTACGCCTCCGCGAATTGATGCGAAAACGGTCGATTTCTCTGTGATGGATGCCCAACCTGGCGATGATCCGATGCCGGTCATGTCGTTTATGGGACGTCCTGAAGAACATCCTGAGCAGGTTAATTGCTGGATTACCCATACCAATGCTCAAACCCATGAGCTCATCCGCGCTAACCTGGATCGATCCCCCATGTATGCCGGGGTCATTGAAGGTGTTGGGCCGCGTTATTGTCCCTCGATTGAGGACAAAGTGAATCGGTTTGCCGATAAAGACAGCCATCAGGTTTTTATTGAGCCAGAAGGTTTAAATACCCAAGAGCTTTATCCCAATGGGATTTCAACTTCATTGCCGTTTGATGTGCAACTTGAGGTTGTGCACTCGATTCGAGGGATGGAAAACGCTCATATCACGCGTCCGGGATATGCCATTGAGTATGATTTCTTTGATCCTCAAGGGTTATGGCATTCATTGGAAACCAAGACGCTGAAAAACCTCTGGTTTGCGGGTCAGATCAACGGCACAACGGGTTATGAAGAAGCGGGTGCACAGGGCTTATTAGCGGCGATTAATGCGGTACGCCGAGCGCGTGATGAAGACAGCTGGTGTCCCCGCCGTGACGAGGCTTACTTGGGGGTTTTGGTGGATGATCTTGTCACCCATGGCACCGCTGAGCCTTATCGCATGTTCACTTCTCGTGCTGAATATCGCCTCTTGCTGCGCGAAGATAATGCTGATTTACGTTTGACCGAAAAAGGCCGTGAACTCGGCTTAGTGGATGACCCGCGTTGGGCCGCTTTTTGTGAAAAACGCGATGCGATTGAGCAGGAAAAAGCGCGCATGGCCAGCACCTGGATTCAACCTCAGAGCCCACAAGCCGAGCAGCTGGCCGATAAGCTCAAGCAGCCCCTGAGTCGTGAGTATTCTTTGGCCGATTTAATTAAGCGTCCTGAATTGGATTATCCGACACTAGCCGCTGTTGCGCCTAGTGAGGCCGATTTATCTGAAGCGGCTGCTGAGCAGGTGCAGATCCAGTTGAAATATGCGGGATATATTGATCGTCAGGCCGGTGAAATTGAAAAATTACGCCGACATGAGTCCACTACACTTCCCCAGGCGCTGGATTATCAAGCCGTTGACGGGTTGTCGAATGAGATTCGTCAAAAGTTATCCACTGCCCGACCGGAAACACTGGCACAGGCTGCTCGAATTCCTGGTGTGACCCCCGCAGCGATTTCTATGCTGTTGATTCATCTTAAGAAAAAGCAATGGTTGGATCAGACCGCATGAGTGATTTTGCAGCCCTTGAGCGACAGTTGCGAGAAGGTCTTACGCGGCAGACACTGGTGGCGTCAGATCAACAGGTGCAGCAATTGCTCGATTATCTCGCATTGTTGCTGAAGTGGAATCAGGCCTACAATTTGACCGCTGTCCGTGATCCGGCGGCGATGGTTGAACGCCATCTACTCGATAGCTTGGCCATACTGCCCTATATTGATCAAACCGCTGAATCAACATCACGTTGGTTGGATGTGGGCAGTGGGCCTGGGTTGCCGGGTATTATTCTGGCGATTATGCGGCCGGATTTGGGAATAACGCTGCTGGATAGCAATGGCAAAAAGTCACGCTTTCAGTTTCAGGCTAAAGTGGCGCTTAAATTGGATCAGGTTGAAGTGGTGCAGGCGCGTGTGGAGGCCTACCAGCCTGAGCAAGCGTTTGACCGGATCATCAGTCGGGCTTTTGCCAGCCTCAATGACTTCTTGTCGTTAACTCGTCATCTGGGCCACCAGGACAGTCAC
Organism: Terasakiispira papahanaumokuakeensis; assembly: GCF_001709345.1. Taxonomy (GTDB): domain Bacteria; phylum Pseudomonadota; class Gammaproteobacteria; order Pseudomonadales; family Halomonadaceae; genus Terasakiispira; species Terasakiispira papahanaumokuakeensis. The sequence goes on from NZ_MDTQ01000001.1 coordinate 3,624,942, forward strand.
TGGTTAGCGATGAAAGGGCAATATCCGACGGATGAATTGTGTCAAATTCCGGATGATTTCACCTTGTTTGCTGAACCACGTCTGGCGGTGCCTGCCATCCTGGGCGAGCGTTATCTGATGTGTTTTCAACATCAATGACCTTCTGCTGATGAGTTCAAGCGTATGATCTATGGATCGCTTGACCTGAAAAGGATATGAGCCGTGACCCGAATCTATGCCATCACGAATCAGAAAGGCGGTGTGGGTAAAACCACCACCAGTATTAATTTGGCGGCCTCTCTGGTGGCGACCAAAAGGCGTGTACTGTTAGTGGATATGGATCCACAAGGGCATGCCACACTCGGCAGTGGTGTTGAAAAACGGACGTTGACTCAGTCTGTTTTTGATCTGCTGATGGGCGAAGCCAAAGCGGAGGATATCCGTGTCCATACTGATCCTGCGGGTTATGACCTGCTTCCTTCGAATTTAGATTTAACGGCGGCTGAAATTGGTCTGCTGGATATGCCACAAAGAGAGCGGCGATTGGCGCAAGGGCTTGCCCCTATTCTCAGTGATTATGATTATGTGCTGATTGACTGCCCGCCCTCGTTAAGCCTATTGACGCTTAATGGCCTAACGGCGGCACAGAGTGTACTGATTCCAGTGCAATGTGAATATTATGCGCTGGAAGGTTTGACGGCATTACTGGATACGCTTAAACGTTTAGCCGATTCAGTGAATCCTCACCTAAGCATTGCCGGTATACTGCGGACGATGTATGACCCGCGCAATAGCCTGACGCGTGATGTATCCAGCCAATTAATTGATTACTTTGATGACCGAGTGCTCAGTACCGTCATTCCCCGTAATGTACGTTTGGCGGAAGCGCCCAGTTATGGTTTGCCCGCGCTGTGTTATGACGGCCGTTCGCGCGGGAGCTTGGCTTATTTAGCGCTTGCTGGGGAAATGATTCGTCGGGCTGAATCGGGTGCCTCGACTGAGGTGGTTGAGAGCGCTTGATGACAGGCTTCATAAGGGTTGGCGCTTTAATCTGATAGCGACCAGACATGATGCAGAATTTTGCCAAGAGATGTTTCGATTGACATGAGTGCTTCTAAGAAACGTGGCCTGGGACGAGGCCTTGATGCACTGCTGGGAGCAGGGGGAACACGTCCTCAAGCCGTGAGTGTCGAAGAAGACACAACGCCCGCAGTTCAAAATGTTGATGGAACGCTACGGCAACTCCCTATTGAGCAGTTGCAGCGTGGTCGGTTCCAGCCTCGTCGGGACATGCACCCTGAGGCGTTGGAAGAGCTTGCCGATTCTATTCGTCAGCAAGGCATCATGCAGCCCGTTGTCGTGCGTGCAGTGGGCGTTGAGCGTTATGAAATTATCGCTGGCGAGCGACGTTGGCGCGCGGCTCAACAGGCTGGATTGGAGCGGGTTCCCGCTTTAATTCGAGAGATTGATGATGCCGCCGCTATTGCGATGGCGTTGATTGAAAATATCCAGCGGGAAGATCTTAACCCACTGGAAGAAGCGCTTGCGCTACAGCGTTTACAGCAAGAGTTTGAGCTGACTCAGCAGCAAGTGGCTGAGGCGGTCGGTAAGTCTAGAGTCAGTGTCACCAATCTGATGCGGTTGCTTAGCCTTCATGAAGATGTCAAACGTCTGCTGGAGAATGGCGATCTAGAAATGGGGCACGCGCGCGCGTTATTGGCACTATCGCCGCATCAACAGATTGACGCAGCCCGACAAGTGGTTGCACGAGGATTATCTGTCCGTCAGACTGAAGCTTTAGTCAGACAGTTACAACAACCTAAATCACCGGCTAAGGATCAGGCCAAAGACAGTCCTGACGTTCAACGTTTGGAGCAAAAGCTCCAGGATACGTTGGGTGCGCCGGTGAAGATTCGTCATCAAGACAGCGGAAAGGGACGGTTAGAAATCCGTTATACCAGTCTTGAAGAGCTTGATGGCATTCTTCAGCACATACGATAAACGTGATGTGATATTGAATGATGTCTGAATTTTGACTGAGTGCATTTGGTTTTGATTGAGTGCACTAGGCGGTTTCAGAAGATTCCACTATGCCGACATCTTGAATATACGCTTAAACGCTTAGCGTGATTCGTTTGACTGACAATTGACCTAAGTAGCACCTTGGTCGTAATTGTTAACGATTACGACCGACTTTGGTTGATGAGGGCGCTTCTAGCCCATATAATCTCCGGACTTTTGTCTGGGGCAGCTGTACGTGTATGCCCTGGCATGATGAGGAAAATATGGCGCAGATCCCTCGCCCGACAGTTGCCCCCGTCATATGGGCGCAGATTATTGTTCTGCTAATCGTGTTAACGGTCACGGGTATCGTTGATCGAGTAGCACTGCCTTCTGCCTTGGCAGGTGGTTTGGTGGCATTGATTCCCAATATGTTTTTTGCTTGGTGGATGTTCCGCTTTCGCGGGGCACGGCAGGCAAAGCGAGCGGTCAAAGCGTTTTACAGTGCTGAGGCCGGTAAGTTTGGTTTAACGGTCGTATTATTTGCAGCCAGTTTTGTATGGGTGCGCCCCTTAAACCCAATTTATCTATTTGTTGCTTACTGTGTGGTGCTCTTTGTGCATTGGTTATCACCTTGGTTGCTAACGCGCAAACGACACCCATGACCGATATCGAGGCTGACGATGGCAGGAAACGCTAGCGAATACATACAGCACCATTTGCAGAACCTGACCTATGGACTGCATCCGGAATATGGCTTGAAGTTTGCGGAAAACGCAGCAGAAGCTAAAGCCATGGGTTTTTGGGCTATTCATGTCGATACTATTGGGTGGTCAGTAGTATTAGGTGGCCTTTTTCTCTTTTTGTTCCGTAAAGCGGCAAAAAGTATGACCCAAGGTGTCCCAGGTGGGCTGCAAAACTTCGTCGAAATCATGGTGGAGTTTGTCGATAAAAGTGTAAAGGAAACCTTCCACGGTCGTAGCCAGTTGATCGCACCTTTATCACTGACCATCTTCTGCTGGGTTTTCTTGATGAACCTGATGGATTTGGTGCCTGTCGACTGGCTGCCTGCCTTGTTCGGTGCGATGGGCGTTCATTACATGAAGGTGGTGCCGACAACGGATGTGAATGCCACCATGGGGATGTCGATCAGTGTCTTCCTGATGATCATCTTCTATAGCATTAAAATTAAAGGTGTTAGTGGCTTTACCAAAGAGCTGACACTGCAGCCTTTCAATAATAAATTAATGATTCCGTTTAACCTGCTGCTAGAGGGCGTTGGCTTATTGGCTAAACCCGTTTCTCTCGGGCTGCGTCTTTTCGGTAACCTGTATGCGGGTGAATTGATCTTTATCTTGATTGCGCTATTGCCCTTCTGGATTCAATGGGCGCTATCTGTTCCGTGGGCGATTTTCCACATTTTGATCATCACGCTGCAGGCCTTCATCTTTATGATGCTGACGATCGTTTATCTCAGCATGGCGCATGAAGATCACTAAGTGAACTTATGACCTGGAGGTATGCCGATGATTAAGCGGCAGCCTTCAGGCGTTATAAGATTTTAAAGCAGTTTTAAAAAAACAACTTTTAAAATCAGTTTTAAATCGTTTCATCAACTCAACCAACTCAACTCGCAATCTTAGGAGAAAACAATGGAACAAGTACTGGGTTTGACTGCCATCGCCGTATCCCTGCTGATCGGTCTGGGTGCACTGGGTACCGCTATCGGTTTTGGTATCCTGGGTGGCAAATTCCTGGAAGGTTCTGCTCGTCAGCCTGAAATGATCCCAATGCTGCAGGTCAAAATGTTCATCGTGGCCGGTCTGTTGGACGCCGTCACTATGATCGGTGTGGGTATTGCGCTGTTCTTCACTTTCGCTAACCCCTTCGTTGCTCAGATCGCCGGTTAATCATCTCTCCCGCTTTCGAGCGGGGGTGATGGAAGTGATTTTTTAAATTCAACCGGATAGCGAGAGGTTAATGGCGTGAATCTGAATCTGACCCTAATCGGCCAGGCCATCGCGTTCGCCATCTTTGTCTGGTTTTGCATGAAGTATGTATGGCCTCCGGTCATGCAGGCCATGCAAGCCCGACAGAAAAAAATTGCGGATAGCCTGGATGCAGCCAGTCGTGCATCTCGGGACCTTGAACTGGCGCAGGAAAAAGCATCTCAGTTACTGCGTGAGAACAAGGAAGAAGCAGCTCAAATCATTGAGCAGGCGAATAAGCGGGCCAACCAGATTATCGAAGAAGCCAAAGAAACTGCACGCGAAGAAGGCGAACGCCTGATCGTGTCAGCGAAGGGTGAAATCGACCAGCAAGTAAACCGCGCAAAAGAAGAGCTGCGTGGCCAAGTGGCTGAACTGGCGGTTGCCGGTGCCGAACAGATCCTGAAAAAGTCTGTCGACGCCAAGGCCCATAGCGAGTTGGTTGACTCACTCGCAAAACAGCTCTAAGCGAGGTGTCCTATGGCTGATATGAACACCCTCGCCCGGCCCTACGCGAAAGCAGCGTTCGAGTTTGCCCTACAGCAGGACAAACTGGTTGATTGGTCGCAAATGTTGGCAACACTGGCGCAAGTCACCCGTGTTGACACTGTGGAAAAACTGCTCCACAACCCAGCAATGACGACTGATCAGAAAGCTGCAGTGCTGTTGGAACTGTGCCAAGAGCAATTGACTGAAGATGGTCAAAATTTCATCAAGGCGCTGAGTGATAATCGCCGACTGCCCTTGTTGCCTGTGATTGCCGAACTTTATGAGGCATTAAAGGCCGAGCGGGAAAAAACAGTCGTGGCGCGTGTCACCAGCGCTTATGAGCTCAGCAGTGAACAGCAAAAAACGTTAGCGGATGCTTTAAGCAAGCGCTTGGACTTAGAAGTGGTGATTGAAACCGAAATCGACGAATCGTTGATTGGCGGTGTCATCATTCGAACCGACGATATTGTGATCGACGGTTCTGTCCGAGGTAAGCTGGCTAAGCTGGCCGAGGCGTTGAACTCCTGATTTGAGGGACATGGCATGCAGCAACTGAATCCATCCGAGATCAGCGACATCATCAAGCAGCGCATTGCCGGCCTTGATGTGTCCTCTGAAGCCCAGAATGAGGGCACCATCGTGAGCGTCGCCGATGGTATCGTGCAGGTGCACGGTCTAGGCGACGTCATGTATGGCGAAATGATTGAATTTGCCAATAACACTTATGGCATGGCACTGAACCTGGAGCGTGACTCCGTCGGTGCGGTCGTCCTGGGTGATTATGATGGCTTGGCCGAAGGCCAAACGGTGAAATGTACCGGCCGTGTACTTGAAGTACCGGTGGGTGAAGCAATGTTGGGTCGCGTCGTTGACGCTTTGGGTAACCCGATTGACGGTAAAGGTCCGATCGATGCCAAGCAAACCGATGCCATTGAAAAAGTGGCGCCGGGGGTCTTGTGGCGTGAGCCGGTCGACCAGCCGATGCAGACGGGTTACAAAGCGATCGATGCGATGGTACCGGTCGGTCGTGGTCAGCGTGAGTTGATCATCGGTGACCGTCAGATCGGTAAAACAGCGATTGCAGTTGATACCATCATCAACCAAAAAGATACTGGTGTTAAATGTATCTATGTCGCTGTGGGTCAGAAGCAGTCTACGATTGCCAACGTGGTGCGTAAGCTGGAAGAGCACGATGCGCTGAAGCACACCATTATCGTCGTGGCTTCTGCTTCTGAAGCGGCCGCTCTGCAATTTATTGCACCGTTCGCGGGTTGTACCATGGGTGAGTACTTCCGTGACCGTGGTGAAGATGCGCTGATCGTCTATGATGATCTCACCAAGCAAGCCTGGGCTTATCGCCAGATTTCCCTGCTGCTGCGTCGTCCGCCGGGTCGTGAAGCTTATCCGGGTGACGTCTTCTATCTCCACTCCCGTCTGCTGGAACGTGCTGCGCGTGTTAACGCTGAGTATGTTGAAAACTTCACTAAGGGTGAAGTGAAAGGTCAGACAGGCTCTCTGACGGCGTTGCCGATCATTGAGACCCAAGGGGGCGACGTGTCTGCGTTCGTTCCGACCAACGTGATTTCAATCACGGATGGTCAGATCTTCGTTGAAACGGATCTGTTTAACTCCGGTATTCGTCCGGCGATGAACGCGGGTATTTCCGTTTCTCGTGTAGGTGGTGCTGCACAGACCAAAATCATTAAGAAACTGGGCGGTGGTATCCGTCTGGCTCTGGCTCAGTACCGTGAGCTGGCAGCGTTCTCCCAGTTTGCTTCTGATTTGGACGAAGCGACACGTAAGCAATTAGAACATGGTCAGCGTGTGACCGAGCTCATGAAGCAGAAGCAGTACAGCCCGATGAGCATCGCCGCGATGGCCGTGTCTTTGTTCGCTGCAGAGAAAGGCTTCCTCGACGATGTCGACGCCAACCGTGTTGGTGATTTTGAAGCTGCGCTGCAATCTTACGTCCACGCTGAACACGCTGATTTGATCAGTAAGATCAATGAAAAAGGCGATTACAGCGATGACATTCAGGCCGGCCTCAAGTCTGCTCTTGAGCAGTTCAAGGCCACCCAGTCCTGGTAAGTGGTTAGGGCCGAAAGGCCCTTCCTGCTTGCCGAGTGAAGGCTAGAAGGCAAAGCGTATGGCAGTCGGAAAAGAGATCCGCTCTCAGATTGGGAGCATTAAGAATACGCAAAAGATTACCAGCGCCATGCAAATGGTGGCGGCATCTAAAATGCGTAAAGCTCAGGATCGCATGGCCGCCAGTCAGCCTTATGCCACCGAGATTCGTAAAGTAGTTGGCCATATTGCCAAGGCAACCCCCGAATATAAGCACCACTATATGGTAGAACGTGATGTGAAACGGGTGGGCTACATTATTGTCTCGACCGACCGTGGTCTATGTGGTGGTTTGAACGCCAATATGTTCAAACTGGCACTGAAAGATATCCGCGCTTGGAAAGAGAAAGGGACTGAAGTTGATTTCTGTGCCCTGGGTAGCAAGGCCAATGCTTTTTTCCGCCGTTATGGTGGCAATCTGGTAGCAGCCAAGACTGGACTGGGTGATGCCCCCGTCGCCAGTGATCTGGTGGGGAGTGTCAAGGTCATGTTGGATGCCTATGAAGCGGGCAAGATTGATCGGTTGTTTGTGGTGTTTAACCGTTTTATCAACACCATGAGCCAAAAACCAATCGTCCAGCAATTATTGCCCCTGCAAGCTGTCGAGACACCGGAAGAACCGCGTACGACTACCGGTTGGGATTACCTCTATGAGCCCGAAGCAAAGCAGCTATTGGATAAGCTTCTGGTGCGCTATATCGAGTCCCAGGTCTATCAGGCCGTTGTCGAAAATAACGCTTGTGAACAATCCGCCCGGATGGTCGCTATGAAGAGCGCCACGGACAACGCCGGCAAGATGATCGATGATCTGCAGCTGGTGTACAACAAGGCCCGTCAGGCCGCAATCACTCAGGAAATTTCTGAGATTGTGGGTGGCGCTGCCGCCGTTTGATCCGGATGACAGGTTTCATTTTGCAGGTTTGAGAGGAACCAAAATGAGTAGCGGACGTATCGTACAGATCATTGGTGCGGTCATTGACGTGGAATTTCCACGTGATGCCGTACCCAACGTCTACGAAGCGCTGAACGTTGATAGCAGCGACATTGTGCTGGAAGTTCAGCAGCAGCTCGGTGACGGTATCGTGCGGACTATCGCGATGGGCTCTACAGAGGGCTTAAAGCGTGGTCTGACCGTGCAAAACACGCATGCTCCGATTTCTGTGCCAGTCGGTACTGAAACACTGGGGCGTATCATGGATGTTCTGGGCCGTCCTGTGGACGAAAAAGGCCCGATTGGTGAGCAAGAGCGCTGGGGTATCCACCGCAAAGCACCGAGTTATGACGAGCAGTCCAGTGCCACTGAGCTTTTGGAAACCGGGATCAAAGTTATCGATCTGGTTTGTCCTTTTGCTAAGGGTGGTAAAGTCGGTCTGTTCGGCGGTGCGGGTGTGGGTAAAACCGTTAACATGCTCGAGCTGATTAATAACATCGCCACAGAGCACTCCGGTTTGTCTGTATTCGCCGGTGTGGGTGAGCGTACTCGTGAAGGTAACGACTTCTATCACGAAATGAGTGATGCCGGCGTTATCCGTTTGGATGACTTGTCTCAGTCCAAAGTGGCCATGGTCTATGGCCAGATGAACGAGCCGCCCGGTAACCGTCTGCGTGTCGCGCTGACCGGTTTGACCATGGCTGAGAAGTTCCGTGATGAAGGTCGTGATGTGCTCTTCTTCGTCGATAACATTTACCGCTATACCTTGGCAGGGACCGAAGTATCAGCCCTGTTGGGACGTATGCCTTCTGCGGTAGGTTATCAGCCGACATTGGCTGAAGAGATGGGGGTACTGCAAGAGCGTATCACCTCAACCAAAACGGGCTCTATCACGTCAGTTCAAGCGGTTTACGTACCGGCGGATGACTTGACTGACCCGTCACCAGCGACCACCTTCTCGCACTTGGACTCTACCGTCACACTGAGCCGTGATATTGCGTCTTTGGGTATCTACCCGGCCGTTGACCCGCTGGATTCCACCTCTCGCCAGCTGGATCCACAAGTCGTCGGTGCCGAGCACTACCAAGTGGCGCGTGGCGTTCAGTCAACGTTGCAGCGTTATAAAGAGCTGAAGGACATCATCGCTATCTTGGGTATGGATGAGCTGTCTGAGGATGACAAACTGGTCGTGTCCCGTGCACGTAAAATCCAGCGCTTCCTTTCTCAGCCGTTTTTCGTGGCCGAGGTCTTTACCGGGACTCCGGGTCAGTATGTTTCCTTGAAAGACACGATTCGTGGCTTCCAGGGCATTCTGAATGGCGATTATGATGAATTGCCGGAGCAGGCCTTCTATATGGTCGGCACGATTGATCAGGCCGTTGAAAAAGCGAAGGGCATGCAGTAAGCCTTGTGGCTTTTTTACGGACAACCTGGGGGTAATGACCCATGGCGATGACCTTACATTGCGATATCGTAAGTGCAGAGCAGTCGATCTTCAGTGGCCGAGCCGAGATGCTGATTGCAGCCGGCGCGGCAGGTGACCTGGGCATTATGCCCGGGCACACTCCATTGTTGACCGAACTTAAACCAGGTCCGGTGCGCGTGGTGCTGCAGGATGGCAAAGAAGAAATTTTCTATGTCTCCAGTGGCTTCCTTGAAGTGCAGCCGAATGTGGTGACAGTATTGGCCGATAGTGCTGATCGAGCGGAAAACCTTGATGAGGCCGCCGCTCAAGAAGCACAGCGTGAAGCTGAGCGTGCGATGAAAGATCAGAAATCTGATTTGGATTATGCACGGGCGACCGTTGAACTGGCTGAAGCTGCTGCTCAGCTGCGTACCTTGCAGCAACTGCGTAAGAAAACTCAATAAGTGATCTTACCAGTGAGCAAAAAAGGCGACCTTAGGGTCGCCTTTTTTGTCTTTCAGTCGATGATCTGCTTCGTCATCGATCTGGGGCAGGGTACTTTAGTCACCGATGACCAGTACCGCTTCAGCTTCAAATTGAACCCCTTTGGGCAGTGCTGCAACTTGTACCGCTGCACGAGCAGGGTAAGGCTCTTTAAAATAGCGTGTCATCACTTCATTCACTGCCCCGAAATTTCCCAGATCAACCAGGTACAGGTTCAGTTTCACAATATCATCCAGTGTGCCACCCGCCTCAACACATACGGCTTTCAGGTTATCGAACACTTGGATCGCCTGAGCTTCGAAATCCCCAGAAACAACGTCCATTGTGGTTGGGTCCAATGGAATCTGTCCTGACATGTAGACGGTATTACCCACTTTGACGGCTTGTGAGTAAGGGCCAATAGCCGCGGGCGCTTTGTCTGTTTTGATGATGGCGCGATTACTCATGGAGTGTCTCCTTTAGCGACGACTTAAAATAAAACGACCTTGCCGGATCATCCCGACAAGGACGTGAATGAGTCAAGGATTGCCTCTGTATCAGTTCATACGAACTGTTCGGGTCACCTCTGGTAAATGACGCAGGCGGCGCATAATACGTGCCAAATGTACGCGATTTTTGACGGCCATATCCATTTTGAGTGTCGATAAACGGGCGTCTTTTTCTTCTGTACTGATCCGCTCCAGGTTGGCATCCATTTCAGTAATCAGGGTGGCAATGCGTGCGATCAAGCCTCGTTGATGAGTGATTTCGAGCTTGAGGGTCACTACAAAGTCACCATTCACATCACTGGCCCAATCCAATGGCATACACTTCTCTGGATCATTACGCACGTCGGCCAGATTGCGACAGGCCTCACGATGCACCACAATGCCTCGGCCAAAGCTGATGTGTCCAATGATGTCATCGCCTGGAATCGGTCGGCAGCATTTAGCAAAGCTAACAACAAGACCTTCAGTGCCATGAATGGCAATAGGACCGCTTGTCGAGGGTAGTGTGGGATCTCGATCCCCCTCTAAGTCGACCAATCGACGTGCCACAACGTAGGCCATACGCGTGCCCAACCCAATGGACTCAAGCAGCGTTTGTTCATTATCCAGCTCCACCTCATTAAGCAGATGCTGTAGCCGAGCCTGATCGATATCTTCGTAGCGCGTCTCAAAAGCATTCAGTGCTTTGTCTAATAAGCGACGGCCCAATGCAACAGATTCACTCTTCTGTTGTTGCTTCAGGAAGTGACGAATCGCAGAGCGCGCCTTGGCGGTGATGACAAAGCCTTGCCAAGTGAGATTGGGTCGTGCCCCTGGGGCGGTAATGATCTCAACCGTTTCCCCTGACTGTAACTTGGCCGACAGTGGCGCCAGTTTACGATCAATACGGCAGGCGACACAGGCATTGCCAATATCGGTATGCACGGCATAGGCAAAATCAACCGGAGTGGCCCCTTTAGGAAGCTCCATGATGTCCCCTTTGGGGGTGAATACATAGAGGTCATCGGGGAAAAGATCGGTTTTAACGTGTTCAATAAACTCCAGAGAACTGCCTGCGCGCTGTTGCATTTCCAGCAAGCCTTTCACCCACTCGCGTGCACGTGCATGACTGCCTGCGGCAATAGGACGATCGGTTTGTCCGGCCTTATATAGCCAGTGAGCGGCAATTCCGTTATTCGCCATGGCTTCCATTTCTCGGGTCCGGATCTGAACCTCTATGGGCATGCCATTCATGCCAAACAACGTGGTATGCAAGCTTTGATAGCCATTCGCCTTGGGGATGGCAATATAATCTTTGAAGCGGCCTGGGACGGGCGTATAGGTATTGTGAACCATCCCCAGAATACGATAGCAACTGTCGACGTTATCGGTCAGAATGCGAAAACCGTAAACGTCCATGATTTCACTGAAGGATTTACGTTGATCCTTCATTTTGCGATATAGGCTCATCAGATGCTTTTCACGGCCACTGACGATACCGCTCATCTGTTCTTCTTCGAGCCTTTCTTGTAGGCGCTGCTGGATCTTAGAGACGACTTCTTTGCGATTTCCCCGAACCTTTTGAACGGCACGCTTAAAGCGCTCATAGCGCATGGGGTGAATCCCTTTGAAGGACAGGTCTTCAAGCTCCAGGCGTACCGTATTAATCCCTAATCGATTCGCGATTGGGGCATAAATTTCAAGGGTTTCTCGAGAAATGCGGCGCTTCTTTTCGGGCCTTAATGCCCCCAGCGTTCGCATGTTATGAAGCCGGTCGGCCAGCTTGACGATAATGACGCGAATATCGTCAGCCATCGCCAACACCATTTTACGGAAATTTTCCGCTTGGGCTTCAGCCTTGGATTCGAACTTGATTTGGGTCAGCTTGGAGACGCCATCAACCAACTCAGCTACCGTATCGCCGAATTGGCTGGCCAGCGCAGGCTTGGTGATGCCGGTATCTTCGATGACGTCATGCAACAATGCCGCCATCAAACTGGGGGCATCCATATGCAAGTTAGCCAGAATAATTGAGACGGCCAGAGGGTGCGTCACATAAGGCTCACCCGAGCGACGTTTCTGGCCATCATGCGCCTGCTCAGCGTAATAATAAGCTCGCCGAACCTGGCGAATTTCTTCCGCGGGTAAATAACCCTTAAGACGGTCTGTCAGATCGTCAATTGTATTCATCGCCTACCTCGTTAAGCAGGCGGCACGGCCAGCAGGCGATAGCATCAATGAATAATGCCGATCGATCAGAAGGATTGCTGGGAGAAATCCGCGGCAGCCGCCTGCAGGGCTTCTTCCTGCATGGTGTCTTCGTCTAACAGATCATCGGCGATTTCACGCAAAGCGACAACTGTTGGCTTGTCATTTTCCCATGGAAGCATCGGATCCTGGCCACCAACGCTCAGTTGACGCGCACGCTTGCCGGCCAGCATGACCAGTTCAAAACGGTTAGAGACGTGTTCCAGACAATCTTCTACAGTAACTCGTGCCATGGGGGTGTAACCTCAATATAGCGCCCCCGGCGCAGGGAGCGTCAATGATATAAGCGAGAACCAGCCCGAGCGCAGTGCTCGAGCCGGGATACTTCAGTTTACCGGAGTGCGAGGGGCAACGACAAGCGTCTGAGTGCTTTAATCAATCGAATCGATCGCAGGCACTTCCCGTGTGAGTAACGAGCGCAGTAGCTCGGCATGGCGTCGTTGTTGCTTGGGTTGGCGTAATCGTTCGGCCAGAATAATACTGCGCAGTTCATCGACCGCGGTCTCAAACTGATCATTGACCACGATATAGTCGTACTCATCGTAATGATCCATTTCATCAGCGGCACGGTCCATACGGCCGTTGATCACTTCTGACGTATCCTGGCCACGCTGAGTTAGACGTTCACGCAGCGCGCCTCGTGATGGCGGCAGAATGAAAATACTTCGGGCTTGCGGCATCAATTGGCGAACCTGACGTGCCCCCTGCCAATCGATTTCGAGAATAACATCTTCACCTGCATTCAATTGTTTCTGAACGGTTGCTTTTGACGTGCCGTAATAGTTGCCGAAAACATTCGCATGTTCTAGAAAGTCACCATGTTCGACAAGCGAACAAAACTGATCTTCATCCACAAAATGATAATTGACACCATTTTGCTCGCCAGGTCTTTGGCGACGAGTGGTATGGGAAACCGAAACGCCCAATGCATCGGTCTTGTCCAGTAGTGCCTTCACCAGGCTGGTTTTACCCGCACCCGAAGGGGCTGACACAATAAACAGAGTACCAAGGGTTTTACTCATATCGGGTTCCGCGTTTTCATCACGTGAGTTTAGAGAATAACTAAGCCTGCCACATATCATAATAGCGAAACATGATTCAGATTGTGTTGTGCAATCTTCATAGATAACTACAGAATTTTGCAGACAATTCACGTTGCATTGCAGCAATCGTCAAGACCTAAGCCTAGGCTTTAAGCCTCATCTTTTAAATACCGATGGCTTGCATCGTTCCAGTTGACTCAATCACCCCACCTCAACGGCATTGAGCGTGGGCATGCAGTGCATTGAAGCGAGTCTGAGATCCCTTGAGGTGTCCACTGTTACTGGGCAAGATCTGTTGGGGCGTCGACAGGATAAAATCCGAATGGGTCTTTCCGGTTCAGCTTTTCTGTTGAGTCAGAGCCTGTCTAGTCGAATAACAGGCTCTGACAGGTGTGCTTCTTTTCGAGTACTTCTTTGTTGATTGTCTATATCGCTTAGTTGAGTCGACGAGTTTCTCCGTTGTCCGGATTAGTAGATCGAGTGATCGGCTGTCGTTTTACCTCTGAAAACATAGTATGACCAGGCGGTATACATCAGAATAATGGGCATAATCAGTAACGCGCCAACCAACGTAAAGCCTTGGCTTTGGGGTGGGGATGAAGCCGCCTCTAGTGTGATATTCGGTGGAATAATATTGGGCCATAAGCTGATAACAAGTCCGCTGTATCCCAATAAAATCAGCAGTAATGTCAAGATGAATGGGCCGCCATGTGGCGTGTGGTAGACGGATTTTAAGAGTTGCCATGCGGTAGCTAAGGTCAGTAATGGTACCGGTAAGAAATAAAAGAAGTTGGGGAATGTGAACCAGCGGTCCTTGATACTTGGTGATAGCCACGGGGTCCATAGACTGACCACTAGGATCATCATGAGGAGACCCCAGGTCAGAGGTCGGCTGATACGACACATCTGCTGATAGAGTGCACCTTCAGTTTTGAGAATCAACCAAGTACTCCCCAGCAGGGCATAAGTGATGACAAGGCCTAAGCCACAAATCAGACTAAAGGGCGTGAGCCAGTCCCAGACACTCCCTGCGAAAATCCCATTGTTGACTTCGATACCCTGAATAAAGCTGCCTAAAACGACACCTTGACTCAAGGTGGCCAGTAACGAACCGGCAAGAAAGGCTTTATCCCAAAAAGCTTGATGGGTTTTATCTGAGTGAATGCGGAATTCAAAGGCCACCCCACGCCAGATCAAGCCGATTAACATCAGCAGCAAGGGGAGGTATAAAGCGCTCAAGATGATGGCATAAGCCATTGGAAAGGCGGCCATTAGCCCTGCCCCGCCGAGAACAAGCCAAGTCTCATTACCATCCCATACCGGGGCAACGCTGTTGACCATAATATCGCGTTTTTGGCGATCTTTTATCACCAGAAATAAGACGCCAATACCTAAATCAAAGCCATCCATGATGACATAAAGTAAAACTCCCGCTGCGATGATAATGGCCCAGACAATAGGGAGGTCGATACCCATTACGGGTTCTCCTTTTGATCATTTAAGTCGTGGTTTGACGGGGTTGAAGTGTTTATTTGATGCGATGATGACGCGACGGGCGTATGGGTTGCGAGTGACCATGTCGGAGTCGGGATCGGCTCGTCTTCGCTCTTGTACTCAACGGGCCCTCGACCGGCCATACGGATGAGGTAGCGAATACCGCTGCCAAAAACACCGAGATAAATCAGTGTGATGACAATGAACGTTGTCAGAATGGTCGTGAAAGAATGAGGGGAGACCGCATCGGTTGTGCGCATCAGCCCATAGACAACCCAGGGCTGTCGGCCCATCTCTGTCGTAATCCACCCGGCTAGCAAGGCCACTAAGCCCATCGGGCCCATGAAAAACGTTATGCGTAGAAATATACGATTACGATAAAGCGCATCACGATAGCGCAGCCCTAATGCCCACAGGGATAGCAACAATATAAGCATGCCGATCCCCACCATGATTCGGAAACTCCAGAATACTGCCGTGACATTCGGTCTATCTGAGGGGGAGACATCTTTTAAGGCGGGAATTTGTCCGTGCCATGAGTGGGTCAGAATTAAGCTGGCAAGATGCGGAATGCTCAGTTCAAAATGATTTTTCTCCGCATCGTTATCAGGCCATGCGAACAGAATCAGCGGAACCGCTTGGCCGGGCTCGTTTTCCCAGTGGGCTTCAATGGCTGCTAGTTTAGTGGGTTGGTACTCCAACGTATTCAAACCATGGGCATCGCCCACCAACACTTGTAAAGGCATTGCAATCAACAGCATCCACATGGCCATCGACAGCATGAGCTTATTGGTCTTGGTGTGTTGGTTTTTGAGTAAGTGCCAAGCCCCCGTCGCGCCGACCATGAGCGCCGTACAGAGATAAGCCGCAATGACCATATGCACTAATCGGTAAGGAAATGACGGGTTGAAAATAACCTTGAACCAATCGACTGGGACCACATGGCCGTTGACGATGGCGTGACCTTGTGGGGTTTGCATCCAACTATTGGAAGCGAGTATCCAAGTGGCTGAGATTAAGGTGCCGATTGCGACCATCACGGTGGCAAAGTAATGCAAGCGAGGACTTACTCGGCCCCAGCCAAAGAGCATGACTCCGAGGAAGCCTGCTTCTAAAAAGAAAGCGGTTAAGACCTCATAAGTGAGCAGTGGCCCTGTGATAGAACCTGCAAAAGTGGAGAAGAATCCCCAATTGGTGCCAAATTGATAGGCCATCACTAAGCCCGAAACGACGCCCATACCAAAATTAACGGCAAAAATTTTGCTCCAAAAATGGTAGAGATCTCGATAAGCCGAATCTTGCTTCCACAGCCATAAGCCTTCCAATACCGCCAGGTAAGAAGCCAGCCCGATGGTGATGGCAGGGAAGATAATATGAAAGGAGACAGTAAAACCAAACTGGGCACGTGCCAGCTCCAGCGCACTCAGCATTGTCATGATCTGTGCCTCTCAGGTGACCTCAGATCAAGCCTGTATCCGAATATTCGCTTATTCATATCAGCCCCTCATTGATTGGACGAAATGTCATTTGTTGAGTTGGGCATGAGCTTGAGGCCGTTTGTGATATAAGAACAGGCACTGTTTTTTAAATTTTTATAGGAACAGATGTGGTCTGGCTCATCATCCGTTGAACCACTCGCACTGTGAGAGGGGATTAGAAGACGCGATGCCTCAAGTAAAAGATCAAGGTCATTACCGATATCGACAGTTGGCCAAGCAGATTCGTGATGATATTCAACAAGGGCGCTGGCAGCCGGGCGATCAAATTCCTTCGGTACGTCATTTGATGGCTTCGCATCAGGTGTCTCGAGCGACCGTGTTGCATGCGCTACAACTGTTAGAACAAGAGGCCCTTGTTCTAGCACGCCCTCGGCGCGGTTATTTTGTGAACTCTCCTGTGCCTGAGTTCCACCCATCCGCTAGCCCGCCTGTGGTGGCGCCGCGTCTTTTCGATATTGATGATGTGGTTCAGGATGTGATGCGTCATGGCGCGGTATTTGATCTTTATCCTCAAGCCGCCATGCCGGAAGGGGGCGATAAGTGGGTTCCTGATACACTTCAGCGCGCCTTGGGAAGAGCATTACGCCAACAGAAAGAGCGTATTCACGCCTACTATGATGAGCCAGAAGGCCATTATGAATTACGTGATGTGATTGCGCAGCGCTTGCGTTATCAAGGGTGCCAAACGGTGGCCGATGATGTGGTCATGACGCAAGGCTGCCAACATGCCCTGTTACTGGCACTGCAAAGCTGTACCCAGGCAGGTGATACCGTGGCGGTGGAAAGCCCCGGCTATTTCGGGACTTTGCAATTGCTTCAAGCATTGGGATTACGGGTCATTGAACTGCCTTGTCATGCCGATACGGGGCTGGACATGGACGCCTTGGCCGATGCCCTTCAACATTGGCCGATCAAAGCACTGGTGATTTCGCCCAGTTACGCGACCCCACTGGGAAGTTGTGTACCGTTATCTGCACGTTATCGTTTGGCTGAATTGGCTCGACGACACGAGATGATGATCGTTGAAGATCATATCTACATGGAATTAGGCTGGAGCGATGAACCTCGGCCACCGATGCTCTCTTTGGTGCCCGAGCGCGTGATTCTGTGCAGCTCATTTTCTAAAAGTCTATCGCGTGCATTACGTCTTGGCTGGGTTATCGGCCCAAGCGTTCACTCACACCTCTTACACCTGAAACATATTACGGTGCTATCGGGTAATCGTTTTATTGAGCAAGGCATGGCGGATTTTATTCAGTCGGGTGAATATGATCGTCATCTACGACGGTTCACACATCAACTTCACTTGCAGAAAAATGCGTTGCTGAGATTACTGCACCAACATTACCCCGAGACACAGTTCAGCCATCCACAAGGCGGACTATGCCTCTGGTGGCGGCTTGAGCGCAATGTTGATACCTTGTCGCTTTATCACCAAGCCCGCCAACACGGTATTGTGATTACACCGGGGATCATGTTTACCACCCAAGCCCTTTACCACCAATGTTTGCGTTTGAGCTTCGCTCACCCATGGACACTGGAACGGCGTCGGGCACTGCTGCAATTGAAGCAATGGATGTAAGGCTCTGCTTGGTTACCAAACTGCGTATCACTGGCCGATTGAGCGTGTTCCTGCGCATACCTACTGCTTAACCCGTTAACGTCACCAAAATGTCCAGTTTTCCCCTTCAACGGTATCTGGCTTTGCCATCATCATCCCTGCGACCCATAGCCAGTGATCGCGAGTGTTTTAAGTTATCTATAATGACATATCAAAATCTATTTATGATATGCAATAACTAATCAATTTTGTGTTTATTGGATTGGGGTGATATGTTTTTGCATATAATTAATCTTCGGTGATGCATTAAGGCGTATCGAAATGAGCTATGTCGCAGAGCAGATACTAGAAAGCCTTCGAGACGCTCGGGTGCGAAAGGGGTTTAGCCAGAGAGAGCTCAGTGCGCGTTCGGGTGTGCCGCAAAGTCACATCTCAAAGATCGAGTCGGGTAGCGTTGACCTAAGGATCTCTAGCTTGATTGCATTGGCCCGCGTACTCGACTTAGAGCTGTTTGTTGCGCCGAGGAAGTCTGTTCCTGCGATTCAGTCGATCATTCGAAATAGCCAAAATGTAAACCACAATGGTCTCGACGATGACGGTGAGCAAGTGTCGCCTGCATACCGGTTAGATGGAGACGATGATGACTAACGATGTCTCTACGCTCAACGTTTTACTCTATGGCGAACCCATTGCAACCATCACCAATGTGGGTCATGACAGAACGCTATTTGCCTTTATGGATTCGTACATTAATGACGAATCACGGCCTGTGTTAGGGCTTGGTTTTAAAGATTCGCTAGGTGGCTTGCTGACCCACTTCAAACCCACCCAAACCAAGTTAACCCCGTTTTTCTCCAACCTTTTGCCCGAAGAAACGATGCGTAATTACCTGGCGGAGCGTGCCGGTGTGAACCCCACGCGGGAGTTTTTTCTATTGTGGGTGCTAGGGCAGGATTTAGCAGGCGCGATCACCGTTGAACCGGCTGATGGTGAAGCGTTGTCGCCTAATGTGCATCAAGAGATTGGTGATGAAACGAAAATTGAAGCACCCATGCGATTTTCATTGGCGGGGGTGCAGTTGAAGTTTTCCGCGGTGCAACAGGCAAACGGCAAGAAGAGGACATTAAAGAGTTTACGCGTCGACTGGTGTTCAATACGTTAATCGGCAATGCTGATATGCATCTGAAGAATTGGTCGGTGATCTACAAAGACAAACGCACTGCATCGATTGCACCTGCTTATGACTTTGTCTCGACTATTCCCTATATCCCTGATGACAGCGCGTCGCTGAAGGTGAGTCGTAGTAAGCAATTTAGTGATTTCACGTTCGATGAATTATCACACTTAGCCGCTAAAGCCATGCTGCCAGAAAAATTGGTGTTAGATACTGCCAAGCAAACCGTAGCAGGCTTTCATGAGGTATGGGCGCAAGAAAAAGCCCACTTGCCTCTTACTCAATCGATGATTACAGCCATTGAAACGCACTTACGCAGTATACCGCTGCGCTAAAATGAGATCCGACGCGTACAAAAATGCAGAGGCGTCGGCCATATCGATCAAGACATTCTTGGACGGGTAACTTTCTACCCAAGGACCTATCTACCCAAGAACCTATCTACCCAAGAACCTATTCAATATTCTGAATCTGTTCGCGCATTTGTTCGATCAGGACTTTTAAATCG
The DNA here is from genome assembly GCF_001709345.1 of Terasakiispira papahanaumokuakeensis. Lineage (GTDB taxonomy): Bacteria > Pseudomonadota > Gammaproteobacteria > Pseudomonadales > Halomonadaceae > Terasakiispira > Terasakiispira papahanaumokuakeensis. Next base: position 3,644,377 of record NZ_MDTQ01000001.1, read on the forward strand.
ACGGCGGCTTGGGTGATGTCGGTAGAGAGGGCTTTGGAGCCTAGTGTGTTGGCTTCACGATTGAATTCTTGCATTAGGAAGTCTAGGCGGCGACCGCAGGGACCTGATGATTTTAATGCGCGTTGGGCTTCTTTAACGTGGGTTTTCAGGCGGTCAAGTTCTTCATCAACGTCGGCTTTTTGGGCCAGGATGAGCACTTCTTGTTCAAGACGGCCGTCATCCAGTTCAATCGCCATATCCAAGGCTTTTTGTTTGAGCTGGGCGCGGTAGCGCTGGAGGGCTTCAGGCAGATAGTCGCCCACCTGTTCGACGATGTCTAAGATTTGCGTGAGGCGCTGTTCAATGTGGGCGACCAGTGAATTCCCTTCACGACGTCGGTGCTCGATCAGTTCTTCTAGCGTGTCATTGAACAAGCTCAACGCGGTTTGCCTGAGTTCATCAGGGTCGACTTGGGCGGATTGCATCACGCCAGGCCATTGAAGTAACCGCATGATGTCCAACGGTGCACTGACATCCAGGCGTTGTTGGAGCTGCTCTGCAGTGCCGATCACTTGATTCAAAAGCGGTTCGTTCAGCTCTAATGTGGCTTGTTGATCTGCTGGGGTGAAACGCAGTGAAATATCAACTTTACCGCGGGCAAGCTTCTGACGGAGTCGCTCTCTCAGGGTCGGTTCAAGGGCGCGCAGGGTATCGGGCAGTCGGAAGTGAGGCTCAAGATAGCGCTGATTGACTGAGCGAATTTCCCAGCTCAGTGTGCCCCATTCTTGTTGAGCTTCTTGTCGGGCAAATGCGGTCATACTCAAAGCCATGGGGCATCCTCGTCTATCGGTCGATCAGCGGGTTGGGGGCGCTTGCGCGTGAGTGCTCCATGTTACCCCGGTTCTAGTACCTAATAAACACTGTGAACTTCCCATGACCCTCCAATCAATGGGTGTTTTTATCTGGCTAAATACCCTCAAATGGGCTTAACTGGTGATGATGTATGCCTGATGAAAGTCACTGGCTCATCTAATAACAATTAACTGACACAATAAATTGACTGACACCAAACAGGTACCGAATTTCAGGGGAGCCCTGAGGTATAAATTTCTCATCCAGGATGGAGCCTTGAAGTATTGGCCTGTTGAGGGGGCTTAATGCGAGAAAGCTCGATTGCGTTTCGACATAGTTTGAAAGGTCGGATTTTCATCTATTTGATGGGGCCGACAGTGCTCATTATGGCGGCCATTATTGCGCTGATGGCTGTTAATGAATATTACAATGAAATTCGTAATGCCGAAGCCGCCATGAAAACGGCTGTCGCGAATACGGCTCAAACGATTGATAGCCAAAATGATGAGGCTATTCAAACCGCGCGTATTATGGCATTGGCGCAACAATCGGCCCTATTTGGTAAGCGCGAAGACTCTCTTCAATTTGCGCAGCAAGTACTGCAACATAATCCCCAATTTACGGGTGCCTATTTTGGTTATGAGCCTAATGCCGATGGCCAAGACGCCGCCAGTGCTCAAGCGCCCAATATGCAAGGCGCCGTGAATGAGCAAGGCCGTTTCCTGCCTTATTGGTATCGTGACAATGGCTTAGCACTCACCCCGTTGGTTGATATGGAAACCAGCCTTTATTACGACGGTGTGAAGCGTTTATTTAAATCATCCGGTACCCCTCAGGGGTTAGTGACCGAGCCCTATGAATATCAGGGTGTCATGATCGTTGAGCAAACGTTTCCGATTGTCATTGATGGCCAGTTTAAAGGCATTGCGGGTGTTGACCGTACTTTGGATAGCATTGAAACGTTACTGAGTGATCTGAAGGCATTAACAGGCAGTGATTTGTTTTTAGTCAGTCGCAAAGGCTATTTTATTGCATCAACATTGGATTCAGCGTCACTGAACACTAAAGCGGTCAGTGACACACCTTATGCTGATTTAATGGGGCCTTTGTTGAAAAACCGCAGTGCCCAATTGATCTTACGAGATGATCCTATCAGTGAAGGGCATTTTTATTATGCGTCACAGCCGATTGCTGTCGGCGATTGGTTATTGATCCAACGCGAGGATCGGGCCGACATTATGGCGCCGATTATTCGCTCAGTCCGTAACTCCATCATTATGGCGGTGATCGGCTTATTGGTGATCGGTACCTTGGCCTTCTTATTTGTCCGCGCTATCAGTCAACGAATTAATAAGGCTGTTGAGAAAGCACGCTATGTGGCTGCTGGGAATGTCGAGGGGCTTTCGGTGGACCAGACTGCACCGCGTGATGAGATTGATGTACTCACTCATGGGCTTGACCGGGTCGTGAGTTCTTATCAAGAAATTAGTCGGTTGTGTCAGGCGATTGCCGCTGGAGACTTTAGTGCCCGAATGGAGAAGCGTTCTGAGCAAGACACGGTGGCTGAGGCCATCAATATGATGTCGGCGCGACGTCGGGCGATGGAAGACTCGATGAGGGAACATACCGAGCAGATCGTTTCTAATACTCAGACGCAAAGTCAGGAAATTGACAATGTTGCGGCGGCCACCAATCAAATGACACAAACCATTGGTGAGGTGGCCGGACTGGCTGCTCAGTCAGCGCATAATGCTCAAGCCGCTGTTGATTCGGTTGAGCAAGTTAACCAGCTTTTGGCGACCGCTGTGGATGAAGTGCGGACTTTGGCCCAAGACATGGGTGAGATTAATACCGCAGTGACGGAAGTTGCAGACAGTACGGACAATATCAATCGCATTATTGAGGTGATCACGGCGATTGCAGAGCAAACCAATCTGCTGGCATTGAATGCGGCGATCGAGGCTGCTCGAGCGGGTGAGCAGGGGCGTGGCTTTGCTGTTGTGGCTGATGAAGTGCGGAGTTTAGCGGCGAAAACACGGGCTTCAACGGATGAAATCGGTGGCTTGATCACGCAATTAAGTGAAGATGTGAAAAAAGCAGTGTCTGGCGTTGAGCGTGGGCGTGAGCGCGCTGAGCGCACAGTCACTTCAACCGAGGAAGGTTTCACCGCCCTGTCTGCTGTGGTCGAGCGTGTGGATGAAATCAGTAGCCATATGAACCAGGTGGCGACTGCCGTAGAAGAGCAAAGTGCAACCTGTGATGAAATTAACCATAACCTGACCTCCGTGCGCGATGCGGCAGAGTCGTTGGCTTCTTTTGCCCAAGAAGAAAGACGTCATTAAAAGCACGCATGCACCGCCGCCTTAGTAGGTTTGTCGGGGGTGCATGCGCGTGCGTATAATCCACGTTTTAATGATTGGACTAAATCCCCAGGAGCCAGCATGCAACCCAATGTTACCCGTCCCAGCCAACGTTCTTTTGATCAGGGGCGAGAGGTTCGTCTAATTCGGCATTTCACGAAGCATGCCGAAGGGGCTGTGTTGGCCTGCTTTGGTGATACTCAAGTGTTGTGTACCGCCAGTGTGAATGCCGGTGTGCCGCGTTGGCTAAAAGGCCAGGGCCAAGGCTGGATTACGGCAGAATATGGCATGCTGCCAAGGGCCACTCATACCCGTAGTGATCGTGAAGCCAGCCGAGGTAAACAAGGTGGGCGAACGCTGGAAATTCAGCGACTGATTGGCCGTGCGCTGCGCGCTGCGGTTGATTTGAAAGCGCTGGGTGAGTTCACCATTACCATCGACTGCGATGTCATTCAGGCCGATGGTGGGACCCGCACGGCGGCGATTACAGGGGGTTGTGTCGCGCTGGTTGATGCCTTGCGGAGCTTGCAGCGAGACCGCAAGATTACTCAAGACCCACTGAAACAATTGGTCAGTGCTATCTCTGTGGGGATGTATCAGGGACAGGCGGTATTGGATCTGGATTATGCCGAAGATGCCAACTGTGATACCGATATGAATGTGGTGATGACGGAAACCGGTGGGTTTATTGAAGTGCAAGGAACCGCCGAGGGCGCGCCTTACGTTCGGGAAGAGATGAATGCCATGCTCGATTTGGCGGCACAAGGCTGTGAGTTTTTGGTCAATGCTCAGCGTCAGGCGTTACGTGAGCCTTGAACGACTCTTCTTCTGACTCTGAATTCGCCTCTTGAATCAAAAAGCCCCGCATACTCAGTATGTGGGGCTTTTTTATGGGCTGATATGACGTTGGCGTTGAGATCACGCTCGCCTCAAGATAGGCCCAAGATGAGTGCCACATGAGGGGCGATGACTGATGCCCTGGCTGGGCTTACCCTGATGGGGTTTATAAGTCGTACTCCACTACCAGTGCTGCATGGTTGGAGAACTTGACACTATCATCAATCCAAGCCCGTTTAATGGCTTTTTGCAGGTTAGGGCCGACGACTTGATAGTCAACCCGCCAGCCTTCACTGCGTAGGCGGTCATCGTTACCTGCGGGCCAAAATGTGTAGGCATCCGCATCACGATTGATCTCACGGAAAGTATCGATATAGCCCAGCGGCCCAAATACCTGATCCATCCAGGCACGTTCTTCCGGGCTGAAGCCGATACTGTTTTGATTACTTTGCCAGTCGGCCAGGTCAATCGTTTTATGCGCAATATTCCAGGTGCCACAGATAATGTATTCCCGCCGTTTACGTCGCAGTTTGCGGAGAAACTCCAGGTACTGCTCCATAAATAACTGTTTCTCAGCCGGGTTTTCACCTGAAGGCATCAGGAATGACGCGACACTGACTTTATCGAAATCAGCCTGCATAAAGCGGCCTTCTCGATCAGCCAATTCAAAACCCAAGCCGGTCATAATGGCCTTGGGCATCCGTCGACAATAAATACCGACACCAGAGAAATGATCTTGCTCGGCATCGAAGAAATAACCTTCGTACCCCTCCGGCTGATAAACCTCGTCGGGGAGTTCGTAGCTCTTGGCCTGGATGTCTTGGACGCACACGACATCCGCATCCTGAGCCGAGAGCCAGTCCAGAAAGCCTTTGTCTACGGCCTGCATAATGCCATTGACATTTAAGTTGATGATTTTCATGCGCGCGTGGTCCCTTTGGTTCGAGCGTGTATGATACATTAGCAAGCATCTATTGGGGACACCCTTAGGGGTTTCAACGCTCATTCTTTGCCCTAAAGGGGCCATAACCTGCCATGCTTGACTATCAACACGATTTTCTTCGCTTTGCTATTGATCAATCCGTGCTTCGCTTTGGTGAATTTCATTTGAAATCTGGGCGGACCAGTCCTTACTTTTTTAATGCAGGACTGTTCTGTAGTGGCGACGCTTTATCACAGCTGGGACGCTGCTATGCTGAGGCCATCGTACGCTCAGGCATCGAATTTGATGTGTTGTTTGGGCCAGCCTATAAAGGCATTCCTCTGGCCGCAGCAACCGCAATGGCGCTGTCTGAGCATCACGGACGGCCCACACCTTACGCGTTTAACCGTAAAGAAGCCAAAGATCATGGCGAAGGCGGCCAGTTGGTGGGGGCTGAGTTACAAGGTCAGCGTGTTTTGCTGATTGATGATGTGATCACTGCCGGTACGGCCATTCGTGAAGTGATGCCGTTGCTGACCCAAGCGGGCGCCCAAGTTGAAGGGATTGTCATTGCCTTGGATCGGCAGGAGCGAGGCCAGGGTGAAGTGTCTGCGATTCAGGAAGTTGAGCGCGATTTGAACCTTCAGGTGGCCAGTATCGTCAATTTAACGTTGATCCTGGAATATCTCGAAGCACAGGGCTCGTCAGATGAGCATGTTCAGGCGATTCGCGCTTACCGTGAGCGCTATGGCGCTTAATCAGGCCCTGTGCGTGACGACTTAAAAGATGATGACTTAAAAGATGAATGGCCTGCATGCCTATGTGGCCATCAGATCTGGTTGTCTAATAAGAGGAGTAACTGCATGCGTCTGACACTGCCCGTTTCGACCTTCATTCTGGCTTTTGGGGCCACGCCTGTTTGGGCGGCATCGGTTGATGCCAATATTAATGACACCAGTATTCAGGCAGAGCTGGAATCTGGAGTGTCGAGTATGCCTAATTTGAGTATTAATGGCGGCATATTGTACTCAGAAGATCACGATGATTTTGACAGTCTCGTCGGGACACTGGGCGTTCAGGGCATTGAAACCGATAATGCCACTTATCGTGCGGGCCTAGGGGCTCGTTTATATGCCTATGATGCGGATGATTTCGATGGCAGCGCGCTGGCTTTTGGCGGCTTCCTGTATCGTACGATTCCCAACTTCCAGCGGATGTCGGTGGGCGCTTATGGGTGGTATGCCCCTCAAGTGACCAGCTTCGGTGATACCGAGAAACTGTATGAATATGGGGCGCGGGTCGCGATTCGAGCCATTCAAAATACCGATGTGTATCTGGGATATCGTTATCTTGGCGTTGAGCAGGAAGACGGCGGCTTTGATGATGATTTGGATTCCGGACTGAATATCGGTTTTCGGATGAACTTCTAAAGCGTGCTCATTCCTTATCGGTCACATTGACGGATTAGGCTGTGGCTTAAGGCGTATTTTAAGTGAAGGAGTCGTGCTTATGATGGCGTGGAATCGCCTGCTATCGCCTAACCGTTTACAAGACCCAAGAGGGGCCCACCGTAAAGAAGAGGTGGGCCGCTCTCCTTTCCATAAAGATCACGACCGCATCACGTTTTCGGGCTCATTTCGACGGCTTGGGCGTAAAACGCAAGTTCATCCGCTGGTTCAAAACGATCATATTCATACCCGTTTGACGCATTCGCTTGAAGTGGCGTGTGTGGGACGAAGTCTTGGAATGAGTGTGGCCGAGCAGTTAGGCACTCAATTGCCCCTCAGTGTGACCCCAGGTGATATTGGCGCCATCATTCAAGCGGCTTGCCTGGCGCATGATATCGGCAACCCGCCCTTTGGTCATGCCGGTGAGTATGCCATTCGAGACTGGTTTCGAGAGGCTGAGCGGCAGTCACGTTTGGGTCCTTTGTCTGATTTAGAGCGTCAGGATTTATTGACCTTTGAAGGCAATGCACAGGGTTTTCGTGTGGTCACCCAGATTGAATATAACCAGTTTCAAGGCGGTATGCGGCTGACACTGGCGACGCTCGGTGCGATGTTGAAGTACCCCTGGACGGTCGAACATGCCGGAGCCAAAGGTAAGTTTGGCGCCTTTCAGAGTGAAAAGCAGCTGTTGGCTCAGGTGGCTGAAGCACTGGGCTTGATTCAGACCGCGGATACGGCCTGGGTGCGTCATCCGTTGGTCTATCTGGTCGAAGCGGCTGATGATATTTGCTATGCCCTGTTGGACCTTGAAGATGGCTTAGAGATGGATATTCTGTCATTTGACGAGGTCGCCACCCTGCTGGAATCTATTAGTGAGCAGGTACCGCCGGATTATGACTTACTGTCGCGGGCTTCGCGCCGCCGCCGCATTGCGGCCTTAAGAGGTCAAGCGATGGAACGCATGGTTGAGGCGGTGACCGAAGCCTTTGTTCGTTATGAAGGGGATTTGTTAGCGGGTCGGTTTGAAGGTGATCTCATTGACGTGTGTCCCGCTCCGGTGCGTGAAGGTGTGCACCGAGCGAAGCAGTTGGCACGGGAACGTATTTTTAGAAATCTGCGCAAAGCCAAGCTCGAAATTGGTGCCTATACGACGTTAGGCACCTTGCTGGAAGCCTTTTGTAGTGCGACAGAGACCTTGCACCGAGAAGGCAAGGTGGGCTTTAAACCCACCCGAGTTTTAGCCCTGATTGGTGAAAATATTCCAGCGGCCGATTGGCCGCTCTATGACAGTTATCGACGCTCATTGGACTTCATTGGTGGCATGACCGACCACTATGCCGTGGATCTGGCTCAGGAGATGGGCGGCATGATCCGTGCGGGTGATGGGGCTTAAGCGCTGATCCATCTAGCTGGCAATCGGCATCGGCGCTGTCGGTGCGCCTGGCGGCGTACGCGGGTCATCATACTGACTCTGCAGCCAGGCCAGCATGGCGATCGAGAGGCGTTGCGGGCCCCCCTGAATCCCTTGGTTGCCAAATAATCGATTGAACTCAAATAGGTAAGGGTGTCCATCCACCATGGCGACGTCGAAACCGGCATGGTCAATATTCAGTTGCTGGGCAAGGGTTCTGACCAGCTTAACCGCCGCCTCTGGGATGGGGTCGCGTCGCGTTGTTCCCCCTTGGGCGACATTATTATGAAAGCCATTCTCGGGGGCTAGGCGCCAATAGGCATCAATCAGCTGGTTGCCGACCCACACTAAACGGATATCTCGATCAATGGGTAAGCGCTCCTGGATATAGAGCACGGGGTGTTCGTTTGCCCATTGTTCGAGTGCCTGGGCTGTTTCCAGTAATGCCACGCCTTGTCCCATTGAGCTTTTAACGGCTTTCGCTACGATCGGAAAACTGAAGCTTTCGACGATGCTTTTTACCGTAGCGGGGCTACTGCCATGAATGGCTGTACGCGGGGTGTGTTCTGGACAGCAGGCCTTGAAAACACGGGTTTGTTCGACTTTATCATGGCCCAATAAATAGGTCGGCAGGCTTGGAAATATGCGCTTACCTAGTCCAAATACAAGGGTGTTGACCTGCCAATACTCTGGAAATAAAAGCCAGTCCGCTTGCTTGATGTCATCCAGGTGATCATACATCCGCTCTGGTTTGATATACCGTACATTCGGTAGCCCCAGGGTGCGAAAAGGGTCAAAACTAATCAGTTGCATATGAATTTCCTGCTGGCGCAGGCCCATACAAAGTCGTGAGAAATGGCGACAGTTGGAAGGAGATGTTGCTGTGAAGCCGTTATTTTAGGTCATAAAGCGCCGATCACCAAGCGTATCTATCGGCGCCCTATGCTTTTAATCGTGAATATCTGAATCCAATCGTGAATATCTGAATCAGGCGTCATGCTCAAAGATGTCGCGGGTATAGACTTTCGCACTGGCATCGCGAATAGCATCATCCATTCGGTTGGCCAGAATAATATCCGCTTGTGCTTTAAACGCATCGAGATCTTTGATCACTGGTGCCCCCATAAACTCATCCTGGTCTAGCGCGGGTTCATAAATAATCAATGAGGGGCCTTGGGACTGGATGCGTTGCATGATGCCTTGTATGGCGGAGGCACGAAAATTATCCGAGCCATGCTTCATCACCAAACGATAAATTCCGACCGTTTCAGGTTGGTGTTTGAGTACGGCATCGGTAATGAAGTTTTTGCGGGTATCATTCGCATCAACAATAGCGCGAATGAGGTTGTTCGGTACCTCTTCGTAGTTGGCCAGGAGTTGGCGCGTGTCTTTGGGCAGGCAGTAGCCGCCATAGCCAAAAGAAGGGTTGTTGTAATGCTGGCCAATGCGCGGGTCTAGGCCGACGCCTTCAATAATTTGTCGGGTATTTAAGCCATGTGTGGCCGCATAAGTATCCAGCTCATTGAAGTAAGCCACTCGCATCGCCAAGTAAGTGTTGGCAAAGAGCTTGATGGCTTCGGCTTCAGTGGAGTCTGTCAGCAGAACCGGGATATCGTCTTTTAAGGCGCCGGTTTTTAGCAGATTGGCAAAGGCTTGGCCGCGCTCCGAACGTTCCCCGACAATAATTCGGGAAGGATAAAGATTATCGTATAACGCTTTGCCTTCGCGTAGGAACTCGGGTGAGAACAGGATATTCGATAAGCCGGTGCGTTCACAGAGCTGGCGTGTATAGCCGACGGGAATCGTGGATTTAATGACGATCAGCGCCTCAGGACAGTAGCGCTGCACATCGGCAACCACCGCCTCAACACTGCTGGTATCGAAGTAATTGGTCGCAGGGTCATAATCCGTCGGGGTTGAGATAATCACCACTTCTGGATTGGCATAGGCTTCAGCGGGGTCTAAAGTCGCATGGAGTTGGAGGGGCTTATGGGCCAGATAGGCTTCAATATCTTGATCGACGATGGGTGATAGGCCCTGATTGATCATCTCGACCTTTTCCGGCACGACATCTAAGGCGATGACGGGGTTGTGTTGTGCTAACAACACTGCATTTGAAAGCCCGACATAACCTGTACCGACAACCGTGACCCGCATGATGGAGATCCCCTTCACAAATAAACTGTCTGGGTGCTGAGCCCCTAGGTTGAGCTTTGAGCACCCCAATTAAACATTCAGCACCCAGCCTCAGTGCTTGAAACCTGTATTGGATATGAGCCTTGAGCCGCCTTTAGGTTCAGGGGCTTTTGGCAGTGGGTGAGTCCTTCAGACCATAAACCAGCAGGCTGACCCACCCCACCACATAGCTCAAACCGCCGAGAGGTGTGATTAGAGGCCAAGGCCATTGGCCCAGCCAGCCGCCTTGGCTGAGGCCAATCACGTATAATGAGCCGGAAAACAGTAAGGTGCCCAAACACCAAGCCCATCCCGTAACTTTTAGGCTGTTTGGCACTGAGCTTTCCCGACATGAGAAGGCAAGTGCCAGTAACGCAATCGCATGCCACATTTGGTAGTTCACTGCGGTGTGGATAATCTCCACATAGTGAGCACTGAGTTGGGCCTTTAGCGCATGAGCCGCCCAGGCCCCCATTAACACTGCACTGCCGCCTAATCCGGCGGCCAGGATTAACCATAAACGTGGCATCACTTACTGCGCGTCCTTTAATGTGCGTTTCGGGAGAGGAAAGTCAGGTAAATCCTGATTCATCAACTTAATCGCCAAATGATGATAATGTTGGCTTTTACGTTCTTCGCCTAATGCCGCCAGTAATCGACAGAGTTCGCCACAGACATCCCCTTTGGGGCTCAAACGTTGACTGGCTTCGTAGTACTCAACCGCCTTACCCCATAGAGACTGCTGTTGCGACAATCGTCCAAGGGTGTGTAGGAGCTCAGCATCATTCGGGCGTGACTGTAACCACTTTTCGGCCTCTAGCAGCCGTCTCCCTGAATCGCTACCTTCGGGCAGCAGGCCAAATTTACGAATCAAGCTGGACGACCAATGCTGATTCAGCGCCACTTTCAGCGTGCGTTCAGCCAGCGAATACTCTTTGTGGCGCAGCAGAACATCGACATAAGCCAAGACCAGTTCTGATTTGTCCTGTAGCCGACTCGGCATATCTCGCCAAAGGGCTTGGATCGCCTCTAACCCCACACTTAACTCTGAATGGGCCATCAGCTGTTTGAAGCGTCGAAGGTAAGCTTCCTGCTCAAGGGCCTCTAGGTTGTCTTCAGGAAATAAATGCTGGCGCCTTAACTCTGGAATCAGCCCGATCAAAGATTTCCAGTCATTGAGCCGCTGATAAGCTTCTTTTAGCTGGCGCAGAATTAATGGGTGATTGGGGATCTTTTCTTTGAGTCGCATCAGGGTGGCCAGTGCCTGTTCGCTTTGGCCTCGATCCAACTGTATGCCCGCTTGCGAGAGTTCAACGGCGAGATCGGCGCCACTCATACTGGCATGGGCTGATTTGAGCAATCGATCAACCTCTTTATCTTCACCTTCATAGTGTGCCGCATGGGCTGCAATCAGGTAATTCACCAGGGGCATACCGGTACGGTCGGCGGAACGCTCCAGTTTCTTTCGGGCTTTCTTCCAGCGACCATGGGCCATATCGACCAGCCCTTGCATCGTCAACTTCATACCGCGTCGTTGTAAACGCTGGCGATTAATCCGACGCATATCGACAAAAGGGTTCATGATCCAGCCGAGCAACTTAAGCAGCCATACACCGGCAAACCAGCTGGCGATCAGTAGCAGCAGCCCTGTCCAAACCGACATTTCAACGGTGGTTTGGGCTTGATCAGGTAATGCGATCAGAATATAGCCTGGGCCATTAAGCAATTGCTGGCCGAACCAGACACCGGCGCCCAGGACGAATAGAATGGGTAACCATCGGCGTATCATGGTTGGCCCCCTTCAGCATCATGAGGCTGTTCTGGCTGTTCCTGCGTTGGCGTTACCGGGCGGGGAACCCCATAACGGTCACTGAGGAAGGCTTGCAGCGCGGTCAAACCCCGGCTGACATCGGGGAGCTGGCCAGCAACGGGGGTGTTGAGCAATTGTGTGAGCTCGGTGCGGAAGGCTTTAACCGCTTGTGACTCGGTATCAAATTGAGTCAGCAGATTTTGAGCTTCTTTGAGCTGGCCTTGGTACAGCGATTGTTCGCCACGTAATGCCGCCCAGCCCGCGCCCTGTAGCTTCAATGTTAGGCTTTGTCGGAGCAAGGCTTCCTGCTGTGGCGTTAACAGCGGCTGTACAGGATTTTGGCGTTGACGAATGACCACCAACTGGCCCAGTTCATGAGCCAGCGATTGATACCAATGGGACTCAGCCGGTGTCTCGACTTTGTTGGCGTCTTGATGTTGGTGCGTCTGTAATGGCGTGATGGGTAAGGTACGGGCTTGTGTCCGTAAGGCCGCCAATTGCAGGTTTAAATCGACACGATCAGGGAGTTCGCTAGCAGCGAGTGTTTGGATATCTTGTTTAAGCGCAGCCCTGATCGACAGTACGGTGGGTAAATCCATTTGCCGTAAACGTTGATCCGCATTTTCCAGCAGCGTCATGGCGCCCCGTTTATCGGCTTCTAATACTAGGCGTTGATGGGCTAAGCGCAAAAGATACTCTGCTTCAGCCAGCTGCCAGTCGGCGGGTTTAGGGGCCTGATTTTGAGCCACGGCCCGTGTGAGTCGTTCGAGTTGGGTCGCTTGAGTCTCTTGTTGGTTTTTGAGCGTTTGCTGTGCCGCTTTAAGCGATTGGCTGAGTTGCGTTTGTTGCGTCAGCGCGGTTTGATCGACTTTATCACCAAGTAATTGGCTGAGCTGTTCGACCTGCTGGCTGAGTTGTTCCGCCCGCTGATGGCCTAACCAGGCCACACCCAGTGATATCCCTAGCGCTACCAGCGCCACCCCTCCTGCCAACACGATACCTTTATAGGGCTTGGTGGATGATGATGTCGTGGATTCGGTTTTATCATCCTCAAAGCGGGCATCAGCATTGCTCTGAGCGTTTTCATTGTCAGGTTCGGCGCGTGCAGGGTCGACCGCCGCGACATCATGAGATGGCTGGCTTTTATCGTGGTCAGCTTGAGGATTGGGCTGATGATCGGATTGTGATTTATCGTCTTGTGCCATGGTGACTCCTGTTAAGGCCGGGCCCGAATCCGCTTGATCAGCCCTTAACCGATGCTGATGTCGCCAGTAACTTCAGTGCGCTGACAATCGCTTCTGGGTTTGCGCCCTGAGTGTCGATCACTTGGTCAAATCCTTGTGTGCTCGCGAATTCGGCCACGCGATGGCTAGGGACCAGTAATGGGGTATGATAACGTTGCCATTGTTGGGCATTATCCATAAAGCTGACCAACTGTGCCACGCTCTCGCCACTGGTGGCGACCAGGGCATCGATGGTCGCTGTTAACAGCTGTTGAATCTGTACCGGATTGAGCTTGGGCTTTTCTCGCCGATAAAGGCTTAAACGCGTGACTTGAGCGCCTCGTTCAGTGAGGCTGTCGGCCAGCAGTGTTCTGCCGCCTTCTCCGGCGGCGAGTAAAAAGCGTTGGCCCTCTAACTGCTGTAGCCCTGAGTTTTGCAGCAGCGCCTCGCTGGTGTCACCTTGGTCGGGCGTATCGCAGTCAATATCCGCCTGAGCCAAACGTCGTCGTGTCCCCTCGCCTAATCCATACCAAGAGGTTCCCACCGGCCATTGAGGCCAGTAGTCCTCGGCAATATCCAGTAAGCAGTCCGCTGCACTAGGACT
>NZ_MDTQ01000001.1:3658022-3889927 GCF_001709345.1 Terasakiispira papahanaumokuakeensis
GACGACAATGATGCCGTCAAACTGATCTAAATTCAGTATAGCCTGGCGCTCAGTATGGCTCAGCTCACGGGGCGTGATCGCCAGTAGCGGAATATTGAGGGCGCTGATGTGGGCGGCTTCTAGTGATGTCAGCAATGTCGCTGCACGGGCCTCGGGACGTGTCGTGATGACCTTAAAAGGAGACGCGCTCATAGCATGATCTCTGTATAACGGCTATTCGGGGGCGGGAAGATAAGCGGAACCCCTGAGCAGGTTAGCGCCTGCTCAGGGTGAGAATAGTGGTGATGCTTATTTAATTTCACGCCCATAAACCTTGGCCAGAATCTCGCCAGCACCTTGAGCCAGCAAGTCCTCTGCGACGGCAACCCCCAAAGCCCCCGGGTTAGCGGCAGCGCCACGGGCTTCTGCCCGTAAGATCTGGTGGCCTTCCGGTTCTCCCACCAGGGCGCGTAGCCACAGGGTTTCACCTTCCAGCATCGCATAACCACCAATCGGCACTTGGCAGCCCCCTTCTAGCCGCGTATTCATGGCCCTTTCTGCTAAGACGCAAGCGGTGGTCTCAGCATCCGCCAGAGGGGCCAGTAAAGCCGCCGTGTCGAGATCGTCAGTGCGTAATTCAATCCCTAGCGCGCCCTGGCCACAGGCGGGCAGACTGACTTCAGCAGGCATGTCCTGACGAATGCGATCCGCCAACCCCATACGCTGCAACCCTGAAGTGGCGAGAATAATGGCATCATATTCGCCCGCATCCAGCTTACCTAGACGGGTTTGCAGATTCCCTCGAAGCCAGTGAACGGTGAGATCAGGTCGAGCGGCGCGAATCTGACAACCTCGGCGAAGGCTTGACGTCCCAATGACTTTACCCGCCGGTACTTGATCCAAACTGTCGTAGTGATTCGATACGAATGCATCGGTCGGGGCATGACGCTCTAGAATCGGGCCTAGCATCAACCCCTCTGGGAACGTCATGGGCACATCTTTCATCGAGTGAACGGCGATATCGGCTTGATCTGAGAGCAAGGCGGCTTCCAGCTCTTTAACAAATAGTCCTTTGCCACCAATTTTAGCCAAAGGCGTGTCGAGTATTTTATCGCCTTGTGTCGCCAGGGGGACCAGCTCAACGGTCAAATCTGGGTGCAGCGCCTGTAAACGGGCCTGCACATGTTCAGCTTGCCACATGGCCAGTGGGCTGCGACGGGTGGCGATTCTCAGTGTGTTCACATCGACTCCTGTTTGAACGGCAAGTGACAGTTTTCAAGGCATCATGATACGCGAAAAGGACAGTGCTTTCGCATCTGTCCTTTTCATTCCGACCTTATTCGCGCCAAGAGATCTGTATTGGCTGATCTGGATCAGCTGAAGGTTATCCTCAAGGCGGCTTACAAGAGCCCGTCGGCTCTGAACATGGCTTTTATGCCGCGAACCGCTTGACGAGTGCGATCATTATTTTCAATTAACGCAAAGCGAACATAATCATCACCATAGTCGCCAAAACCGATGCCCGGGGAGACACACACTTTAGCCTCAGCAAGCAGTTTCTTAGAGAACTCCAGTGATCCCATCTCCGCATAAGGTTCGGGAATTTTCGCCCAGACATACATCGACGCCTTAGGCTTATCGACCATCCAACCGGCTTCATGCAACCCTTTGACTAGCACATTGCGACGCTGCCGATATTGTTCGGCAATATCGCGGACACACTGCTGATCACCTTCTAGTGCAGCAATCGCCGCGACTTGAAGCGGTGTGAAAGTGCCATAGTCGTTGTAGCTCTTGATCCGTGCCAACGCATGTACAATTTCTTTATTGCCCACCATAAAGCCTATACGCCAGCCGGCCATATTGTAACTTTTAGACAGCGTAAAGAACTCAACGGCGACCTCTTTGGCGCCGGGCACCTGCATAATCGAAGGCGCCTTCCAGCCGTCATAAACAATATCGGCATAGGCCAAATCATGGACCACAATAATGTTGTATTGCTTGGCCAACGCCACGACGCGTTCAAAAAAATCCAGCTCGACACATTGCGCCGTCGGGTTGGAAGGGAACCCGAGAATCATCATTTTCGGCTTGGGAATAGATTCCCGAATCGCGCGTTCAAGCTCAATAAAGAAATCGATCCCCGGCACCAGCGGCACAGAACGCACCTGAGCACCGGCAATCACGGCCCCGTAAATATGAATCGGATAACTGGGGTTAGGCACCAGCACCGTATCGCCTTGATCCAAAGTGGCCAGCATTAAATGAGCCAACCCTTCCTTTGAACCAATGGTGACAATGGCCTCGTCTTCAGGATCAATCTCCACTTCATAGCGATCCTGATACCAGCGCGAGATCGCACGTCTTAACCGTGGAATGCCGCGGGACGTCGAGTAACCGTGAGTATCCCCCCGCTGCGCGACAGTGCAAAGCTTCTCAACAATATGAGGTGGGGTTGCACCATCGGGATTGCCCATACTGAAATCGACAATATCCTCGCCTCGACGGCGGGCCGCCATTTTCAATTCGGCAGTGATGTTAAATACGTAAGGAGGTAAACGTTCAATGCGGGAAAAGTGGCGAGCCGTCTGCTCACCTGTCGTCTGTGTCATAGCGCTCTCGATAGACGTCAGCGCCCGGAACCGTCCGAGCGACGCAGGCCATGCCTTCATGACCTTCTATTGATATTAGCGTGAATGCGATGAGGTCGCCAGTTTATTTTGATCTCGCGCTGAGTTTTTCAAGTACCGTGATGTGTGTTTCATTGTAACGCTATCCGAGTGCCTACTGTGCTCGGGGTTTATTGCTATTCAATTTACAGGGCTTTTAATAGACTTTATTAATAGGGTTTTTCATTTTACTTCATAATGAAGGGTTTTTGGTTTTCAATGGTCTAGATGAGTATTCAGCTTATTGTTTCACCCAAAGTAACTCAATATACTCATCGGCGTGATTAGCACCTCAAAAGTGGTCGTTCGACCGTTCTAATAATTAAATTTTGCTCCCGGCACATTATTTAGGCGCCTGCTTTTGAACGTAGAGACCCTGCGGGATCTATCGAGTGCCTTCTCCTGAAGTTGCTTGCCGAGGAAAGCGCAAGGAAAACCTGATGAATAGACGAGAGGCCTTGAAATCTCTTAGTGCGTTGATTGCAACGGGAGCGGTTGCGGCCAGCGCCCGAGCCAGCGAAATGCAGGGTTACCCAAGCAATCTCGCGGTGGCCGACGAGTTTTTGCCGCGGCCTGCTATGGACGGCGGTAAGATGCACGTTCTTACTGATGAAACCGCACTCAAAACGGTCACGGCAGTTTTCGACCGTCTTATTCCCGCCGATGATTTAGGGCCATCAGCCAGCGAAGCCGGATGCATTGTCTTTCTTGATAGCCAGCTCGCTGACCGTTTTGGTCAGGGCGCTCAGCTGTATCGAGAAGGGCCAAAACTCCCTGGCGCTGATGAGCTGACCCAAGCACCGCAATTTATTGCCACCCCGCGAGAACGCTATGAAACCGGGCTTAAAGCGCTAGAAGCCTATGCGCAACAGACTGACGGGGCTGCTTTTGCCGACCTTCAGCCAGACCGACAGGATGAAATTCTCCAGGGTATGGAAGAGGGTTCGATTAGCCTCGCTGATGACATCAACACCAAAGCTTTCTTTGAGTTGATGCTGCAGAACGTACGGGAAGGTTATTTCTCCGACCCCATCTACGGCGGCAACAAAGATATGGTGGGCTGGAAGTTGATTGGATTCCCTGGTGCCCGCTACGACTATCGCCTCTATGCCGATCGAGTTGGTCAAAAGCTCGATTTAGAGTCCATCAGCCTCATTCCGCTCGATTGATGCAGCGCACCGGTAAAACAAGGTAGTAATGATGACAACCAATAGCAAAGCTGACGTAATCGTTGTGGGTCTTGGCTGGGCAGGCTCGCTCATGGCCGAAGAACTGACCCGTGCAGGTCTCAACGTCGTTGCAATCGATCGTGGTCCATGGATCGATACCTCAACCCATACTCCGCCTGCCGTCGATCCTGATGAACTGCGGTGGGGTATTCGCAAAGAATTATTCTCCCCGCCTAAAGACAACACACTGACTTTCCGGAACACACTAGATCAGACGGCTGTACCGCAACGCGACTTCGGTATTTTTGAGTTAGGCGGTGGCGTTGGCGGTGCCGGCTTTCACTGGGCGGGTATGGCTTGGCGCTTTAATCCTTATGACTTTGAAATCCGCTCCAAAACTATCGAACGTTACGGTATCGATCGTGCTGAAGATGGTGAACTGCAGTTACAGGATTGGGGCATTACTTATGATGAGCTGGAACCCTTCTATGACCGCTGGGAACGCATCGCTGGTATTTCAGGAAAGGCGGGCAACCTCAATGGCGAAAAAATTGAAGGGGGCAACGTTTTAGAAGGGCCGCGGTCGCGTGATTACCCCACCCCCCCGTTGAAAACGTTACGTTCAATGGAAGTCTTCAACGAGGCAACCGAGCGGATGGGCTATCACCCCTTCACCATCCCCGTCGCGAATATATCCCAAGCCTATGTTAACCCTTTGGGCGTTAGCATGGGGGCCTGTAGTTATTGTGGTTTCTGTTTGGGTTTTGGTTGCGGTAATTTCTCAAAATCCTCGCCACAAGCATGTATCTTTCCTGCGTTGATGCGGCGTTCCAACTTCCGGTTGCTGACCGAAAGCTGTGTGACTCGCGTCAATAAGGCGCCTGATGGTCAAACAGTGACGGGCGTTACTTATGTTGATGCCCATGGCAAAGAACATGTGCAAGAAGGTGATATTGTTTGTATTACCGCCTTCCAAATCGATAGCACTCGATTGATGCTCTTATCGGGTATTGGTCAACCCTATGATCCGCGCGACCAGTCTGGTGTGGTGGGGCGTAACTTCAGCTTCCAGACCGTATCAGGTGTTGATATGTGGATTGAAGGCGAACAGATGAATCCATTCATTGGCGCTGGAGGCCTGGGGAGTCAGATCGATGATTTTAATGCCGATAACTTTGATCACAGCGATCTAGACTTCTTGCATGGCGCGGGGATGTTAACACTTGCTCGTGACGGCATGCCGATTAGTAAGGCTAACAAGCTACCTCAAGGGTCACCGCGTTGGGGCTCCGGTTTCAAGCAGGCGTATAAAGATCACTACCAAACTTATACGACTATTTTTAACCAAGGCTCGTCAATGCCGATCAAGCATGGCTATTTAGACCTTGATCCAAACTATAAGGATAAGTTCGGTCAGCCGTTGTTACGTCTGACCTACGACTATTCTCAAAGCGACCGTAACATGGCGAAGTTTACCATGGACCGCTCGATCGAAATTGCCAAAGAAATGGGGGCGCAGCACATCACGCCATTCAACTTTGCCGATAAGCCTTTCACAACCTCCATCATTGCATCTGATCACGTAATTGGCGGTACCCCAATGGGGGCTGACCCCCGAACGTCAGTAGTGAATCCTTATCTACAAAGCTGGGATTGTCACAACCTGTTCATCTGCTCGGCTTCGGTCTTCCCCATGAACTCGGGTTACAATCCGACAGAAACCGTGGGGGCTCTTGCCATTCGTACAGCCCAGGCGATTCACCAGCAATATATCCAAAATCCTGGTGCACTGGTAAAGGTATAAAATATGGCAAACTATAAAAAGATCAGTACCCGCATTCTAGTGCTTGGCGCTGTGGTGATTGTCGCTGTGGGCTTCTGGGCTTCGCGCTCATCAAATACCGAACGTAATGCTGTGGCCGATGATAACGTCGCATTGGCTGATTTCCGTAGCACCGATATAGAAGCCATTCAACGTGGTGAATATGTCATGCGTACTGCGGATTGTGCGGCCTGTCATACCCAGGGCAAAAACAATATGGCGGGTGGGTATCCGCTCGCCACACCCTTTGGCACGCTGGTTTCATCGAATATCACACCTGACCGGGATACCGGTATTGGACAGATGACTGAGCGCGACTTCTTTAATGCCGTTCGTAACGGTCAAGGCTCCAAAGGGTTTCTCTACCCGGCGATGCCTTATACCGCTTACGCGAATCTGACCGATCAAGATATGCATGACCTTTGGGCCTATATGTCGACGGTTACGCCCGTGAACCATGCTATTGATGAAAACAGCGCGATGGCGTTCCCTTACAACATCCGTTTAGCGATGCTGGGTTGGAACATGTTGTTTTTCGATAACAAAGCGTTTGATGGCGATGCGGACGGCGCTGATAGGGGGCGTTACTTGGTCGATGCCGGTGGCCACTGTTCAGTCTGTCATAGTCCGCGCAATGCGCTGGGTGCCGAAAAATCGGATCACTACCTACAAGGTGGGCAGCTTGGGAGCTGGTATGCCCCCGACATCACATCGAACCCTCATGTCGGCATTGGTGATGTCAGCGTCGAAGACTTGGCCGAATATTTAGGTACCGGCACCAATGGGCAGGCTACTGCTGCGGGCCCCATGGCTGAAGCTGTCGAGCATTCACTCCAGTACATGAGCGAAGACGACTTAATGGCCATAGCGTCTTACCTTAAATCTGTTCCAGCGTCTAAGACTAAAGCCCACACAGCTTTAGATGCCAGTTTGCCGTCGATGAAACGGGGGGCACTGGCCTATGAAGTCAACTGTGCGGCCTGTCATGGGGTTGAAGGTGAAGGTATGGGAGAACTCGCGCCAGCGCTTGCAGGTAACCATGCATTGCAAGGCGAGCCCAATAATGCCATTCGTGCGCTCATGGTCGGGGCTCGTGCCGCAGCCACTCACACCAAGTTGACGGGGGCTGGCATGCCTTCTTTTGCCTGGAAAATGAACGATCAACAAATTAAAGATGTGCTGGACTATGTGCGTAACAGTTGGGGCAACGCTGCTCAACCGGTCACGCCGGAACAGATCGAACGTATACGGGTTGGGATGCAGGCACGGGATAAGATGATTGATGGATACTGATATTTTATCGGTGTATAGGGACTGATATTCTATCTATCAAGAGGGAGGCGGGGCGATAGACCCTCTCCCTCGAATTCGACCACATTTCATCATGGGTGCTGCGCTATTGCCGAGGGAATCTATCCGGATGTCTAAACGACCTACAATGCAGGATGTGGCTGATATCGCCGGCGTTTCTCTCTCCACTGTTGATCGTATTCTCAATCGCCGTACCAATGTGAGGTCTTCAACACTTCAGCATGTACTCGAAACTGCTGAACGTATCGGCTTTTATGGATCCCCAGTCATTCGCGATAGACTTAGCGAACAAGCCCCGTCTTGTACTTTCGGATTTTTGCTAAACCCTATTCAGCGAACGTTATATCGCGAATTTGCAGAACGACTTGTGCAACGTACGCTCGATGCTTCATGCGTTCAAGGAACACCCAAAGTGCTCCACATAGAACGCTTGAGTGAAGAGATGATGATTAACGGTCTGTATCGTCTCGCTGAATACTGTCAGGTGATCGCTGCGGTGGTGTTTGATACTCCGGCGATCCACGCTGCACTTCGTGACCTCACGAGTCAAGGATGTGCTGTCATTGCAATGTTTACCGACGTTACATCACCTGAATGCATTGCTTTTGTTGGGGCCGATCCGACCAAAATGGGCCGTGGGGCAGGATGGATCATGCATGCTTTGAGCCCTGATCATGGCCAGGTACTTGTTCTCTCAGGTTCACCCCAATATAGCGCCCATCGCGCCTACATTGCAGGATTTCACTCTTACATGTCAGAGGCGCCACATTCACGGCGCATCAGTCCGGTGCAATATACTGCAGAAAATGACAGCCAGGCCGAAAGCTTAGTTCGGGCTGCCATCGCCCAGCAGCAAGTGACCGGTATCGTAATGGTCGGAGGCGGGTTAGAAGGCGTGATACGTGCTGTCCAAGAATCAGTAACGCCATTGACCGTTATAGGAACAGAATCAAGCCAGTCTATTGATCGTGCCCTAGTGGCACATGAAGTTGATGCCGTGATCAGTCACCCTCTGGCCGAAGTGGTTGAACATACCGTAAGTCTTATGGAAGACTTCATACTTTCAGGGCGTCGCGGAGAAAGAAAAAACTGTTTCGTGAAAGCTGAAATTCGCATCAGCGAAATCGTATAACCTTCGTCCACCTGTCCATCCTTGAGCATGTTGAACCTGGATTTCATTGCCCAATCCGAAAAGTAATACTTTGAAACCACCTGATTACTTTTAAGGTGTCAGGGCTTATTATTTAAATTAATAATATTATCAACCCCTTTTTTTGATATTGTTTACGAGTGCATCGAACTCATTCATATGAGCAAAGAACTGAGCTTTCTGATCCGAAGGTAATGATGTTGCCATTGGTAACGCAACTTTCATCGAGTCGACGGGTCGATTATGGACCAATATTTCAAAATGTAGATGCGGCCCCGTCACCCGGCCAGTCGCCCCGGACAATGCAATTCTTTGCCCCCGCTTAACATGCTGACCTTTTTTTACTAGGAACTTACTGACATGTAGATAACGCGTTTTATATACGCTGTTATGTTTAATGACAAGATAGTTTCCGGCATAAGGATGACTTCGAATGGCAATCACTTGACCATCTCCTATTGAATATATTGGAGTCCCCACGGGGGCTGCGAAATCAGTGCCATGATGGGGCATAATTTTCCCGGTCACAGGATGTTTACGCCTTAGATTAAATGGCGAAGTGATACGCCTAAAGGGTTTATGCATCGGGTAACGATTAAAGGCTCGTTCAAGACTGTGGCCTTCTCGGTCATAAAACCGCCCGTCTTGGGCTAAAAAAGCAGCAATTTCTCCTTTTGAAAGTTTAAATGAGATTGCCTTTATCTCACTACGACCTGTTGCCTGATTTTCCAGATATTGTTTGCTTATTAATATGTTGAACTGATCGCCGTTTCTTAAACTATGCTTGAAATCAACTTCGTCTTTGAGACTATTTGAGATGTTGGCGATTTGGGTCGGTGTTAATCCCAAATGGTGTGCGGATGTATAAAAACTACCGTCTATTTGTCCTGATAATAACAGATCATGCCAGGAGCTGGGAACTTCATTGAACTCGTAAGAGAACGAACCATCATCCTTCCGAGAATAAATAGATTGCTCAACTAAAGACATATTATATACGAGCTTTTTTAGCTGTCCTGCTTCATCCAGATCCAGCTCTAATAACTCCCCAGGCTTAATCATATCAATATGAAGATAATTTTGATCGACGGAGAGAATGCGTTGTAACGTATTATAGGTGATGCCATTTTCATGAAAAATATGGCTCAGTGTGTCTCCCTCTTTCACTGTATAGTAGATGGTGCTTGTCTTTAAGACAGGCGCCACATCTTTAACCAGAGATTCCTGATCCGTTTGAACATGATTGATTGGTATCTGAGCCGTTTCTTGAGCCGTGCTGTTCGTCACGATTAACCATGCAACACCGGATAAAAAACACACAGCAATAACTAAAGCAAAATTGATCAGTCTATTCATTAGAAACCAATGCATCGATGGGTTGCCAGAAAAATAATGTTATATCATAACAATAACAAGATAGCCACCTATGGATCTCAGCCCGACACTCGCTTTAAACTCCGATCAACCTGAAACAGATCATCCTGTATCTCATTCGATTAATAAGCACCAAGTTAAGCCAGGGGTTGTGACTGTCCCGCACCCCAAAGAAGGACATTAAAAATGGGACACTAAACAGCATATACAAGGTGGCGGGTCTATAGTCCGCCACATCTCAAAGGTGAGTGTGATGAAGTATCCCGTGTGTTGTCATACAGATGATGGTATTGAGTACAGCGTTACCGTCCCCGATGTGCCGGGTTGCTATGGTGCAGGGGATAC
Organism: Terasakiispira papahanaumokuakeensis; assembly: GCF_001709345.1. Classification (GTDB taxonomy): domain Bacteria; phylum Pseudomonadota; class Gammaproteobacteria; order Pseudomonadales; family Halomonadaceae; genus Terasakiispira; species Terasakiispira papahanaumokuakeensis. The sequence continues at coordinate 3,667,842 of NZ_MDTQ01000001.1, forward strand.
CCTGGATGATGCCCTATCAGATATCGAATCAGCGTTGCATGCACATTTTGAACTGCTGGCAGAGGACCAGGAGCCGATACCGCAGGCAACCAGCATCACAGCGCATAAAGATAACGGTGATTATGTTGATGGGGTCTGGGCGGTTATTGATGTCGATCCGGCCCCGTATATATGGGTAAAGCTCAAAAAATCAACGTGACTTTGCCCAGCTTTCTGATCAGTCGGATAGCGCATAAGCTGAAAGAGAGTAATGAATTCAAAAGCCGCTCACAATTTCTGGCTATTGCTGCTGACAGGCTCTTGCAATCTCGTTGAGAAACACGTCCCACGGCGTGGGGAATACTAGGGGATACAAGCGTCGGGACTCCATTGTCCAATCAACAACCAAGGAAGGTGTTAACAAATAATCCCTAATTGCAAGCATTATTGAGGAATAGTTCAACCACTACCAACGCAAATCATTGAAAAATAAAAAAATGGTTGAAAAACTTACGAAACATTAATTTGATAATAAATAATTATTGATATTAAATCAATAAAGAATAAAAAATGATGGTAAAGCTCAAAGCCTCATGCTCGATATCAAATACTACATTCTAATTGATGCGATCGCGCGTCATGGATCGCTTCATGCTGCATCAGCGGCAATTGGTTTAACACAACCAGCTGCAACACATCGCATAAAGGAGATGGAGCGTCGATTAGCGGTGACTTTGTTTGAAAAGCGCGGCCGCCGGTTGGTACTAACACCGGCGGGGAAGCGTTTACTCGATACCGCACGCGAAGTCATCCCCTTACTGATCGCCGCCGAAAAAGAAGCGGCGTTGCTTGCACGTGATGAGATGCCAGCTCTTCGGTGGGGTGTCGATGCCCATGACATTGTGGGCGCTATACTGCATGAGGCCTACTCTAGAGGTATTCATGGCATCGATATTTATCGTTTCTCAACGCAGGCTAAAATCAGCGCGCTGTTAGACAAACAGATCGATCTAGCCTTAGTGAACAGCCCAATGGTCCCCAAGGGGATCAAGAGTTTATTGATTCACGAAGACGAGCTCAAAGCAGTCGTACCCATCACCCATCCATTGGCCAGCCGCGATAGCGTGTGTGCTGAAGATATCGCACAGGAACCTTACCTCACCTTTAGCGCCGCCCGAGAACCTGGCTTCGAATTCGATCGTTTTTTTAATCCTCAACAACACTCCCCTGAGACGATACGCATCATCGAGTCGGTGCACACGCTACTGGGAGTCATCGCTGCAGGCCAGCAGGGGGTCAGCATTCTCTCCACCTGGGTTGTGAAAGCGTCAGGGCTGGAGGACAAAATTACGCTAGTGCCTCTCGACGGGGTGCGCATTCCTATTGATTGGCATCTCGCCTACCTGGATAACGACATCGTTAATGAGCACCTTCCCCAGCTTGAAAAAATCTTTATAAAAACCTTAAAAAATAACTAACTCTCAACCGGAGTACTGCAATGAACAGGATCGGGATACGTAGAGCTACGTTCTACCCCTCTCTTTTGTTGCTAGGAAGCATGACGCTTCTAGCACTGATTAATGGACCTCTGCTGTTAAGACTAACCAACACACTGCATGGTTTCTTAATGGCTCAGTTTGGCTGGCTCTATGCCCTGACGTCCTTCACTCTCGTCCTGATAGCCCTAGGTGCTTTCTGTCGGCCCATTGCTAACATCAAGATCGGCGGTGAGCATGCGACCCCCATCCTAAGCCGCTGGCAGTGGTGTTCGATTACGTTATGCAGCTCAGTCGCCATCGGACTACTTTTTTTTGCTGCCGCCGAGCCCATCTTTCATATGATCAAACCGCCTATGACTGCAGGCGTAGCGCCAATGTCGCCGCAAAGTGGGGCAGTTGGCATCGCATCACTCTATATGCACTGGTCGTTCACCACTTACGCCATCTATACCATTCCAGCGCTGGCATTCGCCATCGCACATTATAACCTGGGTATGAAGTTCAGCATTTCGTCGGCGATGACTGCGGCGCTTCCCATCAAGATGGGACCGATCACTCGGCAGATCATAGACGCACTGGCGCTGATAGCCTTAGTGGCCGGCATGGTGGCCTCTCTGGGGACCGGTGCCATGATGCTTAGCGGGGGGTTGAGTCGTCTTTTCGGCATCGAGATTAATGACACCTTAATTGCTATACTCTGCATGGTCGTCATGCTAGCTTCGGCGTTATCAGCAGCCTCGGGACTTCTCAAGGGGATTCGCTTTCTGTCAAGTTGGAATGCTCGCGCACTGGTCTTGATGGCGACCCTGGTGCTTTTTTTCGGTCCCACCGCTTTCGTTGTCAATGGCGGTATCGATGCTTTCGGTCGATATCTTTCCGGCTTCATCAGGACAAGCCTGTCGACGGGCACAATCAACGATGATGGATGGCCCAGAGCTTGGACGTTGTTCTTCTGGGCTAATTGGTTTGCCTGGGCACCTGTGACAAGTATGTTCCTAGGGAAAATTTCCCGTGGCTACACCGTTCGTGATTTTCTGTTGTTCAATTTCCTTATGCCGGCAGGCTTCGTGCTGATATGGTGCGCCACTTTTGGCGGTCTAGCTGTATTTACCGAGCTCAATACCCCTCACCTACTAAGCGAGACACTGAAAAACAGCGGTCCGGGAGATGTCATCTGGGTATTGCTAGAGCAGCTGCCCTTTGCACTACTTTTCGTCGCTTTATTTCTGATTCTCTCACTGGTTTCCTACGTCACAGCAGCTGACTCCACTATCGATGCTATCTCAGGTATGTGCTGTGATACCCAGAGCAGTGCAGGGGTTAGTTCATCACCCTATTATCTTAAACTGGTATGGGGTGCCATCATCTCTATCATCACGTTAGTGCTCACAGTCAACGGTGGGCTCGAGGCGCTCAAGATGATATCCACCGTCGGGGGCTTCATCGGTATGCTAATCGTCATCTGCGCCGCCGCTTCTCTCACCAGGATGATGTTCAGCGCTCAGCACTTACCCGTTTCGCAGAGAAAATCGATCCCACAATTTTACAATCCATAAATTTATCTGGGCAAAAGGCACTAAAGCTTCATTATTAATCAATAACCCTATACGTATCATGGTGTTGTTGATCAAAAGGAGAGCAACATGACCCAGACGACCAATCGTCAAGCTTTAGCCACTATCGAAGAAATCGTCAATCTCGAAGTGTACCCTCTTAATGATCGAGGAAGTCATACCTACCAACGTTGCGTAGAGGCCATTCATCAACAGCTAGATGAGGATGGCTGCGCGCACTTTGCTCGGTTTATCCGCGCCGATCTAATCGACCGTCTTCGTGAAGAGAGCGAAGAACTCGCGCCCCAGGCCCACTACCACCACAATCAGGTCACGCCCTACGCCACAGAAGATGACGACAACTACCCAGTCGATCATCCATTACGTCGTTTCCAGTCTTTCAGCAACGGCTTCGTTGCTAAGGATTTAATTTCGGAAGACAAGCTTGTACAGCGCCTATATGCCAACGTGATCTTCCAACAGTTCATCGCTGACTGCTTACAAGAAGAACGCATCTACGAATATGCCGATCCCATCGCGGGACTCGTCATCAATGTGATGCCAGAAAATACAACGCTACCTTGGCATTTCGACACTAATGAATTCATCGTTAGCCTGATGACACGTCGCCCCGAAGCCGGAGGTGAATTCGAGTATGTACCCGAGATCCGCACACCGGGCAACGAAAATTTCGATGAAGTCCAGCGTGTGCTTGATGGCGATCACTCCCGCGTCAAAGTGCTGACGCTCGAAACCGGCGATCTTCAGCTATTCAAAGGCCGTTATTCCATGCACCGCGTTGCTCCCGCACAAGGCCAGCGCCTCTGCACGCTGCTGGGCTACGCTAAAGAGCCTGGCATGATTGGTCGCGTCAAACGCACCAAAGATGTTTACGGACGCGTAACCCAGGCACATATCGATGCTGAAAACGTCCAACGCGAAGACTCACTGGCAGGTTAATCGTATGACAACCCCTTACTCAACCGCGGCACCGACAAACACGGCGCTCAACTACGATACGGTCGATTTTCAGGACACCCCAATCGACTTGGCGCTGGAACACCGCGTGGCCGTCTATCGTCTAGGCCGCCTACGCCAGCAGATCAAAGAACACGATCTTAACGCCGTGGTGCTCTTCGACCCGATCAACATTCGCTACGCTTGTGGCGTGCGTAACATGCAAGTCTACTCCCAGCGTAACCCGGCTCGCTACCTGGTGGTGCCAGCGGAAGGCCCGGTGGCGCTGTTCGAGTACCGCTCCTGCGGTCACTTGGCCAAGGGCATGCCGACCATCGACGAGATCCATGGCGCGTCCTCGATCATGCCGCTGCACAGTGGGCCGCACTCGCCACGCCACGTTAAAAACTTCGTTGCCGAGATCGACGACGTGATGCGCCGCTCGGCCTCCGGCGGTAAGCGCATCGGGATCGAAAGCGCGCCGACGGAGGTCGTGAGCGCTCTGGCCGAGCACGGCTACACGCTGAGCGACGCCGCGCGGCCGGTGGAGATCGCCAAGTCGATCAAGAGCTTCGACGAGCTGACGCTGATCGCCAAGTCCGTCGAGCTGACCGAACAGGCGATGGCCGTGATGGAGCGCGCCATCGAGCCGGGGCTGACCGAAAACGGCCTATGGTCGATCTTCCAGCAGAAGGTCATCGAAACCGGCGGCGAGTACATGGAAACTCGCCTTTTAAGCTCCGGCGACCGCACCAACCCGTGGTTCCAGGAAACCTCGGCCAAGCAGCTTGCCGCCGGTGAACTGGTTGCTTTCGATACCGACACGGTCGGCGTCTATGGCTACTACACCGACTTCTCGCGCACCTTCTTCGTCGGCGGCGAAGGCGCCAAGCCCAGCGCCAAGCAAAAAGAGCTCTACTCGCTCTCTCGCGATGAGATCGAGACCAACATCGCACTAATGCGCCCGGGCATGTCGTTTCGCGAATATTCCGAGAAAGCGTGGAAGATTCCGGAAGGCTACCGGGAAAACCGCTACCTGGCGGTGGTTCACGGCTGCGGCATGACTGGCGAGTGGCCGATCATCTCGCACAGCATGGACTGGGACGAGGTCGGCTACGACGGCATCATCCAGCCGGGCATGACGCTCTGCGTCGAATCCTTCTGCGGCCACCGCGACGGCGGCGAAGGGGTCAAGCTCGAAGAGCAGGTGCTGGTGACCGAAACCGGCGTGCGCCGCATGTCGACCTACGGCTACTCAGATCTGCTGACCAACCGCTAAAAGTTCAGTCTAATTTTGCCAAGCCCCTGAATTCTTTGCAGTGCCTCGGGGCTTGACTTCCGAAAACCTCGTTCAGAGTCCATGGATATCACAATCGCAGCCCTTTCATACAAACTTTTTCGCTTGCCTAAGCGTCATCATCAAAGAGCTGCTAGCGATCGTCCCGCAAGGTCGGTTCTGTCAAACGATGTAGACAACCTTGAAAGGAGATATCACGCTCGGAACTCCAATACTGGGGGCTTCTGCGTAGTCTGCCCCCATTTTTTGATCGTCCACCACAATGTTTAGGCCAGGCCTCAGCCATTTGCTCCACGGTCACTACTTACTCCACTGTCACGGATTTAGCCAGGTTCCGAGGTTGGTCGACGTCGGTGCCTTTGAGGATGGCGACGTGGTATGACAGCAGTTGCAAGGGCACGGTGAACAGGATCGGGGCCAGCCATTCGCTCATGGCCGGTAGTTTCACCACATGGTGTTGTTCACTGTCCGCGATGGTGACGGCGTGATCGGCAAACACAAAGAGTTCACCCCCTCGTGCGCCGACTTCCTGCAGGTTGGATTTGAGTTTTTCCAGGAGATCGTCATTGGGGGCGACGGCAATGACGGGCATATCCCGATCGACCAACGCCAGTGGGCCGTGTTTGAGCTCGCCAGCCGGGTAGGCTTCGGCATGAATATACGAAATTTCTTTAAGCTTTAAGGCGCCTTCTAACGCAATGGGAAATTGCGTGCCGCGACCCAAAAACAGGGCATGATGTTTTTCAGCAAAGGCCGCACTGAGCCGCTCAATTTGGGTGTCTAAATCCAGCACTTGCTGACAAAGCGTCGGCAGTTGGCGGAGGTCATCGACAATCTCTCGGGTTGTGGCGTCATCGAGCCCCTTGGCCTGGCGTAGCGCCAGCGTCAACAGCAGTAATGCGGTGAGCTGAGTCGTAAACGCTTTCGTTGAGGCCACGCCGATTTCAGGGCCAGCGTGCGTCATGAGGGTCAGGTCTGATTCTCGCATCAGCGATGAGCCCGGCACGTTACAGATCGCCAGGCTGCCCAGATAGCCTTGTGTTTTGGCAAAGCGCAGTGCGGCGAGTGTATCGGCGGTTTCACCAGACTGAGAAATCGTGATAAATAAGGTGGCTTCAGGGACGACCACTTGGCGATAGCGATATTCGCTGGCGACCTCAACCTGACAAGGCACACCGGCGAGGCGTTCAATCCAGTAACGCGCCACCATCCCAGCATGATAGCTGGTGCCACAGGCCACAATCTGGACTTGCTTGACGCTAGGCAGCAGTGCCATGGCGTCGCTACCCAACATCTGTGGCAGTACATGGTCGCCTGCCAGTCGGCCTTCCAGCGTATCCGCTAACACCTGCGGTTGTTCATGGATTTCTTTCAGCATGAAATGCTTAAAGTCGCCTTTGCTGGCGGCTTGATGACCATGTTCCCAACGGATGACGGGGCGCTCGACGGGCTGACCTTGCGCATTCAGCACTTCGAAATGATCCAGATGCAGGCGCGCGACATCGCCTTCTTCCAGATAAGCAAAGCGGTCCGTCACCTGCAGTAGGGCCAGCGGGTCTGAGCCACAGAAGTGCTCACCCATCCCAGCACCAATCACGAGCGGGCTGCCTTTGCGAGCGCAGACCAATTGCTGAGGCGCATCACGGTGGATCACGGCAATAGCATAAGCGCCTTCAAGCTGGCTCACGACCTGGTGAACGGCCTGGAGCAGGTCGTGGTGGGTTTGCATTGAGCGGCGAATCAAATGGGCCATCACTTCAGTATCGGTTTCGGAGCTGAAGTGAACGCCCTCGGCTTCTAGCTGGCGGCGTAGGGGCTCGTAATTCTCAATAATGCCGTTGTGCACTAGGGCTAATTCATTGGTGTCGCCATCACCGGCCATATGCGGGTGGGCATTGGCCTGGGTGGGGCGGCCATGGGTGGCCCAGCGGGTATGCGCAATCCCTAACGAACCATTCAGAGGCGAGTCACTTAAGGCGGCTTCTAATGCCGCCACTTTACCGACCGCACGCCGTCTGGAGAGCTGACCGTTTGGCTCTCGGATGGCCACGCCTGCAGAATCATAGCCGCGATACTCCAAGCGGCGCAGGCCTTCCAATAAAATGTCTCCAACTGGCCGTTCGGCGACGGCACCGACAATACCGCACATACTCAGCGCTCCTGTGCGTCAGTTTGTTTTTGAGGGCGTGGCCAGCCCATTTTTTGCATTTGGCGGCCACGGGCGACGGCCAAGGCATCGTCTTCAACATCTTTTGTGATGGTTGACCCGGCCCCCACGGTGGCGCGATCACCAATGCTGACCGGGGCCACCAGGCTCGAATTTGAGCCAATAAAGGCGGATTCGCCAATCACCGTTCGGGATTTATTGACGCCATCATAGTTGCAAGTAATGGTGCCAGCGCCAATGTTGGCATGGGCCCCCACTTCGGCATCGCCGAGATAGGTCAGGTGATTCACTTTGGCCCCTGTGCCGATATGCGACTGCTTCACCTCGACAAAATTACCGACCTTGGCTTGGGGCGCGAGTACGGCTCCGGGGCGTAGGCGGGCGAAAGGTCCCACCTGGTTTTTGCCTTGTGTTTTAGCCCCCTGCAAGTGGCTATAGGCTTCGATATAGGTATCGGCAGCGATATAACTATCACGAATGACACAATAAGGGCCGATATAAGCCCCCGACTCGATCACCACCTTGCCTTCAAAGACGCAGCCCACATCAATGACCACATCCTGCTCACAAATCAATTGACCTCGAACATCCATCCGCGCCGGGTCCATTAAGGTCACGCCTTGGGCCATCAGCTGCTCGGCCTGTCGCTGCTGAAACACTCGCTCTAATTGCGCCAGTTGTTGACGGTTATTCACCCCTTCCACTTCATAGTGAGCCTCGGGGGAGACGGTATTGACGGTGAGACCTTGTGTGACAGCCCAGGCGATAATATCGGTGAGGTAATATTCCCCTTGCGCATTGTCATTGGACATTTGGGGTAAAAAACGACGCAAATGCGCGCTGGATAATGCCAAGATCCCCGTATTGATTTCGCCAATTTGACGTTGGGCTTCAGTAGCATCTTTGTGCTCTACAATGGCCGAAACAGCCCCCTCGTGGGTTCTGACAATGCGGCCATAGCCGTTGGCATCATCCAGTGTAACGGTCAGAAGCCCTAAGTGTTCGGCATCAACCGTGGCCAGCAGCCGTTGTAATGTACGCGGCTGAATCAGGGGGACGTCGCCATATAAGATCAGGACCAAGCTCTCGTCATTTAAAGCGGGCGCTGCTTGGGCCACAGCATGGCCGGTGCCCAGTTGTTCGGTTTGCTGCACAAAGTGGATGGCTTGGCCTGCCAGTGCCGCTCTGATTTGTTCGTGACCATGTCCGACCACCATCTGAATTTGGGTCGGTGCTAACGGTTGGGCGGCATCCAGGACATGCTGGATCATGGGGCGCCCGGCCAGTGGATGCAGCACCTTGGGCAGTGCTGAACGCATGCGAGTCCCTTGGCCTGCTGCCAGGATCACAATATCAAGTGTCATGGTCTAACTCCTTAAACGGTACATCCACACAACAGTAAATCCACACGACGGTAACTCACATGCCGTGCCGAATATCATGACGCTGAGCTGTCATCGACACCTGCTGGGGCGGTGGGCTGGCAGGATGACAAAGGCGCCCGCTGAGCGGGGTCTTGGGGGGCGGGCACAAAGTCCGCTTGAGACATCATATGGCCCAGTTTATCCGCCTTAGTGGATAGGTAATGCGCATTGTGAGGGTTCAAGCCGGTTGTGATCGCCAGTCGTTCAGTGACATGGACATGGTAATGCTCCAATGCCTTCACTTTCCGAGGGTTGTTGGTCATCAGGCGAACCGATTGGATGCCAAGGTGAGTCAGCATCGGGCGCAACATGTGATATTCACGCATATCAGCGGCAAAACCCAGTTGCTCATTGGCCTCAACCGTGTCAGCGCCATTATCTTGTAAGTGGTAGGCTCTGATTTTATTCAATAGCCCGATGCCGCGGCCTTCCTGACGCAAGTAGAGCAAGGCGCCTCGACCTTCAGCCGCGATTCTGCGTAATGCTTCCTGCAATTGATAACCGCAGTCACAGCGCATCGAAAAGAGCGCATCTCCTGTTAAACACTCGGAGTGAACGCGGGCTAACACAGGCTCGCCAGATCCGACATCCCCCAATGTGAGGGCAATATGCTCTTTGCCTGTCTCTGGGTCTTCAAAGCCATGCATGGTAAACGTTGCCCAAGGGGTGGGCAGCTGTGAGGAAGCAACAAACTGGACGGTCACAGACAAATACCTCGACCTGATCAAAGTAATTAAGCCATTAAGCATTTTTTCATTAAGCAACAAACCACAGCGCCCGGTGTTTGTGATAGGCGACAGGCGTCATTGGGGCTATAGTTTGACATCCTCAACGCTTGTCGACCAGTTGAACTCTGTCTTTGTCGATGTGATCGTGCTCACATATCGCTATCGATAAGGGCAGTTGACGCTGGAAACGCCTCGGGGGCTGTGAAAGAATGCGTTGCCTTTCCAGTTGTGGTGAGCGTTGAGTGTGCTCGCAACAAGACTTTTCACCTTTGTTGATTTATGAAAATTGGAGATTTCACCATGGCAGAAGCTCAAGCGCAGACAGTTAAAATCAATGGTCAGGAGTATGCTCTGGATGCGCTCAGCGACACGGCCCGCCAGCAGTTGAATAACCTGCGTTTTACTGATGCTGAAATTCAACGTTTGCAGGCTCAATTAGCGATTGCACAGACTGCACGTTCGGCCTATGCACAGTCTCTTCAGGCTGAGCTGGATGCCCAAGGCGAAGAAAAGGCGGCACCGAAGAAAACAACGGCGCGTAAAACAACAACCCGTAAAACGACCGCACGCAAGACACCTGCTAAGAAGTCTTGATCTAGTTGGTTAAGTGTATGTCATGGATAGGCTGTCCGCTCAACGTGAGTGCTTGATGGACTATTCATGGCATCGTGAGTGCCCGAGTATTCAGCATCGCCTTCTAAGGCCTATGTGTCGGATGTATCGGTTGAATCATCGGCATTAAATATTGTCTATGACGCATTCAATGCACCCGGTGCTCTAAATTCAACGTTTTTACGAGTCTGAACTTCCATGCAATCATCCAGTACGACTGCCGATGACCTGAAAAGCGCGTTAAGCGCCAGTCGTCGAGGCTTTGTAGCTGTAGGCTTTTTCAGTTTGTTCATTAACTTACTGATGCTCACTGCCCCCCTTTATATGCTGCAGGTTTATGATCGTGTTGTCTCTGCACGCAGCACGGAAACGCTGATATTCCTGACGGCGATCATGGTGTTTATGTTTGCGGTGATGGGGTCATTAGAGTGGATTCGTTCACGTATTCTGGTCAGGGTCGGTAACCAGCTGGATAGCTACCTCAGTCGCCGTACTTATAGCGCCATGTTTGAAATGGGGGTGAAAAATGCGACTCAGCGCAGTGCTCAGCCCTTAAGTGATTTAAATACAATCCGTCAATTTATGACGGGCAATGGGTTATTTGCTTTTTTTGATGCGCCCTGGATGCCGATTTATATCGCATTATTGTTTGTGTTCCATGCGGCTTACGGCTGGTTTGCCATTGGTGCGGCCATTATTTTGTTTACAGTTGCGGTCTTCAATGAACGCTCGACGCGTAAGCAAATGCAAGAAGCCAATAGTGAGAACGTTAAGGCGCAGAACCTGGCCAATAGTAATTTGCGCAACAGTGAAGTGCTCCATGCCATGGGCATGCTGCCCGGTATTCAGCAGCGTTGGTATGAACGTCACCTTAGCTTCTTGAAAAAACAAACCTTGGCAAGTGATCGCGCCGGCATCTTCTCCAATATGTCTAAGGTGCTGCGTATGATGTTCCAGTCTCTGATCTTAGGGCTTGGGGCTTACTTCGTCATTCATAATGAGATGTCTCCCGGGATGATGATTGCGGGCTCGATTCTGTTGGGCCGCGCGTTGGCGCCGGTTGATTTGCTCATTAATACCTGGGGTGGATTCAATAACGCCCGTTCCTCCTATAAGCGCTTGAACGAGCTGCTGACACAAATCCCTTCATCACTAAGAAAAATGAGCCTACCCACCCCGCAAGGGAACGTGGCGTTGGAGACGGTTGTTGTGGTACCTCCAGGCTCTAAAACGCCGGCACTTAGAGGGCTTAATTTAGAAGTATCCCCAGGGGATCATGTCGGCATTATTGGCCCCAGTGCGGCGGGTAAGTCTACTTTGTCTCGTGCTCTGCTTGGCATTTGGCCGACTGCGAATGGGGCGATCCGTATCGATGGCGCTGATGTTCAACATTATAATCGCGACGAATTAGGCCCTCATGTCGGGTATTTACCGCAGGATATTGAGCTTTTTGACGGCTCGGTCAGTGAAAATATCGCGCGTTTTGGTGAGGTTGATTCTGAACAAGTCGTCAGAGCCGCAAAAAAAGCGGGTGTGCATGAAATGATTCTGCAGTTACCCGAAGGCTATGACACCGTCATCGGCAGTACTTCCGGTGCACTTTCTGGCGGTCAACGCCAGCGTATTGGGCTGGCCCGAGCCCTGTATGGCCATCCGAAAGTGGTGGTGTTGGACGAGCCGAACTCGAACCTCGATGACCAGGGCGAGCAGGCTTTGGCGCTCGCTTTAAAACAACTACATGACGAACAGGTGACCGTGTTTGTTGTGAGTCACCGCCCCGTTTTATTACGGAACGTGGATAAATTGTTGATGCTGAAAGACGGTCAGGTCCAAATGTTTGGTCCACGTGATGATGTGATGAAACAGTTGGCCCAACAACAGCAAGCCAAATCTGTACAACATCAAGGGGCCTGAGTAGGGCCATGCCCATAAGTCATCATGGGCGTTCTTAATTTTCTGTAATGGCGAATAAGCGATTACAAACCGGTAGAGATGTTGCCATGAGTAAGCAAGATATCGTCACGGCTGATGAGAAGCTCCCCAGTGAAGAAAGTGCGCGCTGGGTCAACGAAGAGACTTCAACGGCTGAACAGCAGGCGCAATATGATGATGTGCCCACCGATGATCGACGTTACATCATTCGCGGACTGATTTTTCTTTTTCTGACCTTTGGCTGTTTTAGCCTTTGGGCGGGGTTTGCACCGCTGTCCAGCGCGATTGTGACCCAAGGTGAAGTGGTGGTGGATAGCTATCGTAAATCGATCCAGCACTATGAAGGCGGCATTGTCGAGAACATTTACGTCCGTAATGGCGAGAATGTTAAAGCGGGTCAGCCGTTAGTGCAGCTCGAAACCACGCAATGGAAAGCGGAATTAGCAGCCAAGCGTGATCAGCTGTTAGCGGTGAAAACAGAGCTAGAGCGCTTACGTTCAGAGCAGGACTTTGAGCATGATTTAGTGTTCAGTGACCAGCTCAAGCAAGCGGCTGAAGAAGACCAAGATATTGCGGAAGTGATGGGGCAGCAAAAACAGCTCTATCAAGCCCGCGTTGAAGCTTATACCCAGCAACGTGAGGCCTTGGAAAACCAGATTGATCAGACTCGGCAGCAGGTGAAGGGTCTAGAATCCCAAAGCCATATTTTAGAAGAGCAAATTGCTTCCCTTCAGGATGAACAAAAAGCCTACGCGACCCTGTTCGAAGAAGGTCTTGGCGATGGGCAGCGTGCTCGAGAGCTGAAACGACAGACCCTTTCTCGTCAGAATGAGCTCTCCAAAGCACAGTCTGATATTGCGCGCTTAAATCTCAGTGTGAGCGAAGCCCGGATCAAACTCGCCTCGCAAAAGCAGGACTATCTCAAAGAAGTCGGTGAACAGATCAAAGAACAGCAGACCAAGTACTTTGGTTTGCAAGAAGAAGTCCGTGTGGCTGAAGATCGAGTCCGTCGTGCCACGATTCGGGCGCCAGAAGATGGCACCATCGTGGATATGCAGATTCACACAGTGGGCGGTGTGATTTCGTCAGGGCAAAAGCTCTTGGATCTGGTGCCACGAAGCAATCAGTTTGTTGTCGAAGCTAAGGTGCAGACCCAAGACATTAACGATATCTATGATGGCCAGAAGGCGGATATTCGTTTCTCTGCGTTCAATACCCGACTCACCAAAGTGATTGAGGGGGTCGTTGAAACCATTTCTGCAGACCGTCTCGTCAATGAGAAAGATGGTAGCCGTTATTACTTAGCGCGTGTTCGAGTGACCGACAAGGGCGCTAAAGATATGACTGAAGATATGCATCTTGTCCCTGGGATGCCGGCTGAAGTCATGATTCGAGGTGAGGATCGGACCTTATTCAGTTACTTGTTGAAGCCACTGGAAGACAGTTTTGCACGCAGCATGAAGGGGTATTAATCCATGTTGAAACTGACACCGACGTTGCAAGCCCTGATGCTGTCTGGCCTGGTGGCGATCTCATGGCCGGCTTGGGCTGAAGAAAGCGCATCATCTGTATCCGCCAATCAAGTTGATGACGAAGCCGATGCCAGCACTTCTGACCCCCGTACTGCTGGGGTCGATGGGGATACTTTCAAGGCAATACTCGGACAGGCGCGATCGCATGACCCTGATTTAAGGGCCGAGCAAATGCGTTATAAGGGGGAACAAGAAGAAACCAATATCGCATTGAGTGCCTTGCTGCCTCAGGTGAATGTGCAGGGTCGTTTCTCCCGCCAAGATTCGGATAACATTTATACCGACCAAGACAGTCAGTATTATGATCCAGACAAGCCACGATCAAGTGGCAAATTAAATGAAACCTATTATCAAGCGTCGATACAACAGACATTATTTGATTGGGCGAAATTTAAAGATCTGGATCGGGCTGATGCCTATGTGGCGGCCGCCGAGGCTCGCTTAAAAGGCGCCGAGCAAGAGCTGACCTACCGTGCTTCACAGGCCTACCTCAAGGTATTATTCCAATCCCAACAGGTGTATTTGAATAATAATAAGCTGGAGTCTTTACAGCTGAAACTGGCTCAGGCGCAGCGCCAAAACCAGTTGGGTGTGGGCGATCAGCTTAACCTCTTGGAAGTGCAGGCCCGTCGAGATTTGGCTCGGGCCGATTTGTTACAAGCGAAAAGTGATTTATCCGACGCCAAAACTGAGCTGCGTAAAATTACCGGCCAAGACGTCCAGGTGCCCGAGCGTTGGGTCAAGGCAGGTTATCTTATTGAGCCTCAACGGGTGGATAGCAACCTGGATGAATGGCTGAATATGGCCAAGCAGGGTTTTGAGTACCGTCAAGCCCAGCAAATGGTGCGCGAAGCGAAAGAGCAAGCGAGTGTTCAATGGGCCGGTCATTACCCAACGCTATCGCTGAGCTTGAGTTATAGCGATCGCCATTCAGAAGATGACTTGAACGAACGTACGGATAAAACGGCAGCATTACAGTTAGCGCTGCCGATTTATCAGGGCGGGCGTACACAGGCTCAAACGCGTCGTGCCGAAGCCCAGATGCAAGCCCAAATGGCGAAAAGTGATAAAGCATTGGCCGATGCACGACAGAAAATCCGGCTGTCATTTTCACGTTTAGGCAGTTTAGGTGAGCGATTGGAAGCTCTACGACAATCTCGCCAGTCGAGTGAGCGCTATTTAATTGCCGCTGAACGAGGCTTAAAGCTTAATCTCAGAAGCCAAGTCGAAGTGCTGGATGCGCGTACCCAATTGGTCGATACGCAACTGAAGTTTGCGGAGGCTTTAAATAATTATCTGACCGCAGATTTGGATCTGCATTATCAAACGGGCGATCTGACGGCGAACCATGTGGGCTATTACGATCAATTATTTCAGGATGCTGCGGCCAAGTTAAAACACGCTGTTTCAGCTGAAAATCCGGATATCTCGATTTAGTCTGGCCATTTTTTACCTTGGCAGGTGTCGCTTTGTCACGCAGTCTATTGAATTGGTTGCCACAACTCTTCGACCTCACCGCGGCGGTAATGGTGGGGGCTTTGGCAACCTTTTGGCTGATCGAGCCTGAGTGGCAGCCTGCTTATTACAGTCATACCCCTTTGTACCTGATGTCACTGTATTTGGCGGGATATTGGGTCCGTCTGTATGGCTCTTGGCGAGGGGCCCGCCTAGGCGAGTTGATGGTCTACTTGCTACTGGCCTGGGGGCTCGGCAGTGTACTGTTTACTTACCTCACTACCTTATTGAATACCATCCCAAGCCTTTCTCGTGGCTGGCTATTATGTTGGACCGTCGGTGGGTTCGGGGTGAGTGCTCTGTTTCGCTGGGGCGCTTATTCGGTGTTGCGCGCTTTACGGCGACGTGGCTTTAATCGAAAAAGTGTCATGTTGGTCGCGTCTGAAGCATCGGCTTTACGGATTCGTCAGAAGATTGAAGGCCTGCCCAACCTGGAATTCTATTTTGTTGATGACTTTGTGCTTGATCAGGCCCACATCGCTCAAACCGATGAGCAGTTTGAGGGGGTCTGCCAACAGCTGCTGGCGCGTTTGGACGCTAACCCTGTTGATGAAATCTGGATTGGTCTGCCATTGGCTGCAGGCGATAAAGTCAGATATTTACACGATGCCGTATCTCGGTATAGCGCATTGAATGTGCGTTATTTACCTGATTTGTCTGACTTTCGTTTGTTTAATCACCAGGTGCGACAAATCGGCGCCCTGCTGGTGCTGGATTTGTCGCGCACGCCGATGGAAGGCGGCGCACGACTCCTTAAGTTTTTTGAAGACCGTGTCCTCGGCTTATTGCTTTTTATTGTGTCACTTCCGGTGATGTTGTTGATTGCCTTGGTGGTTAAGTTGACCTCTAAAGGCCCTGTATTATTTAAACAATATCGCCAGGGGCTGGATGGTAAACCCTTTAAAATTTATAAGTTTCGGACCATGCACTATCAACCATCGGCCGCTTTCCAGCAAGCCTGCCATGGTGATCAGCGCATTACCCCTGTGGGGCGATTCTTAAGGCGTACCAGCCTTGATGAACTGCCTCAGTTTTACAATGTGCTTCAGGGCCGGATGTCGATTGTCGGCCCGCGTCCTCATGTGATGGAACAGAACGTTTATTACAGCAAGGTCATTAAGGCTTATATGCAGCGATACAGGGTGAAGCCGGGGATTACTGGGTGGGCACAAGTCCACGGCTTTAGGGGGCTGACAGAAACCGATGATGTGATGCGTAAGCGCGTCGAATATGACTTTTATTACATTAACAACTGGTCCCTTGTATTAGACTTGAAAATTATTGCCCTGACCGTGATCAACGGCTTTTTTAATCGTCAGCCTTAATCCAAGTTATTGATAAAGTTAAGTGCTTCATCAAATTAAGCCATTCATCTCGTGGTTGTCTTGTCCGCCGGAGCTCAGCATATGTCAGTCGCTTTTTCGTTGATCCTGCCTGTGCTGAATCCGAAACAATGGATGGACTCACTACTCCCTTTTCTTGAACAGCTCAGTACCCAATATGGGGCTCAGTGTATTGTGGTTGATTCTGGCTCAACTGATGGCAGTGTGGCCCAATGGCAGCAAAGTGAGGCCATTGAGCTTTACACTATTGAGCCGCAAGCATTTGACCATGGCGGTACACGAAACTGGGCGCTGCAATGGGTGAAACATGAGTTGGTCGTGTTGATGACTCAGGATGCCCTGCCGGTTGCGTCTGATGACTTGATACGCTTGTGTCAGGTCTTTGATAATCCTGCTGTTGGGGCGGCTTATGCACGTCAGTTGCCGCGCCCCGAGACGGCTTTCTTTGGGCGTCACTTGAGACTTTTTAATTATCCAAAGACGTCCTATCTAAGAGATCAATCCGATATCGAATGCTATGGACTCAAAGCCGCTTTTTTATCCAATTCTTGTTGTGCCTATCGGTTGCAGGATCTTCTTCATGTTGGGGGGTTTCCGGAGCGTTTGATTTTGGGGGAAGATATGGTCGTGGGGGCTCGACTGTTGAAAGCGGGTCGTTTGCTGGCTTATGTCGCTGAAGCCCAAGTCTGGCATGCCCATGACTATAGTGTTTGGCAAGAATGTCGACGTTACTTTGATATTGGTGCGATGCATGCCCATCAGCCATGGTTGCTGAATGAATTCGGTTCACCTGAAGGTGAAGGCTGGCGTTTTGTGCGTAGCGAATGGAGAATGATCATCCAGCAACATCAATGGTGGCTATGGCCGGTGAGCCTTGTGCGTAATGCCTTTAAATTGCTGGGCTATCGTTTAGGTCGCTTACATCGATACTGGCCTGTCTGGGTGAATCGACACCTCAGTATGCATCGTGGTTGGTGGTAGTCTTTTGGGCGAGCGTGACTTATTTTTTTATTGAGCTTGATGGTTGGACGAGGAGTTGTGGCGTGAAGTTGATGATTACCGGCGGTGCCGGCTTTATAGGTGGCGCTGTGGTCAGAACCCTGATCAATGAGACTGACCATCAAGTGGTGAATGTCGATAAACTGACTTATGCCGGTAATCTCGAGTCTTTGGCTGAGGTCTCCGCAAGCGATCGTTATCACTTTGTGCAAGCCGATATCGCTGATGCCGAGGCGATGGCGCACATCCTGGCGCAACATCAACCTGATAAGATCATGCATTTGGCGGCGGAAAGTCACGTGGATCGATCCATTGATGGGCCCGCAGACTTTATTCAAACCAATATTGTCGGCACTTATACGCTGCTCGAAGCGGCGCGACATTATTGGCAGTCTCTGAATCAGAGTGCCTCACCGGAAGCTTTACAAAAAGCTCAGCAGTTCCGTTTTCACCATGTCAGTACCGATGAGGTCTATGGGGATTTGGCCCATACGGATGATCTTTTTACTGAATCCACGCCTTATGCGCCCAGCTCGCCTTACTCTGCCAGTAAAGCCAGTTCAGATCATCTCGTCCGCGCTTGGTACCGCACCTTCGGTTTGCCGGTCGTGCTGACGAACTGCTCGAATAACTATGGCCCTTATCATTTTCCGGAAAAGTTAATTCCTTTAATGATTTTGAACGCCCTTTCAGGCAAGCCCCTTCCGGTGTATGGCGATGGCCAGCAGATCCGGGATTGGTTGTATGTAGAAGATCACGCGCGTGCGCTGATTAAAGTCTCATTAGACGGGCATACGGGGGACACCTACAACATCGGCGGCCATAATGAGAAAACTAATCTCGATGTTGTGTATACGCTCTGTGACTTATTGCAGGCACGGGTGCCCCCTGCATCGGGGCACTACCGCGATCTGATCACCTTTGTACCCGACCGGCCGGGTCATGATCTGCGTTACGCCATTGATGCCCGTAAAATCCAGCGAGAACTGGGTTGGACACCGTCTGAGACCTTTGAGACGGGGATGGCCAAAACCGTCGACTGGTTTTTAACGCATACCCAGTGGTGTCAAAATGTGCTGGATGGGAGTTACCGAGGGGAGCGTCTGGGCTTGCAGGGACTTCATTCAGCCGTACAGGATTCAGGAGCGCTGCCCTCATGAATCCTGCACGCAAAATTTTAGTCACTGGTGGTCAAGGTCAGGTGGGGTTTGAGTTGCAACGGGCAATGGCCCCTTTCGGCGAGGTTTTGGCGCCCTCTAGGGCCGTGTTGGACTTATCCGATGCTCAAGCCGTGGACCAGTATCTCACGGCTTATCAGCCGGATTGGATTATGAATGCGGCGGCTTATACGGCGGTAGATCGTGCCGAACAGGAACCTGATTTAGCACATCGACTGAATGCGGCCTTACCCGCACAATTGAGTCGTTATCTATCGGGGCGGCCTGGCTCATTGGTGCACTATTCATCGGATTACGTTTACAACGGTCAAGGGGAGCGCCCTTGGCAAGAGGGTGATGAGCCCGGTCCCTTATCCGTTTATGGGCACACCAAGTTGGCCGGTGATAACGCCGTGCTGGCGGGTGATCATCACCATCTGGTATTTCGCACCAGTTGGGTTTACTCAGCACGGGGTCAGAACTTTATGAAAACCATGCTGAGATTGGCTCAAACAAGGCCCGAGCTGTCGATTGTCAATGACCAGATTGGCGCGCCGACCCCCGCCCGCCTGATTGCTCAGATCACGGCTTTGTCACTGTATCAGGCGGTCTCTGAACAACATGCACCATTAGCTTCTGGTGTGTATCATCTGACCAGTTCCGGCTCAACCAGCTGGTTCGGGTTCGCACAACAGATTTTTGATGCCGCCGGTCAGCTGGGGATGCCCTTAACGTTGGATCCCACCAAGCTCAAGGGTATTCCGACGCGAGAATATCCGACGCCTGCATCCCGGCCACTGAATTCACGGTTGTCACTGACGAAACTGGAGCAAGCATTGGGGGTTCGGCTCCCCAGTTGGCAAGAAGGTCTCCAGCATACAATAGAAGAATATGTTGACATGACGGCTTAAACAGTCGCTATGCGGCACTGATTGAGAGTCTCTTATGGTTCGTAAAGGTATTATTCTCGCAGGGGGATCGGGCACTCGATTGCACCCTGTCACCTGTGGTGTCTCCAAGCAACTGCTGCCTATTTATGACAAACCGATGGTGTATTACCCCTTGTCGGTGTTGATGTTGGCGGGCATTCGTGAGGTGCTGATCATTTCTACTCCGGATGATCTGCCTCACTATCAAAAGCTATTAGGTGATGGCCATCATTTTGGTTTAGCGTTGCAGTATGCCGAACAGCCTTCTCCCGACGGTTTAGCCCAAGCATTTATTTTGGGTGAAGACTTTATTGGCGACGATAATGTTTGTCTGGTGTTGGGAGATAATATTTTTCATGGCCAACATTTTTCGGATCAATTGAAACGTGCCGCTGCACGTCGTACAGGTGCGACCGTTTTTGGTTATCAAGTGACTGATCCTGAACGCTTTGGTGTCGTGGAGTTTGATGCTGAAGGTAAGGCCATCTCCATCGAAGAAAAGCCTGAATCGCCTAAATCATCTTATGCCGTCACTGGCCTTTATTTCTATGACAATGATGTGATTGACATCGCCAAAGCGGTCGAACCTTCAGCGCGAGGCGAGCTGGAAATCACCAGCATTAATAATGCTTATTTGGCCCGTGGTGACTTGAGTGTCGAGCGGTTGGGGCGTGGTTTTGCCTGGTTGGATACCGGCACCCACGACAGCTTGCTGGAAGCTTCTCAATATGTGCAAACGATTGAGCATCGCCAAGGCATGAAAGTCGCCTGTTTGGAAGAAATTGCTTGGCAACAAGGCTGGTTAGATCGAGAAACCCTCGAACAACGGGGTCTTGAAATGGCGAAAACAGGCTATGGCCAGTACTTATTGAAATTGGCAAAGGGATTGACGGAATGAAGGTCTTGGAGACGGTGCTTGCCGGCGTCAAAATCATTGAGCCTCAGGTCTTTGGCGATAGTCGTGGCTTTTTTAAAGAGACCTTCAGTGCTGAGCGTTATCGGCAAGAGGCCGGGATTGACCTGCCCTTTGTCCAGGATAATCACTCCCGCTCAACCCAAGGGGTGTTACGGGGGCTACATTTTCAACAACAGCGGCCTCAAGGTAAGCTGGTCAGTGTGACGCGTGGTGCGGTTTATGATGTCGCCGTTGATATCAATCCGAATTCTCCCACCTGTGGACAATATGTCGGTGTTGAACTGAGTGACGATAATCATCGTCAACTCTGGATTCCACCCGGTTATGCACATGGATTCTGTGTACTGTCTGATGTGGTCGATTTTGTCTACAAATGCACCGACTATTATCACCCGGAAGATGAAGGCGGATTGGCTTGGAACTGTCCTGATGTTGCCATTCCTTGGCCTATTCAGCAGCCGCGCTTGTCTGAGAAAGATCAAGTATATCCAGACCTCAAAGGCCTGCTAGGGACCAAGATGTCTTAATGGATCTCTGATCTGAAGATGTTTAGACGTCTCCCTCGTCGATCACCGTCATGCTAAATGGCCCGTTAATCTGTAGGTTTGATATGGATATACCTCAGCCCATCGCCGTTGTCATTCCTTGCTATAAGGTGTGCGATCACATCTTGACGCTTCTCAAGCAAATTCCCGATTTTATCGATCGAATTTATGTGGTAGATGATGCTTGCCCGGACCAGAGTGGTCAGTTCGTGCTGGATCATCAAGCTGACCCTCGCGTTGAAGTGATCGTTCACGATCATAATCAAGGCGTGGGGGGGGCGGTGATGACGGGCTATCAAGCTGCGATGCGCGATCACATGATGATTGTGGTCAAGGTGGATGGTGATGGCCAAATGGACCCGGCTTTAATTCCTGATTTTGTTGAACCGATTTTGATGGGCGAAGCGGATTACACCAAAGGTAATCGTTTTTATGATCTGGAAGATGTTCAAGCGATGCCGCGAATTCGTCTATTGGGTAATGCCGGTTTGTCATTATTGAATAAACTGTCTTCGGGGTATTGGCATTTATTTGATCCTACCAACGGTTATACGGCGATTCATGTCGATGTCTTGAGGCGGCTGCCTTTTGCGAAGATCAGTCAACGGTACTTTTTTGAAACCGATATGCTCTTTCGCCTGAATACCTTACGTGCTGTGGTACATGATGTGCCGATGACCGCGCATTACGGCGATGAAGTCAGCCATTTGAATATTCGTAAGATTTTTGGCGAATTTCTAATTAAGCATCTCCGTAATTTGGGCAAACGGATTTTTTATAATTATTACTTAAGAGATGTTTCGCTGGCCTCGATTGAGCTCCCCGTTGGGCTGGGGCTGCTGCTATTTGGTGCCTGTTTTGGCAGTGCTCATTGGTATCATAGCGTCTCTACAGGGCAGGCGACGCCTACGGGCACGGTGATGCTGGCTGCATTGCCGATTATTGTCGGTGTTCAATTTATTATGGCGTTTATTGGCCATGATGTGGCCTCTGTGCCGCAAAGACCGCTTCATCGACGACTGTTCGGCATGTTGAGAAAAGGCCAGTAACATGACTTACTTTATTGCCATTTTATGTGTGATCGGGATTGCGGCCGGGCAGATTTTATTTAAATTAAGTGCGGCCAGCTGGCATCGCACCGGTTCATTATTTGATCCTTCCACACTCGTCACCTTATTAAGTGCGTTAGCCCTGTATGGCATCACCACCATCGCTTGGGTTTGGGTCTTGCAGAAAATTGATTTAGGCAAAGCTTACCCCCTGATGGCGCTCGCTTTCGTGCTGGTGCCGATTGGCAGTTATTTTATTTTAGGGGAGCGGTTTCAAACCCAATACTTTATGGGCGTCGCCTTGATTATGGCGGGGATTATGTTAGCCGTCAGGGCTCAAGCATGATGCTGTGGCGTCATGCTCAATGTTGGGGGATGGCGGGCTGGTTATGTACCGCTTTAATGTGTGTGGTGTTTGTTGCGGTGACCCCAGACTTTCAGTCGCCCGATGAGCCTGATCATATTAAGCGGGCTTATTGGCTGATGGCGGGGTACCTCTGGCTCTCAACGCCACCGGGCGAATCATCGGGGGAGCAGCTCGATAAAGGCCTCAACCATTATATGTCGGCCTATATGTGGCTGAAGCAATCCCCACAACATGTGGTGACCCGCCAAGCGCTAGCCTCTGTGAAGTCGATAACATGGCAGCATGAGACGGCGTTTAGCGCTGCACCCGGCACAGGCTACTATTTCCCTTTGCTCTATCTGCCCCAGGGGATTGGGCTTTATCTCGGACAAGTATTTGATCTGACGATTCATCAGAGTTACCAGCTGGCGCGATTATTGGCGCTTGCCAGCTGCTTGGCGTTATTGGCCTGCGCGATTCGGCTCTATCCATTACCGCCTTTAGCCTGGGCGGTGCTGTTTTTACCCATGAATCTTTTTCAATGGAGCGCGGCAAGCCTGGATGGACTGTCAACGGCACTCACACTGGTCATCCTCTCGACGTTTATGCGGTTATGGTCTTTACCCAGACATGAGCCTTTAGCAATTCGGTTGAGGGCTCTGTTGTTGGTGAGCCTCTTTGTCCTGGTGGCAACACGTATTCATATGGCCCCTTTATTTCTGATGCCGTTGCTATTGGCTTGGCGTGATCGCCAGTTGAGTGATGCGTTATGGGGCCTCGGTGTGGCGAGCGCCGTACTGGTCTGGCTTGGGTCTGCCATCATGATGACCGTCGACCACCGAATCTCCGGGACGTTAGGGGCTGTGGGGACACTGCAAGCCTATTGGCATCACCCTCAAGCGTTATGGGATATTCTGGCCAATACGCTGACCTCAAGCACGCTACTGAGCTTTTATGGCGCGTCTTTTATCGGGATCTTGGGGTGGCTTGATGTGCGGCTGAGCCCTCTCACTTATGGCATTCTGGCCATGGCTTTTCTGATCATATCAATGGCTGCTATTCAGTATCGCGCTCGCGATGCGATGAACCGTTATGGTCGATTATCGCTCGGTGTGATGAGTCTCAGTGCGGTTCTACTGACGTTCCTGGCGCTCTTGTTGACCTGGACGCCTTTTCCCAGTGAGTTTATTCAAGGAGTTCAAGGACGTTATTTTTTGATGCCTGCGCTTGTCATGGCGTATGCCGTGTCTGCTGGTACGGCTGAGTTGAGCCCTTGGCGGTTGGGGGTGACCGGAGGGGGCCTGGTGGGACTCTTAAGCATTGGGATGTATGCATCGATTCACGGATTAATCCTCCGCTACTATATGGCGCCTTGATCCGTGAGGGGTCTTATGAGTGACGGACTCGCACTGGACTCACTGAGATAATGGCCCCATATGGTGTCGCCAGCCATCATAAAGGCCTTTAAGCATGAGCCGGATGCGCTGGCGCCTTTGTGGCAAGAAGATCGAATAAAACACAAATTGTTTAATCAGCGTCAGCGTCATATTGCGGCACCAGCGCGAGGTCATATGAGGCAGCCTTTGCAGTGCAATGCCATTACGAAGCATATAATAATGACGGATCGGGCTATGCACTAAAATCTTTCTCGACAGTAGCTTCATCACGCGATCGCCAATACTGTGGTAGAGCCGAGCATCGCCGACGGCATAGACGGCATAACCTTGATGACGGGCCCTGAAACACCACTCCATATCGACATGATCAATAAACAGTTCTTCCCGCATCGGGCCGATCTGGTCCAGCACTTCAACCGCCATTAAAGCCCCTGAGGTGATCAGCATATCGACCTCAACGACCCCTGTCTCTGGGGCCGGCATCATTTTGCGATACTGATCGGGGTGGGTATCGGCCGCGAGTAAAGGGGCGACCTCGCCGGTTTTGCGGTCTTCATAGCAAGGCCCGACGGCGGCAATCGCATGACCCTGGGTACTGAGTTGCTGATAAGCCCGCTGTAAGCACTCGACCATATCGGCAGCGGGTTCGCTGTCCTGGTCAAAACTGATGATATGGGTGGCACCTTGAGCCTGGCACCACTGAATACCCTGATTTAATGCGGCAGCGATGCCCGCATTGTGCCCCAAATGTTGGCAGTGAAAGCCGTATTCGAGCAGTTGTGCGTTGGTGAGCGGTAAGCTCTGGCCATTATTGATCACCACACCACCGGTCACTTGAGGTGCTAAAGATGCCAGTAAACGCGCCAGCAAGGCGGGATCTGGTTGATAAGTGACAATAATGGCCCAGGTTGCGGTATTCATGACGAATAAGCGGTATGTTCAGTCGATGCTTCAGCGGTGACAGCCGACATCATTGGAATCTGCTGTCTTTGCGCTGTCAGTACCTCATCTATGATACCAGAGAGTTCATCCGCTTGGTCAGCAAAGCGGCGTATTCGGTCTTTGTGGGGGTTCTGATAGCGGCGGGTGTGCTCTGGGTTAGACAAACACGCTTCTATTGCGGCTTTAAATCCGGCCGCATCATCCATCGCGACCAAGTGTCCATTCTCGCCATCAATCAGATCTTCGGCAGGGCCACCACAGTCGGTGGTAATGACCCAGATATCTCGAATCATCGCCTCGCGCACGGTTAAGCCGAAGCTTTCCTTCCATTGAGACGGGAACAGCAGCACATCAATCTCGGCAAAAAAGTCATCCAACTGATCCGGGTCGAAAGGCGGCACAATGTTCACCTGCCCTTTGGCGTTCCAATGCTCCTGCTGCATCTCAGAATGCGTCACCCGAGCGGTCACATCAATCAGTCGCAGCTCATATTGATCGCTATCTAATTGCTCGATGATCTGTTTGAGCCAGAAGTAGCCCTTATGTTCGGCACGTCCGCCCATAAAGGCGAATACGAGAGGTTGCCCAGCCCGCTGAAGGGCGCGATCTTCAGTCGACGATAGATTTTCAGGAGAGGATAAAGGGTGGCTGATCCCGTTCTTGTTCACCAGGGTACGTTCAGAAGAAGTCCCCGACTGGACATAAAGATCACGTTGGAACTCACTGGGGGCCAGCAATCGTGCGGCCTGATTCAATAAAGGCTGAAGCCGGAAGCGGCGCTTGAGCATCGCTTCGGTATGGTCGACGCACTGAGCGCAGACCAAAGGATCAATTGCGGCCTGTCCGCAATAGCCGTCAGCATTCACCATAAACTGCTTCTCACACAGCCACCAGGCATCGTGTAGCGTAATGAGATAAGGCAACTGCTGCGCTAAACAGCACTCGAGCATCCCCACGCCCATCATCTGGATCGAGTGAAAATGCACGATGTCTGGCTGCAAGGCGGTCAGAATACGATCAAACGCCTGGGTCACAAGGGGGCTATCATAATCCTGCTCCATGCTGCCCCCAGCAATGCGAACCGCGAAAACCGTCAGATCATGCCAGCGATATTGGCGAACTTCGCCTAAAGCCAATGACGTATCAAAACATCCGGTAATGACCGTGACGCGTGTATCGCCCCGTTGGTTCAGCTGTTCGGCCAGCTGTTCAGCGACCACTGTCGCACCGCCCAAGCTCATGGGAGCAAACAACACATTCACTAACACCACATGGCGCTGCGTTGAGACGAGGGGCATCTCGGGATGATGGGCCAGTGAGAGCACGGGTTTCAGCTGCTGATCGGCCACGATAGGAATCGCGTACTGTTCGACCGCCGTGCGATGCGCCGCCTCGCCGATGCGTTGGCGGAGTGTCGTTGACAGCACAAGGGCTTCCAATGCGTCAAACCATTCCGCTTCAGTCTCGGCAAGAAACCCATTCTCTCCGGAGCAAATGACTTGCTTAAACGCTGCCGCGGGTGAGGCCACAGTGGGAATGCGAAAAACGGACGCTTCAATAAACTTAATATTACTTTTGGCATCATTGAAAGGGCCCGGCTCCAAAGGGGCCAGATTAATATCAAACCGACGCATAGCTTGATAATAATCCTGTGCCTCGATAAAGGGCACTTTATGAATACGCTCAGCGACAGCCTCAAACTCATCGGCCAATGTCAGATGGCCATAAACCGCTAACTCGACTTGTGGATATTGCTGCATCAGCCGTACTAAAGCTGCCGAGACCAGTAAAAAATCAGCATTATGGGTCCGGGTGCCGCTACCATAGCCAATGACAATCCGTTGGCTGGCAGGCATGCCGCTAGGCTTCTCGGCCAATTGCAACAAGCGATTGTCCAGCGCATTCTCAACCACCAGCACTTCGCCTGGGCAAAAGCGTTCCATATGGTGCTTTAACGTCGGTGTACTGGCGATGGCATGATCGCAGGCCATCAACATATCACAGTACAGCTGCCCGCCTTTGAGCAGTTCAGCCTGCTCTTTCTTGGGTAAGTCGATCAGATTGCTGTTCTGTCGGTAGACGTCTAAATCAAAGACCAAATCATCAATATCAAAAAAGCGGATCATCTTCAGCCGCTTGGCTTCCTCCGCTAACGCCAGTAGTTCGGGGGTCGCCGGTACACGATAAAAGATGACGGTTTTAGCCGTTTGTAATCGTTCAAAAGCGGGCTCAAGATCGGTCCATGACACCACATCACAGCGGATACCTAATGCCTTAAAGCCCTCGACCTTTTGCTCAACTCGGTAGCGTCGACACTGGGGCATGGCTAATTCGGCAATAATCAATACCCCTTGGTTGACGCCATTGACGGTTAGTGCGTCATGCCAAGGTTGTGTGGTTGAACGCTCGACCTGCTGGATATGAGGGCGTTGTTTCAAGCGATGGTACATCCGCTGGCAACGCAGGAGCAGATGATAAGTCGCCCACAGCCCCATATTGAGGATTCGGGCGAGCCATGACCGGCCTCTCAACACCCTTTCCAATAAATTCAAAAGGCCAGGATTAAAGTGTTGCGCTTCTCGTAGACGATGTGACCAGCGGCGGACAAATTGACGCATTATCGATGATGATCCGAAAATAATGTGCTGAGTTTGCGTAGGGTCATCATGATGTAGCGTAACGGGGCCGTGATTTTCCACGACCACGAGTTCATCAATGATGCCAAACGGTGCTGCTCATCCGCTAAGCTGATTTCCTGAGCTACTAACTTCTCGTGACAGGCACTGAGTGCGCCTTCTAATTCTGCAATCTTATTTAAATGCCGTTGCAACTCGGTATCATTCACCGTTAATTTCAGGCTCTCTAATTCATGGAGATACTCACGCAGCGCCGAGAGCCCTTGCGTGTGCCAACGCGGTTTCCATTTCTGATAAATCTGGTCGGCGGCTTTTTGAATATGTTCCGGGGTATGCACCGGGTGCGCTTCATCATCGCTGATCAGATACTGAGCCGAGAGGCCCGGCACATATACGAACTCCCCAATTTCAGAGAGCTGCAGCCAAAAATCCCAGTCTTCGTAAATATCGAGCGATTCATCAATTGAGCATTGATGTTGCTTGACCAATTGCTGCTTGAACAGTACAGCATGAATGGGCAGGTAGTTACTGATAAAGAGTCGCCCTTTAGGGACGTTGTACTCAAATGAGGTGATCACTCGGCCGTCTTCATCGACCGCTAAGACACCGGTATAGGCCAGCACGGTGGTTGTGGGTGACTGATGAAGGGCTTTTGCCAGCTTAGTGACATGTTGAGGTAGAATGACATCATCATCGTCTAAAAACATCAGACCATCCCCTTGGGCGTGAGCCAGGGCTTGATTGGCCGCTTGACCACGACTTAAAGGATGATCGTTGTTAATAAACCGTATTGGATACCGTCCACAGTGATCACCCACGTCAGGGTGGCCCTGTCCGAGAGCATTCACAATGATCACTTCGATATGGGACCATGTTTGACGAGCAACCGAATCAAGCGTTCGCTGAAGCGTCGCTCGCCCCATGCTGCGAATCATAATACTCACGGTCCATGTTGACTGGTCTTCAGTCATTCCTGCGGCTGAATGAAGGGGATACAAAACGGAGGCTCCACAAGTCACGCCAATTGGCACGGGTGATAATCGTGTATCGATCAGCACGCCGATATTGGCTGTTGCCAGGCATGCCTTTAATCTTCTTGACCCCATAAGCCTGCATGTGCTGGATCCGTTATGGGGTCTTGCGGCTTATTATCTCAACTCGTTTCCCGATGTACAGTGCTGCATGACGTTGTCGTGTCGTTTTAATGATGTCGGTTTGTCCCTGTTGATTATTTTTTTCGTACTTTTCGACATTTGTAGAGGAATGTGCGTAAGGGCGATGTCCACCGCCAGCTTCGCGAATGTAAGAGCGCTTCCAGTTGCGCGGTGGTGGCTTGAGACTGTTGCGCTAATTGATGACAACGCCGGTTGGCTTGGTAGAGTGCTTCACTGACCTGGTCGGGGTGATATTGACTGAGGAAGGCTTCAATATCGGGCAAGGCCACCGTATGAAACGCCTCTGCGGCCATCACATTGAGCGGTAAGGTATAACTGCGGAACTGATTCAGCCCCAATACTTGGCGGTCATAAGCCTGTACGGCCAGCTGACTTTGAAACTGAGCAATGGCTGACTGCTTAAGCTCAAGCGTCGCGGTGATATCCACCAGCCGATTACAGCTTAAAGGCCGGCCCACTTCATACATCGCCACTTGCGTCAGGTGCGCTTCAGCGGTTGAGGCCTGCGATAGGGCTGATAACACCTTTAAGGTGGCTTCAGCCACGGCGCGATGATCCCGATGCATTTCCCATATTGATGGGCAGAACACCAAGTCCGGTTGGTATTCAGCCAAATACTGCGTGATCGTCTCTTCCAATAAGGGCGTATTGGTGGCCATGGCCCCATCAGGGAGTGCTTCAGCACAGAGTTGTGAATACCCTAAAATCGCTTGGGCTCGGCGAGACTCCTCCAGGCGCGCTTCTGGATGCGGGCCCTGCTGCTCCCCCTGACTCAAAATGACCACCGTGATCTGGATATCATCTTGCTGACTCAGTTGTGCCAATGTGCCGCCACAACCCAAGACTTCATCATCGGGGTGAGGGGCCAGCACCACGACCTTTTGTGCGTGAAAAGGGAGGCTTTCGTAAGGGGTAAAAAAAGATTCGATCATTAATGAAAATCCGTATCGCCACCCATGAGCCACCATCGGTTTCGCAATTGACTGGCTTGTTGGCTGCCGCCGACGGCACTGCCCGGAATCACAATATCGGTGGCATTGACTTGAGGTGAGGTGGCTTCAAACCAAGTTAACGTTGTCGGCGTCATCCAGCTATACACACATTGAAAGCCTTGTTGGGCGGATAAGTGCTGAGCGGCCCGAATTAAACGAGGGGCGTGAGCTGGGGGACCGATAATATCCAGCAGCTCCATGGTGTGCGGATCGCTGGGCTGCAAGATGATCATCCCGACCGCTTGAGAGTGCCAAGGTGAAAAGACCAGCCACAGCTGATAATGGCCATCAGGTTTTTCCAGATAGCGGCTGATGATCCACCCCGGATCCCGTTGACCGACCGCCACCTTGGCTAAGTGTGGGCGCATGGCTTGCCACAGCCGTGCCATGATGGGTGCGTCATGAAGCGTTGCGCGCCGCATTAGAGCGCGCTCAATCCAGCGTGTATAGCGCTGAGCCGTAGGCCAACGCACATCCAAAATCACATCAATGTCACAGTAAAGTCCGCGCTTTTTACCCAGGACTGCGTGACGTTTATTAGGAAAACCGAAGGTGTAAGGATAAGGCTTATCAACCCCGATACGGGTTGAAAAGTAATGTGACACGGCCAGATAAAAAGGCCCTCTTCGGGTCAAAATGCCGCGATACTGAGGGTGCACCATCACATCCCCCATCTGCACGGCTGTCACCGATTGTTGATCAACCTCTATTTGGCGCGGCATACCGCCATTAAAGGCCACCAGCTGTGGCGGTTGATCTGAGCATGTCGGGTCAGTTGGGTCGCCATAATCGTAAACCAGCGTGCCCGGATTATCGGTTTCTCGGTATTTCCAGCACCAGGTCTCGGGTGATAGTCGATGGCCGAAACTGGCTTCAAATAACGCCAATACCTGAGCTAACGGCAGCGCAACGCCTTCTTTCACCTGCCAAGATAAACCTTCCGCCTCTGCTGATGGGGTCTCCATCGATGCATGAGGATCCGTCGCCTCAAAAGACTGAAAATACTGTTGAATGAAAGCCCGCTTATGCCAAGCGCTGGCGGCTACTGGCGGAAAGTCGCTGTGGTGCATCATCTCTGAAAACGCGGCCCGAGCGCCTTGCGTCATCATACGGCCCGATTCCCACCAGACCAGTGACTGAATGGCCGATGAGACTTGCTCCGGATGCTGGCCCATCACAACGAGACTGCTGCCTGCCTGCGTCAATGATTGGCAGACCTCAGCGACAAGCTGCGGGGCTTCGCGCGTGAGGGGGATCAGCGAGGCTTCATCGATAATCAAGAGTTGTCGGTGCTGTGGGCGCTCTGCCTGAGCGGACTGAACGTGCGGGATCAGCGTATCAAGGTGAATAACCTCTGAATAGGCGTAGTCGACTTGCCCCTGTATCACCCCCGGCTGCCCCATCAGTAAGGCACGTAAAGCCGATAGCATCTGGGGCTGGCGGCTATAACAAAACCAATGTGTACCCGGCTCAATATGCCAGTTCACATCGGCTAATAACGCCTGACCCGTTGTCAAAGCCTTGCGCTCACCGAGCACACTGCGTACAAAACGAAGGGCTTTGGAAGCGCAAGAGCGGTGCTCAAACCAAAGCCGTTGGCACCTTATGAGCGGGTTACGCACTGGGGGGCGATCATCATGCATTGGGGCTCAGTGTTTATTCTACGGTCATATCGGGGAGCGCTGGATCTAAGGCCGACCAGCGTCTAGGCAAATGAACGAGGCCTTGTTCTAGCATCCGCTCAGGCGAAGACATGGTGAAATGAGCCGCGGGAATTTGTTGATCATAAAACATAATCCCATTTTCACACATCAGATACACCTCAACCCAATACTCTCCTTTTAATAAGCTCAGCGCGGGTAACCGGATTTCAATCTGACCTTCACCGCTTGCGGCATCATGCTGAGGCGATATGCGATCAATATGGGTGCCGGCGCTGGCAATCATGCGGCCATCACTGCCCATCAGCGTCATGGCGAAAGACGGGGCGGGCCAATCAGCAGGCCCTTGCCAGTACGCTTGAATGCAGAGCTCGCTGTGCCCAGTCTGGCCTTCTGGCACTTGACTCAGCGTCGCGGGCTGTTCATCCAAAGTAATGGCAACCCGAGTGAAGCGGGGCGGTTGCTGAGCACCTGTGAGTGTCGGGGTTGATGTGGGTGCTTGCGCATGCGAGTGGCCATGCTCCTCGGCATATAAAAAGCGTTCGTATTGCTCGATCACCTGGGCGGGTGCCCCTTCTGCCATCACTTGGCCTTGGTTGAGCCAAAGCGCCCGATTACAAATCGCTTCTACTTGATATAGGCTGTGGGAACAAAACAAAATGGTTTTGCCCTGCGCCTTCAATGCCATAATCCGGTCGAACGATTTTCGGGCAAAGGCGCCATCTCCGACCGAGAGGGCTTCATCAATCACCAAAATATCCGGCTCAACGCACACCGCGACCGCAAAGGCTAAGCGGACAAACATACCGCTTGAATAGGTTTTGACCGGTTGATCAATCGCCTCACCAATTTCGGAAAAGGCGTGAATCTCATCAAAACGAGCGGCGACTTGGGTTTTGCTTAAGCCTAAAATCGCCCCATTGAGAAACACATTCTCACGACCCGTGAACTCAGGGTTAAAACCCGAGCCTAGCTCCAGCAGTGCCGCAATCCTTCCATCCACCTTGAGCTGCCCTGATGACGGGGTCAAGGTGCCACAAATCAACTGCAGTAACGTGGATTTGCCCGCCCCATTGCGCCCAATCAGGCCAATCACCTCACCATGACCAATCTTCAGGTCTAACGGTGCCAGCGCCGTATGTGTGCGACCCCGATGACCAAACCCAGGCAATAACTCTAATAACCGGTCTTTCGGGCGCTCATAAAGGCGATAAGATTTACCTACCCCTGATAGGGTGATAGCCGGTTGAGTTGCGGATGAGGCGGTCTCCTGGGCGTTAGAGGACATCGGCAAAACCTCCACGTAAACGGGCAAACACCCCCGCACCGATGAGTGCGACCAATAAGCCACTGGCGGTATAAATCAATAATGCCTCCGGCGTAGGCCAAGGCCCGTTCAACAAAGCCGCTCTCAGGGATTCAATCATCACCGTTAATGGATTAAAAATAATCAATCCTTGAGCCATCGCCGGTAGGGCCGAGACAGGGTAAAAAATCGGTGATAAAAAGAGGATCGGCGGCAGGATCATCGCCACCAAATGGCGTGTATCTTGTAAATAAACCCCGATGGCCGATAACAGCCAACTGAGCCCCAGCAACCAAGGCATAAACATGAGCAATACCAACGGCAGCGCCCAAAGCTCAGAGGGCAGTTGCTGATCGAATATCAGCTGACCGGTGACCAGTACCCCCATCGATAACAACGCCTGAAACAAACTGGATAACACCACCATCCAAGCCAATATTGGCAAAGGGAAAATGACCCGTTTGACCAGATTCGTTTGCTCAAGAATCAGCTGTGGCGCGCGGGTAAACACATCCCCGAACCAATTGAACACAATCAAACCGGCAAACAGGTTCAGCGCAAAGGTCATGCTATCGCCCTCAGCACCAGGCCAGCGGGCTTTAAACACTGATTGGAACACGAAGGTATACACCGCCAGCATGGCGAGAGGGGTGACCAACAGCCAGCCCAAGCCTAACCACGAGCCCTTGAATTTTTGCTGGATTTCCCGGCGTGTCATCTGGCCCAGTAACCCTGCTTGTGCAAAGGGCCACACATAACTTCGCATCATTAACCTCTTGCCCCGTTGCTCACGAGCCGTCTCTATCGTCAATCGAATGAACCCGATGTAAAACGGGTGTCTCCGCATATGGGTGACGTATCATACCTGAAGGGCCCGCGATCGCCGAGTGTTCCCTGCGCCCATGAATGACCGTCTTAGATGAGCGTTTGGGATCGCATTACAGCTCCTGATCACCCTTGGCCAAGGCTTCGAGTGTGCTGGCATCGGGAATCAAAAGGCGAGTGTTGCCATCCCGCTGCACGACCGCACGGGATTGTAAGGTCTGAAAGACGCGAGTGACACTCTCTCGGCTCAGGTTGAGCATGATCGCCATCTCCTGATGTGTGGGTGGATGTTGAATCAACGGCGGAGAATCTTGGCGCCCGGCGCTGGCTTGTAGCAGCATCCACAACTGCCCGCAGACCCGCTGCGCCACACTCGGTAATGCCAGCAAGCCTCGATGCGAGGTCAAGGCTCTAACGCGATAGGCCATTCGTGCACACAAGGCTTCCATTAACGGGCGAGATTCAAACATCACTTGCCTGAGTGTCGCCATAGGCACCATCACCACCTGTGAGCGGGCCAGCGCCATCACATACTCAGGCTGGGGGCCTTGGTCAAAGAGCCCGACCTCACCACAAAACTCACCGGGCTCGACGAAATACAAGCCCACTTCACGGCCGTCTAGCGTAAAGTCGATGCCTTGGAGTCGCCCTTCGAATAAAAAACACAAAAACTCTTCTTGCTGCCCAGCATTCAGGGCCACCCCTCTGCGGGCCAGCTTACGCAATGCACTCTGACTGGCCAATTGTTCCAGGGCATCAGGCGAGAGTGTTTTGAGGATATCGAAACGGCTCAGTAGCTCAGTGGAAACAGCCATTCAGTCCTCTGATTCTCTGGATCAAGGCGCCCCTCATGATATCGAATTCCCTGGTTGTACTGCGCGTGATGAACACTCATTGACCATCGTACCTTGTTGAAGCCCGTTATCTGACCAGATCAGACGCATCATGCATGTGACTCCAGTCACGCCAAGGGAAATTGAGTCGGCTAGAATGCCATTATAAATAGATTACCCCTGGCGCCTAAACCTAAAGAGGCGGTTGAGTTCATTGTCCAAGGTTAATAATAGCCCAGGGTTAATAGGCCAAAGTTAATAGGCCACAGTTAATAGGCCACAGTTAATAGGCCACAGTTAATAGGCGTTATACTGATCAATGCTTTGATGCATCATTGAGCACGATGTTCAATCGGTCATCTTGATTGATCGAATGTTCGTGCGATTTGTATCCGGTACGATACGACAATATATGAGGTTAGACATGTCTGCCTGCCAAGTGGTCGATCAACAGAAGTCACTGTGTTATCCATCGAGGCTACGGATGAGCTTGCTCATCCTGATGGTATTGATGTCAGGACTGGCCATGATGGCGCAGGCTGCTGATGGGCAATCCCCAAGTGAAACGGTCGTAGGCCGGGTCACGTTGGCGATTGGGCAGGGGCAAATTATCCACGACAATGATACCCAGGATCAGGCGCGCACGGGCACGCTTATTCGTGAAGGTGATCAAGTGGTGACGCACAGCAATGGCCATGTACACATTCGTTTTATTGACGATGGCTTAGTCAGCGTCAGACCTAACAGCCGCCTCGATGTTGAACGCTATCAGTACAACCCCGATCACCCTGAAGACTCCACCATTCGCTTCAACCTTGAAGAAGGGGTCACCCGTGCCGTGTCAGGTAAAGGGGCCAAAGCGGCGCGTGATCGCTATCGCATGAACACCCCGATTGCTGCGATTGGCGTAAGAGGCACCGATTATATTTTAAGCGCCAGTGCTGATCGCATTCGAGCCTTTGTCAACGAAGGCGCCATTGTGATGGCCTCCTTTTCGGACCACTGTCTC
The DNA here is from genome assembly GCF_001709345.1 of Terasakiispira papahanaumokuakeensis. Lineage (GTDB taxonomy): Bacteria > Pseudomonadota > Gammaproteobacteria > Pseudomonadales > Halomonadaceae > Terasakiispira > Terasakiispira papahanaumokuakeensis. The sequence continues at coordinate 3,703,097 of NZ_MDTQ01000001.1, forward strand.
GCTTCGGGCTTGGGCCCTTGTAATGATGGGGGGATTGAGCTTCGAGGGGGATCGAATCAAGTGTTGGAGTTGGATCGTTTGAGTAAGCAGCCACGGCTGTTACAGATGGAGTTGGACGAGGCATTAACCTCTCGGATTATTCAGCGCGATGGGCAAGAACTCAGCCGTCAGCCTCAGGCGACGGATGACCAGGATAGCCAAGAGGCGCCATCGACATCAGACCCAGTGGCAGAACCTGATCCCACGACAGCTGATCCCACGACAGCTGATCCCACGACAGCTGATCCCACGACAGGTATGGAACCTCCCGAACTTGAACACCCCGATCAAAGTGATTCAGGCAAAGGTCAAAATGGTCAGAAAAAAGATGATGACGATGAAGAGGCTTCATCGGCCATGGTGATGAAAGCGCTGGCTTTAATCAAAGATCATACGCCTGCCGCAGAGTCAGATAATGACGCTAACCAAGAGCAAGGGATGGGCTTACAAATCGTTTTGGTCGATGATGGCAACAGTTTGACCATGATTTCCGATGCGGCGGCTCAAGGGGTTGGCGATGCCGATCAAAGACCGCTGAAGCCGGAAGATTTGCTCATGATGCCGCAAATCGGAGGAAGCGATGGGAGCCTGCTACCAGACTCAAGCCGGCGTCAACTGGTGTGGGGTTACTGGGGCGATGCGGCTGAAACGGCCCCTGACTTTTTCTTTCCTTATGAAGAACTCGTTGAGAAAGGGTATGTCGCGAAAGTGAATAACCCGAGCCTCCAGTATCGCTTAATGCGCCGCTCTTCTGATTCCTCTACATTGATGCCTGGCCTAGGCACCGTCAATTTTGCGCTGCATAACGCGGCGGCAACGCTGACCTCTCATTCCGGCGACAAAACCGATATGGGGGTGACCGCAGGCGCCTTGCGTATTGATTTTGCAAAAGGTTCATTTGCGACGTTATTGCAGATGGATAGCCAGCAGACCGGACAGATTGAGTTTGTGATGTCAGGCGCTGTCTCTGACAATGGCTTATTTCAAGGGCACTTTAATAACTCCTCTAGCGCGCTTGGGGGGGCGACAAGCCTGGATGGTCAAGAAGCCGCGTATATGTTTTGGCATAATGTCGCTCAGGGCCGCATTGATGGGATTACCTTGTGGGGAGCGCGCCCGTGAAAGCCAGGCGCCTACCGCCTTCCTTGGCCTGGTCGTTCAGTTTGAGCCCTAGGCTTTCAAGGCTGATCGTACTGCTACTGGCCGCCGGGCTGACTTGGCTATGCCTCTCGTTATGGCAGTCTCCCTTGCGCTTGCTGGAAGAGCGGGTTGGGGCCATGGGGTGGGTCTGGTTTCCGGAAGATACGGCTGAGCAGCGATTGACCCTAGTGGCGATTGATGAGCGCAGCCTATCGGCACTGGGAAGCTGGCCTTGGCCGCGACAGCGTTTGCAGCAGTTGTCTCAAGACCTTTCTGAGGCGGGTGTCAGTCAGCAGCTTTATGACATTGTGCTTCCCGAATCTCGTTCAGGTGACCACTCGCTCGCGGCGACTTTGCATGAAACCCATGCGGTGTTGGCACAAGTGCCCTTGCTTCAGTCTCAGCAGCCTTTGCAATCAGGGGCGATGAGTGGGGCGATTGAGGGCATGCGCTGCCGACCGCCTATCCCTGTGACAGAATACTTTCTGGCGAATCAGCCTGACTTCTCTTCAGTGGCTAAAGGCTATATCACGCCGATCGTTGATGAGGACGGTATGATTCGGCGGGTGCCGCCTTTGATTTGTGTCGAAGGCAAGGTTTACCCTTCTTTGGCATTGAGCGCACTGGTGAATGAACTTCACCAAGGACGCCCGCTTCAGGCCAAAGATTTTAAGCTAACCCCCGGGCATGGCCTGTTTGAGGCGCCTTGGATACTCACTTTAACCGCTTACCCCAACGTCCAAATTCCGCTTGATCATGACGGCAATATGCGATTGGACTATCGGCTCTCGCCCAATGCCTTTACTGTGGTGCCCGCATTGGACGTGTTACAACATCAACAGCCCGATATTTTGTTGGATAACACTTGGGCTTTAGTCGGCGCCACCGCTTTTGGGCTGGGTGATGTTGTCCCCACGCCGCATCAAGGTATGACCCCTGGCGTTGAGTTACAAGCCCGTATGATCGCGAGTCTGCTGGACGATCGTGTCCCCTATACCCCCAAAGGCTGGCTCGGCGTGCAGCTCTTGCTCATGCTCGTGATTTCTGGGGTCTTATGGTTACTGGCTTCTAGGCCCGGTAAAAGTAGCTTCCTGGGTTTGCCATTGGCGGGTCTTGTGGTGCCTGCCCTCGCTGTCGTGCTGCATAGCCTTGTACTATTGGCCCATAACATCTGGTTGGGTTGGTTGCCGGCTGCGTTATTTGCGAATGTCGCTGCGGCTTTATTGCTATTGCTGGAATACGGCCGCGTTCGGGTTGAGCGTTTGCGGGTCTACAACAACCTGAGCAGTTATCTTCCTGGGCATGTGGCCCATGAAATTGCTTACCACCAGCCGACCAATGCGATTCAGGCACGTCGCCAGAAGCTCGTTGTCTTATGTGCTGACCTGCGCAACTACTCCGCTTTCCAGGATGCGCAATCAGCCGAAGCGGCGGCGGCGCTATTGCACTGCTTTTTCGTTGAAGCGTCTTCATTGGTCGAATCGTGCGGCGGCAGCATCCATGAATTCAAAGGGGATGCCATTATTGCCACCTGGTCGCTGGATAACGCTTTGGCGCCAGAGGAGGCTTTATCCCAAGCGGTGCAAGCCTCAGTCTTGCTGGTGACCCGTATGCAAGAAATATTACCGCAGCACAATATGGCCGGGTTGGAGCCGATGAGCGTGGCGGTCGGCCTTGAATCCGGTACGGCATTAGTGGGATCAATTGGTCCGGCACATCGTCGCCATCATGCCTTGATGGGTCGACCCTTAACCTCCGCATTGCGCATCCAGGCGATGACGGCTGATTTAGGGCAGCCCGTACTGATTGGCGAACAGATGGCGCGTCAGCTCAAAGGCCGTGTCGAATTACGATCGCAAGGACAATATATCTTGGAAGGACTGCGCCAGCCCTCTGAACTTTATGCGCTGTTGCCTGAGCATATCCCCGAAATGCCTGTGCCAGACGAGGAGAGCTTACAGCTTGATCTTCGGCTTATTAAAGGCGGGCGATCCTCCTAAGAGATCACGAAACCAAGAGACCAAAAGACCTCATCAATCGACATCACCTCCTGAGGGTTGACCCCTTGTCGTGAGTTGCGCTTGGTTTAATATCGGTCTGTTGGTTTAATGTCATCATCTTGTATGAATGCTGTTGTCAGTGCTTGCACTTATCGTGTGCTCACGCTAGATTCTGCGCGGGCTCAACACGGGGTCTGGAAAACGGGGTCTGGTGAAGCGTCTGATACAGGCCTTGAATTCGGTGATTGAGCGTTGTGATTGAGCGTTGTGATTGAGTGTTGTGATTGAGCGTTGTGATTGAGTGTTGTGATTGAGCGTTGTGATTGAGTGTTGTGATTGAGTGTTGTGATTGAGTGTGGAAGTCATTGACTTGGCCTTGTGGCTGGCACGGGTATAAAATTAGCCTCTTGATATTGTATGAATGCTGTTCTTGGAAGCGATGTTCTTGGAGGCGATGTTCTTGGAAGTCTTGAAGAGATGGACCTAGGCTCGTGACTGATGTGTAATGACGGGTGTGTGGCCTTGCCTCAGATGGCACACATTGAATCAAAGGATGATAGTGAAGGTTGCCTTGTCTGTTGAGCCATAATCCGACGACCTCTTTTGCCCATGCTGTTTTTACCTCTATTTTTACAGCTGTCCAGCGCTTCATGAGACCCGGCCTGCCGTTATGGCGTCATCGTCTCCTCGTGCTGCTGCTCTTGACTGTGGTGCACTGTGCCTGTCCTGTTTTGGCCCGCGCCGATGAGCGATCCCCCTCGCCTGTGCGATTTCTGAATCCTGAGCATTTTCTAAGCCCTGAACGTCCTTTAAGCCTTGAGCGCCCTCTGAATACGCTGCAGCCAACGGATGATGCTGCTCCGGCAGGTTGGTCTGCCCCCCCTATGTTCGCTTCATCTCAGTTCGCTTCATCTCAGTCTGCTTCATCGGGGTCTGATTTCTCTCAATCTGATTTATCTCGGTCTAAGCCGCCTGCCGCAGCGTTCAGCTGTGATGTGGTTATGCCCGTGCCGCCTCAAAATCTGGCGCAATGGCAGCAAGTGAAAGTGCAGCTCTCCCCCTTGGTGACCGCCTGTGATCATGATCCTCAATTTTTATCCCTGTTAGGCGCCGCTCAGCTGAATACCGGTGCCCTCGATGAGGCCCTCAAAACGCTTGAACGGGCGCTCATGCTGGACCCGCAACAAGGGGGCGCTCGTATTGACTATGCCCAAGCTTTATTTCTCACCGGCCAGCCTTTTGCGGCATTGGATTTGAATCATGAGCTGTTGTCGGCAGACGGTATGCCTGACCGCCTGCGTGAGCGCTTGCAAGCGCGTCGCAAACAATGGCGAGCGGCATTAAGTCAGTGGCATCAACAGCTGATGATCTCCGTTGGCCGTGATACCAATTTAAACTCAGCGCCTGACCAGTCAGTGATACGGCTGACCTTGCCTGAAACTGACTTGGCCCTGTCATTGTCCGGGGATGATCGCCCTAAAGCAGGCAATACGCTGCGCCTGTTTTGGGGGTTGCGTTATGAGCAGCAAAAAACCGATGGCCGCTTTTACGCAAAAGCCAGCCTCAACAGTCGTAACACGCATGATACGGATTTTAGTGCCCATCAGCTGGCGCTAGAGGTTGGGCGTCACTATGACACCGCTTTAGGGCAGCTGGATTTATCCTTGAGTGGGCAGGGGCTCCAGTATGGCGGAAGCTTGCTTTACACTGGCCTGGATGGTGCGTTGGATTGGTTGGCGCCAGTCTCGGGTCTAGGATGTCAGCCAGGGCTTTCCGGTAACCTGCTGTATCAACGCTTTCCCGGTGATCGTGGGCTTGATGGGCGTGAGCAACGGTTTGGCCCCGCATTAGAGTGCCAATGGGGGCGATTCAATACCGCATTAAAAGTGCACGGCATACTGAATCAGGGGGTTCATTCTGATCGTATCGGCGGGGATCGTGATGGCTGGAATGCTGAATGGCAAATGGCTTATCCGGTGGCATCAGGCCAGCTTTCTGGCAGTTTTGGCTGGACACAGTTGGAAGATCGGCGCGGTTATAGTCCACTCTTGGATGACGGCGCGCCGCGACAGATTCGTCAATATCACTATGCCGCCCAATATCTACAGCCGATCGGGCCCTCTAAAGCACTGACGTTGAGTGTCCAGCGTCGAATACAGCGCAGCAATCTGGCCTTGTTTGAGCATCAAAATACCCAATATGAAGTGGGTATCCTGTGGATATTCTGAGGATATTCAAATATAGACACAAAAAACCACAGAGATCTTGATCCATCGCGGGATTGTTGGCTTGTCACTGCCGGGGCAAGTGACTAGTATGTTGAAGCCTTTGATATGAGGGCTGTTGCTTTATTGACCATTTTAAATGGTGCCTCATAAAAGCATGATAATGAATTGATGGTTCGTGTGATTGACGTCACACAAGCTTTTAACAAGATCCATTAACTTGGATCGTCGATGATCAGCGACTATCGCATTGATAGCGTTGATCTGTTGGAATCCTGGTATACGGCTATGGAATCAAGCGTATTACCTGGTGTTTGAGTTCAGTGTCGTATCAATCAAAAGTCGAACTGAAACTCACAAGATGACTAACCCTTGATCAAGGAGTTACACAAGATATGTTGACTAAAACTGAAGTGTCTGCCGTCACGGCTGGCCTGCTGGGTATTGCACCGGGCGGCTTCGCCGATGATCTGGGTAAAGCGTTTAACACGCAGAAAGACCTGGCCGACTTCCTGATGAACACCGGCGTGTTCAAAAGCATGTACGGTGAAAACCTCTCTAACGAAGAGTTCACCACCAAGTTCATGCAGAAAATGCTGGGCGATACAGTCCCGCAGGAATCTTTTGACAGCATCGTAGCTGACTTTGTCGCGGTTCTGGATGCAGGCGGCGAGCGCTCACAGTTTGTTGCGAATGCCGTGTCTGTACTGCCGATCATCACCAATGCTGATCTGCAAGAAGCGCGTGCCGCATTCAAAGAAAAAGTGGCCAATGCTGCTGCTTATAACGGTAACTCTGAAAACCTGGATGATCTGGCCGGTGTTCTGAACGGTGAAACACCGACTGAACCGACTGATCCGGGTACGCCGGGCGAAACGTTCCGTCTGTCTGTTGCTGATGACATGGTCACTGGCACCGCAAACAACGACACCATCATCGCCAACGTTCTGCAGAATGATGCAGGCCAGTCTGCCAACAGCCTGGGTTCTGGTGATGTCATCGACGGTGGCGCTGGCGTTGATACCCTGGAGGCAACACTGCGTCCGGAATATGACTTGGCTCAGCAGCCGGTACCGGTTGTACCGACCACGGTTAACGTTGAAAATGTTTCTGTTGAAGCGCTGTCTGGTGTGACTGACACCATTCTGGACGCGGGCAAAATGTCAGGCGTTAACAGCTTCACTAACTTTGAAAGCGAAAACAACCTGACCATTCAGGATGTCCGCATCAAAGAATCTCAAGCGACTGTTGACATCAAGCTGAAGATGGAAAGCGTCGATCACCACGAAGACTTCACCGTGCTGTTCGATTCTAACTCGCTGCGCGCCAAGCCGAACGAAACCGCTAACTCAGCGATCGTACTGCGTTTGGACGACGGCCGTGGTACTGATGACCAGCCGCTGGCGACACTGAAGTTCAACCTGTCATTCAACATCAATGGCAACGATATCGAAATCAGTGATATCACGCCGGTTGACGGCACTTACCAAGGCTTGGTCACTGCGATCCAGAATGCCCTGGCCGACATTCCGCAAGCGGAAGGTCTGAGCGTTGAACTGGGTAACGCCTTTACCGCTATCGACATCACCAAAGCCGATGGTTCTGTTGTTTCTGAACCGGCTGACGGTGTTGACGTCATCATCCGTGATGCATCCGGCGGCGAATTCGAAGACGTGAACTTCGATCCGCAATCCGTCGGTGGTACCTTCTCTATCAAAGGTGGCGCGACTGCAGAACAGCCTGACACCATCACCAACAAAATCACCAGCGACATCACGCTGGACAACGTTGGCCGCGGCAGTGTCGGTGGTGACGTTGTGATCGGTGGTATGTCGGGCACTAAAGGCGTTGAAAAACTGCTGGTTCACGTTGATCGTGACAGCAACATCGCCAGCCTGGGCACGACTGCACGCACGGCTGACGCGGTTGAAAACCCCGGTCAGCTGGATCTGGACGAAGTTGTGGTTGACTCTGTTGCCGATGGCGCCAATGGTGACCTGGTGATCGGTCAGCTGACTGACGTTCAAGACTTTGACTCCACCAGCTTCAATGGCAACAGCCTGACTGTCACGTCTGACATCACTGACGCCGTAGTTGCGCGTGATCTGGATATGCCGGGTCAGTACAGCGAAGTCAACTATGACTACAAGCTGGGCGCCAACAACAACAACCTGACTCTGAATGTGGCTCAGGAAGCCGTCGGTCATGACGACTTCAACCTGAACATCACCGGTACAGGTAACAACACCATTGTGGTTGACGTGGCCGATAACGGTTACAACACCAACAATGTGAACTGGTATAACAACCAGTCCAACCTGGATAACATCAACGTTAACACTGGCTCTGGCTCAGACTTCGTTTGGACCAAAGGTTGGGGCGATGCCAACATCAGCACTGGTGCGGGTAACGACACTATCGTCACCGATAACACCGGTGAAAAAGCGACCTGGATCTTCAATGGCACAGGTGCACCGGAAGATGTGAATGGCAACCCGACTGGTTTTGGTTTTGCTTACACCAACAATGGCGTAACAAACTCAATTGTCTACAAAGGGTCTGTCACCGTCACCTTGTCTGACGATGCGGCCGCTGCCCTGGGTGACGAAGGCTTTGAAGCCACCGTTCAACTGGATGACAGCATCATCTTCGGTAGCGCCAAAGCGCTGAACGATGCGATCAAAGAAGCGATCAACACGCCGACCCTGAACGGTGAGCGTAATGAGCTGAGCAGCCTGCTGACCGCAGAAGACGGCCCGAATGGCAGCTTGATCATTCGTTCCAACATCGATGGTCAGGTCGTGAATGAGAACCTGCAAGTCGCCTTCACACCGGTCGATACGACTGATGCGACCGCTTGGAACTCCAGCAATGCCTCCACTTTGACCAATGCGATTGCTGAAGCGACCAGTCAGTCTGATTATGCGCTGCCTGCCAACCTGGATACTGTCCTGGGTGATCCGGCCACATCAACTGATTTGACCGGTCAGCAAGAGCTGGCTAATGCCGGTACTGACAGCACCGCGGTCAGCAGCAACGTGGTGAATGCAGGAACAGGTGATGACCTGATCGTACTGGGTACAGGCAACGGTGCCGACACCATCGTGATCGACGGCACTAACCTGGGTCAGAACACCATCGTCCACTTCAACGCGGCGCAAGACAAAGTTGATCTGAGTGCCTACCTGGTTGACCGTCAAGACGGCACTTCCGGGTCTGACATCTCTTCAACAGTGATTCCGGTGAATACTGCGAATGCCAACACTGTTGACGTTCTGAATGGCTTTACCAATGGTACAGCGACCCAGAACTGGAGCTCTTTGGATGCGGCTGCAATCAAAGCAGACCTCGAAGGGACGACAAGCTTCACTGGTTTCACTGCACCGACTGAGCTGACCAGCAACGCACCGGGCAACCTGCACAACAGCAACCAGACGAACCACGTGATTGCCGTTGAAAACCCGGAAAACGATGGTGAGTACAAGTTCTTCCACATCGTGGTTGATCACACTGACGAAAGCGATCGTGGTTACAGCGTCTCTGAAATCGGTACCTTCGATTTCGGTGACACCGTGACTGATACTGATCTGCTGACAGGTAGCTATGCTGGCACGCCGAACAACCCGAGCCCCTCTTCTGTCTTCACTTTAGAAGAAGCCGATGGTCAGCTGCTGGATAGCGACGCTCAGGATCTGGAAATCACTGTCGGTCGTGATGCTGACCTGACTCAGGAATACTTCCTGCGTCTGGTTGACCAGAACATCACCTTCAGCTTCGCCAGCGAAGCCCAGACCGTTGTTCTGTCTCAGAACAGCTTCATCGATGTTGATGGTGCGACTGGTAACCTGACCATCGATGGTGGTGCACTGGATGTGTCTAACCTGCGTCCGTCTCAGTTCCTGCCGAGCGCCGGTGGCCAGACAGGGGTTGTCCTGAACTCTACCCTGGTAATGTCTCAGGCTCAGGCAGCAGCTTTAGCTGCTGATGGCACTCTGTTCTACTCCAACTCTGACACGAACAGCCAGATCATCGTTGAGCTGGATAACGGTACAGAAAATGTGATTACCCTGCCGACAGGTGATCAGAGCAACAATGATCGTGCGATCACGTTGACAACTGCTGCTAATCCTGAAGATGGCTTCGAAGGTTCGGCTCCGGTATCTATCCCGACTGACGACATCCCGTCTGACAACGGTGGTGACAACGGTGACACGACGCCTATGTTCTCTATCCAGGACATCCAGGAGACCGACTTCACTGCACCGACGGATGCCTATAACATCGTCGATTCAGCGGATAACCTGACTGGCACTAATTACACCGATCTGGATCCAGCCCTGAAAACGATCGTTGATGGTGCTGCTAAAGTCATCGCGACTGTTGGCACAACAACTGATCTGTCTGGTCTGGATCTGAGTGTTGCGGGTGTTGATGAAATCAGTGTGGGTGAGAATGATGTCACTGCGACAGTTTCTGCGGCTCAGCTGAGCTTGGTCACTGGTGCAGATTCATCTGACACCCTGACCGTCAACACGCTGGATGGTGAAACTGTTGAGGCAACTGCTGCGACTGAAACCTTCGACTTCGAAGATACAGCTCCGACTACAGCAGCAACCATCACTGGCTTCACTACTGGTACAGATAAGATCGACCTGTCTGGCCTGGCAGGGGGCACTGTTGAGACCTCTATCGATAATGGCGATACAGGTACTGGTAACACTGAATTTGCTCTGAAAGCTGGCAACGTCTACCTGCTGACTACTGGCTCTACTGTAGCTAATACACCAGCAGATGCGGCGACCTTCATTGCAAGCGAAGCTGATGCAGAAGGCCTGACTGATCTGGCTGATGGTGAGACTGCTTACTTCGCCATTGCAGATGGTACTGATACTGCGCTGTATGCTTACACTGCCGCTAATGGTGCAGCCGGTGTCGCTGATACTGAACTGTCTCTGATCGGGACAGTTAACGGTGACTTAGCTGCTGGCGATATCGTTGCTGCCTAATCACTTGATGTGATGCCTGACCCGGCTTCGGCCGGGGCAGGTTCAAGGCTTAGTGATACCGTAGTGGTAGTACAGTAGTTGAAGTAAAGTACTTGTCGTAAAAAGACCCCTGCCTTCTTCGGAAGGTGGGGGTTTTTTATTGGCCCTTCTGTAGGCGCTTGCTTGCAAGCGAATGTGCCGTGAACCTCTGTGGCCATCCAACATACCCCCTTCGCGGCCAAGGCCGCTCCTACAAAACCCGTTTCAATCTCTTAACCTTCTGTAGGCGCTTGCTTGCAAGCGAATGTGTCGTGAGCCTCTATGGTCACCGAAACCGCCCTTCGCGGCCAAGGCCGCGCCTACAAAAACCTCTTTAATCGGGTTGATGGTGGTTTTTTTGGGGTATGTCATTGACTTCTTTACGTGAGGCGTTTGAAATGAGGCGTCAAGTGTCTACTTTTATTGACACTATCTTGATAAGCCGAGTCGTTGAGCGAGGTCTGATCGCTGAGCGAAGCCCGATGAAGAGGAAGTTCGCCCCATGCCTGTGTCCGTCAATGAGATTTATGCGGTATCGATTGCGTTGTTTGAACGCGCGCCGACTGAGGGTGAGTTGGCACAGTGGCAGGGGTTACCCAGCCTCACCGCGGTAACGGCGGCATTGCTGGCGGCGGATGATCGCTATGCCGGGCTTGAAGGCGGTGATTTAGTGGCGGCGGTTGTCGAGACCTTGGCGCGTGGGCAGGTGGATGAGTCGTTGATGACGGAGGCCCGCGCGGGGTTTACCGCTCAGTGGGCCGCACAAAAGCCCGCCCCGGCCACCTTGTTGACCGATATGGCGCTGGCGATGTGGCAATCGCCAGACCCACAGTGGCAGGCGGCGAAAACGGTGGTTGTCGAGCAGTTCGAGGCCGCCCTGGCTGATCAAGCTCAACCCGGTGAGGCGTGGTGGTTGGCGATCGGGCCGGATAGGTTAGTGGGCACCGCTCAAGATGATCTCTTTTGGGCGCCCGTGCAGCAGAATGCCTGGGGGCAATCGGCGAACACCTTAGGCACGGGGGATGAGGTGGATGGAGGGGCCGGTACCGATACCCTGCATGCCATGCTACGCCCTGAGTACGATCTAGGCGGTCAGGCGGTGAGTATCAACCCGATCACCCGTGGCATTGAGCAGGTGACGCTTGAAGCGCTCAGTGGTCGTACTGATACAGTGCTGGACGCGGGCAAAATGTCAGGCGTTAACCGCTACACTAACGTTGAAAGCGAAAACAACCTGACCATTCAGGATGTCCGCATCAAAGCATCTCAAGCGACTGTTGACATCAAGCTGAAGATGGAAAGCGTCGATCACCACGAAGACTTCACCGTGCTGTTCGATTCTAACTCGCTGCGCGCCAAGCCGAACGAAACTGCTAACTCAGCGATCGTACTGCGTTTGGACGACGGCCGGGGTACTGATGACCAGCCGCTGGCGACACTGAAATTCAACCTGTCGTTCAACATCAATGGCAACGATATCGAAATCAGCGATATCACGCCGGTTGAGGGCACTTACCAAGGCTTGGTCACTGCGATCCAGAACGCCCTGGCCGACATTCCGCAAGCGGAAGGCCTGAGTGTTGAGCTGGGTAACGCCTTTACCTCTATCGACATCACCAAAGCGGATGGTTCTGTTGTTTCTGAACCGGCTGACGGTGTTGACGTCATCATCCGTGATGCATCCGGCGGCGAATTCGAAGACGTGAACTTCGATCCGCAATCTGTTGGTGGCACCTTCTCTATCAAAGGTGGCGCGACTGCAGAACAGCCTGACACCATCACCAACAAAATCACCAGCGACATCACGCTGGACAACGTTGGCCGCGGCAGTGTCGGTGGTGACGTTGTGATCGGTGGTATGTCGGGCACTAAAGGCGTTGAAAAACTGCTGGTTCACGTTGATCGTGACAGCAACATCGCCAGCCTGGGCACGACTGCACGCACGGCTGACGCGGTTGAAAACCCCGGTCAGCTGGATCTGGACGAAGTTGTGGTTGACTCTGTTGCCGATGGCGCCAATGGCGACCTGGTGATCGGTCAACTGACTGACGTTCAAGACTTTGACTCCAACAGCTTCAATGGCAACAGCCTGACTGTCACGTCTGACATCACTGACGCCGTTGTGGCGCGTGATCTGGATATGCCGGGTCAGTACAGCGAAGTCAACTATGACTACAAGCTGGGCGCCAACAACAACAACCTGACTCTGAATGTGGCTCAGGAAGCCGTCGGTCATGACGACTTCAACCTGAACATCACCGGTACAGGTAACAACGCCATTGTGGTTGACGTGGCCGATAACGGTTACAACACCCACAATGTGAACTGGTACAACAACCAGTCCAACCTGGATAACATCAACGTTAACACTGGCTCTGGCTCAGACTTCGTTTGGACCCAAGGTTGGGGCGATGCCAACATCAGCACTGGTGCGGGTAACGACACTATCGTCACCGATAACACCGGTGAAAAAGCGACCTGGATCTTCAATGGCACAGGTGCACCGGAAGATGTGAATGGCAACCCGACTGGTTTTGGTTTTGCTTACACCAACAATGGCGTAACAAACTCAATTGTCTACAAAGGGTCTGTCACCGTCACCTTGTCTGACGATGCGGCCGCTGCCCTAGGTGACGAAGGCTTTGAAGCCACCGTTCAACTGGATGACAGCATCATCTTCGGTAGCGCCAAAGCGCTGAACGATGCGATCAAAGAAGCGATCAACACGCCGACCCTGAACGGTGAGCGTAATGAGCTGAGCAGCCTGCTGACCGCAGAAGACGGCCCGAATGGCAGCTTGATCATTCGTTCCAACATCGATGGTCAGGTGGTGAATGAGAACCTGCAAGTCGCCTTCACGCCGGTCGACACGACTGATGCGACCGCTTGGAACTCCAGCAATGCCTCCACTTTGACCAATGCGATTGCTGAAGCGACCCGTCAGTCTGATTATGCGCTGCCTAACAACCTGGAGACTGTCCTGGGTGATCCGGCCACACCCACTGCGTTTTCAACTGATCCAAACACCGGTCAGCAGAGACTGGCCAATGCCGGTACTGACAGCACCGCGGTCAGCAGCAACGTGGTGAATGCCGGAGCAGGTGATGACCTGATCGTACTGGGGTCAGGCAACGGTGCCGACACTCTCGTGATCGACGGCACTCACCTGGGTCAGAACACCATCGTCAACTTCAATGCGGCGCAAGACAAAGTTGATCTGAGTGCTTACCTGGTTGACCGTCAAGAAGGCACTTCCGGCTCTGACATCTCTTCAACAGTGATTCCGGTGAATACCACGACGGCCAATACGGTTGATCTCATCAATAACTTTGTCGATGCGGCCAATGGTCAGACGTGGCAGGCCCTGGATTCCGCTTCTGTGAAGGCCCATCTGGATGGGTCGCAACCTTACACTGGATTCCCGACACCGACGATTACCACTGCACCGAATAACCTGCACAACAGCAATAACACCCATCACGTGATTGCTGTTGAAAACCCGGACAACGACGGCGAGTACAAGTTCTTCCAGATTGTGGTTGATCACACTGATGACACCCCAGCGGGTCGTGGTTACAGCGTCTCTGAAATCGGCACCTTCGATTTCGGTGATACGATGACGGTCACTGACCTGCTGGACGGTGATTATACCGTGACGACGAACACGCCGAGCCCCTCTTCTGTCTTCACTTTAGAAGAAGCCAATGGCCAGCTGCTGGATAGCACGGCTCAGGATCTGGACATCACGGTGGGTCGTGATGCCGACCTGACTCAGGAATACTTCCTGCGTCTGGTTGACAGCAGCATCACCTTCAGCTTCGCCAGCGAAGCCCAGACCGTTGTCCTGTCTCAGAACAGCTATATCGACACCAATGCTACCGGTACGCTGACGATTGACGGCGGTATACTGGATGCCTCCAATCTGCGTCCGTCTCAGTTTCTGCCGAGCGCCGGTGGCCAGACAGGGGTTGTGCTGAACTCGACCTTGATACTGTCGCAGGCTCAGGCGGCTGCGATGGTGGCTGATGGCACGCTGTTCTACTCCAACTCGACAACGAACAGCCAGATCATTGTTGAGCTGGATAACGGTACAGACAATGTGATTACCCTGGAACCTGGTGATCAGAGCAACAATGATCGTGCGATCACGTTGGCACTGACGGGTGCTAATCCTGCCGATGGCTTTCAAGGCTCGACGCCGGTATCTATCCCGACTGACGACATCCCGGACGACAACAACGGTGGCCAGACGCCGACTCCGGGGACTGACTACACTGTTCATGCGTTCAAGAATGAAACGCCTGCGCCGACTCAGTACACCATCACTGATGGCCCGACTGCGATTGTGTCTGAAGCCACTACTGGTGGTGATGGCAGTGCTATTCTGGCTAACGCTACGAGCGTTGCCCTCAAACTGTTTGCGGGTGATAAAACTGTAGCGCTGACTGACCTGACTAATTCAACTGACGCCACGGCCATCGACTTCACTGATAATGCGGCTACGCTGACTTCTTCTGAGCTGACCACTATCACTGGTAGCCTGAGCCTGACTGAGGCTGATGCCATCACTGTTACTGGTGTGGCTGCTGGTGATGTTGTGACTGTTGACGGTGTGCTGAGCGACAACGACACCATTGAAGTCGCTGATAATGGAGTGATTAGCTTGTCAGCTGCTGCACTGGGCAGCTTGAATGCTACTCTGGCCGTAACAACGCCTGGCACTGGTAATGATGCTACTGTAACTGTCAACACGCTGAGTGGTCAGACGGTTAAAACCACAAGCTTCGCGGATACTTTCCAGTTTGCAGATGGTGATACGGATGTTGGTATCAACAATTTTGTCATAGGTACTGATAAGTTGGATTTCTCCCAGCTTTCAGTACAGGGGACTTTGGCTGCTGAAAATTACGCCAACGGTACTCGCGATAGTGGTATCACGTTGGATAATACGAACAGCAAAGTCTACATCATTGACAATGATACATTCGATCTAGGAGGCGCGAATAATAGCGCTGCTCCGATCGGCTCATTTAGCAATTTGTCTGATGTGGCTGGTTTTCTTAATACCGGTGTGACATTCACTGCCCACGCAGATCAGACGAATTTCTTTATCATCCGTGATGCGAGCTCGACGAATGACTTACACCATATATATGCCTTCACCGACTCCGGTAACGATACCCACATTGATGTGAATGAGTTGACGCATGTTGGTTCTGTGACGGCTAACGCGACCCTTCTGACAACTGACTTATTGCTGGCTTAACCGACTAAGGTTTGCCAAACGACCCCCCCTTCTTCGGAAGGTGGGGGTTTTTTATTGGGAACCTTCTGTAGGCGCTTGCTTGCAAGCGAATTTTGAATTAAACGAATTGTTAATTAAAAACGAAAGAGACTGTCGTCGTTTTCACCGAACATGTCGTCCAGGTCGATGTCTTCTGGCGTCGCTGAGGGGGCGGGTTGTTGTTTTGCCAGGGTTTGATGCAGTTGAGCCAACACTTGGGTGCGTTTCATTGATAACAACTGGCCATAGGCAATCGCCAGGGCATCGGCTTGCATCAGCGCTTGTATGGCCTCAACGTCGAGTTGGCGCAGGGCTTCGTCATCAATGCGATAGACCCCGTTTAAGGGAATCACTTCACCGGCTTTGTTTTTGGTTTTCAGCGCCCAAGGGGTGAACAGTTGTTGCGCGGCAAGGGCATCCGTGGCTTTTTGCGTGGCGATCCGGTTTTGTTCGGCGTGTTTGAGCTGCGCCACAATGGGTTTGAGGGCGTCACTGTGGGTGCCAGATTCATAAAAGGGGTGAACGCCAAGTTCATCAGTACTCTCGACCAAGCCGCTGTCGCGATCAATGCAGAGGGCGCGTTTGTCGGGCTGGCCTTCTACCGGCAGCATGGCGAAGGGGTAGGTCCGAAATTGTAAGGGCGTATAACCGGCGATCCATTTGTGGGATTGCGGGTGAACAAACACATTTTGTCCGGGAACGAGCGTCAGTAATGCCACCAGTTGAAAGCGCTCTTCAGCCGTTTTGACCCAAGCAATGGGCATAGTGGCTAAGGTGTCGGCCAGTTCTGCTGCCACAATCGGCACCACACTATGCTGGGCGGCAAAGGCGTAATGGGCTGCTGGGCGCCAGCCGGTGTTTTGGTGGGCTTGGCTATCCAGTGCCATAAAGTCAGCCATGATGATCTCCTGTAGTCTTCATGAATCTTGAATGTGAGACGTGTCAGTGAGTCTCGCGGGGTTTTCGATCATGTTGTCACGTTAGATATCTTCGGGGCTAATGGGGCGCCGGGCATGCCAGCGCCGTGACAGGTGTCGACCCCATAAACGGGCCGGCTCTTCGATTAAACGATGCATCAGCCCCGCCAATACCAGGGTCAGCACTAAGGCGCTTAAGGCCAGTGTCGGGCCGCTGAGGCTGGGCCAGAGCTTTTGCAGCATCACCGGGGTGGCATTGTGCATGAGGTAGATCGAATAGCTAAGACTGCCTAATAGCAGGCTGATTCGATAACCCCATGCCTGAGTCGTGCGACCTGAGGGGTGATGGCGGGCGTCGGTGCTGGACGACTGGGTGATGAGGATTAAAGGCGCTAAGACCAAGGCATAACCCAGGGCACAGAGGACGCCAAAATAGGCCCTGAGTAAGGGGTGTTGAGCAAAACCGGCATCCCCTTGGGTGACAAAAAAGTCAGCCAGACCGCCCAGTAGCAGTAACCCACCGACCATGCTCAGGCCTGTATAGCGGCGTTTAATCCGCTGAGGTGCCCGCGCCAGCGCTTGCACCAGGGGGTAGAGCCCCACGCCGATCAGAAACTCCGGCAGAATCCCGGTGATATGCACGCTCAAGAAGAACCAAAGGCTTTCGCTTTCCGGCGGGCTTTGCAGCATGATCACACCGCGCACCAACAGGCTGACCAGGGCCGTGAGCCAAAGAGCATGACGCCAGCGAAACAGCCAGGTGAGCCAAGGGATGAGTAAATAAAATTCAACCTCGACCGGTAGGCTCCAAAAAGCCGGATTGAGATAAAAGGCTTCGGCCCGGCTGTGGGTGGTGTGCAGCATGGCGAGATGATCGAACAGTAGGCTGATCCCCTGTGGCGGTGTCGGCCAGAGCCACCAGTAAGTGAGCACCGCCAGGCAATAAAGGGGGTATAGCCGGAAAAAGCGGCGGATAAAAAAGGGCATGGGGCTGACTTGCCCACTCAGCAGCAGTCGCGCAAAAACAAAACCGCTGATGACAAAAAACAGGTCAACACCGGTCCAGAAGAAATTGAGCAGTGTGGGGCCATCGGTGAGCCAATGCGCATAGTGCGATAGCAGCACCATCAGCGCGGCGACACCCCGGGCCAGCTCAATACCGTAGAACATATCGGATTCCTTTTCTCCTGCTGCGATCATGATGGGGCCATGCCACCTGGGCGGTACATTGTACATCCAACGATGAGTGCTGCCTAAAGGCCATTTCAGCCGTCTGCTTGGCCGAGATCACCCGGTAGCGGCACAAGGGGCTCGATCTTCTCAAGGGGCACCAGTAAACTGCATGCCTTCAGTGGTCATCGTTCGGGTCGATGGCGCTGGCTGATGATTGATGATCTCTGTTGAGGTGAGGCGAGGATGCAGGTGTCGATGCGGTGGTTGAAGGAGCATCCCAATGTCACGCTATGGGGCGTGGTGGTCGTGGTGATGGCGCTACTGGCTTCATCCACGGGCTGGGTGGTGTTCAGTGATGATGATAGTCATTTATTGCAGCTGGCGACCCGGCTGGATGGGTTCTCGCATTATTATGTGCCTGAGCGTTATCAATTGCTGTCGATCGTGCATTTTACGCCGGTGGCGATTTCGCTGTATCAGACGATCTTGGCCTGGTTTGGCCCGCATCCGGAAGCCTTTATGGGGGTGCAGTGGCTGCTGTGTGGGCTGCTGGTGGGGTCGTTGGCCGTGAGTGTGCGTTATCGCACCCAGCGGCTGGAGGCGGGTGTGTTGTTTATCGCGCTGGCGTTGCTGGTGCTCTCCATGGGCCCGATGCTGACACGCTTTTATACCTTGCATTATGTCTTCGGGGGCGTTTGTGCGGCGTTGATTGCGTTGGGGCTGAGTCAAGGGACTCGCCCTTCGTGGGGGCGTTTAGCGGTGGGCAGTGCCTTGCTGGCGCTGGCGCTGCTCAGTAAAGAGATCTATTTGATGTTGGTGCCGTTGCTGTTGGCTTATGGCATCCGGCGTCGCCATTGGCCCTTGATCGCTGCGGTGTTACTGGTGACCTTGGCTTATATGGCACTGCGTATCGACATCCTTGGGGTCTCGGATGAAGGGCGCAATGGTGAAAACTTTCTCACCGACTTGCTTGAAGTGACTTGGCCGCAGTGGCGTCATTTCTTGGTCTGGTATGGCAAGACCCATGCGCTGTTATTCCTGGCGTCTTTGTGGGCCTTGTGGTGTGCACCGAAACAGTTTGTCATCCGGCTGTTCTGGGCCAGTTGGTTGGTGGCCCCGGTGTTGGCCGCGCCACATGGGTTCCGGTGGCCTGAATTGCATGCCGATCGGTTATTCTTTGCGTTTGATCTGGCCTGGGCGGGGGTGATTGCGTGGACGCTGTCGGCGCATTGGCCTTCGGGGCGCCAAGGGCGCTTTGCGGTTGTGGCGTTACTGGCGTTGGCGGTGGGGCTGCAATGGCATGCGCTCACCCAGCGCCGTGAGGATATCGTCCCTTCTATGGCCTATCAGGTGACGCAATCACTGCTGGGATTGGCTCAGCGGGCACCCGTTTGGGTGGTGGTGCCGCCAGCGTATTATTGGGGGGCGGTCACCGCGCCGATGCAAGGGGTGACGGCAACGCCGGATTGTCAGCAGGGGTTGGCCTGGGCGGATGAGCACCCCGATGCTTGGGTGGCGTTGGATACGGCCGGCCAGTCCATCTCTAAGGCGCAGCTGGCTGAGCAGTGCCAGCCGTTTGCGGTACCGCCTGAGGTGGAGGTCTTGCAGCCGGTGTCCTTTAAGCAAGGGGTCTTGTCTTGGCGTTTAAAAGGCCCTGACGGTATGCAGGTGGGGGTCGTGTTGCCTGGACACCATATGCTGATTCCTGCACCAGAGATGTATCAACGGATTGTGCGGCCTTAT
Organism: Terasakiispira papahanaumokuakeensis; assembly: GCF_001709345.1. Classification (GTDB taxonomy): domain Bacteria; phylum Pseudomonadota; class Gammaproteobacteria; order Pseudomonadales; family Halomonadaceae; genus Terasakiispira; species Terasakiispira papahanaumokuakeensis. The sequence continues at coordinate 3,722,642 of NZ_MDTQ01000001.1, forward strand.
CCCAATGAATTTTATCGCGTCTTTGCCCATCAGGGTGATCGCTGGTGGTTTTCAGCCCTGCGGCCTATCGAAGGGGTCAGCGTGCCTGCCGAGACCGACTCGCCGGGAACCTCGCCGACCGGTCAGACTCATACTGAATCAGGAGCGCACTAGTGGCTTGGGGGCTGATTGTTTTAGGCGCGATTTGTAATAATCTCGCTTTGGTGATGCTGAAGCTGGCAGGGCCGGGGATTCGCTGGACCGATGGCCAGTTGATTTTCACCTTGCCCGGTTTGGCATGCTTGGTGGGGAGCATTGCGGCTTATGGTCTGGCCTTTTTATTGACCCTTAAGATTTTTGCCATTTTCCAATTTTCTGTGGCCGTGCCGGTGTTTATCGGGTTTCAGTTTGTGCTGACGGCGCTGATGGGCTATTGGGTCTTTCATGAGTCCATCAATGGTGTGACCTGGCTGGGCATGGCCGTGATTTTGCTTGGGGTGGTGCTGGTGGCGGTGGGCCGCTCAGCAGCCAGTGCCTAGCCGCCTGATGGGCGCAGTGAGTATGAGATCAGTAAAGTGCTCATATGAATGAGAAGTGCTTATATGAATGAGAAGTGCTTATATGAATGAAGTGACACCCTCTTCAGGGCCATCCGCATCGCGACCTCGGGTGTCGATTATTTGCCCGGCCTATAACGAGGCGGCGGGCATTCTGAATTTCTTGCATCAATTAGATGTCACGTTGGCCCCTTGGGAAGCGCAGTATCGCTTCAAAGTGGCGGTGGTGGATGATGGCTCGGGCGACGATACGGCTGAGCAGGCCGCAGGCTATAATCCCGCTGCGTTTGAGTTGGTGGTCTGTCGGTTGACCCGTAATTTTGGCAAAGAAGGGGCGATGCAGGCCGGGCTTGAGCGCTATGCCGGTGAGGCCTCGATTGTGGTGGACACGGATTTACAGCATCCGCTGCATTTGATTCCCGAGATGTTGCGACATTGGCAAGCCGGGGCCAAGGTGGTGGAGTCAGTCAAAACGGACCGCGGTCGAGAAGCGCGTTGGTACCAGTGGGCCAGTGATTGTTTTTACCGTGGGCTGCGCCGGTTAAGTGGTTTAGAGCTGGCGGATCATAGTGACTTTAAGCTGCTCGATGCTGAGGTGGTCGCCACCTTGTGTGCGTTACCGGAAAAAACACGGTTTTTCCGCGGGTTAGTGCAGTGGACCGGCTATGCCAGTGTGCAGTTGCCCTTTGAAGTACAGGATCGAGCGGAAGGCGAATCTTCCTGGGGGTTCTGGACTTTACTGCGCTACTCGATTCACAACCTCACCTCCTTTTCTTCCGCCCCTTTGTATTTGATTACCTTGATTGGGGCCTTGATGTTAGCCGTGAGCGCGGTGCTCGGCTCTGTGTCCTTGTATCAGTGGAGTCAGGGCATTGCGGTCACGGGGTTCACCACGGTGATTCTATTGCTGCTGTTTATTGGCAGCATGTTGATGGTGAGTCTCGGTATTATCGGGCTTTACATCTCACGTATTTATGATGAGCTGAAGCAACGGCCGGTTTATTTGGTGGCCTCTGAGACCGTTAAAGCGCCCAGCCCGTTGGCGGGCTAGGCGCGTTTAAGATCATGCCGTGAATCAGGCAAAAAAGTCAGGATTCAACAGTTGAATGCTGCCGACGAGGCCTGTATCGGCAACGGCTTGCTGATTGACGTCATGTGTGGCCGCAAAGTTGAGTAAGTCCCCCTGGGTTTCGAAGACATTCCCTTCGCCGACGAGGCTGGTGAGCAGGGCGGTGGCCTCGGCGGGGGCGCTTTCATGGACGAGGTTTTGATACAGTAATCCCGCTAATGCTGAGGTCTCAATGCCTTGTCCAGCCGTGTAATAGTCGATCATTTGATTCGCGAGATCGGTGTTGTTGGCTGCATTGTTGGCCTTATCGACCCAAAGGCTGAGTGTGTCCGTATCCGGTGCTGCACCGAGCGCCGCATTCAGTAAGGAAAAGGCTTCATAAGTCTTGCCGCCGGACTGGGTGTCAAGCGCGGCATAGACATCACTCAATTTGATCTGGTCAAGCCCTTCGAATGTTTTGGTACCAAATGCTGTGTCCAAACTGAGTACTTGCGCTTGTGCATCATAGTCAATATGAGCGAGTTCGCCGGCCGCGATGGGTAAGATTGCTTGTAGGAATGCCGATTGAGCTTCAATAAGGTCATTCCCCATTTTGGTCGGGTCAAAGATGAGCTGGCCGCTATAGCCTTCGGGTAACTGAAACACCTGATCGCCGCTAATGTCTTCAATGACCGTGCTTTCCGGTTGCGGTTGGATCACCGTCGCAAGCCCTGAGCCGCTATAAGGTGTGCTGTGAAGGTTAGAGAAGAAGAGCGCCGAGTCATAGATCTGATCGCCGGTGTCGGCAATGGCGATTTCGACGGTGTTGAGCCCTTGTTGCACTGGGGCGGTGATACGCAGTAAGGGTGAGAAGCCGTCATATTCAATCGGATACACGCCTTCGGTATTATCAATAAAATTACCGGCTTCAATATTATCGCCCAGAATACTTAACGGCTGCTGAGGGTCGCCATTAAATAACCCATAGTTTTGGCCGTTGACAAAAATGCCCCCGATATCCACATAGTCACTATCGGCAAATTCCGGGTATTCCTCGGAGCCAAACACTGCATCAAACTGAATGCCTTTAATACTGGGATCGGTAATGTTGAAGGTAAAGGTCAATGATGTTGTATCGGTCAGTTCACGGGTTTCGAAAGCCTCTTCCAGTGCGTTTTGCAGCGCTTCATGAGGGGCTTCATTGCCGAAAGTGGTGTCAAAGGGCTCGCCTGAGCTAGACGAGGTGTTCTCTTCTGCAGGCGTGGCAGTGCCTGTGGAGATCAAAAGCCCGGCCCCGATGTTCAAAGCAGATAGACTGCCGTCATAAAAGCTAATACTGGATGAGCGGGATTCGTTCATCACCGGCAGGCCATTGTCATCAAAGACGAAACTGCCATCTTCGTTTTGAACAAAATCCAGAAAATGACGGACTTCGCCGTAGCGATACTGGATCGGGGCTGACAAGGTGAGCCCGTTAGAGATCACGGCATCGGCAATGTGCTGATCATTATGTTGGGTTGAATCGTATGCAGTAAACGTGGCCATGAGGGTCTCGATGTATAAGGCGTGGAGGGTTTCAATTCACTAACAGCCTTTAATAAAGGGAGATGCCGTTATATGCAATTGTGCTTTTATACAAGGATTTATAGATGCTTCTTTAAGCCGGGTCGACAAGGATTGAATTCACATGGCGTGACGCTGGAAAATAAGCCGGGTGGTTAACACCCACGACGTTGATCTGAGTAAAGCCATCGGTCTGCGCAGGGCGGCATCGTCAGGTTACAATAGCCGCTGAATTTCGCTTTGTGATGACCCTGTTTAGGTGCCTGTATCCATGACTGTATTGAAAAATGATCGTTTTCTCCGTGCGCTGGCGCGTCAGCCGGTGGATGTCACGCCGGTGTGGATGATGCGCCAAGCCGGTCGTTATTTGCCCGAATATCGTGCCACCCGTGAGCAGGCGGGTTCGTTTATGGATTTATGCCGTAATGCGGAGTTGGCCTGTGAAGTCACATTGCAACCCTTGGAACGGTTTGATCTGGATGCGGCGATTTTGTTTTCCGATATTCTGACCGTGCCCGATGCCATGGGGTTAGGGCTCTATTTTGAGACCGGGGAAGGGCCCAAGTTTCGCAAAACGGTGCGTACCGAGGCGGAAGTACAGGCATTGCCGGAGTTGAGTGTTGAGCAGGATCTGGATTATGTGATGCGTGCGGTCAGCACCATTCGTCGAGAGTTGAATGGCCGGGTGCCTTTGATTGGCTTCTCGGGGAGCCCCTGGACATTGGCCACTTATATGGTTGAAGGCGGTTCCTCGCGGGAGTTTAGCCATATTAAAAGCATGCTCTATGGTCAGCCGGATACGCTCCACCAGTTGCTGGATAAACTGGCCCATGCGGTGACGGATTATCTGAATGCGCAGATTCGGGCTGGGGCTCAAGCGGTGCAGATCTTTGACTCTTGGGGCGGCGCGTTATCGACACCGGCCTATATGGAGTTCTCGCTGCGTTATATGGAGCAGATTCTGCATGGCTTGATTCGTGAGCATGAAGGGCGGCAAGTGCCGGTCATTCTGTTTACTAAAGGTGGTGGTCAGTGGTTGGAAGCCATGGCCTCGACTGGGGCCGATGCGTTGGGCCTGGACTGGACCACTGAAATGCAAGAAGCCCGTGCCCGTGTCGGTCACCGCGTGGCGCTACAGGGTAACTTCGACCCCTCCGCCCTCTTTGCCACCCCGGCAGGCATTCGTGCCGAAGCGGGCCGGATTCTCGATAGCTTTGGTATGGGCAGCGGCCATGTGTTTAACCTCGGGCATGGGATTAACCAACACGTCCCCCCCGAGCATGCCAAAGCCTTAATTGACGCCGTACATGAACTCAGCGCTCGTTATCACGATTGATTATCGACTTCGTTGATGATGGATGTAAGCGCCTATCGTTCGTTATTGAACACGTTAGGCGCTTGCTGAGCATGATGCTCAGAATTCTGAGTAGCGGACGAGGTTCGACAGTTTTTTGTTCTGTTCTTTAGCACGGCGCAGGTAGAGGGCGATTTTGCCTATCGTCTGTACCACTTCAGCGCCGACTTCTTCAGCCAGTGCGGTCATGATTTCGCGGCGTTCTTCGCGGTCCATTAAGGCGAATTTCACTTTGATCAGTTCATGATCATTCAGGGCGCGATTCAGTTCTTTGACCAGGCCTTCAGACACCCCATTTTCTGAGACGGTGACGACAGGTTCCAGGTGATGGCCTATGCTGCGATAGCGTTTCTTTTGTGCGGTATTCAGGGTCATGGTAATGTACAGGCGCTCAAGCGAAAGAAAAGGGCCGCTCGGCGGTTGAACGCCGAAGGTGTGGCTCGATGTCGACGATGGCGAGTTTGATGGCTCAGCCATGCTGTCGATGGGGATGTATTGTAGCCTGTGTGGTGGCTTGGGTCATCCTGTTCTCTTTCGGCGGGTCAATCGAACGCAAGATGAGAGGTTTTGTGTGGCAAGATCCAAATCCAGTGCCAACTGGTTAAAGGAACATTTTGACGATCAGTATGTGCGGCGTTCTAAAGAGGACGGCTACCGTTCGCGTGCAAGCTATAAGTTGCTTGAAATTGATCGCAAGGATAAGCTGCTGGCGCCCGGTATGACGGTGATTGATTTGGGCGCGGCCCCGGGTGGATGGACGCAGGTCGTCAGTGATAAGGTCGGCGATAGGGGGACCATTATTGCGTCTGATATCCTGCCGATGGATCCGGTGCCGGATGTCACCTTTATTCAGGGTGATTTTACCGAGGAGGCGGTATTGAATGAGATTCTGGCGGCGATGTCGGATCGTCAGGCAGATCTTGTAATTTCGGATATGGCCCCCAACATGAGTGGTATGAATGCGATTGACCAGCCTCGAGCGATGTATTTGGTCGAGCTGGCAGTCGATCTGGCGCGTCAGGTGTTGCGTCGAGATGGACATTTCCTGGCCAAGGTCTTCCAAGGCGAGGGGTTTGACGAGTATCTTCGGGATCTGCGAAGTAGTTTTCGACAGGTTATGACACGTAAGCCGGAGGCTTCGCGCGCACGTTCGCGAGAAGTGTATATTCTGGCCAAAGGATATATCGGCTAAAGATCACGGACTGAGTAATCCACGGACTTAATCAATCAACGGGTAGTCGGGAACACCCGGGTGGCATTTCAGGTCTTACTTTTTTGGCCAGCTTTCAGCAGCGACCGGCAAGAGGGGGATACCCTTGAACGATATGGCAAAGAATCTCATTCTCTGGTTGATCATCGCGGCAGTATTACTGACGGTGTTCAACAATTTTAGTGTGGATACTTCTACGAACGGGATGAATTATTCCCAGTTTGTGAAGGAAGTCCAGCAAGAGCAGGTGCGTCAGGTCACCATTGATGGGTATACCATCAAAGGTGAGCGTAATGACGGGTCTCGCTTTGAAACTGTGCGTCCGGCGGCTGAAGATCCCAAGTTGATTGATGATCTGTTGACTCACAACGTGGTGATCAAAGGGCAGAAGCCGGAGCAGCAAAGCTTGTGGTCTCGTTTGCTTGTGGCCAGCTTCCCGATTTTGCTGATTATGGCTATCTTCCTGTTCTTTATGCGTCAGATGCAGGGCGGCGCTGGGGGCAAAGGTGGCCCTATGAGCTTTGGTAAATCCAAAGCGAAGCTGCTGTCGCCGGATCAGGTGAAAACAACCTTCTCCGATGTGGCCGGTTGTGATGAAGCTAAAGATGACGTTCAGGAAATGGTCGATTTCCTGCGTGATCCGGGCAAATTCCAGCGCCTAGGTGGGAAGATCCCGCGCGGTGTGCTGATGGCCGGCCCGCCCGGAACCGGTAAAACCCTGTTGGCTAAGGCCATCGCCGGTGAGGCGAAAGTCCCCTTCTTCTCGATTTCGGGTTCCGATTTCGTCGAGATGTTTGTCGGGGTGGGGGCGTCACGTGTCCGTGATATGTTTGAGCAGGCGAAGAAGCAATCCCCCTGCATTATCTTTATTGATGAGATTGATGCGGTCGGTCGCCACCGTGGTGCGGGTATGGGGGGCGGTCATGATGAACGTGAGCAAACCCTGAACCAGCTGTTGGTCGAGATGGATGGTTTTGAGGCCAATGATGGCATTATCGTGATTGCGGCGACCAACCGTCCTGATGTACTGGATCAGGCCCTCTTGCGTCCGGGCCGTTTTGACCGCCAAGTGGTGGTACCGCTGCCGGATATCCGCGGCCGTGAACAGATCCTGAAAGTCCATATGCGTAAAGTGCCGATGAGTGATGGGGTTGAGCCGTCATTGATTGCACGCGGGACACCGGGCTTTTCTGGGGCCGATCTGGCCAACTTAGTGAACGAAGCGGCGCTGTTTGCGGCCCGTCGTAATCGTCGCTTGGTCGGGATGCAAGAGTTTGAAGACGCGAAAGACAAAATCATGATGGGCGCTGAGCGCAAGAGCATGGTGATGTCTGAGCGGGATAAAGAGATGACCGCCTATCACGAATCGGGCCATGCGATTCTGGGGCGTTTATTACCCGCGCATGACCCGGTTTATAAAGTCACGATTATTCCGCGTGGCCGCGCACTGGGGGTCACGATGTTCCTGCCGGAGGAAGACAAGGTGTCTTACTCCAAACGCTATCTGCTCAGCCGGATTACCTCCGCGTATGGTGGGCGTATTGCGGAAGATATGTTCTACGGCAGTGAGTGGGTCTCGACTGGCGCACAGAATGATATCCAGCAGGCCACCAATATGGCCCGTAATATGGTCATTAAGTGGGGGCTGTCAGATAAAGCGGGCCCAGTACTCTATGGCGAAGATGAAAACGAAAGTTATGGCCGTGGTGGCAGTCAGCTGAATGCCAGTGGCGAAACCGCCAAGATGATTGATGCGGAAGTACGCAAAATTCTTGACGATTGCTATGAAGAAGCCACGCAGTTGTTGGAAGCCAACCGCGATAAAATGGAATTGATGAAAGATGCGTTGATGGAATATGAAACCATCGATGCCAAACAAATCGATGCCATTATGCAAGGGCGTCCGCCTGAACCGCCTGAGGATTGGGATAAGCCGTCAGGGGGTGATCCGGTGGCCAGTGATGAGGCTGAGCAGCAAGACGCTTCAACCTCGTCTGCGGATGACACTGCGGATGATGCGTCTTCTGATGATGAGACGCCCAATCGTCGTCCTCAAGACCCGCTGGGTGGCTCGCCGAATCATTAATCATACTGGATTGATGGCGAGTTGCTGATGCCATTACCCTTGTGAAGGCGCTGAGGCCCCGCTTATGCGGGGCCTTTTTATAAGTACCGTTGATAAGTACCGTTGATAAGTACCGTTGATAAGTACCGTTGATAAGCGCTGTTGATAAGTACAGGTCATAGAGACAGGACTCCTCATGCTAAACGATGACACTCGATCTTTTATCCAGGCGTTGCCCGTATTGCGTTGTGGGTCGCACTCGCTTGATCTGTCGCAACCGCAGGTGATGGGGATTTTGAACGTGACCCCGGACTCTTTCTCCGATGGGGGGCGTTTCAATGAGCGAGATCAGGCGCTGCGACATGCCGAGCAGATGCTGCGTGATGGCGCGGCGATGATTGATGTGGGCGGTGAATCCACTCGCCCTGGCGCGGCGCCCGTCTCGGAGCAACAGGAGTTGGATCGTGTCCTGCCTGTGCTGGAGTGTCTGGTGAAGGAGTTAGGGGCTTTGGTGTCGCTGGATACCAGTACGCCAGCGGTGATGCGTGAGGGGGCTCGTTTGGGCGCTGGGTTGATTAATGATGTGCGCTCCCTGCGTCGTGACGGTGCGCTGGAGGCTGCGGCCGAGACGGGGCTTCCGGTGTGTTTGATGCATATGCAGGGGGAGCCCGGTCATATGCAGACCTTGGCCGATTATGATGATGTCGTGACGGCAGTGACGGCGTTTCTGACCGAGCGGATTCAGGCCTGTGAGCGCGCCGGTATTGCGCGGCATCAGTTAATCCTGGATCCGGGTTTTGGTTTTGCCAAGACGCTGGCGCATAATCTCTCGCTATTGAATCATCTGGAGGCTTTGCAGTCTTTCCAGTTGCCGATATTAGCGGGCATGTCCCGTAAACGCATGTTGGGTGAGGTGACGGGGCGTGAAACCGCTGAGCGTCTTCCAGCGGGTTTAGCGGCTCACTTGCTGGCTTTATCCAAAGGCGCGACGATTCTGCGGGTGCATGATGTCCGTGAAATGGCCGATGCGGTGGCCTTGGCCTCTGCGGTATGGCAGGCGTCTTAGGCGGGCGCTCACGCTCTGAATCATCAAGGTGTTAAGTGTTTTAAATCATCAATGTTTTGATCGATCAATTTTTTAGACATGAATGGTAAGGTGAAGGTCAACCAGCATGGGACGACGTTATTTCGGTACTGATGGCATTCGTGGGCGTGTAGGTGAGACGCCCATTACGGCTGATTTTATGCTCCATTTGGGGTGGGCGGCAGGTAAGGTCTTTGCGCGGCAAGGTAAGCGCCACATTCTGATCGGTAAAGATACGCGCTTGTCGGGCTATATGTTTGAATCAGCGTTAGAAGCTGGGCTTTCTGCCGCGGGTGTGGATGTCAGCTTGGTCGGCCCGATGCCCACACCGGCGATTGCCTATTTAACCCAGACGTTCCATGCCGATGCGGGGATTGTGATCAGCGCCTCGCATAATCCCTTTGAAGATAATGGTATCAAGTTCTTTTCCGGGCAGGGCGAGAAGCTGGCGGATGAGATCGAAGCTGAGATTGAGCGTTGGCTGGATACGCCCATGGAAACAGTGGCGCCTGCGCAGTTAGGTAAAGCGCGGCGTATTGCTGATGCCGCTGGGCGTTATATCGAGTTTTGTAAGAATACCCTGGCGTTTCATACCAGCCTGAAAGGGCTGCATATCGTGCTCGACTGCGCTCATGGGGCGACTTATCACATTGCGCCGGCGGTATTCTCTGAGCTCGGGGCGCAAGTCTCAGTGATCGGTAATCAACCCGATGGGTTGAATATCAATAAAGGGGTGGGGTCGACTCACCCGGAAGCGCTGCAGGCTAAAGTGGTCGAGTTGGGTGCTGACCTTGGCATTGCGTTTGATGGTGATGGCGACCGCGTGATGATGGTGAATCATACGGGACGCCTGATCGATGGTGATGACATTCTCTATATCATTGCGCGATACCTGCTGGATAAGGATCGCCTCAAGGGGGGCGTGGTCGGCACGCTAATGAGCAACTTTGGGTTGGAAATGGCCTTTAAAGCGCTGGATGTGCCTTTTGTGCGAGCCCAGGTGGGCGATCGCTATGTGATGGCAGAGTTGCAGGCGCAGGATTGGTTGTTAGGCGGGGAGACGTCTGGCCATATCGTGTGTCGTCATGTACAGAGCACCGGTGATGGGATTGTGTCCGCCCTTCAGGTGGTGGCCGCGATGGCGCGTAGCGGTAGCTCCTTGGACAGTTTGCTAGAAGGTTTGAAGAAATTACCGCAAAGCTTGGTCAATGTGCGGGTGACGGGGGATAAAACCCTGGTGATGCGCCACCCTCAGGTGGTGGCTGCTGTCGCCGATGTCGACGCTCAGTTTGCCGGGCGCGGCCGTGTTTTGCTGCGCCCTTCGGGGACTGAACCTTTGCTGCGGGTGATGGTGGAAGGTGAGGATAGTGAAGAGGTTCAGCAGGCCGCTGAGCAGATTGCCCGTGTGATTAATGAGGTTGTGGCTTGAGTCGTTGCGCTGCATTCCCTAAACTACGCCGTTCTCGCTTTTTGGGCGCCCGACGATAGGATCTGAGTATGCGACAGCCCTTGATAGCCGGTAATTGGAAATTAAATGGTCGGCTGGAAGACAATCAGCGTCTGCTGGAAGCGTTGCGTGGCGCGTCTTCACTGCGGTGTGAAGTGGCGGTGTGTCCGCCCTTTGTCTATTTGCCTCAGGCGCGCGATCTGTTGGCAGGGTATGATGTGGCGCTGGGGGCACAGGATGTGTCTCGGTTTGAAGCTGGGGCCTATACCGGTGAAGTCTCGGCGGCCATGTTGGCTGAATTCGATATTCGATATGCGTTAGTCGGCCATTCGGAGCGACGTCGCTTGTTGGCAGAGCATGATGAGATGGTGGCGGAAAAGGCCAAACGATTAGTGATGGCGGGGATTCGCCCCATTGTCTGTGTTGGTGAAACGCTGGATGAGCGGGATGCCCATCGTACTGAGGCGGTGGTGCTGGCACAGATGGAAGCGGTATTGAATGCGGTGCCCGAAGCTTATTGGCCAATGTTGGTGCTGGCTTATGAGCCGGTTTGGGCGATTGGTACCGGTTTGACCGCGTCACCGCAGCAGGCGCAGGCCGTGCATGCGGTGTTGCGCGAGCGTGTGGCTGAGCGTAGCCCTGAGGTGGCTGCAGCCATTCGCATTCTTTATGGCGGTAGTATGAAACCCGACAATGCTCGGGATCTGTTGGCAATGCCCGATGTAGATGGTGGCCTGATTGGAGGCGCCTCTTTGAAGGCTGAGCAATTTTTGGCCATTTGTGAAGCAGCGAGTTGAGTAACATGATTACCATAATTTTGGTTGTACACGTGGTCTTGGCGCTAGGGCTGATCGCGTTGGTATTGATGCAGCAGGGGAAAGGGGCTGAAGCCGGTGCTGCCTTTGGTGGCGGCTCTTCTCAGACGATGTTCGGTAGCCGTGGCAGTGCCAGCTTTTTTGGCAAACTGACGGCCTGGCTGGCGGCTGGGTTTTTCCTGACCAGCTTAGGGATGGCCTGGTATGCGGCGCATGAATATGCCCCCGATAGTGGTGTGCCGGATACACAGTTGATCGAGGAGCATAACCGCGCCTTGCCGAATCTGGACGAGACCGACGATGCGGCCCCGAGTGGGGATCAGTCTGCGGCTCAATCGGCTACCGATGAGGCTGTGGATTCGCCTATTGCGCTGCCTGATGAGGGCGCGGCGAAGACGGCAGACGGGGCCCAAGGCGAAGCCGTTGAAGACGGTCACGCGTCTGGGTCCACCGGTCACACAGGCGATAGTGCTTTGCCGGCGTTAGAGACCGGTGCTGCGGAAGATCAAAACGCGCCCCAGAGCGGGCAGGCCCAGTAATTCAAAGGGCGAGAGCGTGTCGGGTTTGAGGCCCGGCAATGGCTTCGTAAGCCGCTGTTTCGCAATGCTTTCGCGGTGATGTGATCTTTATTGCAGAATATTGCATTAAGGGCTTGCCAAGTGACTGTTGGCCCGCTAGTATTGCGGGCCTCAACTCAAGAGCCGAAGTGGTGGAACTGGTAGACACGCTATCTTGAGGGGGTAGTGGCCGTATGGCCGTGCGGGTTCGAGTCCCGCCTTCGGCACCATCGTCGCAGATCCGTTAGATTGATCTGTATCGATTAGCTCCGACTGGAAGACGAGCCAGTCAATCATCGTGGGTTATCGTGACTGTTGTTATGACAGTGACTCGCTTTTAAAACCCATGATGTGGAGTGTCCTACCGGCACATTAACAGGTGCCACCTTGACCACAAGACGACACGCGTCTATAATCCGTGACCTCTGATGCGGGGTGGAGCAGCCTGGTAGCTCGTCGGGCTCATAACCCGAAGGTCGTCGGTTCAAATCCGGCCCCCGCTACCAAGTTTTTTTCGAAAGGCCCCTTTTTATAAGGGGCTTTTTGTTAGCCGCTCGATAGACCCGGGCGGACAGTGGAGCCTACCCGTGGCAAGTAAAGAGTCGCTATTGCAGCAACTGATACAACCGGTAGTCGAATCTCTTGGGTTCGAACTGTGGGGTATCGAGTTCTTTTCTCAGGGTCGACATACCCAGCTTCGTATTTATATCGATCGCGAAGCCGGTGTGCACGTGGATGATTGCGCTAAAGTCAGTCACCAGGTGAGCGCCATTATGGATGTCGAAGACCCGATTTCCGGCGAATATACGCTGGAAGTTTCCTCTCCTGGCATGGACCGACCGTTGTTCTCCTTGGCGCACTATGAGCGTCTGGCGGGCGAGCGGATTCAGTTAAAGTTACGTGTCCCCTTTGAAGGGCGTCGTAAGTACACCGGTTTGCTTAAAGGTGTTGAAGCTGATGAAGTCATTCTGCAGGTTGAGGATGAGGAGTACTGTTTTCCTTTCGATTCCATTGATCAGGCTCGGGTGATTCCGAATTTCGATGGACCGGACAGTTTTCGTGAGGCCAAGGCATGAGTAAAGAGATTCTGCTGGTGGTGGATGCCGTTTCCAATGAGAAAGGCGTACCTAAAGACACCATCTTTGAGGCCATTGAGGCAGCGCTTGCCAGTGCGACACGTAAGCGTTTTGACGAAGATAGTAAGGCGGATGTCCGCGTCAGTATCGATCGTCAAACAGGCGATTATGACAGTTTCCGTCGCTGGACCGTGGTGGATGATGTCGACTTCGCTGAGCCGGACCGTGAACTGCCGTTGTCTGAAGTGGAAGACCAGGGCCTAAAAGTCGGTGATGTACGCGAAGAAGAGATCGAATCTATCGCTTTTGGTCGAATTGCCGCACAAACCGCTAAGCAAGTGATTGTACAGAAGGTGCGTGAAGCTGAGCGTGCCGAAGTGGTGCGTCAATACATTGAACGCGAAGGCGAGCTGGTCTCTGGTGTGGTGAAGAAAACCACCCGTGACGGCGTGATTGTCGATCTTGGGGCCAATGCTGAGGCGTATTTATCGCGCTATGAGATGATCCCCGGTGAAAAATTCCGCATGAACGACCGTGTTCGTGCCGTGCTTTATGAAGTGAATCCGGAAGCCCGTGGGCCGCAGTTGCTGTTATCGCGGACACGTCCCGAGATGCTGATTGAGCTGTTCAAAATCGAAGTGCCGGAGATTGCCGAGCAGCTGATCGAGATTCGGGGGGCTGCGCGTGACCCAGGCGCTCGGGCCAAGATTGCGGTGAAAACCAATGATCGCCGGATCGACCCGGTCGGTGCCTGTGTCGGGATGCGGGGCTCGCGCGTACAAGCGGTCTCCACGGAATTACGCAATGAGCGTATTGATATTGTGCTGTGGGATGACAACCCCGCGCAGTTGGTTATCAATGCGATGGCACCTGCGGATGTGGCTTCCATCATCGTTGATGAAGACAGTGGCTCAATGGATGTGGCAGTCGCTGAAGATAATTTGGCTCAGGCCATTGGCCGTAATGGCCAGAACGTTAAACTGGCACGCGAGTTGACCGGTTGGCGTTTAAATGTAATGACCGAGCAAGAAGCCGATAGCAAGCAAGAGGAGGAAATGGATTCCCTCATGCAAATGTTCATTCAGAGGCTGGATGTCGACGAAGATGTCGCCCAGGTTCTGGTGGAAGAAGGCTTTACCAGTCTCGAGGAAGTGGCTTATGTGCCCTTTGACGAAATGCTTGAGATTGACGGCTTTGATGAAGACTTGGTCGAAGAACTGCGTCGCCGTGCGAAAGATGAACTGCTGACTCAGGCCATTGCCTCAGAGGAAGCTTTGTCGGAAACCGAGGAAGCTCTGCTTGAGCTTGACGGCATGACGCGCGAGTTGGCTACTGAACTGGCCAAAATAGGTATTACCACCCTGGACGACCTGGCTGAGCAGGCCATCGATGACCTGGCGGATGTTTCCGGTATGACCGAGAAACTGGCCGGTGAGTTGATTATGGCCGCTCGTGCCAGCTGGTTTGAAGACACTGACGACTAAGTTGCAATAGCCCCGACACTGGTTCGGGGTTTTGCGTTAAGTCGAAGTAATCATTGATAGACATTGCGTCCGGGGTTAGGGCACAGGAGATTCGGTAAATGGCAGAAACTACAGTCAAAGATTTCGCTGAGGCGATCGGACGTGACGTCGACCGTCTGCTGGAACAGATGAAAGAGGCAGGCCTGCCGCACACCGCTGCCAAGCAGTCTGTGTCCGAGCAGGATAAAGAAACCTTGCTGGCGTACCTGAAGCGTTCGTCTGGCACCAAAAGCTCGCCGACTAAAATCACTATGAACCGCCGAGAACGTCACCAACTGAAAACCGATGGCAAAAAAAGTGTCAAGGTTGAGGTGCGCAAGAAACGTACTTTCGTTAAAAAACGCGATCTGAGCACCAACGAGCCGGAAGCCAATGAAACGGCTGCATCTGCCGCGCCTGAATCAGCAGCAGCGGCACCGGTGGAGGCCGCTCCGGCCGAAACGACACAAGCTCAAACCGCAGCACCTGAGCAGGCCACAGCGCCTGTCGCTGAAAAAGCCGTCGCTGATCAAGCCCCTGTTGAAGATCAGGCCGCATTAGCGAAAGAAGACGCTGAGCGCAAAGCACAGGAAGAAGCGGCATTGCGTAAAGCTGAAGCTGAGCTGGAAGCGAAGCGTAAAGAAACCGAAGTGACGCGTCGTGAAGCTGAAGAAGCGGCGCGTCGCCAGCTCGAAGCGGAAGAGGCTGAACGTAAGGCGGCGAAGCAGAAAGCCTCTTCTGAAACAGCAGAGCAGACTGCTCAGCGTGAAAAAGACGAAGCGGCTAAAGAACGTCGTCGCCAGGAAGAGAAGCGTCGTGCCGATAAAGCACGCCGTGAGCGCGCCAATCCGATCGTGATTACCACGGTGGATGAAGTGGCGCAGGCTGATCCGGAAGAAGAAGCCGCCGAAAGCGCTCGGGTGAAAGTCGATAAAGATGAAAAGCCTCGGGGTAAGGGCACTGGCCGTAAATCAGCCGGTGGTCGTCGTGGCGGCAAGCGTAATGATGACTATGAAGAGCGTGGTCGTCGGGGTGATCGCCGTAAGGGCCGGGGTAAAGGCGCTCAATCAGGCGCGCCTCGCCAGCATGGCTTTGAGAAGCCGACGGCACCGATCAAGCGTGAAGTCAGTATTCCTGAGTCCATCACTGTGGCCGATCTGGCTGACAAGATGGCGGTGAAAGGCCCTGAAGTCATTAAAATGATGTTCAAAATGGGCGCCATGGCGACGATCAATCAGGTGATTGATCAGGACACGGCGGCGATTTTGGTCGAAGAAATGGGCCATACACCCAAGCTGCTCAAAGAAAATGCCCTTGAAACTGAGGTCATGGAGAGTGTGCAGTATGACGGGCAAGAAGTGGATCGTGCGCCGGTTGTGACCGTTATGGGTCACGTTGACCATGGTAAAACATCGCTGCTGGACTATATCCGTCGTGCCAAGGTGGCAACGGGGGAGGCCGGTGGGATTACCCAGCATATCGGGGCTTACCATGTACAGACCGATAGTGGCATGGTGACCTTCCTGGATACGCCTGGACACGCTGCCTTTACGGCGATGCGTGCCCGCGGCGCTCAGGCCACTGACGTGGTTATCCTGGTCGTCGCTGCGGATGATGGGGTGATGCCTCAAACCATCGAAGCGGTGCAGCACGCCAAAGCGGCGGGTGTCCCGATCGTTGTGGCCGTCAACAAGATTGATAAGCCTGAAGCTGATCCTGATCGTGTCAAAAACGAACTGGCGCAGTATGAAGTCATTCCTGAAGACTGGGGTGGCGATACGCAGTTTGTCCACGTCTCAGCGAAAAGCGGTGAAGGCATCGATGCCTTGCTGGAAGCGGTCTTGCTACAGTCTGAAATCCTTGAGCTGAAAGCCATGGAAGACGTGCCGGCCAAAGGTGTTGTGGTGGAGTCGCGCTTGGATCGTGGTCGTGGTTCCGTGGCCACTATTCTGGTTCAAAGCGGTACGCTGCGTAAGGGCGATATCGTGTTGGCTGGCCTGCATTATGGTCGCGTTCGTGCGCTGATTGATGAAAATGGACAGCCGGTTGAGAGTGCCGGCCCCTCCATCCCTGCAGAGATTCTGGGGCTGGATGGCACGCCGGAAGCTGGGGATGAATTCCTGGTGGTGGCGGATGAGAAGAAGGCGCGTGAAGTGGCCTTGTTCCGTCAGGGTAAATTCCGTGAAGTGAAGCTGGCCCGTCAGCAGAAAGCGAAGCTGGAAAATGTCTTCAACAATATGGGTCAGGATGAAGCGGCCACCGTCAATCTCGTACTGAAAGCTGATGTGCGCGGTTCTTTGGAAGCCATTATCGGAGCCCTGAAAGATCTTGAAACCGATGAAGTGAAGGTCGCGGTCGTGTCTTCCGGTGTCGGTGGGATTACCGAAACGGATGCCAACTTGGCGCTGGCGTCTGAAGCCATTGTCATCGGCTTTAACGTCCGTGCAGATGCCGCTGCTCGTCAGGTCATTGAGCGTGAAGAGCTGGAGCTGCGTTACTACAGCGTCATTTATGAGCTGATTGACCAAGTGAAGCAGGCCATGTCCGGTAAGTTGGCGCCTGACTTCAAAGAAGAAATCGTCGGTGTCGCTGAGGTGCGTGATGTCTTCCGGTCACCGAAATTCGGGGCTGTTGCGGGCTGTATGGTGGTTGAAGGCAATGTCCATCGCCATAAGAAAATCCGTGTATTGCGTGACAACGTGGTGATCTATGAAGGCGAGCTGGAGTCACTGCGCCGCTTCAAAGACGATGTCAACGAAGTGCGTAACGGCATGGAATGTGGTATCGGCGTGAAGAACTACAATGACGTCAAAGTCGGTGACAAGATCGAAGTCTTCGACAAAGTCAAAGTGGAACGTAGCCTGTAAGGCTGAGGTCAGCGCATGCGAGAGTTTAGCCGTACTGATCGGGTGGCCGATCAAATCCAGCGTGAGCTGGCCCAGATGATCCAGCGCGAGATCAAAGATCCGCGCCTGGATGCCATGATTACGATCAGTGGTGTCACGGTCAGTCGTGACCTGGGTTATGCCGATATCTATGTGACGATTTTGGGCAAAGAAGATCGCCCTGAATTAGTCCAAGATAATCTTGATATTCTGAAACATGCGGCCGGTTTCATGCGGTCGCAACTGAGTCGTCGGATCAAGTTGCGGATCGTGCCGCACTTACGCTTTCATTATGATGAATCTGTCGTCCGTGGACGTGAGTTATCCAACTTGATTGAGCAAGCGGTGACTGAAGACCGTGATCGCCATCATGAGGATGACGAGGACACAGGGTCTCAGCATGGCTAGACGGCCCAAGGGCCGCTCGGTGTCAGGTGTGCTGTTACTGGATAAGCCTCAGGGCTTGTCCAGTAATCAGGCCTTACAACGCGTGCGGTGGATGTTGAATGCGGCGAAAGCCGGCCATACGGGCAATCTTGATCCTATGGCGACGGGGGTGTTACCCATTTGTCTTGGGGAAGCCACTAAGTTTGCTCAGTTAGGGCTGGATGCGGATAAAACCTATCTGGCGCAAGTTCAATTAGGGGCGTGTACCGATACTGGTGATGCTGATGGACAAGTCACCACGGTGCGACCAGTGCCCGCATTGACACCGGAGTTACTGGAAGCCGCTTTGGCGCCTTTGCGTGGCGATATTATGCAAGTGCCGCCGATGTACTCAGCCCTGAAGCAGGATGGTCGTAAACTTTATGAGCTGGCGAGAGCCGGTCAAGAAGTGGAACGCCCCCCTCGGCCGGTGACCATTTATGCCCTCGATCTACTTGACCATACGGATGATCAGCTGACTATCCGGGTGGCCTGCTCAAAAGGCACTTATATTCGTGTGCTGGGGGAGTCCATCGGTGAGCATTTAGGTTGCGGTGCGCATTTGACTGGGTTGCGCCGTTTACGCTCGGGGCAGTTTGATGCTCAGTCTGTGGTGTCGTTAGAGACGTTGCAGCAGCATGTGGACCAAGCGGGTGATCGAGAAGCTGCGGCGCCTGAACTGGATGCTTATTTATTACCCGTTGATGTGTTGCTCACCGATTATCCGGCGTTAACACTGGATGCCACTCAGGCCAAAGCGATTCGCTACGGTCAGAAGGCGTTAGACGTAGACGTCAAGGCCGCAATCGGTGACAATGTGCGCCTTTATGCTCAGGCGCAAGATATACAGTCCCTGGAAACACAGACCCAAGAAACACCGGCTCAGATATTCTTGGGGCTGGGGCGTGTCGATCAGCGACGTGATGGGGGGCAAGTGATTGCACCCGCGCGGTTGTTGAATACGGGTTAGTCTTTTGCTCCGATGAGATGCTTCATCTGGGTCTTGAATTCGGCCTGAAAAGGCCAGCCGAGGGCCGCTGTAACATCGCACGGCGGTGCCGGGATGATGTCGAAAGGCATCTTATCTTTTAAGCGATTGTCATATTGAGAGGCATATTATGCTGACAGCTGAACAGAAAGCGCAGATCGTCACTGATTTTGGTCGTGGTGCTAACGATACGGGTTCCCCTGAAGTCCAGATCGCACTGCTGACTCACGATATCAATGGTCTGCAGGATCACTTCAAGGTCAACAAAAAAGATCACCACAGCCGTCGTGGTCTGATTCGCAAAGTTAACCAGCGTCGTAAACTGCTGGATTACCTGAAAGCGAAAGACATGAGCCGTTACGCTGAAATCATCAAGCGTCTGGGCCTGCGTCGTTAATCACGACGATGTTTGGGTCATTCGACTTGAAGATCTCACGACCCCGCTTCGGCGGGGTCGTGTTCGTTTTGGCCTCAGTGCATTCTGTCTCCAGTGTATCTATCCCCAGTGCATTCTGTCCCCCTTTGATGTTGATTTGAGTCGGTGATCGTTCCGTCACAGCTATCATTGTCATGGTGCTCGGCGTATGATATGAGCACCAAAAAATGAAATATGAACGCACAAGCAAACGTAAAGGTAGTCATTCGTGAATCCAGTCATTAAGACCTTCGACTTCGGCGGTCAGACCGTCACTTTAGAAACAGGACGAATTGCCCGTCAGGCGACAGGCGCCGTGCTCGCGACAATGGGCGGCACTAGCGTATTGTGTACCGTGGTGGCTAAGAAAGATGTCAACCCGACACAGTCCTTTTTCCCGCTCTCAGTGCACTATCAGGAGAAGACCTACGCAGCAGGTCGGATTCCGGGTGGCTTCTTTAAACGTGAAGGACGCCCCACTGAGCGGGAAACACTGACTTCTCGTCTGATTGACCGTCCGATTCGCCCGCTTTTCCCTGATGGCTTCATGAATGAAGTTCAGGTCATTTGCCAGGTGATGTCGGCTGAGCCTAGTGTTGATCCGGATATCCTGGCGATGATCGGGACTTCGGCAGCGCTCTGCATCTCTGGCGTGCCTTTCCATGGCCCCATTGGTGCCGCTCGTGTGGGCTACAATGATGAGCAAGGCTACCTCTTAAACCCGACTCAAGAAACGCTGGCCAGCTCGCGCCTGGATATGGTGGTCGCCGGGACTGAAGCGGCGGTGCTGATGGTTGAGTCTGAGGCTGAAGAGCTGACCGAAGATCAGATGCTGGGTGCCGTACTGTTTGCCCATGATGCGATGCAAAACACGATTAATGCCATTCGTGCATTAACCGATGAAGCCGGTAAAGCCCGTTGGGATTGGCAGCCTGCCACCCCCGATACGGCATTGTTTGAGCAAGTGAAGCAGCAGGTTGGCAATCAAATTGCGGAAGCCTATCGCATTACTGATAAGTTAGCCCGTTATCAGCGCCTAGACGAACTGCGTCAACAGGTGATTGACGCGCTGGTGACTGATGCTGACGATGCGCCTGCAGCGGATGATGTGAAAGCCCAGTTTGGTAAGCTGGAAAAACAAACGGTGCGTGAATCTGTACTCAATGGTGAGCCCCGAATTGATGGCCGTGACCATCGCACCGTGCGTCCGTTAAGCATTGAGACTGGGGTACTTCCCCGTACGCATGGCTCAGCGCTGTTTACCCGCGGTGAGACCCAGGCCATTGTCACGACTACCTTGGGTACCGTGCGTGATGCGCAGTTGATTGAAACGCTGGCCGGTGAGCACAAGGATTCCTTCTTGTTCCACTACAACTTCCCGCCTTTCTGTGTTGGCGAAGCGGGGTTCATGGGTGGGCCTAAGCGTCGTGAAATTGGTCATGGTCGCCTGGCGCGCCGTGGTGTTCAGGCGATGATGCCGAGCGTTGACGAATTCCCCTACACCGTGCGTGTGGTCTCTGAGATCACTGAATCGAACGGTTCTAGTTCTATGGCCTCCGTCTGTGGTGCTTCTTTGGCGCTGATGGATGCGGGTGTGCCGGTCAAGGCGCCGGTTGCCGGGATCGCGATGGGTCTGGTCAAAGATGGCGATCGTTTTGCTGTTTTGACTGATATCTTGGGTGATGAAGACCACTTGGGTGATATGGACTTTAAAGTGGCCGGAACCACTGACGGGGTGACGGCCCTGCAGATGGATATCAAAATTGAAGGCATCAACGAAGAAATCATGGAGCAGGCGCTAGAGCAGGCATTAGAAGCCCGTTTGAACATCCTGCAACAGATGAATGCGGTGTTGCCCTCTGCACGTGCTGAGCTGTCTGAAAATGCACCTTCCATGATGACCATGAAAATTGATCCGGATAAGATCCGTGATGTCATCGGTAAAGGCGGTGCGACGATTCGTGGCATCACTGAAGCCACGGGTGCGACAGTGGATATCGATGATACCGGCGCTATTCGTATTTATGCCGAGGATCGTAAAGCGGCTCAGGCGGCGATTGATATGATTGTGGGCCTGACCGCTGAAGCCGAGATCGGTCGCAGCTACAAAGGTAAGGTCGCGCGTATCGCTGATTTCGGGGCTTTTGTCACCTTCCTGCCGGGTCAGGATGGCTTGGTCCATATCAGTCAGATTGATGATAAGCGCGTTGAATCTGTGCGTGACTATCTGTCTGAAGGCCAGGAAGTGGTCGTCAAAGTCATTGATATCGATAACCGTAATCGCGTGAAGCTGTCGATTAAAGAAGTGACTGATGAAGATCGTGCTAGCGTGGCCGCTGAAGAGGCCTAAGCTTAATCGCTCGTCATCGCTGTGTGGTATTAAAAACCGGCTCCAAGTGAGCCGGTTTTTTTATAGCGCCTATTGAGTGGATCGAGCGCTGTGATGCCTAGAACGCTGTGAAACCTAGAACACTGTGATGCCCAGGGCGCGCCATCTGTGATGGCGGCACCCATTCAGGGTGGCTTAGCGCTCAATAGCTTAGCGCTCAATGGCTAAGGCAACCCCTTGACCGCCACCGATACATAAGGTGGTCAGCCCTTTTTTGGCATCACGTTTTTGCATTTCATGGACCAGTGACACCAGTACACGACAGCCGGAGGCGCCAATCGGGTGGCCCAGTGCAATGGCACCGCCATTGACGTTCACCTTGTCGGTATCCCATCCCAGCTCACGGTTGACGCATAGCGCCTGGGCAGCAAAGGCCTCATTAGCTTCGACCAGCTCAAGCTCATCCAGTGACCAGCCTGCTTTTTCGAGGCATTGGCGCGTCGCTGGAATGGGACCCGTGCCCATGATTTTCGGGTCAACCCCTGCTGAAGCATAGGCTTTAATCCGGGCCAGTACCGGCAGCCCTAGCGCTTCTGCTTTGGCGGCTGAGCAGAGAATAACGGCAGCGGCTCCATCGTTAATCGATGAGGCATTACCCGCGGTGACTGTGCCTTCTTTATCAAAAGCTGCACGCATACCGGCGAGTTTCTCAGCGGTGGTACCCGCCCGAGGATTTTCGTCTGTATCAAAAATGACGGGATCGCCCTTACGCTGCGGAATCGCGACTGGAATGATTTCGTCTTTAAAGCGGCCTGATTCAATCGCCGTGAGCGCCTTTTGCTGTGAGGCTGCGGCAAAGGCATCCTGATCTTCACGGCTGATGCCGAATTGCTTGGCAATATTTTCTGCGGTCACGCCCATATGGATATCGTTGAAGGCATCCCATAGGCCATCGACGATCATGCTGTCCTGTGCCGTCCATGGGCCCATGCGTTGTCCATTACGCGAGTTGGGCAGCAGGTGGGGAGAGAGGCTCATGTTCTCCTGGCCGCCGGCAATGATGATGTCAGCATCGCCCAGACGGATCGCCTGAGTGGCAAGGTGGAGTGCCTTTAAGCCTGAGCCGCAGACTTTGTTGATCGTCATGGCTGGGGTCGTGTCGTTCAGCCCTGCGGCAATGGCGCTTTGACGGGCGGGGTTCTGCCCACTACCGGCAGCCAACACTTGGCCTAAAATCACCTCATCGACCTGATCAGCGTTCAGGCCTGCCTTTTCCATCAGGCTTTTAATCACGGTAGCCCCTAACTGATGGGCTGGCAGAGTAGACAGTGAACCACCGAAACTGCCGATGGCGGTACGGCCTGCTGCAACAATGACGACGTCTTGCATGTGAAAACCTCCTGTTGGTGATCATTTCAGCATAGCGGGTTGTTGCCGTGCAGCAAATGTTATTCGATATTGGGGGAGGCGATGATCAGGAATTGTGACTTGTCAGTCATTGGCTAGGCCTAGGGCCAAGACCAAACATCCCCGCACAAGGCGGGGATGTTAAGGCGTGGATGACGTTTATTGCGTGTCTTTCGGTGCTTCACCATGGGCATGATTGCGTTTGCTTTTGATCCAATCGGACACTTGGGCAATCATGGCATAGAAAGTGGGCACGAAGCTGCTCGACAGCATGGCCACGGAGGCCATCCCGATGGATACGGCGGTCCCGATATGGTGACTGCTGGTATCACTGGCGCCGGTGGCGATGGCTAACGGCAGGGTCCCCAGGATAAATGCGAAAGAGGTCATCACAATGGGGCGGAAGCGAAGCTCAGCAGCGTGAACGGCCGCCTCTTGGATCGATTTGCCCAGCTCCCGGCGTTGTAATTCCGCAAATTCGACAATCAGGATCGCATTTTTTGCGGCCAGGCCAATCACCACCAAGGTGCCGATTTGGACATAGACACTGGTGTCCAAGCCGCGCAGTGCAATCCCACCAATGGCGCCAAAGAAGGCAAAGGGCGTTGCCGTGAGTACGGCCAGCGGCAGCGACCAACTTTCGTATTGCGCCGCTAAGATCAGGAAGACCATCAGGATCCCAAAGACAATCGCCAGAGAGGCTGCGCTGCCCATATTCGTTTCTTGGTAGGCGGTGCCTGTCCAGCCCATGCCCCAATCTTTACCCAGCTGCTCTTGAACCACTTTTTGCATGGCTTCAATGGCTTGGGTGGAGCTATAGCCTGGAGCGGGTTGCCCTTGGAACTGGGCGCCGAGATAAACGCCAAAGCGTGAGACAACGGCCGGGCCGACTTGGCGCTTGAGCGTGACAAACTCTGATAAGGGAATCCGTTGCCCTTCACGGTTGCGTACGTAAATATGCTTGAGGTCGTCAGGCGTTTTACGGTACTCATCTTCATTTTGTAAATACACCTGGAAGTTGCGGTTTTGGTAATTGAAGTAATTGACAAAACCGTTGCCCAAGGTGTTCGAGATCGTATTGTTGAGATCGGTTAAATTAATGCCATAGCTCAGCGCTTTCTGCTGGTCGATCTCGGCACGGTAAGACGGCACATTGGTATTAAACGTTGTGAATACACGGTTCAGTACCGGGTTCTGATTGGCCGCTTGCATGACTTTCAACGAAGCCTGATACAGTTCTTTCGGTGTCGCGCCATTATAGGAAATCAAGTAGCCCGTGAAGCCCCCAGTGGTCGATAGTCCCATGATCGGTGGCATGTTAAAGGCCATGGCGCTACCGCCTGGGACTTGATGGCCGAGTTGCATCACTTTTCCGACCAGTTGGTCGGCACTGATCTCTCGTTGATCCCAGGACTTCATATTGATAAAGATGACGCCTCGGGCTGTATTCACAGCGCTGGAGAGCAGATCATAACCGGCGACCATGGTGGAGTATTCTACCCCTGGGATCTCTTCGATCTTTTGGCTTAGCCGAGACATGTAATCCGCCGTCCGATCCAGCGATGAAGCATCGGGCATGGTGACGCTGGCCAGTACAATCCCCTGATCCGTTTCTGGAACCAGTGTCGAGGGCGTATGTTCATACATCCACCAGGCCCCTGCACTGACGGCGGCCGCGAGCAGCAGTGCGATCACGCGAAAGCGAATGAGGAACTTAACACTGTGTACATAGAGCTTGGTGACCGCATCAAAGAAACGATCAAAGAGGCGTAACGGCGCTCTCAATGCGCGCATCACCGGCCCTTCTTTGACGTGGGCATTGTGCTTGATGAAAATCGCTGAAAGGGCCGGCGTGAACGTCAAAGCCATCAGGGCTGAGAAGGCAACGGAGATGGCAATGGTCAGGGCGAACTGTTGATAAATTTGCCCGGTGAATCCGCCTAGGAAGGCCACAGGAATAAACACGGCCGCCATGATCAATGAGGTCGCAATGACCGGGCCGCCCACTTCTTTCATGGCATGCGCTGTGGCTTCTCTCACCGACATGCTCTCATCTTCACTGAGTACCCGCTCCACGTTTTCGACCACCAATATGGCGTCGTCCACCACGATCCCGATGGCCAGCACCATGGCAAACAGTGTCAGCAGGTTGATGGAAAAGCCAAACAGGTAAAAGCCCGCAAAGGTGGCCACCACTGAAACCGGTACGACCGACATCGCAATGACGGTAAAGCGCCAGTTTTGCAGGAAAATAAACAGGATCACACCGACAATAATGAAGGCTTCAATGAAGGTGTGTTTCACTGTTTCAACCGACGCATCGATAAATAGCGTGGTGTCATAAGGCACCACATATTCAAGCCCCGGGGGGAAGCGACCTTTGAGTTCTTTGAGCTTCGCTTTGACGGCTTTCGCCGTTTCTAGGGCATTAGCACCAGGCTGTTGGTTGATAATGATCGGGGTCATGGTGGCATTATTCAGGCGCGCATCAATGCCATAAAATGACGCCCCCAGCTCGATACGCGCCACATCTTTCAGGTAGAGCGACGAGCCATCTGGGTTGGTGCGTAGGAAGATATTACGGAAATCATCGGCGCTGTTTAAACGCCCACCTGCGGTGATGGTATAGGTGTAAGCTTGGGGATCACTCTGCGGCGTTCCGGCGAGACTGCCGGCTGGAATTTCCGTGTTTTGGGCCCGAATCGCTGCGGCGACTTCGGTCGGGGTCAGGTCATACTGGGCCAGCTTATCCGGGTCCATCCAGACCCGCATGGCGAATTCACCTCCCCCTAAGACTTCTGCATTCCCTACCCCGGGCACCTGACGAAGTTCATCCAATAAGTTGAGGGTGGCGTAGTTCTGCATGAAGATATTGTTGTAATCCCCCTGCGGTGAGGTCAGTGCAACCAGCATTAGAATGGTGCTGGAGCGCAGCTCAACCGTGACCCCTTGAGCCTGTACGGCTTCCGGAAGTCGAGAGAGGGCGCCTTGAACTCGGTTGTTCACATTGATGGTATTGATGTCGCCATCGGTGCCGATGTTAAAAGCGACATTCATTTGCATCAGGCCGTTATCGGCACTGGTCGAGGTCATATAAAGCATATCCTCGACGCCGTTAATGGCCTCTGCCAGCGGCGCGGCGACGGTTTGAGCCACGGTTTCGGCATTCGCACCGGGGAATTGCGCCTGGACCGATACGCTAGGCGGGACAACGCTGGGATACTGCTCAATAGGCAATACCCGCATACTCAACAGCCCCATGAGCGTCAGAATGATCGCTAAGACGGTTGCGAATATGGGTCGTTTGATAAAAAAGTCAGAGAAATTCATGCGTCCCCTGCCTGCTTAGCCTTATTCGGTTGAGCGGATGAGTCCTGGGATTCTGCCTTAGATGTGTCACTCTTGGGGGTATAGGCTTGTGGCTCAATAGTCGTCCCGGGCTCAATAGCCGCAATATCCCCTGCCAGCACGCGATCGCCTTCTTTTAATCCCTCCACAATAATTTGCTGGTGTCCTGCCAGATCGCCCAGCTGTACGGTGCGGGCACGGGCCTTGTTCTCGTCATCCAGTACATAGACTTGTGGCCCCATAAGCCCTTGAGTGATGGCATCTTCGGGAACAGCGATGACATTAAAGCGCTTGAGGTTTTGAACGCTCACGCGCACAAATTGGCCCGGCAAGAAGGTGGCTTCAGGGTTATCAAAAATGGCGGAGGCTTGAACGGTACTGGTGCCTTCATTGACGCGGCTACCCAGGAACTTCAGGTGGCCGTCAAGGTGGCGTTGGCTGTCACGGCTATTCAGGCGTGTTTTGATTTCGGAAACGGCTTGGTCATTACCGAGTTGATGGCGTAATTCAAAAGCATCCTTCTGAGGCAGTTGAAAACGGACTTCCAGAGGATTGAGGGGGGTAATCGTGGCCAGTTCATCACCACTATTCACCAAGTTGCCGAGGTTGACTTCACTCAGGCTGATGCGGCCCCCCACAGGGGCAGTGACCGAAGCATACTCCAGATCCAATTGGGCGCTGGCTAACGCCGCTTCGGCTTGTGATACCTTGGCCGCTGCGGTTCTGCGGTCTGCTTCAGCTTGGTCATAATCCTGGCGACTGACTGAATTTTGACTCAGTAGGCGTTTGAAGCGCTCTGCATCTCTTTGTGCACGATAGAGTTCTGCCTTGGCACTTTCGATATCGGCCTCACGCTCGTGTACCGTGGCCTGATAGCGATCAGGCTCAATGGAATAAAGGAGCTGACCTTTTGCGACGATATCACCCGGCTCGAAATGACGTGCTTCCAAGGTACCGACGACACGTGAGACCAAAGTGACTTCTTCATCGCTGCGCAATTTAGAGGCATAGGTGCGATTCAGTGGAATATCTTTTTTCTGAATCGTCATCACCGGCATCGGGCGTGGTGGGGCTTCGCTTTTCTGGGCTTGAGTATTTTGGGCCCCATCATCTCCACTGCAGGCACTGAGTGTGGCCACAAGTAAAGCTGACATGATCAGTGGCGTGATTCGACACATCATGATTCGGTCATCCTGTTCCAAGGCTAATTAAGGTGAAAATGAAAAAATTTAAATCAGTCATTCTAAATCAACCATGATCGGTTTAAATCGTGGCCGGTTTAAGTCGTTGTGTTAAGCGCTGATGAGCCAGGCTGCGTGATCCTGGTTTTATAGCCAAAAAGATAAAGTGATGGAGCCAAACTGATCATTATCCTCTTGTGTTTCAAACTCTTTGGTACGCCATATATAGGTATAAGAGAGTTGTGCGCTTTTCCACATCATTGCGGCACCTAAGGTGATGTCACCGACCCACGGCTTGCGATCAACACTGTGGCTGTTTTCAAACGTATTCCCATCAAGAAGCAAGTTGCGGGCCATATAACGACCTTCCAGCCCGGCAAAGACATACCAGCCATTACTGGCGCCGGGTAAAAAGCCTGATTGGCCACTTTCAGCAGGTGGCACGGCGGGTATACCAAAACTTCGGTCTAAGTTCTGTCCCATTCTGATGGTGCCGCCTGCCGCGCCATAAGTATATAAGTTGCCTAGTGCAAACCCGGCATGGGGGCCATATTCGACTGCCATATTGCCTAGATGAGCGGGGGCTAGCCAGGCTCGGCGATAGGTCATATTCAAAATGGGCTCATTATGGAGCTGATGAGACCAACCGTGAGGGCGGTTAGAGCCAATCAGTTTGTGAAACTCGCGCTGAATGGGCTTGCCTCCGGCGCCGGGCCCGACAAGCCCAATGTTAAACGCCAATGTTTGTGCCGTGCGTTGACCATTGGTTCGAGGCGTATCTGACAATAAGGTTAACCCTGTGAGTAAAACGCCGGCATAGGGCCGATCATCCTCGATCAAGTCACGTCGAGAAATTTGGTTGGGTGTAAACATTTGGTGAGCCAAGCTGTAGCTGGCGCCACTGAGGGTGTCCTTTTGCCATCCAGGGATGTAATCCGCTACATCACGTGTCCAATGATCCGCCTCGGGCACAAAGCCCCAGCTTATTTCGGCGCCATTAGTGTAATGGCCATCATCGCCGCTGGAGTAGAGGTCATTATCGCTGGTCAGACTTAAAAGCCCTGATGCGGCGGTTGTTCCCGACAGGGCCAGTAGCACCAGCGTCATCAGGTAGGCCGGTTTACGCACGCTGCCTGCGCTGGAGTGAGTGGCATTCAGGGAAGGACTGTCTTGGAATCGCGCACCAGATCGGGACATGAAAGTGTCTCTTGTAGGCAGGCTATAGGGATTTGGATCAGTGTAGGGTAATTATATACATTCATTGATGTATGTAAATCTTTTACGGACTTATGCACGCTTATGTTGTGTGTTTGACATAACGCAAACCTTTTGCCTGTCACAGGATCAAGGTATCCTTACCGGTTTTCCGACGTGTCAGCATGTCTTGTCGATTCATTCGCCTTGGTGAGGGCTTCGGAAGACATGGCAGACATGGCGGGTGCCTATTGGCGATTGTTTTGAATATTGAATACAAGTGCGGTTAACAACGTGCTTGGCGTCGATTAATCGAATCACGATACAGGAGTCTGCTCATGCCACCACGTGTGGGGGTTATCATGGGGTCTAAGTCTGACTGGCCGGTGATGGAACATGCCGTCAAAATGCTCGAACGCCTAGGCGTGGCTTATGAAACCCGAGTGGTCTCAGCGCATCGTACGCCTGACTTACTCTTTGACTATGCCAAAACCGCGGCCGATCGTGGACTGTCGGTGATTATCGCCGGTGCCGGCGGCGCGGCGCATTTACCCGGTATGGTGGCGTCGCAGACGGCTTTGCCCGTGCTGGGGGTGCCCGTGGAGTCTAAGGCATTGAAAGGGCTAGACTCTTTACTGTCAATCGCACAAATGCCGGGTGGGGTTGCTGTCGGCACTTTAGCGATTGGTAAAGCCGGTGCAACCAATGCGGGCCTTTTGGCGGCTCAAATCCTGGGGACGACGGATACAGCGATCCGAGCGGCGGTTGAAACTTTCCGGGCAGAACAGACTCAGCAGGTGTTAGATCACCCTGATCCTGCGGAAGATTGAGTCCGTGTTGTTTTTTTAACGTCTGACTGTTTTTAAACGTTTGGCTGTTTTTAAACGTTTGGCTGTTTTTAAATATTTGAGTGTTGTTTAAATATTGAATTGTTTTTAAACGCCTGACCATGCGACGGCTTGTTGAGGACCTTTAATGATGCGAATTGGTATTCTAGGGGCGGGCCAACTGGGACAAATGTTGGCACTGGCCGGATATCCACTGGGCAATCGGTTTGTCTTTCACGACTTATCGGGTAGCCCCAGTGCGGATATTGGTGAAACCCTTGTGGATACGGCGCAAGAACGATTGGAAGACTTCCTCGCGCGCGTGGATGTGGTGACTTACGAATTTGAACACTTGCCGGTGGCGCTGGTGGAGCGACTCGCGCGGGACAAGCCCGTATTCCCCAGTGCACAGGCTTTAGCCGTGTGTCAGAACCGAGCCGAAGAAAAAGGGCTGTTTACTCGATTAGGTATTCCAACGCCGGAATATCGCTTGGTCAATTCAGCTGCAGCGCTTGAAGTGGCGGCTCGTGAATTGGGTGGACGCAGCGGTAAGCCCGTGGTCGCCAAGTCGATTACGGAAGGATACGACGGCAAAGGGCAAGCGGTGTTGCGTCATCCGGACGAAGCGGCGGATGCCTGGGCGGCGATTGGTCATCACCAGCTGATAGTGGAAGCCTTCGTTGAGTTTGTTCGCGAGGTGTCCATTATTGCGGTGCGTGATCAGCATGGCGAGGTGGTTTTTTATCCCATGGCTGAAAATCAGCATGTGGATGGGATCCTGCGGTATTCCCTGGCCCCCATGCCAGATTTAGACGCTCAAGTGCAGGCGAGGGCTGAAGGCTATATCAAGATGTTGCTGGATGAGCTGGATTATGTGGGGGTGCTCACGCTCGAGCTGTTCCAGACGGCGGATGGCTTGCTGTTAGCCAATGAGATGGCGCCGCGCGTTCACAACTCGGGCCATTGGACGATGAATGGAGCCGTGACCAGCCAGTTTGAGAACCACTTAAGAGCGATCCAAGGCTTGCCTTTGGGTCGTACCGAAGCGCGTCACCCGACCTGTATGATCAATTTAATCGGTCAGCAGGGTAAGCGGGAGGCGTTGCTCTCTGAACCCGACAGTCATTTGCATTTGTATGGTAAAGGTGAACGACCCGGTCGCAAGCTGGGGCATGTGAATATCATCGCCCCAGATCATGCCACCTTGCTGGCGCGGGTGAAGGCCACTGCGGCCCAAGTCCCCGAGGCGCCACCGGTGAAGTTCAGTTTTGACCCAGATGCATGATAATGAATCTTTAAAAACCGGCTTTAAGGCCGGTTTTTAGGGTCTGCGTTTAGCGGTTGAGCCTCCAATGGCGTTCAAGCTTCAAGAGCCCGATGTGTCATATGGTGATCTCAAGCGTCGAGGTGACGCCATTATCCTAAGACGGATGCTTTAAGCCTGATGGCACAATCTGTCATGCTCAATTTTGATGCAACGGTCCTCGACATAGGTCAGCCCCGCCGCTTCTGCGGCGTTTCGACAGCTTGCAGACTGTATCCCCAGTTGTAACCAAATTGCTGGGATCTTCAGCGAGATGGCTTCTTCGACAATCGGCAAACAGTCCTCCGCACGTCGGAAAATATCCACAAGATCCGGTTGTTGCGGTAGATGCATCAGGTCGGGATAACAAGGAAGCCCCAAAACCTCGTCCAGCTTCGGATTCACAGGCATGAGCTGATAGCCTTGCTGCTGTAAATAGAGTGCAACCCGGTAACTGGCACGATCAGGATTATTAGATAACCCCACGATCGCAATACGGCGGCTGTGTTGCAGCAGTGATTTCAAAGCGGTATCGGTGATCACTTCCATGAGGCAAACTCCTGTAGCGGTTGACTGTGCTTGTTAACTGTACGTGTTGGCTGTACGTGTTGACTGTACTTGTTGAGAGCGCAATCAGGTTAGATGAGCATCAGGTGGCATCTTTTCCGTTTCATCTTGCCCGTTTCATCTTGTCTGCTTCATTATGCTTAGCCGCCAGCCAGAGTGTCGTAGCACCAGAAACCTGCCAGCGTGAGCATCACCGAGCCGGCTAAATGAAGGCCGATCGTGAGTGCGGCATCGGTCAGACGTCCCTGTTGTAGCATATTGGCCACTTCGGCAGAAAAGGTCGAGAAGGTGGTGAGGGCACCGAGCAATCCCGTGACTAAAAACAATCGCCAGAAATCGGGTAATTCGGGGTGATTCGTGAGCCAGCCCAGGGCAATGCCAATGAGCCAAGCACCGGTGAGATTGGCGACCAAGGTCCCCAGGGGAAAGTGGCTGAGCACAGCATTCAAACGTAGTGATAGCCACCAGCGAGTACTGGCACCAATGCCGGCCCCTGCGGTAATGGCCAGTAAACTGGCGGGTAAGTTCATGGAATGGCTCCTCATTGACAGCGCTTTCAAATGAGTGATGATGGTCTGTTCGATGTGTTCGGTATCGCTGAGTGGTTAATGCTGTATAGGCCACTCTGCAGCCGTCCATTGGGCCGTGGTAGACCATTGAATCGCCGATGACATGGAGACTATCGGCACTCTTTTTATCGCGTACTCGTTTTATCGCGTACTCGTTTTATCGCGTACTCGTTTTATCGCGTACTCGTTTTATAACGTGCTCGCTTTATAACGTACTAGTGTTCACGATTAACTCGCTGATTTCCACAAGGATGTGACATCATGCAGACGGATTGTTTCCTTGCCTTGGGCGCTCGACCCCAAGTCGTGTTCAGTCGATGGTTACAACGACCACGTCGCTTTTTCAGCTGTTGGCTATTGATCTTCTCTTGGGTCATCGCGCAGGAGGCGATGGCGGCCCCTACTGAGCCCTGCCCTGATTGGCCTGAGCCTGAAGCGGCGCGGGAGTTGCAACGATTAACGCAGCAGCTGGCGCTTTGGCATCAGGATTACCGACACCAGGGGGCTTCGGGCGTGAGTGATGCGACCTGGGACTATTTGCAGCGTCAGCGCCAACACTGGGTTGACTGTTATCCGCAATTGTCGCGCCATTTGCAGATTCAAGACACGACCGCTGCCACCGACGCCATGGAGGCGGCGCGCTCAGATGAGACGGTCGCCTTACCGTTTATTCATACCGGGCTGAACAAATTAGCCGATTTGAGCGCTTTGACCGACTGGATGGCGCAACATCAAGACCGGGCTTTGTGGGTTCAACCTAAGATTGATGGTGTCGCTGTGACGCTGGTTTATCAGCAGGGTCAGTTGGTACAGGCCATCAGCCGAGGGGATGGCCGACGAGGACAAGACTGGACTACTGCGGTGCAGGCTCTGCCCCTGGTGCCTCAGCAGTTGACCGAGCCTCGAAGCCTTGTGCTGCAAGGCGAGCTCTATTGGCAGCAATCAGGCCGTATTGAAGCCGAAACTCAGCAGCCTTCGGGACGCGCTAGGGTGATGGGCATATTGCGCCAAGGCCTCTCCGATGAGATTCAACAGCAACCGATCGCTTTTTTTCCATGGGCCTGGCCCGATGGCCCGGCCACGATGCAAAGTCGTTTACGTCAGTTACAAGCCCTTGGGTTTCCGCTGCCATCCCAGTGGTCGCGTCGGGTCGATCGTGCTGAGGTGGTTGAACAATGGCGCTTACGTTGGAGTGAAAGCCCTTTACCTTTTGCGACCGATGGCGTCGTGATCAAAGTGGATCGGCGTCCGCCGGGGCGAGATTGGCAAGTGGGCGATGAATACTGGGCGGCAGCGTGGAAGCACCCCGCTAAAGTGGGGTTGACTCAAGTACGCGAGGTCACGTTTTCCATTGGTCGTACGGGGCATATCACACCGGTGGTGACGTTAGTGCCGGTTGAGATCGGTGGACGACGGTTATCGCGAGTGAGCCTTGGCAGTTTGGCCCGCTGGCGTGAATTGGATGTGCGGCCCGAAGACCAGGTGCTGATCGCCTTAGCAGGAAGCGTCATTCCACGCTTGGATCAAGTGGTGTGGGCGCATCAACCGAGGCGTCCGGTGCAAGTCCCTGATGCTGCTCGATATCACCATGACAGTTGCTGGCATCCCGCCCCCGATTGCGACTCTCAATTTATTGCGCGTTTAACCTGGCTAAGCAGTGATGAGGGACTGAATCTGCCCGGTGTGGCGGCCGGTCGTTGGTCGCAGTTGATCCATGCAGAGGCGGTCCAAGGGCTATTGGACTGGTGGCATTGGACGCCCGAACAGATCAATGCGCTACCAGGCTTTGGGCCTCGGCGTACCCAGCAATGGCTGGCTTGGCGTGAGCGGGTGACGCGGTTGCCACTGAATCGCTGGCTGGTCGCCTTGGGGGCTCCCGCGCGTGAGACCGAATTCCATCGCTGGGGGCCGGCAAAGGCTCGGCTCGCGTTTTGGTTAGGGCTGAATCATGAGCAGTGGCAACAATTGCCTGGTGTCGGCCCGGCGCGTGCGAGTCAATTGCATCGGTTTATGCGGCGTATTGAGGAGGAAGGCTGGGTGCCCCTGCTGAGCACATTACCCCCTCATAGGCTGTCCAGTGCCGCCCGCTAATTGATCTCTCAATATCAGGTTGATCGTCGTCAACTTGTTGTTCATCAAGGCCTGTCCTCTTTGCGGCGGGTATGATGAAAGCTGACTTTATCACGGTAATGTCTCATTTTTTCATAGATAAGATCTATATAAGGTAACGGCTTGATCAAGGTGTTATCGCGATATTGCCATAACGCCTCACTATGATCGTTAGGCGCAACCATTGAGTCACACCCAATTCAGAAAAGGAGCACACACCATGATGCAGTGGGGGACGTTGAGAGAGCGCCTGCTGGCCAGGCATATTCCGGGTCCTGGCGTCTGGTTAGCCTGTCTCGTGTTGGTGGCCGTTTTAGCATTGCCGACGCCGGATAACCTGCCTCTGGCTGGGCATCGTGTTTTGGCCATTTTGGCTTTTGCCGTCACGCTATGGCTGACCCAGGCGGTCAGTTATGAGGTCAGTGCGGTGATGATTGTGGCTTTGATTGCCTTTGGCGTGGGGTTGTCGCCTTCGTTATCGCAGCCCGATCAGATGATGGGGACCAGTACGGCCCTGAAGTTGGCCATGAGTGGGTTTACCAGTGGCGGCACGGTATTAGTTGCCGCCGCCTTGTTTATTTCTGTGGCGATGACCCTCACGGGATTGGATAAGCGGATTGCCATGCTGATTCTCTCTTGGATTGGGGTGGGATATGGCCGTATTTTGATCAGCACGCTGTTGGTCACGGTAGTGCTCAGCTTATTCGTGCCCAGCGCGACAGCCCGTGTCGCCTGTGTTGTGCCGATCATGATGGGGATGATCGCGGCTTTTGGTGAAGAGCGCGACTCTCCTTTTGCGGCGGGTGTCATGATCATGGTGGCGCAGGCGACGAGTGTTTGGAATGTGGGGATCCAAACGGCAGGGGCGCAAAACCTGCTTACCACGAGTTTTATTCAGCGCGTCAGCGGCGAAAGCCTCGATTGGTTGACATGGTTTGTGGCTGGGGCGCCGTGGAGTTTGATCATGTCTGTGGTGCTGTTCTTTGTTGTGCGTTGGGCGATGCCGGCTCATGCGCATGGTATTGAGGGCGGGCGCGAGCGCTTAAAAGCGCAGTTAGCGGAACTCGGCCCCATGTCCCGGAATGAAAAGATGCTGTTGTGGGTCGTGCTGGGCTTATTGGTGATGTGGGCCACTGGCGGCAAGCTGCACCCCTTTGATACGGCGTCAGTCACCGTCGTGGGCTTAGCGGTTTTACTGCTACCGGGGATCGGCGTGATGGACTGGAAGCAAGTACAGTCACGCATACCTTGGGGGACGCTGGTAGTCTTTGGTGTCGGTATTTCGTTGGGCTCGGCCCTGTTGGCGACGCAAGCGGGTCAATGGCTGGGCAATACGGTGGTGCAGGGGCTGGGGCTGGATGATGTGGCGCCTTTCTGGTTATTGGCCGCTCTGAGTCTATTTTTGATTGTGATTCACCTTGGCTTTGCCAGTGCAACAGCGCTGACATCCACCATGATGCCGATTATGCTGGCCTTATTGGTCGCCCTGGATCAGGTTCAGAATGTCCCTGGGCTGGCGATGCTACTTGGGTTCGCCATTAGTTTTGGTTTCATCCTACCGATTAATGCGCCGCAAAATATGGTATGTATCGGTACACATACATTCACCAGTGGGCAGTTTGCCAAAGTGGGGGTCCCGGTCACGCTGATAGGTTATGGCCTGATGTTGCTAATGGCCGCCACTTGGTGGCATTGGTTGGGCTTGTTATAACGTCAGCAGATGACGTGAATGGCGACCCCAGTGTACTGACTTTACGACATAGGCCATGGCGATGGCCGTAACAAACACAAGGAGTTCATCAATGAAAGGTGATCATCGCGTTATCGACGCATTAAATGAGCTACTGGCCATGGAGCTGGCAGCGATGGATCAGTACTTTGTTCACTCGCGGATGTACGCGGATTGGGGGTTGAATCAACTGTATGAGCGCATCAACCACGAAGTGGAGGATGAGAAAGGTCATGCGGCGGTGTTGATTGAGCGCATCCTGTTTTTGGAAGGTACGCCGGATATGACTCAGCGGACTGGGTTTAAAGTCGGCACGGATGTGAAGAGCATGCTGGAAAGCGATTTACAGCTAGAATATACCGTGCGGGCAGGCTTGCAAAAAACGATTCAGTTATGTGAGCAGTTACAGGACTATCAGACCCGTACCGCCCTGATGCCGTTATTGGAAGATACCGAAATCGATCATACCCATTGGCTTGAGCAGCAATTGAAACTGATTGATCGTGTCGGTATGGAAAATTATCAGCAGTCGAAAATGTAAATGATGGGCTCGCGGTGATTCCTGAGGCCCGCACTTAAGGAGTGGTGCGTTTGAAGCATTGGTTGATGGCGAACCCTAAAGCGGGTCGGAATGAGCGTGGCACTGACTTTTGGCAGCGCCACCTGTCGGCGGCCGGGATTACGGATGTGCAGGTGTGTACGATTGATGACGATCGTTGGCCTGCGCAACTGCAATCTGGAGATCGCTTATTGGTCGCTGGTGGTGATGGTTCGGTGAACTTTGCCGCCCATCTTTGCATGCGTTCCGGCGCGGTGTTGGGCGTCTTACCTTCGGGAACGGCCAATGATTTTGCGCGTAATTTGAATTTGCCCCAGAGCCCGGCCCAACTGTGCCGTTTAATGGCGGAAGCGCCGCTACAGCAAGTCGATGTCGCGGTGTTATCGGATGACCAACTTTTTCTGAATGTGGCGCATGTGGGGCTGGGCACCTTGCCTTCCCGTCAGGCGGAAGGCGAGAGTAAACGCTGGTTGGGGCGTTATAGCTATATTGCGCAGTTGATCCGACGGTTTCGCAGTCGCCGCGGGTTGAAAGCCCATTTGCAACTGGATGATCGAGCCCTACGGGGACGCTGGTTAACGATTGCGGTGGCTTCCGGGGCCTTCTTTGGGGGTGGGAGTGAGATTCCTCAGACCTGTGTGAATGATGGCCAGTTAACGGTCATGGCGGTGAGGGCAAGGCCGTTGTGGTCATTGATAAAAGCTTTTGTTGTGCTGCGCCTTAAGCGGACACGGACTCACCGTGGTCATGTGGTGGAATATCACAAGAGTCAATCTTGCCAGATTCAGTGTTCGCGTCCGCATACGTTTACCGCGGATGGCGAAGTGATGGGTAAGACCCCTTTGAGCATTACGCTAAAACCCAAGGCATTGACGGTGATCGCTCGACAGGTTGTGACCACAGACTGACGACGTTTGCCCTTCCGTTCAATCCATCGGGTCGATCAATCGGCGCCGCCTATCCCGTACAGACGACCTTATATTCCCAATATGAATATAAGGTATTATTTTTTATTCTTTTTTTGATGGGTTGATGTGCCCTAAAATAGCGCTTTTCTAAAAGAGTGCTTTTCTACAATAGTGCTTTTAACGCATAGGCTGGCCGCAGGCCAAAGCTGACATCACAGACCCATGATCAGGACAGCGTCATGACGGAACAATCTAATGCCCATTTCCAACGCAGTATGCAGACGCGCCATTTAGTCATGCTGTCATTGGGTGGGGTGATCGGGACCGGTTTATTTTTGAGTTCGGGTTATACCGTTCAACAGGCCGGGCCTATTGGCGCGGTTTTAGCTTATCTCGTTGGGGGCATTGTCGCTTGGTTAGTGATGATGTGCTTGGGTGAGTTAGCGGTTCACATGCCTGATTCGGGGGCCTTTAGTGCTCATGCCAGCCGTTATATCGGCCCCGGCACGGGGTATGTCGTGGCTTGGCTCTATTGGCTGACTTGGACGGTGGCCTTGGGCTCTGAATTCACCGCAGCCGCGGTCTTTATGGGGCGTTGGTTTCCTGATATTCCAGGCTGGTATTGGAGTGCCTTGTTTGCCGCGATTGTGTTTGCGGTGAACGCGCTGACGTCACGTTTTTTTGCGGAATCCGAGTTTTGGCTGTCACTGATTAAAGTGATCGCGGTGGTGGTCTTTGTCTTGGTCGGCGCAGCGGCCATTATCGGCTGGGTGCCATTGCATAATGTGCAAGGGGCGGAAGTCGCTTCGCCAGGTTTGTCCGCGTTATGGGGCGAAGGAGCGATGCCGCCGAGCCTGCTGGCGATTGGTACGACACTGCTCGCGGTGATGTTCGCCTTTTCCGGTACCGAGCTGATTGGTATTGCCGCAGGCGAAACAGTGGACCCCGCACGCAATGTGCCCAAAGCCATTCGCGCCACCTTATGGCGACTGATGTTATTTTTCGTTGGCACTATCGTGGTGATTGCGGCCTTGTTGCCTCAGGATCAAGCCGGGCTCAGTGAAAGCCCTTTTGTCGCGGTCTTCCAGCGACTGGGGGTTCCTGGGGCGGCTGATTTGATGAACTTTGTCATCATTACGGCGCTGTTGTCAGCGGCTAACTCAGGGCTTTATGCCTCAGCCCGTATGCTGTGGACCCTGGCGGATCAAGGGACGCTGCCCAAATCCCTCGGGCGCCTCAATAAACGGGGCATTCCAATGAATGCCTTGTTATTGAGTATGATCGGGGGCCTGGGGGCTTTATTTTCCAGTGTGTATGCCGCTGAAACCGTTTATTTAGCGCTGGTGTCCATTTCCGGATTAGCGGTGGTGGTGGTATGGATGGCGATTGCACTCAGTCAGTTTAACTTCCGCCGTCAATATCTACGCCAAGGGGGGCGCTTAGAGGATTTGGTATACCGCACGCCAGGCTATCCCTGGGTGCCATTGCTGGCGTTTGCGTCCTGTTTAGCGGCCTGTATCGGGATTGCCTTTGATCCACAACAGCGGGTGGCTTTGTATTTCGGCGTGCCTTTTATTGGCTTGTGTTACTTGGTCCATTTTGTTCGCCATCGTCAGGCTGATGCTCACGCTTCTTCCTCTCTCGCGGCTTATCAGGAGCCTATTGAATGACGACATCAAACCCGATTCAGACGCTATTACAACAAACGCCTTTTATGTTGATTGATGGCGCGCTGGCGACAGAATTAGAAGTCTTGGGCTGTGACCTTAATGATGCGCTTTGGTCGGCGCGATTACTGGCAGAAGCGCCTGAGAAAATTCGCCAAGTTCATCAGGCCTACTTTGAGGCCGGAGCCGATTGCACCATTACCGCCAGTTATCAGGCCACGGTGCCTGGGTTTATGCAGGCGGGTATGAGCGCCAGTGAAGCCCGCGCTTTGATCCAGCGTTCGGTGACGTTGGCCCAAGAAGCTCGCGATGCGGTCTGGCAGCCCGATCAATTGGATCGCCCGCGCCCGCTGATCGCTGCTTCAGTGGGGCCTTATGGGGCCTACCTCGCGGATGGCAGTGAGTACCGCGGGGGGTATGACCTGGATCGAGCCGGCTTGGTTGAATTCCACCGGGAACGCTTGGCGTTGTTGTTAGCCGCCGGGGCGGATCTGCTGGCGGTCGAAACCTTACCGTCATTGGATGAGGCGCTCGCGATTACCGATTTACTGGCCACTCACCCTGAAGCTCAGGCTTGGATCACCTTCTCTGCTCGGGATGGAGACTCGATCAGTGATGGCACCCCCATTGCTGAATGTGCGGCGGCGTTGGCGTCATGCCCAGGCGTGGCGGCCATTGGCGTCAACTGCACCGCGCTTCCCCATATTGAGTCATTAATCCGGGCGATACGAGGAGCCTGTGACCTGCCTATCCTGGTCTATCCCAACTCAGGAGAAACCTATGATCCGGTGAGTAAAACTTGGCACCCGGCGGCTTGCTCTGATCATGCCGATGGGCCGTCGGGGTTGCGGCAAGGCGCACCTCTGTGGCTGGCGGCCGGGGCGGCGGGCATTGGCGGTTGTTGTCGAACCGGGCCGGAGGATATCCGTGCGTTGGCTCAGTGGCGTCATGAGCTTTGTGAGTAGAATCGAATCACCTCAACTTTTTTATATTGCACTGTCATGGTGCGACTCAAGGTATCGGGCATAGTCGTGTGGGCGATAGGTGTGTGGGCGATAGGGCCATGGGATGACCACAAAAGCGCGCCCACGGTGGGGCCATTATGATACGTTGAGTGAGTCAGTTGTTGCCTATGATCAGGGAGGAGAATGGGTTGGCCTGTAATTTGCTTTTGCCATAGCGCGAAGCATGGTTCGTAACAGGCCTCACTTCGCCTGATCCAGGCATTGTCGCATGATGTTAATGCTCGGTCGTTAAACTACTGCTGATGTTTCTGGAGCGAGCCCTCGCACAATAAAACAGGCTGGATACCGGATGTATCCAAGTTGAGGATAGTGCAATGAACAATAATCAATTGAAGCCCACGCTCGGCACACTGCATCTTTGGGGGATTGCCGTCGGTCTGGTGATTTCTGGCGAGTATTTTGGTTGGAGTTATGGTTGGGGAATTGCCGGGACTTTGGGCTTTCTGGTGACCACTTTGTTGATCGCCACCATGTATACGTCATTTATCTTTAGTTTTACCGAGTTAACTACTGCCATTCCTCATGCGGGGGGGCCTTTTGCCTACAGTCGCCGCGCTTTTGGTGAAACCGGCGGTTTGATCGCCGGTATGGCGACCCTGATCGAATTTGTGTTTGCGCCTCCGGCGATTGCGATGGCGATCGGCGCCTACCTGAATGTTCAATATCCCCAGTTGGATCCTAAATATGCGGCAGTAGGCGCCTATCTGGTGTTTATGACGCTCAATATTTTGGGGGTCAAAATTGCGGCCATGTTTGAGTTGTGCGTTACCTTGTTGGCTGTTTTTGAGCTACTGGTGTTTATGGGCGTCGTGTCGCCGGGGTTCAGTTTTAGCAACTTTGTGGCGAATGGTTGGGCCGGTCATGATGAGTTTGATGGTGCTGCCATCACCGGTATCTTTGCCGCTATTCCTTTTGCGATCTGGTTTTTTCTGGCTATTGAAGGTGCCGCTATGGCAGCGGAAGAAGCCAAAGATCCGAAGCGTACGATTCCGAAAGCCTATGTCGCTGGTATTTTGACCTTGGTCTTTTTGGCCCTCGGTGTGATGGTGATGGCCGGTGGCGTCGGAGATTGGCGCACCCTGTCTGATATTAATGATCCATTACCGCAGGCCATGAAAATGGTCGTGGGCGAGCACTCAAACTGGATGCATATGTTGGTCTGGATTGGCCTTTTCGGCCTGATTGCCAGTTTTCACGGGATTATTCTGGGCTATTCGCGCCAGTTTTTTGCGCTGGCCCGTGCCGGTTACTTGCCCCAATCTTTGGCAAAACTTTCACGCTTTCAAACGCCCCATCGCGCCGTGATTGCCGGTGGGGTGATCGGTATGCTGGCGGTACTCAGTGATGGCCTGTTTGACTTGCAAGGCATGAGTTTAACCGCCGCCATGATCACCATGGCGGTGTTCGGGGCGATCGTGATGTATATCATGAGTATGTTGAGCTTATTCCGTTTACGCCGCACTGAGCCGCACCTGGATCGCACTTATCGTGCGCCGGGTTATCCGCTGATTCCGGCGGTGGCGCTGGCATTATCGTTGGTTTGTTTAGTGGCGATGGTGTGGTTCAATCCCGTGATCGCGACCCTTTTTGTACTGTTGATGATGATCGGTTATCTCTATTTCATCATGACCAAGACGCAGCGCGAGAATGCCCCGCAGGATGCGCTGCTCAATAGCGATTGACCGAGATTATCGCGCTTAGCATGATGTGACTTCGCCCCCTCGACATCCTCTGGCGTCGAGGGGGCGGTTTATTTGAGCGTACCGATAAGCCGCCGTGAGGTGACCCTGGGGACATCGCCATGGCGCATGTCTTCTGAAAGCGTGGAGTGAGTGCTGTTGGATAGTTTTTGGATCGGTGGTCTGTGGGGCATCTTGGGCCTTTGTTTGGGCTCTTTCCTGAATGTGGTGGTGGCGCGGTTGCCCGTGATGATGGCCCAGCGCTGGCATGCGGAGGCGTGTGAGGCATTGTCGATGCCTGAAGAGGCGCCCACGGAGCCCTTTAACCTAGCGGTGCCCGCTTCCCATTGCCCTCATTGTCAAACCCCTTTGCGCTGGCATGACAACCTGCCATTAATCGGCTATCTCAAGCGCCGTGGGCGTTGTGCTCATTGTCAGGGGCCCATCAGCATGCAGTATCCGTTGGTTGAGTTGGCCGGAGGGTTACTGGGCTTAGTGGTGTGGTGGTGGCAGGGCAGTCACTTGATGTCGTTGGCTTTATTCGGCGCTTGCTTAGCTTTGCTGGCGCTGGCATTGATTGATGCCAGAACTCAACTACTCCCTGATGCCTTGACCTTGCCCCTGCTTTGGGCTGGACTGCTGTTTCAATTGTGTTTTCAGCCGTGGCAACTGAGTACCGCCGTCATCGGGGCCATGTCGGGCTATCTCTCCTTATGGAGCCTTTATTGGGCGTTCCGTCTGTTGACGGGGAAGGAAGGATTAGGCTACGGCGACTTTAAATTATTAGCCGCGCTGGGCGCCTGGCTCGGCTGGCAAGTATTGCCCCTGTTATTACTGTGGGCTGCGGCTGCCGGTATTGTGATCGGTGGTTTATGGCAATGGCGGCATCCTGACCAACGCGGTCAACATCTGCCTTTTGGGCCTTATTTGGCGGGGGCCGGGATTCTTTTTCTGATCACCGGTGATGCGATCATGCAAAGCTATGCCCGCTGGATCTTCGGTTGATGCCCCCGAAAGCGGCATTACATCCGCCTCAGCCCCCAGATAAAATAAGCCCCCCCGATCAGTGCGGCGACTAACCCGGCGGGGAGGTCATGCGGAAAGAGTAATTGGCGTCCTAATGCATCTGCCAGGACCATCAACAAGGTGCCCAAAAGCCCCGCCCCCAACAGTTGCCAGCGGGCACGGACCAACCCCATCAAACGCGCCAGGTGCGGTGCCAGCAAACCGACAAAAGATAAAGGGCCGACAATCAGTGTTGCCCCTGCCGTTAGCACGGCGACGACCAGTAACAGTAGCAGTCTGGCCTGGTTGAGTGGGACACCCAGTGCACGGCTGGAGGCCGAGCCCAGGGGGAGTAGATCAAGCCAACGCTGCAGCGGCCAGACGATGGCGACCATGACCAATGCCAATCCCGCAGCACCTAACGCCATCGATGCCGTGACGTAGTAAGTGGAGCCCGTCATCCAGGCCAACGCTTCTTGAGCTCTTGGATCACCTGAGGCCAGGATCATCCGCACTAAGGCATCCATCACGGCCCCCATGGCCACCCCAGCCAATAGCATGCGTTCAGGCGCAAATTGATGGCGCCGAGTCAGCGCTAAAATGAGCCCTAACGTCAATAGTCCGCCACCGGCTCCGATCGCAATACGGCCTAAGCTATGTTCACTGGGCAGGACAAATAGGCTGAGTAACAGGGCAATGGCACAGCCACTGCTAATCCCCAACACTTCGGGGCTGGCCATCGGATTACCGGATAAACGCTGCAAGAGTGTCCCCGCCAGAGCCAGCATTAAACCGCTGGCCGCTGCAGCGATGACACGAGGCCAGCGCCACTCCAGCAGTGATAACTCTTTGAGCCAATACCAGCCTTCAATATCTTGTCCGCAAAAGAGTGCCAGTAAGATCAAGCCCAGCAAGCTGCCTGCCATGACCAGGACGAGGCGTTGCGGTGCCGGGTGTCGGTAGGTGGTCGGGCTTAGATGGTGCTGTGGGGGGCTATCCGTTAATGAGAGCTTGGGAATGAGCCACAGCAGCAGCGGGGCTCCGAGGGCACCGGCAACCGCGCCAGTGGGAATAATCACCGGCAGTAACCCCGTAAGTGACTGAACGAACCAATCCGTGGCGACCAGTAATCCTCCTCCCAGTAAAGCCGATCCGATCAGCCGGGAACTCAGTGAGCGGATACCTGCAAGCCGCACAATATTCGGCGCGGCTAACCCAATAAACCCAATGATGCCGACGAAACTGACCAGCGTCGCGGTGATCCAGACGGCGATGGCTAAGCCACCTAAACGCAGCGTGCGCACCGAAATGCCCAGGCTGCGAGCACTGGCGTCATCCAGTTCCAACAAGCGTAAAGGGCGTAACAACAGGAGCGCCGCCAGCACACCCAAGGCCAGGCGCCAGCTGACACTGACCGTATCGGCCCAGCCATTTTGGGCCAGCGATCCTGCCGCCCAGACTAATAACCCACTCATGGCATCCTGGTTGAACAGCAGTAACGCGGTGGAGAGGGCGCCCAGATACAGATTGACCACCAGCCCGGCCAGCACCACCACAATCGGGGCCAGTGAACGCCGCCAAGAGAGCGCCATCACAATAGCGACGGCCAAGCCACCGCCGACCAACGCGACCCATTCGCGGCCCAAACTGAGTAGCCCTGGTGCCCACAAGGTTGCCATTGTTAGGGCTAAATTGGCGCCTGTGCTGACCCCCAAAGTGGTGGGTGAGGCGAGTGGATTACGCAGCAGTTGTTGCATCAATACGCCCGCGATCCCCAATCCCGCCCCGGCTAACAGGGCCATGGCCAGCCGAGGCCACCACACATAGTGAGCCAGTAATTGCTGGGGCTGATCGATACCGGGGGCAATCAAGCCCTGCCAAAGCACGCCCGAGCCCCCTTGTTGAGGCAGCTGCCAGGAGAATAAGGCGATCAGTGCCAATATCAGGACCACGGGGATGAAGGGCAAACGGCGGACATAGGCCAGTGCGGATGAACTCATTCGGTGGCCTCTTCTGATCTCTGGTTCATGGCTTTTGAGGGGCGTTTGAGGGCTTGAACTAAACCTGTTGCGAAACGTTGCGCCGATGGGAGTCCGCCCCATGACCAGAAATTAATCGGCACGACGCGATGATCACCCCGTTGAGCACTGGCCCAGTATTGCCACACCCCTTGGGATAACAGCTGCTGTTGCAACCCCGTTTCAACATAAGGGCTTTCCAGCAGAATTAAGCGGGCATTGAGCTGAAAAACCTGATCAGCGGTGGTCTGCACAAAGCCCCAGCGACCGAGAGGTTTTGTCCACGCATTGGTGAGCCCTAGGCGTTTGAGCACCATGCCCTCCAGACTGCCGGGGCCGAAAATACGCAGGTGGCGCTCGTCAATCAGCCTGACCAGCAGCAGCGGCGACTTCACCGCCGCGACCTGAGCTTTCAGCTGGTCCATCTGTTGTTGCGTTTGCATGATCAACTGTTGCGC
The DNA here is from genome assembly GCF_001709345.1 of Terasakiispira papahanaumokuakeensis. Classification (GTDB taxonomy): domain Bacteria; phylum Pseudomonadota; class Gammaproteobacteria; order Pseudomonadales; family Halomonadaceae; genus Terasakiispira; species Terasakiispira papahanaumokuakeensis. The sequence goes on from NZ_MDTQ01000001.1 coordinate 3,767,495, forward strand.
CGCGTGTGGATCTTGCACACGGCGCCCCAGTGCACGGGTCATATTTTCTATGGTGAGCCAGTCGTCTGGGGCGGTTTCGGCAAAGTGATAGAGGCGGAACGTCTCTACTGGGGCAATAGGCGTCAGCTTAGGAATTAAGTTCGTGTGGGCGGGGGGCGAGATGAGAATCGCATCGGGTTTTTGACTGGCCAGATACTCGAAATTGGGTTGAAAACGCCCCCCCAAATTGGCGGTCTCGGGAGGGAATATGCCGGTTTGCCGAGCGTAATGCTGGTAACCGTCCAATCCGGCTTGGGCCACAGGGGGATGCCCTAATGCATTTAATGTCTCGCCTAAAGCGAAATCAAAAGTGGCTAACCGCGGGGCCGCCACTGATGATAGCGCCCATCCGCTTGCTGCCAAGCCTAATAAAAGCCCCAATAATGTGGCGATACGCCTCATCGCTTGATGCATCCTTTCCATTGTGATGATGGTCTTATGCGTTGCGAAATGGTCTTATCCTCGTAACGCGATTTTGATGTATTTGAAAATGAGAAATCCTAGCATTAAATCAAGTCAGGCGTAATGGTGTTGGGTAAACGGGCGGGCTGTTATGTGAGGGTTCTGGCGGGCTTTAGGGCAAGGCATGCCGACTCACCCCTTGGCGGGGGAGTCGGGCTTGCGGTGAAGGCGTGTGTTTGAGGGGTTAGGCCGGGGTCAGGGTGTTGCTGCCCGCTTGACTTTGCCAGCTGGGGCCTTGGGTCAGGGTGTAGTTGCGGTTGGCGATGTTGTCGATAAAGTACCAAGTGCCTTGGGCACGGGTCTCATTAAAGTCGACCAGCAAGAAGCCGCGATGGCTAAGGTCGGCATAGCGCAAATCATCGACCAGCAATGCCATGGCTTGGGCCAGCATTTGACTGTCGACCCCTTGTAGATACACTTCTAACCCGGGTGAGCTGACTGAACTGGTGGCCATTTCGACCCCGACGGGGGTGCCGTCTTGTAAAGTCATTTGTGAAGCCCAGGCATTGTGCGTATCACCGGCGAGCACGACCAGGTTACTCTTTTGGGCATTAAACAAGTTGAGCACTCGTTCCCGCGCGACGGCGTAACCATCCCAGGCGTCTAAGTTGTAGGGAAGTTGTGTATTTAAGCGCGCCTGTTCTTCGGCCGTTAAAGTCTCGCCTTGTTGTTGGCGTTGTTTTAATGCGACCAGTGTTTGCAGCAGCGCTTCCATGTCGGTGGGTTGGGCTTGTCCGCTATACACCGCTTGCAGCTGGAAGAGTAATTCGACCGGTAATGTCATGCGAGCCATCAGGACTTGCTGCCCCAAGACCTGCCAGCGTGAATTTGCGCTTTGCATGAGCGCACTGCTGAGCCAGTTCAGCTGCTCTGTACCGACCAGTTGGCGGCTACTGTCGGTCAGTGCGGCGGCTAGCGCGGCCTGGTCAATGGCGCCGTTATTGCTCATGAAATCGCTATAACTGAGTTGTTCGTCGCGGGCGATAATGCGCGTATCGAGCATTTGCAGCGCGACCAGGTCACCGTATTGGAAGCTGCGATAGATAATGGTGTCATCGTCTTCGTGGGCGGGGCGAATCGGTAGCCACTCGAAGTAGGCCTGAAGCGCCGCGGCTTTTCGGGTATCAAAATCGCCCTCGCCTGGATTATGGTTCTCTGCCCCTTCTTTCCAGGTATCGTTCGCCACTTCATGGTCATCCCAGATCACAATCCAGGGCAGCCGCGCATGCAAATCCTGTAAGTCAGCATCCGTATGGTAGAGCGCGTAGCGTTGACGATAGTCGCTGAGCGTCAAGAGCTCGGTATCTTGTCCAGCCGGTAGTGCCCGGTGTTCGGTGAGACCGCTATAGCCACCCGTGCCATATTCGTAAATATAATCGCCCAGGTGCACCAGTGCATCCAGCGACTGCTCATCGGCGATCTTCTGAATCGCGTTATAGACGTTGAAATAACCTGCTGGATAATTGGAGCAGCTGACCACGGCCAAGCGGACTTGATCGGTGACCGTCGGTAGCGTGCGGGTGATGCCGGTGGGAGAAACCGTACCGCCGACCTTGAAACGATAAAAATAGACGCTATCGCTACTGAGATTGCGGACATCGACCTTGAGCGTAAAGTCGTGATCTGCTGTGGCCTGCATTTCACCATTATGAGTCAGCTGGGTGAACCCGGCATCTTTGGCCACTTCCCATTGCAGTGTGACCGATGTCTGTCCGACTTCTGGGGTGACGCGAGTCCAGATGATCACGCCATCAATTAAGGGGTCACCACTGGCAACGCCATGACGGAAGCTGACATTCTGATCATCGCCATCTGAATGACTATCGTGGTCACTGCAGCCGGCGATGCCTAATGAAAGGGTGAATGCGCCTGCGGTCAGTGCAGACGCTTTTAGAAAGTCGCGACGAGACAGTTGTGGCATGACAAGGTCCTCTAACGAATGCGTCGATTCGAGCCTCGGGCGTCAGGAGGTGGGCTCCAATCTGGGTGGTCGTAATCTGAACGGGATAAAGAAGATGGCATGCTACTGAGTGATCATGTCGGTAACATGACCGTTTGATGCTGCGAGGTCATGGCGCCAGTGTGTCCTGTACTGGCCCCAACTTGTTCCCCATTACCAGTGCAGTTTTTGATCAATGTGACGGGGATCGAGTTGTGCATTGGCCAGTTTAATCAGGGCGGCCAGAGGATGGCCGGGCGCGATATGGCCATTGATTTGGCCTTCTCCGCCTTGAGGTTGAAGGCTCAGTTGCCCATTCAGTTCGATCGTCGGTGGGGTGGCCAGCTGTAGGCTGAAGGTGAGTGGGGCCGGGTTATCTTCGGTGGCCTGGCAGCTGACGCTGAGGCGACTCTGTGCCAGCTGCACGGGCTCGGGCAGATGTAAGGTGATGTCGTGGCTGCTGAGCCCCCCTGAGGCTTCGAGGCAGCGTAACCCTCGTGTCCGGATCTGCATGCGCCCGCCCCAATCCCCGGTGACTTGCATTGGCCAGCGATGCATATCGACGGCGGCCATTTCTCCGCCGACCAGCTGCCATTCAAAGGTCCAGCCCTTTCTCATCAGGCTGAGCTGCCAATCCTGTCCGAGCCGGATATGGCTGGGCGTCAGCAGGTTGAGTTGCCACTGAATCGGCCCTAACGCTAAAGGCCAGCCTTGACGGGGCTTGATCTTAAGCTGCTGGACTTGTCCATCGAGCAAACGCCCACTGACATGATTCAGCTCGATCTGTGGTGGCAGTAAGGCGGTCCAATAGTGGAGGGGGCTATTGAGTATCAGCGTGACGATAAAGACCAGCGCGGTGGCGATGATCATGATCCCTTGCCCTACATAGCGCATCACTGTGGCTCCTGCTCTGACGGTTTCGGAAGGGGGGCCTTATCTTGAGTCTTCATTGTTTGACGAGCCGTTTTTTGACGAGCCGTTTTTTGACGAGCCATTGTTTGACGAGCGATGGCCTGAAGATTCATAAACTGTGCTTGCCAGTGCCAACCCTCGGCTTCACGACTGAGTTGGTAGGTATAAGGCCAAAGTCCTTGTTGTGCTGCCCAGCGGCTGAGTTGTTGAAAGTCTCCAGGTTGGCTGAGCAGTCCGCTTAATTGCCAGCCGTCAGGCGTGGTCTCAAGGCGTTGAATCACCACACCCTGACGTGAGGCGGCGGTTCGCCAATCGGGAGAAGTGAGTTTGGGTTGTGGCGGCAGCCGCGTAAGGGCTTGCTCGATCAGCGCGGTTGATGGGCTCGCTTGGCCTACGCTGCGGTTGGGCCAATGATCAACTAACAGATAGCCGCCGAGCAGCACGATAAGGCTCAGTCCCAACAGCAGACGGCGGCGTTCACTGGTGGGGCGGGCCTGCCAGGTTTGGCGTAATGATGAGATGTGGGCGTTCATGGTGATGCCTTCCCCATTGTGTTGTCCGTGCCAAGGTCCGTTGTTGTGGCGGTGTCTGTTGTTGTGGCGGTATCCGCTGATGGGGCTGGTGTCAGTGGGCGCTGTAGGCTAACGGTCGTCGGCGAGACGGCTAAAGTGCCCAGCTGTGCCATGGTGGCCTGTGTTTCGGCCGATAGGGGCTTGTCTTGTGGCCACGTTAAGGTGATGTGATCGGTGTCGACGGAGAGTTGAGCCAACGGCGGCCAGGATGCAGGCAGCTGGGCTCGAATCTCGTTGAGTGAGGCATCGATCTGTTGCTGGCGTTGTTGTTGAGCCGCCAGCGCGGCTAAGCGTTGGCGAATGGCGCGAGCGCTCTGCTGTGAGGGAATGTCGCGCTCAGCCAGCGCCAAGGTGCGCTGTTCAGCGCTGCTGTGATCGTTTTGCCACTGCTGTGCACTACTGAGCCCCCAGTGACTCAGGCCGAGTAATGCGACCGCCAGCAGGCTCCGCCTGAATGGTTGGTATCCTGGCCGGTCGGAACACTTCAATTGTTGCTGCCAACGGCGTAGTGATGACATGCCAGGCTGGTGGAGGGGGGCAAGGCGTGGACAATCACAGGGCAGTTGTTGCGCCATCAGTGCTAACCATTGGCTGATCGACTGTTGTTTGTCCTGATAGGGGCCGTCCTGATCGGGGCCGTCCCCATGTTGACTGTCCCAATGAATGCGCCAAGTTTGATCATGCCATTGCGGCGGCAGCTGGGCTTCAAGTGCACGGGGCCAGCACAGCCACTGTGTGGGCGATTTGATCAGCCAATAGTCGGGATGCCCGGTGACGCTGAGCGTGCCGGTGGTTTCGGGGTAGGGCTGTAGCTGGAGGGGGCTACTCCAATGGTGGAGCCGAATATTGAGCGATTGCGCCCAGCCTTGCCAGGCGGCCAAGCGATCTCGTTCGGTGACTAATAGCGATAAGGGTCTGGACTTGACTGCATCGCTGTCCTGTTCAAGGGCGTCATCGTGTTTGGGGGCATCATCGCTTTTAAGGGCGGCGATAACCAAGTTGTCAGGGTCTTCTGGAGTGACGTCTTCTAAGAGTAGAGGCCATTCCTTGGGCTTGATCCCTTTGGGGGCGGTGACCTTAAAAAAACTGACGTGTTGGGCCGGTAATAATAAGACCGTGCGAGATTGTTGACTCAGCTGCGCCAAGGCGTGCCAATCGCGCTCTGCACTGTGTGGATCAAGTTGGCCCCATTTTATTAAGGATGACGATGACCCCGGTTGGCATTGCCCCCAATAGAGTGACGCTCGCCCTTCGGGCGCTTCAGATTCAACCGGTAGTATCAGCAGCCAGGGTTTCACCGGCTTTTGTTTGATCGCGCGGAGGCTTATCCGCAGGGGCTTGAGTCGAATCATGGTGTCTTCTCTTCTGGTACCTGTTCTTGTCGTGCTTTCGCTGGTCGCATCTGCTTTTGTGATGAGCCCTCTTGTGGCGGCGTCATCCAAGCGCTGACATCCCCTTCATGGCGCGCCAGTATGCGCACTCGGGCGGCGGGCATTTTGGGGGCCCAGGCGCTCACTCCTTCGGCTTGCATCAGGCGGGTGAAATTGAATGTTGAGGGGCCGAGGGTGAGGCGAATGTGCAAACGAATGTAGTCGGGGGTGAGGGTGAGACGGCCGCCTTTTTCCGTGAGCCATTGATCATCACTGCCTAGGGCCGATTTCACTTCATCAAGGTTGTTGTAACCCGTGGCCGGACGGGCGTTAATCAGCCGGATCAAGGTGCTTTGTGCCACTTCGCCGTTAAACAGCGCATTCATCAGGGGAAGGTCGTCCAGCGTGACGCTATTGAGGTTGAGGCGCCAAGCACTGGTCTCTGGCAACACACATAATTGGGGGAGTTGTAAAAAACGTTGTGTGTCCAGTGGCGCAATCCAGTTCAGTTCGCTGATATCGGCCATGAGTGTATCGCCCGTGACCCTAGGGGGCTCTTGCCGTGTGTAATCGGTGCCTTCCAGGCTATTCGAACGGGCTTGGCTATCGGCATCGACCCAGTCAGCGATGCGTGCGGCTAATGTGTCAGCGCTTAATGGGCCAATGCCCTGGGGGTAGGTATCGTTCAACAGTTGTCGCAGTTGGCTGAACGCTAGATCATGTTGCCGACCGGCGAGGGTGTTGAGGTTAAAGCAGGTTCGCATGTCCTCAATGACCATCTTGATCTCACCTTCATCGGTGGGATAGTCAATCGGCCGCCCACGCAAGGTCTGCCACCATAAACTGGCTTGCCGAACGGCGGCGTCAGTCAGTGCACGCTGGGCAATGATCTCGGCACCATTGGCATAAAATTGCGCTTGAGTTTCGGCCTGTAGCAGGCTTAACCGCTCAATATCACGGCGGCCGTCGAGGGACATTTGAGCCAGTAAAGTGCTGACCAGTGCGAGGCACATCAATACCATCAAGAGGGCAACGCCGCCTTGACTGCGGAGATGGCGCGGATGCGTTTGGCCTAGGGCACGAGCCCTCATCGCGCTGGTTGTTTGGGGAGCGGCTTTCATAGGATTGATCCTCATGGCGCGGTATCCGGAAGCCGTACCAGCATTACTTGATCTTGGCCCGCTCGACGCCAATTGAGACGGACGCCTTGCGTTGTGGCCGAAGGCGTCGGTCGCCAGCGGGCGCCATCATAAAACGCGATATCAAATTGGGTGACGTGTTCGAGCTGGGCCACGGTTTGCCATTGCAATGGATTGATCGCATCCAATAGGCCATTACTACTGAGCACCAGTCGTTGTTGTCGGGCTTGCCAATGGAGTTGTTGACGGCGTAAACGGGTGTAGTGATCGCCGACTGGCAATGGCCAATCATCAGCACTGACCCAGCTTAATCGGTGTGGCGACGGTTCATAGTCGAGTGCTTGGTTCAGTTGGGCTTGGCCTTGAATGTGTAGCGCCCGTGGGGTGAGTCCTGCTAGACGCCTTGAGAGCAGCCGCATAAAGCGGCTATCACTGACGTGTGGCTGGCTGCGGGCCAATTGGTCACGACTGTCCACCAGTTGGCTGACCAAGGCGGCTACGGCGATCCCAATCAGGGCGGTCAGAGCAATCGCAATGACGACCTCTAGTAAGGTAAAGCCTTGCTGACACCTTCGTCGCGCGCCTTTGTATTGAAGGCGCTGGCCGCGGATGACCGATGCAGGACGGAGGGGGATATGGCCGGTGTTGATCACCCTGGGTATGCGGATCATGGGGATGCGGATCATCGTGCAGGCGCTAAAAAGAGCGTGAATGACACCACCGGGTTAAGGCGTTCCGGTTCGGCAAACAGGGTGAGTTTGCCGCGGCGTAATCGTTTGACCGGGGTATTGCTGACTTTCAAGCGCCAATAGCAGGGCACTCGTTGGCCGCCGGTTTTTTGACCTTCATGACGCCCCGTTGAGGGCCAGTAATGGGTCAGTTGAAATTCTGTTTCCAATGCCCGGGCGCACTGAATCAGCGGTAGTCGCTGGCGTTCGGTCAGCGCGATTTCGGTGCGCTGATGTAAGGTTTGGCTGACGATCGTAGCGATCAATGCCAGTATCAGCAGCGCTAACATGACTTCAAGCAAAGTGAATCCTGCCTGGTGGGCGTGAGATGACGGTGCCCATAAGGTTTTCATCGGTCTCATCCGCGGGCCTCAGGAGGGGCTATTCTGAAGATGAATCCCCAGCCCATCGATCCGCCATTGCTGGCGCAATGATGCGGTGTCGCGAGCGGGTATTTTGAGGGTCACTGTGGCGCTCAGGACCTCACCGTTCGGCCACCAGATTAACCAAGGCGTACTGTTTGCTGAATCTTGTGATGGGGCCAGCGGCATGGCGGGGGTGCGGGTGAGCAGCACGGGTTGAGACCATTGCCGGGCTGGCAGCTGTCGGCCCTGAAGCGGTTGCCACTGGCCTTGTCCGGGTTGAGCGGGGTCGACCGCCCAGACCACAAACCGATAGCCTTGAGCCGAGACTTGCCAGCCGATGATCTGTTGCTCTCCCATCGCCATATCGGCCGCTAAGCGCCAATCACTTTCGAGTTGCTTCAGCTGCGTTTGTGCCTGCTGCGACTCACTGCCTGCCAACCAGGCCACACTGAAACTGGCGGCCAAGCCCATAATCACGAGCACGACCATCAGTTCCAGTAAGGTGAAGCCGCGTTGCATGGTCATAGCATCCAGTTACCGATGTCGGCATCTAAGTCTTCGCCGCCAGGCTGGCCATCTGCGCCCAGCGAATAAATATCCAGACGACCGTGTTCGCCGGGGCTGCGATAGTGATAGGGATTGCCCCAAGGATCATCGGGTAAACGGCGGATATAGCCTTCGCGGTCATAGTTTTGAGGCTCTGGCGCACGGCTCGGTTTACTGACCAGTGCCGCCAAGCCTTGATCGGTGGTGGGATAGCGATAGTTATCCAGACGATAGCGATCCAACGCCTGCTCTAGGTTGGCAATATCCGTGCGCACCTTTTGCTGCATGGCATCGTCTTGGCTGCTGAGGACGTTCGGGGCAACGATCGCCACCAGCAGCCCCATAATGAAGATGACGACCATAATCTCCAGCAGGGTAAACCCTTGTTGGTCTTGGCCGAGGCGACGGGGCTGTGGTCGAGTGAATCGGGGTTGCATCATGGTCTGATCTCACTTGGTCTGTCGGTGAAAGCGCTTATGGCGGTATGGGGTTGTGAATATGAATCGGCTACATATGCATGGCGCCATTGAGGCGCATAATGGGCAGCAGGATGGACAGTACGATGGTCAGGACAATCCCGCCCATGGTCAGAATCAGTAACGGCTCAAACAGGGCGAGCGCGGTGTCGACGCGACGGTTAAAGGTGGTTTCTTGGGCGACGGCAATGCGCTCTAGCATGGTGTCGAGTTGGCCACTGGCTTCGCCGCTGGCAATCATATGGCGCAAGGTGGGGGAAAAATAACCGGTTTGCGCGATCGCTTTGTTGAGTGCTACGCCGGTTGCCACTTGATCTCGAATCTGTTCGACCGCCGTGCGCATACACTGATTGCCTAAGGTATCGCGACTGACTTTCAAGGCTTCGAGTAGATCAATGCCGCTGCGGGTTAAAATGGCCAGGGTCCGTGTTAGCCGGGCGGTATCCAGCAATTTGAGTAATTCGCCTAATCGCGGCAAACGTAAGAGTTGCTGATCCCAGCGGGCCCGCACGGTCGGGTATTGCAGCGCCTTGCGGCCGATCAGTCCCATGATCAGTAGGACAATCACCAGTGCTGGCCCCCAATGCTGGAGCCCTTTAGAGAGGCTGATCATGCACTGGGTCAGCATGGGTAACGCCATATCCGAGCGTTCGAACTGGGCGGCCAGCTTCGGGACCACATAAGTCATCAGGCCGATCACCACGGCAATACACACGCAGATCAGCACCAGCGGGTAAATCAGTGCGGTGCGCGCTTTTTGACGTTGCTGCTGATTGCGTTCTAAGTGATCCGCTAACCGTTCCAGTACTTGGGCCAGTCGTCCGGCTTTTTCCCCCGCGGCCACCAGGGCGCAATACAATGGGCTGAAAGTGCTGGGATGAGCTTTCAAACTATCGGCCAAGCTATACCCCTCTCGTACGCGCTCGACAATGGCGATCATCAGTGAGCGGGTGGACGTTTTGTCCGCCTGTTCGGCCAGTGCATTTAAGGCATCGCCCAAGGGAATGCCTGCTTCGACCAAGGTCGCCAGCTGTCGCGTCAGCAGTGACAGTTGTTCTGTGCTGATTTTCGTTTTGCGCGAGGAGCGCGTGTTTTGCGCGGTCACCGGCGTCAGCTGGCGAGGAAACAAGCCAAGATCACGTAATTGCTGCCGGGCTTGGCGCTCACTCTCGGCCTGAAGCATGTCGCGCCGTTTTTGCCCATCAGGTGTGAGCGCGAGATAGCGATAAGTGGGCATTAGTCATGACCTCTCAGTGTGGTCTGGCGGAGGGCCTGTTTCATCATGGTCTGTGTCATTGATATACAGTCATTGATATACAGTCATTGATATACAGTCATTGATAGACCCTCATTGGTAGACCGCCCGCAGCACTTCATCGATGCTGGTTTTCCCGTGCAGCACTTCTCGGGTCGCGGCATCCATGAGGCTGTCATGGTGTTGAAAGGCGTAGCGGGCGAGCTCTGCCTCCGATGCGCCATCGTGAATGAGTCCGGCCAAGGTATCGTCGATGGCAATAAACTCGTAAAGACCGAGGCGGCCTTTATAGCCGGTGTTATCGCACTGTTCGCAACCTTGGGCGTCGGCAATGTCATGGTCGGGTCCCAGGCCGGGCATCTGGTTGCATTCTGTGGCGGTGGGGCGACGCCAGTGATAACAGGCCGGGCAGAGTCGCCGTACGAGCCGTTGTGCCATGACGCCCTTAAGGCTGGTGGCCAGCAGAAAAGGCTCAATCCCCATATCGCGTAATCGAGAGATCGCCCCCAGTGCGCTATTGGTATGCAGTGTTGAGAGCACTAAATGCCCGGTAAGGCTCGATTGCACCGCAATGGAGGCGGTTTCCAAATCACGAATTTCCCCGATCATGATGACATCGGGGTCTTGCCGGAGAATGGCGCGCAGGCCACGCGCAAAGGTCAGCCCCGCATGGGGGTTGACCGGCGTTTGACCAATGCCGGGGAGGGCATATTCAACCGGGTCTTCCACCGTCAGAATATTGCGCTGTTGATCATTGAGGCTGATCAAACTGGCATAAAGGGTGGTGGTTTTACCGGAGCCGGTCGGGCCGGTGTTCAATAAAATGCCATTAGGGCGTTGCAGCGCGGTTTTGTAAGCCTTTAAAACGGCCGGTGGCATGCCAATGTGATCCAGCTCAAGCAGGGCGGCTTGTTTATCCAGTAATCGCATCACCACCCGTTCGCCATGGATACCCGGCAGGGTCGAGACACGAATATCAACCCCGCGACCTGCTGTGCGCACGGTGATACGGCCATCTTGTGGTTGGCGTTTTTCGGCAATATCCAGTTTCGCCATGACCTTGATGCGAGAAATCAGCATTGGCGCCAACAGTCGTGGCGGACGTAAAGCTTCACGGAGACGGCCATCGACCCGCAGCCGCACCACCAAGGCTTCTTCGAAGGGTTCCACATGGATATCCGAGGCCCCAAGGCGCAAAGCTTCTGAGAAAACACCATTGATCAGGCGAATCACCGGGGCTTCATTTTCGCTGTCGAGGAGGTCTTCGCTACTGGGAAGGGCCTCCATTAAGCTGTCGAGGTCGACGTGATCGGCCAGATCCGCCATAAGCGTTTCTGCGCTCGCCCGAGCCGCATCGTAATGGCGGCCTAAACGCCGTTCAAAATGGCTGGGGCTGAGCCACTCACAGGCCAACGGAGCCCCCAGTCGACGCTGAATATCCTGCAGGATGTTGAGATCCGCATCATCACGGCAGTAAAGCTGATAGCCATTGGCCTGAGGTTCGATTAAGAGACCCGCTTTGAGCGCCATACGATACGGCAGTGCGGCCTGCGCCATCGCGCCTGTGTTCATGGCGCCAGACTCCCTAACCGTTGACGGGCATTCGGATACAGTGACTGCCAATCCACCGACTGCTGGGCTGACCACTCGGGCAACACATAAGACCCTTCGATGCCACTGAGGAGTTGTTGCGCTCGCATATAACGATATTTTTCACCGGTGGCTTGATCCAGACTTTCGGCATCACGCAGCACGCGCGCTCGGATAAAGACCATCAGGTTTTGTTTGTCGCGGCTATTATCGGTATAGCGAAAGAGGCTGCCGATCAAGGGAATGTCGCCCAAAATCGGCACCTTCTGCTGGGCCCGACTGCTGTTATCGCTCATCAAGCCGCCGAGTACGATAATGCCGCCATCTTGCGCCAGTACGGTGGTTTCAATTTCGCGTTTATTGGTGACCACATCGCTGGCGGTGACGTTGTCGGCAATGGAAGAGACCTCCTGGGTGATCTCCATCCGGATCGTGTTGTCAGCACTGATGGTGGGTTTGATATTCAGGCTGACCCCGACATTTTGGCGTTCAATGGTCTGATAAGGGTTGGCGTTATTGACCGTCGTTGAGCCGGTCACAAACGGCACCTCTTGACCGACCAGAATATGCGCTTCGGCGTTATCCAATGTGGTTAACGAGGGGGTTGATAACAGGTTGGTTTCGGTATCACTGCGCAGGGCATTGAGTAGCATGGCAAAGCTGATGCCGCTATCACTGATGCGGCCGACTCCGGCAGTCAGGCCATTCAGCTTGCCCAGTAAGCTGCCCAGTGCGGAGTTGTCTTTGTTCGCTGCGGCGGCGGCAATCTGCGCAATCCCAGGTTGGCCGGAGGTGGGCATATTGATGCCACCCACAGGAATGGTGCCTTTCCCACTGGTATCGGCGAAGAGCCACTGTACACCCAGCTGGCGCGCTCGACTTTCGCTGATTTCGGCAATAATGGCTTCGACAGCCACTTGGGCTCGGCGGATATCAAGCTGTTTGATAATGCTTTGATAGCGATCCAGATCAGCGCCTGGCCCGGTCAAAATCAACGCATTGGTGCCCGGATGCACCGCCAGTGAGACGCCATCACGTTGAAAGCCGCTACTGGTGGCGGGGGCGGTGTCTTGGGGATCGTCACTGTTGCGGGCCGCACCTGAGGAGATGCTGGCGCCGAGTGAGGCGTCACTGTTGTCGCCTGATTGCAAGTTGTGAAGCACGTCCAAGACTTCACTGGCATCGGCATGACTGAGGTAGATGACTCGCGTATTGGTGTCTTGTCGCTGGGGGGTGTCTAAAGCGGTGACTAACGACTTCACGCGCGCTCGGCCGTTGTCACTGCCTAAGACCACTAGGGTATTGGTGCGCTCATCGGCCACCAGTTGCACATTGAAGCGCCCTTGACGGCTTAGCAGCTGAGTCAGGGTTTCTGTCATATTTTTGGCGTTGGCATGGGCCAGCGGCAAAATATCGACCTGGGGTTCACGATGGCGATCAATCAGTTGGGCCAATCGGCTTAAACGGTCGAGATTATCCTGCCAGTCGGTCATGATCAGCAGGTGGCTATCCGGATAGGGGGTGAGTGTACCGACACGAGTATCGACCAGCGGCTGTAATAACGCGGCCAGTTGCCCGGCCTCCAGGTAGCGAGTTTCGATCACACGGGTGGCGATCACTTGCCCTTGATTGTGTGCCTGATCGCCCACTGGTAACGGTTGCGTGCGAGCGATTTGATCCGGTACCACTTTTAAGCTGCCATCGGGGAGCGCCACCGTGGCAAAGCCGTTGACCTGGAGCGTATTTTGAAACACCCGATACAGTTCTTCGGCGGTCAGGCGGCGCTGACTTTTTAGGGTGATCTGGCCTCTGACTCGGGGGTCGATAATAAAGCGCTTATGGGTAATACGGCCGACGCTATGGACGAACTCAGGGATCTCGACTTGATTGAAATCCAGCGTATAGCGTTGTTCGGCGTTAGGTTCTGCTGTCTTGTCCGTTGCGGCTTCTGCCTCAGCGGCTTCCACTCCAGTGGTTTCTGCCCAAGCCATTGAGGTCCAAAAGATTGAGACCCCGCTGATGCTGATCCCGCAGGCCAACACTAACGATGAGAGGATCGCTTTCATAGCGTGGGCTCCGTTTGGGTCATGGTCTCGGGCCAGGGCAGGCGTTCTTGTTGGTTTTGGTGATTCAGAATCAAACCCTGTGAGGTGATGTCTTCTAGGGTGACTTGCGGCATCAGGAGGTCACCGGTCATGGCTGTGATTTGTCCTTCAGGTGTGCTCAGTACAACCAGCGATTGGTTGAGTTGAGGGGCTTGAACCATGCCCTGAAGGGTGAGGGGCAACTGTGTCAGCGGCAGTTGCTGGCGCGGCGCCTGTTTCGATTCCGACCAGAAGGCGAATGCGACAGGTGGCATGGATTCGGTCGTGAACGGGCGCTCAATGACGTGCACCGGTTGCGTGGGTTCGGACATAAGATGGGCGATATCCGCAATGACATGGGCGCTGAGCCAAGCGATGAGGAGCCATAATAGGCCCCTTAGTCGAGGATATAGACGGGCCATTGATTAGGCCTCCGGCCGCCATTGGGGATGCCAACCCGGATGACCACTGACAAATGACAAGGTGGGCTGCGGGGCTGACCAGCGCGGGCCCGAGGGTGCGCCATCAAGCTCACTGAGGTAGCGCTCTAAAATCTGCCATAACGGCATGCCTTGGCGGCCATGTAAGTTGAAGCTGGTCCAGTCTGAAGGGGCCTCATCAATGGAGACCCGAGGGCCTTGCTGGGTGTAACGGCAATGCCACTGAGCACCGCTGAGGCGGGGTAGATCGTGTCCATTATCCAATAGGCCAGGGCTGCCAACATATTGGTCGGTCGCGCGTTCCAGTAACTGCGTCAGCTGTGGTGAGTCCAAGCTGAGTGTGACGACGGGGGCGGCATGTCCACCGGTTAAACTGAGCAGGTGATCGCGGGTGATGGTTTGCCCAGGCGCTAGCCAGCGGTCATAGCGCAGCCCTGGGGCTAAAGCGCCCGTGGTCTGCCCTTGTGCCTGTAATGCCGCGAGAATGAGACCGTCCCAACTGCCCCCCGTCGCATCTTGGCGCCATAGCCACTGTGGTGTGACGGCGATCGGCTGCTGCAGCCAGTCGTGATAAGGGGTATAGCGCTGTTCAAATAGCGGTTGCAACCGCCTGTAGTGGCTTTGGGTGATGGCATCCCACTGGTTCGGGTCGGCCGCATGGAAGCGGGCTTTAAACTGCCAACCTTCAGGCTGGGCGAGACACTCCAGTGCCCAAGCACCAACCCCACGGCTCCCTGGAAATATAACCGGTACGGATTGGCCATGTCGGCTTTGCACCTGCACTGGCTCGGGCCAGAATATCTGGCTGCGAGCGGCCAGTAGGAGGTCAATATCCAGGCGTTCCGCTAGCCAGTGGACGACGCCCGCACCGGTATCGGCCATTAAGACGACGAGATGGGCTTGTTGTCGGGCCTCTTGAGTGGCCTGCTGCAGTGCTTCAAACCAAACCTCCAGCGAGGCTTTTTCATCCGGTGCATAAGGGTCGCTGGCACCGATGACGGCGATTTGAACCCCCTGACGTTCGACGTAACTGACTCGTTTGAGTCGATGAGCCGTCGACGTGTTGTGTCGATTCGCAGTCTCTGGGTTCGAGGTCTTTGGGCCTGAGGCCTTTGAATTCGAAGCGTTTTTGACGGGCCCCCCAATGACCGTGCCATCAAAGGCTTGGTAATGCTGGCTGATTTGATCAGGCCACTGCCAACGCTCATCACTGCTCAGGCGAATCTCTGCACCCAGCAGCTGGCTGGTTTCTGGGCCTGCTCGTCCCTGTGTCAGCAGGCTAAAACCTGCGCCGTTCCAGCATTGCCCATTTTCCAGTGTCAGGGTGCTGTGCTGAGGACGTTGTTGGCGAATGCCATGCAAGCACGCGGCCAGAGCGGCGGCGCCACCTAATCGCTGTTGGCGTGCATGGATTGGACTGACCAGGGCGCGTAGACGCGGGTCGAGTGAGTGTTTGAGTAATGTGCTGCCTGTCGCCCAGGGCGCTTGCCCTAGTTGTGTGACCGGTCCTAACCGAGTGGCTGCGACAATGGGGTCATCAGGCTGCTGTGCATCCAAGAGATCGGCATAATAAATTAAACTAAAACGGGCCCCAGGACGTGGCTTGTTTTGACTGCTAAAGCCACCTGCACACCCTCCTAGACTGGCGGTCATCAAGCTGGCTCCCGCCAGTTGTAACCAGCGGCGACGTTCAGTCGAACGGGGGTAGGGAGGCGGTAAGTCTTGATGAGTTTCTGGGTGATTAATCATAGAAAACGCAGCTCACGGATGACGATGAGGCTTTCACCGCCTTGCATAGTCAAGGGGCTGTCATACTATGAAAGTTACCGTGACGGTTTTGTGACAATCGCTCGCTTACAACAAGTTGTCTTATCCTAGTCACCTGCTTGTCATTTATTCCCCTTACGTTGTGTTGCGCATTAAAAAAATGACGCAGCGCTTTTGCTGCACCTGACTGACGACTGTATGCGATATAACTCACCTGCTATTCAGGTGACAAGCGAGGGGACCATGAGTAAAGAAATCGAAGAACATCGCAACCTGAATCACAGTGGTAATGAGCCATTTTCTTCCGTATTAGAGAAGCATATTTCGCGTCGCAGCATCATGCGGGGTGGCTTGGGAATGGCTGCGCTGACTGTGTTTGGTGGCTTTGGTCTTGCCGGTTGTAGTGACAATGACGACGATGACGATGACGCCCCGGTTAAAAATGCCCTGACACTGGCTTTTGAAGCGATTGCGGGATCTAAAACGGATGCCTTTGCCGTGGCGGCTGGTTATACCGCCCAAGTATTGATCCCATGGGGGACGCCACTGAATAATGCGGCACCGGCTTGGCGCGAGGATCTCGGTTTTACGCCGGAGATCCAGCTCAATAGCGTGGGGATGCACCATGATGGTATGGCGCCTTTCCCGCTGGATGAAGCCAATGCTGCGAATCACTTCATTCTGGCATTGAACAATGAATATATTGACCAGGGTGCACTGTGGGCGCCGCAGGGCGGGCCGACCAATAAAAATGAAGGCGCACGCCCGGCGGATGAAGTGCGTACTGAAATCAATGCCCACGGGGTGACCTTGGTTGAGGTGCGTAAGGCTGCCAATGGCCAGTGGGAGCATGTGCTGAACTCTCAGTACAACCGCCGTTATACCAGTGCGACAGAGTTTGCATTATCCGGCCCGGTGGCTGGCACTGATTATGTGAAAACCAAATTCTCACCTACTGGCTTAGTCACACGGGGCACCAATAACAACTGTGCCAATGGTTACACGCCTTGGGGCACTTACCTGACCTGTGAAGAAAACTGGCCGGGCTATTTTGTCAAAGATAGCGGCCGTGAAATCGATGACGATCGTTTGGGCATTGAAACCGGTCGGGGCCGTTATGGTTGGGAAACTGCAGCTGGTGATGCCTCTGAGCAAAATGATGAGTTTGCGCGTTTTAATGCCACGCCGACCGGTGCGAATGCGACTGAAGACTATCGCAATGAGCCACGCACCTTTGGCTATATTGTTGAAATTGACCCTTACACCGGTGACCGAGTGAAGCGTACTCACTTGGGACGTTTCCGTCACGAAGGGTGCTGGCCGGGTAAATTAGTGGCCGGTGAACCTGTGGTGTTCTATACCGGTCATGATTCCCGCAACGAGTACATCTACAAGTTCGTGTCTGATGCGGTATGGGATCCGGCTGATCAGTTAGCTGCTGGTTCAGCTGCTGACCGTTTGGCCATTGGGGCTAAATACATGGACAAAGGCACACTCTATGTGGCCCAGTTCAATGCCGATGGATCGGGTCAGTGGTTACCGTTGACGCCGGAGTCGACGACTCAGGATGGCCGTCGTTTATCGACCGCTTTAGGGCTGGCGAATAATGATTTAGCCGGGGTGATTATCCACACCTGTGATGCGGCTGACCTGATGGGGGCGACCCCGATGGACCGTCCGGAATGGGGCGCGGTTGACCCTGTCTCGGGTGAAGTTTACATGACGCTGACGAATAACTATAAGCGGACCGAAGCGGGTACGGCGCCCACTTTCACCAATGATGGTTCTGCTGTTGAAGACTTAGGTGTTGGCTATAATTATGCGCCGGTGAATGGGCCTAACCCGCGGGCAGATAATGAAGGCGGTCAGGTCATCCGCTGGCGTGAGCCGTCTGTGGGCGCGACCACTTTCGAATGGGACATCTTTGTCTGTGGGGCGGCCGCTTCGGATGCAAATAACTTGTCAGGTTTGACGGAGCTGAACCAGTTTGCCAGTCCAGATGGTCTTTTCTTCGATGCTCGTGAAGATGGCCAGGGGATTCTGTGGATTGAGACTGACAATGGCTATGATGCGGTGACCGATTACACCAATGATCAGGTGTTGGCTGTGGTGCCCGCGAATGTCAAAAAAGCCGACGGTGATATCACCGTAGTTGGGGCGGCTGATCAGGCGCAATTGAAGCGTTTTGCGGTTGGCCCGAATGGCTGTGAGGTTACTGGGATTTTCACCAATGCCGATAAAACAGCGTTGTTTGTCAATATTCAGCATCCAGGGAACTGGCCTTCAACAACCGATGCCACGGTAGTGACCAGCGGTACTGTTCGCCCGCGTGCTTCGACGGTTGTTATTCAGAAAGTCGATGGTGGGAAAATCGGGGTATAACCCGATGATTTGAATCGTACTAAGTCCTACAAAACGCTGCCTGTTCAGGCAGCGTTTTCTTTTTAAACCGGAATGTCTTTGGGGCTGTATTGTGCGCTCAGCTCACCGTCCAACTGAGCGTTTCACCGGCTTTATAGGGCACAAATGACATCTCGCCTTGGCCAATGCGTTCAGGCATTGTTGAGGGCGTGCGTGTCAGCGTTACCTGCCCTTCGTTTAAGGGAAGGCCATAGAAGTTGGGCCCGTTTTCAGAACAAAAGGCTTCAAAGTGAGCCAGTGCATTCTCTTGCTCAAACACCTCAGCATAAACCGATAAAGCGGCGCTGGTGTTAAAGACGCCAGCACAGCCACAGCCACATTCTTTCGCTGCCGCAACGTGAGGTGCTGAATCGGTTCCTAGGAAAAAGCGCGGGTGTCCGCTGGTCGCCGCTTGACGCAAGGCTCGTTGATGTTCGCTGCGTTTGAGTACCGGTAAACAATACAGGTGAGGACGAATACCGCCGACCAACATATCGTTTCGATTTTGCGCCAGGTGTTGAGGTGTCAGCGTTGCGCCCAGATAGTCATCACCCTCCAAGACCAGTTGGGCCGCTTCTTTAGTGGTAATGTGTTCGAAGACAATTTTCAGCGCCGGGAACTGGCGGCGAATATCCAGCATCACTTCATCAATAAAGTATTTCTCTCGATCAAAGATATCCACTTCGCCCCGCGTAACCTCGCCATGAATCAGCAGCGGCATACCAATGGCTTGCATTGTCTCTAACAGGGGGTAAACATCCTGGATCTGTTTGACCCCATGTTGAGAATTGGTGGTGGCATTAGCGGGATAGAGTTTAGCGGCGGTTAGCAGGCCATCGGCGTGACCAATTTTTAAGGTTTCTTGAGTGACGCTCTCATTGAGGTAGCAGGTCATCAAGGGGGTGAAATCATGAGCTTCGGGGGTCGCCGCTAAAATACGCTGGCGATAGTCCTGCGCCATCTCCAGTGTTGTGATCGGAGGCATCAGGTTGGGCATGATGATCGCCCGAGCAAAGGTCTGGCTGGTGTAAGGCAGTACGGTCTTGAGGGCTTCACCATCACGCAAATGGAGGTGCCAGTCATCAGGGCGACGAATCGTTAGCATATCAGGTGTGGCGCTCATGGATGCTCCCAGGCTCAGATTAAGGTCATCAGGAGGCGCTATCATACCAAAGCCCCTGAGCCATCGCATGGGCGCCTGAGCAAGAGACTATAACGCCCTTTATGTTGAGCTTAATAATGCTTGCTGCGTCAGTTGATCCAAGATCTGTTGAATCGGTTGTGGGCGTGAATAGAAAAAGCCTTGATGCAACATATTGGGGAAACGTTCACTCAGGAAATTAACATGTTCTTGTGTTTCGACACCTTCAGCTACGGTTCTGAGGTTCAGGAAATCGGCCATTTTATGGATCATCGCGACAATTTCGGCATCGACCGCGTCGTTGGGAGCGGAGGCGATAAAGGAACGATCAATTTTGACTTCGGCGATAGGGAGCTTCCGGAGGTAAACCAAAGAGGAATAGCCGGTGCCGAAGTCATCAATAGAGAACTGGATGCCTATTTGGGTGAGCACATCCATCTTCTCGACGACAGCCTCCAGGTTTTCGATGACCAGGCTCTCAGTGATTTCCAGCACCAATAGGCCTGGGTTGGCCTGGGTTTCAGACAATAATTCGCTGATGGTGGCAATAAAGTCTTCTGTTGCAAAATGCTTAGCGCTGATATTTACGGATATCGGATAGTGCGCTTGAGGGGAGCTCATTTGCTGTTGTGCCATCAGCGCCTGTTTTAAGACCCAGCGCTCCAAATCAATAATGAGTCCCGATTGTTCGGCGATCGGAATGAAGCGGCCTGGCAGCAAGAGTCCTTGCTCCGGATGCTGCCAACGAACGAGCGCTTCAAAGCCTGTAATCTGGCACTGATTATCGTACTGTGGCTGCAGATAAAGTCGCAGCTGCTCGTTATGAATAGCCGTCTGTAAAGCGGTTTCTAGGGCAAACCGCTCACGCGCCTGGCGGCCAATCTTATCGTTAAAAAACAGCGTTTTGAGGCCTTGGTTTTTGGCCTGGTGATGGGCGGTGTCGGCATGTTGCAGTATGCTGTGTGCATGCTCCGTTTCTTCTGCTGAAGGGAAGAGCACGATGCCGATTGTACAGCTCAGTGTCATCGGCGGTTCATGATTCACGCTGAATGGGGTCTGCATATTTTCGTGAATCTGCTCGACGATTTCGGACGCGCGTCTTGATGATGCCGCAATGTCATGAGCACTGGGTGAGAGCAATAGTGCGAATTCATCACTGCCGAGGCGGGCTAAGGTGTCGTCTTCGGCGAGCAGGCGACTAATACGTTCCGCCATCTGCTGCAACACATGATCACCAACGGTGGTGCCTTTGCTGTCATTGATCATTTTGAAGTTCTTAATATCAATGACCATCAAGCTGGTCAGCATTTGGTGTCGTGTGCAGTAACGTAAGGTGCTTTCCAAGCGCTCAAGCAGGAGTGTGCGGTTGGGTAAATCGGTGAGGGCATCATGCCAGGTCAGGTGTTCAATCTTGGCTTGATTCTGCTTGAGGGTGGTGATGTCGTTAATGACGATGACGTAGCTGAGCAGCTCGCCATCAGTATCATGCACGGCACTGATGGTTCTCAGCTCTGGATAGATTTTGCCATCTTTACGTCGGCTATAGAGCTCGCCAGACCAATAGCCTTCTAGCTTGGCTTTGCGCAGGGTTTCATGAAGAAAATCTGGAGAAGCCTCAATATCCAATAGATTGATATGACGATGCTGAGCCTCATCGATTGAGTAACCCGTAATCCGTTTAAAAGCGTCATTTGTGAGCGTAATCAAGCCTTCTGGATCGGTGATCACGATACCTTCAGAGGCATTACTGAAAATTTTCTGATAAATATCAAGATCAGATTGGGCCGAAGTGCCTACGCTTTGGTGCTGAATATCCGCGATGCGTTTTTGCTGTGTCCGTGAGATGGCCGTCATTTTCTCAAATGAAGCCTGCCAGTGGAGGTGCGCTTGAATGCGCGCTCTCACGCTGGAAAGTTTAAACGGTTTGTTAATATAGTCGACAGCACCGATGGACAAGCCGTGACTTTCGTAATCGGAGTCGGTTAAGGCACTGATGAAAATGACGGGTGTGCTGGCCAGATGCTCAAATTGATGAATGCGCTGGCATAAATCAAAACCATTGATGCCGGGCATCATGACATCAAGCAAGATGAGATCAGGGGTTTCACCTTCCTGGATTAAGTTGAGTGCGGTCTCCCCATCCAATGCGACAATCAGTTCATATTCTGACTTCAGTGCCTCTGTCAGCACATGCATGTTATGGGGATCATCATCTACGATCATGATGACTGGTTGCATGGGCTAAACCTCATCCTTTAGTAACGGCATGTCCCTGCTCCCTTTTTGTACAGTCTCTTCTGTACAACCTCTGCAGTTTATTTAGGCCGATTGTTGACGGTCTCACAGGACGCTTGGAATGTATGTTCATTGGGCTTCTTATTGTTGTGATCGTGCCTCTTTAAGCATTCAATATTTTCAGAATAGTCTGGATGTTTGATCTTGCGAGTGAATAATTAAATTGCTGGATCGAGTGCTCTAACTCATCGCTAAGTTGCATGAGCTGTGTGGCATCGTTGTCAGTGAAGGTTGAGTTATGATCAGCCATTGACTTTAACGTCTGGCTGATCGAAGGGAGGTCTTCTTGGTTGATCGCCCGGTGGTGGGAGAGCTGGTCATCGAGCTGTTGAAGCTGCTGCTTGAGTTCTTGATGACTCAATGTGTCGGTGATCTCTGAGGTGGACGATGTGGCATAAGGCTTTAAGACTTTAATATGCTGGCATAGCAGTATTCTCAATGGCGACCAGTTGCTCTCGGACAGGCCTGATGCCAATGAATGTTCAAATGATTGGGCCGCTGCTTTTAATGATAAGGCCGCGATATTGCCTGAGATACCTTTCAGGCGGTGGGCTAATAGTGCCATTTTATCTGTGTCATGGTCTTCATAAGCCTCTTCCATAGTGATCGCGATGTCTTCAAGCGTGAGATAACCTTGTTTCAAGTAAGCGTCGACCAGCTCAGCATCGTTACCCACCTGCTTGTTCAGCTGTTCAAAATCGATCAAGCCTGAGGGGTCTGAAACCGGTAGCGGTTCTGGAGTGGCCTCAGAAGGCGCACTGCTTTCGAAGGTGACGTCTAAGTGCTCTGCTAGGAGTTGTTTGATTGCATCCGGCATTAACGGTTTGGTCAGGTAAGCATTCATGCCAACCGCTTGAGCACGCGCTTGATCTTGTTCGGTAGCCGATGCTGTCAGCGCGATTAATAGGGTGTCTTGATTGGGGCCGGCTGTTTTTCGAAGTGTTTTCGCTAGCTCAAACCCACTGAGTTCTGCCATATGAAGATCAATCAGGATGGCATCATAATGTGCTTCCTCTAATCTTGAGAGTGCATCTTTGGGGCTGCTCTCAGTATCGCAGTTCAGGCCTATTCGGCTGAGGAGGTTATGAGCAACCTCCAGATTAATATCAACATCATCAATCACTAAAACTTTGAGGGACGGGCCCTGTATTTTGCCCATTTTGGGCCGCTCAGATGCTGGCGTGGGGCTTGGCCGCGCCTCAGAATGCAGGGCGATATTGGCAATTGCATCATAAAGTCGTGAGGGTGTCGGCGGCTTGACGATCGGAATCGCACCTTCGTTGATCAGGGGCTCAATCCCTTCGGGAACATGAGTGGCGGGCATCAGTAGGATGACACCGCAATGGTTGAGTTGAGGGCTGTGGGTTTTCAACCATTGAACCAGGGCTTGGATTAACGACTCGGGAATCGTCTGGGTGCTGTCGAGTAGAATAATCTGGTTAACGGATCCTTCTTCTTTTGAAGGCGTGAGGTGCGCTAACAATCGTTCAATCGATTCGTCTGTTTGTGGCTCAGGCAATGGGTAGCTTGGAATGCCCCAGCTTCTGGCATGTTCTTCGATCAATGGCCATAGTTTTTGCTGATTCACACGATGGAACAGCACGGTATTGTCCAGTGAAAGATCATGATAAGGCGCTGTGGTCTCAGGGATTTTGAGTTTGAGTTTGAGGGTAAAGGTGCTGCCGTTGTTGAGTTCGCTCTCAACGGTCAGCTCGCCTTCCATTAACTCTGCCAATTGGTGGCTAATGGCGAGGCCCAGGCCGCTGCCCCCGTATTGCCGCGTGGTTGAGTCATCAGCCTGAGAGAATTTATCGAACACAATCGATTGCGTCTCTTTGGACATCCCCACACCGGTGTCGATCACCATAAACTCGACGATCACGCTGTCAGCATGTGCAGTGCGCGCTTGGATGTCGAGGGTGATACTGCCTTGCTCGGTAAACTTAATCGCATTACCGATCAGGTTAGAGAGAATTTGGCTAATACGAAAAGCATCACCATAAAGATGCTGGGGCATTTTAGGGTCGACGCGTACATTTAACGTCAGCCCTTTACCTTCTGCTGCCACCGCGAAGAGGTCGACGGAGCGTTGTATCAGGTCTTCGGTTTCAAAAATACGTTGTTCAATGTGGAGCTTATGTTCATCCAGTTTACTCAGATCGAGAATATCATTGAGTATGGATAAAAGTGCACTGGAAGCGTTGAAAGCCTTATCGGCAAAGTTGCGTTGGCGTAAATCCAGCGGAGTATCTTTCAGCAGGGTGAGCATGCCGATAATGGCATTCATCGGCGTGCGTATTTCATGGCTCATATTGGCCAAAAAGTTGCTTTTGGCTATTGTGGCGCGCTCGGCTTCCTGGCTTCTTTTGATCAGCTCCTGTTCTCTTTCGTAGGCTTCGGTGATGTCATCGCTGACAGAAATAAAGCCCTTTTGCTCATTATCCAGTATGACCGGGATATAAATGACTTTCAGCAAGCACAGATGCTGGTCTTCGTAACGGGTGTACCAGAGCGTATTGCTCAGGGTTTCCCCCTTGAGCGCCCGGCGATAAATGTCGAATCGTTCAGTGAATAAGGTTTCGCCTAAAATGTCGGCTAAATGCTGACCAATGGCTTCAGACTTTTTGATGCCCATCCAGCGATACGATGACGCATTGATAAAGCGGCAATAAAAGTCACTATCCCAGTAAGCGATGGTGGCCGGTAAGTGGTCTGTTAGACGCTCTATAAACGTCAGCATATGGGCGATTTCTTGGGTTTTTTCTGCGACTTTGTGCTCCAACTGCTGGGTTAATCGGTACCTAATCTCATCTTCTCGACGCATGGCCTCATCTTCAATATAGCGCTCGCGCCTTTTCTTTAAAGTAGTAAAAGCAATCCAGGCGCTGATGATCATCAGTCCAATTATGGCCAGGAGCACATAGCGATGTTGGCCTTGGATCCTGAGCGCGATTTGTTGTGGGCCTGCATGGCGAAGGAGTGTGAGATGTTCTGGCGTGGTGATGGGAAGGTCTATTGAGTTGCTCAGTTTGATGGCGTGGCTGAACCAGTAGCCCCCATCTTGACCTTTTAGTGCGTCTTGGGTGGTCTCTTGATGGACGGCATCAAAGTGCCTCGGTGCTGCCGGGTAGTCTTGGAAGCGTTTGGGCTGATCGAACATGAACCCCCATTCCATCGACTCGGAAGGCCCGACTAACCAGTCCCCCTGGCGGTTGATCAAGTAGGTAATTTGACCCAACCCATTCGGTTGATGGAGCGGCTTGAGAAGTTGGTCACCGTTTAGATTGAGTATTAAAAAACCTGACTTGCCTGCATGATGAACCGCAATGGCAAAGCGTAGCGTCGGGACAATCGGGCGTTCAATAAAACCCTGCTCAATATTTAAATCGAACCGTGATAAATAAATGGTGTTATCCGCTAAATCGAGGATATCGCGCATGTAATCCCGGTAGGTCTTATTTTCCAGCGCTGCGGGCACGACCGGTGTGATGGCCTGTGTGTCTTTGTCGCGGATAAGTTTAATGCGCTCTTGCCCTGAGGCTTCGATATAACGGGCCTGAGTATAATTCGGATTGCTGAGCATGATGAGCATCAGCGTGTTTTGAAAGTTGTCAGTCTCTGCGTCGGCAGGGCGCTGCTCAAATGCATCTCTAAGCCCAATGAGATCCTCCATTGGATATTTGAGTGACGTCTCTACGGCCGCCGCCTGCATCGACAGTAACGACATTTCTTCTGTAGAGAACTGTGCTAGCCCCGCATTTTTCTGGGTGTGATTTAAAATCAGTAACCCGATGATAAATAGGATGGCAATAGGCCATACCCACCATTCGTAACGCGGGGGCGTCGAGTATTTTTCAGGCACTGAGGAGCCTCCTCCATGAGATGCATCGTTTGAGCTTAGCAACTCTGCGGGGATCTGCCTGAATGGTGGTTGGGAAAGTACAGACATAAAAAAAGACGCCATCGGCGCCTTTTTTTGTGGTGCTACGGTATTTGGTGGAGGCGGGGGGAGTCGAACCCCCGTCCGCCGGCACTCCGCCCTCAGATCTACATGCTTAGAGGCGTCTTTTAATTTAGCCATAACGTCTCCGACGTTCAGGATACGTTACAGCGATCTCTCGATTTAAGTTTAACGGCGCCGACGAGAGCAATCTTTGCCGCGAGCCTATCTGGCTGCGCTCAGATCTCCATCCACCAGCGATAGGCAACTAGGCTTCAGGAGTAGCATTAAGCTGCTAGAGCGTAAGAGTCGTCGTTTGCGACTATAATAATTGAAGCGATTTATTTACGAGAGCCACTTCACTCTCGGCATGCACCTCGGGGTTCGCTACCGGCGTCGAAACCGTATCGCCCCCTCAACGACGGGCTAGTCTAACATAGCCGTGTGACAATGTAATGAGGGTGAGACGCTTTATTTTGGGTAACACCTTTTTAATTATGTTGCCTTTTCAACACTTTGATCTGCTGTCTATTAGACGGCTTTACGCATGATACGCGCTTTATCTCGTTGCCAGTCTCGATTTTTCTCGGTGGCACGTTTGTCATGCAACTGTTTGCCTTTGACCAATGCAATCTCGCATTTAACGCGGTTATGCTTCCAATACATACGTAAAGGGACACAGGTGTACCCTTTTTGTTGTGTATGGCCGATGATCTTATCAATCTCGCGCCGGTGCATGAGCAGCTTGCGTGTCCGCGTGGGGTCGGCAATCACATGGGTTGACGCCGTGTTCAGTGGCTGTATGGTTGAGCCCAGCAACCAGGCTTCACCCTCTTTCAGTAAGATGTAGGTATCTGCAATCTGGCATTTACCTGCGCGTAAACTTTTGACTTCCCAGCCTGTCAAGACCAGTCCGGCTTCGAATGATTCTTCAATGAAGTATTCGTGTCGGGCTTTTCGGTTGACGGCAATAGTGGCCGGGCCCAATTTGTCTTTTTTGCCTTTACTTTTGGCCATGATGCTCCTTCGTGCCTTAAAGCCGATAAGGGACGTGTTAAAATACCACCTGATACGAATTTAGCTGGAGTCCGCAATGAGCCGAGTCAGCCGTTCCGCGCTTGTGATGCATTCTGCACAAGCGATGTTCGATCTGGTGAATGACTGTGAATCTTACCCGAAATTTCTGCCGGGTTGCAGCGATGCTCGTTTGATTTATCAGGACGATGAGGTTCTGATCGGCGAGCTGGAAGTGTCCAAAGCGGGCATGAGCTATCGATTTACAACGCGTAACTACTTACATGCTCCTGAGCGCATTGAGTTGACGCTGGAAGAAGGCCCTTTTCGCAAATTAGAAGGGCAGTGGCACTTTCAACCGCTGTCAGAGACGGCCTGTAAGGTCAGCTTAGAGATGGAATTTGAAGTGGCGGGTAAAGTGGTGGGGGCCGCTTTAGGTGCCGTGTTCAGTCAAATGGCGAATAAGCTGGTCGAGGCTTTCGTTAAGCGAGCCGATCAAGTGTATGGCAAACAGTGAACCAGTGACATGATATCGCCTTCCCTTCTGCCTAGTGCCTCTGTCCTGGAGATTGATCATGCCTAATGTCGAGGTGGTGTATGCCTTGCCAGAACAGCAATACCTGCTTAGCCTGACGGTGCCTGAGGGCGCCACGGTGCGTGATGTTGCTTTGGCTTCAGGGTTAGATCAATATGTCCCGACATTGAATTTGCACACCATTAAGCTGGGTATCTTTGGGCAGCAAGTGACTGAGCCTGAGACGCACACTGTGCGTGAGGGTGATCGTGTTGAGTTGTATCGCCCCTTGCAGGCTGACCCCAAGGCTGCTCGTGCAAGACGAGCGGCCCGGCATTCACGTCATGAGACTTGAGGTCAGGGCTCAGCTGGCGGTATTCTGATCAGATTGAGCTTTTTGTGAGGGCTGATCGTTTTCTAAATGCTGGATACGGGTCAAGGTGTTGCCGTTGAACCATAACGATATACCATGACGCTCCAGCAAGCGGTGGCCCTGACGTACTTGGTACACATAGTCCCAACGGTCAGTCGCCAGTGGGTCAGGTAGCAAGGGCGTGCCAATTAAATAAATGACCTGCTCGCGCGTCATGCCTGTGTGTAGTTGATTCACCGTTTCTTCTTCAAGAATGTTGCCCTGTTGCACTTTGGGTTGATAAACCTCAAACCAGCTGCAGCCGCTGAGCCAGACGCTGATGAGGACAAAGGTGAGTAATTTAGTCAGTCTTTGCAATCGCATATAGGTTTCACTAGTGTTCAGTTCACGGAATAATACGTGACAGTACGCTGAATCAGAAGCCATGTAATGGCCAGGTCTCCTAAAGTGGAATACTGAATGAGCCTGTGCTGAGTTAAACATGGTATCCATTGAACTGCCGAGTCGTATAGAGACAAGCCAATGGCCGAAGAAAATCACGAACTGCGTAAAGTAGGACTCAAAGTCACTTTGCCGCGCATCAAGATCCTACAGGTTCTAGAGCGTAACTACGAAGCCCACTTGAGTGCAGAGGATGTTTATAAAACTTTGCTGGACTCAGGTGAAGACGTCGGGCTGGCAACCGTTTACCGGGTATTAACCCAGTTTGAAGCGGCTGGCCTGGTTGAAAAACATAACTTTGATGGTGGGCATGCTGTTTTTGAGCTGGCCAAAGATGACCATCATGACCATATGGTGGATATGGACACCAATGAAGTGATCGAGTTCTTTGATCATGAGATTGAACAGCGTCAGCGTGAGGTTGCAGAAGCGCATGGCTATGACATTGTTGACCATTCGCTGGTGATCTATGTAAGAAAGAAGCTCGACAAATAATGTCGTAAAGGGCAGGCGGTGAAAAGGCGCCTGTCCTGATTGCCTTATCTCCCGCCTTCTTTTTTAGCCATTTGTTTGAATCTGCGGGCCTGCTAGGCTCGTTCTCTGCTTCTTGTTTATTGATATTGTTTGTCCGCGCCTGAAATGCGGTGATTGGCGTTGATTCGGTGATTCGGTGATTAGTGCTGACTTTGATGCAGCATCTCCCGAGCATGGGCCAGTGTTTGTTCCGATAGGTTAACGCCTCCCAACATGCGTGCCAGCTCGCTGACACGCCCTGCATCGTCGAGAAATCCCATCCGGGTATTGGTCTTATCGCCTTGGGCGTGCTTATGAATATGCAGGTGTTGATGCCCTTGAGCTGCGACTTGCGGTAGGTGTGTGACGCAGAGAATTTGACCGCGATCTGAAAGCTGGCGCAGTAATCGGCCGACAATTTCTGCGGTTGCTCCGGAAATCCCGACATCGACTTCGTCAAAGACCAGCGTCGGGACTGTCGTCGTTTGAGCGGTCACCACTTGTATGGCGAGGCTGATGCGTGACAGCTCACCCCCTGAGGCAATACGAATCAGGGGCTTGGCCGGTTGGCCTGGGTTCGGTGCAATGCAAAATTCAATCTCATCCTGCCCTTCGGCTTGAAAGTGCTCCAAGGTTTTCAGATGCACCTCGAAGCTACTGGATTGCATACCTAAATAGGCCAACTGCTGGTTCACCTGCTGTGCCAAGGTGAGGCTGGCATCTCGCCGAGCCTTGGTCAGGTTGTCTGCTTCCCGGCGCAGTGTCTGAGTTAAGGCTTCTTGTTGCTCTGCTAATGCCTCTAGATCAGTATCGCTACCGGTGAGCTCATTCAGCTGGGCTTGCAGTTGTTGATGATGATCGGCTAACTCTTCTGGCAACACATGATGCTTACGCGCAGTCTGATAAATCAATGACAGTCGTTGCTCCACTTGCATCAAACGTTCCGGGTCCAGCTCGATGGCGCTCGTCCAATGTTGAAGTTCTGCTGAGGCTTCTTGCAGTTGGATTTGAGCGTCATTCAGCATGTTGCGGATGTTATCCAGACTTTCCATCGAAAGCCCTTCCAGTAATTGCAACGCTCGGGTGACTTGCTGAAGGGCGGCGCCGTCTTCATGGTCGCACAGGGCTTGGGCTTGCTCGCTGTCACGAATCATTTGCTCGGCATTGGCCAGCGCATGCTGTTCAGCTTCGAGGTCGGCTAACTCATCTGGTTTGAGGGCCAATTGGTCCAGTTCTTCAACTTGATAACGTAGTAGCTGCAGTTGTGCTTGTTGGGAATCGTGATTCTCTTTGAGCTGTTTCAGTTGACGGCGGACCTGATGCCACTGACGGAATTGCTGCTGGTAATGCTCGACGCGAGACTCTAGGCCTGCGAAAGCATCCAGTAACTGAAGGTGGGTCTCTTTGCGTAACAGTGATTGATGGGCATGCTGGCCATGGATATCAATCAGGTGCTGACCGAGGAGCTTGAGCTGAGTGACCGCACAGGCATGACCGTTGATATAGGCTCTTGAGCGTCCATTGGCCATAACAACCCGACGCAGTAAGCACTCATTAGGCTCATCATCATTGTTCAGTGACTGTTCATTCAACCACTGGCGGGCTTGGGGCATATGCTTGAGATCAAAGCGAGCACTGACTTCGGCTTTAGTGGCGCCATGGCGGACACTGTCGCTATCAGCTCGGTCGCCTAATGCCAGGGCCAGAGCACTCAGCAAAATAGACTTGCCGGCCCCTGTTTCCCCAGTAATGACCGTCATGCCGTGATAAAAATCAAGCTCTAGATGATCCACAATAGCCAGTTGGCGAATACTTAGCCAGGTCAGCATGCCCCACCTCCGCGACACTTACGGCATTGAATACATGTATTTTTACATGTGATTTTATACAGTTATATGGTTTATAACCTACCCCTAAGCTTCCAGCAAGCCAATTTCTCTGATTTTTCCGCGAAAAGCGCAGTTTTAAGCCTTGAAAGCCTTGCTCACATCCCCATATAGGGTGTGGGTTAATTGAGATGGCGGCCGCGCCGCCCTGACGGGAGTGAAATATGAGTCAAGACGAACAGCTCCAGCAGACGGCCGCTGAGACGGCGGCAGAGCAGTCAGCACCTCAGGCTGAGCAGACGTCTGCAGATAATGAAGCCCTGGTCGCTCAGGTTGAGAGCCTTGAGCAAGCCTTGAGCGAGGCTAAAGAGCAGTCACTGCGTGCGGCGGCTGAGGCACAGAATATTCGTCGTCGCAGCGAACAGGATGTTGAGAAGGCCCATAAGTTTGCCTTGGAGAAGTTTGCTCGCGAACTGTTGCCGGTCGTCGACAGCTTGGAAAAAGCAGTGGATGCGCTCGGTGAAGTCAGTGATGCGCAGCGCGAGGGGGTCGAAATGACCTTCAAACTGCTAATGGATAGCCTGCAGAAATTTAATATCGAGCAGGTCGATCCCCGCAATGAGACGTTTGATCCTCAGTTGCACGAAGCCATGACGATGGTGCCTAACCCGGATCTACCCAACAACACGGTGATGGATGTGCTGCAAAAAGGCTTTACGCTGAATGGCCGTTTGTTACGTCCGGCAATGGTTGTGGTATCGACCGGCGGTGCTGCGAAAAAGATTGACGAGAAGGCTTGAAAAAACGCCATTAGCGCCAATCTCTGAAAACAAGCAGAGACAAACCGAAGTCGCGCATCCAGTACGATTGATGTGGCTTCGATTTGATCCTGGCCCGGCTGAACCTCAAGGTGGTATGGAGACGTCGAGGTTCACACGCAATTGACCAAAACACAGCTTACCGAATCCGGCAGCTGCACATGATCAACCAAGATGATCATTGATTGCACATTGGGTCGGACCGGGATTTTAACGAAAAGTTTTGCATCGCGAAGATAATTTGCTTTTGCATCGACAGTAAGATTTGGAGAGACATCATGGGTCGCATCATTGGTATCGATCTCGGGACCACTAACTCGTGTGTTGCCATTCTCGATGGTGACAAACCGAAAGTCATTGAAAACGCGGAAGGGGCACGTACAACGCCTTCCATCATTGCTTATACCGAAGACGGTGAAACGCTGGTCGGTCAAAGTGCCAAACGACAGGCTGTGACTAACCCGCAAAATACACTGTATGCGGTGAAACGTTTGATTGGCCGTCGCTTCAGTGAAGATGTTGTACAAAAAGACATCAAATTGGTGCCCTACCAAATCATCGAAGCCAATAACGGCGATGCCTGGGTTGAGGTCAAAGGCGACAAAATGGCGCCGCCGCAGATCTCAGCTGAAGTGCTGAAAAAGATGAAGAAAACGGCCGAAGATTATCTCGGCGAAGCGGTGACTGAAGCGGTCATTACTGTGCCCGCTTACTTCAATGATAGTCAGCGTCAGGCCACTAAAGATGCGGGTAAAATTGCGGGTCTGGACGTTAAACGTATCATTAACGAGCCGACAGCCGCAGCGCTGGCCTACGGGATGGATAAGTCTCGTGGTGATAAGACGGTTGCCGTTTATGACTTGGGTGGCGGTACTTTCGATATTTCTATCATCGAAGTGGCGGATGTCGATGGCGAGACTCAGTTTGAAGTCTTGGCGACTAATGGTGACACCTTCCTCGGTGGTGAGGATTTTGATAACCGATTGATCGACTATTTAGTCGATGAGTTCAAGAAAGAGTCTGGCATTGATCTGTCGGGCGATTCTTTGGCCATGCAGCGTCTGAAAGAAGCCGCTGAGAAGGCTAAGATTGAGCTGTCCAGCGCGCAACAAACGGATGTTAATCTGCCTTATATCACCGCGGATAACACCGGGCCTAAGCACCTGAATGTGAAGGTCACTCGCGCTAAACTGGAAGCGTTGGTTGAAGAATTGGTTGAGCGCTCTCTCGCGCCTTGCCGTACTGCCCTGTCCGATTCGGGTCTGTCGGCTTCTGACATCGATGACGTTATTCTGGTCGGTGGTCAGACCCGTATGCCGCAGGTACAGGCTAAAGTGGCTGAGTTCTTTGGGAAAGACGCGCGTAAAGATGTCAACCCGGATGAGGCGGTCGCGGTTGGTGCGGCAATCCAAGGCGCTGTGTTGTCAGGTGATGTCAAAGACGTCCTGCTGCTGGATGTGACGCCGTTGACCCTGGGCATCGAGACCATGGGCGGCGTGATGACGGCGCTGATTGAGAAAAACACCACGATTCCGACGAAGAAATCGCAGGTGTTCTCAACCGCTGAAGATAATCAGAATGCGGTAACGATTCACGTCTTGCAGGGTGAGCGTAAGCAAGCGGGGCAGAATAAATCTCTGGGCCGTTTCGATTTGGCCGATATTCCGCCTGCTCCGCGCGGTGTACCGCAAATCGAAGTCACTTTTGACATCGACGCTAACGGTATTCTGAACGTATCCGCTAAAGATAAAGCGACGGGTAAAGAACAGTCGATCGTGATCAAAGCATCGTCCGGTCTGAATGATGATGAAATCGATCAAATGGTGCGTGATGCCGAGGCCCATGCCGCAGAGGACGAGAAGTTCGAAGCGCTGGTGCAGGCACGTAACCAGGCCGATGGCATGATCCACGCAACACGTAAAACCCTGAGCGATCTGGGTGATGACAAAGTTGAAGCCAGTGAGAAAGAAGCGATCGAGTCGGCCATCAACGAGTTGGAAGAAGCGCTGAAAGGGGATGATAAAGACGCGATCGAAAGCAAAACTCAAGCACTGGCTGAAGCTTCTGGTGGATTGGCGCAGAAGTTATACGCTCAGCAGTCTGAAGGTGGTGCTGAGGGGGCTCAGGCCGAAGGTCAGGCTGATGCGAATGCTCAGCAGGGGCAGGCAGATGATGCCGTCGATGCCGAGTTCGAAGAAGTGAAGGACGACAAGAAGTAAGTCCTTAAGATGAACCCGGCAGAAGGTCACTGGGTTGATCCGTGGCCTTACCGCTCGGTCTGATACGCTGAGCAAGACCTGACGCGGGAGTGGCCGAACACTACTCCCGCGTTGGCGTTTTCGGACTGACCATTGCCAGCCTGATGAATTCGGTGAAGAAATCATGGCCAAACGAGATTACTACGAAGTACTGGGCATTGATCGCGATGCCGATGATAAAGCGATTAAAAAGGCTTATCGTCGGCTGGCGATGAAATACCATCCGGACCGAAACCCGGATGACCCGGCTGCTGATGAGAAGTTTAAAGAAGCCACCGAAGCCTATGAAGTGCTCTCGGATGAAGATAAGCGTGCTGCGTATGATCGCTTCGGCCACGATGGGGTCGACCCCAGTATGGGAGGGGCTGGCGGCTTTAGTGGTGGTGGCGCCAGCTTCCAGGATATTTTTGGTGACGTCTTCGGTGACATCTTTGGTGGTGGTGCTGGTGGCGGCGGCCGTGGGGGTGCGAATAGCCCGCAGCGCGGTGCTGACCTGCGCTACCAGCTCGATCTAGATCTTGAAGATGCTGTTCGCGGCACTTCTGTCAAAATCAAAGTGCCGACCCTGACCGAGTGTGAACATTGTGAGGGTTCTGGCTCTGAAGATGGTAAAACGGAAACCTGCTCAACCTGTAATGGGATGGGGCAGGTGCGGATGCAGCAAGGCTTCTTTGCGATTCAGCAGACTTGTCCGACCTGTCACGGGCAGGGCACTATTATTCGTAACCCTTGCCACAAGTGTCACGGCCAGGGGCGTGTCCGCGAACATAAAACACTGGATGTAAAAATTCCGGCCGGTGTGGATAATGGCGATCGCATTCGCCTTGGCGGTGAAGGCGAAGCGGGCATGCGTGGTGGCCCGGCAGGTGATCTATATGTGCAGATCAATGTTCGCCCGCACCCCATCTTTGAGCGTGATGGCGCTAACTTATATTGCGAAGTGCCGATTAGCTTTGTTGATGCGACCCTGGGCGGTGAGTTGGAAGTGCCGACACTGGATGGTCGTGTGAAGCTGAAAATCCCCCCTGAAACACAAACAGGCAAGCTATTCCGTCTACGGGGTAAAGGGGTGAAGCCTGTGCGTGGTGGCATGACAGGGGATTTGATGTGCCGTGTTGTCGTTGAAACGCCGGTGAACCTCTCTGAGGATCAGAAGAATATTCTGCGTGAGTTCCACGAAGGGTTGAGTTCTACCAAACACTCACCCAAGAAAACGGGTTTCTTTGATGGCGTGAAGAAGTTCTTTGATGAGATGAAGTTCTAGTCGCTTGATCGACACCTGATCAAAAAACCGCCTGTTCTTTCGAATAGGCGGTTTTTTGTTGGGCCTGACTCATACTAAACGGGGTGAATCAGCGCTAGACCACTAGCACCGGGCATTTGGCGCGGCTGGCGACGCGTTGAGAGACACTCCCTAAAAACATACCATCCACGTCACCGGTGGTCCCGCGACTTCCCATCACAATTAAATCGATTTCCTGCTTTTGGGCAAACTTGGTGATGGTACTGGAGGGGCGGCCGCTCTTTACAAACCCTCTGACTTGTTCTGAGCCCATCGCTTTAGCATGATCCTTGGCTTGGGTCACAATCTCACGGGCATACTCTCGCAAGGATTGATCAGGGATTTGGACATCCTCTGGTCGAACCATCGATAGCGAGGCTTCAAACAGGCTATGGTGTTTGTAGACGTAGAGCAGGATTAACTCCGCATGAGTCAGTTGCTGTAACTCTACGGCTTTATCCAGTGCTTCAATGGATAGCTTCGAGCCATCGACCGGCACCAGTATCTTTTTGAACATCGAATCCTTCCTCTGTGACAAACCCCACCTTTTCAGGTCGGGTCGCGCTTCAGGGAACGCTGGGTTCAGGTGACATCAGGTCAAAGGTGTCCTCCATGCTGACCTGAGGCCAGCATTGATTGAAGAGGGGTTATCTAAAGGCCAGATCTCGTAGGAATAGCGCAATCTCAGGGAAGGCCACTAATAACCCTGCTGCGACCATGAGCATCAAGATAAAGGGAGGCGTTCCTTTAATGACGTCCAGGTAGGGACGTTTGAAAATGGCGATGGCGGTGAAAATGTCGCAGCCAAACGGCGGGGTGGCGGAACCGATGGCCACCTGTAGGGTGATCATTGTTCCGACCAGCACGGGATCCAGCCCTGTGCTCTCGACGACGGGCGAGAAAATGGGCACCAGGACGAGAATGACGACAATGGGGTCGACAAACATGCAGCCAATAAAGAAGGCGATCGCAATGGTGATGAGGACGCCATTCGGCCCCATATCGGCAATGCCAATGGCATTCAATAGGATCTCAGGGACCTGAGCAAACGAAATGATCCAGGAGAAACTGTTGCCGACGGCGACCAGAATAAAGACAACCGCTGTAATCAGGCCGGTGGACTTAGCAATGGCAAAGATATCCCGGGCATTCAAGGCGCGGAAAACACCGAACTCCAGAATAATGGCATAAAGCACACAAGCGGCCGCCGCTTCGGTTGGGCTGAAGATACCACCATAGATGCCACCCACGATGATCACTGGAAACCCCAGCGGCCACAAGGCCTGACGAACAGCGACAAAACGTTCAGACCAGCTGGCTTTAGGCTCAGTGGGCACATCTTTGACAATGGCGTAAATCACACAATAGACCGAGAACATCGCGAGGATGAGTAATCCAGGGCCGATCCCGGCGATAAAAAGCTCCCCGATTGAGGTACCTGAAATCACGCCGTAAATAATCATGCCAATGCTGGGCGGGATCAAAAAGGCAATGTCGCTGGCATTAATGATCAGCGCCAGGCTGAACGCATCAGAGTAACCGGCTTTAAGCATGCGAGGGCGAAGCGGGGAGCCGACGGCAACGACAGTCGCTTGAGTTGACCCGGAAACGGCACCAAACAAGGTACAAGAGGCGGCAGTACTGACCGCTAAGCCGCCACGAATATGGCCAATAAAGGTCATGACCATATTGATTAACCGCTCGGCGGACTGGCCTCGGGTCATAATATCGGCGGCTAGAATAAACATCGGCACGGCGATCAATGAAGCGGGACGGATACCCGCCATCAATTGCTGAATCAGCGTCTCCATCTGGCCAAACCCATTGAAGGTCATGACAAAGCCGATGATGGATGCGGTAATCAGCGGGATCATCATAGGAAAGCCCAGCAGTAGCAGGACAATCATGGTGACCACCATTATTGTAATCATATGAGGTTCCTCCGCACCATGCCGCCGTTACCCACGAAACGAATGTTGATCACGCGAGTATTGATCAAATAAGCGTTTTTAAAACAGTGGCTTGCTAAGCAGGGGTTAGACTTCAGTTTCTGTGTCGTCATAGCTATCGAGCACCCCTGTTGAGATATAAACATCCCGTGATGTTAGATTCTTGATGGCGGTCAGCAGGTATTGGATACCGGTAATCAGAAAGCCAACGGGTACCCACAGATAAATCCAAAAGATGGGGAAGCCTAACGCGGGTAATACACGGCCCTTGCCATATAAATCCACAATGTAAAAGCAGGCGTAATACAGTAAGAAGAACATGATGGCCGCAGTGAATAATGAAATCGTCACCATGAGTATTTTTCGGCCTGTGGCGGGCAGGGCGTCATAGACGGCGGACATCCGGATATGGCGGCCATGGCGGGCAGCATAGCCGATACCAGCAAAAGTGATCATGATGATCAAAATACGGTTGATTTCACCAGAAAAGAAAATGCTTTCTCCAATGGCAAAGCGGCCCACCACATTGGCGACAGTATTGAGCGCCATCAGTAAAACGCCAAGCGCTAGGATAACGGCTTCAACCTTACTGATCAGTGTATCTAGTGTCCCTAGAATGCCAGGAAGGCCGGATGTGTAATGAATTTCAGACTCGTCTTCGGTCATGACCCTTAATCCCATTCGAAGGGATGCCTTTCACAAAAGTCTATTTCAATACCTGCGCAATGTGCGTGTTGATGAAGTTCCGCTAATGCATCCAGGTGCTGTTTAGACCGCTTGTTTATCGCCGCCTTATCCACCACTTAGGCTTCTCATCGCCATGAGCAAACGGGTATTGAGCTATCTTCTGAGGCAACCATGATCAAAAGAACCGGCCCTCACTTGGAGGGCCGGTTCGATAGGCTTATTGTTGCTCGACGTTTTTCAGGTCCTGCTTGAACTGTTTCAGCAGTTTTTTCCCGTTATCGCCAGTCATTTCCAGGAATTTCTCTTCAACCTGGGGAGCGCGTTCTTTAAAAGCTTCAATCTCTTTATCGGTCAGGCGAGTGACTGTCACCTCATCGGAAGCTTGTTGAATTTTCTCCAGTGAGCGTTCTGCAAGCCCTTGAATGTGTTCCATGGTGTGGCTATAAGCCGCTTCAGAGGCATCCTGGACCAACTGTTTGTCGTTATCCGACAGGTCATTATAGAAATCTTGGTTGGCCATGACCGCGGTGGTGAACCAGCCGTGCCCGGTAAAGGTCAGGTTGGGAGAGACTTCGTATAGCCCCCCAGACTCAATCCAGAAAATGGGGTTCTCTTGGCCATCAAGAATCCCAGTTTGGAGTGCACCATAAACCTCACCCCACGGCAGTGGAGTGGGGGTTGCACCGAACGCACGATAGGTCTCAGACAGCAACGGGTTGGTCATGACCCGGATCTTTTTATTATTAAAATCTGCCGGGGAATGAATAGGCTCATCGGCGGTGACGACCATTTCCCCTTCCGGGAACATTTTTAAGAGCTCTAGGCCGTGCTCAGCATAGAGTTTGGGGAACATCTCGTTAATCGCTTTCGATTCATCGAAGAACTTCAGCACGGTCTGCTCATCAGTAGGCAGCAGGTAGGGGATAAAGAAGATTTGAGCGGAAGGAATTAAAGCGCCGGTAAAGCCTGGGGACTGGTCAACAAACTGCAGAATACCATTTTGAGTTTGTTCCATAATGTCGTTGGATTCGCCTAACTCACCGAATCGATAAACCTGAACATTATGGTCGGAATTGTTTTCAATGTATTTTTTGAAGGCTTGAGCATACACATCCTGAACGTCGCCTTGATATTCTTCATGCGCATAGCGCCAAGTATCGGCCAGTGCGGCAGCTGACATCCCCGTCGCAGCCAGGGCCAAAGCGGTTGCACTGGCTATCTTGCTCAATGTTTTCATTATCATTCTCCATTTAGATCCAGTCGCCGGATTGAGATCTGCCTTGTGCGCCTTCTTGTGGGGCGACGTATCGAATAAAAGCTAGCCAATGTGGACTTCCCCGCACTAAGGCAAGCGGCAGATACACATAAGCCCTAAATAGCATTGCAAACATAAAATTATCTTTCAATAGGATAATGAAAATAATTTTTTATGGTTGGTGGGTTGAACAAGAGCCCCAGGTATCGTGACACCCGGAAAAGCGGCTATGGAAATACGCCGCGGGCAAGCATGCGAATCAAGTCTTTTGATGTGTTAAAAGACTTCTCAGTACGTTGAGTCTAGGCAAAGAAATGCTCATCGTTCAAATAACGCTTGTCAGAGAGATGCCTATTGGGCTCAACAGCGGTTTCTCAGCGGAAGGTCGATATATCGATAAAAGGCCCCGTGATGGGGCCTTGAGAAGGACTGGCTGGGTATACGGATTGAGTGGAGTGAAGACTTATCGCCTAGTGCTTATTGAGCATCGGCTTGAGTGTCTTTACCCTCTTCAATGCTGAGAAGCTCAACTTTGAAATGTAGGGTTTCATTGGGGCCGATCTTGCCACCTGCGCCGGCTGGGCCATAGGCGAGATTGGCCGGAATGTAGAGTTCATATTCACTGCCGACAGGCATTAACTGCAGCGCTTCCTGCCATCCTGGAATGACCTGGTTGACTTGAAAGCTGACGGGCTCACCGCGTTGATAGGAGCTGTCAAATACCGTGCCATCCAGCAGCTTACCTTCATAGTTCACTTTGACGGTATCGTCCGCTTCGGGGGTCTCGCCATCACCCTTGCGAATAACCTTGTATTGCAGGCCCGAGTCGGTGACTTTAACTCCATCTTTGTCGGCATTGTCGGCGAGGAAGGCATCGCCTTTGGCTTTGTTTTCGGAGGCTTGTTGCTGTTGTTTAGCTTGAGCCTTGGCCATCATCTCTTGCTGGAATTGCTTGAGTGTATTTTGAATCTCATCCTGGCTCATTTGCAGGTCTTGATTATTCAATACATCGCGAATGGCTTGGGCGTAGCTGTCGACATCCAGTGAGTCGATACCGCTTTGTTGTAACTGCTTCGCGGTCACAACACCAATGGCATATCCCGTTTTGGCATCCGGTGTGCTGGGGGCCGCTGCCTGGGCCATCATCGGAAGGGCCATGCTGGTGGTGATCACCAGTGCACCAAATCGTTTAAGCATTATATCTCCTTGGGTTAAGGTGCTGAAAAACAACGTGAGATGGCATCAGGCACAATCTCAGTTAACGGTTGGGCTCTGCAATACCTCATGAGTTCCGTATCAGGGCGATATTACCTGAGATCAAGGGGCCTCGGGGCGAGCATGAGCCAGAAATTCGATAATCCGCATGCTGGCCTCGGCGGCCTCGGCGTCATCCAATACCACTGTGAGCAGGATGTGTAGTGTCTCTGGATCGGGACTGCTATCCGCTGCCAAACAACGAGCGAGGTTTTCGATCAGCGCCGCTTGGCGGTCTTCGCAAGGGGTTAACCCTTGACGCTGACGGTAATGAAAATACAACATCGCCTGCTCTTGTTTTTCAGACAGGAGTTCAGCCTCAGCGATCAGCTGTTTCATTTGGTGTAACAGGCCCTCTTTTTCGTCGGGCTCGCCTTTATCTGCCAATACTTTCAGTTGGCGTCGCTGACGCCGCAAAATACAAGTGTAATCCTGGTGCCAGGCTTCCAATTGAGGTTGTTGGTGGGCTCGGTCAGGAAGAAAGCGTAAATGTTGCTGAGCCGCCCAGATGGCAAATAACAACAGGTTCACATTAGCCTGACACTCATCCTGTAGGCGTAGGCAGGCATGCTTAATACGTTCAATGCCGTACAGGCGCAGGGAGAAACGCCAGAATGGGTTATCATGCTCCAGCATCGTTTTATGACCTCTTACGCCCCGGTTCCGACCGCGCCGGTGGCGACCGAATTGCAAGCGGAGCAAATATAGCATGATGACATTTAGAGGCTTGACCCTGCAACGTGGGGATCAGCAACTGCTGGAGAACTGTAACCTAAGCTTGCACGCGGGCTGGAAAGTCGGTCTGACAGGCGCGAATGGGGCGGGGAAGTCGTCTTTATTTAAGGCCTTTCTTGGTGAGCTGATCCCCGATGCGGGTGATTTGGAGATGCCTGCCAGTTGGCGAATTGCCCATATGGCCCAAGAGGTCAGTGCATTGGCGCGCCCAGCCATTGACTATGTGATGGATGGCGACCAAGTGCTGCGCGGCATCGAACAAGGGCTGCGTGAGGCTGAATCTGCGGACGATCATCATCGTATGGCCGAGCTGCATGGTCAGTATGATGCCATTCAGGGCTATGCCAAACGTTCTGAGGCTGAGCAGTTACTGGCTGGGCTTGGGTTTGCCGAGGATGAGTTCGAGGCGCCTGTCAGTCATTTTTCTGGTGGTTGGCGCATTCGCTTGAACTTGGCCCGCACGCTGTTTCAACCTTCAGATTTACTGTTGTTGGATGAGCCGACCAACCACTTGGATTTGGATACGACGCTGTGGTTGGAGCAATGGTTGCGTCAATACCCCGGCACCTTAGTGATGATCTCACACGACCGTGATGTACTGGATCATGTGGTCGATCACATTCTGCATATCGAGCGTCAGCAATTGACGCTTTACCGGGGGGGCTACTCTGACTTTGAGCGTCAGCGTGCCGAGCAGCTGGCGCAGCAACAAGCGGCGCATGAAAAGCAGCAATCTGAAATTGCCCATATGCAACGCTTTATTGATCGCTTTAAAGCCAAGGCGACCAAAGCCAAAGCGGCGCAAAGCCGAATGAAGGCGTTAGAGCGCATGGAGCTGATTGCTCCGGCTCATGTCGACTCCCCTTTTAGCTTCACTTTTCCCGCATCGGATAAAACGTCCAACCCCTTACTTGTGTTGCGTGATGCGCAGTTGGGATATTCGACAGATCAACCGATTCTCAAGCAGATGAGCCAAACGCTATTGCCTGGCCAAAGAATCGGCTTGTTGGGCCCCAATGGCGCGGGTAAATCCACATTGATTAAATCATTAGTGGGTGATCTGCCGTTGTTGTCCGGTATGAGAACGGCAGGTGAGAATCTGTCGGTCGGTTATTTTGCGCAGCATCAGCTTGAAGCGTTAGATGTTCAGGCCTCTGCCGCGATGCATATTCAACGTCTATCCCCCAAGGCCAGCGAACAGAGTATCCGTAACTTTTTGGGCGGTTTTGGTTTTCATGGCGATGAGACGCAAAACCCTGTCGCCCGTTTCTCCGGCGGAGAAAAAGCCCGTTTGGCGTTGGCGTTAATTGCTTGGCAGAAGCCTAACCTGTTGCTTTTGGATGAGCCGACCAACCATTTGGATTTGGAAATGCGTCACGCGCTGACGGTCGCCCTGCAGGATTTCGAAGGTGCTGTCATGGTGGTCTCGCATGATCGCTATTTGCTCAAAAGCACGGTCGATGCCTATTGGCTGGTGGCGGATGGTCAGGTGGCGTCTTTTGACGGTGACTTGGATGATTACGAGCAGTGGTTACGTCAGCGTAATGTGCAGGCTCGGCGTGAAGCCAAAGCGGCCCCTTCAGTCTCCAGTCAGACG
Organism: Terasakiispira papahanaumokuakeensis; assembly: GCF_001709345.1. GTDB lineage: Bacteria > Pseudomonadota > Gammaproteobacteria > Pseudomonadales > Halomonadaceae > Terasakiispira > Terasakiispira papahanaumokuakeensis. Next base: position 3,809,471 of record NZ_MDTQ01000001.1, read on the forward strand.
CAGACACAAAAGCAAGAGCGTAAGCTTGACCGTAAAGCCGCGGCACAATTAAGGGCTCAGTTGAAGCCTTGGAAGCAAGCGGTTGATCAGGCTGAAAAGCAGCTTGAACAAGCACAGCAGCAGTTAGCGGACATCGAATCGCAGTTGGGAGATGCTGCGCTTTATACGGATGATACGCGTAAAAGCGAGCTCCAGGCGTTGTTGCAGTCGGAAGGTCAGGTGCGTCAGGCGGTTGAAGACGCGGAACTGGAATGGCTGGAAGCCAGTGAAGCCTTGGAAGAGAAGGAGGCTGAGTTACAAGCCTCCTAAAAACGCATCATAGACCCCGTGAGCGGTGTGGCATCGATTTAATCACCGACGTAAATCATCTTACGGGTCATGCCGCCATCAACGACAAAGTTCTGGCCCGTGATAAAGCTGGCTTCGGGTGATGCCAGCCAGCTGACCAAGCTGGCTACGTCATCAGGCTTACCGACGCGGCCGACGGGGTGTTGCGCCTTATCTTCTTCGGAATGATAGGGCTCATAACGGGAGCTGGTTTTTTGCCAGTCACTGACTTCAATCCAGCCTGGGCTGATAGCGTTAACGCGAATATCCGGCCCCAAACTGATGGCCAGTGCCTGAGTGAGGGCCACAATACCGCCTTTACTGGCGCTGTAGGCCTCAGTGTCAGGCTCGGCTTGTTGTGCCCGGGTAGACGCCATATTGATGATGCAACCACCGCTGTCCCGTAAATAGGGGACAGCGTGCTTGCAACACAGAAAAGTACCGGTCAAATTGACGTTTAAAACACGCTGCCAACGGTCCAGATCTAAATCTTCTATCGGGCCATTAAACGGATTGGAAAGGGCCGCATTATTCACCAGTAAATCAAGCCGCCCGAAAGTTTCCAGCGTATGCTCAAACAGGGCCGCGACAGCGGCTTCATTACTGATATCGGTGGCTTGAAAGGCCACGGGGCCTAACGCATCAAATAAGTGGATCGCTTCTGTTCCCGCTTCTCCGTCCAGATCAGCAATCATGACCTTCCAGCCACGTTGTAACAAGTGGCCCACAAGTGCGCGGCCAATGCCCTGAGCGCCGCCGGTAATCAGAGCCACAGGGGGGGTGGGGGAAGGGGTGTTCATGCCGCATCTCCTTGGGTTTCCAATAAGAAAGTCACCGGACCATCATTGACAAGGCTCACCTGCATATTGGCACCAAATTGGCCGGTGGCCACTTGATGATGGCGTGCGCGAGCCTGTTCCACAAAATACTGATAGTAGTGCTGTCCCTTTTCGGGGGAGGCTGCGGTTGAGAAGCCAGGCCGTAGCCCTTTTCGAGTATCCGCGGATAACGTGAACTGAGAAACGACCAATAAGCCGCCTTGGGTCTCCGTTAAACTCAAATTCATTTTACCTTGAGGGTCAGCAAAGAGGCGGTAGCGTAGCACCTTATCGAGCAGCCGTTCAGTACTGCTTTTGTCATCATGTTGATCAACACCGAGTAAAACCAGTAATCCTGCGCCAATCGAGCCAACCGACTGATTCTCTACCGTGACTTCGGCACGACTGACTCGTTGTAATAATGCCCTCATGATGCTGGCCTGCTCCTTTTGGTTGGATGATGCTTAGGACGATCGAATGAGATGAAGTGCATCGCCATATTGATTATATGAAGGGACGAGGTGTGATGCACATCGGTACGATTCTGGTCGCGCCATCGTCGGTGCCGATATTTGACATCAAGCCGCGACATCATTAGCATGCGATCATGTTTTTGTTATGTTATAACGTATCTTTAATGCTTGCGGGAAACTGCACTCCAATATTTATATATCGATGCACCTTTTCAATGCGTCTTTGTGGAGCCCTGTTGTGAAGCGTCGTGATCCATTACTTGATTCGTTAATTGCTCAAACCTCGCTACGCCGGTTGGTTCGCGTGATGGTTATTTTAATGGCGCTATGGCTGGCCATTTTTTGGGCGGTAGCACTGCCATGAGTATGCCTATGATTACTTTGGATAATGTGACGGTCACCTACAACCGGCATCCAGCAGTACATCATGTCTCAGGTTGTTTTGAACCGGGTAGCCTGACGGCGATTGCGGGTTCTAATGGTGCGGGCAAATCCACACTGTTGAAAGCCATGATGGGGGAGCTCTCTAGTGTTGAGGGCACTATTGATCGTGGTGATTTATTGGTACGTGATTTCGGGTACTTACCTCAGGCGGCTGATATCGATCGGCATTTTCCGTTGAGCGTAGCCGATACGGTCATGCTCGGCGCTTGGCGTGAAGTGGGCGCTTTTGGCGGTGCCACACGCGCAGTTGTGGACCGCGCTCGACAAGCACTTGTTGCGGTGGGGCTGGCGGGTTTTGAAAAGCGTGATATTGGCTCCCTGTCTGTTGGCCAGTTCCAGCGTGTGCTCTTTGCCCGGTTACTGCTTCAGGATGCCAAGGTCATTATTCTGGATGAGCCTTTTACTGCGATCGATGCGCGAACGACCCATGACTTATTAGCGATTATTCGGCGCTGGCACCAAGAAGCCCGTACGGTGATTGCTGTTTTGCATGATTTTGATCAGGTGAGAGCTTATTTTCCACAAACGTTGCTGCTGGCGCGCAAAGTGATTGGTTGGGGGCCTACTGAAGAAGTTTTGACAAAGGAGAATTTGCTACACGCAAAAGCGATGACCGAAGACTGGGATGATCAGGCGGGTGTGTGTGAAGCGCCTGTTCTGGAGGGGTCATGAGTCTTTATGCTTCGATGATCGCCCCCTTTGTGGATTATGGCTTTATGCGTCGAGCTTTGGTCGCTTCAATGGCCTTAGGCCTGGGGGCTGGGCCGGTGGGTGTCCTTTTAATGCTTAGACGTATGAGCTTGGTGGGGGATGCCATGAGTCATGCCGTGTTACCTGGCGCGGCGATTGGCTTTTTGATTGCTGGCGGCTTGTCTCTACCTGCAATGGGACTTGGAGGCGTGGTCGCCGGGTTAAGTGTGGCGTTGTTCTCTGGTGTGGTAAGTCGAACCACAGTGCTTAAAGAAGATGCCAGCTTTGCCACTTTTTATCTGGCTTCACTGGCGCTGGGTGTACTGATTGTGTCGTTGCGAGGGTCGAATATTGATCTCTTGCATGTGCTTTTTGGCACTATTCTCGCGATTGATCCGCTGGCACTTTATTTGGTGGGGGCCATTGCCTCTTTGACATTGCTCGCACTAGCCTTGGTTTATCGACCTTTGATTGCGGAGTGTTTTGATCCGGGTTTCCTTCGAGCGGTCGGCGGGTTTGGGCCTCTTTATCATTTTTTATTCCTGCTGCTTGTGGTCATCAATTTAGTCGCGGGTTTTCAGACACTCGGGACATTAATGGCGGTGGGCATGATGATGCTGCCGGCGGCGATTGCCCAACTATGGGCTCGTACTTTGCCTCGGATGTTTGTGATGGCCTCCTTCAGTGCTGTTTTTTCGGGCTTCGTGGGGTTGCTGGTGTCATACCACCTAGGGTTTGCTTCTGGGCCGACCATCATTTTAACCGCCACGACGCTCTATCTGATTTCGCTTCTGATTGCGCCTGAAGGCGCGTTGAGGCGCCTCATTAAACGTCCGCATTTAGCGGGCTGATACTAAGGAGACTTTTATGAAGGCCAAACCCCTTTGGCTCGCATTGGCGGGTTCGCTGGTTCTGAGTTTAGGCTGTGTTGGAACGGCATCAGCCAAAACGATCGATGTTGTGACAAGCTTCACGGTGTTGTCTGATGTGGTTCAGCATGTTGGCGGTGAGCATGTGAATGTGAAGAGTTTGGTGCCGCCCAATGGAGACCCTCATGCATTTGAACCTTCACCCGAAGATGCTAAGGCCTTGGGGTCGGCTGCAGTGAGTTTTATCAGTGGGGAAGGGCTGGAAAATTGGTTTCAGCGTCTTGCTACAGCGTCAGGGGCTCACATTGATCCTGTCGTGGTTTCAAAAGGTATCCAAACCCATACTTTCGAAGACGAGGGGCATGCTGTAACGGATCCCCATGTCTGGAACAGTATTCCGAATGTGTTGATATGGGTGGATAATATTGAGCAAGCGCTGATTGCCGCTGACCCCGAAGATGCCGATGCGTTCAAAGACAATGCTGATGCATACCGTCAGTCACTGCGCACCTTAAATGAACAGATCCATCAGCAGATTAATGCGGTCCCGAAAGCGCAGCGCAAGGTTCTGACCAGTCATGATGCTTTTGGTTACTATGGTGAGGAATATGGCGTTACCTTCTTGTCACCACTGGGGATGTCAACCGAAACTGAAGCTTCGGCTGCAGATGTCGCGCAGCTTATTGACCAGATTAAAGCGCAGCATATCAAGGTTTATTTTATTGAGAACTCCAATGATGCGCGCTTGATCAAACAAATTGCAAAAGCTACGAATGCTCGGCCTGGAGGTGAGTTATATCCCGAAGCCTTATCTGAGGCTGATGGGCCTGCCCCTACTTATGAGGCCTTGATGCGTTACAACACGGATCAAATTGTGCGAGCCATCACCTCGGAGTGACTGTCAGCTCTAATCCGTTCCATTCTGATACGCTCACTGGCTGCCTTTGTGGCCAGTGAGTTTTTTTATTGGGGGTTAGCTTAATCCGTTGAAGCCCATTAACGACATCCGCGACAGCGCTTATATTTATGTCAGAATAAAGAAGTGCGTTATCCGTAGGGGAGGCGCCTTGACGAATGGAATGTTTGCCTGGCTGGATTTTTGTCTTGCCGATCACATGCTGGCAACCTCAAGTTGGATATTGGATGCATGAGCTTTGAAACTGTTTTCTTGCTAGCCGGTGTTCTGCTGACGCTGAGTATTATGGCCAGTGTGGTGTCGAGTCGTATTGGCATGCCACTACTCTTTCTATTTTTGGGCATTGGCATGCTGGCCGGAGAGGATGGACCGGGCGGTATTCCTTTCCATGATTATTCAGTTGCTTATGTGGTGGGTTATCTGGCATTGGCCGTCATCTTGCTTGATGGTGGCTTGCGGACTCGCCTTGAAACCTTTCGGGTAGGGCTTAAACCCGCCTTATCTCTCGCCACGATTGGCGTTCTGCTCACCAGTGGCCTAACGGGCCTGATCGCAATGTGGGCCTTTGATCTGTCGTTATTACAGGGCTTATTGGTCGGCGCGATTGTGGGATCGACTGATGCGGCTGCGGTTTTTGCCATGCTCGGCGGCAGTGGTGTTCATTTGAACCAACGGGTCAGTGCGACACTGGAGATTGAGTCCGGCACCAACGATCCCATGGCGATTTTCATCACGATCACACTGATTGAGTTGCTGAAGCATCAGGTTGACAGCTTGTGGGGGGCTGGGCTGGTGTTTGTGGCTCAGTTTGGGATCGCACTGCCGATGGGGGTGTTGGGCGGCTGGCTTATTGTGCGGATGTTGAAGCGTCTGAATCTGGCTTCGGGCCTTTATCCGCTGCTGGTCACCGGGGCCGGTGTGGCGCTATTTGCACTGACCAATATCCTCGGAGGTAGCGGTTTCCTAGCGATCTATCTGGCGGGGATGGTCATCGGCAATAGCCGTGTGCGTCAGCTCGAGCATGTGCTCCCCATGCATGATGGCTTGGCCTGGTTTAGCCAAATCAGTCTGTTTTTAATTCTCGGGCTGCTGGTGACGCCTCACGAGATGGTGAAAGTCGGTCTCTCGGGGACGTTAGTCGCCTTAGGGCTGATTTTTGTCGCTCGACCGCTGGCCGTGCTGTTAGCACTGGGGCCCTTCTTCCGTTTCAAGTGGCGTGAGTTGGGGTTTATTGCCTGGGTCGGCCTGCGCGGTGCAGTGCCGATTGTGTTGGCGATTTTCCCGATGATGTCGGATTTGGAAGGCGCAACCTTGTATTTCAATATTGCGTTTTATGTGGTGTTGATGTCTCTACTGCTGCAAGGGATGTCGCTGCCTTGGATGGCGCGCTGGTTGAAGGTGCAAGTGCCGCCGCTGCCTAAACCGGTCAGGCGTGAGAATTTGGGGATTTATAGTGAAGATGACTATGAGCTGTATGTCTTCGAAGTGAAAACCGACACTTTAGACGAGGTGCCGTTAAGACAATTGCGGTTTCCATCTGATGCCAGGGTCGCGGCACTGTTTCGTGGGCGCCAGCTGATCCATCCTTCTGGAAGCACTCTCTTGTGCCAGGGGGATATGCTGTGTGTTATTGGACGAGAAGCGGATTTGACCGTGCTGGGTAAATTATTCAGTGGGGATGCGGCACCGACACTGAATCGTAGCTTCTTTGGGGACTTCACTTTGGAAGCCGAGGCGCCCCTAAAAGATGTTGCTGAGCTTTATGGTCTGACGCTGAGTCAAGGGCAGCAGGATATGACGCTGGGCGCCTTTATTGTGCAACGCCTAGGAGGCCAGGCCGTTGTGGGGGACCAAACGGATTGGCATGGCATTCGTTGGGTTGTGGCTGAGATGAGCGGTGGTCGGGTGACCAAAGTGGGTCTTATGCCTTGTGAAGTGGATCGTGGTTCTGGCAATCCCTCGGATTAAGCCCAAATGTCTTTTTGAATGCAGTCGCAAAATTGGCGGCGCTGGTGTAACCGGCTAGCGCCGCCGCTTCATCAATCGTGGTTTGACCTTGTGATAGGCTTTGTTGGGCGCGCTTGAGTCGGCGGTGACGCAGATAATGGCCCAATGTTTCCCCAGTATGGCGGCGAAACTGTCGTTGTAATGCACTTAAGCTCATATTCAGTTGGGTGGCCAGTGTTTCTTGTGACTGCATTAATCCTTGCCCTGCATCCAATTGACGCAGCAGCCGCGCAATGCGGGGGTCTGTCTGGGCTTGAGTGTAGCGTGGTCTTCGGTAATGCTCAGGCAATGCCATAAAGTCGAGCGCTTCACCGGCCAAGGCCAGTGCGTAGCCCGTGATTTGTAACCGCTGGGCTTCATGCGTTGTACTGCCCAGCTGTGGTGAAAATAAAGCGGTTAATGCTTGTCTTAAAGCGATTGATGGCTGCCATGGTTGTAACCTCGCCTCATTGAAGGTGTTGCGTAAATAGAGCCAATCGATTCCGCTATTTTGTAACCACTCCGGCATCATGGTGAGTGTGAGCGTACGTTCGTAACGTCCGGCATAGCCATATCGGGAAAACGCCGCTGTTTTCGGCAGTGTGACAATCACTCCGCCGGCATCAGGGGCGCGCAGTTGAATGACTTGTTGATCGAAAGCGACCTCGGCTTGGCCTTCCAGTACTAATGAGATTTTGATACCAGGGTGGAGTTGTGCCTGGCTGAGTAGGTCATATCGGTCGTACACATCAACGCGTCGTAATAATAGCCCTGGTTGAATTTCAAACACGCTCATTTGGCCGTTAAGTAAAGGCTCGCGTGGTGTCCATTGCGGGGCTTCAAACGCTTGGTTGTGAGCCAACACTTGAGAAATCTCGCGTAACTGCTGGGCATATACGACGTGTTGGCAAGATGTTGATGGTGTCGACATGGGTCTTTCAGTTCTCAATAGCCTTGATGTGATCTCTGAGCCGATGTGGACCTGAAATGCATCATTGGCCGTTTATGCAAAGTAAGCTGCCGCAAGCGCAAAGGCGCAACTGTGTGAAGTGATGGAATAATGCGATTCATTAATACGAATTGCAATAATTCTCAATAAAGTCATTGTTGACGAATGTGTGCGTCTCTACATGGCCTCTCAGTAGGCCATGATCATTCGGGAGTCTTGCGTGAATACTGGATCCTTTATGCGTTATACCGGGTGCCTGTTAGGCAGTAGCTTATTATTCGTGGGTTCTGCTTGGGCGGTAGAGCCTCAGGCTTCTACAGAGGGGGAGCGACTTGAAACGCTCACTGTAGAAGGCAATCGTTTATATGACATGGCATCTTCAGAAGATGCGGGGGGCTATACCACGGATGCCGCGACAGTGGGCACGAAAACCCCGGCGTCTCTTCGGGATATTCCTCAGTCGATTAGTGTGGTGACTCGGGAAGCCATGGATGATCAGAACTTCAACACGCTGGATGAGCTGGCCCGTCGAACGCCAGGTATGCGAGTGCTTAATAATGATAATGGCCGTTCTTCTATTTATGCGCGTGGCTATGAATACGATGAGGCCAGCATTGATGGCTTACCCGCCCCGATGCAGAGCATCAATGGGACGGTGCCACCTCTGTCGATGTTTGACCGGGTTGAAGTCATGCGCGGCCCTTCTGGTTTATTCAATAGCACCAGTGAAATGGGGGGGATCGTCAATTTGGTCCGAAAGCGCCCGACGGCAGACTTTGCCGGTCATCTTATGGGCCGTGCTGGGGCGCATGAGCAGCATGTGTTGGAAGGCGATATCCGAGGGGCTTTGGATCAAGAAGGTCATGTGCGAGGGCGTTTGATTGCCAATCAGACCCAGCATCCTGAATTTGTCGATCATAACGACAACCAGCAGCAGAATGTCTACTTAGCGCTGGACATGGATTTGAATGCCAGCACGATGTTATCCGTGGCGTGGCTTCATGATAAGAAATCAATCACGGTGAATAATGGTTTACCGGTAGGGCCTGAAGGGCACCTATTAGATTTACCTCGTTCCCGTTTTGTCGGCGCGACATGGAATGATTTCGATAGTCAGACCGATGATGGCATTGTGGAATTGACTCACCGGTTTGCTCATGGGGGCTATGGGCGTGTCGCTGCGCGTTATTCTGACCGCTCGGCTGATTACAATTACGCTTTTGGCGGCAGTGCATTGGCCGATGATGGGACCTTGTCTGTGGCGGGTACCGCTGGCGATATTGATCAACGAGCTTTGGCGTTAGATGCGAGTTACAGCCAGCCTTTTGAAGCTTTAGGGCAAGTGAGTGAGTTTGTGGTCGGTACAGATTACAAACACTTCAGAACCGATTCTTTTACGGGCCGTACTCGTGGCTTGGGCACGACCACACTGGCCGGTATCGAGGATATTGCGTATGTCGACATCCTTCATGATACCTCTGTACGAGTTAGTCGTGCGAACACTCGTGAGACACAAGAAGAATTAGGGGTTTATTCAAAGCTGACGTTTCGTCCCATTGAGGACTTGGCACTGATCGTGGGTGGGCGTTTAAGTGATTATGAGGTTAAGTATGAAGAGCGGTTGAATGATGCCGAAGACCAGCGAGACGGACACCCGTTCACAGGTTATGCCGGTGCCGTGTATGACCTCAACGCTCAGCATTCTCTTTATGCCAGTTACGCTGAAGTGTTCAAGCCGCAGACGGCTCAAGATGCTTCTGGTCAGCTATTAAAGCCGCGTGAAGGCGAGCAACAAGAAGTCGGGCTGAAAGGCAGCTATTTGGATGGACGTTTGAACATGCGCGTCAGTGCCTTTCGCTTGCAAGATCACCACCGTGCGGCCGCTCCGGAAGACACCACGGCGAATTATAACGTCAGCAAAGGTAAGGTCCGTATTCAAGGCGGAGAGTTTGAGCTATCTGGCAACTTAACGCCTCAATGGGCTGTTATTGCGGGTTATACCTATATCGATACTCAAGTGAAAGTCGCCTCTACGTCCAGAGATGATGGCATCTTTATGTTGATGCCTCACCACAGTGTGAATCTGTGGACTCAATATCAGTTTGATCGAGGCTTGCTCCAAGGCTTTGAAATGGGCGCCGGTGTGACCGCACTTAGCGATATTGAATCGAGTCAGGGAGTGCATGCCGGTGGTTACGCTGTGGTTGATGCGATGTTGGGTTATACCTTTGACGAACATCTCAGTACCCAGCTCAACGTGCGTAACTTGTTTGATCGTGACTATTATGCGCGTGTCGGCGGTCAGAATACTTTTAATATGTTAGGCGAGCCCATGACGGTTGAAGCGACGGTGCGTTATGACTGGTAACGATCTATTGCAAAGACCTTTCGAAGCCATGATACGGGCGGCAACTTGGATCATGACATACAGAGTGAAGTGCTAATGCGATGGGCGACCTATTTCAAGCGCTGCATGCTCCTGGCCTTGGCCGGGAGCCTTATTGCTTGTACGGCCAGTCATCAACGGGCTCAAGATGGAGTGACGATGAGCGACAGTGCGGTAAAGCTCAAACAAAGTGTGCAATGGTTGATGTCTCCTCAGGATGGCTCTGCGCCTTTCTTGATCCAGGTCTCTCAGCCATCAGGCCCCGTGCCGGAACAAGGCTATGCTGTCCTTTATGTGTTGGATGGTAATGCCCGCTTCCCCCTGATGGTCGCAGCACGCGATACGTTGATGCGTAAAGGGCCTGAAGATCCCGGGTTACCGCTATTGATTGTCGGAGTGGGCTATCCAGAGACTGATGATTTTAACTTCGAACGTCGGGCGGCGGATTATTTGCCTGCGATGGAGTCTGCAGATACTGGTACCTCATTAATGCCTGGGGCTGTGTCAGAATCGTCACAAGGTGCTGCACGATTCCTTACTTTTATTCAGTCGACATTGAAACCGGCCATTGAGCAACAGTATCCAGTTAATCATGCTCAGGAGACGCTCTTTGGTCACTCCTATGGTGGCTTGTTTACGCTTTATACGTTGCTGAATCAGCCGGATAGTTTTGATCATTACATGGCCTTAAGCCCCTCATTATGGTGGCATCAGGGTGTTTTGAAGCAAGATATTGAGGCATTTCAAGCCGACCGTTTCAAACCTGATGTCTTTATCGGTGTGGGCGCGCTGGAGCAAATGCCTCATCAAGAGGTTGACGCTGTGCGTGCAGCGCGAATGGCCGACTATGCGATGGTGGATAATGCGCGTTGGGCCGCCCAGCAATTACAACAGTCTGGACTCACGTCTGTTCAGTTCCGACGTTATGCCGGAGCGAGTCATGGCAGTGTGTTATGGCCTGGAGCTCAAAGCTTGATGTTGTGGTTGCAATCATTTGATGCGCCTCCCCTAACAGATACGCATCTATCGGGGCGTTAGTTGTCTTTTCCTAGCAACTCAGCTTTTAAGTCTTCATCCACTGGGTCGGGGCCGAGCCAGATCGCAAACAGCGCCATGGCCAGTTTTTGATCCATCAGTTGCCCGAGTGCGTGGTTATTCAGGCGTAGTGTGATGCCCTGGCTGGGTATATAGTCGAGGGTATATCGATCGCCGGGTTTGACGTCTTGATAGAGTCGATTGAATTGAGCCACTCGGTTTTTCAATTGAGCAAAGGCTTGTGCCGAAAGATTTTGCTCAACGCCTTTGAGCGTTGCTTCGGCAAAGTCCTCAGCGGCGATATCATGAAAGTATTCAATGGTCAGGCGTCGAGCGATGGTGGGATCATCTGGCGCGGCATTCGGGTCACTCTGATAAAAAGCAGCCACATACGCCTTGATGACCCATCGATAACGCAATAGCCCTGCACCGACAAGCGAAAGACGTGGCTCGGTGTCCAGGTGCTGGGGGAAATGAACCCCCTCAACTTCAACGTCAGTTTGGGTTTGGGATGCCTGTCCAGAGAGTGGTGTTAATAACCCTATCAGACATAGTGCGACCCAGCATAGTGCGACCCAAACGTGACGATGTAATCTCGATACCTGCATATGCCAGCGCCTCCTGCTGCAATTCGGTATTGTCGTGATCGTTAAATCCGACCACGGTATGTTGAATTGGTTGCATGGGATTTGGGTGTGGGCCGGTTATTTTCAAGCCTTCAGTTCAACTGAGATGATCCCATAAAAAAAGACCAAAGAGGAGAAGCTCTTTGGTCTTTAGGGGATTTATGATCTTAATTAACGTATTTCTTGGTCTTTGTCGGCCGAATCATCTTGTGCTGTCGGTGAATGTTCGTCCTCAGTGACAAAAAGCGTCGGGTCAGGTTTCGCGGCCTCTTCTTCTTCCGCAGAGCTGACCTGACGCAGGCGTGCTGCATCTTCATCACTGAGTAGGTCCGGGTCAAAGTCCATTGACTCGACAAACGCATCCTCTTTTTCCTGCTGTAGTAGCTCTTGATAGCCCTTCAGGGCTTCTACCAGATACTCATGATAATTGGCCGTATCTTGCAGGGTTCTTAGGTTCGACAGGAGCGTGTGTTCTTTCGACATCAGAGCCAGGCGCCTGAATTTACGAGCCCCAAGACGAGCGTTATAACGCGCCAAAGGGTAAATTCGATGGATAAACCCTTGTCGACCTTCAATATTCCGGATGTACTCAATCAGCTCACGCTTGAGCTTTTTACGCTTGGCGATTAACTCTGTGTATAAGGTCAGGCTTGGGAATAGCGACAACATGCCTGAGCCATGCGTGAGCCATAGAACGAAAGCAATCCCGCCGGCAATTCCGCCCAACCAGGGGCCAACTAAACTTAGCAGACTGGCTAGAAACAAGAACACGGCCCCACCAAGACCAATGAACCAAATCACGCGGGAACGCCGTGCGGACTCGACTTCATAGTCGGTGGGATATTCGTTGAGAGCCAGCAGATCAAAATCAATCCCTTCCAGCTCGGTATACAAGGCTCGACGCTCGGCCTCGAGACGTTCTTGCTCGGCCTTGCGACGTTCTTCGATCTTGCGGCGACGTTCTTCGTCTTCCCACGCTAGGCGCTCGCGTTCGCGAGCCTGCTTTTCCGATCTTGTTGATGGTTCATCCGCATTATGTTCGGTAACCATCTGGCCCGGCGTGAGAGGCGCATTGTCACCCAGACCGGCAATATCATGGGACTGGGAGGAGAGTCTTTTCACTGTTTGAGCTCGGAAGACTTATTTATGTGTTGTCACCCATATTAGCGGGCCTTTCCATATGGTTCAGTTTCATGCTGTAAAGCTGTGTGGCGGTCTGCTATAGGACATCATCACTTGCTTTACGCTGGGAATCAAATAAATAGCCTTATTGCGAGTGCCGATCAGCGTGGCCACCATTGATGAAAGTGATGAACTGGACCGCCTTTTTCAACCAAGTGTAGAGCATTCGATTGTTGCAGCGCACCACCCAGCCAGGTTTTAGCCTTTTGGATGGCCAAGTCAAGAGACTGCGTTTGAGGATACAAGGCTGCAATCGCTGAAGACAAGGTACATCCTGTACCGTGAAGATGCGAAGTGTTAACCCTAGGGGCTTCAAAGCACTCTGGACCATGACCTCGGTCAAGCCAATCAGGACAAGTCGCTCCTTCCAGGTGGCCGCCTTTGAGTAATACGCTCCCCGCACCAAGCGCCTTGAGTTTGGGTAATAGCGTCAGCGCGGTTTCTGCATCCCTTGGATAATCACAGCCTAATAAGACGCCGGCTTCGGGTAAGTTGGGGGTGACTAGGTCGGCGATGGGCAGCAGATAGTGGCGTACGGCATCCAGTGCTTCATCATCGACTAAGCGCGCACCATTTTTGGCGACCATTACGGGATCTAACACCACGAACAGATCGTTACGATTGCGCAATTGCTGATGAATGATTCTGGCCACTTCAGGATCGGCGACCATGCCAATTTTGATACTGTTGAGCGGTAGGTCTTCAAGCACGACATCGAGTTGCTGGTTGACGAAGTCAGCTGAAACAGGCATCACGCCCGCGACCCTTTGTGGGCTTTGAGCAGTAAGCGCGGTGATGACGCTGGCCCCATAGACCCCCAGTGCTGAAAAGGTTTTAAGGTCTGCCTGAATGCCTGCGCCGCCACTACTGTCTGAGCCTGCGATCGTTAGTGCATGATAAGCCATAGGCTGTCTCCTAGTAGGGCGAAGTTGAAATTCAATGAATAGGATACTGTATGAGCGTGATCTTATCAGCGCTTGGTGTGGCGAGTTTTTTAGCCGCGACACTTTTGCCCGGCGGGTCAGAAGTGCTGTTGGTCACCTTACAATGCCAACAAAGCGCTCCTTTGTGGGCGCTCTGGGCGGTGGCGACCTGTGGTAATGTCGCCGGTAGCCTTGTGAACTGGGCGATAGGTCGGGGGGTGGCACGTATCCCCGCAACGGATTCAGGGCGCTTGGGGCGTTATCATCGATTGGCAGAAGCGCTTTTTGAACGTTGGGGGGCCGTGGTTCTATTGTTGGCTTGGGTGCCGGTGATTGGCGATCCATTGACGGCGGTTGCCGGATGGGCAAAGCTCCCTGTCGGGCGTTTTTTATTTTGGGTCGGAATTGGAAAGGCCGCACGTTATGGCATCATTATGGCCATTGCCATTGAAGCCGGGTGTGGTGTGGGGATGGGTGTCCAGTGAGATTGAACGCCCAGATTTGATGGCCATGAGTCAGCTATGGCGGTGGTGTTTGATGTCGGTTGATCGCGTGTTATGGCGATAAGGGGGCTCTTGCGTTCAGCATGGGTTTTTCAGAAATATTATGCCAACGCACCACCTTGTTCATAAAGGTCATGTAAGACATATAGACTTGGTGACTGAGCTCATCTTCCTTTGATGCTTCCTCAATGACTTGTCGAGAGGTCTCACGTAATTTGTCGAGCACCGCTTTAGGGAAGGGACGTAATTCAACGCCATACTCATGGACCAGAATGTTGAGCGCATCATTATTGCGAGCCGTGTACTCATTCAGTACATCTTGGTTAACCGCTTGTGCCGCAGTTTTCAGGATCGCTTGTAAGTCTTGGGGCAGGGCCTCAAAAGCGGATTGGTTGACGAGAAACTCAAATGTTGCATTGGGTTCGTGCCAACCGGGATAGTAATAATACTGGCCCGCTTGGTATAAACCTAAGGCCAAATCATTGTAAGGGCCGACCCATTCTGCGGCATCTAGCTGATTAGACTGTAGCGCCTGAAAAATTTCGCTAGCGGGCAGGTTGACGGGCTGCGCACCCAGTCGCCTCATCACTTCTGCTCCATTGCCCGGGATGCGGATTCTTAGGCCCTTTAAATCATCCACTGTATTGATCTGTAGATTAAACCAGCCCCCCATCTGCACACCGCTAGCCCCGCCTGCCATGGGGATCACGCCATAGGGGCGATAGGCCTTTTCCCATAATGCCATTCCCCCGCCATAGTTCAGCCAAGCGTTGGTTTCCTGTGCGGTCATACCAAAAGGCACGGCGGCAAAAAAGGGCGAAGCGGGAATCGTATCATGCCAGTAATAACTGGCCGAGTGAGCCATTTCGATACGCCCTTCAGACACGGCATTAAACACATCCAGGCTAGGCATTTTTTCACCGGCACCAAAGACACGGATTTTCAAGCGACCATTGGACATTTCACTAACCAGGTCGGCCAGCTTTTCGGGCCCTTGCCCTGCCCCTGGAAAGTTTTTGGGCCAAGCGGTGGCGAGTTGCCACTCAAACTCAGGTTGTGTGGACGCGTCAGCCGGGGGGCGGAATCCGAACAAGCCGTAAATAGGGGGACTACTGCGATTAAGAGCAGCGCAAGACGCTGATGTTTGAGCCGCATGGTTTACCCTCGGTGGCCTCATGCCAAGCCTTATGATGACGTCTCCTAAGCGTTATGCCTAGTGGCTTTGGGTCGTCTTAGTGTCACGGCCAGTGAATATGTTGAACAGGTTTTGACATACCTCATTGGAGGTCATGGTGCTTATCATCGACATCCCATCAATTGATCCTCATGAGTACTGTAGACCAATGATTGAAATCTCGGGATTGGCCATTAGTTTGTAGGCTGAGGAGGTGAGTCGAGTGTGATCGGGTGAGCTCCTTTTCGCTTAGGTGGGTCGAGGCAACCAAATATCCAATGGTAAGTGATCAGAGAATAAAGGTGGGAGTAGCTTGACCTGGGCGCCAGCCAGCTGTGGGCTGACCAGCACATGATCTAAACCCTTGAGAGGTCGCCAGCTGGGGTATGAGGGATGATTCAATGTCAGTAACTGTAGCCCTGTTTCGCGCAGCCTTGGGTGGGCTAATAGCGCCTGAGCACTGCAGTTAAAATCTCCCATGACAATACAGGGCTGGTGTTGAGGCACCTGTTGGGCGATAAAATCCAGTTGTTGCCTTTGAGCCTTAGCGCCGAGAGCCAAGTGGGCGCTAATGATATGGAGCATTTGCCCATGGGGCCACTCAAGCTGAGCGGCTAAAGCCCCGCGGCCGGGCAGCCAACCAGGGAGTACATGTGTTTCGATCGCTGCAAATGCTGGTCGTGAGAGCAATCCATTACTGTGTTGCGCCAGAGCACCCAAGTTACGATTCAGTTGCTGCACATGATGTGGAAACTGGGCGTGTTGAGCCAAATATTCTACTTGGTTTACTCGACCACTCCGAAAACTCCCGCCATCCGCTTCTTGCAAGGCGACAACATCATAGTCCTCGAAGACTCGGGCCATCAATTGCAGGTGGTTGTTACGTTGGGCATAAGGCAATAAGTGCTGCCAGCAACGGGTGACGTAGTGATGATAGCGCTGGGTTTGTATACCCACTTGCATATTAAAGCAGAGCAGCCTGAGGCCGCTCTGGATGTCATGATGTGGTGTCGTGATATGTCCTGCCTGATGCATAAGATGAACGGTTTGAGTCAGAAAACGGTTATTGGCGATCTTGGCGTACCTTGTCGATCAGCTTATTGGCGACTGAGAGCATATTTTGCAGGCTGCCTGCTGTGCGGCCATCAATCACATAGCGGCCATCGACAACTAACGCCGGTACACCGGTTACCTGGTAGCCACGCAACCGAGACATATCTTGTTTAAGCTGGGCATTCACCCCAAAACTATTGTACAAACTCTTCACTTTTGCAGGGTCGGCCCCGAATTGACTGAAGAATTCAGCGACTGAGTCGGCATCATTCAGGCGTTTTCCCTGCTGATGGATGGCATCAAACGTGGCCTGATGCGTTTTGCTCAATAAGCCCAGTGATTCTGCAATATAGTAGATTCGAGCGTGATGTTCCCAGGTATTGTTAAAAGCGGCCGGTAACCGTTCAACGGCGACATCATCGGGTAATTTTTTAACCCAAGCTTCAAAAGAAGGCTCGAACTCATAGCAGTGTGGGCAGCCATACCAGAAAATTTCTGTGACTTCGATTTTCCCAGGCGGGGCTTGAACCGGAACCGGGTCCGTCAATTCACGATAGTCTGCTGCATGAGCAATGCCCAGGCCCAGCACGAGTAGTGCCGCTGCGCGGCGGAAAAAAGTAAGTACAGGTGTCATTCCATGTCCTCGTCTGACATCTCATTCGTGATAAATCGTCGGTCTATGCTGTCTTAAAGACCACACAGAAGTCCAGATGTTCATATGTGAGTACTTCTGCCTTATGGACATGACGTAATGGTCATAACGTAAAAGAGAGGCCGTAGCCTCTCTTTGTCAGTAGCGCTTTGTCATTAACACTTTGTCATTAACACTTTGTGGTTAACGCATTGCCAGTAGCGCCTTATCAGTAGTTAACCATGAGTCAGTGACTTTTCTCCCTGACTCATGATCACATGCTGATAATACTATTCGCTTTTGCCATGCAAGCCGGAAACAAAGTCTGCAACGGCTTCCATTTCACTGTCACTCATTTTATTGGCGATAATGCGCATCATGTTATTCGGGTCATTGCTGCGCTCACCGCTGCGAAAGTTCTTCAGCTGAGTGACGGTGTAAGCCGGGTGTTGTCCAGAGAGCGCAGGGTAAGCGGCGGGTGCATTCCCTTGACCTGTCGGGGAGTGGCAAGCGGTGCAGGCCGGAATCCCTTTGGCCAGATCGCCTGCACGGTAAAGGTTGCGACCTTTTTCGGCCAGTGCCGGGTCAGCTTGGCCCAGGTTGGCCGGGAGCTGTGAAAAGTAAGCGGCAACGTCCAGTGCATCCTGATCACTGAAGTGATCTACCATGCCTGCCATTTGTGGCACGCTTCGAACACCATCGCGAATTTCACGAATTTGTTTGGCTAGATAGCTGGCGTTTTGGCCCGCTAGGTTAGGAAATGTCGGAGCAATACCGACACCATTGCCACCATGACAGGCTGCACACACCTGTGCTTTTGCCTGCCCTGCATTAGGGTCGCCCGCCGCATGAGCCATAGCCACGGCGCCAAGAGAGATTGTCAGGCCTACCAAAAATTTCTTCATCGCTCATCCAGTCTCATTCTTTGCTAGTCGTTGAATGGCCGCTCTATCCTTAGCGGGCACTGCGCCTTAGCTGGTATTACGACGTTATCGATCTGTTGGATCGGGTCTGAAACCAGCCACGCGCCTATGAGCGTCGCTTCAGCGGACACACGGTGATACACTTATTGATATCTGAGGATCAATTCAGTGGGCTTTATCTTGCCCTGTATTGAATTACCCTAGAAATTTTCGGGCATTATATCCACCCCCTTCGGGAACTGGAATGCTGCCACCCTTTCCCTTCGGCGCTAGATTCATCCCCTATGTCTCAGGTCAAAAAATCTTCCAAAAAAGCTGCGTCTTCTAACAAAACCCGTCAGCCCGAAAAGGTCAATGATCGAGGTCAAGCTAAGTTGCAATCGCGCTTACCTTTTCGTCAGGCGGATTACTTGAAAAGTGCACCTGGCTTAGCTCAGTGCCCGCCAGATATTGGCCGAGAAGTGGCATTTGCGGGCCGTTCCAATGCCGGAAAGTCCAGTGCTTTGAACACCTTGACGCATAAAAGTCTGGCCCGTACCAGTAAAACGCCTGGGCGGACGCAGTTGATTAATTTTTTCAGTTTGGGTGAGCAGACCCGACTGGTCGACTTACCCGGTTATGGCTTTGCCAAAGTACCCGAGAAAATGCGCCAGGAATGGGGGCGCCACATGGGTGACTATATCATGCGGCGTCAGTCTCTGGTGGGGCTGGTGGTGGTGATGGATATGCGTCATCCACTGACCGAGTTCGATCAAATGATGATTGATGCGGCGTTAGCCCGTGATCTACCTGTGCATTTGCTTTTGACTAAAGCCGATAAGCTCAAGCGTGGTCCTGCCAAGGCGCAGTTGCTCAAGGTGCGCCGAGAGCTCCGAGAAGTGGGCGTTGAGGTGACGGCGCAGTTATTCTCAGCGCTGAAGCAAGAAGGCGTACAGGAAGCCTGGCGCCAGCTGGAGTCTTGGTTGTTAGAGGATGACGTTGATGCTGAAACCTCGGTTGCGGAGGCGGAACGCGATTCATCGCAGAATGAGAGCTCAGCGGTGACAGGCGCCATTGAGATTAAGCGGGGCTAAGCAGTTGTTCTGCTAACTGATGTAAGTCCTCACAGGCCCAGGTGGCTTGATGGGGCACTGTGGCATCGGCGTCACGATAAATCCAGGCGGTCATCAGGCCACAATTGGCGGCGGACTCAATATCATGTTGTAAGTGATCGCCAACATAGAGTACGGCTTCTGGGGGAAGGTGGTGTTCGGCCAGGGCTCGACGAAAAAACTCTGGGTCCGGCTTCGCTGCGCCTAACACTTCCGCTCGGGTGATATGACTGAAGTGATGGGCTAGCCCAATAGTGCTTAAGTCGGCGTTACCGTTCGACCAAGCGGCCAAGGGGAAGTGCTGGCCGAGGCGTTTGAGAGCCTTCTCGGTATCGGTAAATGGCGTCACCCTTTGGCGCGCCTGCCAAAATTGTTGGAAAACTTGATCGGCCAGTTGTTGGCGGTCGGCTTCGTTGTCTACCCATGGTGTGAGCAGCTGAACAATACTCTCTCGGCGTAAATCAGAGATTCGACGGTAGTAGCTCGGATCGGCTTCGAGTAAGGCCAGTCGCGGTGCCGACATCTCGGCTTGTGAGAGATGCTCGGATAATGCCGGAACTCGCTCACATAGCGCCCGATACTGTGCGGCTTCAGCCGCTTGCATGACATCCCGATTGGGCCAGAGGGTGTCATCTAAATCAAAGGCGATTAACTGGGGTCGCATGGGTCTTCTCCTGTCACTAATGGGCTGTGCTCGTCCCGATGAGCCCGGGGATGGGCTTGATCGTAGACTCGCGCTAAGTGTTGGAAGTCCAGTGCCGTATAGACTTGGGTAGAGCTTAGACTGGCATGCCCCAGGAGTTCTTGAACACCGCGCAAATCGCCGCTCGAAGCCAGTAGGTGGCTGGCAAAAGCATGGCGTAACCGGTGGGGGTGTAAGTGTTCTGGCAATCCTCGCTCAATCGCCAATTGCTGCAGTTGACGCCGTGCTGTTCGGGGGTTAAGGCGTCGTCCCTGTTGACCAAGAAATAATGCGTTTTCTTCAGCATCGCGACACCATAGGGCGCGACATTGATACCAAGCGGTCATCGCGGTTTGACAGCGTCGGCCGATGGGGACTTGTCGCTGGCGCTGACCCTTGCCCTGCACGATGAGTCGGTCTCGGCCAGGGTGCCAATCACTGGTGTTGAGTGCAATCAGCTCTCCGAGGCGCAGGCCGCTGCCATAGAGGAGTTCCAGTAATGCTTGGTCACGGCTTTGTTGGGGGTCGTCAGGATCCCAGGGGGCATCTAAGAAGGCCTGCAAACGCTCAATATCGATAGAGCGTGGCAGTAGGCGTGGTGCTTTAGGCGCTCTTAAATGCAAGCTTGGGTCTTGCTCAATCACTCCGGTCTGGACTAAATATTGACAGAAGCGGCGGATTGCAATGCGGAGTCTTTGTAAGCTGCGCGGGGCGAGGCCTGCCTTGTGGCGCTGGGCTAAAAACTGTTGTAACTCTGTCGCCGTAGGGGCCGCCTTGAGCTGCTGCACCAACGGCGTTAAATCTCGACGATAAGCGGCCAGTGTATGCGGTGAATAGGCACTGGCCTGAGCGTCGAGAAACTGCGCCAAGTGCTCAGCCATAGACTCAGCGATGTCGACCTTCCTGTTGCCGATAAAGCAACCGGTGGATGATATGGCCGAGATACTCGACAAACAGCGTATCTTGTTGATGATTGAACTGGTGCGGTCGTGGATGCGCCAAAATCAGCATGCCCAAAGCCGGTTCGCCCAATCGACACATTAAGGCGGATCCGCCTGCCAATTGGGTCATGTCTAACAGGGGCGCATTGAATTCATCCAGTGCGATACTGCTGGCTTCGTTGGTGCCAAGCAGTGCCAGTTGAGCGCCCGCGCTACGTTCATCTAGTTGCGGGAGCCCTGGAATCGGCTGATAAGTGAACAGCCGAGTTTCGGGAATTCTGAAGTCATCCCGGAGCGAAGCCTGCAAGGCTTGGAACAGTTCACACGGATCAGGGGTATCCAGCAAGGCCAGTACCAGGCGCTCAACCCGACGCAAACGATGTTCGTTGTCTCGTGCCGTATTGAGCAGCTGGCGATACTGTTTGCGCTGTTCAGCCTGCTCCTGACGCAACAGGCGGAGTTGATACAGCAGCAGCGATTCAGCATCTCCGCAGGGGTGATCCAGCTGCATTTCTGCCAGCAGACTTTCCCGGCCTTTAAAAAACGCGGGGTGCTCGGTCAGCCAGGCTTCAACGGCTTCAGCCGTTAGCCATGCGGGTGCTGAATGAGCAGAAGTTTGTGAGTCACTCATAAGTTTTCTCAGATCAGAATCTGACCATCAAAGACGCGAACAGCTGGGCCTGTCATCATGACTGGGTGGCCTGGGCCAGCCCACTCAATCTCCAATGTGCCGCCACGTAAGTGTAGGGTTACCGTTGTATCAAACCAGTTGCGCAATACCCCTGAGACCATCGCCGCGCAAGCGCCGGTGCCGCAAGCGAGAGTTTCTCCGCTACCTCGCTCAAAGACTCTAAGTCGGCCTTCGGTACGACTGATCACTTCCAAAAAGCCAACATTCACGCCTTGGGGAAAGTCTGGGTGATGCTCAATTTTGGGCCCCAACGCTGTGACCGGTGCTTGATCGACAGCCTCAACGGCTAACACCGCATGAGGATTGCCCATAGAGACAGCACCAATGTCATAGTGCTGACCGTCCACTATCAGGGGGTAGGTCGTGGCTTTTTCATTGGCGTGAAATGGAATCTCACTCGGTTGCAGCCGAGGTGCCCCCATATTGACGGTGACACGCTGATCATCCAGCGCATGCAGCAGTAACGGGCCGCCAGCAGTTTGAACCCGTATCTCCCGCTTGATGGTCAGTTTTTTATCACGGACAAAGCGAGCGAAACAACGGGCGCCATTACCGCAGTTTTCTACTTCGGAGCCATCTGCATTGTAGATCCGATAACGGAAGTCCGCATCCGGTTCGGTCGGGGCTTCAACCAGTAATAGCTGGTCAAAACCGATCCCGAAATGACGATCTGCCAGCTGTTTAACCTGTTCGGGTTTGAAGCGAGCCCGTTGGCTGATGAGGTCAACGACCATAAAGTCATTGCCTAATCCATGCATTTTTGTGAAGTGCAGCAACATGAGTGTCTTATCACGCCTTTTCTGCGGTTAACCCGACGATGACTTAAACCCGCTGGAATTCGAAGCCCGTTTGGGTTTGAACCCCGTTTTGGTTTGAACCCTTTTTAGCCTGAAATTGGCAACGGAAATTCGCCTGCCATCTGCTGTTCATAAGTTTCACGCTGACGGACCAGATAACGGCGATCACCCGCAACCATGACTTCTGCTGCGCGATTACGGCTATTGTAATTAGATGACATGACAAATCCATAAGCCCCGGCTGAGCGCACTGCTAATAAATCACCTGGCGCCAGTGCCAGTTCTCGGTGCTTACCGATAAAGTCACCCGTTTCACAGATGGGACCGACAATGTCATAAGTCCGTGTCGGCGTTTCATCGCGAGGCTGTACCGGGATAATGTTTTGCCAGGCATCGTATAGTGCGGGGCGAATCAGATCATTCATCGCCGCATCGACGATCGCAAAGTCTTTTTCTTCTCCGGGTTTTAGAAACTCAACCCGAGTCACCAGTATTCCTGCATTCGCCGCAATTGATCGTCCTGGCTCCATCAGCAGTTCCAATGATCGATTTGCCAGGCGGTCGCGAATCGCTTTGACATAGTCGGCAGGGAGCGGAGGTGTTTCATCATGATATTGAACCCCTAGCCCGCCGCCCAAGTCGAGGTGGTGAATCTGGATACCGGCCTCACCCAGTTGGTCAATCAGGACTAACAGTCGATCCATTGCATCTAGAAAGGGGGGCAAAGAGGTGATCTGTGAGCCGATATGGCAGTCAACGCCAATGATATCGAGATGGTTCAGGCTGGCGGCATGTTGATAGACCTCAACCGCTTGATCAAATGCGATGCCAAATTTGTTGGCTTTGAGCCCGGTCGAGATATAAGGGTGTGTTTGCGGGTCAACATCAGGGTTGACGCGTAACGAAATCGGCGCCCGAACGCCCAGCTCTTCCGCCACTCGATCCAGTCGTTCCAGCTCTGGAATGGACTCGACATTGAAGCACTTGATACCGACTTCCAGTGCCCGACGTATTTCATGGGGTTGTTTGCCCACGCCGGAGAAAACGATGCGGGCTGGGTCGCCACCGGCGGCCAGCGCTCGCTCTAGCTCACCGCCAGAGACAATATCAAAACCTGCGCCGAGACGAGCCAATACACTGAGCACTGCGAGGTTGCTATTAGCTTTGACGGCGTAGCAGATCAGATGAGGCTGCTCCTTTAACGGTTCGTCATACGCTCGAAAGTGACGCTCCAGCGTGGCTCGGGAATAAACATATAAAGGTGTCCCAAACTGTTCAGCCAGTTCGGCGACTGGCACATCTTCAGCCAGTAACTGGCCATCATGGTAATTGAAGTAGTCCATGCTGGGTTCCGTTTAAGCTAGCGGTGTTTTTATGAAGAATGGGCGTGCGCAGTGCTGGTCAAAGGGGCGGGTGACGGCATATAGAGGGGGCCCTTTTGACCGCAGCCGCTGATCGCGAACAGCATTAATAACAGTAAAGGCAGTATGCGCATGCAGGTCTCTCAGCGTTGTCTCAACTTTGAGGTGTTTGATGGCCTCGAAGGTTTCGGTGATCAATACGTTGCCCCAAAGCCAAGATTTCCATCATACCTGCTGAGCGGGCGATAACTAAAGTCTTACGATGCACTAAACCAGTTTGCGGCGCATTAAAGTGCGTGATCACAAATGTTTAGGCTATATCGTTTTTTTTATGAGACCGCCTGTTTTCGCGCTCCAGCATTCAGGCCGTCGCTTGGGGCTTGAATGTTGGAGCACGACCTCTCTGCTTTAACGTGCAGCGATCAGGGCTTTGGCCGTTTGTGCCGCCGCACGAACTTGTGCAGGGGCGGTGCCACCAATATGGTCACGCGCAGCAACAGAACCTTCCAGGGTGAGTACGTCGAAGACATCAGCGGCAATGACATCAGAGAATTGCTGTAGTTCCGCCAGCGTCATTTCTGAGAGGTCTCGCCCTTGCTCAACGCCAAATCCAACCGCTTTACCGACAACCTCATGGGCGTCGCGGAAAGGAACGCCGCTGCGCACCAAGTAATCCGCTAAGTCGGTTGCGGTGGAAAATCCTCGGCGAGCGGCTTCAAACATTTGCTCGCGCTTGGGCTCGATGGCCGGGATCATATCGGCAAAAGCCTTAAGGCAACCTTTGAGGGTATCAATAGTATCAAACAGCGGCTCTTTATCTTCCTGATTATCTTTGTTGTAAGCCAGCGGTTGAGACTTCATCAGAGTGAGCAAACTGATCAGGTGGCCATAAACCCGTCCGGACTTACCGCGAACCAGTTCGGGGACATCGGGATTTTTCTTTTGCGGCATGATCGAGCTGCCTGTGCAGAAACGATCCGGCAAATGAATAAAGTCAAATTGGGCACTCGTCCACAACACCAGCTCTTCACTCATGCGTGACATATGCATCAGGATTAAGCTGGCGAGGCTGCAGAATTCAATCGCAAAGTCGCGATCAGACACAGAGTCCAGCGAGTTAGTGCTTGGACGATCAAAGCCCAGTAGCTCGGCGGTGTAAGCACGATCAATAGGATAAGTCGTGCCTGCCAGTGCGGCGGCCCCAAGAGGCATGATGTTAACGCGCTTACGACAATCCTGAAGACGTTCATAATCACGTTGGAGCATTTCGTTCCAAGCCAGCAGATGATGGCCGAAGGTCACGGGTTGAGCCGTTTGCAGATGTGTAAAGCCGGGCATGATGGTGTCCGCTTCACGTTCTGCAAGCTCAATGGTGCCACGCTGGAGGCGGCTGAGCTCCTCGCTGAGCGTGTCGATTTCATCCCGTAGGTAAAGGCGGACATCGGTGGCCACTTGGTCATTACGCGACCGACCGGTATGCAGCTTTTTCCCGGTGATGCCGATTTTGGCCGTCAGCCGAGCCTCGATGTTCATGTGAACATCTTCCAACGAGACGGACCAATCGAACTCACCACGTTCGATTTCGCCGTGAATTTCGTTCAGCCCTTGGATGATGGCATCACGTTCGTCCTCGGTGAGCACCCCGACACGCGCCAGCATGGTGGCGTGGGCGATTGAGCCCTGGATATCGTGGTGATAAAGGCGCTGATCGAAGGTCACTGAGGCGGTGAAGCGCTCAACGAAGGCATCGGTGGCTTCACTGAAGCGGCCGCCCCAAGGTTTATCAGTTTGCTGGCTCATGTTGTGCTGAATCTCCGTGTGTCCAGTCGTCGTTATTCAGCGAGTTTACCAGAGCCTGGGCTCAGACGTTAACGGGCATGACGTTCAACTTCTGATTGTCGATGATAGCGCCCCACGACTGAAGCAAGGCTGACAAAAGCCAAGAGCGACCAGAGCACTTGATGCCAAGGCAAGAGATAAAGCCCTAAAGCGATCACTGACATATCGGTGCAGAGTAAAGTGCGGCCTGGATGCAGCCCCCATTGTTTCTCCAACCAAGCGGCCAGGATGTTAAAGCCCCCTAGTGAGGCCTGCCGACGAAATAAGATGACCAGCCCCAAACCAATTAACAGGCCCGCAACAGGTGCCGCCAGCAGGGGGTGAATTTCACTGAGCGTGAGGCCTAACCCCAGTGTTTCAGCAATGACTGATAACAACGTAATACAAATAAATGTTCTGAAGCTGTAAGCCCACCCCATACGCTGTATGGCTAAGGCATAGAAAGGGAGGTTGATGACAAAGAAGATCAAGCCAAAATTCCAGCCGCTGGCATGATTCAGCAGTAGGCTGATGCCCGCCGTGCCGCTGACCATAAGACCTGCGCTTTTTAAAAGCTGCACGCCCAGTGCAACCAATAATGAACCTTCAAGCAGGGGCAGCCAGGCTTCGAGTCGATGGCGCAGCCCGAGTCGTGATGATGGCCGTTCCTGGATGGCGCGAGCCGTTACAGAGGTGTTCATTGAGGACTCCTTCACTGCTATTTCAGTGTTTGCCGACCGGCGACTTGTGGTCTTGGGTGGCTGAGTGCTGTTGATCTGCTGGCATCAGGGGTGGGCGACGCCAGTGCTATTCAGCCAAGCATATTTTGTGCCAGAACTATATATTGAAATTTATGTAAAATACAGATGATTAATCTGTCTTTTTTTATTTAAGTAAAAATATTGACCGAATTAATGTCTTTGGCTGGCGCTTTAAATTGGTGCGATAAAATAGTGATGCACTTTATAAGTGCATATTGAACGGGCACAATAAGGGAATGACGGATCGGTCTTATTATTTAGGATGCGCACAATGGCAGCATACCGGCTGGGCGCACTGGCAAGGACGAACGCAACCGTTGCGTGATTATGCGCAACAGTTGAGCTGTGTCGAAGGCAACACCACTTTTTATGGGATGCCTGATGAACGCAAAGTGGCCAGTTGGGTCGCACAGTCGCCGGAAGATTTTCGTTTTGTCTTTAAGTTGCCGCAGCAGCTGACCCATCAAGCACAGTTATTGGATATTGAAGAGGGACTACGCCTGTTTTTTGATCGGCTGACGCCCTTGCGGTCGCACATGGGGCCGGTGTTGATTCAGCTGCCGGCCAGCGCTGGGCCTGAAGTTTTACCGCGCTTATCACGCTGTTTTGATCTGTGGCCTGCCGCTTTTGCTTGTGCTGTTGAAGTGCGCCACCCCGCTTTTTTTGCCAAAGGAGAAGCGGAGCGTCAGCTGAATCGACTATTGATGAGTCGAGGTGTTGATCGGGTGATGTTGGACAGTCGGGCCTTGTTTGCACCGCCTTTGATTGAGACGCCGGAGAACCGTGAAGCGCTCAGTAAAAAACCACGACTACCTTTACATGTCCTCGCAACGGGGCAGAATCCGATTATTCGGTTTATTGGCCATTGGCAACCTGAGGTGGATCAGGCTTTTTGGGCGCAATGGTGGCCTCAATTAATGCTGTGGATAAAGCAGGGGAAAACCCCTTGGTTTTTTGTGCACAGCCCCAGCAATGCGGATGCCCCGGAGCGGGCTCAGGCTTTCCA
Organism: Terasakiispira papahanaumokuakeensis; assembly: GCF_001709345.1. Taxonomy (GTDB): domain Bacteria; phylum Pseudomonadota; class Gammaproteobacteria; order Pseudomonadales; family Halomonadaceae; genus Terasakiispira; species Terasakiispira papahanaumokuakeensis. The sequence goes on from NZ_MDTQ01000001.1 coordinate 3,836,527, forward strand.
TCGTGGGCTTGTCAGTGCTTGTGAACAAGAGGTGGAGACGATGCCGCCTCTAGGTGAGGGGCCTTCTATTGCCGCTCATGTTGTTGAGCAATCGATGTTGTTTTAACGCGCTGTTTAATCGTGAGTGTGTTTTTGATGTCGATGTATCGTTTTGATATCGATGCACTGTTTGGATAGCGAAGTGATGTTTGATAACGAAGTGATGTTTGATAACGAAGCGATGTGTTGATAACGAAGAACTGGATCTTCATCGGCGAGATATATCGTACCCTGTTATTATATTGCCCAACTTAATATTTTTAAGTGAAAACACTGTTTTTAATACAAACCTCATTGACAGCTTGTAGGTAAAACAGGTAACTCTAGTTAAACAAACTGTTGCCAGTTATCCACTGGTGCAGGCTTCCGCTACGCATCCATTGGCTTACCCAGCGAATGACTTCATGTGATGACCTCATCCATGTGATGCGAGTATTTCGCGGCAGCGATCCTGCGGCGTCCGTTGGACTTTATCCCCCGTACGCCTGATGCCACCTGCCTATATGGCTTACATAGGGTAGAGGGACAGGTGTAGGTGTTTAAAATTCATTGCGGAGCCTAACAACAATAAGCATTGCCCCGTGTGATATCGGGGTAATCCGTAGGATTCAAAGGTGTAAAACATGACACTTAAAGCCAGTAGCCACGGTCAGTGGTCTTCGAAAATGGGCTTCATCCTCGCGGCAGTGGGTTCTGCGGTGGGGCTTGGGAATATTTGGAAATTCCCTTATATGGTCGGTGATAGTGGCGGTGCCGCTTTTGTCCTGGTCTATCTGCTCTGCGTCTTTCTGATTGGTATGCCTATTCTTGTGGCCGAGTGGATGATCGGCCGTCGAGGGCAGCACAACCCCATTAACTCTGTCGTTAAAGTGGCTGAGCAAAATAACCGGGCCAAGGTCTGGGGATTAATTGGGGTCGCGGGGACTTTGGGCGCCTGGTTGATCTTATCGTTTTATAGTGTGATCGGGGGGTGGGCGCTTTCTTATATCGGTTTTTCTGGTGCAGGTGATTTTTCTGGTATTTCACCAGAAGGTGCCGGTGAGTTGTTCTCTAACTTTTTGGGGTCTCCAGGAACGCTTTTAGGCTGGCATACGGCCTTTATGGCGTTAGTGGTGGTGATTGTCGCCATGGGGGTTTCCAATGGTCTGGAACGTGCGGCTAAGCTCTTGATGCCGGCATTGGTGCTGCTGCTGTTAGTGTTGGTGGTGTATGGCATCACCACTCCCGGTTTTGCTGATGCCATGGCCTTTATGTTCCAACCGGATCTGACCAAATTAACAGGGCAGACGGTCTTGGCCGCTTTGGGTCATGCTTTCTTCACCTTGTCGCTGGGTATGGGCATTATGCTGGCCTACGGCTCTTATCTTGGTGAAGATGTCAATCTGCTGAAAACGGCACGTACCGTGGTGATTCTGGATACCGTGATTGCCCTGTTGGCAGGCATGGCCATTTTCCCTGTCGTGTTCACCAACGGGTTAGATGCCAGTGCGGGTCCAGGGCTTATCTTTGTTACGCTGCCGTTGGCCTTTGGCCAGATGGGGGCAGGTTCAATTCTGGGCGTTCTCTTCTTTATTCTACTGGTTTTTGCGGCCTTGACGTCAGCGATGTCGCTGCTTGAGCCGGTGGTAGAATTGCTGGAAGAGCGCACTCCGATGAACCGTATTGGTGCCACCTTGGTTGCGGGCATTGCGACTTGGCTGTTGGGTATCGCCAGTGTGTTGTCTTTGAACCTCTGGTCAGAGCTGCATCTATTACCTGGGATGACAGTATTTGACTCCCTGGATTACTTAACCAGTAAGTTCATGCTGCCGTTAACCGGCCTGGGGGCGATTGTCTTCTTAGGCTGGGCGATGAACCAGGACAGTGTGCTCAAAGAACTTCAGCTGTCTGGCGGCCAAGCGACGGCCTGGCAATTAGCTTCTCGCTATATTGCGCCCATCGGGGTGGTGATCGTCTTTATCAGCAGCTTGTTTTCGTAAAAGGTGTTTTAGGCTGCTTGCCAGCGTTTAAATCTGTTGTCAGTGTTTAAACGGTGCTTGTAAGCAGACCTTGCGCCCGGAGCATGCTCAATATTGAGTCATTTCCGGGCGCTTTTGATTCGTCTTGGTGATGCGTCTTGGTGTTAGTGCGCGGTGTTGTTTTCCAGCCGTTCGTTGGTTTAGTGGCCGTCCCAACCGTCTTCGATAGCGGCTTCCAGTGCTTTCATTTCTTTTCGGCGTTCGATGTGGCGGCGTGCAGATAAGCTGCGTTGTGCCTGGTGTCGTTGGGTTTGTTCGCGTTCATGGAGCGTGATGTCCATGAAAATATCCAGTATTTCCGCTTTGACGTTATCCAGCATTTGCATATCGCTCATAGCCTTCTCCTCGTCTTAGGAAAGTCCCTGGAGCCTGATGGGCTCGCGTGGTCCAACCTCTGTTATCCGTAGTCTGATGGTACGTCCGCCAAGGCGGCCTCCAATCCTGCCGACGACTACTATAACCCAGCAAATATGACGCAATTTTTGCGCCAATTCTTCTACTTTGTGTCATTTTGGGTTAAGTCAGCGGCCAGACCTCGTTACAATGGGGCCAGCGTATTACTTATTGAGTACCGCTTAGCGTCTGTATTACTTGGCTTTTGTGTTGTTTGGCTTCAGTGCTGTTTGGCTTCAGTGCTACGTCGCTTAAGTGTTACTGATTCGGTATTACTTCATTTAGTTAGTCGGCAAGACGGGCCCGATCGTGATCAATATTCTGGAAAAACTCCGTACTTCCATGGACCAGTTCCGGCGCTCGGAGCAAAAGGTCGCGCATTTCGTGCTGAAATGTCCGAAAGAAGTGATCCATATGCGGATTGTTGATCTGGCGACAGAGGCCAATGTCAGCGAACCGACTGTGGTGCGTTTTTGCCGGGCTTTAGGCTGTGATGGTTTTCAAGATTTTAAGTTGAAACTGGCGCAAGTACTGGCGACTGATACGTCTTTTGCACAGTTCTCAATGAATGATGGCGACACGGTGGGTGAATTCTCACGCAGCATTTTTGACTCAACAGTCGGAACGTTACTGCAGGTGCGTGACCGCCTGGATATTACACGTTTACAGGATGCGATTAATTTATTGGCCAATGCCAATCGAGTTGAGTTCTATGGCTATGGCGCTTCAGGGGCTGTAGCGGTCGATGCCCAGCACAAATTTTTCCGTTTGCAGATGTCGACGGCGGCCTACTCTGACCCTCATATGCAGAACATGTCGGCGGTGACGTTGACTCCAGGTGATGTCGTGGTTGCGATTTCCCAGACGGGTCGCACGACGTCTTTACTGCAAAGTGTTCAATTGGCCCATGATGCGGGGGCCAGTGTCATTGGTTTGTGCCCCAGCGGTACACCGCTGGCCGAGCAGGTCTCGTTGCCGCTGTATATCGATGTGCCAGAAGACACTGAAATTTATACGCCGATGACTTCTCGAATTGTGCACCTCGTGGTTGTGGATGTACTGGCGGTGGGGGTTGCTAAATTGCGCGGCCCCAAGCTCGCTGAACACCTGAAGGCAGTGAAACGAAGCCTTCAGGGGTTACGCATGCAAGATCAGCGAGATGCTTGAATGTCCCACCTGTGCTGTTTGTGTTCAGTACTCTCTGTATTTGTGATCCTCTGTATTTGTGATTCTCTGATTTTTGACCTGTGAGGTGCTTCTGAAATGGATGTGACCGCCATCATTGAGTCGCTGAATGCGGCTCAGCGTGAAGCCGTCTGTGCCGATGAACATGATCAGCTGGTATTGGCTGGGGCGGGATCGGGGAAAACCCGAGTGTTGGTGCATCGGATTGCCTGGTTATTGGCAACAGCAGGCCACTCACCTCATGATCTGTTGGCGGTGACGTTCACCAATAAAGCCGCCCGCGAGATGCGTTTAAGGCTGGAGGCTTTGCTGGGCTTGAACCTACGCAGCATGTGGGTCGGCACTTTTCATAGTTTGTCGCATCGTTTACTGCGGACTCATTGGAAGGATGCGCAATTACCCCAGCATTTCCAGATTTTGGATAGTGATGATCAACTACGCGTCATCAAGCGCTTAATGAAGGATTTGGGCGTTGATGATGATCGTTTTCCACCGAAACAGGCGCAGTGGTTTATTAACGGCCAGAAAGATGAAGGCCGTCGGGCGGCTCATGTGTTAGCAAGAGGCGAATTTGAGCGTGGCATGGCTGAGATTTATGCGGCTTATGAGGAGCGTTGCCAGCAGCAGGGATTGGTCGACTTTGCTGAGCTATTGTTGCGGGCTTTAGAGCTGTTGCGTGATACGCCTTTACTCTTGCAACACTACCAGAATCGTTTCAAGCACATCCTGGTCGATGAGTTTCAAGACACGAACACCCTTCAGTATGCTTGGTTACGGCTTTTGCGTGGCCCTAACAGTTGTCTGATGGCTGTGGGCGATGATGACCAGTCTATCTATGGCTGGCGCGGTGCCAAGATTGAGAACATTCAACGCTTCACGGAAGATTTTTCGGGCGCGAAAACCGTACGGCTGGAGCAGAATTACCGTTCTACCGGCACCATTCTGGATGCTGCCAATGCTTTAATTAGTCATAACACCGGACGCCTGGGTAAGGAGCTATGGACTGATGGCGCCAGCGGTGAGCCGATTAGTGTTTATGCGGCGTTTAATGAACAGGATGAAGCGCGTTTTATTGTTGATTTAATTCAACAGCATGTTCAGGACGGCGGGCTGCGTCGAGAGTGTGCCATTCTTTATCGCTCCAATGCACAATCTCGAACTTTGGAAGAAACCTTGTTGCGCCAGCAGGTGCCTTACCGGATTTATGGTGGCCAACGCTTTTACGAGCGCTTGGAAATTAAAAATGCACTGGCGTATTTGCGCTTGATGGTGAATCGGGATGATGCGCCTGCATTCGAGCGCGTGATCAATACGCCAACACGGGGCATTGGTACCACCACTTTAGAAAAATTGCGTGCTCGAGCGCGAGATGAAGGCCAAAGTCTATGGCAAGCCGCCATTGAAATGATCAGTGGCGGCCTTTTAAAAGGCCGGGCGGCGACTTCTGTGCAAGCCTTTATCCAATTGATCGAACGGCTAGATGAGCAGAGTTTGCCACTCCCCTTGCATGAGCAAGTGGAGTTAGTGTTGAACGACACTCAGCTGATGGATTTTCATGCGCAGGAAAAGGGTGAAAAAGGGCAGGCTCGGGTTGAGAACTTAAAAGAATTGATCACCGCTGTGCGACAGTATGATCCCGCGCTGCCGGTCACCATGAGTGATGACGGTGAGATTAATCTTGAAGGACGTGCCGCCTTGGAGCATTTCTTGGCTGAGGCAACTTTGGATGCAGGCGATACTCAGGCTGAAGAGGATCAGGATGCGGTGCAAATGATGACACTGCATACCGCGAAAGGGCTGGAGTTCCCCTTGGTCTTTATTGCTGGTGTCGAAGAAGGGCTCTTTCCCCATCAAATGTCGATTGAAGAAGGCGCTGATCGGCTCGAAGAAGAACGTCGTCTCTGTTACGTCGGGATTACCCGGGCTATGAAGAAGTTGTATCTGACCCATGCCGAAAGTCGTCGGATTTATGGACGAGATAACTTATGTCGCCCTTCACGTTTTATCAGTGAACTTCCTGAGAACTTGCTACAAGAAGTGCGCTTGCGAGCCTCTATCAGTCGTCCCGTTTCTGCTCGGCCTCAAGTTCGGCATCAGGGGATGGCGCAGAGTCAGGCTGAAGAGGTGGGGTTGAGAGTCGGGCAGCAGGTGTCCCACCCTAAATTTGGCGCCGGTATTATTCTGCATGCTGAAGGCGATGGGCCGAAAACCCGGTTATTGATTAACTTTGATGAGGTGGGTGAAAAGTGGTTGGTGCTGGGATTTGCACCGTTAACCCCTTTGGATTAATCCCATTGGGCCCTCAGCGGGACGAGGGCCCTTGCGGTGACGCTCGCCTCTTTTACGCTTCTTCAGGCACCGCGCGAATACGGCCTTGCTCGTCTAACGCGACCATCACAAAGCGAGATTCGGTGACCTTGTAATATGAATCCGGGCCTGTTTCAAAGGGGGGCTGTATCCAGGCCTCAACCGTGAAGGTCATGGAGCTGCGGCCGACTTCCTGTAGTTGGGTATGGATATTGAGCGTGGCGCCCACCCTGACCGGACAAAGAAAATCCATGGCTTGCATGGCGACGGTGGCTGTTCGCCCTTGAGCGCGCCGCGCTGCAGCCAATTCAGCGGCTTGCTCCATTTGCGCGACCACCCATCCTGCAGAAATATCGCCATGGATATTCGTCTCTTGGCCCGAGGCCACCAGACAGAGTGTTAATTCTCCTTCCGGCGCGGGCACTGCTTCCAGATCGTCAAACTCAGCCATAAAAATTCCGTGGTAGTGGTGTCATCTTGTTATTGGAGTGTTTTGTTATCGGATGTTGCGACTTCTTGGAGCATTGCTGCTTTGAGGCAATACTGGCTAAGGAGTCTACACAAGGCAAACCTAAGCGTCATTCATCTGATCATCCAAGCGGGTCGGCTTTCACCATTTTGTCATCTTTTCGGACTAGGGTTTCTGTTAATGGGCTTGGAAGCTATTTGGTGTGGAAGCTATTTGGCGTCGTTGATATTTAAATGGTGAGCGGTGCATGTCTGGATTACACCATTTGACAGCATATCGCTTGAAGGATGGCAGGCAGGAGAATGTGAATGAAATTTCAAATGAAGACAGCCGCGGCTCACGCGCAGGCGCTCTCCCCTTTTTCGACTAAAGCCCTCTCGGCCGCATTGAGCTTGGCCGTGACTTTATGGGCGGGGCAAACATTGGCTGCAGGCGCTCAGGTCGATGAGCAGTTAGCCGATTATACTAAGTCCAGTGGAGTGTCCGGTAACTTATCCAGTGTGGGGTCAGATACTTTGGCCAACCTGATGACCTTATGGGCTGAAACATTCAAGCGTAATTATCCGAATGTGAATGTGCAGATTCAGGCCGCAGGTTCGTCTACGGCCCCCCCTGCTTTGACAGAAGGGACTTCTAATGTCGGCCCGATGTCGCGGCGCATGAAAGATAAAGAAATGGAAGCCTTTGAAAATCGCTATGGCTACAAAGCGACCGCTGTGCCGGTGGCAATTGATGCGCTGGCTGTGTTTGTTCACAAAGATAACCCGATTCAAGGGCTGAATTTACAGCAGGTTGATGCGATCTTTTCCAGCACGCTGCGGTGCGGCGCCAATCATAGTGCCACTCAGTGGGGCGATTTGGGGCTCACTGGGGCATGGCAGAATCGTGATATTCAGTTATATGGACGTAATTCGGTCTCCGGCACTTATGGTTACTTTAAAGAGCATGCGTTGTGCAAAGGTGACTTTAAAAATGGTGTGAACGAGCAGCCGGGATCCGCTTCAGTGGTGCAGTCGGTATCAACTTCAATCAATGCGATTGGTTACTCGGGCATTGGCTATAAAACAGCCTCTGTGCGCGCAGTGCCTTTAGCGAAAGGCGATGGTCAGCAGTATGTGGAGGCAACGCCTGAACATGCGGTGACGGGGGAATATCCTTTGTCTCGCTTCCTTTATATTTATGTCAATAAGAAACCGAATGAAGCTTTGCCGCCATTGGAGCGCGAGTTTCTGCGTCTGGTCTTGTCTAAGCAAGGTCAAGAAGTCGTCGTGAAAGATGGCTATGTGCCTTTGCCTGCCTCCGTGGTTGAACGTCTCCATCGGCAACTGGATATTTAACCGCTCAGTCTCGCCCTGCTTCGGATCAAGCAGGGCGTTGGCTTGGTTGGCAGACGTTCGGTATAAGCTTCGGCTGAAGCGGTGACGTCAATATAAAGCCCTCTCAGCGGCGATTGAGCCGCCTTTTGCTTTTCATATGAACTGTCATATCGCTGTCATACAATTGACTTAATCTATCGCGACTTAATCTCCCATGATTTAATCTCCCGGCGACTCTCCACAGGCCCACAGGCGCGTCATCATGAGTACCCCCAAAAACGTGAACGAGATTGACTTTAATTCGACCAAAGCGCAGCTTCATCGCCGTTTGCGTTATGGCAAAGATCGCATCACCCGGGGCGTTGTGGCGGTAGGGGGGATTGGCGTGATCGTGGCGATCCTGCTGATTTTCTTTTATCTGCTTTATGAAGTGCTGCCCATTTTTCGTTCGGCTTCGATTGACGTTGGAGCATCGTATGCTCTGCCGTCTGTTGAGGCAGGGGACACGCGCTATCTGAGTGTCGAAGAACAGAATGAGCTGGGCATGCGTATCACGGATCAAGGGCTGGCGGTGTTCTTCAACGTGAGCTCAGGTCAGACGGTTCAGCAAATGGCATTACCGCTGCCTGAAGGGGTGACGGTGCAGCGAGTGGCTTCTGCTGGCGCGGGGAGTCCGGTGTTGGCAGCAGCGCTGAGTAATGGTCAGATTCTCTTATTTGAGCATCAATATAAGCTGATCTACCCCAAGTCGGGGGGGCGTGTGATTGAGCCTCATCTCGAATATCCCTACGGTGAGCAAACATTTTCGCTGGTGAGCGACTCGGCTCAGCTATCCTCGTCGAAGGAAACGATCCAGCAACTTGCCGTTGCTGATGATGCCCAGTCAGTGATGCTGGCGGCGGTCACCGCATCGGGTCATTTGCAGTTATTACGCTTGAATAAAGATGAAGATTTCTTGACTGGTGATCTCAAACTTACGCCGGAGTCTCTGCATGTCCCCCTTAGTGAGCCACAGATTCAAGGGGTGGCGATCAACTATGATCAGCGCTGGGCCTATGTCGCGGCCGCTAGCAATAAAATTGATGTGTTTGATTTACGGGGAGATCAGCCGACTTTGCATCAGCGCATTTCGGCTGCACGCCCAGGGGTGACCATTACACGATTACAGATGTTACTGGGTAACCTCTCGTTGCTGGTCGGGGCAAGTGATGGCAGTGTCTCACAATGGTTTATCGTGAATGAGCAAGATGAGAATGGCGAGTCTCATAAAATGCTTAAGCGCATTCGCAGCTTTGATCATGATGCCAGTGCTGTCATGGATATTCAGCCAGAACACCGGCGTAAAGGGTTTGCTGTGCTAAATGCTGAAGGTGAGCTGGGGCTTTTCCATAGTACGGCCAATCGGCGTGTTTTGTTGCAAGCGGTCACGGATAAACCCGCTGGTATCGTGATGTCTCCGCGTTCCGATCGTGTCTTAGTGGTGACCTCTGATCAGCGAGTGATTCCGATTGCGGTGCATAACGAGCACCCCGAAGTGTCCTGGTCTGCGCTGTGGAGCAAAGTGTGGTATGAGTCCTATGATCAGCCGGATTATATCTGGCAGTCCTCCGCGTCAAATGATGATTTCGAGCCTAAGTTTAGTTTAACGCCCTTAGCGTTTGGGACTTTGAAAGCCGCTTTTTATGCCATGTTAATGGCGACCCCTTTGGCTATTTGTGGGGCGATTTATACCGCCTACTTCATGGCGCCGGGTATGCGCCGCAAGGTTAAACCGGTGATTGAGATGATGGAAGCATTGCCCACCGTCATTCTCGGGTTTATGGCCGGGCTTTTTTTAGCGCCTTTTGTGGAGTTGAATCTACCCGGTATTTTCGCCTTGCTGATTTTTATTCCGGTGGCGATTCTAGTATTTGCTTTCACTTGGGCCAATATGCCCAAGAATATTCGATTGGCTGTGCCTGAAGGCTGGGATGCGGCTTTATTGATTCCCGTTGTTTTACTGGCTGGGTGGGCCGCGATCGCCTTATCGCATCCCCTTGAACACTGGTTCTTCGGGGGGGATATGCGCCGTTGGTTGACCCATAACATGGGGATCGATTTTGACCAGCGTAATGCGCTGGTGGTTGGCCTTGCGATGGGGTTTGCTGTTATCCCGACGATTTTCTCCATTACCGAAGATGCCATTTTTAGTGTTCCTCGGCATTTATCCCACGGCTCTCTTGCCTTAGGCGCGACACCTTGGCAGACCATGATAAGAGTGGTCTTACCGACAGCTAGCCCAGGGATCTTTTCCGCGGTCATGATCGGTATGGGACGCGCTGTCGGTGAGACCATGATTGTGCTCATGGCAACGGGGAATACGCCCATCATGGATGCCAATATTTTTGAAGGCATGCGCACGCTCGCCGCCAATATTGCTGTCGAGGTTCCCGAATCTGAAGTGGGCAGTACCCATTTCAGAGTTCTCTTTTTGGCGGCTTTTGTTCTCTTCATGTTCACCTTTGTGGTGAATACCGCCGCGGAGCTGGTTCGCCAGCATCTGCGTAAGAAATTCGGCTCCCTTTAAGCGAGCAGGAGGAGATCCGCGGCATGCGTATTTCAATGAAAGACTGGGTTCAAAGTGGTAGCCCCTGGGTGTGGCTGAATGCGGGTGCCGTAGCGATTTCGGTCATTATGGTGGTGGGGTTGTTGGCGCTGATCGCTGTGCGTGGGCTGGCGCATTTCTGGCCCAGTGATGTGGTGATGACTGAAGTGGCGTCTGTTGACGGCCGTCCACCGCTGACGCTCATTGGGGAGCTGGTGGACCAGGAATCGGTCCCGGCTTCTCAGCTGCGTTCGGCAGGGATTAAGGTCCCCGAAGGGGTCGAGTTTGCGGATCGCTGGTTGATTAAGGTCGGTAATCGTCAGGCGTTTGGTTCTGATTTTAAGTGGGTGCTGGATCAGCATATGGGGCCCAAGCGCTACCCTGCGCATCTGTTGGTGATGGAGCGTCGTGAGTGGGGCAATTTTTATGGTTACTTGATCGGCCTTAAAGAGAAGGGACGCTTAATTGGTGAGCAGCCTGTGGGGAAGAACGACCTATGGCCTGAATTGGAGCGCCGTATCCAGCGGGCGGTCGAGATTTATGATCAAATTGAGCAGATCGAGAAGGTCGAAATTGGCGCCATCAACTATCAGATCGAACAGCTGCGGCTGAAGCAGAAGCGGCTGAAATTAAATGATGAACTGACCGCTGAGGCGCTCGATCAGCTGAACGCTCAGCGTCAAACCCTCAAGCAACGCTATGAGACGCTACAACAACAGCGAAACCAGCTTTATCAGCAATTGAACCGTGACAGTATGATCGGGCAGCTCAGTGATGGACAACAAGTTGAAGTCAAGCTCGGTCAGGTGGTGAGGGCTTATCAGCCTAACGCCATGGGGGTGGGTGAAAAGGTCAGTTTTTACGTGCAGAAAATCTGGGAATTTCTCAGTGATGATCCTCGCGAGGCGAATACGGAAGGCGGTATCTTCCCCGCGATTTATGGCACGGTGTTGATGGTGTTACTGATGTCGGTGCTGGTGACCCCCTTTGGTGTGATCGCGGCTGTGTATTTACGTGAATATGCGAAGCAAGGCTTTATTACCCGACTGATTCGGATTGCTGTGAACAATTTGGCGGGGGTGCCGTCCATTGTTTATGGCGTTTTTGGTTTGGGCTTTTTTGTTTACTTCCTAGGCGGCGCTATCGACACCGCCTTTTTCCCCGAGGCGGCACCATCCCCCGTGTTTGGTACCGGCGGCTTGATGTGGGCTTCTTTGACCTTAGCCTTGCTGACATTGCCCGTGGTGATCGTGGCGACGGAAGAAGGCTTATCGCGGATTCCACGGAGTGTGCGTGAAGGCTCGCTCGCATTAGGGGCAACTAAGGCAGAAACCCTTTGGCGGGTTGTCTTGCCGATGGCTAGCCCCGCGATGATGACCGGATTGATTCTGGCGGTGGCGCGCGCTGCCGGTGAAGTCGCACCGCTGATGCTGGTTGGGGTGGTGAAGTTGGCGCCGAGTCTGCCGTTGGACGGCAATGCCCCTTTCTTGCATTTGGATCGTAAATTTATGCACTTGGGCTTTCATATTTATGATGTCGGGTTTCAAAGCCCCAATGTTGAAGCGGCACGGCCTTTGGTTTATGCCACGGCGTTATTGCTCGTGATTGTGATTGGGTTGCTGAATGTCGCCGCCATCGCCATTCGTAATCGATTGCGGGAAAAGTATAAAGCGTTGGAGAGTTGAGACTCCTGTATGGCTGGGGTTTTTGGATAGCGCTCGACGCGTTGGTTTCAGTATCGGGGTTGCCTATCCGCTTTTCGATACTCACTTTCAGGTACCGTGATGGGTGCCCCTGTTTGTTATGCCGCGTGCTGTCTGCTTGAAGACCGGCACGTTGGATGAGAGGAATTTATGATGGATAGCGACTTCCATACTCAGTCTCGTGCCAGTCAAAATCCGCGAAGTCATGGGATCAATATGAATCATCTGGATCGCGATAGCGGTGTACTGAATTTAAATGATGAACGCACCTGTATCGATGTTCGCCATATGAATCTGTTCTATGGTGACAAACAGGCCTTATTTGATGTCACCATGAAGATTCCGCAGCAAAGAGTGACGGCGTTCATTGGGCCTTCAGGCTGTGGTAAATCGACCTTGTTACGTTCATTTAATCGGATGAATGATCTGGTGGATGGTTGTCGCATTCAAGGGGAAGTGAACCTGGATGACCAAAACATTTATGCCAAAGGGGTGGATGTTGCCGAGCTACGCCGTCGCGTGGGGATGGTATTCCAGAAGCCGAACCCTTTTCCCAAAAGTATTTATGAAAATGTGGCGTACGGTCTTCGGATTCAGGGCATTAGCAAAAAACGATTATTAGATGAAACGGTCGAGTGGGCGCTGCGGTCGGCGGCACTTTGGGATGAGGTGAAAGACCGCCTGAATGAATCGGCGTTGGGGATGTCAGGCGGTCAGCAACAACGCTTAGTGATTGCGCGCTCCATTGCGGTGCGGCCTGAAGTCTTATTGTTGGATGAGCCCGCTTCTGCTCTGGACCCCATTTCCACATTAAAAATTGAAGAGCTGATTCATGAGTTGAAGTCTCAATTTACCATTGTGATTGTCACCCATAATATGCAACAGGCTGCGCGAGTGTCTGACTACACGGCTTTTATGTATATGGGCAAACTCATCGAATTTGGTAACACGGATCGGTTGTTTACCAATCCCTTAGAAAAACAGACAGAAGACTATATTACTGGTCGGTATGGTTAATGTGTGGTGGCAGTATTTTGGCCCCACAAGATCGTTTGAAGCGTCATTAGTCTACCGCACATCTTATTTTTATCTCAGGCCTGATCTCAGTCAGGCTTGGGACTTTCAGTGAGACGTTGTTATGGATATCACGACTGACACGCACTCCACGCATATCTCGCAGCAGTTCAATCAAGAGTTAGAAGAAATCCGGACGCACTTATTGGCGATGGGAGGGCTGGTTGAAAAGCAGGTTGGCGATGCTGTATTTGCGTTGGTTGAAGGCGATAGCCATATCGCCGAGCAAGTGCGCAAGAATGACAAGTCGGTCAATGATATGCAGTTGGCCATTGATGAGGAGTGCACCCACATTCTGGCGCGGCGTCAGCCCACCGCATCTGATTTGCGGCTTGTGTTGGCGGTGATTCGTGCTACTGCCGACCTGGAGCGCATTGGCGATGAAGCACAAAAAATTGCGCGCCTTGCTCTAGATCTGGTGGAAGAAGGGGCGGCGCCTCGCGGTTATATCGAGACGCGTCATATTGGCAACCAAGTCCGTCACATGGTGCAAGATGCTCTGAATGCCTTTGCCCGGTTTGATACTCAAATGGCTTTAAAAGTATTGCAGGAAGATCAGACGGTGGATTTGGAGTATCGGTCTGCGACGCGCTCCCTTGTGACTTTTATGATGGAAGATCCGCGGGCTATTTCTCGAGTGCTCAGCATTATGTGGGTTTTACGGGCGCTGGAGCGCATTGGTGATCATGCCAATAATCTAGCGGAATATGTCATCTATTTGGTGAAAGGTATGGATGTTCGCCACACCACACCAGAGGACATTGAAGCCAGCCTGGAACAAAGAGAGGCGGCATCACGATCATCATCCCATCATGACGCGGATGACTCCTGAACTGGTAAGTGACTCCTGAACTGGTAAGTGATTCCTCACTTGTAGGTGAATATGGATTTTTGCTCGGTTTAACAGGTGACCCTTGCCCATGAATGCGGCACAATCGGATGGCTATCTGCCACCCGATGTGTTTCGGAGGTTTCCCTTGTTCCGTGCTTTGACTGCACCTTTTCACGTGCTGGCCGGGTTTGCCCTGGTCACCCGCCCTCGGTTACGCCCTTTTATATGGGCGCCGCTTTTAATTAACCTGCTGACCTTTGGCCTGACGGCATGGGGCGGCATCGTGCTATTTGATACTTACTTGTCGGAGTGGTTGACGGGATATCCGCAATGGCTTGCTTGGTTGGTCTGGCCCTTTTTTATTTTGGCCTTGTTATTGGCCTTTGGCAGTGTGTTTACACTGTTTGGTCAGTTGCTGACAGCCCCATTTTTGGGCTTGCTGGCAGAATATACTGAAGCGGAGCTTTCGGGTAAAAGGCCTGATACCAGTGAATCTTGGGGTCAACTGCTGACACGCACCCTAAGCCGAGAGTTGTCGAAATTGCGTTGGATGCTGCCACGTCTACTCTTATTAATAGTCTTAAGCTGGATTCCTGGATTGAATTTGTTAGCCCCCGTGGCTTGGGCACTATTTGCCGCGTGGAGTATGGCGCTGCAATATCTGGATTATCCAATGGATAACCATAAAGTCACGTTTGCTCAGATGCGTCAGCAGATGCTAGAACGTCGTTTGCATTGTCTGATGTTTGGCGGCACCTTGGCACTGCTGAGTTGGATTCCATTGATTAACCTGGTGCTGCTCCCGGCTGCGACTGCAGGAGCGACTCGTTTCTGGTGGCATGATTTTGCGGCTTTGAGTCAACCTGCTCCCGTGCCGTCGGTCCATTCATAAGGGCTTGCTTGATGAAGAAACTACTAAGAATTCTGGTTGTGGACGATACCAAGTTTATTCGTGACTTAGTGTCCAAGACGATTCGTACCCGCTATCCGGAAATGATGATTGATGAGGCGCAAAATGGACGCCAGGCCCAGTCCATGCTGCAGAAGAATGAGTATGCACTGGTGCTATGTGATTGGGAAATGCCAGAAATGAGCGGCATTGATCTGTTGCAGTGGATACGAGGGACTCCGGCCTTAGAGGATCAGCCGTTCATTATGGTCACCAGCCTGGATGAGAAAGAGCATGTCGTCGAGGCGGTTCAGAAGGGCGTCAATGACTATATGGCCAAACCGTTTTCCGGTGAACAGCTGATTACTAAAATGATGAAAACGCTGGTCAAGACCGGCAAAGTCAGCCGCGAGGAATACGCGGGGATGGGGCGTAAAGAACGCGTCACCAGTGGTGCGGATGCGATGAGCCTGCTGACAGGGGGAATGGCTGCGTCGCCCTCCAAGCCGACTAACAGTAAAAAACGTCGAGGCGCTTTGGGTAAAGCGCTCTTGATGTATAACGAAACACGCCAGACCGTGATTGTGCGGGACATTACCACAGAAGAAGTGTCACTGGTGGTGCGTTGTGCCGATGGTCTACCGGGCTTGGCACAGCATGTGCGAATGGGGCTGGTCGCGGGCGATGAACAGAATCCGGCTAAAGTGACGGCGGCAGGTTTTGTCATGATGATGCAGTTGGCTGAGAAAAAGCCTGAAAGCGAGTCTGCTGTCGTGAAAGTGCAGTTTGCCAATGAAGAGCGCGAAGTCCGCGAACAGCTCAGTGAAGTCGTGAGTATTTTGCGTCGAGGCTAACCCTTGCTGATGAGGGGGCGTTGTCATTTCAAGAAGACTTCAGGCGATGTTGTGGCCTGAAGTCTTTTGATGGATGGGGAGGATGAGCGGCGGCTGGATCCAGTGCAAGGCGTGCGGGGGGAAAGTGGCAGATAAATTCACTGCCGACGCCCAGTTCACTGTGGATGTCCAGGCGCCCCTGATGGCGAAGCAGCACATGTTTCACAATGGCCAAGCCGAGTCCTGTGCCGCCTGTACTGGCTGAACGGCCTTTGTCGACGCGATAGAAACGTTCGGTGAGGCGTGGGAGGTGTGAAGGTTCAATGCCTTCACCGCCGTCGATCACGGCCAGTTGTGCACCACTCCGCTCGTGTCGCCAACGTAAGCGAATCTCCGTGCCTGCGGGGGTATATTTGATGGCGTTGAAGACTAAATTAGAAAAAGCACTGCGTAACTCTTTTTCGGAACCATAGAGTTTAACGTTGGAATCGGCTTCGATGCTGATCATGTGTTGTTTGTCGCCAGATAACGCTTGCGCATCATGGCGAATGGCTTCCAGCAATCGGTGAACATCAATCGGGTCTTGCTCCTGCTCAAAATCACTGGTTTCTAACCGAGATAAGGTGAGCAAGTCATTGACCAGGTGTTCCATGCGAACACTTTGCTGGCGCATCAGTTCAAGGCCACGTTGCCAGCGCGGCGGCAAATCTTGGCTATAGTCTGAGAAGGTTTCTAGATAACCTGAGAGCACGGTCAGCGGTGTTCTGAGTTCATGCGAGACATTGGCGACAAAGTCCTGGCGCATCTGTTCTAGACGTTTAAGCCGTGTGACGTCGCGTAGCATAATCAGTCGATTATCTTCGCCGTAGAGGGTGATTTGAAACTCTAGTTGGATGCCATCCAGGATCGGCGATGGCAGAATCAAAGGCTCTTGATAACGGCGCATCTCGAAGTATTCAATAAAACGAGGGTCTCTCAATAAGTGGGTAATCGGCTGACCACGATCTTCGGCGGCTCTTAAGCCGAGCATTTTTTCGGCGGCACTATTCCACCATTCGAGATTCCCTTCTGAATCCAGTGTGATGACGCCGTCACGTAATGCTTCACTGGAATCCTGCACACGATTAATGACCGTTTGTAAACGACCTTGTGCTCGTTGCTGGCGCTTTTGTCGATGGTAGAGTTGATCAAAGATTTCTCCCCAGAGTCCGGTAGCCTCTGGGGGGTCTTGTTCGTTGTGCTGTTGCAGCCAGATTTGTAGCCGCTGTAGTTGGCGGGCTAGGCGGAGCAAATAGCCAAGCAAAAAAGCACAGAGTGCCCAGGGCAGGATATTCAGTAACAGCCCAAGGCCTGTCGCGATCAATAAGCCCAGGCCTAGTTGCCAACCCTCCGTACGCAGTAACGCCAGCACACTCACATCCTTCTGATCAGAGCATCGGGTTTAGGCTTGAATAGAAAACCGGTAGCCTGTCCCTCGAACGGTTTGCACTAAGTAACCATGACGGTCACCGAGTGCTTTACGTAAGCGACGGATATGCACGTCAACAGTCCTTTCTTCGACGTAAACATTACCGCCCCAGACCTGGTCAAGCAATTGGCTGCGCGAATAAGCACGTTCTTGATGGGTCATAAAAAATTGCAGTAAGCGAAACTCGGTCGGTCCCATATCAAGCTGCTGGCCATCAGCCAAGACACGATGACTGACAGGATCGAGGGTCAGGCCATCCACTTCAACCGCATCTTCCACGCCCTGCGGGGTTGTTCGGCGTAGGACTGCTTTGAGTCGTGCCACCAGCTCACGCGGCGAGAAGGGCTTGGTGATGTAGTCGTCGGCACCCGCTTCAAGGCCGGTCACTTTATTATCTTCTTCCCCTTTGGCCGTTAACAGAATAATGGGGATCTCTGCAGTGACCGCATCACGTTTAAGGCGTCGTGCCAATTCAACACCACTGGTACCAGGCAGCATCCAATCGAGCAAGATCAGATCGGGTTTGCGGTCAACGATCTTGGCATGTGCCTGCTGAGCGTCAGCCGCTTCGAGGCATTGATAGTCCGCCATTTCCAAGGCGACGGCGATCATTTCCCGAATGGGGGCTTCGTCATCAACAATAAGCACGGTTTTGGCAGTCATGTTCACACCTATTCATGGACAGTCTAGCTGTTGCGGTTGTATTACAACGAGATTAGATGACAAAACCATGACAAAGCGATATTCCATGTGGGGGTTTATGTTGACCGAGACCACCTCTACTCGGTTGGTGTCTATCCGATTGAATTAAAGAGCGTAATCCAATGCCAGGCCGATAAATACCGCCATGCCAGCATAATGATTATTCAGAAAGGCTTTTAAGCAAGGGCCTCGAGCTCGATCACGGATGCGCCATTGTTGATAAACAAATAAACCCGCCATAAGCGCTAGCCCGAGATAAAAGCATAAACCGCGTTGACTTAAAACTCCGGCGATGACTAAAAGTACTAGTGTTGCGATCTGTAATAGGCCAATGATCAGTTTGTCGTAGCGACCAAATAAAATGGCCGTTGATTTGATGCCAATTTTTAAGTCGTCTTCGCGATCTTCCATCGCGTACATAGTGTCATATGCGACCGTCCAGAGCAGATTCGCAGTGAAAATCACCCAAACCAGTAAGGGAATCTGGTTGGCTTGGGCTGCAAAGGCCATCGGAATTGCCCAGGAAAAAGCGCCACCCAAGACCACCTGGGGAAGATGGGTATAGCGCTTCATAAAGGGATACATCGAGGCCAGTAACAAGCCGCCAATGGATAGCTTAATGGTGAGCGGGTTGGTCAGGAGGACCAGTAAAAAAGCGCTGATGACGAGAAAAGCAAAGAATATGAGGGCTTGAGCTTCATTCAGCTCACCCGTTGCCAGGGGACGGGCCTTAGTTCTTTGAACATGGCCATCAAAATTGCGATCGGCAAAGTCATTAATCACGCACCCTGCCGCTCGCATGGCGAAAACGCCAAAAATAAAGATCACTAAGGTGTCGATATCCGGTACTCCTGAGGCTGCCCACCATAAGGCCCATAGTGTTGGCCAGAGGAGTAACCAAGTGCCGATCAGGCGATCCCAGCGAGCTAGACGGATGTAGGCACCCCATTGCGCGCGTGAGGGTAGAAACCCCAATGTCATGATGTAATCTCCAAATATTCACTCATTCCCAAAGTGACCTCATATCCGTTAACGGCCTCATATTCGCTCATTTGATCTCAATCGCCAGGCGATTGGATCTCAAACCCATGATGATCTTTTAGCGCTACGGCTATATCGTGAGTCGGCGATTGGAAGGCCGGCACTCAGTATTGGCGTTCAATGGGTGCGGTAAGCCGAGATGCCAGGCCATCGCGGGTAAAAAATGTTCACAGACCAAAAGTGGTGCGTCGTGATAACTGAAACAAGAGGCTCGCCCCCATAGACTTGTGATGGGAAGCTGAGCGGGTCGGCAGTGATAAAGTGCGCCGCGTGTCACGCCAGGTAAATTAAATAAGACATGCCCTAGTGCTTGACGCCCCAGCCCCTGCCAGGCCCGATATAACGGATGCGGTTGACTCAATGGCAGTAATGATCGAGCAAATACCCATGGTTCGCCATTCACACAAAGCATGACATGACGAACACTGACTCGACCATGAGACTGTTGCAACCAACGGGCTTCTGCCCGACTGACTTGCCCAACCCCTTGGCTAAGTACTTGCACGGTAATGGATTGCTGGGCAGCTTGGCTTAACTTCCTTGTTAGTGATCCTCGTGCTGTAAGCCAGTCGCGCCAACCGCCTGCGGGGGCATCGACCAGTTGAGGGTGAGGCTGCCAGCGACAGTCTCCCCAGGACGCATTCAAGGCGTGATGATCAACCGAGTCATGAAGGTCGATCGATCTGTGGGCATTGATAGATGTTAAAGCAGTGGTGTCAGGCAACTCAGACATGCATCCCGATATCCATAGACTCAAGGGTTGAGGTGTCCAGCCATTCTCTTAATCGTTTTTTGGCGATCGTTTTTAGAAGCCAGTGTTCTGGAAACAGGTTTCCTAGTTGTCCCGATTAGGCAGAGGCTTCACTGAACAGGTTAGAATACTGAACAGGCCAGAACTGAACAGGCCAGAATAGTGTGAAGTCTAACATACTGATGGGGTTGGCCATGATGTTTGGAACAGAGGAGGCGTTGCCGATGTCGCAGACGGATTCATCCGCTTCTCAAGCACCGCTAGTCATCGTGGGGAGTGGTTTGGCGGGATATCACGTAGCGCGTGAAGTGCGACAACGAGATGCTGAGCGCCCCATTATGTTGGTGACTCAGGACAGTGGCGATTTTTACTCTAAGCCGCTGCTCTCTACTGCGGTGGCGAAGCAGCAAACGCCTGAGGTCCTCGTACAGAAAACCGCTGGTGAGATGGCCGCTGAGTTGAATCTGATTGTGCGCACCTCGACGCGAGTCGAATCGATTGATCGTGTCCAGCGGACGTTGGTGATCGGTCATGAACGACAACCCTGGTCTCAGTTGGTCCTGGCCACTGGCGCTGAGCCTATACGGCTGCCCTTAGCTGGAAGTGAGTCGGTGTTGCTCCATAGTGTGAATGATCTGGATGACTATCGGTGCTTTCGAAACAAGCTTAAGCCGGGAGATCGTGTCGCCGTGTTAGGTGCTGGGCTTGTCGGCGTAGAATTTGCTCATGATTTGAGCCAAGGTGGCTACCCCGTTGATCTGGTGGCGCCTGAGGCGCATCTTCTGCCGCGTTTAATTCCAGCGCCTGTCGCGGCACCGCTTGAGCAGGCGTTGGCTGAGCAAGGGGTCCGCTTTCATTTGGGCTATAGTGCAGAAGATGCTCAAGCGACGGCAAATGGTGTGACGCTTGGACTTTGTCGTGGCGGAGGTGAGCTGAATGTTCAGCATTTGTTGGGCGCAACAGGGTTGAAGCCGCGTATACGCCTGGCGCAAGCGGCTGGACTACACTGTGAGCGAGGCATCTGTGTCGATCGCCAGTTACGCACCAGTGATCCTGATATCTTTGCGCTCGGTGATTGTGCTGAAATTGAAGGGTTGAACTTGATGTACGTTCAGCCGCTTATGGCCTCGGCCAGGATATTGGCACAAGTCTTGACCGCTATGAGTTCCGATGTGGATGAGTCGCCCTCGTTGCATTTACAGGCATTACCCATTCTGGTGAAAACGGCCATTTGCCCCATCGTTGCTGCGCTTCCCCCAGCAGGTGTCGACGGCCGCTGGCATTTTGAGACACTTGAGCAGGGTGTTATAGGGTGTTACACCGATACACGCGATACCTTGCAAGGCTTTGCGCTTTCAGGACAGGCTGTTCGGAAAAAAGCCCAATTGACTCGGCAATTGCCTCCGTTGTTAGCTTAATCAGAGATTGATGCCGGGTTGTTTGAGGTGATGACCGTACTACTGTGATGTATTGTCAGCGATTAATCCTAAGCAATATCGTGCAAAGCCTTTGCCAACGGGTCTTTGCATGATTAAAGTAGCTGCGGGATGGATGAATACCCCCCAACAAAACGAGGAAAAACGTATGCGTAAACCGGAATTGGCTGCGGCGATCGCAGAACATGCAGATCTGTCTAAAGACAAAGCAGGTGAAGTCCTGAATGTGATTCTGCAGCAGATCACTGAAGCTGTGGCCGATGGCCAGGATGTCAGTCTGGTTGGTTTTGGCACCTTTAACATTCGTGAGCGTAGTGCTCGCACCGGTAAGAACCCCCAGACAGGCGAAACCATGCAGATTCCGGCAAGCAAGTCCGTTGGCTTCAAGCCGGGCAAAGCACTCAAGGATGCCGTTAACGGCTGATCTGAGTTGTGATGTGTGCCTGGACAGGGTCGAGCGGGTCAGCTCGGCCCTGTTTCGTTTTAATTGAGGCTAACGGATGTTGCCTCCATGGGGGGACCGAATGACGTTATGGTGTGATTCGTCTCAGTAAAAAGTGAGGGGCTCAAAAAATGAAACTGCGCTTATTGTTATGGGGATTGGGATGGTTATTACGGCGAACGTTTCGGCGTGATCAGGCGTTTCGTGAGCAACTGACAACCCCTTTGAATTTTGCGGTAATGGCCGAGCGTGAAAACATTGCACGTACCTATCAGATGAATACACAAGCGGCCACTAGCGAGAAGGGGTTACAAGCTCAACCTGATCTTATACTGCGTTTCCCCGATGCCCATATGGCGTATAAGACATTGACCAGTGCTGACCGCAATGCATTTATGCGCGCGATTCAAGAGAAGCAGGTCGTGATCGAAGGAGATCATCGAGAACTGTTTCGTTTGCAAAAACTGATGGCGCATCTCAAAGTTTGAGTGCTCTTAAAGTTTGAGTGCTCTTAAAGTTTGAGTGCTTCATCACCGGCTTACGGCCCGTTTGGTGAGCTGTGCTAACCGTGCCCATGCTCTAATAGCCGAACCAGCTCACTGACTTGCTCTGTCTCGACTTCTTCCAGTCGTTGCCAAGCGGTGAGCGCCAGTTCAGGATCTAACTCTAACCGTTCATAGATGGCGGCAGGTACGCGCTTAAGCTGCTGTTCGCGGTAAGGGTGCTGGTACTGATGGGCGAGGTACAGCAAATTGGCATACTTGAAGTGGTCGCCATGGTAGCGCGGGTTGTGTTGGTGTCGTACGGCGGTACACATGGCCTCGGGAAGGCCCCAAGTCTGGAATAAATGGCTGGCAATTTGTTCACGGGTAATGCCAAAAAGAAAGCGTTCCAAGTACATTGGCGGTACATGGGGATTGGCTTCCTGATAGCGGCAATACAATGAAAAATAGGGCGGGAAGACTTCAGCCAAAATTAAGTAACCAAAGTTGTGTAATAGCCCCGCAATATAGGCAAGCCCACTGATGGGGCGAGATAGCGGCGGCATAATCCGTGCAAAAGCATCGACCATTAAGGCCCTTTTGACGGCATCTCGCCAGAAATGCTGATAGCCGTGCACACCGTCTTTCGGTAGCTGTAATTGTCGTGATAACGCCAGACCCAGTGCCAAATTCATGGTCAGATCAAAGCCCAGCACCCGAATCACTGCATCATGAATCGATCGAACGGTACCCGGTGCGCCATAGTAAGGTGAGTTGGCCCAACTGATGACTTGAGAGGCTAAACTGGGATCTGACTCAATGACATTGGCGAGTTCGTGTGTACTGACATCTTCCCGATCCCGTAATGCCATCAACTGTTGTGTTGAAATCGGCAAAGGGGCAATTTCGATCTCTTCGGCCAGACGAGCGCGCACGCGCCGACGGGTAATCGTATCGACCGCCTGGCGGATTTCTTGCTCATCCTGTTGTGGTGCATCCAGGTTAGGGCGAGTTTGAGTCAGTGGAATGGCAAAATGATCAATCTCAACACTGTGTTCATGCAACAGGGCTTGGTATTCATCCCGCGTAAATTTAAGTAGATACTCCGCATGTCCCGATTCAACAAAGACGGTGTCCAGTGTGAGGCATTGTTCATCCACCCTTAACGTCACATCCGGCACCGTGCCAGGTAGTGCCGGCATGGATTCAAGCTGTTGCGGCTTTAGGAGATGACCCCGTAATGTGGGGGGCATGGCTCGCCATTCGGTATCGGCACGCTGTAAGGCTTGCAAATCCAGCAAACAGGGTGCCGGAAAAACCGCCTGCATTAACCGGCCATCAGTCGACTGAAGCAAAGTGCTTCTTAGCAGTTGGTGAGGGGCTGCTGTGTGCCGGGCAACCCGGCGCGCTTGGGTTTCCGGCGCTTGCAGGTCGATGACGGTGGGGTGTTTCAATCCCATGGCGGTCTCATTCACGGTGGCTCCTGATCATGCAGTATTGAGTGCATGGAAACGCAGATATTCTGCGACAAGAGTAATGATGAATGGCTAAAAAGTCGACTGAAACCAAGTCTTTTACCCGCTTTGTATGGGGTTTTTTTACTTGATTTAACGCTTTAGGCCACATCTTTTCTTTTAAGCCCGCGCATAACGCTCACGATCTCCTTGCCAGCGATTGAGTAGGGCTTCTGCGGTAGTGGGATAGTCACGAATCAGTTGGCGGGCGATAGGGGCTAACTGATCCAGTAACGCGCCGTCACGTTGCAGGTTGGCAATGCGGAAGTTCAGTTCTCCCGTTTGCCGGGTGCCCAGAAGCTCACCTGGGCCACGAATTTCCAAATCAGTCTGCGCGATCACAAAACCATCATTACTGTTACGCATCACATCCAGGCGAGCGTGGCCGGTTTCTGACAGCGGGGGATGATAGAGCAGGACGCAGAAGCTTTCGGTCGCGCCTCGGCCCACTCGCCCTCTTAATTGATGCAGTTGAGCCAACCCAAAGCGTTCGGCGTTATCAATGATCATCAGGCTGGCATTAGGCACATCGACCCCGACTTCAATCACCGTGGTGGCCACCAGTAAGTCCAGCTCAGCCGCTTTGAAAGCGGTCATGACGGCGGTTTTGTCGGCTGCCTTCATTCGGCCATGGACGAGCCCGATGCGCAGCTCGGGGAGCGCTTCTTGTAGCTGTGCCCAGGTGACTTCGGCGGCTTGGCATTCCAGCGCTTCTGACTCTTCGACCAAGGTACAGACCCAATAGGCTTGGCGTCCTGATGCGCAGGCGCTGCGAATGCGTTCAATCACCTCTGAGCGTCGGCTGTCAGGCAGTGCGACGGTTTTGACGGGGGTTCTGCCGGGCGGTAATTCATCGATTACAGAGCAGTTCAGATCAGCATAAGCGCTCATGGCGAGTGTGCGTGGGATCGGTGTGGCGGTCATGATCAATTGGTGCGGAGGTTGCTGGTCAGCAAGGTCTGCCTTTTCTGCCAATGCCAGCCGTTGATGGACACCGAAGCGATGCTGTTCATCAATCACGACTAGCCCAAGTCGGTGAAATTGCACTTGGTTTTGAAACAGGGCATGGGTGCCGACAACCATATGGGCTTCGCCGGAGGCGATGTCTGTGAGGGCGGCATCGCGTTGCTTGCCTTTGAGCTTGCCCGCGAGCCAAGTGGTCTTCAGCCCGAGAGGCGCCAGCCATTGGGTCAGGCTGTGATAGTGCTGTTCCGCGAGAATTTCTGTCGGTGCCATGAGTGCGGCTTGATAGCCATGAGCGATCGCTCGCAGACAGGCCAGGGCGGCTACGACCGTTTTGCCTGAGCCGACGTCCCCTTGGACGAGCCTGAGCATGGGGTGACCCTGTTGTAAGTCGGCATCAATCTCACCCAGTACGCGCTGTTGCGCCGCCGTGAGTTGGAAAGGCAGTTGTTGGCGAAAGGCCTGATCCCAATCTCCTGCGCCATTTAACTTGGGCGCTTGAAAACGTTGCATGCGGGAACGCAGCTTGAGCATCGAAAGTTGATGTGCCAATAGCTCTTCAAAGGCCAGTCGCTGTTGTGCCGGGTGTTGCCCCGCTTGAAAGGATTCAATATCGGTATCCGCATTGGGGGCATGCAGCTGCATGATGGCATCGGTCAGTGAGGGCAGCTGTAGTGACTGGCGTAGTGGCTCAGGCAGTAACTCTTCTGGTGGTGTTTGCTGCATCATCTCCAACGCCTGCTCAATCAATTGTCGCAAGCGTGGTTGCTGGAGTCCTTCTGTTGAGGGATACACCGGGGTGAGGTGTGCATTCGCATCATCCAGCGCTGTATCGGTTTTCATCAATTCGGGATGATAAAACTCTAAGCCAGTCGCCCCTGGACGCGCTTCACCATAACAGCGCAATGAACGCCCAGGCATCATCTGCTGCTTAAGCGCTGCGGTGAAGTGAAAAAAGCGTAAGCCGAGTGCTCCGCTGCCATCCTGAAGACGGACCAGTAAGCTGCGACGACGACTTTGAATCACTTGAGCGGTGGACACGGTGCCTTCAATGACGGCACAACTTCCCGGTTTCAGACGTCCAATCGGGATACGATGGGTCCGGTCTTCATAGCGTAACGGCAGGTGAAATAAAAGATCCTGCAGTGTGGATAGGCCTAGGCGGGCCAGCTTTTCTGCTAATGCGGGCCCCACCCCCTTCAGGGTCGTGAGGGGGCGTGAGACCAGAGGCTGATCAACATCATTTGGCATGGTCAGTGTCAGCGGCTGTCCTGAGTCCGTTGGCCACCAGTTCGGCAGCGACCGGACAGTCGGCGATAGTGCGAGCCAATGCCTCAATAGCTTGAGGACGTGGGAAGCTGGTCCGCCAAGCAATGGCAACTGTCCTTTGCGGTGCGGGTGCCTTGAAAGGACGTGTTTCGAGGATGCCCGGTGCATATTGGCGCTCGGTGACGGCCGATTGTGGCAGTACCGTAATGCCAAGACCAGAGGCGACCATATGACGGATCGTTTCTAATGAGCCGCCTTCAGCAATCATGGTTTGTTCTGGGCTGTTGAGATTATTGGACAAGGCGGGACAAGCCTCTAGCACTTGGTCTCTGAAGCAGTGTCCTTCGCCGAGCATTAACAGCCGTTCTTCGGTGAGTTCTTCAATCGGAATTTCCTGGCGTGATACCCAGCGATGATCATGTGGTAACAGAACTTCGAAGGGCTCATCATAGAGCGGCCGCGTCAGCACATCGGTTTCCGTGAAGGGTAACGCAATAATAATGGCATCCAGCTCACCCGCTCTGAGTTTAACTCGCAGCTGTGCGGTGAAATTTTCTTCGATGTACAACGGCATTTTGGGGGCGGCCTGTTGCAACCGTGGAATCAGATGCGGAAATAGGTAAGGCCCGATGGTATAGATGGCCCCGAGTCGGAGCGGGCTGGCCAGTTGATCCTTACCTTCCCCCGCCATTTCTTTGATCGTCGCGGCTTGTTCCAAAACACGCTGAGCCTGCTCGACAATACGTCGACCTATCGGGGTTAACTGAACGGCACTTTTACTCCGTTCAAACAGGGCGACGCCAAGCTCTTCTTCCAGCTTTTTAACGGCCACACTTAACGTGGGCTGACTGACAAAACAGCGTTCAGCCGCACGCCCAAAGTGGCGTTCTCGTGCCAACGTCACGATATAGCGAAGTTCAGTCAGCGTCATATGCCATCTCCTGACGGGGGGTGAGACCCGTGACACGCGTTAATGTCATTGAAAGTTAATGTCATTGAAAAAAATGATTAATGATCACCAAAGTAAACCTGCGAGCCTATAGAAAAGCATAGCCTGCAGCCAAAGCCAAGCGTCGGCAATGACCAGCCATCATCTTTATGCCTATCCATTTTGCAACGGTTAGCGGAGAGGCATGTTTAAATTGACTAGACTATGAGTCATGTCAGACTGGCTCATTCATTCTGTCATTGAAGCTTTTTTGTCGATTTTATCGATGACTCGCTCTCGATGATCAATCCGTAATGATGAGTTTCAGTCAGCCATTACCGATGAATTAGGCGCAGACCCATGGGAGCAGGTGAATGAAAGTACTGATTGTAGGATGTGGTGATTTAGGCTCTGCCATCGGATTAGCGTTAGTGGCACAGGGACACCAGGTCTGGGGCGCGCGACGGCAGCCCGATCGTTTACCCGAAGCGTTGCATCCTCTGTTGTGGGATTTATCTGAGGAAGCGCCCACTTTACCGGCAGTCGATTACCTGATTTACAGTGTTGCGGCAGATGCTTTCAGTGAAGAGGCTTATGAACACGCTTATGTCCATGGGCCTAAGCAAGTGTTAGCGGCATTGGCGGCACAGGATATTCGCCCTCAGCATGGTTTTTTTGTGTCCTCTAGTAGTGTTTATGGCCAGGTTGAAGGTGAAGATGTTGACGAGACGACGCCAACACAGCCGGAGGGTTTTGCAGGGCGGTTGATGCTGGCGGGGGAGTCCGTTTGGGCCGATGCCGATTTCCCTGTCACCTCACTCAGGCTGACTGGCCTCTATGGTCCGGGGCGTGAACGTTTGATTAATCAAGTGCGCAACGGTCGCATTGCGCCTGAAAACCCAGTGCAATATACCAATCGTATTCATCGAGATGATGCTGCCGGTGTGGTGGCGCACTTACTGGCCCTGAATATTGAAGGCCAATCACTGGATGCATGCTACTTGGTCAGTGATCAAGATAGTGCGCCTTTACATGAGGTGATGCGTTGGCTGGCGCGTCAGTTGAAAGTCACCCCCTCTCAAGCCGTGGATACACCGCTCCGGCGACGAGGCAGCAAGCGCTGCTCCAGTGAGCGTTTACAGCATACGGGGTATCGTTTCTTGTATCCGACTTTCAAAGAGGGCTATGCGGCTTTACTGGGACTTACGTTGGATGCAAAGGGGGAGGCTAAGCCCTCAAAAGCATAGCGCTCGCCTCTCTTCTCCTTGGGCCATGGCGTCAATTGCTGTCTACGTTCATGGCCCACTTCTTTCACGTCTCTTCCGTACATGGCATGGCGTTTTTAGCTGGCCAAGCGCTGCTCAATTGCGCGTTGAATGCCTTCGGCATCTAAGCCGCATTCATGTAACAGTTCTGCGGGAGAGCCTTGGTCAATAAAGTGGTCAGGAATACCCAGGTTGAGAACCGGGCACTGCAGCCCAGCTTGAGCCAACCACTCATTGACGGCACTGCCCGCACCGCCTGCGATCACATTCTCCTCAATCGTGACGATGAGTTCATGCTGTTGTGCCGCCTCGGTGATGGCCTGAGTGTCCAATGGCTTCACAAAGCGCATGTTCCACAAGCTGGCATTGAGGGTGTCGGCCACGGCAGCAGCAGGCGTCACCATACTGCCAAAAGCCAATATGGCGACTTTTTCGCCTTGGCGACGTTGTTCTGCTTGCCCAATCGGCAGACTGCTCAGGGTTGTCTCTACGGCACATCCGGGCCCTGTTCCTCGAGGGTAACGAACCGCTGCGGGGCCTTCGTGGTGATAGCCCGTGGTCAACATTTGCCGACATTCATTTTCATCGGCGGGTGCCATGACCAACATATCAGGAACGCAGCGCAGATAGGATAGATCCAGCGCGCCGTGATGTGTCGGGCCGTCTTCTCCGACCAACCCCGCGCGATCAATCGCAAAAAGCACGTCCAGGTGCTGGACGGCAACGTCATGAATCAATTGATCGTAAGCACGTTGTAGGAAGGTCGAGTAGATGGCAACGACCGGTTTTTGGCCTTCACAGGCCATGCCGGCGGCCAGGGTGACCGCATGTTGTTCAGCAATGGCGACATCAAAATAACGTTCGGGATATTGCTTGGAAAACTGGATGAGATCCGACCCTTCACGCATCGCAGGCGTAATCCCCATCAATCGGTCATCTTGAGCTGCCATGTCACACAGCCATTGACCAAAGACGTTGGCATATTTAGGGCCTTTGGGTTTAGGTGCCGCCGGTGCTGGTTTTTCTAGCTTGGTAATCGCATGGTAGCCAATAGGGTCTGCTTCAGCGGGAGCAAAGCCCCGCCCTTTACGGGTGATGACATGTAGGAATTGTGGGCCTTCCAATTCACGCAGGTTGCGCAAAGTGGCCACCAAGGCGGGTAGGTCGTGGCCATCAACCGGGCCAATATAGTTAAAGCCCAGCTCTTCAAATAATGTACCGGGTGTCATCAACCCTTTGACATGCTCTTCCGTTTTGCGGGCCAGTTCCCAAGCCAGCGGCAGGCGAGAGAGCACTTTGCGGCTGCCTTCCCGCACTCGACTGTAGGTCTTACTGGAGAGGACATGGGCTAAATAAGTGGCTAATCCGCCAACATTCTCGGAGATCGACATTTCGTTGTCGTTCAGCACCACCAGCATATTGGGCTTTTCGTGACCGGCATGGCTGAGGGCCTCAAAGGCCATTCCTGCCGTAAGGGCGCCATCTCCAATGACGGCAACTGTCCGGCGTGACTCCCCTTTAGCGCGCGCAGCGATCGCCATCCCTAGTGCGGCACTGATTGACGTGCTGGAATGACCCACGCCAAAAGTGTCGTAATGGGATTCGGCTCGCTTGGGAAAGGCGGCTAATCCGTCTTTTTGGCGAATGGTGCCCATACGCTGGCGTCGGCCGGTGAGCATTTTGTGGGGATACGCCTGATGGCCTACATCCCAGACCAGACGATCATACGGCGTCTGAAAACAGTAATGTAAGGCGACGGTCAGCTCGATGACGCCTAATCCTGCGCCAAAATGCCCACCCGTTTGCCCAACATTCCATAGTAGGGCCGCGCGCAACTCATGCGCCAACTTTGGGAGTTGGCGCTCACCCAATTCACGCAGGTCTTGGGGCGTTTCAACGCGATCGAGTAGGGGCGTTGAAGGTTGTTCAATCGGAATTGTGTCGAACATGTCGGACATCTAGCCGGGCACCATAATCATTTGGTCTGTGGTGACGTGTCAGTCAGGTGATCACCATCGACCTCATCGTAAGAATAAACGCCGAGAGTTAATGATCTCGGCTGATAATGTAATGAGCAAGTGTTCTGAGAGGGTCCAGTGATGAGGGTAGCCCACTGAGGGCGGCTTCAGCCTCATCAACCAGTGTGGCCGCTAGCGACCGGGCTCCGTCAAGCCCTAATAAAGCGGGATAGGTCAGCTTGTCATGAGCGATGTCGGCCCCCGTTTGCTTGCCCAGTACTTCCGGTGTACTGATGATGTCCAGGATGTCGTCCTGCACCTGGAACGCCAGACCTATTGCGCTGGCATAGTGAATCAGGGCTTGCTGAATATTGTCAGGCGCTTGTGCGGCTAAGGCGCCGAGATGAACGCTGGCTTGAATGAGTGCGCCCGTTTTATGCCGGTGGATTTGCTCTAGTGCTTGTTGTGTCCAGGCGGGATCGTTCGCTGATCGTTCTTCTAGTGATCGCGCTGTCCCCTCAAAAAACTGCCCTTCGGCAGCCAAATCCAGCATCTGACCGCCGACCATACCTTCAGGCCCGCTGCTTTGTGCAAGCACTCTCACCATGGCCAGCCCATTATGTTGATCCGGGTGGGCCAGCAGTTCAAACGCGAGGCTTTGTAGCCCATCTCCAGCCAAAATAGCGGTGGCTTCATCAAATGCCATGTGGCAGGTCGGTTGACCACGGCGTAAGGCATCATCATCCATGGCGGGCAAATCGTCATGAATCAATGAGTAAGCGTGAATCAATTCGACGGCCATTGCGGGGCGATCGCAGTCATCTAGAGAGGCCCCTAGTCCGGTCCCGGTCAAATAGACCAATAAGGGACGTAGCCGCTTCCCTCCAAGTAGTACGCTATAGCGCATCGCCTCCCATAACCGAGGGCTTAGCTTATCAGTACTGGATAGCCATTGGCTTAGACGCGCATCAATGCGATCACGACATAAAGACTGCATGGTGGTCAACGTGGAGACCTCACTCATGAGGTTGCTCCATCTGAATCGGTGCTTGTCGTCTCTGTGTCGTGTGACGAAGTTGTTGAGTCTTGTAGGTGACGGACACGAAGTTGGGCTTGTTCGAGTTGCTGTTGGCATTGACGCGTGAGTTGTACGCCTTGTTCAAAGGCTGATAACGAATCTTCCAAGGTGAGCTGGCCGGACTCTAATTGAGTGACCAGCGTTTCCAGTTGTGCCAACTGTTGCTCAAACGGCGTCGAGGTCTGATGACGTTCAGTATGCTGAGTCCCAAAGCCCTGTGAAGTGACGGCGTGGGACTCGGGGTTGGGATCTTGCATAGCACCCTCTTACATTAGGCATTTGGCGGTGTTGCTGGCAGCACAGTATTGACCGTCTGTTGCGTGAGACCAGTTTTTTCGGTCGGTCGCTTGAGGCCCGCTGTTGACGATCAGTCTTTGACCATACGTTGCGGATCTCAAGCGAATCACAAACTGTGGCCATAAACCCCTGCGCTGATCCTGTCTCGAAAACGGTTATCTTGAAAACGGTTATCTTGAAAACGGTTATCTTGAAAACAAGGCGTTGGCTGCACTTTGATGTTGCGTTTTGATGTGCCGTCCCGGTTATAGGCTGCATGATAGCTTGAAAGCAGTGTGGACGCATCTGCATCAAATAAGATCCTATCTTGTCATGTGGTTATTCACCAAGTTGGTCTATGGTTTTATAGGTGGAATATGCTAAATCACCCCTTAATGCACTATGATGCAGAGCACAAAATAGCATTGTGTTGTAGGGCTTGAATCCTGCTCAATCGATAGAGGTATTATGGATATAGCGACGCTAGTCGGCCTATTGGGCGCGATGGGGATAATTTTCGCCGCGATTCTTATCGGTGGATCAGCGGGGATGTTTGTGAATCCTCCTTCACTATTGATCGTGATCGGTGGGACGCTTTTTGTGGTCATGGCTAAGTTCAGCATGGGGCAGTTTTTAGGGGCTGTGAAAGTGGCCTCGCGAGCCTTTCGTTTTAAGTTGCCTTCGGTTGAATCCACCATCTCTGAACTTGTTGATGTCGCCCAGATTGCTCGAAAAGGCGGGTTGCTTGGGTTGGAGGATCGAGAATTCAGTACTGACTTTATGAAAAAAGGCATCCAGTTGTTGGTCGATGGCCAAGAGCGTGATGTCGTTCGAAGCTTGTTGCAAAAGGATCGCTCGCTGACTTTGGAAGAAAACCAGTGGGGGGCCAAAGTGTTCACTGCGATGGCGGATGTAGCGCCGGCCATGGGGATGATTGGGACTTTGATCGGTTTGGTTCAGATGCTGGCCAATATGGAAGATCCTAAGTCGATTGGGCCTGCCATGGCGGTAGCGCTGCTGACAACGTTATATGGTGCCATGCTGGCGAATATGGTGTTTATGCCCATTGCCGATAAATTGGCACTGCGGATGACTGAAGAATCTCGTTTACAAGCGCTGACGATTGATGCCTTGCTGGCCATCCAATCGGGACAGAATCCTCGTATGACAGAAGAAATGTTGCGTAGTTACCTACCCGTCGCTAAACGTGACCAAGCACTGGATGATGGGGCCGCGAGTGGTGCAGGAGAAGAGGGCTGATCATGGATAATGACGACGACGATCTGCCCAAAGAGGAACCGAGTGCGGGGCAGCCCGCTTGGATCATGACCTTTGCTGATTTGATGTCGCTCTTGATGTGCTTCTTTGTGCTGCTGCTTTCATTCTCTGAGATTGATGCCCAGAAATTCAAAAGATTAGCAGGGGAACTCTCCAAAGCGTTTGGTGTGCAGCGCGAGATGCAGGCGAATGATATTCCGATGGGGACAAGCCCTGTCTTTGATCAGTTCAGTCCAGGGCGTCCTGATCCGACAGTCGAAGAGGCTATGCGTCAGCAAACCAGTGAAGTGCGTCCTGAGTTAGCGGCGCAAACGGATAATGCCCAAACGGAATCGGATGCCCAAGACATTCGGCAAGCCTTTGCCAGTGAGATACAAGCGGGGCAAATTCAAATGGAAACGGCCCCCAAACGCATTATTTTACGCATTGAAGAAGAGGGCTCTTTTCCTTCGGGGTCCGCTGATTTGACGTACCGATTGGTTGATATGCTGGATGAGATGCGTGAAGTCTTGGCTGATGTCCCAGGGACGATTACCGTTGAAGGTCACACGGACAACATTCCTATTCGGACTCAACGTTATCGTTCTAACTGGGATCTTTCTGCCGCTCGAGCGGCTAGTGTGGTCGGTGAGCTGGCGCGTGATGGTTTAATTGAGCCCCAGCGTTTGAAAGTGGTGGGATTTGCCGATACTCACCCGCGGGTGGATAACGATACACCTGATCAGCGCGCGATGAATCGGCGTATTGAGATTGTGATCAATCAAGATGAATCCGTGTCTAGTGATGCCGCTATGCAGCCGCTGGAGCAGTTAGCGCCACAATATGACAGCCTTCAGATTGAGCAGCCAGGCCCCACCGCGACGCCTCAGTAATCTGGCTTGATACATGATAGGTATGAGCTTAGCGTATATGATTTGCCCCGATCAGGTGCAAAGCGTGCTAACATACGTCCCCTGTTACGACCTGCCATTGATACGATCAGCCTCGTTTCCCAAAGCGGGGCCCCGATTGCAGTCGATGCCGCACAGGCGGCCTTCATGTGTTTGAGACCGCCGGTCTTCTGCAGGCGTTGCAGATACGACACACTCGACTAATCCGTTCCGCCTCGCTAGAGGATGTCTTTTCGATGGCCAAAACCTCTCTCGATAAAAGTAAGATCAAGATTCTATTGCTGGAAGGTGTACACCAGTCTGCTGTAGATGGCTTTAAGGCTCACGGTTACACCAATATTGAATATCACCCCAAATCACTGTCTGAAGCTGATTTGCTGGAAGCGATTAGCGACGCTCACTTTGTGGGCTTACGTTCTCGCACCCAACTCACTGAGAAAGTGTTTGCTGCGGCGCATAAGCTCGTGGCCGTGGGGTGTTTTTGTATCGGCACTAACCAAGTTGATCTCGATGCAGCCCTCTCCCGAGGGATCCCGGTATTTAATGCGCCTTACTCCAATACTCGTTCAGTCGCTGAACTGGTATTGGCTGAAACCATTATGCTGATGCGTGGGATTCCCCATAAGAACAGTCGCTGTCATGTGGGTGGCTGGGCAAAATCAGCGAAAAATAGTTATGAAGTCCGGGGCAAAAAACTGGGCATCATCGGCTATGGCAGCATTGGTTCCCAGCTGTCCGTTCTGGCTGAGTCTCTGGGCATGGAGGTCATGTATTATGATGTCGTGACCAAACTGGCGATGGGCAATGCGCATCAGGTTGACTCTCTGGACGAGCTGCTTTCTCAGGCCGATGTCGTTTCACTGCATGTCCCTGAGTTGCCGACGACCAAGTGGATGATCACCAAAGATGAGCTGAGCAAAATGAAGCCCGGCGCTCACCTGATCAATGCTTCTCGAGGCACTGTTGTTGTGATCGAGGATTTGGCTGAAGCGCTTAAATCCGGTCATCTCGGTGGTGCGGCGATTGATGTTTTCCCGAAAGAACCGCGGGGTAATGACGACGAATTTGTCACGCCGCTGCGAGGCTTGGACAATGTCATCCTGACGCCACACATTGGTGGCTCTACGATGGAAGCTCAGGAAAATATCGGTAAGGAAGTGTCCGAGAAGCTGATTCGTTATAGCGATAATGGCACGACAACCTTTGCTGTGAACTTCCCTGAGGTGGCATTGCCATCACATCCGGATAAACATCGCTTGCTGCATATTCATCAAAATGTGCCAGGCGTGATGTCAGAAATTAACCGGGTGTTGAGTGAAAACGGCATTAATGTCTCTGGCCAGTATCTGCAAACCAATAAAGCCGTGGGTTATGTCGTAGTTGATGTGGATAAGGCCTACAGTCATCAAGCGCTTGAAGCGTTGAAAGAAGTTCAGGCTACGATTCGATCGCGTGTTTTGTTCTGATCATATGCACTGACTATTGATTTGCAATGACGATGTTGTTGCTAATGCCATTAAGCCGACCTCCTAAGGTCGGCTTTTTTTATCAGATTTTAGTTTTTTGATGTGACCTTGACATGACGTTGTCATTGTCTATTACATACGATCTCCAGCATGATTGAATCAAAAGCCCATGCCAGCGATGAAAGTGTCGGCAATGGGGAACAGGCGCTATTGCGCATCATCCCCGGCATAATCCGTAAAATAGCGCGAGTTTGATCGTCTGCATGGCCATTCCCCGCATGACAATTGAATGCCGTGGCAACGGTCAGTGTGAGGTGATTTGTATTGGGTAATGGTGAATTGGATAATAACGTGGCCCATAGGCCAATGTTTAAGAGGAATTGAATGAGCCTCACGCGAACTTTAATCATGGCCATGATGGGGCTGATCTTCTTCAGTGTGGTGGGGTGTGCGGGCCCAGGCGCAAAGAGCTTTGATCTCAGCGATCACTCTCGGGATGCTCTGTTGAGGAATGGCATCAGTCGTCAGTTGTCTGATTTACCTGACCCGGTCGCTCAACAAGCCACTTTATATATGCAAGGAAATCAGGCTGATCAATTACCTGCTGGTTGTCGACTGAAGTCTTTATCGGCACTCGTTAAGCAGGGCGTGCTAGGCAGTGAGCGCTTTCCATTTGTCCTTCCCTTGAGCCACCAGAACCAAAGCCCCAACGAACCTTTTGGCACCATGCGCTGGACCGTCAGCCAGACATCATCAAATCAATGCCAATGGCAAGGGACCCTCCAGTATCAAGAACATACTTGGACCCTGACCGTGGATTATGCTTGGCGCCCTCAAGCCAGTATTCTCGCTAAAACACCGGCAGCTCAAGCCAGTGTGACGGGCTCTGAGCTTGCCGCGGATACCTCGCCCAACACTCCTTCGACGTTAAATGCTTATTGATTATTAAGTGAATTAATGAGTAGTGCGCTCACTCTGTCGATCCGTTAACACACTCAAACTGTCTCAACACACTCAAGCTGCCTTTACAGAAAGGCGCTTTGCTCGCTATGCATTGTTGCCACGCCAGACGCTGCCTGTGTCTGGTGCCACCAATCGGTGAGTGCGGCATAAACCGCTGGGGCGTGAGTGTCGTCTTCATTGAGTAAATGATGGCGGATATGAGGCAAAATTTTAACGTCTGCGCCAGGTAATAAGCACTGTAAAACACTGAGGTTGTACTGCCAATCGACCGTCGTGTCATCATCGCCTTGCAGAATGAGTGGCTGCTGGCAGACCGGCCCGTGTTGCTCTATCCGATCAATCCAGCGCGCCAGCGCTTTAGGCCAGGCCAATGGCAGGTGACGGCTTTGTAGCGGGTCTTGCTCACGCACAAAGGATAGGAATGCATGATCATGGGTATTATCCCTGAACCCGCGTGGAATTTTGCGCATAAAAGGCCCCAACAGCTTTAACCAGCGCCGCGAAGCTTGCCAGCCTATTGGCCGCACCAAAGGGGCCAGCAAGGCCACTCGATCAAACGTCGAAGGCCCTTGAAGCAGGTGATCCAATGCTACGGCTGCTCCGGTACTGAAGCCACTGAGAAGCCAGGGGCGAGGTAGCTTCAATTGGGCCGCCTGTGCCAACCACCGATTCAACGCATGCTGATAATTACTGAAGTCCGAGACAGCGATCCGTGTTCCCCCTGATAGACCATGCCCAGGTAAATCCAATGCGTGATAACTCAGCCCTTGCGTGAGCGCCCAGCGCTGTAGTCGAGGGTAGAGTCCACCATGATCGTAAAGACCATGGAGATGAAACAGGCTGCCACTGGGGCGTGTTGGAATGAAGCTCTGAGCCCATAATCTCGGCTGATCGGGGGCATTGGTGTCTAGCCACCCCGCACTGACGTTGACCGGAGGGTAGTCGATTTCTGATGCCTCGCCACGGGGCGATAAATGATAAAAATCGATATAGTCCTGCCAAGGGCAATCATTGATGGGGAACCAGTTTGCCCCCCAAATATCAGGGCGGCAACGCAACATCAACGGGAAATTCGGCATAGCCACTCCATATGCACTGCACGGTATGCGGTTATCTTACTGGGATCAAACGTATGTGAGGCCCAGTTTACACGGAAAAGAGGGCTATCTTCGTCTAAAGGCTAGTGTATCAATATTAAGATTATTCGTTATCGTGAAGGGC
This sequence comes from Terasakiispira papahanaumokuakeensis, assembly GCF_001709345.1. GTDB lineage: Bacteria > Pseudomonadota > Gammaproteobacteria > Pseudomonadales > Halomonadaceae > Terasakiispira > Terasakiispira papahanaumokuakeensis. The sequence goes on from NZ_MDTQ01000001.1 coordinate 3,873,560, forward strand.
TGTTAACTGCGATTTTGGACAATGGATGCCCACCAGTGTAGATCTGGCGCCATTCTCTGATACCGTTCTGAGGTGCCGCTCCTCAGGGGCAGGACAGATCATCGCTTAAGGATGTGACTCGCTAAAGGTTGTGTAATGCCCGTTGATAAGACTCAATGGAGCAATCGTTTTCTTCTTTAAGTTCACTTGGTTTTCAGTTCACTTGATAAAAAAAAGAGGCCAGCATGACGGATTATATTCAGGTGGGCGACTTACAGGTCGCTAAAACACTGTTTGACTTTATTACTGATGAAGCGCTGCCTGAGAGCGGTGTTTCTCAAGAGACCTTTTGGTCGGGAATGGCCTCCATCATTGCTGATCTGGCACCTAAAAATCGCCGCTTGCTGGAAAAGCGTGATCAGTTTCAAGCGCAGCTAGATGGTTGGCACCGAGACCATCCCGGCCCTGTTGAGCTTAATACGTATAAAGATTTTCTGCGTGAAATTGGCTACTTACTGCCGGAAGCGGATGACTTTCAGGTGCGTACGGCCAATGTCGACGATGAAATTGCCATTCAAGCCGGGCCCCAGTTGGTGGTCCCTGTTATGAATGCGCGTTATGCCTTGAATGCGGCTAATTCCCGTTGGGGAAGCCTCTATGATGCCCTTTACGGTACCGATGCGATTTCCGAAGCAGATGGTGCTGAAAAAACCGCTCAATTTAATCCTGTACGTGGGGCGAAAGTCATCGCCTGGGCGCGTCAATTCATGGATCAATCTGCGCCCTTGGCTGTGGGCTCTCACGCTCAGGCTAGCGGATATCTGGTGGTGGACGGACAACTAGAAGTCAGCCTCGAAGACGGCACCGTGACAGGCCTCTCTGACCCCGCTCAGTTGATGGGCTATACCGGAACAAGCGATGCGCCCACAGGTATTCTGATTGGCCATAATGGCTTGCACTTTGAGATTCAAATTGACCGTGACCATCCCATTGGCCGTACTGATGGGGCCGGCGTGAAAGATGTTTTAGTCGAAGCCGCACTGACCACCATTATGGATTGCGAAGACTCCGTCGCTGCGGTTGATGCTGATGATAAAGTGCTGACTTATCGTAACTGGTTAGGTTTGATGAAGGGCACGCTCAGCGAGTCTGTGAGCAAAGGGGATAAAACCTTTACTCGAACCATGAACCCGGACCGTGTTTATCATCATCCTCAGGGCGGCGAGTTGACCCTACACGGCCGTTCACTGATGTTCATCCGTAATGTGGGCCACTTGATGACCAATCCGGCTGTATTGGATAGTGCTGGCCATGAGATTCCCGAGGGGATCTTGGACGCCTTGGTCACCAGCTTGGCGGCTAAACATAACCTGATCGGCAATACGTCTCGCCGTAACAGCCGCAGTGGCAGTATTTATATTGTGAAGCCAAAAATGCACGGGCCAGATGAAGTGGCTTTTGCTGATGAATTGTTTGGCCGGGTTGAAGACGTCCTGGGGCTTGAACGCTACACCATGAAAATGGGGATTATGGATGAGGAGCGTCGAACCACGATCAACCTGAAAGCCTGTATTGCGCAGGCCCGTGATCGGGTGGCCTTTATCAATACCGGCTTCCTGGATCGCACCGGGGATGAAATTCATACCTCGATGGAAGCCGGCCCCGTGATCCGTAAGGGGGATATGAAAGGCGCGGCCTGGATTCAAGCCTATGAAGCCTGGAATGTGGATATTGGTTTAACTTGTGGCCTTAAAGGCCATGCTCAAATTGGTAAAGGCATGTGGGCCATGCCAGACCTTATGGCGGCGATGCTCGAGCAGAAAATTGGCCATCCCAAAGCGGGGGCCAATACGGCCTGGGTACCTTCCCCGACGGCGGCGACCTTGCATGCCACGCATTACCATCAAGTGAATGTGGCTGAAGTTCAGGAAAGTCTCAAATCCCGTGAACGTGCTAGCCTTGATGATATTCTGACGATTCCCGTCGCTCAGTCTCCCAACTGGTCTGCCGACGAGATTCAACAAGAGCTGGACAATAATGCTCAGGGTATTCTGGGCTATGTGGTGCGTTGGGTGGATCAAGGCGTGGGCTGTTCTAAAGTCCCCGATATTAACAATGTCGGCTTGATGGAAGACCGCGCAACGCTCCGTATTTCCAGCCAGCATATGGCGAACTGGTTGCATCATGGGATTTGTACTGAGGCTCAAGTCCGTGAAACTTTGGAGCGCATGGCCGCTGTCGTTGATCAGCAAAATGCGGGCGATCCTGACTATACCCCCATGGCGCCGAACTTTTCTGACTCCATTGCCTTCCAGGCCGCGCTGGATCTGGTACTGAAAGGCCGCGAACAGCCGAATGGTTATACCGAACCGGTCTTGCATCGTCGTCGTTTGGAGCTTAAAGCTCAGCGCCGTTAAACGCCGGGGTTATTAAACCCTTAGGTAATGTATCCATCTTGGCAGAAAGCGTGCAAGCGTGTAGGCTTGCGCGCTTTCCCCTTATAGGGTGTAAGGGATTTTGCTGGCGCATGTTGAATGCGCATCATACAGAGGACTCACCATGAGCTTACCTGCTTGCCCCGCCTGTGGTTCAGAATATACCTATGAAGATGGCATCCAGTATGTCTGCCCGGAATGTGCCCATGAGTGGAATGGCGATGCCCCGGCTGAGGACGATGATGGCTTAGTGGTGAAAGACGCGCATGGCAACCTATTGCAGGATGGTGACACCATTACCGTGATCAAAGATCTGAAAATCAAAGGCAGTTCATCGGTTGTGAAAGTAGGCACCAAAGTAAAAAGCATCCGACTGGTTGAGGGCGATCACAACATTGATTGCAAAATCGATGGTGTCGGGGCGATGAAACTCAAATCCGAGTTTGTCAAAAAAGCCTGATCGACCGATCAGAGATTGTGGCATGAATGACGCGCGACATAATGCATGCACGGTAGAGCATGAGATTGAGCCTGCCGCTCAAGCACTTGCGGATTTCATTCGGACCCATCCCCGCTTACTGGTCATCACCGGTGCGGGGGTCAGTACCGACAGTGGTATTCCTGATTATCGCGATCATACCGGTGCCTGGAAACGTCGTGCACCGGTCCAGCATCACGATTTTATGACCCATCTCAGCGTTCGCCAGCGTTATTGGGCGCGCGCCTTGGTGGGCTTTTCTGTCATGCAACAGGCTTGCAGTAGCCCCGTTCATCACGCGCTGGCGCGTTTGGAGCAGGCCGGTTACATCCATCAGCTGATTACTCAAAATGTTGATCAATTGCACCAGCGGGCAGGGTCGCGTCGAGTGATTGATCTGCACGGCCGCGCCGATGTCGTGTGTTGCATGAACTGTGGCCATCGTATGATGCGTTATGCCCTGCATGAACAAATGGCTGCCTGTAATCCTGATTTTGCGGCCATGACAGCCACTGTCGCGCCCGATGGTGATGCCGACTTGGAAGATGTCGACTTCTCATCATTTCAAGTGGTCAATTGTGCTCGATGCGGCGGACTCTTCAAACCCGATGTCGTCTTTTATGGTGACGTTGTCCCTGTTGCCCGTGCCCGTCAAGCGCGTGAGGCCCTCGACAACGCTGAAGCACTCCTCACTCTCGGCACATCTCTCATGGTTTACTCGGGGTATCGGTTTTGTCGACTGGCGCATGAGCGAGGCCTGCCGATTGCCTCATTGAACCTCGGCGTGACCCGTGCCGACGCACTGCTCAGTCTCAAACTTAATGCGCCTCTTGCCCCGGTATTGGACGCGGCTTTGACGCAGCTGGGTCTGTAAGCCTCTAATATCGCGTTTTTCGCCTTTTCTTCTCCTTTCTCTTTTCTCTCCAGCAGACTCATTGGGATCCTTTTCTGATCATGGTGATTTGTAGCCTATTCCGATTTGCTGGGATTTTCTGGTCTTAAAGGTCTGATTGAGCGTTGTGGTGGATACCACCAAAGTATAGCGATTCTAGGCTTTCTCTTTGATAACCATACTACCATACTAGTCGGGTCAGTCAGGCCAGCCGTTGGTCATGTAAAGGGAAATCTCTTTGTTATGAATATGCCACTACAAACGCTATGGGAAGAAACCTCACCCAGTGACCCTGTCCGTCAGCGCCTCTATTTGGTGTTGCGCCAATCGATAGTGCAAGGCGTTCTGGTGCCGGGTCAGGCCCTTTCTGAAAAAGAAGTGGCCGACAGCTTTTCAGTGAGTCGCCAACCCGTGCGTGAAGCGTTTATCCGGCTCTCTGAGGCGGGCTTAGTCGAGGTTCGCCCCCAGCGGGGGACCTACGTGGTCAAAATTTCTCAAAAAGCCGTGCTCGAAGCGCGGTTTGTCCGAGAGGCTGTAGAGGTGGCGATTGTTCGTCAGGCGGCCAGCAAAGGGTTATCCCATGCCCTCCTCGATGAATTACATCAACTGATTGACGGCCAGCGTCAGTGTATTGAGCCGCATGACTATCAACGTTTTTATCGGCTGGATGAAGCCTTTCACCGCACATTGGCTCAAGGCGTCGAGCAGCATGCCGCATGGAAGGTCATCGAAGACGTTCGTACCCAGATGGACCGGGTACGCTATCTGAGTGTGCCTGATGCAACGCCGATTGCACGGCTCATTGAGCAGCACAACAGCATCGTCTCTGCGATTGAAGCGCGCAATGTCGCCACGGCAGAACAAGCCATGCGGCGTCACTTGTGTGAAATCTTTATCTCCTTACCGGATTTGGTACAGCGCTTTCCTGAGATGTTTGAAGCAATGGAAACGACATCACTCATCGAAGAGGCTAATCAATGAAGATAGCGCACGCATATACCATTGTGACCTCGCCAGGGCGTAACTTTGTGACTCTGAAAATCGTCACCGATCAAGGCACCTATGGCATTGGTGATGCGACACTGAACGGCCGAGAAATGGCGGTGGTGGCGTATCTTGATGAGCATGTTATTCCCGCCTTGATTGGGCGTGACCCACAACGTATCGAGGATATTTGGCACTATTTGTATCGGGGTGCTTACTGGCGTCGCGGACCTGTCACCATGAGTGCCATTGCGGCGGTGGATATGGCCCTTTGGGATATCAAGGCCAAACTGGCAGGGATGCCGCTTTATCAGCTATTGGGCGGGAAAAGTCGCGAGCGGGTCATGGTCTATGGCCATGCGACCGGTCGTGATATTGAAGCTTGTTTGGACGAAGTGTCACGCCACGTCGAACAGGGCTATAAGGCGGTCCGGGTACAGGCTGGCGTACCGGGTATCGAGAGTATCTATGGCGTGGCTAAGCAGGCAGGTGAACCTTATGAGCCGGCCGATGCGGACCTGCCCGCGGAGCATGTCTGGAGCACCCATAAGTACCTGAACCATATTCCTAATTTGTTTGCTGCTGTGCGTGAGCGCTTCGGCGATGATCTGCATATTCTGCACGATGTCCACCATCGTCTGACCCCGATAGAAGCGGCTCGGCTTGGCAAGGCCTTGGAGCCTTATCACCTGTTTTGGCTCGAAGATTGTGTTCCAGCAGAGCATCAGGAAAGCTTCGGCTTGGTGCGTCAGCACACCACCACCCCCCTGGCTGTGGGCGAAGTGTTCAACAGCTTGTTTGATGCCAAGGTGCTGATCGAAAACCAGTGGATTGACTACATTCGTGCCACTTTGACCCACGCCGGTGGCATTACTCACGTGCGTCGTTTGGCTGACTTGGCAGGCCTCTACCAGGTTCGTACGGGGTTTCATGGGCCGACTGATCTGTCACCCGTTTGCCTGGGGGCGGCCATCCATTTTGATACGTGGGTGCCGAACTTTGGCATTCAGGAATACATGCCCCACAACGCACAAACCAATGCAATTTTCCCTCATGACTATCGCCTGGAAGAGGGTGACTTCATTGCTGGCGAGCAGCCGGGACACGGCGTCGATATTGACGAAACACTGGCCGCATCTTTCCCCTACAAACGGGCCAGTTTGCCGGTCAACCGGCTGGAAGATGGCACGCTATGGCATTGGTAAATGAAATGGAGAGCAAATCATGCAGGCATTTGAAGTCAAGGCACCTCATGACTACCACCTCGTCAATATGGATCCCTCTGAGCCAGGGGACGGTGAGGTGTGTGTTCGCGTCGCTTTTGCCGGTATCTGTGGGTCGGACATGCACATCATCCATGGGGACAATGCCTTCGTGCAATTCCCGCGTATCACGGGCCATGAGTTCGCCGGTACTGTCGAGCGCCTTGGTCCAGGGGTGAGTGGTGTCGAGGTTGGCAGTCGGGTGTGCGTTGATCCAGTGATCAGCTGTGGCCAGTGTTACCCGTGTCGTATCGGTCGACCTAACGTTTGTAGCGCACTTGAGGTGATCGGTGTGCATCGTAATGGTGGGTTTGGGGGTAGTGTCGTTGTGCCTGCTGACAATATCCATCGGCTACCCGACCACATTGGTCTTGATGCGGCTGCGTTAGTGGAACCTTACACCATTGCGGCCAATGTATTGGACCGCATGCAACCCCACCCGGGGGATGCGTTGCTGATTCTGGGTGCGGGCGTGATTGGCTTGACCTTACTGCAGATGGCGCGAGCGATGGGCCTGGACACGATCATTGTGACCGATGTGATCGACGAGCGTTTGGCGGTGGCCCGTGAGCTGGGCGCCACGCACGTCTTAAACGGTACCCATGACGATGTCGAATCCCGCATTCTCGCCCTGACGCATGGCGAGGGCGTCCCTCTCATTGCCGATGCGGCCTGTGTGCCCGCCTTGCTGCCGCAGATGTTACGCCTGGCCTCTCCCGCTGGGCGTATTGGACTCCTGGGGTTCAGTGCGACGCCGAGTGAGTTGGTTCAGCTCGAGGTGATCAAAAAAGAACTGACATTGGTCGGCTCACGCCTCAACAACCGCAAGTTTCCAGAAGTGCTGGCCCTGATACGTGATGGGCAACTTGATCCGCTGGCACTGGTGAGCCATCGACTGCCATTAAGAGAGATGCCTGATGCCATCGAATTACTGGAGCGTCACCCCGAAAGTACACGCAAGGTACTGATCGATATCGGTGCCTGACGTCGTACCTCTCCCATGCACGACCGCACGGTTGCGGTAACCCATAACAAATAACAGTCACTGTGCAGGAGTTATATGATGTTCAAGACATTGATCACCCGAGTCATTTTGGGCGTCGCTTTGATCAGCAGCACTCCGCTGATGGCCGCCGACTTTACGCTGCGATTTGGGCATTTAGCGAACGAGGACAATATCTGGCACAAAGCCGCTGAGAAGTTCAAAGAGAACGTCGAGGCCCAGTCCAATGGCCGGATTGAAGTGCGTCTATTCCCCAATGAGCAGCTTGGTAGCGAAATGGAGGTCATTAATAGCATTCAGTTGGGCACGGCAGACATGACCATCACCGGCGAAAGCTTGCAAAATTGGGCGCCCAAAGCCGCGATGATGGCCGTGCCCTATGCGTTTCGTGATTCGGCGCAGCTCCATGCGGCGGTTAATGGTGATATCGGCGCTCAGATTGAGGCACAGATTATTGAGCGTGCCAACCTGGTACCGCTGGCATGGTTCGAGCGTGGCCCCCGCGAGCTGACCTCGAACCGGCCTATTCGAATCCCGGACGATCTCAATGGCCTGCGTTTACGGGTGCCCAATGTGCCTCTCTTCGTTGATACCTGGGAAGCCCTCGGTGCGCGTCCCACGCCCATGGCGTTCAGTGAAGTGTTTACCGCGTTGCAGCAGAACACAATTGAAGGTCAGGAGAATCCGTTGAGCCTGATCGAGAGCGCTAGCTTCAACGAGGTGCAGCAATACGTCAATATGACCGGCCACGTCCGGAGCTGGATCTATGTGGTGATCGGCCGTTCGAAGTTAGACAGTATGCCCGATGACCTACAGCGGGTGGTCCGTGATGCCGCTCAAGAGATGCAGCGCTATGAGGCGACATTATTCGATGAGGATCAGGCGCGACTAGTGCAGTCGCTTAAGCGTCGAGGCATGACGTTCATCGAGCCTGATATCGAGGCCTTTGCGGAAGCTGTTCGTCCCGCCGTGCTCGAAGCGCTTGATGATGATCAGCGCGAACTGTTCGAAGCAATTCAAGACCTTTAATCACTGCGGTTGTCAGGGATGTGTCGATCGTACACGTCCCTTCACACTTTGTTAGAGGGTTTCCTATGTGCTCGGATCACAAGGCACTCGAACATGCCGCGTTGGAAGATCTCGAGGCGATGGCCTCGCTTCCTCGGCTACAAGGGCCGCTGGGACGACTGTTTGACTGGCTCGACAAAGCGTTGGTGGGGATGGCGACATTGACGTTGCTGGTGCTTGCCGCGACCGTATTGCTGCAAGTGGTGGCACGACTGTTGCTGCCCTTTCCCGTCTCCTGGACCGAAGAATTTTCCCGTTATTTGTTCATTTACATGGTCGCACTTTCGGCGGGCAGTGTGTTACGTCGTCACCGCAATGTCAGTGTCGAACTGTTTCATCACTTGCTGAAACCTCGTGCAAAAGCGTTTATTCAAGCTTGCCTCTATGTGTTGATCGGTCTCTTTGCCTCTCTCGTGACGCCCTACGCTTGGCAGTACGCTCAGAATGGCGTCTGGCAGACATCACCGACATTGGATGTGCCGATGATGTATGTCTTCTTTTCCACCGTGGTCACTTTTGGCTTATTGCTGTTATACAGCGCGCTAGGTTTGATTGAGAGCCTGATCGCGTTCTGTATCCCAGTTGATGCTTGTGCCGAACGGGAGGTCTGACATGAGCGTCATTATCCTGTTTAGCCTCTTTCTGATGTTGCTGTTGGTGGGCATGCCCATTGCCTTTTCATTGGGGATTGCCTCCTTGTCCTATGTGTTATTGGAAGGCATTTCGTTGACCATCATTCCTCAGCGCATGTTCGCGGGTATCGACTCCTTTGTGCTCCTCTGTATTCCAGGTTTCGTTCTCGCCGGGAATTTGATGAACGTGGGCAATATCACCGAATATATCGTGCGCTTTTCCAATGCCTTGTTGGGGCATATCCGTGGGGGCTTGGGGCTGGCTAACGTCGGTGGGTCGATGATTTTCGGGGGGATCTCGGGCACGGCTGTGGCGGATTCGGCCAGTATCGGTTCTGTGATGATTCCCGGTATGGCGCGTTCAGGCTATGACAAACCCTTTGCGGCCGCTGTGACTGCCGCCTCGTCGACAGTCGGGCCGATCATCCCGCCCAGTGTACCGATGATCATTGCGGGTTCTCTGAGCGGTATTTCAGTCGGCCGGATGTTCCTGGCTGGCGCGCTACCTGGGTTACTGATGGGAGGGGCGATGATGGCCACCGTCTACATCCTGGCGGTCAGGCGAGGCTACCCGAAGGAGCAGCGAGTGCCGTTGCGTCAGTTATTGAGCGAAGCCAGGACCGCATTCTGGGCTCTGCTCATGACGGCGATCATTCTTTACGGGATCATCGGCGGCTTCTTTACCCCAACCGAAGCATCGATCGTGGCCTGTCTTTATGCGCTGGTCGTGGGGATGTTTGTCTATAAAGGGCTGACGATTCGCAAGTTGCCCGGCATTTTGTCTGACACTGTGCTGACCTCATCTGCGTTATTGTTGATGGTGGGGCTGGCCAATTTATTTGGTTGGATTCTCACGAGTGAACAGATTCCCCAAATGATTGCGAGCACAATCTTGTCAATCAGTGAGAATCCACTGATTGTACTGTTGATTCTAAACGCGATTCTGCTCTTCGTCGGCGCCTTTATGGAAACCATCGCGGCGTTGATTATTCTCTTTCCGGCGTTGGTGGGTGTGGCGACGGGGGTGGGGGTTGATCCGGTGCACTTTGCCGTGATTGCGGTGCTCAACCTGATGATCGGCCTGACCACGCCACCCGTGGGGGTTTGCCTGTTCGTGGTCTCCGGGATCGGCAAGTTGCCCATGCTGACCGTCGCGCGGGCGATTATGCCTTTCATCTTCTGCAACCTGACGGTCCTGCTGCTTGTGACTTTCATCCCCGCGCTTTCGCTCTGGTTGCCTAATCTGTTGATGGGAGACTAGTGCTCATGGAGATAACACGATTCAGCGCTGCGCCTACTGCCACTGATGCTGCCCCCTCAACTCATCAGGCGATTTCAGCGGATATGGGGATCGTCCATCTAGGTTTGGGGGCTTTTCATCGTGCGCATCAAGCCGTTTATCTCGAACGCTATCGCAGTCGGACTGGTGATCTGAGCTGGGGGGTGAGTGCGGCGAATCTGCGTCGTGGCGTGAGTTTAGTGGATAGGCTCAATGACGCGAAAGATCGCTATCACGTCGCCGAATACCAGAACAGCGAGACGGTGACCCTGCGTGAAGTGGGTGTTATTGAAGAGGCATTATTCACTGGGCAGGGCTCCGATCATGCATGGGGGCGTGATCTCGATATATTGCTGGCACGCCTGAGTGCGCCCAATACGCGTATAGTGACATTGACCGTCACCGAAAAGGGATACTTTCTTAACCCTTCCAGTGGTGAACTGTTACAAAACGACCCGATGATTCAAGCCGATATCAACCATCCGAGCTTCCCGCGTACCGCGCCGGGGATTTTGGTCGAAGCACTTAAGCGTCGTCGAGCTGCGGGTCTCAACGCCTTCACCGTCCTCTGCTGCGATAACATGCCGAATAATGGCCGACGTACCCGTCACGCCGTCATACAACTTGCGTGTATCCAGGATGCGGCTCTGGCTGACTGGATTGCCCATCACGTTGCCTTTCCCAGCAGCATGGTCGACCGGATTGTGCCTGCCATGACTGATCAGGATTTCGCGGCGCTCAAGCGGCTCGGCCTCGATGATCCTAATGCCGTGGTATGTGAGACTTTCTCGCAATGGGTTGTCGAAGATGACTTCCCCATGGGTCGCCCAAGTTGGGAAGTTGAAGGCGTGACGATGGTCTCGGATGTCGCACCATTTGAAACGATGAAGCTCCGTATGTTGAACGGTAGTCACTCGCTATTGGCTTACCTCGGGGCGCTGGCCGATATCGACACGGTGTTTGATGCCGTTTCGCGTGAACCGTTCAGGCGTTTGTTGAGGCGTTACATGGGCTACGAGGTGACGCCAACGCTTGTTATGCCCGATGAGGTTGATTTGAATGCTTATGCGGCGTCGCTTCTGGCTCGCTTTGCTAACGACAGTCTGCGACATCGTCTTCATCAGATTGCGATGGATGGCAGCCAAAAACTGCCTCAGCGCTGGCTACAGGTCGCCGAGGCGAACTTAGCCTCAGGGCACAGCACGGCCTGTGTGGCACTGGGCTTGGCAGGCTGGATTCGTTATACCGCCGGAACGACTCTCTCCGGGCAGATGTTTAAGGTCGATGACCCACTGAGTGAGACGTTTGCCTCGATTCATCAGGCGAACAAAGACGATGGTGCGCTCATCGACGCTTTTTTCGCGTTGGAAGCCGTTGTGCCTCGGTCGATAGCCCAACACCAGGGCTTCAAGCATCAAGTATGTGATGCCTATCGCACTTTGACCGAACACGGCATTGAGCAAGCGTTGGCAAACCTTGAATGGTAACGCCCAGTCTTTGAGAGCAAGTCTTTGAGATCAGGAGATCAATCGCATGGAACACACTTGGCGCTGGTTTGGCCCTAATGACCCGATCCAACTCAACGAAATTCGCCAGACGGGGGCAACCGGTATTGTCACTGCGCTTCACGAGATACCCAACCACCAGGTCTGGCCGGTTGAAGCGATCCAAGCGCGTAAGGCGATGTGCGAAGCCGAGGGACTCAGTTGGTCAGTGGTTGAAAGCGTGCCTGTGCCCGAAGCGGTGAAAAGAGGACTGCCAGAGCGCGACGCACTGATTGATATGTATTGCCAAACGCTCAGAAACATTGCCGCCTGCGGTATCGACACTGTTTGTTACAACTTCATGCCAGTGCTCGATTGGACGCGTACTGATCTTCACTATGAGCTACCAGACGGCGCACAGGCGTTGCGTTTCGATCAGACGGCTTTGGCCGCTTTCGACCTCTACCTGCTTGAGCGCCCAGAAGCCCCAGACGAATACACTGAGGACGAACAGATCAAAGCCAGAGAGTATCTTGACTCGCTAGATGAGCGTGGTAGAGATCAGCTCGTTGCAACCCTGCTCGCAGGGCTTCCCGGTGCCGAAGAGCACTACACCTTGGCACAGTTCCGAAAGGCCCTGAGTGGCTATGCCCACATTGAGGCTAACCGCCTTCGTGAGCATCTCGGCTATTTCCTCCGTGCGGTGATGCCTGTGGCTGAAGACGTCGGCATCCGCATGGCGATTCATCCTGACGATCCGCCGCGCCCATTGTTGGGGCTACCGCGCGTTGTCTCGACCCCGGAAGATGCTCAGTGGATCATCGATTGTGTCCCCTGCCAGGCCAATGGCATCACCTTCTGTACAGGGTCATACGGCGTGCGTGCAGATAATGACTTGGTCGCTATGGCGCGCCACTTCGGGCCGCACATCCACTTCGCTCACTTGCGCTCGACACAGCGTGATATCGAAGACTCGCGCAGCTTTTATGAAGCGCCACACTTGGCGGGTGATGCTGATATGGTCGGCGTGATACAGGCACTGATCGAAGAGGAACAGCGGCGTGAAGTTGAAGGCGGTGCACGATTACCTGTTCGCCCGGATCACGGCCACCATATCTTGGATGACACACTCCGTGCCACCGCCCCCGGCTACCCGCTCTATGGACGCCTGCGAGGATTGGCCGAACTTCGTGGTGTCGAAGTGGCGATGAGACACCTGATCAAATACCGAAACCAAAGCCACTTCCATGACTTGCTGAACCAATAAAATGACGACCGGATAGAGGCGAGAATATTCCTGAAATGCCAATGAGAGCTGTTTCAGGGGATAGAGCTGTCTCCGTTGAGAGGGAAATAGACATATCAGCCTTGTTGGATTTCACTGACCCACCCGGCTTCATCGTGGCGTCATCGCAGACCTTCACACCATCGCCTGCCAGCAGGTGCCGACAGAAAGTTCTGAGATTCATCGAAGGGTTGTGGGAGCTTGCTGGCAAGCGAAGAAATGCGTTAGCGGTTTTGAGCAAGATTTTGTGCTCATCCTGATCGAGCCCGTCGTCATCGGGGGGCGGCCTCCAAAACAATGCGGAACTTCTCCTCGCTACTCCATTTATCGGGCGAGGCTGAGTTGGATGGCAAAACGGCACCTCGTTTTCTGGCAGATTTACGCCAATTGTACAAGGTCGCGGTACTGATGCCTTCCTGGTTGGCCAACTTGGCGACTGTCCGACTGTGAGGAGGTGCCATCTTCTGGAGAGTGGCTTCTTTACGTTCCGGTGAGTAATGGGGCATGGTTGTCCTTTGAAATCATCAGGTGACAACTACGCTGACACATAGGGGGTAATAAAACTTATTAATTTTATTTGTTCGGCAATGCTGGATATCGCTGAACACCCACCTCGAACGTCGTATCGACGACTACGTGGATCTCTACGCACCGGGTGACACAGAAATATGAACACCCTCCAAATAATACTAGTCTTTAAGTTAAGTCTACTCTTTTGCTAATTCTGAGAACCAATTTTTTGCTAGCCCAGCCCCTTCAATCGCGTACCAGTTGACAGCTATTAAGTAATCTAACTCTTTGTTGGATAAAAAGTATTCCATTCCATAAGCATTTTCCATGATATTACAAAGTTGACTGCCTTCTTCTATGATGACCAACGTATTTCTATCTTTGCTTTCCTGATCAAAGAAAATATATGCAGCCCCTTTGGAGAGTTTTTTTGAGTATGAGAACTCATGCTCCTCTGTCTTTATTGACTTTGAATCTTTTCCTATCGATAAGTGTCCAGTTGTTTTAAATGGTTTGAACTTTTTTAAAACACTCTCTATGTAGTTTGATGCATCTTTCCCTGTGATAAGGTTAGATTTTGTTCCATGGGTTTCACTTGCGTTCATCAACTCTTCTGCATCACTCATATTTCACCGCCTTGTGGAAGGTACGTTATCTATAAAAATATGACCTCTTATTCTTTTTCTACTTTTCCCGGTGTTTGGTAAACAATATGAGGTTGATGAGGGCCCTCTCCAAGATCTCCATTAGTTTTGATATTGTTCAGGGAAGGAATATCCATATTAACTGATGCCCCACTTTGGGCCCTATATTCGACAGGAATACTCTTCCCGTTGATGTCTCTTCCCCATTCTGTCACTTCAAACTGATCTTTTGGTACACCTGTACGTTGAAATGCAACATCTAATGCATCATGGTGATTTGCCCCGTTCCACGCATATCCACGTCTTTTTGTGAGTCAAAACTCCAGTTTTTACCCGAAAGTGCGCTCCCACCCCACAACATTGTTTACTCAACCCCAGCGGGTCGATCCATCCTGTTGGGTTGGGGGCGTATTGGTAGAGGTTGTCGCCGCCCATGAGGCCGATGGGGTCTTGGGTGGTGAATCTGCCAATGCGGGGATCATAGTAGCGAAAGCGGTTGTAGTGAAGGCCGGTTTCGCGGTCGTGGTATTGCCCTTGAAATCTAAAGGGGTTTTGAATGTGCGTTTTGTCGCCTTGGCCGTTGTGGGCTTGGGCGAGTTGGCCCCAGGCACGGTATTGGCCGCTCCATAAGATTGACGCTTAGATGCCTCCACACAATCCTCGGAACACTAAACGATTAGGGGAGATTTAATTGCAAAATTTTAGACTCTGGATTAATACAATAGAATCCAGTTTTCAAGTTATTTCAATTCCTATTATTGTGTCATCTGCATTGAAATCAAGGTAGATACCAGGTTCTTTATAATCATCGATTAAATCTGATAGTCTTGTTTGCTTTTTGACTATCCCCGGTATTGTCTGTTTGGGGTGGTCGGGTAAAAACAAGTATGCCATTTCGTCATCGTCTTCACTGACTTTTAATTGAATAGGTTCTTGTGGCATGAGGATTTTGAATAATCATTTTTAAAAAATTATTTCGACTGAGAGAGAGATATAAAATGCATGATAATTTCTGGTAGGTTTTTACTGCCGCCATAGCCATAAAAATTAAAATCCTTTTTCTCACAAAATACCCAGTCATTTGCTCCTCGTTCAATGTCGATGCTAGTAAAGTTTTTATTACAAAGCTTAGTTTGAGTTAGAGGTATAACGATTTTCCACCCTGGATTGTCTAATGTTTCAATCTTAATTCCATGTTCATGTTCCCACTCTCCATCGCACTGTTCAGTAAACCAATTTTGTAATAGTTCAATTGATGACATAATTATGGTCTCTTGGGTATCTCATCTGAATTTGCAGATCTAACCCCCCCCCTGGGGTGCCGGATTCATGGACATGTGGAGTTTCCACTGTCTGTTTAGTGACCTTGTTGAAGTGTGATGGAGACTCTCCTCCATCATATCTCTTTTGTTCAACCCGCTTTCTGGGATCTTTAGGGTGTGTTGGTTTATCGTATTCTATGTAGTGGGTGATCTCTTTAGTGCCACCATGTCTTCGATAAACAGAATGAGGCCCACTTGCATCATCGATTGGTGTAAAACGACCTGTAATTCCATCTTTTTCAACTCGACCACCCCCACAACATTGCTTACTCAACCCCAGGGGATCAATCCAGCCTGTCGGGTTTGGGGCGTATTGGTAGAGGTTTTCACCGCCCATGAGGCCGATGGGGTCTTGGGTGGTGAATCTGCCAATACGAGGATCGTAATACCTAAACCGGTTGTAGTGAAGGCCGGTTTCGCGGTCGTGGTATTGCCCTTGAAATCTAAAGGGGTTGTGGATGTGGGCTTTTTCGCCTTGGCCGTTGTGGGCTTGGGCGAGTTGGCCCCAGGCGCGGTATTGGCCGCTCCAGACGATTCGGCCTTCAGTGTCGGTGATGTCTTGTGGGGTGCCGAGGTGGTCGGTCTGGAAGTAGTAAAGTGTGGCCGTTTGCGCTTGATAGCAGCGCAGGGGTTGCCGGTCGGTGCCGGTGGCCGCCAGGGCGGTGTGGTCGAAGCCTGCGGTCAGTTGGGCCAGGGGGATGAAGCTGTCTGGCTCGTATAAATAGGTCGCGGTATGGGTCGGCACCAAGGCGCTGGCGTCGAGGGTGTGGACCTGTTGGGCGATCGGCCGTGGAAATTTCCGCCGGGGGGTTTCAGGAATAAGGCCCGGTGGGCGGCTGCGGACCGGCTGGTGAATGTCGCCTTCGAAGCGGGTTTCGCTTTGTAGCAGGTCGCCGTCCCAGGTGAAAACGGTCAGTTCGGGCGCTTGCCCATCAATTTCGACTTGTTTCCAGACGCGGCGGCCGAGGGCGTCGTAGCCGTATTCAGCTTTGGTGTGGGCTTTTACCGAATCCCCTGCGGCTGGGGCTTGGGCGTACTGATCCTGCCCAGTAACAGTGGACACCTCAAGAATGTTATACGCTACGATGAGGTGAACCATGGCAAGATCGAT
>NZ_MDTQ01000001.1:3889952-3977421 GCF_001709345.1 Terasakiispira papahanaumokuakeensis
CGCTTGTGCCGAAAGCTTCTTCCACAGTCTCAAGGTGGAAGCCATTCATGGAGAGCTATTTAAAACACGAGATACGATGAGGCGTCAGGTGTTTGAATACATCGAACTGGACTACAACAAGCAACGACGGCACAGCGCTATAGGGATGATCAGCCCAGAGGCATTTGAAGTCCGCACAATCGCTTAAACCAGTGTCCACTGTTGTTGGGTAAGATCAAGGTTCGCCACCACTTCGACCAAAAAGATGGAGGCGAACTGCGCAGGGTTGGTCGACCGGCGTAGAAGGAAACCGGCACACCCGAAGGCGTCCCCGCGCAGCTCGCCATAACAGGCATAAAAGCGCTGTTAAGCGCATGCTGCGCCTTCTACAGTCGGGCGACCAAACCCGAACCACTGATTGTGCAGCGGCTCGCGAATGATGTCTTAGGGTGGGAATGGAGTCAAGGGGGCCGTGTTGGCGGTTACGTGGCGATCTAAGCGCCGAGTGACGCAGAAATATGAACACCCTCTATTCATATTTTTCTAACTCATTTAGCAAGTCAAAATGGAATTCCTCTGCTGTTTTTACTGCTGACTCTGCTATATCAGGAATTATAAATATAGCAATTGATATACTATCCTCTTTTAGCATAAGAAGTAGTTCGTCAATTAAATAATCAATTCCAATTTCTTTTACCTGAGCGTCCTTCCATTCATCTTTTGCACATACTTCAGCACTTTCCTTTGTTGGCCATATAGGAAAAAACTCTGACTGACTATTTCCAGTTAGTACCCAGCCATCATTGTATAAGCCCCATGCTGATTCATTGTCTGCTATCTTTTTTACTGTATAGACATAGCGATCTTTTATTTCTTTTCGCTTAAGTGCTTCATATTCTTTGCTTGGCATAATGTTGATCACTCTTCTGATTTCAAGAAACAGCGGCCACAGGCATGTCTTTTGTTTCGTCGTCCTTTATCGTCATACCTATGTTGTAGTCTATGCAGGTCGATATGTTGAGGCTCCGAGTATTCATACCCAAACCCTTTCTGTGATTCGTAACCTCTTCTGTGAGCCATTTGGTAACCAGGAGGATTGCGGATCGACCTCCTTTTTCCTGAGCTAATTGAATTTTGCTCTTGCTGTATCCAACCTCTCACATGGTTAGGTTGTTTAGGATCCTGTCCAATTTCGCGTAACCGTGCTTGCTTACCACTACGACCACTCAACCCCAGCGGGTCGATCCAGCCCGTTGGGTTGGGGGCGTATTGGTAGAGGTTGTCGCCGCCCATAAGGCCGATGGGGTCTTGGGTGGTGAATCTGCCAATACGGGGATCATAGTAGCGAAAGCGGTTGTAGTGAAGGCCGGTTTCGGGGTCGTGGTATTGCCCTTGAAATCGAAAGGGGTTGTGAACGTGAGGCTTTTCGCCTTGGCCGTTGTGGGCTTGGGCGAGTTGGCCCCAGGCGCGGTATTGGCCGCTCCAGACGATGTGACCTTCAGTGTCAGTGATGTCTTGTGGGGTGCCGAGGTGGTCGGTCTGGAAGTAGTAAAGTGTGGCCGTTTGGGTTTGATAGCAACGCAGGGGTTGCCGGTCGGTGCCAGTCGCTGCGAGGGCGGTGTGGTCGAAGCCTGCGGTCAGTTGAGCCAGGGGGATGAAGCTGTCTGGCTCGTATAAATAGGTCGCGGTATGAGTCGGCACCAAGTCGCTGGCGTCGAGGGTGTGGACCTGTTGGGCGATCGGCCGGGGAAATTTCCGCCGGGGATTTTCGGGAATAAGGCCCGGTGGACGGCTGCGGACCGGCTGGTGAATGTCGCCTTCGAAACGGGTTTCGCTTTGGAGCAGGTCGCCATCCCAGGTGAAAACGGTAAGTTCGGGCGCTTGCCCGTCGATCTCGACTTGTTTCCAAACACGGCGGCCGAGGGCGTCGTAGCCGTATTCGGCTTTGGTTTGCGCTTTTACCGAATCCCCTGCGGCCGGGGCTTGGGCGTACTGGCAGGCTTCGACCAGCCGATGTTCGGCGTCGTAGCGGTATTCCCAGGTACTGCCGCCAACGGTGATGCTGCGGGTGAGGTTGCCGTGGGGATCATAGTGGTAACGGGTGTCGGCGAAGCGTTTGAGCAGGTTGCCCATCACTGTCGGGCCGTTGCGGCTTTTGTCTTGAGCCGAGGTGCCAGTAATGGACAGATCCGCCCGCCATTCGGTGGCGCGGGTATGCGAATCCGCTGCGGCGGCGTCTTGTGGGTCAATCAGGTTGCTGGCCGGGTCAAAGTCAAAGCGTTCAGCTTGGCCGGGGGCGAGGGCTTCGCGTAGGCGGCCTAGCGGGTCGTACTGGTATTGGGTTGGCCCGCGCTGTTGATCCTGCACTTGGCTGAGTAGGCCGTTGACGGTGTATTGGTACTGACGTTTGATGGTCGGCCGTCGGCGCCCCGGTTGATGCTGCGATGACGGCGCGGCTTGAGATCCCTCCGCTTGAAAAACCTCTTGGGCCAAAAGGCGCCCGACCGGGTCGTAACGCAGTTGCGTCTGTTGGCCTTGTTGATGGCGGGTGACGGCGCGGTGAAGGTCGTCCCGCTCGAAGCTGATCAGGGAATCCCCATCCAACGCCATGCCGTGCACATGACCCGAGCCATAACGGAGCCAGGCGATTTCGCGGCCGTCTGGCAGGGTCGTGGTCTCGCGGTTGCCGAGGGCATCATGGGTATGGCGGGTGACGCTGGCCCAGTGGGCGCCATTGGGCAGTTGTAACCGCTGGGTTTCAGCGATCAGGTTGTCCTGGGCGTCATAGTCAAAGCGGGTGTCACTGCCCGGGGCGCGGGCGGCGACCAAACGGCCCAGAACGTCATAGGCGTAGTGGGTAATCTGCTCGGGCATGCCGGGGCGAGCGCTGCGCCGGGTGATCGGTTGGCCCAGGGGGTCTCGCTCGAAGCGCACGACACGATCCCCTTGTTGGACTTCACTGACCCACCCGGCGTCATCGTGAATATAGCGGGTGGTGCGACCATCAAAGCCGGATTCTTCGACCAGCTGCCCAGCCCCGTCATAGTGGAATTGCCATTGATCGCCGTTTTGGTTGATCAACCCGACCAAGCGGTTGAGGCGGTCGTAACGATACTGGAAGCGATGGCCCATTGGGTCCTGACGTTCAATCGGTAGCTGAACGCCGTTGTAACGATAACGGGTGTGATGCCCGGCCGGGTCGGTGTAATCGACCAGTTGGCGCTCACCATCATGGCGGAAGCGCTCGACGGCGCCATCGGGGTGATGGATGGCTAAGGGCAAGCCGAGGATATCGCGCTCGTATTGCGTCGGTTGGCCGCTGGCATCGGTGATGCAGGCCAGGAAACCGCGATGATCGTAGGTGTAGCGGGTGACTTTGCGGGAGCAGTCACTGGCACTGATCAACTGGCCTAGGGCGTTCCATTGATACTGGTAGGTGTTGCCCTGGGGGTCGGTCATGGCGATGAGCTGGCCTTGCTCATCGTGCTGGTATTGGGTGGTGCGACCGCTCGGGTCAATCGCTTCGGTGGGCAGGCCGCGCTGATCGTATGCGGTGGTGTGCTGACGTCCCTGAGGATCGGTCAGGGTGGTCGGCAGGCCTTGCTCATTGTATTCGATGCGGGTGGTCAGGCTGGCCGGGTCGGTGATGGCGGTCAGGCGACCGGCGTCATCATAGTCGTAATGGGTAGTGCGGCCTTCGCCATCGATATGCGCCCGCAGGTTACCTTGGCGATCCCATTGCCAGCGCTCGGTGCCGATACTGTCATCATAGGGATAGGTGATGGATTCAATGCGGTTTTGGGCATTGTAGCGGTAGATGCGGACGACGCCCTCGGCATCGGTGACCCGGGTGTACCAGAGGTCACGATGATATTCGAAGGTGGTGTCATCACTGCCGTCGTCCACCCGGTTGCGCACACAACGGGCACTGCGGGCATTGGGCACAGCGTCCGGTACGGTGGTTTTGTTGGGCCAATCCCAAGTCAGGCTGACGCCCATACCGTTAAAGTCGGTGTAGCGGGTCAGCAGGTGATGCTGATAGGTGTACTCACGCGAGTAGCCGCGGGCATCCTCATGGCGGATTAAATCGCCTTGGCCATCGTAGTGATAACGGGCCAGCACTTCCGGCGCTTGATCGGTCTCGGGGAAGTGGCGTTCGATATGGCTGAGGAGTGGCCGGGAGACCGACGTGTAATGACAGCGCAGCAAGAGTCCGGCGCCATCGCTGATTTCATGCAAGCGGCCCTGTTGATAACGCAAGGTAAGCGCGCGGCCATCCACCTCTTGTTGACGCACCAGACGGAAGTGCACCGTCGGATCGTCGGGCCGGAAAGTGGCGGATTCGGGGATCAGCTGAAAGTCGTCGTAGCTACCGTCTAAATAGGTGATGCGGTAATGCTGCTCATCCGGTCGACTGAGGGTGAAATGCTCACGGGGCTCCACATACGTTTGGCCGATCGCCAAGGGCACTAACGGCACCGCCCGGTTTTGCGGATCAATGAAATACAACTGGGTCAGATGCTGTTCCAGCCGGATATGATAAGGGCTGCTCCAACGCGCACCCAGTTCACTGTCATCCAGCTGGTCGGTGCTGGACCGGTACAATCGGGTCCACTCCACCGTGAGCCGACCGGGCACACTGAAATCGGTTTGCCAGAGGTTTTCATCACCCATGACATAGTCGATCGGGTGGGCGGTATGGGTCTGCGGCGCATTGATCCCACAGGCGGTACAGCCTGCCGGTAAATCGCTGGGCTTAGACGTGCCATCATGGGTACTGCGCGGCACCACGGCATTTCGACGACTGTGGTTGGGGGCCCCGGTATTGACCATCGCTTGGTGGTCAACCCCACGGCGGCGACTGCGACGCTCAATCAAGGCCGCCGCCAAGGTCGCGGCCACGGGCAATAACAGATTAAAGCCTTCGGCCACCATTTGATTGGCCGACACGCCCAAATCATCCAGCGCTGAGACCAGCTCATCACGGGTGTCATCACCGAGCCATTCGACCAGCTCATCAAAGGCTTTGAGCACAATGCGCTTACCGTGCTCATCGATCTCCCACCAGCTGGGATTGGCTTCAATCAATCCGACTTGAATGGCACCTTCGACCGGGTCTTTGACCAACCCTTTAATGCCACTGATGACGCTATTAATGAAGTTCTGAATCGTCGACTGTTGGGATTGCAACCAACTCTGGAATTTCTCCATAAAGGCGATGGCATCACCGCCCGCTTCAGCCCAGAGAATATCCGCCGCAATGGCGATGCCTTCACCGCGAGCAAAGGCTAAAAAGGCCTCTCTTGCGGCGACTCGAATTGGCCGAGAGGCATTGCCTGCCGCAGGAATAATGCCGATAGCATCGATCACCATAATGGCCCACAGCCACGGGTTTTCGACATTGGGATTACCCTGGCGATCGTTCTCGGTGAGATTGACAATATCGCGGGCGACATCGCCAATGGCCATCACATTACCGACCACCGGCACCATATAAGCGGCCTGAATGACCACATCCAACACCGTATTGCCCTCGGGCTCGGTTTGAATATCCACCGGCGGCGTTGAGATCTTGTCGTAAGGGGTGGCATTCATCACCCTTTGATGAATCGCCTGCTCACGCAACTCCGGGGGGACATTGGCGGTGGTGTTGTCATTCAGTGCGGTGGTCATCGTTTTTCCCTAAAGATGAAGCCGTGATGAAGCTGTAAAGTAGTAGACGCGCCATCAAAAGCGATCTTTAAAAAAGCCATTTTTTTGATCTAAAAGAGGCCTGTTTGATGAATGAATCATCATCGATCAATATCAGGATAAGGGATCAAACCATGTGTCGAAAAAGCGTGACAACTGTAAGCAAAAAGAGACGCTAAAATGAAAAGTTGTCGACAGGAAAAGACAGCTAATAATGAAAAAAGGAAGTATGAATATGGGCGGATGATACGCAGGTTGATGTCGATAAAAGCAAGATGCTGAGCAAAAGCCTGATAAGAGAACGCATCAGCCCAAGACGGCGAGGGCGAAAAACTGGATAATGGCGGGCAATTGATTCAGGTGTTCTGCCTGATCCCTGCTCATTTCCCGGTTTTGGGTGTTCTGCTATGCAAATTAACGTCAATTTTCTCGATAATCTGCGCTTGGAAGCGAAGTTTGATGACTTCACGGTGGTGACGGATCAGCCCATTCGTTACAAGGGGGATGGCTCTGCACCGAGCCCATTTGATTATTTTCTCGCCTCATCGGCGTTGTGCGCGGCTTACTTCGTGAAGGTTTACTGTAAAGCCCGAGATATTCCGACCGAGAATATTCGGCTTTCGCAGAACAATATTGTCGATCCTGAGAATCGCTACAATCAGATTTTTAAAATCCAGGTGGAGCTGCCGGAAGATATTTCGGATAAGGATCGCCAAGGGATTCTACGCTCGATTGAGCGTTGTACCGTCAAGAAAGTGGTGCAAACCGGGCCGGACTTTCAGATCGAAGTGGTGGAGCGTCTGGATGAAGATGCTCAGGCCTTGTTGATGACGGCGCCGAGCGATTCGGCACGGACTTATATTCCAGGCAAGGATCTTCCCTTAGAAGACACCATTGCCAATCTGACAAGCTTGCTGTCGGATTTAGGCATGAAGATCGAAATCTCTTCATGGCGCAATATCGTACCGAATGTGTGGTCGCTGCATATTCGTGATGCGGCTTCACAAATGTGCTTCACCAATGGGAAAGGGTCGACCAAAGAGAGTGCTTTGGCTTCCGCGCTGGGTGAGTTTCTGGAGCGACTGAACTGTAACTTCTTTTATAACGATCAGTATTTTGGTGAGGCCATCGCCCATAGTGAGTTTGTGCATTATCCCAATGAGCGCTGGTTCCAGCCCGGCCCTAATGATGAGCTGCCGGAAGAGATCCTGGATGATCATTGTCGGGCGATTTATGCCCTGGACGGTGAGCTGAAAGGTTCGGATCTTTATGACACCAATTCCGGCAATATTGAGCGGGGTATTTGTTCATTGCCGTATGTGCGCCAGTCGGATGGTGAAGTGGTCTATTTCCCGTCGAATTTGATCGAGAACCTCTTCCTCAGTAATGGGATGAGTGCCGGGAATACGCTTTATGAAGCCCAGGTACAGTGTTTATCTGAGATTTTTGAGCGTGCGGTGAAGCGCGAAATCCTAGAGCAGGAAATCGCATTGCCGGATGTACCGCAATCGGTACTGGCTCAGTATCCGGGCATTGTGGCGGGGATTGAAGGGCTTGAAGCGCAAGGATTCCCCGTGCTGGTGAAGGATGCGTCTTTAGGGGGGCAGTTCCCGGTGATGTGCGTCACCTTGATGAACCCGCGTACTGGTGGTGTGTTCGCCTCTTTTGGGGCGCATCCTAACTTTGAAGTGGCGTTGGAGCGCAGCCTGACCGAGTTGCTCCAAGGGCGTAGCTTCGAAGGCCTGAATGATGTGCCGCCCCCCACGTTTGAAAGCCATGCGCTGACTGAGCCGAATAACTTTGTGGAACACTTTATCGATTCCACCGGTGTGGTGTCCTGGCGTTTCTTTAGTGCTCGTGCGGATTACCCCTTTGTTGAGTGGGATTTTTCTGTCGCGGATGACGAAGCGGATCGAGGCAGCGCCAATGCACAGGAAGCCGAGCGTTTATTCGGGATTCTTCGTGATTTAGGTAAAGAAGCCTATATGGCGGTGTATGAGGACCTAGGTGTGCCGGCTTGTCGTATTTTGGTGCCGGGCTATTCCGAGATTTATCCGGTCGAAGACCTGGTGATGGATAACACCAATAAAGCGCTGTATTTCCGTGAAGATATTCTCAACCTTCACCGCTTGGATGATGAGCAATTGACGGATTTGGTCGAGCGGTTGGAAGACAGTGAGTTGGATGATTATACCGATATCACGACCTTGATCGGGGTCGAGTTTGATGACAATACGGTCTGGGGGCAGCTGACGGTATTGGAGTTGAAGCTCTTGATCCACTTGGCCTTGAATCGGCTTGAAGAGGCCAAGGAAGAGGTCGAGATGTTCTTGCAGTACAACGACAATACCGTTGAGCGAGGTCTCTTTTATCAGGCCATGAATGCGACGCTGGAAGTCGTCTTGGATGAGGCGATGCAGCTGGGGGATTACATCACTAACTTCCGCCGCATGTTCAATGATGAACGGATGGAGGCGGTTGTGAGCTCGATTGAGGGGACCGTCCGTTTTTATGGTCTCACGCCGACCAATATGCAGCTGGAAGGGTTGGATAAGCACCTGCGATTGATTGAAAGCTATCAAAAACTGCATGCAGCGCGCGCGGCCTGGGCTCAGCGCCATGCTTAATGGTGCTGTTTCGCGGGCGGATTGATGCCTGAAGGCGACACTTGGGGGCGCTGCGGGGATGCGGCACGCTGACGGCTGAATCCTGTGAGTCAAAAGGAGCACCGAGATGAGTCGACATTGGAAAGTATCAAGTGCCCTGCTATTAGGCGCGATTGGGCTACCGCTGATCAGTGGCAGCGTGCTGGCGGATGATATCGAATATGGTCTGTGGGAAATGCAGGACGAGACCACTATTGAGATGCAGGGCCGGACGATGAATATCCCTTCTGATGAGCCGGATCGTGTGTGCTTTTCTTCCCGTAAGCAGTTATTGGATACGTTAATGAACCCCGAGCGGGATGAAAGCCAGCCTGATTGCGAGCAAACCCTATTGGATAATGATGGCGGACATATTGCCTACACCGTGTCTTGCAAGCAGGGTAATGTTGAAATGGCAGGCAAGACGGCATTGAATTTTGACGGTGACCAGATGACCGGAGAAGTGCATATGCAAGGTGAAAATCCCAACCAAGGTCAGGTCACGTTTACCAGTCAGTTGACCGGCCAGCGCGTTGGGCCTTGTGAAGAAGGCCAGTAATGCCATGGCTGAGTGGGTATCACAATGGGTAAGGCGGTGTGCTACCGCACTTTTGTTGGCATCATGGGGCTTTGTCTCTATGTCGACTTATGCCGCGGATGAGCCGATTAAATTGGGGCTCTGGGAGATTCATGGGCAGCCACAGTTGCTGCTTTATGGTCAGCCACTGCCTCTACCGCAGGGGCCTTGGCGAGTGTGTATCCGCTCACGTGAGCAATTAATTAATCACTTGCGCCAGCCTCAGGTATTGAATGGTCGGGCACAGTGTCAAAGTCAGGTGGTCGAAAACAAGGGCGGGCATATTGCGGTGCGGATGCAATGCCAAGGTCAGGTCGGCGCATTGAGTGGGTTAGGTGAGGTGAATTTTTCGGGGGATCAGATGCAAGGTCAGCTGAATATGCAGGGGCATGGCCCCCAACAGTTGGGGCAACTGACCTTGAATGCTCAAGTTAACGGCCAACGATTGGGCGACTGTCGATAACGGTTAATCATGTTTTAATTGCGATGAGAATACGCTGGGGGCGAAGCATTAACCGCCGGCGAATTTAACGGTATAGCCCTGCTGTTCCAGTTCGCTTTTTAGCGTCTCGCGATGATCCCCTTGGATCTCGATAGTGCCTGATTTCAAGGCGCCGCCACTGCCGCAACGTTTTTTCAGGGTTTGTGTCATGGCCTTGAGCTCGGTTTCGGTTAAGGGTAAACCGCTAATGGTGGTGACGCCTTTACCTTTGCGGCCCTTGGTTTCTCGTCTGAGCCTGACAATGCCATCTTGCTGGGCGATGCGTGCTTGATCGGCTTCGCTGATCTCCGGTTCTGACGTTTCGTGGGATGTTGTGTCAGTTGAAATCGGTTGGGCCAGCCCGAGCTGGGCCAACTGATCCTGAAGTGATGCCATTGTCGATCCGTTCTCTGTTTTGATTGCTTGTTACCCTAGCGCAACGTGACGTGTGTCGCCAGCGTTGCCGGCTTTGGGTAGGATAAGCTGATTTTATTTGTGATCATACAAGGACTTTGCAATGAAAGCCCTGCGCCATTTTGTAACGGGAATGCTCGTTATTTTGCTGCTTTTGCTCAATACCCTGGTGGGGATTGTGCCCATGATGATCATGGCCTTGTTGAAGTTACTACCGGCTCCTCCAATGCAGCGCGTGTTGGGGAATGGCATCATGTGGGTGGCTCGGGCTTGGGCCACGGTTGACCAATGGATTTTTGCCGCGTTAACGCCGACCCGGTGGGATATTCAAGGGCGTGCCCAATTAAGCCGAGATGAATCTTTATTGGTGATTGCTAATCATCAGTCTTGGGTGGATATTCCGGCCCTGATTGAAGCGCTGAATAACCAAGTGCCGGACTTTAAGTTTTTCCTGAAGCGTGAGCTGGTTTGGGTGCCGTTCTTAGGCTTGGCATTTTGGGCACTGGACTTTCCTTTTATGCGCCGCTATTCGAAAAGTGTGTTGCGTAAACATCCTGAGTTGGCTCGCAAGGATTTGGAAACGACTCGTCGGGCTTGTGAAAAATTCCGCCATTATCCGGTCAGTGTCATTAACTTTATTGAAGGCACTCGGTTTACACCGGCGAAACATGAGCGTCAGCAGTCTCCTTTTCAGTGCTTGTTACGCCCTAAAAGTGGCGGGGTGGCTTATGCGCTGGATGCGATGCAAGGACAGATTCGCCACCTGCTTGATGTGACGGTGTTCTATCCAGACGGGGTGCCGAATTTTTGGCAGCTATTATCGGGTCAGGTCCGGCGTGTGGTGGTGATTTTGGATAAACAGCCCATTCCTGAACATTTGATTAATGGCGACTATCAGGGCGACCCCGCCTACCGTTCGGGGTTTCAGCAGTGGTTGAATGAGCGCTGGCGTGCCAAAGATGAACGTTTGGTTCAATGGCGTGAACAGGGGCGTAAAACGGGCTCTGATCATTCTATTTCCTGAGTGGTTCTTTCCTTTCTTATCCAAGATTATACCGATCCTGCTATAGTTACTTTCGTACAATCGCCTTTGTACAACTATCTGAGTAGTATTGTTCAGTACATTTGTCTGTTTCAGTGCATTTGTCTGTTTCAGTACATTCATCGCTGTACAGAGGCGAGGTTTGCAGGGTTCTATGCCCCGATACGGTTTTTCTTGTGTGCTGCATCAGCCTTGGCTTGTTTGCGTGTGACGTGGATAAGTTCTGTGCTGAGGCCGCTTGGGGTATGCTAAGTGGGTTGGCATTGTACCCGTGACTCCTCCGATGCTGAGCTATCACATTGATGACGATTGAGAGGGACATTGATTTGTCGTTGATGCGTTAGGCCTGAAGGTTTCGGTCTCGTTATCGACTCTGCAGGTCGCTGTCAGTGCTCGGATCATGTAACGTGAGTCATGTGTACAATGTTAATTGATCATGCAATGTACGATTTTGTCCCTTTTCATTCATCGACGTCAGCAAGGAGACACTCCCGTGACGCACGAGAATTCGAACGATAAAACACAACAAACACCGCCTGCTTCAGAGGGCATTCCGGCGCCGGAAGGTCCGGCTAATCTAATCGATACCGATTACGTGATTGGCCAGGACAATATCACGACCAATACCTTTGGGTTTGATGTCGACCTGCATGGTAAGGTCTTCACTATCTCATCATTAGTGATCCTCGTTTTTGTTATTCTGACTTTGGCCTTACAGACCGAAGTGGGACCTTGGTTTGAAGGGCTGCGTAATTGGTTAACCAGCCATTTGACCTGGGTCTTTTTGCTGGGGGCCAATGTGTTCGTGGTGCTCAGCCTCGTATTGATTTTTACGCCTTTGGGTAAAGTCCGTATTGGTGGTGCACATGCGAAACCGGATTACAGCTATATGGGCTGGTTCGCGATGCTCTTTGCTGCCGGTATGGGGATTGGCCTGATGTTTTATGGTGTGTCAGAGCCTTTAACCCACTTCAGCACCTCCATGGCGGGCACGACTATGGAAAATGGAGTGAGGACGGACTGGGCGCCGCTCGGTGGTGCGGCCGGTGATGAGCAGGGCGCGATTTCCTTAGGGATGGCGGCTACGATCTTCCATTGGGGCCTACACCCTTGGGGCGCTTATGCCATTGTCGGGCTTGCTTTAGCGCTGTTCTCTTTCAACAAGGGGCTGCCGCTGACCATGCGCTCGATTTTCTATCCGATTCTGGGTGAGCGTGTTTGGGGCTGGCCGGGCCACCTGATTGATATCCTCGCTGTCTTTGCCACACTGTTTGGGCTTGCCACATCGCTCGGGCTCGGTGCACAACAGGCGGCAGCGGGTCTGCAATATTTGTTTGATATTCCCCCTTCCAAATTGACCATGGTCATTTTGATCGTCGGGATTACCGCGGTGGCACTACTCTCGATCCTGGCCGGTGTCGACAAAGGGGTACAACGCCTTTCCCAGATCAATATGGGGCTGGCAGCCTTGCTGTTGCTCTTTGTGATTGCAGTGGGGCCGACCGTGATGATTCTGACGGGCTTTTTTGAAAATCTCGGTTCTTACTTAAAGTTCTTGCCTGAATTGGCCAATCCATTCGGCCGTGATGATGTGAACTTCAGTCAAGGCTGGACAGCCTTTTACTGGGCCTGGTGGATTGCATGGTCGCCGTTTGTCGGCATGTTTATCGCACGTGTGAGCCGTGGCCGTACGGTACGTGAATTCCTGATTGCGGTACTGCTTGTGCCCTCTATCGTGTCCGTCTTGTGGATGACTGCTTTTGGTGGCACTGCGATTGGCCAAGTGATTAATGATGGCTTTACTGGTGTTCAAAATGCAGCGTTAGAGGTCAAGTTGTTCGCCATGTTGGGGCAACTGCCTTTGGCTGAAATTACTTCTTTCATCGGTATTGTGCTGGTCATTGTGTTCTTCGTGACGTCGTCGGACTCGGGTTCATTGGTGATCGATTCGATTACCGCTGGCGGTAAGGTCGATGCGCCGAAAGCACAGCGTATTTTCTGGGCGATTATGGAAGGGGCCATTGCCATTGCATTGTTGCTCGGCGGTGGTCTGGAAGCCTTGCAAGCGATGGCGGTATCGACGGGCCTACCGTTTACCATCATTCTACTGGTGGGATGTTATTCGATCGTGAAGGGTTTGATGAGTGAGCCTAAAGCGATCAAGTAAGCGGTCTCATCGAGGTATAAGCGGTCTCATCGAAGTAGACATATGATATGACGATCGCGTGATCAGCATAAAGCGGCCTTCGGGCCGCTTTATGTGTTTTAAGTGATGTGTTTTAAGTGATGTGTTTTGAGTCGTGCGATGTGTGTTGACTCGTGTGCTGCTACAGCACCGTAGGCGTTAACCCCAGAATTCGCTGATTGGGGTATCCGGGCTGAAGTGAGTGGCCACTTGGGCTTGAAAGAGCTCAGCTGTGGCCAGCGCGTCGGTCAAGGCGTGATGAGCTTGATAAACCGGTAACCCATAGCGGTTGCGACTATCATGCAGCCGGATAGACGAGGGCTGGCGCCCGACCAAGCGTGACCATAGTGTGCGCCAGCCACGTCGTTCAAAGCGCGCTTCAATGGCCATGGTGTCAATCATTGGGCAGCGTAACCCTTCACCGCGACGGTCTTTGATGGCCGAGTCCAGAAAAGGGCGTTCGATATTGGCAAAATGAACCACTGGGATATGCCCTGTCAGTTGATTCAGTAGCTCATCTAGAATGTCGTTAAAGTCAGGGGCTTCGGCAATTTCCGAATGAGTGATCCGGTGGAAGGTGATGGATTTCGATGATAGCGGGCGCGGGGGCCTGAGCACCCAGTAACGGCGTTCGCTAAGACGAATACGGTCAAGCGTAAAGGGCTGGATGCCTACGCTGACAATGGCATGTCGATGGGAGTCCAGCCCGGTGGTCTCCATATCCAGCGCGACCATGGGGATATCCTGAATCGGCGTGTCAGGTTCAGGACATCCGTGGGCAAAAAAGTGTTGAAGGGCGCTATCCTGAACCTCGGCGGCTCGGGCAGCATAATATTCAGACCAGGATATTGCGTTTTTTGTCATCAGCGCCCCGACATGGGATAGCGGAATTTCAAAAACTTCTGTGCGCTACTGAGCACTTGGAAGGCCTCTTTCAAATTATGGCGTTCAGTATCTGAGACATTTTCTGGCTCAATATTATTATCAGGTTCACGATCTTCCTGCAGGTCAATGACCTGGTGACGAATACGGACCATTGAAATAAACTCCAGTGCATAACGAATACGATCGCTGATGCCCGGGGCCAGTAAAGCGGTTTCACTGATGTCATTGAGGCGCTCAAATGAATTCTGGGCGCGCGATCCGCAGGCCAGCGCATGGATGCGAATCAGGTCAATCATCGGTGCAGTACCACGCCGTTTTAGGTTGATAGAGTTATTATGTTTGCCATCTTTTTCCATCACGAAAGTGCGGAAGAAGCCCAAAGGTGGTGTGCGTAAGAGCGCGTTACGCGCCATAGCGGCAAGAAATTTGGGGTGTTGTGAGGCTTTGGTGGCCACTAGATCCTGTAACTGTTCAACAAAGTGTTCTTCCCCGTGAACCGCATCTAGATCAAAAAAGATAGAACTGTTGAGCAAGCGCTCTGCGTTGGGATGCATGATCCATTCGCTGAAGTAGCGTTTCCAAACACTCAATGGCTGACACCATTTAGGGTTGGTCGCCATGATGCCGCCTTTACAGTAAGTGTAGCCACAGATCGCTAAGCCATCACAGACAAACTTGGCCATGGCTCGGAAGTAGTCACCATGCTGTTCTGGGTCATAACCATCATCTAGGACTAAGGCGTTGTCCTGATCCGAGAGTACTGTCTGTTCATTTCGTGCCATAGAGCCCATTGCCATAAAGGCGTAAGGCACCGGCGGTGGGCCCAGCTGTTCTTCGGCCAGTTCTAATAGGCGACGGGTGAAACTGCGGCCAATGGTCGAGAGTGCCTGACCCACCATATGAGAGTTGGCGCCTTCGTTCACCATCCGCACGAAGGCGGCTCTGACATCAGCACTGAGATGTCCCAGCCCTTTTACGCTCTGGTGATTGAAGATGTTATTCACCAGATAAAGGCTACTGTGTGTTTCGTAGCGAATAATGTCCGATAGATGCAGTACGCCAACGGGACGACGGCGTTTTAGAATCGGCAAATGGTGAATATTGTTACGTAACATGCTGAGCATGGCTTCATAGACCGAAGCATCGGACTGTAACGTGATGGGTTTTGGGCTAATGACGTCGCCGATACGGGTGTCTGGGGGGAGTCCTTGGGCCAGAACACGGGTACGAAAATCGCGGTCGGTTAAAATACCAACTAAGCTATGCGAGTGGCCGTTAGCATCGGTGAACACGCGTTCCGGCAGGTGCTCCGGTCTTTCCAGGACAAGGACGGATGAAACACTTTCCTCACTCATCCGCTGTGCTGCTGTTTGTACGGTTTCGTCCGCCGTGAGCATGACCGGGCTGCGGGTCAGTAATTTCCTAACCCGCGTGATCATCATGTCATTTTCTTTATGTTGCTGCTCAACAGTGGATTTCAGTCTTGAGCCTTCGGCTTCGACAAAGTCGGCAAAACTCTCATCTTCATCGCATAGACGATTGAATACGGCCTCTGGGATGAAATAAATCAGGCTGTCTTCCAGGGCTCGAGCCGGGAAACGCACCTGATGGCTGCGCAGCAAGCCAAAGTGGCCGAAAATATCCCCTTCACTGAGTCGATTATAGAGATCGCCACCACGGCGATAAATTTCGACGGCACCGCTGCGGATGTAGCACAGCTCATGAATGGGTGCATTAAGCAGCAGGATATCCGTCCCTGCTTTGAAGTAGCGGATTTCGACTTGTTCCGCTGCGGCATCTAATAAATCATCCGAGATACCGTCAAAAGGGGGGAAGCGCCCCATATGATCACGAATTTCCAGCAGCTCGACATCCACGCCGATTCTCCTTAACGAAACGCCTGATAGATTCGTTGTTCGTCACTGATGTTGATGATCACTGGCTTGAGTCATCGCTGGTTTGAGTGGCCAGTGATCCAGTGCTACTCATAGTGAGGTGATCGTCATCAAGCCCTTTTGACTAGGCTCTGGCTGGCGTTTACTCACAACGATGGACGTCAGTCTGGCCTTTGGCAGGGATGCTGTAAAGGCTGAGATGTGATGGGGTCGCGCGGTGCAGTGATAAAAGCGCGGCCTGTAGGCCGCGCGATGATCAAGCGTTTTGATATTAGGCTTTTTTGACTGCAATGGGCTCCTTATTGACTCCCGAGCGCCTTGAGCCTTTCGGCGGCGGCGATGGTATTTTGACTCATGGTGCTTAAATGATCGGCATCCTGACCATTGGCTTCGGCCAGGTGATAAATACGCTCTGCCATTTGGCTGATGTCTTCCGCCACATTGGATTGTTGTTGCGTCGCGGATGAGATGCTCATGGTGTTATTCCGAATATGGTCAAACGCAGGCACAATATCGTTGAAAATTTGTTGCGTTTGTTGGGCCTGACCCAGGGACGATTGTGACGCATTGTGGCTTTCTTCAATGGCTTCCACGGCCTGATGAGCCCCGCTTTGTAGCTTATTGATGATGCCATCAATTTCTGAGGCGGACTCTTGTGTTTTGGATGCCAAAGAACGCACTTCATCAGCCACTACAGCAAACCCACGGCCTGCTTCTCCGGCGCGTGCCGCTTCAATCGCCGCATTCAGTGCCAAGAGATTGGTTTGTTCCGAGATCGTTTTAATGACCTCTAGGATCGAGCTGGCTTGTTGCGCATCGTCTGAGAGCTGGTCGATGACCTGTCGGGCGCTTTGTAGGCGGGCATCTAATTGTTCAATCGCCTGACTATTCTGGTCAACGCTTTGGCGTCCCTGATCGACTAAGGCTGAAGCTTGTTCGGCGGCTTCTGCGGTGGTGCCGGTGTTGTCAGAGATTTCATTGGCGCTGGCAGACATTTCATTAATCGCGGCGGCCAGTGTTTCGTTTTCTCCCATCTGTTGTACCGCGCGATCACTCAGTTGTGTACTGAGTTGGCCCAAGCCTTTGGCATCATCACCGAGTGTCGTGGCTTCGCTCACGATTTGATGAAGAATCGCCGCGAGGTGTTCACCATAATGATTGACCGCTTGTTGAAGCTGACCAATTTCATCCTTGCGCTCAATCACCAGTTTATCGTCGATATGGCCTTGAGCCAGTTTATTGACTTGGTCGGTGGTGGCATTGAGGCTGGTGATAATGCGGCGGCCAAACAAGATCAGGGCGATTGCAAAGACCAGTACCAAGGGGGTCATCACGAGAAACAGCCCCTTTGTGATATGATTAACAGCTGCCATTGCGCGCTTATGCGGCAAGATCATCGCGACGGTCCACCCCTGCTCGGGCATGGTGGTTTTCAGTAGTACTGATTGATCATGGCCGACGACACTGGCAGGAAGTTCCTGGGTGGTTTCGTTACGACTCATCGCCGTTTTTAAAGGAGCCAACCCTGGGTAGCGTTGGATCGCATCATCAAGCGTTTGCATGTTGAGTGATTCGCTGCGAATGCCGGGGAAAGAGACGATGCGTCCGGTCTGGTCCAGCACCACGTTGTAGCCTCCGGTGGTCGAATTTCGAGCCTGTAGCATTTTATTCAGACCGGATAGCATGAGGTCGACAGTGGCGACGCCCCAAAATTGACCGTCTCTTTGCACTGGAACGGTGCAGGTGACCATCGGGGTGCCTGACACAGGGTCTTCATAAGATTCAGACCAGCCGCATTGTCCGGCTTTCAAGGTTCGTCCCACTTGGTACCAGCTTTCATTGTGGTAGCCCGTGCCCGCCGGATCATTGTAATCATTTAGCAGTTCTAGCTGGCCGCTACTATTGCGGGCCCAAAAGA
The DNA here is from genome assembly GCF_001709345.1 of Terasakiispira papahanaumokuakeensis. Classification (GTDB taxonomy): domain Bacteria; phylum Pseudomonadota; class Gammaproteobacteria; order Pseudomonadales; family Halomonadaceae; genus Terasakiispira; species Terasakiispira papahanaumokuakeensis. Next base: position 3,907,665 of record NZ_MDTQ01000001.1, read on the forward strand.
AAGAGGCCCTTTCGGTGCCTGGGGAGAAGCGGTTGGGCTCAGGCCAAACCCCGCCCCCTGCGATGGCGGCATTACCAAAGTTATCGATCAAGGGAGCCAGTTGTTGTCTCCAGGTCTCACGATTCAGTGGTAAAGAGGCGGCTTGTGACGCAATACTTTGAGTGAGTGCCTCGGCTTCTTTAAGGGCGATTTCGATCTGATACGTGGTGCTTTCGATGGTGTCCCGTGAAGCCTGTAATTGATTCTGGTACAACTCAGGCCGGGCAAACATTTGCATCACCAGGACTAATACCAGCAATGCGGCGACGACTAGGGTGACCCCTAACCAGAGAATTTTACGATTTAGCGTCATAAATCTGACCTCTCATGGCAATGACTTCCTTATCGCTGAGTCTGTGTGACGTTGTGTGAATGCTGGTTATGCAATATTTATGCATGATTGTGTGGCAGCTGGGTTAACACAGGTTTTCAGACGATGTCCGTGTTGTTGATATCTCGCTAATGTACCGCATGGGAGTCCGGCGGTGTAAGCCCCCAAAGTTTTGAGATTAACCTCTATGTTAGCTGAATTATTTGCAGTTATGGCCCCGGTGATGGCCGGTGCAGGCTTAGGGTATGGTTGGATTAAAACGGGCCAAGCCTATCCAGTCGATTTTGTCACTCGCTTAGTATTTAACATTGGTACGCCTGCGCTGATTTTATCGTCACTGAGTCGGGCTGAGCTGAGTCCGGCCGATTTTGGCAGTACCATGCTCGGCACTTTGCTGGTGTTGGCCTTGATGACCGGGGTGACTTTTATGTTATGCCCGGTGCTTAAGAAAGATTGGAAGGTGTTGCTTTCTCCCATGTTGGCGCCCAATACGGGGAATATGGGGCTGGCGGTATGTCTTTATGCGTTTGGTCAGGCGGGCTTTGCCTTAGCGATTACCATAATGGTGACGTTGACCTTGGTGCAGTTTTCCTTAGGGACCTGGTTAAGTAGTCATAGTGGGCATCCGTGGCGCGAGCTATTCCGAGCCCCCGCACTGAACGCGGTATTAGTGTCTTTATTACTGATGCTGTTCGATATTTCCATGCCGCGTTGGCTAGGGAACGCGTTGGAGCTCATTTCCGGTTTTACGGTGCCCTTGATGTTGATCACGCTCGGCGTGTCATTAGCCTCCATTCGGGCCAAAAACTTATCGGAAGGGCTGGTTTTTTGTTTGGTGCGTATTCCGTTGGCAGCATTAGCCGCTTGGGGCATCGGGGTTTTGATCGGTTTGCCGCCGATGGCGCAGAAGGTACTGATTTTGCAAATGAGCATGCCCGTGGCGGTCTTTAATTATCTCTTTGCTCAGCGTGCCCGGCGCGAACCCGAGTATGTGGCGACCTTGGTGTTTTGTTCGACAATGGCTTCATTTATTTACTTACCCTTTTTGCTTGCGCTGCTGATGCCGTCCGCTTGATGGCGTTTCAGCAGCGCTAGTCTTTGTCTACTTCTGGTTGATGGTTGAGCTAAGCCTCAAAGGCTGAACTCGCCCCGTAATGGGGTGCGTAACGCCTGATGCAGCGCTTCACCAGAAAGCCCTTGTGCCAGTAATACCTGAAGCTTACTCAATGCCGCTTCTAATGTGATGTCATGGCCGGGGATGACACCGGCGTCATTGAGCGTGGCCCCAGTGGCGTAGGCGCCTTGTTCGACCTGTCCCTGGTGACACTGAGTGACGTTCAGAATGGCAGTGCCTTGCTCAGTCGCATGCTTCAGGCGGGCGACCAACTGGCCGTTGAGGCTAGGAGGGTTGCCGACGCCATAGCTATAGAGCACTAAACCACTGAGTCTTGAGTCACTTAACAACGCATTTAATGGATCTAGCGTCATGCCGGGAAAGGTCGTCAGCAGGGCAACCCGGTGGTGTTCGAAGTCGGTCTCTGGCCAAACGGGCGCTGCCACTGGGAGTGCTTGAGGCGAGAAGCGCAGCGTAATGCCGGATTCGCCTAACCAAGAGGCATTCGGGCTATTGAAGGCGTCCAAACCTTGGCTGCGGACTTTGCGCGCTCGGTTACCTCGTAAAATACGATCATGAAAAGCGACACAGACTTCGCGTGGTGCATCTAACCGGCTGGCCGTGAGCATGGCGGTTTGCAGGTTGCTTAAGGCATCACTACGGGGCTCACCCAAGGGGATCTGAGAGCCCGTCAGTACCACCGGTTTGTTCATGGCGCCGAGCATGAAAGAAAGCGCTGAGGCGGTATAAGCCAAAGTGTCGGTGCCGTGCAGAATGACAAACCCTTCATAGTCATTCCAGTGCTGATGAAGCTGGGTCATGATGTGTTGCCAATCGCTGGGCACGAGATCGGCACTATCGATCAATGGCGACATTTCAATCAAATGATAGTCGGGTAAGGGCTGATCGGTGTAGCACGCTAAATGAGCCGCTAAGCGTTCACTGAAGCCTGCTGTTGGCACATAACCCTGAGGGGAGGGCACCATGCCAATGGTGCCTCCGGTATGTAAGATTAATAATCGAGCAGTATTCGAATGTACTGACATAGGCTCAGGGCTCCAAGTGCGGGGCCAACATGGCCTGAGGGCTTAATAAACGGTCTAACTGCCCCTCACTGAGCAGACCTTCAGCCAACACCAGTTCGCGCACTGTGCTGCCGCTATGCAGTGCCGCTGAGGCAATGCGTGAGGCATTGGCATAGCCAATATGAGGCACCAATGCGGTAATGATGCCAATACTGTTATCGACGTGACGTGCACATTGTTCGCGGTTGACCTGGATGCCTTCAATACAGCGGGTTTGCAGCATCGAGCAGGCTTCACACAGCATGCGCATTGAGTTCAGCAGGTTATAAACGATCATCGGTTCCATGGCATTCAGCTGAAGCTGACCGGCTTCTGCCGCCAGGGTGACGGCCAAGTCGCTGGCAATCACTTGATAGACGGTCTGGTTGACGGCTTCTGGAATCACCGGGTTGACTTTGCCTGGCATGATCGATGACCCCGGTTGCATCGGCGGTAATGAGATTTCACCTAACCCCGTGCGCGGACCGCTGGACAGCAGGCGTAAGTCATTACAGATTTTGCCGAGCTTAATGGCAAAACGTTTGAGCATGCCCGATAAGAAGACAAAGGCTCCCATGTCGGAACTGGCTTCAACCAGGTTTGAGGCGGGCACGATGGGCTTGCCGGAAATTTCCGCCAGATAGCGAACGGCCAGTGCCTGATACTGAGGGTGGGTGTTAATCCCCGTGCCAATCGCAGTGCCGCCCAGGTTGACTTCGCAGAGCAGGCGGCAGGCTTCATGAATGCGATCGATATCTTCACCCAGGTTGACGGCAAAGCCTTCGAACTCTTGTCCTAATGTCATGGGGACAGCATCTTGCAGCTGTGTTCTCCCCATTTTGACGACATCCGCAAACTCGGCCCCTTTGTTGTGCAGTGCCGTTTTCAGATTCTCAATGGCGACCACCAAGGGCTCTGCAGCAAACTGAAGGCTTACACAGGTGGCGGTGGGATAGGCGTCATTGGTGGATTGTGAACGGTTGACGTCGTCATTGGGGTGAAGATATTGATATTCCCCTTTCTGGTGCCCCATTTGGGTTAAGGCCAAATTGGCAATGACCTCGTTGGCATTCATATTGGTTGAAGTGCCCGCGCCGCCTTGGATCAGATCGACGACAAACTGATCGTGCAGGGCACCACCGGCGATATCATCACAGGCCTGAATAATGGCTTCGGCTTTCTTAGGTTCAATGACCCCCACATCACGATTGGCTTTGGCCGCGGCGGCTTTCACCATGGCCAAAGCACGCACTAACTCCGGGAAGTGGCTAATCGGCACCCCCGTAATTTTAAAGTTTTCAACAGCACGCTGAGTCTGAATACCGTACCAAGTGTCTTGTGGTAGCTTACGGTCACCCAACAAATCGTGTTCAATACGTGTGGTCATCTTGGTTTTCCTGAGAAAATAATCCTGTTTCAATACAAGTAAAATATAAGCTTATATTAGCGTCTTTTGATCAATCTCTCGTTAAGCCTACAGGGCGGTTCAGCGCTGAGATTGAAGTGTGAAGTCTTCAGGTGGTCATTTTGGCTAATGTGCTTAGCCATACGCCGATAGCACCAGACAAGCTACATTAGCAAAAACGACGTGGGTTGGGCCTGCTAGGAAGCAGGCCCTGAGGGGGAACCGATCCTAACAGGATTAGTCTTTAGTCGTGGCTGTTTCGTTATTGCCCAATACTTGGTGAATCCGGGCCAAGTCTTCAGGTTCTATTTCCCAAGATTGAGGATCCAAGTTCATATCGGGGTGTTTTTTAGCATCAAATACCGGATGCTCAACACCTTCACGGATCTGGCTGTCAAAATCTTTGAGAATGCGCAGACCGGGCTTAAACAGCATGATCAAGGCAATCAAGTTGACGACGGCCAACAAGCCCATGGTGACATCCGCAAAGCCAAACACAGTGCCTAGGTCAGTTGTTGCCCCCCAGCATACCAGCAATACAATGGCGATACGGAAGGCGTTGAACAGGTTTTGGTTATTGCGGCTGAAGAAGTTGAGGCTATTCTCGCCCAAATAGTAGTTGTACAGAATAGTACTGAAGGCGAACAGTAATAAGGCCAGACTGACGAAAGTACGACCCCATTCACCCACATGATCAGCCAGCGCTGATTGAGTGAGGGCAATGCCACCTTCTGCCCCTGCACCGGCGGCCGGGTCATAGACGCCACTGAGCAGGATCAGAAATGCGGTTGCCGAACAGATGATGACAGTATCAATAAACACGGAGAAGGCCTGTACGATACCCTGGTTCGCCGGGTGCGGTACATAGGCGACGGCGGCGACGTTGGGGGCACTGCCCAAGCCCGCTTCATTGGAGAAGAGACCCCGCTTGAGGCCATACAAGAAGGCTGCCGTCATGCCGCCTGCCAGCGCCGGTTCTAGGCCAAAGGCACTTTTGACAATCAAGGTGACGACATCGGGGATTTTCTCGATGTTTAAGCCCAGTACCAGCAGGGTGATCAGAATATACCCCCCAGCCATGATCGGAACCAGGACTTCAGAAATGTTGGCGATACGCTTAATGCCGCCGAAGATGATCAGACCGACCACCATCGCGAGGGCAATACCGCTATAAAGCACTGGTACGCCGAAGGCATCGCCAAAAGAAGTGGCCACAGAATAGGATTGTAAGGCAGTGAAGGCAAAACCGAAGGTCACAAACAGCAGCACCGAGTAAAGACCCGCCAGCCAAGTCCATTGCTTGCCTAGACCTTTGACGATGTAATAGGCAGGACCGCCCCGGTAAGTACCATCGCCTTCGGATTCTTTATAAGTCTGTGCCAAGGTACATTCGAGGAAGCTGGTGGCCATCCCCATCAGGCCGACTACCCACATCCAGAAAACCGCGCCGGGGCCACCGAGTGTAATGGCTACCGCGACTCCTGCGATGTTGCCGCCACCGACACGTCCAGCAACAGATAGAACCAGCGCTTGGAAAGAGCTTAAATGACCATGTTTATCTTTTTTAAAGGCCTGGGATGCACCAAGGATGCTAAACATGCGGCCAAAGTAGCGGAATTGAACGAAGCGAGAGGCGATGGTGAACCCAACACCTACTGCGACAAGCAAGACCAGTAAGACTTTGCCCCACAGCAGGTCGTTAAGGAAATCTAGCATGGAAAGTTCTCCACGATTTTATTGTTAGAAAAAGTTCGGCCATTTAAGCAGGGTCTGTTGCGAGAGGGGATTTGACGCTTTGATGTTGGCTGGCGCACTATTAGCGCTTTAAGGTGCACCAAAGTGCGCCATCAGGGGTTGGCCGTTAGTGAACACTTGGGGCCAACCCTCTTGTTTGAGTGAAATCACCGGGCTTGGGTGAAATCATCGTGGATGATGAACCGGATCTTATTTTGCTGACTCATTGGCTATGCCAAGGACCCCGACATGCATGAAGATTTTGCTGCTAACCTGCGTTTGTTATGCAGCTATTACCGTTCTATTGCCGAAGTTTGTCGACGCTTAGATATCAATCGCCCTCAATTTAATCGTTATCTCAGTGGGCGTTATAAGCCTGCAGCCAATACGCTGCTTCAGATTTGTGATTTCTTTGGTTTGGAAACTGATGAAATTCTGTTACCTCATGCACAATTCAAACAATTAATTCAGCAGCGCCCTAAAGCACAATCCGATGCCTCTGAAGCTAGGGCGGCGGGCCCGTCGATACTGCCTGAGAGTCTGATGAGTCAGGGCAGTGACGAGTTGGTGCGTTATTTGGGGCACTACCATGAGTACTATATGTCGATGTCTCGCCCCGGCTTTGTGCTGCGTACCTTGATCCATCTGTATCGACAAGGCGATCGAGTGGCTTATCAGCGTATTGAGCGTATGCCACCACATGAAGGGGGCAAGGTCTTTCATAACCGCTACTTTGGCTATGCCACCTTTCTGATCGACCGCATCTTCATGCTCGATTATGAATCCATTAACGGGTATGAAATGACGCAGACTATTTTATTTCCCAGTTTTAAAAGCCGTGTGACACGTTTGACAGGTTTGAAAATGGGGGTCGCAGATAATAGCGAGCGCATGCCTTGTTGTGTCAGGGTCTTGTATGAACGTGTGGATGATCGTCTCTCTCCGCGTCAGGCGTTGTCGCAGTGCGATTTGCTCCAGCGTGATGATCCCTCACTGAGTCGCGGCATATTAAATGCGATTAGCAATGATATGGGCCCCGATAATTGGCACTTCCGAGCTCGTTATTGAATCAAGCTCTCTTTAACCCATAGCGCTTTAACCCATAAGGCTGTTAACCCATAGCGCTATTAACTCATCGAGCGGCTAATTCATAGGGCTGAATCAGCGTTGCAGATTAATGAGCGGACGCCTATGGTTAGCCCCTTGCTCGCAGATGGCTCATAAGGATCCTCCTGTGGGTGATGACGATGTTCAGTCTTGAGGAATCACTCAGATGAAACGAGGTGTAGTATTGCCCGCAACTGCGGTGGGTTGGAGCCTGCTATTGGCTTTTCTGGGCACTTTGATATTGGGTGTTTGGCCGGTGATCGGCTGGGTCAATCAGCAGCCCATGTGGTGGGGGTTGCCCGCCATACTGGTCTGGAGTTATGGCATTGTACTGGTCAGCTGTTTGGTGATGGCTTGGGCGAATCGTGTGGTGGAGCAAGATGATGACCAGTAGCTTGCCCCTTTGGATTACCTTGTCTTATGTCGCCATTGCGATGGCCATTGGCTTGCATGCACGTCGCGGACAATCAATGCAGTCGTTAGAGCAATGGGGGGTGGCGGGTCGTAGTATGGGGCCGGTGACGCTTTATCTGCTCATCGCGGCGGGTGGGGTGAGTGCTTATACCTTTATGGGTGCGCCAGGCTGGGCCTACAGTAAGGGCGTGCCGGTGTTTTATGTGGTGGTCTATTTAGCTTATTTGGCGATGGTCGCCTGGTACTGCGGCCCTCGTGTTTGGGCCTTTGGCGAACAATTTGGCCATGTGACGCAGGCCAGCGCGATCAGTGACCGTTATCAGAGCCCATTTTTGGGGGGGCTGTCTGCGTTGGTCATGTCTGTCGGCGCTTTAGCTTATGCCGTACTTCAGACCATCGGCTCGGCTTATATTCTTTCAGTGATGAGTGGCGGAGCGATCCCGGTTTGGGCGGGGGTCGTGGCCGTGCTGTGTTGTATTGCGGTCTATCTATTTATTGGTGGGCAAAGAGCCATTGGTCGTACCAATGCGTTTCAAGGGGCGCTGATGTTCAGTGTGGCCTGGGCCGTTGGGCTTTGGGCGGCTTATAGTGCCAATGGCACCGTGAACTTTGCGGCAGTATTTGAGCGGTTAAGTCGTGATCATGCCACCTGGATGAGCTTGCCCGGAGAGGGCGGTAGCATGAGCTTCAGCTTCTGGACTACCTCTATCGTGGTGTCGATGTTTTCGTTTATGCCGCCGGTCTGGACACAATGGATGAGTGCTGATTCAGCGCGGACGGTTCGGCGCAGTGCCACTTGGTTGCCGACGTATTATTTAGTCATTCTGCCCATGGTCATCGTTGGTTTTATCGGCATTTATCGCCTGCCCGATTTGGTCCGGAGCGATACGGTAGTGCTTGAATATGCGATGCAGTTTCTGCCCATGTGGTTGGTCGGTTTGCTGGGAGCGGGCACACTGGCCGCCTCGATGTCTTCCAGTGAACCGTTTATTCACTCAGTGGCGCTGACCTATGGGAAAGATATTCTTCAGCCATTACTGCGTTTAAGCGATGAGGTTACCGCACGTTTAAGCCGCTGGTTAATCCTGCCGTTGATGGCCCTGATCGTGGGGCCTTTGGCGATTGCTGAGCCGGGGAGCCTGGTGATGATCCTTTTGGTTGGACTCGGGTTTGCTTCTCAAGTGCTGCCTGCTTTTATCGGCATGTTCCTATGGCCCCGAGCCTCTAAAACTGGTGTGATCACTGGCATTTTGGTCGGGTTTGTATTGACAACATTGTTCACGACGGTTTGGAAACATCCGCTCGGCATTCATGCTGGTTTCTGGGGGTTGATGTTGAATTTGCCCGTGTTTGTGGTGGTCTCTTTACTGACCCGCCCGGTTGACGCTTCTGTGACCACACGCTTCTTTCGCATTGCGGCGCCTCAGTGGTATCGGCGTCGTCAGGCATTAGGTGAACTGGCGGGGGATTTAGAGCACTGAGTTGATGGTGCGTGGTATGAGGTCATCGCCTGATACCACGCGCTGTGAATCGTTTACGGACTTTGCTGCTTCTTGTGGTCTGTCGCATACGAAATCTGTCAAATTGTCTGTTTTGTAAGCTGTCATTCTTCGTTTTCTCTCCTCTCTTTTCTTTCTCTCCTCTCTTTCCTTTCTTTCCTCTCTTTCCTTTCTTTCCTCTCTTTCCTTTCTGTTATCGGTTTCCACGCCTGTTTTTTCTTTTGTTGTGCGTTTTGCTCTGTTGTGCCTGAGGTTGTTGGACAAACAAAACAGACGTTCATCTAAGAGATGACTTCACAAATGCTTTTGAAGATTGTATAAAATATAAAAATTGCTCGATAATCGTAAAAGTGAGCGACAGACAAAATGACAATAATGAATAGGAGCGCCCATGAAACGTGTGCATGTGATTGATTCTCATACTGGAGGAGAGCCAACGCGGTTAGTGATGTCTGGCTTTCCTGTTCTGAAGGGGCAAACGATCGCGGCGCAGCGGGATGAGTTACGTGATGAGTATGATCATTGGCGTCGTGCCTGCCTGTTAGAGCCTCGTGGTCATGATGTCTTAGTCGGCGCTTTGTATTGTGACCCTGTGACCCCGGAGGCGACCTGCGGTGTGATTTTTTTTAATAACTCAGGGTATTTGGGCATGTGTGGCCACGGCACGATTGGATTAGTGGCGTCTTTGTATCATTTGGGTCAGATCTCGCCGGGTGAGCATCTGATTGATACGCCTGTTGGTCCGGTAACGGCTACGTTGCATGAGGATGGCGCGGTGACGGTATGCAATGTGCCGGCTTATCGCGCTCAGCAACAGGTGTCTGTTGATGTGCCAGGTTACGCGGTCGTCAAAGGGGATATTGCTTGGGGCGGCAACTGGTTTTTTTTGGTGAGTGAGCACGATTTCAATTTGACGTTAGATCAAGTCGACCCCCTGACCACTTTCACTTCAGCCATTAAGCAAGCGCTGGAAGATCAAGATATTCGAGGCGACGACGGTGGATTGATTGATCACATTGAGCTGTTTTCCGCTGATGATCAGGCCGATAGCCGTAACTTTGTCCTTTGCCCTGGGAATGCTTATGACCGTTCGCCTTGCGGAACAGGGACTAGTGCCAAACTGGCATGCCTAGCGGCTGATCAAAAACTGTCCCCAGGGGAACGCTGGGTTCAAGCGAGTATTACGGGGAGTCAGTTTGAAGGGCATTACCAAGTCGAGGGAGAGCGCATTCGCCCTTACATCACCGGACGCGCTTACCTCAGTGCTGATGCGACCTTATTGATTGATGAGCAAGACCCCTTCGCCTGGGGTATTTAGACGATAGCCGATCGTTGAGTATTTTGCGGATCAGTGTTTTTGAGTAAGCGCTGATTGAATGAAAAAGTTTTGATCAAGACAACCTGAAGGAACATAAACACAATGACTGACAATATTTTTACTGGCTGCATTCCCGCGTTAATGACCCCTTGCACGGCTGACCGTAAACCGGACTATAACGCCTTGGTGGCAAAAGGGCGTGAGTTGATTGATGCCGGGATGAGTGCCGTTGTTTACTGTGGTTCTATGGGGGATTGGCCTTTATTGAGTGAAGCTGAGCGGCAGGAAGGCGTCGCTCAATTGGTCGCGGCAGGGATTCCGACGATTGTTGGGACCGGTGCTGTCAACAGTAAAGAAGCCGTTTCTCATGCCGCTCATGCCGCTCAAGTCGGGGCTGCCGGTTTGATGGTGATTCCGCGTGTTTTATCACGCGGAACATCTGTCGCCGCTCAGAAAGCCCATTTTTCAGCCATCTTGAAAGCAGCGCCCGAGCTGCCTGCCGTCATCTATAACAGCCCTTATTATGGGTTTGCAACACGTGAAGATTTGTTCTTTGCCCTTCGTGCAGAGCACCCGAACCTGATTGGCTTTAAAGAGTTTGGTGGGGCTGATGATCTGCGTTATGCCGCCGAAAATATCACCTCTAAAGATAATGATGTGACCTTGATGGTGGGTGTTGATACCAATGTGTTCCACGGTTTTGTGAATTGTGGGGCGACGGGTGCGATTACGGGGATTGGCAATGCCTTGCCGCGTGAAGTCCTGCAGTTAGTGGCGCTCAGTAAACAAGCGGCTCAGGGGGATGCAACGGCCCGTCGTCAAGCGCTGGAGCTGGAATCGGCATTGGCAGTGCTCTCTTCCTTCGATGAAGGGGCGGATCTGGTGCTCTATTACAAGCACTTAATGGTGCTCAATGGCGATACGGAATACACCCTGCACTTTAATGAAACGGATGCCTTGAGCGAATCCCAGCGCCAATATGCTGAAAACCAATATGCGTTATTTCGTCAATGGTATGCCCAGTGGTCTAAAACACTGGCCTAAAGATTCACTCAACGCGCTTAGCCAAAAGGCCTAGCGTGTGCGTTCGATGAGGCGATTTCAGTGCGGCTGGGTCGCCCTCTCTGCGACGGTTAATAGCTCAAACGCTGGGCTTATCACTGCTTTTGACGCTGTTTTTCTTCTTTTCTTTCTTTATTCCCACAGCACGGAGATGTCCATGGCATTGGCAGGCAAACTTTTGATGGGTCAGCAGGCGATTCAAGGCTGTCGCGATATGATCTATGCGATTAATCCGGCCTCTAACGAGCGCCTTGAGCCGGGTTATGCCGGTGGCGATCAAACACACGTTGAGCATGCCTGTGCCTTGGCTTGGGAGGCATTTGATGCTTATCGTGAGACCTCGTTGGAACAGCGTGCATGCTTTCTAGAAGCGATTGCTGAACATATTGAAGCAATCGGCGATGTATTGATTGAGCGCGCCATGGCTGAGTCAGGTTTGCCTGAAGCTCGTTTACAAGGGGAGCGCGGGCGTACCTGCGGTCAGTTACGCTTGTTTGCTCAAACGGTTCGTGCGGGAGAGTGGCTGGATGTGCGTATCGACCCGGCTTTACCCGACCGTTCTCCTATGCCACGTGCTGACTTACGCCAGCGTCATATTGCATTGGGGCCGGTGGTTGTATTTGGTGCCAGTAATTTTCCGTTGGCCTTTTCTGTCGCCGGGGGCGATACGGCTTCAGCTTTGGCTGCGGGTTGCCCGGTGATTGTGAAAGCGCATTCAGCCCACCCGGGGACCAGTGAGCTAGTGGGGCGTGCGATTCAAGCGGCCGTTAAGCAATGTAGACTGCCGGAGGGTGTGTTCTCTCTGATGTTTGGCTCGGGTCGTGAGGTGGGGCAGGCATTGGTCACTGACCCGCGTATCAAGGCCGTCGGCTTTACCGGATCTCGCCGTGGTGGAGAGGCGTTGCTGAAGGCAGCACAAGCCCGTCCCGAGCCTATTCCGGTTTATGCCGAAATGAGTGCCGTCAATCCGGTTTTCCCACTGCCTGACGCTTTGTCTTCGAATGCTACCGCACTGGGGCAAGCCTTTATCGGCTCATTGAATATGGGCGCTGGCCAATTTTGCACCAACCCTGGACTGGTCGTCGCGTTGAAAGGTGCGGATTTAGATGCCTTTGTGGCTTCTGCGGCGCAAGCGGTTCAAGCCAGTGGTACTCAAACAATGCTGACGCCGGGCATTTGCGAGGCTTATGAATCTGGCGTGAGCGCCTTAATTCATCATGAGCGGGCCACACGGATTGCACAAGGTCAGCGCAGTGACTGGCCTAATCAGTGTCAAACCGCCTTATTTATGGCCTCGGCAGAGGATTTTCTGGCGGATGCCTCTTTGCAGCATGAAGTCTTTGGGGCGACGTCTCTGATTGTGGCTTGCGATGATGCGACCCAGTTGCAGCAGGTGGCTGAACACCTGGAAGGCCAGTTAACGGCGACGTTATTGATGACGGATGAAGACCTTGGCTCTGCTCGGGCATTACTGCCCACGTTGGAGCGCAAAGCCGGACGCATTCTGGTGAATGGCTGGCCAACGGGCGTTGAAGTATGTGATGCCATGGTGCATGGCGGGCCTTTCCCAGCCACTTCTGACGCCCGGACAACGTCGGTTGGAACGGCCGCGATTAAGCGTTTCCTTCGTCCGGTGTGTTATCAGGACTTGCCCGATGCACTGCTACCTGAAGCCCTGAAAACCGAAAACCCTTTGGGACTCAATCGATTAGTGTCTGGTCAACGAGAAAGCGTGTCGGGTTAACAAGAAAGCGTGTCTTGTTAACGAGAAAGTTAAAGCATACTGGCATGACGCTCCGATGCTGATGCGATTGTGATGATTGAACGCTATCGGGGCGTGCATGCGGTCAAGCAAGTATTGATGGTGCCTATCAGTCTCTGGTTTGTATACAATGTGCAAAAACCTGACTGAATGGATTGAACTTCATGCCTGCCTACAAAACACGTGCGCAATATGTTGCCGATGATCTTCGCCGCCGGATTTTGGCAGGTGAGTTTCCGGGAGGCACTCAGCTCCGGCAGGATGCATTGGCGCAGGATTATGACGTCAGCCGGATTCCTGTTCGTGAGGCGCTATTGGCACTGGAGTCTGAGGGATTAGTGGAATTTCACCCTCACCGCGGTGCTTTTACGACAGAGCTTTCGGTGGCCAAAATCCGGGAGTTATTTGAATTACGCGTCTTGTTGGAGACGTATATTCTGCGCCAGGCCATTGAGCATTTAACGGATCAAGACCTCGATAAAGCTGAAGATATTTTGCTGAAGTATGACGAAGCTTTAAATTCGGGTGGGCAGATTGATAATTGGAGTGAGTATAACTTCGCCTTTCATGAGGCGCTTTATGCCCCCGCCGATCTGCCTGAGACCCTGGCGCTGATCAGCCAGTTGAATACCAAGTCTGATCGCTACATCCGCATGCAGTTGTTGTATACCCAGGAAATTGAAAAAGCCGAGCAGGAGCATCATGGGCTATTAGCGCTGGCGCGTGAACGGCAAGCGGAAGCCGCCTGTGAGTTATTGAAAAAACATATTCACGAAGCCTGTGAAGGCATCGTGTCGGTCTTGGAAAAACCTGTCACGTAAGGTGACGGGCTGTGCTGATATAAGCCAATCCCGCTACACGCCGACCCCCAGAGGTCTGGTGGGAAAGGCGTTTTCATCATTCTGGTGTTGATTATTGTTAACCTTCTTTTCTCGCAGCTGGCATTCGTTTGAGCTGGCTGCGACGTCCTAACCCTTTCTGGGCGCCGCTTAGCTCGAGCGGGTCGTCGTGAGTGCCTCCCCCTCTTTGATCGTTTTATTGAATCCAGTTGTTGATGCCGTCCTCTTGATATCTTATATTTTATACAATCGACAAAGCGAATAATAAAAAAAGGACCTGTTATGGCCTCGGAAACATCGGCGGTTTCGCCTCAGCGTGATGCGGATATTGTGGTGGTGGGTGCCGGTATCATTGGCGTCGCGGCGGCTTTGCAGTTGCAGCGCCAAGGCTGGCAGGTGGCGGTTGTGGATCGTCAGCCGCCTGGGCTGGGCGCTTCGTTCGGTAATGCCGGGCATATGGCGACTGAGCAGGTGTTTCCAATTGCGGATACCTCCATCCTGATGCGTCTTCCCAAGATGCTGCTAGACCCCATGGGTCCTTTGCGCTTGGATTGGCGGCACTTTCCCAAGGCCATTCCTTGGTTCTCAAAATTGCTATGGAATCTTCGGGCTGAGCCTTATCAGCGCAGCGTGAAGGGGATTCGAGCGTTGAATGAATCAAGTTTGTCGGCTTGGAGAGCATTGTTGTCATCGGTGGGCCAGGCTTCGTTAATGCATGACGATGGCTCATTGTTGATCTATGAACGTGCGGCGTCTTTTGAAGCCCTCAAAGCCGTTGAAGCCAAGATGAAGGCTCAAGAGGTTCCGGTTCAGTTCTGGCAGGGCGATGCCGTTCGTGCTTTGGCGCCTCAGTTATCTTCCTCGATTCAGGGGGGGCTCTTTTTCCCAGCGACATCTCATGTCGTAAACCCTTATCTCATAGTGACGGCGCTGGTGAGTGCTGCACGTGAAGCGGGTGTGCATTTTATTCAGGATGAAGTGCTCCATGGTCAAGTGGTCGCTGAGGGAGTGCGCCTTTCCACAACGACCGGGCAGTTGTTTTGTCATCGAGTTTTGGTGGCCTGCGGTGCTCATTCGGCGCCTTTAACTCGCGAATTAACCGGGGTGAAGGTACCGCTGGATACCGAACGGGGTTATCACCTGATGTTGCCTCAAGAAAGCGGGCGCCTGCCTGTCGCGGTGACCTCATTGGAGCGGCGTTTCATCATGACGCCTATGGATGAAGGCTTAAGGCTGGCCGGTACGGTTGAGTTTGCAGGGTTGAAACGACCCGCCAACATGCCGCGTGCCTGGCAACTCCAACGTTTGAGCCAAGGGTTGTTTCAGCGCCCTTTGAATGTCGAGGGCGCAACGCCTTGGATGGGGTTCAGGCCTTCTTTACCGGATTCTCTACCCGTTATTGATGCGGTACAGGATGGCAAGGTTTTGCTGGCGTTTGGTCATCATCACCTTGGCTTGACTCAGGCGGCTTTAACCGCCGAATTGGTTGCCCAGTTTTGTGGTGTGCGTCTTCCAACCGGTAACGGCTTTGCGCCTGCTGATATGGGCCCTGCTCCCCAAAATATTGACTTATCACTTTATCGACTGGGGCGGTTTGCCTGATGGGGTGAGACTTTGTATGGGATTACGCGCTTTCAATGGCACGTTCCATTACACACATTCCACTACACATTTCATAGCACAACAATAACGACAAAGGAGTTGATATGTTGGCATCCTCTGCACCTGTAAGGTTACCGACCATGACTGAAGTTTTGGCGGTGATGGTCGGCTTTATCGGCGTGATGTTCATGAGCATCAATGTGTTGCAGTTGCCTATTCAATTGGCACTGTTTGCTTCCTGGTTCATTGTGATTGGGCTGGGTCTGCGTCTGAAGATCAATTACGAATCCATGCAAAAGGGTCTGATTGACGGGATCCATAACGGTATGGAGGCGGTGTTGGTATTGACGACCGTGGGCGCTCTGATTGGGACTTGGATCGCCGGTGGTATTGTGCCGAGTATCATCTATTACGGCCTATCGGTGATGAACCCTCAGATTTTTCTGTTTGCGGCATTCATCATTTGCGCATTGACGTCGATAGCCACGGGGACTTCCTTCGGTACTGCGGGGACCGCCGGGGTTGCGATGATGGGGATTGGTCACAGTTTTGGGATCCCTCTGCCTTTGGTCGCCGGTGCTGTGATTTCAGGGGCTTATGTCGGCGATAAAATGTCGCCTCTGTCGGATACCACTGTGATGACGGCTTCACTGTGTAAGGTCAAGCTGGTCGACCATATCCGCTCGATGATGTGGGTCAGTGCGCCTGCGATTCTGATTGCATCTGTGCTGTTCCTTGTCGTCGGATTCTTTTATCTCAGTGATCACGCGGATACCTCGCGAACGGCTATGGCCATGGCCGCTTTGCAAGATCACTTTGTGATTAGCCCTTGGCTGTTACTCCCGGCGGTGGTGGTGATTACGCTGCTGACACGTCGTTATCCGGCGATTCCGGTGATTACACTGGGCGCCATTCTGGGCAGCGTCTGTGCCTGGTGGGCGCAGGGGATTGATCCAGTTCAGGCCATTCATATTGCGTATTCCGGTAATGCGATGCATTCCGATGTCGAGTTTCTCAATACCCTGCTGAACCGGGGCGGCATTGAATCGATGCTTGGGGTGGTGGCGTTGATTCTCTTCGCTTTAGGGCTAGGTGGTCTGATGGAGCGTGTTGGGATTCTTAAAGCGATCAGCCAAAGTTTCCTACGCTGGGCCAATAATCCTGGCCGGTTGACGATTTCGACGATGTTAGGCGGCTTTTTCGGTAACTTTTTTGGTGGGGCTGCTTATGTGTCATTGATTACAGCCAGCACGATTACCGAGAAGAACTATGATGATCAAGGCATCGATCGACGAGTGCTCTCGCGTAATGCTGAAGCAGGCGGCACGATTACGACGCCGATGGTCCCTTGGACCGATGGTGGGGTCTTTATGGCCACCACATTGGGTGTGTCCACGCTAACCTACTTACCTTTTCTGTGGTATCACATGCTGGTGATTGTGATCTCCATTGTGTATGGCTTTGCCAATATCGCGATTTGGCGAGTGCCTCAAGCTGAACGGACGTCAGCAGGTGTGGGGCCTAACGCTCAAGCTGATCATGAGTGGCAAGCCTCTTGATGGCTCATCACGTCTCTTCCTAAAACAATCGGCCCCATTTCGATGGGCCGATTGTTTTATTCTGAATGGCTATGCTTCGTGCCATGACCGGAATCGATTGAGGATTAATAGCAACAGGCTGATGAGATTCCAGCCCAATGCGGGTCGTTGATTGCCGACCAATCCAATCACTGCCCCTAGCGCGGTTGCAAAAATGCTTTTCGCTAAGGAAGCACCCGCCAGTCTCGTGATACTTTAGGCGGTGATTGAATCATTATCGTCCGAGTTTGGGTGTTGCATCATAAGGAGGTTCTTGGTGAGTTTGGATTCAGTGAAAGCGTTTATGTTCAAGCATGCCCCGGATTTGGCCGTGATCGAATTAGACACCAGCACGGCTACCGTGGCGTTGGCCGCAGAGGCTCATCAAGTGACACCGGGCCAGATTGCCAAAACACTGGCGTTTAAAATAGGCGACCGAGAAGTGTTGATCGTGGCCGCTGGTGATGCGCGAGTGGATAACCGAAAAATGCGGGACACCTTTGGGGGCAAGGCCCGGATGTTGGATGCGGAGCGCGTCTTAGCCGTCACTGGGCATCCTGTGGGCGGTGTGTGCCCTTTTGGGCTGGCGACCGCCATTCCGGTCTATTGCGATCAAAGCTTACAGCACTATGATGAGGTGTTGCCTGCCGCCGGTGCTTTGCATAGCGCGGTGCGGTTATCGCCTGATCGGCTGATTGAGCTGACCCAGGCGACTTGGATCGATGTTTGCCAGTGAGTCATCGGTGCTACTGGCAGGCCTCCAGTCGGCTTGTTCTAGGCCTATTTTTTGTCTGTTTTTTATCTCTGCCACACCCCATCCGGGGTGTGCATTAAGGAATGCTCATGTCAGCGGTATCCCACAGTCGTTATTTAATTATTGGTGCGGGCAGCATGGGACTGTCGGCGGCGCATTATTTGGCCCAACAGACCACTGAGACCATTCAGGTCTTGGATGCGTATAGCCCGCCTCATGATCAAGGGGCTCATCATGGTGAAACGCGATTAATTCGACTGGCCTATGGTGAAGGGGCCGCTTATGTGCCCTTAGCGAAGCAAGCCTGGGCGTTATGGCAAGCCATGGCGCAAGAGGCCGGACAAGCACTTTTGATGCCTGTAGGCGTGGTCAATTGCGGGCCGAGTGACGACCCGTTTGTGGTGCAAGTTCAGGAGAGTGCGGATCAGTATCAGCTGGCACTGGAGACCTTATCCGGTGATGAGCTTAATGCGCGTTATGCCGGGTGGCAATTGCCCGCAGAGATGACCGGTTGCGTTGAGTCCCAAGCCGGTGTTTTGCGGATTGATCGGATCATGCGTTGGTTGCGTCAGCGCGTTAGCGCTCAGGCTCAGATTCAGCTTTCAACTGGGGCTGGGGTTGTGCGTTTGGAAGCGCTCGATTCTGGCGGCGTATTAGCTCACTGTGCCGATGGGCGGCAGTTCAGTGGCGATCGTGTGTTGCTCAGCAGTGGTCAATCGTTGCAGCCTTTGATGGCCAGTGTGGGGATTGAGTTGCCCTTGACGCGTGTGCGTAAAACCTTTGCCTGGTTTGAATGTGACGAGCGCTATACCCCTGACCAGTTTCCGGGCTTTAGCATTAATGATGCATCCGGTATTTATTATGGATTTCCAAATATTGAGGGTGCGGGCTTTAAAATTGGCCGTCATGATGGTGGTCAGCCGCTGCCTCCTGGTGAGCCGTTACGTGCCTTTGGTGAGTTGGAAGAAGACCTAGCGGAGTTACAGCCGGTACTGGATCGTTATTTTCCGGGGGTCGGGGCGCTACGCCATGGTGCTGTTTGCCAATATATTCGAACGCCTGATGAGCACTTTTTAATTGATGAGTGTTTGCCTGGGGTCTTGGTGGCGGGTGGTTTCTCGGGCCATGGCTATAAGTTTGCGAGTGTGTTGGGCCATTTATTCGCACATTGGTTGTTCGATGGCGAGAAAAGCCCCCTCCTGGCGCCTTTCTCTGCACAACGTTTTTCATCGCCCGGTTTTGAGTGAGCGGTTCAGTTCAGGCGTTGCTTCGCCGCGTGTTTGGCGCGCATAAAGTCTGGGTGACTGACATAAAGTAGATCGGCGATACGGCGGATCCTCAGCTCTTCCTCAGGGTCGAGGATGCCGTCGGCATAGGCCATCAACCACATCGATTCCAGTAGCGTGACTTTTTCTTCGTTGTCGCACTGATCGTTCACGACCTTCACAAACTGATAATGATCAATGGCTTCTTCGGCACGTGTCTGTGCCAGCGCCATGAGTTGATCGATCTGGGTGGGCGTGAGCTGAAAACGCTGGGCTAAGACTTGCTGCAGGGCTTTCAGCTCGCGCCCATCAATCTCGTCATCGGCCCGAATGACCTCACACATCAAGGTGGCGGCGGCCAGTTCGAGGGTGACCTCAGTGTCAGCCTCTTGGGTGCTGCTGACGAGACTTTGAAAAAATTGGCTGAGTTGTTCCAGCATAATGTACTCCACAGGTAGAGAATCCAGTGAGCCGCTTAGGCGTAGAGTTTATGACCACAGCCTCGTTCAGTGATTCCCCGTTGAGTGATTCACGGTGTCGTTCGGGTTATTCGGCTAATGTATTCGTCATCGCACTTGGGCGAGACGTTTTTAAACATGCCTGCCATGGCATGATGAGTGGGGGCTAAGTGAATGAACTCAAGGGGAAATCGGTTAAACTTCGATGGATAATTTGATCAGCGCCCTTGAAGGGTATGAACAGTCTATGAGGGTATAAGGAGTTGTCTTGATGGTGACGTGCCATGTGCGCTATGTGATTGACCCGACAAAATTGAATGAATTTGAGACTTATGCCCGGATGTGGATTCCGCTAGTGAATCAATATGGTGGGCAGCATCATGGCTATTTCTTGCCTGGGGAAGGGGCCAATAATATCGCCTTGGCTTTATTCTCATTCCCGAGCTTGGCGGCTTATGAGCGTTATCGCCAGGAATCCGTGGATGATCCGGCGTGTCAGGCGGCTTTTGAGTTTGCTGAACAAAGTCAATGTGTGATCAGTTATGAGCGCAGTTTTTTCAAACCGATATTGGGTTGAGTTATCTTAATGTTCTTTCGTATTGAATAAGGGGGGAGTATGAGTTCAGGTGTTGTGTGGACTGACCAGTTGTATGAACTTTTTATGTCTTCTCATCTGGACCAAGCCTTACAGCTTGTCAAGGAAAATAGGCCTGAGTTTCTATATCGATACCGAAGCGGTACTGAAAATGACCTGGATGCTCTATTAAATGGCTATGAGTGGATGTCTTTCCCTAGTGACTATAATGATGTTTATGATAGCTCGTTATTTTTTAATGAGGAGTATATCGTAAACAGTCTAAGTGATTTTATGATGCGCCGTTGTTTAAGTTTGGATAAATTTCCACCTCCTGTTGTTAAATATATTGAGTCTTGCGAAGGGGGAAATTTAGTCGAGAAAATAATAAGTGCTGCAAGTAACAAAAGGCTGTCTTTGGGAAATATTGATGTTGATAGTGTTGTTGCGCAGCATAATAGCATTTTGGATTTAAATAAGCGTAAATTTCATGAAGCAAAAGAGTTTCTGAAGAGTAGAGTTAAAACATGCTCTTTTTCTACTGTGATGAATAGTGCTTATATGTGGGCCGTTTATGCAGGCTCTGGTTCTGGTTATTGTGCTAAGTATTCTATTAATGATCAAGATTTGAGTTTTAGTGATTCTGGTCTTTTTCCGATGATATATCGTGAAGAAGAGCTCGATTTCACCAATTTTATTTGTGATTTTATTCGGTCGGGGAGTTTTAGATCAGGAGCGTTCTTGTTAGCTTCATCAGTGAAACACTCTAATTGGATGCCTGAAGGAGAGTGGCGTGTTATTAGGTCTGGAGAATGTTCTAGCCACTACCTTAAAGAAATTTATTTAGAGTCTGTTTTTTTGGGTATGAATGCTAGTGAAGATCTTGTTTATAAAGTTGTAGATATTTGCAATAAAAAGGGAGTTCCGGTTCATCAAGTTGTTGTTAATAGCTCTAAATTCAATGATTTTGATACCAAGAGGCTGAATTAAGTTATAAAAACGCCCCGACAGGCGGGGCGTTTGAAGTCGATCGTTGACTGCGGGATGAGCGCATCACTCAGTTAACTTTCGGGTCCAGCTCACCGTCGGCATAACGCTGGAACATGGTTTCCAGGTTAATCGGTTTAATTTTGCTGGCGTTGCCTGCGGTACCGAAGGCTTCATAGCGCGCAATACAGATTTCTTTCATGGCCGCGACGCTGGCTTTGAAGTATTTGCGTGGGTCGAATTCGGCAGGGTTTTCCGCCAGGAAGCGGCGAATGGCGCCCGTTGAGGCCAGGCGGAGGTCGGTGTCGATGTTGACCTTACGCACACCGTGTTTGATCCCTTCGACGATTTCTTCCACCGGAACACCATAGGTTTCCGGGATCTGGCCGCCGAATTCATTAATCACGGCCAGCCATTCTTGCGGCACTGATGAAGAGCCGTGCATGACCAGGTGCGTATCGGGAATACGGGCATGGATTTCTTTGATGCGCTGAATGGATAAGGTATCGCCTGTCGGTGGCTTAGTGAACTTGTAAGCGCCATGACTGGTGCCAATGGCAATGGCCAGAGCATCGACATGGGTGGCTTTGACGAATGCAGCGGCTTCTTCTGGATCAGTTAACAGCTGGTCATGATCCAGCTTGCCTTCAGCGCCGACGCCGTCTTCTTCACCGGCCATACCGGTTTCTAAGCTGCCCAAGCAACCTAGCTCTCCTTCAACGGAGACACCACAGGCGTGTGCCATATCGACCGTGCGTCGTGTGACGTTGACGTTATAGTCGTAATCGGTCGGGGTTTTGCCATCTTCGCCGAGAGAGCCATCCATCATGACTGAGGAAAAGCCCAGTTGGATTGAGCGTTGGCAAACGGCTGGGCTGGTGCCGTGATCCTGGTGCATGACCACGGGGATATGGGGAAACTCTTCTGTCGCCGCCAGAATCAGGTGGCGCAGGAAGGGCGCACCGGCATATTTACGGGCGCCTGCTGAAGCTTGCACGATCACCGGGGAGTCGGTTTGATCAGCGGCTTCCATGATGGCGCGCATCTGTTCGAGGTTGTTGACGTTAAAGGCCGGAATGCCGTAGCCGTGTTCGGCGGCGTGGTCCAGCATTTGGCGCATGGAGATCAGAGCCATGGAGGTCTCACCTTTGTCTTCAGCCGAGGGCACATGGCCGGGCATGTGCCTGTCTTTGGGATGTAGATCGACCCGTTACAGGGGCCGAAGCGAATTGCTTTACCGTGTTCAGGATACGGATTTTAGTCTGGCCATCGTATCAGTTCCGCTATTGTAGGCGAGGCCGCGTTTTGGTGCAGCCCCGTCTCCATTTGCATGTGGCTTAGGCTCAATTACGCTTGAGCCGCCGCTTGCAGTGCTTCAACAGCAGGTAATACCTTACCTTCAACATATTCCAAGAAGGCGCCACCACCGGTTGAGATATAAGACACCTGGTCGGCAACGGCATATTTATCGATCGCGGCCAGCGTATCGCCGCCTCCGGCAATAGAGAAGGCCGGGCTGCGGGCGATGGCTTCGGAAATCGCTTGAGTGCCCGCGCCAAACTGGTCGATCTCAAAGACGCCCATCGGACCATTCCAGAGAATGGTGCCAGCATTTTGTAGCAGTTCACTCAGGCGTGCTGCGCTGTCTGGGCCGATATCTAGGATCATTTCATGGTCTTCGACCTGGTCTACGGGTTTGATCACCGCTTCGGCGTCTTCAGAGAACTCGGTCGCGACGACCACGTCTGTCGGCAATGGAATATCGACTTTGCTCATCAGCGCTTTGGCCTGCTCGACCAGATCCGCCTCATGTAGAGACATGCCAACATTGTGGCCTGCCGCAGCAATAAAAGTATTCGCGATGCCACCGCCGACAATCAATTGGTCGCATTTTTCAGATAGGGCCGTCAGCACTTCAAGCTTAGTCGAGACTTTAGAGCCCCCGACAATGGCGGCCATGGGGCGCTTGGGTGTGCTCAGCGCTTGTTGCAGGGCTTCTAGCTCGCGGGCCAGCAATGGGCCAGCGCAGGCTTTGGGGGCGAAACGGGCGACGCCATGAGTGGAAGCTTGGGCGCGGTGCGCGGTGCCGAACGCATCCATCACATAAATATCGCAGAGCTTGGCATATTGTTGTGCCAAGGCTTCATCATCCTTTTTCTCGCCTTTATTGAAGCGGACGTTCTCTAACAGGACAACATCGCCGTTTTGCAGTTTGAGATCAGGCGTATCCTGGCCGGGGGTCCCCAGGTAGTCTTTTTCCAGCCGTACCGGGCGGCCGAGTAGACCGGCCAGATATTCGGCCACAGGCGCCAAAGAATACTCATCGGCGGGCTCCCCTTCGGTTGGGCGGCCCAAATGTGACATCAGCAAGACTTGTGCGCCTGCTTCAACGGCATGGCGAATCGTGGGCAAGCTGGCGCGAATGCGTGCATCAGAGGCGACTTGCCCATTCTTGATCGGCACGTTGAGATCTTCACGGATCAATACACGTTGGCCGGCCAGGTCCAGATCTGTCATTTTGATGACGGTCATGTCGAGTCTCTCGTTAGCGTTAGCAGTCAAATAACTTTGATCATCAAATGGTTAAAGCAATTAATGAGGTGCGATAAGCCATCTTGAATTCGATTAATATTCGGTTCGGTTAGCGCCGGGTGTTTATGCCAGCCGTCGAATGCTCGGCTGATAGTTTAAGCCAGTGCAGGGCGACATCCAGCATTCGGTTAGCAAAGCCCCACTCATTATCAAACCAGCACAGTAGCTTCAACAGCCGTTGCCCGGACACTCGGGTTTGCGTGGCATCGACCACACCTGAATGGGCGTCATGATTAAAGTCGATGGAGGCATGAGTATCTTCGGTATAACCGAGAATGCCTTTGAGTGGCCCTTCAGCCGCTTCACGCAGTAAGCGGTTGACGGTGTCGGCATTGGTATCCGTTTTCAGACAAATAGAGAGATCCATCGCTGAGACGTTCAAGGTCGGGACTCTCAGGTGTAAACATTCAAAGCGGTTTTCCAGGTGGGGCAGCAGGCGATTGATGCCCAATGCCAGACCGGTATCCACCGGAATAATGGACGCCATGGCCGAACGGGTTAAACGTAGGTTGTTCTGGTGATAGGCATCACTGACGGGCTGGTCATTCATTGCCGCATGAATCGTGGTCGTGACGCCATGCTCAATGCCCAGAGCCTGATCCAAAAGATGGAGTACCGGGATAATGCAATTAGTGGTGCAGGAGGCCGCTGAGACGACCTGCTGATTAGCGTTCAAGGCTTCTGTGTTGATGCCATGAACGATGGTGGCATCAACATCCGCTTCAGCCGGGTGAGACAGCAGCAAGCGTTTGGCACCGGCCTGAAGATGGCGTTCCGCCGTTGCACGGTCACGGAAGCTGCCCGAGCACTCCAGTACTAAGTCGATATCTAAGGTGTCCCAAGGGAGGTCTTCGGGTTCACGGATATTCAGTACTTGAATGGCCTGATCGTCGACCTGCAATACCTGATCATGATGACTGACCTTGCCGGGGAAACGCCCATGAATGGTATCGTAGCGGGTGAGATAGCTGATGGTGTCAATATCTGATAACTCATTCAGCGCTACCAATGCTAGCGACTGACAATCCGCACGCTCGGTCATGGCGCGCAATAAACACTGACCAATACGACCATAGCCATTAATGGCGATTCGCGGCATCGTTCAAGATCCCTGACAAACGCTGGGTGAACCGTTCTGAGCTCGATCTTCCGAGCACGGGATTCAATCCCCTGGGTTAGAAAGCCCAGTATTGTAACCGAACTGATGCCATTCTGCTTGAAACCAAGGTCGACTATTTGTGCTTTAGTGAGGCCTGCTGCGGAGATGTGCCTCCCCTTTGATATGTTTTTCAGGCATGTGGGCCACCGGCGACAGATGCCTTCTAAGCCAGGATCGCGTAAGACATGGCCTCCATATGGCGGCGACATGACATTTTATGAAGGTGAGGAGTCATCATGCGGGGTTATCGTACTTTGAGGCGGCAGGTCGGGTTGTGGTGCTGTGCCGTGATGCTGGGCAGTATGGCCTCTATCGCTTGGGCTGAGGGCGTGACGATTACGCCTTTAGGGAGTGAGAATGGTGAACTCTGTCCGATGGATCGAGCGCTGGTGCTGGAAGATCCCACCGGTACGCGGTTGCTCTATGATCCAGGCCGTACGGTGGCCGGTGCGAATGATCCTCGGTTGGGGGATATTGATGTTGTCCTGATCAGTCATATGCATGCTGATCATGTGGGCGATAAGCATATTAAAGCGCCGAACAGTGGTTGCGCGGCTTTGGGCGAAACAGAATCTGATTTGCCCGCGACCAATGCGGTGAAGATTGCGGTTGAGCACGGCGCGAAAATGGTGACGGGCTCTGAAATGCCCGCCTTTTTTGCGGCCAAGCTCCGTGCCAATGGTGGCGATCCGGATCAGTCGGTGCTGGCTCGATTTGGGGGGAGCGTCCAAGTCGGCGGTGTGACGATTGCGACAGTTCCGGCCTTACATAGCAATGGTGTCGACCCCTCTCTGGTTGAAGGCGCGCTGGGCGAGCAAATGGCCGCGTCAGGTCTTTCTGGCCATGTCGGCCCGGCGACGGGTTATATGCTGACATTCAGTAACGGCTTAGTGGTGTATTTGTCCGGTGATACCGGCTTGATGGCCGCACAAAAGTCATTGGTCCATGACTATTATGGTGCCAAGTTGGCCGTCGTGAATATTGGCGATACCTACACGATGGGGCCTCAAGAAGCGGCTTATGCTGTGAATGAGTGGATTCAGCCGACGTCTGTCATTGCTTCTCATGTGAATGAGGTCGCCACTCAACAGGGGCAACTAGTGCCCAGTAGCAAAACTGAGCAGTTCATTGAGGCGACTGATGTGCCGGTCTATCTACCACGCTCAGGGTTTTCGATGCGTTTTGATGAACAGGGACGTTGCTTGGAAGGTTGTGATCTTCCTACACCATAATCTTCCTACGCCATAAAATGGCGCGGGAGATGCATACGAGTGGATTGAGGGGCGTTTATGGGGATAAACGCCCCTCAATATCGAGTAGGTAACGGCCATTGACCTGCGCGATATGGCCTTTGACTTGATAAACCTGGGCGAGCAAGTCGGGCGTAATGATGTCTCCTGGTGCGCCATGCGCGACGAGTTGTCCTTCATGGAGCACGAGCACTTGGTCGGCATAGCGCAGCGCGAGATTAATGTCGTGGACAACCATCAGGCTGATCAGCCCATGTTCGCGAGTGGCTGACAAAATAGCATCAATCACTTGGCATTGATGGTAGAGATCCAGCGCGCTGGTCGGTTCGTCTAGCAACATGACTTGTGGGCGTCTGATCAGGGCCTGGGCCAGCCCCACCAATTGCCGTTGCCCACCGGAGAGGGTTGCCAGGCGCTGGTGTGCAATGGTGTCAATATTCAGCAGACCCAAGAGTTGCTCTACGGCATCCAGTTGTGCCGATGCTGGACGATTCAGCCCTAGCCCTACGGATTTTTGACCCGCCATAGCGGCTGCAAGAATGGCCTCGAAAGCACTGAGCTTGGACCCTGCCGGTAAGCTTTGCGGCACATAAACCAGCTGTCGGGCCCGCTCTGCTTGAGGTTGGCGAGAGAAGTCATGCCCTCCCAACTCAATATGGCCTGAGGCCGGGTGTAGCCCGGCAATCCCTCTGAGTAATGTGGATTTGCCTGCGCCATTGGGGCCAATCAAGGCGGTGAGCTGACCGCTGTATAGCGGGGGCATGGTCATTTGGCTCACGATTGAGCGGTGACGATAACCGACACTCAATTGCTTGATTCGAAGGGCTAAAGCGTCGGGTTGTGATGTCTGCATGGCTGACTTTTTCATGGTTGCCCCCCCTGACGACGCATGACAATCGCCATGAAAAAGGGAATGCCCACTAATGCCGTGACAATCCCGACCGGGATGAGTACCCCGGGGATGAGCACTTTGGTGGCGGTCGACGCCAAGGACATAATCAGGGCGCCGGTTAGAACACTTGCTGGGATCAGCAAACGATGATCTTCACCCACCAGCAGGCGAGCGATATGGGGGGCGATCAACCCGATAAATCCGATGGTTCCAACGAACGACACCGCCAGTGCCGATACCAGACTGATGCGTAATAGGCTCATGAGACGAAGTCGTGCTACGTTGATACCAAAACTTTGGGCGCGGTCTTCACCAAGCGTCAGTGCCGTTAATGACCAGCTGTGACGTAAGGAAAAGGGGAGGCAGAGTGCTAGCGCCAAGGCCAGAATGATGAGCTTGTCCCAGGAGGCGCGGGCGAGACTACCCAGCGTCCAGAAGACCAATTGTTGTAGGCTGTCTTGACTGGCTACAAACTGCATTAAGGCGACCAGTGCATTAAAGGCAAAAACTAAGGCAATACCAAATAACACCAGACTATCGACATTAAACCCCCGCCAGCGGGCGAGCATATATAAAAGCGCCACTGAACCGAGTGCAAATAAAAACGCATTGGCTGAAATCAGATACTGCACTGGCACGCCAGGAATGCCAATCTGTAAGACAATCGCTAAAGCGGCCCCAAAAGAGGCTGCCGCTGAGACCCCAAGTGTGAAAGGGCTGGCGAGTGGGTTATTGAGTACCGTCTGCATTTCGGTCCCGGCCAATGCCAATGCCGCCCCCACCAAAACCGCCATGAGTGCATAGGGAAGGCGGACATTCCACACAATGACGGCCTGAACGTGAGGCACCGATTCCGGTGCCCATAATATTTGCCAAAGCCTGGACATCTCGATGCCCGCAGGGCCTGTAGCCACATCCGTAGCCAGCGCTAATGCTAAGGCTAGAGCTAATCCGGCAATGATGGCATTGCGGCGAATCCATCGTTGCTGATAATGAGACTGAGTTTGCTGTTCTTGTGTTGAGGTATACGAGGGTATGGCCTCAATCGACCCTTTATGGGGTGGTGTATTCGGCATATTCGTCACGGCGACAGTGGTCTTGATTCATTGTTGATATCAGCCCCGCGCTGAAGCGATTCGAGATAATTGCTCTCCATGGGCATTCAGCCGGGGGGTCTATGTCGATTAAGGTGCTGTCGTCGGTAAGCTAACGGTAAACACACCTGTTGGGGGGATCGGCATAAAGCGCTGATACAGCGTTTTTCGCGTCTGCTCTGGGTCTAATGTGCTAAATAGTTCGGGATGCAGCCATTTGGCCAGCGCCTGAACGGCAATCAAGTGTTCTGGTGAGTCATAAAAAATATGCCACATGGCATGAACGCGACCTGCTCGTACGGCGGTTAATTCACCGATGGGGGGGCGTGAGGCAATGGCACGCAAGCTGCTTTCGGCTTGTGCTTGAGTGGCGGAGTATCCCAGGGTCACGCCACCACGGCCTTCACCAAAGACGCCTGTGGCGACATAAACATCCGGATCACTGGAGAGAATAAACTCAGGGTTTAGGGTGCCAATGGCACCGGGAATTTTGTCCGCGCCGATATTATGGCCGCCGGCCAATTCGATCAGTTCGCCGAAGTTGCCTTCTCCTGGTGAGCCACAACAATCCTGAAGACCCGCCAGCATATCAATGAATAGCGAGGGGGTATTGAGCTGGCCTGCTTCACGAGCTTTTGCTAAAGGCTCTCGAACTTGATCTAAGCTCTGCTGATAAAAGTCGATAAAAGCCGCTGCTTCTGACGTTCGGCCAATGGCTTTTCCTAGCAGTTGAATACTGGGTACTGTATTGCGCAGTGGGTGTTGGCTGAAATCGACAAAAATGACTGGAACGCCTGCCGCTTCGAGTTGTTTAACCGCCTCGCTGTGAGGGCCAGGGCCATGCCCGCCGGTGAGTGCCATGATGGCCAGATCTGGGTTAACGTTCAGGGCTTGTTCGACACTAAAGGTCTCGGCTGAAGTGCCGCCGACCAAAGGCACTTGGTCCGCTTCAGGGAATCGGGCATGGTAAGCCGCGTAACCTTGCACATCGAGCCCACGAAAATCACCTTGCCAACCGGCCACCCGAGCGAAAGGGTCATGACCCTCTAATATCGATAGCGCATAAATCATCCGGCCTTCGCCTAATAACAGTCGATTCACATGCAAAGGCACACTGACTTGGCGTCCTGCGAGGTCAGTGACTTCTATGCGGGACGTCGATGTGGACTTAGATGACCCTGTGTCGGCCTGAACCGGTGACATCATCCCAGCCAGTGTGAATAACCATGCGTAGCACAAAGCAGTAATGGTTCTTGTCATGACACTCTTCCCTCTCCGTGTGTCGGTCGCATTGATGAGCTCAGGTTGAATGAGTTGAGCGTGTGGTGAGTTTTGATTGGGCGTCTGTGTTGCCCGCTTCTGTTGCCCCCGCCTGTGTGGTGCGGCGGTTTAAACGGCGTGGGCGACGGCGCCACCATAAACTGAGTCCAGTGACGTATAGCAGGCAAAGGGCAATGCCTGTCAGGCCCGAGATCCAGGCTCCTGGCGTGCCAAGCATCAGTGTTCCATGAAGATTAGAGACGGTGCTATGCAGTGAGCGGCTTCCGATCAGGTTCGGGGGGAAACTCAGGATCAGCCCGGTCAACGTGACGATCAGCAAGGGGACATAGAGCCAGAGCGCACTGGCGTTATGCCAGTCTCGCAGACGGCGGTGACCGGGTTTTAACATCATGCTGGCCCAGCTGTGTCGCCGTGTTGGCCACCATAGATAAAGGCCACTTAGCATTGAGAGCGTGAGCGCCAGACCACAGATGATCAAAACGGGGCGGCCCAGTGTGGGGGGAAGCAAGAGGCTACGGTGAAAAGCCACAATTTTAGCCAGCCAGAGGTCATTGAAGACGAAAAACGCGCGAGCGTCTCCATCGTAAGGATCAATCATCGCCACGCCCATGCCGGGTCGATCTTGTAACAGGCCAAACACCAAGGCGTTATCTGAGATGAGAAAGCCGCCACGCGGTGGCGCACTGCCTAGAATCTGTTTGAATTGGGGGTAAGCGGTTTGAGCCGCTTGTGTCCAACTCTCGGCGGCGAGCATGGGTGAATCGGGGTGATGAGGCTTCAAAGTCAGTGCCTGTTCACCGACTTCCCATTTTAAAATCGGCTGACGTAATTCCAAAAGGGCGCCTGTGGCGCCCAGTAAGGCAATGATGAGCCCTAAAATGAGTGCAACCCAGCGATGAATCAAGCGCCATCGACGTTGCCAGAGCGCCTTGCCCGAGTGCTGGCGAGGTGCTGTTTTTTGGGGCCACGATGCAGGTTTCATGAAACGTGACACCCTTTACCAGCGATAGCGCAAGTTGGCGATGATGTTACGATCTTTGCCCGCCGTACAGCTGTTCAGGCTGCAACCGTTGTAATAGGTCTTGTCGGTTAGGTTGGTAACATTGACTGACAGCTGAAGGCCCTCGGTCCCTTGGATCAGCTGGCCGAGGTCGTAACTCAGGCGCGCATCGATCAAGGTGTAAGAGGGGACTTTCAGCGTATTGGCTGAGTCGGCATAAGTGTCACCGATATAACGGACGCCTGCCCCTAAGCCCAGGCCGGGTAACCATTGAGCGGGCATCGTATAATCGAGCCAGAGCGAGGCCGTTTTCTCGGGCGTATTGGTGGGCTGATTGCCTTGAGCATCGCCATCGTTGCTATGGGTGACTTCAGGGTCATTATAGGTCAGGCTGGCAATAACATCGAAACCTTCACTCAGGCTGGCTCGACCTTCCAGTTCAACGCCTTTGATCTCAACTTCACCTGTTTGAATTCTATTCAATTCATTGTCTGGGTCTTGTGTCAGCACATTTTCCTGGGTGAGCTGATAAGCCGATAGCGTGATCAGGCTATTGAACCCTTGTGGCTGAAAGCGAATCCCGACTTCTGCTTGCTTCGCCGTTTGGGGGTCGTAGGCATCGCCGTAAAAGTCGCTGCCTAAAGAAGGATTGAATGAGGTGGAATAGCTGACATAAGGTGCTAGACCATTATCCGCGCGATAAACCAGGCCTGCACGGTAAGTCAACTTGTCATCACTTTGATGGCTTCGTGAATCGCTACCTGCAGGGGTGAGTAAATCATGCGTACGTGTTTTGGAGTAATCCTGGCGTCCGCCTAATGTCAGGACCCACTGACGATCAAAGGTCATCTGTTGCTGGGCATAAATACCCGTTTGATTCGAGTATTGGAAGGTTCGGCTCATGGTGCTATTGAGCTCGAATCCTTGGCCATAAACCGGTTCGTAGATATCAATAGGTGCCGCGGCACCCGCGCGTAGATAGTAATCTTCGCGGGTATGGCGATAGTCCACGCCGACTAATGACTGCATTTCGACGTCGCCCCAATGCCAGTCGGCTTGAGCGCGGTTATCTAGCGCATAGACATCGCCGACGATGCGGAACCGGTACGCCATGCGGTTATAGGTGCGCAGATCTGCCGATAGACTCCGCCCACTGGCGGTATTGGTCAGGAGATCAACATGGCTATAGCGGCCGGTAGAATGGAGCGTCCAAATGTCGTTGAGTTGATGATCCAGAATATAACCTAACCCATATTGGGTGCGTTCATTATCTAACCCCGGCTCATCAAGAAACGTATTGTGGCTGATGCTGCCATTCGGGTTACTCAATAACGTGCCGCGGGTGGGGAGAAAGACTCGAGGCGCGCCGAACTCATCCTTGTTGTATTCTGCTAACAACGTTAATTCAGTGGTGTCACTGGGGCGCCAAGTAAAAGAAGGCGCAATAAATGTTTTGTTGTCTTCAATGTGATCGATCTGGGTATCGCTATCTCGTTTGAGTGCGGTCAAGCGATAGAGATATTGGCCTTGGTCATCCAAAGGCCCACTGATATCCAACTTGCCTTCACGGCGATCATAGCGGCCGCCACTTAAAATGATTTCGCGATAAGGCTCATCTTTAGGGCGTTTACTGATCTGATTGACGACACCGCCAGGCGCATTTTGTCCATAAAGCACGGATGAGGGCCCCTTCAGGACATCAATGCGTTCGAGCCCGTAAGGCTCCACTTTAGGCCAGGCCTGGTTCGTTGTGCCGCGTAGACCATCTCTCAACATGCCTGTGCTGGAGACATCAAAACCGCGCACTTTAAAGTAGTCGAAGCGACGAGAGGCGGCGCCGGTCGTGTCTTGAACCCCGGCGGTATAGCGTACGGCTTCGGCTACGGATTGGGGGTTTTGGATTTCCAGTTGAGCTTGAGGAATGACGGATAGTGTTTGCGGTACATCCATCAAATCCGTATCTGTTTTGGTTCCGCTTTGGCTGCGCTCAACCACCAGCCCCTGATTGTCTTCACCCTGCACCACCATTTTGTCTAAAGCTTGAGCTTTGCTTTCAGCGGATTGTGCGGCTTCCTGTCTGGCCTTCGGGGCTGTGGCAGAGGTTTCTGCAGTAGAGGTTTCGGCGGCTAACATTTCTGTGGCTAACATTTCTGTGGCGAATGTATCTGTAGCGAATGTATCTGTAGCCCATGGCACGAGACCTAATCCAACACTGAATGTCAGCAGCGATACCATTGTTTGACGTGTCGAAGCAGGTGCCAAGCGCTCTTCTGAGGGGTGTACGCCGGTTGTGATTGCCGGTTGCGCTAAGCGTCGTGGTGTTAAACGGTACTCTGGGTGCTGAGCATCAGTGGCCATTCAAAAACTCCATATTAAGGTCTTTGCAAATGAGAATAAGATGCTATCTCAATATGGGATTGACCGACTGACTGAATGTTTTTGATTTTATGACCTTCCCTTTTGTTTTTTGCACTTTTGCGGAACTTCTATCGGCAAGGCCATACCGCCCCCAAGTGCTGCTTAACGCAATGCGCTGGGGGAGAGCCCAAAGCGTTTACGGAATGCAATGGAAAAATGAGCGGGGCTATAGCCAACCCGGTAGGCAGCGCTGGAGACGTTTATTTCGCCACTGGCCAGTAACCGATAGGCTTCTTGCAGGCGCATTTCTTGGCGGTAAGCATGGACACTGGTTCCAAAGGCTTGGCGAAAACCTTCATTGAGCTTACGTGTGTTGAGGCCGACCTGACGGGCCAGCGCTGCCAGCGAATGAACCTCCTGTAGGTCTCCACACATTAAATCACGCGCCGCATGAATTCTTTCTAAGTCGGAAGACGACAATCCGCGTTGCGGTGGGGTCTCATGGGCATCAGAGGGGTGTAACAAGCCTTCGATGCCTAATGCCGTGAGTTCGAGTGCTTTTGCGCTTAGATAAAATGACCGTGTCGGGCCTTGTAATGGACAGGTCATAATCTGTCGGGCCAGCGCTTGTAAGGCGCGAGGGGCGCGCTGACAGAACATGACAGGATGCTGATCATGGTATGGAAGTAGCTGCTCGGGCGGCAGTCCGGCCTGTTCTATGGCCGCAAAATCCAATTGCACCGAGGTGTAGCGCACCGGTTGATCATGGGAAAATAAATGGTCACCGCAATGATCCCCTTCATTGGCGACAGCACAGAGCATGGGGCCTTCTATCGCCAGAGGGTCATATCCATCCACGCGGCAATCCAAACGGCCACTGAGCACTAATGTGAGTTTGAGCCCCTTCCAAAGGGGTTCTTTCACCCACATGGCAGGCGCTTTGTGATCAGAGGGCTGCGGAACCGTGCCGGCACTGAGGGTGATATCCCCTGTTGTTGAGTGGATCAGGTTGGGGACACTCAGTGTGAAATAGTTAGCTGCATCTGATGCTGTCGCGTTGTCTATGTCTAGATGCATCGTGCGCTCTCCTTGACTTTGAAGTCCATTCATCCTATCACGTTAGTTATTTTAAGCAATTGATAATCATTATCAATTGCTGCTTTGATACTGAATTCCCTTGCTTGTATCAGACGCCTATAGGGTTCAAGGGGTGTGCCCCCTGCTTTTTGATCAAAAGAAAAAAGCAGGCCATCTAAAGTCACAATGCTTGAGGCATTTCAGTTATTTGCTTATTGATAATAAGTATCATTTTTCTGATTTGCCTGACCCTGTGTGTTGGTGTTTTGTCGCGGTGGATCATCGCTGTGTAAGCCCCTTATTATGCTTCTTAAGGGCTGTTGTGTGCTTTTTGAGCACACTTGGTATTGATCATGCCCGATGAATCAAATGCTATGTCGCAGGGCGATGCTTTAGCCAAGGAGGCTGCATGCATTCTCGTATCGACCTGCCTATTGATTCCTCATTGCGTCAGTCGCCACCCAATGCGGCACGTCGTCCAGATTATCAACATGATGGTTACTGGTGTGATCAGACCTTTGGCGCGATGTTACGGCAATCAGCATCCTGTTTCCCCCAAGCTTGCGCGTTAGTCGATGGTGAAAGACAGCTGACTTATCAGCAGCTTGATCAGCGGGTTGATCGTCTCGCTTCTGGCTTGGCTCATTTGGGGCTCTCGGCGGGTGATAAGGTACTGTTGCAGTTGCCCAACAGCATTGAGTTTGTCGAGATGTGTTTTGCGCTGTATCGCTTGGGTGTGCAGCCTATCTTGGCTTTGCCGGCCCATCGTGATGTGGAGCTCGCCAGTTTTTGTGCCTTTGCTGATGTATCGGCTTATATCAGTGTCGATCAGTCTGAAGGGTGTGACTTCGAGGCTTTGGCTCTACGCTTGCAGCAGCGTTTTCCCTCTCTTGAGCATGTCATCATTTCTGGTGAGTCGACAGTCTTCCGTACTTTGCAGTCGCTCTATCTCTTACCTGACGAAAAGCACTCGGTTGTTGAGACTTCAGTGACGCCGCACATGGTGGCGTGCTTTCAGTTGTCAGGAGGGACAACGGGTGTGCCTAAGCTGATTCCTCGTCGACACGGGGAGTATCTCTACAACTTGAAAAGATGTGCCGATATCTGTCGGTTCTCTTCTGAAACCGTGTATTTGGCGGCCTTACCCATGGCGCATAACTTCACCATGTGTTGTCCGGGGTTTATGGGCACGTTATATGCCGGTGGATGTGTGGTGATTGCTCGCCAGCCTACGGCTGAACACTGTTTTCCGTTAATTGAGCGTTATCAAGTTACGCATACCGCACTGGTGCCACCACTGGCGTTACTTTGGATGGAAGCGGTAGCGCTAGGGCGTAATCCGCCTCATGCGTTGCAATGGTTGCAGGTCGGTGGTGCTCGCCTGAGTTATGAGGCCGCGCGGCGGGTGATGCCTGTGTTGGGGTGCCGCCTACAACAGGTGTTTGGTATGGCGGAAGGCTTGATTTGTATGACTCGGCCTGATGATGACTTGTCTCGGGTCTTACATACCCAGGGGCGGCCGATTTCGGCCGCCGATGAAATCAGAGTGGTGGATGAAAAAGGGCAGTGCTTGCCGCCAGGACAAGTTGGTCAAATTCAGACACGTGGACCTTATACCATTCAAGGCTATTACCGTAATCCCGAAGCGAATGCATCGGCGTTTACTGATGATGGCTTCTATTGCTCTGGTGATCGGATTGAGTTGACCCCCGATGGCGATGTCATCGTCGAAGGGCGTGACAAGGATTTGATTAATCGTGGCGGCGAGAAAATTGCTGCTGAAGAAGTCGAAAACCTCTTACTTTCACATCCCGCTGTGGTTGATGTGGCGCTTGTCGCAATGCCTGATGATTTTCTAGGTGAGCGGGCCTGTGCCTTTGTCCTGGCGCGTGAAGCCGTGAGTGCCGCAGCTTTGAAGCGCCATTTGAGTCAGCAAGGGCTAGCCGCCTTTAAATTACCCGATCGCTTTCAGTTTATTGATGAGTTTCCGAGTACTGGTGTCGGTAAAGTCAGTCGTCAGCACCTGAGAGCTGCCTTACAGCAGCAGCTTTTGTCCTCTCTTGAACCCGATATTCCTGTATCGAGTTAATCCCACCCAAGTTTAAGCCTCTGCGTGTGCTCTGTCTGGGCGGCGCCAGTGTGCTTAAAAGCGTCGTGTGTTTAGCAAAATCGTGCGATTTGAAGATTTCTTGGCTTCTGTCGGTATCACACATGCAGGGGCTCATGAGCCGAATGATCAATGGGAGTTATGCCATGACGGCATCTTGTGAAACACCAGCCTGGCCACTGAGAGAGTGGCTATCACCTATTCTGGATTTAGCGCCGGATGAGATTAATGCTGAGCAGTCTTTGATTGAGCAAGGCTTGGATTCCATCAGTATCATGCGGCTACCCGCTTTGCTTGCGGCCCAGCGAGGTGTTCAGGTGAGTTTCGCTGAGCTTATCGAGACGCCTGTGCTGCGTGCTTGGGAAGCATTAGCCGCGAACGCTGTGGCCGATGAGAGGGGGGGCGGGACTGATGAGATTGACTCATCCCAGCCTTTTGAGCTGACACCGCTGCAGCAAGCTTATTGGCTCGGACGGCAAGCGCATCAAAGTCTGGGTGGCGTGGCTTGTCAATTATACCAGGAGCTGGAGGGGGCAGCGCTTGAGCCTGAGCGGTTGAGGCAAGCGATTGATCTATTGCGTCAACGGCATGGCATGTTAAGAGCCTGTTTTTTGCCGGAGGGGCGTCAGGTGATTCAGCCTGAAGTTGAGTCGTTTACGCTGACCGTACATCACTTACAGGATGATGAGAGCACTGCTGTCGATGATTATCTGGAGGCGCTGCGTGAAACCTTGTCGCACCGACGTCTCAATATTGAAGCGGGTCAAGTGTTTGATGTGCAGTTGAGTCTATTGCCGGAGGGACGAACCCGCCTGCATCTGAATATTGATTTACTGGTTGCTGATGTACTGAGCTTGGGCGTGATCTTGCGGGATCTGGCCACGTTTTATCGGGGAGAAGGGGACTCGTTACCTGATTTGACGCTCTCTTTCCCTGCTTATCTGAAGGCTGTCAATCAACGCCAATCTCCATCATCCGTGGCGGCTGATCAGGCTTATTGGCGGGAGTGTTTGTCACATTTCTCAGGGCCGCCCCAGCTGCCCTTGCGGTGTCAGCCTGAGCAGCTTGAGGCGCCCCGCTTCACTCGACGTCAAATGATGTTGTCTCATGAACAAGTGGCCGCGTTGGAAAGCCACGCACGGCACTATGGCGTCACCTTGGCTGCCGCCTTGGCGACGGCGTATGGCATGGTGCTGGCGCGTTGGAGCCAGCACCCTCGTTTCGTCCTGAATTTACCGTTGTTTGATCGCCAGTTTTTGACACCAGACGTGGCCGACATGGTGGCGGATTTTTCTAATCTGGTGTTGTTGCCCATGGATTTCTCTTCTAGCGTTTGCTTTGTTGATGCCGCTCGATCAGTTCAGCATCAGCTGCATCAAAATATGGCGCATAACGCCTGGCCCGGTGTTGAGGTATTACGAGAGTGGACCCAGCAAGGCGGACAGGGAGCACCGGTGGTGTTTGCTTGCAATTTGGGCACGCCTTTTATGGATCGTGCCAGTGAGCAGACGCTGGGTCAGCCGGGTTGGGCTTTGTCGCAAACCCCTCAGGTTTGGTTGGATCACCAGAGCT
Source organism: Terasakiispira papahanaumokuakeensis (assembly GCF_001709345.1). GTDB lineage: Bacteria > Pseudomonadota > Gammaproteobacteria > Pseudomonadales > Halomonadaceae > Terasakiispira > Terasakiispira papahanaumokuakeensis. The sequence goes on from NZ_MDTQ01000001.1 coordinate 3,944,952, forward strand.
ATCCCATGGCCGATGGTGTGTTATTGAATTGGGATGCCGTCGATGCCTTGTTTCCTGAAGGCCTGTTGGATGATCTTTTTAGCGCTTACTGTGCCTTGCTCAATCAGTTGATCGCAGGGGATTGGTCGTCCGAGTTCACGATTGCCTTGCCCGAATCACAACAACGACAGCGCCAAAGGGCCAATGATACGCAGCATCCCTTGGTGGCTCAGCAGTCGGCTGTCGAGCGCTTACATTCAGGACTTTTCGCGCAAGCCCGCATCGCACCGGAGCGATGGGCTGTGATGCCTGAACAGGGTCCTTCTTTGACCTATCAAGCACTGGCGGATCAGGCGCTGGCGGTGGCGGGCGCTTTGCAGGACGCGGGTGTGTGTCCTGGTGACGGCGTTGTCGTGACTTCGCCCAAGGGGGCTGAGCAGGTGGTGGCGGTGGTCGGGGTTCTGGCCTGTGGTGCGCACTATATTCCGGTCGGAATGGAGCAGCCGATCGCTCGTCGCAGTGCCATCTTGCGTCAGGCCGGGGTCAACCATGTACTGACGATTGAGGCTGAATGTGAGGCTCGGCGCTGGCCTCAGCAGGCGCGCTTAATCAGCATTGAACAGGCCGTGCAACATAGGCCTTTGCCTGAGCCTGTGAATGTAGCGGCCGAAGACCTCGCCTATGTCATTTTCACGTCGGGCAGTACGGGGATGCCAAAAGGCGTTGAAATCACACATCAAGCGGCCATGAATACGCTGGCCGGATTACAGCAACGCTATGCATTCAATGCGGATGACCGGGTGCTGGGGCTGGCCGCGTTGGATTTTGATTTATCGGTCTTTGATCTTTTTGCGCTTTGGCGTGTTGGCGGAGCTCTGGTCTTACCGGATGAGGCTCACCGAAAGGCGCCTGAAGTCTGGTGGTCATTGATTCAGCAGCACCGAGTCACGATATGGAATAGCGTGCCGGCTTTGTTGGATATGTGGCTATTGTGCGGTCCTCCTGAGAGGGCCTTTGCGTCGTTACGTTATGTCTTGCTGTCCGGCGATTGGATCGGTTTGGACTTGCCGGAACGTCTAGCCTCTGTGTGTCCTCATGCCCAGTTCCTCGCGCTCGGTGGTGCTACAGAAGCGTCGATTTGGTCCAATATTCAGGACGTATCGCTGCCATTGCCTGCCCAGTGGCGCACGATCCCCTACGGTCATCCTTTGGCTAATCAGTGTTTTCGGGTGGTTGATACTCAAGGGCAAGACTGCCCGGATTGGGTGGCCGGAGAGCTGTGGATTGGTGGCGCCGGTGTGGCGCGGGGTTATCGTGCACAACCTCAGCTGACGGCGGAACGCTTTGTTGAGTCTTTGGGGCAGCGTTGGTATCGCACTGGCGATAGAGGACGCTATTGGCCTGATGGCACGCTGGAGTTTCTGGGTCGAGAAGATCATCAAGTGAAAGTACGCGGTTTTCGCATCGAGTTGGCGGAAATTGAAACCGCACTGATGCGTCACACGGCGGTTAATCGGGCTATGGCCATGGTGTTGCCCGGAGACAGCCCTACGCTGGTGGCCGCAGTGCTTGTTGATGACGCACAGCCGATGCCTGAGGTTGAGGATATTCAAACTGCAGCGGCTCAGTGGTTGCCCAGCCACATGCTGCCGGAATATTGCGACATCCGTCAGGATTGGCCGCTCAGCCGCAATGGCAAGGTCGACCGTGAGCAGCTGCTTCATCACATCAGTACGTTAATTCAACACACGCATCCCGAGGTTGAAGAGCGCCCCCAAGGCGAGCTTGAACACACCATTGCCCAACACTGGTGTGATTTGTTGGCGCTGGATGAGGTCGGGCGTCACCAACGATTTTTCAGTGTGGGTGGCAATAGTTTGCTGGCGACCCGCTTATTGGATGCGTTGTCCCGCGAATTCAATCTGACTTTGAAACTCAGTGATTTCTTTGAGGCGACATCTGTCGCTGATCAAGCTGCGTTGCTGAAACAGCAAGGCGTGATTCAACACTCCCAGGCCATCGAGAAGGCTTCAACCATAGAGGAAGGCGCATTATGACAATTCAGGGATTACAAGCGGAACTTGAATCGCTTGGGGTCGTATTGTGGTCGGACAACGGCATGCTCCGTTATCGCGCCCCTGTTGGGGTGATGAATGAGGCCTTATTGAGCGAGTTGAAGCATCATAAAACCGCGTTATTGGATCTTTTGGCTCAGACGACCCCTGACGCGTTGCAACCTGATCCCTCAGCTTGGTATGAGCCTTTTCCGCTTACGGATGTGCAGGCGGCTTATCTCATGGGACGGAACCCCGCGTTTACTTATGGCGGCGTAGCCTGCCACGGCTATTTGGAGTTTAAGTGGCCCGCATTGGATGTGCCTCAATTGGAAAAAGTATGGAATCACTTGATCCAGCGACATGGCATGTTACGTGCCGTCGTGCACGCGGATGGCTATCAACAGATACTTGAGCGTGTGCCTCACTATGCGATTGAGGTCCAGTCGGTCGAGCAGCGTGAGAGCGTCCGCCAGCGTTTGATGATTCGTTCACAATCACCTGCTCAATGGCCTCTTGTGGATTGGGTTGTGACTGGGAATGGCGATGCCTGCCATCTTCATTTATCCGTTGATTTACTCGTGTGTGATTATCAAAGCATTCGCATGTTGTTAGGCGAGTTGGCGGCGCTTTACCTGGGGAGCGCGCCTGCGGCTGAACCTGCGCTCAGCTTTCGAGACTATGTGTTGGCCGAGCGGCACCAACGCGCTTCTGCTCAGTATCAAAGTGATCAGCAATACTGGCATCCTCTTATTGAACATTGGCCTGGCGCGCCTGATTTACCCGTCTCTCAAGCCCCTGAACCTTGGTCACCTGATTTTGATCGGCGCCACTTTCAACTCAGTCGCGCCGACTATGCCCGATTACAGCAGCATGCCGCGGATGCCGGAATCGGCGTTTCAGTTGCTGTGCTGGCGGCATATGCCGAAGTATTGAGGCGTTGGAGTCGGCGGGATCAGTTCTGCCTTAGCCTGACATTACTGAACCGGCTACCGCTCCATCCGGAGGTGGATCAGTTAATTGGTGACTTCAGTGCTGTCGAGGTGTTGGCGATTGATCCATCGGTGGAACAGACGGCCGAAGGGAACTCGATGAGCTTTGCTGAACGCGCTAAACGTCTCCAGCGTCGTTTGTGGCAAGACATGGATCATCGCTTATTTTCTGGTGTTGAGGTGTTACGTGAGGTGGGGCGCCAGCATGGCCGTGAGGCGGCGTTACTTCCTTATGCTTATACCAGTACCTTAGGGGCCCGTCAGGCTCATGGTGCTGAGTCACTGTTACCTGGTACGACGCTGGTCGATGCCATGACCCAAACCCCGCAAGTGCTGATCGATTGTCAGGTCGCAGAGCAGGGTGATGCATTATCAATCAATTGGGATTGTCGACAGGCGGCATTTTCGCAGACCTTACTGGATGACATGTTTGATAGTTTTCAGGCTTTGGTGCGATCACTGGCGACCCATGCGCAGTGCTGACAACAGTCCACTGTGGTGGCCTTGCCCGATGCGCAAGCTGCACGCCGCCAAGCCGTCAACCAGACGCAAGATGTGTTGCCCCGTGGAGGCTTGCATCAGCCAGTCTGGGCTGCGACCCACCGAGCGCCAGAAGCCACTGCGGTGGTTCAGGGGGAGCGCACATACACTTATGGCGAGCTAGTCAAGCAGGCCCAAGTATTCGCTCAGCGGCTCTTACAGACTGGGTGTCAGCCGGGAGAGCGAGTGGCGATCTGTATGGCCAAATCGCCAGATCAGGTCGTGGCTGTACTCGGTATTTTATGTGCAGGTGCCGCTTATTTGCCTTTGGATCCGGCTCAACCGATGGCCCGTATGGCAACCATTCTGGCGAGCGCGGACGTTCGCTGTGTGTTAACCGACGCGGGCAGCCGTGATCTGGCATGGCCTGAAGCGTTCACTCAGTGCATTGCGTTGGAGAACGGCCTCGCTCTTAAGACCAGTCGAGCCCTTAAGGCCAGCATACCCCTTACGAGCCGTACCGACGGCCGCCCAGCGGATGCGGTGAGGCAGGATCAACCCTGGATACCGATGCCGCTGGTTCAGCCCGATGCTCTGGCTTATGTTATTTATACCTCGGGATCAACGGGGGTGCCCAAGGGCGTCATGATCAGCCATCAGGCGGCTTTAAATACCGTGCTGGATATTAATCGGCGCTTTGATGTGACGGCTGCTGATCGAATGATTGGCCTGGCGAATCTCAGTTTTGATTTATCGGTCTACGATATTTTTGGTGTTCTGGCCGCTGGTGCTACGTTAGTACTGCCGGAAGCCGATCAGCGTAATGATCCTTCGCATTGGGCGCTATGCTGTCGCCGTCATCACGTCACGCTTTGGAATTCGGTTCCCGCGCAATTGCAAATGTTGCTGCACTATCTTCGGGCTGAACCGACCGCTGCGCCTGAGACTTTGCGGTTAGCGCTGCTGTCTGGTGATTGGTTGCCGCTCAATCTCCCCGAAGAGCGAGACCATTGGTTGCCCGGCCTGCGACTGATTAGCCTGGGAGGCGCGACAGAAGCCGCGATTTGGTCAATTGCTTATCCCATTGATGCGGTTGATCCTCATTGGCGCAGTATCCCTTATGGTAAGCCACTTTCTAATCAGCAATGTCATGTGCTTAACGCGGCTTTAGCCCCTTGCCCTGACGGCGTGATCGGCGAGATTTATATTGGCGGTATGGGGTTAGCGCTGGGGTATTTGGGGGATCCAGAGAAAACGGCTGAACGTTTTCTTGTGCACCCCGAAACGGGCGAGCGCCTGTACCGAACAGGCGACCTGGGGCGCTATATGGCCGATGGTCATATTGAGTTTCTGGGACGGGAAGATTTCCAGGTTAAGGTTCGGGGTCACCGTATCGAGTTGAGTGAAGTCGAAACGGCACTGCTGACGCACCCCGATGTTGCGGCCAGTGCGGTTGTCGCTCAGGGGGCCTCGGCGTTGGAGCGTCATTTAAGTGCTTATGTACAGCCCCAAAGCGGACAGGATTGTGCATGGCCTGAAGGGTTAGTCGAGTCGACTCAAGCCGCCGCGCATGCGGTGAGTGCGGATTTATCCCCCGAGGCGATTCATGAGATGTCTGCGGCGGTTGAGCGGGCCGCATTGCTCTCTATGGGCGTGGCCTTAAAGCGGCCGGGATTGTTCGAAGCGCTGGACCAGCATTATTCCCTGGATGAGATTTATCGTGTATGTGACGTGGCGCCGCGCCATCAGCGATTAATTCGACGGTGGCTGAAAGTGTTGGTCAATGAGGGGCTGTTATCATGGGACCCCAAAGGAAAGGCCTATTATGGTCTCAATGTCAGTGCTGATGATGTCGCAGCTTTGTGGCAGACGATTGATGTGTTGGAGCCTCAAGTGGGTTGGGGACGAGAGGTGCTGCGTTATCTGAAGGACAGTCAGGACCGCTTGCCTGAGTTGATGAGTGGCCAACTCGATCCTTTACATCTGCTCTTTCCGGAAGGGCGTACTGACGTTGCTGATGGGGCTTATCGTCGTAACTTGATCAATCAGTACTTAAATCAAGCGGTGTGTGCGGCGGTTCGGCAACTTGCCGCAACGCATTCTAATGAGCGCCCCTTGCGGCTATTGGAAGTGGGGGCCGGTGTGGGTGGTACCAGCTCAGACTTGATTCCCGCGCTTGATGGCCTGCCGGTTGATTACTACTTCACGGATTTATCCCATTATTTCTTGAACGAAGCCCGTGAACACTTTGCGGATTACCCCTGGGTGCGTTATGGCTTATTCGATCTGAATGAGGATTATTGGGCTCAAGGGGTTGAGGCCAATTCCGTGGATGTCATCCTCTGTGCCAATGTGCTGCATAACGCTCAGCATGCGGCTCAGGTGTTGTCTCGATTGAAACAGATACTGGTACCCGGGGGGTGGCTGATTTTTATCGAGGCCACACGGGATACTTATCAGATTATGGCCTCCATGGAGTTTAAGGAAGGCCTTACCGCCTTTGATGATTTTAGGGCTGAGTTGGATACAACGTTCATTCAGCGCTCTCAGTGGCTCTCTTTGTTAGAGGATGCAGGGGCCGAGCAGACGCTCTGTCTCCCTGACGCCAATGGCGTTCACGACCTGGATCAGGCCATGTCGGCCATTGGCCAGCATTTATTTATGGCACGTTTTAAAAGTCATCAAGCGGTATTGACGCCGGCTCAGTTACAGGCACATCTGGCCGAGCGTTTACCCGGTTATATGTTGCCGAGTGAGTATCATATCTTGGATGCGTTACCGGTGACTGCCAATGGTAAAATTGATCGCCAGGCATTGATGGCACTGACGACTGATCAGGGTATACAGGATCAGGTTGAAGTCGAAGCGCCCAGAGATGAATTAGAACAGGCATTGGCGGCGGTATGGCAGTCTACTTTGCAACGGGCCAGTGTCGGCCGTGATCAGGATTTCTTTGCGCTAGGTGGCGATTCTCTTTTGGTGGCACAGCTTGTCGGCCGCATTCGAGAACAAGTGCCTATCTCACGGTTGATGAGCTGGGATCAGTTGCTGCGACAGCTGTTAAACCAACCCACAATTGCAGCGCTAGCTCAAGCGTTACGCCCGCTTGAGGCCTCTTCCCCTCAGGCTGCAACCTTAACGCCTACCCTGGTGCCTATTAAGACATCGGCCACTGGGCCACGCCGGATTTTTGTCCACGATGGCAGTGGCACCTTGTCGCCTTACCGAGCGTTATTTGCAGAGCTGGATGGCCATATTGAAGGGGTCGCACTGCCTTCAGTTGAGGCGTATCTCGCGCTTGATCCTGATCATGCGATTCATCAATTGGCAGCGCATTATGCCGCGGCGATTGTGGAGGCGGGGCATCGCCAGGTCAGTATTGTCGGTTATTGTTTAGGCGGTTTGCTGGCGACAGAACTTGCGCATTCCTTGCAAGATCATAGCGTTAAGGTTGATGAATTGACGGTGATTAGTAGCTATCGCGTGCCGTTCATGATCGAGGATGACCTGATCGCCGAGTATGTCTTTGCTCGGGTGATGCAGGCGGATTTACACGCTTTGGGTTATCCCGTGCAAGAAAGCAGTTTGGAAACCGTGCTCAGTCGAATCTTATTGCGCTCACCTGGGCGCATTCCCCAAGACGCTTGGCGCCAGGTTGAAGATGATGAGCAGACACATGCGGCCTTGGAGGCTTTGCATGCATTAGCCCATAAAGGTGATGAGGCGCGTTTAGCGGCCATCAGCCAGAGCATGCGGTTATCGGATTCTGAGCTCAGTGATCTGGACTGGTTACGCCAGCAGCTGGTGGTACTCAAGCACAGTTTAGCCGCTGTGGCACAGCACCAAGCGACACCTTATGAGGGCGATATGACATTCATTCGTCAATCAGGTGAACTTCAAGTGCTGCCGGGCATGCATCGAGATATGAGCCGTTATTGGGACCAGTTGTGTCAGGGACAGTTGCGTATTGTCGATGTGCCAGGCGATCACTTCAGTTGTATGGCCTCACCTCGGGTCAGTGCGGTGGCGAAGGCGTTGGTCGATACGCAACCGGAGGTGACGGTATGACTCGACCTGGTGTCGCTATCGTTGGGGCTTCGGGCCATGTGGGACAGGTGGCGGCTGCGGCACTGGCCGATTATGGCGATTTACGGTTAGGCAGCCGAGCACCTGAGCGGTTGCAATCCCTATCGGCCGTATGTGCGTCGGCCGGTGCTACCGTGACCACACAATATGTGGATTTGGATGATCCCGCATCTCTGGATCATTTTGTCGCTGGGGCGGATGTCGTGCTTAATTGTGCAGGCCCCAGCTATCGCATATTGGACCAGGTCGCGCTGGTGGCCCAGCATCACCAAGCCGCTTATGTGGATGTCGGGGGGGATGACGTCTTATATGAGCGCCTCATGAAGCAGCCTGCAGGTCGGACTGTTGCCGTCGTTTCGGCGGGCATGTTGCCTGGCCTGTCCGGTTTGTTGCCGCGATATTTAGCCGATCAGTTTGAGCACATTGAGCAGATGACCTGTTATGCCGGTGGACGAGAAGCCTTTTCTCCTGCCGCGGCGGAGGATTTCTGGCTGAGCCTAGACCCTCAGTATGATTTCGGTACGGTTCAGGCCTATTGGCGGCATGGCCAGATTGCTTCCTCTCGTGATGCGATGGATCTGCCTTATCGTCCATGGACTCGCCAACCTCGTTTGCTGGCCTGGCCTTATTTAAGTCGAGAGGCTCAAAGGCTGTTTCAGCAGTTGGGCGTTGAGCAGGGTTGGGCGATGAATTTGATGGAAGAGGGCTATCTGTTCCAAGCATTGCAACGTTTGCAAGGGCGGGGCGACGTGAAGGCTGAAGAGGCCATGACGGCCTTGATACAAGCGAGCCAATTAGATGTGGCGGGTCGCCCGGCTTATCAGGTCTTGGCGGTTGAAGCCAGCGGTTGGGCTAAGGGGTCGCCTCTTCAACGCAGTCTCTGGGTTCAGGTCTCACAAGGATTTCATTTGACCGGACATATGGCCGCCCAGACGGTGCGAGCGATACCTGAGTTGGATGATGGTGTTCACTTCGCGGCACAAGTATTGAATCCTCAAGCCTGTCTACAAGGGCTAGTACAGGCATGGCCTGACTTCAAAATACAGCAGCACGAAGGGGCCTGGGCGACCGTTAATATTGAAGAGGGCGCGTTATGATGAGGTCTTCCGCCTGGCTGACCCCGCTCTCTGACCACCCTCGGGCTCAGTTGCATTTAGTGTGTTGTCCTCATGCGGGCGGCATGCCCCATTTCTTTCGTGATTGGGCTGATCAGTTGCCTGATGCCATTGCCTTATGGGCAGTTCAGTATCCTGGGCGAGGGACTCGTCAGCAATCAGACTTTCCCGACACTTTATTATCGATGGCGGACCATGTTGCGCGTGCCTGTCATCCATTAAGTCATCGCCCCATCGCGCTCCTGGGCCACAGCATGGGCGCTGCATTGGCCTATGAGGTGACGGTGCGATTAGAAGCGCAGGGGATGGCACCGATGCATTTATTTGTATCGGGTCACCCGGCGCCTCATTGTCAAAGGTCGGGATCTTTACATCGGGCTGATGAGCAAACGTTGTTGGACGATGTGCGTCAACAGTCTGAGGAAATGGGGACGGTGCTGGGTGATCCCGCACTTAGAGCTTTATTCATGCCGGCTTTACGCGAGGATTATCGGTTGATTGAGCAGTATCACCGTGATGTCCCTGTGAGGCTGGATTGCCCTATTACCGTGTTGCGTGGTGATGTCGATGATGAAGTCAATGAGGTAGAGGCGGCGGCTTGGCAGTCTGCTTCGGCGTGTCCTCTGGATGAATATGTGTTCTCTGGTGGACATTTTTATCTCGTTGCGCAGCAAGTGCCGTTATTGGCGGCGATAAAGCATCAACTCGCTGATGTACTTACGCCGACTTGGCATGACTGGGCCTAAATGCCCCTCTTTGGATTGATTAAAAGGATGGCTCAATGAGAACGCCAGAAGCGTGTCAGGACCTTAATGATGTCCGTATCGGGATCGATACATTGGATCAACAGATTATCCAGGCGCTGGGGCAGCGGCTGGCTTATGTGAAAGCAGCGGCTCAGTTTAAACCGTCTGAAGCCAGTATCCCCGCTCCTGAGCGGGTGGCTGCGATGTTGCCGTTAAGACGCGAGTGGGCAACTGATGCCGGGTTGGATCCGGCTTTTATCGGACCTTTATTTGCGCAAATTATTCAATGGAATATTGATCAACAAATTCTGCATTGGCGTATGACTCACCCTCAAACGGCTGAGGGGGCTGAGCATGAATGAGTCACTCAAAACGTATGAGTTATTGAGGGTTCAGCTCATTTCGGCTTTTGCGGGCGCTCGGGAAAAGGCCGAGCGAGAGGGTCAGCCGGTGCTGGCAGCTGTGTCGGTTGAGGTTGAGCCACAAACACCGATAGCTATGATCAGTGCCTTGCCTGGATATGATGCTCAACGATTCTTCTGGCAATGCCAGACGGATGTCATGGTGGGGTTCGGCGCGACGCAAACATTGACGGCTGAATCAGGCCAGGCACGTGAGCGCTTCTTCTGGTGTGAGCAGCAGTGGCAGGCATTACGTGCTCGATTATGGGTTGAAGGCCCTTGTTTACCTCGCTGGTGTGGCGGTTTTGCTTTTGACCCTGAGGCGACGACCAGTGAGTTGTGGCGCCATTTCCCAGCGGCTTCTTTAACGTTGCCACGGTTAATGTATCTGTCTCAACATGGCCAAGCATACTTGATGGTGACGCACTGGGTTGCTGCGGATACCCGTAGTGACGCTTTGGCATGTCAGTTGCTGAATGAGTGGTCTCAATTGCTGGAAAAGGCCGAAGTGATCTCATCTGCGGTAGAGGCGTCTACCGATTATGCCTTACAGGATTGCCTGGACGCTTCGTTATGGAAAGATCAAGTCGCGGATACGATTAAGGCCATTCAGCAGGGGACTATGCATAAAGCGGTGTTGGCGCGAACGGTTGTGATGACGTTGCCTCATAGCGTCTTGGTCGCTGAGGTGCTGCAGCAGCTGTCTGAGCACTATCCAGAGGCTTATCTGTTTGCCTTTGAACGTGATGGCCATTGTTTTTTAGGCGCGTCTCCTGAGCGATTAGTGCGATTGCAGCAAGGGCAGCTGGAGACGATGGCGCTGGCGGGCACGATGGCGCGGGGGAAGACCCCATCAGAGGATGCAGGGCTCAGTGATCAGCTAATGAATAGCCGGAAGGATCGGTATGAGCACCAATTGGTGGTTAACAGTTTGCGAGAAGCCTTGTCGCCTTTGTGCCGGAGCTTGACGATTCCTGAAACGCCTTGTGTGTATCGCTTGGCTCAGGTGCAACATCTGCTGACGCCTATTACCGGTGAGTTGAGCTCAGAGGTCGGGGCTTTGTCATTAGTGAGTGTCCTCCATCCGACGCCGGCAGTGGGGGGGTTGCCGAGGGATATCGCGTTACGCCATATTCGCGCGCATGAGCAGATGGATAGGGGATGGTATGCAGGCCCCGTGGGTTGGCTTGATAGTGACGGCAATGCGGAGTTTGCCGTGGCTTTGCGTTCTGGCTTACTACGTGACGATAAGGCTTATTTGTTTGCCGGTTGTGGCATCGTGGCGGACTCTCAGCCTGATGCAGAGTATCAGGAAACCTGTTTGAAATTAAAAACGATGGTCGCGGCATTATCGGCTTGAATCATTCATCCCGGTCGATCAGTTGACTCAGTGATCGCCAATACGTCTCCAGTACCATATTGGAGGGCGCTCCTTTTCGTGTAATGGCGTAGTAGTCGGTGTCGTAATGAAAATGCTGTGGATTCAGTGCTCGCATTTGCTGGCTGTCGACCCACCGTTGCGCAAAATGGGTGGGTAAAAATCCGATATAACGGCCTGTTAGAATTAAAAAGGCAATGCCTTCTCGGTCTGTTGCCGAAGCCATCGGCTTGAGTCCGCTATGAAGTTGTTTGACGTCGGGTGTCTGGGCATAAGCCGGCACCACAGCGTCATGACTGGCGATATCCTCAGGTCTCAGGTATTGAGCGCCGAATAAGGGGTGACGAGAGCTGCAGTAGAGGACTGATTCTTCGCGATAGAGCAAGGTGTAATTGAGCCCTGGCAGGTGCTTTAACCCCGGTACAACACCTGTGTGCAAGCTGCCTTTTAACGTCGCCATTTCGATCTCTTTGGGGGGCGCCATCCGAATATTGATATGTACATTTTCGCCCTGTGCTTTGAGCTCGCGCAGGGCTTCGGTGATGTGCATTTCCGGCATGGTGACGAGGTTATCAGCAATGCCTATGTTCAGATCACCAGTCAATCTTGAATGTAAGCTGTTGATTTGAGTACGAAAGTTCTCAGCTGACGTCAAGAGTTGTAGGGTCGCTTCATAGACGCTTTGTCCTTCCGGTGTGAGGGCAAAACCACTGCGTCCGCGTTGACATAACCGCATGGACAACCGGCCTTCCAAATCATTCATCGCCATGCTGATCGCTGCGCGGCTGATATTAAGTTCAACCTCAGCAGCAGAAAACCCGCCACTTTCGACGACCTTTCGGAAAATTCTGAGCAAACGTAAATCGACATCGCTGATTTGACCCAGTAGCGGAATGTGGTGGGCAGTCATGGCGTCTCCTTGGCGAGTTGATCTGCAGGTGATCATGCTTCTGGGCCCGTTGAGCTTGAAGCACTTGATCTCCAGCACAATACCTAATGTTCAGCATTTGCTTTTCTAAAGATCATCAAATGAGTATTTAATGACGTAACGCCTTTCGCACAAGATACGATCAGTCCTCTGGAGAAGCAACTTAGCCCCTGGCAACGCTGACGTTCAGGGAGAGGACCCCACATCAAGATGGCTAAATATTTCATTGCCCAGTCATGGGGCTGAGGCATGTGCCAGTTCAGGAGTGAGCGGTTATGACTGATCGTTTGACGCATTATGTGAATGGCCAACGCACAGCACTGGATTCTGTTCGTTCAGCCCCCGTCTTTAACCCGTCGACAGGGCAGCAGTCGGCAGAGGTGCTTTTGGCCTCAAAAGCCGATGTTGAACAAGCGATTGCATCGGCCCAGCAGGCCTTTGAGCGCTGGTCTCAGACCACGCCGTTAAAGCGTGCGCGTGTGATGTTCAAGTTCAAGGCGCTATTAGAAACACACGCCGATGAAGTGGCGCGCCTGATTGCACAAGAGCACGGTAAGGTCTTATCCGATGCCATGGGGGAGCTGACCCGAGGCCTTGAAGTGGTCGAGTTTGCTTGCGGCATGCCTCATTTACAAAAAGGTGAACACTCGCTGAATGTCGGGTCGGGTGTGGATTCTTTTTCACTGATGCAACCGCTGGGTGTGTGTGCGGGGATTACGCCTTTTAATTTCCCTGCGATGGTGCCGTTGTGGATGTTCCCCATTGCGATTGCGGCAGGTAATACGTTTGTTTTGAAGCCTTCCGAGAAAGACCCTTCTTCCACGTTACGCATTGCGGAGTTACTGAGTGAAGCCGGTCTGCCCGATGGCGTATTGAATGTTGTGAATGGCGATAAAGAGGCGGTGGATACGTTATTGACTGATCCTCGTGTGCAGGCGATCAGTTTTGTCGGCTCAACGCCCATTGCCGAATATGTATATAGCACCGGTTCCGCGCATGGTAAACGGGTGCAAGCGCTGGGTGGGGCGAAAAATCATATGGTCATTATGCCTGATGCCGATCTGGATCAAGCGGTCGATGCCCTCATGGGGGCGGCTTATGGTAGCGCTGGCGAGCGCTGTATGGCGATTTCAGTGGCTGTGCCTGTGGGTGAAAGCACGGCCGTTAAGCTGCGTGAAAAGCTGTTGGCGCGTCTGGATACACTCAGTGTTGGGGTCAGTATCACCGAGGGGGCTGATCACGATATGGGGCCGTTAGTCTCCAAAGATCACTTGGATAAAGTGGCCGGGTATATTGCCACCGGTGAAGCTGAGGGTGCGGAGTTGGTGCGTGATGGTCGTGAGCTGACATTCAAGAGTGACGGTTATTTTATTGGCGGTACTTTGTTTGATCATGTGAAGCCCGGCATGAGAATTTATGATGAAGAAATTTTTGGCCCTGTCTTGGCTATCGCTCGAGCCAACAGCTTTGATGACGCGGTGCAAATGATTAATGCCCATGAGTTTGGCAATGGGACGGCCATCTTTACCCGTGATGGTGATGCGGCACGGCAGTATTGTGAGCAGATTCAAGTGGGAATGGTGGGCGTGAATGTGCCGATTCCAGTACCGATGGCATTTCACAGTTTTGGGGGCTGGAAACGTTCGCTCTTTGGTGCACTACATATGCATGGCCCAGATGGTGTACGCTTCTATACCCGTATGAAAACCGTGACTGCACGCTGGCCTTCCGGCTTACGAGAAGCCACGAACCAATTCACTATGCCGACGATGTAAGGAGAGGCCAATGAGTCTGAATGAGCGGCTTCAGGGGATGACCAACCAAGATGTCAAACAGTTGGATCGTGCTCATGTGTTTCATTCCTGGTCCACCCAGGGCACCTTGAACCCACTGGCCATTAAAAGTGGTGAAGGGTGTCGGTTGTGGGATTTTGACGGACGGGAATATCTCGATTTCTCTAGTCAGTTGGTCAACACCAATATCGGCCACCAGCACCCGAAAGTGATTGCAGCGATTCAGGCTCAGGCTGCCGAGTTGGCGACTGTCGCCCCGGCTCATGCCAATGCAACCCGCAGTTTAGCGGCTGAAAAAGTACTGGCGCATGCCCCTAAGGGGTTCGAAAAAGTCTTTTTCACCAATGCCGGTGCGGATGCGAATGAGAATGCAATCCGCATGGCGCGGGCTTATACCGGGCGTGACAAGGTGCTGTCCGCTTATCGTTCTTACCACGGCAACACTGGGTCTGCGATTGTCGCGACGGGTGATTTTCGTCGCGTGCCCAATGAATACTCTCGTGGTCATGTGCATTTCTTTAATCCCTACTTCTATCGCACGGAGTTCTGGTCGGCTGATGAAGCCGAAGAGTGTCAGCGCGCCCTACACCATTTACGTCGGGTGATTGAAAGTGAGGGACCGGCATCGATTGCGGCGATCCTGCTGGAAACGATTCCGGGCACTGCCGGGGTGCTGGTGCCGCCCAAGGATTACCTCAAAGGCGTGCGAGCGCTGGCGGATGAGTTCGGTATTGTCCTGATCTTGGATGAAGTCATGGCCGGTTTTGGTCGGACTGGTCAATGGCTCGCCTTGGATGACTTTGATGTCATTCCCGACTTGGTCACCTTTGCCAAGGGCGTGAACTCGGGCTATGTCCCGGCTGGGGGCGTGATGATCTCAGAAGCGCTGAATCGCTATTTTGATGATCACTTCTTCTATGGTGGATTGACGTATTCAGGCCATCCATTGGCTATGGCGGCGATCTGCGCCACGCTGGATGTGATGGCGGAAGAGCAGATTGTTGAAAATGCGGCCCGTATTGGCCAAGAGGTGCTGACGCCGGGATTACAACGGTTGGCCCAGCAACATGAGGTGATCGGTGAAGTTCGGGGACTGGGTGTCTTTCATGCCATCGAACTTGTCGAAGATCGTCAAAGTCGCCAGCCACTGAGCGATGCCGCCATGGGACAGATTAAACAGCATATGCTCGATGCCGGTGTGCTGCCCTTTGTGGCCAATAACCGTATCCATGTGGTGCCGCCTTGTATTGTGTCCGCTGAAGAGGCGCAACAAGGCTTGGCCGTGATCGATGAAGCACTCTCGGCGTTAAAGCGCTGACGTGATGTGATCAACCTGCCTTGATTGAATGATCTGTATGTCCTGGAGCCCCTCTTTTGGGGCTCTACTCTTTTGGGGCTCTTTTATTAAGGGCTTTATTGGGCAATGAATCGGCAAGGGTTAGATTGGCGCCAATATGGTGCTGCCTGAGTCGGTCGTGGTGTTATCTTGAGCTATCGTATGGCGTTGCTTCCAGGCACTCAGGTGCTGCTGGATGACTTGTTGCAAGCTGATGGGGTCGCGACTGAGCAAGGCTTCCAGCATCAGTCGGTGCTCTTCAATGCTGCGTTCAAGCCCGCCTGTTTGCGGCCAGCCCGGGCCCGCACCTTGTAAGCCTTGTTCTCTGAGCCAGTTAACCTGATGCGCCAGGAATTCATTGCCCGCCAATGCGGCCAGTGCACGATGAAACTGGTGATTGGCCTTGACCATGGCGGGTCCATCTTGGCTGGTGACGGCAGCTTCAAATTGGTCCTGAGCGCGTTGTGCCTTGATTAAGCCTTCGGGAGTTTGGCGTGCCATCATCAATGGAATGAGTGCCAGTTCGATGCTGATTCTGGCCTCGGTGAGCGCCAGGCGTTCTTGATACTGCCAGTGGCGTACTCGATAGCCTCGATTGGGCACATGTTCAAGACTGCCCAGTTCGGCTAGACGCTCTAATGCGCCCCGCACTAAAAACCGACTGACCTGATAATTCTCCGCCAGTGAGTCTTGGCGCATCCAGCTGCCGGCCGGGTAAATACCGGCGCTCATGCCGAGTCGGAGCTGTTCCAGCATCCATTGCATGTCGTGGCCGTGCTCGTGGTTGGGCATGAGGTTGTCCTTAGCGGTTGTCCTTAAGTGTGGCTAGCGCCGGTTCGCGCAATCTTTTGAGGCCGTTTGGGTCGTTGGGCGGCTTGGAGCGCTTGATGAAGGGTGTATTGAAACACATTTCACATAATGCTTGCAGATTGGCGCCAATTATATATGATGCCTATTACTTACTGATAACCATTATCAATAGTGAAAGGATATGGCATGCATTCTCGATTAGCCGCTTCTGAGGGTTCGGTTGTTCCGCATCATTCCAGCGTTTCTCACCATTTCGACGTTTCGCGTGATTTAAGCATTGATGGTCGCCGCATGCATCGCTGGGCATTGACACCATTGGTCTGTGCGATGGTCATGAGTTATACCCATGGTGCTTTTGCTGCCGAAAATTCAGCCGCTCGTGTCGAGAACACCGACCAGTTGGAGACTCTGGTGGTTTCGAGTGATTGGTTGGATTCGACTCATCAGGATTCGCGTTATACGCCTGGTGGTCGCGAAACGCTTTCGACTGAGACACTGGAAGCAGGTGAAGTGCGTTCTATTGAGGATGCGTTGGGCCGTGTACCGGGTGTGCATATCCAAGATGAAACCGGCACGGGAGTATTGCCGAATATCGGTGTGCGTGGGCTTTCCCCGCGTCGTAGTGAGCGAGTCCAAATTCTCGTCGATGGTATTCCGGCGGCGTTAGGGCCGTATAGCAATATTGGGGTTTCTCTGTTTCCGGTGACTTTAGCAACGTTAGAGCGGGTCGATGTGGTGCGTGGTGGCGCCGCAGTGCATTACGGGCCGAACAATGTGGGTGGGGTGATTAACTTTGTTACGCGAGGCATTCCTTACCAGCCGACTCTGCAACTGCGCGAGCGCTTGACGGTTGATGATGAGACTGGCCATGTCCTGAAAAACCATTATCTGCGCGCAGGCGGGCGGGTGACTGATGACTTCGGTTTACAGTTCCAAGCCAACTTAGTGCGGGGTGAAGCGGGTCGCGATCACAGTGATACCGAGGTCGATAACTTTATTGTCGATGCGGATTGGGATCTTGATGAGGCCAATACGCTGAGCGGCCAGCTGCAGTACTACAAAGTGGATTCTGATTTGCCTGGGGCGTTATCGCCAGCCGCTTATCGAGAGGATCGCCATCAGTCGCAACGACCGGATGACCGATTTAAGGCCGATACCTGGAGTGGTCATGTCACTTGGCGCTGGCAGCCTAGCCAGGATGTCGAGTTCAGCTGGCGCCACTTTGGTCACCGCAGTGATCGCACCTTCTGGTTTGGGCAAAGTTTGGGCGGTGACCTGCATTGGTCTGATCCGACTGCGGTGCCGACCCATGTGGCAGACTCGCCCCGTCAATTTACGGTTTGGGCCAGTGAGCCCCGCTTGGCGATTCGTCAAGGTGATCACACCTGGATGCTGGGTGCGCGCTACTTGCAAGAAAAAGTTGATTTTGATGTCAATCGATTGAACTTGAGCGATGACACTCGAAGTGCCGTTCGGCGCTGGGATTTTGACACTCATGCAGTGGCGGCTTATGTCAGTGATACCTGGACGTTGGGCGATAGCGGTTGGACCCTGACCCCTGGGCTACGTTATGAACATGTCAAAATGGATTATGCCGATGCGCTCGGGACAAGCGCAGACGACAATGTGGCAGAAGCCTGGTTACCGGGTCTGACCGTGGGCTATACCGCCAGTGAGGCGTGGTACTTCTATGGCTCCTCACAGCGCTCTCTGACCCCCGTACAGTTAGCGCAGGTCACTAATCCAGGTGATATTGCCAATGAAACCGCTTGGAACTATGAACTGGGCAGCCGCTACACCCAAGGCAGTTGGCAAGTTCAAGCGGATGTCTTCATGATTGATTATCAGGATCAGGTGGTGAAACAGCCGGATAACAGCCTAAAAAATCTGGGACGAACCCGTTACCAAGGGTTGGAAACGTCGGTGGATTGGCAGCCCAATAATGGGCCATTGGCTTTAGGCGCGACTTGGACTTGGTTGGATACGGAACAGCGTGACGGTGACTTTAAGGGGCAGGAAGTGCCGAATGCGCCAAAGCATTTAGTGAACTTGCACAGTAGCTGGCAAGTATCCGACTGGACTTGGCGCCTGAACGCACGTTATGTCGGCGAAAGCTACTCTGATGCGGCGAATACGGAAGCCGAAACGACCAGTGGTAGCGCGGGTAAATTGCCCGATTACTGGCAAGTGGATAGCAGTCTCGCTTATCAATTGCCTATGGTTCAGGATGTCAGTGTCACACTGGGTGTGCATAACTTAACCGATGCCGATGGCTATTTTCGTGGTGTGGATACCAGCCCGGTGGGACGTGTGCCGATTCCTGGGCGTGCTTATAGCTTAACGCTGGATATGACCTTGTAAGCGGGCGGCCTGATGATCAAATTATCGCAATGGCGTTGGTGGGGCTTTGTTCTGGGGCTGTTGCTATTGCCGGTATGCGCGGCACAGGCTTCCCGTGTGATCACTGATCTAGCCGGGCGCCAGGTCAGTGTGCCGGACCACGTCAGTCGGGTGATCCTCGGTGAAGGCCGTTTGCTTTATACCTTGGCGGCTTTACAGCCAGACAACCCTTTCGCTCATATCGTGGGTTGGCGTGATGAACTGATTGAATATGATGCGGATACTTGGGCTTTATATCGGGCGCACTTTCCACAAGCAGCCGATTTGCCGGTCTTTGGTAAAGCGGCACAAGGGGAGTTCAGTGTTGAACAAGCGTTGGCGCTTAACCCTCAAGTCATCATTTTTGATCTGGCGGCTTATGCGCCACTGCGCGCTCAGCGTGCCTTGGCGCTGTTCGATGCCGCCGGTATTGCTGTGGTTTTTGTCGACTTTCTGACTGAACCTGATCAGCATATGGCGCCAAGCATCCGCGTGTTGGGCGAGTTATTTGATGCTCAAGCCCGTGCTGAGGCTTTAATCCAGCTGCGTGAGCAATCATTAGCCGCCGTGGCTGAGCGTTTGCCGGAGCAGCGCCCTCGAGTGTTGATTGAAACGGCCGCTGGGTTACATGACTGTTGCCGCAGTGTGGGGCATGACAACTTGGGGCGGGTGGTTCGACTGGCCGGTGGCGATAATATCGCGGCTCAACGCATTCCAGGGGTGTTTGGCACCTTGAGCCCGGAATGGGTCTTGGTCAGCGATCCTGATGTTGTCATCATGACTGGCGGCGATTGGCAAAAGCTCAATCCTAAGGCTATTCCAATGGGCTATGGTGCTCATTGGCAGGCTGCACGTCAGGCGATGCAGGCATTGGTGAATGAGCGCCCTGGCTGGTCTGGCATGGGCGCTGTCCGTGATCATCGGATCTATGCGTTATGGCATCAGTTCTATAACACACCCTATCAGTTCGTGGCGGTTCAGCAGGTGGCTAAATGGCTGCACCCCAAGGCGATGGCTGATTTACAGCCTGACGCTTTGTGGCAGCAATTGCATCACCAGTTTTTGCCTGTTCCCGCCACGGGGGCCTTTTGGGGTGCTATTGCGCCGTCCTCACCCGGGACGCATGAATAGCGTATAACGACATCGGTGCTGATGTTGAATACTAAAACGCCGCCCCTTGGGCGGCGTTTTAGCTGCAGCGTCTAAGTGGCTGGATTAATCATCCAGACTTTCCAGCAGTTCAGCGGTTGTGTTGACGACATTATCAACGATGAAACCAAAGGTTTCGAAGAGCTGATCGGCGGGGGCGGATTCGCCGAAGCTATCCATCCCGATAACGGCGCCTTCAAGCCCGACATACTTATACCACCAGTCTTTGTGGCTGGCTTCGATGGCTACACGGGTACCGACTTCAGCGGGTAATACTTGCTGACGATACTCGGCATCTTGCTGTTCGAAGACATCCGCTGAAGGCATGGAGACCACGCGGATCTGCTTGCCTTGAGTGGCTAGCTGCTCTGCGGCTTCTAATGCCAGTGACACTTCTGAGCCCGTTGCAATCAGGATGGCTTCTGGTTCGCCATCGCAGTCACGGACAATCCAGGCGCCCCGTGCAATATTCGCCAGCTGTTCCGCATTGCGCTCCAGATGAGGCAGCCCCTGACGAGAGAAGATCAGGCTGGTGGGGCCATCACGACGCTCTATGGCGGCTTTCCAGGCTACTGCGGTTTCCACTGCATCTGCCGGACGCCAAACGCTCATATTCGGGGTGCCGCGTAAGCTAGCCAACTGTTCGATTGGCTGATGCGTCGGGCCATCTTCACCCAGGCCGATTGAGTCATGGGTGAAGACATAAATGGCCTGCTGCTTCATCAATGCGGCCATACGTACGGCGTTACGTGCATATTCCATAAAGATCAGGAAGGTCGCGCCGTAAGGAATGAAGCCGCCATGCAGTGCAATACCGTTCATGATGGCGGCCATACCAAATTCGCGCACACCATAATGTAAGTAGTTGCCATCTGCCTCATTGGCGCTAATGGCTTTAGCCCCTTTCCAGAAGGTCAGGTTTGAGGGGGCTAAGTCGGCAGAGCCGCCCAGCAGTTCCGAAAGTTGAGGACCGTATTGGTTCAGTACATTCAGGCTGGCTTTACGGGTGGCCACTTTTTCGCCTTTGGCCGCGACCTCTTGGATGAGCTGATCGGCCTGAGCCGCAAATTGCTCGGGCAAATCGCCACGGATGACGCGACGCTCAAATTCAGCGCCCAGCTCAGGATAGGCGGCTTTGTAGTCATCAAAGCGTTGCTGCCAGCTGCTTTCCTGATGATCACCGTAGCTATGTGCGTCCCACTCGGCTTTGATGTCTGCCGGGATCTCAAAGGGGGCATGAGGCCAGTTCAGGGCTTTCCGTGCCAGGGCGACTTCTTCTTCACCGAGTGCTGCGCCATGGCAGTCTTCTTTGCCTTGCTTGTTCGGTGAGCCAAAGCCAATGATCGTTTTGCAGATGATCAATGTCGGGCGATCATCATGTTGTTTCGCCAGCGCAATGGCGGCTTCGATTTCTTCGGGCTTATGGCCATCAACCGCAGGCACAACATGCCAACCATAGGCTTCAAAACGTTTGGCCGTGTCATCGGTAAACCAACCTTCGACTTCGCCGTCAATGGAAATGCCATTGTCGTCATAAAACGCAATCAGCTTGCCGAGGCCCAGAGTACCTGCGAGTGAACTGACTTCATGGGAGATACCTTCCATCAGGCAGCCATCGCCCAGGAACACATAGGTGTTGTGGCCCACAATGTCATAACCCGGGCGGTTGAAGTGTTCCGCCAGTGTTTTCTCAGCAATGGCCATGCCGACGGCGTTTGCTAGCCCTTGGCCAAGGGGGCCTGTAGTGGTTTCTATACCCGGCGCATAGCCATACTCCGGATGTCCGGCCGTTTTGCTGTGCAGCTGACGGAACTGTTTGAGATCGTCAATGCTGAGATCATAGCCCGTCAGGTGCAGCAAGGCATAAAGCAGCATGGAACCATGGCCGTTGGACAGTACGAAACGGTCACGGTCGGCCCACTTCGGGTTGGCCGGGTTATGCTTCATATGGTCGTGCCAAAGGACTTCAGCGATATCGGCCATACCCATAGGGGCACCAGGGTGACCTGAGTTGGCTTTTTGAACGGCATCCATGGCCAGGGCGCGAATCGCATTGGCGCGTTCGAAGCGGGATGGCATGCGGGGGACTCCTCGCCTTCGGGGCGTTTCGGGTTAAGTATCAGGGGTCGACCTGTCGAACAACACGGGCTTTAGTCAGTGACAACGTTCAGTCAGTGATAAGAAGCTTCGGGCTGGTCATAACAGGTTGAGTCTAGCTTGGTCTTTGCCGCTTGTGAGTGCTGTATCGGCCTGTGGTAAATGCGCAAAAAGAACTCAGCGACAAAACAGGTGCACTATATTTTCACGCATCTCGACGTTTCAGGCAAACCCTGTGAGTTTATCGGGCCTCTCAGTCAGTGCATAAAGGGGGGATGGCATGTAGAATGCAAGCGTCAATGTGGCTTATTAGATACGCTGATAAGCCCTTTTCCACCGGGTGAGTCTAGACCTTTATAAACCGTTTCATCATTGTGCTTTATGATGTGATGCTCGATGGCATGACCGCATTGGCACGGTGTAAAGGTTGGCGCCCTAACCACCTTTCGAGCAAGAGGGTGCTGGTAGAAATGAGCGAATATTCTTTGTTTACATCCGAATCTGTTTCCGAAGGCCATCCCGATAAGTTGGCTGATCAGATTTCTGATGCAGTGTTGGATGCGATTATTGCCCGCGACCGCCAGGCGCGTGTGGCGTGTGAAACCATGGTCAAAACAGGCGTGGCCATCATCGGGGGGGAAATCTCGACCTCGGCCTGGGTTGATCTGGAAGATTTGGTTCGAGGGGTGATCAAGGATATCGGCTATACCTCATCCGATGTGGGGTTCGATGGCGATACTTGTGGCGTCATCAACATTATTGGCAAGCAGTCGGTGGAAATCGCTCAAGGCGTCGATCGCCAGAAGCCTGAAGATCAGGGCGCGGGCGATCAAGGGCTGATGTTTGGTTATGCCTCTAACGAGACTGACGTCTTGATGCCGGCGCCCATTACTTTGGCCCACCGCTTGGTACAGCGTCAGAGTGAGGCGCGTGGCAATGGCTTGTTGCCTTGGTTGCGTCCAGATGCGAAAAGTCAGGTCACTTGCCGATATGAGAACGGCAAAGTGGTCGGTATTGATGCTGTCGTATTGTCGACCCAACACAATCCGGATGTGTCCCAAAAAGATTTGCAGGAAGCGGTGATGGAGTTGGTGATCAAGCAGGTCATCCCCGCTGAGTTACTGCATAAAGATACCCAATACCACATTAATCCCACCGGTAAGTTTGTGATTGGGGGGCCTGTCGGCGACTGTGGGGTGACGGGCCGCAAAATTATTGTGGATACCTATGGCGGCATGGCGCGTCACGGTGGCGGTGCCTTCTCCGGTAAAGATCCCTCGAAAGTGGATCGTTCTGCGGCCTATGCTGGGCGCTATGTGGCTAAAAATGTTGTCGCTGCGGGTTTGGCCGACCGTTGTGAAATTCAAGTGTCTTATGCGATTGGTGTGGCAGAACCGACTTCGGTCTCCATCAATACCTTCGGTACGGGTAAGATTGCCGACGACAAGATTGTGCAGTTAGTGCGACGTCATTTTGATCTGCGTCCTTATGCCATCACGCGAATGTTAGATTTACTGTACCCGATGTATCGCCATACAGCGGCTTATGGCCACTTTGGACGTGACCCTTTTGAGAGCCAATATACGTGGCGTGATGCTCAGGGACAGTCTCATACTGAATCTTTCACGGCTTTCCCGTGGGAGAAAACAGATAAAGCTGACGCACTCAAAGCTGACGCTGGGCTTTAAAGCGGGTTTCAATATAAGCGCGGTTAGTCTTAGATTTTAAGTCGTGCTGGATTTTTTTCGTCACATCATGGTGTTCATGAATGTTGTGACGATTAATGCCCCATCATCTTGCGGATAGTCTTTGTTGGACGTTATCGGCGGGAGGATGGGGCTTCTTTATGTCTCGATATAAATGCCGATGTCACTTCCCTGGAGTATTTAAACTCGCCTATCAGAGTACGATGATCGCTCAAGGCTTAAATATCGCTCAAGGCTTAAATATCGCTCAAGGCTTAAATATCGCTCAAGGCTTAAATATCGCTCAAGGCTTAAACGAAGTGATTGATCCGATAATGTTGTGTTCCGTCATAAAACCTTTACTATTGCAAGTGTATAGTTTTTGGAACATTATGTTTCCCAATGTTACGAAGGGGCTGGAAGGGAGTGAGATGATGCGCGTGCTCATAAGCACCCGTGCACTTCAGCAGCCATAATAATGATTTCGCTGCAGGACATGGACTATGAAGGATTTCAAAACAACCCTTACGCCAATGTTGGCCGCCTTTTTAGGACTGGGACTTGGGGCCATGTCCCCTTGGGCTGTCGCCGCTTCGGGCGATGACCAGCTGACATCGCCTGGTCAAACATCATTACAAAGTGCTGTGAAAAGTGCTGTCTCCACAAACCCTCAGGTCAATGCGGCATTTAATGCATTCAACGCTTCAGGTGAGGATCGCCGACAAGCGTTTGGTAGTTATTTGCCGAGCGTTGATGTCCGTGCAGGCGTAGGTCAGCAGGCGCGTTCGCTCGACAGTGAAGGTAGCTATGATACGCATTATTATGAAGTGGCGGTGAGCCAGATGCTGTATGACGGCTTTGCGACATCGGAAGATGTGGAGCGGCTGAGTAAAGTACGTCTGCAGCGCTATTATGAGCTTCGTTCCGCAGCAGAATCTATCGCCCAGGAAGCGACTCAGGCCTATTTAGATGTTCTACGCTATCGTCGTTTGGTGGCATTAGCTGAGGCCAACTATGAAGAGCATCAGCGCGTTTATCAGCAGGTTGAAGATCGTGCACGTTCTGGAGCTGGACGCCGTGTTGACTTAGTGCAAATTTCTGGACGTTTAGCGTTGGCTGAATCGAATGTGATTACTGAGCGTTCGAATCTGCATGATGTCTCTGTTCGCTATCAGCGTATTGTCGGTGAGTTACCGCCCGAGCAGTTGGCGGCAATGCCTTCCATCGATGCCGAATTTCCCGGCGATATCAAAAGTGCGGTGAATACGGCTTATGTCAGTAATCCTGATTTGCATGCGGCGCTCGCGAATATTGAAGCGGTGAAAGCGGAGCGCGCTGGCCGAAAATCAACCTATCAGCCTCGTCTTGATCTGCAGCTCAATGCGGGGCGCTATGAAAACGATAGCGGCAGTTTTGATCCACAAGGCGAGCGTGATCGTTATGGTGTGAGCTTGGTTGCCAGTATGAATATCTATAACGGCGGCAGTGACCAGGCCTCGATTCGTTCCGGTACTTATCGGTTGGCTCAATCTCGTGATGATCGTGACCGGGCTTGTCGTGATGTGCGTCAAACCACGCGAATTGCCTGGAATGATGTGCGTAACCTGCAAGAGCAGCTGCGCTTTTTGGGTGAACACCGTCAGTCTAGTGATCGTGTACGGACGGCTTATCGCCAACAGTTCCGTATTGGCGAACGCTCCTTGCTTGATATGTTGGATACTGAAAACGAATACTTTGAAGCCAGCCGTGCTTACGTCAATGCTGAATATGACATTAAAGCGGCCAAAGCCAGAACCTTGGCGTCGATGGGTATGTTGACGCAAGCCCTTCATGTGATGCGTGATGATGTCCCTTCGTTAGATCAAGGTAGCGGCTTATCGGCCTCAGAGCTTTGCCGGGTTGATATGCCTGATCCGATGCCTGTGGCCAACACTTCTGCGACCCCGGCGCGACCACAGCCCATGCCTATGGCTGAAAGCCCCGCCGTGGTCGAGCCTGAACCCGCCCCCGTGGTTGCAGCTCAGCAATCCTCTGCTAAGTCCGCGCCTGTGAACTCAGCGAACAAGGTGCGTGCGAATGCACCAACGGCGACCTTGTCAGGTGATGTCTTTGCGATGAATGGCGCTTTTCTGATTGCTGAGGCCCGTCGCCAGCTGGACCAGATTATTGCGCAACAGCATCAGCGCGGTTTGCCGCTCAAAAAAGTAGTGGTGTCTGGGTATACAGACAGCACTGGGAGTGCCGAATTTAACCGCAGACTATCTGAAAAACGGGCGCGCAATGTGGCGGATTATTTAATCCGTGAAGGCGGTATTCCGGCTCGCCGAGTTGAAGCCGTGGGCTATGGGCCGCGCGATCCGTTAGCATCTAATGCGACAGCGCAAGGACGCAGCAAAAATCGGCGTGTGGAACTACGTTTTCAATATGCTGAATGATATCGTGGCTGGAATCGCTATTTAAGGCGCTATGTATGGTGAGCCTCTCTGACGTCTGAAGAGAGGCTCACCATCTTGAACTGGGTTTCAGCACGAGGTCGCAATGGGGAAACTGGAAAAAGGAGTGGGCACTGGCAAGACCGAATCGGTTGTCAGGGATGAGCTCTTGGAATGTTTGCTGGGTGTTGCCAGTATTCATGATCATCAAGCCAGTGCGGATGCGATTGTCGGTGGGCTGCCGTTGGAAAATGGTCGCTTGATTCCTTCCTTAATGCCCCGTGCTGCAGCACGAGCGGGCATGGCCGCTCGCCTTGTCAAAGCACGTATTACACAGCTTAATGAAGCCTTGTTACCGGCTATTTTGCTTCTTGAGCCTGGTCGGGCATGTATTCTGTTGTCACTCAATGAGACCGATCATTCGGCCCAGGTCATTTTTCCTGGCTTAACGCAGGCTTCTGTGGCCGTTAATTTGGATCGGCTGGTTGAAGCCTACAGTGGCCATGCCTTGTATATCCGGCCGCGGCTGAACTATAAGCCAAAAGATGCGGAGATCAGTAGCGATAAACAGCAACACTGGTTTTGGGGTGCGATTCGCGAGAACCGGCCACTTTATCGGGATATCGTGCTGGGGTCTTTTTTGATTAACTTATTTGCCCTTGGCATGCCGCTGTTTGCGCTCAATGTTTACGATCGTGTCGTGCCTAACCATACGACTGAGACGCTCTGGGTTTTAGTATTGGGCGTGGCCATAGTGATCTGTTTAGATTTGGTCATGCGCCTGATGCGCAATACCTTTATCGATATGGCGGCCAGCCGAGCTGATATTAAGGTGTCGTCACGGCTGATGTCTCATGTCTTGAGTATGCGAATGGAGGCTAAGAGCGGGTCGACGGGATCTATGGCATCGACGTTGCAGTCTTTTGAGTCGGTTCGGGCCTTTATTGGGTCAGCGACCGTCATCAGTATGGTCGATTTACCCTTTTCGCTCTTGTTCGTCTCCATTATTGGGTTGATTTGTCCGCCGCTGGTATTGCCTTTGCTAGTTGGTATTGTCTTTGTGCTTTTATATGCCTTGGCGGCTCAGGGCAAGCTTCATGACCTCTCATCCAAAACTTGGGAAGTGTCCGCTCAACGCAATGCGATGCTGATTGAGTCGTTGGGAAGTCTCGAAACGGTCAAGGCGCTCCGTGCTGAAAGCCGGTTACAGCGACTGTGGGAAAAGAATAGTGCATTTTTGTCGAGAACTTCGGCGCAGCTGAAACTGGTGAGTTCGTCTGTCTCCAGCGTGGCCATGTGGGCTCAGAACAGTGTCGGGGTCAGCATTATAGTCATTGGGGTTTATCAGATTATTCAAGGTGATCTGACCCAAGGGGGCTTGATCGCTTCCTATATGCTGTCTTCGCGAGCCATGGGGCCGATCAGTCAAGCTGCCGCGTTATTGGCACAATATCATCAATCTTCGACTGCTTTGTCTTCTCTTAATGAGATGATGGAAAAGCCCACTGAACGTGACCGCCAAGCCAGTTTCGTCAATCGCCCGACGATACAGGGTGAAATCACTTTCGATAAGGTCTCGCTACAGTATCCTGATGAGATGCGTACGGCACTGAGAGATGTCTCCATCACCATTCGGCCTGGTGAGAAAGTCGCGTTGCTAGGGCGTATTGGTTCCGGTAAATCAACATTGAATAAGTTATTACTGGGCCTTTATCAGCCGAGTTCAGGTGCGGTACGGCTGGATGGCTTGGATATTCGCCAAATGGACCCTTCTCAGCTGCGTCGTTACCTGGGGTATGTCCCTCAAGATGTGGCGTTATTTCGCGGGACATTGCGTGAGAATATTTTGGCGACCCGGGTTGATCGGGATGTGGATGATGAAGTGCTACTGCGGGCCCTGGAAATCAGTGGCTTGAATGGGCTTGTCAAACAACATCCGGATGGGATCGATCTACAAGTTGGTGAAAGAGGGGCGATGCTCTCGGGTGGGCAGCGGCAATCGGTTGCCATTGCGCGTGCCGTAGTTCATGACCCCGCGATTCTGATGTTGGATGAGCCCACCAGTGCGATGGATCATGCCAGTGAAGAAGCTTTCAAAAAACAACTGGCTGGTTATGTTCAGGGTAAAACACTCATGCTGGTGACCCACCGAACGGCCCTGCTTTCACTGGTTGAGCGCATTATTGTGATGGATAACGGGCAAGTGGTGGCCGATGGCCCGAGAGATCAAGTGGTCGAGGCATTGCGTCGTGGTCAGATTGGGGGGGCGCGCTAATGTCGGCTCAACCTACTGCTGGCCAAAAGGCCCCCCTCAAGGCGACTTCAGAGCAGCGTGGTTTTGATGCCATTGGCCATGTGTCTAATGTGGGTCAAAAACCGTTGCGGAAGTTTATTGACCGGTTTTTTTCTCGCCATATTACGGCAGTGCATTTAGATCGAGACTGGTCCAGCGACGCTGATTGGGCGCGTATGCAGCAGGAGCCGATAAGAGCGCGAGCCATGCTCTATGTGGTTTTTCTGGCGCTTGTTTTGCTCGTTGTCTGGGCCTGCTTTGCACCGATTGATGAGGTGACACGAGGGACTGGGCGTGTCATCCCCTCAAAGCAATTACAGCGTATTCAATCGTTGGATGGTGGTGTAGTTAAAGAAATTCTGGTGCATGAAGGGCAGAAAGTGCATCAGGGGCAGGAATTAGTCCGCATCGATCCCACGCGGTTTTTGTCCGACTATCGCCAGAATCAGGCCAAAATCTTAGCCCTTCAAGCGCGGGAAGAGCGCTTTGAAGCGCTTGTTTCACAGCGCGACTTTAACCCTACAGCAGCACTCGTTCAGGCCATCCCCCAAATTGTTGAGCAAGAACGTAAAGCCTTCCTAAGCATGAAAAATGAGTTGGCTGAAGCACAAAACCTGTTGAGGGATAAACTCACCCAGGCGCAGCAGTCATTGATTGAAATGCAGGCTAAAAAATCAGCGGCTCAACGAGAGCTTAAGTTGTCTTCAGATGAACTGAACTTAACCAAGCCACTGCTGGAAACGGGCGCCGTTTCCGAAGTGGAAATACTCCGGTTAAGGCGTCGCGTTTCGACCGCACGAGGGGATGCCGAGCAAGCGGCAGCTGCCGTCTCTCGTTTACAAGCGGCTGTTGCTGAGGCTCGAGGTGAGTTGGCTCAAATTAAACGAGAGCGTCAGACGAAATGGCGTGATGAGATGTCGCGGACCTTGGGCGAAATTAATGCACTGCGTCAGGCCAGTAGCGGTCTTGAAGATCGGGTCAACTTATCTTCTCTGAAATCCTCGGTGGATGGGATTGTACAATCGGTTCAGGTGAATACCGTCGGTGGTGTCGTACAGCCGGGACAAGATGTGATTCAGATTGTACCGACCGATGACCAGCTGCTTGTCGAGGCGCGTATCGCACCCAAAGACATTGCGTTTTTACGCCCAGGTCAACCCGCCACGATTAAATTAACCGCTTATGACTTCAGTATTTACGGCGGTTTGCAGGCCCAGCTAGAGAATATCAGTGCCGACACGGTCACGGATGATGAAGGCAATACTTTTTATCTCGTCAAAGTCCGAACCACTAAAAATCAATCCATTCAAGATAAGATTCAAGTGATTCCGGGGATGACTGCCCAAGTGGATATTGTGACGGGTAAGCGGACCATCATGCAGTATTTGCTCAAGCCCATACTGCGTGCATGGGGAAATGCGATGGGAGAGCGTTAATGGACTACTATTTAGTGTGCGCTGATCGCGCTGAACTGCCCCGGTTAGGCTTGATCTTACCTGAGTTAAAACAGCGTAATTGTTCAGCGGTGATGTCTGAAGCTCAGCCGGGCGATCAGGTTTGGATTATGGCTCAGCTGCCAAACTGTCTGGATGAAGTGCGTGCATTAAGCCGCCAACAGTTCAAGGTTGTTGTGCTGACATTATCTGTTGCGGTTGAAGAGGCCTTGATGTTTCTTGAGGCGGGGGCCAGTGGTTATGTCAATGCTTTAGCGCCTGTTCCCCTTCTCCAGCGTGTCGCTTTGGTGATTGAAAGTGGTGGCCTCTGGCTGCCAGAGGCTTTGCTGAGCCGTGTTGTTCACGGCGCCTATCAGGCTCTCACGCAGCATGATGAGCAGGAGCAAGATATCTGGCAATGTTTGACTGCGCGTGAGCAGGCGGTTGCACAGGCTGTCGTTGAAGGTAAAAGTAATAAGTTGATCGCACGTGAACTGGGCATTACGGAACGCACCGTTAAGGCCCACTTGGGCTCGGCCTTTCGTAAGCTGGAGGTGAGTGACCGCTTGCAACTGGTATTAAAGTTAACGGGCAAGATGCACGCCACACCATAATGAGATGCCGCCATTTGGCCGTGTTGCAGAGCGTGAGTCTCAGTCACGTGTATTGAGTGTCAGTTCAATTGAGCACGATCGAGCTGACCATGAACATTGACCGAGTCGCCGATGAAATGAATGCCTACTCGGGATTCAGGTTGCTCGGTTGCTTGACTGACATTGGTCTTTGAGTTGTTTTGTCCTTTCTGCGTTCTACGATTTCATCGTTGAACGTCTGCAAGTGATGTTGCCTTATATCAACCTTTTGGGTTCGACCCTGTCCTTCGGTCCAATACCTTGTCGTATGGGCTTCGCCTACATTAACCCTATCTTAGTCTCATTGTGATGCGATCATGCTTTGTTTTATCGATCGCGTGATCGCAATACGGTTTATCTAGGGTGTGAGTTCTCACGTTTTTGTCTAGAGATTGAGGTGCTGAGGCACCGTCCTATTACTCACATCATCATTATATTTAAAGGACTCTCGACCATGAGCATCACCATTACACGTATTGAAGGACAAGCCTGGGTTCGTGACGCATCGGGTCAGATGCGTGAGCTAAAAGTGGGTGATGAAATTAAGCCCGGTGACACACTGGTGACGGCTCAAGGGAGTCAGGTGGGTGTCGATTTAGGTGACGGCTTGCCCGCGACATTATTAGCTGGGCCGGTTGAAATTCCGATTACCGCCGATATGAATGTCAGCGATTTGCTCACTGACGGTAATAGTGCTGCTGACAGCCTCGCTGATGCCAGCGGTGTCCAAAATGTGGAAGCCTTGCTCGGTCAGGTTGATGACTCGGCTTTTACCGCTCAGCCTAACGACGTCAATACATTAATTAATGCATTGAATGAAGGGAATGGAGACCTGCTCGACAACTTGGAAGCGACCGCTGCGGGGACTGGTGGCGCTGGCGCTGAAGGTGCTGGCCATAGCTTTGTTCAGTTGGCGAGGATTACAGAATCTGTCGGCGGCGTTCCCTTGCTACAGACTCAGAATTTTACGCTTGCCGATTCAGATGCCGCTTTTGCTAATGCCACAACGGATGAGTCTCTATCGCAAGCGGCGGATACGCCTGCTGACCAAGATCCTGGGGATGGTGATACAGGCGGAGATACCGGTGGGGATACTGGGGGAGATGGTACAGATAACCCTGGGCCTACAGCCACATTGGGTGTTGATGGCATCCTGAGTGGTACCTCTTTGAATGTCACCGGAACCTCCACCAATATCAGTGCGGGTACTGTCGTGACCTTGACGATCACCTCCGAGGCCGGCGGTACACCGGTGACCGCTCAGGTGTCGATTGGTGATGATGGCAGCTATTCTGCCGATGGGTTGGATGTCAGTGGTCTGGAAGATGGCGTGATTACGATCACGGCTGATACCACTGATGATACCGGTAACCCACTTCAGGCGACTGATCAGGAAACACTGGATACGGCCCCGGGTAACCTGACCGTTGATGGCAGCTTGAATGATAGTGTGCTGGATATTACTGGAACGAGCGAAGACGTGCCCGCGGGACGTACGGTTAACCTGACCATTACGGATGATGACGGTAACAATGTGACCGCTTCAGCGGTGGTTAACGCGGATGGCACTTATACCGTCACAGGTATCGATGTGACTGGCTTATCCGATGGCACTTTGACTATTGTCGCCACCACGACCGATGACCAAGGGACGCCTTTGTCCGCCAGTGACGCCTTGTCATTGAATTTGGATGGCGCTTTAACCGTTTCAGGCCAGCTTGACGGGGCTGGTGATAGCACATTAGACATTACAGGCAGCTCTGAGGATGTCCCTGCGGGTAGCATTGTCACTATCTCCATTACTTCTAGTAATGGCGGCACGCCGGTCACCGTAACGGCAACGGTAGATGCGTCTGGAAACTACAGCCTGAATAATGTTGATGTGTCGGGCCTGAATGATGGCACATTGAATATCACGGCAACGGCCCGCGACGGTCAAGGCAACCCCCTCAGCGCCAGTGATAATGCCGTACTGGATCTGAATGGCGGGATCAGTGTTACGGCTGCATTGGATGGCGCCGGGGATGATACCCTGGATATTACCGGCAGAACCAATGATGTGCCGGAAGGCTCGACTGTCAGTCTCACGATTACTGATCAGAATGATCAAGTGGTTAATACTTCTGCTGTGGTTCAGTCTGATGGCACTTATAGTGTTAGCGACGTCGATGTCAGTGGTCTGACCGATGGCACCTTAACCATTACGGCAACTGCCACGGAAGCACAGGGTCGACAGGTTTCTGCAACGGATACTGCTGATCTGGATGCCACC
>NZ_MDTQ01000001.1:3980764-4042489 GCF_001709345.1 Terasakiispira papahanaumokuakeensis
GATCGCTGTCGATAACAATGGCGAAGACGTCACCGCCCAGGATACCGAAGTGGTACTCAATACCAATGAAGCACCTAGCTCGTTGGG
The DNA here is from genome assembly GCF_001709345.1 of Terasakiispira papahanaumokuakeensis. GTDB lineage: Bacteria > Pseudomonadota > Gammaproteobacteria > Pseudomonadales > Halomonadaceae > Terasakiispira > Terasakiispira papahanaumokuakeensis. Next base: position 3,980,852 of record NZ_MDTQ01000001.1, read on the forward strand.
CGGCAGTGTCGAAGGCGCTGAGGATCAAGCGCTCTTACTGGACTGGGACGATCTGAATATCTCGAACCGAGAAGCGGATCAGTCTCTGAGCATTAAGGTTACGGCGTTAGCGGGTGGCGGTGAGTTACAAGTGCAAGATGATTCGGGGGCCTGGCAATCAGTGGCGGTAGGTGATCAGCTGACTCAGGCCCAGTTTGAGGCGAATCAAGTACGCTTTGTCCCGGATGAGAATGAGTCGGGTGTCGATGGTTATGGCGGTAATGGGGTTGGCAATCAGCAAGCCAACTACGCAGAACTGAAATTTACACCCAATGACGGCATTGCTGATGGGCAAGAAACTTCGTTGGCCATTGATATTCGACCGATTGCTGACAGGCCTGATCTGTCTATTTCAGTCGGTGAGCAAGTCAGCAGTGAATCGTCTTCTACTGTGGTTGTTCATGGTGACATCACCATTACGATTGGCCAGGGGGGTATTGAAATCTCTGGAAGCGGTGAAGTGATTACCTCCATTGCGGGCTCTAGTGGGAATTTACATGGCGATGCGGATGCGGATGTCATTGTGCTGGATGGGCCTTTCAGTGAAATCAAAGACGGCACTCAAAGCTTGCACTCCGTGGATGGTGGCAATCTGGATTACTTGTATCTGACTGGTTCAGCGAGTGATTACACCGTTGACTGGTCTGAACAGCATCTCGGTTCAGGGATTGACGGTGCGATTACTGATAGTCAAGGCAATACGCTGTCATTCAATAATGTGGCAGGCATTATCTTTGGCGATGGCACTTCACTGTACGATGACTTGGATATTTCCACTTCCAATGGTAGTGAAACGTATGAGCTGAATCTGGCCGCCGCTTTGACGGACACCGATGGCAGTGAGGTACTCAGTGGCGTGACGTTGTCGGGCGTTCCTGACGGCGTGACGATCCAAGGTGATGGGGTGAGCCAGCTCGACAATGGGGATTGGTATGTGGATAACCCCACAGGCCAAGATCTGGACAGCCTGGATTTGTCGATGACAGTCCCTCAAGGGACCGATGAATTCACGATTACCGCAGAAGTGACGGCCAAAGAAATCGTGGGTGAAGATGAGGTCGTGGTGAGTACGAAAAATGCATTGGCATCGGCTGATTTTGTCGATACCGATACCACGCCAACGATCACTGTCGACCAGGACACCTTGTCTGGGCTGGAAGTACAGACGGATGAGTCTGGCTTGCGTACGGCTGACAGTGTGACGTCGACCACTGATTTCTCGCAAGCCTTGGGCTTTGATTATGGTACTGACGGTGCGGGACAGGTGACTTATCAGCTTTCTTTGGCAGGGACTCAGCCGGTTTCTACCGATTTGACCGTGTCCCAGACCGGAGAGGCGATCAGTCTGGTCATGCAAGATGGCCACCTGATTGGGCAAACGGTGAGTGGCGAGAAGGCCTTTGAGGTCTCTGTCGATCAGAATGGCCAAGTGTCGATGACGCAGTATCAGGCGATGTCACATCCCGATACGACGCGTGCCGATGAAGTCAACTCGCTGGATGGATTGGGTATTAAGCTGGTCGTCACAGCAACCGATGCCGATGACAACACTTCAGCCGGTGACATGGGTCGTACCGAAATTGACTTAGGGGCTCATCTGAGTGTTGAAGATGATGGTGTGACCTTGTCTCAAACGCCGCCTGCTTCCGGTTATCAGGCCGTGACGGATGGTATTCCTGAAGCTGTGACTGGTAGCTATGGGTTTGAGACTGGGGAAGGGTGGTCTTCCTCATCCAGCTTCGATCCTTCTCATGTGATTTCAGGTTCTGAATACTCAAGTGCCGGGTTTACAGTGCAAGCCATTGGGTTGAATGCGGATGGCTCCGGTCAAGTTCCGGGCCAAGTATATCAATCATGGCGTGGGCTCTCGGTTCGCAGCAGTGAAGCCGATGGTTCAATTGAAGAGTTGCCCCAAGAAATTTCTTATCGAAATGGCGCCTCAGAAGAGCTCGTGTTCAAGCTTGAGCCTGGTCATATCGCCTATGGGTTAAAAGCGGAGCTCAGTTCTCTGTTTGTCGATGGTGTGATGGGTGATGGTGATAATGAAGTCGCCAAAATGGTCTTCTATCGCGACGGTGTGAAGATTGCGGAAAGTGATGACATCGTCTCTTTCTCTCAAAGTCCAAGTGGCGATTGGCAGGCCGATATGGCCTCGGTTCCTGGTGGCTTTGATGAAGTGCGCTTTATGGCCGTTGATAATGGCGCAGGTTCAAATGCTCAGAATAGTGATTTTGCTGTGAAGGCAATTGAGTTCCTGGGCAGTGAGGATGGCGATTCGACTGAGATTGCTCATTCTACAGGGCAAGTGGATGCGCAAGCGGCTGACGGCGTGACGTTTGAACTGACCGGTCTTGAGAGTCATCCTGAGTATGCGGTCACCCTGGCGGATGATAATCATACGTTGATCGCCCGCGATGCTGAGGGCAATAAAGCCTTTGAAGTGAAATTGAGCCAGAACACCGGCACCTGGGACTTCTTGCAGTACCAAGCATTGCCAGAAGATGTGAAGTTTGGGGTGAAGGCGACCGATGGTGATGGTGATACCGCCAATACGACAGTCGCGTTAGATGCCTATAGTGGCGTAGAGCCCTCTGTTACGGTTGATGTGGAAGCCGCGACCCATTACGACACCATTGTTCAAGGTGATATTGATGACCTGGGCTTTGATAAAAATGGGACTGGCTACATCAACGATCCCCTGCCACCGGCTTCAACCCAGACCGTCACGTTTGATTATGGGGCTGAAAATGCGAATAAAGTCATCACCGTGACCTGGAACCAGCAAGCCTTTGGCGGTTGGGAGGATGGCCGTTGGGCCAGTCAAGGCTATACCGAAGACACGTTTGCGGTGTATGTGAATAATGCGCTGTTGCAGAAGTACAACTTCCAGTCCGATCCCTTTAATGATAATAGCTGGGTGTCTGACGTGTATGGCCAATCCTTCCAGGTTGTGTTGGATGCCAATGGCCAAGCGACACTGCGCTATGAGGTACGCTCGACCCATCCGGAAGAAACCGTTTCAATCACCGACTTACAGGCCGCATTGCCGACCTCGGGGACTGATTATCCTGTGACCATAGAAGGCACGATTGAAAGCGGTCATATCGCCAGTTACCTCGTGACGGTTGAGGGCGGGACCCTGCTGCATAATGGGACTGCGCTGACGCCTAATGACGAAGGGCAATATGAGCTGACCCCCGATCAGTTGTCTGGTTTAAGCGTTGATCCTGCTGGCGAGGCCAGTGACATTCAAGTCTCCGCCACAGCTGTGAGTGATCTAGGGGTTGAAAGCCCATTAGCCACCGATGCTGTCGCCGTGGAGACTTCGAGTGCCCCCACACCCGATGTCAGTGTTGATATTCATGGTCAGGGCGACATAACTGTATCGGGTGATGATATTAATGATCTGGGGAATGGGCATGGTGGGAATTATGTTTCCCATTATGAGAATGATGTAAGTAGCGTACAAACGCTCGACTTTGGTGCTGAGCATGCCGGTGAAACCGTGACACTGAGCTGGTCCCAAGTGACGCAGGGCGGTTGGGATTCATCGGGCCTGGGCAAAGATACTTTGCAAATAAGTGTGAATGGCTCGTCTTATGAAGTGAATGCAGGTGTTAGCCAAGCCTCGTTAGACATTACGCTGGATGCTAATGGACAAGCGGTTGTTCAGTTCCAGTCGACCACAAACTGGTCTGATGAGCGCATTAGTATCAGCAATCTTCAGGCTGTGCTTCCTGGCACTTATGATGTTGATGTGAATGGCACCATTGATGCGTCTAGTCAGATTGTCAGTTATGTGGTGACGGTTGAGGGGGGGACTTTGATGCACAATGGTCAGGCCGTGCCTTCCAATGGGCATGGCGCCTCGGTACTGAGACCTGACCAACTTTCTGGGTTGACGATTGAGCCTAGTGGCGGTGCGGATCAAGTTCAGATCACTGCCGTTGCGGTGAGTTCTGAAGGCGTTCGGAGTGCTCCGGCGACGGATACCGCTTATGTAGACGGCTCGGATCCGGCGATGGCCGAAGCGCCTGTGTCTGCGCTGGCCCTGGACGTTGATTTGAGCCTAGACAGTGACGGGTTAGACGCCTCCTTGTCAGTGGCCAAAACTGAAAATGGTGAAGTGACCCAAGAGTATCTTGATGTTGAGACTTCTGTGAGCGTACCTCAGCTGTCGCTCGTGACGTGGGATTCTATCGAAGGGGCCGGGGCTTCCTATGACTTAGAAGTGACTTTAGCTGATCCCGATGCGGATTGGTCTTATTCCCTGGATGGCGGCGAGAATTGGCTGGTGGGTAGTGAGACAGTGATCAATTTGCCTGAAGGCGAGTATGCCGCAGGTGATATTCTGGTCCAGCAAACCTTAAGTGATGGCTCGACGGTGACTGGTGAGTTGGCTTTGGACGCTCACTTAACGGTTGCGGGTGATAGCAGTGAAGCCGGGGCTGAGACTGTGGATGGCTCTGAGACAGATGGCTCTGAGACCGCAGATGGTTCTGAGACTACAGACGGTTCTGAGGCAACAGAGGGCTCTGAGACTGGCACGGGTACTAGCAGTGACAGTACTGGTGCGAGTGATGCTGATACCAGTGCTTCTGATACCAGTGCTACCGGCGACACGAGTGATAGTGAAACCGCTACGCCAGCCGATGGGGCCGGTACGAGTGACGTTACGGATTCCTCTGCTGAAGAAGCGCCTACATCATCGGGAGAAACCACGGATATCGCTTTTGGTGATGACACTATCGCGATGAACTTCAGTGATGATCCTGATGCGGGAACAGGTACGGGTGAAGGCCTCTTTGGTGAATCGCAAGTTGCCAGTGCCGATTCTGGTGCATCTAACTCTGATTCCTCAACAGCGGATGATAGTTTGAGTGATCTCTTGTCTGATGATGCCCAAACCCTTGAAGATGATGGCATAACGTTGCCTGGTAGTGAAACCGAAACGGCGTCTAGTGAAACGGCCAGCAGTGAGACATCGTCAGCTGATTCGAGTACTGAGAGCAGCGCCGATACCGAATCTCAAAATGATCCGGCGACGACTGACTCGGCGATCGATGCAGGCGGTACTTCAGTGGATCTGGTGCACATGCAGGACAGCTATAACACCACCAACTATGAGTAAGGTATCGGTCTGCCAGGGCGTGGTTTGCCATGCCCTGGTAGGTTGAGGGAGACCAAGGGATGATAAGGGTCGGCTCTTTGAGCCGGCCTTTGTTATGCTGCGAGTATGAATTAAAAGGAGATGTCGGATGTATGTGAAACGTAATGCACAGGGAGAGGTCCTGTTAGTCAGCCGTGAGCCGACCCCCGAGTGCAATGAGTACCTGGATGCTCAGGCACCAGAACTCCAAACATTTATGTTGGCAGGTGGCAGTGACGAAGAGCGTGCCTTACTGAAATCCGACTTAGAGTTTGTTCGAGTCTTGGAAGATTTACTGGACCTGCTGATGAATCAGGGGGTGATCAGTTTTACGGATTTGCCCCAACCCGCTCAAAAGAAACTGATGAGTCGGCAAACTCTACGTAAGCGTTTGGACTCGGTCGATCTTTTGGATGACGATAACCTGTTAGGCTCTGATGCGATTTGATGGCACCGTGATTGCCAGTCGGCTCATTGAGACGGGCCTGCAATCACGGCCAGAGCTTCTTAGGCTTTTTTATCCTGCCGTACGCCTGGGCCGGTGACCCCATCAACCCCTAGCTTGAACAGCTGTTCGCTGGTATCACTATTCTGTACGCCTTGAGCGATCACACGGATGCCTAATGAGTGTGCCAGTGTCGCCATGCCTCGCACGAGGCTTTGTTTGGTCGGATTGAGCAAAACCTCATGGCTGAGTGTCGCATCGAGTTTGATGTAGTGCAGGCCCATATCTTCGATTCCTTCAATTTTGCCAAATTGTGGGCCGACATGCTCTAACCCCACTTGGCAGCCGAGCTGGGATAATTGCTCGCATAAATGTTTAAACTCTGTCGGGAATTGTGTGGCGGCTGTTTCAGGCATTTCAAACCAAAGTCGATGGGCCCATTGAGAGTGTTGCTGAATCAGGTTGATCAGCCGAGTGAGATAATCTCCCTTATGTAAGGCCTGCGTGGACAGGTTGACCCCAACGGGATGTCCCGTTTGTGCTGTATCTGCCAGTGCCTGGGTGGTCACGGCTAAGTCAAACTCAGCATTCATCTCCAACCGCGAAATCCAGGGCATAAAGAGGCCTGCGGTTCGCCATTCGTCTTTGATTTTGAGGCGTGACGGCACTTCATCATGGAGCAGGCTATCTTGATTGGATATCACCGGATAATGGGCCAGTTCGATCCCATCTTGCAGGGCTGCCTGTAAAGCGGCCCGCCAATCGTCGTGAGTGGTGAAAAGCACGGCCTCTGCATCAGCTTGGGTGGTGATAATCCCGATAGGCTGATTTTCAGCCTGGGCCAAAGCACCATCCAGTTGGGCCAGTAGTTGGCCGCGTGACTGTCCTTGGTGGTAATGGCTAATGGCCGCGGGTGTCGTTAGGGCGATTTCTGTACTTTGATGCAGTTGCTCTAAACCTTGCTGCAACTGTGCGGCGAGTGCTTCAGATTGGTCGCTTCCCGGTAAGAGGAGCGCAAAATCACAACCTTTGAGGCGGCCCACATAACTGGGGGATGTTGAAAGCTGCTCGAGCATACGAGACAGTTGGTTCAACAATTGATCAGTGGCCTGATGCCCTAGATGTTGATTGACTTCTGTGAGATGAGTCACTCTGACCATGATCAATAGACCCGAAGCGATATCGCCTTCGCTGTCCAAGGCATTGGCGAGTCGGTCGAGGAAAGCTTCACGGTTGAGGGTATCGGTGACCGCATCATGTTGCAGCTGACGCCGCAATTGTTCCAGCTGGTCGGTCTCTTGATTGAGCATCTCGCGCACCGCAAGCGATAAGCGGTTCATGGATTTGACCAGCGTTTTTAACTCTAAAGTCCGCGGCTCCTTCGATGTCATGAAGCGTCGTTCACCCATCGCCTGGGCTTGCTGAACCACGTGATATAGCGGACGGCGGATCGTGTGAACTAACCAGCTTGTCAGTGCCAGACTGACCACGGCAATCAGGCCAAACAGCCCGGTTAGGCGCAATGTGCTTTGCCAGAGTGTTCGATAAGCGTAGCTGTGCTGGCTTTTGAGATGTAAGGTGCCGTACTGGCGCCAACCATCTTGGACAACAGCCGTACCGGCGGGAACGTCAAAGCTGACCAAGTGACGGAACCAGGCGGGCACATCGGAAACGGCTTCGCTCGCGGTGCGGCGATCAATGACTTCACCGTCCGGGCCAATTAATTCAATCAGTTGATAATGCCCTGTATCAAATTGAGCGGCCAACAACAGCTGAATGCTGATCGGGTCTTTATCCATTTGTGACATCGACAGGGCCAGTGCATTGGTGTTGTCGATATTCTTAATTCGAATTTCCTGCTCAATATATTGATGGCTGCTGGTGACGCCGACCAACAAACTACCGATAAAAGTTAAAAGCAGTACCCCGGTAATGGTCAGCCAAAGCTGTTTAATCAGTGACATATAAACTCCTTCTAGACCCCAAAACCTTGGGCCTGCATACGGCTAAGCACATTACGCCAGCGAGATAAACGGTTGACGGGGTTGGCTTGAGATTGACTGGCTCCACCGGTCCATAGTCCTTGACCATTAAAACTGAAGACAGGGGTCAAGTCATGGCGTTGAGAACCGGGTTGAATTTCACTAATGATGTTATCAAGAATCAGGGGGTCTGATGTTGGCTTGACATAGAACCCCAGTACCATATGGGCCTGACTGATATTACTGCGCCCTAGGCGGGCGCGAACGTAAATCATCCGAAGCTTATCCATGGGGACACCCAGAGTGAGTAGCGTGATGTATTTGGCAATGGCATAGTCTTCGCAGTCCCCTTGGCCATGGCCCATAGTTTCAAGCGGTGTGGCCCAGTAATCCTCTTGTCCCCAAGCTTCTGGGTCTTCCACCCAAAGCACCTGACGATTAAAAAAATCATTGGTATAGGTCAGTTTTTCGGCCAGTGAACCTTGACCGGCTTGATCCAGTAACTGGAACCATTGCTCAAGCACGGCTAGACCTTTTTGACCGTAAGCGCGCTGCATCGTTTGGCGCAGACGTGCTCGATCTGGTTGTAACCCCGCTTCGACCCGCCCTGCACTGCCAATGCCCCATAAAGATAAGCACAAAACACCGCCGAGCAGCCTTAAGCTCTGGCGTCGTGTCATCGAAGGCGAGTGTTTTACCTTATCTGGGTGAGTCAAGCGTTTCTTCCTGATAGCTTTTGGCGGATTAGCCCAGTGATTATTATTCGGATCAAGCCGCTTTTGTATCGTGCCGCCAGCGTTCTAGACCTTATAAACCTAATCATCAAATCATGATGCTTCATCTTGACGCTAATGATGCGTAGAAGGCTCCGGTGGCGTGTAAAGGCTTCCCTTGGAGTGTAGAGGGTTCCAGTCGGATTTAAAGGTGACGCCACTGTGTTGCTGCTTCCATCAACTCCGGGTATAGCCAGTGAAAGTCATCAGTGAGTTGATCATACTCCTGACGCAGGGTCGGGATAAGGGCGGTCAGCGAATATCGATGACCCAGGCGCCGTTCTAGGCCTTTAAACACCGGTTGAAGCTGCTCAAAATACTGATAATTCAATAGCCAATTATCGTTCACCATATAGGGCAGTATGGTCTGCAAACGAGCTGGGAGCTTCGTTTGAGATTGCAGGCGTTGGTAAACCTGCTGAATAAAATCGGGCAGAGGTTGTTCGGCGTATTGTGACCAATAGCGGGCCAGACAGTGATCAAAAAAAACATCTAATGCGATACTGGCCATTCTTCGTTGGCCTGGTTCGAAACGCTGTTTCGCTTGTTGAACGGCTGGGTGCTGATCCGTGATGACGTCGAGTCTGCGATGCAACGCAATGGCATGTTCGACTTCTTCCGGCCACTCGCCTTTGAGCGGCCCCTTCACAAAGTCACCGAATAGGCTGCCGAGTTGTTGTGCTTCACTGGGGCCGCCCAAGTGAAGGTGGGCCAGATAGTTCATCAGTGTTGTGCCTGTCTATGGGCGCTCATGCGTTCTATGTTCGCTCATGCTTTGCCTTACTGCTGGCTATTCAGTGAGGTGAGTTCAGGCCAGGGCGAGTGGCCTAATATTTCGATCAAGGCTGACTGTGTTTGTTGCAGTGCTTGTATGGGCTCGATCAGGAAATCGTTTTTGCTATTTTGGGGGATCATCAGTAGGGCGGTGGCCAGTAAACAAGTCGGCAATGCCAGCCAGCCTAAGGGGCCTGCTAATGTCAGCGGTAATAATAAAATATAACCCCAGCTCAATGTTGAAAGCCCGGACATCTCTGTAGGCCTTGTCGGGGCCAATAACTCTTGGTGTAAGCGGCCTTGATGCGCTAAACGATGATCAAAGGTTTGCCACTGCACGCTGTCAATCAGCCCAAGTCGCTGGGCGGTGACGGCTTCTTCATTGATCATATACTGGAGTTGCAATAATTGGTGTTGAGCTTGTCGTTGTGGCTCGATCAGGCTGTCTTCAGCGGGTTGATCGACGGCTAATCGTTTGCAGGAAAGGCTATCGAGCAACAGGTGAAGATCTTCACTTGCAGATGTGTGGGCCAAAGTGTGGCGAATGACCGTCACTTGAGCCAACAATAACGCGATGACACGCTCATGAAGGTTCTTGGCCACTCGTTGACGAGTATCCAATTGGGCCTCTAGCTGTGAGGCCATATCTTGAGTCTCTTGCTGCCAGTATCGCCAGTCCCAATGGTACTGACTCATGGTCTGCTGACGCTGCCGCCATTGGTGATTCACGTTGATCAATAGGCCTAGGCCGATCAAGGCCATTGGCCAGGCCATCGGGGTGGGTAGCCAGTCTGGTCGAACCGACTGTAACATCAATGCGAATAAGCTGACCCCGGCGACGAGTGCTAAGCTGGGAAGCAGTGCCAGCAGGCTCCCTAGCGACCGAGAGCGATGGAGATGTAAACGGTATGATGGCGCCACTTTCATGGAGTAATTCCTAATGCCATGGTGTGATTCCTAATGCTTCACCCTTCATCCTACACATGATATATCAGCATGTGCGGGCTTTGCGTGTGAAGGGGGCTTCGAGCAGAGGACTCGATTTTTTATAGGGGTTATATCGGTGCGTATGGATTCATCTCATCTTAGGGTGAATCAGCTACCAAGGATTTTACCTCAGGAGAGAATCAAAATGACGTTTATTATGGTCAACCCATGGCGACTTAATGACCAAGCTGAGCCGCGTGGCCTGAGCCTCCGCGTTAGACTGATGTTGGCCATACTACTGGTCAGTGCTTTTCTGAGTGGGTGCTCCGTGTCACCTACGGGGCGCAACCAGTTAACGCTCTACTCAGAAGACACGATGGCGCAACAAGGAAGCCAGAGTTTCGAGGAGATGAAGCAGCAGTTGCCGATCAGTCAAGATACCAAGATTAATCGTAATGTGCAGTGCGTGGCCGAGGCGTTGCTCAAAACCGCTGAGCTTAAACCCGTTGAGTGGGAAATTGTGGTATTTGACCAACCCGATACGGTGAATGCGTTTGCGTTACCCGGGCGTAAGATTGGGGTCTACACCGGATTACTGGATGTGGCTAAGACGGATGACCAGTTGGCTGCAGTGGTTGGGCATGAGATTGGGCATGTTTTGGCTCACCATGGGAATGAACGCGTATCAACGACCATGATCACACAGGCAGGGTTAGCCATTTTGCTGATTGGCCTGCAGACCCAAGATATGAATAGCCCCGAGCTCACCGCAGCCCTCACCGGAGGCGCACAAATAGGCATTATCCTCCCTTTTTCTCGTGCTCATGAGTCCGAAGCGGATACCATTGGTCTATTACTGATGGCGCGCGCAGGGTTTGATCCTAAAGCCAGTGTTGTCTTGTGGCAAAACATGAGTCAAGCGGGCGGTGATGGCCCTCCGCAGTTCCTGTCGACTCACCCGTCTAATGAAAGCCGGATCGAAGGGCTTGAGTCCCACATGGATGAAGCCATGGCGCTTTATCGTGAGGCGGCCCATCATCCTCAGTGTCCCGCGCGGTGATGGCGGTGTCGATCTGACGTAGGGGGCTCTGTTATTTCACTCACCCATTTGACTCAATGGGTGAGAGGCGTTTGATGCCTTGTTGGTAGAGGCTCCATGCCATTAAACCGGCGATTAGGTTGCCTAACAGGGCGCCCGTCATCAGCCCATTGAGACCTCCCCATTGGGCGCCGATCCATAAGGCAGGGAGAAAGCATGCAAACAACCTTAATGCCGAAATCAATGCGGCTCTAAGGGAGAGCCCGAGGGCATTACACACCGACACCATCAACATACAGAGTCCTAGCCCGGCATAGCTGAAGGGCACGCGATCTAGATAAAGCGACAGGACATGGCGAACGGCTTGCTCATCGGCAATCAGTGGAGCCAAAGTATCCGCAAGGGCCCACCAAATCAGTGCGACCGCCAGTTGCCACAGCAACACAAAACGGACCGCCAGTTTAATCACATGCTGGGCATCGTTAAGTCGGTTCGCGCCCAGAAGACGACCAATCATTGGCGGAAGTGACATCGTTAGTGCCAGCACTACGACAATGGAGAAAAACTCCAATCGACTGCCTAGGCCCCAGCCTGCTACAGCGGCACTGCCAAAACCGGCGACGAGGGCGGTAGCGAGCATGGCTGATAACGGCGGCATCCATTGGCTGGTCATCGCAGGCCCCATAATCTTGCCTAACTCCATAAGTGCCGGGCCTGGTGGCAGCGAGGCTAAATCATAGCGGGCCAACTGATGGCGCTGATTACGTGGGTAGACCCATAACATACCGATAGAAAAGCTGATGACGCTCGCCCAGGCCGCCCCTGCCAGCCCACCATCCAAGGTGAAAATAAATACGGGATCTAAGACGATATTGATGAGACTGGTGGCCACCATGACCAAGCCGGGCAAGCGTGTGTTGCCGTGAGCACGACAGAGACTGTAGCCGTAATACAGCATGGCGCCACACCAGGCGGACAGTAGCCAAGGGGCATAATAGGTATCAATGGTGGGTTGCAGTGAAGGTTCAGCGCCTAGTGCGGCGAAGATCGGGCGCCGAAAGAGCCAAAGCCCAATGACAAGAAGCCCGGTTAAGGCCCCTCCTGTGACCAAGACCAAGCCGCCTAGTCGCGTCGCTCTTTGGGTGTCACCTTGACCCAGGGTGCGGGCAATAATAGCGGTGGTCGCGATGCCTAACCCGACTTGTGTGCCAATAATGACTTGAGCCAAGGGTAATATAAAACCCAAGGCGGCGAGAGGGTCAACCCCCAAGCGGGCGATAAAGGCGCTGTCGGCCAGCTGAAAACTCATTAATGACAAGACGCCGAACATCATCGGCCAGGTCATATGGAATAATTGTCGGCCGAGCTGGGCTGTGGGTAGTGCTTCAATACGCATGCAGATTCCAGAAAGTAGGCAAGCGAGCAAATAGACAAGCAAAAAGTAGGCAAGCAGTTCAGGTTGAGCTTTGTCAGGCTAAATGGGGATGATGAACCTTATTTACAAATGGTACTTATGAACATGAGGATTTCTTGGTCCCACTGAGGGTATACATGACTAATGGTATACATGATCTATGGTATACATCATAGCGCCACCAGACAGACTGAGCCTGTCGACATCGGAGATGAGCTGTTAGGCTTATCAGGATACTGACGGATGGAATGGTGATGACTCAGCAACCTTCTCAGCAATCGCTCAACAGCTTGGCCTTGGCCGCTTTTATTCTCGTGCTGGCGAGCATCATGTTTCCACCCTTAGTTTTACCGGGCGTGGTTTGTGGTCATTTGGCTCGGGCTCAAATTCGGCGCGGTAAGGGGAGTGGTGATGGTTTTGCCTTGGCGGCTTTAGTGACCGGTTGGTTATTTCTCGGTGTCTTTATCGTCATGATGTTACTGATTGGCGGTTTGATCTGGAATGCCGATCAGCTGCACATGATGTGGTGGCATGATATGCCGTCAGGTGGGCAGATGCTTTGAGACAGGCCGACCCAGGAGGTCGACCTGTTGAGATGACCTAATGCATCGCTTAGCGCAGTTTGCGCAAGCTTTCGGCGATGATTTCTAGACCGCGATCTAAGTCTTCGAAATCAACGGTCAGCGGGACCAGAATACGGACGACATTGCCGCGAGGACCGCAAGAGAGTAAGACCAGCCCCATCTCCAGTGCAGTGCTGAGCAGGTTGCGTGTCAATTCGGCGGCCGGACGTTTCGGGTCGCGATCTTCACACAGTTCCATGGCTAACATGGGGCCCATACCCCGAACTTCAGCGATACAGTCAAACTCTTCAGCGAGTTTATTCAGCCCTTGGCGCAGGTGCTCACCGACTTTTTTGCCACGTTCGAGCAGTTGCTCTTCTTCGAACACGTCCAATACGGCTAATGCGGCCGCACAGGCCAGAGGATTACCCGCGTAAGTGCCCCCCAAACCACCAGGACCCACGGCATCCATGACCTCTGCACGGCCGACGACGGCCGACAGAGGGAAGCCGCCCGCCAGGGATTTAGCTGTTGTGATCAAATCTGGCGCAATACCACTTTGTTCAACGGCAAAGAAAGTGCCTGTGCGACCTGCACCGGTCTGTACTTCGTCACAAATCAGCAGAATACCGTGCTCGTCACAGAGTGTGCGAAGTGCCTGCATAAAGGCTTTGGGGGCAGGGCGGAATCCCCCTTCACCTTGGACCGGCTCAATAATGATCGCCGCGACATCTTCCGGGCCGATATCACAGTGGAAGATCGCATCAATAGATTCCAGTGCATCTTCAATGCTGACGCCTTCTAATTCACTCGGAAAACGTGCATGGAAGATTTCTGCCGGGAAAGGACCGAAGCTTGCCTTATAAGGTCTGACTTTGCCCGTGAGGCCCATGGTCAGCAAGGTGCGTCCATGATACCCACCCTGAAATGCAATAACGCCGCTTCGGCCTGTGGCCGCACGAGCGATTTTGACTGCGTTTTCAACGGCTTCAGCGCCACTGGTCAGGAGTACTGTTTTTTTCTCAAAGTCTCCAGGAGCCAATGTATTCAATCGTTCTGCCAGGGTGATGTAGTTCTCATACCCAAAAACTTGGAAACAGGTGTGAGACACATGGTCTAACTGGGCTTTGACGGCTTCAACCACGCGCGGGTGACGATGACCGGTATTAAGCACCGCGATGCCGCCAGCAAAGTCAATATAGTCCCGTCCATCGACATCTGTCATATGGCTATTCAGTGCTGATGCGGTATAACGTGGATGGGCCTGCCCAACCCCCTGAGCCACAGCCTTTTGACGGCGACTATGCAGGGACTGATTGTTATTCATTGTTCATCTCCTGAGCGAACCAGGCCGCTAAGGCGGCTCTGAAGCTTTATTGAACGTTAAACATTCAAGTGCTGATTGCACTTGTCATTGGGAATACAAGGTCTTGAGCAACGCTTTGCGCTCTAATCCTTGAGACTACACACTTCTGTCAGCAAGCGAGCAAAACAAACCTGTTCGGTTAAAATCAGCCCGTTTACTGGCTTCAAGCCAGACTGCGATCACTTGAGACACGCTGTGCCTGACTATCGTTAGATCCGATCGTCGTTATATCGGGTTTTCGTTAGATCTGGTTTTCGTTAGATATAGTGATCAGTGTCTGATTTATTAAACATTATGCGCGTATCTCTTCGCGTTTGCCAAGCCCCTCGACCATGATTAATACGTAGGTTTATGGTGTTGCGACCATTCTGTTCGTGGTGATTGGATTTGGAGGGTGGGGTGAGGCGATGTTAAATGATAAAACCGGCGTTTTGTTCGTCTGCCCTTATGCCCATTTTGTGTTGGACGCCAGTCAGGTTAAGCTTGTTAACTATTTTGATCGCTCGTGTCGATCCACCTGACTGGACACTGAACGACAAATTAAACACAGCTGAGCATACAGTTGATTACGTGGCGGAGAGCGTTGTGGAGAGAGTGGCAGGATGACAGCATCGAAAAATGAGGACGACACCCAGGTACTTCCCTTTGATCTTGGTTTACGTTTAAGAGCCATCCGTGAATCACGCGGTTTATCGCAGCGTGAATTGGCTCGGCGTGCAGGCGTGACCAATGCCACGATCTCTCTGATTGAACATAATCAGTCGAGCCCTTCTGTTGCCTCTTTGAAAAAGGTGCTGGATGTGCTACCGATGACGTTGGCAGAGTTCTTTTCATTGGAGATGCCGGAAGAAGATCCGGTGTTTTTCAGTGCCGATGAGTTTTATGACATCAGCCGTGGTGAGGTCAGTTTCCGCCAGGTCGGTGATGCCAGGCGCCATAATTTACAGGTGCTTCATGA
Organism: Terasakiispira papahanaumokuakeensis; assembly: GCF_001709345.1. Classification (GTDB taxonomy): domain Bacteria; phylum Pseudomonadota; class Gammaproteobacteria; order Pseudomonadales; family Halomonadaceae; genus Terasakiispira; species Terasakiispira papahanaumokuakeensis. The sequence continues at coordinate 3,996,281 of NZ_MDTQ01000001.1, forward strand.
GCGTTATGCCCCTGGTGCGGATACCGGCAGGACGATGTTGCGGCATGAATCTGAGGAAGGGGGCGTGGTGATCGAAGGCGAGATTGAGCTGACCGTGGGCCACCATCGGCGCCGCCTTGGCCCTGGAGATGGCTATCTCTTCGATAGTCGTCAACCCCATCGCTTTCGTAATGTGGGTGATCAAGACTGTGTCATTATCAGTGCCTGTACCCCGCCTTATCTCTAATGATTCATCCGGTGTGGCTTGGGATGGGTCTGAATGCCACCGGTCTACGCTATGACCTTGTGATCACAAGGTCATAGCGTTTTAAAGTCATAGGGCTACTAGACGATAGGGCTTCTAGACCACAGCGCTACTAGACCACAGAGCCACAAGACAATGGGGCCCAAGGTCTTATTGAGTCAAAGGGGTTATTGAATCTCAGTAATCCCGCTGTGACGCAGCAATGCGTCGACTTGAGGTTCACGCCCCCTAAAAGCGACGAATAAGTTCAAGGCATCATCTGAACCGCCTTTTTCTAAAATGCATTCCCGGAAGCGGCGCCCGGTATCGGCATTAAATGTCCCTTCTTCTTCAAAGGCGCTATAGGCATCGGCGGAGAGCACTTCGGCCCACTTATAGCTGTAGTAGCCCGCGGCATAGCCGCCTGCAAAAATATGCCCAAAGCTGTTCTGGAAGCGATTAAAAGAGACCAAGGGCACAACAGAGATATAGGCCCGGACTTCATCCAGTAGGGCTTGTATATCCTGTGTTTTAGGCGCTTCCAACTCATGATGAAGGCGGAAGTCAAACAGTGAGAACTCAAGCTGCCGTACCATTTGCATGGCAGATTGGAAGTTCTTGGCAGCTAATAACTTGTCGACCATTTCATCTGGCAACGGCTCACCGGTGTCAATATGACCGGCAATTTTGGCCAGACCCGCCTGCTCCCAACAGAAATTCTCCATAAACTGGCTCGGTAACTCAACCGCATCCCAGGCCACACCATTAATCCCTGCCACATCGGCCACATCAACCTGTGTCAGCATATGATGGAGGCCATGCCCAAACTCATGGAATAGTGTGGTGACCTCATCATGAGTCAGTAGGCTGGGCTGTCCGGAAACCGGTGCGGTAAAGTTACAGGTGAGGTAGGCGACCGGTAATTGAATGGTCTTGTCTGCGGTCAGGCGTCGTCCTCTACAGCCATCCATCCATGCGCCACCACGCTTGCCTTCTCGCGCATAGAGGTCTAGATAAAAACCGGCAATGGGCTGACCGGCACGGAGTACCTGATAAAAACGGACATCTGGATGCCAGGTTTCGACATCATCTAGGGCTTCAAAGCTGATCTCAAACAAGGTGCTGGCCACATCAAGTAAGCCTTCAATCACCTTGGGCGCTGGGAACCAAGGGCGTAGCGCTTCTTGGCTAATGGCATAACGTGATTCGCGCAGCTTTTCTCCGTAGTAGTTGATGTCCCATGGCTGTAAGTCGGTCAGCCCATAGGTTTCTTCAACCCACTGTTGTAACGCATCAAATTCTTGGCGAGCTTGCGGTAATGACCGTTTGCCTAAATCTTTCAGAAAGCCGAGCACTTCTTCGGGTGAACGCGCCATTTTGGTCGCCAGAGAGCGCTCAGCATAAGTTGAAAAACCAAGCAGTTTGGCTTGCTCTTGACGTAGTGCCAGTATTTCTTCCATGACCGGGCCGTTATCATGAGCACCGGCTTGAGGGCCGACTTCTGAGGCTCGCGTAATATTGGCGGTATACAGCTCTTCTCTCAGCTTACGGTTATCACAATACGCCAGTACCGGGAACAGGCTGGGGAAGTCGAGTGTAAACAGCCAGCCTTGTAGGTTTTTGCTTTCCGCTAAGACGCGCGCTGAAGCTTTGGCTGACTCGGGAAGACCGGCCAGCTCCTCTTCATCAGTGACCAGTCGTGTCCAGCCTTGGGTGGCATCCAGCAACTGATTGGAGAAGCGGTTGGACAGTTCTGAGAGACGCTGGCTGATTTCGCCATAGCGTTGTTTTTGCTCGTCGGGCAAATCAACCCCGGCCAGACGGAAATCACGTAGGCTGTTCTCGACCATACGTTGTTGTGCAGAAGAGAGCTTGGACCATTGTGGACTTTCTTTTAAGGCTTGATAGGCTTTGAAGAGCCCTTCATGTTGCCCCATCCACGTCGAAAACTCGGATAAAGGGGCCAGGCAGGCTTCGTAAGCCTCGCGCAGCGCGGCCGTATTGGCGACACCATTCAAGTGCGATACTGGCGACCAGGCGCGCTCCAGTCGATCGCCTACCGCTTCTAGTGGCATCACTAAGTGGTCCCAGTCGTATTGGCCTTGGGCGACGATTGTTTCCACTGTTTGCTTGTAGGCCTCTAGCAGGTAGCGAATAGCGGGCTCAACGTGAGCGGGTTTGATCGCGCTAAAACGGGGCAGTTCAAAGGCCCCTACTGGGCTATCTTTCAATAGCGGATTATCGGCCAGCGCCTCAGGAAGGGTCAGAGTCTCAGACATAGCAAACCTTTTTGATCAAAATGGAGGCTTCTGCTGTTGCCAAAATGTGGGATAAAGACAGGGGCTGAATAGCGACAACATGTTTTGCCTTCAGCCTTTATTCCATCTGTGAAGACAATCTTCAGCAGCCGTGAAGATAAAATGCGCCCTCTTTTCTCGGGTTTCAATCCCTGAGGTCAGATCTCGTCGCGAAAGAAAGCCTTTCTTGCTCATGATGAATCACCTGAGCCATGAATCACCTGAGCCATGAATCACCTGAGCCATGAATCACCTGAGTCGAGGGTGATTGATCCTGAATAGGGTGCTTTTCAGCGCGTAGCGCTTTGTCGGCGGTGTTGGCTCTGCTAGGCTAAGCGGCTGATTGATAATGGCCTCTAATTGTTGGCCCGTCATTTGCTATAGCACCATACAACGTACTGGCAACTGTTAAGTCGTACTAACTGTTAAGTCGTACTGGTAACCATTAAGTTAAGCAGCGCTGAATCGCGCGGAGAACTGATCAATGACCAGCAAAGCTCAGCAATGGAGCTCTCAACGAGCCTTTATTCTGGCCGTGACCGGGGCCGCAGTCGGCCTGGGCAATATTTGGCGATTCCCTTATATGACAGGAGAAAATGGCGGTAGTGCCTTTCTTCTGCTTTATATCCTGTTCGTATTGATCCTGGGGCTGCCTGTCATGATGGCGGAGATCATGGTCGGTCGTGCGGGGCGTGCTGGCCCTATGCAGTCGTTGATGAATATGGCGCGCGAGAATGGGGCCAGTCCACAATGGCGTCATATCGCTACATTGGGAGCGGTCACGCTATTTTTGATCCTATCTTTTTATGGCGTGGTGTCGGGATGGTCGCTGGCGTATATCGGTAAGTCAATCAGTGGCGATTTTGCTGGCCAGCCCCCCAATGTTATTGGTGGCATCTTTGGTCAGTTCCTTGAAAATGTGCCGCTATTGCTGATCTGCCATCTCATTTTCATGGTGTTAACCATGGCCGTTGTCGCACGAGGTGTGACTCAGGGCTTAGAGCGCCTGAATAACCTGTTGATGCCATTACTGTATTTATTGTTGCTGCTGTTGGCGGGGTATGCCGTGACAACCCCTGGGTTTGGCGAAGCGATGAAGTGGCTGTTTCTGCCGAATCCTGAGGCGATTACCTGGAAAGCAACGTTGGATGCCATGGGGCATGCGTTCTTTACTCTGGCGATCGGGGCCTGTGCCTTAATGGCTTACGGCGCTTATATGCCGCCCGAGCAAAGTTTGCCCAAAGCGGTGATTGCCGTGGCCATTCTGGATGTGGGCGTTGCCTTGCTCTCGGGGATTGCCATTTTTTCTGTGGTGTTCAGTCATGGTATGGAACCCGCCGGAGGCCCAGGCTTGATGTTTGTCACCTTGCCCATTGCCTTCAGTGATATCACCGGAGGCACTTGGTTGTCTGCCGCTTTCTTTGTGTTGTTGCTACTGGCCACCTGGACCAGCTCAATCAATTTAGCCGAGCCGATGGTGGCGATGTTGATTGATAAGGGGTGGCGCCGAGGGCAAGCCGCATTTGCCGTAGGGGTTGCGGTGTGGGCGATGGGGGTACTGTCTGCCTTGTCATTTAACGTCCTGTCCGATGTCTTTCCTTTACAAGCGTTAGGTGGAATTTTTGCCGGTAAGACAGTGTTTGATCTGGTCAGCTCAATTCCTCCGGATATTTTCTTGCCTTTGGGTGGCTTGCTTATTGCGATTTTCGCAACACGGGTGATGCCTGCCTCTGATGGGCGAGCGGCTTTGGGTGGCGGCGAGGCCTTTTATCGACGCTGGCGCAAAATTACGGTGATGATTTCAGCACCGTTAGTCGCATTGGTGCTGTTCGTTTCTCTGTTGAAGCTTTGGGGCGTATTCTGAATCGAGCCGTCGTACTCGACCTCAACAATCAGTGAAAGCGATAAGGGGATTTGCAATGCCAGTAAGAGAGTATCAGGGTAAGCAGCCTGTGCTGGGCGAGCGCGTGTTCGTTGATCCCACGGCAGTGGTGATCGGTGATGTCACCTTAGGTGAGGATTGCTCGGTCTGGCCGATGGCTGTGATTCGCGGCGATATGCACCACATTCGTATTGGGGCTCGCACCAGTGTGCAAGATGGCTGTGTATTACATATCACCCATGCCAGTGACTTTAATCCAGGAGGATTTCCGCTGGAAATTGGTGATGATGTCACGATTGGCCATAAAGCGCTTTTGCATGGCTGTACGATTGGGAGTCGTGTATTGGTCGGCATGGGCGCCATCATTATGGACGGCGTGGTGGTCGAGGATGAAGTCATTATTGCCGCAGGTGCTGTGGTGACACCGGGTAAACATTTAGCCAGCGGCTATGTTTATGGGGGGAATCCGGCTAAGCCATTGCGCCCCCTTAAAGAAAAAGAGCAACGCTTTTTCCCCTATACCGCCGCCAATTATGCCCAGTTGAAAGATCTACATCGGGCTGAAGGTTGGGAGGCGTAATGCCTCTGGGGGCCTGGTCCTAGCCGTCTTACCATCGAAAAGCGCCTGACATCAGGAGGACGTCTCACATTAGGGGAGACGTCTTACAGTAAAACCACGCTTAACGCGATTGCGATGAGAACGATACCTGTGATTCGGTCAATCCAGCGACTATGCGCTTGTAGCCAGGGCAGAAGCTGTGAATGAGAAAGCCCTAACGCGACCAGTAAGTACCAGCCCGTATCAATCCCCCAAGCGGTTAAGGCAATAATGATTTTGCTGAGCATGCCCTGGTCGGTGCCCACGAAAGGGGCAAATAAAGCAATGAAAAAGATCGCGATCTTAGGGCTCAAAAATGCCGTGAGAAAGCCATCCCGTGCGGCTTGTTTCATATTGACCGCACTGTATTTTAGCGGCGTTAATACGCTACCGGATGAGCGTAATGCTTGTCCGCCAATCCAGGCCAGATAAGCGGCTCCCGCCCAGGTCAGCCCTGTTTCTAACGCGGGGAATTGATGGAGCAAGGTGGCGACGCCAGCCACGGCTGCCAGTGCATACAAGCCAATACCGATGCCATGAGCGAAAGCGGCGACTATACCGTGGCGGCGTGATCCTTTGACGGTATGACGCAAAATCATGGCGAGGCTGGGGCCTGGAGAGATCGCCCCCAATGTGCACAAGGTGGCGATGGAAAGCCAAGCGCTAAATGTCATACTGAAATCCTTGTATCGTATGTGAAAGGCCCTCATGCTGAGGCCTTGTCGAAGGCTGAAAATATCAGCCCGTCTCAGTGGCTCCCAGTCTGCTGAGTATGCCTTATATTGTGGTGTTTATATTAAATGAGTTGTGTTTAATCAAACAAGAGGTGGCTATGGCTTTTGCACCATCTAGCATGTCGTTGACGAGCCCTCAGTTCTCGGCGATGGGCGCGATTCCTAAAGCAAACTCGGCTGAGGCCGAGGATCGATCTCCCGCGTTGAGCTGGACCGCGGGGCCGGAAGGTACTCAGGCGTATGCCGTGATATGCCATGACCCGGATGCCCCTTTGGTCCAGAATGGTACTTATGGGTATGTGCATTGGGTGTTGTATAACCTGCCCGCTGAGACGATGTCATTAGATGAAGGGACTCAGGTGGGGACATCCGGTGTTAATGACGGTGGCCGCCTAGGGTATGGCGGGCCGATGCCGCCAGAAGGGCATGGGCCTCACTGCTATTATTTCTGGGTCTTAGCGCTGGATCAGGTATTGGATTTGCCGGAAGGCTTGACCTTGCCGGAATTCCTGACGCAAATAGAGCCGCATTTGCTGGGGATGAGCCGTCTGATCGGGACTTATGAGCGCTAACCCTCTCAATACTCATGAATGTTTGTGTGGGCGGGTGTGGTGCACGCCTTCTGAGTGATCTGCACTGATCTCAGCCCTGCAGCATGTTGTTCACTCGCCGAGCGCTATGGGACGATCGGCGAGTGGATCTACCGTAATATGGATTGTGACATGAAGACTCAAAGCGGTAATTCAGCGCCCCCGAGTACCAAAAGCTTTAATGCCCGTTTACGTGAACTACGCCACTGGCAGCAAGTGGCCTTTGCTGCGGCGTTGGCACAACGTAGTTTGATTAACTACCGCTTATTCAGTGAAATGACCGATTTTGGTGATGCCCAAGCGTTACACCATCTCGTTGATTTGTTGTGGGAGTCTGTTTTAGTCCCTGACGCTAAAATTAATTTTGCGGTGCAGCAGGAAAACCTACAGCCCTTGATCCCCGATCCTGAGCAGTTTGATATGTATGGGGTTTATCCAGCGATTGATGCTGCGATGGCGGTTGATATGGCACTTGAGTTGGCGCAAGAGGCTGATTCCGAGGCGGTGATTAGGGCCAGCAAACTCTCTCGGAGCACGGTACGTCAGTACCTTGAGCTGACAGCAGATGATGCGCTGGAAGGTGCAGAGTTGGCGCAATGGGTACGCCAGCAACCTTTGATGAGTGATGAAAATGACTTTCAGGATGAAGTCTTATTACAGGTGGCCGCTCATAAAAAACCGCCCAAAGACGCAATGAAGGCTCTCCGCCAACTGGCCCGAAATGAAGGTTTTAGCAATCTCGGTTTATCTCTGGCGGAGGAGAGTGACGAACACTGAATCGTCCTGACCGGATGTCCGTCGATACAGATTAAGCGCTTAGCCGTCACTGGGGTTGCTTCATACCTGACCGGCACCCTACCTAGGCTATGAGGGCAGGGGGGCCGGCGCTTCAACTTTAGTCTGCATGGCCCTCAAGTCAGCATGGCCCTCATCTTAATAACCAAAGTGGCGAATATGGTGATGCAATATACGCCGATAGACTTCGGGGTCTTTGGCGATACGTTGATGGGCTTGAGGTTCTACATGGACAACGAGCAACCGTGAGAGCCAGTAACGCAGAGCGGTCATGCGTAGCATCCAGGGCCAAGCTTCTCGTTCTGCGGGTGAGAAAGGGCATATGGCCTGATAAGCGGCCAGCATGGTGTCATAGCGCTTTTGATCCAGTTGACCATCATCTTCTACACACCAGTCATTGATCAATATGGCCAGATCAAATAAACGCTCCCCAACACAGCCGTTATAAAAATCAATCACGCCGGTCAGGCGACGACCACTGGGTAATGAGCGAAATAGCGTGTTATCGCGAAATAAATCCCCATGCAGTGCCGCTTGCGGCAGCGGTCCGATGCGATCAAAAACCTCACGGTAACGTGTGATCTCGCCTTGCATCATATCCTTCAGCCCCATACTCAAAAAAGGCAGGACCTGTTCATGGGTTTGCTCCAGCCAATTCAAGTCACGAGCATTGGGGCGTGGATAGGGAAAGTCCTTATCCGCAAAATCGGCCGTGGCTTGATGCTGGCGTGCTAAGTAATCTGCGGCCTGTTGGCAGAAATCTAAGGCCGGTGTATTGGGGTGCTCGCCTGGAAGGCGTGGAAATAATAATGCGGGTCGACCTTTGAGTGTATGTAATGCTTCGCCCTGTGGATCATGCAGTGGACCAGGAACCGGGAGCCCTTGAGCATCCAGTCGGTCCAACAGGGCAATCACGAAGGGGAGATCCTCGGCTTCGCCCTGTTCAAACAGGGTTAATACCAGTGTCTCTTCGCCATTGGGTGCAGGGCTTTCAAGGGTGACAAAAAAGGTCGAATTTTCTGTGCCGGCCGCGACTTCTTCGATTGCACTGGCTTTGGGCAGCGCAAAGTCATCAAGTAGCGTGCCGATTTCGTCAAGCGATACCGGAGTAAAAACGGCCATGGGGCAGTTGTATTCCTGAATTGAGGTTGTGCAAATGCCATTCGTGACCGATAAGTGAGCCACTTATCGGCACGGCTTTATCATGACAAGATGTCAAAGTTCAGTGGTCATGTTCAGATGTGGTGAGCTGAACGGTGTCGCACTCGGTCAGGATGCGATCACACTGGGCTCGGTGATATTGAGCTTCCAGCATAGTGGAGTCTAAGGCTTAATGCAGTACGCGAAAAGAGGGGCGTTGCAAAGACTACCATTCAAAAATCACCCAGCTGGGGATTTTCAATTCGTGACGCTTATCCTGAGAGAACTGACCACTGCCATCACTATCGACCAGATAGTAAGGCTCCCCATTCTTGGGAATAATCTTAATGGCGTAAAGTTGGCCATTGATCCGGTATTCCTCAACCGTACGACCTTGTTCTTGTCGAATGGTGACTTCGGGTTCAGGATTATCCGCCTGTGCCTGCTGGACTACAAGCCCTAGGCTAACAGCCAGTAAACCCGCCTGTAGATAATGACGCCAAGTCATAATGTCTTCTCCTTAACGGATGCGGCAGATCACGGGCTTGCGTATCATGAAGCTGAACCCGCTTGATCATCTTGATCAAGGTGACAGTCTACCCCAAACCTTGGCAGGCAGCATGCCTTCTGTCACATGTCTTCTGCCAAGTGTAAAACAGGATTTTGACATGAGTGATCAATCAGCCCAAGACCTTACACCGTTGGTCCTGGTCGATGGTTCTTCTTACTTGTATCGTGCTTTTCATGCCCTACCGCCGCTAACGACCTCTAAGGGTCAGCCTACAGGGGCCATTAAGGGCGTACTGAATATGCTGGACAGCTTGTTGCGTCAGTATCCTGATAGCACCCCCGTGGTGGTGTTTGATGCCAAGGGCCCGACATTTCGTGATGAGCTCTTTGCTGATTATAAAGCCCAGCGCCCGCCTATGCCGGATGATCTGCGTAGTCAAATTGAACCACTGCATGCGTGTATTAAAGCCTTAGGGTTGCCGCTTTTATGTATTGAAGGCGTTGAAGCCGATGATGTGATCGGCACCTTGGCGCATCAGTATGCGGCGAAAGGACATGAGGTGGTGATCTCCACTGGCGACAAGGATATGGCTCAGCTGGTCGGGCCTAACGTGACGCTGGTGAATACCATGACCAATACGGTCATGGATATTGAAGGGGTGAAAGAGAAATTTGGTATTGGGCCCGAGCTGATTATTGATTACCTAGCACTGATGGGGGATAAGGTCGATAACATTCCTGGCGTGCCTGGCGTCGGTGAGAAAACCGCCAAGGCCTTGCTTCAAGGGATTGGTGGGCTCGATGCGCTCTACCAGCGACTCGATGACATTCCCGCGCTGACCTTTCGGGGCGCGAAGACGATGCCGAAAAAGCTCCAGGATAATGAGGAGCAGGCGCGTTTATCTTATCGGTTGGCGACGATCAAACTGGATTGTGAGTTGGACCTGACCGAAGGTGATCTTCAGCGCCAGGCGCCCGATCAAGCGGCACTGCAAACGCTTTATACGGAGTTGGAATTCCAAACGTTGTTGCGTCATTTGCTCAATGAAGTCGATGCGACAGCGAGTGATGATCAGGCCGCAATCGCAGAAGTCGCTACTGAGGCCAATTATCAGGTGGTGACTGATCGTGTTGAGTTTGAGGCTTGGGTTGAGCGTTTACGGCAGGCCCCTGCCTTTGCATTTGATACAGAAACCACCAGTCTGAATTATATGGAAGCCGAGATTGTCGGTGTTTCATTTGCGGTGGAGGTTGGCGAGGCTGCTTATGTACCGGTCGCTCATGATTACCCCGGAGCGCCCGATCAGTTGGATCGAGACGATGTTTTGGCCGCCCTTAAGCCGTTGCTGGAAGACCCTAAGATTGGAAAAATTGGCCAGAACCTCAAATATGATATGAGTGTGCTGGCGCTTTATGACATCCATCTTCAGGGGATCGCCGCCGATACGATGCTGGAATCCTATGTGTTGGATAGCACTGCGCGCCACGATATGGATTCAATGTCGCTCAAGCACCTGGGTCATAAGACGGTCAGCTTTGAAGAGATCGCCGGGAAAGGTGTCAAACAGCTGACATTTAACCAAATTGCGTTGGAGCAAGCCGCGCCTTATGCCGCAGAAGATGCTGATATTACGCTGCGACTACATGAAACTTTATCCGCTCGTTTGAAAGACGAAGCACAGCTGACGCAAGTATTGTCTGAACTTGAGTTACCCCTGGTGTCCATCCTTTCAGGGATTGAGCGCAATGGTGTCAAGTTAGATATTGAACACCTCAAGGCGCATTCCGATGAAATGGCGACACGGATCCATGAGCTGGAACAGCAAGCTTATGAAATGGCGGGGCGCCCTTTCAATCTTGGTTCTCCCAAGCAGTTAGGCCAGATTCTGTATGAAGAGCAGGGGGTTCCTGTACTTAAAAAAACCCCTAAGGGGGCGCCCTCAACCGCAGAAGCCGTGTTAGAAGAGCTGGCCTTGGATTATCCACTCCCGAAGCTGATTATGGAGCATCGGGGATTGTCCAAGTTGAAAAATACCTATACGGACAAACTGCCTCAGTTGGTCAATTCAGACACAGGCCGGGTCCATACCAGTTATCACCAAGCGGTCACGGCGACCGGTCGTTTATCAAGCTCTGATCCTAACCTTCAGAATATTCCTATTCGTAGTGAACACGGTCGGCGTATTCGCCAGGCGTTTATTGCTGAGCCCGGTTATGTGTTGGTTGCCGCCGATTACTCTCAGGTCGAGCTGAGGATTATGGCCCACCTCTCGGGGGATAAAGGGTTACTCAAAGCCTTTGCTGAGGGCGAGGATATTCACCGGGCCACAGCGGCGGAGGTCTTTGGCCTCGATCCCGAGCATGTCAGTGCCGATCAGCGTCGTAGTGCCAAGGCGATCAATTTTGGCTTGATCTATGGCATGAGTGCATGGGGATTAAGTAAACAGCTACACCTGGAGCGTGCTCAGGCTCAGTTGTATATCGATCGTTATTTTGATCGCTATCCAGGGGTGAAACGTTATATGGAAAACACCCGTGAGCAGGCTCGCGAGCAAGGCTATGTTGAAACCTTGATGGGACGTCGTCTGCGCTTGCCAGAAATTAAATCGCGCAATCCTGCTCAGCGGCAGGGGGCGGAACGAACCGCAATCAATGCGCCGATGCAGGGCACGGCAGCGGATATCATTAAAGCGGCCATGATTGGTGTCGATCACCATCTGCGTCAGCATCCTGAACTTAAAGCACGAATGATCATGCAGGTGCATGATGAGTTGGTGTTCGAAGTGGCGGAAGGTCAGGCCGAGTCCTTGATTGAGGCGATTGTTCCGGTGATGTCTGGCGCCGCCTCACTGGATGTACCGTTGGAAGTTGAGGCGCGCCAGGGGCGTAACTGGGATGAAGCTCACTGAGCGTGATCATTCAAGGCGCTGATAATTAAAAACTCGGATCACTCAAGACGATGCGAGGCAGCCTTAGCGGGCTGCCTTCATTTTTTGCGTGGCGTCGGCTTTAGCGCGCTCAATGTCCGACATAAACTGTTCTTCTTTTTCCATGTCGTTCAGCCCATCTGCCAAGGTGTTGGCGCCTTTTGTCTCTTGGTTGTCGGCTTCTTTTTTGAGCCGCTCAATCGTGTGACGAGCATCTTTGACGATTTGACGATAAGGATGATTGGGCTCGTTTTTGAACTTGTTGAGTTCTTTGATCACCCGTTCGAGATGGATGATGGCCAACCGAGGTTTATCATCTTCAATCGCTTGGGCCGCATTTTGTTGATACATCTCGACAATGACGCGCGTTACGGTCTGATGGATATGACTACTAAATTGTTGAGTGACGTTTTCCGGTAATTTCTTTTCACGGTAAAGCTGCATTACAAAGGTGTGTAGATCTTTGAGTGCATGAGAGATTTGCTGGCCCTGTTCGATATTACTAATCGGATCGCCGGAGAGTTCACCACTGGCTTGCGTTTGGGCCAGATATTGGTTGGCGCGATTAAATGTTCTGACAAACTCGGGGTCCTGCTCGCCTAAATCCTGCTGGGCTTGTAGCCGGTTTTGCCATATTCGCGCGAGCATGAGACGAATGGGCTGTGTCATCAGGTGTTCTGGGATCTCGTCAATAAGCCGCTGAACCCGTGTGGCTTCACTTCTGAGCAAGCGTAATTTGCGCTGGCGCTCGACTTCTTTGTCTTGTTTGTCTTTGGTCTGATACACCACATAACCGATCACAAAAGCCAAACAAGCAATAAAGCCCAAAAATATCAGTAACGTTGTCATTGGCGTCTGCTTTCCCCGGCAGCCTTTTAAGGTCGTGCAGGCTCCCTTGATCGGCGGGAGCCTTACTGTTGAGTCGTGTCTTATTGATTGGATCGAGGGCTCATCAAGGGCTAGGTTGTGGCCTCTTGGGTTGAGTCTTCGATGAATCCGTACGGCAGATTAACCTATCTACATTAGCAGATTCCATGCTCAATGAGACTTGTCGGTGACAGCATACGTCGATTACATCGGTATGCTGTTGTGGTTGTGTTGCGAGCTGTCATAAAAGTAACAGGCCACATGAGCGTGAATCGTATCTAAGTCAGGCCAGGTACGGCCTTTCAGCGTATGCATTTGATAGCCATCAGGAGCGGTTATTCCGGCGCTATGAGACTCGGCAAGGAGTACTTGAGGAGCGAGTTGAGGGAGTTGTTGAAGTAGCGGCTGGTTGTCAGCGGTATACAGCAGATCTGCGGCGACAATGAGGTCTATGTCATCCTTTAGGGCAGCCTCCAGATCATCGATGATCTGGAGGTTAACTTGATTTAATTGTGCATTGGCGCGACAGGCTTCGAGTGCGTCTAGAGCCGTGTCACAGGCGGTCACGCTGCGTGCGCCTGCGCGCAACGCCGCGATGCCGACGACGGCTGACCCGGCCCCCAGATCTAATATGTTGCGGCCTTCGACCCATTCCGGCCGACTTATGAAAAGATGGGCCAGAGCCCAGCCGGCAGGCCATACCAGTGACCACATCGGGCATTGATCAGCTAATCGAGTCATTTCCTCTTCGCTGAAAGGGCGATCGAGTGGACCATCTAGCAGCCACAAATCACAACCTAATGAATCGATGGTTTGTGGTGACAGATGTGCGCCAATCTGTAATTGATCGATACGTTTGACCAGCCTTTCAGGGGCATGGTGCGCAGAATGGTTTATGGGGGGCGTGGCAGGCATATGATAAGGATCTTGAATCAAGGTTAGGGGGGGATGGTACGGTGCATTAAATTAATGGTGTTTTGAATGACGGGAGTGGGTTGATGGATGAGACAGCGCGACGTCCCTTGCCGCGTTCTTTTTTTGCTCGGGAAACGTTAGTTGTGGCGGAAGCCTTGTTGGGCTGCTTGGTCGTTCGTGAGTTAGATGATGGCCGCATATTGGTGGCCCGTATTGTTGAAGTCGAAGCCTATTGTGGCCCAGACGATTCAGCCTGTCATGCTGCAAAAGGACGAACCCCGCGTACTGAAGTCATGTTTGGGCCGCCAGGACATGCCTATGTCTATTTAATTTATGGCATCCATCATATGCTGAACTTTATTACCTGGCGGGATGGGTTCCCTTGTGGTGTGCTTATTCGAGCGCTTGAGCCGGTTGAAAACATTGGGGCCATGCGCACATTGCGCCCGGTCTCCGGGCGGGCCTTGTGTAATGGTCCGGGTAAGTTAACGGCAGCATTAGGGGTCACTCGGACCTTGTATGGTCATGATCTAACGCAGGGCTCATTCCTGTGGGTGTGTGAGCGCGATATCGAGTTGAACGCTGAGGAAGTGGCCCGTGGGCCACGCGTGGGTATTGACTATGCTGCCCCCGTCGATCGAGACGCGCCTTGGCGCTTTTGGCTCAGAGATAATCCTTGGGTCTCAAAAGCGCGTTGATCACCGTTTTCTAGACGGATCGATATGAGTGGCGACGAGGCTCGTGGATCAAAGGGCGGGATCGATCACGGGCCCCAGTGATGCATTGATTCGGAACCACCCGGTAATACTGGCTCGATCTGCTTGAGTGGGACGTACCTCATGTGGCATCAGTTCTGACATAAAGCAGGCCAGCGTGCCTTGTTGCGGCGTGACCCGTGTCACGGTCTGGCCTGTATTTGGATCATACATCACCATTTCACCGCCATTGCGTTCATCCCATTGAGGGTTGAGATACAAAATCGTAGTGACTACCCGGTTACTGCGTCCTTTTAAGCTGTCTAGGTGCTTGCGGTAAAAAGTCCCGGGTGGATAAAGCGCATAGTGGCTTTCATACTCAAATAATCCGAGAAATAACGCTCGATTGAGCGCATCTTTCAGCTGACGCATCATCTCAAGATAGTCTTTTTGTGGCGCTGTCTGGCCTTCTAACCAATGGGTTCTGTCGCCACGAATTTGCTGATTGAGCTGGTGTTGCTGTTGCCGGCCGATCCCTGCTTCTGTCAATACATGGGCTTGATCTAACGCTTTAAGATCATCGTAGAGTCGTTGGCAAAGTGATGGCGGTACAAAGTCGGGGGCGACAAACCAATAATCTTCAGCTAACCCATCAATCAAGGTGGAAAAATCCCACTGAATGGCATCGGGCTGGGCTTGTTGCTGTAGGTCCGGCCTAGGGGGTGGGGATTGAGTGGTTTGATTCAGCAGGGTCATCGGCAGCTCCTTAAGGCCTCTGAGTCTCAAGGCCGCCGAGCCTGTTGAGTCTCAAAAATCAGTGTGTTTGAAAAGAGTGTGTTTGAAAACGCGTGCGTTTGAAAATAACCCGGCGGTTTAGATGCCGGGCGTCACAAAAGCATGCTTAACCAAAACGCTTTAATTGCAGGTCACGCTTAAAGCCCATTAGTGCATGGTCGGATTATTAGCGCCCGATCATTTTTCAACAAGTCTTTTTTATGGTCTGTTTTTGGCTTCTAGAGTATGCCGAAAGAGGTGTTCATAACGTAAAATTCTTGTTTTGGTTTTTGTCTATAAAATCTGGGAATGTTCGTTATTTTGCCTTTAAAAAACATTAATTTTATCATTTTTATGTCTTGTAAAAAGGCGGCTGAAGCGTAAGATGGCGGCGTTCAAAACAACCACTTCTTTGTGATTATTACGCCCATGTCTCGCACACTTTTGGCTGCGGTTTTTGCACCGCTGGCCGGCTTATTTATTCTGACACTTGGTAACGGTTTCTTTAGTACTTTAGTCACTGTTCGATTGGATCATGAAGGCGCTTCAGCTACTGCTGTGGGCTTGGTGTCAGCCGCTTATTATGCCGGGCTGGTACTGGGGGCTTTTCGCAGTGAACGCCTGATTGCGCGTATTGGTCATATTCGTGCTTATTCGACATTTGCCAGCATGATGGCCGTGGCAGCACTCGGGCACGCTTTATGGATGAATCTGCCCTTTTGGGGCCTGCTGCGGTTAGTGGCAGGGTTCTGTATGGCGGGGTTGTTCGTCGCGGTGGAAAGTTGGTTGCTTGCGGCCGCAACAGCGGGTACACGTGGGCGTGTCCTGGCGCTTTATAATATTGCTTTTTTTGCCGCGACTGGGGCCGGTCAGTTTTTGCTCGAAGTCATGGATACCAACAGCATCATGCCGTTTTTACTCTTGTCGGTGACGTGTTCATTGTCGATTTTGCCGATGGCGTTAACACGTGTTTCTGCCCCGCAGATTGAAACGGCCATGCCGCTCTCTTTATTCAGCTTGTTACGTCTGTCTCCTACTGGTGTTGTGGGGTGTTTAATTGCGGGAGGCATGTTGGCCGCACTTTATTCACTGTTGCCGTTATTCCTTAAACAAACTACCGATACGTTGGCCATGGTGGCCCGAATGATGGCGGTGACTATTGCCGGTGGTCTGTTGCTACAGTATCCCATTGGTAAGCTATCTGATCGGTTGGATCGCCGCATTGTGCTGTTGGGATTAGCCGGAGTGGTTGTTCTTTGCTCTATTGTGGCGGCCTTGGGTTATCACAACCTGCGGGTATTGAGCTGTACTTTATTCCTGTTGGGGGGGGCTGCCTTTACGTTATACCCCGTAGCGATCAGTCATGCCGCGGATGGCTTAGAGCCCAATCAAATGGTCGGGGCCACCCAAGGTCTGCTTTTGTCTTATTCGGTGGGGGCGGCGTTATCACCGGTTTTAGCTGGGCCTGCGATGGGGCAGGTTGGACCGACAGGGTTCTTCCTGTTTACCGGATCGATCAGTCTCGGGTTGGTGTTCTTCTTCCTTTGGCGCTTACGTGATGGCCATGCGGTCGCCGTGGCGGATCATCAGGCTTATGTGGTCAGGCCTGCGGTAACCCCAGTTGGTGCTGAGCTAGATCCGATGGCGGCTCGGCAAGCCACACTGGATTTAACCGCAAAAGCTGATCTGCCAGAGGCACAAGTGTGGGAAGGCCAAGTGCCCGAGCCGATTATCCATGAAGTGCTGCAAAATGCTGATGCGAGCGCCGAGAGTGGTGCCGTCAATGACCGTGTGGTGGATGAGTTACAGGCAGCGAACCAAGCGCGCTGGCAACAAGGTGCGGCCAACTCTGAGTCATCGATGACGACTTGATTGGCCTATTGGCCTTATTCAATCAACTACCGCCCCAACTTAAGCGTACTGAGTTGGGGCGGTTTTTTTTGCTTAATCCCACCTTGATCACAGGGATTAACTCGCTTCTTAACCCGTGCCAGGGGAGAGCAGGTGTTGGTTGAACTGCACTTCCAATTCTTCGTTGAATCGGTTGGCTGATGCCATATGTGCTGCCATCTCGGCTCTAGCGGCTTGTGCATCTCTCGCTTCAAAAGCGGTGATCAACTGACGGTGGTACATCAGATTGGCGCATGAAAAATCTCTCTGCTCGGGTAAGCGTGATTTCTTGAACATGACCAAATCTCGAATCAGGTCAGTAATGAAGCGACCCATGAACGCCAGTAACGGATTAGGGCAGCGTTCTGCTAATAGCGCATGAAAGTCTAATTCGGCTTCTCGCTGTGCCAGACGAGTCTCGAAATCCTCGGGAGGGGTTGCGCAAGACTCTGTGAGGGCGCGTAGCTGGGCTAAATCCTGAGGCGTTAGATGCGGGGTGGCGAGTGCCGCAATTTCAGGTTCAACCAAGCTTCTCAAGGCATAAATATCGGGGCCATTGAGCTGTTCGAAATGGAGAAAGTTACGCAACAGCTGACTGGCTTTTGGGTAGGGAACGCGTTCAAGTATGGCACCCCCGTTGGGCCCCGTACGGATGGAGACGAGCCCTTGCACTTCGAGGGATTTCAACGCTTCGCGTACCGTTCCCTTGGCGCAGTCGAATTGGGCCATCAGTGCCTTTTCGTTCGGCAGTCGATCGCCGGGCTGTTTACCATTGAGTACCACCCACCGTTTGACCGCTTCAACAATCTGATCAGCCCGTTTGATGCGCTTTGGCGCCTCCATTTTCATGTCACTCAAAGATGTGTCCAGGGGTAAAGGCGGATCACTCAGTGGCATAAGGGTCTCCTTTGTCTTATCCATTGCATTTTAACTGAATTTGGACTAAAAGGTGTATTGATTGTATTTATAGTAATAAATAGACTGAATCAGCCAATACATCACACTGGATGAATTGGTGTGCTCGCTTATGACCAAGAGGATGGGATGATGTCGCGCTTTGCATTTAACTGGGACGACCCTTTTTTACTGGATCAGCAATTGACTGAAGAAGAGCGTCAGATTCGTGACGCTGCACAGGCTTATTGCCAGGATCAGCTGCAGCCTCGGGTATTGAAGGCTTTCCGAGAAGAGCGCTTTGATCGCGAGATTATGACTGAAATGGGAGCGCTTGGTTTATTGGGGCCGACCGTTTCTCCCTCATATGGTGGCGCGGGCGTGAATCACGTGGCTTATGGTCTGATTGCTCGAGAGGTCGAGCGGGTGGATTCAGGTTATCGCTCAGCCATGAGTGTGCAATCGTCGCTGGTGATGTATCCCATTGAGGCTTATGGCTCAGAAGCTCAGAAAACAAAGTATCTGCCCAAGTTGGCCACAGGGGAATGGATCGGATGTTTCGGGCTGACTGAGCCTGATCATGGTTCTGATCCCGGTGGCATGATCACCCGGGCTGAAAAAGTAGCGGATGGTTATCGGCTGACCGGACAAAAAATGTGGATTACGAACAGCCCGATTGCCGATCTGGCGGTCGTTTGGGCTAAGTCCGATGCGCATGACGGCAAAATCCGCGGCTTCATTGTTGAGCGTGGTACCCCTGGATTCAGTACGCCAGAGATTGAAGGCAAGGTATCGCTACGGGCGTCGATCACTGGAGAAATTGTGTTGGATGGGGCGGTTGTGCCGGAGGAGAATCTCCTGCCCGAGGCGGAAGGTCTGGGCGGGCCCTTTGGTTGTTTGAATAAGGCCCGCTACGGCATTGCTTGGGGCACGATGGGGGCGGCTGAATTTTGCTGGCATGCGGCGCGTCAATACACCTTGGACCGTAAGCAGTTTAAGCGACCTCTAGCCGCTAACCAGCTGATCCAAAAGAAATTAGCGGATATTCAAACCGAAATTACTCTGGGGTTGCAGGGTGCGCTTCAAGTCGGCCGTTTAATGGATTCCGGCCAGTGGGCGCCGGAAATGATTTCACTGATCAAGCGCAATAACTGCGGTAAAGCGTTGGATATCGCCCGGATGTCGCGAGATATGCACGGCGGCAATGGTATCTCTGACGAATATGGTGTGATTCGACATATGGTCAACCTGGAGTCTGTGAACACTTACGAAGGCACTCATGATGTACATGCCTTGATTTTAGGGCGTGCGCAGACAGGGATTCAGGCGTTTTGTTAAGCCTATTTTTGTTGTTTGTTGGGCGAAAATCGCTTTGTGAAAATCTATTGGGATGCCCCCGTTTGTTGGGGGCGTTGATCTCCCGGTGATACAGAGGACGTTATGGTGACAGCATCGGATTATTCATCGCAGGCCTCATCAGAGTCATCGACTGCAGGTGCATCACCGGTGACCTCAGAAAAGCCGCTTGCAGGCATTCGGGTTCTCGATCTATCCCGTGTATTGGCCGGCCCTTGGTGTAGCCAGCTTTTGGCTGATATGGGGGCTGAAGTGATTAAGATCGAGCGTCCAGGTCGTGGTGATGACACGCGTCATTGGGGGCCTCCTTGGGCTGGTGATTCCCAGGAGGCGGCCTATTATTTAGCGGCTAACCGAGGTAAGCAATCGGTGGCTGTCGATATCAGTCGACCTGAGGGGCAGGCGCTCATTCGTGAATTAGCCGCACAAAGTGATGTCGTGTTGGAAAATTTCAAAGTCGGTGGCTTAGCTAAATATGGCTTGGATTATGATGCTTTGAAATCACTGAATCCTCGTTTGGTGTACTGCGCCATTACTGGGTTTGGCCAGGATGGCCCTTATGCCCATCGAGCGGGCTATGACTTCATGATTCAAGGAATGGGCGGCATCATGAGTCTGACGGGTGAGCCCGATGAACAGCCGGGTGGTGGTCCGATGAAAGTAGGGGTCGCTTTTGTCGATATCTTCACCGGTCTTTATGCGGCGAATGCCATTATGGCGGCGTTGTGGCGGCGTCAACAGACGGGGCGTGGCGGCTATATCGATATGGCGCTTTTGGATGTTCAGGTCGGTGTGCTGGCTAATCAGGCATTGAATTACCTGACATCCCATCAAGTGCCGCAGCGCTTAGGGAATGCGCATCCTAATATCGTCCCCTATCAAGCGTTTGCCTCTTTGGATGGCAATATTATCTTGGCTGTGGGCAATGATGATCAGTTCAGTCGTTTTTGCGAAGTCGCAGGGCGTGCTGATTTGGCGCAGGATGAGCGTTTCAGTACCAATCGAGCAAGGGTCGCGCATCGTACCGAACTGGTGCCTCAAATTGCAGCCCTGATGGCCTCGCGTACGACGGATGAGTGGCTGAATGTGCTGGAATCTGTAGGCGTGCCCTGTGGTCCGGTGAATACGCTTGATCGAGTCTTTGACGACCCACAAGTCTTGGCGCGGGAATTGGTCCAACATCTACCACATCCAACCGCCGGAGAAGTGCGTTTAGTGGGTAACCCCATCTGCCTTGATGGTCAGCGCTTGAATGCCAATGTTCCGCCACCCTTATTGGGAGCCCATACCCGTGCGGTGATGAAGCAGTACCTCGGGCTTGATGATGCCACATTACAGTCATTGGCTCAGGCTGGCGTATTGGGATTCTCAGATGAAGCAGACTAATTTTTTGGTGAGATATTGACGGCTGTCCTTTTGGACATCGTCGCTTTTTGCCCCTTTTATTGGCGTATTTGGCCCGCACTTAGCGGGCTTTTTTTATTGTTAACAGGGCACTTCTTGATAACTAAAATTGATTATGAGTATTGTTTAATATTAATTACTTTAATCCTCTGGATGGTGCATTATATTTGAATCAAATTGGCGTAATCGCTTGATTCATAATGATAGGGTGACTCTCATGTCTCGTAAGCTGACTTTAGCCCAACGCTTGGCGCTGGGTTTTTCGCTTGTCTTAGGCTTAATGGTGATCATTGCACTGATTGGTGTTTTTCGGGTGAATTACATTGAGCGGACTTTAAGTGAGGTCGAAGATCAAGCGACCCAAAAACAGCGCTATGCGATTAATTTTCGCGGCAGTGTGCACGACCGTGCGATTGCCATTCGAGATGCGGTGCTGGTGAATCGTGATCAGGAATTTCAGCGGCATTTGCAAAATATTGAGCGCCTGAAAGCTTATTATCAGGATAATGCCGTGCCGATGGATCAGATGGTGGCGGCTAACTCCGATGTTCAAGAGCAGCGGTTGTTGGCATCCATTCAAGAGATTCGGACTCAGGCATTGTCTTTGACCGATGAGTTAGTCCACTTGCGTCAGTCGGGTCAGCACGAAAAAGCACGCGTTTTATTGCTTCAACACACTGCGCCAGCCTACCGAACCTGGTTGAACCGTATTAATGCGTTTATTGATTACCAGGAGCAAGCCATTCGCCAGGATGTCGCCGCAGTTCGAGATGTGGCGGGTGGCTTCCAATCATTGATTATCGGCTTGACGGCTGTTGCGATTGTCTTGGCCGCCTTAGTGGCTTGGAGAATCATCTACTACATCCGCTCTACTTTGGGGGGCGAGCCTGATCAGGTGGCGGGGATTATTCAAGAACTGGCACAAGGGAATTTGTGTCAGGAGATTCAGACGCCCTACCCGGACAGCGTGATGGGAACGCTGATACAAACATTGCGTCAATTGCGTGGGATTATTCAAGAGGTTCGCCAAGTGGGGGATGCGGTGACGGCGTCTTCCCATGAGCTTTCAACGACCGCAACACATAATCAAGAGCAAAGCCGTGTGCAGACAGATCAGTCTGAACAGATGGCGGCCGCAGTGAATGAAATGGCACAAACGGTCAGTGAAGTGGCTTTGCATGCGGCCAACGCCGCTGAGGCGACTCACTCGGCCGATCAACAAGTGGATCAGGGCAATCAGGTCACCCTGCAAACGGCCGATTCCATTGGCCGATTGGCTGAAACATTAGAATCAGGAGCTAAAGCGATTCAGCAGTTATCCACGAACAGTCAGGATATTGAGCGCATTATTCAAGTCATTAATGAAATTGCGGATCAGACCAATTTGCTGGCGCTGAATGCGGCGATTGAAGCGGCCCGAGCCGGAGAGCATGGACGAGGCTTTGCTGTCGTTGCGGATGAAGTTCGCTCTCTGGCGGCGAGAACTCAGGAGTCGACCCGTGAAATTCAGTCTATGATTGAACAGTTGCAAGAAGGCGCTGAACAAGCCGTCTCCGTTGTTCAACAGAGTCGTACTTTGGCACAGGAAACCGTCGCTGAAACACAGCAGTCGATCCAAGCATTAACGTTGATTCGTGAGGAAGTCAGTGCCATTAATGATATGAACACACAGATTGCAACAGCCTCTGAGCAACAAAGCACCGTCGCGGAAGAGGTGAATCAAAATATTCTCAGTATTCATGATGCCATTCGGGTGACTTCAGCGGGCACTGAGCAAGTGGCTAGTGCCAGCCGTTCATTGGCAGGGTTGGCACAACAGCTGACAGAGCAGGTGGCCTTTTTCCGCTTGAGCTAATGTCTTGTTGAGCTAATGTCTTGTTGAGCGGATTGCCAATAGAACGCGTTTTCAATAGAGCAAAGCGGATCTATCAGCACTGGGGTTTTGGCGAGCGAGTAATTTTAGCTAAAGCCCTTTGTGCGGCAACAAAACCAAAGGTGCCGGTGACAAAGGTGGCAGCACCGAAACCGCTGCTACAATCCATCCGCATCGATTCTCCTGACCCTGGTTTTTGAGCACAGGTGGAACCATCGGGTTGTGGATAAGTGAGTTGTTCTTCCGAATAAACGCATTCAACATCAAACCGGCGTTTAGGGTTACGGGAAAATCCGTACTCACGACGTAATAGGTTTCGGACTTTAGCCAGTAAAGGATCTTGTGTGGTGCGCGCTAGATCGGCGGTTTTGACGGCGGTGGCATCAAGCTGCCCCCCGGCACCGCCCACCACAACCAGACGTTGCTTATGGCGCTTGCACCAGGCAATCAGGGCCGCTTTAACAGGAACGGTATCGGTGGCATCAATAATGACATCGAAGCCCTGGTCCAGTTGTTCTGGCAGCTTTTGTGGGGTCACAAAAGCAATGGCCTGATGAACTTGTATTTCGGGATTGATGCGCTGTAGCCGTTCGGCCATCACGGCGACTTTCGGTTGGCCAATCGTCCCCTCTAACGCATGGAGCTGGCGGTTGACGTTACTGACACAGACATCATCAAGATCAAACAGGGTGAGTTGGCCGACGCCTGAGCGTGCTAATGCTTCTGCGGTCCAGCTGCCAACACCACCAATGCCAATGACTGCAACATGGGATTTGGCGATTTTGACAAGCCCTTCTTCTCCATATAAACGCGCAATGCCACCGAAGCGAAAGCGGTAATCATCGGATAACGGGACGTGAGCTAAGGTCTCTTCATTGGGGTGTGGCTGGCTATTCATGGGTATTCTCGCTGTCATTCAGGCGGGCAGTTTAGCGGGGGGAGCCCCAAGGCGGCAACGGCTTGTTGCCATCCCCAACTGTTCACCAACATCTGTAGGTGCGGTGCCAGTGGGGCGGAGAGCGTCATCCGTTCACCCGTTGCTGGATGGGGAAATGTCATACGGCTGCATGCGAGCATAAGGCCGCGCTCAAAGTGATGTTCGATGAGTCGGTTATGGGTGCCTTTCCCATGTTTGATATCGCCCAGAATGGGGTGGCTGATGTGCTTCAAATGACGGCGAATTTGATGTTTGCGGCCTTCATGGGGATGCAGTGCCATGAGGGCATAACGTGTTTGAGGATAACGGTCGACCGCAATGGGCAGGCATATCCGGGCCAGTGTTTGATAATCCGTTGTGGCCGTTTGCACCGGAAGTGTCCGTGCATCGTGGCGGTCTATTGATTCTAGTTGTAGCGGATGATCGATGTGTCCCCTGGGCTGTGGCCAGCCACGAACGATCGCCAGATAAGTTTTATCCACTAAGCGTTGACTGAAGGATTGGGCCAGTTGGCTAGCCATTTCTGGACTTCGGGCAAATATCAAGAGGCCTGAAGTCGGGCGATCCAGGCGATGAACGGGGTAAACATAGCGTCCACCATTAAGCCCCCGCGCATATTGCAAGGCAAAAGCGGTCTCGTGGCGGTCTATGGGGCTGCGGTGAACGAGAAGTCCTGCGGGTTTATAAACGGCGAGTAGCGCCTCATCCTGATAAAGGCGAATCAATGGATTATGAATGGGGATAGCTCCTAGCATGGGTCGGTCGACTGAGCGTAAGCGAATGTTACTGCTTCGGTGGCATCAGGTCGAGCTTATACTTTCGCATCGTGTGGCACCCAGGTGTCATGGGTGTCGTCGTTAGCTAACAGCGGTTATCGCCTTGTTTTATCACTATATTTTTTCTTTAAATTTACATTATTTTTATTAGCTGTTAGTGAATTGCAACAGTATACAGGGGCAAACCGGCTGCTATGATTTATTTCATTAAGGTTTGGTGGTGATTGAACATCTGAGACATCAATCATCATTGTTTTTCAATGGCGCTCTTTGTGTTCAATGAAGTGTATCAAATGAATTAAAAATGAGTTGGCTTTTACTTTGGTTTGATCTTGAGCATGTCAGTAATTTAAGTGGTGATGGTGTCGATAATGCTCTCATGATTGGCCTGTTAAGCCATGTTTTTGTCAAAAAGTGTATTTGTTGAATTGTGTGTTGACTAAGTTGATTGTTCTAAACGAGCCGATGCGCTTATTCACTTTGATTGTGCTTATTCATTTTGATGAGGAGGTTTGATCATGACTCACACAATATATGCCGCTCATATGGAACGTCAGGTTCGCTTACCTTTAGCCCCTGCGGCCTATTCGTCCGCGCCTGATGAGCGTGCAGAGCTGTTACCGGGGGTTCGTCATTTGTTGAGCCTGCGCCAACAAGCCTATTTGGAAGTAGCGCGCATGTCTGAGCCAGTTGAGCATGTTTGTGAAGATGAAATAATCATTGATGTGATGCCGATGATTGATCATTAATCGTTTGAGTTTCAGTATGAGGACTTTATTCGATATTGGCATTAAATCGCTATGTTCGATTATTTGATGAGCTGGTTTGTTGAGGGTTTTCTTGTCGAATGATATTAAATAATGAGATTGATTAAATAAAACTTTAATTGCTTATTTGTAATGCATGTTTGAGGTTGCTGAGATGAAGTTGTGACAGCGCTTTTTTGTTTTGAAGTTTGTTTTTTTGTTAAATGTTTCTTAGTGTAACTGACTGATACACCTTCCGGTGTCCCCTCTTCTTATTGTTTTAGTGCTTTTATCTATTTCGAGTGCTTTATCTATTTCGATAGTTTTGTCTGTTTAGATCGTTTTGTTTTTTTGGATAGCTTTTAACTATTGATGGGATTGCTGGATTCATTTGGCATTCAATGAAGACAAGTCGCATCATGAACCTATCGGTTGCATGGAGTGTGTTTGTCGCGGGTTTCTACTGTCCCTTGCCATTGTCTGATCCCGTATGGCCTGATCTCGTATAGAGGGATCGCCTCAGCGCATATAACATGACTTCAATGCATTAGATTTAGATGTGAGAATTGACCTCAAGATGGTGCTTGTGAGGGCCGTGGCTAAAGTGAATTCCACACAATCAGGAGGTGACATATGACGACTAATCGTATTGGTTTGGATACACAACAGGCTCAAGCTCTGGCGGACGCGTTGAATACGCTGCTGGCGAACTACCAGATTTTTTACATGAATACTCGCGGTTTTCATTGGAACATCAAAGGTGAGCAGTTTTTTGAACTCCATGTAAAATTTGAAGAGCAATACACCGATTTATTGACCAAAGTTGATGAAATTGCTGAGCGTATTTTGACATTGGGTCATCAGCCGCTGCATGCATTCAGTGACTACCTTGCACGCAGTGAGATTGAAGAAGCTAAAGGTGTGACGCAAGGGCGTGACTGCGTTGAGAAGTTGGTGGATGGTTATGGTCGCCTATTACTGCAGCAACGTGAGCTTATGGCACTTGCGGATGAGTATGGTGATGAGGGCACGAACGCATTGATGAGTGACTATATCAGTCAGCAGGAAAAAACGGTTTGGATGCTAAGTGCTTGGTTGGGCTAACGCTCTTGTTGGTATGATTACTGAATCGCGATAAGCCGATCCATAGAGGGTCGGCTTTTTTTGCGTTTACGTTATAGCACTGAGCCCTTTATGCTTTGAGTGATCATCACTTTGCTTTTGCCTGTGATCTGAAAGCGGTTATCTGATCCGGCACAGACCGTAATCAATGGAGAGAATACAATGCGGATCGTGGTCGCACCCGATAGTTTTAAAGATTGTTTATCAGCGCTTGCTGTCGCGAAATCTCTCAGAACTGGGATTTTACGCGTATTGCCTGAGGCCTCTGTGGTGACCCTGCCATTGGCGGATGGCGGCGAAGGCACGGTTGATGCTCTCCTGGCCGCCTGTAGTGGTACTCGTATGCATCACGCGGTGACGGGTCCATTGGGTCATCCTCAAAGTGCCGATTGGGCACGTTTGCCGGAAGGAACGGCGGTGATTGAAATGGCCCAGGCTGCCGGGTTACAGCAAGTGCCTGATGCTCAGCGAGATGTCCGTATCACGACCAGCTATGGCGTGGGAGAGCAGATTTTGGCGGCACTCGATGCAGGTTGTCGCCGTCTGTTGATTGGTATCGGAGGAAGTGCCACTCATGATCTGGGGTTAGGATTGTTGCAAGCGTTAGGTGGGCGCTGCCTGGATGCGTCAGGAGCGGATATTGGTCTGGGGGCGGCCGGGATGGCGAGTTTGGCTTCGGTTGACTTATCCAGATTGGATAAGCGGTTGTCTGATGTCCAGATTGATGTGGCTTGTGATGTCGATAATCCCTTGTGTGGCCCTCGTGGTGCGGCGCACGTTTTTGCGAGTCAGAAATTGACCGGGGCCGTGACACCTATTGGGTTGGATGAACTGGATGAGCAAACGGCTCGGGCGGCCGATTGTCTGGAAGCGGCTTTTGGTCAGGCCATACGTGAGCAACCGGGCACTGGGGCTGCCGGTGGTGTCGGGATGATGTTGCAGCTTTTGGGGGCACAGTTTTGTGCGGGTATTGAGCGTATCAGCGAGCAGGTAGGCCTTGAGGCACAATTGGCCGGGGCTGATTTGGTCATGACTGGAGAAGGGCGGATGGACGCACAAACGCTCCATGGCAAAACGCCGATGGGCGTACTCAAGGCCGCTCAGCGTCATGATGTCCCTGTGTTAGCCTTTGCTGGTGCTTTAGGCCCAGGTCATGAAGCCTTGTTTGATGTCGGCTTTGCAGGCGTTTTTTCGATTCAAGAAGCGCCCGTCAGTCTGGCTCAAGCATTGGAAGAGGCGCCCGAGCTTTTGGCTCGTTCGGCCTATAGGGCCTTATATAGCTGGTGCCAAGCTACGGCGATGGCGACGTCGCGTTAATGCGGGGAGATGGTGGGGTTGTCTCCCCCCTTCTCTATACAGCAGGGGTGAGCCCGGTATAATTCGCCGCTGTTGGTCAAGGCGAGTGAACGCCTGGGCCTTAGCGATGGGGGATAGGATGTACCACACCACACACATGGTGCCGACAGCGGAACAACGCGCATTAATCACCGAACAATTAGGCCGTGCACCCCGTGGGTTAGAGGCGATTGTTGCGGTTGATGGTGAAGACACGCCACTGGTGCTGCAAGTTGCGCCCTTGGTGGATGATAAACCGTTTCCAACTTTTTACTGGTTGAGCTCTCCACTGTTGATCAAGGCACTATCGCGTCTAGAGGCTAAAGGGGTGATTAAGTCTTTGGAGGCGGAGCTTAAAGATGATGACGTCTTGATGACCGCTTATCAGGCCAGTCATCAAGACTATGTGGCTCGCCGTTGGGCAGCCATGTCCGAGAAGGATCGCCAGCGAATTGATCAACTGGGGTTCACGGCCGTGTTTGAGAAACGCGGGATCGGGGGGATTGAAAACTGGCAGCAGGTGCGATGTTTACATACCCAATATGCACACCACTTAGCCAGTGGCGGACAGAATGCCATTGGGCAGTGGGTGGATACTCACTTCGGTATTGTGGATTTACTGCCTTAAGTCGCTAGCCGGGTATTGGTACTGGAGATGCTGAATGTGTGTCAGTAGCTGAAGCGTAAGTGAACTTCATGCTTGCTGCGAAGATATTGCTCCAGGTACTCGCGATCATCGTCAGGCATTTCCAAGACTTTCAGGTCTATACCGTACATATTGCCTGATGAGAGCAAAATGCAGCTGAGCACTTCACCTTTGATATGCAGGTGTTTACGATCTTCATTATGGATGGCCTGTATTTGCAGCAGTACCTTTTCCCGTTCGTGGAGTAGTTGCTCTGACTGGAAATGAATTTCCTCAAGCCCTACTGACTGGGTATAGGCCCAATAATGGCGATGCTTGGAATGTGTGAGGCGAGCCTTCCAATAAGTCGGTATTGGCGCCAGATCTGGATCCACTTTACTCATAAATACATCTCACAATTCCCCAACCGGATGTCGATATATCAATATCTAGTTAGGCGGTTGTATTGGATAATCAATACCCTATCTTAAGCCTAACGGCTGATAGGTCAATCGTCGTCTCTACGATAAAGCCTCAGTGGCCGATTGCAAGACCTGGTGTTGACCACTGAGACCGCTTTCTTTTGATGTCCAAGCTTGATGTAATGCTCAATATTCTGGGGTGTTTAATGCTAATGCCCGTGTTGATCCCTGTTTTGATGTCTGTTTTGATCCCACTGCTGCCAGCGGTGATGGCATTGTGCACCAAGTAACAGCATGCACGGTGTGACGAGTAATGTCAGGCCTGTAGCGAAGGCAAGGCCACCGGCAATCGCACTGGATAACTGCGTCCACCACTGGGTCGATGGGGCTCCCCACCCAATCATCGGGCTCAATAGGTCAATATTCATACTGAGCACCATAGGCATTAAGCCGAGTACGGTCGTGATCGCGGTCAGCAAGACCGGGCGCAACCTTAAACAACCCGTTTCCAGTGCAGCCTCAAAAGCGGTGCTACCCGCTTGTCTGAATTGATTATAGGTATCAATTAAGACAATGTTGTTATTCACCACGATCCCGCCCAGCGCAATAATGCCCATGCCGACCATGACCACACCAAAAGGTTGTTGGTTGATCAGGAGCCCGAGTAATACACCGGCGGTTGAGAATACGATGGCCGAGAGCACCAGTAAGGTTTGATAAAAGCTATTGAATTGCAGTGTCAGTACCCAGGCCATTAGCAACAGTGCAATGATAAAAGCAGTGCTGAGGAAAATGACCGATTCCTTTTGATCTTCATCTTGTCCCGCCAAACTCAGTTGAACACCTTTAGGTAACTCGGGGTCCTCTGCCAGTAAACGTTGCAGTTGGTTTTGAACTTGATAGCCGGGGGCGACATCCGCCTTCAGGGTAAATGTTCTGTCGCCATTAACGTGATGAATGCTGCCAACCCTCGGTGCGGGTTTAAGTGTGACAAAGTTGCGAATCGGGACTTCTCCCCGAGAGGTCTGAAGGGTCATACGATCGAGCTGGTCGAGCGTGCGGTGGCGGGGAGGGACACGCACTCGAATATCGACTTCATCATCGGCATCTGCTGGGCGGTAGGTGGCCAGTAGCAGGCCATTGCTGACCAGCTGGATAGCACTGCCGACACTGTTAATGTCGGCTCCAAAGCGAGCCGCTGCCTCGCGATCGACGGCTAGTCGCCACTCAATTCCGGCAATATTTCGATTATCTTCAATGTCGATAAAGCCGCCTAAAGTTTCCATGCTTTTGCGGAGTTGATCAACGGCACGAGACATGCTCTCTGTATCCTGGCCACTGATCCTTATCTGGATCGGTTTACCTGAAGAGGGGCCATTATCTGGTTTTCGAAAGTCTAGCTGTACGCCAGCGACATCGGCTGTTCGTTGACGCATGTCTTGCAAAATCTGATTGGCTGGGCGGCGTTGATACCAATCCACGAGCTGGAACTTAATTTCACCAATCACATCCTCCCCTTCATCACGGTTTCCCTGGCTGTACGAGCGGGCATAAAATGATTTCACTTCGCTCATGGGGTAAAGACGTTGCTCAATTTGTTGCAATAAGGCATCGCTTTCGTAAATGGATAAATCACCGCGCGCATGGACAATCAATTGGGCTGATTCAGGCTCTGTATCCGGGAAAAATTCAGTACCGTAATTAAGGCGTTTATAGGCCATGTAAATGATCGCTGTTAGTGCAAGCATCGCTAATAAGGTGGTACCGGGATGGCGTAGCAGATACGTCAGCAGGTGCCGATATCCCCGGGCCCAAGGGTGGGGTGATGTGGCTTTAGGTGGATGCTGATTGCCCAGCGCTTGACCCATGACGGGCAGGAACACTAAGGCCATTAACAATGAGGCGAGTAAGCAGACAATGACGGTGGCGGGAAGATACTTCATGAACTCCCCAGTGACCCCTGGCCAAAAGAGTAGCGGCAAAAATACCGCAATAGTCGTTGCGGTGGAGGCCGTTACCGGCCAGCCCATACGGCTTGCGGCCTGTGCCCAGGCTTCAAAAGGGGATAACCCTTGCTGGCGGTGGCGATCAGCCAGCTCTGTGACCACAATGGCGCCATCGACCAACATGCCTGCAACCAGAATCAGGGCAAATAAAACGATAATATTCAGTGTAAAGCCGAGCGCCCAGATCATGAGAATGCCGGCCAGAAAGGCGCCCGGGATCGTTAGCCCCGCGAGGAATGCGGAGCGAGCGCCCATTGTGGCCAATAAAATAATCATCACCAGGACCACGGCGGTGAGGACATTATTCAGCAAGTCCGAGAGCAGGTCCCGGATTTCATGGGATTGATCCATGATATAGCGCACTTTCAACCCTTCGGGCCATTGCGGTGATGAGGCTTCAATTAGGGCTTTAACCTGATCAATGGTTTCAATAATGTTGGCCCCCGCCCGCTTGGAGACTTCGAGGACTAAGCCCGGTTGGCCGTTAATACGGGCAAACCCTGTCGGGTCTTTAAAGGTTCGATGAACCGTGGCAATGTCTTTAAAGGTGACGACAGTGTCACCATTCACCTTGACTGGAATGTTCAACACATCATCCAGAGACTCAATCAGCCCTGGCACTTTGAGGGGGAGGCGGCCTGCGCCACTATCGAGGCTTCCTGCCGCCACTAGCCGGTTATTATTATTGACCAATTGATACAGTTGGTCGTAATCCAGGCCGTAGCTTTGCAAGACCTGCGGGTCGACCACAATTTCCATCAAGTCTTCTCGATCGCCTCCGATATCGACTTCTAAGACCTCTGGGATGCTTTCAATGGCATCTTGTAGCTGACGTGCTGTCGCGACGAGCGCCGCTTGGGATAGTGGCCCAGATAAGGCCACAGACAGAACTGGAAATTGAGCGACGTTGATTTCATGGACCTGAGGGTCATCGGCTTCGTCTGGCAGCTCTGTGCGGGCAGTATCGACCTTATCACGGACATCCTGGAGCGCCTTATCGGGATTAAAGCCAGCATCAAATTCGAGTGTAACCGATGCGTGGCCTTCGCCAGCAATGGCTTTCATCTCTTTAACACCTTCTAAAGCGCGTAGTTCTTGCTCCATCGGGCGGACAAGCAGACGCTCGGCATCTTCCGGACTGATGCCTTCGAGGGTCATAGAGATATAAATCCAAGGCACGGTGACATCCGGATTGGCCTCTTTGGGTAGACTGATATAAGCCCCAAGACCGCCGGCGACAATAATGGTTAAAAGCAATAAAGCTGCACGGCTGCGCAGCATGGCGGCTCTAATTAAGGACTCCATCCGTCTGCCTCCGTGCTGACCTTTTGTCCTTCATGGACAAACCCTCCTCCTAATGTGATCAGGTCGAGTTGTTCGGGCAGCCCTGCAACCCAAACGCCATCTGTCTGGGTGTCGATAATCTGTACGGGCAAGAAACCGGCCGTGTGCTGCTCAGTGACATACTGCACACCTAGACGACCTTGATCATCCAGCGTTAGAAATGCGGGGGAAAGTTTGTGTGCCGTGACTTGCCCTGTCGCTAAGGTCAATGTTGCGCTGACGCCTGCAAGGGGTCGTTGTTCCGGGTTGGGCACAGTGGCTTCCACTCGAAAACTGCGTGTTTCGGGGTCCGCCTGAGCACTGATAAAGTGCACATGACCCGGTAATGTGTCGCCATTCAACAATGTGACCGTGACAGCATCGTTCAGGCTCACTTGTTCGATTTGTTGTTGGGGGACTTGGGCGGTTGCTTTCAGTTGGTCCAGATCGACCAGTTCACCCCAGGTCTCGCCTGGGCTTAATAGATCGCCAAGGTCGACGCTAATCTGGTTGAGAATGCCAGAAAAAGGCGCTCTGGGCGTGAGGTCAGCCATTTGTTGCTGCCGATTAGCCAAGGTGGCTTGAGCGTTAGCAAGATCTCGTCTGCGGCTGAGTACTTCTGTTCGCGCACTGAGGTTCTTTTGTTGTAACCGTTCTGATGCCGTGAGTTGCTCTTGGGCGAGGGCAAGATCTGCTTGTGCTTGGGCTAACTGAGCGGGCCGATCCTCTGGCGCTAGTTGCAGTAGAATTTGACCGGCTTCGACCCTTGAACCTTCTTTGACAGGACGCGCAGAGACAGGCGCATCTAGCCGCGCTTTCAACTCAACGGATTGCCATGCTTTTAATTGCCCCTGGAGGATTAAATTCATGGGGTGTTGCTGGGCTTGGATCCGGCGAACTTTGACCTTGGGGGTGTCTGGCGCATTAGGGTTTTGCGCTTCGGATAAAACGTGATCATCGGGCGCTTGTTGTCGTGCCTGTTGTTGCGTTCCGGTGATTAACCAAACAGCCAGACTCAGTGCTAATAAGGCTGCGATCCATAGCGGAGTGATAGTGATGCGTCGTTGCATTTGCCTCATTCATCCTGATGGAGGTGTGATCTGCCATCTTATCCTGATGTGGGTAGGGTGTGTCGGTGTCAATTTAGTCTCAATTTTGTGACGACCCCGTCACAGACTCGACACCTGCGAGTACATATTGAGAGGTTTGGCGTGCAATCTCGATAAATGCTTTTAGGTAAGCCAGCGGCTGGGCCTGATCGCGATAAGCTGCGTATAACGTCCCCCAAGTCCCCTGCTCTCCTAATCGACAGGCCGCTACATAGCCGCGTTGCAGGTACTCATCCAAGGCCCAGTTGGGGAGCGTGCAGACACCGCGGCCAGAGGCGACTAGTTGCATCATTAAGATAGTGAGCTCTGCTGTTCTGACTGAAGCTGGTTCAACCCCGGCCGGGTCGAGAAAATGGGTAAAGACATCCAGTAAATTCTTCTCGACAGGGTAGGTGATCAGTGTTTCCTGACTGAGAGCATCTGGCGTGACCCCTGTTTCTTGTGCAAAAGGATGATCTTTCGCGACCGCTAATAAGATTTCGTAGCGAAATAAAGGCGCATAGACAATCCCCTCAATGGGCCTTGGGTCTGATGTAATGACGAGCTCGAGCTCCTGACGTTTAAGTGCCGGTAGCGGGTTAAAACTATGTCCGGACGGAATGTCGACTTCCACTTCGGGCCACTGACTACGAAATTGATCGAGTGTCGGCATCAGCCACTGATAGCAGCTGTGGCACTCGATGGCTAGGTGAAGGCGTCCTGCCTGGCCGCTAGCCAGTCGCTTGAGATCACGCTCTGCCGTGTCGATACGAGGTAGTATCTCATCTGCTAACTTTAGGAGGCGTTGTCCCGTGGGGGTGAACTGTAAAGGCTTGCTTTTGCGTACAAACAGCTCGGCATCTAAAAGGTGCTCTAGGGCTTTGAGCTGATGAGACAGCGCTGACTGCGTTAGATGCAGGCGTTCGGCTGCCTCCACTAGGCTGCCTGTGGCATTGAGCGCAACAAGTGTTTTGAGATGACGAAGTTCAATCATGAGGCTTCTTCATGTTGGCCTTTTTTATGTTGAGATTAATTCAATTATGGGTGGGCTTTTCAGTGGACTCAAGCCTTTTGGCCAACCTCGGATCGATTCATTCATGGCGTGGATCAGGCGCCTTATCAGGCCCCTGATCAGTTAAACACGTGGGTTTAAATGGTTTTTAATTTTCTGGGAAAGGCTCGGGCCGTGGAGTCTCCGGTGTTGAAGGGGGAAGAATCGGCAGTTTAAAGTCAGGCTGTTGGCCTGTAAGCGTTTTCAAGAATGCCACAATACGTGCGTTTTCATCGTCATTTAGCTGCCGCCCTAGTTGTAGTCGAGCCATGACATCAACGGCTTCACTTAAGTTCCAGTAAGCACCATCGTGGAAGTAGGGGTAGGTTAAGGCGATATTGCGCAGTGTCGGCACTTTAAACATAAAACGATCCGCATCTTTGCCGGTGACGCCTGCTCTTCCTTGGGCCGGGTTGTTTGTTTGGTAGGCTTCTATTAACCCCATCTTCTGAAATGATTTGCCGCCTATGGCAGGGCCATAATGACACGCTGTACAGCCGATCTCTTTAAACAGTGCGTATCCTGATTGTTCTTGTTCAGTGAGCGCGTCATCATCGCCTTTGAGCCATTGATCAAAACGAGCGTTCGGGGTGACCAGTGTTTCCTCAAAGGCTGCGATTGCGGTCGTTACTTGATCAATGGTGATGGCTTCATTACCAAAACGTGCTTTAAAGCTAGCACGATACTCTGGAATTGAACGCAAGACTTCGACAGCCAGTGTATGGTTTGAGGCCATTTCTTTGGGGTTTTCAATCGGGCCGCCCGCCTGTGCTTTTAAGTCAGCGGCACGACCATCCCAAAATTGAGCCAGGTTCATGCTGGCATTAAGCACGGTGGGCGAGTTGATCGGACCTTGTTGCCAGTGATCGCCAATTGAGGTGGGTAAATTGTCTGTGCCGCCCATACTCAGATTGTGACAAGAGTTACAAGAAATAAAGCCCGACCGGGATAAGCGAGGGTCAAAATATAATTGTTTGCCCAGTTCGACCAATTCAGGGTTACTGACTTGGGCTGGGGAAATAGGTGTTATGGGTTCATCGGTGGCTCGGTCAGCCCAGGCGGGTAGGCACAGGCTGAATAGAACACCGGTGACCAAGCTTTGTGTCAAGTTCATGGTTCACTCCTCATTATGATGCCCTGTTTCAATGCTGACCACGGCCTATTTTGCTGGCCTCAGACGCCAGGGCTTATTGCGTTATGCACGGCCGACTCGCGGCGTTACGCCTCTCGTCGATACGCTTTATTCATCCTGAGGGGTGGTAAAAACCCTGTTTTGATTAGGGTCATTATTGCGATCGAACTTCGTTTGAATCTCGCTATAAGTGCAATAGCAGCAGACTATTATTGAGGCGATATTCGTTTTATTAGAAAGGTTCGTCCGCATAAATGTGATTTTCATACGACAGAATTTGTTGAGAATAAAACTATGGTGGTGACCCCGTCATTTATCGGGCACCCGCAATCGGTTAGGCGTCTTAAGGAGACATAATGAAAATTTTACTGCTGACCTCTTCTATTCTGGGTGACAATAGCCAATCCAATCACTTGGCTAATCACTACAAAGCACAATTGAAAGCTCAAGGCATTCAAGTGGAATGGATTGAGCGTGATTTGGCTGAGAATAGCTTGCCGCACCTCACTGCAGAGGAAATGGGCAGCTGGATGGCCGAAACGCCGACTGAAGCGCAACTGCAATTGCGTCAGCGTTCTGATGATTTGATTGATGAAGTTAAAGCGGCTGACCGTATTGTGCTTGGGGTACCGATGTATAACTTTGGCATTCCGACACAGTTAAAAGCATGGTTCGATCGCGTTCTGAGAGCGGGTTCGACTTTCCGTTATACTGCCGAGGGTCCTGAAGCCCTGTTAGAAACCAAACCCGTTTTAATTTTGGCGGCGCGTGGTGGTCTGTATGCGGGAACTCCGGCGGATAGCCAGACGCCACACTTGAAAAGCCTGCTGGGTATGATTGGCCAGACGGATGTCGAGTTTATTTATGCCGAAGGTGTCAGTATGGGCGATGAAGCTAAACAAAAAGCCATTGCGAATGCTGAAGCCGCCATTGATGCTCACGTCAAAGCGATGGTTTAATCATTTGTCGTGACTTTCCTATCAGTAACTTTCCTGGCAGTGACTTACCTTTACGGCCCATGATGGGCTTGTAAAGTTAGTGGTCTGTATACGCCTTGATCCAAAACCGCCTTTGACAGGCGGTTTTGTTGTTTTTAATGTGCATGCGCCATGAACTGAGTGTCGGGTCAGGGTATAATCGAGCCCGGACCGTTGAGCGGGTGATCGGTGGTGTGACGTCAGTATTACAGCTTATGGTTACTTGTTGTTGAGTGCCTTGACGGGAGTGATGCTGCTTTCATCCGTGAATGGTTTCTCAAATCGATAATAATTCAGTGGAGATATCCATGACTGCACGTATCGCCAGTGTGCGCCGTGATACGCTGGAAACTCAGATTCAGGTTGAAATTAACCTGGATGGTGACGGGAAATTTGCCAGTAACAGTGGCATTGGCTTTCTTGATCATATGTTAGAGCAGATTGCACGTCATGGCCTGATCGATATGAAACTGGATGTTGTGGGTGATCGCCATATTGACGATCATCATACGGTTGAGGATCTAGGCATTACGCTGGGACAGGCTTTTGCCCAAGCGGTTGGTGATAAAAGGGGCATGACCCGATATGGACACGCTTATGTCCCCTTGGATGAAGCGCTCTCCCGTGTTGTGATTGATTTTTCAGGGCGCCCTGGCCTGAGTTTTCAGTGTGAGTTTACCCGAGCCTCTATTGGTGGCTTGGATACCCAGCTTTTCTGGGAGTTTTTTCAAGGTTTTGTGAATCATGCGTTAGTCACGCTGCACATTGATAATCTCAAAGGTTTTAATGCCCATCACCAGGCTGAAACTATTTTTAAAGCCTTTGGTCGAGCACTACGTATGGCGTTGTCTGAAGACCTCAGGATGGCCGGCCAGATTGCCTCAACAAAAGGAGTGCTCTGATGTCGCTCTCTGATCGTTCACAAACCGCTGATATCGTCATCATTGATTATGGTATGGGCAACCTTCACTCTGCTCATAAAGCCTTAGAGAAGGTGGCGAATGGGCGAAAAAGTGTCGCAATCTCAAGTAATCCTGATGTTATCCGGTCGGCCGAGCGTGTTGTGCTCCCCGGTGTGGGCGCTATTCGAGATTGTCTCGGCGAGATGTCTCAGACCGGGTTGGTGCCGGTGATTCAGGAGTGTTTGGCTAATAAACCTTTTTTGGGTATTTGTGTCGGTTTTCAGGCTTTAATGTCTCGCAGTGAAGAAAATGGAGGCGTGACGGCCTTGAATCATTTTCCGGGCGAAGTGCGCTTTTTTGGAGATGATTTAACTGACCACGAGGGGCAGCGCTTGAAAGTCCCTCACATGGGGTGGAATCAAGTGATGCCGACGCGTCCAGATCATCCCTTGTGGGCCAATATTCCTGCGGGAGAGCGCTTTTACTTTGTGCACAGTTATTATGTTCAGGCCAATGACCCTGACGCCGTATTGGGTCATTGCCAATATGGACCTGTGCAATTTGCTGCGGTGATGGCTGAAGACAATGTGGCAGGGACTCAGTTTCACCCAGAGAAAAGCGCTCAAGCAGGGTTGCAGTTATTGAGTAATTTTGTGGACTGGCGACCCTGAGACCCCGAGGTATGGCCTCGGTGGGCTTTAGCGAAAATCTCTTCGGCGGGTATACCGCCCGGCCCAATTGAATAATAATTTTGACTGCTGAAGCTTGGCTTCAGCCTGACGATGGATACTTCAATGCTTGTTATTCCTGCAATCGATCTTAAAGATGGTCAATGTGTGCGGCTGAAGCAGGGGCGCATGGATGATGCAACTCACTATGGCAGCGATCCCGTTGAGATGGCTGCACGTTGGGTTGAGGCTGGCGCTCGTCGTTTGCATTTGGTTGATCTGAACGGGGCTTTTGATGGTCAGCCGGTGAATGGCGAGGCGGTTACCGCGATTGCACAAGCGAATCCTAACTTACCCATTCAGATCGGTGGGGGCATTCGATCGGCCCATACCATTGAGCATTATCTAACCGCGGGTGTGCAGTGGGTGATTATCGGCACCAAAGCGGTGAAAGAACCTGAGTTTGTGACTGAAATGTGTCGCCTGTTCCCTGGCCATATTATTGTGGGCCTAGATGCTCAAGAGGGTTTTGTGGCGACGGATGGTTGGGCGGAAGTGTCCACGATCAAGGCCACTGAGCTGGCTAAGCGTTTTGCTGATGATGGTGTTTCAAGCATCGTTTATACCGATATTAGCCGAGATGGCATGCTGCAGGGCGTTAATGTTGAATCGACCGTTGAGCTGGCGCAAGTCGGCGGGATTCCGGTCGTGGCGTCTGGTGGGGTCACCAATATGGACGATATTGACCAACTGGCCCAAGTCTCAGACCAGGGGATCTTAGGCGCGATTACGGGGCGTGCTATTTATGAAGGCACTTTAGACCTTGCCGAGGCCCAAGCATTGGCAGATCAGATTACTGGACAAGCGTAAGGAGTCCTTATGGGGTTGGCCAAACGTATTATTCCTTGTCTGGATGTGGATAACGGTCGCGTCGTTAAAGGGGTCAATTTTGTTGATATCCGCGATGCCGGTGATCCAGTCGAAGTGGCTAAGCGTTACAATGAGCAAGGCGCCGATGAAATTACTTTTTTAGATATTACGGCGACGCATGAAGGGCGCGGTACCACCATTGATATGGTTGAGCGGATTGCCGGAGAGGTTTTTATCCCGCTTACCGTGGGTGGTGGGATTCGTACTTGTGATGATATTCGCGCCATGCTCAATGCCGGTGCTGATAAAGTGGCGATCAACTCAGCGGCAGTGACGCGGCCGGATTTTGTACGTGAGGCCGCAGAACGCTTTGGTAATCAGTGTATTGTCGTGGCCATTGACTGCAAACAAGTCTCGACTGAAGGTGATGTCGCGCGTTGGGAAATATTCACCCATGGTGGCCGTAAGCCAACGGGTCTCGATGCGGTGGAGTGGGCCAAAAAAATGGTCGCATTAGGGGCGGGTGAGTTATTGCTCACCAGCATGGATCGAGATGGAACGAAAAATGGTTTTGATCTCGCGGTTACCCGAGCCATTAGTGATGCGGTCCATGTACCTGTTATTGCTTCTGGCGGAGTGGGGAATCTGGATCATCTCGTGGAGGGGGTGACACTCGGCGGCGCTGATGCGGTATTGGCCGCCAGTATTTTCCATTTTGGTGAATATTCAGTCCCCCAAGCCAAGCAGCATTTGCAGCAGTGTGGTATCGAGATGCGCCTTTAAATGATGAATTTTAAATAGGATATCTGATGAATTTGCGGTGGCGCAGCAAACTTTTGGGATTGGTGGCCCTTTCTTTTTTTGTCTCTCCTGCTTGGGCTACGGCATCGCAGTCACCTCAATGGTTATTAATGACCTCTTTTTGGACGAAACACTTTGACCCCAAGCCAGAGCATAATAACCATCAAGATATGATTAACCTTGAATACCAAACGGCGCCTAGTGAGGCGCCGTTTGACTGGTTGCCTGCTCAACCTGACATACGTTATTTAGCGGGTGCCGCCACTTTTCGTAACTCTTTTGCCCAGCGTAGTGAATATGCTTATGTGGGGGTTACTCAACGTTGGTGGGGCAGCGACCAGTGGGATATTTATGGCAAGTTGACGATGGGCTTATTACATGGCTATCGCGGTGAATATAAAGACAAAATTCCCTTAAACGGTTGGGGGACTGCGCCGGCGGTGTTGCCCGGGGTAGGGGCCAGCTGGGGGCCCGTGTCGACTGAGGTCATTCTCTTTGGTTCTGCCGGAATAATGTGGACTGGCGGCGTGCGCTTTTAAACGGCAGTTTGACGGTATAGGCTTAAGCCTCGCTTATGCCTTTTCTTTCAGCCCGACTTATGAAATGGCAGCCTTTGACGCAGTTGCTCGATGTGTTGAGTCATTTGCTGTTGCTCGGTTTCAACATAGTGCTTAATGGCTTGGCGGAACATGGCGGTTTCGATCCAGTGTGCTGACCAGGTGGCAATGGGTTCGAAGCCGCGTTGAATCTTATGCTCTCCCTGGGCGCCAGCATCAAAATGTTGAAGGCCTTGATCAATACAGTAATCAATGCCCTGGTAGTAGCAGGTTTCAAAGTGCAGGCTGTCATATTCATCAAGACATCCCCAGTAACGCCCATATAGATGGTGTTGATCTCGGAATGATAAGGCGGCTGCTACGGCCTCTTGGTGATGATAAGCCATGACTAATACCAGCTGTTCAGGCATCGTTTGTCGTAATTGCTGGAAGAAGTCCTGATTTAAGTACCCTTGTCGTCCACGCTTGAGGTAGGTGAGTTGGTAAAAGTGGTAGAAATGAGTCAAGTGCGCTGCCGTAATCTCATGGCCCGCTAGGGTTTGTAATGTGATTGCTTGTTCGATACAGCGGCGCCGCTCACGTTTGACGGTTTTACGGCGCTTTGCGGTCATGGTGTTGAGAAAATCATCAAAGCTGTGATATCCCCGGTTGTACCAATGATATTGGCAACCTTGCCTGAGCAGTAATGATTGAGCTTGATAGTGATGGCGTGTTGCGGGGGGCATAAATAATGTGTGCCAGCTGGACAAACGGTGTTCTTCACATAATTGCCTGATGGCTTGGGTCATAGCGCTAATGCTGTGATCCAAGCTGATCTGTGTGGGGTTATATAACAACCGTGGCCCTACGCTGGGTGTGAAGGGTATAGCGGTGACTAATTTGGGGTAATAATCTTCGCCATATTGTGTCCAAGCCTCTTCCCAAGCCCAGTCAAATACATACTCTCCCCACGGGTGGTACTTTAAATATAGCGGCATCGCCGCAACCCGTTGGTCTCCCTGGTGCAATGTTAGATGTAAGGGTTGCCAGCCGCTGTCGCCACCAACACAGCCGCTACTTTCTAAAGCTTCAAGAAATGCATGGCGGGTAAACGGATTATCATCGCAACGTAATCCATCCCATTGTGAGGCAGGGATCTCTCGAATCTGAGTATGAATCGTGACGGTTTGCATCGGGTTTCAGATCATACTTTGAAGCAGTTTTCACGTAAGGCCTCTACTGCGGGCCGTCCCATTTGCGTCAGGTGCTCAATATTGCGCTCAGGGATCTTTTGTGTCTCTCCATAATGTGCGATTGCTTTTTCAACACTCGATTCTCGGAGCAAGTGCAGCATGGGGTAAGGTGACCGGTTAGTGAAGTTGGCCGCATCATCTGGGTCACTATCAGCAAAGTAATATTCGGGATGAAAAGTGGCTAATTGATAAATACCTTCATAGTCGGCATCAAATAAAAAATCTTCTGCACGGGCGACAAACTCAAGATAAGATTCGAAGCTTTTGAATAGTTCAGGCATGACGATAAGTGAGGTTTCAATCTGTGGATGTTGCTCCATCCACAGGCATTCATCCTCTAGGGCGCTCAAAGCTTCTCGGGCTTTTCGGGCCCGAGTGACCTGAATCCTCATGTCTGGCCTGGCTAATTCATAGCGGGCGAATGGGCAGATGTTATGGGCCACAATAAAGCTTCGCACCCAGTTCAGGGTATGCGCTGTGATCAGAGCATCTGTCTGTGAAGTTTCTGTGGCCATACGTTAACGCACTCTCATATTAAGTTTAAAAGCGATGGTTCCGGCGTTCTTTAGGCCGCTTGGCTGGCTTCGACTTGTTGGCTCATCACATGGAGCAATGCTTGAACGGGATGCTTAAGCCCTTGGTCATCGCCTTCCATTCGCTTGACTTGTGAGCGGCATGAGTAGCCCGTAGCCAGTAATTGTTCAACCCCTTCTTGTTGAATAATTTCACCCCAGCTCTGTCGGTA
Source organism: Terasakiispira papahanaumokuakeensis (assembly GCF_001709345.1). Taxonomy (GTDB): domain Bacteria; phylum Pseudomonadota; class Gammaproteobacteria; order Pseudomonadales; family Halomonadaceae; genus Terasakiispira; species Terasakiispira papahanaumokuakeensis. Next base: position 4,037,960 of record NZ_MDTQ01000001.1, read on the forward strand.
AATAATTTCGGACGTCTCACGATTTTGAGCTTCATGGCCAAAAGTCCCCGCCATACCACAGCAACCGTTATTGATCACTTCTAGTGGTACACCCAATGCGGAAAACACTTGCTGCCATTGTTTAACCGCATGAACTGCATTGGTTTTTTCTGTGCAGTGGGCCAGTAGTTTAAATGGTTGGCTATAGTGAATCGCTTGTGGAGTTAATAAGTCGAGGCGCTCGACGAGCCACTCTTGTAACAGCATGACATTGGGGGTCTGCGACTCGCCAAGCAACTTGGCATATTCTTGTCGGTAAGTCAGCGTCATGGCGGGATCTAACCCTGCTAATTGTACGCCAGTGTCACTGAGTGTTCGAAGCAACTGTGCATTGCGTCGCGCTGCGCGATCAAAGGCCTTCATAAACCCTTGAACATGGAGCGGTTTCCCATTAGGTCGATAAGGCGCTATCAAAACGTTAAAGCCGAGCTTACGGAGCAAGCATAATGTATCGAGCACGACTTGTGACTCGAAATAACTGGTGAAGGCATCTTGTACCAACACCAGCGTCATGCGCCGCTCACTATCACTCAGTGCGCGGAGTTTAGCTGGAGTCGCTTCGGGGAGCCCCAATTCATCCAAGCGTGTGCCGAGCTGTACGGTACTTAATAGCGGGCTATCAACCATGCCTGCATAACGCGCTAACCCTTTTTTGACCCATTGATTACGCATTGCTGCATTGTATAAACCGGTAAAACGACCCAATGTCGGCATGAGATATTCCAGTGAGCCGATGAAGTAGTCTTTGAGCGGTCGTAAGTAGCGCTGATGGTAAAGCTCTAGAAACTGGCTGCGGAACTCAGGCACGCTTACTTTGATCGGGCACTGGCCTGCACAGGATTTGCATGACAAACAACCTGCCATGGCATCATAGACTTCATGTGAGAAATCAACGTCACCACGGCGTTTGGCTAAGGTATTTTTAATCCGCGCGGGTAAGCTGCGCCAAAAACCGGGTGGTTTGGCGGCCGCTTCGATCACATTGACGCCTGCATTCCCCTGTTGACGAAGCCATTCCCTCATCAAACTGGCTCGACCTTTGGGGGATTGCCGGCGTTCTCGGGTGGCCTTCCATGACGGGCACATGGGGTCATTGACGTCATAGTTAAAACAAGCCCCATTACCATTACAATAAACCGCACTGGGGAAGTGTTGCCAGACGGCCTCGTCAATCTGTCTATCCAGTTCACCGCGAGTGGTGACTTCATCGATCTTAAGCAACTCAGCGCCATCGATTGTGATGGGGGTTGCAATCTTTCCGGGGTTGATCTGATTACGCGGATCAGCCGCTGCTTTAAGGGCTTGTAAACTGGGATAAAGCTCACCAAAAAATTCGGGAGCATATTCAGAACGTACCCCTTTGCCGTGTTCACCCCAGAGTAAGCCATGATACTTTTGAGTGAGAGCTGCGACTTGGTCGCTGATGGTGCGCACCATGGCCAATTGTTGCGGGTCTTTCATATCGATTGCCGGGCGGACATGTAGTACACCAGCGTCGACATGCCCGAACATGCCATATTGTAAATGGTGGCTATCCAGCAACTGTCGAAATTCCGCAATATAATCCGCCAAGTTTTCTGGCGGGACTGCCGTATCTTCAACAAATGGAATGGGGCGCTTTTCGCCTTTCGCATTACCCAATAGACCTACAGCACGCTTTCGCATGGCATAGACTTGTGTGATCTGTGCATGCCCGGTGGCAATGGTGTGGCCAATGCGAGAAACCGTGGAATCTTGCTGGAGGTGATCGGTAAATGCTTGGACTTTTGAGTTGAGTGCCTGCTCAGTCTCGGCATTAAATTCGATCAGGTTGATGCCCCGAGTGGGCGGCGCATTCTCTTCTGCTGGAAAGTAATCCGCGACTTGGTTCCAGACAATATCTTCCATTGCCAGCAACAAGACTTTTTCATCAACCGTTTCAATGGACGTCGGGCGATTATCCTCAATGGCCATCAGTGCTTTAGCATCTCGAAGCGCATCCATGAAACCGGCATATCGGACATTCACTAGAGCGGAGTGCTTAGGAATGGGCAATACGTTGAGTGTTGCCTCGGCAATAAAGCCTAGTGAGCCCTCGCTGCCGCATAGAATGCTATTCAGATTGAAGTAGCCCTGTTCGTCTCGCAGGTGAGCAAGATCATAGCCCGTTAAGCAGCGGTTCAGTTTGGGGAATTTGGCTTCAATCAGCGGCTTTTGCTGATCAATAATGTCTCGCGCTTTGGCATGCACACGACCGACGGTATCGTCCCGCTGGCATATTGCTTCCAGCGCTGTCTCTTCTTTAATAGGCGTTGAGTGCCAGAGTTCTCCCCCTAGGAATACGGTGGATAGGGCTAAAACATGATCACGTGTTTTACCGTATTCGCAAGAACCTTGCCCAGAGGCGTCGGTATTGATCATACCGCCAATGGTGGCCCGGTTAGATGTCGACAACTCTGGGGCAAAGAAAAGCCCGTGCGGTTTGAGGGCCGCATTGAGTTGATCTTTGACGACCCCGGCTTGGACCCTGACCTGACGTTTCTCTACATCAATCTCCAGAATTTGGTTCATATGGCGTGAAATGTCCACAACCACACCATCGGTTAATGATTGGCCATTAGTCCCTGTCCCGCCGCCCCGTGGTGTCACGGCTAATTGTGAAAACTCCGGCTGGTCCATGAGTCGCGCAATACATTGCAAGTCTTCGGCGTGGCGCGGATAAACCACCGCTTGGGGCAGTTGTTGATAGATCGAGTTATCGGTAGACATCACTAATCGATCAGTTAAGACCGTCGGTGATGTTGGGTCCGGGCTGACTTCTCCTGAGAAGCCCGCTTGGCGTAGCGCGCTTAAGAAGTCTAGATAAGGTTGTTCTGGTGTCGTGACTACGGGGATCTGGGCAATCATGGCTCGTCGGGTCGCTAGTCAATGGATCTAACATTAAGCTTATTTGTTAAGCCCCCCATGTTAGACCGATTCATAAGCATTGCCGAGCCCCTATCGAGAGAACAAATTGATTCTTCTTGAACGCCACTGATATGAAGCGTTAGATCTCAGTCTCGAATTGCTGGACTGATCAGGCGTGTTGAGCTGGTATCAGCGTCTAGCTCTAATTGTCTCGCGGGCGTTGAGCATGGGCGCTGTCGCCAGCCATGGCGCGATAAAAAGGTGCCAAAACTGCTTCGAGAAGTTTTGGGTTGGCCGCTCTGATGCGGGGCTGCTTGCAAGATAGAAGAGGATGATGTCATGGTGCCGCTCCCATTAAATGTTATCGCTAATGATAATGGTTATCGTTAATGCATCAACATGAAGTGAGCGCCTTCTTGATAGAGGTCAAATTTCTAGGATCAAGAAAGTAGCTTTCGGATATCTTTATGCGGCTTATAATGAGCGCTCTGAGCAGTTCATGATGCTGGTTTGTTATTGTTAAGAGGCTGTTTGTGAAAGATAAATGGTTGCCACAGTTTATTGTTTGCCTCTGGAAAGGTGCCGCTCGTGTGCCGTTGAGAGGGTTGCATGGGCTGGCCTGGTTACTTGGGCGCGCTTTGTGGGGTATTAAAGGCCGAGAGCAGCAGGTGACGCGAACGAACCTGTCGCTATGCTACCCACGTCTTACCAAGCAAGAGCGTAGTCGTATGGAGCGCCAAAGTTTGTCTGCCAGTGCCGCCACGATGCTTGAGTTGGGCGTAATGTGGTTTGGCCCGCTCGATAAAACGTTAGCGCTGATTAAGCGAGTTCATGGTATTGAGCACCTTGAGGCGGCTCTAAAGCCAGGTCAGGGGGTTGTGTTGTTGGCGCCTCACATCGGCAATTGGGAGCTACTGAATCTTTGGTTATCCAAGCGTCATGCTTTCACTGCGATGTATGCGCCGCCTGAAATGGCCTCGCTTGACGTACATATTCGAGGTGGGCGAGAACGCGCAGGCGCTCATTTGGTGCCTACTGATCGGCGCGGTGTGATGCAGCTTATGAAAGCCCTCAAACGAGGAGAGATGGTTGGGGTCTTGCCTGACCAAGAGCCTGAGCCTGGACAAGGCGGTTGTTTTGCGCCTTTTTTTGGGATTCCTGCCTATACCGCGACGCTACTGCCTAAGCTCATTAGTCGCTCTGGAGCACGAGCGGTGATTGGTCTTGCCCGACGCTTGCCCGGAGGGGGAGGGTTCGAATTAATCTTCTTGCCACCTGATGAGCGTGTTTATAGCGAAGATGAAGTGGTGGCTGCGGCTGGTGCAAATGCGTGTGTCGAGAGAGCTATTGTTGAAACGCCACTGCAGTATCAATGGGAATACAAGCGCTTTCGAGAGCGCCCCGGCGATACGTATAAGTTCTATGAACGCATTCGCAAGCGTAAGAAGAAAAAGAAGAAGGCATGAAAGACGGCATGGTAAAGAGGCGTCAAAGGTCTAGACGGTTTAAGGTCGAGGGCTTGGTAAAGAAGGAAAATAGTCCCGCTAAGGCCTTACCGTCGTTGTTTGCTTCTATTGCAGGGTCCCTGGACTAAAATAAACCGAG
>NZ_MDTQ01000002.1 GCF_001709345.1 Terasakiispira papahanaumokuakeensis
CGCCTCTGATAACGCTGCTAACTCACTGATTTGTTTTGAGTTTTCAAAGTTATCCACTTGCTGGGTTGTTTTGAATAACTTCAAATTCTTCCTTGACTTGCACGGTTCGGTTCCCTAGAATGCACCGCACTGTTGAGGACGACGCTTCGGCAGTCAGTTAGATTGGCTTTAGCCGCTCTTTGAGCTTTCTGGCTAAGCATTTGAATCGCCAAGTGATTTAAATGTGGGTTGGAACAGAAACTTCAAAAAGCTGCTTGACAGCTCGAGTCGCTCTGGTAAGATAGCGGCTCTTCTGATCGAGGTGATCTTCGGGTCCGCGATCAACGCTCTTTAAGAATGAAGCATCAGGCAATTCATGTGGGCGCTTGCTGATGAAAGTGGTGATCATGTCACCATATATCAAGGCAAGCGACTCGTCAAAATGAGACGTTTGAACCTTGAGCCAAGTTTGGTCCACTTTAGGACTTATGATTTTAAACTGAAGAGTTTGATCATGGCTCAGATTGAACGCTGGCGGCAGGCCTAACACATGCAAGTCGAGCGGAAACGATGGAAGCTTGCTTCCAGGCGTCGAGCGGCGGACGGGTGAGTAATGCATAGGAATCTGCCCGGTAGTGGGGGATAACTCGGGGAAACTCGAGCTAATACCGCATACGTCCTACGGGAGAAAGTGGGCTTTTGCTCACGCTATCGGATGAGCCTATGTCAGATTAGCTAGTTGGTGGGGTAAAGGCTCACCAAGGCGACGATCTGTAGCTGGTCTGAGAGGATGATCAGCCACACTGGGACTGAGACACGGCCCAGACTCCTACGGGAGGCAGCAGTGGGGAATATTGGACAATGGGGGCAACCCTGATCCAGCCATGCCGCGTGTGTGAAGAAGGCTTTCGGGTTGTAAAGCACTTTCAGCGAGGAGGAAAGCGGTGTTGTTAATACCAGCATCGTGTGACGTTACTCGCAGAAGAAGCACCGGCAAACTCCGTGCCAGCAGCCGCGGTAATACGGAGGGTGCGAGCGTTAATCGGAATTACTGGGCGTAAAGCGTGCGTAGGTGGTTAAGTAAGCCAGATGTGAAAGCCCCGGGCTTAACCTGGGAACGGCATCTGGAACTGCTTAACTAGAGTGCAGTAGAGGAAGGTAGAATTCCACGTGTAGCGGTGAAATGCGTAGATATGTGGAGGAATACCAGTGGCGAAGGCGGCCTTCTGGACTGACACTGACACTGAGGTACGAAAGCGTGGGGATCAAACAGGATTAGATACCCTGGTAGTCCACGCCGTAAACGATGTCTACTAGCCGTTGGGCTCCTTGAGAGCTTAGTGGCGCAGCTAACGCAATAAGTAGACCGCCTGGGGAGTACGGCCGCAAGGTTAAAACTCAAATGAATTGACGGGGGCCCGCACAAGCGGTGGAGCATGTGGTTTAATTCGATGCAACGCGAAGAACCTTACCTACCCTTGACATCCAGAGAAGTCGCTAGAGATAGCTTCGTGCCTTCGGGAACTCTGTGACAGGTGCTGCATGGCTGTCGTCAGCTCGTGTTGTGAAATGTTGGGTTAAGTCCCGTAACGAGCGCAACCCCTATCCCTATTTGCTAGCAGTTCGGCTGAGAACTCTAGGGAGACTGCCGGTGACAAACCGGAGGAAGGTGGGGACGACGTCAAGTCATCATGGCCCTTACGGGTAGGGCTACACACGTGCTACAATGGCCGGTACAACAGGTTGCTAACCCGCGAGGGGGCGCTAATCCGTAAAAACCGGTCGTAGTCCGGATTGGAGTCTGCAACTCGACTCCATGAAGTCGGAATCGCTAGTAATCGCGGATCAGAATGCCGCGGTGAATACGTTCCCGGGCCTTGTACACACCGCCCGTCACACCATGGGAGTTGATTGCACCAGAAGTAGCTAGCTTAACCTTCGGGAGGGCGGTTACCACGGTGTGATTAATGACTGGGGTGAAGTCGTAACAAGGTAGCCGTAGGGGAACCTGCGGCTGGATCACCTCCTTAATCGACTGTATCCCACTTCGCAGTCAAGCGCTCACAATGAATTGTCTGATGCAAGAGCAAACAGTGACTTGGGTCTGTAGCTCAGCTGGTTAGAGCGCACCCCTGATAAGGGTGAGGTCGGTGGTTCAAGTCCACTCAGACCCACCACATTCTATGGGGCCATAGCTCAGCTGGGAGAGCGCCTGCCTTGCACGCAGGAGGTCAGCGGTTCGATCCCGCTTGGCTCCACCATTCCTGATGCAAGTGAATTAGTTCATAGGATCAATATGATCAGCCCATTAATGGCCTGGTCTTATCTCCGTGAACGGTGTCTAAAGTCTACTGTTTGTTTGTCTGATGCTCATAGCCAAGTGTTTTAAGTGAAATTAGCTTAATAAAATACTTCGCTCTGTCCATCAGGACACGCTCTTTAACAATGCAAGTAATCAAGCCAATATCAAATTTTGATAACGCGATATGCAAATGAAATCTTCATGATCTCAAGCGTATCCGGCAATTATCGTTGAACGTGATCGACATACTGTTGACCCCTTGGGGTTATATGGTCAAGCGATCAAGCGCACACGGTGGATGCCTAGGCAGTCAGAGGCGATGAAGGACGTGGAAGCCTGCGATAAGCCTCGGGGAGTCGGCAAACAGACTTTGATCCGAGGATTTCCGAATGGGGAAACCCACCTACCATAAGGTAGGTATCCTTAACTGAATCCATAGGTTAAGGAAGCGAACCGGGAGAACTGAAACATCTAAGTAACCCGAGGAAAAGAAATCAACCGAGATTCCGAAAGTAGCGGCGAGCGAAATCGGACCAGCCCTTAAGCTAAGGGACGGATAGGAGAAGGCTCTGGAAAGTGCCGCCATAGCGGGTGATAGCCCCGTATCTTAAATCCCAACTTAGTGAAATCGAGTAGGACGGGACACGTGTAATCCTGTCTGAATATGGGGGGACCATCCTCCAAGGCTAAATACTCCTGACTGACCGATAGTGAACCAGTACCGTGAGGGAAAGGCGAAAAGAACCCCTGTGAGGGGAGTGAAATAGATCCTGAAACCGTGTGCGTACAAGCAGTCGGAGCAGACTTGTTCTGTGACGGCGTACCTTTTGTATAATGGGTCAGCGACTTATTTTCAGTGGCGAGCTTAACCGTTAGGGGAGGCGTAGGGAAACCGAGTCTTAATAGGGCGTCAAGTCGCTGGGAATAGACCCGAAACCGGGCGATCTATCCATGGGCAGGGTGAAGATTGAGTAACATCAATTGGAGGCCCGAACCGTAATCTGTTGAAAAAGATTCGGATGACCTGTGGATCGGAGTGAAAGGCTAATCAAGCCCGGAGATAGCTGGTTCTCCTCGAAAGCTATTTAGGTAGCGCCTCGTGTATCACCACCGGAGGTAGAGCACTGTTTGGACTAGGGGGCCATCCCGGCTTACCAACTCCATGCAAACTCCGAATGCCGGTGAGTGCAGCACGGGAGACAGACGGCGGGTGCTAACGTCCGTCGTCAAAAGGGAAACAACCCAGACCGTCAGCTAAGGTCCCAAAATCATAGTTAAGTGGGAAACGATGTGGGAAGGCTAAAACAGCTAGGAGGTTGGCTTAGAAGCAGCCACCCTTTAAAGAAAGCGTAATAGCTCACTAGTCGAGTCGGCCCGCGCGGAAGATGTAACGGGGCTCAAACTATGTACCGAAGCTACGGGTGTCACTTTGTGACGCGGTAGAGGAGCGTTCTGTAGGCCGTTGAAGGTGAATCGTAAGGTTTGCTGGAGGTATCAGAAGTGCGAATGCTGACATGAGTAACGATAATGCGGGTGAAAAACCCGCACGCCGGAAGACCAAGGGTTCCTATCCCATGCTAATCAGGGTAGGGTGAGTCGGCCCCTAAGGCGAGGGCGAAAGCCGTAGTCGATGGGAAACGGGTCAATATTCCCGTACCACTTAATATTGCGACGAGGGGACGGAGAAGGCTAGGTGAGCCAGGCGTTGGTTGTCCTGGTGAAAATCCGTAGGTGGTGTACTTAGGCAAATCCGGGTACACAACACCGAGAGATGAGACGAACACACCACGGTGTGGAAGTCATTGATGCCACGCTTCCAGGAAAAGCCTCTAAGCTTCAGATGTTAAGTGACCGTACCCCAAACCGACACAGGTGGTCAGGTAGAGAATACCAAGGCGCTTGAGAGAACTCGGGTGAAGGAACTAGGCAAAATGGTGCCGTAACTTCGGGAGAAGGCACGCCGGCATTAGGTGATGGGACTCGCTCCCTGAGCCGAAGCCGGTCGAAGATACCAGGTCCCTGCAACTGTTTATTAAAAACACAGCACTCTGCAAACTCGCAAGAGGATGTATAGGGTGTGACGCCTGCCCGGTGCCGGAAGGTTAATTGATGGGGTTAGTCTTCGGACGAAGCTCTTGATCGAAGCCCCGGTAAACGGCGGCCGTAACTATAACGGTCCTAAGGTAGCGAAATTCCTTGTCGGGTAAGTTCCGACCTGCACGAATGGCGTAATGATGGGGACGCTGTCTCCACCCGAGACTCAGTGAAATTGAAATCGCAGTGAAGATGCTGTGTATCCGCGGCTAGACGGAAAGACCCCGTGAACCTTTACTACAGCTTTACACTGGACTTTGATGTTACTTGTGTAGGATAGCTGGGAGGCTTTGAAACCGGAACGCCAGTTTCGGTGGAGCCAATCTTGAAATACCAGCCTGGTAACATTGAGGTTCTAACCCAGACCCGTAATCCGGGTCGGGGACCGTGTATGGTGGGTAGTTTGACTGGGGCGGTCTCCTCCAAAAGAGTAACGGAGGAGCACAAAGGTACCCTCAGGCTGGTCGGAAATCAGCCAATGAGTGCAAGAGCATAAGGGTGCTTGACTGCGAGTCCAACACGACGAGCAGGTGCGAAAGCAGGTTCTAGTGATCCGGTGGTTCTGTATGGAAGGGCCATCGCTCAACGGATAAAAGGTACTCCGGGGATAACAGGCTGATACCGCCCAAGAGTTCACATCGACGGCGGTGTTTGGCACCTCGATGTCGGCTCATCACATCCTGGGGCTGAAGTCGGTCCCAAGGGTATGGCTGTTCGCCATTTAAAGTGGTACGCGAGCTGGGTTTAGAACGTCGTGAGACAGTTCGGTCCCTATCTGCCGTGGACGTTGGAAACTTGAGAAGAGCTGCTCCTAGTACGAGAGGACCGGAGTGGACGAACCTCTGGTGTTCGGGTTGTGATGCCAATCGCATTGCCCGGTAGCTACGTTCGGACAGGATAACCGCTGAAAGCATCTAAGCGGGAAGCCCCCTTCAAGATTAGGTTTCCCTGGAGCCTTGAGCTCCCTAAAGGGCCCTCGAAGACTACGAGGTTGATAGGCTGGGTGTGGAAGTGCAGCAATGCATTGAGCTAACCAGTACTAATGACCCGTGAGGCTTGACCATATAACACCCAAGTGGTCAGTCACGTACAACGTAACATTATCGGATACCTTAAGATCTTGAAGATCTGCAGCGTGATCAAATTTGAGTATCGATCGACTCAA